>CAWJHN010000004.1:1720000-2076912 GCA_963842725.1 uncultured Actinomycetes bacterium | reverse complement strand
CGACGGGTCGTCGAGACCTGGATCCTGGAGCACTCCCCGGTCGCGCCCTGGGAGGTCGGCTCCGACATCGGCCGCTGAGCCCCTCCCGCCGGCGGAAGATGGACGAGCCGGGGCTGCGCGCGGCGCTGAGTCCGTCGTCCGCCGGCGGTACCGCACGCTCACGACGGTGCAGGGCGCGAGCTTCCACGTGGAGGGCGGCACGGTGCTCGGCCTGCTCGGGCCGAACGGCTCGGGCAAGACGACGACGCTCAAGTGCGTCGCCGGACTGCTCACCCCGACGGCCGGGCGGGTGGAGGTGCTCGGCCACACCCCCTCCCGGAGGGAGCCTGCCTTCCTGCGTCGGCCGGGCTTCCTGATTCACGCCACGGTCCACCCCTACCCTGGGCACGTGCCCGCCGTCAGATACGAGGCGACTCCCGACCACCTCGACCAACTGCTGACCTTCTACTTCCGGAACTGGTGGACAGAAGGCCGAAGCGAGGAGCAGGCCCGACGTATCGTGGCGAACTCGCACGTCGTCCTGCTGCTGGCCGAGAACGAGGACCGCGTGGTGGGATTCGCGCGAATCCTGACCGACGGCGTGGTCTACGGCTACATCGCCGACGTCATGGTCGATCCCGACGAACGCGACCGAGGTTTCGGGGCGGCGACTCATGGACGCCGTCCTGGCCCACCCGGTTCTCGACGGCGTCACAACGGTGGAGCTCACCTGTCAACCGGCCATGGACGACTTCTACGCGCGATTCGGCTTCCGTCCGCCAGCCAACGGCAGTCACGTCCTCAGGCGCCGACATGCGGTAGCGCACAGTCTCGCGTGAGCGATGGACGTCGGCGTCCCACTTGTATATTCCTTGACAAGAATATGCAACGCAATCCAGACTGCTCGGGTGCCCACCGCCTTCGCCGCGCTCGCCGAGCCGAACCGGCGCCGGATCCTCGAGCTGCTCCGGCAGGACGAGCGCGGCGTCGGCGAGCTCGTCGAGCTGCTCGGGATCGCTCAGCCGAGCGTCTCCAAGCACCTGCGGGTGCTCAAGGACGCCGAGCTTGTCGCGGTCCGGGGCCAGGCCCAGCGGCGGCTGTACTCGCTGCGGCCCGAACCCCTGCACGAGATCGACGCCTGGCTGATGCCGTTCCGGCAGAACTGGGCCGACCGGCTCGACGCCCTCGAACGCCACCTCGAGTCGATGGAGGACCGTTGACCACCAGCACCGACCGCCTGGGAACCGTTGACCGCGAAGGGGACCGAGTCAGCCTGCGATTCACCCGCCGACTGCGCCACGCCCCCGACACGGTCTGGACGGCCCTGACCTCGTCCGAGCACCTGCGCGCCTGGTTCCCCGCCGACCTGGTGGGCGAGCGCCACGAGGGCGCCGACCTCACCGTGACCTTCTGGCCCGAGGTCGCCGAGCGATACTCGATGCTGGACGCCTCCCTGCCGGGCCGCATCCTCACCTGGGACCCGCCCCGGGTCTTCGAGTGGCGCTGGGACGACGAGGTGCTCCGGTTCGAACTGCACGCCGATGACGGCGGCGGGACCCGCCTGGAGTTCTCGAACCGGCTGGGCGCCGGCTCCCTCGAGACCGGCCTGGACAAGACCTCGGCCGGCTACCACGTCTGCCTGGACCTGCTGGAGCACAGCCTCGACGGCGAGTCCACCGGCGGAGTGCTGTCGGCCGATACCGCGCCACTGGAGAAGGTGTACGCGGAGCGGCTCTAGATTGGGCGGGTGATCCAGACACCGCCGCATCCGTCAGCCGAACTGCCCACGCGGGCCCGCGTCGTCGTCGTCGGAGGCGGGGTGATCGGCACCTCGGTCGCCTACCACCTGGCCGCCGAGGGCTGGGACGACGTCGTGCTACTCGAACGTGACCGGCTCACCTCCGGCACCACCTGGCACGCGGCCGGACTGATGGTCACCTTCGGCTCGATGTCGCAGACCTCGACCCGGCTGCGCCAGTACACCCGCGACCTGTACTCCCGGTTGGAGGCCGAGACCGGGCAGTCGACCGGGTTCGCCCCGGTCGGCTTCATCGAGGTGGCCGCCGACCCCGGCCGGCTCGAGGAGTACCGCCGGGTGTCGGCGTTCAACCGGCACTGCGGCATCGACGTGCACGAGCTGACCCCGCGCGAGGTCGGTGAGATGTGGCCGCTGGCCCGCACCGACGACCTGCTGGCCGGGTTCTACGTGGCCGAGGACGGGCGCGCCAACCCGGTCGACGTCACCATGGCGCTGGCCAAGGGCGCCCGGATGCGGGGTGTCCGGATCATCGAGGGCACCCCGGTCACCTCGATGCTCGTCGACCACCCGGGGACGCCGCGGGCCCGGGCGCGCGGAGTGCGCACCGAGCACGGCGACATCGGGTGCGAGGTGGTGGTGAACTGCGCCGGCATGTGGGCCCGCCAGCTGGGCGAGGCGAACGGCGTCGCGCTGCCGCTGCAGGCGGCCGAGCACTACTACCTGATCACCGGCGAGATCGACGGGGTGCACCCCGGGCTGCCGGTGCTGGAGGACCCGGGCACCTACGGCTACATCCGCGAGGAGACCGGCGGCCTGATGGTCGGCCTGTTCGAGGGCCGCGCGGCACCGTGGCAGGTCGGCCGGGTGCCGGGCGATTTCTCCTTCGGTCAGATCACCCCCGACTGGGACCGGATGGGCCCCTACGTCGAGGCGGCGATGAGTCGGGTGCCGGCCACCCTGGACGCCGGGATCCGCACCTTCTTCTGCGGGCCGGAGTCATTCACGCCCGACCTCGCGCCGCTGTTCGGGGAGGTGCCCGAGGTCGCGAACTACTACGTGGCGGCGGGCCTGAACTCGATCGGCATCCTCACCGGCGGCGGGATCGGCCGGGCCCTGGCGCACTGGATCGTGGCCGGGGAGCCCGACGTCGACATCACCGGCATGGACGTCGCGCGGCTGCAGCCGTTCCAGACCACGCCGTCGTACCGGCGCGACCGGACGGTGGAGAGCCTCGGCCTGGTCTACGCCTGCCACTACCCGAACCGGGACAAGGAGACGGCGCGCGGAGCCAAACGCTCACCGGTGCACGCACAGCTGGCGGCCGCGGGGGCGCGGTTCCGGGACGTGTCGGGCTGGGAGGGGGCGGACTGGTACGGCGCGGTGGACGACGATCCGCTCACCTGGGCGCGCCCGGCCTGGTTCGGGCACTGGGCCGCCGAGCACCGCGCCGTCCGCGAGGCCGTGGGCCTGATGGACATGTCGTTCATGGCCAAGTTCCTGGTGCAGGGCCGGGACGCCGGCGCGGTGCTCGACCACCTGTCGGCCGGCGACGTCGACGGGGAACCCGGCCGGGTGACGTACACCCAGTGGCTCAACGGGTCCGGGCGGCTGGAGGCCGACCTGACCGTGACCAAACTCGACGCCGAGCGGTACTGGGTGGTGGCCTCGGACACCGCACACCGGCACGTCGAGACCATGATCCGGCGCGCGCTGGGCGCCGGCGCGTTCGCCGACGCGCGGGCCACGGTGACCGATGTGACCTCGGGCTGGGCGCAGCTGAATGTGCAGGGGCCGCGCTCGCGCGAGCTGCTGGCCTCGCTCACCTCGGCGGACCTCTCGAACGAGGCCTTCCCGTTTCGTACCGCGGCCACGATCGACCTCGGCTACGCCCAGGTGCTCTGCCTGCGGATCACCTATCTCGGCGAACTGGGCTACGAGCTCTACGTGCCGGCCGAGCACGCCGTCGAGGTGTACGACCGGATCGTCGCTGCCGGAACAGGTTTCGGCCTGAAGCACGCCGGCTTGAAGGCGCTGTCCAGCCTGCGGATGGAGAAGGCGTACCGCGACTACGGGCACGACATCGACAACACCGACACCGTGGTCGAGGCCGGGCTGGGGTTCGCCGTTGCGTTGACCCGGGCGGACGGCGGAGCGCGTGACTTCGTGGGCCGCGCCGCCGTGGAGGCGCAGAAGGCAGCCGGCGTTCCGTCGTCCCGTCTGGTTCAGGTGCTGGTGAACGACGCGGAGCCGTTGCTGCAGCACGGCGAGGTGCTGCGCCGCGACGGCGTCGAGGTGGGCTACCTGCGGGCGGCCTCCTACGGGCATACGCTCGGCGGCGCCGTCGGTCTGGCCATGGTGAGCACGCTCTCCGGGGAGCCGGCCACGAAGGACTGGCTGGACGGCGCCAGCTGGGACGTCGACATCGTCGACCGTCGCTACCCGGTCACCGTCTCGCTGCGCCCGCTCTACGACCCCACCTCGGCCAGAGTGCGCAGCTGACCCGTCCCGCTGCGCGGCCGAACGGTCAGGCGTGCGCGCCGCCGGCGACGACGGCCTGGCCGAGGGCTATGCCGACCCGCCGGACCGAGCGATGCCAAGGCCGGCCCAGCCTGCTCGGGGGTGGGCAGGTATGGCAACACAATATTAGAGTCGCTGCTCTAGTATTCATGCATGACCGGACTGTCGCACACCCTGCGCCACCGAGGACACCTGTTCTCGCTGACCGCCGAGCCGTCGACGGGAGGGACGACCGTCCGTCTGACGGTCGACGGCAGGCGGGCCGCCACCCGGGAGGCCCGGTGGCACGATCCGTCCTTCGTCCTGAGCGAGCTCGACGGCACGGACCTGAGCGATGACGTCGCGACCGCCCGGATCACCACGTCGATCCTCCGCCGAGGCCGCCTCAGCGGCTGCCGTCTGGTGCTGCCTCCCGACGGCGTGACGCGGTTCCGGCCCGAGCGCATTCCGTTCGAACCGCCCCCCGGAACGCGGGCCCACCGGCGCTACCTGTGGCAGCGTCGACATCCCCGGCTGTACGCGACGCGTCACGTGGCTCTCGCGACGGCTGAGGTGCTGGGCGCACTGCTGCTCGCGCGCTGGGCGTTCAGCCTGGACATCTGGGGTTGGCTGCCGGACCTGCGACTGCCCGGGATCCGGCTGCCCCGCATCCCGTGGCCCGACCTCCCCTGGCCCGACCTGCCGGCCATCCCCTGGCCTGACCTCACCCTGCCCGCCTGGCTCGTGGCAGTCTTGGCGAGCAGGGAGTACTGGCTGCCGATCCTGGTGGCCGTGACGATCGCCGCCGGCGAGGTGCGACGGCGACGGCGACGGATGGCGGAGGAGGCACCGACGTGGCCCGCACCGTCGACCCCGTGCGACACCAGGCCCGACGACTCCAGATCCTCGACGCCGCCCTCACCTGTTTCGCCGCCCACGGATACGAACGCACCACCACAGCCCTGATCTGCCGCACGGCAGGGATCGGGTCGGGCACGTTCTTCCACTACTTCCCCACCAAGGCCGACGTCCTGACCGCCATCGTCGCCTATGGCACTGAGGAGACCCGCGCCTTCTTCGCCACCCACGAGGGCGACGTCGATGCCCGCGGCGTGATCGCCGCCTACGTCGAGCACTTCCTGGCCGACGCCTCGGACGCACGGCTGCCCGGGTTCGTGACCATGGTCGCCGCGCGGATGACGGACCCGGCCGTGGCCGAGGTCCTGGCTGCCGACGAGGCAGCTGTCGCGGCCGGGCTGCGCGCCTGGGTCAGGGCTGCTCAGGACGCCGGTGACATCCGTCGCGACGTGGATGCCGCACGGCTCGCCCGGTGGGTGGTGCTGCTGCTCGACGGTTTCCTCGGCCGCGTCGTCGCCGATCCCGACTTCGCCGTCGACGCAGAGTCGGACATGTTGCGCCAGCTGGTCGATCGCCTGCTCGAGCCTGGCGCGGCGGACCCGGTGGGCCCGACGAGGCATCGCCCCGGGGCTCCCTCCAGCTCACCGGGACGATGACCTCGGGAGAACGGTGCCCGCCGCCGGCTTCGGTGTCTGTCAGCCCTGCCTCGAGCCGACCGAATCACTCCCTGCGCCTCGAGGCGCTTGAGCACCTGGTTCGTGGTGGGGCGCGTCGTCCCCGCCCATTGCGCGATGTCGTCCTGGGTGAGCGGCACCACCACCGGGAGAACGCCCGGCGAGAAGTGGCGCCCGGTCTCCAGCAGACGCCGGGCCACCCGCTTGTCCACCGGAAGGTAGGGCGCCTCGGCTGGGCAGTGAACCGGCTGCTGACCTCGCGCCGACCGGTCACCGTGACCATCCCTCCGCGGGCTTGACAGACCAGAATACTGATGCGTCAGATAGATGAATCGATCCCCTGACTGTCGGAGGCAATACCGTGTCCGTCCCCCATCCGAAATTGTTCCTACGGCTGATCGGGGTGCTCGCCGCGCTCCTGCTCGGTTCAGCCGTGCTGGTTGCCCCGAGCGCCCAGGCCGTCGCGCCCCCCGCGCCGACGGGGCTCGAGGTATTCCCACAGACCAACAACGGCCCCTTGGTGCTGTGGCTCTCCGGGCCGCAGGACGGATCGATCAGCCAGTACGTCGTCGAACGGTCGTCGAACAACCAGGGCTTCGGCATCATCGGCACCCGTGCCGCCTTCACCACCTCGTCCGTCATCTCCCTTCAGGACTTCGCCCCGCCACCGGCGGGCAGCGTGGTCTACCGGGTGCGCGCCGTGAACAGCGCCGGTGAGAGCTCCGGCTACGCCACGGCGGCCCCGCTCACGATCAACGCACCGGCGGGGCGCAGCTTCGCCGTCGCCGCCACCGCGAGCACCACCACCGGCGCCGGCCCGCTGACGGTGGACTTCGCCACCTCGGCCCCAGCCGGTGCCGTGGCGCGCTGGTCCTTCGAGGAGACCGAGGTGGTCGGTGCGACCGCAAGCCACACCTTCACGGCGCTGGGCACCTATCTCGCCAACGTGCGGGTCGACCGGATCGCGCCGGACGGTGTCTACGAGTACGGCTACGCCGAGTTCCTGATCACCGTGACCGAGGCGTCGCTTCCTCTGGCCGTTGCGAACGACCTGCGAGCCACCTCGCCACGACGCGGCCAGGTGCGGCTGACCTGGACCAACCCGCCGTCGTCAGCGACCATGCTCCAGATCAACCGGGTCAACGGAACCCCTCGCCGCTCGACCCAAGTCACCCGGAACGTCGGGCTGACCCAGACCAGCTACCTCGACACCACGGTCCGCTCGGGCACCCGCTACACCTATACGCTGACCGCCTCCGACGGCACGAACACGGTGTTCTCGAACTCGGTCGTCATCACCGCCCGCTGAACAGTTGCGGCAGGCAGAGCCCCCTGAGATCGCCCCCTCCTCGCCGACGGCGGAGGTGGGGGCGATCTCTGTGCGGACCGACGACACTTGCGAATCTCGACGAACTGCTGGTCGTGCAGCGCGAGCGGCGAGCCCGGCCGGCCGAGCTTCCCGCCGCACCGAGTCCTCGTCATCTACCAGGTCGAGGTACGAGATGACTGTTGCGGCCCGGGCCCGCACTTCAGTTGCTAGCGGGAACGCTGCGGAGGCAGTCCTTCGCGACCTGGCGGTCTCGCGACGGGGTGAAGGTCAACCAGGTGCTCGAGGCCGGCGAAGTCCTGCGGATTCACGGTGAACAAAGGCAGCTCGTTCGCGATCGCCACGCACGCGATGAGGAGATCAGCCAGGCGCCGGCGTGGAGTCCGCCCGGCCGCCAGGACCGCCGCGTACACCGGCCCGTAGTGGCGGGCCGCTGCTGCATCGAACGGCAGCGGGAGGTAGGCAGCCTCGACGCGCTGCAGCCTCCCTGTTCGCGCGGCGCGTTCGCCCGGATCATCTGTGGCCAGGGGGCCGGCCGACAGCTCGGCCAGAGTGATAGCACTGATCGCGGTCTCGATCGGGAGTTGCAGGGGATCGATGCGCGGAAGGTGAATCACGACGTTGGTGTCCACCAGGCCCCGCAGAGCGCGCTCAGTCACCGATCAACCCCTGGTCGGCGGCCTTGTCCAGATCGTCGAAGAAGCGCACTTCATCGATGGGCGCATCACTCGCGAAGAGTGACATGAGCTCGCTCGTGGGCACGAAGGCCGTGCGCTTCAGCGGGTGGAGTTCTGCCACGGGAGTCCCGTTGCGGGTGACCACGAAGGTCGCCCCGGCCTCGACCGCCCGCAGGATCGCCCCAGAGTCGTTGCGCAGTTCTCGCTGAGTGATCTCACGCCTGGGCTCGGGCATCTTCTCAACATATCAGCGAGATGCTACGAAGTGCTACAGCTGGGGCGCCGCCCGTAGCCCAGCCGCACCACGAAGGGCGGCCTCCCCGTGGGGGAGGCCGCCCTCGCGTCAGTGCGGTGACTACTGATCAGATCAGAAGTCCATACCGCCCATGCCGCCGTCGCCACCGGGCATGGCCGGAGCGGCCTTCTCCGGCTTGTCGGCCACGACGACCTCGGTGGTCAGGAACAGCGCCGCGATGCTGGCGGCGTTCTGCAGCGCCGACCGGGTGACCTTGGCCGGGTCGATGATCCCGGCCTTGATCAGGTCGACGTACTCGCCGGTGGCGGCGTTGAGGCCCCAACCCGGCTCCAGACCGCGCACCTTCTCGGCCACGACGCCGCCCTCGAGACCGCCGTTGATGGCGATCTGCTTCAGCGGAGCCTCGAGCGCGACCTTGACGATGTTCGCCCCGGTCGCCTCGTCGCCGACCAGGTCCAGCTTCTCGAACGCCTTGACGGACGCCTGGATCAGGGCCACGCCACCGCCGGCGACGATGCCCTCTTCCACGGCAGCCTTCGCGTTGCGGACGGCGTCCTCGATGCGGTGCTTGCGCTCCTTGAGCTCGACCTCGGTGGCCGCGCCCGCCTTGATCACCGCAACACCGCCGGCCAGCTTGGCCAGGCGCTCCTGCAGCTTCTCTCGGTCGTAGTCGGAGTCGCTCTTGTCGATCTCGGCGCGGATCTGGTTGACCCGACCGGCGATCTGGTCGGCGTCGCCCACACCCTCGACGATGGTGGTCTCGTCCTTGGTGACGACGACCTTGCGCGCCTTGCCCAGCAGGTCGATCCCCGCCGTCTCCAGCTTCAGGCCGACCTCCTCGGAGATCACCTGACCGCCGGTCAGGATGGCGATGTCCTGCAGCATGGCCTTGCGGCGGTCGCCGAAGCCGGGAGCCTTGACGGCCGCCGACTTGAACGTGCCACGGATCTTGTTGACGACCAGGGTGGCCAGCGCCTCGCCCTCGACGTCCTCAGCGATGATCGCGAGCGGCTTGCCGCCCTGCATGACCTTCTCCAGCAGCGGGAGCAGGTCCTTCACCGAGGAGATCTTGGAGTTGGCGATCAGGATGTACGGGTCGTCGAGCACGGTCTCCATGCGCTCGGCGTCGGTGACGAAGTAGGGCGAGATGTAGCCCTTGTCGAAACGCATACCCTCGGTGAGCTCGAGTTCGAGCCCGAAGGTGTTCGACTCCTCGACGGTGATGACGCCTTCCTTGCCGACCTTGTCCATGGCCTCGGCGATCATCTCGCCGATCTGGGTGTCGGCGGCCGAGATCGAGGCGGTGGCAGCGATCTGCTCCTTGGTCTCGACCTCCTTGGCCTGCTCCAGCAGCTGCGCGCTGACCGCCTCGACAGCCTTCTCGATGCCCCGCTTGAGGGCCATCGGGTTGGCGCCGGCGGCAACGTTGCGCAGGCCTTCCTTGACCAGTGCCTGCGCCAGCACTGTGGCGGTCGTCGTGCCGTCACCGGCGACGTCGTCCGTCTTCTTGGCAACTTCCTTGACCAGCTCGGCGCCGATCTTCTCGTACGGGTCCTCGAGTTCGATCTCCTTGGCGATGGACACGCCATCGTTGGTGATCGTGGGGGCGCCCCACTTCTTCTCGAGCACGACGTTGCGGCCCTTCGGGCCGAGGGTGACCTTCACGGCGTCGGCGAGCACATTCATGCCTCGCTCGAGCCCGCGCCGGGCCTCCTCGTCGAACGCGATGATCTTTGCCATCGTGTGGTGATCCCTCCGCGGTACCGGGGTGGTGGAAACGGCCGGACGGTGCCCGCGACGGACGGGACGGAGCGCGACGGTCCTGTCCCGCCGCCACCCCGACCCTCACCGGACCGGCCCGGGAGCCTGACTCCCAGGTCTGTAGCTGTCACTCTCATGCTCAGAGTGCTAGTCACATGATTAGCACTCGACCCCGGTGAGTGCAAACCCATGGCGCCTGGATCCGCGGGCCGGCGGCAGCGCCGACAGACCCCCCGAATTCACCAGAACCCCGCCCAATGGACCCGTTCGGCCCTCCAAGGCAGGGTTCTGGTGAATTCGGGGGTGCCACGCGGGCGATGTCGTGCCCGAACGGCAGGATCGGGGTCATGACGGCGACGGCACGGGCGGCCCTGGCCCGGGCGGAGGGCGGGGGCTGGCTGCTGCACCCGCTGGATGAGGCCGGCACGCCGTCGGGGCCGGTCGAGCACCTGGCCGAGGCCGCCTCGATGACCGAGGTCGTGGCCCGGGTCGAGCAGGAGTCGAGCCCGCGCTGGGTCTGGCGCGCGACGTCCGCCACGTATCCCCTGCTGGCGGCGGCCGGTGTCCGGGTGGGCCGCTGTCACGACGTCGGACACCTCGAGGCGCTGCTGCTCGGGCACGAGGGCCGCTGGTCGGAGGTCGCCGGTCTGGCCCCCGTTGCCGGGGTGGGCACCGGCGAACCCACCCTGCTCGACGATCCGGAGCCCGTGGACACCCTCCTGGTGGCCGATCACGCCGACCAGGTGCGCCGGCTCGCCGCCGCCCGCGCGGCGCAGGGCGGGTTCGCGCTGCTGGCGGCCGCCGAATCGGCGAGCGCGCTGGCTGCGGTCGAGATGGGCCTGGCCGGTCTGCCCTGGGACGGCACCGTGCACGATGCGATCCTGACCGCCCTGCTCGGGCCGCGACCCGGCTCCGGCGGCGGACGCCCCGCCGTGCTGGCGGCCCTGGCCGAGGAACTGGCCGCCTGCCTGGAGGACCCCCGGCTCAACCCCGACTCCCCCGCCGACCTGTTGCGCTCGCTGCGCCGGGCCGGACTGGCAGTCACCTCCACCCGGCGCCACGCCCTGGCCCGGCACGACCACCCGGCGGTGCCGCTGGTGCGCCGCTACAAGGAACTCGCGCGGCTCTGGACGGCGAACGGCTGGGCCTGGCGTGAGGCCTGGGTGCACGAAGGACGATTCCACCCCGAGTACGTGCCGGGCGGGGTGGTCTCAGGCCGCTGGGCGACCCGGGGCGGCGGGGCGCTGCAGATCCCCAAGGCGGTGCGCGACGCCGTCCGGGCCCCGGACGGCCGGGTGCTGGTGGTGGCCGACGCGGGCCAGTTGGAGCCGCGGGTCCTGGCCGCGCTCTCCCGTGACCCCGGCATGATCGCGGCGACGCGGGCCGGGGACCTCTATGCCGAGCTCGCGGCGCAGGCGCTGGGCCGGCCCGAGGCCCGGGCCGAGGCGAAGGTGGCGCTGCTGTCGGCGATGTACGGGGGCGGCACCGGTTCCCCGGCGCTGGCGGCCCTGCGACGCCGGTTCGGCCAGGCGCTGGCCCTGCTGGAGCAGGCGGCCCGGGCCGGCGAGGACGGTGCCAGCGTGCACTCGGTACTGGGCCGCGTCTGCCCCCCGGCCGGGCCTGGCTGGCTGGACGGCGTGGGTGACGCCGCTGCCGGTGCGCAGTCGCGGGCCCGGGGCCGGTTCACCCGCAACTTCGTGGTGCAGGCCTCGGCCGCCGACTGGGCATCGGTACTCATCGCAGGGCTGCGCACCCGGCTGGCACGGCTGGAGCCGGTGGCCGGTTGGCCGCCCCAGATCGTGTTCTTCCAGCACGACGAGGTGATGGTCGAGGCGGCGTCCGGCCAGGCCGAGGCGGTGATCGCCGCGGTGGCCGAGGCCGGTGCCGAGGCCACCCGCCTCGTCCTCGGCGACACCGGCGTCCACATCCCGCTGGCTGCCCGCGCCGTCACCACCTATGCCGACAAGACCGCGCCCCAACCCGCTGATGCTCCGCAGGGGTACATCTGACAGCGTTGTCCGACGAGCAAACGTGTACCCCTGCGGAGCTTGAGCAGGTTGGGGTCAGCGCTGAGGGCTGAGGGTGGCGGCCGCCCCCGAGGGGGAGACGTCGCGGCGGCGCAGTCGGGAGGCCAGCGACCGTCGGCGGGCGGCGCGCTCGGTGGCGGGCAGCACATGCTGCATCCGGTGTCGGCGCAGATCCTCCACCAGCGCGTCGTCGATCGGCGCCAGGGGCCCGGCGACCGCGGCCAGCAGCAGGTCGGCCAGCGCCGGGTTGAGCGCCAGCGCCGGGCCGTGCAGGTAGGTGCCGACCACCGCGCCCTGCACCGCCCCCTCGCTCCGCCGATCCGGCTCCCCATTGCCGACGCCGATCTCGACCAACCCCAGCGCGCTCGCCGCAGGGCCGAGAGTCGTTGCGCCACCGTGGTTCTCGAACCCGATCAGGTCCGGCAGGTCAACGCCGGGAGCCGGGCGGGCCAGCACGTTGCCGACGGCCCGTCGGTCCAACCGGCCGGTGGTCACATCGAGCAGCCCGAGCCCGGCAGTAGGTACCCCACCGACGCCGAGGAAGCTCGTGCCGAGCAGCTGGTACCCGGCGCAGATGCCGAGCACAGCGGCGCCGCGGCCCGCTGCGGCGACCAACGCGCCGTCCGCTCGCAACGCCTCGGCGGCCGCGGTCTGCTTGGCATCCTCACCGCCGCCGAGCAGGTACACGTCACCCTCGCGGGGCAGCGCCTCGCCCGGCTCGACCGTGATCAGCTCGGCGGGGATCCCCCGGGCCAGCACCCGCTGCCGCAGCACGATCGCATTGCCCGCGTCGCCGTAGGTGCCGAGCAGGTTCGGGTAGACGTGCACGATCCGGACGGCGGAGGCCTGCGGGCTGCTCACGCGACCTCCCCGGCCGCGAACCGGCGCATCTCCCGGAACGCCGTGTAGTTCGCCGCCACCGCCAGCGGACCGGGCGGCAGAAGGCCGGCCAGCCGCACCAGGTCGTCGTCCACCACCGGCGTCGCCCCGGCGTAGTGCAGCCGCACGGCCAGGTCGTGCCGCCGGTCGCCGGTGGCGCCGACCACCCGCCCGGCCAGGCGCTCGAACGGAACATCCCAGAGCCATGAGGTGTCGGTTCCGTCGGCGATCCGGGCGTTGATCCCGACCGCCAGTACGGCCTCCGGTTCGATCATGGTCAGCGCAGCGGCCCATCCGGCGGGGTTCTTGGCCAGGAAGAGCGGCGCCGTGCGCCCGCCCAGATCCAGCGTGGAGTACCGGCCGTCGACCACGTCCACCTCGGCCACCCGCTGCGCGGCGTCCGCCTCAGGCACGCCCAGCACGGCGGCCGCCGCCAGCGCGAACACGGCGTTGCCCCGGTTCACCTCCCCGGGAAGCCGAAGCTCCAGCGGGATCTCGCGCCCGTCCGGCAGCCGCACCCCGCCCGGGATCAGCGCGTAGTCGGCGACCGGCATGACGAAGCCACAACCGCTGCTCCAGCGGCTCGCCGGGCCCTCGTCGGTCCAGGTCAGCACCTTGCCGCAGCGTGGGCAGACGCTCGCGTCCTCGGTCCAGCGCAGTCCCGGGTCCACCCAGATCGGCTTCCCCTCGAGCGCGGCGTCCACCACGTGCGGGTCGGCGGCGTTGGCCACGACCACGACACCGGGCTGTGCGCCGAAGGCCCTGCCCCAGACCTGAGCGGTGCGGCTGACCTCGTGCGTACGGTCGAGCTGGTCGCGGGTCAGGTTGAGGGCGATGACCACCTCGGGCAGCGTCTGGCGCATGACCGACGGCACGTGCAACTCGTCGGCCTCGAGCACGGCAAGAGCGCTGGCCGAATCGTCGAGCGCCGTCAGGATCCCGGGGCCCATGTTGGCACCGGTGGAGTTCGAGGCCACGGGCCCGCCCAGCGCCGCGGTGACCAGTCGGGTGGTGGTGGACTTGCCGTTGGTGCCCGTCACGACGACGCTGCGCCGCCCCTGGGCGAGATGAGCGATCGCCTGAGGGTCGAGCGCCAGCGCCACCCGCCCGCGCACGACCACCCCGGACCCACGGCCCAGCCGACGGGACAGGCCTCCGGCCGCGCGACCGGCGCGCAGGGCGAATCGGGTGCGCATCCTGCGCGCTGTGCTCACAGGCGCCAGCCTAACGGCGACGGCGCGGGCCGGTCCGCCCCCACGCGGAGGCGGACCGACCCGCGCCGACCCGTTCGTTGACCAGCGATGCGGTGGAAGCGACGTCTCAGACCGGTCGGACCGACTCGGCCTGCGGACCCTTCTGGCCCTGGCCGATCTCGAAGCTGACCCGCTGACCCTCATCCAGGGACTTGTAGCCGTCGGCCTGGATCGCCGAGTAGTGCACGAAGACGTCTGCCCCGCCTCCGTCGACGGTGATGAAGCCGAAACCCTTCTCGGCGTTGAACCACTTGACGGTGCCCTCAGCCATGCCTGCTCCTGTTGCTCCGGTGTACGGCCGTGCGATCGGCGTCACTGTAGCGGCGAGCACCTCCGGCCGACACCCCCGAAACGCCGCGGTCGAGCACGCACCTCGACATCGCTGCGTGCCATCAGGAACGACCCGGCCAGGCTGGCAGCGCCGGTTCCGGCGAACAGGACCGATCGCAGCCGGGCGCGTATCCTGACCCGGATGAGCGGGGCGACGGGCGGGGCGGTGCGCTGGCGGCAACTCGTCAACCTGCTCAACCTGTCCACCCCCCTCGGAGCCCTGGTGGCGGTCCTGGGCGGCGCGCGTCTCAGCCGTGGCCCCGCCGGGCTGATCCTGGCCGAGAACTACCGACCCCGTTTCCCCGGCTCCGGCGCCCCGGCCGTGACCATCGGCAACGTCGTGCTGCTCAGGATGTCCGCGCGGACGGCGGCCGCCCGGCCCGGCCTGCTCGCGCACGAGGCGCGCCACGCCAGCCAGTACGCCCTGTGGCTGGGCCTGTTCGGCTTCCTCCCGGCCTACCTGATCGCCGCAGCCTGGTCGTGGTGGCACACCGGGAACTTCGCGCTGCGCAACGCTTTCGAGGTGCGTGCCGGACTGGTCGACGGCGGCTACGTGCGCGCCCCCACCCAGGAAGGCACCGCTCCCGGGCAGCCGGCCCGGGAAGCGCCCGATCAGGGCGTGTAGTCGTTGCCGATCACCACGGCCATGCCCTGCGCGGTCTTGATCGTGTTCAGCTTGACCGTGCCGCCGCCCAGCGCCTTGACCACGGCCCGCGCGGTGGGCAGCTGGGCCGCCTCGCCGTAGTAGACCGTGGTGCGGGTGACGGGGGCGCCGTCCCACGGCAGCACGGTGCCGATCTTCCAGCCGTCGGCGGCGAGCTTGCTCGCGGCCTTGCGGCTCTGGCCGGGGATCTGCGGGGAGGTGCCGTTGTAGAAGTTCAGGACAACCGTCTTGTCGATCGCGGCGGGGCTCTCGGTACCGGCCGAGGGCTCAGGGCTGGCGCTGGCGGCCGGTGCCGAGGCGGCCGGTGAGGCGGCGCTCGACGCTGCGGACGACGCGGACCCCGACGTGCCGCCGGCGGTGGTCACGGACGAACCGCGACCGAACAGGAAGTAGGCGAGGCCGACCACCGCGAGCACCACCGCCGCCAGCGCGACCAGCGGCAGAACGCCGGTCAACGGGTTCGGGCGGGACCGGTGCGCTCCGCGCCGGCTCACCTCGGAGACCTCGAACCGTTCGTCCTGCCCGCTACGGGTCATCGTCATGACCTCACCTCTCGGACCCACCGCGCCCGCGTGCGACCACGCGCGGGCGTCGTGCGAGCCGGTCTCAGCCCAGGCCGAGCCGACGGGCCGAACGGGCCCGCTGACGGGTCTGGCGCATCCGGCGCAGCCGCTTGACCAGCATCGGATCGTGGGCGAGCGCCGCCGGCCGATCGATCAAGGAGTTCAACACCTGGTAGTACCGCGTCGACGACATGTCGAACAGCTCGCGGACGGCCTGCTCCTTGGCACCGGCGTACTTCCACCACTGCCGTTCGAACGCGAGGATCTCGCAGTCGCGCGCGGTCAGACTCTCGAGCTGCGGTTCCACCAGCTGTACGGCTTCCATCCATGTCCTCCAGGGCCGAGACGGCGTCACTGTACGGGGGAAACGACACCAGTGTCATTCCCACCGCCCCGCCCTGCCTGGGCGGCCGGCGAACCGGCTGAACGCGTCTATCCGCCTGCCACTGCACACCGGGAGTCTAGAGCCGTCCACCGACAGCCACGTCCCGCGTCCGCACTTCGGTACTCCCCGCACCGGACGACGCCACTAGAGTCGGGCGCCGTGACACGCCGTCCGCTGGCCGAATTGATCGACCCCGGCTGGGCCGAGGCGCTCGCGCCCGTGGCCGGACGGATCGCGGCCCTCGGAGACTTCCTGCGCGGGGAGCTCGAGGCCGGCCGCAGCTACCTGCCGGCCGGCGATCACGTGCTGCGGGCCTTCACCCAGCCGATGGACGGCGTGCGGGTGCTGATCGTGGGCCAGGACCCCTACCCGACCCCCGGCCACCCGGTGGGCCTGTCCTTCTCGGTGGCGCCCGGCGTCCACCTCCCGCGGAGCCTGCAGAACATCTTCCGCGAGCTGGTGAACGACCTCGGGGTGCCGCCGCCCACCAGCGGCGATCTGACCCCCTGGACCGAACGTGGGGTGCTGCTGCTCAACCGGGTGCTGACCGTGGCCCCGGGGGCGTCCGGCTCGCACCGCGGCAAGGGCTGGGAGGAGGTCACCGACGCGGCCATCGCCGCGCTGGTCGCCCGGGGCACACCACTGGTGGCCATCCTGTGGGGCCGCGACGCGCAGACCCTGCGGCCGATGCTCGGCCCGACGGCCCGGATCGAGAGCGCGCACCCCAGCCCGATGTCCGCCGACCGGGGCTTCTTCGGATCACGCCCGTTCAGCCGCGCCAACGCGCTGCTCACCGACCTGGGCGCCGCACCGATCGACTGGCAGCTGCCCTGACCCCCGCCTCGACCACCATGATCTCCGTCGCTCATGGCTCTGCCCCCCACCTACTGGGGTCGGACCCATGACCAACGACGATCATGAAGGAGGAGGGGGATGCGGGGTGGCGGGCGCCAGGTGGGGCGAGGTCAGAACCGGCGCTCGGACTTGCGGAACTCGGTCCAGCGGGTGTGCCGGTACTCCAGGCAGGCCGCCTCATAGGTGCGCGGATCGAGCTCGAACGGGATCGGAGTCAACGGCAGGTCCGCCAGCAGCCGGAACAGCTCCTGGATCCGCACGTCCCGGGTCTTGCGCGCGGCATCCGCGGGCACGGTGTTGAGCACTGCCCGCCCGGCCCGGGCGACCAGGGCCCGTCCGGCGGGTGTGACGGCGATGCCCTCGGCGTCGGCGACCATCAGATCGGCGCCGACGAGCAGCGACATCGCGTGCTCCAGCTCCTGGCGCGAGACGATCAGATGATTCACCGCGTCGCAGGCCACCACCAGGTCGAACAGGCCGGCCCGCTGCTCCATGGAACCGCTCAACCGGGCGGCCGCGAGCACCCAGGCGTCGGCGAGTACCCACTCCATGTCGTCGACTGAGTGCTCACTGTCACGGGGCCGGGGCAATGTCATCCGCGTGGGCCTCTCGCCTGCGCGAACACCTGACCCCGACTCACAACGCACACACCCCCAGCGTCGGCGACGCCTGTCCAGGACACGGTAAGGCACGCAAGGGGTGATGGGCTGCAACTCACCCATGCGGACCAGTACAGACCTGGACGAAGCCCGCAGCCGGGCCGGGAATCTGCGTTGCGCTCACGGTCGGGACGGTGGTTGGCTGCGCGGCATGCTCACCGGTCGGCTGGTCAGGCTGCGCGCCTGGGCCCGCGAGGACGTCACTGCGCTCTACCCCCTCGCCGCCGATCCCGAGCTGGGGTCGCTGACCGACGACTCCGCCTGGACCCCACGCGCCCTGAGCTGGCTGCACGCCGAGTACGACCGGCTGCAGAGCGAGAAGAGCGGCGAGACCCCTTCGCAGTACGCCGGTTTCGCCGTCCAGCGGCACGACGACCCGGACGGCGCCTGCATCGGGGACGTCTCCCTCTGGAAGATCAACGAGCACCAGCGGACGGCGCACATCGGCATCACCCTCGCCCCGCAGGCCCGAGGGCTCGGGATCGGCAGGGACTGCCTGGACGTCATCTGCCGCTTCGCGTTCGAGCTGCGCAACCTGGAACGGGTGCAACTGGAGACGCTCGCCGTCAACGAACCGATGCAACGGGCGGCCCGGTCGGCCGGCTTCACCGAGGAGGGGCGGCTGCGGTCCAACGCCTGGCACCTGGGTGAGCGGGTCGACGAGCTGATCTTCGGCCTGCTGGCCCCCGAGTGGCGGGCGCTGCATCCGCGCAGCTGAGACCCTCGCCACGTTCCGGGCGGGCGGGCGGTGCACGACGCGGGTCGCGCACCTGGCAGGGTGGTCACCGTGAAGACCGTCGACCCGGACGGGTTGGCCGGCATCCTGCGTGACGCCGCCGCTCGCACGGCCCCCATCGCCCCCCGCATCGTCTTCTCCGGCAATCTGGCCACCCCCTGGACCGCGGTCCGGCTCACCGACCAGGCCCTGGAGTCATTCACCCTCTTCGCGATCAACGGACAGCCGGGCCTGCCCGATCGGGACGGCGTCACCCTGGAGACCGCCTTCGTCGGCGACGGCATGCGCCGCAAGCCGGGCCTGCGCTACATCCCGGCCCGGCTCTCCCTGGTGCCTCGCCTGTTCTTCTCCACCCTCGCCCCCGACGTGGTGGTCGTGCACACCTCGACGCCCCAGAACGGACGGGTCTCCCTCGGGCTCGAGGTGAACATCCTGCCGGCGGCGATCGAGGCCACCCGCGCCCGGGGCGGCACCGTCATCGCCCAGATGAACCCGCGGATGCCCTACACGTTCGGCAATGCCGAGATCCACGTCGAGGACATCGACTACGGCTTCGAGGCCGAGGAGATGCTGGCCGAACGCAGCCTGGGCGGGCTGGACGAGACCAGTCAGGCCATCGGCCAGCTGATCACCCAACGGGTGCGCTCGGGCTCGACCCTCCAACTGGGCATCGGCGCCGTCCCCGACGCGGTGGTCGGCCAGCTGACCCGGCACCGCAACCTGCGGGTGTGGACCGAGATGTTCAGCGACGGCGTCCTGGCCCTGGAGCGTGCCGGATGTATGGACCCGGCCACCCCGCTGACCGCGTCGTTCCTGTTCGGCTCGCAGGACCTGTACTCCTGGGTTCACCGCAACCCGCGATTGCAGATGCTGCGCACCGAGGTGACCAACGAGCCGGCGAACATCGCCCGCCACCCCAACATGGTCTCGGTCAACACCGCCCTGCAGGTCGACCTCTTCGCTCAGGCCAACGCCTCGCGGATCAATGCCCGGATCTACTCCGGCTTCGGCGGCCAGACCGACTTCATCGTCGGTGCGCTGCACTCCGACGGCGGTCAGGCGTTCATGGCGCTGCGGTCGTGGCACCCGAAGGCCAACGTGTCGACGATCATCCCGCTCATCGACGAGCCGGTGACGTCGTTCCAGCCCACGGCGGTGGTCACCGAGAACGGGGTGGCCGAGATCCGGGGGCAGGACGAGAAGAGCCAGGCCCGCAACCTGATCGAGCAGGCAGCCCACCCGCGGATCCGCGACGAGCTGTGGGAAGAGGCCTACGAACTCGGCCTGGCCTGAGCCTGGCCTGGCCCGCCCTGACCGATCCCGGTGATCACTACTCAGAGTGATGTTCGGCGAGCCCGTGGTCGGAGTCGAACCGACGACCTACCGCTTACAAGGCGGTTGCTCTGGCCACTGAGCTACACGGGCAGGACGTCGATCGTACCGGTCAGGAATGACAGCTCACCGATGTACTCCCGTCCCACTCGCCACCGGTGTCACAGCCGTCACGACCGCTCTGCTGCACGACGGACGGCACGCCTCGGCTGAACGTCGTCCGCCTTTCAGCCGTTCTGACGACCACGACCTGACGTCGGCGCAACGTGATTCTTCCTAAACTGCGAGTAATCGAGTTGGGAGTCCCATGTGAGCGCGCGCCGTGCTGGCCGATTGGTGGCCGAACCGCTGGTCCGGCCTGGTCACACCGCTCTGACCGGCGAAAACGTGACCGCCGGCCAGCCGCAGCAGCCTGCGGCGGTGACCCTGGACGACGTGCTGGACGCAGTCACGGTCGGTGTCGTCGTCCACGACGGCGACGGCGCCCTGGTGACCTCGAACGCCGCGGCCCGGAGCATGCTGACCGGCCTGCCGGCCACCGTGCTGTCCAACGCGGTGACCCCCGTCGGGCGCGACCAGGGCGGCCCGCGCAGCTTCACGCTGAGCACCCCGCGCCCCGACGGCAGCGCCCGCCGGCTGGTGGCCACTGCGGTGCCGCTGCCCACCCTGACCACGATCGAGCTCTCCGACGGCTCCTCGGCTGCCGCGCCGACCGAGGGCTCGGGCGGTGTGGTGACCACGCTGCGCGATCTTGCCGTGGAGCGCCAGCCGGGCCGCACGGCGGGCCGGGGCACGCACCCGGACGGCGACGCAGCCACCCTGCGCCGCTCTTTGGCGATGGCCGAGCGTCGGCTGCGCGCCACGGTGGACAACTCCCCGGTCGGCTCGGCGCTGCTCACGCCACAGGGCCGCGTGCTTCAGGCCAACCGGGCTCTGGGCCGCCTGCTCGGGCGCAGCGGCCCGGATCTGGTCGAGGTGAGCCTGGCCGAGGTGACCCACCCGGACGACGCCGGTCGGGAGGCACCGCTCTACGCGCGGCTGCTGGCCCGGGCGATCGGCTCCTACGAGCTGGAGAAGCGGTTCATCCGCCCGGGCGGCGACAGCGTCTGGGTGCGGGCCAGCATGACCCCGGTCTGTGACGACGAGGGCAGCGTGCTGCACCTGGTGATGCAGGCCCAGGACATCACCGAGACCCGGCTCGCGGTGGAGATGCTCACCCATCAGGCGATGCACGACCCGCTGACCGGGCTGGCCAACCGGGCGATGTGCGTGGAGCGGATCGGCCAGGCCATGGCCCGCGGACGCCGCAGCGGCGCGTCGTCCGCGGTGCTGACCTGCGACCTGGACGACTTCCGGGTGGTCAACGACAGCGTCGGCCCCGGCTTCGGCGACGCCGTGCTGATCGAGATCGCCAACCGGCTCCAGCAGGTGATCGGGCCGCGCGACACTGCGGCCCGCCTGGCCGGCGACGAGTTCGTGGTGATCCGGGACGAGGTCTCGGGCGAGCCGGAGGCGATCGAGCTGGCGCTGAGCCTGCTGGCCGCCGTCCGCGCGCCGGTCGAGGTCGACGGCCGGGTGGTCATGCCCACGGCCAGTGTCGGGATCGCCCTGTCCGGGCCGGCCGACGAGGACCCTCTGCGGCTCCTGCGCGACGCCGGGACCGCCCTGCACCGCGCCAAGGAGGCGGGCCGCGGAAGCTGGCACCTGATGGACGACGCGCTGCGCCGGCGCACCCTGGACCGGCTCGACCTGGAGAGCCAACTGCGCACCGGGCTCGCCGAGGGTCAGCTGCGCCTGCACGTGCAGCCCATCGTCGACCTGACCGACGGCACCGTCGTGGGCCGCGAGGCGCTGGTGCGCTGGCAGCACCCCGCGCTCGGTCTGCTCCCCCCGGTGCGGTTCCTGCCGGTGGCCGAGGAGACCGGCCTGATCCAGGAGCTCGGCCGCTGGGTGATCGGTGAGGCGGCCAGGATCGCGGCGGCCACCCCGGAGCTCGGCTACGTGGCGATCAACGTCTCGCCCTCACAGGTGCGCGGCACCGGGCTGGCGGACGACGTCGAGGCGGCGCTGAGGGCCAACCGGCTCGCGCCGTCCCAACTGGTGATCGAGCTCACCGAGTCGGTGATGCTCGGTGCCGCTCCCGACGGGCGGGCTCAGTTGGAGCGGCTCGACGCGATGGGCGTGCGGCTCGTGGTGGACGACTTCGGCACCGGATTCTCGGCGCTGTCGCACCTGCGCGACCTGCCGGTCTCCGGCATCAAGATCGACCGTAGCTTCACCCAGGGCCTGGGCCGTGACGCCCACTGCGAGCGGATCGTGGAGGCGCTGACCGGCCTCGCCCACGGCCTGGGCGTCGACCTGGTCGCCGAGGGAGTGGAGACCGAGCAGCAGGCGCAGATGCTGGCCGGCATCGGCTGCCCGCACGCCCAGGGCTACCTGTTCGGCCGGCCGGAGCCGCTGGCAGCCCGGCTCAGCTGAGCGTCGGGATCGCCGGCAGCGAGGGCAGTTCGGGCCACGACGGCAGCTGGGGCAGGCCCGGCACGAGGTCGCCGGTCCCCAGGGCGCCCCAATCCGGCCCTGCTCCCCCGCCGATCACCAGAACCGCCGCCACCAGCAGGAAGGCAAGGAACACCACCACCCCGACGTGCCACCGGTGACGGCGGGAGAGCCCTGTCACCACGCCCCGGGTGCCCCGCCGCAGTCCTCCGCCTCCGGGGCCCCACCAGGCGGCGAACCAGGCGACGACGGTGGCCACCATCAGCGCCGGCCCGGAGCCGGGCTGCGGTGACGCCGGAGAGACCATGGCCCCGGCCAGGAACGCCGCGCTCACCGCGAGCGCCGCCGGCAGCAGCGACCCCAGCGCGGCGCCCGGGACGGCGGCCAGCGTGCGCCATGGCAGCGCCGCCAGCGCCACGCCCACATCGCCCGAGCGCGGGCCGTAGCTGTAGCGGCGCCGCATCGTGCCCGTGATCGTGCGGTCGGCCACCCGCCCCAGCACGGCCCAGGCCAGGGACACCAGGATGGCCAGGCCCGGCGCCACGGCGGCCAGCGTTGCCAGGGTGGCCAGAGCGAGGGCGAGTGTGGCCCCCACCGCCCGCGGCGGCACCGGCCCGGCCGGGGCTGCCTGCGGGTCGGTCGGCGACGACGCCGGCGGCGGCACGTCGACGCGACGCCGGCGGGGACGCCGTCCGGGCAGCCGCCGGGAGGGCTGCGGCTGCTGGACCACCACCGGCGCCGAGACGACGTCCGTCGGCACGAGGCCGACCGGCATCGGGGTGGTCGCCCGCAGCGGGGGCGGAGGCGGCGGGAGCGGCGGGGGCGGGGGCGGCGGGGCCGCGGCCAGGGGGATGGTGCGCACCTCGTCCGGGGTCAGCGCCGGGGCGAACGGCCGCCGGCCCGGGCGCCAGGGCTCGATCGTGGAGAGACCGGCCAGCAGCATCTCCCCGGTACCGCGCCAGACCGGGTTCACGTTCAGCGCCATCGCCAGCACCCGGGCGATCCCGGGATCCACCCCGTCCAGGTCGGCCTCGCCCCGGCGCACCCGGTCGAGCACCACCGTGGCCGGGCCGGACCCGAAGGGGGCCCGGCCGGTGGCCGCGTAGGCGAGCGTGGCTCCCCAGGCCCACCAGTCGGTGGCCGGGGTGATCGGCTGCCCCTCGATCAGTTCCGGTGGAAGGTAGCCCGGGGTGCCCATCACCAGCCCGGCCACAGTGATCCGGGACTCGTCCACGACGTGGGCGATGCCGAAGTCGATCAGGATCGGCGCGTCGTCCAGCAGCAGCACGTTGGCCGGCTTCACGTCACGGTGCACCACGCCCGCCGCGTGGATCGCCCGCAGCGCCCCGATCATCACCCGCCCCAGGTGGGCGACATAGGGCACCGGCAGGGCTCCGTGCTCGCGCACCTGGTGCTCCAGCGTGCGGGCGGGCACGAACACGGTCACGACATAGGGGGACGGCCCCTCCAGGTCGGCGTCGAGCACCTCGGCCACGTTCGGATGCCGCACCCGGCGCAGGGAGTCGACCTCGCGGCCGAGCCGGCGGCGTCCGATCGCATCACCGGCCACCTGCGGGCGCAGCACCTTGACCGCCACGGCCCGGCCCACCGGGTCCAGGGCGAGGTGAACCACGCCCATACCGCCCTCGCCGAGCGTGCCGATCACACGGTACGGCCCCACGAAAGACGGATCCCGGGCCAGATCCGCGACGCTCACACTCACGCCCCCACAACGTGCAAGGGCGGCCGACGACTCCCGAGATCGCTCGTCGTTGTCAGCCCGTGATGTAGGCGGTCAGATGATCGCGCTCGCTCTGCAGGTCGCCGATCCGGTGCTTGACCACGTCACCGATGCTCACGATGCCGGTCATCCGTCCGTCGACGATCACCGGCACATGCCGGATCCGGCGCTCGGTCATCAGCAGCATCAGGTCAGCCACGGTGGTGTCAGGGGCACACGTGTGCACCTCGGCAGTCATGATCGACTTAACGGTCTGGTCGAGCAGGGCGGCGCCCTTCGCCTGCAGGCCCCGCACGACGTCGCGCTCGCTGACGATGCCCACCACCTCGGTGCCGTCGGGCGAGACGACCAGGGCGCCCACCCGGTGCTCGGCCAGGGCGGCGAGCAGGGCGGTGATGGGTTGGTCCGGGGCGATCGTGACGACAAGGTCGCCTTTCCCCCGCAGAACATCGGTGATCCGCATGTCGCACCTCCAGGTCTGCCGGGCCCGGACCGCACTGCCTCCGGGCTTCGACGGTATCGGCCTCGCCCCCGCCGAGGAACCCCCTCTTCGCACGAGTGTGCCCCGCGGCACGCGCCGAGGCATCCGCAGCGCGGGCCGCGCCGTATCGTTCGGTGCAGGCCCCAGCTCCCGTGGGCCCTGCGCACCTGCACCGCTGACCGCCCCGCCCCGGCCGGGCTCCACCGAGGAGATCTCGCTGCCCGAGTTCCTGCGCGACCGCCCGATCGGGCTGGTGTTCGCCATCCTCTACGTGGTCGCCACCGCCCGCGGCCAGGGCACGTACTGGCTGGCCCGGGTGGTCAGCACCAAGGCACTGGAACGCTCCGAGCAGCACGCGCCGTCCACCCGCTGGGCCGCCTTCGGACGCTGGCTCGACGGCGAGGGGGTCGGTCGCGGGGCACGATCGTTGCAGCGCTGGGGGGTGATCGCCGTGCCGATCAGCTACCTGACGGTCGGCTTCCAGACCCTCGTGCTGGCCGCCGCCGGCGTGCTGCGGGTGCCATGGCTGCGATTCTCGGTGGCCCAGGTGCCCGGGGCGCTGGGCTGGGCCCTGATCTACTCCACGATCGGCTGGGCGGCCTGGGAGGCCGCGCTGGCAGCCCTCGCCGGGCAGCCGCTCGGCCTGGCCGGCGTGCTCGCCGTCCTGGTCGTCGTGGTGGCGACCAGGTTGAGCCGGCGGACGGCGCGCCGCCGGGCCCTGTGACCCCGCCCCGTCGTGCCCCCGAACTCACGGGGACTCACGGACTCGCCGGCGCTCAGCCGGGGTGGGGTGCGGCCCCGGTGGAGCCCCGGACCACGAGCTCGGGGCGGAACACGTACTCGTCCCGCGGCGCCGGCCGGCCGGCGATCTCGTCCAGCAGAGCTCTGACCGCGGCGGCACTCATCGCCGGCACCGCCTGACGCACCGTGGTCAGCGGCGGGTCCGCGAAGGAGACCAGCAGCGAGTCGTCGTAACCGACCACCGACACATCCTGCGGCACGTCGAGACCGCGCACCCGCACCGCTCTGATGGCGCCGAGCGCCATCAGGTCCGAGCCACAGATCAGCGCGCTGGCGCCGCGGTCGAGCAGCCGCTCGGCGGCGGCCGCCCCGCCCTCGACGCTGAACACCGAGCACTCGATCCAGCGCTCCGGGTCGGACACCCCCAGATGCCGCCGCATCGACTCGCTGAATCCGCTGATCTTGCGGAGCGCGGGCACGTAACGCCGCGGCCCGACCGCCAGCCCGATCCGGCTGTGCCCCAGGGAGGCCAGGTGATTCACCGCGAGGTCCATCGAGGCGACGTCGTCGTTGCTGATGAAGTGCGCATCGACGCCGTCGGCCCAGCCGTTGACGAAGACCATCGGCAGGCCGAGGTCGCGCAGTGCGGTGTACCGCGCGACGTCCACCGTCGTGTCGGCGTGGCCGCCACTGACGAAGACCACCCCGCTGACCCCGCGCTCGAGCAGTATCTGCAGGTAGGTGTCCTCGCTCACGCCGTCCGGCGTCTGCGTGCACAGCACAGTGGCATACCCGCTGCGGGCCAACGCAGATTCGATCTGCTGGGCGAAGGCCGGGAAGATCGGGTTGTCCAGTTCCGGGATGAGCAGCCCGACCAGACCGCTGGAGTGCTGGGCGAGCTGGGCCGGCCGGCGGTACCCGAGCACGTCGAGCGAGGTCAGAACGACCTGCCGGGTTGCCTCGGCCACCCCCGGTTTACCGTTGAGCACCCGGCTGACCGTCGCCTCGCTCACCCCGGCGTGGGCGGCGATGTCCGCCAACCGGGCTTTCATGATTGACACGGTACTCGCCCGGCCGCCGGCACCGGCCCGGGCACGGAAGGACCTCATGCGCACCTGGCTCGACGAACCCCACCACGACCCGTCGCCCCTGTACTGCGCCTCCTCCCGCCCCAGCCTCGGCGACGAGGTGCCGGTGCGGGTGCGGGTTCCGCACGCGCACCGGGCGCGCCAGGTGGTGCTGCGGGTGCTGCGCGACGGCGAGCCACTGGTGCTCACCGCCCACCCGGACGGCGAGGACGCCCACGCCGCCTGGTGGGCGGCCGACCTGCCGGTGCTGAATCCGGTCGCGCAGTACCGGTTCCTGCTCGACGGTGCGGACGGCTCCTACTCCTGGCTCAACGGCAGCGGCCGGCATGACTGGGACGTCACCGACGCCCACGACTTCCGGCTGCTCGCGGACGCCGCGCCGGCGCCGGACTGGGTCGAGGATGCCGTTGTCTACCAAGTGTTTCCGGACCGCTTCGCCCGCTCGGACGGCGCCGGCCCGGTGACCACCGAAGGCGCCCCGGCCTGGGCCGTCCCGATGGAGTGGGACGGCGAGGTCGCCTACCACGGCCCGCTCGCGAGCAGTCAGTGGTTCGGCGGCGACCTGGCCGGGATCGAGCAGCATCTGGACCACATCACCTCGCTGGGGTCGAACGTGCTGTACCTGACCCCGTTCTTCGAGGGCCGCTCGAACCACCGGTACGACGCGATCAGCTTCGACCGGGTGGATCCGCTGCTCGGCGGCGACCAGGCCCTGGCCCACCTGGCCGACGCCGCCCGGGCCCGGGGCCTACGCGTGGTGGGCGACCTGACCACCAACCACACCGGCGACGCGCACGAGTGGTTCCTGGCTGCCCAGGCGGATCCCGCGGCCGCGGAGGCGTCGTTCTACCGCTTCCTGGAGCACCCGCGGCGGTATGTCTCCTGGCTCGACGTGCCGAGCCTGCCCAAACTCGACCATGCGGACGCCGAGTTGCGGCGGCGCTTCTACCAGGGGCCGGAGTCGGTCGTCGCCCGCTGGCTGCGCGGGCCGGTGGCCCTGGACGGGTGGCGGATCGATGTGGCGAACATGACCGGCCGGCTCGGTTCGGCCGATCTGGCCCACGACGTGGCCCGGGCGATCCGCGCCACCGTCGCGGAGCAGAACCCTCAGGCCTGGCTGCTCGCCGAGCACGGGCACGACGCCAGTGGGGACCTGACCGCCGGCGGCTGGCAGGGCACCATGAACTACTCCGGCTTCACCCGCCCGGTGTGGACCTGGCTGAACCAGCCGGGGCACGGCATCACCTGGCTGGGCATGCCGATGGAGGTTCCCACGCTGCCGGGAACCGCGCTGGTCGAGACCATGCGCACGTTCGCGGCGTCCAGCCCCTGGTCGGCCTGGACCCGATCGGTCAACCAGCTGGACAGCCACGACACGGCCCGCTTCCGGAGCGTCGTCGGCGGGGCCTCGCCGCAGGCCCGGGCCCGGCACCTGGTGGGACTCGCGCTGCAGGCGACGCTGCCCGGCGTCCCCCAGATCTTCGCCGGCGACGAGCTGGGCCTGACCGGGCTGACCGGCGAGCACAGCCGCACCCCGATGCCGTGGCGGCATCGGGAGCGGTGGGACGGCGCGACGTTGGCGGCCTACCGGTTCTGGCTCTCGCTGCGCCGCGACCACGTGGCGCTGCGCCGAGGGGGCCTGCGCTGGGTGCAGGCCGGGGCGGAGAGCGTCACCTTCCTGCGCGAGCACCCGGACGAGCGGCTGCTGGTGCACGTGACCCGGGGTGAGCACGACCCGGTGGTCCTGCCCGCGGCCGGGCTGGGGCTGTCCCGAAGAGACCGGCTGGAAACCCTTGCAGGAACGGACCCCGGCTGTGAGGATGAACACTCGGTGACGATGCCGCGAGGCGTCTCCGCCGCGCATGTGTATCGATTGCCCCACCCGCTCTGAAGTGCTTGACAACTGCATCACCACGTCCGGCCACAGTGACCGGGCGCCGCACCCTCTCACTCGGACCGTCCGGCACGTTCCTGCCGGTGAAGGGACATTTTCGTCATGGCTACCGTCACGTTCGACAAGGCCACCCGGGTCTACCCCGGTGCTACCAAACCCTCGATCGACGCCCTGGACCTCGAGATCCAGGACCAGGAGTTCCTGGTCGTCGTCGGCCCCTCCGGCTGCGGCAAGTCCACCGCCCTGCGCATGCTCGCCGGCCTGGAGGACGTCAACTCCGGCCGGATCCTGATCGGCGACCGCGACGTCACACAGGTCCCGCCGAAGGACCGCGACATCGCGATGGTGTTCCAGAGCTACGCGCTCTACCCGCACATGTCGGTGGCCGACAACATGGGCTTCGCTCTGAAGATCGCCGGCATACCGAAGGACCAGATCCGCACCCGGGTCGAGGAGGCCGCCCGCATCCTCGACCTGACCCCGTACCTGGAGCGCAAGCCGAAGGCGCTGTCGGGTGGTCAGCGTCAGCGTGTGGCGATGGGTCGCGCGATCGTCCGCAAGCCCCAGGTCTTCCTGATGGACGAGCCGCTGTCGAACCTCGACGCCAAGCTGCGGGTGCAGACGCGCACGCAGATCGCCTCGCTGCAGCGTCAGCTCGGCGTCACCACGGTCTACGTGACGCACGACCAGACCGAGGCCATGACCATGGGCGACCGGATCTGCGTGCTCAAGGACGGTCTGCTGCAGCAGGTCGGCACCCCGCGTGAGCTGTACGACCGCCCGGGCAACGTCTTCGTGGCCGGCTTCATCGGCTCTCCCGCGATGAACCTGCTTCAGCTGCCCACCACCGACGGCGGGGTCAAGCTCGGCGACACGGTCTTCCCGGTCGAGCGCGACGTGCTGTCGAAGGCCACCGGAAGCACGGTCACGATGGGTATGCGCCCGGAGGACCTGACGCTGTCCGAGCACGGCCTCGCGGTCCAGGTCGACGTGGTCGAGGAGCTCGGCGCCGACGCCTACATCTACGGTCACGCCGTGGGCGCCGACGACCTGCAGGTGATCGCCCGCACCGACGGACGGCAGCCTCCGGAGAAGGGCGCCACGGTGCACTTCTCGCCGTCGTCCGAGCACGTGCACCTGTTCGACGTGGAGACCGGCGAGCGCCTGCGCGCCTGACCCTTCCACCCGCCCCAAACCCGCTCATGCTCCGCGGGGGTACATGTTTCGGCCACTCTGGGGGCCTAAACGTGTTCACCTGCGGAGCATGAGCTGTTTGAACCCCACCCCCGCCACCGGTTTGTAGGGTGACGCGATGGGCCGCTATCCGCTGGGGTTGACCTTCGATCGGTACCGCGAGCTGCTGGACGGCGACGCGCGGCGGGCCGTGCAGGTCGCGCCGTCCGGGCTCGACCGTGAGGTGCCGCGCTGCCCCGGGTGGACCGGGGCCGACGCCGCCTACCACCTGGCCACGGTCTATCTGCACAAGGCGGCGGCGATCCGGGACGGCACGATGCCCGGACCCACCTCCCCCGGCGGCTGGCCCCCTGCAGATCTGCACGATCTCCCGGCCCCTGAGCGCCTCGTAGCCGCCTACGCGGCGCTGACCGAGCAGTTCGACGCCCATGAGCCCTCCGACCCGACGCACACCTGGTGGCCCGAGGACCAGAGCGTCGGGTTCTGGATCAGGCGCATGGCGCACGAGACGTCCATCCATCGTCTCGACCTGGAAGGCGCTGCAGGAGAACAGGTCTCGCTGAACCCGATCGATCCACTGCTCGCTGTCGACGGGATCGACGAGGTACTCACCCTGATGCTCGCGGGCGACTGGTCCGACGAACCCCAGCCTCAGGCCTCCGGCAGCACGATCGAGCTCTCCAGCGCCGGGCAGGTCTGGTCCATCACCCTCACCCCCGAGCAGGTCGCCGTGACCAGGTCACCGGCGGACGACGCGGCGGCGCGAGTCAGCGGCGAGCCGGCCGAGCTGCTGCTCTGGCTCTGGGGCCGCGGCGACCTGCCGAGCCGTGCGGAGGGCGCCCCGTCCCTCGTGATCGAACTCCGCGACCGCACAGCGCGCGCCACCCAATAGCCCGCCCTCCAACCTGCTCAGCGGGCGACGGCGTCGGCGTGGGTCTGTTCGTAGTGGGCGGTCAGCACGGCGCTGGCCTGACCGCCGCGATGAGCCATGGTCTGCCCGCAGTGCGCGCAGCGGACCACCGGCAGCTGGGTGAGCGTCACCGGATACGACCGCCTGCGCGACGAATTTCCCCGAGTCGTCATGACACTCAGTGTTGCAAACCCGGGGGCGGACGGCGAAACCTGCGGACCCAGCGTCACCCGGACGGCTCAGTGCTCGACCCTGCGCCACGCGCGGCCACGCTCCGTCAGGTCACCCTGCGCCGATGCCTGACAGCGCCGATCCAGCTCGACAGGCAGCCCACCACCAACGCCACCGCCGAGACCAGGGTGGCCAGCATGCGCAGGCCCGCCGACGGGCCGAGCCCGGCCACCACCAGCGCCAGCCCGGCCGCCACCAGCGACCAGAACCAGAGCGCCGTGAACACCGAGCGATGCAGCACCCGCCACATGGTGGCCCGCACGTGGCCACCGAGGCGCAGCACGGTCTGCCTGGTCCACCAGGCCAGCAGCCCCAACCCCAGCAGCAGGGCGACGGCCGAAGGCACTGAGAAGTGATCGCTGGTCCCGGCAACCGAGCGGAGCACGAGGTAGGTGCCCCACATCCCCCAGTGGGTGCGCTGCAGCCAGACCAGGATCACGCTGGCCAGGTTGTGCGGCACCAGCTCCTGCTGGGGGTCCATCGAGGCGCTGGTCAGCAGACCGTGAGTGGCGTCCACCAGGCGGCCCTGCCGGGTGCGCAGCACGGCGAGGTTGTGCCGGGCCAGGGCATCCCCCGGATCCAGCCTCAGCGCCTCCGCCAGCGCCCGCTCGGCCAGCGGCTGATCGCCCATCTCCATCGCCAGCGTGCCGGCGCAGGTGTGGTTCTCGGCGTCCAGCGGGCCCAATCGGACAGCATGGTTGGCGGCATCCCAGGCCAGCCGCTGCTGGCCCTTCAGCTCGCTCGCCGCCCAGGCGACCATACGATGACTCACCGCACTGTCCGGTGCCCGGCGGGTCGCCTCCTGGGCGGCCACCAGAGCCCGCGAGTAGTCCTTCAGGTGGAACAGTGCCTCACTGGCCAGGATGTGTGCGAAGAAGCCATCCGGATCGGCCCGGGTCAGTGCGTTCGCCACCTCGAGCATGGCCGCGTAGTCCTTGCGCCCCGCCTGCGCCCGTCCGAGCTGGACCAGAGCCTCGACGTCCGAGGGTGCCGCCGCCAGCAGCACCCCGGCGGCACGCGCCGCCTCTTCGTGTCGACCGGCGTCGTTCAACAGCTCGATCCGTTGCAGTGCAACGCGATCCGCGCCGTCGGTCACAGCCGCTTGGTCTTCTTCATATAGGCCCGCAGGTCGGCGTAGGTGCCGTCGGTGTCCGCGAAGGTGACCACGTTGCGGGCCAGGTCGAACCACGGACCGGTCGACGGTCTGATCTGGGTCATGGCCTGCTCCAGGTCGCGCATCTGGATCATGCGTACGGTGCCGGAGCGGATTCCGTCCATCATCGCGAACTCCGACGCCGACTCGCACAGATGGGCCAGGTCGGCCCCCGAGTAGCCGTCGGTCCGGCGGGCCAGCGCCGACAGGTCGATGCCCTCGACCGGGCGGCGGGCCAGCTCCGAGCGCAGGATCGCCTCGCGCGCCGAGGCATCGGGAGGCAGCACCAGCAGGGTGCGGTCGAAGCGGCCTGGACGTCGCAGCGCCGGGTCGACGTCCCACGGCTGGTTGGTGGCCGCCAGCACGAACACCCCTTCGTTGGCCGAGTCCACACCGTCCAGCTCGCTGAGCAACTGGTTGACCGTGCTGCGCATCGCGCTGTTGCGGGTCTGGCTGCGCTTCTGGCCGAGCGCGTCGATCTCGTCCAGGAACAGCACCACCGGTGCCTTGCCCCGGGCCAGCTGGAACAACTCGTGGATGTTCCGCTCGCTGGTGCCGATCCACATGTCCAGGATGTCTGCCAGACCGACCGAGATGAACGCGGCCCCCATCTCGCCGGCGATCGCCCGCGCGATGTAGGTCTTGCCGCAGCCGGGCGGGCCGTACAGCAGCATCCCGCCGCGCAGGCTCTTGTTGTAGAGCTTGCGCAGCTGGGGGTTGCGCAGCGGCGCCAGGAACGACATCTCCAGCCGTTCCTTGACCTCGGTCATCCCGCCCACGTCGGACAGGGTGATCGTGGAACGCTCGACGTCCCAGGCGCTCTCGGTGGGATCGGGGGCACTCCCCTCGTCCACGAACATCGGCGGGGCGAGGTCGCCCACCTGTGCCTCGGCGTGGTCCCAGTCGAACGCCGGCGGCGTCGACGACTCACCGGCGGCCGCGCGCCGCCCGGGCACGCGCACCGGCGCACGGGCGGCTCGGGTGGGGCAGTCGGCGACACCTCGGGCACGCCGCCGCCCAGAGCACGGGCCATCAGCGCACGCGCCTGAATGCTGCCGGGGTCCTGCGCAAGGGCGGTGGCACAGTGCACCACTGCCTCGTCGCCGCGCCCGGCCTGAACCAGCTGATCGGCCAGATGCAGCCTCAGAGCCAGATCCCCCGGTGCCGCAGCGACCGCCCGCTCCAGGGCGTCGATGACGGGATTCACTCCGGACACGCTAGAGATCGGCGGCACTGCGGTCCAGTCGGTCACGTTCCCGCCAGGCCGCACGGCAGAATGGGCACCGATGGCAACCACGACGCCCGGCGGCCGCGCCAGCCTGATGATCACGGCGGCGGCTCCCGATCCTGCCCTGTTCGACCTTCCCTGGGACGTCCCGCTGGAGGACTGGCCCGAGGAGCGGCTGGCCGCCCTGCCGCGAGGTATCTCCCGACACACAGTGCGGTTCGTGCGCATGTCCGGTGCCGTGCTGGCGATCAAGGAGATCCACGCCGACCTGGCGAAGCGCGAGTACGGGCTACTGCGCAGCCTGCGCAAGCTGGGGCTGCCCGCGGTCGAGCCGATCGGTGTGATCAGCGGCCGGAGCGCGCCGGACGGCGCCCCGCTCGAATCGGCCCTGGTCACCCGTCACCTGCAGTTCTCGCTGCCCTACCGGGCCCTGTTCTCCCAGGCCCTGCGCGAGGACACCGCCACCCGCCTGGTCGACGCCCTCGCCGTCCTGCTGGTGCGCCTGCACCTGGCCGGTTTCTTCTGGGGAGACGTGTCGCTGTCCAACACCTTGTTCCGCCGTGACGCCGGCGCCTTCGCCGCCTACCTGGTGGACGCCGAGACCGGCGACCTGCACGAGAACCTCTCCCGCGGCCAGCGGGAGTACGACGTCGAGCTCGCCGGCATGAACATCGCCGGCGAGTGTATGGATCTGCAGGCCGGCGGCTTCCTGGACGAGGGCTTCGACCCGGTCGGCCTGATGGGCGTGCTGATCCTCAGGTATCACTCGCTCTGGGCGGAGCTGACCGCGCCGGAGTCGTTCGAGAAGGGTGAGCGCTGGCGGGTGGAGGCGCGGATCCGGCGCCTGAACGACCTCGGCTTCGACATCGGCGAACTCACCCTGAGCACCGACATCGACGGCACCTCGGTGGTCATCGAACCGAAGGTGGTGGACGCCGGGCACCACTCGCGCCGGCTGCTGCGACTGACCGGGCTGGACGCCGAGGAGAACCAGGCCCGCCGCCTGCTGAACGACATGGACGGCTATGTGGCGGCGACCGATCGCCAGGGCGGGGACGAGGAGATGCTCGCGCACGAGTGGCTGTCGCGGTGCTTCGAGCCGGTGATGCACGCCGTTCCGCGTGACCTGCGCGGCAAGCTGGAGCCGGCCGAGATCTACCACGAGGTGCTCGAGCACCGGTGGTACGCCTCCGAGCAGCGCGGCTACGACGTCGGCCTGGACGACGCGGTGCGTGGCTACATCGAGGGCGTGCTGCCGCACAAGCCGGACGAGGACGAGATCGTGGGCGTCGACACCCACGAGATGCCCGTCGTCCTCGCAGACGACTGACCCGGCGCCGCGGTCAGGGCGCGAGCAGCCCGATCACCAGACCCATGGCGGTCACCGTGAGCAGCTCGTGCGCGGCGTTGAGCACCGTGAGCCCCCGCGGCCGGGTGTCGAACAGGTCGTGCACCAGGAACCGTGCGGCGGTGAAACCCGCCCACAGGATCCAGGCGGTGAGCAGGGCGCTGGACAGGAACGACCCGCCGTAGAAGGCGTGGGCGATGTCCGCGCAGCCGGCGAGCACCCAGGCGGTGACGAAGCTGGCCGCCGCCACCACCGGATAGACCAGCGGTGAGCCGGCCTGCAGGGAGGAGTCGGTGTGCCCGGCCAGGGCCATCCAGCGCCGGCCCAGCACCGCCGGGTGGTAGAAGACGAACCCGACCACCATGCTCGCGACCACGGCGAGGACCACGGCGAGATAGCTGATCTGAGGAACCATGCGCGGAGCCTACGCGCCGGCGGTGACCTCCGCGGTCGCCCTCGCCGGGGCCGGCACGCTGCGGCGGGGGCGGAAGAACAGGTACCCCATCACCACGATGTAGGCCACCCAGACGGCGGCGTGCAGCCAGCTGGTCTCCGGCCGGAAGTTCACGGTTCCGCGCAGCAGGGTGCCCAGCACGCTGTCCGGCGGGATCTGGGCGCTGACATCGAAGGCGATCGCGTGCTCGCCGGGCAGCACCTCCGCCTCCTGCAACTCGTGGACGCCGTACCCGAGCACCCCGGCAGCGATCACGATCAGCGCGCCGCCGGTCCAGGTGAAGAACGAGGCGAGATCGATCCGCAGGGCCCCGCGATAGATCAGGTAGCCGAGCACCACGGCGATCGCGATCCCCAGCGCGGCACCGGCGAACGGCTGCCAGCCCTCGCCGGTGGCCCGAATGGCCGCCCAGAGGAAGACCGCGGTCTCCACGCCCTCGCGGCCCACCGCGAGGAACGCGGTGGCGGCCACCGCCGGCGGGCCGACCACCAGCGCCTTGGCCAGTCGGCCGTCCAGTTCGCTGCGCAGGCGCCAGGCGGCCTTGCGCATCCAGAGCACCATCCAGGTGACGAAGCCGACCGCTCCGATCGAGAGCAGACCGGCGAAGACCTCCTCGCCGTGCTCACCCAGGTCGCGGGCCGTGAAGGTGATCAGAGCCCAGATCCCCACGCTGACCACCACGGCCAGGCCCACCCCGAGGCCGACCCAGCGCAGCATGTCGCGCCGTCCGGACTTGACCAGGTAGGCCACCAGGATGCCGACCACGAGGGATGCCTCGAGGCCCTCGCGCAGGCCGATCAGCAGGTTGGCGAACATCGGCGGACTCCCGACCGGAGAATAGTAAGGGTGACCTAACTAAGGAAAGCCTTACCTTGCCGTATCGAGCGGCGCCTGGCAACCGTCGTTCCGCCCTCGCGAACCCTTCGCGGCCGGCGCGCCTAGCCCGTGGCCCGGGTCAGCGCCGCCCGCAACGCCTCGACGGGCCCGTCGCGGCCCTCCACGAGGACCGAGCCCAGGCGGGCGCGGCCCCACACCCACCGGTACAGCTCGGTCGGCGCAGCCGTCACCACCGCGTCGTACCTGTCCAGTGCGAGCTCATGGACCTCCAGGAACCGCTGATGCAGCACCACGGTCCACGACCGAAGGGTGCTCCCGGCCGGGCCGGTGGCCACCAGGTGCACCGCCTCACCCGAGCCGCCGACCGCAGAGCCCAGCCGGGTGCCCAGCCACAGCCGCAGGGCCTCGTCGACGCCGTCCAGGGCGACATCCTCCGGCACCGTCCAGGGCAGGTCGGCGGCGATCGCCAGGTCGAGGGCGTGGATCGCATGCTCGTGCACCATGCGCCGGCGCCAGAACAGGTTCGAGGCATCCCACGGGCACCAGGTCGCCGTGGCAGCCTGCGGCGGCTCCGCGCCGAGCCGCTCGTGCAGGGCCCGCCAGCCCTCGGCGTACCAGCGCGCCCGCTCGGCGGTGGACGGCACCGGGTGCAGGGCGCGCGGACGACGACCGTCGGTGAGCCAGTCGAGCACCACCCGGTGGATCGCCCCGAGGTGGGTGAGCAGATCGCCGGCCGCCCAGCCCGGACAACTCGGCAGGGCCAGGTCGAGGTCGGTCGAGGCGGCCTCGATCACCCGCGCCTGGCGCTCGAGCTCGTCCAGCCAGGTGGTGCCCTCGAACGGCAGGCCGGGCGTGACCACCTCCCAGAACGGCGGCGGGTAGAGCACCCGACCGGCCGGCCGGTCGTCGCCCGCGGCCAGGGGGTGGGCCTGGAAGGCCTGCCGGGGAATCCGCTCGGACGGCGCGAGTAGGCCGACCGACGAACCCGCCACGAAGCCGAACCGCCGGTAGAGCGCGGGGTCGCCCTCCAGCACCACCCAGGGCTCGCAGCCCCGCACGGCGGCCAGGGCGAGCGCCCGCTCGACCAGCGCCCGGGCGATCCCGCGGCCGGCGGCGCCGGGGTGGGTGACCAGCGGTGAGAGGACCAGGACCTCGACGCAGCGCCCCCGTCCCACTGGCCCGGGCGGCCCGGGTTGCCACGGCGACAGCTCCAACGGCGCGGTGGTCAGCATCACGAACCCGGCGAGGCCGCCGGGCAGCGCGCCGTCCGGCAGGGCGCTGTCGTCCTCGGCGACCAGGGCCAGCCCGGGCAGGTAGGTCGGCCCGGCCCGCAGCGCCTCGACCAGGGCGTCCACCGATTCCCCGGGGAAGCCGACCCGCAGCAGAGCCGCGACGGCCGCGTGGTCCGTCGCGGTCTCCGGGCGGATCCGCACCGACATCAGGCCCCCGAGCGGCGCCGCGCGACCTCGTACAGTGCGACCCCGGCGGCGACCCCGGCGTTGAGGGACTCGGTGCCGGCCGCCATCGGGATCGAGACCACCACGTCGCAGGTGGCACGGACCAGCCGGCCCAGTCCCTTGCCCTCGGACCCGATCACCAGCACCAGCGGGTCGACCGCAGCCTCCAGTGCCGGCAGGTCCAGGCTGCCTCCGGCGTCCAGGCCGACCACGAAGCAGCCTGCCTTCTGCAGTTCCTCCAGCGCCCGGGTCAGGTTGGTCACCCGGGCCACCGGCACCCGGGACGCCGCGCCGGCCGAGGTCTTCCAGGCCGAGGCGGTCATCCCGGCGGCGCGCCGCTCCGGCACGATCACGCCGTGCCCGCCGAAGGCGGCCACGGACCGCACCACGGCACCGAGGTTGCGCGGGTCGGTGACCCCGTCGAGGACGACGAACAGCGCTGCCCGCCCCGAGCTCCTGGCCCCGGCCAGCAGTGTGCCGAGGTCGGCGTAACGGTAGGCGGGCACCTGGGCGACCAGGCCCTGGTGGACGGCGCCGTTGGTCATCCGGTCGAGGTCGGTCTTGCTCACCTCGAGCAACGGCAGTCGCTTCTCCGAGGCCGCCTTCAGCGCCTCCTTGACCCGCGCGTCGTGCTCGATCCGGGAGGCCACGTAGATCGCCTTGACCGGCACACCGGCCCTCAGGGCCTCGACCACCGGGTTGCGCCCCGCCACGTACTCCGGCCCCTCGCCGCCGGAACGCCGGGCTGCAGCCGCCTTGCCGGCCGCCTTGCGTGCGGCCGGTGGGCCCTTGCGCACCGGAGCGCCCTCCGCTGCGGCACGCGCCGCCGCGCCCGCTCGGCGAGAGGCCGGGTGCCCGGTCCGCTCGCTCGCCTTGGGGGTCGGGCCCCGTCCTTCCAGGCCCTGGCGCTTCTGCCCGCCGGAACCGACGGTTGGGCCCTTCTTGGACGCGTCACGGCGCACCGCTCCACGTCGTCCTGTGGTGCCGGCCATCAGTTCTCCTCTGTTGCCGGGGAGGCCAGCGACCAGCGCGCGCCGTCCGGAGTGTCCTCGACCGCGATCCCGGCCGCGGCGAGCCTGGCCCGGACGGCGTCGGCGGTGGTGAAGTCCCGCCCGGCCCGGGCTGCCGCGCGGGCGTCCAGGTCGGCCTGGACGAGGGCGCCCAGAGCGGCCCGCGCGGGATCGGATCCGGGTGCAGATCCGTTGCGCCAGTGCGGGTCCAGCGGATCGATACCGATCACCTCGGTCATCGCCCGCACCGCGAGGGCGTGCGCCAGGGCACCGTCCTTGTCGCCCGCGGCGAGGGCGGTGTTGCCCGCCCGCACGGTGTCGTGCACCACGGCCAGCGCGGCCGAGGTGCCGAGGTCGTCGTCCATGGCCTCGGTGAAGGCGCCCGGGACCGGCAGGTCGGCCGGCTCGACGTGGGTGACGGCGTCTCCGCAGGCCTCGGCGGCCCGCAGGACGAAGTTCTCGATCCGCTCGTAGGCGGTACGGGCCTCGTCCAGCGAGGCCGGAACCACCACCTCGATGTTCGAGCGGTAGTGCGGCGTGGCGAGCAGGTAGCGGATCACCACCGCCGGAACCTGGTGCAGCAGAACGTCCATCGACATCACGTTGCCGATGGACTTGCTCATCTTCTCCCCGCCCTGCACCACCCAGCCGTTGTGCAGCCAGTACCGCGCGAAGGCGTCGCCGGCGGCGCGGGACTGGGCCTGCTCGTTCTCGTGGTGGGGGAACCGCAGGTCCAGGCCGCCGCCGTGGATGTCGAACTCCGGCCCCAGGTACTTGCGTCACCATCGCCGAGCACTCCAGGTGCCAGCCCGGGCGGCCACGGCCCCAGGGAGTCGGCCAGGACGCGGTCGCCGGCTCGCCGGGCTTGGACCCCTTCCACAGCGCGAAGTCGCGCGGGTCGCGCTTGCCGCGCGGGTCGGCGTCCGCCGCGGGTTCCATGTCGTCGACCGACTGGTGGGTCAGCTCGCCGTAGGCGGGCCAGGAGCGCACGTCGAAGTACACGTCGCCGGAGGCGTCGGCCGCAGCGTAGGCATGGCCGGCGTCGATCAGCCGGGCGATCAGCTCGACCATCTCGGTCACGTGGCCGGTCGCCCGCGGCTCGTAGGTGGGCCGCAGGATGTTCAGCGCGTCGTAGGCCCGGGCGAACTCCAGCTCGTAGCGGTAGGTGTGCGCCCACCACGGCCGGCCCTCCTCCGCCGACTTGGCCAGGATCTTGTCGTCGATGTCGGTCACGTTGCGCAGGTAGGTGACCTCGTACCCGCTGCGGGTGAGCCAGCGGCGCAGGACGTCGAAACTCACCGCGGCGCGCAGGTGGCCGATGTGCGGCCCGGACTGGGTGGTGGCACCACAGACGTAGATGCCGGCCCGGCCCTGCACCAGAGGGACGAACTCGCGGACCGCATGCGTGGCGGTGTCGAACAGCCGAAGACTCACCCACCCAGGCTACCGGCGCCCGAGAACCCCAACCTGCTCATGCTCCACGGGGGGTCAGGTGGTGAGCAGCGAGATCTTCTGCCAGATCTTGCGGGACATGCCCGTGGTCAGGGTCTCGATGGTGCTGATCGTGTCCAGCACGAGTGGGTCCTGGGACTCCTCGGCGCACAGCGCGGCCACCTTGGCCACCAGGCTGAGCAGCTCCGAGCAGTAGTCGAGATAGTTCTCCATGCCGTCCCGATCGAGGTCGGGGTCCACCGACGCCTCGGTCTCGGTGAAGCCCGGGCGCAGCCGTTCGGGGTCCTTGGTCAGCTGGTGCATGTCGATGATGTGCGCCAGCGATCGCAGCCGGTGCAGCAGGGCCAGGATCTGCCGCCGCTCGAACCGGTTCGGCAAGGCGTAGAGGAAGAACACCGCCAGCCCGGCGAAGATCAGGTCGTTGACCGCGCTCTCGATCAGCGGCAGCCACTCGAAGGAGTGCTCGGGGCCCGCACTGCCTGCGTCCGAGAAGGCGAACCCGAGGGTGACCACGGTGCCCACCAGGACGACGCCGGTCAGGATCCGCGACACCATGCGGACGGCGAGCATGCCCCGGCGGGCACTGGCCGACCCCCGCGCCACGTCCTGGACCAGCCCGGCGAGCTCGGCCGCGACCAGGCGCAGGCTGCGGTCGGGGAAGCGCGCTGCGATCCGGCGACCCAGCCGCAGGACGGTGTCGAGCACCGGCTCGGGGTAGAGCCGGTCCAGCGCGCGGGCCGCCTCCGCCTCACGCATCGGTGGCCGCCGCGACGGGCACCAGCAGCGCGGTGGCGATCGCGGCCACGCCCTCACCGCGCCCGGTCAGCCCGAGCCCGTCGGTGGTCGTCGCCGACACCGTGACCGGGGCGCCGCACGCCTGCGACAACGCCGCCTGGGCCTCCTCCCGCCGGGTGCCGACGCGGGGCCGGTTGCCGATCACCTGCACCGCCACGTTGCCGATCACGTAGCCCGCGGCCCGCGCCCGGCGGGCGGACTCGGCCAGCAGGGCCGCGCCGGAGGCGCCGGCCCACTCCGGGCGTGAGGTGCCGAAGTTCGAGCCGAGATCGCCCAGCCCGGCCGCCGAGAGCACGGCATCGCAGCAGGCGTGGGCGGCGACGTCGGCGTCCGAGTGCCCCTCGAGCCCGGTCTCACCGGGCCAGTCCAGCCCGGCCATCCGCATCGGGCGGGCCGCCCCGGCGCTCGACTGCGGGTCGGCGAAGCGATGGACGTCGACACCGATCCCGGTGCGAGGTGGCTGCAGGCTCACCCGCCCACCGTAGGGTGCGGCAGGTGACCCCCGAAACACCCGTCCGCGCCGCCGTCGTCGTGCTCGCCGGGGGCAGCGGCTCGCGGCTGGGAGCCCAGCGCGACGGAGTGGCCGTGAACAAGGTCTACCTGCCGCTGTCCGGCCGCCCGGTACTCGCCTGGTCGTTGCGGGCGGCCGACCGGGCGCCCGGGGTGCGCCGGCTGGTTCTGGTGGTCCGGCCCGAGGACGCCGACGCCGCAGCGACGATGCTGCGCGATCACCCCGTGCGGCACCGGGTCGAGGTGGTCGTCGGCGGCTCCACCCGGCACGGCTCGGAGGAGGCGGCCCTGGCCCACCTGACCCCGGCGATCCGGTCGGGCGAGGTCGACGTGGTCGTGATCCACGACGGGGCACGGCCACTGGCTCCGGAGGCACTGTTCGCCGAGGTGATCCGAGCGGCCGCGGCGTACGGCGGGGCGATCCCGGCGGTTCCGGCCGGTCCGCTGCTGCCACCGCCCGGCGCCCGGCTGGTACGGGTGCAGACCCCGCAGGCCTTCCGCGCCCCGGCCCTGCTCGCGGCCTACGCCGCGGCGGCCGACGAGGCGTTCCAGGGCACCGACACCGGGTCGGTGATCGAGGCGTACAGCGACCTGAACGTCCGGACGGTGCCCGGCTCGGCAGCGAATCTGAAAGTGACCTACCCGGACGACGTGGTGGTTGCCGAGCGGCTGCTCGCGGCCAGGACCGCTTCGGCGTAGGCCAGCGAGTCGTCGTCAGTCACCCGGCAGCTGACGCTGCCCCGGCCGGTCAGCTGCACCTGCCCGACGCCGACGATCCGGTCCAGGGCGGCCACCAGGTCGACCAGCTGACCGCCGTCCTGCCAACTGCTCGACAGCACGGCGCCCAGAACCGCCGGGGTGACCGCCAGCAGGCCGATCAGCCCCCGGTGGGCCTGTCGGTCCACGGTCGCCTCCACCCGTCCGGCGTCGTCGACGCGCTTGAGGGTGTCGGTGACCTCGGTGACGGCGACAGCTGCCACCTCGGTGCCCGCGATCGGGTCCACGACGCGGCAGACAGCAGCGAACCACTCGGCCGGAACGAAGGGGTAGGCCGGGTCGTAGAGAAGTACCGACTGGATCTCCACCGGGTCGATCAGGGTGGCCAGGTCTCGCTCCAGCACAGAGGTGATCACCTGGCTGCCGGGCAGTGCCTCACTGAGCAGATGGACCGCGCGATCGGCCAGGGCCACCCCGCCCAGCCGACGGCGTGCCGCCCGGCCCGTGGGGTCGGTGGCATCCTCCGGGTCGAGCAGCACCACGGCCAGCACCTCGGTCATCGAGGCCTGAGGCTACTCCGGGCGCGTGCTCCCGGCGGCGGCGATCCGAGCGGTGATCTCGGCCGTGCGCTGACGCGGAGGGTGCCCCTCCACCTCGAGCGGCTTGGCGAACACCATCCGGCCGTTGGCCGTGACCAGAACGCTGGTCACGGTGATCTCCACCTCGTGGCCGATCCTGTCCTTGCCCCGCTCCACCACGACCATCGTGCCGTCGTCGAGGTAGCCGACCCCTTGACCGGGGTCCTTGCCGGGCCGGGTGACCAGCACGGTGATCCGCTCGCCGGCGAGCACCGGCGGCCGCAGCGCGAGGGCCAGGGCATGCAGGTTGAGCACCCGGCAGCCGGCGACCGAGGCGACCCGGGCCAGGTTGGTGTCCAGGGTGAGCAGCGCAGCCCGCCGCCCGGTGCACATGTGCACCAGCTTGGCGTCGACCTCGGCCGTCTCGGGCGCCTCGTCGCCGATCACCTCGAGGTCGACCCCACGCTCCTGGCGCAGGGTCTCCAGCGTGTCCAGCCCGCGCCGGCCCTTGGCCCGGCGCTGATCGTCGGCGCTGTCGGCGAAGGCCTGCAGCTCCCCGAGCACTGGCTCGGGCACCAGCAGCGTGCCGTGCAGGAAGCCCGAGCGGACGACGTCGACGATCCTGCCGTCGATCGCCACCGAGGTGTCGACGATCTTGGGCAGGGACGAGGCCGAGGGGCGCAGCACCTCAAGCCGGCCGCTGCCTCCGAGCATCGAGAGCACGCCGTCGCGCCGCGACAGGCCCACGCGATAGCCCAGGCTGCCGATCGTCACCACGACGAACAGGAACAGCGGCGCCGTGAGCGGCGTGGAGGCGACCAGCAGGACGGGCCAGGACAGCGCCGCCGAGACCAGCACCCCGGCAACGGCACCGGTCAGGCCGGCGAGCATCTGCTCGACCGACCGACCGGCCAGCGCCTTCTCGGTGCGGGTGACCGTGCGGAAGGTCAGCCGTGCGACGACCCCGCCGAGCACATAGCCCGACGCCGCGCCGAGCACGACCCCCAGCGCCGGGGCGTCGAAGACCCCGACCACCCGTTCCCCGTCGCTGAAACCGCGGGCGACCTGGAACCCGATCCCGGCGAGGAAAGCGACCACGCAGAAGCGCAGCACCTCGACCACCGCCGGGGGTGTGTAACCCCGTCTGAGCACGTCCCGACCCCTCCGAGGGAACCTCGGCGGCCGGTTCGGTCAGGAGGCGAGAACCTCGTCGAGGATGGCCGCCGCCTTGTCCTCATTGGTCTGTTCGGCAAGTGCAAGCTCCGACACAAGGATCGTGCGGGCACGACCGAGCATCTGCTTCTCACCGGTGGACAGGCCACGACCCTGGTCCCGACGGGTCAGATCGCGCACGACCTCGGCGACCTTGATCACGTCACCGGAGTGCAGCTTCTCGAGGTTGGCCTTGTAGCGCCGCGACCAGTTGGTCGGCTCCTCGGCGTACGCCGCGCGAAGCACCTCGAACATGCGGTCGAGACCTTCTTGACCGACCACATCACGAAGGCCCACCAGCTCGACGTTCTGGGCGGGGACCTTGATGGTCAGATCGCTCTGGGTGACTTTCTCTGTGGGCCGGAGGACGAGGTACTGCCGCTCCTCACCCATGATGACCCGAACCTCAGTCTTTACGATTTGTGCCGCTCCGTGCTGCGGGTGCACGACCGTCTCGCCGACCTGGAAAGCCATGTGTGATTTTCCCCTTTCCCAGATACCGATCCTACCACGCGAACTGGGCCCCGGCACCGGGACCGACAGCGTTTGCGCAGGTCAGAGGGCACACGAGGGTAGAACCGCCGCTTGACAAAGCCTGGCCGAGCATGCTGGGCAGCCTGCCGACACCCCCATCGGACGGGCCTTTCTACGTCGCTCAGCCCCTGCTCCGCAGACGTCCGGCCCCCGTCACTCAGCGCACGCCGGAGCCGCTGGGCGACACCCCGGAGCCGTGTAGCGAACAGCACGCCTGTGCGCGAGCGCGAGCGGGTAGGCTTCGCGGCGCGACCTGTTGGTGAGGGTCCCAGCCTGCACCTCGGAAAGGAAACCGGACGTGAAGCACAGCGGCAGTGGTCTGGGGCGCGTGACTCGGCTGGGTGTTCTGCTCTCGGCAACGGCGTTGCTGGCCAGCCCGGCCCTGGCCGGTTGCTCGGCCATGAACCCGGTCGCCACGGCCACGACGTACGCCGCCTCCGACGGGGTGAACGGTTCGATCGAGGACCCGGCAGCGGGTGTCGCCGTCCAGTTGCGCAACTTCCTGGTCGTCGGCACCAAGAAGGGCAGTCCCGGAGCGCTCATCGGCGCGGTCGTGAACCAGGGCACCAAGGACGTGGAGGTCAAGTTCACGGTGCTCGATGCCGCCGGGCAGTCCCCGGTGGGCACCGGCAGCATCACCGTCAAGCCTGGCGAACTGATGCAGATCGGTCCCGCAGGCACCCCGGTCTCCCTGGCCTCGATGCCGACCGACGCGGGCACGGTGATCAAGCTGAAGGCGGACACCGCTGCCGGGGGCCAGATGCTCGACCTCCCGGTGCTCGCCGCCGAGGGCGCCTACGCCAGTCTGGCTCCCAGCGCCTGAGGCACCTCCCGGGCCCGGCGACACTCCGGGCCCGGCGATCACCTGTGACGGCTGCCCGGGCCGCGCGGCTCAGGCCTCGTACTTGTACCCGAGACCCCGCACGGTGACCAGGTAGCGAGGCGCGGCCGGGTCCGGCTCGATCTTGCCCCGCAGCCGCTTGACGTGAACGTCGAGGGTCTTGGTGTCGCCCACGTAGTCGGCGCCCCAGACCCGGTCGATCAGCTGCATCCGGGTGAGCACGCGGCCCGTGTTGCGCAGCAGGAGCTCGAGCAGCTCGAACTCCTTGAGCGGCAGCGGCACCTGCTCGCCGTTCACGGTCACCACGTGCCGCTCGACGTCCATCCGCACCGGGCCGGCCTCGATGGTCGCGCTCTGTGCCACCTCGGTCTCCGAGCCGCGGCGCAGCACGGCGCGGATCCGGGCCACCAGTTCGCGCGAGGAGTAGGGCTTGGTCACGTAGTCGTCGGCGCCGAGCTCGAGCCCGACCACCTTGTCGATCTCACTGTCCTTGGCGGTCAGCATGATCACCGGGACGTTGCTGCGCAGCCTCAGCTGACGACAGACCTCGGTGCCCGGCAGACCCGGCAGCATCAGGTCGAGCAGCACCAGGTCAGCCCCGGTGCGGTCGAATTCCGCCAGGGCGCTCGGTCCGTCGTCCGCGATCGCGACGTCGAAACCCTCCTTGCGCAGCAGGTAGGACAGCGGGTCGCTGAACGACTCCTCGTCCTCCACCACAAGGATGCGGGTCACGGTGTTGCTCCCTTCGGGTCGTTACTCAATTGTGCAGGCACGATCAGCCCCGCGGCGGGGCTGACCGGTGGATCGGTGAGGACGGCCGGAGAGGACGGCGTGCCGTCGGCGGTGGCCGCCGCGTGGGCGCTGTCCGGCAGGCGCAGGGTGAAGGTCGAGCCGATGCCCTCCTCGCTCCACACCGTCACCTCGCCACCGTGGTTGGCAGCGACGTGCTTGACGATGCTCAGTCCCAGGCCGGTGCCGCCGGTCGCCCGGGAGCGAGCGGGGTCGACCCGGTAGAAGCGCTCGAAGATCCGCTCCTGCTCGCTCCGCGGGATGCCGTACCCCTGGTCCTTCACCGCCACCTCGACCAGGCCGTCGCTGCGGCGCACCGCCACCCCCACCCGGGTTCCCTCGGGCGAATAGGCGATCGCGTTGTCGACCAGGTTGCGCACCGCCGTGACCAACAGGTTCCGGTCGCCGTACACCACGGCGCCGGTGTCGCCCCCCGCGGTCACGGTGATGTTCTTGCGCTGCGCCGCCAGGCGCACCCGGTCCACGGCATCGGTCAGCACGACGTCCACCACCACCGGCTCCGGAGGGTGCAGCGCATCGGCCACCTGCAACCGGGACAGGTCGATGATCTCCTGCACCAGGGTCGCCAGCCGCTGTGCCTCACGCTCCATCCGTTCCGCGAAGTGCCGGACGGCGTCCGGGTCCTCCGCGGCGTCCGCCACCGCCTCGGCCAGCAGCTGGAGGGCCCCGATCGGGGTCTTCAGCTCATGACTCACGTTGGCGACGAAGTCGCGGCGCACCTCCTCGACCCGGCGGGCCTCGGTGCGATCGTCGACCAGCACCAGCACGTACTCGGAGCCCAGCGGAGCGACCCGGGCATTGACCACGATCCGAGCGCGCCCCAGCGGCCCCCGCGGCAGCTCCAGCTCGCGTTCGCGGACCAGGCCGAACCTGCGCGTCTCGGCCGCCATCTCGATCAGTTCGGCGTGCACCAGGTCATGTCCGCGGACCAGGCCGAAGGCGTAGGCGGCCGGGCTCGCCGTGCTGATCTCCCCGCCGGCGTCCAGCACGATGGCTGCCGACCGCAGCACCGCCAGCACATCGGTGATGCCCGCGGGCAGATCCGGCACCGGCGCGGCCGCCAGGCGAAGCCGCTCGGCATCACTGAGCCGGAACGCCAGGATGCCCAGGACGCCGGTGAGCAGGCCGACGATGCCTGCCAGCGCGACGGTCCAGGAGGGGTTCACGCTGTTCAGCGTAGGGCGAACATCGGCGCCCGCCAGGGGTTGGCCACCCGTGGCGACGTGGTTTCGCATCCCGTTCATCAGGTGGCCGGTCCCCCAGGAACCGGCGTTCACCTAGCATGGGGTGACCGTTCACACCTGCCTGACACGGTGCCCATCGAGCGGTCCAGTCCTCAGGAACACCGGCACCAGTCCGGCATCGACGACGGAGCAGGCATGCGAGAGCACTTCCACGATGAGCTGCAGAGCTTGTCGGATCTCTTGGTCGAGATGACCCGCCTCGTCGGGTCGGCGATCGCCCGATCGACCATCGCCCTTCTGGACAGTGACCTTGCGCTGGCCGAATCGGTGATCTCCGCCGACGAGCAGGTCGACGCCCTGCAGACCGAGTTCGAGGAGCGATCCCTGTCCCTGCTCGCCCTGCAGCAGCCGGTGGCCACGGATCTGCGGACCATCGTCACCGGGTTGCGGATGAGCTCGGACCTGGAACGGATGGGCGACCTGGCCCGGCATGTGGCCAAGGTGGCCCGGATGCGCCACCCGCGCTCCGCCATCCCCGCCGAGCTGCGCTCGACCGTTCTGGAGATGGGCCAGGTGGCCGAGCGGATCGTGGCCAAGACCGGCAGCGTGATCGCCGGCCGCGACCTGGCCGTCGCCGCCGAGCTGGAGACCGACGACGACGCGATGGACGCCCTGCACCGCCAGCTGTTCTCCGTGATCCTGGACGACGCCTGGGACCACGGGGTCGAGGCCGCGGTCGACGTGACCCTCTGCGGGCGCTACTACGAACGGTTCGCCGACCACGCGGTCTCGGTCGCGCGACGAGTGGTCTACCTGGTCACCGGCGAGCGCGTCGTCGTCTGACCGGGGCCGCGAGATCTCCGCTTCTCAGCGGCCCTGGTTGGCCACGGCGGCAGCGGCGGCGGCAGCGGCCGCCGGGTCGAGGTAGGTGCCGCCGCGGGTGATCGGCGCCAGCGTCCTCGTCCAGCTCGTAGACCAGCGGGATGCCGGTCGGGATGTTCAGGCCGGCGATGTCGTCGTCGCTGATCCCGTCCAGGTGCTTGACCAGGGCGCGCAGCGAGTTGCCGTGCGCGGCCACCAGGACCGTCCTTGCCGGCCTGGAGGTCCGGGACGATCGTCCGCGTGCCAGTACGGGCAGCATCCGGGTCGACGACGTCCTTGAGGCACTCGGTGCGCGGGCAGGGTCGGCGCCGAGGTCGGCGTAGCGCGGGTCGCCGTCCTGGCTGAACTCGCTGCCGGCCTCGATCGGCGGCGGCGGGGTGTCGTAGGAGCGGCGCCAGAGCATGAACTGCTCCTCGCCGTACTCGGCCAGCGTCTGCTTCTTGTTCTTGCCCTGCAGCGCGCCGTAGTGGCGCTCGTTGAGCCGCCAGTTCGCGCTTCACCGGGATCCAGTGCCGGTCGGCCGCGTCGAGCGCGATGTTCGCCGTGGTGATCGCGCGGCGCAGCAGCGAGGTGTGCAGGACGTCGGGCAGCACGCCGGCCTCGACCAGCATCCGCCCCCCGGCCTCGGCCTCGGCCCGGCCCTTGTCGGACAGGGGCACGTCCACCCAGCCGGTGAACAGGTTCTTGGCGTTCCAGTCGCTCTCGCCGTGGCGCAGCAGCACGAGGGTGTAGGTCATGGCGCAAGGCTAGTCCGCCGCGCCACCGCCTCGGGGCCTGGACTCCGTGGCGTCGGTCGCATCGACCAGCAGGTGCTTGAAGGCGGCCAGGTTGGCGGTCGACTCCCCGCGCTCGATCCGCCAGCGCCATTCCCGGCGCATCGACTCGAGGAAGCCCAGCACGAGCAGATCGTTGAACGAGGAGTCCGACGCGGCCAGCACGGCTCCGAGCAGGTGGTCGACGGCGTCGTCGGTGACCGCGGCCAGCGGCAGCCGGCCGACCAGATAGACGTCCCCCAGAGGGTCGAGCGCGAAGGCGACGCCCGGCAGGCGCAGGTTGCGGGCCAGCAGCCAGCGGTAGAACGCCTCGTGGTTCTCGTCCGGTCGGCGCACGACGAAGGCCGACACCGACAGCGACTGGTCACCGACCAGCAGCGAGGCGGTGGTGGACAGCTTGGTCTCCCCGGGCAGGGCGACCACCAGCTCCCCCGGGCGTCCCCCCGGCTCGTACTCCAGGCCGGAGGAGTCCAACCACGCCCGCACGGTCTGCTCGGCTGCCAGTGCGGCGGCCGAGCGGCTCATCGTGCCGCCACCAGCGGAATCGGGGCGCCCACATCGACGGCAGCATCGACGGCAGCATCGACGGCAGCAAGGTCGAAGGCGAGTGCGCTGTCCCGGCGGTGGTCGTGCACCGCTGCGGCGTACACCCCGAGCAGGGCGTCGACCGTCGCCTCCCAGCTGAACCGGCGGGCATGGCGGACGGCGCCACGGGCCATCGCATCCCGCCGTGCCGGGTCGTCGAGCAGGCCGCCCAGCACCTGGCCCCAGACCACCGGGTCATGCCCTTGCACCAGCACCCCGGAGCGGCCGTCGTCCACGGCCGTGCGCAGCCCACCGACGGCGGCCGCCACCACCGGGGTACCGCAGGCCTGGGCCTCGACCGCCACCAGGCCGAAGGACTCGCTGTAGGACGGGACGGCGACCAGGTCGGCCGCGCGGTACCACTCGGCGAGCACCGGCCGCTGCACCGGTGGACGGAAGGTGACCACGTCGTCCAGGCCGAGGCCGTGGGCCAGCTGCTGCAGCTCGTCGGGGTGGTCGAGACCGCTGCCGCTCGGCCCGCCGAGCACGGCGAGCACCAGGCGACGACGGTCCTGCGTCCTGCGCGCGGCCTCCAGCTCGGCGACGGCGCGGATCAGCACATCCGGGGCCTTCAGCGGCTGGATCCGCCCGACGAAGAGCAGGATCTGTGCAGTGCGGGTCCAGGCCGAGGGCGCGACGGGCCAGCGTCCGGGCGTCGGGCCCGCCGGGGGTGAAGACCCCCAGGTCGACCCCGGGCGGGGCGACGGCGACCCTGCGGGGCTCGGCCCCGTAGAGATCCACCAGCTCCCGCGCCTCGTCGGTGGTGTTGGCGACCAGCCGGTCAGCAGTGTCCACCACCTGCTGCTCGCCGATGATCCGGACCGGGCGGCTCGGCCACGTCACCCTCGGCCAGGGCGGCATTCTTCACCTTGGCCATGGTGTGCATGGTGTGGACCAGCGGGGTCTGCCAGCGGTCTGCGGCGAGCCAACCGACCTGTCCGGACAGCCAGTAGTGGGAGTGGATCAGGTCGTACCAGCCGGGCTCGTGGCGGGCCTCGACCCGCATCACGCCGGCGGCGAACGCGCACAGCTGACCGGGCAGGTCGTTCTTCGACAGACCCTCGAACGGCCCGGCCACGATGTGCCGCACCGCGCACCCCGGGCACCAGTGTGGCCAGCGAGGGCTGGTCACTGCTGGTGGCCCGGGTGAAGATCTCCACCTCGGTGCCGCGCTCGGCCAGCCGTTTGGCGGTCTCCACCACGTAGACGTTCAGCCCGCCCGCGTCGCCGGTGCCCGGCTGCTCCATCGGCGAGGTGTGCACCGAGAGCATCGCCACCCGCGAGGGCTGGTCGACCCGTGTCACCTTTGCGTGCATTCGCTCCTCGTTCGCCGTGCGCCGTGCCGGAAGCCGTGGGCGGCCGCCGTCCACCGCACTAACGCCTCACAGCCCCGAACACCTTCCCGAAACGCTAGCCGACCCGATCATCGCGCGCCTGCGGGGGCCGATTCTGCGCGGAACTCGGTTGTCATCGTCAGCGCCTGTGTGGCCTCATGGGGGCGCTTGCGAGAGATCATTCACGAGGGGAGCAGGACGATGCCGTTCACCGAGGTACCCGGGGTCCGGGTGCCGATCCGGATGTGGGCCGACGAGGCCCAGGTCGAGGACGCCGCGATGCGCCAGCTGCGCAACGTGACCGCCCTGCCGTGGGTGCACGGGCTCGCGGTGATGCCCGACGTGCACTACGGCAAGGGCGCCACGGTCGGCTCGGTGATCGCCATGCGCGATGCGATCAGCCCGGCGGCGGTCGGGGTGGACATCGGCTGCGGGATGGCGGCCGTGCGCACCTCGCTCACCGCCGAGGACCTGCCCGAGGACCTCTCCCGGCTGCGGGCCCGGATCGAGGCGGCGATCCCGGTCGGGTTCGCCGGCCACGCCGAACCGGTGGACGTCGCGCGCCTGCCCTCCCTGAGCAGCGCCGGCGGCGACACGGGCGCCGCCGGTTGGGCCTCGTTCTGGAGCGGGTTCGACGCGCTCGACGCCTCGGTGCACGACCGGAAGGGCAAGGCCCACGCACAGCTGGGCACCCTGGGTGGCGGGAACCATTTCATCGAGGTGTGCCTGGAGGTCGGGGCGGACGGCGCCGGCGACGCGGCGGCACCGGTGTGGCTGATGCTGCACTCGGGGTCGCGGGGTATCGGCAACCTGCTCGCCCAGGCCCACATCGCGCGGGCCATGGCGCTGCCGCACAACGCCGACCTGCCCGACCGGGACCTGGCCGTCTTCGTGGCGCACACCCCGCAGATGGCCGCCTACCGGCGAGACCTGTTCTGGGCCCAGGACTACGCCCGGCGCAACCGGGCGGTGATGCTGGCCCTGCTGCAGGACGTCGTCCGCGGGGTCTTCGCCGGCGCCCGGGTGAGCTTCGGCGAGCCCATCTCCTGCCACCACAACTACGTGGCGGAGGAGGTGCACGACGGCGTCGAGGTGCTGGTCACCCGCAAGGGGGCGATCCGGGCAGGTGCCGGCGACCTCGGGATCATCCCGGGGTCGATGGGCACCGGGTCCTACATCGTGCGGGGCCTGGGCAACCCGGCCTCGTTCTGCTCGGCCTCGCACGGGGCTGGGCGCGGATGAGCCGGAACAAGGCCCGCAAGACCTTCACCGAGGCCGACCTGGCCGCGCAGACGGCCGGGGTGGAGTGCCGCAAGGACAGCGGCGTCGTGGACGAGATCCCGGGCGCGTACAAGGACGTGCGCGAAGTGATCGCGGCCCAGTCCGACCTGGTCGAGGTGGTGCACCAGCTGCGCCAGGTGGTCTGCGTCAAGGGCTGAGCCCGGCCTCGACCTCCAGCAGGTGCACGAACCGGCGGACGGCGTGCGCCGCCTGACGCTCGATGGCATCGGCGTCAGGCGGCGCCTCGCCGAGCAGGCACCGGATCTGGGTGTCCTGGACCGTGAGCCCGTAGAGCAGCTCGAACGCTCGGGCGGGGTCGGCCCGGGGCAGCAGATCACGCTCCATGCAGTCGGCCAGGTAGCGCTCCGCCAGGGCGCCGCTGGACCGGCGGCCGTGCTCGAGCAGGGCCTGCGCCATCACCGCAGAGCCGGGAAGCTCGGCGATCGCGGCGCGGTTGATCGCGATCGACGTCGGGCTGACCAGCAGGGTCAACAGGTGCCCGGCGAACGCCTCCAGGGTGTGCTGGACAGCCCCTTCGCGAGCCAGGCCGTGGTCGATCTGCTGGTTCATCCGGGCGGCGTTGGCCTCGACCAGCGCAGCGACGAGCGCGTTCTTGTCCCCGAACCAGGAGTACAGCGACTCCTTCGACACCCCGGCCTGCTCGGCGATCGCCGTGGTGGTGGCTCCACGGAAACCCTTGGCGGCCAACAGCTCTGCGGTGGCGGCGAGCACGGCCTGCCGGCGCTGCCGGACATCGGCTGCACTCGGGCGACCCCGCCCGCTGCGCGACGACGTCACTGGTCGTGCTGCGGCCATGAACGACTCCAGGGCTTGACATTAATCGAACTAACGGGTTCGAATATAGCTCATCACTAACCGAACCAGCCAGTTCGATAAGGAGCCTCCCGTGACACCCCTCGACCACGCCGACCCCATGAGCCCTGCTGCAGCAACCCGGCGAGCCGCCGCGGATCACACCCTCGCCGCCGGCGGCCTGCTCGGCCTGACCACCCTGCAGGTCGGCACCCTGATCGCCGCGTTCACCCGCACCCAGCCCCATCCTCCGCTGGCCGTGGTCCCCTTCATCGTCACCCTGGTCGCGACCGGGATCGCCGCGATGGTGTGGCTGCGGCACGGCTCGCCGGCCACGGTCCGAGCCGGCTACGCGCTGGGTGCCCTGACGGCGCTCGCCTCGATCCTGGTCTTCGGGCCGCAGAAGTTCTTCACCGAAGGCATGCCCGCGATCGCGCCGGCCGTTGTAGCCGGGATCGCCTTCGAGGCCCTCGTCCTCACCGCCGCAGGGCGCCGGTTGCGGCGCCGGGACGTCCCGTAACCTGCGCTGCGTGACCCCTGCGCCCGCACGCCGTGCCCGGCCGCTGGGCACGGTGACCCGCGGGACGACGAACCCGAACCGGTTGCGCCGGGTGGACCGCTGGCTGGCCGGGCCGCAGGCCTGGCGGCTGCGCCGGGCAGCCGACCCGGTGGTGGTCGATCTCGGCTACGGGGCCACCCCGGTGACCGCGATCGAGCTGCGCGACCGACTGCGCGCCGTCCGCCCGGATCTCGAGGTGGTGGGGATCGAGATCGACCCGGCCCGGGTGGCCGCCGCCGCCCCGTTGAGCGGGGACGGGCTGAGCTTCGCGCGGGGCGGTTTCGAGGTGCCGCTTCCCGGCGGGCGGCGGCCGGTCCTGGTGCGGGCGCTGAACGTGTTGCGCCAGTACGGCGAGGATGAGGTGCCCGCAGCCTGGGCCGCGGTCCTGCAGCGCCTCGCGCCGGACGGGTTGTTCGTCGACGGCACCTGCGACGAGATCGGGCGGCGCGCCGCGTGGATCGCGCTCGAGGCCGACGGGCCGATCTCGCTCACACTGTCCACCCGTCTGGCCGGGCTGGAGCGACCCGGGGAGCTGGCCGAACGACTACCCAAGGCGCTGATCCACCGCAACGTGCCGGGCGAGGGCGTGCACGCGCTGTTCACGGCGCTGGACGACGCGTGGTCCCGGCATGCCGCCCTGGCCGCCTTCGGAGCCCGGCAGCGGTGGGTGGCCGGCGCCCGCTCGCTGCTCGACGCAGGGTGGCCGGTGCTGGACGGACCGGCCCGGTGGCGGCTCGGCGAGGTGACCGTGGCCTGGTCGGCGGTCAGACCCGGCGGGCCGCAGGCCTAGCGGCGCAGCACGCCGCGCAACGCCGAGGGCAGTCGGATCCGGCTGCCCGCGCCGGTCTCAGCCGGTGGCTCGACGGCGAGCAGGGTGTCGAGGAACCAGTGGTAGTAGTCCTCGACGTAGTGATAGCTGGTGACGCCCCAGCGATGATCCGGGTCGGCCAGCGCCACCTCGGGCGGCGGAGTGGCGCGCAGCAGCCGGCCGCCCATCGCGCCGATCAGCGCCCGGAACAGCGGTTGCTGGGCCTCGTCGAGCTCGCGCGCCCACCCGGCCGCCGGCTCGGGCAGGGCGCCGCCACCGCCGACCCGGACGGTGTACGGCGCCTCGTTGAGCACGAAGGCGGTCCGCGGCAGCTCACGGATCAGCCGCCGGGCCACCGGTCGGACGGCGGCGGAGAACAGGCGCGACCGGGCGGGCTGGGTCATCGTGCAGGTCTGGTCGGCCTCAGCGATCACGCGCCGGCCCAGATCGGTCTGCTTGGCGTAGTTGGACGCGGTGAGCCAGATCTTCCCGGTCCGGACGATCGGCAGGCGCTCGTCGATCAGGTCGAACACCACGATGTCCGGCTGGAGCTCGACCAGCTGGTCGACGATCGTCTTGCCGAGGTCCTCCTGAACCATGCGCCGGCCGAACCCGTTGACCTCGCCGCCGAGGTCGGGATGGGGCTGCGGCCAGGGAGGTGACGCCTGGCTGATCCAGGAGCTCCGGGCGCCGTAGTAGACCAACGGCAGCTCACGCTCGAGCTCCTCCTGACGGGAGGCGACCGCGAAGGCGTCGCGGGTGGCGCAACTCCCCCAGATGGCGACGGTCCTGGCTGCCACGCGACCGCAACCTCCTTCATACCTTCGGTGACGCATAGGCACGATAAGTCACGGGTATCGTGGCACGCTCGGTGTCCGACCACACCAGGAAGGTCGGTTCGGACGACGCGTCGCATGCTCCGACACGGGGCGGACCCGGTAGAAAGGTCCTTCATGATCGCACCACTCGCGGCGGAGGGCTCCGGCCTGTTCGTCGTCATCTCCGGGAACCGCACCGACGGGGCCTCAGCAGTGGCCCGTGACCTGGCTCCGGCCCTCGGACTGCCGCTGCTGGTCCGGCAGACCCTGCAGTCCGCCCTGGTCGGTGTGCTCGACCTGACCGACGGGCAGACCGCGGAGCAGCTCAGCCAGGCCTGCACCAGTGCCCTGCTGGCGATGGCCGCGGACTGCGGCGGAGGCGTGCTGGAGGGTATCGGGCCGCACGAGGCACTGAACCTGTCCGGGCAGGTGATCGAGGTGAACTGCGGCGGCGGTGTGGCCGGTGGGCCGGCGCACCACGCGGCGGACTGGCCGGTGGTGCAGGTGGACACCTCGCTGCCGGTACAGGTCGACCCGCTGGCCGACGAGGTGGTCGCCGCGGCGGCCCGGGCAGCTGCCGGGCCCGCTGTGCCCGAGCAGTGGGTGGTCTGGCGCCAGGATCCCTTCGGCCACCGGGTGGAGGTGACCCGGCGGGAGTCGCAGGCCGTGGCCGAGAGCGTGGCCGGTGCCATGGCCTCGACCGGCCAGGCGGGCACCTACCTGGTGACCCGGGCCGACTGATCCGCCGGCGCTACTCGCTGCGCTGATCGGCGCGCAAGTGACCCACTCGGTTGATCCAGGCGGCCACGGTGAGCCCCTCGACCTGGCGGAAGTGCGACACCGCGGTGTTGTCGATCGCCAGCCACCCGGTCATCGTCGGCACGCCGAGCAGCGCCCGGATCAGGTACTGGGTGAACGTGCCATGGGTGACCAGGGCCAGGACGGCGTCACGCCCGTGGGCCAGGATCAGGTCACGAACGACGCGGCGGGCACGGGCGTCGCAGGTCGCCTCGTCCTCGACCGGCCCCGCCCACCAGCCGTCCTCACCGGCCTGGTCGGGCAGTGTCAGCCGAGGGGTCAGCTGTTGCAGGGTGGAGCCCGCGGCACCCGGATGGTGCCAACGACGCTCGGGATCGTCCGGGTCGTACTCGACCGGGCCGTAGAACTCGAACGTCTCGGCGTGCCCGATCAGGGGCAGGTCGAGAGCGTCGGCGATCGGCGCGGCGGTCTGCACGGCACGCAGCATCAGACTGGTGAACAGGTGGGTCGGGCGTGGGTAGTCGCCGGCGGCGAAGGCGTCGGCGACGGCTTGGGCCTGGGTCAGGCCGAGCGGGGTGAGCGCGGGATCGGCCGAGCGACCTCGGCTGGACCCGTTCTGTTCCCAGAGCAGGTTGTTGCCCGATTGGGCATGGCGGATCAGCACGACGTCCATCGGCTACTCCTCGGCCAGGGCGGCGGTGAACGCGACGGCCGCGGCGGGACCGAACGGCACAAAACGCACCAGCTCCACCGGGGCGGCCTCGCCCTGGGCGGCCCATTCGGCCTCCACCCCGCGCACCGCCGCCACGGCGATCCGGGCCACCTCCCGCACGTCCCAGCCGTAGACCCCGGCGCTGATCGCCGGGAAGGCCACCGAGCGCGCGCCCAGTCTGGCGGCCGCGAGCAGGCTGTTGCGGAAGCAGGCGCTGAGCAGCGCCGGGTCCCTCTGACCCCGGTGGCGGTTGGGGCCGACGGTGTGCACCACCCACCGGGCGGGCAGATCTCCGGCCCCGGTGACCACCACTTCACCCACCGGAAGTCCTTGCGGCATCAGCGGTTTGCGGGCTTTCCGACACTCTTCCAGCAGTCTCGGGCCGGCCGCGGCATGGATCGCGCCGTCCACCCCGCCGCCGCCGAGCAGGCTCGCATTGGCCGCGTTGACCATCACGTCGACCTGCTGCGTGGTGATGTCACCCTCGACGACCTCGATCCGCACCGTCAGACCTCCAGCACCAGCGTGACCGGGCCGTCATTGACCAGTTCGACCGCCATGTCCGCGCCGAACCGGCCGGTGGCCACCTCGAGTCCCTGCGCGCGCAGGGCGGCGGCCACGGCGTCCACGAGAGGTTCGGCGACCGGCCCGGGGGCCGCGGCCGACCAGGAGGGGCGGCGGCCCTTGGCGGTGTCGGCGTAGAGGGTGAACTGGCTGATCACGAGCACCGGCGCCGCGTCGTCCAGCGCACTGCGCTCGTCCCGCAGGATGCGCAGGGTGGCGACCTTGCGGGCCAGGGCCTGCGCCTGAGCGGGGGTGTCGGTGTGGGTGGCGCCGACCAGCACGGCCAGCCCCGGTCGGGTGATCTCCCCGATCACCTCGCCGGCCACCCGGACCCGCGCCCGGGTGACCCGTTGCACCACTGCCCGCATGGGCCAACCCTATGCCGCCCCTAGAACCCCACGGCCTCGATCCGGCCGACCGACGTTCCCCCGCCACGCACCGGCTGGTCGGACAGCTCGTCCAGCACCGGTGCCTCCACGCCCAGGCGGCGCAACAGGGCGGCGAGCACGACCGCGCGGGCCCGGTCCGCGCCGTCCGCGATCTTCACCACGCAAGCCCGGCCGTCGGGGAGGGCCGCGGCGAACACCCCCTCGGCACCGTCCTTGGCGACCACGTCGGGGAGTCCGTGGACCAGTCGGGTGAGGTCGAACCCGGTTCCGCCCACCCATTCCGGGTGGGTACGGATCGCTTGTGCGACACGGTGTTCCGGTGTCCCAGGAGCCGCGGTGGCGAGCTTGGCGAAGGACCGGGCCAGCCCGATCGCGGAGATCGCCAACACGGGGGCGCCGCACCCGTCGACCCCGGTCGCCGCGATCGGCTCACCGCACAGGTCGGTGACGGTCTCCCGGATCGCCTGCTGCAACGGGTGATCCGGGGCGCGGTAGGTCGCGGTCGGCCACCCGTTGAGCACGCAGGTGACCAGCATCGCCGCGTGCTTGCCCGAGCAGTTGTGCGCCACGGCGGACGGCGCGCGGCCGGCCCGGCGCCACGCGTCGGCCTCCTCCTCGCCGCTGGGCAGGTCGGGCGGGGTCTGCAGCGCCTCCACGCCGAGCCCGGCGACGGCGAGCAGCCGGCGGACGCCGTCCCGGTGGTAGCCCTCGCCGGCGTGGCTGGCGGTGGACAGGGCGAGCAGATGCGGCTCCAGCTCGAGCCCGGCGCGCAGCATGGCGACCACCTGCAGCGGCTTGTTCGCCGACCGGGGGAAGATCGGCGCGGCCGGTTCGCCCGCCTGCACCACGGTGGCTCCGGAGGCGTCCAGGGCCACGACGGTGCCGTGGTGCGCGCCCTCGACGAAGGAGGACCGGACGACGTGGGCGATCTCCGCGTGGCTCATCGGGGCAGCGTAGAGCCCCGCCGCCGGGTCAGGGTCAGGGTCAGGGCAGGCTGATCGGGACCTGGCCGGACTGGTAACGGCGGGCGATCTCGGCGGTGAGCGTGTCCGCCACCACCTGCACCTGGCGCCGGGAGCGGCTGAGCCGGCGCTCGACGTCCTCGAGGTGATCGAGCGCCCCGGTCAGTTCGGGGTCGCTGAGGTGGGCCAGGTCGGAGCCGCCGATGTCGGCCACCGCCCGCTCGGCCTCGCGCCGGTTCTCCCCCACCCGGCTCGGCCGCTGCCGGGACAGGTGCCGGCCCAGGCCGTGGCTGCGCCGGGGCGAGTCGGTGAGGATCTTCGAGAGGCGCTCGGCCAGTTCGGCATCCGTGGCCTGGCCGGCGCTCTGGCCGAAGCCCGGCTCGCCGTTCTGCCGGGCCTCACGCTCGGCGCGCAGGATGTCGAGGCGGCCCTGCAGCAGTCGGCGGGCGTAGGAGAGGTCGGTCTCCTCCTGCTCGGCCTCGGCCTTGCGGGAGCGCAGCTCCTCCATGCCCAGGCCGTCGAGGCCGTCGAGGTACTCCGGGGCCAGCACGCGGTCGATCCGGCGGCGTCCGCCCACCACGTACTCGGTCATGTTCGCGCTCCTCGAAGTCTGTGATCCCCCTGCAGCGCCCCGAGCCTACCGCGAGTGATGCCGGACTGTGTCGACACGACTACCCACGGCCACGCATCCCCCGGCCCTCACCCCGCACATCCGCACGAGTGGTCAATTTTGCCCCGTTTCCCACCCAGAATCGGGGCGAAATTGACCACTCGCCGGCTCAGTCCGCGCGCGGAGGGGCAGGAGGGAGGAAGGGAGGGGGGGTTACCAGGGGCCGTAGGGGCCGGAGGCGCCGCCGCCGCGGATCTGGCGGACGGCGGGCTTCACGTCGACCAGGTAGACGGCCGAGGCGACCACGGCGATCAGGCTGAGAAAGCCGAGCGAGTTCAGCCGACCGCCCCCGCCGATCGGCAGCGCGATGAAGCCGAACGCGGCAGCCACCGCCAGGATCGCGACCCACTTCTGCTTGGTCAGCTTGCCGGCGGCCACGAAGGCGTCGGCACGCACCCGGGTGCAGTCCACCAGGGCGTAGATCTCCATGGCGAAGGCGGCCACAGCCAGCGCAATGATCACGTAGTACTGCAGGATGCCGACGCTCATCGCATCAGCCTACGAAAGATTGTGGGCAGACGCCTGCGACCCGCCACCAGGGGTGACGGGTCGCAGGTCGGATCAGCCGGTCAGGACAGGTCAGTCGCCGACCTTCTCGGCCGCGTCCTTGGCCGCGGCGGCCGTCGCGGCAGCACTCTTGCGTGCGCTGGTCGCGGCGGACTTGGCTGCGGTCTTGGTGGCGGTCGACCGGGTGCGGGCGGTGGTCGCGGTGCGCTTGATCGCGGCCCGGGTGCCCTTGGTGCCGGTGGTCACAGCCTGCTCGACCTCGCCGGCGACGTCCTTGACGTCCTTGCGGCCGATGTTCAGGGTGGCCATGGCGTCCTCGGCGGTCTGCTCGACGGCCTTCTGGGCGGTAGTCATGGCGGCCTTGCTCCGGCTCAGCGTGGCCTTGCCCTGGCGCACCAGGTCCTGGGTGGCCTTGGACTCCTCCACCTTGAGCACGAGCATCTTGCCCCGCTCGGCAAGGCTCTCGTACCCGGTCTCGACCTTGCCGGCTACCTCGAGCGCCCGCGCAATGGCCAGCGCCGGCACCTGCTGGGCGTTCGCCTGCAGGTTCTTGGGGTCGAAGGTCTTGCTCAGGAACTTCTGCAGGTAGGCCGGGTCGAGCGAGCCGACGGCCTTCTCGACCTCGATCTGGATCTTGGTGACCCGGGTCTCCAGTTCGTCCTGCAGGTGGCCGGCGTCGTGGGCGGCCTGGCGGACGCGCTTGACGGCGAGGTCGGTGGCGCCGACGACGGCCATCACGGGGGTGGCCTCGGAGACGGTCTTACGGATATCGGTGACGACGGACATGGTGTCTCTCCTTGGATGGGACGGGTAGGGCCTAGGCGTCAGTGCCCTGGGTTCGTGGGGTTCGGGTGCGAGTTCGTTTCGCCGCCGGGGCGGCAGTCTTCGCCGTGGCGGCAACGGCTTTCCGGGCCCGAGGCGCCTTCGCGGGAGCGGCGGCAGACTGGGTCGCCGGAACGGTGACCTCCGCCGGCGCCGGCTCGGGAACGGGATCGGCGCCCTGCTCGGGCGCGTCCGCCACGGACTCGGCGCGCTGGTTCTCGGCGCGGAACGAGGCATAGATGTCGAGCAGCGCCCGCCGTTGCCGGTCGGTGAGCAACACATCGGCAGCGATGGCGGCCTCGACATCGGGCCTGCCCTCGGAGTCGAGGATGCCCGCCCGGATGTAGAGCACCTCCGCGGAGATCCGCAGGCCCTTGGCGATCTGCTGCAGCACTTCGGCGGAGGGCTTGCGCAGCCCGCGTTCCACCTGGCTCAGATAGGGATTGCTGACACCGGCCAGGGTGGCCAGCTGACGCACCGACAGCCGGGCACCCTCGCGCTGTTCGCGCAGGTAGTCGCCCAGGTCGCCGACCTTCTCAGAAATGCTAGCCACGACATCCATACTGCTTGCTCTGGCTAGCACTCGCAAATCGAGACGGCGTGAGTCCCCTCACGCACTCCTCCCCGTGATCATGCAATCCGGGTACGCGCCGCGTACCCGGATTGCATGATCACGGGGGAGGGGTGCGGCTCAGGGGCGGACGGCGAGCAGGGCGCGGGCGTCGTCCGGGCTCATCGGAGGGCGTTGCAGCAGGGTGGCCAGCTCGGCGGCCCGGGCCACCAGCTCGGCATTCGAGGCGACGGCCCGACCCCGCGCGAAGGTGAGCGTGTCCTCCATGCCGACCCGGACGTGCCCGTCCATCGACAGCGCCGCCGCCATCACCGGCAGGTGCGCGCGCCCGATCCCGGTCGCCGACCAGGAGGTCACCTCGGCGGGCATCGCCGCCACCATGGCTGCGAGCGCGACGGTGCTGCCCGGAACGGCTCCCGGCACCCCCATCACCACGTCGCAGTGCACCTTCCCGCCGTAGGGCAACCCGCAGGTGTCGATGAGTCGGCGCAGCGCGTGCACCTGCCCGAGGTCGAACAGCTCGAACTCGGGCACCACCTGCGCGTCCTGAGCGGCCTGGTAGAGATCCACCATGAACGGCCACGGGTTGAGGAACACCTCGTCCCCGAAGTTCACCGTGCCGCAGGTCAGCGAGCACGAGTCGGGCGCGGCGTCGAGCACCCCCAGGCGAGCACCGAGCGGGTCGTGCACACTCCCGCCGGTCGAGAGCTGAACGACGAGCGACGTGGTCTCGCGCAGCGCCGCCACCGTGTCCTTCAACCGCGCCAGGTCGAGGGTGGGCCGACCCGTGTCGTCCCGGATGTGCACGTGGATCAGGCTCGCTCCCGCCGCCTCGCAGGCGCGCGCGGTGGCGACCAGCTCCTCCAGGGTGACGGGCAGGCCCGGGGCGTCGGCCTTGGCCGTCTCGGCACCGGTGGGGGCCACGGTGATCAGCGTCGAGGTCACGCCCCGAGGCTACGACCCCGGACCGGCCGCAGCCATACCCACCGGCTCCGACACGGGTCAGGCGACGCGCTCGAAGAGCGAGCTCTGCACGCGCGAGACGAGTGCGGCGAGCTCGGCGTCGACGGCGGCGCGAACGGCCGGGTCGTCCGACCAGGCGCCGTCCACCAGGTGCTGACCGAACTGCAGCCGCACCCCGTCGACCTCCTCCAGCTTCAGATTGGCCAGAACCGGGCTCAGGGCGGACGCCGCGCGGGCCCCGCCGTACCACCCGTACGCGACCACGGCGACCGGCTTGCCGGCCCACTCGGCGGCCAGGAAGTCGAGGGCGTTCTTCAGGATGGCCGGGTACCCGGCGTTGTACTCGGGGGTCACGATGACGAAGCCGTCGAGTCCGGCGACCCGCTCCGCCCAGACCCGGGTGTGGGCGTTGACCGGCGCGGACCCGCCCATCGGCGACTCCGGCTCGTCGAAGAACGGCAGGCCGACCTCGGCCAGATCGATCATGTCGACCTCGAACGCACCGTCGAGGGCCTGCGCCACCCGGGAGGACACGGTGAGGCTGACGCGAGCGGGGCGGCTGCTGCCGATGATGACGCCGATGCGGGACATGCCATTCCTCCAGTAAGTAATTGACTGTTCAATCACCTACCAACCCCGACTGAGCCCAGGTATTCCCCGAGCCTGCTCCGGCGGGCGCTATGGGACGCAGATCACTTCCTGGCTCGCGGGGACGCCCCCGACCGTCAGCACGGCGTCCACCGGGGTGTTCCGCTTGACCAGGGCCAGCGCGATCGGACCCAGCTCGTAGTGGCGCGCCGAGGTGGTCACGTGCCCGACCTCGCGCTCGGCCGTCGCCACGGCGGTGCCGGCGCCGGGCAGCACGTCCTCGGACCCGTCCAGGTGCAGCATCACCAGCCGCCGCGGCGGCTTGCCCAGGTGGTAGACCCGGGCCACGGTCTCCTGGCCGCGGTAGCAGCCTTTGGTCAGGTGCAACGCGGAGCGCAGCCAGTCCGCCTCGTGCGGCAGGGTGCGGTGGTCGTTCTCCCGGCCCTCGCGTGGACGCCAGGCCGCCACCCGCAGGGCCTCCGCGGCCCACGACCCGGCCAGGCCCACCTCGGCCACGGCCTGCGCCAGGTCCGCCCGCGGCAGCCACAGCTCACGCCACGGCCGGGCCGTTCCCGGGTGGTCGGCCGGCTCGCCCGCGGTGTACACCCCGGTGTCCGGGCCGGGGGTCGGCCACGGATCCTGCCACCCGGGGGCCGCGCCGGGCATCGCCTCGGGAACCCTCAGCCCGGCCGGCAGCTCCGCCGGGGCGGCGCCATCCGGCCCGACCACCACGCCGATCGCCGCCCAGTCGGCACTGACGTCGGCGACGTCGACCTTCTTGCGGAACCGCATGCTGCGCAACCACTCCCACACCGGCTGCGCCGAGCCCGGTTCGACCGAGAGCCAGCTGCGCTCGCCGTCGTCCACCAGGTGCAGGGAGTGCTCGACGTGCCCGTGCGGGCTGAGGATCAGCGTCTCCACCGCCACCCCGGGCGCCAGATCGGTGAGGTGCTGGGTGGTCAGCGAATGCAGCCAGGCCAGCCGGTCGGGGCCGGTGACCACGACCATCCCCCGGTGGGACAGGTCGGTGACCGCGGCGCCGTCGGCCAGCGCCCGCTGCTCACGCATCGGGTCGCCGTAGTGCCAGGCGACCGCGGAGTCCGGGTCGGCGGAGCCGGAGGCGTCCACCGCCCCGGGAGGCAGCGCGACGGCGCCCGGCCGGGTGAGGAGTGGCGAGGTCATCTGTTCCCGCATTCCGCGCATCGTCCGTGCAGCGACAGATGGCTCAGGTCGGTGGTGAAGCCGTGCCGCTCGCGCACCTGAGCGGCCAGTGTCGCGGCCAGCGCGAGGTCCGCCTCGTCGATCCCCCCGCAGTGCCGGCAGACCAGGTGGATGTGGGTGTCGCGACCGACCGCGTGGTACGTCGAGGCACCGTGGGTGAGGTGGGTGTGCGAGACCACCCCGAGGTCCTCGAGCAGCTCCAGGGTGCGGTAGACGGTGGAGAGGCTGAGCGCCGGGGCGACCTGCTGCACCTGCTCGCACACCTGCTCAGGGGTGGCGTGGCCCAGTGCGCTGACGGCGTCGGCGACCAGGCGGCGCTGCGGGGTCACCCGCAGACCGCGCTCGCGCAGCGCGACCTCGAGCGGATCGGGTTCGGCGCCCCGCGCGCCGCGCACGCCGCGCGGGGTGGTGTCGGCCACGGTGATCAGGACAGGTTCACCCGCTTCAACCGGCCCGAGGCATGCGAGGTCAGCGGATGACCGACGGCTGCCATGTCCATGGTCCACAGCAGGTCGCCCTCGACCAGCCCGTACAACCGGGACGCCGCCGTGTACTCCTTGGCGGTCGACGTCCGCGCGACCACGTCGGTGGCCAGCGTGACCCGCGGACCCTCGACCGCACCGTGATAGATCTCGACGAACCCGGTCGGGTGAGCGAGCAGCAGCTCGACCGCGGTGCCGCCGGCGTCAGCCGCACCCGCCGTCCGCCAGTAGCCGGTCTCGGTGGCGAGCGGGCGCACCTGGTTGCCCTCCTCGTCGAGCAGCCAGGTGCGGGAGCGGTAGGAGAGGAACGGACGGCCGTCGTGCGAGAACTCGACCTCCTGACCGAAGCGCAGGTCGGTCTCCATGGTCGGGTAGCCGACCACGCCGGCGCCCACCCAGACGCCGAACAACCAGCTCAACGGGACCAGCGCGGGCGGGGTGTCGGTCGACAGTTCCATCGGCATGCCCCCATCTTGCTACGGACCGGCGTTGTCCGACCGCTCAGCCGCCGCTCAGCCGCCGCTCAGCCGCCGGTCAGCCGCCGGCCAGCCGGGCCACCGCATAGGCGACCGTGCCGACCGCGCTGACCGGCGCGGCGGCCGCGGCGAGGAGACCCAGCGGGCTGCCGGCGCCCTGCTGGGACTGCAGCAGCATGCTGGTGCCCGCCCCCACCGCGGCGACGGCCACTCCGACCAGGGCGGTCGCTACCAGGTCGCCGCTGGCCACCACCGCCGCCGCGACCACCGCGATCACGCTTCCGGCGGCGAAGGCCACCCACCCCCGAACGGTCGGCTCGATGGGAAGGCCCACCACCAGACTGGAGGTCGCCACCGCCGCCGCAGCCACGATCAGCCCTTCCAGGCCGAGCCGGGTGTTCGGCAGCAGCAGCCACCCGGCGCCGAGCACGGCGATCACCTGTCCGGCCAGGGTGGCAGTGATCGACTCCACCAGTGAGGCGCGGCCGTCACGGCGCAGCAACTGGTGCGCGAATGCGAGCAGCACGCATCCGGCCATCAGCCCGGCGAAGGCGGCCAGCGGCTGGATGCGGGTGGTGGTGACCGTGGCCAGAGCCGTGCCGGCCAACCCGCTGACGGCGATCACGAGGGCGCCGCTCACCCGGGCGTGGTCCACCTCGAGCAGGATCCCCCAGCCCAGGGATACCGCGACGACGGCCAGCGCGACCGCCCCGGCGAGCATGGTCGGGCCGGCGTGCGCGGAGACCGCCAGCAGCACGGCCAGGGCCATCGAGGCGGCCGCCACCAGCAGGGACTTCACGAGCCGCATCCTGGCAGATCCGGGTTCCGTTCCGGCATCGAAGCCACCGGGCTACCCTAGAAGGCATCTCGCCTCCCGCAATGCCGCGGCGTGCGACGGATCGCCGCCCGCGATCGTTCGAGATGCCTGGTTCGCGATGCTTGCCGGGGAAGGTGACCCAATGGCACAGCTGCTGTTGTTGACGAACGCGCTCGCCCCCTCCTCGGAGGTGCTTCCGGCCCTCGGCCTGCTCCCGCACACCGTGCGCGTGCTGCCGGCCGAGCCGGCCGTCCTGGTCGACGCACCGCCCGCTGACGCCGTCCTGGTGGACGGGCGACGCGACCTGGCCGGAGCCCGCTCGCTGTGCCGGCTGCTGCGCACCACGGGCCTGTCGGCGCCGCTGTTGCTGGTGCTGACCGAGGGTGGCCTGGCTGCCGTGGCGGCCGACTGGGGTATGGACGACGTGGTGCTGGACAGTGCCGGCCCGGCCGAGGTGGAGGCCCGGCTGCGCCTGGCCACCGGTCGCAGCAGGCTGGCCGAGGCGGACCGGGAGCCCGAGTCCAGCGAGATCCGCAGCGGCGATCTCGTGATCGACGAGGTGACCTACAGCGCCCGGCTGCGCCGTCGTTCGCTCGATCTGACGTACAAGGAGTTCGAGCTGCTCAAGTACCTCGCCCAGCACCCGGGCCGGGTGTTCACCCGCGCCCAGCTGCTGCAAGAGGTGTGGGGCTACGACTACTTCGGCGGCACCCGCACGGTCGACGTCCACGTGCGCCGGTTGCGGGCCAAGCTCGGCGCGGACCACGAGACCCTGATCGGCACCGTCCGCAACGTCGGCTACCGCTTCGTGCCCCCGGGCCGCCCCGCCACCGACGAAGTCACCGTCGACGCCTGACCACTCCACCTCCGCCCTCGCCGTTGTGCACTCTCGGGCGGAATGCGCGCCGAATACCACCCTCAACTGCACACCGGTGGGGACGCCGACAGTGCGGCGCCCCCACCGGCGGCAGAGCGGGTGCTGGTACTACGGGAGGATGGTCACGCGATTCGGGGTGGGGCCGGTGACGGGGGAGTTGGCGGTCAGCCAGGCCACGAACTCGTCCAGGTCGACGCCGCCGCCGGTGCGGTTGGTTCCCTTGGTGAACTCTGTGAAGGAGTCACCGCCGTCGGCCAGGAAGCTGTTCGTGGTCACCCGGTAGCTCGCTGCCGGGTCGAGGGTGACCCCGTTCAGCTTGATCGTCGCCGGGTCGATGTGATCACCCAGGGCCAGTGCCGACGTCGAGGAGTAGGTCAGCCCCTGGGAGATCCCGAGGTGCAGCTTGGTGACCGCTGTGGGCGTTCGCTGGGCCCACTGCTGTTCCAGCACGGTCTCGATCTGCGCACCGGTCATGGTCATCGTGATCAGCAGGTTGCCGAACGGCTGGACAGCGAACGCCTCCCCGTAGGTGACGTTGCCGTCGCCCTCTCCCGACGGCGACGAGACGAAGGACAGGTCGGCGCGGACGCCACCGGGGTTCATCAACGCGATCACGGCGCCGTTGGCCTGGGTACGGGCCAGTTGGGCGTCGGCGATCATGTCGCTCAGGCTCGACTCGACGTCACGGGTGGCTGCGCGCTTGATGTCCCCGGTGATGGAGCCCACCGGGCGGTTGGAGATCGGCGCGGCCAGGGCCTGCCACTTGGTCAGGATCGTGGTCTGCGCCGGGTCCGCCGCGGTGCGCTCGACCGGGCGGTTCACCGACACCACCGAGGACCGGACGACGTCCTTGGTCCGCCGGTCCAGCTTGAGGTTGGTCTCGGTCACCAGCCGGCCGTACGCCATGGCACTGGTCACCGACCGCGGGTTGCCCTTCGGGTCGGGGATCACGCAGGTGTACGGCTGGTGGGTGTGTCCGGACACCACCATGTCGATCCGCGGGTCGAGGTTCTTGGCGATGTCGACGATCGGGCCGGAGATCGAGGTCGCGCTGCTGTCGCCCGTGCACGGGAAGTTGTAGGCGGCACCGGTCGGCGGGATACCGCCCTCATGCACCAGGACGACGATCGCCTTGACCCCGCGCCGGTTCAGATCCTCGGCGGCCAGGTTGGCGGTCGCCACCTCGTCACGGAAGTCGACGTCCTTGATCCCCGCCTGGGCGACCAGCTGGTCGGTGCCCTCCAGGGTCATGCCGATGAAGCCGACCTTGACCCCGGCGACCTCCTTGGTCCACGTGGGCGGAAGCACGGTCCTGCCGGTGCGCTCGTGGAACCAGGAGCCGTAGTGCCTCGTCGGCCGGGGCGTCTTCACGCCCTTCTTGTAGGTCACGTTCGCGGCCAGCCATCCGAACTTCGCACCGGAGTAACCGTCGGCGTCGAAGCAGCCCTCGACCGGGCGGCAGCCGCCGTACTGCATGCGCAGCAGCTCGGTGACACCCTCGTCGAACTCGTGGTTGCCGACGCTGGACACATTCAGGCCGAGCGCGTTGAGCGATTCGACGCTGGGCTCGTCGTGGAACAGCCCGGAGACGATCGGGCTGGCGCCGATCAGGTCGCCCGCGGCCACGGTGAGGGTGTTCTTCTTCCCCGTGCGCAGCTGCTTGAGCGTGCTCGCCAGATACTCCGATCCGCCGAAGTCGCCGGTCAGGCCCGGGAGCGTGGCATTTCCCAGGGTCGGCTTCTCGAGCTGGCCGTGGAAGTCGTTGAAGCTGAGGATCTGCAGATCCACCGGCGAGGACGACGCCGACGCCGTGCCTGCGCCGGTCACAGCCAACAGTGTGCTGGCTGCCGCCAGAGAGATGATGGTGCGCCGTCGGCGCGACTGCCCTGCCATGGTTCCTCCCGATCGGCCCGGCACGACGTGCCGGCCATGGAATGCGGCCCCCGCATGTGGAGCCGGACCTTACCGCCGAAAGGGGCAGCGGTCATCCGTTCGGAGGAGCCGCGCGCCGTCGCCTCGTAGGGTGGCGCCGTGTCCACCACACAGATCCGGCTCCTCACCGCGCTGACGCCGGAACAGGTGCAGGCGGTGACGGCGCTGTGCGAACGGGCCGCCGCCGCGGACGGCGTGCATCCGCTGAGCGAGCATGTGCAGCTCCACCTGCGTCATGGCGGCGATCACGGCGACACCCCGCACGTCGGGCCGGACGGCGGGGACGAGAGGGCGGACGGCGACCGGCACCTGCTCGCTCTGCTGGACGACGGCAGCGAGACGGTCGTCGGCTACGGGCACCTGGACCCGACCGACGTGGTGGCCGGCCCGGCCGCCGAGCTCGTCGTCCACCCCCAGTGGCGCGGGTGCGGGGTGGGACGGCGGCTGGTGCAGGCCGCGATCGACACCTCACCGGACGGCAGGCTCCGGCTGTGGGCGCACGGTCATCACGCGGCCGCGCAGGCGCTGGCGTGGTCGATGGAGTTCACCGAGGGGCGCCGGCTCGAGCAGTGGCGCCGATCCCTGGAGGAGCCGTTGCCCGAGGTGGCCCTGCCTGACGGCGTGAGACTGCGCGCCTTCCGGCCCGGCACGGGTGACGAGCAGGCCTGGCTGGCGCTGAATGCGCGCGCCTTCGCCGACCACCCGGAGCAGGGCGGCTGGACGGCGGACGACCTGCAGGCCAGGCTCGGCGAGAGCTGGTTCGACCCGGCCGGGTTCCTGATCGCCGAGGACACCCTGGCGGAGGGCGTGATGATCGGTTTCCACTGGACCAAGGTGCACGGTGCCCGCCGCGCCGACCCCCGTACCGACGCGCATGCGCACGCGGCGATCGGTGAGGTGTACGTCGTCGGCGTCGACCCCGACCATCAGGGTCGGGGGCTGGGCCGCAGCCTGACGCTGGCCGGTCTGCACCGGCTGCAGGAGGCGGGCCTGAGCCGGGCCATGCTCTACGTCGAGGCCGACAACGTCGCAGCCCAAGCGGTGTATCGCTCGCTCGGTTTCCGGCACTGGGACACCGACGTGATGTTCTATCGGCGCACGGTCGGGACCGCTCGTCGAGACACTGCGCATCACGGGTGAGCTGCTGCCCAACGTCCCTCGCCTGGCCTGGGCGACCGTGACACCATCTGGGGCATGACCAGCGCTGCCACGACGCCGCCGCCGTCCGGAACGCCCGCCCGGCGCCCGCGAACCCCCCGCACCACCCGGCCCCGCACCACCGCATCCGGCGCGGCTGCGGCGCCCGTGGCGGCCGCTGCTGCGCTGGTCGCCGCACCCTCGTCCGCTCCGACCTCCGCCGCGGTCGAGACCTCGGCCGCACCGGCCATCGGCGTGGCCACGGCACCCAGCGAGCCGGCGCCCCTGCCTGCGGACCGCTTCCTCGACCGCGAGCTGTCCTGGCTGGCCTTCAACTCCCGCGTGCTGGAGCTGGCCGTCGACCCCGACCTGCCCCTGCTCGAGCGCGCCCGGTTCCTGGCCATCTTCGCCAGCAACCTCGACGAGTTCTTCATGGTCCGGGTGGCCGGGCTCAAGCGCCGGATCGCCACCGGCCTGGCGGTGACCGCGGCCAGCGGGCTGGAGCCGCGCGAGGTGCTCGAGGCGATCGGCAGCCGTGCCCACGAGCTGATGGCCACCCACGCCGCGCGTCTTCACCGACCAGATCGCGCCCGGCCCTGAGCGAGGCCGGCATCGCCCTCGTGCACTGGGCCGAGCTGTCGCCGTCCGAGCAGGACCGGCTGCACACCTTCTTCCGCGACCAGGTCTTCCCCGTGCTCACCCCGCTCGCGGTCGACCCGGCGCACCCGTTCCCCTACATCTCCGGGCTCTCGCTGAACCTCGCGGTCATCCTGCGTCAACCCGCGTCACCGACAAGGAGCACTTCGCCCGGGTCAAGGTGCCGCCGCTGCTGCCCCGGTTCATCCGCGTCGACGGCGACGACCTGCACCAGGCCCGGTTCGTGCCGCGTGGAGGACGTGATCGCGGTGCACCTCGACCAGCTCTTCCCGGGCATGGAGGTGATGCGAGCACCACACCTTCCGGGTCACCCGCAACGAGGACCTCGAGGTCGAGGAGGACGACGCCGAGAACCTGCTCCAGGCGCTGGAGAAGGAGCTGCTGCGGCGCCGGTTCGGGCCGCCGGTCCGGCTGGAGGTCGCCGCCGACATCGACCAGCACGTGCGCGACCTGCTGATCCGTGAGCTCGGCGTGAGCGAGGCCGAGGTCTACCGCCTCCCGAGCCGCTCGACCTGCGCGGGCTGAACACGATCGCCGACCTCGACCGCCCGAGCTGCACTACCCCAGTTCGTGCCGACGCACGCACCGCGCACCTGGCGACGGTCGAGACCGCCAAGCCCAGCGACGTCTTCGCGGCGATCCGCGAGCGCGACATCCTGCTCCACCACCCCTACGACTCGTTCTCCACGCAGCGTGCAGGCGTTCCTCGAGCAGGCCGCGGCCGACCCGCAGGTGCTGGCGATCAAGCAGACGCTCTACCGCACCTCCGGTGACTCCCCGATCGTCGACGCCCTGATCGACGCGGCCGAGGCCGGCAAGCAGGTGCTCGCCCTGGTCGAGATCAAGGCCCGGTTCGACGAGCAGGCCAACATCACCTGGGCGCGCAAGCTGGAGCAGGCCGGCGTGCACGTGGTCTACGGCATCGTCGGCCTGAAGACGCACTGCAAGCTGTGCCTCGTCGTCCGCCAGGAGGCCGACGGGCTGCGCCGCTACTGCCACGTCGGCACCGGCAACTACAACCCCAAGACCGCCCGGCTCTACGAGGACCTCGGCCTGCTCACCGTCGACCCGCAGGTCGGCGAGGACCTGACCCGGCTGTTCAACCAGCTCTCCGGCTATCGCGCCGCAAGACCGCCTACCGTCGCCTGCTGGTGGCCCCGCGCTCGTTGCGCAGCGGCCTGATCGACCGGATCGACGCGCGAGATCGCCAGCCACCGGGCAGGGCCAGCCGGCCGCAGATCCGGTTCAAGGTCAACTCGATCGTCGACGAGGCGCTGATCGACGCGCTCTACCGAGCCTCCCAGGCCGGGGTGCCGGTGGACGTCGTGGTGCGCGGCATCTGCGCGCTGCGGCCCGGCGTGCCGGGGCTGAGCGAGAACATCCGAGGTGCGCTGCGTCCTCGGCCGGTTCCTCGAGCACTCCCGGATCTTCGTGTTCGCCGACGAGCGGCGACCCGGTGGTCTACATCGGCAGCGCGGACATGATGCACCGCAACCTCGACCGGCGGGTCGAGGCCCTGGTCCGCCTGGGCGACCCGACCCACATCGCCGAACTGGAGGAGCTGATGTCCCTGGCGATGGACGAGGAGACCATCTCCTGGCACCTGGGGCCCGACGGCGTGTGGGCGCGTCACGGCGAGGGCGCGGACGGCGCTCCCGCGCGGGACCTGCAGGCGCACCTGATCGCCACTCGGCCCAAGCGCCGCGCAGCGAACCGACGACGCTGAGTGGACCTGCCCGTGCCGACCAGGTCGGGGATCGCACCGGACACCCCACCTGACGACGAGACCGCTGACGAGGGAAGCGGCGCCGACCACGGACGGCTGCCGCTGGTGCACGCGGCGGGGGTGCTCTGCTGGCGCATCGGACCCGATGGGCTCGAGGTGCTGCTGATCCACCGCCCGCGGTACGACGACTGGTCGTTCCCGAAGGGCAAGCTGGAGTCGGGCGAGCTGCTCCCCGAGTGCGCCGTCCGGGAGCTGGTCGAGGAGACCGGCGTGATCGGCGTCCTCGGACGGCCGCTGCCGACGGTTCGCTACATCGACCCCAAGGGCGCGTTCAAGGAGGTCAGCTACTGGGCCGGCCGGCCCGTGCGCACCGGACCCCAGCTCGCGCCCACGACGGAGGTGGACCGCAGTGCCTGGCTGCCGGTGTCAGCGGCCCGCGAGCTGCTCAGCCAGCCGAGCGACGTCGTCCCCCTGGATGCACTGATCGCCTTCGCCGCGGACGGCGAGCTCGACACCACGCCGGTGCTGGTGATCCGGCACGGCACCGCGCGGCCGCGTGACGCCTGGGCGCGCGCCGACGCCGACCGCCCCCTGATCGCCTCGGGCCGGCGCCAGTCCCTGGCCCTGCGCGGGCTGATCGCCTGCTGGGGGCCGGAGTACGTCATCAGCTCACCGTGGCGGCGGTGTGTGGACACCCTCGCGCCCTATGCCGCGGCCCATGGGGTGAAGGTGCGCACCAAGGGCGGGCTGTCCGAGCGGGGGTTCCGCCGCGATGGCGCCAAGGCCCGGCGCCACATCCAGGAGCTGCTGGACCGTGGGCGCTCGGCAGCGCTGTGCACGCATCGGCCGGTGCTGTCCGGTGTGTTCCGCGCTCTGCGCGAGCGGACCCCGCGCGCCCTGGTCACGCTGATCCCGCACGAGGATCCCTACCTGGCTCCCGGTGAGGTGCTGGTCGCCCACATCGTGCACCGTCCGTCCCGCCTGGCCGCCGTCGTCGCCATCGAGCGCCACCTGGCCCCCCGCTGACAAGAACCTGCTCGTGCTCCGCGGGGAATCAGCCGAATCGGCCTGAGATGTAGTCCTCGGTGCGCTGATCGCTCGGGTTCTCGAAGATCTTGACCGTGGCGTCGAACTCGATCAGCCGCCCGTAGCGCACACCATGATCGTCCACCTCGGCGGTGAAGAAGGCCGTGCGATCGGAGACCCGTGCCGCCTGCTGCATGTTGTGCGTGACGATCACGATCGTGTAGTCGCGGACCAGTTCGTGCATCAGGTCCTCGATCTTCGCCGTGGCGATCGGGTCGAGAGCCGAGGCCGGTTCGTCCATCAGGATCACTTCGGGCTTGACCGCGATGGTGCGGGCGATGCACAGCCGTTGCTGCTGCCCACCCGACAGGGCCAGGGCAGAAGTCTTCAGCTTGTCCTTGACCTCGTCCCACAGCGCTGCCCCGCGCAACGCCTCCTCGACCAGGTCGTCCATGCTCGCGACCGACATCCCGTTGACCTTGGGGCCGTAGGCGATGTTCTCGTAGATGGACTTCGGGAACGGGTTCGGCTTCTGGAAGACCATTCCCACCCGGCGACGCAACTCGATCGGGTCAACGTCCTTCCCGTACATGTCCACGCCGTGATACGTGATCTGGCCATCGACCCGTGCGCCGGGGATCAGGTCGTTCATCCGGTTGTAGCAGCGCAGGATGGTCGACTTGCCGCACCCCGACGGGCCGATCAGGGCGGTGATCTCGTTGCGGCCGACGTCGAACGAGACGTCGCGCACGGCCATGTAGTCGCCGTAGTAGACGTTCACATCCCGGGTCGAGATGATCGCCGTGGGGGCCTCGGTGGCCTCGCGCACGCCGGCGGCGCTGACGAAGCTGCGGCGCGTCTCCTCCGCCTCGATCTGCTCGACGCGCATCTGGTCGTGCTGACTCGAAGTCATCTGGGCCCCTTCGGGCGAGGTGGTGTCGGAGAGCCGGATGGAAGGACCTGGACTGCTCATCGCCGCCTCGCGTATCGATTGCGCAGCAGGATCGCTGCCGAATTCATCACCAGCAGGAGCACAAGCAGCACGATGGACGCCGCAGAGGCCAGGGTGCGGAACTCCTCCTGAGGCCGGGAGGTGTAGTTGAAGATCTGGATGGGCAGCACGGTGAACGAACTGAAGACGCCCTCAGGGTTGAACGTGATGTACGAGAGGCCGCCGAGCAGGATCAGTGGAGCCGCCTCCCCGATCGCCCGGGACAGCGCCAGGATGGTTCCTGTCGCCATTCCGGGAAGTGCGTTCGGCAGCACCATCCGCCACGTGGTCTGCCACTTGCTGGCCCCCAGAGCGAGTGACCCGGCCCGGATCGATCCGGGAACGGCCCGGATCGCCTCCCGGCCGGAGATGATGACCACCGGAAGCACCAGGAGTCCGAGCGCTATGGCGCCGGTGAGGATCGACTCGCCGAATCCCAGGAAGCCGCGGGCGATCACGCCGAGCGCGAGAATGCCGTAGATGATCGACGGCACGGCGGCGAGGTTCTGGATGTTCAACTCGATCATCCGGTTGAACCGGGTGGTGTTGTCCGCGTACTCCTCCAGGTACACCGCCGCTGCCACCCCCACCGGGACGATGAAGACGGCGACCAGAACGATGGTCCACAGGCTTCCGGTCAGCGCCGACTGGATCCCGGCCTGGGACGGCCGGCGCGACGGCATGTTGGCGATCAGGTCCCAGTTGAGGCGGGAGTACCCCTTGACGACGATCGAGGTCACCAGCACCACGAGGAAGGCGATGCCGACGGCGAGGCAGCCGAACAGCGCCCAGCGGAACACGTCGTCCACCACGGAGCGACGCCCGGCGGTCAACGCCTCGGCCGGGGTCTGCTGCGTCACGACGCTCATTCGTAGACCTCACGGAATCGACGGACCAGCCGAATGCTGATCATGTTCATGAACAGCGTCATCACGAAGAGCAGGGCACCGACCGCGAACAGGGTGTTGTAGGCGGTGGAGCCGGTGGGTTGATCGCCCAGGCCGATCTGGGCGATGAAGGCCGTCATGGTCTGCATGCCCTCACGCGGGTCGGCGGACAGGTTCGGCTGACCACCGGCCGCGATGGCCACGATCATGGTCTCCCCCAGCGCGCGGGAGATGCCCAGCACGAAGGCCGCGACCACACCGGAAAGCGCTGCGGGCAGAACGATTCTCGAGGTGACCAGACGTTTGGTCGAACCGAGTGCGTAGGCGCCCTGCCGCAGACTGTCGGGCACCGCGCTGAGGGCGTCCTCGGAGAGCGAGGCGACTGTCGGCACGATCATGATGCCCATCACCAGCCCCGCGCTCAGCACACTGAAGGTGCCCAGCCCCGGGATGAACGACTTCAGGAAGGGCCCGACGAACTCCAGGGCGAAGAACCCGTAGACCACGGTGGGAACGCCGGCCAGCACCTCGAGCGCCGGCTTGAGGATGCGCCGCGCACGTTGAGAGGCGTACTCGGACAGGTACATCGCGGCGCCCAGCCCGATCGGCAGGGCCACCAGGGAGGCCATCAGGGTCACCATCGCGGTGCCGCCGATCAGCGGCAGCACCCCGAACCGGGCGGGGGTGAAGGTAGGGGCCCAGGTGGTGCCGCCGAAGAACTCGCCGACACTGACCTCCTGGAAGAACCCGATGGTCGGCGGGAAGAGGGCGGCGACGATGCCGATCGTGGTGAGCATGGAGAAGATCCCGGCGCCGAGCAGCGACGCCTCGATCAAGCGCTCGCCGTATCGCGGCCGGGACCGGCGCAGGAAACCCACAGTGGGAGTCCCTGCGCCGGAACCGGTGTACTCGATCGTGCTCAAGGAAGTCCTTTCACGGACACAGATCGGGAGTCAGGAACCGGAAGCGGTCTTGAGCTCCTCGAGCGCGGTCTTGAGCTTGGCCTCCTGCTCGGCGTTGAGCGGGATGAACTGGGCCTCAGTCGCGATCTTCTCGTTGTTCTCGACGTAGTACTCGACGAAGCTCAGCACCTCGGGGCGCTTGAGGGCCGAGGCACTGGGGTAGATGAACAGCGGCCGGGAGAGCGGCGCGTAGCTGCCGTCCTGTGCGGTCTCCTTGGACGGGCTCACGCATCCCTTGCCGTTGTCGATCTTCACCGCCTTGAGCTTGTCCTGGTTCTCCTCGAAGTAGGTGTAGCCGAAGTACCCGAGAGCACCCTTGGCGCCCTGCACGCCCTGGACGATCACGTTGTCATCCTCGGACGGCGTGTAGTCGGTGCGTGAGGCGCCCTCCTCACCGTTGATCTCGTCGGTGAAGTAGTCGAACGTTCCCGAGTCGGTGCCGGGACCGAACAAGGGCAGCGGCTCGTTCGGGAACTTGGGGTCGACCTCGTTCCAGGACTTGACCTTCGAGTCCGGCCCCCAGATCGCCGCGAGCTGCTTGGTGGTGAGGCACTCGGCCCAGGTGTTCTCCGTGTTCACCACCACGGTCAGCGCGTCGAGGGCGACGCTGAACTCGCGGTAGGTGACGTTCTTGGCGGCGCAGGCCGCCTTCTCCTCGTCCTTGATCGGCCGCGAGGCGTCGGAGATGTCCGTCTCGCCGGCGCAGAACTTCTTGAACCCGCCGCCGGTGCCGGAGGTCCCGACGGTGACCTTCACGTCACCCTGGACCTCCCGATAGAGGTCGGCGGCGGCCTCGGTCAGGGGATAGACCGTGCTGGAGCCGTCCACCGACACCGAGCCGGTGAGCTTCGCCGCGGCCGCGGAGGAGGCTCCCGCGGTTCCGTCGGAGGAGGCGGCTGCGCTGTCTGTGGCCTTCTGGTCGCCACCGCAGGCGGCAAGGAGCAGGGCCAGGCTGAGGGCGGCCGGGACGGTCGCGGCGCGCAACGTGCTGGACTTCACTGATGGACCTCTCGTCGATCGTTCGTGGACGGCACACCTGCACGGCTGTGCAGGCCTGTCGTTGAGCGAACGTAGGCAGGCCCGCTGAATCGATGACCGGTCAGTGATGAACGGATCGAGAACGCTTGATGTCGGGTGCGCCGAGCATCACCCGGCGCGTGCTCACCAGGGCAGGCGGCATGACATTGCTCACTCGCCAGTGATCACTCGAACGGCGCAGCGGCGGACGACGCCGCACGGCGCCGAGGGCGTCAGCGAACCAGTTGCTGCCCGAGCATCATCAGCAGGCCGGCGGCCGCGAACGTGAACACCGGGGTCGCGATCCAGGCCAGCAGGATCACCCGCACGGTTCCCCACCGGATCGCCCGCAGGCCACCGGTGCTGCCGGCACCGATGATCGCCGAGGTCACCGTATGGGTGGTCGACACCGGCACGCCCGCCACCCCGGCTGCCGCGTAGAGCACCCCGGAGGCCACGCTCTCCGCGGCGAACCCGGTCACCGGGGTGATCCGGACGACGCGGCGGGCCAGGGTGCGGATGATCCGTCGTCCGCCGGCCAGGGTGCCCAGGCCCAGCGCACCGGCCACCGAGAGCCGGATCCACAGCGGAATCCCGGCGCCCGCCGCGCCGACCCCCGCAGCTCCGGTGGTGCCCAGCGCGAGCACCAGCACGCCCATCGTCTTCTGACCGTCCTGCAGCCCGTGGCCGACCGACACCATCGCCGCGGTGACCGACTGCGCCATCCGGAAGCCCCGGATGGCCCGCTCGTGCGCGGCGTCCCGGAACAGGCGCAGCAGCAGGAGCATCAGCAGCCAGGCCCCGATGAATCCGAGCACCGGCGAGAGCAGCATCGGCAGGGCGACCCATTGGCCGAGGGTGGCCCAGTCGACCCGGGCGCCGGCTGCAGTCCCAGCGCCGGCCAGGGCGCCGATCAGGGCATGTGAGGACGACGAGGGCACACCCGCCCACCACGTGAGCATGTTCCAGCCCAGTGCGGACAGCAGCGCCGCCAGCACCAGGGACGGCCCGGGCTGACTGATCGGGACCTCGATCAACCGGTCGCCGACGAGCTCCGCGATCCCGGCCCCGAGCAGCGCACCGAGCACATTCAGCACCGCCGAGGTGCCCAGCGCGATCCGGGGGGTCAGCGCGCCGGTGCTGAGCGAGGTGGCCACGGCGTTGGCGGCGTCGTGCATCCCGTTCGACCAGGCGAAGATCAACCCCACCAGCACCACCAGGACGACGAGGGTCAGCTCCACCTCTCAGCTCTCCGTCACGACCACGGTCTGCAGAGCATCGGCGACTGCCTCGACGGCGTCCACGATCCGGCGCAGGCCGTCGACGATCTCCAGGTGCCGGGCCAGCTGAGCCGGGTCGCTGACCGTGCTGGTGACATCGAGCAGCAGCCGCCGGTGCACCTGACCCGCCTGCTTCGCGATCACCGTCAACTCGATCCAGGGCCCGGCCAGCGTGCCCGGATCACCCAGTTGAGGAATGCCCGCCGCGGTGATCTCGGTGGCCCGGACGATGAGTTGGACCAGCTCGGCGGTGCGGGCCGGCAGCTCCCCGATCCGGAGCACCTCCAACGTGTCGCCGACCGCGTCGATCCGAGCCGCGCACCGGCGCATCGCCCAGCAGAGCCGGAACACGTCGGCCCGGTCGAACGGGGTCACGAACGAGGCGGCCAGGCCCCGCAGGACGGCGTGCGCCGCAGCCTCGGCGTCCTGGTCGCTCACCTGCAGCCGTCGCACGCTCGCTGTCCGCGCATCCTGGTCGCTGTCCAGCGCAGCGGACAGATGCTGCGCCGCCCCGGCCAGGTGCCCGCCCACCTGGGTCAGCAACTCGCCCAGGCTCGACTCGTCCCGTCTCAGCCGCAATCGCACCCCCCGACGCTATCGGTCCCACCAGCCAGTACTCCGCACGTCAGGGGGAGGGACTTGGGGTCGAGGACCCTGTGGGGGTGGGCGTCGAGGACACCTCGGGAGTGGGCTCCGGGCGCAGGACGGTGCGTTCGACGGAGGCCGAGGCCAGGCCGAAGCCTCCGACGGTGACCTCGTCGTACGCCACCACCTCCCCGGCACGGTCGCCGCCTCGGGCCAGGTAGAGCAGCGTCGCCTGCAGGGGCAGCGGGCTCCCCTCCTGAACAGCCTGGAAGTCGGCCGAGATCCCGGCGCCGCCCGTCGAGCCCTCACGCATCACCCGGGTGCCGCTCGCGTCGACCTCGACCTCACGCTCGTGGAAGTGCCCGTCGAGCACCAGCGGCACCGTGCCGAGCAGCGGCGGCACCGCGTAGGGCTCGTGCACCGCAGCGATGTCCACCGTCTGCTCCGGGTGCGCGGTGTTCCATTCGGCGATCACCTGGGCGAGGCGGGTCCCGGCCTGGCGCTGCGGGTCGGCGGGGTTGAGCTGCGCCACCCCCGGCGAGACGGCGGGCGCCGAGGACGGCGGGGCGGAGCCGGCGTCCGGGGTGAAGACCGGGTCGCCGATCCCGGCGATCACCAGGCCGTCGACCACCGCGACACTCCCGTCGAGCACGATCGCGTTCGAGTTCGCCGCCACCGCGGCCTGGGTGCGCAGGGAGTCGTGGTTGCCGCGCACGAACACGTACGGAACCTTCAGCCGGGCGATCCGGCCCAGCAGCGAGCCCTCGACCTCGGTCCCCCAGGTCGTGATGTCGCCGGTGTCGATCACGACGTCCACGCCGAACTCGGTGACCAGGTTCTCGACCAGGTCGAACCCGAGCGGATTCAGGTGCAGGTCGGAGACGTGCAGCACGGTCACCACGTCACCGCTGCCGCTGCTGCCCTGGCGCACCACGGGCAGCCGCCCGCTCAGGCCGTAGAGCGTGGTCACCCCTTGAACCAGGTCGGCGACACCTGTGCGGTAGCTCTCCAGCCGCTGCATCACCCCTCCCGCCGCTCCGGCGACGTAGGGGGCCTGGCTGAGCAGGCCGGTGAAGCGCGGCTGCGCGAAGCGGTCGGAGTCGAATCCGGCGACCGTCAGCCCTCCGAGGCCGGCCAGCAGCCCGGTCACGAGCAGGCCGGTCTGCGCCACGCGGCGCCACCGGGTGCGATAGACCAGCAGCGACAGTCCCAGCGCGCCCAGGACCGCGCAGGCCGCCGTGGCGGCGGCAGCGGCCAGCGTGGCCTGGCGCAGCTCGTCCGGCGCGGTCCGCTGCAGCCCACGCAGCGCTGCCGGCGAATCGATCAGCGCCCTCGCACCGACCAGGTCGACCTGAGCGATGCTGGCCTCCACCGCCACCGGTGACCAGTGCGTGGCGAAGGTCACCTCACCGGCCGGGGGCAGCAGCAGGTGGACGCCGGGACTCAGGCTGGGTCGCACCCGCACCTGGGCCTCCAACGGGCCCACCTGCGCGGTCACCGGCGGAGTGAGGGCCGCCCCGATCCCTGACCCGGCCACGACCACCGCGAGGGCGCCGAACAGGCGCAGGACGCGCTGGGCCGCGGGACGCCGCCACACCGGCCGCCGGGGCGTTGCCGGGTCGGCCGGGTCGGCCGGGTCCGCCGGGTCGGGATCGGGTGTCGGCTCGAGCAATGTGGGCCCATCGTGTGCTCGGTAGATGCTGCTGGCGCGAGATCGCCGCCCTGGCGCAGGGCCAGGGCGGCGAACCGCACCGCCAGACGTCTGACCGGGAGCACCTCTCGGTGCAAGGGCCGCTCGGAGCGGCTTTTCATGGGACCCGGGGCTACCGCGATCAGACGCCCGGTGAGACCCCGGAGGGTGTCACCGATGGTGACCAACACAGCCACCGTCGTCCATGTTCCCCGAAGTCTGAAGTTTTCGACACCCCAGCCACCCGAATCGCGGACGCCGTGAGGTGTCTCTGTTCGCACAAGGGGGTGCAAATGCGGGCTACATCACGCGTTCGGCACCCCCTGCGGCACGGGCGAAGAGGTGGGCGCCTAGTTCAGGCCGCCCTCGCGCCACCGGGCAGCAGCCAGTTCCAACTGGACGCCGGTGCGCAGCAGGTCGGCCGCCCTGCGGGTCAGGCCCGAGGCGGGGGTCATCGGCTCGCCGTCCGAGCCGTCCATGCCGTCGGCGACGACCGCCCACCCGGTGGACACCACCCGACAGAACGCGGCAGCCCGCTCCAGCGCGACGCCGAGGTCGCCGGTGAAGGCGCCGGCGAGCACGGCGTCCGCCACGGCCTGCACCTCGTGCGGGCCGGGAGGCTCCCCGACCCCGGCCACCACCTCATGCACCGGCGCAAGGTGCCGGCCCACCTCGAAGGCCCGCGCGATGTCGATCGGATCACGCCGGATCCCCGCACGCAGGGCGTACAGCCGCCACAGGGCGCCGGGAAGAGTGTCTGCGGGGCGGTCGGACCAGAGGTGGGCCATCTCGTCGATGCCGTGCTCGTCAGCCAGGGCGACCAGGCGGGCGGTGCGCTCGTCGTCGCCGCTGCGGCCGTGCCGCACCAGAGCCTCGGCCGTGGCGTGAGCCGCCTCGATCCGCTGCGCCGGGTCGACCCCGCCCACCACGGAATCAGCCGCGGCGGGCGGCAGGGATGCCGGCCGTCGCGGGCGATCGGGATACCGCGGCTGCGGGTTCACCCCGCCATGGTGACATCGCCGTGCGACAAACGCACCGGTCAGGGGACGTGACTGCGGTGGGCGGCCCCCCGTCTCGGGGAGCCGCCCACCGCGGTCAGGTCGTGCTCGGTCAGGCCTTCGCGGCCGCCTTGCGGGCCGCGGAGACGGTCGGCGAGGTCGAACGACGGGCCGCCGACGGAGCACCGGCGGGACGCCGCGGAGCCGGCACCGACGCCTTGGCGGACGCCGTCGCCGAGGACGTGCGCGACGACGCCACCCGGGCGGTGGCCCGCGCGGTGCGCTTGGCCGCCATCGAGCTGATGCTGCGGGTGGTGGCCCGGGTCACGGTGCCGGCGGCCTTCGGGGTCGCCTTCGGGGTCACCTTGGGCGTCACCTTGACGGTCGCCTTGGGGGTCGCCTTGGGGGTCACCTTCGGGGTCACCTTGGGCGTCACCTTGACGGTCGCCTTCGGGGCGACCTTGGCAGCAACCTTGACAGTCGCCTTCGGGGCGACCTTCGCGGTCGCCTTCGGGGCAACCTTCGGGGCCACCTTCGTCGCCTTGGGGGCGACCTTGGGGGTCACCTTGGTGGTGACCTTGCGGACGATCGCCGTTGCCTTGGCCTTCGCGGCGGTCGCGCGGGCCGCCTTGGGAGCCGGCTTCGAGGTCGCCTTGGGGGCCCGCTTCACGGTCGCCGTGCGGGTCGCCTTAGGGGCCGCCTTCACGACGGGCTTCGGCGCGGTGGTGTCGGCCACGGTGGCGGTGGCCACGCTCTTGCGGATCGACGCGATGCCGTTCAGCGCGGCGGCCTTGCTGGCGTACCCCTGAGAGGTCGCGAGGACCTGTCCGTTGATGGCGTTCAGGGTGAACCGGTACGTGCCGGCCTTGTCCTTGCTGACGGTGAACTTCGCGGGCATGGTGCCTCCGAGGTCGGGCGATCGGTGATCGCCGTTGGTTTTCTCCGGCAGGGGCCGGAGCTGCGCCGATGGCGGCGCTCCCCTGGATCGGCCAGTCGCTGTGCGCATGGTCATCTCCAGGGGGAGTTCTCGAGTCGCTCGTCCATCGCTCCACCCGGCCGGCACTCGCTACTGCGGTAGGCGTCCGGCATCTGGGGGTAGATGGTGAGCAGGTAGCGGCGCGCCAGGGTGCGCGCCTCGTCGGCGTTCGCGCCGAGCAGCACGGCGGTCTGGTGGTCGCGTTGCAGGGCAGCGCATTCGGTCTGCGCCTCGTCGGTGATGCCTCGCATGTGCATCGCCTCGTGGGTGAGCACGTGCACGGCGATCATCTGGTCCTCGGTGGCCTCGGCGTGGTCCGAGCGCACCCAGTCGGCAAGGTCCTGGCAGGTGTCGTAGGTGATCACGGTGTGCTTCTCGGGAACACCGTCGGCGCCGAACTTCACATAGCCGCGCTCGGGGTGTGCCTGGGTCCAGGCCTGGCCGACGGTCTCGCAGCGCACGCTCACCTCGTGCCCGGCGAGCGTCCCGGCGACCGAGCCCAGCTCGGACTCCAACTGGGCGTGCCGGATGATCGGGACGGCGCACAGCACCGCCGCAGCCGCCGGCACCCCGACCGCCAGGGCGGGGAACGGCCGCGGCCGGCCGATCGCGTCGACCCGCGTCACGGTCCAGCGCAGGGTCACGGCCAGGGCGATCACGCCGAGTCCGAGACACACGGTGAGCAACACAAGAGGGCGCATCGGCACCTGTTCGGCGTAACTGTAGGGATGGACCCTCACGCGGGGTGGGCGCCCATCGGCGCGTCGGGGCGTGAAAGAACCGCGACGGCGACGGACAGGTGATGGTGTGAGGACTGTGCCGACGCCCCCGACACACCAGTACGCCGAGCGCGGTGAGCGCTTCGAGCACCTGGCCCGCGCCGTCCACGGCCCGGTGCTGCGCTACCTCAGCCGGCGCACGGACCGGGAGACGGCGGCGGAGGTGCTCACCGAGACCCTCACCGTGCTCTGGCGCCGGGTGGACGACGTGCCGGAGGGCGCCGAGCTGGCCTGGTGCTACGGGGTGGCACGCCGGTGCCTGGCCAACGCCGAGCGCGGGACCCGGCGGCGTGCGGCCCTGGTGGCCAGGATCGTGCTGCTCGACCCGCCTCCTGCTGCCGCAGAGGAGCCCCCGCGCGATTCCAGGGCGGACGCCGTCCTCGCCGGCCTGGAGCAGTTGCGCCCGGAGGAGCGGGAGGTGCTCCGTTTGTGGGCGTGGGAGGGGTTGGAGCCGCGGGAGATCGCGGTGGTGCTGGAGGTGAGCGCCAACGCGGTGAGCATCCGGCTGCACCGGGCCAAGCTGCGGCTGCGTGAGGTGATGCTCGGACAGGACGGCGCACCGTCCGGACAGATACCAGCTGAGGGAGGCGATCAACGATGAGCGGTGACCACGACGACGAGCTGCGGGAGTTGCTGCGCCGCGCCGACCCCTCGCCGTCCGGGGCTGGCCCGGCGGTCGACCCTGCATCCCTGGAGGCCGTCATGTCCGAGATCCGCACCGAGGTGCCACCCGAGGCGCGCCGACGACCGCCGTGGGTGTTCGGCCCGGCGGTAGCCACCGCCGCCGCGGCGATGCTCGCCGTCCTGGTGCTCGGCGGGGTCTGGTGGTCCGGGCGCACCCCTACCCCCGCCCCCGCCCCTGCTGTCGCCGCCTCACCGGCGGCCCTGACCCTGGCCGACACCACCCAGGACATCAACGCGTCCTGCATGCGGCCCGAGCCGGCCATGATGCGCGAGCAGGTCGAGGTGGCCTTCGCCGGCACGGTGCGGTCGACGTCCGCGACCGCGTCCACGGTGGAGGTCGACCACTGGTACCGCGGAGGCAGCGGCCCGACCGTGGTGACGGTCAAGCGACCGCCGGCCGGCGACGACCTGCCCGGCATCCTCTACTCCCCCGAGCTCGCAGCCGGCCAGCGGGTGCTGCTCGTGGCCACCGACGGCGCCCTGCACGTCTGCGACCCCTCCGGCCCCTGGAGCGCCGACGGTGAGGCCCTCTACACCGCCGCCTTCGGCCCCGGCACCCCCGTCCCCTAGCCCACCCCGGCACCCCGACACCCCGACACCCCGGCACCCCGGCGAGTGGTCAATTTCGCCCCGTTTCCGAGGCCCGAACGGGGCGAAATCGACCACTCGCGGGGCCGGTGCAGGCTCCTTGCTGCGGGCTGTGGATAACTCTCGGGATCGGGGTGGGGTCGGGCAGGGTGGGGGCGTGCGTGAGATCCCGGAGGAGCTGCGGAGCGGGCCGTTCCGCGTGGAGCGGGCCCGCGAGGTCGGCGTCAGCCGGAAGGTGGCGGACGGCGCCCGTTTCCGCGCCACCGGACCCGGAGTCCGGATCCTGGCCACCGACCGCAGCGAGAGCCTGCTCGACCGATGCCGGGCCGCGCGTCTCGCGCTGCCCGCGCCGGCTGCGTTCTCCCACGGCACCGCCGTCCGCCTCGACGGCTGGCCTACCCCGACCCGGGTCGCCGGCCTCACCGATGTCCGCCCGTGCGGCGACGACGAGCGCCTGCACGTCAGCGTCCCTGCGGGGTCGGTGCGGCCCCGGTTCCGGGGCATCCAGAGCCACCGCGTGTCCTGGCTGCCCGGCGACGTCGTCGAGCGGAGCGGCCTTCGGATCACGTCGCCCGAACGCACCTGGTGTGACCTGGGCGCGGCGGGGATGGACCCGATCGAGCTCGTCGTCCTGGCGGACGCGATCCGACGCCGGTTCGAGCCGAGCCGCGGCGCAGGCAGCGGGGCGGCCCGGCTGGCGGTCAGGCTGGACGCCTGGTCTGGACGACGGGGGGCCCACGTGCTGCGGCAGGCACTCGCGGCCAGCGCGGATCGGGTGGACGCCCCGACCGAGACCCGGCTCCGGCTGCTGTTCGCCGGGGCGGGCCTGCCCACGCCCGAGGTCAATCGCTGCGTGTACGACGAGGACGGCTTCCCGGTGCACACGCCGGACCTGTCCTGGCGGGAGTGGAAGGTCGGCGCCGACTACGACGGCGAGCACCACTTCGCCAGGGACAGCGACCAGCAGGTGGCCCTCGGGCGTGCCAGCAACCGCCGGCGCCGTCAGGACATCGGTCGGCTGGAGCGGATGGAGGAGGTCGGCTGGACCCTTCGCCTGTTCGTCGCCTTCGACATCTTCCGGGGCCAGCAGGCCGCCATCAACCGCATGCGCGAGGCACTCCGCCAGGCCGGCGCCCCGGTCTGAGGCCCTCCAGGCCCGCCGCGACCCCCGCTCGACCCCCGCTCGACCCCCGCTCGACCCCCGCTCGAGTGGTCAATTTCGCCCCGTTTCGAGCAGTGAAACGGGGCGAAATTGACCACTCGAACGCGGGTCGCGGAGATAGGGCGCGGAGATGGGGCGCGGAGGACACTCGTCAGCTGGTGATGTCTTTGTGGTGGAAGTGCCAGAAGGCGGCGGTCAGGAGGGCCAGGGCGTAGGTGAGGGACCAGAGGACGCCGCGGGCCATGCCACCCCAGGCGATCTCCGGGGCCAGCAGGTCGAGCCAGGCGTAGGAGTAGTGCGTGGGCAGCACCACCCGCCACGGGTCCAGCGCGGTCACCGCGTCCAGGATGTTGGAGACGATCACCAGCATCACCGCCCCGCCGACGGCGCCCAGCGGGGCATCGGTCCACACCCCCAGCCAGAAGGCCAGGGCCGAGACGAACACCAGGGTCAGCCCCAGGTAGCCGACCGCCAGCGCCAGCCGACCGATCGCCTCCAGCCCGCCGATCGTGGTGCCCAGCGGCGTCCTGATCGGGGCCCACCCGAAGAACAGGCCACCGGCCAGGTAGGCGACGACCGGCAGCAGCACCAGGCTGAACGCCGAGAACCCCAGCGCCACAGCGAGCTTGCGACGCAGCAGCACCCCGCGCGGAACCGGCGAGGCGAGCAGGTAGCGCAGGCTCGACCAGCTCGCCTCGCTGGCCACGGTGTCCCCTGCGAACAGCGCGAACACCACCACCAGCAGGAAGCCGGTGGCGGCGAAGAGCACGAACAGGGTGAAGTTGGCCGCGCCCTCGGTGGCCACGTTGACCAGCCCCGGAGCCCCGTTGCCCGGTGAGTCGTCGCCGAGCAGGAAGGCCGCGACCAGCAGGAAGGGCAGCACGATCAGCAGTCCCACCGTGATCTGTGTACGGCGCCGGCGGAGCTGACGACGCACCTCGACCCGCCACGGCAGGGTGGCCGACGCCCGGTAGCCGAGCACGGCGCCGTCGTCGCCGTGGCCGATCGGCTCGCCGGCGGCGTCGAGCCCGAGATGGTGTCCGCGTGCCGGCATCAGCTCTCCCCCACCAGGGCCAGGAAGGCCTCCTCGAGCCCGCGGCGCGGCGTGATCCGTTCCACCGACAGTCCGGCCTCGACCAGGGCCCGCACCAGCGTCGACCGCGGCACCCCGACCAGTTCCAGGGTCAGCCCTGACGGCGTCTGCCGGACGTCGCGTGCCCCCGGCAGCCCTTCCGCCACCGCTGCGGCCCGCACCGGGTCGTCGACGTCGACCAGCAGCGCCGTGGCCGAACCGACCAGGTCGGACACCACGCCTGCGGCCACCACCGACCCCTGGTGCATCACCACCACGTGGCTGCAGGTCTGCTCCACCTCGGCCAGCAGGTGGCTGGAGACCACCACCGTGCGTCCGGTCGCGGCGTAGCGGGTGAGCACCTCACGCATCTCACGGATCTGCGGCGGGTCGAGCCCGTTGGTCGGCTCGTCCAGCACCAGCAGATCGGGCAGGCCGAGCATGGCCTGGGCGATCGCCAGCCGTTGCCGCATGCCCTGGCTGTAGGTGCGCACGGTGCGCTGCACGTCGGCGCCGAGCCCGGCCACCTCCAGCGCCTCCTCGAAGAACGCCTCCCGGTCGGGGCGCCCGGTCGCGGCCCAGTACAGCCTCAGGTTGTCCAGGCCGCTCACGTGCGGCAGGAACCCCGGCCCCTCGACGAAGGACCCGACCCGCGAGAGCACCGGCGCACCGGGCCCGACGAGGTGGCCGAACACCCGGATCTCGCCCTCAGTGGGCCGGATCAGACCCATCAGCATCCGAAGCACAGTCGTCTTGCCGGCGCCGTTCGGCCCGAGCAGTCCGAGCACCCAGCCCTGCTCCACCTGCAGAGACACGTCCTGGACGGCGCGGAACCCGTTCCCGTACGCCTTGCCCAGGCCGGCCACCGCCAACGGCACCTCGACCAGGTCGGCGGACGGCGCGAGCCGGGCCACCCGCCGTCCGCGCCAGATCCAGGCGCCCACGATCAGACCGGCCGCGGCGATCAGGGCCAGCGCCCAGGGCAGCAGGCGGGTGAGTCCGCCGGCGTCGAGGACGGTCATCGCCACCGTCGGAACGCTCACCGCGCCGTCGACCAGCTCGACCCGGTACTGACGGGCGTCCAGCGGCACCGCGTACGCCTGGTCGGTGGCACTGACCGCCAGCCGGAGCCGGTGCCCGGTGGCGATGTCACGCACCACCGCCGGCAGCGCGACGGTAACCTCGATGCCGTCCTCGGGGATGCCGGTCAGCCGCAGCGGGCTGACCAGACCCCCGGGCAGGCGCACCGGCCCGTAGGGCGAGGCGTCCTGCAGGGAGACGAAGAGGGTCGCCTCGCCGGTGGTCGACCAGACCCGCAGCCGCACCGAGCCGGAACCCACCAACTGCACCCGCGAGGCCAGCGGGGCCGAGTCGAACACGGCGACCTGCCCGGCCGGACTGGCCAGACTGCCGGGAGCGGCCGACACCGACAGCCCACCGATCCCCGCCCCGGGCAGGGCGGTCACCGCGGCCGGCCAGCCACCCGCCGGGGAGACGAGGGTCTGCTCCGCCCCACTCAGCGTGATGCGTTGCCGGACAACGGATTGCGCATCGCGGTTCACGCCGGGCGCGCCAGGCGCGGCCCGGATCAGAGGTTCGGGATTGCTGTCGTCGGAGGAGATCGCGGCGGCACCGACGGTGGCCTCGAACCGGGTGTCGACCGTCCCGATGCCCCGCAGATGGGCGTCGAACCAGTCCAGGGTGAGTGCGCGCACCCGGTCCCGTTCGTCCGGGCCGCCGTCGTGCCCGCCCCCGGTCCAGACCAGCTTGACCGGCGTGCCGTTGGTGGCGATCCCGGCGGCATTGGCGTCGCCCTCGCCGAGGGGGAACAACGAGTCCGCCTCACCCTGCACGATCAGCGTCGGGGCGGTGATCCGGGAGAGCACCCGGGCGGGGCTGGACGCCGCCAGCAGGTCGAGCATCCTCGGCGTCGCTCGGCCGCTTGCCGCCACCTCGAGATAGGCCTGGCACACCTCCGCGGCGAGCCGGCCGCAGAGGCTGTTCTGAGCCGGGCCCGCCGGATCGGTGCCCGCCCGGGGTCCGAAGAACACCCCGGCCCACCCCTTCTTGAACACCCCGCTGCCAGCGCCCGGCACCGGAGCCGGCGCCGCAGCACTCCCGGGCTCCCCTGCTCGCTCGGGCAGGACCGCCTGCGGGAACAGGGCCCGGCGCAGGTCGTTCCACGTGATCTGCGGTGCGATCGCGTCCACCCGCGGATCCGTTCCGGCCAGCAGCAGCGCGACCGCGCCGCCGTAGGAGGCCCCGGCCACCCCGACCGTGGGGTCGCCGGGGCCGTCACGGGCCACGTCCGGCCGGGACGCCAGCCGGTCCAGCAGGAGCTTGGCGTCGGCGACCTCGTAGTCGGGGGAATCCAGGTGGATCAGCCCCTGGCTCCGGCCGAACCCCCGCGCCGTCCAGGTGAGCACCAGGTACCCGGCACCGGCGAGCCGGCGGGCCTCGCCGTCCAGATCGTCCCGGGAACCGCCGTAGCCGTGCGCGAGCATCACCGCCGGCCACGGGCCGGAGCCGGACGGCGGGCGGTAGAGCGCCGCGTCGAGCTCGACCGCGGCGCCGGCCTCAGGGACCCCCGGCACGCTCAGCTGTTCCATCCGCACCGGCGGATCGGCCAGCAGCCGGACGCCGAGGAACCCCACCAGCGCCGCCACCACCGCGGCCGACGGGACGAGCAGCAGCGCTCGGCGCCGGGAGGGGCGGCGCACGCCCGTCAGCTCGCGGCCGGGGCCGGCGAGAGCTCCGGCACCTGGTCGGTCGGCACCGCGGACGGCGCGGCCGGCGACTCGACCGGGACCTCGGCCGCGGTGGGGCTGGGCGAGGCCTCGATCGGCGAGGCGGTCGGCGAGGCGTCCGCCGGGACCGACTCCGTGGCGTCCGCACTGGCCGTCGGCGCGGGCGAGTCCTCGTCGGCCGAGGGCGTGACGCTCGGCTCGACGTCCGGAGCCGGGTCCACCGCCCGCTGCACCGTGGTGCCCGAGGAGCTGGAGTCCGAGACCGGGTGCCCCAGCAGGAACTCCAGCCCGGTGATCACCCCCATGGTCAGCGCGAACAGCCCCACGCCCGCCGCGACCAGAACCTTCCAGCTCGGCCGCTGCCGCGCAGGAGCATCGCGCCGTGCGCGCCGACCGGAGGCGGGTTCGGCTGCCGGCTCACTCGCAGGCTCGGTGGGCACCTCGGTGGACGTGCCCTCGGCGACCACCCCCGACCGGGCGTCCAGCTCCGGTGGCAGGGCCACCGGATCGCTCAGGTCGGTCCCGGTCGCCGGGCGGATCAGGCGCTGCCGGGTGGTGATCACTCGTTGCCCGGCCCGGTCCAGCGAGTGCGCGTAGAGCGCGCCGCCGATGGTGCTGACCACCGAGCCCACCGCGGCACCGATCAGGGTCCCGCCGACGCCGAGCCGGGAGGCGGCCAGGGCAGCGGTCACCGAGGCCAGCGCGCCGCCGGCGACGTGGGGTGCGGTCAGGCCGAGCTGGGCGGCCCGGCTCGGCGAGGACGGTGCCGTGTCGCCTGGTGTCGTCGAGGAGGTCATCGGCCCCATCCTCTCCCGGAGGGGCCGGTCACGACCACCTCAGCGGAACGGGGTCTCGTCCTGACGGCAGTACGCACCCTTCCGGGGCGGCTTCTGGGTGAGCAGGTAATAGGCCACCGACCGCTGCACGCAGGCACTCGGCATCGCCGAACTCGTGTGTCCGTATCCGTTCACGGTGAGCAGCCGGGCGCCGGGGAACCGCGCCGCGGTGGCGACCGCGCCCTCGTAGGGCGTGGCCGGGTCGAAGCGGGTGCTCACCACCATGATCGGGGCCGCGGTCCGGGTGCCGAAGGGCCCGAGATAGGCGTTCGGGTCGCGGTGGGTCCATGTGGCGCAGAGCACCCCGGCCCAGGTCCAGGCGCGCCCGAAGTAGGGATTCGCGTCGTCCTGCTGCTGGGCCGCGCTCGCCCAGGCCGCGGCGTCGCTGGGGTTGCGGCCGTCGGCGCAGGCGACCGCGGCGAAGGTGGCGGTGGAGTTGTCAGCCGGGGTGAACGTCGGGGCCGGGGCCGGCTTCGACGGCAACGGCCGCTCCGCCGAACGCCTGAACCGGTCGGGTCGTGCGAACGCGGGCATCACCGACCGGTCCCCGGCCTGCGTGGTGCGGGCGTGCACCGACGCCGCCACCACGCGCAACCGTGACGGCAGGGACGCCGCGACGCGGGTCTGGCCCGCGGAGCCGGAGCTGATCACGGTGGCGTCCTGGGTCAGCTCGAGGTACAGCGCCTGCAGCTCCGCGGCGAAGACCTGCCAGTACGCCGGGGCGTACAGCACCGACGCCGTGGCGCTGACCAGGGTCGCGTAGTCGAGCTCGAGCCCGCCGCCGAGCGGGATCGGCGCGGCCAGCAGCTGGTCGGCGATCTCGCGGTAGGTGGCGGCCGGATCGCCCTGGGCGGCCAGGTCGCACCGGGAGCGACCCGCCGCGCGGCAGAGCCGGAAGAACTCCTGCAGGGTGCTCCAGGAACCGTGCGCGCTGCCGATTCGCGCGCTGAACGGCGTCGACCGCCACTCCTCACCGGAGCCCGTGGCCCAGGCCTGGGCGTCGAGCACGCCGTCCAGCACCATCGCCCGCACCTTGGACGGGTAGAGCTGGGCGTACATCTGGCCCAGGTAGGTGCCGTAGGAGTAGCCGACGTACGTGAGCTTGGCGTCGCCGACGGCCCGGCGCAGCAGGTCGAGGTCGCGGGCCACCGACGCGGTGGAGGCGTACTTCAGGTAGCTGCGCCGGTCGCACCGCTTGGCGTAGCCGGCCTGGGCGGCGGCGAAGGCCGACTCCTGGGAGCCGGTCACCGGGAACGCCGGCTGGGCCGAGATGAAGTCGATGAAGGGGTCGTCGGACATGCAGCTGGCCATCGGCCGGCTGGATCCGACGAAGCGCGGGTCGAAACCGATCACGTCGAACCGGGCTCGCACCGAGGCCGGGAGGGCCTCCGGGTCTGCGCGCATCATGTCGACCCCTGACCCGCCGGGGCCGCCCGGGTTGACGAACAGGGTGCCGATCTTCTTCGACCGGTTCTTGGCCGGCAGCTTGGCCAGGGCCAGGGCGATGGTGGCCCCCCTGGGCCTGGACCAGTCCAGCGGCACCCGCGCGGTGGCGCACAGCAGCGGCGCGCCGCACGAGCGCCAGGTCAGTTTGGGGACGACGGGGCCGGTTGAGGCGGCAGCGGCGACGGGTGCCGTGCCGAGCAGCAACCCGCCGGTCATCGCCAGCGCCAGCGCCGTGGCCAACGGGGCGCGCATCGTGTGGCGCACTCCGGGCGACAACGGCATCTGGGCCTCCACGAGGGTCGGGTGAGCGGGTGCTCCGACGACGGATTCGCTCACCGATGAGCTAGGTCGACCTGTGCAGCACCGGCCGTTCTGGCGCTCGGAACCCTACCCCGGGGTCAGCCACGGTGAGTAGCCGTCCGGCGCGTCGCAGTAGCCACGCCAGGCCTGGGAGACTGGAGGGGTGATCACCTCGGACCTGGCCGTCGCCGTGGCCTGCCTGCAGGCCGGCGGACTGGTCGGGATGCCCACCGAGACCGTCTACGGCCTGGCCGCCGACGCCGAGAACCCCGACGCGGTGGCGCGGATCTACGCGGCCAAGGGCCGGCCCGCCGACCACCCGCTGATCGTGCATGTGGGCAGCCCAGCAGCCCTTACCGGCCCTGCAGCCTGGGCCCGCGACGTGCCCGACTACGCAGTGCACCTGGCCGATCGGCTGTGGCCGGGTCCGCTCACGCTGGTGCTGCCCCGCTCATCCCGGGCCGGCGACACGGTGACCGGCGGCGGCGACACAGTCGGGCTGCGCAGCCCCGCCCACCCGGTCGCCGTCCGGCTGCTGGACGCCTTCGCCTCCGTCACTGGGCGTGTCCATCCTGGCCTCGCGGCGCCGTCCGCCAACCGGTTCGGACGGGTCAGCCCGACCCGCGCCGAGGACGTCGTGACCGAACTCGGTGCCTACCTGGTGCCCGGCCGGGACTGCGTGCTGGAGGGCGGGGCGAGCGACGTCGGCATCGAGTCGACGATCGTGGACTGCACCGGCCGCGCACCGGCGCTGCTGCGCCTGGGAGCGATCGGCCCCGAGGCGATCGAGCTGCTCGGCGGGGTCGCTCTGGCCGCGGCGCCCCGGCCCGGGGTGCGCGCCCCGGGAACACTCGCTGCGCACTACGCCCCCCGAGCGGTCGTCGTGCTCGCCCACGACGCTGCGGACGCCGAACGCCTGCTTGCCTCCGCCGCGCCCGGCACCCGGCAGGGACTGCTCGCGCCGGTCGCCGTGGACACACCACCGGGGGCAGCCCGGCTCGCCGCCCCGCAGGGGGCCGAGCAGTACGCCCGGACGCTCTACACGGCACTGCGGGAGGCCGACCGGCGCGGACTCGACCGGGTGGTGGCGATCCCGCCGGACGACACCGCCCACCCCGGGCTGAGCGCCGCGGTGACCGATCGGCTGAGCAGGGCGGCGGCGACGGGTACCGATGGGTGAGGATGCCTGAGTGACTCCGACCTCCGCCCGCCTGCTGGCCGCCGTCGCGATGACCCTGCTGGCCGCCTGCGCGACGCCGTCCTCGGCCACCGAGGCCACGGCCGCGCCCACCTCGGCCATCACCGCAAGCACCGCAAGCACCGCAAGCGCCGGGCCGAGCAGGTCCACGGCGGGTTCCGCGGGTCCGTCGCTGACCAGCCCCCCGGCGACGTCGCCGCCCGTCTCCCTCGCGGCGGCGAAGCGCCCGCTGGCGGGCCGGACGATCGTGATCGACCCCGGCCACAACGGGCGCAACGCCGCCAACCCCAAGGTGGTCTCGCGCCTCGTCGACATCGGCAACGGGCGCAAGCGCTGCGACTCCTCCGGCACCCAGTCCAACGCCGGCTACGCCGAGCACGCCTTCACCTGGGACATGGCGAACCGGCTGGCCGTGATCCTGCGGGCACGGGGAGCCACCGTCGTGCTGACCCGGCCCAGCGACTCTGGGGTCGGCCCATGCATCACCGAGCGGGCCGCGATCGGCAACCGGAACAAGGCCGACGCCGCGATCTCCATCCACGCCGACGGCGCCGCCAGCACCGGCTACGGGTTCCACGTGATCGCCCCGGGCCGGGTGGGTGCCAACGCCCCCATCGTGGCGCCGTCCGGCCGGCTCGCCCTCGCCGTCCGCGCCGCCTACGCCCGGGGCACCGGCGAGCCCTACTCGACCTACACCGGCGGCGGAAAGGCGATCACCGTCCGCAAGGACCTCGGCGGGCTGAACCTGAGCCGGGTGCCGAAGGTGTTCATCGAGTGCGCCAACATGCGCAACGCCGCGGACGCCGCCCGGTTACGCCGTCCTGCCTGGCGACAGAAGGCCGCCCAGTCCCTGGCGGACGGGCTGACCGATTTCGTTCTGGCAGAACGTGCCCGGCGGCCCGGCTGATCCCGGCTGATCCAGGCCGATCCCGTTCAGGTCGCCATGGTGACGGTGCGCACCGACCGGTTGGACAGCGCCATCAGCGTGACCACGACCATGATCAGCGCGTAGACGCCCAGGGTCTGCTGCACGCCGAAGATCGCGCTGATCGGCCCCACCGACGCGAACCCGATCGGCACCAGGACCATCGCAGCCAGGGTCTCGAAGGCCCCCACCCGGGAGAGCGCCTCCTCCGGGATCCGGGTCATCGTCACGCCGCTGGAGAGCACCCAGGCGACATCGGTGCTGACCCCGGTCACGAACATGGCCACGGCCAGCGCCCAGATCGGCGCGTCGAGCGCCAGCACAGCCACCGGGACCGCCATGCCGAGACTCAACGCCGTGGCCGCACGCATCGGCAGGCGGGGGTTGACCCGCAGCGCCAGCAGGCTGCCGACCAGGAAGCCGATGGTGTACATGCCGATCACCGCGGACCAGCCGAGGGCACCGCTCGACTGCTCGGCGGCGATCACCGGGCCGAGCACGAAGACCCCGCCGGAGATGCAGAAGTTCATCACCGAGATCTGGAGCAGGCTGACCCACATCCATTCCCGGGAGGTCAGCTCCCGGAGCCCTCCACGCAGGTCGGCCAGCAGTGAGTTGCGCTCCGCCCGTTCCACCGGCGGCAGGCCCAGCCTGGACAGCAGCAGTGCCGACACCAGGAAGGTCCCGGCGTCGATCATGAGGGCCCAGCCGGACCCGGCCAGAACCACCAGGAACCCCGCCCCCGCCGTCCCGAGGATCCTGGCGGCGTTCTCACCGCTCTGCAGCATCGCTCGCGCATCCTTGATCAGGACCGGCGGGAGGAGCAGTGGCAGAACACCTTCCGCCGCCGGCTCGAACATCGCGGTGGCCACGCCGTTCAGGAAGGCGAGCACGATCAGGGCCCCGATCGTGCCCTGCCCGGCGATGAGCAGGGTCGCGATCAGCGCCTGGGAGGCGGCGGCGGCGAGGTCGGCGAGCACCATGGTGCGCTGCCGGGAGAACCGGTCGGCCAGCACCCCGCCGTAGAGCACGAACAGGATCTGAGCCAGCATCCGTGCAGACAGGACGACGCCCAGCTCCGTCGCCTGTCCGTCCAGCCCGAGGACGGCGAAGGACAATGCGATCGGCGCCATGCCGCTTCCGAAGACCGACACCGTGCGCGCGCTGAGGAACAGGCGGAACCGCCGGTCGAGCAGCAGGCCCTTCACGCCTTCCATGAGACCTTTCCCCTGTGCGCGCGGCCGGGCCTGGCCACTATTGATCGAAATGTCCGGATAAGCCTAGTCGATGCTACGCCGGAGGTCCGCCCTCTGACTGCGGCAGGGTTGGCAGCCGGAGATCAGGGGCGAGCCGGGTCAACCCTCGGCAACGACCGCCGGGGCTGCAGTCGCCGTGGGCAGTGACTTGCCTGGCGACGGCACCGGAATGGTCACCGTCGGGTCCGGCGAAGGGAGCGTCGGCTCCGGAGAGGGTTTGGTGGGTTCCGGCGACGGCTTGGTGGGCTCGGGCGACGGGGTTGGCGTGGGATCCGCCGTCGACGGCTTGGCCGACGGCGAGGCCGAGGGCTTGACCGAAGGCTTGGCGGTGCTCGCCTTCGGCGAGGCCTTGGCGGTGGTCTTCGCGGTCGCCGGCCTGGCCGGCGCGACGTTCCCCGGCTGGGCTCCGCCGGGCGCGGGTGCGACCACCGACGAACCGTCCAGCAGCGAGGGCACGGCCACCGAGGGCCCGGGCTGCTCCGCCGTGGGCGCCTGGGGAACCACCGTGGGCTCGACGGTCAGCTGATCGCCGATGTCGACCTTGAAGGCACCCGGCTGGTTGATCATGGCCACCACGACGACTCCGCCCACGGCGAGCGTGGCCGCGACACAGGCCGCCACCAGCGCGGTGCGACCTCGGGCTCGGGACCGCGGCTCACGACGCAGGAGCGGGGCGCCGAGATCGACCACCCGGTCACCCCAGCGCTCGGTGCTCAAGGAGGTCGGGGTGTTCGACCCGAGAACCCGCACCGGAGCCTGGGCAGGGGCGTGGATCCCGGGGGCGCGTCCGGAGAGGTCGACCACCACGAGGCGACCGAAGGCGTCGCGGACCTGCTCCTGGGGTGCCGTGGGCGGCGTCGGGGCGGCGGCCATCGGAGAGATCAGGGTCGGCGGGTCCTGCTCGGCATAGCCCTGTTCGGCATAGCCGTGCTGGCATAGCTCTGCTGTGGGTACGACGACTCGGGGTAGGGCGACTCGGGGTAGGACGGCTCGCGCGAGTAGGGCCGTGGCTCGGTGGGGGGTCCCGCGGTGCGCATGCTGCCCTGCACGGTTCCTCCCCTCCCTTCAACTCGCGACGCCGGTCCGGTCGGCACTCGCTTCATCCTGACCCTGCCCGACATGCGGCGATGTCATCGTCAGGACGCGCAAGCATCCGCCACTACGGTAGGCCACCGCCTGGGGACTCACGGCACCAAACTCCAGGGTGATCAACGCTTCGGCTTCCGCGCCACCGCTTTTGCCCGCAATGGGCGGTTTTCGTACACCGCTTTGTCATTCCCTTGGCATTCCCTTGTGGTTCATCGACGGGTGGGATGCCCCAAACGCCCCGCGCCGCCCCCACACGCCGGTAGCGCCCGAAGCGATCACTCTTCGACCGCTTCGCGCGTCCTCCACACCGGCCGTGCCCGGTTCGCTCCGGGCATGGTTCCTGGCCGCCCGTTTGCCCAGGGGGTTGCAGCCCACCCGGCCCGGGGACTGGAATCTGGGCATGACGACATCTGAGATGCGCCGTGTGGTGGTCTCGCCCCAGAGCATCGACGTGGTCAGCGCGACCGTGCCCCAGCCCGGCCCAGGAGATGCCCTGGTGCGAGCGGTCGTCGCGGGCATCTGCGGCTCGGACACCCATGCGGCACACGGCCGGCACCCGTTCATCCGCCTGCCGTACCACCCCGGGCACGAAGTGGTGGGGGTGGTGGAGGCGGTGGGTGACGAGGTCGGCTCGGTGGTCCCGGGCCAACGCGTCACGGTCGAGCCGGACCTGCCCTGCTGGACCTGCAAACCGTGCACCACCGGCCGGCAGAACCTGTGCGAGAACCTGCAGTTCTTCGGCTGCGGCTGGGAGCAGGGGGGCATGGCCGACTACTTCACCGTGGCCGCCGACCGGCTGCACGTCGTCCCGGACGACCTGGACTACCGGGCGGCAGCACTGATCGAGCCCCTGTCCACACCGGTGCACGCCGTCCGCCTCGCGGGCGACGTCGCGGGCAAGGCGGTCGCGGTGCTCGGCGCCGGCACCATCGGCCTTCTCGTGCTGAGCGTTCTGCGTGCCCATGGGGCGCGGCGCGTAGTGGTCACCGACGTACTGCCCGCCAAGCGAGAGCGTGCCCTGCGGCTGGGCGCCGACATCGCCGTCGATGCGGGTGCGGACGACGCCGTGGCACAGGTGCGTTCGGCGCTGGGCGAGAGCGCCGATATCGTCTTCGACTGTGTCGCAGCCCAATCCACGGTGAGCCAGGCCGTCGCGATGGCCAGCAAGGGCGGCACGGTGGTCGTGGTCGGGGTGCCCACCGGCGACGTGTCCGTCACGCTGCCGATCGTGCAGGACCACCAGGTGCGCATCCAGGGCAGCGCGACCTATCTGCCCGAGGACTACGCCGAGTCGATCAGCCTTCTGCAACGGGGCGCGATCCCGGTGGGTGACATCGTGACGACGGTGCTGCCGATGGAGTCCGTGGCCGAGGCGTTCGCACAGTCCGTGAGCGGTGACCAGATCAAGGTCCTGCTCGCCATCGATCCCGATTCCCACGTATGACCCGCACCCCAGTCCGCGAGCGAAGGATGATCTGATGAGCGTTCTGGATGCCTTCTCCCTGCGCGGCAAGGTCGCCGTGGTCACCGGGGCGAACCGAGGGATCGGTCGCTCCCTGGCGGTCGCCCTGGGCGAGGCCGGTGCGGACGTCGGACTACTGGTCCGGCGTCCCGAGACCTGTTCCGACCTGGTCGCTGAGCTGCAGGGCCTGGGGGTGCGTGCCCAGGCCTTCGCGGCCGACGTCACCCGCTCCGCCGAGGTGCTCCGGGCGGCGTCCGAGATCGAGGAGGGACTCGGGCCGGTCGACGTGCTGGTCAACAACGCCGGCACCTGCATCCACCGCCCCGCGCTCGAGGTCACCGACGAGGAGTGGCAGCAGGTCTTCGACGTCAATGTGACCGGAGTGTGGAACTGCTGCCAGGCGTTCGGCGCGCAGATGGCGCGCCACGGCGGCGGCTCGATCGTCAACATCGGGTCCATCTCGGCGCTGATCGTCAACCGCCCGCAGTGGCAGCCGGCGTACAACGCCTCCAAGGCAGCCGTGCATCAGCTCACCAAGTCCCTCGCCGCCGAGTGGGCGCCGCTGGGGATCCGGGTGAACGCGCTGGCCCCCGGATACGTGAAGACCGAGATGGCACCCGTGGACGAGCCTCAGTTCCGCCGGAACTGGATCGAGGACGCCCCGATGCAGCGCTATGCCCTGCCTGAGGAGCTGGGGCCCAGCGTGATCTACCTGGCCAGTGCGGCATCGGCCTTCATGACCGGCTCCGTCCTGGTCATCGACGGCGGCTACACCGTCTTCTAGCGGCCCCCACCGGCCACGCACCCCACCGGCCACGCACCCCACCGGCCAGGCACCCCACCGCCCCACCCCGCCCCAGAGCCGCGAGCCCAGTGTGGACACTTCCCGGGCTGTGGACACTTCCCGGGCTTTGTGGACACTTCCCGGGCTTTGTGGACACTTCCCGGGCCAATGTGGACACTTCTCGGGCTGAAACGGCCGAGTTTGCCCGAAAAGTGTCCACACTCAGTGCCGGGCCGGCGCCCGGGCGGGGCTGGGGCCGGGCCGGGGGCCGGGCCGGCGCCGGGCGGGGCTGGGGCCGGGCCGGTGCCGGGCGGGGCTGAGGCCCGGGGCAGGGCTTGGGCCGGGGGCTTTCCGGGCTGGCTGGGTCAGGCGGGTGGGGCGCTGGGGTTGACCTGGATCTTGCGGCCGATGCCCTGTTTGAACTGCTCGAGCGCCGCCGGGTAGTGGTCCAGTGGGAAGCGATCGCTGATCATGATCTCGGGGTTCAACACCCCCGCGGCGAACAGGTCGGCCGCGCGCTCGTAGGAGTGCAGCACCGCCATCGAGCCGATGATCCTGATCTCCTGGTTGTAGATCTTGAACGGCTTCCACGTGGCCACGGCGCCCTCGTCGGAGACCCCGAACTGCAAGAACGTGCCGCCCTTGCCCACCCGGTCCAGGCCGTCCTGGATCGCCGCGACGACGCCGGTGCAGTCGATCACGACCTCCCAGCCGCGGGGACGCTCCAACTCGTCGGCCGAGGTGACCGCGTTCGTGACACCGAGGAGCCGGGCCGTCTCCAGCCGCTTGGCGTTGATGTCGACGATGTCGACACTGGCCGCGCCGGCGCGCTTGGCCATCTCCAGGTTCATCAGACCCATCGTGCCCGCGCCGTAGATCAGGTAGTGATCGCCCACCTTGGCATTGAGCACGTCGAAGCCGCGCACCGTGCACGAGAGCGGCTCGATCAGCGCAGCGTCCGCCGTGCTGATGTGGTCGGGCAGCTTGACGCAGTTGGCCACCGGTGCCACGCAGAACTCGGCTGCGGCGCCGTTGACGCTCACCCCGATCGCGTTCCAGCGCTCGCACAGGTTCCCGTGGCCCTGACGGCAGTAGTAGCACTCGCCGCAGAACAGCGACGGGTCCACCGCCACCCGGTCACCGATGGCGATCTCGGTGACCGCGGTTCCGATCGCGACCACGGTGCCGGCGAACTCGTGCCCGGGCACCACCGGCAGGGTCGGCGCGAACTCCCCCTGCAGGATGTGCAGGTCGGTTCCGCAGATGCCGCACCCCTCGACGGAGACGACCACATCGCGCGGGCCGGGCGTGGGGTCGGCGATCTGGGTGACCTCGACCTGTCCCACCCCGGTGATGACGGCGGCCTTCATGGGTTTCTCCTCACGAGAGCGGACTACTTGACGGCGCCGAGGGAGAGGCCTCGGACGAGCTTGTCCTGGGCGGCCCAGCCGGCGATGAGGACGGGCAGGGAGACCATGGTGGCGGCGGCGCAGAGTTGAGCCAGGAAGAGGCCTTCGCTGGTGATGAAGCCGACCAGGAACACCGGGGCGGTGGAGGAGCGGACGGCGGTGAGGTTGACCGCGAAGAGGAACTCGTTCCAGGAGAAGATGAAGCAGATCAGGGCGGTGGCGGCGACGCCGGGCATGGCCACGGGCCAGACCACGGAACGCAGCAGGCGGATCAGGCCGGCGCCGTCCACCTCGGCGGCTTCGAGGATCTCCTTGGGGACCTCGGCCAGGAAGGACTGCATCATCCAGATCGCGATCGGCAGGTTCATCGAGGTGTAGAGGATGATCAGGGTCCAGATGTTGTCCAGCATCCCGACCTGTTTGACGATCAGGTAGATCGGCAGCAGCGCGGCGATCGCGGGCAGGAACTTGGTCGACAGGAAGAAGAACATCACGTCGGTCCACTTCTCGACCGGTTTGACGCTCAACGCGTAGGCCGCGGGGATCGCGAAGGCCAGCACCAACAGGGTCGAGATCACCGACGCCATCCCGGAGTTGATCAGGAACGGCTCGATGCCCCGCTCGAACAGGGCCCGGTACCCGGTCAACGTCAACGGCGCGGTGAGGGTGGGTGGGTTGGTCGCCGCGTCGGCCTCGCTGTGGAAGGAGGTCAGCACCATCCACGCCACCGGCGCGAAGAAGATCAACGTCGCGGTCCAGGCCAGCAGGGTCCAGATCGGGCCGCCCCGGGGAGCCATGCCCTGTTCCGCGACGGCCTTGCGCCGCAGCCGGCGCCGGACCCCGCTCGCTCCACCGGTGGTCGCCGTCGCGGTGGTGGTCATCGGCTGGTCTCCTCACGGAACAGGGACGACACGGTCCGCAACGCGAACGTGGCGACGATGATGGTCCCGACCACGACCACGACTCCGCCCGCAGCGGCCTCGCCGTACTCGTACTTGCGGAACATGGTCAGGTAGATCTCGTACGGCAGGTTCGTGGTCGCCGTCCCCGGGCCGCCCTGAGTGATCGTGTAGACGGCGTCGAAGGTCTGCACCAGGTAGATCGACCCGAGCAGCACCGACAGTTCCAGGTACTGGCGCAGGTGGGGCAGGGTCAGGTAGCGGAAGGTCTGCAATCCGCTGGCGCCGTCGACCTTGGCAGCCTCGATGATGTCGCCGGGCTGGGCCTGCAGGCCGGCGAGCAGGATCAGCATCATGAACGGGGTCCACTGCCAGACCAGGGCCGCGACCACGGCCGGCATCGGCATCGCCGAGACCCAGTCGATGATCGGTCCCTGCTCGGCGCCGAACGCCTGCCAGATCACGTTCAGGACCCCGTTGAACAGGCCGTAGTCAGGGTTGTAGAGGGCGTGCTTCCACAACAGCGCCGCCGCCACCGGCATCACCAGGAACGGTGCGATCAGCAGGGTGCGAGCCAGACCCCGGCCGGGGAACTGCCGGTCGAGCAGCACCGCCAGACCCAGCCCGAGCAGCAACGAGACCAGCACCGCCGAGGCAGTCAGCACGACGGTGTTCACGACCGCGTTCCGCAGCCGCTCATCGGTGAACACGGTCACGTAGTTCGACAGGCCGGCGAACCGGCGTTCCCCGGGGCGCAGCACGTTCCAGTGAAACAGCGACAGGCCGATCGTGACCACGAACGGGATCTGGGTGACGACGATGGTGAAGATCAGGGCCGGAAGCAGCGGTGCCCGGCGGCGCATCCGGGCCGCAGAGCTCGGTCGATAGGCGTGGACTTCGGCACCGGTGGAGTCGACGGCCGTCGTGGTGGACATCGTCATTGAGCCCTCCAGGCATGGTGGACAACCGAGCGTTCGAGGGGTGGGCCCGGCCGACCGGCAGATGCCGGCCGGCCGGGCCAGCTCACCTCGGATACCTCAGGTGAGCGATGTGCTGGTGTGACTGTGTGACTGGCGTGAGGGACTACTTGCGGTACTTCACGGCCACTTCTTCGGCCAGCTTCTGACCGTTGGCCAGGGCTTCCTCGACCGTGCCCTTGCCGGAGATGGCCGCCGAGACCTCCTGGGAGACCTTGGTTCCCAGGTCGGCGAACTCGGGCACGGTGACGAACTGGATGCCCACCGTCGGACGCGGCTGCACGCCCGGGTTGGCCGGGTCGACCTCTTCGATCGACTTCAACGTGATGTCACCGAACGCGGCAGCGGCCGTCTTGTACTCGGGGATCGAGTACGTCGACGCACGCTTGCCAGACGGCACGCGCGGCCATCCCAGCTTCTCGCCCACCAGCTTCTCGTAGTCCTTGCTGGTCGACCACAGGATGAACTTCGAGGCCGCGTCGGACTTCTTCGTGGTCGTCGGCATGACCCATGCCCACGCCCACAGCCACCCGGACGCCTTGGTCTTCTCCACCGGCGCGTAGGCGTAGCCGACCTTGCCGGCGACCTTGGACACCGCGGAGTCCTCCAGCGAACCCGCCGCCGAGGTGGCGTCGTACCACATGGCCACCTTGTTCTGGCTCATCGCGGTCAGGCACTCGGTGAAGCCGGCCTGGGCCGCTCCGGGCTCACCGTGAGCCTTGATCAGGTCGACGTAGAACTTCACGGCCTTGGTGAACTCGGGCGAGCTCACCTGGGGCTGCCAGTCCGCAGTGAACCAGGTGCCGCCGAAGGTGTTGACGACGGTGGTCAGCGGGGCGAAGACCTCGCCCCAGCCCGGCAGGCCGCGCAGGCAGATGCCCTTCATGCCCGGCTCCGCGCCGTCCATCTTCGCGGCGAAGTCGGCCACCTGGGTCCAGGTGGGCCGCTCGGGCATGGTGAGGCCCTTCGCCTCGAACAGGTCCTTGCGGTACATCAGGAACGAGGACTCACCGTAGAACGGCAACGCCGTAGGCCTTGCCGTCCTCACCGGACAGACCCTTGACGATCGAGGGCAGGATGTCGGCGTAGTCGTAGGCCGTGTCGGCCTTGGCGTAGCTGTCCAGCTCGTGCAGCCAGCCGTTCTTCGCCCAGATCGGCACCTCGTACATGCCGACCGTCGCCACGTCGTACTGACCGGCCTTGGTCGCCACGTCCTGGGTGACCTTGTCCCGCAACTCGTTCTCCGGCAGCACGGTGTAGTTGACCGTGATCCCGGTGTCCTTGGTGAAGGTGTCGGCGGTGAGCTTCTGGATGTCGGTCATCTGCGGGTTGGCGACCATCAACACGTTGATGGCCTGACCGCCCCCACCGGAGGCACCCGAGGCCCCACTGTCACCGCTGCTGCCGCCGGCTCCCGCGCAGGACGTGATCGCGAGCACCGACACGACGCCGAATGCTGCCGCCCCCGCAAGGCGACGACTCTGTGCCTTGAGATTCATCGGACTCCTCCGAAAGTGTGCCGCCTGTCCGCTCAGATGAGCGGGACGGAACTCAGATGTGGCAGGGTGAGTCTGTTCCTGAGAACATTTGCGGGTCAACGGTCGATACAGGAATGAGACCAAGGGCGCTCAAATGAGCACTTTCCTATCCGTTTCGCTCCGCCACCGAGGAGGGCCGGAGGTATGACCACTCAGGTGCCCGTCGGTCCGGCGGAGATGGTGCTCATGGCCTCGGTGGCGCGGCGCTTCTACCTCGACGGGATCTCCAAGAGCGACATCGCCCAGCAGATGGGGCTCAGCCGGTTCAAGGTGGCCCGGCTGCTCGATCGCGCCGTGGCGACCGGTCTGGTGCAGATCCACATCGGCTGGCCCGGCGAGCTGGACGTCGCCCTGTCGACCGATGTGCAGGAGCGCTACGGGCTGCGCCGGGTGCTGGTCGTCAACGTGAACGACGAGCAGCCCGAGGCACAGCGGGTGGCGGTCGGTGCCACGGCAGCGGAGCTGCTGTCCGAGACAGTGACCTCCTCCGACGTCCTCGGGCTGGCCTGGGGGCGCTCACTCGCCGAGATGGCTCGGGCGCTGCGCCGGATGGCGACCTGTGACGTCGTCCAGCTCACCGGCGCCCTGCAGAGCAGCGACGGCGCAGAGCTCAGCTCGGTCGACCTGGTGCGCGACGTCGCCCGGCTCTGCGGCGGTGCCGCCTACTACTTCCACGCCCCGATGATCGTGGCCACCGGCACCCTCGGCGATGCGCTGCGCGCCCAGCCCGAGGTCGCGCGGGCGATCAGCCGGTTCCCCGAGGTCACCAAGGCGTTCGTCGGCATCGGCGCCTGGCACCGAGGTTCCTCCACCATCTTCGACGCCCTGCCCGCTGCCCAGGCGGAGGGGCTGGCCAGGGCCGGTGTCTGCGCCGAGATCTCCGGCATCGTGATCGATCCCGCCGGCCGTCCGCTGGACGTGCCCCTGGCCCGGAGGATCATCGGCATCTCGGCATCACAGCTTGCCGCCGTGCCCGACGTCACTGCGCTCGCCTACGGTGCCGACAAGGTCCTGGCCGTGGCTTCGGCGCTGCGCAGCGGCATGGTGCACGGCTTGGTCACGACTCCGGATCTTGCCGCGGGGCTCCTAGCCTGTAGCCCATGAGCTTCGAGGACGACGCCCCCGCACCGCAGGAGGTCAGACTGCGCGGGGGGACGGCGAACCGCGGGCGGATCGTGCGCGTCGGCGACACCGTGCGCCGTCCTCTGCGCGCCTCGAGCCCCGCGACCCGGGCGCTGCTGGAGCACTTGGCGCGCAACGGGTTCGACGGAGCTCCCCGCTGGATCGGGGTGGACGACGTGGGCCGCGAGACGCTGACCTTCATTCCCGGAAGCGCCCCGTACACGCCCTACCCGGAGTGGGCGCTGACCGACGCCGCACTGTCCAGCGTGGCCCAGCTGCTGCGTCGCTTCCACGACGCCGTCGCCGGCTTCGACGCCGACGCCTGGCAGTGGCATCGCGACGTGCCCGCGCCCTTCTGCAGCCCCTTCGCCAGCCACAACGACCCCAACCTCGACAACGTGGTGTTCCGCGACGGCCGGGCGGTCGCCCTGATCGATTTCGACCTGGCGGGCAGCGGGTCGCGGGTGTGGGACCTGGCCAGCGCCGCCCGGCTGTGGTGCCCGCTCCGGGCGGACTCCGACGTGCACGACGTGCGCCAGGGGCGCGGGCTGCACCGGCTGAGATTGTTCCTGGAGGCCTACGACGCCGGTGCCGCCGAGCGGGAGGGCTTCGTCGACGCCGCTCTGGCCAGCCACAGCTGGGCCTACGACCACGTGCAGCGCGAGGTGGAGCACGGCCACCCCGCCTTCGCCCACCACTGGATCGACGAGCATGCCCGCGAGCGGGCGGCACGCACCCTGACCTGGCTGCACGCGCACACCAGCACCCTCGCCCGGGCGGCCGGTGCGCGCTGACCTCCGCGGTCGGGGGTCAGCCGCGCAACCGGGTGACCTGCACCGCCGCGACACCGGCCGGGTCGATGTCCCCGGGGTCGATCACGGTCGTCGGTGAGAGGCACGCGGCCCGCCCCCAGCTGACGGCGCGGGCCAGGCGACGGGCCGGGTCGCTGCCGCCGGCCAGCCAGCCGGAGAGCAGGGTGTCTCCGGCGCCGGCGGTGTTCACCGGAACCGCCGCCGGTGCCCGGGCATGCAGGGTGAGGCTGCCGTCGGTCCAGAGTGCGCCGTCCGCGCCAAGGCTCACCAATAGTTCGCACGCGTGCTCAGCGGAGAAACCGGTGGCCGCCTCGGCGAGCGCGCCCAGGCCCGCAGGCAGGGCGGCCGTCACCGCAGGGCTGACGGCGGCGAGCTCCTGGGCGTTCGGCGAGAACACGTCGGCGCCCGCAGCGATCGCCGCAGCCAGCGCCGGGCCGGAGCTGTCCACGGCGCAGCGGACGCCCCCCGCCCGGGCCACGCCGATCAGCCGGACGACCAGATCGGCGCCGGCTCCCGGCGGAAGCGAGCCGCAGATCGCCAGCCAGGTCGCGCCGTCCGCGATCGCCTCGGCAGTCGACCGCACCAGGGCGTCCTGCTCGGCCGGCGAGAAGGCGGCTCCTGGCCCGTTGATCTTGATGGTCGGCCCGCCGGGGGTCAGCACCGTGGTGTTCACCCGAGTCGCACCGGCCGTCCGGACCGTGCGGTGACGCACGCCGTCCCGATCGAGGAGTTGCACCAGCTGGGCCCCCGTCGGGCCACCCGCCCCGAGCACTGCCAGGGAGTCGACCCCGGCACCGGCCAGCGTGCGGGTGACGTTGACCCCCTTGCCGCTGGCCTCGATCGTCACCGAGGCCGCGCGATGCACCTCGATGTCGTTGCGGGACAGGGCATCCCCGGGAGCCAGCGTGTACGTCAGGTCCAGCCCCGGGTTCGGCGTCACCGTGACGATCACACGATCACCGTCTCGACCCCGGCCGCCCGGATGCGGCGCAGGGGCCCGTCCCCGGCGCTGCGATCGGTCACCAGGGCCGACAGGTCCCGGATCTGGGCGAAGCGGTAGGAGGAGTCGGCGCCGAACTTGGTGCCGTCGGCGAGCAGCAGTACCCGGCGGCTCGACGCCACCGCGCGTGCCTTCACTGCGGCCACGCCGGCGTCCGGACAGGTCAGGCCACGCTCCAGAGTGATCCCGTTGGTGCCGATCACCGCAAGGTCGAACACGAAGTCCTCCAGCATTCGCAGCGCCCAGTGGTCGACGGCGCCCAGGGTGTGCGAGCGGATCCGCCCTCCGACCACCAGCACGTCGAGATTCGGCCTCGGCGCCAGGATGGTGGCCACGGGGAGGGCATTGGTGACCACGGTCATCGGCCGGGAGGGGTGCAGACGCTCGGCGAACACCTGGCAGGTCGATCCCTCGTCCACGTAGACGAACTCAGCAGCATGCACCAGCGTGGTCGCGTGGTCGGCGATCCGCGCCTTGACGTCCTGACGAGCCCCGGCGCGCAACGAGAGGGCACCCTCGAAACCCAGCCGTTCGACCGGCACGGCGCCGCCGTGCACCCTGCGCAGAAGCCCTTCGCTCTCCAGCGCGTTCAGGTCGCGGCGTATGGTCTCCCGAGCCACGTTCAGCACCCTCGATACGTCGGCCACCTCGATCCGGCCAGTCTGGCGTGCGTGATCGACGATCCACCGACGGCGCTCGACTCCGTACATCTCCATGGTCCGGCTCCGCCCGTTCTCGACCGGCTATGACCGTTCGGGGACGCGACGATTCCACTCGTGATCAAGAACTTCTGCAAGTTTGCCGAGCAAACGGTCACCCCGTGCCGCCAAACGGCTCGATCCGGTCACCCTCTGGTGAGGCGCTGCACCAACCGCGCAGGGCCGGTAGCGTCGTGGCCATCATGAGCGCCACCCTGCTGGCCAGGCATCTCAGCGCCGCTCACGGCGACCGCACCCTGTTCTCCGGTCTCGACCTCGTCGTGGCGCCGGGTGACGTGGTGGGTCTGGTCGGGGCCAACGGCGCCGGGAAGACCACCCTGCTGCGTCTCCTCGCGGGGCTGTCGGCCGCCGAGCAGGGCTCGGTCACCCTGTCTCCCGCGAGCGCCACCGTGGGCTACCTGCCACAGGAGCCCGAGCGCCGTCCGGGCGAGAGCATCGCCGCGCTGCTCGCCCGGCGTACCGGAGTGGCCGCCGCCCAGGCGGCGCTCGACGTCGCCAGCCACGCCCTGTCCACCGGGGAGCCCATCGACGGGGTGCCCGCCGATGACGCCTACGTCGCACGCGCTCGAGCGCTGGCTGGCACTCGGTGGCGCCGATCTGGACGAGCGGGCCCAGGCGGTGGCGGACGACGTGGGGCTCGGCGTCGATCTCGACCGCTGCCGGTGACCTCGCTGTCCGGGGGCCAGGCCGCCCGGGCCTCGCTGGCCTCGCTGCTGCTCGCGCGCTACGACGTGTTCCTGCTCGACGAGCCGACGAACGACCTGGACCTTGCTGGGCCTGGACCGGCTCGAGCGGTTCGTCGCACGGGCTGCGGGCGGGGGTGGTGGTGGTCAGCCACGACCGCGAGTTCCTCGCCCGCACCGTGAACCGCGTGGTCGAGCTCGACCTCGCCCAGCAGCAGGTGAGCGTCTTCGGCGGGGGCTACGACGCCTACCTGGAGGAGCGGGAGATCGCGCGCCGGCACGCCCGTCGAGGCGTACGACGAGTACGCCGACACCCGTTCCGACCTGGAGCAGCGTGCTCGCACCCAGCGCGCCTGGATGGAGAAGGGCGTGAAGAACGCCCGGCGCAAGGCCAAGGACAACGACAAGATCGGCCGCAGCTTCCGGGTCGAGTCGACCGAGAAGCAGGCTGCCAAGGCGCGCCAGACCGAGAAGCTGATCGAGCGTCTGGACGTCGTGGAGGAGCCGCGCAAGGAGTGGCGCCTGCAGATGGAGATCGCGCTCGCCCCGCGGGCCGGTGCGGTCGTGGCGACGGCGCGCGGCGCCCTGGTGCGGCGCGGCGGTTTCACCCTCGGACCGGTCGACCTGCAGATCGACTGGGCCGATCGGATCGCCATCACCGGCCCCAACGGGTCGGGCAAGAGCACGCTGCTGGGGCTGCTGCTCGGTCGTACGGCGCCGGAGGAGGGCATCGGCCGCGCTCGGGCCCGGCGTGGTGGTCGGCGAGGTGGACCAGGCACGGTCGCTGTTCGGCGGCGGAGCTCTCGCTGTTCCGCGCCTTCGCCGACCAGGTGCCCGACTGGCCCGACGCCGAGGTCCGCACGCTGCTGGCCAAGTACGGATTGGGCTCGGCGCACGTGTCGCGATCCTGTGCCAGCCTCTCCCCCGGCGAGCGCACCCGCGCCGGGCTCGCCCTGCTCCAGGCCCGCGGGGTCAACCTGCTGGTGCTGGACGAGCCCACCAACCACCTCGATCTGCCCGCCATCGAACAACTGGAGCAGGCGTTGGACTCCTATCCCGGCACCCTGGTGATGGTCAGCCACGACCGGCGGCTGCTGGACGCCGTACACGTGACGCGGCGCCTGGCCGTCGCGGCCGGGCAGGTCACCGAGGTGACGGCGTGAGCGACTACCGGCAGGTCAACCGGGCTGTGTGGGACGAGCGCGCACCGGCGCACGCGGCGTCACCGGACTACGGGCTCCAGGCCTTCGTGGACGACCCCGCGCACCTGTCCGGAGTGGTCCGTTTCGACCTCCCACGGCTCGGCGACATCGCCGGCCTCGACGCCGTCCACCTGCAGTGCCACATCGGCACCGACACGGTCTCCCTCGCCCGCCTGGGTGCCCGGATGTGTGGGCTCGACTTCTCCCCTGCGGCGCTCGTCGAGGCCCGGGGTCTGGCCACCCGGCTGGGCCTGGAGGTGCCCTTCGTCGAGGCCGACGCCTACGACGCCGTCGAGGCGCTCGGCGGTCAGCGGTTCGATCTGGTCTACACCGGGATCGGCGCGCTGTGCTGGCTGCCCGACATCGCCCGCTGGGCCGAGGTGGTGGCCGGGCTGCTCAGGCCCGGCGGCCGGTTGTTCCTGCGCGAGGGGCACCCGATGCTGTGGAGCATCGACGAGACCCGCCTCGACGCGCTGCACGTGCAGCACACGTACTGGGAGCAGGCCGAGCCCCTGGTGTTCGAGGGGGAGGGCACCTACGTGGCTACCGAGGTGGCCTTCGCCCACAACGTCTCGCACTCGTGGAACCACGGGCTGGGCGAGATCGTCACGGCGCTGCTCGGCCAGGGCATGCGGCTGACCATGCTGGTCGAGCACGACAGCGCTCCGTGGGACGCACTGCCCGGTCGCACCACGGTGGACGACGCGGGCGAGTACCGGCTGACCGAACTGCCGCAACGGCTTCCGATGACCTACACCCTGCAGGCGGTCAAGGAGTAGCCGGTGCGGTGAACTGACTGGTGTAGAGCTCGTGGTAGACGCCGCCGGCGGCCAGCAGCTCCTCGTGCGTCCCTCGCTCGACCACCGCGCCGTGGTCCATCACCAGGATGGTGTCCGCGTTGCGGATCGTGGAGAGTCGATGGGCGATCACGAAACTCGTTCTGCCGGAGCGCAAGCGGGTCATCGCCTGCTGCACCAGCACCTCGGTCCGGGTGTCCACCGAGCTGGTCGCCTCGTCCAGGATCAGGATCGCCGGGTCGGCCAGGAAGGCGCGGGCGATGGTGAGCAGCTGCTTCTCCCCGCTGGACAGGTTCGAGGCCTCGTCGTCCAGCACGGTGTCGTAGCCGTCGGGCAGGGTGCGCACCAGGTGGTCCACGTGGGCGGCCTCGGCAGCGCGGCGCAGCGCCTCGTCAACGCCCTCCCCGTCCGGCAGCTGCTCCCTGCTGTCGCCGTAGCGGATGTTGTCGGCGATGGTGCCGCCGAACAGCCAGGCGTCCTGCAGCACCATGCCGAAGTTGCGGCGCAGGTCGTCCCGGCGCATCTCGCGGATGTCCACCCCGTCGAGCCGGATCGCCCCGCCGTCGAGCTCGTAGAACCGCATCAGCAGGTTCACCAGGGTGGTCTTGCCCGCTCCGGTCGGGCCGACGATGGCCACCGTCTGGCCGGGCTCGGCCTCCAGGGAGAGGTCGCTGATCAGCGGCGCGTCCGGGGAGTAGCCGAAGGCGATCCGGTCGAAGACCACGTGCCCGCGCGAGCGCTGCGGCGGCGTGGCGGGCGCCGCCGGTTCGACCGACTCCTCCGGCTCGTCGAGCAGTTCGAAGACCCGCTCCGCGGAGGCGATCCCGGACTGCACCAGGTTCGCCATGCCCGCGAGCTGGCCGATCGGCATCGCGAACTGCCGGGAGTACTGGATGAAGGCCTGCACGTCGCCGAGCGACATCGTCCCGGAGGAGATCCGCAGCGCACCGATCACCGCGATGCCGACGTAGCCCAGGTTCGAGATCACGTTGGTCGCGGGCATGATGATGCCGCTGACGAACTGGGCCCTGCGGCTGGCCTCGAAGACCTGCGCGTTGGAGACCTCGAAGGTGTCCACCGCCTGCTGACGCCGGCCGTACACCGCGACCAGCTCGTGGCCGGAGAACATCTCCTCGACGTGGCCGTTGAGCGTGCCGGTCCACTTCCACTGGGCGGCGAACTGCGGCCGGGACCGCTTGGCCACCAGCACCGTCACCACCACGGACAGCGGCACGGTGACCAGGGCGACCAGCGCCAGCAGCGGGCTGATCCACAGCATGATCGCCGAGGATGCCGAACACCGTCGCCAGGGAGGTGATGGCCTGGGTGAGCGACTGCTGCAGCGTGGTGGAGATGTTGTCGATGTCGTTGGTGACCCGGCTGAGCAGGTCACCGCGCGGGTGGGAGTCGAAGTAGCGCAACGGCAGTCGGCCCAGTTTGAGGTCGACCCGCTCGCGCAGCAGGAAGATCGCCCGCTGGGTGACCCCGGCCATGATGTAGGCCTGCGCCCAGCCGAACACCGCTGCAGCGGCGTAGACGGCGACCACGATCAGCAGCGCCCGATACAGCGCAGCCCAGGTCGACGCCCTGGCCGGGAACCAGCCCTTCGACGCCGGCGAGCATGTCGGCCATCCGGGCCTCACCGCGGGCGCGCAGCGCCGCCACCGCCTGCTCCTGGCTCACCCCTTCGGGCAGTTCTGCCGCGACCACGCCGCGGAACACCACGTCGGTCGCGTTGCCCAGCAGCTTCGGCCCCGCCACCGAGAACCCGACGCTGACCAGAGCCATCGCCACCACCGCGATCACCTGCGGCCGGTCGGCGTCCAGCAGGCGGAGCAGGCGGACGAACGAGCCCTTGGCGTCCTTCGGCTTGTCCGGCGGCGGTCCGCCACCGCGCATGAAGCCCGGGCCGTGGCCGCTCATGCCGCGTCCTGGGCGGAGAGCTGGGACTCGACGATCTCGCGGTAGGTCTCGCAGCCGGCCAGCAGGTCCTCGTGCCGCCCGGTGCCGACCACGCGCCCGGCGTCCAGCACCACGATCTGGTCGGCGTGCAGCACCGTGCTCACCCGCTGCGCCACGATCACCACGGCCGCCAGCACGGTCTCGCGGGCCAGGGCCGCCCGCAGCCGGGCGTCGGTGCCGTAGTCGAGGGCGGAGAAGCTGTCGTCGAACAGGTACACCCGCGGACGACGCGCGAGGGCGCGCGCGATGGCCAGCCGTTGTCGTTGACCGCCGGAGAAGTTCGCGCCGCCCTGTTCCACCAGGTGGGCGAGGCCGTCGGGCAGGTCGCGCACGAAGTCGGCGGCCTGGGCCACCTCGAGCGCGTGCCACAGCTCGTCGTCGGTGGCCTGGGGGGCCCCGAAGCGCAGGGTGTCGGCGACAGTGCCGGTGAACAGGAAGGCCTTCTGCGGCACCAGACCCAACTGGCCCCAGAGGTGCTCCCGGGGCATCCGGCGCAGGTCGACGCCGTCGAGCAGCACCGCCCCGTCGGTGACGTCGTACAGCCGCGGGATCAGGTTGAGCAGCGTGGTCTTGCCCGACCCGGTGCCGCCGACGATCGCGGTGACCTGGCCGATCCGCAGGGTCAGGTCGACGTCGTGCAGCACCGGCTCCTCGGCGCCGGGGTAGCGGAAGTCGACCTCTCGGAACTCGATGATCGCCTGTCCGGGCTCGGCCGGGTGCGGGGTGGGCACGATCGCGTCGTCCGGGTCGGTGATCGCCGGCACGGTGTCGAGCACCTCCGCGATCCGCTCGGCGGAGGCGGCGGCGCGGGGCACCATCGCGATCATCATGACGGCCATCAGCACCGAGAACAGGATCTGCATCATGTAGCTGATGAAGGCGCCCAGGGTGCCGACCTGCATCTGCCCTTCCGAGATGAGGCGCCCGCCGTAGCCGACCACCCCGACGCTGGCCAGGTTGATCACGAACATCAGCAGGGGGAAGGTGAGCGCGAACAGGCGGGCGACGCCCAGCTGGGTGTCGGTGAGCGCCGCGTTGGCCTCGGCGAACCGCTCCTCCTCGTGCCGGGTGCGCACGAAGGCCCGGACGACGCGCACGCCGGTCAGGTTCTCCCGCAGCACCTGGTTGATCGCGTCGATCCGCTTCTGCACCACCCGGAACAACGGGAGCGCCCGGCGCAGGGTGAGCAGCACGATCGCCACCATGATCGGGATGATCACGACCAGCAGCGTGGACAGCCGGGCGTTCTCACGCAGCGCCATGATCACGCCGCCGACGACGGTGATCGGGGCCATCGCCATCAGGTTCAGGCCCATCAGCACCAGCATCTGCACCTGCTGGACGTCGTTCGTCGTCCGGGTGATCAGCGACGGGGCGCCCAGGGTGGTCACCTCGCGCAGCGAGAACGTCTCGACCGTGGTGAACAGGGCGGCACGCAGGTCGCGCCCCACCGACATCGCCACCCGGGCCGACAGGTAGGTGCCGGCGATGGCGGCGAAGCCCACCACCACCGAGATGGCGAGCATGACCCCGCCGAGGCTCATGATGTGGCCGGTGTCGCCGACCAGGACGCCGTCGTTGATGATGTCGGCGTACAGCGTCGGCAGCACCAGCGCAGCGATGGCCTGAGCGAGCAGCAACACCGTGATCACCGCGATGGTGGCCCGGTAGGGAGGCAGCACGCGCCGCAGGAGTGGGATCACGGAGCCATCATCGCTCACCCATCGCGCGCCGATCCTTCCGGGGCACCGATCAGCAGCACGTCGTCCGACGAACCGGAGGTGATCGGTTCCAGATCGATCGGCGTGCCGTAGCCCAGAACCAGGATCAGCCTGGCCATCACCCGGGTCCACAGCTCATGGTCGTGCGGCCCGAGCCCCTCGACGATCAGCACCAGCCGGGTGCACCACGTCTCCTCGCCCCGTGCGACGGCGCCCGAGACCCAGATCCTGCCGACGCCGAGCGGAGCCAGCTCAGCCAGTTCGGCCGCGAGCTCACCTCGGTGGGCGATCAGCTTCTTCCCGATCGGGCCGACCAGTTGTTCCTGTCGTGGGTCGGGGCGGAAGAGACTCAGCTCGACCGCGTACCCCGCGCCCGCCACCAGGCGCTGCAGGGTGACCAGGCTCGGTTGCCTGCGCCCACGCTCCACCTGCGAGATCACGCTCACAGCGACGCAGCCTCGTTCGGCCACTTCGACCTGGGTCATCCCACTGCGTCGCCGTGCTTCGAGCAGCACCTCGGCCGCCGTCGTCATCGGCTCGCGATCCGCTGGCATGCCCGGACGGTAGCGAGACCGCGCGGCACCCCGCTGACAATATCCACAGCCCCTCGCCGCGCTGGCCCCTCGCCCCGCCTCGCCGCTCCCCTCACCGCACCCGCCCGCCGACCGACTTCTCTTGAAATGGAACTTCACGGATCCGGTCATGTGCGCATCCGCGACGTTCTACAAAGGGGAGACTCGCCTCCTGCCGGTACACCGAGCGAGCAAGGGTGACAGCTCGAGACGCCGAGAACAGCTCGAGCGGATGGGTGCAGCTCGAGCGTCCGAACGGCGGGCTCAGGCCGTGGGGCGGTAGCCGTACTGCTCGCCCAGGGCGAGGCAGTCGGCCAGCCGCAGGACGCCGTCGGAGGTGCCGGCGCTGCGCAGGCAGGCCGCCGCCACGCTCACCCCGGCGCGCAGGCAGTCCGGTACCGGCCAGCCCTCGTGCAGGCCGAAGATGACTCCGCTCGCGAACGCGTCGCCCGCTCCGGTGGCACTGCGGATCTCCTCGCGCGGCAGCCGCACCGATCCCTGCCGCCACACCTGCCCACCGGGGGCCGCCGCCACACAGCCGGTCGGGAAGTGCACGGCGGCAAGGGTTCTCACCCCGAGCTCGATCAGGCGCGTCGCCACCCGTTCCAGGGTGGCCCAGTCGGGGACGCCGTCCGCACCGGTCGCCGTCACGTCCTCGCCGACCAGGGCCGAGGCCTCGATCTCGTTCACCACGATCGAGTCCAGGTGCGGCAGGCACGGGGCACCGACCGCCTGGATCTCGTCCGGAGCCAGGGAGACCAGCTCGAGGTTGGTGCGCATCCCAGCCGCCTGGGCTGCCTCGAACACCCGCTCCCAGCCATGGCCGACGTCCATGGCGGGGTGCAGCCCGGGAGCGCCCATGTGCAGGATCCGCGCCGTCGAGGACGCGAAGTCGACGTCTGCCTCCTCGAACAGGCCGTTCGCCCCGACGTGGTGGAAGAAGGTGCGCGACCCTCCGTCGCGCACCACCATCGCATCGGTGAACGACGTGGCCGCGTCGGGGGTGCGCCGCACGCGTGAGGTGTCGATCGCGTCCGCGGCCAGGGCCTCGAGCATGAAGTCGCCGTGCTCGTCCTGCCCGATCACCCCGGCCACGGCGAGCGGGAAGGGTGCGCCGAGCCGGGCCAGATCGACCGCCAGGTTCACCGCCGGGCCGCCAGTGCTGGAGGTGACCGACTCGATCACGGCGATGCGTTCCTGCGGCGGGTAGGCGTCGATCACCTTGCCGACGTCGACCACGATCGAGCCGGCGCACAGCACCCCGGAGCGCATCGCGTCAGCCCTGGGCGAGAACCGGCTCGGTGATCTCCTGGTCCTCGGCGAGGGTGCGGGTGGGGGCGATGCCCTTGCTCCGCAGGACCTCGTGGTAGGCGACCACAGCCTGTTCCGGGCTCACCTGGCGGCGCAGCACCGCGCGCATCGCCGCCAGCAGGTCGAGCTGGGACTCGGCGCGCTGGACCTTGCGCCCGAAGAGGGCGACCCGGGCGCCGTGCTGCTCGGCCTGGGAGAGCAGCTCGAAGGTGTCCCGGGTGGTTCCGGCCGACCCGCCGAGGATGCCGACCACCAGCGAGGGGTCGTGGGTCACCAGCTCGTCCATCGCGGCGGCCCCGTTGTAGGCCATCTTCAGGAACAGCGGCCGCTCGGACTGGGTCACCCCGGCCAGCAGCCGGACGATGTGGTCGTTGACGAAGGCCCCGGTGTCGGCCGGCGCCAGGTCGACCGGTGCATTCGGGTTGAACACCTCGAGGAAGTGCCGGATGCCCACCTCGTGGGCCTCGCTGCGGAACTGGGCGTAGCGCCTCAGCGTGCGCAGGTCGTGCTCGAGGTCGTTGTTGAAGGTCACCGAGTAGAGCACCAGGGTGCAGAACTCGCGCACCCGCTCCAGGTTCGCCGTCCGGAAGGGGCGGGAAGGGGCGGTCGGGTAGTGGCTGCCGCGCTGGTTCCAGATGTCGGTGGTGTCGTTCGCCCGCACCGCGAGCGTCACCTGGCTGCCGTCGAACAACCCGTCCATGGCCAACCGCTCACCGTTCGAGGCGGAGGTGAGCATGATGTCCACAGCCTCGGTCCGCACCTCCTCCGCCATCTGCTGCAGGTACTCGGGCCGGGTGCGGAACCGCCCCGGCTGGCCGGGCAGCGGGCCGGGCGCCTGCACGCCGAAGGCCATGTCGGCGTCCTTGGCGTCGGCGATCAGGAAGTCGTCCGGCGTGTAGTTGCCGTGTGCCATGGAGGAGAGCTTGCGTTCGAGAGCCTTCATGGCGCCCACGATAGAGGGCAGTTACCGCTGGACGCCGAGCGCCCCGAGCGCCTTGCCGCCACTGTCCAGTTTGTCAGCCGTTCGGGCCAGCCCGGCACCCGCCTGATCCACCAGACCGCCGATCGCGCGCAGGTGGTCGGCAACCACGCCGAGCTGGGAGCCGACCCCGTCGAAGTGCGCGGCGCCGTCCTCGAGCTTCTTGGCGGCCGGTCCGAGCAGCGGCAGACCGTCCAGGGCGCCGGCCAGGTTCTCCATCATCGTGCGGGCGTCGGCGAGCTCGGACCGGCAGGCCTCCAGCGCCGTCCCGGCGAGCGCGGCCAGGGACTTCACGCCGTCCTGCGCGTCGCCCGAACCGGTGAGGAAGGTGGCCGTGGCGCGGGTGTCCGCGGCGGCGTCCGTGAGCGCCGCCGCGGCGGAGGCGAGCAGCTCCGGCAGCCGGGCCACCAGCTCGAGCAGCTCGTCGCCGTGGTCGCGCACGAAGCTCACCGCCCCGGCGACGTCGTCCTTGTGGTCCCAGACCGCCGACACGACGTCGTCGAGCTTGCTGGTGTCGATTCCGGCGAACGGCTGCGGGCCGAGGGGCGTGCTCACGGCAGCGAGGCTATTCGTTCTTCGGCGTCCGGGCCGCCCAGGCACGCCCGACCTTGACCAGCACGGCCACGCCGATCAGTGCCCAGATGGTGTTCAGGGTGGCGGCCGACCACACCCGCCCGGCGACGGCCGCCAGGCCCAGCCCGACCGAGCCGCCGATGTTGAGCGCCTGATAGGGCACGCTGTGCCCGCTGACCCGGTCGTTGGAGACCAGCCAGTAGGCCAGCAGCAGCATGAAGGTGCCGATCCAGCCGAGCACCGCGGCCACTCCCGCGAAGGTGACTCCGTCCAGGGTCATGGTCAGGCCTTTCCGGGCACGCCTGCAGCGCTGCAGGGAATCAGACCGGCGGCGACCTTGCCGGCCACCACTCGGGTGGCGGCCTGGTGCAGGCGGCGGGCGAAGGCCGGCGAGCGGTCCGATTCCGCCAGGAGCGCCTTGCGCATGGTCGCCACGTAGCCGGAGCGAACGGTGAGCACCATGTCGCCGCCGGCTCCCACGAAGCGGACGGCGCGGTCACCCACCGGTACCGAGGACACTGCCTTGGCCGCGCCGAGGTCGTCGGAGATGGCGATCCCGGTGAACTGCAGCTCGTCGCGCAGCAACGTGGTCACGACCGTGGGTGAGAAAGCGGCGATCCGTTTGGGATCGAGCTTGAGGTAGCGGGCCGAGGAGATCATCACCGCCTGGGTGCCGGCGCCGACGGCCGCGCGGAACGGGGCGAGGTTGGGGTCCTCGGTGGTGGCCACGGCGTCCACGGCGGACGCGGAGGTGTCGGTGTTGTACCGGACCCGGCCGAGCCCCGGGAAGTGCTTGACCGCGGTGCCGACGCCGGCGTCCTGGGTGGCGCGCACGACCACGGTCACGTCGGCAGCGACGGCGGACGGCGTGTGCCCGTACTCGCGGGCGACCTTGCCGATCGGGGGGTTGTGCGAGAGATCGGCCGCGGCCACGGTGTCCGCGACGGGAGCGAGGTTGAGCGTGATCCCTGCCTGGCGCAAGGCCTTGGCCGACGCAGCGGTGCGTGCGGCGAGCGTCGCGGTGCTCCATTGCCCCTGGGTACGAGCGCTGGGCAGGCGCGGGAAGCCGCTGCCGGACAGGGTCTGCACCTGACCGCCCTCCTGGTCGGCCGCGATGTGCAGCGGCACGCCCACACCGGCGGTCGAGGTGGCCTGCAGCTGAGCCAGCTGGCGACGCAGGGAGGTGACGCTGATCGTGCTGCGCCCGCGGAGGAAGACGCCGCCGACCTGGTAGCCGCGCACCAGGCCGGCCGCCGTGGCCGACGAGCCGGCCGGCACCCCGACCATGAGTACCTGGCCGGCCTGCTCGGTGGCGGTCAGGCCTGCCATCACTGTGGTCGTGCAGCGGGCCTGCGCCTGGGCGGGCGTGAGGGCCGGGATGACGGACGGCGTCTGCGATGACGAGGGGAGCCCGCCGAACGGGCTCGACGCGCTGGAGGTGGAGCTCGGGGTGGAGCTGAGGCTCGGGCCGGGCGCATCCGTGGGCGAGGTGGCGGGAATCGCGATCGTGGCGGTGGTGGCGGTCGGGCCGGCCGCCACCGGATCCGCCGTGCAGGCCGCAGCGAGCAGGCATGCGGCCAGGGGCAGCCCGGCCCTGGGGCCGCGGCACGCTCTGGCTCGTCGGATCACCGCCACAGACTGCCATGCCGCCCGGCGAACCCGGGGCTCAGCGGTCGGTCGTGGCGAGCTTGGCGCCGAGCGCGACGTAGCTGAGGGAGAACGTGCGTTGCAGGCGCCGCACGACGTGCGGCCTGCTGATGACGTGGTGGCGCATGGCGCTCGCGAACCAACCGTAGACGGCGAAGACGACCAGGGTCATCGCCATGAACACACCGCTGAGCAGGAGCATCTGCGCCAGCCCGCTGCGACCGGGGACGACGAACTGGGGCAGGAAGGCGAAGAAGAACAGGGTGAGCTTGGGGTTGAGCAGGTTGGCCAGCACGGCGTTGGCGATGGTGCGGGAGGTCGACGCCGGTCGGGCCGAGAGGTCGAGGGTCAGGGTGTGGCTGTCCCGCCAGGTCGCCCAGGCCAGGAACAGCAGGTAGGCCACTCCGGCGACCTTGAGGATCTCGAAGGCGGTCCCGCCGGCGCGGAGCAGGGCCGCCGTGCCGGTGACCGCCGCCGCGAGGTGGGGGACGATACCGAGGGTGCAACCGACCGCCGTGACCAGGGCGTGGCGGCGTCCTGCGGCCAGGCCCGCGCTGATGGTCAGGATCGCCCCGGTACCGGGGGTGGCGACGATCGCCAGGGAGGTCAGCAGGAACGCGACGGTCATCTGGCTTGCCTCCCTCACGGGCGCGCCGATTCTGTGCCACAGACTGCCACGCCGTCTCGGCTCGACGTGAGGCGGCAGGGCCGAGTACGGCCATGGGGGCGACGCAGCGGGCTGCGGTTCGCCATACTGGGGAACGCCGCGGGCACCGGCCAGGGCCCGCGGCGCTTGGCCTCTCACATTCCTGAAGGTCCGGGCAGCCGGGACAGCGAGGTCTCCGTAGCTGCCGGCGGGCGCTCACGCCCGGTTGAAATGTAACCGGCGGGCTCCAAATGTAACCAAGTGTGGTTACATTTGACTGTGATTCCCCGCCTCCACGACCTGATCGAGTCACTGAGAGCGGGCGAAGGAGACACCACCGAGGTTGAGGTGAAGTCCGCCGCTGGCGGGTTGCCCGACTCCTTGACGTCGACGCTGAGCGCGCTGGCGAACCTGCCTGGCGGCGGAGTGATCATTCTGGGCCTTGACGAGCGGTCCGGGTTCCGACCGGTTCTCATGTCTGACCCTCAAGTCCTCATGCAGGGCCTTGCGGCCAAGGCTCGGTCCTACGTCCCACCAGTGCGCCTTACGGTCGAACGAGCTGACCTTGACGGCCATCAATTGGTCGGCGACGGTCCACGAGTGCGACCTCTCGGTCAAACCGTGCCGGGTCGCCTCCACCGGCGCCGCCTACCTGCGCGGCTACGACGGCGACTTCGAGCTGTCCGATCTCGAGACTGACGGATTCCTCGCGGCCCGTCGTCCACCGCACTTCGACCGCGCCCCGGTCGACGGCGCCACCCGGGAGGACCTCGACAGGGAGTTGATCTCCTTGTTCGTCACATCGGTCCAGAGCGGGATCCTCGAGGGCTTGGTCGCTTCATGGATGACGAGGAACCCTGCTCGGTCCGGCGCCGTTCTGCCCGACGGCCGGGTCGCGTCGCTGGGCTCCTAACGCTTGGCATCCATCCGCAGCAGTTCTTCCCGCGCTTCGTGATCAGGCTCCGCCGAGCCACGGCCCGGGGACCCGCCCGGGGCTCGTGCACGCGACCAGGCCATCATCTCAGGCGCCATTCCGCGCATGCTCGAGGAGGCTCTCGCCTGGGCCCGCCGCGCCCTGAGCACGAGCATCGTCACCCACCCCGACGGCAGTGTCCACGACGAGCCCGAGTACCCACAGGTGGCCTTCCGCGAACTCGTCGCCAACGCGCTGGTTCATCGCGACCTCGATCATTGGTCAGCCGGTCTGGCGGTCGAGGTCCGAATCCGGGCAGACCGGCTCGTCATCAGCAATCCCGGAGGTCTCTACGGCATCACCGTTGATCGCCTCGGCAAGGACGCAGTAACCTCCGCCCGCAACGCACGACTCGTCTCCCTCTGCCAACATGCCCGCACGCCCGACTCGAACTCTCGTGTCATTGAAGCCCTCGCCAGCGGCATCCCTGCCGTCAACACCGCGCTTGCCGCTCGCGGGCTACCCGCCGCGCAGTTCGTCGACGCTGGCATCCGTTTCACAGCCCTTCTGCGCCACGCGCCTACATCCGTGGACGCCGGCCCGCGGCTGACCGCCACCCAGCTGAGGATCTACGACACCCTCGCGGCCGGCGCAGTGACAGTGCACGCCCTCGCCGAGCAGCTCGAACTTGCCCAGCCAACCGCCCGCAAGGCGCTTCGTGCGCTCATCGGTCGCGGCCTGGTTGAGCAACACGGCGGCAAGGGCGGGCCCACCACGTACGCCCGCACCTGATCGAGACCAAGACCTCAGCCTGGCTCACCGACACAAGGGGCTGCGGTTGGAGACGACGGCCGACGGCTCCCGACGACCACAGGCAGGTACCAGCATACTGTGGTGCGGACTCTGGAGGTTCCTCTGGAGTGTGGGGCCTCTAGCTCAACTGGCAGAGCAGTGGACTTTTAATCCATTGGTTCCGGGTTCGAGCCCCGGGAGGCCTACAAAACCCAGCTCACGCGGGGTGCTCGGCTAGGTGTTTCACGATCGCAACCACGGTTTACCCTCGGTATTGCATCGGACCCTGATCCCACATCTCGCTGCGCTCGACGTAGGCTTCGCTCCGTGATCATGATGCGTCGTGGAGGGGCGGGCCTGCCCCAGGCTCTCGTCCTGGGGGTCGTCCTCGTGTCCGCCTGCAGCTCGCACCCGGCCTTCTCCGGCGCCACGGAGCCAGCGCCCACCCCGGTCTCTAGTGTCACGGTGACGACAGGCTCCACACCCTTGACGCCCAATGAAGCGATCGTGCGCGCGCTCGGAACGAGCGGCGCGGACAGGGTCGGCTGGCTACGCGCGCCCGCACAGCGGATCCTCGTCACGTATTTCGCTCCTGGACAGCGCTACCTGGGCGGCCAGTTGGTCGCCCCCACAGACGAGATCCTCGTGATCAAGATGCACGGCTCCTTCGAGCACTCCGCTCCGCAGGGCGGCAACTCGAGGGCGTCGCTTGCGCTGGCCTTCTACAACCTCACCACTGGTAAGAGCATCCCGTTCTCCCAAATGTGGGACGACGGCGCGCCGGACCTCGGAGTCGGACCGACCCTGGCACAGCCAACCGTGACGTCGCCGTGAAGCTCTGGGACCTGCGACTGCTCGGGACACCGACCGTCCGGGCTATGTGACGCCCAGGCCTTGTCAGTCGCAGCTCCTCTACCCCAAGGATTCGACGCCAGGCTCCCGTACCGGCTCACGGTCTCACTCACAATCATCGAGGGCTTCGAGCACGGCGGCCGCTCCCGTCGAGGCGATCCGGCGTCCCGAAGTAGTGGTCCTGCGTCATCGACACCGGGCACACCGGCACTGATGAGCGCACCGACCAAAACCCTCCACCCCGGGAGGCAGCCTCGATTCTTCTCCGCCGCCCACATCCTCAGCCGAACGGCGCCGGCCTCAAGGCCGAACGGCCACTAACGCGGTCGCGCTCCGCGCGAGCCTTGACCCCGACGCCTACTTCGGCATGTCTGCACGGACGCGAAGAAGCCCACACCACGGTCGCCGACACTCTTGACGCACCGCGCTCCTTCAGGGATGACCTGTACGCGGGTCAAGGTCCTCCCGTTTCCGACCTGAACCCCAGCAATGTGCCGCGCAGGCGTCCGCCGGTGAACCAGATGCAGTCGCAGCAATCTGCACCACCAGCCGACGAGCAAGCACCGGCACCACCCGCGGCATCGAAGGCCGAGAAGCGCGTCCATCTGCGCGGCCAGCCCCGTCGTCCATGACGTCAAAGGGCCTGCCGCCTCCCGTTGCGCCTCAAGCGACGACCTCAGGCTCTCTGCCTACGTGGCCAGCGAGTCGCTCCGCGAATTCTGGTCGCACCGGCTGATAGCCATCGGTCAGCAACGGCGAGGTGATGATCATGTCGGCAGTGGCCGTGTTGCACGCCACGGGGATGTTCCACACCGCGGCGATGCGCAGCAACGCCTTGACGTCCGGGTCGTGCGGCTGGGGCTCCAGGGGATCCCAGAAGAAGACCAGGACGTCGATCTTGCCCTCGGCGATCTTCGCCCCGATCTGCTGGTCACCGCCGACGGGTCCGCTCAACAGCCGGGTGACCCTGAAGCCGACTTCGTACTCCAGCATGGTGCCTGTCGTCCCCGTGGCATAGAGCGCATGGCAGCTCAGGGCATCTCGATTGTGCTCGGCCCAGTGCAGCAGCTCGACCTTCTTGTTGTCGTGGGCCACCAGGGCGATGTGTCGTTGCATCTCGTGCCGCCTCGGGTCGTGTGACTCGTCGTTGACGTCTGGAGGATCGCTTTCCCAGGTGTCTGGACTGTTACACCGCCATGCCTTGCGCGCGGACGTCGTCGAGCCTTCGCCGGCACAGCCGGCGACGTTCACCGGTGCTCCACCGACCGTTGTCGGGCACCTCCTAGAAAGGCGACATGACGACGAATGGGCTGACCGTGCGCGAGGTGACTCCGACGATCACCTCAGCGGTGGGGTGGATGTTCGAGGTGCCAGAGGACTACACGATTCCGGACCTGTCCTGCTTGGTCGCCGGAGCCGAGCTCGGGGCTCCGCGGTCTCGCGTACTAGAGACGATCTATCTCGACACGCATGATCTGAGGTTGGTTCGGTTCGGGATCACGTTGTGTCGGCGCAGCGCTGGACCGGATGCCCGGCTGGCGATTGACGCTTCCTCAGGCGGCGGGGGAACACGTGGACGTGCGTATGCCGGTCGGCGGACCCGCGCGCGATGGCGAAATACAAGCCCCAGCCGCCCTGGCAGAACGAGTTGGCGCCTACGTCCGGGGTACCACTCTGCAGCCGGTGGCACGGCTTCGGACTCACCGCGCCCTCCGCCCGCTGCACGCCCCCAACGGGAGCACACTCGCCGAGTTCGCCATGAACGAGGTACGGGCCACGGCGCTCGTAGGCGGCGTGTCTACTCCGCCTTCGACGTCGTGGCGGGAGTTCCAGATCGAGCTCATCGACGGCGACCGTCCACTCCTCGCTGCGATCCGCAGGGTGCTGACGACCTCCGGCGCGAGAACTGTCCGCGCAACGTCCGAAGTCGAGCGTGCCCTCGGACACCGCCTCGCCAGTGCCGACGCCGACCCGGGCCCGCCGCAGCCCCCAGACGGATCGACGAGTTCGCGATGGCGGCGCATCTGAACGGATCGGCTGTCTACTGGCACGGGCGCATGGACGCAGTCACCGCGTGGCGGTCCTCGCCCCCTACCCCGTGGTCATCTCGCCACGCGGGGTAGTCGGCCACGCGGTGGCCTCCGCCGCTCACCGAGGCAGCAGCGCACGCCGACGGTGACGGCATCGTCACGGGCTTCTTGGGCCAGACCTGTGGACGGCTCGTCGAGAACATCAGCACGCTCAAGGTGTTTCTGCTGTGATGGTTCCGGCGCGTTGCCGGCCTGGGTGTGCCCGGTCAACCCCGCGCATGCTCCGGCCCTGCGCGGTCGACGCGGCAGCGCCGCTCCTTGGACGGCTGAGCGTCAGTGCGGAGCGGCTCGGCCCCCACCCGCAGAGGTCCGTGCCTCGCACGACGGCTAGGGCTCCACCTCCGCGATCGAGAACCAAGGATGAGGCCGACTCGTCGCTACACGTCGGAAGCGCCATCCGTCGCCATACGCTCCACGTCGTGGATCTTGACTCCGAGCTCATCGGCGACCTGCTCCAGGGACATGCCCGCTGCGAGAGCCTCAACGACCGCCTTGTCGCGGCGATGCCGATAGGGGGTGCTGCCACGCTCGGAGCGCCAGAACTGCTCGTCGGCCTCGAGCGCCTTCTGAACGGCCGTCATCGCGACGCCCAAGTCCACCACCATGGCCGACCTTCCTACGGTTCCTGCTGTGATCGAGGAGAACGCATCCCATCATCGCTCGGCCCGCCTCCGCTGCCTCGCGGACCGCGCGGAGTTCACCGGAACATGCAGTGGCCGTTACCCGATCAGAACGGTTGGTGAACTCTCCGGCACACGGCGTCCGCCCCGCTCAAGGTGCTGTGTTCACCGAGGTGTCACCGTCGCGCGGTAGCGCGGATCGACCCTCGAGACAATGATCATTCAGTCAGCGCCGTGAGCACCTCGGGTGGATACCCCTGAGCAGTCCGGAGAGATCGATGTCTGTCGACGAGCGCCCACCGGAAGCCAGCACCGCGGACGCCGCGCAAGGGCCCACGACGTGGACCGTCGGCGAGATCCTCCGCTCCGTCTTCCGCCGCCGCGTGCCACCTCTCACCGTCCTCGACCTCCTCGTGTACCGGGAGGACCCTGACGACGTGATGGACGACTCTTGGTCGCACGGGCGATCACGCCGTCCTCCCGCATAGCCCCTCCCGCAGTTGAGTCTCCTGGGGAATGCGTTTGTGACCGCCGACGAAGCGTCTGAGTGGCCGCTCAGGGCACGGGGGGCGGCATCGGCCCCGGCTGCGCCACCAGATCGATCAATCCGACGTTCGCACCCCCGTAAGCCGGTAGCTCCCGCAACACCTGTCGGCCCAGGAGGTCCTGCCCCACGATGGCGACACCGCGCCTCGCGGTCTCGCGGGCGCACCTGACCAACGCGGCGGGACGTGTCCTGTCCAGGGACCTGGTCGCCGGGCCGTCGCCCGGGCCGTGAGCAGAGCCACCCGCGGCGACGGCGCAGGACCAGCAGAATCGCAAGGGACACGTCCGAGGAGGAGACCATGACCTATTCGCCACCCACGAACATCGAGTCACGCCCGGTCACGGTGATCGGTGCCGGCACCCTGGGGCGCCGTATCGCGCTGATGATGGCCAACCGAGGCGGTGTGGTCCGGATCTTCGACATGATTCCCGAGCAGCGGCAGGCCGCGAAGGCGTTCGTGGACCAGGGGCTGCCCGACCTGGTCCCGACGGTCGAGGGCGGCTCCGAGGGCACGGTCGAGCTGCACGACGACCTGGCGACCGCGCTGCGCGGCGCGTGGCTGGTGGTGGAGGCCATCCCGGAGAAGAAGGACTTGAAGCAGGCCCTGTTCGCTGACCTGGACCGGTTGGCAGATGCCGACGCGATCCTGACGACGAACTCCTCCTCCTACGCGTCCGGCGACATCATCGACAGCGTCGAGCATCCGGAACGGGTCTGCAACCTGCACTTCTACGTGCCGCCGGGCATGCCGGGTGCGGACCTGATGAGCTCGGGACACACCGACCCGGCGATCTTCGACCTGCTGCAGACGCAGCTGCGCAAGCACGGCATCTTCGCGTTCCTCGCGTCGAAGAAATCGACGGGTTTCATCTTCAACCGGATCTGGGCGGCCATCAAGCGCGAGTGCCTCATGGTCGTGGCCGACGGGGTGTCCAACCCGCAGGACATCGACCAGATGTGGATGGTCAACTTCGGCATGGACTGGGGGCCGTTCCAGCTGATGGACCGGGTGGGGCTGGACGTCGTGCGCGACATCGAGCTGCACTACATGGACGAACGGGAGGGCCTGCCCACCAACACCATCGAACTGCTGGACACCTACATCGCGCGCGGCGAACTGGGCATGAAGACCGGCAAGGGCTTCTATGACTACGGCGGCCAGGCCCAGGGCTAGCCGGCGCAGGGACTGCTCGTCGTCCACGCCCTCGAGCGCTTCCTGGCTCGCCCAACGGATCTTCCGACCACCGGCCACGTGATCGACGAGGGCTCCCCATGAGCAGACCGGCGACCTCCTTGACGTCAGTCGTCCCCTACGTGGACCCGGGCCTGCGGCTGGCGCGACACGTGCGCAGCCTGCTGCGTGACTTCCAGACCCGACACGGCACGACGCCACGGGTGCTCTACCTGCGCAACCACGGCCTTCGTCGTCGCGCCCTCGCCGCCCACGAGAAGAGGACCCCGTGAAGACCGTGTCGTTGGAGGGCCAGGCCGCCGTCGTCACCGGGGCCAGCCAGGGGATCGGCCTGGCCTGCGCGAAAGCACTGTCGGCGGCGGGCGCTCACGTCGTCCCTGCTCCCCTCCGCCCAGGAGATCTAGTGCCGGCCCGCACAGGAGGGCCGGTCGTTCCGGGTACTGGCAGGGCCTGCCTCGCCGGCGCACCCGGTCCTACGGTGGGTTCATGGAGTCGATGGACCTGCGCGCCGAGATCCGGCAGTACCTCAGCTCGCGACGGGCACGGCTGACGCCCGAACAGGCCGGGCTGCCCGCCTACGGCGGCAACCGACGGGTCACCGGCCTTCGCCGCGAAGAGGTCGCCATGCTCGCCGGGGTCTCGGTCGACTACTACGTCCGGATGGAGCGCGGCAACCTCGCCGGAGCCTCCGAGAACGTCCTGGACGCCCTCGCCAACGCCCTGCAGCTCGACGAGGCCGAACGCGACCACCTCTACGCCCTCGCCCGCGAGTCCGGCTCGAGCAGCAGTTCCCGCCGTCGGCGCGCCCCGGCGATCGCCGTCCGCCCCGCGATCCAACAGGTCCTCGACGCCGTCACCGGCGCCCCCGCCTGGGTCCGCAACGGCCGCCACGACATCATCGCGATGAACCGCCTCGCCCGGGCGCTCTACTCCCCCGTGCTCAGCTCCCCCGTCCTCGCCGATCCGCGGCGGCCCGCCAACACCACCCGCTTCGTCTACCTCGACCCCGAGGCCGCCAGGCAGTTCTTCGTCGACTACGAGCAGGTCACCCGCGACGCGGCCGCCATGCTGCACCTCGAAGCCGGCCGCAACCCACACGACAAGGCACTCATCGAGCTCGTCGGTGAGCTCTCGACGCAGAGCCAGACGTTCCGGCAGCGCTGGGCCTCCCAGGACGTCCGCTACCACCGCAGCGGACGCAAGCGCCTCAACCACCCCGTCGTCGGGCGGCTCGACCTCGACTTCGAAGCCATGACCCTGGCCTCCGACACCGGGCTGCAACTGAACATCTACACCGCCGCCGACGCGACTCCGACCGCCGACGCACTCACGCTGCTGGCCTCCTGGGCCGCCACCCAGGACGCGGCCCAGGAGACCCTCCCGACCGGGCAGTCACACGACACCTGACCCGGCCTTCAGACCCGCGCGCGATGGCGCGGGTCAGAGCTTGCTGACGTCGACGTCGGCGGGCACCAACACCTTGTCGATCACGTGGATGACGCCGTTGGAGGCGTCGACGTCGGTCGCAGTCACGGTGGCCTCGTTGACCTTCACTCCACCGTCGGTCGTGATAGTGATCTCGCTTCCCTCGACGGTCGCCGCCTTACCGGCCTTCACGTCAGCGGCCATGACCTCGGCCGGTAGGACGTGATAGGTGAGGATCTTGGTCAGCGTGGCCTTGTTGGCCGGGAGCAGCAACTTGTCGACCAGACCCGCCGGCAGTGCCGCGAACGCCTCATTGGTCGGCGCGAAGACGGTGAACGGCCCGGCCCCGTTGAGGGTGTCGACCAACTCGGCTGCCTTCACCGCAGCCACCAGGGTTGAGAAGTCAGGATTGGCCGCCGCGACCTCCACGATCGTGCCAGCAGCAGCAGGCGCTGACGACGCCGCAGCGCTGGAGGCGGCTGCCGACGGCGAGGCCGCCGCCGGGGTGGTCGACGTCTCCGTGGTCGACGACGAGCTGCAGGCGGCCAGAGCAAGGGCGGCCATGACGGCGGCGGCCGCGGCCGTGATTCGGTGGCGCATGGGGATCTCCTTCCGTGTCACCCGATCTGGGCGTACACAGAGGAGTTCTGGCGGCGCCCCTTCATTGGATGCAGTCCAGAGTCACAAACACGTCACGGCCCACGCCACCCCGTGATCATGCACTTTCTCCACGGCGTGCCTGAAGTGCATGATCACGGGGAGGGAGGTGGCGTCCTGGTGTGGGAGCCACGGCGGATCGTGCCTGTGTACGCCGTGCCGGAAGCCGACCTGCCGGTCACCGTCGAGACCACGGAGCCGCAGCCCCGACCGCCGGACCTCGAGGCGTTGCCGCCGATGCTCGGTCCGGACAGCTTCGAGCCGCACACGACACCGGGCACGATCGTCGACCTGGTCGCCGGTGGGCGGCGGCTGGCACAGGCGGGCTTCCGACCCGACGATCCGGACCTGGCGGGGCTGGTGGTGCTCGACTTCAGCGCCTTCGACCGGTGGCTGGCCGAGGACGAGGACCTGGTCGGGCACCCGCGTGACCCGTTCAAGAGGATCGACGTCCTGTCCTGTCGCCTGCCGCTCGAGGTGTCGCTGGACGGCACAGTGCTCGCCGCCACGACCGAGGCGCTGCTGCTCCTGGAGACCCACCTACCGGTGCGCTACTACGTGCCGCCGGGCGACGTCGCCTGGACGTACTCCCAGCCGCTGGACGACGCCCTACGGGTCCGTGACCACGTCGCGTTCTGGAACGAGCGCACCGACATCCGTATCGACGGCGAGCTCCTGCAGCGGCCGGTCAAGCCATGGTCGACGCCCGCGGAGCAGGCCTCCGCAGAGGCCGAGCGCCTGGAGTTCGGCTGAGGTGCCTCCACCGATCGGGCTGCCTCGCCCGATGGCACAGGTGAACCGGTGGCGGGGATCGCGTCGTAGAGCCGACGAGAGACCCCCGGCAAACCAGGAGGACTCGTGCCGACAGTCGCCGTCCCCCTGCGATGGCTAGACTTGAACCGGATCACGATCCAGCGCAAAGTCGACAACAGGCTCGGGGATGGAGCGGGATGTCGAGCACCAGTCGTCGAGCGTGACCAGCCGATGACCGTAGAGAACCTGGACGAGCCCCAGAGGCTTGCCCGTGAGGACGCCGACCTCGTCTCTCGGATCGCTGCCGGCGACCACGGCGAGCCGGTGGCCGAGCTCTTCCGCCGCTACGGGTCCCGGGTCTACGGCTTCGCCCTGAGACTCCTCGGCGACCCCGGACTCGCCGAGGAGGTCGTGCAGGAGACCTTCGTGCGGCTGTGGCGATCAGCGGCCCGGTGGGACCCGGGGCGAGGAACCGTGGGCGCCTATCTGTTCGTCATGGCGCGCAGCGTGACGGCCGACGTTCGTCGTCGACCGTCGTCCAAGTTGCTGGCCGGCGCCGAGGATGAGGTCGACGTACCCCCGGTCAATGACGAGGTCGACCGTCTGATGAACGGCCTGGTGATTCGGGAGGCGCTGGACTCCATCGGGGCCGCTCAGCGCGAAGTCATCTCCCTTGCCTACGACCAGGGGATGACCCAGTCCGAGATCGCGACACTGCTGGCCATTCCGCTCGGGACGGTCAAGACCCGGATGTTCCACGGGCTGCGCGCCCTGCGGGCAGCCCTTGAGCAGAGGTCCTTCGATGTCTGAGCCGCGCTGGTCCGACGACCTCGGACCGGGAAGCGCTCACCCGGACGTCGCCGGCTGGGTGCTCGGAGCGCTGGACCCGCAGGACGCCGAGGAGTTCGCGGTCCACCTGCGCTCCTGCACGGCATGCCAGCAGGCGGAGCAGGAACTGCGCGACGTTCCGCGGCTGCTCGACGCGGCCGCACCTCCGGTCGACCTGCCCCCTGGACTGCAGGCCCGCACCCTGCGTGCGGTGGAACTGGCCGCCGTCCAGGACGCGCACCGCACTCGGCGCCAGCGGCGCACCCGCTGGGTGGCTGCGGCGGCCGCAGTCGTCGTGTTCGGCGGAGGCGGGGTCACCTGGGCGATCCGCGGACGAGCGCCGGCGCAGCCCACGATGACCATCACGATGGCGGCCCCGGGCGGCGGCCCGGCCACCGGTTCCGCCGTCGGCCACAAGACGGTGAACGGCTGGGCGGTCGACCTGACCGTCACCGGGTTGCCCCAGATCCCTTCGGGCCAGGGCCATTACGAGTGCTGGTACGTCGCCGCGGACGACAGCCCGACCGACCCGGATGCCCTGTCGGCGGGATCGTTCGAGGTGACCGCTGACGGCAGGGCCACCGAGGTGAGGATGTGGACCGTGGTCAAGCTGATGGCCCCGGGGTTGACGATGCTCGTCACCCACGAGCCGGACAACGACCCCCGGCGAACGGGGCGGGTAGTGCTCACCGGGAAGGTGACCCCCTGAGGGTCGCCTTGCTGCCCCGCTTCGTCCGCAAACGTCCGATACGATCGCGACGTGTCCATCGTCCCGCTCACCGAGCAGTCCTGGCTGTTCGTTCCGCCGCTGGACCTGCCGCTGTCGTTCCGGCACGAGAACGGCCGGTTCGGATCGCTGCGGCCGAAGGTGCTGCCCGGGCCACCACCGTGCGCCACCGGGCAGGTCATTCCGGTTGACGACCCGCGCAACCCGACCGGTGCCGACGTGCACTTCGCCAACCAGATCCACGAGGCCGTCGATCTGGCAGCTACCGCCGGAGACTGCGTGTTCGCGGCGTACAGCGGTCGAGTGGTCGAGGTCGAGACCGACCCGGGTGGAACACGCGGGAACGTCACCATCGATCATCATCCGCGGGGCCTCGGGTTCGTCACGAAGTACAACCACATCACCGACATCAGCGTTGCCGTCGGTGATTTCATCCAGAAGGGCATGCCCTTCGCGGCCGTGTCGGCTGTCCCCAGGGAGCCGCACCTGCACTTCGAGCTGTGGGCCGTGGTCGACCGCTCGGACGTGACGGCGCCGGGCTGGCCCGGCGACACGGACCTGGTGCCGATCGACCCGACCCGAGCGCTGTACGCCTGGGAACAGCAGACGGCAGCTGACCTGGAGTTCGTCGGCGGTCCGCTGGCACCGCAACGCGTAGGAGTGACAAGCATCGACACCGTGCCGTTCTTCACGGCCACCTTCGACACCGGCAGTTCCACGGTCCTGCACGTGCCGATGTACTCGCCGATGACACCCGGCGAGCGACTGGCCATCGACCTCCTGCGTGAGGCGCACACCAGCACTATCGACGTCACGCTGCGCTGGCGGACATCGTCGTTCTGGGGCGTTGATGTCGTGACGCAGGTCGAGCTCTCCTAGGACGACTCACGCCGGGCAGTGCATGATCACGCCGTGAGGGCGTCGACGTACGTCTCGAGCCCGTCGAGGAACCGCGCCAGGGCGAACGAGAACCCCTCAGCCCCTCCTCGGCGAAGGCCCCCGGTCGGGACCGACTTCCTCGGCCGAGTGCACCCCGACGTCCGCGACCAGGTGCGGCAGGAGCTACGGCTACTGGCAGACGCCCCGCCCGGGTCCAGCCGAGCGTGGGTGACTCGCCTCCAGCATGCCGACGGCGGATGGCGCCATGTCGAGGCCCTGAGCACCAACCGACTCGGCGACCCTGCCGTCGGCGGCCTGGTGCTCAACCTGCGCGACGTCACCGAGAGGGCGGCTCTGGAGGAACAGCTGAGGCAAGCGGCCTTCCACGACCCGCTCACCGGCCTGGCCAACCGATCGTTGTTCATCGACCGCCTCGACCAGGCACTCACCTCACTGGGAAGGTCGGGAGGATCGGTCGCGGTGCTGTTCATCGACCTGGACGACTTCAAGTCGGTGAACGACACCCGGGGTCATGCCGCCGGCGACCTGTTGCTGCGCACCGTCGCCGAGCGGCTCAGCGGCTGCGTGCGGCCCTCCGACACGGTCGCGCGGCTGGGCGGCGACGAGTTCGCCGTTCTGCTGCCGTCGCTCACCGGCCAGGATCAGGTTGACGGCGTGCTCGAGCGGATCCAGCTCGCGCTCTCCGAGCCCACGGGGATCGCGGGGTGGGACCGGCCCGCAGCGGCGAGCATCGGGCTGGCCACGGCACACCGCCCGCAGTCCGCAGACATGCTCCTGAGGGCTGCAGACCTGGACATGTACGCGGCCAAACGCTCCCGGAAGAAGGTCTCCACGGCTGCAGCCGAGTGACTTGCCGCCGGAGACCTTGAGCACGGGTCGCGCCGTGCGGGGACGACGAGGATCGAAGCGGTCGGCGTGGTCGGAAGGAGCGCCATGAGCATCTTCCTCCGATGGGCTCGGACATCACGGACGGTCGGCCAACGCGTCGGATTCCTCGCTCTGGGAGGCGTGGTCTTCCTGGGGATCGTCCCGCTCCTCCTGCTCGGCCTCTCGCAGTGGGAGGTACTGGGAGGAGGGGAGGAGCTATTGCAGCGCCCTGCCAGTCTGGTGCTGGGATGTCTGTTGATTCCGACTGGGGCCGGCCTCGCACTGTGGTCGATAGCGGTCCAGGTGGACCAAGGGTCAGGGACGCCACTTCCGATGGCGCCGACGCAACGCCTGCTGACGGCCGGACCGTTCGGGTGGTGCAGGAACCCGATGGCACTGGGGACGGTCCTGGCCTATGCGGGGTTGTCGCTGGCGATCGGATCGTTGGCCTCGCTTCTCCTGGTGGCACTGCTCGGAGGGCTGCTCCTGCTCTTCATCAAACGCGTCGAGGAGCGCGAGTTGGCGCTCCGGTTCGGCAAGGACTACCTCGCCTACCCAAGCGTCGACGCCGTTCCTCGTCCCGAGGCGGCCGAGGCGGCGAACTCGCAGCGCGGCGTCGCCGAACTCCTCGCGTTAGCCTTTCCCCGTGCCAGGACACCGGATCTTCGCCGTCAGCTTTGCCAGTGTCTACCCGCACTACGTGCGGAAGGCCGAGCGGAAGAACCGCAGCAAAGACGACGTCGATCACGTGATCTCCTGGCTCACGGGCTATGACGCCGCCGGCCTGCAGGAGGCCCTTGCCACCGAGGTCAGCCTGGAGACCTTCTTCGCCGAAGCCCCCAGGATGAACCCGCACGCCTCCCTGATCACGGGCGTGATCTGCGGCCATCGGGTGGAAGCGATCGAGGACCCCTTGATGCAGAAGATCCGCTACATGGACAAGCTGGTCGAGGAACTGGCCCGGGGGAAGAAGATGGCAGCCATCCTGCGCGGGAGCAGCGCAGCCGACAGCTGACCATCCTCGACCACACCAAACGGCGGTCGAGGCGCCACTCCTGGTCAGACCTCGATCGCCTGCTGCCGCCAGCCACGGTCGAGTACGTCGAGAAACAGCCCTCCCTCGAGGAGGTCTTCCTGTCCATCGTCGGTGACAACCGCAAGGAACACCCATGACCACGCACTTCTTCGGCGACACCACCGTCCTTCTGGGGCGATCCCTGCGCCACATCACCCGCAGTCTGGACACCATCATCACGACCACGATCATGCCGATCGCGTTCATGCTGCTGTTCGTCTATGTGTTCGGGGGTGCGATCGACTCCGGGTCGGATTCCTACGTGAACTACCTGCTGCCCGGCATTCTGCTCATCACGATCGCTTCGGGCATCTCCTACACGGCATTCCGACTGTTCCTGGATATGCAGAGCGGCATCTTCGAGCGGTTCCAGTCCATGCCGATCGCACGGTCGTCCGTGCTGTGGGCGCATGTGCTGACCTCGCTGGTCGCCAATCTCATCTCGCTCGTGGTCGTGGTGCTCGTCGCCCTGCTCATGGGCTTCCGCTCGGGAGCGGGTCTCGTGGCGTGGCTCGCGGTCGCCGGCATCCTGATCCTGTTCACCCTTGCGCTGACCTGGATGGCGGTGATCCCCGGCCTGTCCGCGAGATCTGTGGACGGCGCGAGCGCGTTCTCCTACCCGCTCATCCTGCTGCCGTTCATCAGCTCGGCCTTCGTTCCCACCGACACCATGTCCGGCCCCGTGCGCGCCTTCGCCGAGCACCAACCGGTCACGTCCATCGTCAACGCGATCCGCGACCTGTTCACGCAGCAGCCGGTCGACGCCGACATCTGGACCGCCCTCGCCTGGTGCGTCGGCATCCTCGTCGTCGCCTACTACTTCGCCATGGTCACGTATCGCCGCAGGATCTCCTAGACCCGATGCTTGACCACCCAGTGCCAGCGGCGAGGAACGAGGGTGCGATTGTGGGCAGGGCAGGAGAAGTAGTGAAACTTCATCTGCGCCGTGATGTACGCAACCGCTGACGCCTCGGCCCAGTCGGTCGTGCCCCCGCCCGCTGCGACACGGAACGAGCAGTCCGAACATTCGCCGATTCTCACGTTGGCTGATTGGCGAAACATCATCCCAAGTTATCAAGTCCGGTACGGGGGAAGGACGGGCCGGGGTGACGGCCGCGAGCTCACCGTGCCGATCGATCCGGAGTCGATCAGGAATCAAGAAGCGCAACTCGCCCGCCACGCCTAGCCTTTCGAGGCAGCCCGGCACCATGCCGAGACTGCACGAGGAGAGGAGCCGGGAATGCCCGCAAAGAACGCACTGACCGAACCCGACGGTTTCAGCGCCGAGGAGCGCGCCGCGATGAAGGAGCGCGCTGCGGAACTTCGCTCCGAGGGCAAGAGGGGCGCCAAGAAGGCCGATGGGTTGCAGGCCGTGCTCGACCGGATCGCGCAGATGGCGCCTGAGGATCGAGCGCTCGCTGAGCGCGTTCATATGGTGATGACCCAGAACGCCCCCGAGCTGTCACCGAAGACCTGGTACGGCATGCCGGCCTACGCCAACGCGGACGGCAAGATCGTCGTCTTCTTCCAGGACGCGGGCAAGTTCAACTACCGCTACGCGACCCTGGGCTTCCAGGACGCCGCGAACATCGATGACGGCGACCTGTGGCCCGTGTCGTACGCGCTCGCGAAATGGAGTCCTGCGGTGGAGAGGACGATTGTCACGCTGGTGAAGGCCGCTATCTCCTGACGGCGTCCCGTCGACGGGCGAGCAGAGTGGAGTCGTGGACGTCCAGGGTCGCCCCGTCGTGGATCATCGTCCGCGGCCGCTGCTCGACGACGAGCGCCTCGAAGCCCTCGGGCAGCCCTGGCAGCAGTTCCTCGGCGAGGAACATCGCCTTGCGGTGGCTCGCCGTGAGGTGAGGGAACGCCTCGGACGGCGCGTGGCCCACGACCAGGAGGTGCCCGCCGGGCGCGACGGCCTCGGACAGCCGGCCGACCACCTCGACCATCCCGCCGTCCGGTGGGTGCAGGAAGTGGGTGGTGACCAGATCGTAGGACCGGCCGTCGGCCGAGAAGGCCCGTGCGTCGACCTGCCACCAGTCCAGGCGGTCTGCGACCCCGGCCTCCTCGGCGTGCCGGGCGGCGCGGGCAAGTCCCTTGGCGGAGAAGTCCGCCCCGGTGACCCGCCAGCCCTGCTGCGCCAGCCAGATCACGTCGCCGCCCTCCCCGCAGCCGACGTCGAGCGCCGTGCCCGGGGTCAAGCCCGACACCTCGGCCACCAACTGGGCGTTGGGGTTGCCACTCCAGATCTTCTCCTCGCCGGAGTAGCGCTCCTCCCAGCCCGCCGGCTCGAACATCGCGGCGGCGTCCTCGTCGGTGTGCTGGTGCCCGTGGTTGTCCATGCCGTCAGCGTGCCAAGCGGGCACTCGATTGACAAACTTCGTTGCCGTCTTGGCAAAGGCGAAGGATGATCGAAGGATGACGGAGTTCGATGAGGTGCTCGAGGCGGTCGGGCCGCGGTTGCGGGCTCTCCGCGTGGAGCGGGGCGCGACCCTGGCGACGTTGGCGGACACCACCGGCATCTCGGTGAGCACGTTGTCGCGACTGGAATCCGGACAGCGCAAACCCACCCTCGAGCTGCTCCTACCTCTGGCCAGGGCCCACCAGGTGCCCCTCGATGAACTGGTCGACGCGCCGGAGACAGGGGACCCCCGGGTGAGGGCCAAGCCGATCAAGCGGCACGGGCGCACCTTCATCCCGCTGACCCGCAGACCGGGTGGGTTGCAGGCATTCAAGGTGATCGTGCCGCCGCACGACCCTTCGGAGCCCTACGAGCCGAGGACCCACGAGGGCTACGAGTGGATCTACATCCTCTCGGGCAGGCTCCACCTCGTCCTGGGTCACCGGGAGCTCGACCTGGGGCCGGGCGAGGTGGTCGAGTTCGACACCCGCACCCCGCACGTCATCGCCAATCGCGGCAACACCCCGACCGAGATGCTGGCGCTGTTCGGCCCGCAGGGCGAGCGGATCCACGTCAGGTCGGGGAACTCGCGCGACTGATCGAGGCCGTGGCCCGGGCGACCGCCGAACCCGCAGGGCGGTGACGTCGGGCTACGCCGGCAGGACGTAGAAGTACATGAGGAGGTAGTGCATCAGCGCGGCCACGACCACCAGGAAGTGCCACGTCTCATGGAATCCGAACACCCCGGGCCGCGGGTTCGGCTTCTCGATGACGAAGATCACGAAACCAGCGCTGTAGACGAGACCGCCCGCTGCCATCAGCGCCAACGCCCCCACGGGCAGCGGGCTGCCCGCCCCGACCAGGAGCACCGTCAGCCAGCCCAGGGCGATGTAGAGGGTGTTCGTGATGTGTTTCGGCAGCTGTCGCAGCACCGAGCGCAGCACGATCCCCAGCACCGCGATGGCCCAGACGGCACCGAAGACCGTCCATCCGTAGACGTTTCGGAACAGCACCAGCACCAACGGGGTGACCGTGCCGGCGATCAGGAGGAAGACCGAGTCGTAGTCGAGCGTGCGCAGGGCCTCGTTCAGGCGCGGGCTCCCGTCGAGCCCGTGGTGGATCGTGCTGGACACGAACAGTGCCACCAGGCACAGGCCGTAGACGCTGAGACCGACGATCTTCCACGGATCCCCCTGGGCGCTCGCCTGCGAGACGAGCAGCGCGGCGCCCCCGACGGCGAAGCACGCGGCGAACAGGTGCGAGACGGTGTTGAACCGTTCATCGGTCACATGGACGCTGCCGTCCCTGCTCCGTGCCGCGGTCTCCACAGGACTGCCTTCCCTCGCAGCTGAACGCGCGACGTCACCACCAGCCTAGGGGCTCAGTCGCTCGTGGGCTGCGCCGATGGCGAGCCCGAGGGCGAGGATCCTCAACCCGTTGAAGGTCGCGCCGACCAGGAACCAGCGCATGGCTTCAGGCGTGCCCGTGAGGAACTTCGCCGGAACCTCGAGCAGCACCGTGACCAGGACCAGGGCCATGATGCTCAGCGTCAATGACTTCAGGATCGGGTTGCTCCCCCAGACCCTGTCGAAGTAGCGAAGCAGGAGGTAGCCCACGCAGAACCCGATGATCAGCCCGCCGGCCAGGGCTTCAAGCAGCATGGGCGCATAGCCGATGGACAGAGCGGCACGGTACTCCGCGGCGATGGGCGTCCGTGAGATCGCGAAGTTGGTCACCCAGAACGCCGATCCGCCCACCATGGCCAATCCGGTTGCCCGCCTCCACAATCCCTGCGATCGGGACATCTCTCCTCCTCCTGCTACTGCTCGGTGACGCGGGTCACCGTCAGACGGCCACCATCTGCACAGGCGCGGTGGTCGATGTGGTGTCGCCACCTCGGGAGAGCAGGTACACGCCGACGACGAGCTCGAACGGCAGGATCGCGATGTAGGGCACGATGCCGAGCGAGGGGCCGAGCAACTCGATGGATGCTCCGACGAGTCCTACGGCCACGGCGACCAGCCCGTAGCCGGAGATCCACCGCGGGACCAGTCGGGAGATGTAGAACAGGTAGTAGAAGAGCAACCCCCCGGCGCAGTAGAAGAACATCAGGATCGTTCCGCCGCGCCCGGCGACGTCGGTGTACAGGAACTGGCCGAGCGATGCGTAGGAATCGGTGCTCGACCCGTCAGCCCCGCCTGCGCCCTGGAAGTCCGACGCCACGTTCGTCAGTGCGCTCGAGGCGATCTGATTGAGCGCGTAGAAGAAGGATTCTCCCGTCCAGCACAGCGTCGCGATGAGGGCCGCCGCCTTTCCCCAGGGGTTGCAGCACCGCATAGAGCAGCCCGGCGAGACCAGGATGCCTACGGCATTCAGCATGCCCATCAGGACGGCGACGTGGACGAGACCGGTGTGGTCGGCGACCGTGGCCAGGACGTCGGCGATGTCACCCGAACCCGTGGCCGTGCCGATGGCGAGCCCGCTGGTCGAGACTCGTGACGACGACCGCCAGGAAGGCGGCGCCGAGGAATCGAGGAGTATTGCCCTGAGTGTTCATGAATCCTCCGATCGGAGCACCGAGATCAGCTGTAGGCCGAGGTCCCGGACGCGTTTGAGCACCCCGTACAACGTGGCCTGGTCCATGAGTCCGACCAGCAGCGTCTCGCCGTCAGAGGCGATGACGCGCAGCCCGCTGAACCACTCGGACCACTCAGCGTCGAGCTCTCCCGCGACGCGGATCTGGTAACTCACCGCCGGCCGGCTGCCCGGCCCCGAGGTGATCTCCACGGCCATGAGTCCAGCCTCCGCCGGCGAACTCGGCGTGTCATACCTCCGCGGAGGTATTCAGAGGAGTACTCGAGCCAAGCGCGGCCTAGGATCATGAGCGTGCCCGTATCCATTCTGGCCACCAAGCTCTACGGCCCCGCCGAGAGGCCCGGCGTCGTGAGTAGGAGTCGCCTCGACGGTCACCTCGACGACGCCCTCCACCGCAGACTGACCCTCGTCTCGGCGCCGGCCGGCTTCGGAAAGACAACCGCGATCGCCGACTGGGCTCGGCGCGGAGGCCACCAGATCGCCTGGCTGTCCCTGGACGAGAACGACTCAGAGCTGAGCCACTTCCTGACCTACCTGGTCGCCGCGTTGCGCGCACTGGCCCCGGAGGCAGGAGGGGCGGTGCTGCCGCTGCTGGACCATCGCCACCCGCCTCCGATCGAGTCTCTGCTGACGCCGTTCGTGAACGACCTGGCCACCGCGACGACCGACCTGGTGCTCGTCCTGGACGACTACCACAGCGTCGACTCCCAGCTCGTCGACGACGCGGTCGCCTTTCTCGTGGACCACCTTCCACCGCGCCTGCACCTGATCATCGCCAGTCGCGAGGACCCACCGCTCCCGCTCGGCCGGCTGCGCGCCAACGCGGAGCTGTGCGAGATCCGGGCGCCCGACCTGCGCTTCACCACAGACGAATGCCAACGATTCCTCAACGGGGCCAAGGGTCTCGGACTGTCGAGCGAGGAGGTCGCCTCACTCGAATCGTCCACCGAAGGCTGGATCGCAGGCCTCCAGCTCGCCGCCATCTCCCTCGAGCACGAGCCCGATCCCACCAGGCTGATCAGCAGCTTCTCCGGCAGCCACCGCTTCGTGCTCGACTATCTGGCCGAGGAGGTGCTCACCCGGCTACCCCCGGAACGCGTGCGATTCCTCATGCTCACCTCGGTACTGGACCGGATGTGCGGTCCGCTCTGCGACGCGGTCACCCTCGATGCCACGCCAGGACAGGACACGCTCGAGCTCCTCGAACGCTCGAACCTCTTCATCATTCCGCTCGACGAGGAACGGCGCTGGTACCGCTACCACCACCTGTTCCGCGACCTGTTGCGCCGCCGTCTGCAGCAGGCGCAACCGGCGGCGTCCTTGGACGATCTGCACATCCGGGCCAGCGCGTGGCTCGAGCAGAACGGACTCGACCTGGACGCCTTCCGACATGCCACGGCGGCACACGACATCGCCCGGGCTGCCCGCCTCATCCAGGGCCACGGCCTGCCCCTCTACTCGCGGGGGGCGCTGGCACCGATCGCCACCTGGCTCACCACTCTGCCGCCCGAGACCCTCGACGCCTGGCCGGAGCTGCGCCTCGTCCAGGCGACGGTCAGGTTGGGCGGCGGACAGAGCGCCGGCATCACCGAGATGCTCGACCAGGTGGAGGCCACCCTCGCGGCTCGCGGGACCCCTCCCGACCCGCACCTCCTCGGCCGCATCGCCAACCTGCGGGCGATGCTCGGGCTGAGCCGTCACCGGGCAGACGTGATGATCGCCGAGTCCAGGCGGGCGCTCGAGTACCTCCCGCCGGACGACGTGGCCGGCCGCGCCTCGGCGATCCAGACCCTGGGGTACGCCCATCAGGTGCTGGGCGAACGCGCGGAGGCACGTTCGGCGTACTCCGAGGCTCGGGCGATGAGTCGAGGCGCCGGCAGCCGCTTCGGTGAACTGATCTCGCTGATCGGTCTGGGTACCGTCGAGGAGCTGGACACCGAGCTCCGCGCCGCCGCGGCCACCTACGAGGAGACGCTCCGGCTCGCCGCCGACCTTCCCTTCCCAGTGATCGCCGAGGCCCATCTGGGCCTCGCCCGGATCCACTACGAGTGGAACGAGCTTGACGACGCCTGGCAGCGTGGTCAGCGAGCTCTGGAGCTGGCCCGCCTGCTCCAGAACACCGACCGGCCCGCGGCCTGCCAGGTGTTGCTCGCCCGGATCAAGCTCTCCCAAGGGGAATCGGACGAGGCGGGCGCGTTGCTCGACGAGGCCGAGCGCGGGATTCGTGAGCTCGGCACCACGCGCGAGGGTCCGAGCGTGATGGCTGCTCTCGCCAGGCTGAACCTGTTCCGCGGCAAGATCGACGCGGCCTCGCACATCGCCGAGGAGTTCGAGCTGCCGACGATCGGCGCTCGCGTCTTGCTGGCCCGGGGCACCCCGGCCGAGGCTCTGCGGGTTCTGCGGTCGGCCCGGGCTGAGGCCGACGCCCGCGGATGGCGCGACGAGGCGCTCAAGTTTCTCACGCTCGAGGCGCTCGCCTCTCGCGCTGCCGGCTCGTCGCGCGAGAGCCGGCACCTGCTGGACGACGTGATGGACACGGCGATTCCCCAGGGCTTCGTGCGATTGTTCGTCGACGAAGGCACTCCTATGGCCGACCTGCTGAGTCAGGTCACCGGGCGGCACCGCACCAGGGCCCTTCGCCTACTCAGCGCCTTCCCGAAGGGAGATCACTCAGCGCCCACCCGACCCGCCGCCCTCATCGAGCCGCTGAGCAGCCGCGAACGTGAAGTGCTGGGCCTTCTCGCCGAGGGGCTGTCGAATCAACAGATCGCGGAGCGGCTGTTCCTCTCTCCCCTCACGGTGAAGGTGCACCTTCGCAACATCTACTCGAAGCTGGGTGTCGGTAGCCGAACCCAAGCCGTCGCGCTCGGCCGCGGGCTCGGACTCCTCGACGCCACGGATGCGGAGGGACGATGACGAGTCGTTCGGAGTTCACCGTCAGCATGATCAGCACTCTCAACGACCACCTGATCGGTCTGGTCGAGCAGGCGCCTGACGCGGCAGCCGTGGTGCCGCACACCGATCGCTGGACGATCACTCAGGTCATGGCACATCTGGTCACCGTGGTGGTGAGGGACTCCCCGGCGCGCTGTCCCACCGTGGGCAGCGACGCCAAGACGTCGCCGCACTCAACGACTCGAGATCGCGCAGCTGTCCGATCAGGAGTTGCCGAAGATCCTCACCCGTCTGCGGGCTGCCGTCGCGGAACTGCCGTCAGGCCCTTCGGTGGACGACGGAGACCCGCTCCCGTACACCGGCGGCGTGCAGGTGCACCCCGCGGACCTGCTCGGGATCATGCTCGGTGAGTTCGTGGTGCACGGCCACGACATCGCGGGCGTGCTCGGCAGACCCTGGCCGATCGACTCAGACGCAGCGGTCGAGATCCTCGATTCACTCGCGCCGATCCTGCCGGCATGGGTGGATCCCCAGGCCGCGCGAGGCGTCAGTGCCGTGATCGAGCTGCGTCTGCGCGGTGCTGGACGTCACCTGTGGCAGCTCTCCGACGGGCACCTCGAGGTGGACCCGCCGGCACCGCGACCGGTCGACGTCACCATCTCCGCCGACCCGGTGGCCTTCCTGCTGCTGTCCTACCGCCGGATGCCCTTGTGGCGCGCCATCCTGACCGGCAGGTCACGTGCTTGGGGGCGCAGACCGATGCTGGCCTTTCGCAGCAACAGCTTCTTCCGCGCCCCTTACCCGTGGTCACCCGCAGCCGTCACGACCAGATCGCGGGCACCCCCACCACGGTGATGAAGTCGCACCGCAGGGGCCTGCACGGCGGAACCCTCGGCCGACGCAGTCCGGCGTAGCCTCACCGCATGACCGACGATTTCGAGTCCGCTGTTGCGGCAGTGCCTTTGCTGACGAAGGACCCCGGCTCGCAGGTGAAGCTGGCGCTCTACGCCCTCTACAAGCAGGCGACCGTCGGAGACGTCTCGGGGAAGCGCCCGGGCTTCACCGACCTGGTGGGCAGGGCCAAGTACGACGCCTGGGCCGCGCTCTCCGGAACGCCCAGCGAGGAGGCGCGGGCCGGCTACGTCGCCAGGGTCGCCGAACTGCAGGCCGCCGAGTAGCAGGACAGACCCGGCACTGCCCACCCGCACTCCCGGGCGTGGGTCAGTCAGCACCTGGCACGGTCACCACGACCTTGCCGACGAAGTTCCCCTCGGCGTAGTAGAGCATCGCCTCCCGCGCCGCGGGCAGCGGGAACGTCCGATCGATCACCGGCCGGAGCGAGCCCGACTCGAACAGCTCGTTGACGCGCGCCATGTCCTTGTTCGGCGTGAGCATCACGACGCGGGTGCTCTTCCCGGTCCGCAGGGTGATCCACCGCCCCATGAACGCCGTCTGGGCCAGGCGCGGAAGGGAGCCGCCGACGGTGACGTAGCGCCCGCCCGGGTTCAGCGTCCGCAGGTAGCCGAACGGAGATCGCCGGGTCTTGACGTCCAGGACGAGGTCGTATCGCCGTCCGCTGCGGGTGAAGTCCTCGCGCGTGTAGTCGACCACGTGGTCGAACCCGAGTGCGCGGAGCTTCTCCAGCTTGCCGCCCCGATCGACGCCGGTCAGTTCCACGCCGTACAGCGCGGCGATCTGCGCCCCGAGCGTGCCGACGCCACCACCTGCGCCGTTGATGAGCACCGTCTCGCCGCCACGCAACCGTCCGACGTCGAGCAGGCCCTGCATCGCCAGGGCGACCGCCTGCGGCAACGCAGCCGCCTCCTCGAACGTCATCGCCGCCGGCTTGGCCGTCAACGCCGCAGCGGGGGCGCAGACGTACTCCGCGAAGCCGCCCCAACGACCGCTCAGATCGCCGTAGACGAGATCCCCCGGACGGAACGTCGTGACGTCGTGCCCCACCGTCTCGACCCGACCGGCGACGTCGGAGCCCACGATCGTCCGGCGCGGACGCACGAGACCGGTCTGCAGGCGGTTCAGTGCAGGGCTGCCTCGGAGGATGCCGAGATCCCAGTCGTTGATGGACACGGCGTGAACCCTGATCAGGACCTCGCCCGCGGCCGGCGTAGGCCGGTCGAGTTCAGTGAGCTCAAGGGCGGCCGCCCCGGCATACCGCGAGAACACGATCGCCTTCATGGCACTCCCGTTCCGACCTGCTCGTTCGAGCTCCAGCTGACACGCTGTGCGAGTCGCACCGGACAACGGCGTTCACGATCAGCGCCGGTAGAGGGAGTATCGCCATGAAAGCGATCGTCCAACAACGTTACGGCGCGCCGAGCGATGTGTTGCGGCTGACCGAGGTAGAGGTGCCGGACGTCGGCGCCGAGGACGTGCTGGTGCGGGTGAGGGCTAGCTCGGCGAACCCCTGGGACTGGCACTTCATCCGTGGCGAGCCGGTGCTGATGCGTCCGGCCGGGATAGGCGGCGTTCGTCGACCCACGTTCCTGATCCCCGGCGGGGATCTGGCCGGGACGGTGGACCGGGTGGGCGACCGCGTGACCGGATTCGCGCCGGGCACCGACGTCTACGGCTTCGGCCACGGCGCGTTCGCCGAATTCGTCGCCGTGCCGCAGAACCGTCTCTCCCCGATGCCCGCGGGCCTGTCCTTCGAGCAGGCCGCGTCGGTGCCCCTCGCTGCCGTCACGGCACTGCAATGCCTGCGCGCGGGTGGGATCGCAGCGGGTCAGCAGGTGCTCGTCGTCGGTGCCTCGGGCGGGGTCGGGACCTTCGCCGTGCAGCTCGCCAAACACCTCGGCGCCCACGTGACCGGCGTCTGCAGCACCCCGCACGTCGATCTGGTCCAGGGACTTGGCGCTGACCAGGTCATCGACTACACCCGAGAGGACTTCACCGCCGGAACCGGACGCTACGACCTGATCCTCCAATTGGGCGGAACCTACTCCCCCGCCGCGATCAGGCGGGTCCTGACCCCGCGCGGAACCCTGATCCAGTCCTACGGCGACGGCGGACGATGGCTCGGCCCGCTGGGCCACATAGCCAAAGCAGCACTCCTCAACCTGTTCGCCAAGCAGACGCTCACGTCGTTCACCGCCAGCGTCACCTCGGACGCCCTCACCGAGATCACGGACCTCATCGAGTCCGGCCACGTAGCACCTGTGATCGGGCGGACCTTCCCCCTGGCCGAGGCAGCGGCCGCTGTGGATCTAGTCGAGAAGGGCAGCCCGCCCGGCAAGGTCGTCGTCCTCCTCGACTGACACCGACAAGGCATCGGGACCATTGCCTCGTCCGCCTGGCCTGAAGCCCCGAGTAGCGTTGCGACAGCGGCGCCTTCACTCGCCACATCGCTGCCATGTCATTCACTCGGGGAGTGAATCCAATGGTCGAAACAGCCCCCTTGAGCCACGCCAAACGCGTCGGAACGGGGGTTAGCCTCGTCATCTTCCCACTGGTGTTCGTCTTCGCCTTCGCTGTCCATCCTGGCCTCCTGGACCCCCATCTGCTGGGACCAGAACAACGTGCGGCCAGAGCCCACGACGCAGGCCTGTTGCAGTTCGGCCACGTATTGGTCACCCTGAACACCGCCCTGCTGGTCGTGGCCGCCGTGCACTTCATGACGCTCCTCGAGCGCACCACCCAGGCGTGGGCCGGCCTGGCCGGTGCAGCGCTCGCCGTGACGGGTACGGTCATCCTGGCCGCCGACAAGGGCGCACTGTGCCTGACGATGAGCGCCCTGGACACGCTGCCTGCGAAGGAATATGCCCAACTGACGCCGGGTCTGGTGGCGATGTTCTCGCAGAAGGGCTGGATGGTGCTGCTCTGGGGGATCCTCCTCCTGCCCCTCGGATTCGCGATCCAGGCCGTGGGCCTTCTCCGGACAGGGGTGATTCCTCGACGGCAGGCGGCCCTGTTCCTCATCGGCGTTCTGTTCGTGGGGTTCCCTGACGGCGCCGAGATCATCAATCTGGCCGCCTCACTCCTGATGGCGGCAGCGCTGGTCCCCTACGGCCTGCGTCTGGTGACCGGCGGGGGTTCGCCGGTCAACGTTGCCATCCCGGCTCGGGTGTGAACCTGCCCGACGATGGCCACACCACGCCCGCACCTGGCGCAGATCTCTTCGGCCGCAGAGGACTTCCCGAAGCGGAGTTCCGCGAATCGTGATGAGTACTGGCCGCGCCCTGCCACGAATCAACCACCGAGCTCACCCGGGGGAACCTGGTCCTTGACCTCGTCGTAGCCGACGGCAGCGGGTGCCGCCGTCGGCGAGTAGATCACCCGGATCACGCCGGTCGGGAAGGCCTCCGTCGCTGTCACCGTCAGGTGGTACGGCACGTCGCCGTCGTCGAACAGCCTGCGGCCCTTGCGTGCCGCCACCGGGTGCACCAGCAGGCGGAGCTCGTCGACCAGCCCCGCGGCGAGCAGTTGCTGCACCACGCGAGATCGAGCCGGGAATGAGGACGCCGCGCGAGGCCGGCGTCGGCCTTGAGCGCGGTGACGGCCTCGACGAGGTCGCCCTCGATCAGTTCGGAGTTGCGCCAGGTGAACTCGAGCGCCTGCCGCGAGACGACCACCTTGCGCAGGTCGCCGAGCTGCTTGGCGAACGGGGCGTCCTCCCCGCCGGCGGCCTCGCGGTCGGGCCACGCCCCGGCGAAGCTGTCGTAGGTCTCGCGGCCGATGAGCAGCACGTCGCAGGTGTCGTAGTCCTCGCCGACGGCGCGGCCCATGTTCTCGTCGAAGTACGGGAAGTGCCAGGCGGGGTCGATCTCGGCGACGCCGTCGGCCGAGATGAACAGCGTGGAGATGACCTTTGCCATCGGGCCACCCTAACCACGAGTCAGGGCAGATGCCTTGCCAGACCGTCCAGAAGCAGGTCGAGGGTGAACTCGAACTCAGCCTGGGAGTCGCACCAGCCCAACGGATCGTCCTGGTTGTCGTGCAGTTCGGAGGCGACCATGGCCGTCAGGTGCGGCAGCCGCTCGGCCATCGCGGCGAGCTCGGCCTCGGCGGCCTCGCCATCCTCGGGGGCACCCCCGTCCGGCGAGGGCGTGAAGAGCTCCTGGGAGAACCCCAGGGCCATGCTGCCGAACGCGTGGATCGCCCGGTGCGCGAGGTGATAGCTGAACCCTCCGCGGATCAGCGTGGCCAGGATCTCCTCGTAGTAGCCGTACAGGCTCGCCGGAATGGCTGTGCGCGAGCCGATCAGACCAGGTGCCCAACGGTGACGCAGCATGGCCTCGCGTGCCGTGAGGAAGCGCCGCCGCAGCGCGACGCGCCAGTCCTGATCGGCGTTCTCCTGACCGCGGACGGCGGCCTCGATCTCCGCCAGCATCGCCTCGACCAGTCCGTCGAGCAGCGGCTCCTTGCCGGGCACGTGGTAGTACAGCGACATCGCCTCGACCCCGAGCTCGGAGGCCACCCGGCGCATCGTCACCGCCGGGATCCCCTCGGCGTCGGCAACCTTGAGCGCGGCGGCGAGCACGCGCTCGCGGCTGAGCGGATCCCGTGCCGTCCGCGCCGTCATCCAGCGACCTCTTCCACCCGGCTACCTTACCGTGTATGGTTATCTTACACCGTAAGACTACGAAGGAGTCCACGATGAGTGCGACCACCGCCGATGTCGGTTCACCGGCCCTTGCGACCCGACCTGACCTGCTGCGCACGGCGCGGATCACCGGGCTGGCCTACCTCGGCCTGGGCGTGACCGGGCTGCTCGGCTTCCTGATGATCCGCAATCAGCTGTTCGTCGCCGACGACCCCCGCGCCACGTTGTCCAACCTGATCGAGCGCGAGGCGCTGGCGCGCGTCGGCGTCGCGCTGGAACTGGGCGTGGTGCTGACCCAGACCCTGACGGCGGTGTGGTTCTACCGTCTGTTCCGCAGCGTCGATGCCTTCGCGGCCGGGTTGATCGCGGTGTTCGGGATGGTCAACGCGGCCGCGATCCTGGGCAGCGCAGCGGCACTGGCCACGGCCCTCGACGTGGCCGGCGACTCCTCGCTCGCCATCGCCGGTGATGCAGCGGCCACGGTTCAACTGCTGTACGTCGGGTCCGGGCAGTTGTGGGGAGTCGGGGAACTGTTCTTCGGCCTCTGGCTGATCCCGATGGGGTGGCTCGTCCTGCGCTCCCGCTGGATGCCGCAGCCGCTCGGGTGGGTTCTCATCGCCGGGGGCCTCGGCTACGTGCTCAGCGCCTTCATCCAGTACCTGGCCCCGGCCGCCGGCCTCGTGACCGAACTGATGACCGTCCCGGCAAGCATCGGCGAGTTCTGGATCCTGGGCTACTTGCTCATCTTCGGTGTCCGTCGGCACACCACCGCGGACTGAGACAGTGCCCTACCCGCCTGCCGCCTCAACGACGGCAGTCACCACCCAGCGATGCTTGCCGATCCTGCGCTCGCGGGTGAACCCCAGCGCCTCGTAGGTCGACAACGCACCGTTGTACAGGAACCCCGAGGGCACCGCACCGGCGTCCTCGGGGTATCCCTCGACGGTGCCGCCACCGGCGGCGGCGATCAGCTCCAGGGCACCCTCCAGAGCAGCGGCGGCCACCCCCTGACGACGGTGTCCCTTGCCCACGTAGCAGCAGGCGATCCGCCAGTCGGGGGACGCCGTCCGCTCCTTCTCGTACGCGGCGCGGCTCTTGATCCGCGGCAGTTCCTCGGGGACACCGAACTGACACCAACCCAGGCAGTCCTCGCCGTCGAACACCAGCGCCGCGTGGGCCGTGCCCGCGCGCACGCGAGTCAACTTCCGCTCACGGTTCAGTTCCGCCGTGGTGTCCCTGCCGACGCCCTCGGGGTGGAACCCCATGCACCAGCAGCCGCCGAAGATCCCGTTGTTGCGCTCCACCAGTGCGGCGAACGCCGGCCACGTCGCCTCGTTCAGCGGCCGCACGGTGAACCGGGACGACTCCATCGGGTCACTGCACCGCCGGGTCGGCAGCCGCTTCCGCGGGAAGCAGTGCCACCACGGGGATCACCCGGTCGGTCTTGGCCTGGTACTCGGCGAAACCGGGGTAGCGACGCGCCTGCTCGGCGAACCAGTGGTCCCGGTCGGCACCCTCCAGCACGACCGCCGTCGCGGGCACGGTGCGCGTGCCGATCTCCACCGTCACCTCGGGGTTGGCCTGCAGGTTCAAGAACCAGTCCGGGTGGGTCGGCAGGCCGGCCTTCGAGGCGAACACCAGCCACCGGCCGGCACCGTCGTCCAGATACATCATCGGGCTGGTGCGGCGGATCCCGGAGCGGCGCCCGACGGTGGTGAGCAGCAGCAAGGGGGCCCCTTCGAACTGGCCACCGACTGCTCCCCCATGGGTGCGGAACTCCTCGATGATCCCGGCATTCCAGTCGTTCGCCTCAGCCATGTCGCCTCATCCGCCCTCGTCCCATCGCGTCGGGTCCGAGGCTACCGCCGCTCGACCCGCGAGAGCCGGGTGTACGTTCGGTTGCGCTGGCCCGACGTCGGGAGATCCCATGAAGGCCGTCCTCTACGAGGCTCCGCTCCGGTTCGCCGTCACCGACGTACCCACGCCGCAACCGGGGCCGGACGACGTGCTGATCCGGGTCGTGCAGGTCGGGGTCTGCGCCACCGACGTGCACATCCACTCCGGCTACTACACGGGCCGATTCCCGCTGATCCCCGGCCACGAGGTGGTCGGCGTGGTCGAGTCGATGGGGCCCGCGGTCTCCGGCCTGCGGGTCGGTGAGCAGGTGAGCGTGAATCCCAACATCCCCTGCGGGCGCTGCGCCTTCTGCCGCGCCGGGCGGTTGGGCCTGTGTCAGGATCCACGCGGCTGCGGGTCGACCGCGACCGGCTTCTTCGCCGAGTTCGTCTGCGTCCCCCAGGCCCTGGTCTTCTCGGTCGAGGGCTTGCCGCTGGACACCGCGGTCTTCACCGAACCCGCGGCCTGCGCCATGCACGGCGTGGAGACCCTGCAGGTACGGCCCGGCTCGTCTGCACTGGTACTCGGCGCCGGCCCCACCGGACTCCTTCTCGCACAACTCATCGCGGCGTCCGGAGCGAGCGCGGTCACCGTGGCCGGCCCCGTGCCCTACCAGCTGACCACGGCGACGGCACTGGGCGCGACCTCCGTCGTGCCGCTGGAACGTGGTGCGCCCGAGACGAACCAGGCGCGGCTGCTCACGGCGTCCGGCGGCGTGGGGTACGACATCGTGGTCGAGGCCACGGGGGCGGTGGAGGTCGGCAACATCTGTGTTCCGTTGACGCGCAACGGAGGCACGGTGCTGCTCTACGGCGTGACCAAGCCCGCGGAGACCATCGCGGTGCACCCCTTCGACATCTTCCGGCGGGAGATCGTGATCAAGGGTTCCTATGCCGAGATGACCTCGTTCGGTGCCGCGATCGCAGCCCTCCGTGCGGGCCGCGCGCGCACGGACGGCATCATCACCCACCGCTTCACCCTCGACGACTACGCCGCCGCCCTCGACGCCGTCGCCCATGACGACTCGGCGCACAAGGTGGTCATCACGATCTGAGCCGCCCCAGGACGTCGAGGTACCTCGCCCTGCGCTCCCGGAGCACCCCGTCGTCGGCGCGAGGCACGGCCGCCAGTCGAGTGACCGGCGTGGTCACCTCGGCCAGTTCGGCGTCACTGAGCAGGCCGGCAGCCTGAGCGGCGAGCAGGGCGGCACCCCGTGCCGAGGCACCCGGCACGGCGACGGCCTGCAGTTCGATCTGCAGCACGTCGGCCAGCAACTGCCGCCAGGCCGGCGAGGTCGTGCCGCCGCCCGCGAGCCAGACCGTGCGCGGGCGCCCGTCCACCGCGGCACACAAGGCGTCGAACCCGTCGGCCACGGCGAACGCCACCCCCTCCAATGCCGCGTAGAGCAGCGTGCCGCGCTCGTGCCGCGCCTCCAGCCCGGTCCAGGCGGCGCGCAGTGAGGTGTCGAGGTACGGCGTCCGCTCGCCGGCGACATGCGGCAGGAAGATCGGGTCGTCCGCCCGGCAGGAGTGCTCGGCGGCGCCGTAGAGCTCCGGCCAGTCCGCAGCGAGCACGCCACGCACCCAGCCGAGGGTCACCCCGCCGGTGAGGCCGGCCGACATGGCGTACCAGCCCTCCGCCGTGGCGGAGCGGTAGAGATGGGTCACCGTGTCCTGCGGCGCCCGCAACGAGTCGGCAGTCGGCCGCCGAGCCGGGGTGACGATCTGCACTCCGGTACCGATGGTCAGCTGGACGACGCCCGGATCGATCAGCCCGGAGCCCAGCGCGGCGGCGGCGGTGTCGGCAGCCCCGGCCGCCACCGGCAGCCCGGGTTCGAGCCCGAGCTCGGCCGCCGCCGAAGTCTGGAGCGACCCGGCACGGGTGGCCGCCGACTCCAGGATCGGCGCGAGCAGGCGGTCCGGAATGCCCAGGGCAGAGGCGATCTCGAGATCCCATCCCTGGCCGAGCACGTCGTAGAGCAAGGTGGCCGAGGCGTCGCTGGGCTCGGCGTTCCACCGCCCGGTGAGCCGCCCGCGCACCCAGTCCTTGGGCTGGACGGCGACAGCGCCCGCGCCGTCACGTCGGGCTCGTAGCGATGCAGCCAGGCCAGGACCGGCCCGGCCATGCCCGGGCTGAGCGGGTTGGCCAGCCGCCGGGCCGGCGCGGCGTCGAGACGGCGATAGAGATCGAGCTCGGCCTCGGCGCGGGCGTCCTCCCACAGCACCGCCGGGCGCACGGGCTGCCCGGCCTGATCGGCGAGCACGACGCCGTGCATCTGACCGGAGAAGCCGATCCCGTGGACGGTCGCCTCCGGCCGGGCCCGGGTGACCTCGTGCACCGCGTCGACGATCGCCGCCCACCACAGCCCCGGGTCGGTCTCCGCCCACCCGGGATGAGGCCGTTCCACCGGGTAGCCGCGGGTGCTCTGCGCCAGCAGGTCTCCGCGCGGGGTTGCCAGCACCACCTTGACCGAGCTGGTCCCCAGGTCGATGCCCAGCACCGCGTCACGCAGCGAGCCGCTCACCGCCTCACCCCTCCTGAGCCAGCCTGGCCAGTGCCCGCGCACAGTGCTGGTCGGTCACCAACCGATGGACGACGCCGCTGCGCAGTGCTGCCGCCACAGCGCGCGCCTTGGCCTCGCCGCCGGCGATGGCCATCACGTCAGGCACCGTCGAGAGATGATCGAAGTCGATCGCGATCAGCCTGCTGCTCAGCTCCTCCAGCAGGACCGGGGCACCGGAGGCGTCGAGCAACGTCATACAGACGTCGGCCACCGCCCCGGCGAGCCGGGCCTGTTCGGCGAGCGCGGGCGACAGCGCCGACGACAGCGCGAAACCGTCCGGCTCCCAGGCGCCGATGCCGACCACGGCCTTGGTCAGCCGGCCGAACATGGCGAACGTCTGCTGCACGTGCTGCTCCTGCCGCAGGGTCGACGCGGCCGCCGGGTTGTCGAGCAGCATCGGCACATGCAACGGGTACACCGGGCCGCCGGCGAGTTCGGCCACCTGGCGGACGAGTTCCATCGAGTTGATGCTCAGGTCGGCCGGAATCCCCCCGACGATCTGCACCACCGCGCAGCGCGGCAGTTCATGGATGGCGCCCACCATCGCCTGCAGCGTCCTGCCCCAGCTCAGCCCGAGCACGTCGCCCGCCTCGAGCGAGCTCGCGAGCAGCGCAGCCCCGGCCCGGCCGAGTTGCAGCCGGGTGAAGTCCTCGGAGTCGTCGATCACCTGGACGACGAGCGCCTGTTTGATCCCGTAGGCGACGGCCAGCTCGGCCGAGCGCTCCAGATCGACCTCGGCGGGCACGTCGATGGTGATCCGGACGATGCCGTCGCGCTTCGCCGCCTCGAGCAGCCGGGTCACCTTGAACCGCGAGATGCCCAGGTCGTCGGCGATGTCGCTCTTGCTGGCGCCGTCGAGGTAGAAGCGGCGCGCGGCCAGCACGGTGTTGACCAGGTCGAGAGAGACCGGGCCGCCCACGGGTTTCGACTGCATCGACTCGCTCCACGCTCTTTCGCCACCACGTGCCGGCAGGGGTGCGGGCTCATCGTACGGAGTCGCCTCCGTTGACGACCCACGACGTCCGGGCTACCGTAAGTATTCGCTCACTTGAGCGCATACTGCACGTTGGAGCGGTTGTATGGCGACGGAAGTGCGGGTGCCGACCACCGGGAACGCCGGGGAGGACGCCGTCCTGCTCGACTGGCTGGTCGTCGAGGGCCAGGAGGTCAGCGCCGGCGACGTACTGGTGACTCTCGAGACGGCCAAGTCGACGATCGACATCGAGGCGCCCGCCTCAGGGCGGGTCCTGAAGATCCATGCGAACGCCGGAGCCGAGGTCGCGGAGTACTCCGTGATCGCCGTCATCGGCGCCCCGGACGAGGTCGCCCCCACGGTTCCGACGGAGGTCGAGGCGGTCAAGGCGGTCGACCGTGGGCGAGCCGGCGCCTCCCCCCGGGCCCGGATCCTTGCCGCCCGGCACGCCATCGACCTGAATGCACTGCACGGAACCGGGCCCGGCGGGCGAATCCTCGCCGCGGACGTTCTGGCCGCAGACCGCACCGCCCTCGCGCCACCACCGGCCCCCGCACAGGCGCCGGCGCGAGCCCTGGCCGACTCCGGCCAGGAGGACCAGGTCGTCGTCCCGGTGCGGGGCGCACGCAAGGTGACGGCGGAGCGGATGCTCGCCTCGCTGCAACAGACCGCTCAGCTGACCCTCACCCGGTATGCGCCTGCCGGCGCACTGCTCCGTTATGCCGCCCGGCTGCGCGAGGTCACCGATCAGCGCGCGCTGCCGCGGATCGGGGTCAACGATCTGTTGCTGTTCGCAGCCGCCCGGGCCATGGCCCGGCACCCGGAGGCCAACTCCTGGTTCGACTGGGACGGCATAACGCAGTTCCGCAGGGTGAACCTGGGTTTCGCCGTCGACACCGGGCAGGCGCTGCTGGTGCCGGTGATCCCGCGCGCCGACGTCCTGCCCCTGGCCGATCTCGCTGCGGCCGCCCACACGGCGATCGACCGCTGCCGGTCGGGCAGCCTGACCCCCGACGAGATGACCGGGGGGACCTTCACCGTCTCCAACCTGGGTGGCCTCGGGGTGCACTGGTTCACCCCGGTGCTGAACCCCCCGCAGAGCTGCGTCCTCGGCGTCGGCGCCGTGCACACGCCGCACCCGGAGGCGACTCCGCTGCTGCCCCTGTCGCTCACGTTCGACCATCGTGCACTGGACGGCGGACCGGCGGCGGCGCTGTTGGCCGACATCGCGTCGTGCATCGAGACCGTCGACGTTCTGTCCGCTCTGTGACCTGCTGAAGGATCTGACATGGCAAAGGAACTCCTGGTCGACCCCGCTGTGGCGCGAGCGCGATCCCAGATCGATCTGGGCACCATCGCCGTCAACGCCTACCAGGGCGACCTGGAGCGTGAGCGTGCCGAGTTCTCCGACGCCGGGCTCGACCAGATCGGCCGGGACATGGTGCTGGTGCGCGAGTTCGAGCTGATGCTCAACGCGGTCAAGCGCGAGGGCGCCTACCTCGGCGTCCGCTACTCGCATGCCGGGCCCGCCCACCTGTCGATCGGGCAGGAGGGTGCCGCCGTCGGGCAGTCCTTCACCCTGACGGCGACCGACAAGGTGTTCGGATCGCACCGCAGCCACGGAGAGGTGATCGCCAAGGGCCTGTCCGCGATGCGCGCCCTCGACTCCGATCAGCTCGAGACGGCTCTGTCCACGTGGTCACACGGCGACATCTGGCGGGTGGTCGACAAGCACCTCGCCGACGACGACCCCGCGCAGCAGGCGATCAACTTCCTGATGTACGGCATGACCGCCGAGACGTTCGGGCGCCGCACCGGGTTCAACCGCGGTCTGGGCGGGAGCATGCATGCCTTCTTCCCGCCACTGGGTATCTATCCGAACAACGCCATCGTGGGCGGCTCCGCCCCGCTGGCCACCGGCGCGGCGCTCTACAACCGGCTGCAGGTCAAGGACGGCATCGTCGTGGCCAGCATCGGCGACGCCTCCACCGGCACGGGGCCGGTGTGGGAGTCCCTGCAGTTCGCGAGCATGGGCCAGTGGCGTCACCTGATGGACGAGCGCCACCGCGGCGGGCTCCCCGTGGTCTTCTTCATCGTCAACAACTTCTACGGCATGGGCGGCCAGACCATCGGCGAGACCATGGCGTTCGACCACCCCTCACGGATCGGGGCGGGGGTCAACCCCGACAACCTGCACGCCCAGACCGTGGACGGGAACAACCCGCTGGCGGTCATCGCCGCCATGCGAGAGGCACGTCGGCACATCGAGGACGGCACCGGGCCGGTGCTGATCGACTGCCAGTGCTACCGCCTGACCGGTCACTCCCCCAGCGACGCCTCCTCCTACCGCACCAAGGAAGAGGTCGACCTGTGGGCTGCGGTCGACCCGATCCCCACCTACTTCCAGCGCCTCGTCGACGGCGGCGTCGTGCCGGCGGGGCGGCTGGCCGAGCACAAGGCCTGGGCCGCGGACGTCGTCCGCACCGCCCTTGAGGTGGCGATCGACCCCGAGGTCTCGCCGCGTCTGGAGCTGCGCACCGACCACCGGGTGATGGCGCAGGCCACGTTCAACAACACCGAGGTCGACCCCGGCACCGCCCCCGCCGGCGAGACCACCGTCCCCGCGGCCGAACTGCCTCACCTGCAGGCCCTGGCCCGCAAGTCGCGCACCGGCGTGGTCGACGGAGCGAGACTGAGCGGGGCCAAGGCGATCACCTTCCGCGACGCACTCTTCGAGGCTGTCGTCGATGCCACCGCGGCCGACGACCGGCTCGCCCTGTGGGGTGAGGAGAACCGCGACTGGGGCGGCTCGTTCGGCGTCTACCGCGGGCTGACCGAGTTCCTGCCCCGGCACCGCCTGTTCAACTCACCGATCTCCGAGGCCGCGATCGTCGGCGCCGGCGTCGGCTACGCGCTCAGCGGCGGACGCGCCCTGGTCGAGCTCATGTACGCCGACTTCATCGGCCGGGCGGGGGACGAGGTGTTCAACCAGATGGCCAAGTGGCAGGCGATGTCCGGCGGCCTGGTCCAGCTCCCGCTCGTCGTGCGGATCTCAGTGGGCGCCAAGTACGGCGCCCAGCACTCCCAGGACTGGAGCTCCATGGTCTCCACGGTGCCCGGTCTCAAGGTGGTCTTCCCCGCCACGGCCCACGACGCCAAGGGCCTGCTGGCCAGCGCCCTGGCCGGCAACGACCCGGTGTTGTTCTTCGAGAGCCAGCGGCTCTACGACCTGCCCGAGACGATCCATCCGGACGGCGTGCCGCGCGAGCCCTATCGGGTGCCGATCGGCACCGCGCATCGCGTACGCAGCGGGGACGACCTGACGATCCTCAGCGTCGGTGCCACGCTGCAGCGGGCGCTGGACGCCGCCGACACCCTCGCGGGAACCCACGGCCTGCAGGCCGACGTCATCGACGCCCGCTCCCTGGTGCCGTTCGACTACGGCCTGCTGCTGGAATCGGTGCGCCGCACCGGCCGCCTGGTCTGCGTCTCCGACGCCAACCTGCGTGGCAGTTGGTTGAACACGATCGCCGCCAAGGTCGGCGTCGAGGCCTTCGACGACCTCGACGCCCCAGTGGTGGTGCTCGGTGCGCGGAATTGGATCGCCCCGCCCGCCGAGCTCGAGTGGGAGTTCTTCGTGACGGTCGCCGACATCGTCGACGCCGTGCACACGCGGATCAAGCCCCTTGCCGGACACGTGGTTCAGGACGGGCCCGGCGCGGACGGCACTCTGGAGGAGTCGGCGCTCGGCGTCTGACTCCCCTGGGCATGGGCAAGGGCTTCGTCGTCCAGCCAGAGGTTCGGGGTCACCTCGGTCTGGTCGAAGTAGTGGAAGAACGTCTCGGTCAGAGGCGGCGCCAGATGCGAGTTGATCCAGGACCAGTCGGCCCGCACGGTCCGCTGCGCTGCCTCCTCCTGGCGCACGAACTTCATGAACTTCGAGGCCTCGCCATGGTGGTCGGAGATCGTCACCCGGGCGCGATCGAAGGAGTGCAGGACGGCCCGGTTCAGTTCGAGCAGTGCTCGTTCCCGCCAGAGGGTGCGGGCGCTGCTGGTGTCCAGGCCCATGCATCGCGCCACGACCGGCAGCTGGTTGTAGCGATCCGGGTCGGACAGATTGCGACTGGCGATCTCGTCGCCCAGGTAGTGACCGTTGAAGGGCGCGCAGGAGTAGTCGATCCCGCCGATCTCAAGCCGCATGTTCGACACGGCGGGAAGGGCGTACCACTGCAGGCCGAGGTCGGCGAACCAGGCGAACTCGGGGTGCACGATCGGCACCTGCAGGCAGTCCTGATCGGGGATCTCGAACACAGCAGGGGGTCTGTCGTCCACCTGGATGACGAGTGGGAGCAGGGTGAAGCGGGTGTACTCCGCGGGCCGCCAACCCAGGTTCGCGACCATGCGGGTGAACCCGACCATGCGCGGGTCGCCCAGGACGGTACCGTCCCGCAGGGCCCATCCCGCGTAGCGGAAGTACTGCTCGTTCCAGAGCCGGATCCGCCTGCCGTGGGGCCCGTCCGGGGCGAACACCGTCATCGTGCTCCGGATCCTGCCGCCGTTCGTGGCCTGCCGGATGTGACCGAGGACGCTCTCGAAGACCTCCTCCGCAGTCCGGTCTTCACGCCGGTCGCGGACGACGAGGCTGCGCCACCTCAGGCGCCCGACGCACCGCACGGAGTTGCGCCAGGACAGGCGAGCCCCGTAGGCCAGCTCATCGGCGGTGTGGAGGTAGGTTCCGCGCTCGGACAGGGCCGTCGCCACCGCCCTCAGACGTTCGTCGAGCACCGTTTGAGGCAGTGAGGTCTCGGCATGGAACTGTCTGATGAACCGCTCGGCCTCACCCCTGCGTGTGGTCTCCGAGGCGGGCGAGAGCGAGCGCGGCGCTGCGCCAGCGGGAGCTGCGGAGTCCGCGGAACCCTCGGCGTCGGTCTCGCCGTGGGGGCAGCGCTGTGCCGGGCCCCCGAACCTGGCATCGAGTGTCAAGGCCATTCCTCCGATCAGCGTCCGGGTAGCGTTCGGGCAGCAATCGGGCAGCATGGAGCTGCGTTCCACCGAGCACACCTGAGTGGCCGATCAGCCCCTTTCGGTCTGCAGGCGCAGCAACTGCTGGCGCGTAGGCCTGTCTGACTGCGCTGCGTGATCGCAGTGTTGTCACCACCATCGCCGGGGCCTTGGCGTGATCGAGTCTGCCCTGACCCCCGGACGCTAGGCAAGGCATCGGCCGACGAATATCGCCGGGCTGCATGCCGACCGGCGGAGCCTCACACGTCGTGCTCGGCCAATTCGCGGAACTCGTCGGGCACCCCGCCAGCCCGGGACAGGGCGGGAAGGTAGCCGATCACGTCGCGGCCGAACTTGTTCCGGACGGCGTCCGTCGACAGGTCCAGGGCCCAGCGCGCCGACCCCTGCGCCGACCCCGGTCGCTGCGGGTCGCCCGGCGGCAGCTCCAGCTCGAGCTGGATCACGTGCTGCACCGCCAGGTTCGACACGGAGATGGCGAGCAAGCTGATCTCGAGCGCGGCGTCGTGCTGCTCGTGGATCGCCTGCCACGCCAGCTGTTCCGCGACCTCGGTCAGGGTGAGCGTGGTGGCGATCGGCGCGGAGAGGGTGAGCGAGCGCGTCACCGCGCGCATTCCCGCGAACCGGACCCGCACCGTGATCGTCCGACCGGCGCGGCCCTTCGCGCGCATCCTCGTGGCCACCCGATCGGCCAGGTGCCCGAGCACGGCACGCACCAACTCCGGCGTGGGGGAGCGCCGCCCGAGTGCCGACTGCGCGCCGACCGACCTGGCTCGCCCACCGGTGGAGACCCGGCGTGGATCCTGATCGACCGCCAGAGCACTTACCCGCGCACCCACGGCATGACCGAGTAGGCGCTCCACGATCACCGAGGGCGTGCGGGCCAGATCGCCGATGGTGTGCACGCCGTCGGCGGCCAGTTTCTGTTGCGCCACAGGGCCGATGCCCCAGATCAGCCCGACCGGCAACGGCTCGAGGAAATCCCGTTCGGTACCGGGTTCGACCACGACCAGACCGTCCGGCTTGGCCACCTGGGAAGCCACCTTGGCCAGGTGCTTGGTGCGGGCAGCGCCGACCGAGATCGGCAGGCCCACCTCCTCACGCACCCGGCGCCGCAGCCCGGCGGCGATCACGGCCGGCGTGCCGAACAGGTGCGTCGAGCCGGAGACATCGAGGAACGCCTCGTCGATCGAGATCCGCTCCACGAGGGGAGTGACATCTCCGAGGATCTCCATCACCTCGTCGGCCAGGCGCTGGTACGAGGAGAAGTGACCCCTGACGAAGGTGATCTCCGGACACAGCCGCTTCGCACGCCACCCGGGCATTCCACCCTGGACACCGTGGGCCTTGGCCTCGTAGGAGGCCGCGAGCACGACACCCCCCTGGGCGCTGCCCCCGACAGCGATCGGCAGACCACGCAGCGCAGGATTCAGCAACTGCTCGACCGACGCGTAGAACGCGTCCAGGTCGGCGTGCAGAATGGTGGCTCCGCCCGACACGGAGTCAGTCTATTCGAACACCTGTTCGAATGACCATAGAGGAGGGGCGATGAACTCGCCGGTCTACGGAACGCCGCAGGGCCCAGTGGAGCCCAACGGCGAGTGGAACGTGCAGGACCGGTTGCGTGCCCAGGCGGTGCGCAACCTGCGCCGCAAGGCCGAGTTCCGCACCCACCTGGTCGTCTACTCCCTGGTCAACCTGCTGCTGGTGGTGATCTGGTTCGTGACCGGCCTGGGCGGCGCCGGCTGGTTCCCATGGTTCGTCTTCCCGATGTTCGGCTGGGGCATCGGTCTCGGCGTCCACGGCTGGACGGCGTACCGCGGCGACGAGCTCAGCGAGGACCGGATCCGCGAGGAGATGAAGCGGATCACCGGCTCCTGACCCGTCCTCACCAAGCCGTCGGCGCCAGCCTTCGGCTGCCCGAACACCGCTGTTCACCGTCCATCGACGGGGCGTTGGCCTGGCTCGCGTACCAAGGAAGCTCACGCGAGCCGACGATCGGACGTAGCCATGACCCAGCTTGCCGACATGCAGACCTCCCGGCCAGGCGGCCTGTACGTCGTCACCGAGGTGGAGCACAAGTTCGACGTGCCGCTCGCCTACGTCGTCCCCGACGTGTCCGACCTCACCGGTGGCGGGTTCACCGGTGAGGCCGAACTGCAGGACCTCGACGCGACCTACTACGACACGCTGGACCGTCGCCTGCTCGGTGCCGGCGTCACCCTGCGGCGGCGCAGCGGCGGCACGGACGCCGGCTGGCACCTCAAGCTGCCCAAGGCCGTGGGCGTGCGCACCGAGGTGCGTCTGCCCGCCGGTGGGAGTCGGCAGGTACCCGGGGCGCTGGCCGCCCGGGTGGCCGAGTACACCGCAGGGCGTCGCCTGCTCCCTTTGGCCCGGCTGCAGACCGAGCGCACGCTGTACACCGTGTGGGACGCCGCAGGCCGGCCCCTGGTGGAACTGGCGTTCGACCAGGTCACCGCCACGGTTCCGGGAGTGTCGGGCGAGAACACCGTGATCTGGTGCGAGCTCGAGGTCGAACTCGTCGACGGGGAGCCCGAGCTCCTCGCCCCGATCGGGCGCCGTCTGACCGAGGCCGGTGCCACCCCGAGCCAGTACCCCTCGAAGCTGGCCCGCGCGCTGGCCTAGGCCCTCACAGGTCCTCGACGCACGCCCCTCGGCCGAGCTGTGCCAGGCCGGTGAGATCACCCGGCCCCAGCTGTGTGATCACGCCGTTCGCCTGCGGGAACATCACCTCCATCGGGTCGTCCACGTGGGCCAGCCCGACCAGATGTCCCAATTCGTGCTGGATCACCGAACGGGCCAGCTCCACGCCCTCGGGCTGCGCGGTCAGCTCGGTGAGTGCCTGGGCGTCGAGCCGGATCTGGCCGGTCACGTACACCTCGGGCCCGTGCCCGCGGCGCACCGAGATGCTCCGCGCCTGCCCGACGATGTCGGTGGCGAAGTCGGCGTTCTCCTCGGCGCTCTGCCACGCGATCAGCACCGGGGCCCACCGGTCGCCGTAGCGTTCCGGCTGGAACGACCGGCGCTCGGCCAGCGGAATCTCGTCGGTGTCGCCGTCGTCGACGAACCGCAGCCCGGTCGCCGCGGAGACCTGCGCCACTGCCTCGGCGATCAACCGGTCTCCACCCGCCGGGGCGCCGGCCTGGCGGACCACGTAGTGCACCGGCCGGCACGGATCCCAGGCGATCGGGGTGAGGCCGTCCTCCTGGCGGGCCAGGAACGCGTAGGCGGTGCCCGGGAAGGCCGGGGCCACGGGGGTTCCGAGCGGGTGAGGCGACGCCTCGTGCCCGGGGCGGGGCACGCCGGCGGCCGCCCGGGCCGCCCGATCGGCGAGCGGGGGCACGGCATACAGCCCGATCACCAGTGCCGCGGCGGCGACGACGAGCACGCGGCGGCGGGCGAGCACCGGACGTGGCACGCCCTGCCCGTCGGCTGCGGGGACCCGGATGTGAGCCGGTTAGGGTCGGGGCATGACCGAGATCGCTCAGCTGACGTTGAACGACGGCGCCCGCATCCCGGTGATCGGGTTCGGCACCTACCCGCATGCCGGCGACGACTCGCGGCTGACCGCCCTGACGGCGCTGCAGGCAGGTTATCGCCTGCTCGACACCGCCCTGCGGTACGAGAACGAGGCCTCGGTGGGCCGCGCCGTCCGCGAGTGTGGGGTGCCCCGCGAGGAGATCGTGGTGACCAGCAAGATCCCCGGTCGCCACCACGGTCGCGACGCGGCCCGGTCCTCGTGCGTGGAGTCGATCGCCAACCTCCACCTGGAGCGGATCGACCTCTACCTCATCCACTGGCCGCTGCCCCGCCTCGACCTCTACGTCGACACCTGGCGCACCATGATCGAACTTCGAGACGCAGGACAGGTCGGCTCCATCGGGGTCTCCAACTTCACCGCCGACCAGATCAAGCGCCTGCAGGACGAGACCGGGGTCACCCCGGCGGTGAACCAGGTCGAGCTGCATCCCTACTTCCCGCAGGCCGAGCTGCACGCCTTCCACCAGGCGGAGGGCATCGTCACCGAGTCCTGGAGCCCGATGGGTCGCGGCGAGCTGCTCGCCGACCCGGTGGTGGCGCAGGTCGCCGCCACGCACGGGGTCACTCCTGCGCAGGCCGTCCTGCGCTGGCATCTGCAGCGCGGGATCGTGCCGATCCCGATGTCCTCGAACGCCGCGCGGCAACGCCACAACATCGACCTGTTCGGCTTCGCCCTGACCGAGGCCGAGCTGGACCAGCTCTCCAGCCTCGAACGCGGACGGCTCTGGGGGCAGGACCCGAACACCCACGAGGAGTTCTGAGGCCCTGCCCCGCAACCGGTCTCAGCCGGCCGTGAGCCCGAGGTCGAAACTGACGTCACTGGACGTCGCGACGTCCTGATGCACCTCGACAGCGATCACGTTGGCCCCGGCCACCAGCACTCCCGGCGGCACCGTGTAGGTGACCGGGGTGCTCTCGGCCGTCCCGGACACGTTGGCCGTGGCTCTCGTCGCCGCGGTCAGCGTGCCGGTGGGCAGATTCGTGCGCGCCACCTCGGTGCCGTTGACGTAGACCGCCGCCCCGTCGTCCCGGATCAGGGAGAGGGTGAGGGACCCCACGGCACCCGGGTCGGCGACCGTGAAGCCGGCCCGGAAGTAGTACACCAACGATCCACCGGCCAGCACGGTGGCTTCACCACCGTCGCCGAAGCCGAGCTCGGCGCGCCCACTGGCCCAGGTGGTGTCATTGAACCCTGATGCCGACCAACCCGTTCCGGGATCTCCTGCCCGGTAGCGCCAGGTCGAGCCTCGGGCGACCAGGGTGCCCAGCGGCATCGGCAGGGTCACCGTCAACGGCCCGGCCGCGGCCGAGGCGTTGCCGGCGGCGTCCAGCGCGACCACGGTGTAGCTGTGTGTCGCCCCTGCGGCCCGGCCGGTGTCGGCCCAGGAGGTGCCGGCCACCGTCGCCGCCGTGACCCCGTCCCGGCTCACCCGGTAGCCGGTCACCGCACGGTTGTCGGTGCTCGCGTCCCAGCCGAGCGTCGCGCCGGCGGCGGCGACCGCCGTCGTCCGCAGGTTGCCCGGGGTGCTCGGCGCGATCAGGTCCGGCGCCACCGCCTTCGTGCCGATCAGCTCGAGGTCGAAGCTGACGTCGCTCGACCCGGAGGTGTTGTGCACCTCGACCGCCACCACGTTGGTGCCCGCCACCAGCGCCGAGACCGGGAGGGCCTGGGTGAAGTACTGCGACTCGCTGGCCCCGCTCACCCCGGACGAGGCGAATGTGGTGTGCGAGACCGTGCCGGAGGGCATGTTCGAGCGCCAGACCTCGGTGCCGTTGAGGTAGACCACAGCGCCGTCGTCCCGCATCATTCGAGCCGTGAGCGCGGAGAAGGCTCCCGGGCCGGCGGCGGCGAAGGACTGCCGGAAGTAGTGGGTCACCCCGGTCGCCGCGATGGTGGTTGCCTCGTCGCCGTCGCCGTAACCGAGCTGGGCCGAGCCTGATGGCCACCCGGCGTCGTCGAAAGCCGTTGCCCGCCAAGCGGTTCCCTGGCTGGACCCGTTCGACAGGTACTTCCAGGCCGAACCGGAACTGACCAGGGTCTGCGACTCCGGCCGGGTGGTCACCACCAGAGGCGCGCTCGCGGCGGAGGCGTTGCCGGACAGGTCGAGGGCTCGCACGGCGTAGGTGTAGGGCGTGCCGGGGCTCAGCCCGGTGTCGACCCAGCTGGTCCCCGGAACCGTGGCGATCTCCAGGCCGTCCCGGAACAACCGGTAGGCCACGACGGCGTCGTTGTCGCTCGCGGCGTTCCAGGCCAGTGCCGCCGTCGTGTCGGTCACGGTCGTCGAGCGCAGGCTCGCCGGCACCGTGGGTGGCTGGGTGTCAGGGAGGAAGGGGAACTCGGTATAGCGCTGCTCGCCGGTGGCGTCGACGCTCTGGAAGCCGCCCCCGACGCGCAGGTGATCGGTGGCCGGCAGGATGTCGAACACGCCGAGCCCGTTGAGCAGCTGCGGCTTGAAGTCGGGCAGGAGGGAGCCGGACGATGACTTCAGAGCGGCGAGGCCGGCCCGGGGCTGACCACCGAAATCGAGGTCGAAGTGGCCCCCGACGTAGACCACGCCGCCGTAGACCGCCAGGCCCTGCACGTCGCCGTCGCCCGTGGTGTCCCAGCGGATGGAGCCCGAGCTGCGGCTGTAGGCGGTCACCCGGCCACCGGGGCCGCCGACCCCGGCGTAGACGGTGTCGGCGTCCTGGGTCAGGTCGTACAGGTAGCACGGCAGCAGCGCGTCGACGCACGGCACCGGCGGACGCCACGACGTGGCGACACCGTTCTGGTCGATCGCGCCGATATAGGTGCGGCTCTGCCCGGACAGGCTGGTGAACTCTCCGCCCACGGCGATGGAGGCGCCGTCGGGTGAGGCCAACAGGGTGCGGACGGCGGCGTTCGCCGTGCCGGTGAATCCCGGACGCAGGTCCCCGGTGACGCCGTCCACCGCGGCCAGCCGGGTGCGGGTCTGACCGCCGAGCGTGGTGAAGTGTCCACCGGCGTAGAGCGTGGAGCCCACCCGTTCCAGAGCAACCACGGTGGCCGAGGCGTTGGCCTTGAAACCGGCATCGAGGGCACCCGTGGCGGCGCTGACCGCGGCGAGCCGGGAACGTGCCACCCCGCCGACGGTGGTGAAGGCACCGCCCGCGTAAACGGTCGCGCCGTCCTCCGAGGTCTCCAGTGCGCGGACCTCGCCGTTGGCGTTGGGGTTCCAGGGCAGCAGGGCACCGGTCGTCGCGTCGAGCGCCGCCAGGCCGTTGCGCACGACGGCCGCGCCACCTGTTGGGGGCCACAGGGCGGTGAAGCTGCCACCGATGTAGATCGCGTTGCCCGCCTGCACGATCGCGTACACCCGGCCCGAGGTGGGGGTCCAACTGGTGCGGGGCACCGGGTTGTAGGCCGCCTCGGCCATCCCGCCGCCCAACGGCAGCAGGGCGCCGGCGGCCACTGCCGCGGCCAGTGCACGGGCTAGCCAGCGCCGCGCGGTGCGAGGAGGGCCGACGCGAAACCGGGCAGCGCCCAGCCGAGATTGCCTACGGTCAGTCATCACAGACCCCCTTTCGCAACTGACAGTAAGCAACCCCCGTGGCCCTCATGCGGAAACCCGGCTCCCCGGCCCAGATATCACCCCCGCGGACTACTCCAGGCTGCTCACCGAGCGGTCGGCGCGCGAAGGAAGGTGCTGTCTGCCTAGGATGGATCATGGGATTCACGTGTGACAGCTGTCGGAAGGCGTTCTCGGGCGCCCCCATCAAGAGCGTGACCGGGCGCAACCTGTGCCACGGCTGCTCCGACCATCTGCTCGGGGCAGCGGCGGGCATCATCGCCGGCGAGTCCTCGGGCGCCGACCTCCCGGCACCGTCGGCTCAGGGCGCAGCCACCGGCGGCGTCTTCGCCTGGATCCGACGCTGGCGGCGCCGCGACCCCGCGTCGTCCTGAAGGGGTATCCATGGAGCCCCTCGCCGAGCGTCCGCAGATGCGCAGCTACGGAGTTCCCGACGGGCCCGAGGGGCTGCTGCCGTGGAAGTGGGCTCGCGAGCGACTCGGGGCCTCACGCAACTACTGGGTGATCACCGCCGACGCCACCGCCCGGCCGCACGCGATGCCCGTGTGGGGGGCCTGGCTGGACGACGACACGTTCTTCTTCTCCTGCGCGCCGACCTCGCGCAAGGCGCGCAACCTCGAGGCCAACCCGCAGATGGTCGTCACCGCTGACAGCACCGTCGAGGTGATCTCGGTCGAGGGCCTCGCCCGACCGGTCACCGGATCGGACGCTGAGCCAGGGGTGAGCGCCTACGTACTGGCCTACCACGACGAGGTGGAGGAGTCGGAGCGCTCGGGCTTCGCCGACTTCGTGCGGTCGAACGCCATGTTCCTGATGACCCCGCAGCGGGCCTTCGGCATCATCGAGCGCGCCGACGAGTTCGCCACCCGCGCCACCCGCTGGCGCTGGCCCTGACCCACCGTGGTCATGATCCCCGTGTCTGGTCAGCGGGCGAGGATGACGTGGAGGCGTCGGGGGCCGTGGACCCCTTCCACCCGATTCAGTTCGATGTCGGATGTCGCCGACGGGCCGGAGATCCACGTGAGCGGGCCGGACGACGCACCGCCGCCGAGGCGGGCGACCGCAGCCGGCACGTCGTCCACCACGTCGGCGGCGTGCACCACGCAGACGTGCAGGTCCGGCACCAGGTGCAGCGCGCGCCGTCCGCACTCGGGACGCCCGTCGAGCACCACGGTGCCGGTCTCGGCGATGCCGACCGCGACGCCGGTGACCACCGCATGCAACGCCTGCAACGCGTCGATGTCCAGCGGTGACTCGGCCGTCTCCCGATACACGGTGACCCCCTCGGGCAGCCAGGCCGCCGGCAGCCCGGCAGGTACCCCGACCTGGGTGGCCGCCACAGCGGCCAGGGCCCTACCCACGGCCGCCGAAACCTCCTGCGGCGCAACGACCTCCACCTCGGCCCGGTAGTCGGCCACCCGTTCGCAGAACCGGTCGATCAGACCCTCGGCACCCCCGGGGATCGGTCTGGTGGTCAGGTAGTCGCGCGGGATCGCCACCGACCCCGGCGACTCGCTTCCCGGCACGTCTGCTCGAGCTGCCCGGATGCTCTGCAGCACAGCGTCTTTGGCGTTCACTGCTCACCCTCCCCATGCGTACGTGCCCACCACTGCCGGAACGACTCCCGAGGCGGCACAGGAACGTCGCGACCTCGGGACCAGGCGATCGCCCAGCCCGGTATCGAGATCGGGCCGATGGTTCCCTTGCGGCCGAACATGCGCGAGGCGAGGCCCAGGCCGCGCTCGGCCAACGCCAGCCGCCAGGGCTTGCCGAACACCCAGCCGACCCCGGCCATCCCGGCCCCCTGGAGCCGCGGCGACTTGCCGGCCGCCACCACCTGACCTCGCAGCTGGACCAACACTTCTGGGATGTCGATCCGCACCGGGCACACCTCGAAGCACCGCCCGCACAACGACGAGGCGTAGGGCAGGGACTTCTCCACCGGCCCCGCCTCCACCCCGTTGAGCAAGGGGTTGAGGATCGCCCCGATCGGACCCGGATAGACCGAGCCGTAGGCCTTGCCTCCGACGCGTTCGTACACGGGGCACGCGTTCAGACACGCTGAACACCGGATACACCGCAGGGCTTGGCGCCCGTGCGGGTCTGCGAGCGCCCGAGTACGCCCGTTGTCGAGCAGCACCACATGCACGTTCTGCGGACCGTCACCGGCGTGGACTCCGGTCCACATGGTGGTGTACGGGTTCATCCGCTCGGCGGTCGAGGACCGTGGCAGCAGCTGCATGAACACTTCGAGGTCACGCCAGGTCGGCAGCATCTTCTCGATGCCGACCACGCTGATCAGGGTCTCCGGAAGAGTCAGGCACATCCGCCCGTTGCCCTCCGACTCCACGACCACCAGCGCACCGGTCTCCGCGATCATGAAATTGGCGCCTGAGACGGCCACCTTGGCCGCCATGAACCGGCGCCGAAGGTAGCTGCGGGCGGCGCCGGCCAGGTCCGCCGGCTCGTCGGTGAGATCGGATCGCACCTCGGGCATGTGATCGAGGAAGATCTCCCGGATCTCGCCTCGGCTGCGATGGATCGCCGGCACCAGGATGTGGCTGGGCAGGTCGTCGGAGAGCTGCACGATCAGCTCGGCCAGGTCGGTCTCCAGCGCAGTGATCCCGGCCTCGGCGAGCGCCTCGTTCAGCGCGATCTCGACGGTGACCATCGACTTGACCTTGACCACCTCGGTCTCGCCGGTGGCCTTGATCAGCTCGGTCACGATCCGGTTCGCCTCGGCGGCGTCCCGGGCCCAGTGCACGTGCCCACCGGCCGCGGTGAAAGCCGCCTCGAACTGTTCGAGGTAGGAGTCGAGGTGCCGGCCCACCTCGTCCTTGATCCCGGCTCCGGCCAGCCGCAGGTCCTCCCAGTCCTCGAGCTCACCCACCGCCCGGGCCCGCTTGTCCCGGATGGTGGTGGTGGCGTGGCGCAAGTTGCGCCGCAGCTGGGAGTCGACCACCGCCTCCTTGGCTCCCACCGGGAAGGCCGGCATGCCGACGAAAGCGCGGCTCATCGCCGTCCCCCTTCGGTCGAGGCGAGCACCTCGGCGAGGTGCATCACCTTCACCCCACTGCGCTGGCGGGAGAGCAGTCCGCCGATGTTCATCAAGCACGATCTGTCGGCGGCCACCAGCACCTCGGCCCCGGTGTCGCTCACGTGACGTGCCTTGTCGGCTGCCATCGCCAGCGAGACGTCGGGATTCTTCACCGAGAAGGTGCCGCCGAACCCGCAGCACTCCTCCGAGTTCGCCAGGTCGAGCAGGGTCAGGCCGCGGACGGCGCGCAGCAGCCGGTAGGGCCGCTCCCCCAACTGCAGACCACGCAGCGAATGACAGGTGGTGTGGTAAGTGACCCGGTGCGGGAAGTAGGCGCCGACGTCCTCGACCTGCGCGACGTCGATCAGGAACTCGCTCAGGTCGTGCACCCGGCTGCTCAGCTCCGCCACCCGCTGCACGAGCGACGCGTCGCCGCTCTCGGCGGCAAGGGACGGGTAGTAGTGGCGCACCGTGGCCACGCAGGACGACGACGGTGCCACCACCCGCTCGTAGCCCTCGAAGACGTCGAGGAAGGACCGCATCAGCGCGGTGCCCTGCTCGCGGTACCCGGTGTTCACGTGCATCTGCCCGCAGCAGGTCTGCCCGGTGGGGAAGACGACCGACGCGCCGGCCCGTTCCAGTACCTCGACCGTGGCCCGGCCGGTGTTCGGGAACAACGCGTCGTTCAGGCAGGTCACGAAGAGTGCGACCTTCATGGTGGAGACTCCTTCGTCGACGCGGCGAGGTCAGCCGAGCATCCAGGACAGCACAGGTGTCGACTGCAGGTACACCAGCACGCACATGGCCAGCAGCAGGCCGAGGCTCCACAGCACGACCTTGCGGAAGATGTCGGACTCCCGCCCGGCCAGGCCCACGGAGGTGGCGGCGATGGTCAGGTTCTGCGGGCTGATCATCTTGCCCAGCACGCCACCGGAGGTGTTGGCCGACACGAGCAGGGTGGGGTCGATCCCGGTCTTGACTCCGACCGTCTGCTGAAGGGTGGCGAACAGGGCGTTGGCCGAGGTGTCCGAGCCGGTGACCGCGGTGCCCAGCCAGCCCAGGATCGGGGAGAAGAAGGCGAACGCGGCGCCCGCGGCGGCGATCCAGGTGCCGATGGTGATCGTCTGCCCGGAGAAGTTCATGACATAGGCCAGGGCGAGCACGCTGGACACGGTGAGCAGCGCGTACTTCATCCGGTTGAGCACGGCCGTGTACTCACCGATCGCATCCCGAGCGGCGACCCGGTAGATCACCGCCGTGACGACTCCGCAGATCAGCAGCAGGGTGCCCGGCGAGGACAGCCACGGCAGGGTGTAGACGGTCGCGGTGGAGGGCTTGCCCGAGGCACTGAGGATGTTGCCGTCGAGCCCCGGCCACTTGATCTTGACGTCCTGGCCGACCAGGAAGGTCTTCGCGGGCTTCCAGAGCTTGGCCACGGCGAACACGACGATCACGATCAGGTAGGGCAGGAAGGCCATCAGGATCTTGTCGCGCGACGGGCGGGCGTGGGTGTCGGACGTCGCCGGGCGGGCCTTGGTCGTCGTCCCGGCCGCGCCGCTGGACCCGGCCGCCAGCTCCGAGTGCTCACGCTCGCTCTCGATCCGCAGGGTCTCGGCGGCCGCCTCGCCTCCGCTGGGCTGCCACACCCGCAGGAACAGCACCGCCGCGGCCAGGCCGGCCAGCGAGGCGATCACGTCGGTGAGCTCGACCGAGATGAAGTTGGCGGCCGTGAACTGGGCGACCGCGAACACGGCGCCGGTGAACAGGGCGATGGGCCAGGTCTGACGCAGCCCACGCCGGCCGTCGACCAGTCCGACCAGCAGCAGCGGCACGAACAGCGCGAGCACCGGGGTCTGCCGGCCGACGACGCCGCCGATGTCGTCGCACCGAGATCTTGGTGAGGTTGGCAGCCGTGATGATCGGGGTGGCGATGGCCCCGTAGGCCACGGGCGCGGTGTTCGCCAGCAGCACGACGGCGGCGGCACGCATCGGGCGAGAAGCCCAGGGCCATGAGCATCACCCCGGTGATCGCCACCGGAGCACCGAACCCGGCCAGCGCCTCGAGCAGGCCGCCGAAGCAGAAGGCGATGATGATCGCCTGCACCCGCGGGTCGTCGGAGACGAGCCGGAAGGCGCCGCGCAGGTCCTCGAACCTCCCGCTGACCACGGTCACCTGGTAGAGCCAGACGGCGTTGAGCACGATCCACATGATCGGGAACAGGCCGAACACCGCGCCCTGACTCGCGGAGAGCAGAGCCAGGTTCATCGGCATGTGGAACGCGAAGACGCTGACCAGGATGGCGACGACCAGCGAGGCCAGGCCGGCGAGATGGGCCTTGACCCGGAACAGGCCGAGGAGGACGAAGATCGTCAGCAGGGGCAGCAACGCGACCAGCGCCGAGAGCAGAAGGCTGTCGGCCAGGGGTGAGGGCTCTTGTTGGAACATCTTTGGTCCTCCAGAGAATGGTCCGACCTTATTTCGGAGAACCATAGGAGACACGCACCACAGAGCACTACGGGGCTTTGGTCCTACCTTGGATGAGCGGAAACGTCTGGCCGAGTAGCGGGCGACCACGGATCCCGAGAAGATGCCCTCGTGAGTGACGGCCCCTGGCGCACCATCCCCCGAGCGCCCATGTACGAGCTTGTCCTGGATCGGATCGAGGAGCAGATCCTCACGGGGCAGCTGCGGGTGGGCGATCGCCTGCCTGCTGAGCGCGAGCTGGCCTCTTTGCTGGGAGTCAGCCGCTCGGCCGTACGAGAGGCCATTCGAGCGCTGCAGGCCCAAGGCGTACTGCAGTCGGCCGTGGGCAACGGTCCCGACTCCGGCACCACGGTCGCGGATTCCTCGGGCGTCGCCCTGACTCGTCTGCTGCGCCTGCACGTGGCGCTGAGCAGCTTCCCGGTCCAGGAGATGGTCGAGACCCGGGTCATGCTGGAGCGCTGGAGCGTCCGGCTGGCGGCCAAGGCGGCGACGTCCGACGACCTGAAACGCCTGCGTGAGCTGCTGGCCTCGATGGACAAGGTCGACGTCGCGCGCTCGTCGTTCAACGATCTCGACACCGCGTTCCATGTCGCCGTGGCCGAAGCAGGTGGCAACCGACTGGTGGCGGATCTGACCAGCGCCGTCCGGGAGTCTCTGCGCTTCACCTTGCTGCGAGCCTTCGAGGAGTCCGAGGACTGGGCCGAGACCGCGCAGGGGCTGCGACAGGAGCATCACGCGCTCTACCAGCGGATCGCCGATCACGACGGCGACGGGGCAGCCAACCTGGTCGAACAGCACGTTCGCGGGTTCTTCGGCCGGATGCAGGCGCTGCTTCCTCCGCGCGATCTCGCGGCCGACCCGTCACGTTGACGAGCGGCGACGCCGAGCACCCCCCGAGCAGGTACTCGGCGCCGTCGCCGTCTCGGATCTGGCGCCGCCCCCCGAGGAAGCGCCGATACCGGGATCGTGCCAAGTCCCCGGGCCCGCGGCACAGGGCCTGCGGGCCCAAGTGAGGGCCCCACCGCGGCCCGCCCGTCGCCCAGGACTTTGGACCCAGATTCCAGGAAAACGTTCCGCAGAGGGGAATGGCCTGCTGACAACGGACGCCCGCGGCCCCACGCTGACACCACGGCCGGCCATCCGACCGTGGACGACCCCTCCCCGAATTCACCTCATCGGAGCGGAGATGCCTCGGCTGACCGTCAACGACACCGATGTCGACATCGCGCTGAAGCCCGGAGAGACGATTCTCGGTGGCCTGCATCGAGCCGGCTACGCCGCGACGTCCGGGTGCCGGCGTGGTGGATGCGGGATCTGCAAGTTCGCTGTCGTCGAAGGCTCGGTCGCCTATGAGGAGATCGTCGCCGAGACAGTGCTCACCCCTGAGGAACGCAGCAAGGGGGTGTGCCTGATTTGTCGCGCCGTGCCCCAGGAGGACACGGTGCTCGCGCTGCGGCCCGATACCAGTGTTCGTCTGGTCGCACCGTTCCTGGCCGCCCTGGCGCGGCGTTGAGGCCCGCTACGAACAAAGGAGTTCACCAATGACGATCCTGCGAATGGGCTACGTCCATGCGCGCGTCACCGACCTGGCCAAGGCCAAGGACCACTACGCGAACACCCTCGGCCTGTACCCGACCGCGGAGGAGAGCGGCAAGCTCTACTTCAAGGGCTGGGACGAGTGGGACCACCACTCGGTGGTGCTCGAGGAGGGTGGCGTCGGCGCGGTCAAGTTCGGGTTCAAGGTCGACCAGGCCGGCGACCTCGACGGCATCGAGCAGCGCGCCACGACCTTCGGCGACTGCACCGTGACCCGGATGAGTGCCGGCGAGAACCGCGAGGTCAGCGACGGCGTCCGCGTTCACCTGCCCTGCATCGACCACACGTTCGAGTTCTACCACTCGATGACGGCCGTGGGCCTCGAGGTCGGCACGCACAACCCGGACGCGTTCCCGCGGCACCTGGTCGGCGTGGGCGCCCCGATGCTCGACCACGCTCTGGTGATGGGCGAGGACATCGACACCGCGGCGCGGTTCTTCATGGAGGTCACGAACTTCTACACCACCGAGCGCGCCCAGACCGACCTGTCCGACGACGCGCAGACCATCGCGTACTGGCTCTCGTCGATGCAGAAGGTGCACGACATCGCGCTGCTGCGCGGCCCGAACGGCAAGCTGCACCACTTCGCGTTCCAGATGCGTGACTGGAACGACATCCTGCACGCCGCCGACATCTTCACCATGGACGACGTGCCGATCGACGTCGGCCCGACGCGTCACGGCATCACCCGGGGCGAGACGATCTACTTCTTCGACCCGGCCGGCAACCGGAACGAGACCTTCGCGGGCGGCTACACGTCCTACCGCGACCGGCCGACCATCGTCTGGACCGCCGACCAGCTCGCGAAGGGCATCTTCTACCACGCCCGCGAGATCAAGGAGAGCTTCACCACCGTCTTCACCTGATCCACCCCCTCCCCCGCGTGATCATGCAATCCAGGCACACATTCGGGGCACCAGAGATCCACGGGCATCTCGATCGATGACCCGACAGAACGGCCGGACCGCAAGGTCCGGCCGTTCTGTTCTGCCCCCCTCCTCCGTGATCATGCAATCCGGGTACGCAATCGGCGACTTTCCGTGGCGAACGGTCGCTCTCGGTCATCCCCTGTGGATAACCCCACGGCCATTCGCCGGTTCCGAGCCACGGTGGGTCCGTGGACACCGAGAGTCGGCTGCAGCAGCTCCACGACGGCCTGCCTGACCAGCCTTTTGCCCGCGCCACCGCGCTGCGCGACGGCGCGCCCCGCCGGGGCATCGACGCGCTGCTCCGGTCCGGCCGGTTGACGCAACCCGTTCGCGGAATCCTCGTGAAGGCCGGAACACCGGACGACGTCGTGTCCCGAGCGGCGGCGGTCTGCCGGATCTTGCCCGACGGCGCGGCCGTCTGCCGTGGTACAGCCGCCTGGTTGCTCGGCGTCGATGCCCGACCGCTCGGTGGCCATCGCGCACCGCCGCCCCTGGAATGTGCTGTGCCGAAAGGCAGGACGCCGATCCGTCGTCCGGACGTCAGCTGCTATGCGACGGACCTGACCGCTGCCGACGTGGCAGAGGTGGCCGGGGTGGCCTGTGTCGTACCGTCCCGGACAGCGATCGACCTGGCGAGGTGGTCCACTCCGGGCATCGGCCTGGGCGCCGTCGACGCGATGGCGCGCTCTGGGCTCGTCGTCCCGGCCGAACTGCTGGAGCTGGTGGAACGTTGGCGCGGCGACCGGTTCGTCGCCCGCGCGCGCCGACTGATCGAGCTATGCGACCCCCGGGCGGAGTCGTTTGGGGAGTCGGCGATGCGGCTGCGCTTCTGCGACGCGGGGTTTCCGGCGCCGGAACTGCAGATCTCGCTGTGCGACGCCTCCGGCCGCGAGCGCCGACGGCTCGACATGGGCTACCGCGACGTCCGCCACGCCTGGGAGTACGACGGCGAGGCCCACCACCGGGGGGAGGCCTTGGAGGCGGCCGACCGGCAGCGCCGGGCGGAGATCGAGCGCGATTGGGGATGGAGCGCGGTCAGCGTGACGAAGAACCTGGTCTGGGGACGATCCATGCTGCTCGAGTACGCGATCGGCGAAGTGATCGGCATGCAGCCGGCCATCCGGAGCCGCCGCTGGTAGGTCGACCGCGGAGCGGAGTGACCAGGCGTTCCAGGCGCCCGATCGGGATGTACTCCCTGTGCGTGCTCACGCCTCGCCGAGGTGCCGGGATTGCATGATCACGAGTAGGGGCTGGGGTGCGGGACCATGACTCGTCATGCGACGGACGCCGCGGCCATGGTGGAGATCCGCACATCCTGCTCGGCGGTGCCTCCGGACACCCCGACCGCGCCGGCCAGGGCGCCGTCCACCATGATCGGCATGCCACCACCGAAGACCACGAGCCGGTCGGTGTGCACGATGCCGGTGAGCAGCGCCGGCTCGTCGGCGATCATCGGGTACCACCGGTGGGTGGGCAGACCATTGAACGCCGCGACGGTGTAGGCCTTGTCCTGCGCGATGCGGCCGGACATCAGCGCTGCGCCGTCCATGCGGGCAAAGGCGATCAGGTTCCCGCCGGGGTCGGCGACGGCCACGTTGACCGGCACCCCCTCAGCCTCGGCCGCTGCGATCGCCGCATCCACGACCTGGGCAGCAGCGGCGTAGGTCAGTGTCGGGACCGAACGGATGGCGTTCACGATGCTCTCCTGGATCACGAAGGGGACGGCGTCCCGGGTCCAGCCCGGAACGTACCTGGCGTGCATGATCACGCGCGTACCTGGCGCGCATGATCACTGAGGGCTAGCGGCGGATGAGGGGCGAGCGCAGGCCGCCGCCGGTGCGGTTGCTCTCGTCCAGGAACTCCTCGCGGTTGATGTCGCGCGGGAACAGCCGGCGCGACATCAGGGTCTTCATCGCCGCGTCGACCATGGCCGGAGGCCCGCACAGGTAGGCCACGTGCCCGGCCAGGCTGGGGTGCTCGGCCGCCAGCACGTCGGTGACCATACCGGCGCCGTAGTCCTCGCCCTCGGGCGGCTCCTCCTCCGACAGGCACGGGCGGTAGACGAACCGGTCGCCGAACTCCCTTGCCAGAGAACGGAACTCCTCGACGTCGTACAGCGCCGCCCGGTTCCGCGCCCCCTGGTACAGGGTGATCCGGGACGGGCCCTCGCCCCGCTCGCTCGCGCCGTCCTGAAGCACTCTCCTGATCATCGACGCGATCGGGGCCAGCCCGGTGCCGCCGGCGATCATGATCGCGGGCTCGTTACGTGCCATCCGCACCGTGAACCGCCCGTAGGGCCCGGTCAGGGCCACCGGCGCACCCACGGCCAGGCCGGCGAAGACCCAGCCGTCGCTGCACACCCCGCCGGGGGTGCGCCGGATCTGGAACTCCAGCCGACGCCCCTGCGAGGGTGGGTTGGCCATCGAGTAGGTGCGGGTCACCCCGTGCTTGCCACCGGCCAGCTCCGGCGGGATCTGCCAGGCCATGTACTGCCCGGCGTCGAACGCCATCTCCCGGTCCAGCTCGACGATCACCCGGCGGGTGTCGGTGGCGACGTCCTCGATGCTCACCACGACGCCCGCGTAGTCGGCGACGGCATGGCTCGGCGTCTCGTCGTCCGCATCGACCTCGGCCTCGATCACCACGTCACTGCGCGGTGTCGCGCAGCACATCAGCGTCTTGCCGTCCTCACGCTCGAAGTCCATCAGCGCGAACGGGGAGGAGTCGCCGTGGTCGACCTCGCCGTCCACCACCTCGGCCTTGCAGGTGCCGCAGGTGCCATGGGTGCACGAGTGCGGCACCCAGACGCCGGCCCGCAGACAGGCGTCCAGGATGGTCTGGTCCTCCCGGCAACTGATCTCGGCGCCGATCGGCTCGACGGTGATCTGGTAGGTCTCGGTCACGGTCCCTCGCTCCTACGAAAGAAGAACCCCTCGCGCCGGGACCGGGAAGGGCCCACGACGCGAGGGGGTCGAGATCAGGTCAGCACGCTGGTGAAGCGCTCGTTCAGCTCACGCTGGATGTAGAAGATGCCCTTGCCCAGCTGCTCCGGCGTCCAGTTCACCGTGGGGCGGTCCGGGTAGGCCACGTAGCCGCCGGAGAACACCTCGTTGCGGTTGCCCGAGGGGTCGAAGAAGTAGATCGTCTCCCCGCGCGTGATGCCGTGCTGGGTCGGGCCGACGTCGATCGGCACGTCGTCCATCGCGAACAACTGGCCGGCCTTGCAGGATGTCGGACCAGCTGACCAGGCTGAACGCGAAGTGGTGCAGCTTGCCCTGCGGACCCTTGATCACGGCCAGGTCGTGCACGGTGTTGCCGGCCGACATCCAGGTGCCGATGTACATCGCATCATCGTCGAGCGAGGTCACAACGCGCTCGGTGGCGTAGAACCCGAACACGTCGTGCAGGAACCGGTCCATCTGGTTCACGTCGTCCGCAGTGATGAGCGCGTGGTCGATCCGGGGCGCGCCGAGACCCACCAGGTGCCGGGGGAAGACCTCGGGATTGTGGCTCCCGACCTCGACCCCCACGGTCTTCATCGTGTGGTAGATCTCGAACACGTGCTCGGACGGCGTGATCATGCGGATGCCGTCGCTGGTCTCCAGGTTCTCCCCCGCGCTCATCCGTTCGACGGTGACGCCGAACGCCTGCGCGGCCTTCTCGATCCCGTCGATGTCGCCGGGGTCGTTGACCTTCCAGCCGAACTTGACCGCTCCCACCCCGCCGCTCTCGAGCACGACCGAGTGGTGGTCCCACTCGTCCCAGCCCTTGAAGTAGAGGCGGTCGTCGGTTTCGTGCATGGGGTAGAGCCCCATGGTGTTGCCGTAGTGGCTCTTCGCCTGGGCCAGGTCGGTGACCCGGGCATGGACGTAGCCGAGTCGCGAAATGCCGTGAAGCGGCATGTGAATCCTCTCGACGAAACAGTTGGGCCGGTGGTGGACCGGGTCAGGGGGAACAGGTGGTTCAGATGGTTCAGGTGGTGCTGATCAGGCTGCTGCGGTGGCCGAGACCAGGCTCTTGTGCCCGACGCCCAGGTCGAGCAACGAGACGTCGTCCGCCGGGGTCATCGGCTTGTGGTCGACCTCCCAGGTGAAGCGGGCCGTGGCCGGGTCGAAGTCAGGATCCTGCCCCCAGACCGGGTAGACCACCTCCGCCAGGAAGGCGCTCCAGGGCATCGCCCTGGGCACCCGGAAGCACAACGGCGCGCACATGAACATGTTGTGCGTCCAGTACACGTGCACCAGCTGGTCGTCTCCGTAGAGCTCCTGACGGGAACGGGAGGGGAAGCTGTACTCCCCGATCGCTCGCACTGCCATGTCGCTTCTCCTTTGCGTCAGTTCCCGGCGACCGGGGCGGGGGCGGGGGTGTCCTGCGCGGCGTGCGCCGAGTGGTCGTGCCAGGCGATCCAGTCCTTCTCCTCCTGGGATCCGACGTACTCGCCGTTGTCACCCGGCTGCAGCTTGTACCAGGCCAGCACGTCGGGAACGGTCGGGCCGCCGCAGTTGCCCTGGTAGATCTGGTGCACCGGCAACCAGGCCTGGACGTACTTCTCCGGCTCCCGGTCGAAGATCCACTTGCAGCCGTCGGAGCAGAAGTCGAAGCGCTCGCCGTTGTACTCGGAGTGGCGCTCGCAGATCGTCGTCGGGTCACCGGGTTCGGTGAACAGCATCGGGATCTGGCAGGTCTGGCACAGCTGCGGCAACGCCCGGCCGAAGTGCCGGGCACCGCCCTCGACCATGCGATTCGCCTTGTCCCACAACGGCCGGTAGTACTTGTCGAAGGTGTCCGGGTACTGCTCGGAGAGCCAGTTCAGGTGCTCCTCGTCGGGCACGGTGGTGTTGAAGGCGGCGGCGAAGCTGAACTGGTAGAGCGTCCAGTACACCTGGTGCGAGAGGATCTCCTTCTCGTCGATCGCCTGCTGCACGTGCTGCGGCGGCTTGATGCCGTAGTAGGCGAGGTCGGGGAAGAGGCCGCCGAGCATCTGCTGCTCGAAGTAGAGCTCGAAGGACTCCTTCCAGCTCATCACCTTGCGCGGCAGCATGTAGTCGAGCATCTGGCTGACCAGCGCCAGCAGGCGGTAGCCGCGCCAGAACCACTTGTCGATCCAGGCCTGCACGATCGGCACGTTGTCCGGGTCCTGCTCGAGCAGGAACTTGATCGCCTCCAGCCCGAACGTCATGTGCCGGCTCTCGTCGCTCTGGGCGGAGAAGCCGAACGTCATCGTCGGCAGGTCACCGTTGAACGACGCGCCGGACATGAACGGCACGAACAGCAGGTTGGTCAGCAGGTACTCGAAGCTGAACCCGATCGCGATCATGAACTCGAAGGGGCCGGCGGAGACCGCGTCGTCGAAGTACGACTTCGGCACCGACAGGTACCAGACCCGGTCGTGCTGGTGCTGGAAGGAGTGGAACCCGCCGTAGTACTTGTTGTAGTTCGACAGCGTGTGGATCTCGGTCTGCGCGTGGCGCAGCTCGTCCTGGCTCTGGCACAACGCCGCGAACCGCGGGCCGGGACCGTTGAGGTGACGGGCGAGGAACGAGAAGTGCCGGTGCGCCTGGTACTCCAGCGGGGTGACGCCCTGCAGGAACAGCTTCATCGCGTTCAGGTACTTGGCGTCGGCCAGCGACAGGTGGCCCTGCCCCTGGGCGAAGGAGTCCAGGACGGCGTAGAGCCGCTTGTCCTTCTCCGCCTGATACTTCATGTAGGCGTCGACCGTGAGGCGGAAGGGGTCCTCCCACTTCGACCAGTCGTGGATCTTGATGCCCTCGAAGGAGGTGTACGGGTAGGCCTCCTCGTTGTTCACGTAGGAGAAGTCCCAGTCGAGGTCATGGGTGAGCGCGGCGTACCGCTGCTTCATCGACAACTTGCGTGGTGCGGCCATGGTCAGAATCCCCTCAGTGGTCCCACTGGATGATGATCTCGTCGTCGTCCCATTCCTTGATGTGCCCGAAGTACGACACGATCGCGAGCTGGAACTCGTGCGTCTCCCACTCCCGGCCGAGGCGCTCTTCGACGCCTTCCCGGGTGATGCGCAGACGCTGCGGTGCGGTGATCCGGACCAGGCCGGGGAAGTGCTGCACCGAGCAGTCGGGGTTGTCCGCCTCGATGGCTTCGACGACGGCCCGGTTGTCCTCGGTCTCCTGCAGGTCCACCCCGACGGGTCGGGAGGTCGTGGTCTGGCTCATGGTTCAGGACTCCTTGACGGCGAAGGTGTCGGCGAGTTCGGCGGCCCGCGCAGTGACGTAGTCGACCGCGCCGCAGCTGAGGTGGGAATCGGCGATCCGGGCCACACCCAGTGCGGCCTCGGTGGCCGCCGGCAGCAGCCGAGCAGCGGCCTCGGCCAGCGCGGCGCGGTTGGCCGCTCCGTGCTCGGCGTCGTTCTGCCACGCCTTGTACAGCGCGTCGACCCAGCGGCGGTGGTCGGTGAACCAGCCGGACAGGTGCTGCGCCATCAGCGAGTAGGCGCCCGCGCCGCCCATCAGCGCCGCCTCGTCCAGGTGGGAGTAGAGCAGGCCGTAGATCAGCTGGTCGACCAGGTCCAGGCCGAGGTGTGCGATCGCCCAGTCCTGTTCGACCAGCAGCTGCTCGGTGTACTTGCGCAGCGGCTGCAGGTCAGCGTTCTCCATCCACTGGCCCTTGGCCGGGCCCAACAGGGCGTCGGTTCCGCCGTCCAGCGCGATGCCGGCGCGGCTGAGCAGCTGCGCGGTACCGATCCGGTCGAAGGCCGCGTAGGACAGGCACTGCTCGACCGTCGAGCCCCAGGCGAAGCGGCAGCCGTTCGCCGAGATCAGCTGGGCGCCGCTCTCGAAGTGGCGCAGCGGCAGCACGGCCTCGGCGATCGCGCTCTTCCAGCCCTCGGGCAGCTTCTCGAGCAGAGAGCGCTTCTCGAGGTAGGTCAGCGTCGCCGCGAACGCCTCGTGCAGGTGCGCGCGGGCCGTCACGTACGGGTAGTAGTAGTACTGACGAGGGTCGGTGAACGCGTTGGGGTCGCTCAACCGCAGCGCCGAGTAGTCCTCGGAGTAGATCTCGCGGTCAGGGGCCCACAACGGGCGGTAGTGGAAGTTGACGGTCGGCTGGATGTCGACCGAGCCCTCCTCGTAGCGCGACGCGGGGCGGTCCCCGTAGCGCTCGGCGAGGTTGGCGAAGGTCTTCCGTTTGGCCTCGATGACCTGGGTGCGTAGCTCGAACTGCACGTCGGGCCCTCCTTTGGGTGAGGTGCGGTGTGGGTACGGTCGGTCGGTGCCTAGGCGTCGACCTGATAGTGGGGCAGGCCGGCCGAGACCAGCAGCAGGACGAGGAGGTCGGCGACGGCGTCCGGGCCCTCCAGCTCGCGGTCGGCTCCGGGCTCGACGCCGTCCCCGATCAGGCGTCCGTAGGCCTTGCCGTCCTCGAACTTGGTCGACACCCGGACCGCCCGGTTCCGGTAGGTGACGGTGAAGGCGAGTTCGCCGTCCGTCGCCTCGTCGAACAGACCCAACTGGTCGTCACTGTCGTCCAGCACGGCGTTGGCCTCGCAGAGCAGCTGCTCGGCCAGGGCACGGATGCCGACGTGCTTGTCGGCCCCGATCCCGGCCGACACCGCGCTCGAGGGCCGGGTCCTGTAGGCCAGCGGTTCGCTGACCTCCTCGTCGATGTCGGCGCCGACCAGCTCGGCGACACGCATCATGAACGGCGTCACGTGGTTCTCCTTCCGCGACGGGATTGGGCCACCGTGAGTCAGCCCACAGGCGGAAGGGACCGACGTTCCTCGTCACGGAACGCCGAGGTTCTCCCCGGTCAGGCCCGACGCGTTGCGGGCAACGCTTTCGGCATGACCGGAACGGACGAATACCCCAGGGCCCGGGCCACCTGAGCCATGAAGGCGTCCGGGCGCAGGCGGAGGCCCAGGACAGGCAGCCGCAGCACGCGTGAGGCGTCCAACGTGATGTCATTCGCCCGCAGTGCGTCGTCCAACGGAGCCAGGCCGAACAGGTGCTGACTTCCGTCGATCTCCACCACCAGCCCGTTCGCGAACTCCGCGTCGAGGTAGGCCCGCCCGTCCGGCCCGCGCCGCACGCTCTGCCGAACCGGCTCGGGAAGCCGGTAGCGGCGGCACCATCGGGCGAAGTCGAGCTCGCCGAGCGAGTGGGCACCGTCGCAGACGTCGGCGATCACCGCGTCGAGCAGGGCGCGCCGCGGTGACCGGCGGACCTCTGCCCAGGCGCGCGTCAGCCGCGAGGGCAGGACGAGGCGTTGCTGGACAGGCAGGCACACCAGCAGTGCGGCCTGCCGATCAGACGCCGCCCACTGTGCCGCCCGGATGGTGGCCCACTCGGGGCTGACCCGGGGTACTCCGGCGCCGCCGACCGGCCCCACCGTGCGGCGGCGATGCACGACCACTCCGCTCTGGTGGTATGCGCTGCTCTGCCTCGGCACCGTGACGTGGACCGCCGGCGCGGCGAATCCGGTCATTCCGTGGGCGAGCAGGGCCGACACCCCGTCGAGGACGGCACCCGAGCCGGACTCCCAAACAGCCCACCACCAGCGCACCTCGCCTGCGGGTTCGCCCCCGGCCACGACGACGGTGTGGCGTCCGGCTGCCGCCCACCGCCCGGCGGCCACCTGCACGCGCACGTGGTGGCGATCGACGCCGACGGCACGTAGGTCAGCACGGTGCGCCACTCCGCCGAACCGCGCTGCGACGTCGCCCGCGGCCTGGAGCCGCAACCGTCTTGCCGCCGTCCCCGGCGCCGGATTCGCAGCACCCATGCGCCTCACCTCCGGGCGCCACCCTCCCCCACCGGCGACTCACCACGCCCCCGCTCCCCGCCCAACCTGTGGACAACCCGGCAGCGTCATGCCGAACGCGTTGCCGGCGACGCGTTCGGCATGACCCACCGCGGAGTTCAGGTGGGGGGTGGGGCGCCGAGGGAACGGGACAGGGCCAGGGCGGCGGTGCGGACGGCGGGCGCCATCCGTTCGATGTCGAGCCGCTCCGCGCGCCCGGTGACCGAGATCGAGCCGACCACGGCGCCGTCCGCCCCGAACACCGGGCAGGCAGCGCAGACCACGCCCATCGCCGACTCCTGCCGGTCGTAGGAGACGCCCTGGGCGCGGATGCTCGACAGCTCGCGCGCCAGCGCCCCGGGCATGATCACCGTGTAGGCGGTCCGCCGGGTGAGCCCGGCCTCGAGCCGGGCCCGCACCACCTCGGGCGGGCTGAACGCCAGGATCGCCTTCCCTACGCCGGTGGCGTGCGCGGGCAGCCGCCCGCCCACCCGCGACGGCAGCGGCTGCGCGTTGCGCGCCCGCAGGATCTCGACGTAGACCACCTCGACGCCGTCCAGCACCGCCAGGTGCACGTTGTCGCCGGTCGCCTCGCGCAGGTCCTCCATGAACGGGCGGGCCGCCTCGCGCAGGGTGAGCTGGCGCGGCACCAGTTGGCCGAGCTCGAACAGGCGCATCCCGAGGCGCACCCGGCCGCTCCCCGCCGGCTCGAGCATGCCCAGGCGAACCATCTCGGTGACCAGCCGATGGCTCGAGGACTTGGGCAGACCGGTCACTCGGGCGATCTCGGAGACGCCGATGTCGGTGCATTCAGGGTCGAAACACCCGAACACCAGCGAAGCACGCTCCAGCAGGGACGCGGGAGGGGCGGCGCTACGGTCATCCCGCTCAGTGGAACGCATGCCTTGCATGGTCGCCCTGGGGGGAGCGACTGTCTAGTCAGTGACACCGGTCACTGGGCTTCGCTGACGCAGCCCGACCTGGAGGTGCTTCGCCGCATGTCGACCTCGGCCCCGAGCAGGACAGATCTGAGAGTGGTTCGGGCGGGCGCGGCTGCCGCCCCGCGCAGCGGCAGCCGGGTCAACGGCACCCACGAGACCGGGGCCCTGGGTGGGGTCAAGTCGGTCACCTCGGCACTGGACGTCCTGGACTGCTTCCTGGACAGCGACGAGTTGGGGGTGAGCGACATCGCACGCCGGCTCGGAGTGGCCAAGAGCACCGCCCACCGCCTGCTCACCTCGCTCAGCGCCCGGGGCCTGACCGACAAGAACCCCGAGACCGGGCACTACCGGCTCGGCCTGCACCTGTTCGAGCTGGGCCAGCTGGCCGGTGACCGGATGCGCCTGCGACGCACGGCTGCGCCCCTGCTCGAGGAGCTCCGCCAGCTCAGCGGGTGCACCGTGCACCTGGGCATCGCCTCGGGCAGCAACGTGGTCTACCTGGAGCGACTGGAGACCCTGCGCGGGATGCAGATGATGACGTCGGTCTCGCGCAGCCAGCCCTCGCACTGCACCAGTTCGGGCAAGGTGATCGCCGCCTTCGACCCGGACGCCGCGCGCGCCCGCAAGGCGGCCGGCTTCCCCGCCCTGACCGACGTCTCGATCCGCACCGAGGCCGACTACGACCGCGCCCTGATGGAGGTGCGCCGCCGCGGTGTCGCCACCAACATCGGTGAGGCCCTGGACGGCGTCTCCTCGGTGGCCGCCCCGGTACTCGACTCCTCCGGCCGCGCCCGGGCCGCGATCTCCCTGGTCGGCCCGACCAGCCAGATCTCAGGCAACGTCGGCCGCTCGGCCCAGCTGGTCTCCGTCGCCGCCCGGCGCCTCGCGAGGTCGCTCGGAATCTGAAGCACTGCAACGATTTCCGTCCGGCGTTCCGCTGGACCGAACGCCACCACCACGACCTCGCCGCGCCCCGTAGCGTGCGGCGGGACCGGAAGGAGAACCGCGTGGACGCCGATGCGCGCAGTCAGGCTGCGCACGCCCTGTTGACGGCCTATGAGACCCGCAAGCCGATCGACCCCCTGATCGAGACCTACCCGGACATCACGCTGGAGGACAGCTACGAGATCCAGGTGGCCCAGATCGCTCAGCGGCTGGCCGACGGGGCCACGATCAAGGGCCACAAGGTCGGTCTCACGTCGGCGGTGATGCAGCGCCAGATGCAGGTGAACCAGCCCGACTTCGGTCACCTGCTCGACGACATGGTCTATCTCGAGAACAGCACCATCTCGGCGGGCACGTTCCTGCAGCCGCGCATCGAGCCCGAGGTCGCGTTCGTCCTGAAGCGCCCGCTGAAGGGCCCGGGGGTCACGGTGGCCGAGGCCGCCGCAGCCGTCGACTTCGTGCTGCCGTCGCTGGAACTGATCGACTCCCGGATCCGGGACTGGAAGATCAGCTTCTTCGACACCGTGGCCGACAACGCCTCCAGCGCCGGCGTCGTCCTGGGCAGCACCCCGGTGGGCGTCCAGGACGTCGACCTGCGCCGCTCGGGCTGCGTGCTGTACCGCAACGGCGAGGTCGTGGGCACCGGCGCCGGCGGCGCCGTCCTCGGCTCCCCGATCACCTCCCTCGCCTGGCTGGCCAACACCCTCGGCGCCCGCGGCGTCACGCTGGAGGCCGGGCACGTCGTGCTGCCCGGCTCGATCACCGCATCGGTGGCAGTCAGCCCCGGCGACACCTTCGCTGCCACGTTCGGCGGTATCGGCAGCGTCACCGTGCGCTTCGCGCCAGAAGGGAATTGAGATGAGCGAGACCCGCAGGGCCACCGCCGCCATCGTCGGTCCCGGCAACATCGGCACGGACCTGATGTTCAAGCTGCTGCGGCGCAGCGAGATCATCCAGCCGCGCTTCATGATCGGCGTCGACCCGACGTCCGACGGGCTGCGCCGGGCCGCGAGCGTCGGCCTGCAGGCGAGCCACGAGGGCGTCGACTGGCTGCTGGCGCAGGACGAGCTGCCGGACATCGTCTTCGAGTGCACCAGCGCCAAGGCCCACCAGGCGAACGCGCCGCGGTACGCCGAGGCCGGCATCCTCGCCGTCGACCTCACCCCGGCCGCGGTCGGGCCGTACATCTGCCCGCCGGTCAACCTCGACTTCAACCTCGACGCCACCAACGTCAACATGATCACCTGTGGCGGCCAGGCGACCACCCCGATGGTGCGCGCCGTCGCAGACGTCGTCCCCGTGCCGTACGCCGAGATCGTCGCCTCGATCTCCAGCAAGTCGGCCGGCCCCGGCACCCGGGCGAACATCGACGAGTTCACCGAGACCACCTCGGAGGCGCTGCGGGTCGTCGGCGGAGCCGAGCGCGGCAAGGCGATCATCATCCTGAACCCGGTCGAGCCGCCGCTGATGATGCGTAACTCGGTGTTCTGCGCGATCCCGGCCGAGGCGGGCGAGCCCGGGGACCTGCAGGACAAGATCCTGGAGTCGATCCACGCGATGGTCGAGCGGGTGCGCGAGTACGTGCCCGGCTATCACCTGCGGGCCGCACCGCAGTTCGACCACGCGCGCGACCTGTGGCAGGGCGCGGCGCGGGTCGTTCGTGCCGATCGAGGTCAAGGGCCGGGGCGACTACCTGCCCGACTACGCCGGCAACCTCGACATCATCACCGCGGCCGCCGCCCGGGTCGGCGACATCATGGTCGCCCACCGTCTGGGTGTGGCCTCCAGCTGGAAGTCCTCCGCCGACCTCGGCGAGCTGGACAACGACACCATCGACGCGACGGCAGGAGTCTGAGCCTCCATGGGCGACATGAACATCACCCCCGAGGACGCACCCGTCGTCACCCGGGAGATCACCGAGTCCGAGGTCCTGGCCAACACCCCCACGGGCGGCGGCGACCGCGATCTGCGGATCACCGACTCCACCCTGCGCGACGGCTCGCACGCCATGTCGCACCAGTTCACCGAGGAGCAGGTGCGCGGCGTCGTCCACGCCCTGGACAAGGCCGGCGTGCAGGTCATCGAGGTCTCCCACGGCGACGGTCTGGGCGGGTCGAGCTTCAACTACGGCTTCAGCCGGGTCGACGAGATGCAGCTGATCAAGGCTGCCGTCGAGGAGGCCGGCCAGGCCAAGATCGCGATCCTGATGCTGCCCGGGCTCGGCACCGTGCACGAGCTGCAGCAGGCGCACTCGATGGGTGCCTCGGTGGCCCGGATCGCCACCCACTGCACCGAGGCCGACGTCTCGATCCAGCACTTCGGCGAGGCCCGCCGGCTCGGCATGGAGACGGTCGGCTTCCTGATGCTGTCGCACCGCGCCTCCCCCGAGAAGCTGGCCGAGCAGGCCCGGATCATGGTGGACGCCGGCGCGCAGTGCGTCTACGTCGTCGACTCCGCCGGGGCGCTGGTGCTCGAGACGGCCCAGACGCGGATCAAGGCGGTGATCGCCGAGATCGGCGCCGAGGCGCAGGTCGGCTTCCACGGCCACCAGAACCTGTCGATGGGCGTGGCCAACTCGGTGCTCGCCTACCAGGCCGGGGCCAAGCAGATCGACGGCGCGCTGTGCGCCCTCGGGGCCGGGGCGGGCAACTCCCCCACCGAGGTGCTCGCGGCCACCTTCGAGCGGATGGGGATCCGCACCGGGCTCGATCTCGGTGAGGTGCTGTCGGCGGCCGAGGACGTCGTCCGGCCGTTCATCCCGCGGCTGCCGTGGATGGACCGTTCCTCGATCACCCAGGGATATGCCGGGGTGTACTCGAGCTTCCTGCTCCATGCGGAGCGGGCGGCGGAGCGCTACGGCGTTCCGGCGCACCAGATCCTGCAGCGGGTCGGCGAGTTCGGGTACGTCGGCGGCCAGGAAGACATGATCATCGACATCGCGCTGCAGCTGCAGCAGGAAGCCGAACTCGGCGATCTCGCCGGAATGGGAGTGCGTTGATGGCCGCCGCGAACGGCACCTGGGACGTCGATCGGGCGGCCACCGAACTGCTCGAGTGTGAGGACAACCGGCACGACCGGACGCCGATCACCGACGAGTGGCCCGAGCTCGACCTGGAGACGGCCTACGCCGTGCAGGACGAGACGTTGCGCCGCCGGCTGGCCCGCGGCGAGAGGCTGATCGGGGTCAAGCTGGGCCTGACCAGCCGGGCCAAGCAGAAGCGGATGGGCATCGACGTCCCGCTGGTGGCCTGGCTGACCGACGCGATGATCCTGCCCGCCGGGGAGCCGGTGCCGCAGTCGGCGCTGATCCACCCCCGGGTGGAGCCGGAGATCGTGTTCGTGATGGGCCGCGCGCTGGAGGGGCCCGGCGTCAGCGCGGCGCAGGCCATGGGCGCCGTCGAGTCGGTGCTCGGTGGCGCCGAGGTGATCGACAGCCGTTACCGCGACTTCAAGTTCACGATGCCGGACGTCGTGGCCGACAACGCATCCTCCGGCGCCTTCGTCACCGGCCCGGTGGCGCTGCCGCCGGCCGGGCTGGACCTGGCGATGGAGGCGGTGCTGGTCGAGGTGGACGGCGCGATCGTCGACTCGGCCACCGGCGCCGCCGTGCAGGGCAACCCGGCCGAGGCGCTGGCGCTGGCCGTGAACGACCTCGGGCCGGCGCGGGCAAGCGGCTGGAGGCCGGCTGGATCGTGCTCACCGGCGGCATGACCGACGCCGTGTTCGCCCCGCCCGGGGCCAGCATCGCCTGCCACTTCACCCATCTCGGCTCGGTCTACCTCAACGGCGGACCCGCGGCCGGAGTCGGACGGGGGCGGTGCCTGATGCCGCTGGTCGAGATCACCCTGGCGCACCGGGCGCAGCCCGGAGAAGATCCGCGCGCTGCTCAGCGAGGTGCACGCCGCGGTGGTGCACTCGATCGGCGCGCCGGACGCGAGCGTGCGGGTCGTCGTCCGCGAGGTGCCGAAGACGCACTGGTCGGCCGGCGGCGTCACTCTGGCCGAGAAGGCTGCGGCCGAGGCTGTTTCGTCGGCGCCGGCTGATTCGCCGGCCCAGGAGGGGATGAACTGACGTGGAGTTCTTCGGGCACATCATCGACGGGGTCGAGGTCGAGTCGGTCGACGGCAAGCGGTTCGACACGATCAACCCGTGGACCCGTGAGCGCTGGGGCGAGGTCGCCGAGGGCGGTGCCGCCGACGCCGACCTGGCCATTGCTGCTGCACGGCGGGCGTTCGACTCCGGGCCGTGGCCGCGGATGGGCCGGACCGCTCGCGCGGCGCTGATCCACAAACTGGCCGACCTGATGGAGGAGCGGGCCGACGAACTGGCCCGGGCCGACTCGACCGACATGGGCAAGCCGTTCGTCCAGGCCAAGCACGACGTGGCCCGCTCGGTGTGGAACTTCCGGTTCTTCGCCGACCACCAGCGCGACGCCATGGGCGAGGTGATGCCGATGGATTCGGGGCATCACACCTACACGGTCTACCCGCCGGCGGGCGTGGTCTCGGCGATCTCGCCGTGGAACTTCCCGCTGATGATGGCCACCTGGAAGATCGCTCCGGCGATCGCGTGGGGCAACACCTGCATCATCAAGCCGGCCGAGGACACCCCGCCTCGGTGACGATCCTCGGGCGGCTGGCGATCGAGGCCGGGTTCCCGCCCGGCGTGCTGAACGTGCTGCACGGCTACGGGGTGCCGGCGGGCTCGTCGATCACCGGCGACCCGCGGGTCGACCGGGTCACCTTCACCGGTGAGTCCGGCACCGGGAAGATCATCATGGCCTCGGCGTCGCAGAACCTGATCCCGGTCAGCCTGGAGCTGGGCGGCAAGGGCGCGAACATCGTCTTCGAGGACGCCGATCTGGACAACGCGGTGTTCTGGGCCTCCGAGGCGATCTTCCGCAATGCCGGTCAGGTGTGTCTGGCCGGGTCGCGACTGTTCGTGCACTCCTCGATCTACGACGAGTTCCTCACCCGGTTCCAGGCGAAGGCCGAGTCGCTGGTGATCGGCTCGCCGTTCGAGCCCGACACCCAGTTCTCCTGTCTGGCCTCGCAGGAGCACTTCACCAAGGTGAAGAGCTACGTCGACTCGGTGGAGGCCGAGGGCGGGCGGATCCTGACCGGCGGGCTGGCCGAGGACGGGTCGTGGCTGGTCAAGCCGACGATCATCGTCGATCTGCCGCTGACCGGGTCGCAGTACTGCCAGGAGATCTTCGGGCCGGTGGTGGTGGTGAACCGCTTCGAGACCGAGGACGAGGTGGTGCACCTGGCCAACGACACCCGGTACGGGCTCAACGCCATGCTCTTCACCGAGAACCTGTCTCGCGCGCACCGGGTCTCGGAGAAGCTGCGGGCCGGCACGGTGTGGGTGAACTGCTTCTTCATCCGCGACCTGCGTACCCCGTTCGGTGGCGTGGGCGACTCCGGCGTCGGCCGTGAGGGCGGCAACTACAGCCGTGAGTTCTTCACCGAGCCCAAGGCCGTCGTGATGCAGATCCAACGCTGAGCACGGAGCCTGCGCTGGTTCGTCGCAGGGAACGCCGGGCGGCGACGACCGTGGACACGGCCCTAAGGTGTCCGCCATGGATCAGGGCGCGATCGACGCGGCCGCCTCCGGAGACCGCATCGCGGGCGACGAGCTGGCGCGCTCGTTCCAGGACGCCGACGCCACCGTGCGCGGTGGAGTGCTCGACGCTCTGGCCGCGCACGCGGCCTCCGGCTCGTCCTCGGCCATGGAGCTCCTGCTGCGGCTGATCGACCAGCATCGCTTGGACCGGGTGGCCATTCGACGCATCCTCATCGACGACGACCAGGCGGACGACGCCCATCAGGACGTGCTGATCGCCGTGGCCCGCTCGGTGCACCGGTTCCGGGGCGGATCGGCCTTCACCACCTGGCTCTACTCGCTGGCGCGGAACACGGCGATCGATCAACTGCGCCGGCGCCGGGAGAACGTCTCGCTGGACGGCGACCTGCACCTCACCGAGGCGCGCCGGATCAGTTCGATGATCGCCACGCGGATGGACCTGCGCGCCGCTGTCGCCACCCTGCCCGAGCACTACCGCTCGGTCCTCGTGCTGCGCGATGTCGAGCAGCGGACCTACGAGGAGATCGCCGAACACCTCGATCTGAAGGTGAACACCGTGAAGTCCCGGCTGAACCGCGCCAGGGCCCTGCTCGCGGCGACCGTCGCCGAGGGACCCCGCGGTGGCTGAGGCTCCAGGGACCAGGCTGGGTCACTACCGGGTGATCGCCCCGATCGGCAGCGGAGGGTTCGCCACCGTCTACCGGGCGGTCGACGAGCGACTGGAGGCCGACGTCGCGATCAAGGTCCTGGCGGAGAACCACGCTCTGGACGTCGCTGTCCGCGAGCGATTCATCGCCGAGGCACAGCTGTTGCGCAGGCTGTCGGATCCCTCCGTGGTCGCCGTACACGACATCGGCGAGACCGACCGCTCCCAGCCGTTCATCGTGTTGGAGTACGCCGACCGCGCTGATCTGCGCAGCCGGGTGGCGGAGTACCGGGCGGCCGGGCGGCGGCCGGACACCGACGACGTCCTGGTCGTGGCCCGAACGCTGGCGACGGCACTCGGCCGGGCGCATCAGGCCGGGCTGGTCCACCGGGACGTGACACCCGACAACCTCTTGATCACCTCGGTCGGTGGACCGCCGCGGACGACACCCGGGATCCTGGCCTCCGGCGAACGGCTCCTGCTCGGTGACCTCGGCCTGGCCAAGGATCTGGTGGCCGGCTCCGGTCTCACCGCCGGCGGCGGAACGCACGGGTTCAGCTCACCTGAGCAGCGCACGGGGCCGACCCTGGTGGACCCGCGCGCTGACATCTTCGGAGCGTCGGCAGTGGTGTTCTGGCTACTGACCGGGACCGCTCCCCCGGACGACCCGGTCCAGCGGCAGGACGCACTGAGCGCATCGGGCGTTGCCGCAACGACAACCCAGGCCCTCCAACGGGGCCTGGCGGCCGATCCGCGAACGAGGTTCGCAACCATCGCCGAGTGGTACGAGGCGCTGGCCGAGTCCGATCCTCATACGCCGACGGCGACGACGACACCCCCGAGGGCCGCACCCCAGACAGCCACCCGGACTCGGACCCGGCCCAGACTGGTCGCCGCGGCGTCCCTCCTGATCGGTGCCACGCTCGCCTCCGCGGCCTGGTGGGCGCTCGACGGACGGGACGGCACGACGGTGACCGCGCTCGCGAACGGGCAGGTCCGCGTGGAGCGGCAGATCGGGGCGGCGCGCGGAGCAGTGTTCGGGCCCGCCACCGCCTCGGTGGGACAACAGGTCACCTTCCAAGCGGCGGTCAGCGATGGCGCTGCTTTCCGATGGATCACTCCCGACGGCCAGATCCACGACGGCAATCCACTCGTGGTGACCGCCAGCCGTGCGGGCCGAGGTCGGGTGAACCTGCTGATCAGTGACGCCGAGGGGCGGGCCGCCACCGTGGAGTTCGATTTCGAGGTCACGTCCTGATGCGCGACGCCGCGGCAGAAAGGGCGCACCGTCCGGGAACATTCCCGGTCGACGGCACGACTCATTGGTGCCGACACCACCCAGGGTGTCCGAACGACAGGAGATGGCCATGACATGGAGTCGATCCGACCGAGCGCCGCATGCGGCACCGCACCTGGCCCGAAGCGGCGCAGTGCTGCTCACCGGGCTGCTGCTCACGGCCTGCGGCGGCGCGTCCAAGGATCTGGTGCCCGGGTCGGTGGGCCTGAGCAGCAACCAGAGCCCCGTGGCCGTGGTCGCCTCCAATCCCACCAGCACCGACACCGCGACTGAACCCACCGCCGAGTCCGCGAGCGCCACGGTGGTCGCCGGCGCGAGCCCGGTCGCACTCGGGGCCCTGACCAGCCCCTACGGATCAGGCGACTACGGGCATCTGCACATCACGATCATGAAGGCGACGCTGACGAATCTCGCCTTCGACGAGTGGGGCAAGACCGGGGCGACCGCCGGCGACCCCGACGCCCGGTACCTGTACGTGACCCTTCAGGTGGCCAACAAGGACCCTAACGACCAGGTGGGCTTCGCCGACGATGGGCTGACCCTGGTGGGCGGGGGCACCCCGGTGAGCGCAGAACGGGTGAACCGCAGCGGCGATTTCACGCAGTGGGTGAAGGCGCAGGACACCAGTGAGCGCGAGTTCGGGTTCAGGCTGCTGGGGGACGTGCCGCCCGACCGGCTGGCGTTGCGCTACTCGACGCAGACCGTCCCGGTGACGATTCCGGTCCTGGCTGCAGCTGTCCCGGCGATGCCGTATCCGATCGCGCTGAAGCCGCCGGCACCCCTGAGCTTCACCGGGTCGAATGTGGCGACCTGCCCGGTGACGTGGACCCTGACCGCGGACTCCGCCTCGGTCACCCTCGACCTGCCGAAGGAACTGCGCAACCGCGGGGGTGCGACGGTCTCCAACCGCGCCGCCGCGGGGACCCGATGGCTGGTGGTGGACGGCGTGATCACCACCGGGTCGGTCAAGGGGAGCAACGGCTGTTCAGGGACGGATCAGGGCAACCTGACTGAGGGCTCCTTCCGCCTGGTGGTCGACGGTCGCCCCTTCGCCCCCGTGGTGGCACCGTTGGAGATCATCCGGTCCCGCCAGAGCGTGAAGGTCCAGGTGATCTGGTCTCTTCCGGCGGACACCACGGGGCCGGTCAAGCTGCGTGGCCTCGGTACCCATGGGTCGCAGGCCGACGCGGCCTTCACCCTGGCAGCCATGCCTGCCCTGCCGGGTGAGGCCGGCTGACGGCACCGAGCGTGGTCGGGTTGGGTAGCGTGAGGCCGGTGAGCAGTACGCAGCGGGTGGGGCGGATCAAAGGGCTGGCCACCACCGGGCCCGGGCTTCGGCGGCTGCTGAACCTCTGGCCTCCGCTGCTCTTCGCCGGGATTCACGTGCAGGAGATCAGCCATGACTTCCGCCATGCCCGGGTCCGGCTGCGGCGCACACCGTTCACCACGAACTATGTCGGCACGCAGTTCGGCGGATCGTTGTTCGCGATGACCGACCCGTTCTGGATGCTCCTGATGATGCACAACCTCGGTCCGGGGTACGTGGTCTGGGACAAGGCTGGCGAGATCGAGTTCGTCCGCCCCGCCAGAACCGCCGTCACCGCGCGGTTCGACGTCACCGACGACGTCCTCGACGAGGTGCGCGAGGCCGCGGACGACGGCACGAAGGTGCTCCGCTGGTTCACCACGGACGTCGTCACCGACGACGGCACGGTGGTGGCCCGGGTACGCAAGCAGTTGCACATCCGCCGAACCCGCTGAGCCGGGGCGGGCTCAGGGGGTGAAGAGCTCGGTGAGACGGCGGCGCAGGACCTTGCCATTGGCGGAGACGGGCAGTTCGTCCACCACGTACACCGACTTCGGCCGCTTGTAGCCGGACAGCACCCGCTCGGCGAACGCGTGCACGTCACCGGGCTCGATCGCACCCACCGCTGCAGCGCAGACCCGCTGCCCCCACTCGGTATCCGGGACGCCGAACACCGCCAGCTCCCGCAGGCCCGGCAACCGGGACAAGGCCTGCTCGACCTCCACCGGATAGACGTTCACTCCGCCTGTGATGATCAGATCTTCCCGGCGGGACTCGATCCACAGGTATCCGTCGTCGTCGGTGTAGCCGAGGTCGCCGACGGTGAACCACTCGCCGTCCCACGCCGCGTCCGTCGCGGACTGGTTGCGCCAGTAAGTGAATCGCGCATGCTCGGGCGGTCGGCACCAGATCACGTCGGCGTCGTCCACCCTGATCTCCCGGCCCGGCCGGGCCCGGCCGACCGTCCCCGGCCGCGCCTGCCAGTCCGCGCTCGGGCAGGCGGTGAACTGTCCCTCGGTCGAGCCGTAGAACTCCCACACCGACCCGGCGGGGAACACCTCGATCGCCCGCTCCTTGACCGGATGCGGGCAGGGCGCCCCGGCGTGCGCGAGGAGCCGGAATCCGCTCGGGTCCAACGAGATCGAACCGTCCCCCACCGCGTTCAGCAGCCGCTGCAGGGGTGTCGGGGCGATGAACGTCGTCGTCGCTCCCTCCGCGAGCGAGACGGCGAAGGCCTCCGCCGACCACCGGGGCAGCACCCGCACGGTGCCACCCGCCAGAAGGGTGCCGATCGCGAACCGCAGCGGCGCCGAGTGGTAGAGCGGCCCGGCCGCCACGTACGCGTCGTCCGGCCCGAACTGCCACACCTCGCGCTCGTCGGCCACCGCCGCTCGGGCTGCGTCGATCTCCAGCACCCCGCCGAACACCCCCTTCGGCCGGCCCGAGGTCCCCGACGTGTAGTGCATCGGGCGCACCAGAGGGACCTCGGCGATGGCCGCCGGTTTCGACTCGAGCAGCCCGGCCAGCTCACCATCGCCGAGAACCAGCACCGGATCGGCGTCGTGGGTCAATGCGTCGCGTTCATGCAGCAGCAGGTTCGGATTGAGCACCACAGGGACGACGCCGCCCGCCGCCGCGCCGAGCACCCCGACGACCAGGTCCTCGGACGGCGTGGCGACGAAGACCGCCCGATCACCCGGCGACGCACGCCGCGTGCGGCCAGCCCTCCCGCGACCCGAGCCGCGCCGTCCCACGCCCGATCAGCCGTCAGCACCCGGTTCGACCTCCGCCCATGCTCTGCGGACGTCGGGTCAGTCGGCGCCGAAGTCGAAGGAGGCCTGGTCGACCAGCACGTCGTCCGGCTGGTCCTCCACGTCGCGGCCCAGCTCCGCGATCTCGTCGGCCCCGCCGGCCTCGATCTCCCCGATCAGCGCGGCGTGCCCACCCAGTTGACCCTGCGCGGCGTACATCTCGAGCTTGGCCCGCGAGTCGGCGATGTCGAGGTTGCGCATGGTCAGCTGGCCGATCCGGTCCAGCGGGCCGAACGCGGCGTCCTCGGTGCGCTCCATCGAGAGCCGGTCCGGGTGGTAGCTCAGCGCCGGGCCGCGGGTGTCGACCACCGTGTAGTCCTCACCCCGGCGCAGGCGCAGGGTCACCGACCCGGTCACCGCCGAGCCGACCCAGCGCTGCAGCGACTCGCGCAGCATCAACGCCTGCGGGTCGAGCCAGCGCCCCTCGTAGAGCAACCGGCCCAGCCGGCGCCCCTCGGCGTAGTAGTTGGCGATCGTGTCCTCGTTGTGGACGGCGTTCAGCAGCCGCTCGTAGGCGATGAACAGCAGCGCCATCCCCGGCGCCTCGTAGATGCCCCGGCTCTTGGCCTCGATGATCCGGTTCTCGATCTGGTCGGACATACCCAGCCCGTGCCGGCCGCCGATCACGTTGGCCTCGTGCACCAGGTCGACGTCGGAGGCGAACTGCCGGCCGTTGATCGACACCGGCCGCCCCTGCACGAACTCGAGCGTGACGTCCTCGGTGAGGATCTCGACCGCCGGATCCCAGAACTTCACACCCATGATCGGCTCGACGATCTCCATCGAGGCGTCCAGGTGCTCCAGGCGCTTGGCCTCGTGCGTGGCACCCCAGATGTTGGCGTCCGTGGAGTAGGCCTTCTCCACCGAGGCGCGGTAGGGCAGGTCACGCGCGGCCAGCCAGGTGGACATCTCCGTCCGCCCGCCGAGCTCGGTGACGAAGTCGGCGTCCAGCCACGGCTTGTAGATCCGCAGGCCGGGGTTGGCCAACAACCCGTAGCGGTAGAACCGTTCGATGTCGTTGCCCTTGAAGGTGGACCCGTCGCCCCAGATGTCGACGTCGTCCTCGCGCATGGCCCGCACCAGCAGAGTGCCGGTGACCGCGCGGCCGAGCGGAGTGGTGTTGAAGTAGGCCTTGCCCGCCGAGCGGATGTGGAAGGCGCCGCAGGTCAGCGCGGCCAGCCCTTCCTCCACCAACGCCTCGCGGCAGTCGACCAGGCGCGCGATCTCGGCGCCGTACTCCTTCGCCCGGTCGGGCAGCGTGGACATGTCGTCCTCGTCGTACTGACCGAGGTCGGCACTGTAGGTGCAGGGAATGGCACCGTGCTCGCGCATCCAGGCGACGGCGACGGAGGTGTCGAGACCGCCCGAGAAGGCGATGCCGACACGTTCGCCCTTGGGCAGGCTGGTGAGGACTTTGGACACCCGGTCAGCCTACTGGCCACGCACCCCTGACCGCGGCGGTGCAACACCGACGAGCTTGGTGTTACACTTCATCGTGCCCACCGCGCGACCGCGCCACATGATCACTGAGACGGACGACGTCGCTGCCGCGCTCGACATCGCCGCCGCCCGCTGGCCCGAGGAAGCAGGGTCCCGCACGCGACTACTGCTGAGACTGGTTCAGGCCGGCCGTCAACACGTCGTCGAGGAACAGCGGTCCGTCGTGGAGGCCCGGCTGGAAGCCATCCTCCAACTCCACGGGTCGCTCTCCGCCTGCTACCCGCAGGGGTACCTCGAGCAACTCCGTGAGGACTGGCCCGCGTGATCGTGCTGGACGCGAATGTGCTCGTGGCCTACTTCGCCTCGGCCGACCTCCATCACGAGCAGGCAGGAGAGATCCTTCAGGTTCATGCCGACCAGGAGTGGGCCGCCAGCGTGATCACGGTGGCCGAACTGCTGGTCGGCCCCGCACGAAGCGGCCCGATCGAGGCCGCCAGGGCCGTGAACGCCCTCGCTCGCCTGGGCATCGCCGAGCTCCCACTCCCCCAGGGCGCCGCCGAGGCGCTCGCTCACCTGAGGGTGGCTACCGGGCTGAAACTGCCTGACTGCGCCGTCCTGCTGACCGCTGAACACCACGCAGCGCAGATCGCCACGTTCGATGCTCGTCTGGCCGCGGCAGCGCAGCGCAGAGGTGTGGCGATCGTGGAGTCCGCCGCCGCCGGTGACCCGCCTGGGCCGCCGAGAAACGCGGACGACGCGACGTCGCCGCCCGGGTAGCCTCGGCAGTCGTGTCCAGACTCGCCGAGGTGATCGCCCCGCATCGGCTCGGCAGGGACTTCCGGTGGCTGCTCGCCGCGGCCTGGACCACCAACGTCGGTGACGGGATCGCCCTGGCCGCCGGCCCGCTGCTGATCGCCGCCCAGACCCACGACCCGCTCCTGGTCGCCATGGCCGGCCTGCTCCAGCAGCTCCCCTGGCTGCTCACCGGCCTGTACGCCGGGGTGATCGCCGACCGGCTCGACCGGCGCCGGATCATGATCGCCGCCAACCTGGCCCGGGTCGCCGTCCTGGCTGTGCTGACCCTGACCATCGTGACCGGGCGGGTGAGCATCGGGCTCACTCTCGCCGCGATGTTCGCCCTCGGCCTGGCCGAGACCTTCGAGGACGTCACCGCGCACACCCTCACCCCGATGATCGTCGCACCGCAGGACCTCGGCATCGCCAATGCCCGCCTGCTGTCGGGCTACATCACGGCCAACCAGTTGGCGGGGCCCCCGATCGGGGCGTTCCTGTTCGCCGCCGGGATGGCGACGCCGTTCGCGGTCCAGGCCGGCTGCGTGACGCTCGGCGCCGTCCTGATCGCACGGCTCCGGCTTCCCCCGCCCGGCGTCGAACACCGCAAGACCCAGGTGCGCCAGGAGATCGGCGAAGGCCTGCGCTGGCTGTGGCGGCACCGCGCCGTGCGCACCCTGGCGCTGACCATCGTCACCTTCAACATCACCTTCGGGGCTGCCTGGTCGGTGCTGGTCCTCTACGCCCTCAACCGACTGCAGATGGGCGAGGTGGGCTTCGGTCTGCTGACCACAGCCTCCGCGCTCGGTGGGCTCGTGGGCACCGCCGGCTACGGCTGGCTGGAACGCCGGGTGAGCCTGGCGAACATCATGCGCGGTGGCCTGGTGATCGAGACCCTCACCCATCTCGCCCTCGCCCTGACCACCACCCCCGCGGTGGCGCTGGCCGTCATGTTCGTGTTCGGCGCCCACGCGTTCATCTGGGGCACCACCTCGACCGCGGTGCGCCAGCGCGCCGTGCCGGCCGACTTCCAGGGTCGGGTGGGCAGCGTCTACATGATCGGGGTGATCGGCGGCATGGTGGTCGGCGGCGCGATCGGTGGCCTGATCGCCCGCCAATGGGGGATCACCGGGCCGTTCTGGTTCGGCTTCGTCGGCTCGGCGCTGATCCTGGCCGCCATCTGGCGCGAGCTCGGCCACATCGCCCACGCCGAGGCGCCGACGCCGGGATGACCCGCCGGCCCCGGCTAATCTCGCGAGGTGGACATCCTGCGGACGCCGGACCTGGTCGCCGCCTTCGAGGGTGACACCCCGGTGCCGCTGGACGACGACCGGCTGGCCCTGGAGGCCACCCCCGTGGACGGCGCGCTGCGGCTCACCCTGAGCGGAACCGCACCGGTGAGCCGGGTCATGCTGCGCTGGCACGGCGATCTGGGCGGCGGCGTCCGCTACCTGAGCGACGCCTGGGAGCGCTCCTACGGCGACCTCGGCTGGTTCCCCGAGCAGGCGGAGCGGGTGATGCCCTGGTCCTTCCTGACCGACGACGGCACTCGGGCCGCCGGCTACGGCGTGGCCGTGAACCCCGGCGCCCTGTGCTTCTGGACCGCAGACCGGGCCGGCATCTCGCTGTGGGCGGACGTGCGCAACGGCGGCTCACCGATCAGGCTCGGCGAGCGCACCCTGCACCTGGCCGACGTGGTGACGGTCCAGGGCGCGGACGGCGAGAGCGCGTTCGCCGTGCAGCAGCGGCTCTGCCGCGCGATGAGCCCGCACCCGCGGCTGCCCGACCACCCGGTCTACGGCGCCAACGACTGGCACTTCGCCCTCGGCCGGGCCGACCGGCGGGTGATCCTCGGTCTGGCCGACTTCGTCGCGGCCAACTCCCCCGATCCCGCCAACCGGCCGTACTGCATGATCGACGACGGCTGGTCGAGCGGCGGGCTCGGGCACGGCCCGTGGATCGGCAACAACCGCTACGGGCACATGGGCGATCTGGCGGAGCGCCTGCGGGCCAACGGGGTCCGGCCCGGGCTCTGGTACCGGCCGTTGACCCCGCTCCCCGAGCACCGCGACCGCTGGCGCCTCGCCCGCGGCGGCGGCGCGCTCGACCCCACGATCCCTGAGGTGGCGAGGAGCATCCGTGAGCAGCTGGCCCGGATCACCGGCTGGGGCTACTCGATGATCAAGCACGACTTCACCGTGTGGGACCTGCTCGGCCGGTGGGGCATACACATGGGCGCCGCGATCACCGACGACGGATGGGCCTTCGCCGACCGCTCGCGCACCACGGCCGAGGTGATCACCGACCTCTACCAGCTGATCGCCGAGGCCAGCGGAGAGGCGCTGGTGATCGGGTGCAACACGTTCGGCCACCTCGCGGCCGGCCACGTGGAGCTGCAGCGGATCGGTGACGACGCCTCGGGGTTCACCTGGAACCGGACCCGCCGGATGGTGGTGAACACCTTGGCCTTCCGGGCCGCCCAGCACGGCGCGCTCTACGCGGTGGACGCCGATGTCGCTCCGATCACCGCCGGTCTGCCCTGGCGGCAGAGCGTGCAGTGGCTGCACCTGCTGGCCGCCAGCGGAACTCCCGCTTTCGTCTCGATCGACCCTGCCTCGCGCACCCCCGCGGTGGCTTCAGCGCTGCGCGACGCCTTCACCCTGGCCGCTCAGCCGCAGCCCCTGGCCGAACCACTGGACTGGACGACGAGCGTGACTCCGGCCCGATGGAGGCTGGCCGGGCGCGAGCAGTCCTATGACTGGAACACCGCGGACGGCGCGTGGCCCTTCCCCGACTGACCCGATGGAACCTGGCTGAACCGGCTGAAGGGCTCGGGTCAGCTCGGGCGCTCGGAGTCCTCGTCCCGATAGGGCATGGACAGCAGTCCATCGGACTGCAGCCTGCGGATCCCCCGATAGCTGCAGTAGCCGGCACCGATCAGACCGAAGATCAAGGATCCCAGGGTGCCGACGGTATGGCCGCCGAGCGCCTGGCCGGTCAGCGCAGCCACCATCGCCAGCAGCAGGAAGCCGAGGCTCCGCAAACCCCAGCGGGGGCCGGTGTGGCGGGACCGGAACTCGTTCTCCGGCCGCCCGAAGACCGATCTCATGACGCGAGCCTACTCATTCGGTGTCAAGGGCACTGCGCCCTGCCGCCGATAGCGGCGGCAGGGCGCAGTGACTGCACGATCTGATCAGCCCTTGACCGCACCGGCGGTCAGGCCCCGGACGAAGTACCGCTGCAGGGCGAGGAACACGATGATCGGCACGATCATCGTCAGGATGCCGCCGGCGGTGACCAGGTTCCAGCCGCTGCCCGTGCTGTCCGATCAGGTTGTTCCGCACCGCCACGGTCATCGGCGCATTGTCACCTGGGCCGATGAACACCAGCGCGACCAGCAGGTCGTTCCAGACCCACAGGAACTGGAAGATCGCGAACGAGGCCAGCGCCGGCGTCGACATCGGCAGGATCAGCCGGAAGAAGGTCTGGTAGTGGCTGGCGCCGTCGATCTTCGCCGACTCGATCACCGTCCGCGGCAGGGTGGACATGTAGTTGCGCAGGATGTAGATCGCCAGCGACATGCCGAACCCGATGTGGAGCAGCCACACGGCGGGGAACTGCCCGTTCATGCCGAGCCTGCCGTAGAGCTTCAGCAGCGGCACGAACGGCGACGTAGTTCGGCACGACCAGCAGGCTGACGATGACCAGGAACAGCAAGTCCCGACCCGGGAACTCGCATGAAGGTGAACGCGTAGGCAGCGAACGCGGCGATCAGGATCGGGATGAACGTCGCGGGCAGCGCGATCGCGAAGCTGTTGATGAGCGCGTCGCCCAGCTCCGCGTTGCCGATCAGCGTCCTCGTGTAGTTCGAGACGGTGAACTCGCCCCAGCGCGCCGGATTGAGCACCGTCCACCAGCCGGTGGTGTTCGCCGCGCCCTCGCGTGCGGAACGAGGTGATGAGCGTCGCCAGCACGGGCCGGAACCAGGCCAGAAGCACAGCAGATCAGGAGGCGGCGAGCTTGACCGACCAGTGCGCGCGGCCGGCCTCCACAGACGCTCTGCGGCGAGGCGCTTCGCTTGCCTTGACGGCAGCCGGAGGTGCCGGCTGGACGGTGCTGGTCATCGGTTCGCCTCCTCGGCCTGGAAGTGGCGCACCTGGTAGACCATGACGGGATGACCGCGATCATCAGCATGCACGACGATCGCCGACGCGGTACCCGTTGTCGAAGTACGTGCTGACAGCTGGTTGTAGAACTCGTCGCCGACGACGTTGGTGTTGAAGTCGCCGTTGGTCATCACGTAGACGATGTCGAAGATCTTCATCACGCCGATCAGCACGGTGACGAAGACGGTGATGATGGTGCCCTTGATCTGGGGGACGACCACCTCGACGAAGATCTGCCAGCTCGTTGGCACCGTCGATCGCGCGCCGCCTCGAGGGTGTCGATCGGGCACGCCCTTGACCGCCGCGGACAGCAGCACCATCGAGAAGCCGACCTGGAGCCCAGAGCAGCATGACCATCAGCAGGAAGCTGTTGAAGTGGAGCGTCTCTGCTCCAGCCACGGCGATCGGCTCAGCCACCGAAGGCGGTGACGATGGCGTTCAGCAGGCCGATCTGGGGCTGGCCCTCGGGGCCGGTCTCGTAGACGAAGTTCCACACCGTGGCGGCACCGATGGCGCTGATGGCCATCGGCAAGAAGATGATCGTCTTGGCTGATCTTCTCACTGCCCGGGCTCGAGCCGGTCGGCGAGGGTCGCGACGAGCAGGCCGAGCAGCACCGCAGCGATCGGCGACCACGATGATCCACAGCAGCGTGTTGAAGATGGTCTGCCGGAACCCGTTCGGAGCCGAGAGCAGGTCCTGGTAGTTCTGCGAGCCCACCCACTCGGTGCCGTCGTCGGTTCGCGAAGCTGTAGATGACTGTCTGGACGGCCGGGTAGAGCACGATAGAGGCGGATCGCCGCGTACCGCGGGCAGGATGTAGAGCGTACGGCTTGATCCGCTCCTCCCACCGGCCGGGGAGCAGCTCGGCGAGCTTGTTGAGCACCCAGTAGAGGACCAGCGCGCCGCCGATGCCGGCCACCACGGTCAGGATCGTATTGATCAACTTGATCACGAGCACCACCTCCTTGCGGCCGCCGCAACGGCCAAGTCGACCAAGGGGTCAGATCAGCTCAGGTGCGGCGAGGATCGTCGGCCCCTTGCTTACCATCGACGTCGATCGGTGCCACAGAGTGCCGCCGGGGTGCACGACGGGAAGTCGTGCACCCCGGCCGTGGTACTCATGACGTCAGCTGGCGGGCCAGCTGGCGTCGATGTTCTTCAGCGTGGTGTCGAGGTCCTGCTGGCCACTGATCCAGGAGGTCATCTCCTTCCAGAAGGTAGCCGGCACCGACGGCACCGGGCATCTGGTCGGACCCGTCGAACAGGAAGGTCGACGATCCGTACGCGATCGTTCGCGACGTCCTGGGCGATCTTGCCCTTGTAGAGCTTGGTGACGTCGAAGGTCTTGTGCGGGGAGAGGAAGTGCGTCGGGCGGCAGCCTGGTCGCCGATGCTCGGGTCGGCCAGCATCTTCATCGCGGCACGGGCACCCGCGCTGTCGCTTGAGCAGAACAGCCAGGTCGCCGCCACCGAGCACGGGGTTCTCGCCGCCCGCGGTCGCCGGCGGGAAGCCGAAGACACCCACCTGGTTGTCCAGGTCGCCTTGACCGCGTCCGGGAAGAACCGGTGATGAAGCGAACCCTGCTTGTACATCAGCAGCCGGGCTTGGCGTCGAACATCGGGTTCGCTGCGCTGCCGAAGTGGATTGCTCGCGATCGACTTGCGACCACCGACGACGTTGCCCTCGGTGAAGGCGATCGTTCTCGAACTCGCGGCTGCCTGGCGCACCAGCGGCGAGTCGAACTTGGTCTCGTGCGTGACCCACTTGTTGTAGCCGTCGACCCCGCCGTAGCGCATGATCAGGTCTTCGAACCAGTCGGTGGCCGGCCATCCGGTGGCGGTTTCGGAGCCGATGCCCAGGCACCAGGGAGCGGTAGCGGTCTTGTCGGCCTTGATCTTCTCGGCCAGGGCGTCGAGCTCGGCGATCGTCGTGGGGGCCTTGTAGCCCGCGGCGTCGAAGCCTTCTTGTTGTAGAAGACGAAGCTCTTCGCGTTCGCGCTCGTCAGCAGGCCGTAGAGCTTGTCGTTCACGGTGCCGGACTCGAGCGTGCCCGGGATCATGCTCGCCTTGAGTGCCGCCATGTCGACGACGTCGTCGAGCGGCGTCGCCTTGCCGCGAGTGACGATGTCGGCGACAACGCCGGGCTGCGGGATGAGCGCGATGTCCGGGGTGTCGTTGGCCTGGATCTTGGTCATGATCAGCTGGTTGATGTTGTCGACCTTCGACCACTCGACGGTCATGCCCAGCTCTTCGGCCTTGGCGTCCGTCACGGCCTTCATCCCGTCCATGACGGGCTTGTCGACGCTGGTCCAGATCGTGACCTTCGATCCCGAGACCGAGCCGGAAGGGGCTGCTGCGCCCGTGGACGCGGTGTCGGAGCCGGAGCTCAGACAGCCCGTGGTCAACAGCGCGGCTGCACCCACCGCGGTGAACGTCTTGATGAGGGTTGGCCCTCGCATCGATGGCTCCTTCGACCTAGTGGGTACTTGATGCCCCCGAAGTCTCTCCGGGGCGTCTGCGCGAGGCCCTGAGACGGGCTTCACTGCAAACGTCTTACTCGATCAGAGTGCACCTTTCTCCTGCGCATCGGGTCGTGTCAAGGGACCGTTATGGTGCTGTGATGTGCGGGTTTACCCGCTCGAAACGTCCATACGCTTCTGACCAGCACCAAGCCACGTACCCCTCCACCCGGAGATGTGCTGTAAAGGTTTACTTTGCCCTCGGGAGGGCAGGCGCTGCCACACTGACGCCGTGAGCGGCGAACTCGGCGGAACCGGCATCGCGCCAGCGCAGGGCGAGGTCGCCCCGGTCCAGGTCGGTCGGCCCGGTGGGCCGGCGCTGGTGCTCTTCGGTTTCATGGGCGCCGGCAAGACGACGGTCGGTCGCTGTGTCGCGCGGCGGCTCGGGGTTGCGTTCACCGACGCAGACCACGTGATCGTCGCCGAGCAGGGCCGGTCGATCCAGCAGATCTTCGCGGACGACGGCGAGGCCGCCTTCCGCGAGATCGAGCACGAGGTGATCGGGCGACTCCTCGGCGAGCAGGACGGCGTGCTGGCGCTCGGGGGCGGCGCGGTGATGCACCCGGGCACCCAGCAGCTGCTGCGGGCGCACCCGATGACCGTCCACCTCAAGGTCACTCTCGAGCACACCCTCGCGCGGTGCGGCGACGATCCTTCGCGTCCGATGCTGCGCCGTCCCGACCTGGCGGAGATCCATGCCCGGCGGATGGAGGTCTACGACCGGGTGGCCACCCTGATCCAGATCACCGACGGGCTCGACGGCACGCACGTGTGCGGCGAGGTGCTCCGCGCCGTCGAACGGTGCTGGGCCGGTTCAGCGACCCAGCTCTGACTCGGCCACCGACGCGCAGGGCCTGCGCCGCGATGGTCAGCGCCGGGTTCATCGCCGCCGAGGAGGGGAAGAAGCCGCCGTCGACGACCCACAGGTTGTCCAGGTCGTGCGCCTGCGGCACCACGGGTCGAGCACGCTGGTCGCCGGGTCGGTGCCCGCCACCACCGTGCCGCACTGGTGACTGTTCATGCTGATGTCGAACCACTGGGTGAACACCGCGTCGTAGCCGACGCTGCGCAGCAGCCGCCGTGGCCCGACGGTGTAGCCGGCGGTGCGGCTCGGTGTTGCGCGCCGTGCGGGTGGTGGTGATGGTGCCGTCGGCGCCGAGAGTGACCCGGTTCTCCGGGTGCGGCAGGTCCTCGGTCATCACCAGCCACTCCACGCTGCGCGTGGCCAGGGCGTCGAGCAGGCGCAGGGGCACCCGGGTCGCCCAGCTCTTCATCATCACGCCCTGCACCTTGCCGATCAGTCTGCACGTGCCGAGCGGTAGCCGTCACCGCCGTCGTGGTACCAGTCGTTCACCGACAGGGTCTTGGCGAACGTGACGTCGTTGGCGCCGGTTCAGGTCGACCGCTGCGATGTGGGCGTTGTTGTGCATCATGAAGTTGCGCCCGACCAGGCTCGGAGGAGTTGGCCAGCCCGCCCGGGTGCTCGTCGTCCGCGGAGGCCAGCAGCAGCGCCGCCGAGTTCACCGCCCCGGCCGCGAGCACGTAACGGTCGCCACGGATCGTGCGCTCGCCGTCCGCCGTCTCCACGAGCAGGTGATCGACCCGCCGGCCGTGCCCGGCGGGCACGATCCGCCGTACCCGGGCCCCGGTGACCAGATCGACCGACCCGGTGGCGATGGCCGGGTCGAGGGCACAGGTCTCCGCGTCGCTCTTGGCGCCCAGCCGACACGGGAAGCCGTCGCAGGTGGCGCAGCGGATGCACTGCCCCACCGTCGCGCAGGTCGACCCCCATCGCATTGCGCACCGGGTGCACGCCGCGGGCCCGCAACCGCTCGGCCAGCTCGGCGATGTACGGCTCGTGCGGCATCGCCGGGTACGGGTACGGGCGCGCTGCGCCACGGCTCGGTCGGGTCCTCGCCGGTGCTGCCGTGCACGCGGTAGAGCGCCTCCGCCTCGACGTAGTACTGCTCCAGGTCCTGGTAGCCGAACGGCCAGGCGGGCGAGGTGCCGTCGAGGTGCTCGACCGCCTCGAAGTCACGCTCGCGGAACCGGGGCAGGCTGGCCCCGTAGACCTTGGTGTTGCCGCCGACCACGTAGTGCACCCCCGGCGCGAAGGCGTTGCCCGCGCCGTCCCGCCAGGTCTCGGCCGGCTTGTAGCGGCGGCTTCAGGAAGACCTCGCGCGGGGAGGTGTTCTCCGGCTCCCGCGGCAGCCGCTCGCCGCGCTCGAGCACCAGCACCCTGGCGCCACGCCGCGACAGGGCCCAGGCACAGGTCGAGCCACCCATGCCCGAGCCGATCACCACGACGTCGTAGGGGCCCGTCACGGCCCCGATACAAGCACTCCGCAGGTGCCTCTGCCCAGACTGCAGGGGTGGTTCACTCGTGTGCATGGCTGCCACAGACCCCTCCTCCCTGCGCTGGGCCCTGATCGGCGCCAGCGACATCGCCGCGTCCCGGGTGCTGCCTGCGATTCGCGCGGCCGGCGGCGAGGCCGTCGTCGTCCGCTCGGGTGACGCCGGCCATGCGGCGCGCTATGCCCGGGAGCACGGGATCGCCGAGTCCACCACCGACCTGGCTGCGGCTGTCGGGCGGGACGACGTCGATGCCGTGTACGTCTCCTCGGTCAACGCCGCCCACCGGGCGCAGGTCGAGGCGGCGGCTGTCGCGGGCAAGCACGTGCTGGCCGAGAAGCCGCTGGCCCTGACCCTGGACGACGCCCGCGCCATGGTGGCCGCCTGCCGGGCCGCCGGGGTGGTGATGGCGACCAACCACCACCTGCCGGCCTCCCCCGTGCATCGGCTGGCCCGGCAGGTGGTGGCCGCCGGGACGATCGGGCAGGTGCGAGCGATCCGGGTGCACCACGCCGTCCAGCTGCCGCCGCACCTGGTCGGCTGGCGGGTCCAGGACCCTGAAGGAGGCGGCGCCGTCCTCGACATCACCGTGCACGACGCGGCGGCGGTGACCGCGATCCTGGGCACCCAGGCGCTGTCGGTGACCGCCACCGCGGCGCACCAGGACAACGACCCCGCCGGTCCGGTCGACGCCGTGATGACCACCGCCGCCTGGGCCGACCCCTCGGGCGCGACGGCACCGGTGCTGGTGCAGACGCACGACGCCTACAACAACCCCCACCTGCCGACCGGCCTGCACATCCTGGGCACCGACGGCGCGCTGAGCGGCGAGGACTGCAACACCGGCGACCCGGTGGGCTCGCTGACCCTGTGGCGGGGCAAGCAGGCCACCGCGCTGGACGTCGGGCCCCGCGACGACCTGTACCTGACGACGATGCGGGCGTTCGCCGCCGCGGTGCGTGGCGAGGGCGAGGTGCTGGTCAGCGGTGAGGACGGCGTGGCCTCGCTGGCGGTGGCCCTGGCCGTGCTGGACAGCCTGCGCACCGGCGCCCGCACCGACGTCGAGGTGGTCACCCGGTGACCGACGCCGACCTGAGCGAGGTCGACCTGACCTCGATCGCGGTGCCCGGCCGCTCGGCCACTCTGCGGGGCTATCTCGCCGTACCCGACGCTGGACTCCACCCGGGACCATGGCCGGGCGTGGTGGTGGTCTTCGAGGCCTTCGGGCTGGACGCCGAGATGCGCCGGCACGCCGACCGGCTGGCCTCGATGGGCTACCTCGCCCTGGTGCCGGACCTGTACAGCGACGGCGGTGCACGGCGCTGCCTGCTGAGCACGTTCCGTGCGTTCTTCGCCGGCCGGGGTCGTCCGTTCGCCGACCTCGAGGCGGCCAGGCAGTGGCTGATCGCCGACGACCGCTGCACCGGCGGGGTGGGCGTGATCGGGTTCTGCCTGGGCGGCGGGTTCGCCCTGCTGGCCGCCTCCCGGGGGTTCGACGTCGCGTCGGTGAACTACGGCGTTCCGCCCAAGGACCTGGAGGCCGCCGTGGACGGCGCGTGCCCGATCGTGGCGAGCTACGGCGGCCGGGACGCCGCCGTCCGCGGTATGGCCTCACGGCTCCAGGCGCTGCTCACACCGGCCGGCGTGGCTCACGACGTACTCGAGTACCCGCGGGCCGGGCACTCCTTCCTGAACGAGGCGCCGAACGGGCCGGCACTGATGCAGCCGTTGCTCCGGCTGAGCCATGCGGGCCCCTACCCGCCTGCGGCCGAGCACGCGTGGGCCCGGATCGAGGCCTTCTTCGGCGCCCACCTGAGATAACGTCGGTGCCTTCCTGGACCCGGGGGTTCGACAGATGAGTTCGGAGATCGCCGCCGAGACGGCGGCGCGGAGCGCCGGTAGGCCTGTCCGCCAGATCGCTCTCGACGACGCCCAGGCCGGCGTCGTCCCCCGCTTCCGCGACGTCCTCCTGGCCCAGCCGGACGCCGTCGCGGTGGCCGACGCACACCGCGCCCTGAGCTACGCCGAGCTGGCCGCAGAGGCGGTCGCGGTGCTGCGCGCGGTGCGCGCCGCCGTTCCCGCGGGGGCACCTGTGGCCCTGCTGCACCCGCACGAGCCGGGTGCCGTCTCCGCCCTGCTGGGCATCCTCGCCTCGGGCCACCCGGTGGTGGTGCTCGACCCGCGCACCCCCGCGGCCCGGCTGCAAGGTGTTCCTGGAGCGCTCGGGGGCCACCGCCGCAGTGGTGCACCCCGACACGGCGGAGGTCGCCACCCAGATCGCCGAACAGATCCTCCTGCCCGCCGGCGGTCCGGTGGAGGTCGAGGAGCTGTGGGCACAGGTGCCTGACCCCTCGGCGCCGGCTGCGCTGGCGTTCACCTCGGGTTCGACCGGCCGGCCCAAGGTGGTGATCAACGATCACCGGATGCTGGTCCGCGACGCCTGGACCAACTCGATCGACACCGGCTGCTACGGCGCGGACGACGTGGTGGCGCACACGCTGCCACTGGCCTTCCATGCCGGGCTGATGGTGACCGTGGCCGGGCTGATGGTCGGCTCGCGGATGGAGCTGTACGACGTCCGCGGCTCGGGGATCGCCGGCCTGCCGTCCTGGCTGCACCGGGTCGGGGCGACCGTGATGCACTCCAGCCCGGCCATTCTGCGGGCCTTCATCGGCACCCGCCCCGATCCCACGCTGCTGTCCGGGCTGCGTTCGCTGACCATCGCCGGCGAGGCAGCGCACGGGCGTGACGTCGAGGCGGCGCGGGCGCTGCTGCCGCCGACCTGCGTGGTGCGCAACCGGTACGGCTCCTCCGAGACCGGTCTGATCGCCGAGTACGCGGTGCCGGCCGACCACCCGCCGCTGGCCGGGCCGCTGCCGGTCGGGCGACCGGTCGGCGACACCGTGCTGCGACTGCTCGGCGACGACGGCTCCGCGCAGCCGGACGGCTCCCCCGGCGTGCTGACAGTGACCACGGCCTACCTCGCCTCGGGCTACTGGAACGACCCGGAGAACACGGCGACGTCGTTCGCCCAGAACGAGGACGGCACGCGCACCTACCGCACCAGCGACGTCGGGGTGATCGACGAGGGCGTGCTGCGGCTGCTCGGCCGGCGCGACCACAGCGTGAAGATCCGCGGCTACCTGGTGGAGCCGGGCGAGGTGGACGCCGCGCTGTTCACCCTGCCGCACGTGACCGAGGCGGTCACGGTGAGCGCCCCCCGGCCCGGGTCGGACGGCGCCCGCCTGGTCAGTTACCTGGTCTCGACCGCCGAGCAGCCCAGCGCGGCTGCCGTTCGGGCGGAGCTGCGCTCGATCCTGCCCACGCACATGGTTCCCGAGGTGGTGCTGTTCCTGAAGGCGCTGCCGCGCACGGATCGCGGCAAGCTGGATCGGGCCGCGCTGCCGGAACCGCCGGCGATCGGCGGACCGGAGACCTACGGGCCGGTCAGCGACTGGGAGCAGGCCGTGGCCGACGTCTGGGCCGGGGCCCTCGAACTGGAATCGGTGGGCCCGGACGACGATTTCTTCGAACTCGGCGGAGACTCCCTGGCCGCCGAAGCGGTACTGGCTGCCACGGTGAGTCAGCTCGGCGTGCCGGCGGAGCAGGTCACCGCGAGCGTCCTGGTCGAGGCGCCCACGGTGCGCCAGTTCGCCGCCCGGTTGCGCCGAGCCCCCGATGCCCTGGGCGCTGTCCTGGTCCCGTTGCAGCCCAAGGGCTCTGCGCCACCGATGTTCTTCGTCGCCGGGGGCGGCGGACTGGGGGTGGCGTTCGTGGCCCTGGCCCGGCGCCTGGGTGAGGACCAGCCGTCGTATGCGTTGCAGATGCACGGGATGGAACGCCGCGGCCTGCCGGACTGGACCGTGAAGCGCGCCGCCCGGCGCAGCATCAGAGCGATGAAGTCCGTTACGCCGCAAGGGCCCTACCGACTGGCCGGGCACTCCTTCGGCGGCCTGATCGCCCTGGAGATGGCTCATCAGTTGCGCGCCGCTGGCGAGGAGGTGGAGCTGCTGGCCATCCTCGACTCCTTCCCCCCGGACCCGGCGATGCACCCGGAGCCGGAGCCGCGCCCGCTGGTGAAGCGGCTGCGGGCCGGGCTGGGCCTGGCCGCGACCGGCTGGGCCACCACGCCCGGCACCGGGAACTACTGGCGGTTCTACGATCTGACGTCGTTCGTCGGGCGCCACCACCGCAGCGCGCCCTACCCCGGCCGGGCGGTGGTGATCGCCGCCGAGTCTCCCGAGAAGGCCCAGCGATCGGCCTGGGCAGGGCATCTGACCGGCGAGTGGCACCTGGTCGAGGTCAGTGGCGATCACCTGTCGATGCTGCGCGAGCCCCACGTCGCCGACGTCGCCGCCGCCCTCACCGCCGCCCTCTGAGACCTGCTCTGAACCCTGCTTCTAGGGGAGGTGGGCGGCCAACAGTTCGGCCAGGTGGAGGGGGTGGCGGTCGGCCAGGTGATCGATCTGGGTGCGGCAGGAGAAGCCGTCGGCCAGCACCAGCGCGTCCGGATGCGGCCTCCAGCGCGGGCATCAGCGCGGTGTTCGCGACTGCCACCGAGACGTCGTAGTGGCCCTGCACGACGCCGAAGTTGCCGGCCAGGCCGCAGCACCCGCCGACCGCGGTCACCTCGGCGCCGGCCGCCCGCAGCAGCGCCGCGTCGGCCTCGAACCCCAGCACCGCGTGCTGGTGACAGTGCGGCTGGGCCACGGCGCTGACGCCGTCCAGCCGGCGGAGCTGGTCCGGCAGCCCGGCGCCGTCCGGCCCGCCGAGCAGCTCGGCCAGGGTCGCCACCTCGATCGTGCGTCCCACCAGGTCGCGGGCGTCGTCCCGGAACACCGCGGTGCACGAGGGCTCCAACCCGACCACGGGAATCCCTTGCGCAACAGCCGGTTCGAGTGCCTCGATGCTGCGCGAGAGCAGCCGTCGGGCCACTCCCCGCTGGCCGGTGGAGATCCAGGTCAGCCCGCAGCACTGCTCGCGATCGGTGATCTGCACGCTGTACCCGGCTGCCTCCAGCACCCGCACAGCGGCGACGCCGACCTGCGGCGAGAAGTGGTTGGTGAAGGTGTCCACCCAGAGCAGGACGGCGCGCCCTCCGCCGCTCTGCGCCGGCTGATGGTCGGCGAACCAGCCGCGGAAGGTCTCGCCGGCGAAGGCCGGCAACGGACGACGGCCGTCGATCCGCCCGGCCCGCTTGACCGCGGCGGCCAGGGCCGGGACGGCGAGCAGCCGGTTCACGGCGGACGGCGCCACCGCGGCCAGCCTCGACCACAACGGCAGCCATCCCAGTGCGTAGTGGTCCATCGGGCGCAGCCGGCCGCGGAAGGCCTGGTGCAGCACCTCGGACTTGTAGGCGGCCATGTCGACCCCGGTCGGGCAGTCCGAGGCGCAGCCCTTGCAGGACAGGCACAGATCCAGCGCCTCCAGCACCTCTGGTGCCCGCCAGCCGCCGGTGACCAGCGAACCGTTCACCATCTCCTGCAGCACCCGGGCCCGCCCGCGGGTGGAGTCCTTCTCGTCCCGGGTGGCCAGGTAGGACGGGCACATCACCCCGCCGGCCCCCGTGGTGTCGGCCCGGCACTTGCCGACCCCGGTGCACTGGTGCACTCCGTGCGCGATGTCGGCCAGCGAATGCCGTTGGGCCAGACGCAGATCGCCGTCCATCGGGGCCGGGCGCACGATCACCCCGGGGTTGAGCACGTCGTCCGGGTCGAGCAGGTCCTTGACGTCGGCGAACAGGTGCAACGCTTCGGGTGAGTACATGAGCGGCAGCAGCTCGCTGCGCGCGCGGCCGTCACCGTGCTCGCCCGACATCGAGCCGCCGTGGGCGGCCACCAGGCGGGCGGCGTCCAGCAGGAAGGCCCGCAGCACGCTCGAGCCGTCCGCCCGCTCCAGCGGAAGGTCGAGCCGGATGTGCAGGCACCCCTCACCGAAATGGCCGTAGGGCATACCGGTCAGGTCGTGGTCGGCCAGCAGCCCCTCGAACTCGCGCAGGTAGTCGCCGAGCCGCTCGGGCGGCACAGCGGAGTCCTCCCACCCGGCGTGCGCCGGCAGACCGCGCGGACTGCGCGCAGACAACCCGGCGCCGTCCTCACGGATGCGCCACAGCGCCAGGGCTTCTCGGGCATCCGTGACCACTCGGGCTCCGAGCGCGCCACCTGCGGCGACCAGCCGCTGCGCCCGGTCGGCCAGCTCGGCCGGCCCCTGACCCGGCGCGGCGGCCAGCTCGACCAACAGCCACCCTGTTCCGCGGGGCAGCTCGGGGATCGCGGCGCCGCCACGCTCGCCGGCCCGGGCCCGCACCGCGTCCACGATCCGCGCGTCCAGACCCTCGACCGCAACCGGCGAGAACGGCAGCAGGGCAGGCACCGCGTCGGCGGCGGCGGCCATGTCGGCGTACCCGAGCGCGACCAGCACGGTGTGCTGGGGCGCGGCGACCAGTCGCACGGTGGCCTCGGTGACCACGCCCAGGCTGCCCTCGGTGCCGACCAGGAACGACGCGGCGTCGCCGCCCCGCTCGGGCAGAAGATGCTCCAGCGCGTACCCGGAGACCTGGCGGCCGAAGCGCCCGAACTCGGTGCGGATCACCGCAAGATGCGAGTGTGCGAGCGCGGTCAACGCCGCCCACTGGGCGGGGCCGAACGGCTGGCCGGTACCGGTCAGCACGTCGAGAGCGACCACGTTGTCCGACGTCCGGCCGTAGCCGAGGGCCCTCGAGCCGCAGGCGTTGTTGCCGATCATGCCGCCGAGCGTGGCGCGGTTGTGGGTGGAGGGGTCGGGCCCGAACCGCAGGCCGTGCGGGGCTGCCGCCTTCTGCAGCGTGGCCAGCACGATGCCCGGCTGCACGCGCGCCGTCCGGGCCTGGGGGTCGATCTCCAGCACGGCGTTCAGGTGTCGGCTGGTGTCCACGACCACGCCTGGGCCGACGGCGTTCCCCGCGATCGACGTGCCCGCGCCACGCATGGTGAGCGGTACTCCGAGATCGCGACAGGTGGCCAGGGTGGCCGTCAGTTCCTCCGTGGTGCGCGGGAAGGCGACGGCTCGAGGGACCACCCGGTACAGCGAGGCGTCGGAGGAGTACTGGGCCCGTCGGGCCACGCTCGAGGACGCCTCGGGCACTCCGGCGCGGTGCAGCGCGGCGACGACCTCGTCGGCCTCACCGAGCCCGGGCACCATCCTCGACTCCGCCGCCGTCGGCGATCAGAACTGGCCGATGACGTCCACGATCACCACGACGCTCTCCGCGTCGGTGGCGGCACCGGTCACGGCGATCACCCGACTGCCCACCTTCTGCCCCTTCAGCACCGTGGCGACGGTGAGCACGTCAGTGGCCGGAACCACTTCGGCGCCCTGGCCCCAGGTGCCCTGGGTCTGCTTGCCGGTGGCCGTGTCGGTCTGCACGATCTGCAGCGCCAGGTACTTCGTGGGGTCGATCGCGGCACCGGTTCCCTTGACCAGCAGGGCCGAGCGGGGTTCGGCGGTCGCCTTCACCCCGGCGACAGAAGTGATCGACGGCTGCTTGCCCGGCACCGACTCGATCTTCGGGAAGCCAGCAGGCACCGGGGACACGGCCGCGCCGGAGGCAGCGGCGTTCGCGTCCAGGGCACCGAGGATGTCGACCACGAACAGCAGGTGCTGGCCGGCCAGGGCGTTGTCTGCCGAGGTGGCGGTGCCATAGGCCTGGGCAGCAGGGATGGAGAGCAGCACCCGGCTGCCGGCCTTCTGGCCCACCAGCCCGGCGTCCCAGCCCTCGATCACCTTTCCGGTGCCGATCTGGAACGCGGCCGGCGACTTCCGGTCGTAGGAGTTGTCGAAGATGTTGGCCTTGCCGTCGGCCGGGACCCAGGTCTGGCCGAGGTAGTTGGCCACCATGGTCTGTCCCTTGAGCACCGTCGGCCCGGTCCCGGCGACCAGCACCTCCGTCTTGAGCCCGGCCGGCGGCGCGGAGGCGGGCACGGTCAGCGCCGGCTTCTGGCCGACGTCACCGGTGACTGACACGCCGACGCCCGAAGTGCGTACCGGCTTGGTCGCGGCCTCGACCGCGGGCGTCGTCTCCTCAGCGGCGGGCGACTCCGACGGCGAGGCCGCGACCGAGCCGGAAGCCGACGCCGAGGTGCTCGGGCCGGCGGAGGCCGTCGTGCTCGTCCCGCCGCCGCAGCCCGCGAGCGCGAAAGCCGCCGCGGCGATCAGGACCACCGGGCCAGGACCGGTACGGGGCAGGGAGCGGACGGTGCGCCGGCGAAGGCCAGATGTCACGGAAACCTCGGAGTATCGACACGGAAAGGGAGTGGAACCTCGCACCACGCTACCCGCCCGCGCGGGTCAGGTCGTAAGCGGTCGCTCCGCCCAGGGTGGTCTCGGCGAAGGTCTCCTGCACCCAGGCCGCGATGTCGCTCGAACTGGTGCTGCCGCCGTTGGGCCGCATTCCCCCTCCACCGAGGAAGTAGTGGATCCGCCCCTCGGCCACGTACTGCTGGAACTGGGCCAGGGTCGGCGAGGGATCACTGCCGTTGAATCCACCCACCGACATGACCGGAAGGCCGGTGGCCAGTTGAGCACCGGCCGCCGCGTTCGAGCCGACCGCCGCCGCCACCCAGGTGTAGGCGGAGGCGTTCTCCCGCAGGGCCGCGACCAGTTCCGCGCTCGGCTCGGCGGCGTTCAGCAGGCCGCCGATGCCGCCCGCACCACCCGGTCCCCCCTGGCCGGGCGGACCTGCCTGACCGGCCTGGCCCTGCGGCGGGCCGAACTGGGCGCCCGGGGCTCCCGGGGTACCTGGCGCGCCCGGGGCACCCGGCATCGGTCCGCCGGCACGACCCCCGGCGCCCGGCGGACCGCCGCCCGGCCCGAAGCCGCCGGCCACCCGGGGGCCCGCCGTCGGAATCGCCCCGGCATGCCCGGTCGTCGCCGTCTGCAGGGCATAGGCCGCCGGCCCGGCCAGCCCGATCAGTACCGCGGACGCCGCGACCGCGCCGGCCACACGCCGTCCGGCCCGGCCCACGACCAGCAGGGCGAGGGCGGCGGCCAGCCCGACGAAGATCACGGCAGCACGCAGGACCGGGTAGAAATCGGCCGACCGGCCGAGCAACTGCCAGGACCACAGCGCCGTACCCGCCAGGGTGAGCGCCAGCAGACCCGACGCGGCGGGGTGACGCCGACGTTGCCACAGGTCGCCGGCCCCCATGCCGACCAGGGCACCGATGGCCGGAGCCAGCGCGATCGTGTAGTAGGCATGGAAGATCCCGGCCATCAGACTGAAGGTGAGGCCCGTGACCACGAGCCAGAGTCCCCACAGCAGGTAGGCGGCCCGCATCCGATCGGTGCGCGGCGCGCGACCCCGAAGCCACAGCCCGGCCACCAGCAGGACCAGGGCGGCCGGCAGCAACCAGGCCACCTGACCGCCGATCTCACCGCCGAACATGCGGGCCAGACCGGTCTCGCCCCAACCGCGTCCGGCCCCGCCCCCGACGCTGCCGGTCTCGTTGCCGTTCAACCGGCCGAGCCCGTTGTAGCCCAGGGTGAGCTCGAGCACGCTGTTGTTCTGGGAACCGCCCATGTACGGGCGGTACGCCTCCGGGATCAGTTCCACCACGGCGACCCACCAGCCGCCGGAGACGACCACGGCCGCCAGCGCCCCCAGCGACTGCACCAGGCGGCGCCGCCACGTGGTGGGGGCCGCGATCAGGTAGACCAGGGCCAGGGCCGGCAGCACCAGGAAGGCCTGCAGCATCTTGGTCATGAAGCCCAGCCCGACCAGGGCGCCCGCGAGGAGCAGCCATCGGGTGCCGGCGGCCTCCAGCGCGCGCACGGTGGCGTATGCCGAACCGATCAGCAGCAGGACCAGGAGCGCATCGGGGTTGTTGAACTTGAACATCAGCACCGCGACCGGGGTCAGTGCCAGCACCGCACCGGCGATCAGACCGGACGCCGGGGTGAACCAGCGCCGCACCGTGAGGTGGAGCAGTCCGACCGAGGCCACGCCCATCAGTGCCTGTGGCGCCAAGATGCTCCAGGAGTTGACCCCGAAGACCCGGGCCGACAGCGCCATCACCCACAGCGACAGCGGCGTCTTGTCCACGGTGATGGCGTTGGCCGCGTCAGAGGACCCGTAGAAGAAGGCCTTCCAGCTCACCGAGCCGGCCTGGACCGCGGCGGAGTAGAAGGAGTTGGCCCACCCCGAGGCCCCCAGGCCCCACAGGTAGAGCAGCCCGGTGCCGGCCAGCAGCGCCGCGAACACCCACCGCTCCCACCGTTCCCAGCGTTCGGCGTCCACCAGACCGCCGTCGAGGCCGGCCGGGTCCGGCGGAGGGGATGACCCGGGCCCGGACGCGGGCATGGCAGCAGGCGTGGTCGCGGTCATGGGCCCAGCCTGCCGTGCCCGCCTCCATGGACACTGCACAGACCCTGGGAGATTGCTGAGTGCGCGTCGCGGGTGGTCGGCGGGACACCAGTCACAGGATTCCCACAGCCTGCTCCCGGCGAGGCTTCATCCGCAGCGACGATCCTCCTCCCATGACCTCGATCACCTGGGCGGCCTGGGGAACCACGATCCGGCTGCAGACCCTCGACCCGGCAGCACTGGGCTCGGCCCGTCGACTGGTCCTCGACGACCTGCGGCGCGCCGAGCGACTGGCGGACGCCGACAACCCGCGCAGCGCCGCGAACCGTCTGATCCGGCATACCGGACGGCAGATCACCATCAGCTCCGAGCTGGCTCGGCTGATCCGGCTCGCCCTCGACGCCGCGGCGCTGACTGCCGGCCGGTGCGACCCGACGGTGGGCAACACGACCGAACTGCTCGGCGCCAGGCGACGGGCGCCGTGGGTTCCGGTGTGCGACAACGGAACCGCGACGTCTGGTCGCCGCCGTGCAGCGGGGGCGGAGGCGGTTCACCTGCGGGGGCGGCGGCTGACCCTGCCCCCTGGGGTGCGACTCGACCTGACGGCGATCGCGAAGGCGGACCTGGTGGCTCGAGCAGCGGCCCGGGTGGCGCGCCTGCTGGACACCGGGGTGCTGCTGGACCTGGGTGGTGATGTGGTGACCGCCGGCCCGGCCCCCAGCGGCGGGTGGCTGGTTCCGGTGGCCGGGGGGACGGGCGCCGTCCGCCTGCGCCCCGGTCAGGCGCTCTCCTCGGTGCGGACGGCCCGCATCGTCGACCCGGCCACCGGCAGACCGATGGCTGCGGACGGCGTTGCCCGGATCAGCGTGGTGGCCGAGGGCGCGCTGGAGGCCAAGGCGCTGGCGGTGGCGGCGGCGGTGCGGGGTCTGCCGGCCGGGCGAGAGGTCCTCACCCGCTGGGACGTTGCTTGAACGTTCAGCTAGTCTCCGCGCATGAACACACTCGCATGGATCCTGCAGATCGTGCTCGGCCTGGCCTTCCTCGGCGCCGGCGTCATGAAGGCGACCCAGCCCAAGGAGAAGCTGGTCGAGAAGATGGCCTGGGCGCAGGGGTTCTCCCCGATGCAGATCAGAGGGATCGGCGCCGTCGAGGCGCTCGGCGCCCTCGGCCTGCTGCTGCCCTTGGTGACCAAGTTCGCCGATCCCCTCGCCGGCCTGGCTGCGCTCGGGCTCTTCCTGACCATGGTCGGGGCAGTGATCACCCACCAGCGACTCAAGGACCCGATCGCGCAGTCGGTGCCCGCGATCGTGCTGGGCGTGATCGCCCTGGTGGTTGCCGTCCTGCGGTTCGGCCCGGTTCCGCTCGGCTGAGCCGACGGCCGCGAGGCGGGGCCTGATCGATCAGAGGCCAGCACGGTCGGCGGCGGGCGTCGGGGGCCGCCGCCGCCGACCGTGGTCTCTGGGCGCCTGAGGCGCTTTGACCCGTTCCGGGCCAGGCGATCAACTTTCTGTAATCGAGACACTACTGGCCGTGTTCGAGTTGGCGAAGCCTGCACACATCATCTGTTCGGCCGAAAACGCGCCCCGCAGAACGGACGGCTACCAGGGGTGCGGGCGGTAGTCCTTCAGGAAGACCCCGTAGAGGTCGACTCCGGCCTCGCCCTGCACGATCGGGTCGTAGACCCGCGCCGCGCCGTCCACGAGGTCGAGCGGCGCATGGAAACCTTCGTGAGCCAGCCTCAACTTGGTGTGGTGCGGTCGCTCGTCAGTGATCCAGCCGGTGTCGACCGCGGTCATCAGCACCCTGTCGGTCTGGAACAGCTCGGCGGAACTGGTGCGCACCATCATGTTCAGCGCTGCCTTGGCCATGTTGGTGTGCGGATGGCCGGGTCCCTTGTAGCCGCGGGAGAACACCCCTTCCATGGCCGAGACGTTGACCACGTACTTGCGCCGCGCCGAGCTGGCCGCCAACGCCGGGCGCAGCATGCTGAGCAGGATGAACGGCGCCGTCTGGTTGCACAGCTGCACCTCGAGCAGCTCCAGCGGGTCCACCTCGCCGACCGTCTGGGTCCAGCTGTTGCTGTGGGCGACGTCGGGCAGCAGGCCGCCGGCGTCGACGGCGGTGCCCTGCTCGTGCCGCGCGAGAGAGGCCGCTCCGGCGACCAGCGCCATTCGAGTCAGCTCCTGCGCAGCGGAGACCGGGTCGGCGGAACGGGGAAGATGCGGGCTCACGTGCTGGGCCAGTGACCCCGCCAGCGCCGCCGGGTGCGCCTCCGAGACCCGGTCGAAGGTGAGCACCTGCGGCAGCGGCCCGGCCGGCAGCGGTTCGGACTCCCCCGCTGCGAGCGCTGCGTAGGCCCCGGGAGAGCGCCGCACGGTCTGCGCCGCGTTGTTGATGATGATGTCCAAAGCACCTGCTGCGGCTACTGTTTCGGCCAGGGAGACCACCTGAGCCGGGTCGCGAAGGTCGATCCCGACGATCTGAAGGCGGTCCAGCCACTCGGGTGCGTCGGCGCAGGCGGCGAAGCGACGTGCGGCGTCGTTCGGGAAGCGGGTGGTGATCGTCGTGTGCGCCCCGTCACGGAGCAGCCGCAACGCGATGTACATGCCGATCTTCGATCGGCCCCCGGTGAGCAGCGCGCGCCGGCCGGTCAGGTCGGTCCGTGCGTCGCGGCGGGCATGGCTGACGGCAGCGCAGGACGGGCAGAGCTGGTGGTAGAACGCGTCCACCACGGTGTAGTCCTGCTTGCAGATGTAGCAGGGCCGGGGCCGGGTGTACTCGCCCGCACTGGCCCCCTTGGCCGTGGAGACCAGCACAATGCCTGCGGTCTCGTCGTCGATCCGTTGCGGGCTGCCGGTGGCCGTCGCCTCCAGCACCGCCTTGTCGGCGGCGTTGATCGATTCCCGCTTCGCGGTCCGCCGATCCTGTTTGTACTGCTTGTAGATCCGGGCGGTGGCCCGGCGGAGCGTCACCGCGTCGACGTGCTCGGGCGGGAGTTCCTGCACCGCCTTGAGCACTGCCAGAGCACGGGCCATGTCGTCCGCCCCCACCCGAGGCAGGCCGGTCGCCTCGTCCGGCGCCGTCGCCGGGTCCAGGGGTGCCGGGATGACGTCGTCGAGCGGCAGGACGGGGCGAGGCCCGTGCGGGCGTGGCGGACGGCGAGGCACCCCGCCACCGTAACTTGACCTGCTGAGCAGGTGAGCATCGTCGGTGACTCCCCCGAATTCACCAGAACCCCGCCTCACGGCCCCGATCGGCGCTCACAGAGGGGGTTGTGGTGAATTCGGGGTGGGTACGGCCGGCGCACGGGTGATCATCCGGAGGTACGGTCGGATCATGGATGAGCGCACCTGGTCGGTCATGTCCACCATCCAGCAGTTCATGGAGGAGGCGCTGAGCGCGGTTCGCGCCGACGGTCAGAACTCGGGCCCGCTGCTGGCCGATGCCCTGGCCGAGCACCTCGGCACCGACCCGCGAACGCTGCCGGTGGTGCGTCTGGACGTCGAGCCGCACCAGTTCGTCAACCTCGACATCGCCCTGGAGGCCGTGGTCGAGGAGGGCGGCGGCGGGCAGCTGATCGGGGTCGGGGGCGGAGATCAGCGCCACCACCAAACCCTGGGCGATCTGCTCGCCACGCGCGGCCCGTGGGGTGTGCCGGTCGGCGCGGTCGACCGGACACGGGTGGAGACCGGCCCCGCCTCCTCCCGGGAGGCGGTGACCATGGGGGTTCGCCTGTTCCACTACCAGGGGGTGCCGGTCGCGGCCCTGCAGCGACGGGCCGACCGGCAATACGGCAACACCGGCGGGCTCGAACTCGTGGCCGCCGGAGACGTCAGTGCGCCGCTGCTTGCTGATGTGCGCCGATTGATGGTGGAGCGCAGCGTGTTCCGCGGTCAGGTGCTCAGTTTCGGTCTCACCGACAGCATGTACGGGCCCAGTGAGAGCGGGATCGCCTTCCTCGAGCGGCCCGCGCTCGACCCGAACGACGTGATCCTGCCGGAGGGCTCCCTGGCCCGCGTCGAGCGCCACGTCGCCGGAACGGCCCGGCATCGTGAGACACTGCGCGCCGCCGGTCAGCACCTCAAGCGCGGGCTGCTGCTCTACGGCCCGCCGGGCACCGGCAAGACGCACACCGTGCGCTACCTGCTCGGCCGGCTGCCGGGTGTGACCTCGGTGGTGCTGGCCGGCAACGCGCTCGGACTGGTTGCTGCGGCAACGGATCTCGCGCATGCCCTGCAGCCGGCCGTGGTCGTGCTGGAGGACGTCGACCTGATTGCGGAACACCGCGAGATGCACATGGGCCCGCAGCCCCTGCTGTTCACCCTGCTTGACGCGATGGACGGGCTGACTGCCGAGGCAGACGTCGCGTTCATCCTCACCACCAACCGGGCGGACCTGCTCGAGGTAGCACTCAGCCAGCGCCCGGGCCGGGTCGACCTGGCCGTCGAGGTGCCGTTGCCGGACGAGGCCGCCCGGCGGGCCCTGATCGGCCTGTACGCCCGCGACCTGCCGGTGACCGGTTCCGCACTGGCCACCGCGGCGGAGCGCAGCGGCGGCGTCACCGCCAGCTTCTTCAAGGAGCTCACCCGCCGCACAGTGCTGATCGCCGCCGACAGCGGACGAGCGGTGGATGACGCGAGTCTGGACGAGGCACTGACCGAGATGCTCGGTGACAGCGAACGGCTGACCCGGGCCCTGCTCGGCGCCGGTGGCACGGACGTCAGCGACCCGGGCTTCGGCGAGCGGGGGCTCTAGCCGGTCAGGCGACAGCCAGGACCAGGACCGCCACGTCGTCGCGGTGGTGGGCGAACTGGGTGACGGCGTCCATCACCCGGTCGGCGATCGCATCGGCGGCCAGGGATGCGGCCGCCGGGCCGGTGTGCCCGCGCAGGCCGGAGGCGGCCGAGGCGAGAGTCCAGGCCAGGCGCTCCTCACCGAACTCCTGACCGTCGCGGCGTGCCTCGGTCACCCCGTCGGTGAAGGCGATCATCACCTCACCGGGGCCGAGGTCGACGCTGACCTCCTCGATGTCGACCATTGACACGATGCCCAATGCGGTACCGGACCGGCCGATGGCCTCGATCCGGCCGTCGGCGCGACGCACCAGCGGCGCGGGGTGACCGCCGAGGGAGACCGTGAGCCTCACGCCTGGGACGGGGGGTTCCGCTCTCCTCCGGGTCGAGCTCGGCGATCCGCCCGTAGACCACGGTGCAGAACCGCTCCGGCTCCGCATCGACCAACAGAGCCTGATTCAACTGCTCGATCACCTGCTTCGGCGACCACCCCTGAGCACTCAACGTCCGCACCGTGTACCGGGCCATCGACGTCACCACCGCAGCATGCACACCCTTGCCGGCCACATCACCCAGCACAAACGCCCAATCACCACCCAGAGCCTGATGCACGTCATAGAAATCCCCACTGACATGCGTACCCTGACCCGCCGGCAACGACCGCGCCGCCAACTGCACCCGCGGCACATTCGGCAACGACGCCGGCCGCAGACTCGTCTGCAACACCGCCGCCAGATGCGTCTCCGCATCCAACAACTCCCGCAACCGGCGCTCAGTCTCCGTGCGCTCAGTGACATCACGCAACACCAACAACCGACCCGCCTCCAACCCCTGCCGATCCGTCAGCGAACTCAACTGCACCGCCAGATGAATCGGATCAGTACCCGACCGGCCCAACCGGTCAGCCGTCGTAGACACCTCCAGCTGACTCGAAGCCCCCGGCCGATGGCCCTCGACCAGAGGCCCGACCGCCGGTAGCAACGTATCCACGTAGCAACCGATCACCTGGCGCCGCGGAATGCCGAGCAGCCCGGCCGCGGCGGGGTTGGTGTCGATCACCCGACTGTAGGCATCCATGATCAGGACGGCGTCGGTCATCTGCTCGAGCACCGCGCTCCGGGCGATCGGCACCAGGTCGAGCAGGCCCATCCGGAAGAAGCCCCAGACCAGGGTCGCCGCCAGCAGGGCGAACAAGAACGGCGTCGTGTCGACCACCATGACTTCGGTGACGAACAGCAGATTGCCGAGCCAGCGGCAACACCGAAGCGACGATCACCGCAACGGCCGGGCGTCGGTAGGGCCGCGCCAGGCGAGCCAGGCGCCAGACGAGCAGACCGAGAGCGCTGAGTAGAACCGTGTAGCTGTAGGCGGCATGGGCGTAGAACAGCGGTCCGAATCCGCGATCGGCCAATCGGACTCGGCTCTTGAGGACTTCTCGCGCCATACGGCAGCAGGAGGTCGTGCGTGTCGGTGCTCACGAACAACAGCCCGATCACGATCAACGGCTCGACGGCCAGCAACGACAGCGCGCGCAGAGTGAGGTGCCGCCCTCTGCCGGTGTACTCGACCGCGAAGGCGAGCAGGGCGGGCGGCAGGGTCACGATCCCGATGTACTTCACGCTCGACCAGAAGCTGCCCCTGTCCACTTCGCGTCGTCGTCATCTCGATCGCGTAGGCGGTGGTCCAGACGAAGATCGCCAACAAAGACACCAGCAGGGCGTACGCGGCCGGTGCCCGGCGTCGTCCCCAGACGTACCAGGCCAGGGCCAAGTAGCCGGCGCCGCCGATCAGCAGGCCGGCCGCAATGGCCGCTTTGCTGGACATGCTCTCCCGCTCCTTGGCCCCCGCCGTGACGTGCAGCTTCGTACCTCACGGTAATGGCCCGGAGGCAAGCTGTGGGCGGCGCTGGAAGGTCGGGGCAGTTGTTCAGATTTGTCCAGCGTGTTGTCGAGCGGGGATCCGGGGGGTCCGGCCGATGCTGAGCAGGCCGAACAGCACCGCTGCCACGAGGGCGATGATCTCGCCGGGAAGCGGCCTCAGCCCGGAGAGCACGACCGCCACCACCAGCACGAGCGCAGCCCCACCCAGCAGGCGTCGGCGTCCGGTGCGCAGCGCCAGCGCCGCCAGGATCAGGGCGGTGACCAGCCAGATGCGGGCGGGCATGTCGTAGCCGGTCAGTGCGATGTTGTACCCCGGCAGGAAGATCGGCGCACCGACGAAGCCCGGGATGGTGTCCACCACACCCTCGCCGTAGTTGATCACATAGCTGTCGGGCACGTAGTAGCCGGGGATCACCTCGTCCCCGCTCTTGGTCATGCCCCACTGCATGCCGAACGAGATCGCGGTGAGCACCATCGCCGCAGCCACCCATCGGCTGTGCCGCGGCGTCCGCTTCACCACTTCCGGTCCGGATGCATCAGCAGGGCCCCGGCCGCGGCGGCGGTCGCCGCAGTGATCAGGAAGCCGTTGATCCCGGTGACGCTCGGCAGCGCCACCAGCACCCAGAACACGAACAGCCCGGCGCCGGCTGCGGCAGCCGTCGTCCAGTTGCTCGCCCCGTTCTTGCGCCCGGCCAGGGTGACCACAGCCGCCGCGAGCGCGAACAGCGCCCACACCGTGTTGTGCCGCAGGAAGGACGAGGTGGGCGGGAGGATCACCCCGAGCGCGGTGAGGGCCGGCACCGCGAAGTGCAGCAGGTTGCGGGTGCCGTGCTTCTCGACCATGCCCTCGGCCCACTGCTTGGCCTGGTCACGCGAGGCCGCGGTCGACGGGTGCGGGTCGACCGGGGACACCGACGGCGGAGGGTAGGACCCGGGGGCCGGATAGTTGCCCGACGGCGGGTAGGACGGCGGCGCAGCCGGTGGCGGCGCAGAGGGCGGCGGCGCGGCGGCATAGCCGGGCGGGGGCTGGCCCGGGAAGACCGGCGAGGGGGGCACGGAGTACCCCGGCGGCGGTTGGCCGACATACTGCGGCGACGACTGTCCCGGATAGCCGGGCGGCGGCTGGCCGGCATAGTCCGGCGGCTGCTGGCCGCCCTGCCCCGGCGGGGGCGCACCCCAGGTCGTGTCTCCAGTGCCACTCACAGCGGCCTCCCTCGCAGGCTCACAGGAGCGGGACGTTACCAGCCTGATGTGACAGGGCAGGACGCGAGAGGTCGGTCAGCCGCGCAGGATGCGGCTGGCGTCGCCCGGGCGGCCGAAGTGGAAGCCCTGCGCGAAGTCGCAGCCGATCTCGCGCAGCCGCCGGGCCTGGCGGGGGGTCTCGATGCCTTCGGCGGTCACCTTCATGCCGTGGGCGTGGGCCAGGGCGACGATGGCGGTGACCACGGCGTCGGCCCGCGAGTCCTGCCCGACCGCGCTCACGAACGAGCGGTCGATCTTCATGAAGTCCAGCTCGAAGCGGGTCAGGTAGGCCAGGGCGGAGTAGCCGGTGCCGAAGTCGTCGATGCCCACCGGGATCTGGTTGCGGATCAGCTTCTGCAGCGCCTTCTCCCCGCCGGGCAGGGTTGACAGGAAGCTACTCTCGGTCAGCTCGACCTTGATCAGGTGTGGGGGCAGGCCGCGGACCTGGAGACCGTCCAGCAGCGTGCGCACGATCCGCGGGTGCTCCATCGAGCGGGGCGAGACGTTCACCGCGAGCCAGGGCACCTGGGCGGACGGCGCGTGCTGCAGCCAGCGGGCCAGTTGACTCAGCGCGGTCTCCAGCACCCAGCAGTCGAGCTCCACCACCAGGCCGATGTCCTCGGCGACGTCCACGAAGGTCTCCGGCGGCAGCAGCGTGACGCCGTCCTCGGCGCGCATCCGCACCAGAGCCTCGGCGCCGACCACCCTCCCGTGCGTGAAGTCCACGATCGGTTGGTACTGCAGCACCAACCGGTCCTCCTCCAGGGCCGCGCGCAGGAGCTGCTCGGCGCGCACTCGGCCCCGGGCCCGCTCACGCAGGGCGTCGTCGAAGACCACGTAGCGGTCACGGCCGTCGTCCTTGGCCCGATAGAGAGCCAGGTCGGCCTCGCTGAGCAGCACGTCCACGTCCACGTGCCGGCCCGAGGACGAGGTCACCCCGACACTGGCCGGGCAGAACAGGACCTCGCCGGTGTCGTTGAGTGAGAAGGGAACCCGCAAGGCCTCGACGACGTCCTGGGCGATGGTGCGCAGCTCGCGCCATCCCATGCCCGGCGGTGGCACGATGACGAACTCGTCGCCGCCCATCCGCGCGGTCAGGCTCCCGGCGGGGGCCACACGTTCCAGGCGGCGGGCGACCTCGACCAGAAGCCGGTCGCCCACCTGGTGGCCGAGCGAGTCGTTGACCATCTTGAACCGGTCGAGGTCGAGCAGCAGCAGTCCGACGTCGCGAGTGCGGTCGTCCAGCAGCGTGGTCATCCGCCGTTCGAAGCCGAGCCGGTTGGCCAGGTTGGTCACCGGGTCGGTGGAGGACCGCAGTTCGAGCAGCACGCGGTCGGTCACCTGGCGGGTGACGTCGACGGTGGCGCCGGCGACGGCACGCGGCGAGGCGCCGTCCGCCGGGATCACGGTCGACCAGGACTGGACGTGCCGCTGCACGTTGTCCACCCCGATCACGCGGAAGGTCTCCACCATGCCGCCCTCGGCCTCCCCGGCCATGGCGTCCAGGCGCATCGCCCGGGCCCGGTCGTCGGGGTGCACGAGGCGGTGCCACAGCTCCAGCGAGGGGCGCACCTCGCCCGGCTCCAGGCCGACGATCCGGAACATCTCCGGCGACCACTCGAGCCGGCCGTCGCGGGGGTGCCACTCCCACACACCGAGGCCGGTCAGCTCCTGGGCGGCGCGCAGCCCCGCCAGGCTGCTGCGCAGGGCCAGCTGCCTGCCGCTCGCGGTCGGTAACGTCGACGGCGGCGCCCCAGGCTCCGGCCACCGCACCGTTGGGTCCACGCCGGACCTCGCCCCATCCGTGGACCTGGCGTTCGCCGCCCGGCGGGCGGATGCGGAAGGTGCCGGCGACGCCGGGAGCCCCGGCCAGCTGGCTGGTGACGGCGGACTCGAACCGGGGCAGGTCGTCGGGGTGGAGCAGACCGCGCAGCCGGTCGAGGGTGAGCTGGTCGTGGGGCTGCAGGCCGAGGATCGCCGCCACCGAGGGCGAGCAACTGGTGGCTCCGGTCGCGGCGTCCCAGCTCCACATGCCCAGGCCGTGCAGCGAGGCCCGGGGCAGCTCCGCGGTGTCGGCGGCGCGCGTCGCGAGCGCCTCGCGCGGCAGCGGGACCCCGCCCAGTGCCCTGGCCGCGACTCCGGCGAGCAGCCCGACGGCGCCCTGGTCGCCGTCGTCGAACCATCCGTGGTGCTCCGAGGTCAGGGTGAGCACGCCCAGGACGGCGTCGCTGTCCAGCAGCGGGATCGCCAGGTGGGACCGGGCCCCGGGGCAGCAGGCGTTGGAGGGCTCGCACCCGGTGCCGTCGGCCGAGCCGGCCCGGACGACGCGTCGTTCGGCGTAGGCCTGGCCGCACACGGTGCCGTCAAGGGGAACCGGGCTCCCTACCAGGGCACGCATCGGGCCGGCGGTGGCCGCCTTGCGGATCAGGGCGCCTGCCTCGACCAGCGCGGCCGAGGCGGTGGCGTCCACCAGCGCCGAGGCCACGCTGACCAGCTCCTCGAGCAGTGCCCCGGCCTGGCCTGCGGCCCGCACCCGGTCCTGGGCGGCGGCGAGAGCTGCCGGCCAGCCCAGGCCCGTAGGGACCAGGGGTTCGGTGCGGGGACCGAGCAGCAGCGAGCCGGTGGCCGGAACGTCGCGCCCCGTGCCGGGAACGATCCGCAGATGCACCTCAGGTGCATCCACGGCGGCCGTCGAGGATCGGCGTGCCGCCATCCCCCAGCCTCCTCCGCGACCATCCCGAGTCGAACGCCTTGCCTGCATCGCCGTGTGCAATTGCTGCCTGGTCCAGCGCCCCCGACCCCGCCTCGACGGGCGAGGTGCATGCATCCCTCAAAGGATGCAACGCGATGACTCAACGTGTCTGTTGGTTGACTAAAACAGACAGCCAATTTCGGCCCTCCTGACCTATCTGTGGGTCAGGAGCGGCCTGGGAGCCTCGGTCGGTGGCCGCCGAGGTTGAGGAGTGCGAGAGCGATCAGCGCCTCGGCTGACTTGAACCCGAACGCGATCCGGGTGATCAGGCGGATCTTGGTGTTGGTCGACTCGATCAGTCCGTTGGACAGGTTGTGCTCGATCGCGGCGAGGATCCGGGCTTTGTGTTTGACGATGCTCTTCTGTAGCTTCACGAAGGCCGGGATCCGGCTGCGCCGGGCCCAGCTGATCCACCGCTCCAAGGCGTCAACGGCCTGGTCGTAGGGCAGCTGGAAGATCACCCGCAGGCCCTCTTTGAGCAGGTAGGCGCGATACAGCCTCGGGTCGGTGGCGGCGATCCAGGCGAGCTTGACCTGCTGCTTCTCGGTGAGGTTCTCCGGGTTCTTCCACAACGAGTAGCGAGCACCCTTGAGCGCCCTGGCGCGCTCGTTTCCTGGTCGCGGTGGCGCGTCGGCACGGGGACGCCCGCGCCGACGCTTCGGCTCCGTCCGGGCCAGCGCCCGAGCGTCGTTCCACGCCCCCCGGCGGACCTCATCGAGGGCGTCGGTGGCCCAGCTGACGACATGGAACGGATCGGCCACCCGGACCGCCTCCGGACACTCCTCCGCGACGATGGCGTCGATGAAGTCAGCCCCGTCGGCGGTGACGTGGGTGATCTGTGCGCAACGCTCCGGGCCGAGAAGGTCGAAGAACTGGTTCACCGTGGCGCTGGTGCGTCCCGGCGCAGCCCAGACCAGGCGACGCGAGTCGTGGTCGACCACGACCATCAGGTACTTGTGGCCCTTCTTGTAGCTGATCTCGTCGATCCCGATGCGTCGCAGCCCGGCGAACCGGTCGTGAGTGGCGTCGATGTCGGCCCAGACCCGGGTGATGATCGACCCGACCGTGCGCCAGGCGATCCGCATCAACTGCGTCACCGTGGACTTCGACGCCTGGGTCGCCAACCAAGCGACCTGGTCATCGAAGGCGTAGGTGTGGCCCGCGTCGTGGCGGGCCCAGGGCACCGAGGCGACCACGACCCCGTGGGCGCGGCACGAGACCCGCGGGGCATCAGCCTCGAGCTCCGCCCGGATCGTGCCCAGGTCCAGCGCCCGCCAGCGCCGCCGGCCCGACCCGTGTCATACCCCGGGCTGCGACGACCACAGCGCCCGCACCGGCCACGCTGCCTCCTCGTCGGCCGCACATGAACGACCAGCACCTCTGCGTCCTCGTCGAACTCGACCCGCTCGATCACGGTCTTCTCGACGCCCAACAGGCCCCGCCATAGGCTGACATCACGCACGCCGTTCTCCTGACCACCGGTTTCAGTGCCTTCGACAGCTCAGAAACCTATACAGGGAACGGCGTGCGCCTCCTACAGCACGCTCAACCCACCCACAGGTAGGTCAGGAGAGCCCCAATTTCGGGGGTATTCAGGCGGCCTGCACCGGATGGGGGCATGACAGAGCGTCGATGGGCACTCCTGGTGGAGCACCGAGAGGCACGAGCGCCTACAGGCGTGGTTCAGATCCGTCGCGCGTGGCGTAGACGGTGAACCGCCGCCCGGTGACGACGTAGGGGCGCACCCGCACGAAGCGCTCCTTCGGCGAGTGGTTCCACGGGAAGAGCGGCATGTCCTGGGCGGCGTAGATGTCGTCCCACTTGTCGAGCATCTGGGCCTCACCCTTGAGGACCACGCTCCAGGCGCGCCCACGCTCGGGGTCGTAGCCGTCGACCTCGAAGGCGACCCGGCCGGCCAGCACGACCTCGACCAGCTTGGTGCCCTCCGCGGTACGGAACAGGATCGACCGATCGTCGACCGTGAAGTTCATCGGAAAGATGTCGATGTCACCGGCGGCTGCGACAGCGAGGCGACCGACTTCACTCGATCCGAGCAGCGACCAGCACTGCTCCTCGGTGAGGATTTCCATGGCTCCGGTCTCGCGCGCCACGGGGTCGATACCAGGGGACGAGTGAGCATCCATGCCCGGATAGTTCCATCGCTGTGACGAATCGGCTACAGGTCCTTGGTCCCAGTGGCATGTCCCGTGCGGTGAACGTACGAAACAGTGCTCGCTCAGTCCCATCCGAGCTGGTGAAGGCGGTCGTCGTCGATGCCGAAGTGATGGGCGATCTCGTGCACCACGGTCACCCGGACCTCCTCCACCACCTCCTCGCGGCGACGCACACAGCTCGAGCGTCGGACGCCGGAAGATCGTGATCCGATCGGGCAGCGCACCGACCGCCCACCCGTCGTCCCGCTCCGTGAGCGGTGTGCCCTCGTAGAGCCCGAGCAGGTCCCGCTCCTCGCCCGCCGGGGGGTCGTCCTCGACCAGGATCACGACGTTGCTCATCATGCGGGTCAGCTCAGCCGGCATGGAGTCGAGCGCGTCCGCGACGGCGTCCTCGAACTCCTCCCGCCCCATCTCCACCACCCGCCCAGCCTCTACCCCTTCCTCCCTCCGTGCACTTCCCAGGCAGACACGGTGGTCCACGTGGCTCCAGAGGGCTCCTCAGGACATCGGAGGCATCTGAGAGGAGGTCGCTGATCATGACTCTCCTACGCCGCCGACAGCCGCTCGACACGGCCCGCAGGGCCAGGCCGGAGCTATCGCTTTGGAGAACACGGCCCGATGCCCCTATGCTGACGAACGTCCTCGACGGGTCCTGGACGTCTGGGGTGCGTCGCCGACGCCCTCATCGTCTAGTGGCCTAGGACGCTGCCCTTTCAAGGCGGTAGCACGGGTTCGAATCCCGTTGGGGGCACGGTCTCAGCACCATCGAGGCCCCGTAGCGCAGTTGGTTAGCGCGCCGCCCTGTCACGGCGGAGGTCGCGGGTTCGAGTCCCGTCGGGGTCGCGTCGAGCGGACGGCACCACGCAGTGTGGGTGTCCGCGCTCGCCCGGCCAGGTAGCTCAGTTGGTACGAGCGTCCGACTGAAAATCGGAAGGTCGGCGGTTCGACCCCGCCCCTGGCCACCACCCAAAATGGCACTTGACCTGGTCAGACGGCCGTTTCCTCGTTTGTCGGCCCAAGTCCGGTGATGAGCGGCTCTGAGCGTGTGGGTGCCAGAAACTCGTACACCACCGCTGACCTGGGCGTTTGCGGCGCGGCTCGCTGGGATGGTCACCGGCATGGGATTGCGGTTCGGGTACCTGATCGCTCGTCATCTCATCGCGGGCCTGGTGCTGCTGGGTCGTTCGGAGTCGGCCAAGGACATCGAGATCCTCATCCTTCGGCATCAGCTCGGCGTGCTGCGACGACAAGTCGGCCGACCCCGGCTGTCGTGGACGGACCGAGCCGTGATCGCCGCCCTCGCGATGCGGCTGCCGCCTCCCGCCGGGTCGGGATGATCGTCACACCGGCGACGATCCTGCGCTGGCACCGCCGCCTGGTCGCGCCAACGCTGGACGACCTCAGACGTCCCGGACGACCGCCGATCGCCGCGGGAGTACGGGCCTGGTGAAGCGGCTGGCGGTGGAGAACCCGGACTGGGGCTACCGCCGCATCCACGGCGAGCTGAGCACCCTGGGTACCGCGTGGGCGCGTCCACGGTCTGGTCAATCTTGCGAGCTCATGGTCTGGATCCGGCGCCGAGACGGTCGGGGCCGACGTGGTCGCCGTTCCTCACAGCTCAGGCAGAAGGGATCGTGGCCTGCGACCTGTTCCACATCGACACGGGTGTTCCTGCGCCGGTTGTACGTGTTCTTCACCGTCGAGCACGCCACCCGCCGCGTGCGGATCCTCGGCGTCACCGCGCATCCACCGGGCAGTGGCTGACCCAGACGGCCCGCAACCTGATGACCGACCTGGAGACAACCGGCACTTCGATCCGATTTCTCATCCGCGACCGTGACGCCAAGTTCGTCCCGTCCTTCGACTACAGTGTTCAAGTCGGTCGGCGCCGACGTCATCAAGATCCCCATCCGTGCACCACGGGCGAACGCAATCGCGGAGCGATTCGTGGGCAGCGTCCGCCGTGAGTTGCTCGACAAGATCCTCATCTTGTACAGCGGTCACGCGCGGCGCGTCCTGGCCGAGTACGAGGACCACTACAACAACCACCGCCCACAACGGTTCCTCGGCCAAGCCGCACCACTGCGAGCCCTGCCATCGCAGCCAGTTGACCCGCCCGAGCACGTCTTTCGACACGACCGACTCGGCGGCATCCTGCACGAGTACACGCACGCCGCGTAGAGGCAGCAGGGCTTCTGGCACCCACAAGGGCAGTCCCGGTGGCACCAGGCGCAACCTGCCATGTGCGTCTTTGGCGAACAAGCAGCGCGCCTCGTCAGGCTCCGACCAGACAGGCCTTGGTGACGGCCTCCATCGTCGCTTCGTGTCCGCCGATAGCTCGACCACGATCCGGCCTTCGTACATGACCAGCACCCGATCGCAGAGGTCAGCGAGCTCGTCGGGCTCGGAGCTCGCGACGAGCACTGCGCCACCGGCAGCCGCCATCTCGCGGATCCGGTCGTGGATGTCGCGCTTGGCCGCGACATTCACACCCTCGGTCGGTTCGTTGATAACGATGACGCGGGCTCCCGACATGAGCGCCCGCGCGATGAGGACTTTCTGCTGGTTGCCGCCGCTGAGCGAGCTGATCCGGTTCTTGGCGACGAGGGCGGGGCGGATGTCCAGTTTGCTCAGCACGGCGTTGACCGCGCTCTGCTCCCGACGCGCCAGGACCAACGGGATCCTCGACATCACCCGGTAGTCGCGGTCGTTGACCAGGGTGGCGGTGGTCGCCACGGTGAGGTTCCCGATGATGCCGTTGTGGGATCGGTCGTCGGGGATGTAGGCGATCCCTGCCTTCATCGAGGACTGCCGGGACCGCAGGGACACCGGCTCGCCGGCGATGCGCACCTCCCCTGTGTACTCGCGGTGCAGCCCGGCCAGGCATTCGAGCACCTCGGACATGCCGGCGCCCACGAGGCCAGCCAGGCCGACCACCTCTCCCGGCCTGAGGTCGATGTCGAACTGCTCGACCACTGGTAGCAGCGCAAGCCCGGTCGCCGTCAGGACCGGCGTCCCGTCCGGTCTGACGACCTCCGACTCCGGGAGCGCGTCCAGCTTTCGGCCCGCGATGAGCTGACCGAGCTCGTCCTTGCCGAGACCGGCCGTCTCACGCTCGGCCACGACGCCTCCGTGTCGCAGGACCACCACGCGCGAGCAAAAGCCGAGCACCTCGTCGAGCCGGTGGGAGATGAAGACCACACCGAGACCCGCGCTACGCATGCGTTCTACCGCGGCAAACACGCGCTGGACCTCGGCCGGGTGAAGTGCCGCCGTCGGCTCGTCCAAGAGCACGACGGAGGGCGCCCGCAGCAGTGCTCGAGCAATCATGACGAGACGTTGAACGGAGGCGGCGCAGTCCCCGGCATCGCGACCCAGTAGTCCAGCTATACCCAATGTCTCTGCGACCTGGGCGGCGCGCTTGACCAAGTCCCGCCTGCGCCCTCGCAGTCCGAGAGTGATGTTGTCCAGAACAGACATCGACGGCACCAGGTTGAGCTGCTGAGGCACCACCGAGATGCCGGCCTCGAGCGCGTCCCGGGGGTTGGCGAAGTTCACCCGCGACCAGCGACGAGGACCTCGCCAGAGACCGGTCGCTCGACCCCCGCGATAATGCGGGTGAGAGTGGACTTGCCCGCGCCGTTGTGCCCCACGAGTCCGACGACCTCGCCGGCACGAAGCGTGAAGTTGACGTCGGTCAGTGCGATGACGCCGGGGTAGTACTGGGTCGCCGCGCGGACCTCCAGCGCCACCTCGCCTGCCGTGGACGTGCCGGTCACGTGAGACCCCGCTGCGTCGAGACCAGCCTGGCGAAGAGGATCGCGGCGAGCAGGATCGCGCCTTGGAAGAAGTACGACGCGAAGGCCGGAACCGACATCAGGATGAGTCCGTTCGACGTGACCGTCGCGATCACCACGCCGACGATCGTCCCCGGCACGTTGAACTCACCGATCTTGAACATGGCAGCGCCGATGAAGCAGGCCGCGAACGACGGAAGCAGAACGTCGAGGCCTGAGAGCGGATAGGCGGTCGTCTGCTTCCCGGCGAACAGGAACCCGGCCAGCGTGGTCAGCACGGCCGACAGGACGAAGACGTAGAGCTTGACCCGCGCGTTATTGATGCCGGCGATACGCGCTGCGACCGGGTTGCCGCCGACGGCTCGGATGTGGCGACCGAGAGTGGAGTGCTCAAGGGTGAGCCACGCGAGCACTGCGACGACGAGCGCGATGAGGGCGAGGTGGGGCACGGGTCCGATCGAGCCGCGGCAGAACGCGACCAGGCCGTCCGGGAAGCCACCGTAGATCTGTTGGCTGTCCGTCACGACGTACTGAGCACCGTTAAGGATCGCCCCGACCGCGATGGTCACGATGAGCGCCGGCAGCCCGATGTAACCCACCAGGAATCCGTTGACGATCCCGATGACCACGCCGACGGCGAGGACGATGGGGATCACGCTGAGCGTGGTCAGGTTCATGGGCGAGAGGAGCTGCGCGGCGCTCACCGTGGCAAGGCCGGCCACCCCTGTGAGCGAGAGGTCGAACTCACCCGCGGCGAGGCAGAGGGTGAGGCCGATCGCCACGATCGCCGGGAGTGCGGCGTCGCTGGCGATGGTCCTGAAGTTGCCGACGCTGAGGAAGTTGTCGGCGATGCTCGAGAAGACCGCGACGAGCAAGAAGGCGACCAGCGGGACGCCGACCTGGCCCAGGAGCCGGCGTCGGCGTTGCTGACGCTCGACCCAGGCCGAGGCATCGTCCTGCCCCGGTCGCGGCGACAGCGCAGACGTCTCCGATCTGGTGGAACCGGGCTCGGCACCCGCGACCTGAGAGGTCATGCGAAGGTCTCGTTCCACCGCGCCAGGAACTGGGCCCGGTAGGCGCCGCCTGCGAACATCCAGTCAGCCGCCTTGGTGCCCTTGGGGACCTGCTGGTTGACGTTGGAGGCGTCGAAGATGACGTCGGGGACGGGGCGCGTCAGGCCGAGCAGCCGGTTGGGCTTGTCGCCCTTGAGCACGGTGAGAACCTGCTCGATGATCGTGTAGCTCTGGAAGGGCCAGTCAACCCAGCTGGTCGCAACGAGCGGGCTCGTGCCACTGCGAACCGCCTCGACACCAGCGCTCTGGGCGATGCGCCCGTAGACCTGGATGTCCTTCTTCCCCGACTGCTCGATCCCGCTGGCGGCCGGAACGGCGATCGGCGGGTAGTTGCAGAAGATGGCGTTGATGTCCGGGTGCGCCTGGACCATGCCCTGGGCGCGCTTGGTCGAGTCACCGACCGTGTCGGTGCCGCTGACCGAGTAGTCCTTCGCCACGATCTCGAACTGGTCGTCAAGGCCGATCAGCGTCTCGAAGACCGAGCGGCCAGGAACGAGGGCCTCCGAGACCGGCGCGTCCAGAACCCCCACCTTGATCCGGTCGCTGCCACGGCGGCTCTTCTGGTCCGACATCAGGTAGTGGGTCAGCAGGAGGGCGTCGTGGTCAAGGAGCGGCCCGTAGTCCACGGCGATGGTGGGGTCGAACTGGGCGAACATGAGGTTGCCAACCACAGGAATCCCGGCCGCCTGCGCCTCTTTGAGCTGGGCGTTGATGAAGATGGCCGGAACCACCACGACGACGATGGCGTCGACCTTGCGGGTGATGAACGACGACATGGCGGTCTGGGCCTGGGCCTGGTCGCTCTTGGCGTCAACAGCGATGAACTTCCAGTCGAGACCTGCATCCTTGGCGGCCTGCTCGAGCCACTTCTGGATGCTGACCTCGTTCTCGTCGAGGAGCGTCAGGAAGACGACGCCGATCGTCTTGCCCTTGAATGAGCTGCCGAGAGAAGCCTTGACGTCGGCCCCCTGGGAGACGGCGGGGGCAGCGGACACCGGGCTGCTGCCGGCCCGGGTGCATGCAGCCAGTGCAGGGATGCCGATGGCCGCGCCGACGATCCCGCGGAGGACTGCCGCCCTGCTCACGGACGAAGCATTGGGCAGCGAGAGCCCACCGGGCGTCGTGTTCTCGATCATGTGTTGGTCACCTTTCATGGTGGCGCCGCAACGGTGCGGCGCCCTGGGGGAGTGGGTTCCGTCCTGCCCTACGTGAGCAGCTACGGCCTCACGGCGATCCGCGGTCCGCGGCCTGCGTGAGGAAGTCAAGGACCGCCTGGGTGTCTTCCCCCAGGCGGGGAGGACGGTGCCTGGAACCTCTGGCACCGTCGAAGAGACGCTCGACCATGCCCACCATGTGATGGACGGTCTCTCCTGCCTCGTCGGGCGTCTCGGAGACAATGCCTCTGAACTTCGTCACCGGGTGTGCTGAGACACCTGCCGAGTCGTTGAGTGCCGCGTAGGCGATGCCGGCACGTTCCAGGCGTTCAATCACGACCGAACGGTCGAGCGTGCTCAGGATCGACATGATGGCCGGCGCCAAGATCTCGCGTGCTGCGATCCGCTGTGGGTTCGTGGAGTACGCCGGGTCGGCACCGAGGTCGGGCCGTTCGATGACATCCGCGCAGAACCGCAACCACTCGTCGTCGTGCTCGACCGCCAGGAGTACCCGTTCGTCGGCGCACGCGAAGACGCCATACGGTGCGATGGCGTGGTGCTGGTCCGGAGCCCGGGTGTACGTCACCCCGGAATTGAGGTAGCTGGTTAGCATGGGGCCGAGGAACTCGGCGGCGACATCGAACATCGCGATGTCCAGAGCAGCGCCGGTGCCGGACTTCTCGCGGCCCAGCAACGACCCGAGGATCGTGACGGCGCTGTAGATGCCGGTGGCGACGTCCGCGATCGAGACTCCCACGCGCATGGGCTGCTCAAGGGTTCCGGTCAGGCTCATGACGCCGGCCTCGGCCTGGATCAGCATGTCGTAGGCCTTGCGTCCGGCGTAGGGACCGTCTGCGCCGTAGCCGGAGATGTGGCAGGACACGAGTGCCGGGTAACGCTCCAGCCCCTTCTTGTCGATGCCCAGTCGCTGCGCTGACGCGGGGCTCAGGTTCTGCACGAACACATCGGCGCGCTCCAGCAGCCGCTCGAGCGTCTGACGACCCTCCGGCGACTTGAGGTCGAGGAGGGCCGACTTCTTGCCGCGGTTGAGCCACCAGAACTGAGCGCCTTCGCCCTGGACGTTGCTGTCCCACCGACGCGAGAAGTCACCGTGCGGCGGGCGTTCGATCTTGATGACCTCGGCGCCGAGCTCATGGAGGATCCGCGTGCACAGGGGGCCGGCGACGGAGTGCTCGATGGCCACCACCAGACGGCCGCCGAGCGGCCCTCGGCGCGCCGCCGGATCAAGAGCATTGGATGTCACTGGAGTACCCTCGCTAGGCAATAATGCATTCCTCTTGCGAACGATATTTCCGACCTTCTAACCTGTCAACCATGAGACTGACGCAGACACTGGAGGCGCTCGCCGGCGGCGATGCCACACAGGCGGTCGTGACGGCATGGTTCAAGAGCGAGGGCGACGTGGTCGCCGCTGGGGAGCTCCTGCTGGAGGTCGAAGCAGAGAAGTCCACCTCGGACATCGAGGCCGCGCATGACGGGATCCTCACCAAGATCGTGGCCGAGGTGGGCGACGAGGTCGCCGTCGGTGACGTCGTCGCGGAGTTCGAGGTCGCGGAGTGACGTCGAACCCCTCGGTCACAGGCGCGACCCTCGACGTCGGTGACGCGCTGTTCACGATGCAGCTGATCAGGTACTTCGACGAGCGGGTCGTCGAGCTCTACAACCAGAAGCTGGTGCGCGGCTCAGCGCACCCGTACATCGGCATGGAGGCGATCGCCACGGGCATCATCTCGGCGCTCGGCGACCAGGACCTCATCACCTCCACCCATCGCGGGCACGGCCACTGCCTCGCTCGCGGCCTTGACCCCTCCCGCATGCTCGCCGAGGTGCTCGGCCGCAAGAGCGGCTACTGCCGGGGCAAGGGCGGCAGCATGCACATCACCGCTATGGAGCACGGAATGCTGGGAGCCGATGGCATCGTCGGCGGCTCCCATGCCATCGCGGTCGGGGCCGCCTACGCCTCACGGCTGCAGGGCCGTGACACAGTGGTTGCCTGCTTCTTCGGCGACGGTGCCGCCAACGAGGGCAGCTTCCACGAGGCGTGCAACCTCGCGAGCGTGCTGAATGCACCGGTGGTCTTCGTCTGCGAGAACAACGGCTGGGCACTGTCGACGCGAGCCAGCTCCACCATGCGGATCAACGACATCTCGACGCGGGCTGCCAGCTACGGGTTCCCGGGCGTGACAGTGGACGGCAACGACGTCCACGCCGTGCGAGCTGCGGCTGACGAGGCTGTTGCACGGGCCCGAGCGGGTGCCGGCCCCACTCTCATCGAGGCGAAGACCCACCGCATGAGTCCGCACTCGGCGTTCGCCACCGGCGAGACCAGCACACCGGAGGAGCTCTCGGCCTGGGCGGCGCGTGACCCCATCCAGGCCCTCGTCGATCGATCCACGTCCACCGGCGAGATCACCGAGGAGGCACTCGCAGAGATCCGTACGCGCGCCCGCGCCGTGATCGATGCTGCCACCGAGCACGCTGTCAATGACGAGCACCCCGAGCCCGAGACTGCCTTCGAGGATGTCTACGCGCCCTCGGCCTGGACCAAGGAGATGCGACTCGCGTGACTGGAACCCTGATGCGGACGATCAGCATGTCCGAAGCCCTCAATGAGGCGATGCACGAGGAGATGGAGCGCGACGACCGGGTCTTCACTATCGGTGAGGACATCGCTCGCAACGGCGGCCTCTTCGGGGTGACGAAGGGGCTGCTGCCGCGCTTCGGCGCGGCCCGGGTGATCGACTCCCCGATCTCCGAAGCCGCCATCTCCGGCGCCGGGGTCGGTGCCGCCCTGGTGGGTGCTCGGCCGGTGGTGGAGTTGCAGCACTTCGACTTCGTCACGCTGGCCATGGACCAGCTGGTCAACCACGCCGCAAAATGGCGGTATATGTCCGGCGGCGCGGTCACGGTTCCGCTCGTCGTGCGCGGCCCGGTCGCCAACGGCGTGGGGCTCGCCGCTCAGCACTCCCAGTCCTTGGAGTCATGGTTCGTCCACACACCAGGCCTGGTCGTGATCATGCCCTCGACGCCCTACGACGCCAAAGGGCTGCTGAAGGCTGCCATCAGGGACGACAACCCGACACTGATGCTGGAGAAACGCCTGCTCTACACCCGGACAGGAGAGGTGCCGACGGGCGACTACGTGGTCCCGATCGGTGTTGCCGATGTCAAGCGCGAAGGCCGCGACGTCACCGTCGTCGCGATCTCGGGTGGCGTACCGCTGGCTCTGCAGGTGGCACGCAAGCTCGAGCCAGAAGGTATCGACGTCGAGGTCATCGATCCGCGAACCCTCAAGCCGCTGGACGTCGACACGATCGTCACCTCGATCGCCAAGACCGGCCGGCTCGTCGTGGTCAGCGAGGGCGCCCGTGCGGGTGGCTACGCGAGCGAGGTCGTGGCACGTGTCGTCGACGCAGCCTGGGACAGCCTTCGGACGGCGCCGGTTCGTGTCACCGCGGCCGACACACCGATCCCCTATGCCGGACCGCTCGAGCGCGAGATCCTGCCGCAGGTCCAGGACGTCATGACGGCAGTCCGAACGGTGATGGAGAAGGGGCGGGACCAGCATGTCGCAGTTTGAGGCACGTGCGTTCGTGGGCAACGAGCTCGCGGACGCCGCAGACGGTCAGACGTTCGAGACGCACGACCCTTCGACCGGTGAGGTCCTCGCGGTCGTCGCCCGCGGCAGAACCGCCGACGTGGACGCCGCCGTCGGCAGCGCGCGCGCAGCGCAGCCGGCGTGGGCGAGGATGAACCCCAGGGACCGTGCCGAGGTGCTTCACGCGATCAGCGACGCGGTGACGCAGCACCACGAGGAACTGGCCCGGATCGAGTCCCTCGACACCGGCAAGCCCCTCTCCCAGGCCAGGGGTGATGTCGCTACGACCTCCCGGTACTTCTCGTTCTACGCCGGCCTCGCCGACAAGCTGTACGGGACGAGCATGCCGATGGGTCCCGGCTACCTTGACTACACCGTGCGTGAGCCGCTGGGTGTGAGCGGGCAGATCGTGCCGTGGAACTACCCGCTGCAGATCGGTTCGCGTGGTGCCGCGGCCGCGCTGGCCGCGGGCAACGCCGTCGTCATCAAGCCCGCCGAGCAGGCTCCGCTCTCGCTCATCCAGCTCGCGGTCGTCGCCCGCGACGCCGGCCTTCCCGACGGCCTGCTCAACATCGTCCCTGGCCTGGGTGCCGAAGCGGGGGCTGCTCTTGCCAGCCATCCGGGAGTCGGCCAGGTCACATTCACCGGCTCAGTGGCGACCGGCTCGACAGTGATGGCGGCCGCGGCGCGCAACATCGTGCCTGTCACCCTCGAGCTCGGCGGAAAATGCCCCAACTTGCTCTTCGCCGACTGCGACCTGACGCGCGCCCTTCCGTTGGTGCGCAACGCGATTCTTCAGAACGCCGGTCAGACCTGCTCCGCCGCGACGCGGCTCATCGTGCATCGGAGCCTTCACCGCCAGGCGGTTGACTGGTTGACGAACGAGTTCTCCCACGTAACCGTTGGCCGCGGCGTCGATGACCCCGACATGGGTCCCCTAATCACCTCGCGTCAGCTCGAGATGGTGTCCGGTTTCGTCGAGAGCGTGCGGTCGGAAGCCTCCGTCGTCTGCGGTGGCCGAGTCCTCACCGACGGCGAGCTGGGGCGAGGCAGCTTCTACGCCCCGACTCTCATCGACAACGCGGCCCCCGACTCGCGCGTCGCGCGCGAGGAAATCTTCGGTCCCGTTCTCACCGTCCTCGCCTTCGACACCGAAGAGGAGGCGATCCAGCTCGCGAACGGCACCGAGTACGGGCTGGTCTGCGGGGTCTGGACGCGCGACGTGTCGCGGGCGCACCGTGTGGCGTCGGCTCTGCGCTCCGGACAGGTCTTCGTCAACGGGTACGGCGCGGCAGGCGGTGTCGAACTGCCGTTCGGTGGCTACGGCAAGAGCGGGTTCGGCCGGGAGAAGGGCATCGAGGGGCTCAACTCCTATCTGCAGACCAAGAACGTGTGCGTCGTGCTGGACGAGCTGGCATGACCGTCAAGGCGACGCAACAGAGCACGTCCACGCTGACCCCGACACAGCGGGTGATCGCTCGACGAATGACTGAGGCACAGGCGGTGCCCAGTTTCACCGCCACGCGCGACGTCGACGTAACGCACCTGGTTCGGGAGCGCGCGCAGGTCAAGGCGGCTGGTGCCCGTCCGGCATCGCTCAACGACGTCCTGATCCGGGGCGTGGCGCGGGCACTGCGCCAACACCAGCGGGTGAACGGCAGCTACGACCCTGCCGGCTTCGTCGTCAACGACGACGTCAACGTCGGCGTCGCCGTGGCTGCCGCTGACCGGCTGCTCGTGCCCGTTGTCAAAGGCGCGGACCGACGCACGCTCGACGACATCGGGCGTGAGACCGCTCGGCTAGCTGACGCTGTCCGTACTGGGACGGTCGCAGCTGCGGACCTCTCCGGCGCTACGTTCACGGTCTCGAACCTTGGCATGTTGGGCGTCAACAGCTTCACCGCCATGATCAACGTGCCGCAGGCAGCAATATTGGCGGTGGGCCGGGTCCGTAGGGTGGCTACCTTCGAGGAGGGCGCCCTGGGGGTCGCACAGGTGATCTCGCTGACGATCACTGCGGACCACCGCATCGTCTACGGCGCGGACGCGGCGCGCTTCCTGGCGACCGTCGATGACGAGCTGCAGGCCACCTCGCTCCAGGCGCCCGCATGAGCGCGCAGGTCCGGGCTGTGCGTTCGGCCATCTGCCTCCCCGCCTCCGTTCCCCGCTTCATCGAACGGGCCCGCGATCTCCCGGCGGATCAGGTGATTCTGGACCTGGAGGACTCAGTAGCGTCCGACCTCAAGGTGGCGGCGCGAGATGCTGCCGTCAACACTGCTGCCAGCGGCAACTGGGGTTCACGCTTGCTGGCGGTGCGCATCAACACGCTTGACGGCCCTTGGGGGCAGGCCGACCTCGCAGCCCTCGGGGACTGCGCCGCCTACCTGAGCGAAGTGGTCGTACCCAAGGTCCACGATGTCCGGACTCTCGACGCGGTCGACGAGACGCTGGGCCGGCACGAGCGCGCCGCAGGGCTGGAGGTCGGCGCGATCGGCGTCCAGGTTCAGGTCGAGGACGCCGCCGGCCTGCTCGCTGTTGACCTGCTCGCGTCCCACCCACGCGTCTCGACGCTGGCCTTCGGTCCCGTCAACTTCACCGCGAGTCTCGGCCTGCGTACCGAGGTCGACGCGGACGACACGAACGGCGTGGTAGCAAGAGCTTTCGAGCACGCGCTGACGCGCATCGTGATCGCGGCCCGCGCCCACGGCAAGTCCGCCTTGGATGGTCCTTACGTCGCGGTCCGCGACAGCGAGGGGCTGGCGCGGTCCGCGAGCCGTAGCGCGGCCCTTGGATTCGACGGTAAGTGGGTACTCCATCCCGACCAGCTGGAAGCTGTGAACCGTGCGTTCGCACCCTCGGCGGCGGAGGTCGCCAGGGCCCAGGCTGTGATCGCCTCGGCCAGTGCCCCCCGTGGTGCGATCCTGTTTGATGGAGAGATGGTCGAACGAGGCGACGCGCAAGCAGGCCATGGTCGTCCTTGCCCGAGCCGCGGCGGGACCTCGCTGATGCCCATCGCCGAGCCGAGGAGCGAAAGCTGACGCATTCTGGGTCCGCGACGCGATAGTCGCAGGTGACGCGACGGCCCTCACGTATCCGGCGCGGGCGGGGTGGTGACGAGTCGGCGACGACTACTTGAAGGCTGCGGCCCTCGCCGCGTCACTTCTGTAAGCGATGGCCGCTGGTGCTCCAGAGGCGGCTGCCACCGCATCCCTTGCGAGGCGATGGTCCGTTCGTCAAGCTCCACGCACGCCTGTCTCAGGAGGCCCGATGAGCGGGAACCGCCCGCGCCGGCGGTGGTCGGGGCTGCTCCTCCTGGGCATTCAGTCAGGGACGTCGGGATCAAACGGGTCAGCGCCAGGTTCCTCACCGGTGAGGTGCTCGATGAGCTTGCGGTAGCTGCCCCAGAGGTGTTCCCCGACGTGCCGGTGGATGGCTTCGTCGTCGGCGGCAGCCGCGGCCTTCAGCAGGTTGCGGTGCTCGACCAAAGAGCTCGGGCGTCCGATCCGACAACACCTTCATCACGTCCCAGGGGAAGTTCTGCCACAGGGTCTCAATTTCTTCCACGAGCCCGGGTAGGCCGCAGTTGTCGTAGAAGGTGAAGTGGAAGTCGCGGTTCAGTGCACCGACAAGGGTGTGGTCACCAGCCTTGAAGGCCTTCTCGGTCCGGGCCGCGAGGTCCTCGGCGCGACGGAAGTCCATGGCGGACATCCGCCGTGCGGCACGCTGCATGGCATGGGTCTCGAGCAACCGTCGGACGATGTATATGGAGCGGAGCCGGTCGGGACTCGCGGCAGCGACACGGACCCCCTTTCGTGGCTCGCCGACCAGGATCCCTTCGGCGTGGAGCAGCCGGATCGCCTCTCGGATCGGCGTGATGCTCACGTCGAACCGCTCTGCCAGTTCGTCCTGGCGGACCCGCGAGCCCCGGGGGATCTCGCCGGAGGCGATCAGGTCACGCAGTTGCTGCGCGACCTGATCGCGCTTGGTCATTCCGTTTGGATCTCATGGGTAGTTTCCTCGCCAGCGGTTGTCTGCGACCTGACTCGTACCTGTCGGGTCCTGACTCCCCACACGTCATAGATCAGACCGTAGACGGCTGAGCAATGGGGGGCGTGCCCGCCGTCACGACATCGACCGTGAGTGCCCCAGCACATCCGGGGCAGAAGTACTCCCGCAACTGAACTGCCGGCTCCTCCAGCCGAAGCCGAACGTTCATGTCGAGCTCGTCGTAGGTGTCGGAGACTCCGCGCTCACGCAGTACCGCTCCGTCCCGCCATGCCGCCTGCCCCAGGTCCATGCCGCAGTAGCCGCAGCTCCAGGTCCCCGACTCGTCGCGTTCCAGGGCGACCCCGATGCCCTTGCTCGGAAGCCCCTGCCCGCGCGTCGGGTCAACACCGATCCGCTCTCGTCGGATGTTTGCGCGCGCCGCCTCCGTATCGGCCACCTCGACGCCGCCCGGACCCGCGGCGTCAAGGACGACGCCGTACGCCGCGCGAGCGTGCTTGACGGAGACATATCCGGCGGCCACATCGGCGGCCACCGAGCACGGGATCGCGCAGCAGCGGATCGCCGAGCCCACCGCCGCCACCAGAGGTCGCGAGCCAGACGTCGTGAGGATGGAGCGTCATGTGTGTGATCTTGGATGCGATCCTTGGTGTGTCGCCGGTGATGGTGGTGCGCCCGGGCAGGCGTCGGGCGTCCAGGAGCTCTGCGACGTTGGTGTTGCGATAGCACGGAGAAGCTGCCGGTCAACGCGGGGTGGCCGCCGCCGAATCCCCGAGGAGGCACCTCTGCGCAGGCGTTGAAGCCCGGGCCCGGCGCCATGCTCCCCGAGGATCGTGTAGGCCTGCTCGAGGCCTGGCCGCCACGTATCGTTCCGGGGCCGCCGGAGTTGGGAACGATGCGGCGCCACAGGAACAGCACCGGGTCGGCCGCCTCGTGGGTCTCGACGTCGGCCATGCCGCAGCCGGTCATGCAGGTCAGCCCGTACGCGTCCTGCCCGTCCGCGATCGTCTGGGCGCCGCCGCCGTCCCCGACGGCGTTGTCGGTGTAGAACATGACCGAGTGCCGCCGTGCTGGTTCCGGCCGAAGGTCGCGTTGGCCGGGATAGCCGTCCTGCGCCTGGCCCGCGACGCGCGGCGCAGGACCGGGTCGTCGCCGCTCAGCGAGAGCGCCTGGGACAGGGCGTCCTTGGCGAGCTTGGAGGCGCGCAGCCCGACCTCGGAGTGGGCGTTGCTGACCGGTGCCGGTGGGATCGAGTTGACGATCGTTCCCGGCGCTCCGAGGTCGACCGTGATCGGCCGCCAGAGGCCCCCGTTGAACGGGAGGTCGCCGTATCCGAGCACGGTCATCAGCCCGGTCATCGCCTGGCCGAACATCGCGCCCTGGGTCGAGTTGATGAACGCGTCGATCTGCGGCACGCCGGCGTAGTCGAAGCGCAGGTCGGTGCCGTCGACCTCGAGCTTGCAGCGCAGTTCCAGCAGCTGGTCCGGGCCGTCGTGGCCGTCGAACTCGTTCCAGTCGACCGCGTCGTAGACGCCGTCGGGCATCAGTTCGATCCGTTCGCGCAGCACCTGCTCGGACAGGTCCTTGTTGATCTCGCAGTACTGACGGTGTCGCTCGAGCCCGAACTCGTCGAGGACCTCGATAAGCTTGCGGGCGGCGGTGTTGTTGGCGGCGATCATCGAGCGGATGTCGTTCAGCACCGCGCCCGGCGCGCGCACGTTGGCGGCGATGAAGCTCTCCCACTCCGAGTCGATCTCGCCGTCGCGGATGATGCGAACCGGCGGGAAGCGCAGGCCCTCCTGGTAGACGTCGTGGGCGCCCGGCGCGTAGCCGGAGATGCCGACGCCGCCGATGTCGAGGACGTGCATGTTGGCGAAGCTCCAACCGACGTGCTCGTCCCTGTAGAAGGTCGGCATGATGATCGAGACGTCGCCCTGGTGCATGGCGCCGCCGGTGTGCGGGTCGTTGACGATCCAGCCGTCGCCGGGCCGCAGCGCCCACGTCCGGGAGAGGTCGGCGATCACCTGCGTGCCGATCAGCGACGAGCCGACGTGGAAGAGCACGTAGGTCGTGAACCCGAGGTGCTCGGGCTTGGTGTCCATCAGGCAGGTCGAGAAGTCCTTCGCCTCGGTCACGATCGGCGACCCGGAGGTGCGGACCAGCGTGACCGCCATCTCGTTGGTGAGGTTCTGCAGCGCCTTGCGGATGAACCTCGGCGGCGATGACGTCGTAGGCGGCAGTCGTGCTGCTCATCAGCGAACCTCCATCACGAAGTTGACGTACTCGTCCGCGTCAGCTCACGTCCACGGGCACGTAGATCGTCGTGTCGCCGGCGTCGATGACGGTCGGCCCTGCGACCGACATCCCGAGGTGAAGCGGCTTCGTCGATGATCGGGACCTCCTCGTAGCGGCGTCTCGGGCAGGAACACCCGGCCGGCTGCCGCGCTCGACTCTCCGGGCCGGTCGCCGTTGGCGGCGACCGCAGTCCTCCGCCGGCCGGGGGAAGGAGCCGGTGGCGGTGACCGAGACACTGACCATGGTGACCGGTACGTCCTTCCAGGCCGTCCCTCTCCCGTAGGTCCGCTCGTACGTCAGGTCGAACTCCTTCGCGATGTCGGCGGCGTCCGAAGCCTGAGCGGGCGGTCGGGCAATCGATGGTCAGCTCGAACGACTGCCCGCGGAAGCGGAGGTCGGCCGTGCGCCCGATCACGTGCTCGTCAGCGAATCCCTCCTCCTTCAGCGCCGTCCCAGACTCCAGGAGCAGCCGCTTGATGACGAGGTTGACCGACTCGACAAGCTCGGGCCGACTCAGGTCCCACCGAGCCGCCTGGTCCTTCCGCACGACGAAGTCCGCGGCGAGCAGTCCCCGAGCACAGAACACCGAACTGTTGGCAGGCATCACCACCCGGCGAATGCCGAGCCTGCGGGCGATTTGCCCGGCGAACATTGGGAGCGTGCCGCCGTACGCCAGGAAGAGGAAGTCGCGTGGGTCGTAACCGCGGTTGACGCTGACCTCGCGCACGGCAGTGGCCATGTTGACGACCGCGAGGTCGTGCACGGCGGCCGCCGCCTCGGTCGCACTCCAGCCGAACCGGCCGCGGTAGACGTCCTCGAGCGCTTCGGCCGACTTCTCGGGATAGAGCGGCACCCGGCCGTCCAGGTAGCGCTCGGGATCGATGAAGCCCAACGCGACCATGGCGTCCGTCACGGTCGGCTCGGTGGCGCCCCGACCCAGCGCGGCTGGCCCGGGCGTCGAGCCGGCGCTGCGGGGACCCACGGTAGGGACGCCGCGCTCACCGATCGCTGCGATCGAGCCGCCGCCGGCGCCGACTGAGATGACGTCGACGATGTTGACACCGGTCTGGAAGAGGTCGATGTCGAGGTTCTTCGCGACCTTCACCTCGTTATTGACGATGATCCCGGTGTCGAAGCTGGTGCCACCCATGTCGCCGAGCAGGACTCGGCTCTCACCCATCCGCTTCGCCAGCTCGTTGGCTCCGATCGCACCCGCGGCCGGTCCGGACCCCAGAAGAGCGAGAGGGTTGGTCCGGGCGCGATTGAGGCTGATGCCTCCGCCGAGGCCCTGGAAGAACATCAAGCCTCTCGCCAGACCGCTTACTTTCAGCCGCGCGTCCAGGGAGTCCAGGTAGACCTGTGCGTCACGGTGCACGAAGGAGTTCAGAACGGTGGTCGTGAAGCGTCGCGTCTCACCGGCGACCGGGAAGACCTCGTGCGACGCCGAGACGAACAGGTCGGGGTACATGTCTGCGGCGATGCGGAGCGCCTGACGCTCGTGGGCGTCGTTCGCGTAGCTGTGCATGAAGCAGATGGCGAGCGAGTGAACCGTCTCCTGCGTGACCGCCGTTGGATCTGGGAGGCGACCTGCTCCTCGTCGAGAGGCACCAGCACCGTGCCGTCCCACGTCGACCCTCTCCTCGACCTCGGCGATCGCCGACCGTGAGATCAAGTCGGGCACGTTGACCTGAAGGTGGTCGTCGAGCACCGACAGGCGCGGGCCACCGGCGAACCGGAGCGCGTCACGGAAACCGGACGTGACGAGCAGCCCCACCGAGCAGCCCCGCAACTCGGTGATCGTGTTGGTCACCACCGTCGTACCGTTGACGAACAGTTCCGTACGGGCCAGGAGCTCGCCCAGGCTGAGCCCGAACCGGCCGGCGGCCACCGTGACCGCCTCCAGCACACCACGACTAAAGTCGTCGTACGTCGTCAGAGCCTTGCCGCGCTCGACCTTCCCGCCGTACACGACCGCGACGTCGGTGTGCGTGCCACCGACGTCAACGCCGACGAACCCGCCGCTGCCGGTCTGGTCCTGGTCCACGCCTCACCGCCTCTTCTCCGACCGCCTGCCGCGGAACCTCCCCGGCACCGCGCCGTTGAGATTCACACTGTAGGTCGGTACCTTGAGTGACATCAAGGGGCATCCCTCGAGAAATAATGCCTAAAAGGAGATCGTGTGTTCACTGGCAAGGTGTGCATCGTGACGGGCGCAGGCAGCGGCCTCGGGCTGGACATCGCGCGCGAGCTGGCAGCTCAGGGCGCGACCGTCGTGGCGGTGGACGCACGAGCCGGAAGCGCACCAGCGGTGGCCGAGGCGGCCGGCCCGGACGTCAACTTCGTCGCCTGTGACGTCACGGACCCCGCAGGCGTCACTGCCACGTTCGCGGGCGTCCTGGAGCGACACGGTCGGATCGACGTGCTGGTCAACTCCGCGGGGATCCGCGACGTCAGCCCCGCCCTGGAGCTCGAGGCGGAGCAGTGGAACCGGGTACTCGCGGTAAACCTCACCGGCAGTTTTCTGTGCGCCCAGGCCGTCGGCGCCACGATGGTGACCCAAGGCGGGGGCAGCATCATCATGATCTCGTCGGTCGCGGGCGTCGTCGGCGTCGCAGAACGAGTCGCTTACACCACCACAAAGCACGGCGTGATCGGCCTCATGAGGGCGCTGACCGCGGAATGGGGGGCGTCCGGGATCCGTGTGAACACGGTATGCCCAGGCATGACCGTCACGCCCCTCACTGCCGAGTACGCCACGGAGGAAGGCATGCTCGAGTCGGTGCGCCGGGTCGTCCCGGCCGGTCGCGTCGGCCAGCCGCAGGACATCACCGACGTCGTCCTGTTCCTCGCCGGCGAGCGCTCCCGCTACGTCAATGGCGTCGCCATCCCTGTCAACGGCGGCTTCACAGCTGTCAGGCAGTACGACGTGCTCGGTCGCTCCGAGAACTGGGGCAACCGGACGTAGGCGCGGAACCGGCCGATGTGCGCCTCCGCTCGCCCCCGAGGAGGGCGCACGGGCCTGGGATGCATCTGCCGTCGATGCCGCTCCCCGCGATTCGAGCAGCTGCGCGGCGTCGCCAAGAATTACCTGCGATATCCTCTCCATTAATCTCTTCATAGGTAGACTTTCGCAGGTAACTCGGAGGGAGGTCCATGTCATGCCGCGGCCTGTGACCCAGGTGGACCTGGACGGCCTGATGCTGCCTGCTGCGTTCAGTACGTCCGCCGCGCTGGACGCCGGTCTGACCCGGCCGCTGCTGGACCGGCTGGTCCCGGGCGGAGACCTGGAGCGGCTCGGGCGCGGACTGTTCCTGCGCAGCGCGTATGCCGATGGGGTGGACGTCGATCTGGTCGAGATCGCGGTCCGGGCGCCGTCGGCGACGATCTGTCTGACCAGTGCACTGGCCCGGCACGGGCTGACCGACGAATCCCCGCGGTCAACGTCGCGCAGCCGCGCGGGGACTGGCAGCCGGCCGTCGCCGCTCGGGTGGCATGGCACCGGTTCGCCGAAGACACCTTCACCGTCGGGCGGCACGAGCACCTGCCCCTGACCGAGTACTCGAGGACGGCGGCGACAGGGACAGCGGCGGCAGCGCCGGTGACGATCGGCCTCTACAGCGCCGAGCGCAGCATCATCGACGCGTTCCGCACCCGCGGAACCACCGGATCCGATGTAGCCATCGAGGCCTTGCGCCGCTGGCTGCGCGACCCCGCCCACCAGCCCGCACAGCTGCTCGCGCTGTGCGAGAACTGGCCCCGGACCCTGACCGCTCTACGCACCGCGTTGGAGATCCTGCTGTGATGGCAGTCTGAGGAGGTCTGATGGCCAACCCGAACCGAGACACCGCCGCCGGCGCCGCGTTCATCGACCTGCGAGCCCTGTCCAAGACGCAGGGCCGTAACGTCGCCGAACTGCTCGACCTGTACCTGCTCGAAGGGTTCCTCGGCCGCCTCGCCGCCAGCCCCCACAGCCCGCACCTGGTCCTCAAAGGCGGCGCGCTGCTCGCCGCGTACGGCACCCGCCGCCCCCACCGGGACGTCAACCTGCTCGCCACCGACCTGCACGTCAACACCGACACTGTCCTGGCCCTGGTCCGGGACATCGCCGCCCTGCCCCGTGACGACGGCCTCGAGTTCGACCCGGCCTCCGCGGCCGCGCACGTCATCCGCGACGAGGACGAGTACTCCGGCGTCCGGGTCAGCATGACCGCCACCCTCGGCCGCGCCCACCTCACCTTCCACGTCAACGTCAACGTCGGCGACCCCGTCCTGGCCCACCCCCGGACCGGTCACCGTTCCCGGACTGCTCGGCGGACACGTCGAGCTGCTCGGCTACCCGCTACCGGCGGTGTACGCGGAGAAGATCGTCACCGCGCTGCAGCGCCGGCACCGCGAACACCCGCTGGCGGGACTTCGCCGACTCGTCTACCTCCTACGCGCCCAGCAGGACGTGGAACGGCACCGACCTGACCACCGCCCTGGCCAAGGTCGCCGAGTACCGCGGCGTCACGCTCCGGCCGCTGTCCGAGGCGCTGACCGGGTACGCGCCACTGGGCCAGACCCGGTATCGCGCCTGGGTCCAGCGCCGTGACCTCGCCGACCGGCTCCCCGAACCAGTTCGCCGACCTGCTCGACGGCGTCCAGCAGTTCGCCGACCCGGCACTCGCGGGCAACGCCGGCGGCCACACGTGGGACCACATCACGCTCACCTGGACCTGACGAACTCGATGAGATGAGCGACAACGCGCGGTCCGGTTGTCCACGACGAGCACCAGCAGGTTGCGGTTATTCTCGCCCAGGAGACGCCCAGAAGATCCGAGTGCGACGCCAGCGACAGACATCACCGCAGGTCAAGCCCGGGCCTGGATGACACAGATGATCATCCTGAAAATCGGAAGGTCGGCGGTTCGACCCCGCCCCTGGCCACCCCTTCGAACAGGCTCCACCGCAGGTCAGGCCCCGGATCCGGGGCCTTCTGCATGTCGGGCCGAATGACCGTTGCTCACCGCCAAAAACCCTTGATCGCCGTCCCTTGGTGCACGCGGGGGGCACACGGGCCCTTCTGTTCAAGATCGGCCACCTCGGTTGCCTCGACACTGCTGGTTGGATCCCGACGCCCAGCTCGCGACGGCTTCGGGATGCCGGTCGGCAGGCTGCAGGCGGATGACCAGCTTGGAAGATCGCCCGGGGCTACCAGGGAAAGATCAAGACGTGCTCCAGTGGGTGTCCGTGACTGACCCTGCAACCCGTCCTGACGCGAGGCTTGTTGCACGCGAGTTGCACGCGGTGCCGTGTCACGGCCATCGGGCAGGATGACCTTGTGCCGACCACCCTGGAGCCCAAGCGCCTGAGCGTCGGATCCAGTGCTCGGGCCGCTGGCTGGTGGGCGGCTGGGTACGCCGGGCTGTCGCTTGCCACGGTCAGTCTGATCTTCTTCCGACCGCATACGGATCGCCTGGCGGACCTACATGTGTATTGGGGGGCTGCTCGGGCGGTGCTTACTGGGTTACCGTTATACGCCTTTCAGGCAGACAACGGCGATCCGTTCACGTATCCGCCCTTCGCCATGGTGGTGTTCTTACCCCTGGGCTATCTGCCTGAATTGGTTGTCGGGGTGGCCTGGCACGGCCGCGACTTTGGCCGCGATCGTGGCCATTGCCTGGCTGCTCGTGAGCAGGTGGCCGTTGCGTCAACCTGCCAGGCAGCGAGCGTTGTTGTGGGCATGTGCCGTCGGTTTGCTGGTCAGCGCTCCGGGACAGAGCAACGTCCGGTTCGGGCAGGTGAGCGTGTTTATCGTCCTGCTTGCCCTGGCCGACGCGCTCGAGGCCGTTCCCATGCGATACCGCGGAGTGCTCGTCGGCGTCGCTGCCGCCATCAAACTCACACCAGCTCTGTTCATCGTGTTCTACCTGCTGACAGGTCGTCGGCGGGAGGCAGCCCGAGCGGCGGTGACATTCTCGGGCTGCACCGCCGTGGCGGCATTGGTCCTCCCGGGAGCGAGTCGCGAGTACTGGAAATCGGCGCTCTTCTCGACTTCCCGAATCGGTGACCTGGCCGCCGTGGGCAACCAGTCCGTCAACGGGCTGCTCCTGCGCGCCGGGATCCCGGGAGCGTGGCGGCCGGCGGTGTGGCTGGTCGTGCTCCTGGTCCTCTGCACCCTTGCGCTGTGGCGGGCTCGCGACCTGGCCCGGGACCGGCTGCCTGCGCATGCCGCCGTGTTGGTCGGCTGCGCGACGCTGGCGGCCTCCCCGGTGTCGTGGACCCATCACCAGTTCTGGACCGTGCTGGCAGCGATGCTCCTGGTCGCCGGTCCGTCCGGGGCGCGCCAGGCCGCTGGCTGGCTGCTGCTGGCCTCCATGACAGTAAGCTTCGCTGACGTCGTCGCCCGGCTTCCGGTTGGTGGGCACGCGTTGTTCGTGGCCGAGAACTTCCGAGGCCTGTCCATCGCGACGCTGTGCGTCCTTGGCTTCGGACACCTCACCAGCACGGTCAGGCGCGAAACCGTCCCTATGCCGCCATCGCCCATGATGAAGCGTCGTTGGACGACATGGAGACCACCGCGCACGGTTTTGGTCGCCTGGCTGGGCGCCGCGGGCCTCTACGCCGCGATGCCGTTGCCGGGCGGAGCCGATCCTGATCTGCGGGTGTCACCACCGGCAGAGGCAATACACATCCACCAGACGCTGGGCGCAGTTACCGCCGACCTGGTGCCCTGCATCGGGCTTGTCGGGCCGGCGCAAACCTGCGAAGGGCCGTCTCTGCCGATCGAGATGCCCGTCAACTACAGCGTGCTGTACGGGGCAGGCTCGGCCGAGGTCGAAGGCTTCGCCGGAAGCAGCGTCACTCGCCTGGATTACTTGCCAGCCCCTGGGACAGAGCCCACCCACATCCCGCTTGGCCGGCTGTCGACCGGCGACCAGGTGTTCGCGTTCACCGCAGGAGACACCACCTACGCCCAACTCAAGGCATACGACAGCCAAGGGCATTTCATCGGCGACGCCGGCGGAAAACTGCGCGAATAGGTGGCCCTTGCTCGTCAGAACAGCCCGAGCTGGATGTGGTGGTCGGCGTCGACTGCGACGCGCTCGTGCTCACCGCGGTGAGCGGGGTGCGGGCAGGGCGGGTAGTTGTGGATCTCGTCACAGGGGCAGGTGCACGCCCACTGGTGTCCCTCCCACATGCCGTAGGTGCCCGCGCGGACGGCGGCGATGCCATCGGGGTCGTTGAAGTAGCACCGCTCGTGCTTGCGTAGCTGGCTGCACCACCCGGACATCGTGAATTCGCAGGACGGCGGTAGCTCGGCCCCGTCGTCCCGTTCGTCCTGGTCGTCGTCCTCGACCATGGGGCGCCGGCTCACTTGGTGCCCACCGCTGGTGGGCGGCCTGGCGGGTGGTGCCGAGCCGGGTGGCGATCTCGGTCCAGGAGTACCCGAACGTCCGGAGTCCGTTGACGGCGGTCTGGGTGGCGGCGTCCAGCTCGTGCGCCAGGTTCGACCAGCGGCCGAGATCAAGTTCTAGGTGATCCCGGGGACTGTCTCGCGCCGGGTTCATTGGAGGCTCGGAACTGACGCTCCGGCGGTAGCCGGCGCGACCTGGCCGACCTCGGCCGTCATCAGGAAGCCCACGACCCGGCCGCCGACACCCTCGAACGTCGCCGCCGCGTCCTGGGCGCCGACCACCCCGACACCCGACTATCGATCGTTCACCTTGCACAGCGTCTGCGGAACCTCGGCCGGGACGAGGACGCCACACGCCTCGAGCCTGAGGAGACATCGTGACCTGCCTGGACACGAAACGCCGCGAGAGGACGGCTTCATCGGCGGCTGTCCGGCCCACACCGGCCAAACACGACCAGTCACGACCATGTGGTCCGAAATCGTGTCGAAGAACCACCCGAGGCATCCTCCAGACGCATCCCGCAGGTCAGCGCCACAATCAGCCGTGCACGACCGCTTGCAAACCGGAAGGTCGGCGGTTCGACCCCGCCCCTGGCCACCGCCTCAAACCGTTCCTTGACCTGCGCAGACGTACATCTGTCGACGGATCACTTGTGTGGATCTTGCTCACATTGTGCTCACGGTTGCTCACCGTTGCTCACGGGGCGGTCTACCTGAACGCCGGCGATCGCGGTGGCCTGTGGCGGGTGATCAGGTCGGTGGCCTGGTTGACCTGCTCGGCGGTGGGGTCGCGCAGGATGTGGGCGTACACCCGTCTGGTCACGCTCGGCGCGGCGTGCCCGAGGATCATCTGGACGACCTCCAGGGGGACGCCACCGGCGAGCAGCAGCGAGCAGGCACCGTGGCGCAGGTCGTGCAGCCGGATCGGCGGAAGCCCGCATGCCCTGACTAATCGGGAGAACTCGGCGCTGACGGCGTTGGGGCGCAGTGGATCGCCGTGCGGGGTGGCGAACACCAGGTCGTGGTCGCGGTAGGTCCGTCGACGATCGACGGCCTGCCCTGCGCGCTGCCCGCGCAGCGCGGTCTGCGCCGGGACGGCCAGCGGCACCCACCGTCGTCCGGCACGCGATTTGGGTCCCTTGAGCACCCGGCCGACGTGCTCGTCTCCGCAGAGCACGCAGCGGCGCTGCTCGGTCGGGATCCGGTCCCGGGCGACCTCCACCAGATTGTGCCGCACCCTCAGGCCTCGGCCGTCGGCATCCAGGTCCGACCAGCGCAGCGCGCACAGCTCTCCGCGCCGCAGCCCGGTGTACGCGGCCACCTCGAACAGCGCCATCAGCCGCTCGCCCGCGTCGGTGACGAACTCCAGGAACGCGGCCGTCTGGGCCGGCTCCCACGCTCTCGGCTCGACCGCCGCATCCGTGGGGGCCTGCCAGTACAAGGCGTCGATCGGTCCCGTTGCCGGGTTCACCGCGATCAGTCCTCGTCGCTGAGCCGCCGACAACGCCGACCGCAACGTCCGGCGATAGCCCTCCACCGTGCTGACCGAGCGGCGCTCGACCCGCCGCCCGACATTGCCCCGTCCCCTGCCCTGTCCCCTGCTCTGTTCCCTGCCCTGCGCTCCGCCCGGTCGCCCGATGCTGGCCGGTACCGTTCCGTGTGCTTCGCGTCCGTCGCCCTTGCCGCCGGTCGACTCGAGGGCCTTCGTCAGAACCTGCACCACGTCGGCACGGCGAAGATCACGCAAGCGGGCCTCCCCCAGAGCAGGTGTCCAGATGTCGCGGACATGCCCGTGGTAGTTCGCCAGCGTCTTCACCGACCGCCCCGCCTCCACCTGCATGCTCAGCCAGGTCTGCAGCCACCAGCCGAGTGTCAGGTCCCGGTCGTCCACCCAGACACCCGTGGCCAGCAGCGCGGGGTCGCCACTGCCAGAGTTACCTGCGCTATCCCTACCACTAGCCCCTTTATGGATAGACTTACGCAGGTAACTCAGAGGGAGGTCTGTCTCATGCCCCGGCCGGTGACCCTGGTGGACCTGGACGGGCTCGGGCTGCCCGCCGCGTTCAGCACGTCCACCGCGCTGGAGGCCGGTCTGACCCGGACGCTGCTGGACCGGCTGGTCGGGGACGGAGATCTGGAGCGGTTCGGGCGCGGGCTGTTCCTGCGCAGCGTCTATGCCGACGGCATGGACACCGACCTGGTCGAGATCGCGGTCCGAGCGCCGTCGGCGACGATCTGCCTGACCAGCGCGCTGGCACGGCACGGCCTGACCGACGAGATCCCCGCCGCGGTCGACATCGCGCTGCCGCGAGAGCACTGGCAGCCGAGGGTCGCGGCGCGGGTGGCGTGGCACCGGTTCGCCGAGGACAGCTTCACCATCGGCCGGCACGACCTGCAGCTGACCGACCCGTCGGGGGCGGCGGCGGCAGGGCCGCTGACGATCGGCCTGTACAGCGCCGAACGCAGCATCATCGACGCCTTCCGCACCCGCGGCACCACCGGCTTCGACCTGGCCACCGACGCTCTGCGCCGCTGGCTGCGCGACCCCACCCACCAGCCCGCCGACCTCCTGACCCTGTGCGAGCACTGGCCCCGAACCCTGACCGTATTGCGCACCGCGTTGGAGATCCTGCTCTGATGGCCAACCCGAACCGCGACACCACCGCCGGCGCCGCCTTCATCGACCTGCGCGCCCTCGCCAAGACGCAGGGACGCAACGTCGCCGAGCTGCTCGATCTGTACCTGCTCGAAGGATTCCTCGGCCGCCTCGCTGGCAGCGACCACGGCCCGCACCTCGTCCTCAAAGGCGGCGCACTGCTCGCCGCCTACGGAACCCGTCGTCCGACCCGCGACGTCGACCTGCTCGCCACCGACCTGCACATCGATACCGACACCGTCCTGGCACTTGTCCGCAACATCGCCGGCCTGCCCCGAGACGACGGCCTGGAGTTCGACCCCGCATCCGCGACCGCGCACGTCATCCGCGACGACGACGAGTACTCCGGCGTCCGGGTCAGTATGACTGCCACCCTCGGCCGCGCCCGCCTCACCTTCCACGTCGACGTCAACGTCGGCGACCCGGTCTGGCCCGCACCCGGCCTGGTCGCCGTCCCCGGACTCCTCGGCGGACACGTCGAGCTGCTCGGCTACCCGCTGGCCGCCGTCTACGCGGAGAAGATCGTCACTGCCCTGCAACGCGGGACCGCGAACACCCGCTGGCGTGACTTCGCCGACGTCTACCTCCTACGCGGCCAGCAGGACCTCGACGGCACCGACCTCACCACCGCACTGCAGAAGGTTGCCGCGTACCGCGGAGTCACCCTCCGACCGCTATCTCAGGCGCTGGCCGGGTACGCCCCGCTCGGCCAGACCCGCTACCGCGCCTGGGTCCAACGGCGAGACCTCACCGACCGCCTCCCGCGCGAATTCGCCGAGCTGCTCCACGGCGTCCAGCAGCTCGCCGACCCACCACTCGCCGGCAACGCCCACAACCGCACCTGGGACCACACCACGCTCGCGTGGACCTGACAGCCGTACCCGACACCCGGGCATCCGATGTCGGATCCAGCCATCACCAACCCACCGCGACCAGTCACGACCATCCGGTCCGAAATCGTGTCGAAGAACCACGCGAGGCAACCATCCAGGTCACATCCTCGCAGGTCAGCGCCACAATCAACCGGGCACGACCGGCTTGAAAATCGGAAGGTCGGCGGTTCGACCCCGCCCCTGGCCACAGATCGAAACCCCAGTTGACCTGGGGTTTCTTCGTTTTGGAGCATCAGGCTCGTTCGAGACCGAACGAGAATGTTCGCGGATTGTCCGCGGCTCAGAGGGTGCTCAAGGCTCCTGACCTGCACCGACGGACCAGGGCGGGCTGACCTTCCGACCCGGGATCGGACGGAGCGCCGTCCCTTGGTGCCACGGCGAACCTGATGGTGTCGACGTGTGCCGATCGGTCCGCTGCTGAATCGTGGCGTCCGCGGACACGAAGTTGCGCCACTCGAGGTGGTCGGGGATCCGCGACGAGCGCAGACGTTCACCAGTGCGTGCCGTGGGCTCACGCGAAGAAGGTGCGGACGGCCTCGCGCAGCCGGTCCACGTTGCCGATGAGGACGTGACCTCCGTGGTCGACCTCGAGGAGCTCCGCGCCCGCGAGCCGACGGACGAAGCGGACGACGTCGTCGTGCGGGGCGAGTACGGCATGCGCGGCGTTGACGACCAGGGTCGGCGCCGTGATCCGTTCGACCGGGACGCGATCGGCGAGGATGTGCGGCGCGGTCACGGCGCGGTCAAAGACCGTCCCGTCACGACGCGGCCGCAGCGGGAACATCGTGCCGTTGACCGCAGCCAGCTCGTCCCGGTCGGCAGCGGACAGCTCACGCAGCGGGGCCCCGGCCGCCAGCTTCACCACCGGCGGCATCTTCGTGGTCAGCCACAACGCGAGCTGGGCACGCGCCAGCAGCCGCACCATTGCCAGCGGCGGCAACGGAGCACGTCCTGCCAGCGGGACCAGCGCAGACTCCAGGACCAGCCGCCGCACCCGCTCAGGATGGTCGGCGGCGAGCTGGAGCGCCGCGACTGACCCGGCCGACAGACCGACCATGTCCACGACCCCGACACCCAGCCGGTCGAGAAGGTCGACCAGGACGCTCGCCTGGTCCGCGACGCCGGCAACGCCCGCGACATCGGGCAGGGGCGAACCGGGGTAACCGAACCGCGACGGGCTGATCACGTCGAAGCCCGAGCCGACGTCCGGGGCGAGCCGGCGCCTCGCCCAGTCGACACCCTGGTCCCAACCACCGCCGCTGCCGTGCAGCACCAGCACCGGCTGGCCCGACCCGTACCGCGCACACCGCACCACGCCACGGGCCGTCGCGACGTCGGTGACCGCCACCTCCGGACGGGCCAACCGTTCGACCGCAGCAGCCATCTCGGCCCGATACCCGCCCGCACCCACCATCCCGCGATCCTCCCACCCGAGGATCGGCCCGGTCGGGTGCGACCCGGCGGCTCGCCACGCACTCGACGTGACCAGTTCAGCGCGATGTGGCCACAGCGCCTCGCGTTCAGCGACCGAGCCATCCGCAAGGCGTTACCGATTGGCCGAATGTGGCGGCTACTTACAGTCGCCTAGCGCTCGCTGATACGTGCGAGCGACCCCGCAAGCCGGTTCCAGCCCGATCAGCCCCAAGGGTGCCGCGACCAGGCCAACGGGCATTCGCCACCGAGCCCGACCTCGAACGCGCCGTCCGAGCCGCCTTCACCACGGTCTCTCCACCCTCGTCGTGCGCACGGCTCACGGGCCGCGACGGCCAACCGGGCGTCGAGGAGCTGCACCGCGCGACGCGCCACAGATCGTCGGGTCACCGGTATCCCTTCGGCGGCGAGCTGGGCCCGCGCCTGGCGTTGGACCACGACGCGCACGCCGCCGACCTCGGAGAGGATCGCCTCCAGGTCTGCGAGGTCATCGGGCGCATCCGCACCGGTGGTGGTGGAGGCCCACCAGTGGCCGGGGCAGCGCAACCGCGCCGGGCTGCGGGTCGCGGGGGTCGGCGGCGACGGCCAGCAGTCCTGGGACGGCTGCTGCCGCCGGGAGGCCGTGGTCTAGGACGGCGTCGGCGAGGACGTCAGCGAGTCGGCCCGCGGTCCACAGCCCGACCGGCAGCCCCTGCTCCCGGCGCACGCGCGCGCAGCGTTGGACCAGGTCAGCTAGCCCGGGCGTTCCCAGCCCGAGCACCGCCAGGATGCGCTCGCGCCGGGCCGCTCTCTCGCCCGAGTCCGTCCTTCGCGGCGGGTAGGGCGCCGCGTGACGGTCGGTCGACCGTCGCGGGCAGCTCGGCGGTGGCCCGGGTGGAGGAGGGGTGGGGAGGAGGGAGCTTCTGGGTGAGGAACTCTGGGTCGGGCGGCAGAGGTCCGCACGGTCTTCCGAAGATCATCGATAGCTTGCATCTCACCTGGCGCGTGGGCGTCGCGCGTGGCGCGTGCGCCGATAGGCCTCGACGGACGTGCGGGAGCTGCGCCATACGCCGTCCGGGCCCTGCACGGCGTCCAGGCGGCCTCGCTGGGCGGCTTGGCGCAGCGCCGCGACACTGAAGTCGTCATCGGCCAACGCCGCAAGGGGGACCAGCCGGGCCGGGCCGGCCACATTGGGCACGATGAACCGATTCAGGTTGTCCAACATGGCCCGCGCGATCAACTCCCCCAGCGGACCGTGGTCACCGGCATCGGACTTCGTCATCGCCGCCAGATACGCGGGCCGCTGCTGCTTGAAGATGATCACCGGTGGGTAGCCCAGCCGGACCAGGACGAGATTGAGCACCAACCGGCCAGTGCGGCCGTTGCCGTCCAGGAACGGGTGCACACACTCAAACCCGTTGTGCAGCCGCGCAAGCTCCTCGGGCAGCGGCGCACCCAGAGCCTCGTCGTCGCGGACCGTGCGGCCCAGCACCCGCACCTGGTCCACCCAGGACGTGATCTGTGCCGGCACCTCCGGCCAGGGCGGTGGCGTCATCCCGGCTTCGAACGGACGGATGTCATGGAGGCGGAAGCTGCCCGGCCCCTCCTGATCGGTTGCCTCCGGATGCGGCGCCACTCCCCAGACCGGGCTCATCGCCAAATGGTGGATCCGACGCACCTCGTTCAAGGTGATCAACTCGCCGTCGTTCCAGGCATCGGGCTCCAGGGCCTGCCCGTAGACCCACCGGGCAGCGTCCGCGTAGCCCTTGACCTCCATGTACTCACTCAACGGCTTGGCGCCCACCGCCCGGCCTCGCTCCAGCAGCGCCTCAACCTCGCGCAACACCAGACTGTTGCCCTCCAACGCCGTGGAGTGGTGGGCCTCCCGGTGCCAGATGTCTGCCCAGATCGTCTCGGACTCCTTCGGGCTGGGCAGTCCGCCCAACCGGGTCCGCAACTCCTGGATGGCCGCATCGAGGCGGGCATAGACCGTCGCCCGGCTCGGCCGACCTCGAGCCACGACCCCTCCTCCAAGTTGATACATCCCCGCGCTACTCAATTGAACTTATCAAATTCATCCGGACTCGCCGTGCAGACATGCCCGAGGACCGCCAGGCGCCGGTTGATACCTGAACCAACGCCCGATCGCCGCAGCCCAGTCGGGGTCGCCCCGACTGGGCGGCTGCCTGGTGGAGGGACCGCAGAGGCAGGGTAATGATCAATCGTGGACGAGGCAGGCCGCGCGAGTTCAGCGAATCCAGCCCTCATCAGCTCACGCCAGCCCACAACGACTATCCGGTCCCAAATCGTGTCGAAGAACCACGTAAGAAGACCGCCGAAGTCGCATCGTCGCAGGTCAGCGCCCTACTCGAGCGCGAACGACGGACTGGCTGAAAATCGGAAGGTCGGCGGTTCGACCCCGCCCCTGGCCACATTTGATCAAGCTCTGACCAGCGCCTATAGCCCTGAGTCGATCCGGTGATCACTTCATGTTGCTGGGATGGCTGACGATAGTTGGTGCTCGCAGGACGCCGATTTCGAGCCTTGCGCCGAATACGCGCCGAAGTTGGGCACTTCGAGGGGGCCGTCCTGGCTACGCAGGGCGAACATCACCAGGTCAAAACGGTCTTGATCGAAGACCCGGATCGTGCAGGACCTGCCGAAGATCAATCGGAAGGTCGCCACGTCGCTGGGGCGATCAGGGGTGGCGCGGCCCCCGGCCTGTCCGTTTGTACACTTCAGTGGTGCCGAGATGTCAAATAGAGGTCCGACCGATGGTTAGATAGCCCACGTGGAGTATCGGCGCCGCGTCGTGGACGACGAACTGGACACACTGCTGCCCAGCCTCACCGCGATCTCACTCGAGGGCGCCAAAGGCGTGGGCAAGACAGCCACGGCGACGGGTCGCGTGCGAACGGTTCTGGCCCTCAACGATCCCCGACAACGCCAGGTCGTCGCCGCCGACCCCGGGCTCATCGGACGCGTCGAGCCGCCCGTCCTGCTCGATGAGTGGCAACTCGAACCGACCGTCTGGGACCAGGTGCGCACGCTGGTGGACGCCGACCCCAGCGGCGGCCGCTTCCTGCTCACCGGCTCGGCCGGCCCGACTCGAGAAGCACGGATCCACTCCGGCGCCGGTCGGATCGTCCGCTTGGTGATGCGGCCCCTTGCCCTGTCCGAGCGCGGTCTCATCCCACCGACGGTGTCCTTGGCCGGGCTGCTGACCGGGGCCAGGCCTCCGGTCACCGGAGATTCTCCGATCGACCTGGCCACCTACACCGACGAGATCCTGCGGTCGGGCTTTCCCGGGATCCGCCCGCTGCCACCACGGCCACGCCGCATCCAGCTCGACAGCTACCTCGCCCGCGCCCTCGATCACGACTTGGAGGAGAACGGGATCCGTGTCCGCAAGCCGGCCGCGTTACGGGCCTGGCTCACCGCCTACGCCGCGGCGACCGCAACCACCGCCGCCTACAACGTCATCCTGGACGCGGCCACGCCCGGCGACGGCGACAAACCGACTCGCCAAACCGTCGCCATCTACCGGGAGAACCTCGAACGGCTCTTCCTGCTCGACCCCCTGCCCGCATGGGTGCCCAGCCTGTCTCCGCTGAAACGCCTGACCGCCTCCCCCAAACACCACCTCGTCGACCCTGCACTGGCCGCCCGCCTGATCGGCGTCGACGCATCCGCGCTGCTCCGCGGGGCCGGTGACCGGCTGGCACCCAACGACGGGCCTCTCCTCGGTGCACTATTCGAATCCCTTGCCGTCCAGACCGTCCGAGTGCTCGCCCAAGCCGCCGAGGCCAGAGTCCATCACCTGCGCACCAAGAGCGGCGATCACGAGATCGACATCGTCATCGAAGGCCCAGACCGTCGCATCGTGGCCGCCGAAGTCAAACTCAACCCCGTCGTCACCGACGACGACACCACCCACCTGCGCTGGCTGCACAACACCATCGGCGAACGAGCAGCCGACCTCATCGTCCTCACCACAGGCCCTCACGCCTACCGGCGCCCGGACGGCGTCGCCGTCATCCCACTGGCACTCCTCGGCCCCTGAACAGACAAGGGCCGCCCCGTTTCCAGACCTCGGTCCTGGGAGTGGATGCCCGACGTAGCCGCCGAGGAGAGGCCCGAGGTGTTCGCCGGCGAGCTTTCCGGTCGGCCCCGGTCAGCATTCGTTCGCACCGGCCGCTGCGTCGACACGTCAGCGCCTGGCGAGTCCTGGACTATCTCCTGCCCAGCGACCCGAGCACCTGGAAGCCCGTCGGGTGAAGCCCATGGCCCAGCCGATCGCTTCGACATCGCCGACGAGGAAAGACCTGCCGGTCTGTAGCGCATATACGCTCGCGCCAGCGCTCGACCTAGCGATCTACCGTGATGCCTGTCCCCGGATCAGGTTCCGGGCCGACCCCAGAAGCTCATCCAGGTCACACAGGGGTGCTCCCGCGCCGGCCAGCAAGTTGAACGAGAGCACCTGTCCGACGAGGATCTGGGCCAGATCCTCGACAGGAAGGCCTTGGCGCGCGTCCAGTTCACCGAGAGACCGGGCGCGGCCCAGGGCGGCCGTGAAGGCTTCTCGCAGCTCCCGGCGGTAGCCGGCGGTGCGCTCGACGACGGCCGGGTCGGCATCCCCGAACTCGGCGGTGGCCTTGGTGACCAGGCACCCCAGCGCCGGCGGGGTCTCCGCGGCAGACCGAAGCCGGTCCAGGAACGCCTCGATGTCCCGCACCCCGTCGCTGCCGGTCAGCATCGGCCCGTACATGTGCTCGCGAGCTAACTCCAGGTAGAGGTCGAGGGCGGCGAGGTAGACGCCGCGCTTGGAGCCGAAGGTGTTGTAGATGCTGGACGTCGAGACGCCGGCCGCCTCTGACAGCTGAGGCACCGTGGCTGCGGTGTAGCCCACCCGCCAGAACACCCTCATCGACGTTGCGACGGCAGCCGACGGGTCGAACTCGCGCGGCCGCCCCGCGCGCTGAGCCTGCGCCATGGATGCCCTGCCCTCCCCTATTTTGGATCGACCATTGCAGAATAGTGTTCGGGTTATGTAACGTCCATTCCAATAATCATCGCGGGAGCCCGACTCCCGGGAGCCTGAGAGGACATGGCCACGTCAATGCTCACCGTCGAGATCGACGCCGCCCCAGCCGAGGTCTGGGCCGTGCTGGCCGACTTCGGGAACATCTACACCTGGAACCCCGGGGTCAAGGCCTCACACCTGACCTCGGACCAGACCGAAGGCACCGGGACAGCCCGGCACTGCGACCTGGCCCCGATCGGCGGAGTCGAGGAACACGTCAGTACCTGGGAACCCGAACGGCAGATGGTGATCCAGCTGCGGGGCACCGGCGCCACTCCCATCACCACCGGCCAAGTCACCTTCGCCCTCACACCCCTCGACGACGGCCTGCGCACCCGAGTCGCGCTCACGGCGCAGTACGTCCCCAGGTTCGGCGCACTCGGCCCGGCATTGGACTCCATCATGCTGCGCCGTCGCCTCCTGCAGGGCTTCCGCGGCTTGCTCGCCGGCCTCAAACACCGGGTCGAGACCGGCGCCACCGACACACCCACGCCTCGCCTCCCCATCGACTCCGTGATCGTCGCCTGAGGGGCAGTGGGCGGACGTGAGGCCTGGTGTGGGCCGCCTGGCCGGTGCGCGCGCTCGGCGTCAGGCTGGGCCGTCGTTCGAGCAAGGTTCGAAATCGTGTCAAGGCTCGCGCCTCCCCGAGATACCCCTGTGGGATACCTCGCAGCGCACAGCTGCGGCACCACTTGGAGCGCGGCGGGCGGGCGCGCTCGCTGCCCCCGCCGGGGGCAGCGAGCGCCGTCAGGTCATGCGGACGACGACCTTGCCGGCCCTGGTGCGTCCTTGTTCGAGATGGGCGAGGGCTTCGCGGGTCTGGTCGAAGTCGAAGACGGAGTCCACGACGGGGCGAATGGTCCCGGCGTCGATGAGCGTGGTGACCTCGGAGAGCTGGTCGCCGCGGGCTTGCACGAACAGGTACGAGTACGTGACGTGCTGTCGGCGGGCGCGCCGGCGGGTCCGGAAGCTCAGGGCCGTGATCGCTAGCCGGACCAGAGGGTTCGCGCCCATCTGGCGGGCGAAGGCGGGGTCGGGTGGCCCGGCGATGCTGACGACCGTCCCGCCGGGCTTGAGCACCCGCAGCGACGTGTCGAGGGTGTCGCCACCGACGGTGTCCAGGACGACGTCGTAGTCGTGCAGGACGGCCTCGAACGCCCGGGTGCGGTAGTCGATGACGACGTCCGCGCCGAGGCTCTTCACCAGGTCGGTCTTGGTCGCGCTCGCGGTCGTGGCCACGCGCGCACCAAGGTGTTTCGCCAGCTGGATGGCGATGGTCCCGACGCCGCCGGCGCCCGCATGGATGAGGATCTTCTGGCCGGGCCGCAGGTCGGCGCGTTCCACCAGGGCCTGCCAGGCAGTCAGTGCGACCAACGGAACCGACGCGGCCTGCACCATGGTGAGCCCGAACGGCTTGGCGGCGACGGCGTCCTGGTGGACGGCGGCCAGCTCCGCGAACGTGCCCATCCGGGCCGTTCCCGGGTGCGCGTAGACCTCGTCGCCGACGGCGAACCGGGTGACCCGCTCGCCGACGGCGACCACGGTGCCGGCAAGGTCGTTGCCGAGGACGAACGGCGCGCGCATCGGCAGGACGGCTTTGAGGTCGCCGTTGCGGATCTTGAGGTCGACCGGGTTGACGCCTGCCGCGTGGATCCGGACGAGGACGTCCTGGGCGCCGACCTGCGGGGCGGATACGTCGGCGGCGCGTACGGTGTCGGCGCCGCCGTAGCGCTCGACCACGAATGCCTTCATCGCTTTCTCTCCAGTCGTTGGTGCGGCACGCATGGTTGTCACGGCAGGAACGAGGCGAGCCGGGCCTGGATCGGCTGGTGGAGGCCGGCGCGGACGGTACGGGTGATGTCGTCGGCCAGCACCTCCACCTCGCCCTTCTCCACGCCGTCGAGAACCTGCCGGACCACGTCCTCGGGCCTGGACTTCGCGGCGTCGATGCCGGCAGTCATGTCGGTGTCGACGTACCCGACGTACACCCCGACCACCTGCACACCCCGGGGCCCGAGCTCCAGACGCAGGGAGTCGGTGGCACTCCACACAGCCGCCTTCGACACCCCGTACGTGCCACTCACCGGCAGCCAGGACGCGACCGAGGCGAGGTTGACCAGGACGCCGGAGCGTTTCACCAGCCGGTCGGCGAACGCCGAGGTCACAGCGAGCGTGCCGAACAGGTTCGTTTCCAGCTCCGCGCGCAGGGTGGCGGTGTCCGGATCGAGGACCGAAGCGCTGCGGGCGATCCCGGCGTTGTTCACCACGACGCTCACGTCCACCGCCAGCTCGGCAGCACGCGCCACCGAGCCGGCGTCCGTGACGTCCAGCCGGACCGGGGTCACACGAGCGTCCTCGACGACGACCGACTGCGGGTCACGAGCAGCGGCGTAGACCTTGGCGACGCCGCGGTCGAGGAGCTGCCGGACGAACTCCCGGCCCATCCCACGGTTCGCGCCGGTGACGAGGACGGTCTGATGGGCGAGCTCGGTCATGTCACTCTCCGGGAACGGTGCGCGGTCCGGCGCGACGTTGTCGGCGACCTACCCGCGTCCTTGTCTGAACGATTAACGTACGATCATACTTTAATAGTCACAAGGCCACCAGTCCCCACCCAGGAGGAGAAGCCCCGTTATGAGCGGCACCCTCGAACCCGAGGGTGGCCGTGGCGCGACGAAACGGCAGCTCAGCGAAGGAGCGCGAGGGCGTTCTCGAGGCCGCACTCGAGGACCTCGTCGGCAAACTCGCGGTCGGACAGCGCGCGCGACAGCCTGCAGCGTCCCCACAGTCATCGTGTAGAGCGCCAGCGCCTTCCCCTGCGCAGACTCCGGACTCCGCGGAGACAGTCGCCGAGCGATCTCGCCCAGGATGACCCGGGCGCCCTCGGTGTAGGCGTCCTTGGCTTCCGCGGGGCAGCGCCCGATCTCGTCCAACAGGGCAGCGGCCGGGCACCCGGCGCCGGGGTCGTCGCGGTGCTGAGGCGACAGGTACCGGCGTAGGAACGCCTCCAGGCCCGCCCGGCCCGGCGGCAATTCACTCATACTGCGTGCCTGAAGGCCGATCTGGTCAGCGACGACGTTGGCGACCAGGTCCTCCTTGGACGAGAAGTGGGCGTAGAACGCACCGTTGGTCAGCCCCGCATCCGCCATGAGGGTCGCCACGCCGGAACCGTCGATACCGTCGGCCTTGAAGCGGCGCCCAGCCGTGTCGATGATTCGCTGCCTCGTCGCCTGCTTGTGCTCCTTGCCGTAGCGCGCCACCGGACCCCCTCAGCTCCTCGGCACGGGCGATGCATGCACTACGATACAGGATAGTATGACGCACATAATTCCATGACGCCGGGCGCCAGGCGCGACGTTTCAGTACAGCCGGCTACCACATCGTCATTGACCTCCACGGCCTTGGGAGGTATGGCGATCGAGCGGTGGGGCTGATCGCTCACGCCAGCAACAGGAGCGGGCTGGCGGCCAGCGCGGCAGCGACGACCACGATGGGGCGCGCTCGGACGAGGCGGAGCAGGGCGAACAGTGTTGCTGCGTAGGCAAGGTCCAACCAGGTGCGGACCGACCCGGTGCCGATCGGGTCGACAAGGGCTGCGGCGAGCAGGCCGACGACGGCGGCGTTGACCCCCACGAGGGCGGCGCGGACGCTGGGCCGGGTACGCAGGCCCGCCCAGAAGGGCATGACGCCGAAGGTGAGCAGCATCCCCGGCAGGAAGATCGCCAGCGTGGCCACGACCGCCCCCGGGATGCCGGCGGCCGACTGGCCCAGGAACGGCGCGAAGGTGAACAGGGGTCCGGGCATGGCCTGCGCTGCCCGTACCCGGCGAGAAACTCGTCGGCGGTGACGAGTTGCGGCACCGTCTCGGCCTGCAGCAACGGCAACACGACGTGCCCGCCGCCGAAGACCAGTGCGCCAGAACGGAACATCCCGGCGGCCAGCGCGGGCACCGGATGCCCGTCCAGGAGTCCGCGCATCGAGATCACGGCCACGAACAGCACGCCGAAGAGCGCCAACGCCGCTGCACCGGCCCGTCGTGGAACGTCCAGCAAGGTTGGCGCGGGCCCGGAAGGGGCGTGGCTGCCCCGGGCGATGAGCAACCCGGCGAGCGCCGCGACCGCCAGGGCCCCGAGCTGGATCACACCACTGGTGGGCAGCAACAGGACCACTACGGCGACGGTCACCGCGACGGTAGCGGTGCGGACGGTGCCGGCGAGTGTCCGCGCCATCGACAGCACGGCATCGGCGACGATCGCCACCGCGACGAGCTTCAACGCGTGCAGCCACACCGCCCCCGCCAGATCTGTCCGGGAGGCCACGGCGGCGAACACGGCCATCGCAACCGCCGACGGGGCGGTGAAACCCAGCCACGCCCCTGCCGCGCCCGCCCACCTCGACCGTGCATACCCGATCGTTGCGCCGAGCTGCGACGAGGACGGGCCGGGCAGGAACTGCACGACGGCGACCAGCTCGGCGAAGCGGTCGTCCGTCAGCCAGCGCACGACGCTCGACGTACTCCTTCCGGAAGTAGCCGACGTGCGCCGACGGCCCCCCGAAGCTCGTCAGCCCGAGCCGCAAGGCCACCCAGAACGTCTCCACGAACCCGTGCACGACGCCATCCTGCGGCATGACCGGAGACCGGGGCACCAGGAGCCTGGGACACGCTGCTCCAGGCCGTCTTTCCGGGAGCGCTGCGGCAGCCGGCGGCCCGCCGCCACCGCAGGGATCTCACCCACTCGGTCACATCATCGGGTGACGCCGAGTCACCCCGGGGGTCCATAGGTTCCGAAGCAGTTCCGCATCACCCGCCGCGGACCCGAGGCCACGGAGGCCGTCATGACGATCACCACCACGAAGCTCACCCGAGCGGCCGGCCTGGCGGCCGTCGCCTCGGGGCTTCTGTTCACCGCCGTCCAGGTCAAGCACCCGGAGATCACCCTCGACCTCGTCACCACAACAGAGTGGAAGATCCGGCAGGGCATGAAAGTGGCGATGGCAACCCTGGCGCTGGCAGGCGTGGCCGGGATGTACCTGCGCCACGTGCGTCAGATGGGGCTGCTCGGGCTGGTCGGCTACCTCGTCTTCAGCCTGGGCTACCTGATGATGCTGTGTGTCGAAGTCATTGCGATGACCGCTCTCCCGGTGATCGCCCGGAGCTCACCCGAGTACGTCAGCGGCGTCGTCGCCGTGGCCACCAACAACAGCTCGACTGCACGGCTCGACCCGACCGGCGCCCAGTGACCACCCCGACGCGCTGGGGCGTGCCGCCGGTGCAGCTGGGCAACCGTCGGGTGCTGCACCCCGGCCGCCGGTACCGGCTGCGGACCCTGGCCTGGCTGGTACTGCTGTTCTTCCTCACCGCCGGCGCGTTCGGCCTCCCGTTGCAGTGGGCCATCGACCACCTTCCGCCGGACAACGCGCCCCTGCAGCTCGTCGGTCTCGTCGGAGCGTGCGTGGTGGCCCTGTCCTGCTACTCCCTCGCCGTGACGCTGGGCGAGGGGCGCGGCACGCGTGAGCTGGCGCTGCGGCCGGCACCGCTCGAGCTCATCGGTGGGTCGCTCCTGGGCCTGGTGATGATGTCGGTCCTCATGGGGGTCCTGGCCGCCACCGGCGCCTATGACGTCGTCCTTGTCGGGTCCGCACCGGCCTGGTCCGGGATCGGCCTGGCCCTGCAGGCGGCGGTGACCGAGGAGCTGTGGATGCGCGCCCTGCTGTTCCGCCTGCTCTGGCGAGCCTTCGGCCCCGTTCCTGCCCTCGCCGTCGTCGCCGTGGTCTTCGGTGCCCTGCACCTGGCGAACCCGGGTGCCACCGCCCTCGCCGGGGCCACCGTCGCGATGGCGGGCGTCATGTTCTGCGCCCTCTACACCCTGACCGGCCGGCTGTGGGTGCCGATCGGCGTGCACGCCGCCTGGAACCTCACCCAGGGCTACCTGTTCGGGGCGGCCGTCTCGGGCGGCGACCTGGGCGGCTCGATCGCCGTCAGCACCGCTCGCGCAGGAGCGCCGACCTGGCTGACCGGCGGAGCGTTCGGGCCCGAGGCCTCGGTGGTCGCACTGGCCCTTCTGACCTCCGTGACGGTCGGCGCGCTGGTGCTGGTCAGCCGGCCCGCCCGACTCGTCCGGAGCGAGGGTGATCATCGACCTGTCCGGCCCTCCCCCTGAGGTGGTGGGTCAATTCACTGGGCAGCCACGACCGGTGGTGCCAGGCTGCCGACGTGACTGTGGAACAGTTGAGGCGTCACGAGATCGCCGAGCGCGACAACACCATCCTCAACCGGTTGCGGGCCTTCACCGAGGAGGAGCGGGCGGGGCACCTCGCCTGCGGCCGCCGCCACCTGGGTTGGGGCGTCTTCGTCTTGCGCCCCACGACCTGACCGTCAGCCGAAGGCGACGACGACGCCCCGCCGCACTCTGCGAGATGATCCAGCCATGAAGTGGACGACGGCGGTCGGGCATGTTCGAGGGCTGGCGGAGAAGTGCGGTGAGATGGCACAGCTCCAGACGAGCATTGGGGTACTTCCCGTCACGGGCCTGTGGGCCGTGGGGGACATCCTCGAGACGCCTCGCGACCTGGACTGGGTGACCGTCGCACTGGTCGTGGACCTGCCCGCGAGTGAGGTCCCCTGGTTCTGCACACCCCGCGGCGCACAGCACTGGTTGCAGGCGACCAGCGTGTCGAAGAACCCGTTGGTCGTGTGGTGGCGGTCCGCCCACGCCCCCGTATGGAACCACCGCATCCTCCGCCCGGTGCTGATCTGGGACCTGTCCGACGGCCTTCGCCAGAACGCTCTCGACGCGCTCCGTGATGGACAGGGCGCCGACCTCGGCGACCCTGCCCCTCAGCCCGACGAGTTCAGCGCGCGCATGGCCGCCGAGCTCGCGGTCAGCACCTCGGCCCTGACCGCGAGAACCGCTGACTACGAAGCAAAGCGTTGGAGCAGAACCCCTCTGGAGCGAGTCGCCGACCCACTGTTCGATGCCAGCCTCGGCTACCTCGACGTCCTCGAGGGCCAATCCGGAAGGGCCGACCCGGAGCGGTATCAGTGACCGTGGCCCCAGATGTCAGGACCCGGCATCTGCCAGACCTCCCAGGTCTCGTCGTCGATGAGCCGGCCTCCGGCACCGAACTCGGTGAGGACGCCGACCGGTGAAGCGACGTAGAACGAGAACATGTGGTCGTTGGTGTGTCGGCCGATGTTCATCCCGATCGGCACACCTTCCTTCTGGACGTGGTCCCACTGGCGCCCGACCTCGTCCTCATCCTCGATCTCGAGCATGAAGTGGTGCATCACGTTGGGGATGTTGAAGAAGTTCCCATCGGCGAGAGCAAGACTGTGGTGACGCGGGTTGCAGTGCAGGAACGTCGCCGTGAACGGGGCATCGATCATGTAGTCGCTCACTTTGAACCCGAGGACGTCGACGTAGAAGGCCTGGGTCTCGGGCAGGTTGCGGGTGGACAGGACGCAGTGTCCGAGGCCGAGGTCCTCCGCCACGAAGCCGGGGATGCCTCGGGGGGACATCAGGGCGTCGTTGGTCCTGCCCGCGCCGTGGTACAGCTCGACACGGTGTCCTGCGGGATCCAGGAAGTGGACCATGTTCGCCACGCGGCGCACCTCGAGCTCCTCGCTCGTCGCCTGCTCGACGGTGACGCCGGCGGCCTCCACCTCGGCCGCCGCGGCCTGCAGCGCGGTCGAGTCCGCGAGCTGCCACCCGATGTAGGCGGCGCCGTTCTTGTCCGACGGTTCGACGATCACGCGCTGCTCGTGCGAGTCGATGCGGAACGACGGACGCCCGGCGTCGAGGTTGACCGACTGCATGCCCAGCGCATCGGTCGCATAGGTGGAGAAGGCCGAAGGGTCGGTGGAGTTGAAGCCCAGGTACCCGAGCTGTTCGATGTTCATGCGAGAGCTACCTTTCCGTGGTCGGGGTCGGCGTCGTAGGAGTGGATCCAGTCGAGCTGCCCGCGCATCCACTCCGTGGACGCGAGCCGTGAGTTGCGTTCCGTGGCCTCGGGCCCGTCCGGCAGGTGGAGCACCTCGGCGGTGACATAGGACGCCTTCTGCACGCGCGCCGTCCGCTCCAGTCGCTGGCTCTGGTAGGACGTGAGGGCGTCCTCGACCGTCCCGGACCCGACCTCGGCGAGGCAGCGGGCCAGGACGACGGCATCCTCGACGGTGATGTTGGCGCCCTGCCCGTGATGCGGCACCAGGGCGTGCGCGGCGTCGCCCAGCAGGACGATCCTCCCCCAGTGCCACTGCGCCAGTGGTGGTCGACGGTTCAGGGCCCATCGACGATCGAAGGTCGGTGCGCTGATCATCTCGATCACCGCCGGGTGCCAGCCCTCGAAGTGCCGCAGGTGCTCTCCCGGCAGGGCGGGGACGGTCCAGTCGTCACCGTCCCAGGGCATCTTCTTGACCAGCAGGAAGTTGATGACGTCGCCGTCCTTGCCGATCGGGTAGTGCAGCAGGTGGCCGTCCGGGCCGATCCAGAACTGGATCGTCTCGGGATCGGGCAGGCTGGGCAGGTCCTCGATCGCGACCAGCCCGCGGAAACCGCTTCTTCCCGTGTAGATCTTGTCGTCGTGGCCGACGAGCAGCTCTCGAGCCACCGATCGGGCGCCGTCCGCGCAGACCACGAGATCGGCGCGCACCCGCGTTCCGTCCGTGAACCCCACGGTCACCTCGTGGCCGTCGTCCTCGAGCGACGCCAGCTCCTTGCTCAGATGGATCCGGTCGAGACCGACTGCCTCGGAGAGGATCCGCTGCAGGTCCGCCCGGTGGATGCCCCAGCCGGGAGCACCGAAGTGGTCGAGCTCGGTACCGTCGTGACGACCGATCACCCGCCCGTCGCGCCCGTCGCGATAGACCAGGCCGGTAGGCGTCCAGGAGACCTCGGAGAACTCCTTCCCCAGACCGAACCGCTCGATGAAGCGGGACGCGTTGGCAGCCAGGTAGACGGCCGCGCCCACCTCGCGCAGTTCCTGGGTCCGCTCGTAGATCTCCGCGTCGATGCCTCGTTCTCGAAGCGCGAGGGCGAGGCTGAGACCGCCGACGCCGGCACCGATGATGGCTATCCGCCGGTCCGGGGTGCTCATGCGCCGTCGCCGTAGGTCGTGCGGTCGGCGAAGAAGTCGATGCACACCTTGGCGAAGAGCTCGGGGTATTCGATCATCGCCCAGTGCCGGCAGTGCGGGATGAGATAGCCGGTCGAGTTCTCCAGCAACGTGAGGAACTCGAAGGCCTGCTCGATCGGAACGACCTTGTCCTCCTTGCCGTTCACCACCAGAGTTCGCGTCTTGACCGCGGCGATCATGTCGTCCGGGTAGTGCAGGCCGTTCTCCCGGACCCAGCCCATCGTCGCCTTGTAGGCGGCCACGAGCTGTGGGCGCAGCGACATCTCGTACCGGTAGGTGACCTGGTCGTCTGAGGGGATGAAGCCGGGGTTGGCCAGCACGCCGATGACGGCACGCATGCCCTCGACGGTGAAGTCGTAGTGGATGACCGGGCCGAGGTCCGCAGACAGGTGCTGAGCGCGCCCACCGCTGCCCATCAGGACGAGGCTCTCCACCAGATCCGGGCGCTGCATCGCCACGCCGAGAGAGGTGGCTCCGCCCATGGAGTTGCCGATCAGGTGCGCGGGCCCGAGGTCGAGGGCCTCGATGAAGTCGATGAGCTGACGATTGCGGGAGTCCTGGGTGTAGTCGAAGGTCGTCGGCGAGGGGGCGTCCGAGTTGCCGAAACCGACCATGTCCATCGCGTAGGCCGTTGTGTACCGCGCGAACAGCGGGAAGCAGCGTTCCCAGTTGCTCACGCTGTCGGCGCCGGCCCCACCGCCGTGGACGAGGATGACGGGGCGGCCGTCCCCCTGGCCGGCGCGATAGTAAGCGGTCTGGAAGCTCCCAGTCTGAATGGTCTGGCGAGCGGGCATGGCCGAGGTACCGGCTGCCGGCGCGCCTGTATCGGAAACAGTGGTCAAGGCGTTGCTCCAATCAAAGATGCGAGAGGCAGGTGGGCGCGTTCGCGACCTACCAACCCTGGGTGACGGTGAGCGGTTCGGCGCAGACCGGCAGCGGTGCCACCGAGTGGAAACCGCGCCGGTGGTAGAGGAGTGCCGCACGGTCAGCCTGCGCGACCTGGAGGACCTCGCCGATGAGAATCGTGTGGTCCCCCGCCTCGACGGCCCGGTACAGGGCGCACTCGAAGACCGCGGCAGAGTCCTGGAGGATCGGGAGCCCGCGCTCCGACCATCCCCATCGGTGTTTCGTGAACCGTTCGTGTCCCTTGGTGGCGAAGGTCATGGCAGTGTCGGACTGGTGGGCACCTAGCAGGTGCACGGCGAAGAGCCCACCCTCGATGAAAGCCCCGGCGCTGTTGACCGAGTTGGCCACCGACCACAGCAGCAGCAGCGGGTCCATCGACACCGAGGCCAGCGAGTTGATGGTGAGCCCGACCGGTTCACCGTCGGCGGTCTTCGTCGTGACGATGGCGACACCCGTCGGGTAGTTCCCCATCGCGGCTCGGAAGGCCGCCGTCATCTCGGCGGCCGCATCCGCGGCCTGATCCGGGTGCGCCGGCGTCACCACCGTGCTCAGTCCTTGCCGAGCACGTTCACATCGTCGTTCGACTTCCAGATCGGGTTGACCCAGCCGTCGAGGTCGTAGTCGCTCATGCACTTGCGTGCGAAGTCCTTCAGCTGCCCCATGACGCCCGTCATCTCCGCGTACTGCAGAACATTCATCCGCTGGATGTCGTGGTTGCCGGCATAGTTGCGCTCGTACAGGTCGTGGCGCCCTCCGAACTCCGAACCCGTTGCGTCCCAAAGCAGTTTGATGACCTTGTTGCGCTCGACGGCGTCGTAGCCGTTGGAGCCACGGTAGAAGCGGTCGAGGTAGGGCCGGATCTCGGGGTTCTTGAAGTCCAGGGAGCTGGACGGCTGAACGATGAGCCCGCCCGCCACGGTCCGCTGGATGATGTCGCGCACCCGCGGCCACCCGACGGCGTTCATGAGCCGCACCATGATCGCCGTCTGCGAGTTCGGCTGGACCATCCCGGTGGGGGTCACCGACGGATTCGACACCAGTGCATCGCTCAACGCCCAGGCGAGCTGGCGCCAGGCCATGACCTCGCCGACGTCGGCCTGCACCCCGCGGAAGGTGTTCGTGCCGGCCGCCTCGAGAGCCATCATCAGCAGCCCCGAGATGAGGTCCAGCTTCACGCCCATCCGGGTGGTGCCGTGCATCATGGCGCGCTCGGCGAAACCCACCGCCGGCAGGAAGTGGTTGGACTTCTCGATGTCCCGGTACACCAGGACGTTCTCCCAGGGGATGAGCACGTCGTCGAACACCAGGATCGCGTCGTTCTCGTCGAAGCGGCTGGACAGCGGGTAGTCGAACGGGTTTCCGGCAGCTGCGGCGGCGAACTCGTACGACGGCCGCGCGAGCATCTTGATGCCCGGGGCGTTCATGTCGACGAAGAAGCTGACTGCGAACTCCTCCTTGAAGACCGGCTGGAAGTTCGCCACGAAGGTGTAGTTCGTGAACATGCTCGCGGTGGCGACCATCTTGGCGCCGCTGACCACGATTCCGTTGTCGGTCTCCTTGACAACGCGGATGTAGACGTCGTTGTCGTCGGCGGCACGATCGCGGTCCACCGGCGGATTCACGATCGCGTGGTTGATGAACGGAACCTGCTCCTGGGTCAGCTTGTACCAGGCGCGCGCGTTGCCGGCGTAGTCGCCGTAGAAGTCCGGAAGGTCACCGAGGGTCGCGGTGAAGGTCGCCTTGAAGTCGGGTGTCCTGCCCATGAAGCCGTAGCTCAACCGGCACCAGGTGGCGATGGCGTCCCGGCTGCCGACGAGGTCCGCCTGAGACCGGGGAGACCTGAAGAACCGGTGCGTGTAGCCGCCGGAACCGGTGTCCGTGGGCATGGTGAGCACGTCGTGGTACTCGGGGTCGTGCAGCGCGTCGTAGAGGCTGGCGATGCTGCGGGCGGTGTTGCGGAAGGCCGGATGCGTCGTGACGTCGTGCACGGTCTCGCCGTACATGTAGACGGTTCGTCCGTCCCGGAGGGACTCCAGGTAGCCGGCCCCGGTGTAGGGGGCGGTGATCTGCTCAGTGTCCTTGAGCGAGGTCATGTGCTGCTCCTCAGGTTTCTTCGTCGGGGTCGGGGACGCTCTTCACAGGTCGTGCAGGTAGGTGCGGAGCAGCCGTTCGAGCTCGTCCGCTCGTTCGGTCGCCAGCGCGTGGCCCACGTTCGGAAGCAGGTGCAGGGAGGCGTTGGGCAGGTGTTGCTGCAGGTAGAAGGCGGAGGACGGTCTCGCGAACCGGTCCTCACGCCCGTGCACGAGCAGGACCGGATTACCGATCCGGCGCAACGCCGCAGGGGCGATCAGAAGTTGCTCGGCAACGCGTGAGGACCCGTAGCAGCTCTCGAAGGCCCCGCGCACCTCAGGGCGCATGGCCTCGGAGTACAGATCCCGGACGACGTCGTTCAACGAGGGCAGCACCTGCTCGGCGTCGTAGTACGACCACAGAACGAGGTTGGAGATGGCCTCCACGCACGGGTCCTCGTAGAACGACATACACGCGCGGAACTCCGGTGTCACCTCCGTCTTGCCGCCGAGAGCGCCGACCAGGCAGACCCCCACGAACCGGTCCGGATCCGCGGAGACGAGGTGGAGCGCCAGAGGAGCAGCCAGGGCTGCGGCGACCACGTGCACCCGGTTGACGGACAGTTCGTCCAGCAGGGCGAGCACCTGGGCCACCCGGGTACGGGTCCACGCCGCGAGACCGGTCCGTACCGGGCGCTCGCACGTGGTCGCTCCGTGGCCGACGAGGTCGGGCGCCAGGACCCGGAACTCGTCGGACAGCCTCGACGCGAACGAGCCCCAACCGGTGGCGGCGGTCACCCCTGGCGTCGTGTTGTGGACGAACAGCACCGGCTCACCGTCAGGCGGTCCGCCCTGGATCAGCGTGGTGTCGAAGCCCCCGGCAGCACGGCGAACAGTCTCGGTTCTCTGCACCCTCGCCTCCTCTCCCGCCCGGGGCTCACTGCCTCGGCGGATCGAGGCGGGCTGCTTCCGTTGCGCAAAGGTAGGCGTGTGGCCGCCGTCACTATCTCCTGCATTCGGTCGGAGATATGACAGCGTTTCTCCTACCCTTTGCAGGAGAGAAGAAGGGGCGTCATGAGTCTCGACAACGCCGTGGAGAACCTGTCGGCCACCCTCGGTCACCCGATCGTGATCATCGATGTGGACTGGAACGTGGCGGCGGCCAGCTTCCACGACAGCGAAGCGGGCCGGGAGCAGCTGTCCCTCACGCTCACGGTGAGCAACCAGGAACTGGCTGAGTCACTGCTCAAGGCAGAATCCGCTCGCGTTCGACGGCGTGCGGTCCGGGTGCCCACCGACCGGTCCGAATCCTCCCGGGTCATCGCCCCGCTCAACCACGACAACCGGCTGCTCGGTTATCTGACCTACCTCGACGACGAACCGGTCGAGGCCCCGATTCCGGGATCCGTCGAGAAGGCGATCGCTGACGCCTCCGACGAGCTGGGGCTCCGGCTGGCCCTGTGGGGATTCGAGGTGCGCAACCGCGCCGAGCACACGCGCAAGCTGATCCGCGACCTGGTCGGCGAGACGAGAACGACCCGGGAGACCGCGGGCAGCCGGCTTCTGGACGAAGGACTGATCAGCGACTCCGGGGAGTGCTGCGTACTGGTCTTCCGGTCGACCTACCCCCGGGACCGGCTGTCGGTCCGTCGGGCGACCGAGAAGACGCTGAACCTCGTCGCACGCTCGACGACAGTGCGGATCGCGGGTGCAGCCCTCGGCGACGAGGGGGTCTTCGTCTTCCCCCGGCAGGTCAGCCGGTCCCGGCTGGCAACCGTCCTCGGCGAGAAGGGGCTGGAGGCAGTCTGTGCCGGCATCGGAGGCCTCAGGACATCCCTGATGGATGCCGGCGAGTCCTACCACGAGGCCCAGATCGCCTGGCGCGCATCGGCTCGAGACCCCCGGCGGTACGGACGATCCGCGTTCTGGGACGACCTCGGCATCGACCGGCTGCTGCTGCAGCTCCCCCTCGACGAGCTCAGCCCGCACGACTTCCCGCCCGAGGTGCAGAGCGTCATGACGCTCCCGACCGGCTCAGACCTCGTCGCCACTCTCGAGGCCTTCCTCGACACCGGGGGACATGTCGTGGAGACAGCCAGGGCCCTGCACATCCACCGGAGCACGCTGTACTACCGCCTCGATCGGATCCGTGCGCTGACCGGCAGCGACCTCTTCGACGGCGCGATCCGCAACGACCTTCACGCCGGCATGAGGGTCGCCCGGCTGGCCGGCCTGATGAAGAGCCGCTGACGCCACCCGGACGGAGGACCAGGGTGTCGGCCTGCGCGTGGTGGAGGGTTGTGCACCGTCTGCGTGCATCAACCCGCCACCACCCGATCCACCCCGGCCGATCGGGATGGGAGCCGCTACGCGGGCTGAATGTCGCGGTGTGCGAACCGGCTCAGCCCGGCCCAGACGAGCGCCGCGGCCACGAGCGTCAGAACGACCAGCGGCGTCCAGGTCAGCGGCTCGAACGGGGCGTTGGGCGTCGCCGAGAACGGAAGCAGGTCGAGCAGCCAGCCGGGCAGGTGTAGCGCGTCACCGATGAGGACGACGAACCACATGGCCGCCAGCACCCCCCAGGTCAGGGGAATGGCCAGCCGAGGCAGCCAGCCGAACAGCGCCACCGCGACACCGACCAGCACCATCACCGCCGGCCAGTACGCCAGGGCGGCGACCGCCAACCGGCTCGCCTGCCCCGAGTCGCCGATGATCGAACCGTAGCCGGCGCCGATGCCCGCGCCCCCCACGACCAGGAGCACTGCCGTTCCGACGGCAGGGATCATCAGGCGCTGCGCCATCCACCGGCCGCGCGGCAAGGCGCCCGCGAGTTGGGGCTCGATGATCCCGCTCGCCTCGTCGGCGCGCAGCGAGACTGCGGACTGCAGGGCGAACACGGCCGCGATCATGGCCATCATCATCACGAGCAGAGTCAGCAACGCGTCCACACCGGTACCCCGCAACATCACGGGTGGGGCTCCGGTGTCGTCCAGCAGGTCGGTCATGGACTCGACGACGGACCCGAACAGCAGCGCGGACAACAGGACCGTGAGCGACCACCCCACGATGGGGCCGCGCTGGAGCCGCAGCGCCAGGCCGAGCGGCGTCGCATAGCGGGCCGGTGCGCCGTTCGGGCCGGCGCGCTCAGGGATCAACCCGGCGCCGAGATCGCGCCGGGCTTCCAGCCGGGCCGCCACCGCGACGAGCACGACGGCGAGGACGACGAGCAGCGCGAGCGGCCACCAGCGGTTGCCTCCCCAGGGCTGCATCTGCTGCGCCCATCCGACGGGCGAGGCCCAGCTCAGCCGGCCGTCACCGAGATCGCCGACCATGCGCAGCACGTAGAACAGGCCGAGAACGCTGGACCCGAGCGCGTTCGCACCCCGCGAGGTGGACGTCACCTGCCCGGCCAGAGCGCCGACCCCGAGGGCGACCAGCCCGACGCCGGTCAGCGAGGCACCGACGACGAGCGAGCCGGTGATCCCGGCCCCGTCGGGATCGAGTCCGCTGACCGCCGAGACGAGAGCGACCCCGACGCCCACGGCAACGCACAACAGGGCGTTGACCAGCCAGGACGCCGCGGAGCAGGCGTGTAGGCCGAGCATGCGCGAACGCAGCAGCTCGGTGCGGCCGACCTCCTCGTCGGCGCGCCCGTTCCGGGTGACCAGGAAGACGACACCGAAGGCGAGCGACAGGGCGCACGTCATCCAGACCTTCGTCCAGACCGCCCCGCCCAGGGTGTTCGGCGCCGCCGCCAGGCCGGTGAGCGCCTTGATCCCGGGCGTGTTGCTGATCGCCCCGAAGTCGTCCAGCGCGGCCTGCGTGGTGAAGATGCTCGAGTAGTAGGCACCGACGTAGGCGAACAGGCCGACGAGCACCATCCACCACACGACCAACCGGATCCGGTTGCGCCGCAGAACGAGCCGCAGCATCGTGCCGGTGCCGGCGAGAGTGTCGGACGCCGGACGCCGCGTCCTGGGATCCGCTGCGGGCCTGGTTGCCGTCGCCGTCATCGCTCGCCTGTCCTGAGTGCGGCCAGCTCGTCGCCGTAGTGGCGCAGGAAGAGCTCCTCCAGCGACGGCGGGTTGGCGATGAGCGAGCGCGGCTGGAGCTGGGCGAGCGCGCCGAGGACAGCGGGTAACTCGGCGTCGTCCACCGCGAAGGTGAGGTGGCCGTCGAGTCTCTGCAGGTTGTGCACCCCGGGCATCGCCGCGAGACCGTCGGCTCCCGAGTCGAGCACCGCCGTGATCTGCGAGCGCGTCAGGTGGCGCAGCTCCGCGATGGTGCCGGACTCGACGGTGGCGCCGTCCCGAATGATCGTCACCCGGTCTGCCAGCCGCTCCACCTCGGCGAAGATGTGGCTGGACAACAGCACCGAGCGGCCGTCGCGCTTCACCTCGCGGATGCACTCGGTGAATGCCGCTTCCATCAACGGGTCCAGACCCGACGTCGGCTCGTCCAGGAGGAGCAGCTCGGCGTCCGAGGCCAGGGCCGCGACAAGGGCGACCTTCTGCCGGTTGCCCTTGGAGTAGGCCCTGGCCTTCTTCGTCGGGTCGAGCTCGAAGCGCTCGAGCATCACCTGCTTGCGCTTGGGGTCGAGGCCACCGGACAGCCGGGACAGAATGTCGATCGCCTGACCGCCGGTGAGGTTCGGCCACAGGGTCACGTCGCCGGGCACGTACGCGATCGAGCGGTGCAGCCGGACGGCGTCCGCCCAGGGGTCACCGCCGAGGACACTCGCGCGGCCGCCGTCGCTGCGCAGCAGTCCGAGCAGGATGCGGATCGTGGTGGACTTGCCGGATCCATTGGGGCCCAGGAAGCCGGTGACCTGGCCGGTGGGCACGGTCAGGTCCAGGCCCCGCAGGGCGTGGACACTGCCGAAGCTCTTGATCAGACCATCAACCTGAACGGCCATCTCATGTGTGGACATTGGCCTTTCCTCTGCCGTGAGCGTCCGGAGCCTGCCCGAGGTACTGCAGGTAGTCGTCGAGCATGTCGCGGCTGGTGAGCAGGCCCTCGGTGTAGAGCTCGAGGATCGGCAGCACCGCCTCTCGCTGGCTGGAGCGCAGCGATTCGACGAATTCATCGGGTGTGAGCTGTGGCGCCGTGAGGAACTGCACGAGCATGGCGCCCATCGTCTGGTAGGTGAGATAGCGCGACCGCGCCTCCTCGTCCCGCGAGGGGCGCGCCATGCCACTGGCAACGCTCTCGGCCATGATCTCGCGGGCATGGTCGATCAGGCTGTCCAGGAAGTCCCTCGCCGGCCGGCCGCCGGCGTGGATGGCACGGAGCATGTAGACGGTCACCGTGGCCGCGACGCCCGGCGCACTCAACCGCTCCAGCAGGTAGGCACTCGGGCTGGCGATCGCCTCCGACTTCAGGGCGTGGTACTGCCGGAGCACCTCGGCGTCGCACTCAGCACGCAGGGCTGCCTTCGAGCCGAAGTGATGCGTGATCAACCCGGGAGAGACCTCGGCGCGGGCGGCGATCGTGCGGAACGGCGTCTCGAATCCTGCTTCGGCGAAGCAGTCGATCGCCGCATCACGGATCCTCGCGCGTGCGGTGAGATCGGCCGCGGTCCGCGCTTGCGAGCTCGCAACTATACGCACACCCAGAATGCTATACGTGCAACTAGTCCCCCGACAAGGAGGTGACCCTGAGCTCTCGCGCACGTCAGTCACCCAGCGGGCCGGTGACCACGACACGACCGGGCAGGCACCTGCGTGGCGGTCTGACAGATCGTTAACAAACGGCCGCTACGGTTGCGCGGTGACTGATAACGATTACGTCATCGATCCCGTCAAGGGCCCGCGCGTGGTTCCGATCAACGAGCAGGCGCTCGCCCCCGTGCAGTCGCCCGCGCCCGACGTCGACGGCTTCGTGGGCTCGTTCCTTCGTGAGCTCAACTACGGTCAGGGCGTCTCGCTGGCTCGCGCCACGGTGAACGACCAGCACCTTGCCCTGGCCCGCACGGTGCGGCACTACCTCATGGCCCGCTGGCTGGAGGCGCTGGCCCAGCAGCGGAAGAACCCGGTCAAGGCGGTCGGGTACCTGTCGGCCGAGTACCTGCTCGGGCGACAACTGGACAATGCCCTGCTGGCCACCGGCCTGGTGGACGTCGTCCGCGAGGGTCTGGCCGAATGCGGCCTGAGCCTGGACACGTTGCGCGACCAGGAGGTGGAGCCCGGGCTCGGCAACGGCGGCCTGGGGCGGCTCGCCGCGTGCTTCATCGACTCCCTGGCCACCATGAATGTGCCGTGCATCGGCTACGGAATCCGCTACGAGTACGGCATCTTCCGACAGACCTTCGTCGACGGTCGTCAGGTCGAGCAGCCGGACACCTGGCTCACCCTGGGCGGCCCGTGGGAGTTCCCGCACCCGGAGTCCTCCCAACTGGTCAACTTCGCGGGCCACACCGAGACGTACGTGGACGAGGACGGCGAGGAGCGCACCCGCTGGCTGCCCGACTGGAACGTGCTCGGCGTGCCCTACAACTACATGGTCCCCGGCTACCAGAACGGCCGGGTCAACACCCTCCGGCTGTGGAGCGCCCGCGCCACCAAGGCCTTCGACCTGGCGATCTTCAATTCGGGCGACTACGCCGATGCGGTGCGCGCCCAGACCTTCGCCGAAAACATCTCCAAGGTGCTCTACCCCGAGGACTCCACGCCCCAGGGCAAGGAACTCCGGCTGCAGCAGCAGTACTTCTTCGTGGCCTGCTCACTGGCCGACTTCATGTTCGAGATCCTGCACAACGACTTCGACCTGACCCGGCTGTCGGAGCGGGTCATGTTCCAGCTCAACGACACCCACCCGGTGATCGCCGTGCCGGAGATGATGCGGCTCCTGGTCGACGTCAAGAAGCTGCCCTGGGACCAGGCCTGGGAGATCACTCAGCAGTGTTTCGCCTACACCTGCCACACCTTGCTCCCGGAGGCGCTGGAGGTCTGGCCGGTCGACCTGCTCGGCCGGCTGCTCCCCCGGCATCTGGAGATCATCGACCGGATCAATGCAGAGTTCCTGGCCGAGGTCAGGAAGGCGTTCCCGGGCGACGAGATGCGGGTGCGTCGCATGTCCATCATCTCCGACTATCCCGAGCGTGGCGTGCGGATGGCGCACCTGGCCACGGTTGCCGCGGCCAAGGTGAACGGCGTCGCCGCCCTGCACTCGGATCTGTTGCGCGACAAGGTGTTGCCCGACTTCTCCGAACTGTGGCCGGAGAAGTTCATCAACGTCACCAACGGGGTCACACCGCGCCGGTTCCTGCGCCAGTCCAACCCGAAGCTGTCCGAGCTGATCACCGAGGCCATCGGCGACGGCTGGGTGACCGACCTGGAGAGACTGCGCGGACTCGAGCCGATGGCCGACGACGCGCAGTTCCGGGCCCGGTTCCGGGAGATCAAGCTGGCCAACAAGACCCGGCTGTTCGAGCTGCTGAAGCGGCGCGACGGCTACGACCTGTCCAACGGGCACCTGCTCGACGTCATGGTGAAGCGACTGCACGAGTACAAGAGGCAGTCGCTCAAGCTGCTGCACATCGTCACGCTCTACGAGCGGATCGTCTCGGGAGAGGCGGACCCTGCCGACATGTTGCCGCGCACCTTCGTGTTCGGCGCCAAGGCCGCTCCCGGGTACCAGATGGCCAAGGAGACCATCTTCCTGATCAACTCGGTGGCCTCCGTGGTGAACGCGGACCCGGCGGTCAAGGGTGCACTGCAGGTGGTGTTCCCGGCCAACTACAACGTCACTCTGGCCGAGACCCTGATCCCGGCGGCAGACCTGTCCGAGCAGATCTCCCTGGCAGGCAAGGAGGCCTCCGGCACGGGCAACATGAAGTTCGCCCTGAACGGCGCCCTGACCATCGGCACCGACGACGGGGCGAATGTGGAGATCCGCCAGCTGGTGGGCGACGACAACTTCTTCCTGTTCGGCATGCGCGAGCCCGAGGTGGCCGCGCTGGGCGAGAAGGGCTACGTGCCGAGCAGTTTCTACGAGTCCGACAAGGACCTGAAGCGGGCGATCGACCTGATCTCGTCGGGTGCGTTCTCCGACGGGGATCGTGGGGCGTTCGAGCCGCTGGTGTCGAACCTGCTCTACCAGGACCGGTTCATGGCCCTGGCCGACTACCGCGCCTACCTCGACGCTCAGGAGACGGTGGACGCCGCGTACGCCGACCAGGAGGCGTGGAGCCGCTCGGCCATTCTCAATGTCGCCCGGTGCGGCTTCTTCTCCTCCGACCGGTCCATGCGCGACTACATCGATCGGATCTGGCACACCCAGCCGGTGTCATGAGCCCAGGCCGGCGGGCGAGCGCTGGGCGAAGGCCGCATCCACGGCATCCGCGAAATCGGCCATGGACGTGAACACCCAGTCGGGTGTGACGTCGGCGGCCGGCTGTGGGGTGGCGCCCCAGCCGGCTCTGGCGTGCCGTCGGTTGATCCAGGCCGTGGGCAGACCGATCGCCTTCGCCGGCACGTGGTCATGGAACAGGCTCTGCGCCACGTGCAGGTGCCGACCCGGGGTGACGCCGATCCGCTCGATCTCGCGGCTCAGGGCTTCGAAGTTGCGTGGCGAGGGCTTGTAGGAACCGATGTCCTGGGCCGTGAGGATGCTGGTGAACCTGACGCCGAGCCTCCTGTTGGAGCCGGCGAACGAGACCCGATCGACGTTGGACAGAATGATCATCTTGAAGCGGCGGGACAACCGTTCCAACGCCTCCGCCGAGTCGGGGAAGGCCGGCCAGTCGGGCACGGAGGCGCCGAGCTGCTCGGCCTCGGCGTCGCTCACCGGCACCCCCAGCTGGTCGCCGAGCGCACGCATCGCCCTCGCCAGGATCAGGGGGTACAGGTCCGCGGGACACTCCTCCTCTGCGCGGGCCTCGTGATCGGAGTACGCGGCCAGCAACTCCTCGTCGCCGCTCGCCAGATCATGGGCGTCTGCCCAGCGGCGCAGCACGGCGGCGATGCCGGCCTCCCAGTCGATCAGGGTTCCGTAGCAGTCGAAGCTCAGCGCCTCGACGTCGGCGAGGTTCAGCTTGGGGTGGGTCACCGTGCACGCTCCTGGATCAGGTTGAGGAAGAACTGCTCTGAGTCGTCGAAGTGGTCTGTCCATGCCTTCTTCGCCACGCTCATCCGCCCGGTCTGCAGGGCCATCAGCAACAGGTGGTGCTCGTGCGCCAGGGCGGCGACGCTGGAATAGGCCGGGCGGAGCTGGGCGATCAACAGGCGCAGTTCCGAGCTGACCTCGTCGAAGGTGCGCAGCAGGCGAGGTGAGCCCGAGGCGACGAACACCGCGCGGTGGAAGGCGATGTCGTGGTCGGCGACGACATCCCACGAGACGTCGTCCGCGAGCTGGGCGAAGGCCCGCGAGGCGACCTCGACGGCTTCCGTCTCGCGCCTGCCCGTGATCACCCGCTCGACGGCAACCACCTCGATCGGCCGGCGCACGCAGTAGAGATCGACGGCGTCCTCGGCGGTGAACGAGCGGACGGTGGCGCTGCGGCCCCGGCCCCGTTCGAGCAGGCCGTCCGCCACCAGCGCCTGAACGGCAACCCGTACCGTCGGCCGGGCGACTCCGAACTCGACAGCGAGCTCAGTGTCCTTCAGCTGCGCCCCGCCACGGTAATGGCCCGACAGAAGCCGTGTTCGCAGCTCGGCGGCGACCGCGTCGGCCACGGTGACGGACTGAATGGGCATGCCAACTGTATAACAGTTAGCCTGTCTTGCTGACAAGCTCCGGATTGCCGGGCGAGGTCAGCCGACTCTCGGTGCAGCGGGACGGGGTGGCGAGGAGGGTTAGCGGGGTGGGGAAGGGATCAGCTCCGTAGCTGCTCGTCTGGCTACGAAATCGGTTGCGGAGCGCCTGCTATGCCCACCATTTCGGTGGCGACGTAGGCAAATCACAACGCATACGCCATGCTGGGGGTAGTCATCCGCCGGCGACACCGGCCCGCCCACCTGGAGCAGACGACGTGACCGAGACCCAGCCCTGGCCCGCGCACGACCCAGCGACCCGGCGATGGTTGCCGACCCACGCGACACCGCTCGACCCGGCACGGGTCGAGAAGATCCTCGCTGCAGAGTGGGAGCGCTTCACCGCGACGACACCCGCGTCGGCCGCACACAACGTCCGGGCGAGCACCTCCCTGCCGCTGGGCGTGACGTCGTCGTTCCAGTACTGGGAGCCGCACCCGATCTCCATCGCCTCGGCCCGGGGTGCCTGGTTGACCGATGTCGACGGCCGCAGGATGCTCGACCTGTCGATGGGCTTCGGCGCGATGATGGTCGGCCACCTCAACCCGGTCGTCGTCGACCACGTCCGCCGTGCCCTGGACTCGGTCGGAACCCTGTTCGTCACACCGTCGCCGACCGCCACCGAGGTCGCCGAGCTGTTCCAGACGCGCTTCGGTCTCGACCTGCTGCGGTTCACCCAGTCCGGCACCGAATCGCTCATGTATGCCGTGCGCGCAGCCCGCGCCTACACCCGGCGCAAGGCGATCATCAAGATCGAGGGCGGCTACCACGGCGGGTACGACCCGCTCCAGGTGTCGGTGAAGCCTTCTCTGGACGAGATCGGTCCGGCTGAGGCGCCGATCCCGCAGGTGCCCTTCGACGTCGAAGCCGGCACGGTCCATGTCGTGCCCTACAACGACCTCGCGCGCCTGCAGGCCATCCTGGCCGAGCACGGACGCGACATCGCCGCCGTCGTCATGGAACCGGTCCTGGAGAACCTCGCGATCGTCGTGCCGGATGCGGGCTACCTCGCCGGCGTGCGCGCGGCCTGCGACGCCCACGGAGTACTCCTGATCTTCGACGAGGTGAAGACCGGCTTGACCGCCGGATATGCGGGCGCCTCCCAGCGCCTCGGCGTCACCCCCGACCTCATCACCCTGGCCAAGAGCATCGGCGGCGGGTTGCCGCTGGCCGCCTTCGGCGGACGCCAGGAGGTCATGGAGGTCGTCGTCGACGGGCGGATGGCCCACTTCGGAACCTACAACGGCAACCCGCTCGTCATGGCCGCCGCCCGCGCCGTCGACGAGATCTGCACCCACGAGGCGCTCGCCGCGGCCGAGGGCATCAACGTGCGCACGCTCGACGCCATCGACGCCGTCATCACCGAGTTCGAACTGCCGGCGCACACCGTCGGGCTCGGTCTCAAGGGCTGTATCACCTGGTCGAGTTCGCCGGTGCGTAACTACCGCGACTACAAGGCGACCGACTTCCGGGTCGCCGAGCTGTCCTGGCTGTGGGGAGTGAACCGCAACATCCTCACCCCGCCCGGGCTCGACGAGCAGTGGCTGGTGTCGTTGGCGCACACCGACGACGAGATGGCGGTCCTGGTGTCCGACTTCAAGGAGCTGGCCCAGGCACTGCGCGCCTGACCGAGGGAGTTCCCGGCCAGGACGTTGGTGAACGCATCGGTGCAGTACGCAGGTGCCTGGACGTGGTCGACGAACGACTGCAGGAGGGCTGCATCGGGCCCCACCGCGTCGATCGCAGTCGGCGGAGTGTGTGCGGTGAGCGTGAACAGGTAGGTCCGGTCGACCCCGGACAGGTGCAACGCGTCCGCGAGCGCGGTGACGACGGCCCGCGAGGGGTTCACCGGCCGGCCACGACCGGGGAGGACGCCGTGACCGACGGCGAAGGAAGGGTGCGCGCCGATGCTCGACGCCGTTTGCGATGCGTGGCCGGCCAGCCGAGGATGGACACCCGCAGCGATGCCAGGAGTGGAGCGCACGTATGAGGCAGCAGGCCTTGCCCCGCAGCACGCCGTCCGCGCAGGGAGTCGACGCCGCGGGGATCGACGCCTTCCTGGACGCCGTCGAGGCTGCTGACGGCGTCGAGCTGCACAGCCTCATGCTGCTGCGGCACGGGCAGGTGGTCGCCGAGGGCTGGTGGCGGCCCTACTCCCCGGAGCGGGTGCACCTGCTCTACTCCTTGAGCAAGAGTTTCACCTCTGCCGCAGCGGGTTTCGCGGTGGCGGAGGGACTGCTCGACTACGAGGCGAGTGTGCTCTCGTACTTCCCCGAGCTCGACGCGGAGGTGAGCGACCCGCGCAGCCGGCAGCTGCGCGTCCGGGAGATCGCCGCGATGGCGAGCGGGCATCTCGCGGAGACCGCCGACACCGCGTTCGCCACCGACGACCCGATCCTCGCGTTCCTGCGCATTCCCCCGGACCGCGACCCCGGCACCGTGTTCGCCTACAACCAGCCGTGCACCTACACCCTGGCGGCGATCGTCCAACGACTGACCGGGCTCACCCTGACCGAGTACCTGGCGCCACGGCTCTTCGCCCCGCTGGGGATCACCGAGGGCGCCTGGCAGCAGCGCCCCCCGGGGCGGGACATCGGGTTCAGCGGTCTGCACCTGACCACCGAGGACATCGCCTGCTTCGGCCAGCTCCTCCTGGACGACGGTGTGCGGGACGGCCGACAGATCCTGCCCGAGGGGTGGGTCGCCCTGGCGACCCGGGAGCACGTTCCCACGGTCGACTCGACCGACGAGGCCGCCGTGACCGGTAGCGGCGCTGACTGGGAGCAGGGCTACGGCCTGCAGTTCTGGCAGTCGCGCCACGGCTACCGGGGCGACGGTGCCTATGGACAGTTCTGCGTGGTGCTCCCCGAGCACGACCTCGTCCTCGCGAGCACCGCCGCCGCGAACGACATGCAGGCGATCCTCGACGCTGCGTGGACCCACCTGCTCCCCGCGTGCGGGAAGGCGCCCGCCACACCCTCGGCCGCCGACGAACGGCTGGCCGTCCGGCTGGCGACACTCGCCCTGCCCTCGGCGCCGGTGGGCCACCTGCCGTCCGCCGGGTCGCCCTGGGACGGTGCGGTGCTCCGCCTGACCGAGGAGGCCGGACTGCGCGGGATCCTCGACATCGAGCTGCATCCCCGTGGCAGCGCGAGCGAGGAAGGGTGGACGTTGTCGGTGCGGGCCTGGGACGGCTCCGTGACGGCGCCCGTGGGCGTCGGAGCCTGGGCAGTCACCGACGGGGACGATGGCGCCGCCCCGGTCGCCGTCAGCGCCGGCTGGCCCGACGCCGACCGGGTGGAGGTCGACCTGCTCCTGCTCGAGACCCCGCACCGGCTGCGGCTGACCGGCGACCTCACCAACGCCACGCTACGGGCCGTGTGGCACACCGAACCCCTGGGCGGGGTGTCCCTGCAGTCGATGCAGCGACCCCTCGGGGCGGCCGCCGACCACCTGCGCACCTGAAGACAGACGCATCAGAGCTGGCCCTGGTCCACGGTGCCGGCGGGCAGCGGTGTCATGGTCGTGACGATCGCCGGCTCGGCGACCAGGCCGGCGATGCGTTGCCGGAGCGCCCCGACAGCCGGCCCGTCGGCATGAGCAGCCAGGGCCTGCGCGGACTCCCACTTCTCGATCATCGTGATGGTGCCGTCCTCGGCGTCGTGGATGGCGTAGAGCCGGCACCCCTCCTCCTGGTGCACCGCGGGGATGCTCGCTGACAGCGCGGCGATCAGCTCCTCCCGGCGACCGTGCGCGGGAAGGAACACGGCGGTGACGACGACAGGCATGGGTCTCCTTCTCACGGCACTGAGGGTCGATCATTGTGGATCACTGGAGCCTACGACGGCCGCATGACATCGCCGGGACCGGAGCGGGTTGATTCACGGCGAACATCACGATGGACGCCGGTCCGGTTGGCGTTGGCGGCCATCTGGGTGCTGATCATCGCCGGATCGATTCTGCGTGGCGAACTCTCCTCGTCCCTGGGTGCCCTCGACGAGGCGGTGGCCTCCGGCCAGGTGCACGCGGTGCAGGTGGTCGGCGCCCTGCCGACGGGGGCGAAGGGCTCCGCGGCGGTCGAACTGCACTGGCGCGACGGGCTGATCCGCCGGGTCGCCGAGGTCCGACAGGCAACGTCCGACGACCCGGTCATGCAGAGCCCAGTGGAGAACGGCCAGGATCCGATCATCGTCGGGGATGTCGCCAGTCACCTGTCCAGCACGCATCCAGGGCTGCAGGTGTCCAGCGAGCCCAACACGTTCCTGCGATCCGGGATCACCGCGAGCGTTCTGGGCTGGCGGGTCTCGGGCTGGATCGCGATCACGCTGCTGATCGCCTGGCTCGCCACACTGGTGCTCCTGATCACCGGGCCTCTTCCCTGGCGGGCCACCCGGTGGGCCTGGTTCTGGATCATGGCGAACTCGCCGCTGGGGGTGATTGGAGTCCTGGCGTTCCTCCTGCTGTCGGGACCGACTCCGCCGCTGCCTGGGCCCAAGGCCGGCCGTCGGCGACTGCGCGGAGGATGGGCCTTCATCATCGCCACCCTGGTGGCCGGCGCGATGTGGCGGCCCTGACGCTCACGTCGGCCCTCCGTCAGGCGTCAGGCGTCGACGATGGAGATCACGATGCGTGGAAATGGCTGTGACAGCAGCCGAATTCCTTCATCGTGATCTCCATCGTGATCTCTGCCATGGCCTCCGCGGGTCGGCTCAGATCGACACCAGGTCGCGGGCAGCCGCTGCCGCCTGGCCGGCCGGCTCGGGCGGGTTCACCGGCGCGACACTGCGCAGGCGGCGACTCTTCCCGGTGCGGCCCAGCCTGTCTGCGACCGTGGCCGCGAAGCCGTTGGGCAGCGACAGGCGAATGATCTTCCCCCAGGCGGAGGCGACCTGCTTCGGCAGTGGGCCGGTGGTGTAGGTCAGGCCGTACTCCTCGAACATGGCCTGCACCTTGGGCGCGATCTCCTGGTAGCGGTTGCTCGGCAGGTCGGGGAAGAGGTGGTGCTCGATCTGGTAGGACAGGTTCCCGGTCATGATGTGCATCGCTCGGGTGCCGCTGATGTTGGCCGAGCCGAGCATCTGGCGCAGATACCACTCGCCGCGGGTCTCACCCTCGATCGAGCTCCGCGAGAACGTCTCGACACCCTCAGGGAAGTGCCCGCACATGATGACCGAGTTGGTCCACAGGTTGCGCACCACGTTGGCCGTCGCGTTGGCACCGATGGTGTGCAGGAACGAGGGGCCGGACAGCAGCGGGTGCAGCACGTAGTCCTTGGTGGCCTGCTTGCGGATCTTCTTGAGCACCTGCTTGACCCGGGCGGTGAACTCCGGGCTGGTCCGCCGCCGCTTCGAGCGCAGGTTCTTGCCCAGCTCGAGGTCGTAGGCGGCGATGCCGTACTCGAAGAAGCACGGCGTTGACGAAGTTCCACAACGGCTGCCCGAGGTAGATCGGGTGCCAGGGCTGATCCTCGTCGACGCGCATGATGCCGTAGCCGAGGTCGTTGTCACGCCCGATCACGTTGGTGTACGTGTGATGCAGCTCGTTGTGCGAGTGCTTCCACTGCTCCGACGGCGAGGCGTTGTCCCACTCCCAGGTGGTGGAGTGGATCTTGGAGTCGCGCATCCAGTCCCACTGGCCGTGCATGACGTTGTGGCCGATCTCCATGTTCTCCAGGATCTTCGCCACCGACAGGCCGGCGGTGCCGATCAGCCAGGCCGGCGGGAACAGTGAGAACAGCAGCAGGGCCCGGCTGGAGAGCTCGAGCTTGCGCTGCACGTCGATCACCTTGCGGATGTAGGCCGCGTCGGAAGCGCCTCGCGCAGCGATGACGTCGGCACGGATGGCGTCGAGGCGTCGACCGATCTCCTCGACGTCCTCGGGGCTCAGGTGGGCGATGGGGTTGTCGGCCTTCTTCTGCAGCACGGTCATAGGGGTTCCTTCTCAGAGGTCGATGTCGCAGGTGCCGGCCGCAGCCGAGACGCAGGTCTGGATCAGCACGCCGTCGCCGGGGGCGGCCGTGGTGACCGCACCGGAGCGCAGGTCGCGCACGGAGCCCTCACGCAGCGGCAGCACGCACGAGTAGCAGATGCCCATCCGGCAGCCCGAGGGCATCAGCACACCGTTCTGCTCGCCGGCGTCGAGGATCGAGGTCGCGCCGTCCGCCTCGAGCACGACCCGGCTGCCGGTGAACCGGACCGTCCCGCCCTCGCCGGGCTCGGCGAGGGCTGTCCGGAACCGCTCGGTGTGCAGCTGTTCGGTCAGCTCGAGTCCGGCCCACTGTTCCTCGATCGCGTCGAGCAACCCGGCCGGGCCGCAGGCCCACGTCTCCCGCTGCGCCAGGTCGGGCACCAATGCCTCGAGCCTCGACAGGTCGAGCCTGCCCTGGCCGTCGGTGTGCTGCTCGACCAGCCGGAACCGGCCGCTCGCGGCCAGGCCGCGCAACTCGTCACCGAAGATCACGTCGTCTGCCGAGGACGCCGAGTGCACGAGGACGACGTCGTCGAGCCGGTCCAGGCCCGCTCGCAGCATGCCCATCACCGGCGTGATGCCGCTGCCGCCCGTGATGAACAGGACCTTCTCGGGCGGTGGGTCGGCGAGCACGAAGTCGCCGACCGCCTGGTCGAGATGCACGAGCTGACCGGGTCGCAGCTCCTGGGCAAGGTGGGAACTGACGACGCCGTCCGGGACCGCCTTGGCGGTGATGGTCAGCAGGCCATCGGCCGCGCCGGGCACGGAGGTCAGGGAGTAGGAACGCCACAGCCGCACTCCCTCGACGTCGAGGCCGATCCGCACGTACTGGCCCGGGCGGTGCCCCCGCCAGGCGCCGCCGGGGCGGAGCACCACCGTCACCGCGTCGGCGGTCTCGGCCCTTACCGCGACGACCCGGGCACGCAGGTCGGCTCCGGGGCGCAGCGGACGGAACATGTCCAGGTAGTCGGCCGGCTGGAGTGGGTGCGTGACAGCGGCCGCCAGCCGCCAGGCCCGGTCGCGGAGGCGACGTCCTGAGCCTTCCGACGATCCGTGGTCGCGCACGAGAGTGGTCATGCTCCCACCCTCCTGGACCCAGGGCGTAAGTTCATGACCGGAGAACGTGAAATCACGCATCGTTGTTATGCGGAGGGAACAAATGCCTGAGACCGATCCCACGCGTCACGCCAGCCGCACCGCACGTGGCGCCGCGGAGCTCGACCTCGGGGCCGCGGCGATCGAGCTGTTGCGCTCACGGCTGCCCGACGTCGCCGAGAGCACCGTGCGGGACATCGTGGTCGAGGTTCCGGGGTACGCCAACGCCCTGGCCGGGCCGATGGGGGAGAACATCCAGCGCGCCGTCCAGCTCGCCCTCGGTGGCTTCCTCAACCTGGCCAGCAGCACCCGGCACGGCGGAGACCCCAGCACGCCGCTGGCTCCGGCCCTCGAGGGTGCTTATGCCCTGGGCCGGGGCGAGGCCCGCAGCGGCCGGACCATGGACGCACTCCTGGCGGCCTACCGGGTCGGCGCCCGGGTGTCCTGGAGGGAGCTGTCCGCCACCGCCGTCGAGGCGGGACTGACGGCGGACACGCTGGCCAAGTTCGCCGAGCTGGTGTTCGCCTACATGGAGGAGCTCTCCGCAGCCAGCGTCGCCGGCCACACCGACGAGCTCGCCACCACGGGCCAGGTGCGCCAGCGTTACCAGCAGCGGCTGGGGCGCAGCCTGGTGCATGGCGACCCTGAGCACGACCTGATCAGCCGCGCCCAGCGCGCCGACTGGGAGCCGCCCCGCACGCTCACGGCCGTGCTACTGCCGAACGCGCATGCCCGCGGGGCGCTCGCGGCACTGGACCCGAGAACCCTGCGACCTGAGGACGACCTCCCCGATCTCGGCGACGAGGACCCCGCCGAGCTGGCGGTGCTCCTGGTGCCCGATGCGGACGGCGCCGCCCGGGGGGCACTGCTGCGGAGCCTGCGCGGGCGCCAGGCCTGGGTCGGACCGGCACGGTCCTGGACCACAGTGCGGACGTCGTACCTCCGGGTCCTGCGCGCGCGCCGGCTCGGACTGCCGGCCGATGGTGATGCACCGGTCGACACCGAGCGGCACCTGGCCGACCTGGTCGTGGCCGCCGACCCCGCCGCGCTCGCAGACCTCCGCCAGCTGACCCTGGCGCCGTTCGCGGCGCTCCGCCCGGCCACGGCGGAGCGGCTGAGCCAGACCCTGCGCGAATGGCTGCTGCACCTGGGACGCCGGGACGACGTCGCCGCGGCGCTGCGCGTCCATCCGCAGACGGTGCGCTATCGGATGGGCCAGATCCGTGAGCTGTTCGGCGACCGGCTCGACGACCCCCGAACGGTGATGGCTCTCACCATCGCCCTCACCGCCGCCTCCACGCCCACCCACCCACCTTCATGATCACCGTTGCTCATGGGTTCCGCCCCCACCAAGAGGATGGATACCCATGACGATCGGCGATCACGAAGGTGGCTATCGGGCGGTGACCAGACTCAGGGCCGAGACCCCGAGGACGAGGACGGCGACTCCGATCAGCTGTTGACGGCCGAGGCGCTCGCGATACACCAGATAGGCCAGCACTGCGGCGAGCGGCGCGAACTGGGAGGCGAGGACGGCGGTGACGGCGGTGCTCTCCCGGGCGCCCTGGGCAAAGGCGAAGAAGCCCAGCACCTCCGCCACTCCGCTGCCGACCACGAACGGTAATGCCTTGCGGGTCAACCTGATCCGACGACCGACGATCAAGGGCAGGGCGATCACCAGGACGCCCAGCACCCGCGGGGCGAGGACCAGCCACGACGACGGCAGGTCACCGCTCACCCGGCCGAGGGCGAACAGGCTGGCTCCGAACATGCATGCGGCGAGCGCCGCGAGCAGCACCGCGCGAGCCGGTTGCTCGTGCTCCAGCGGCATCGGATCAGGCGCCCGCGCCGAGACCACCACTCCGAGAGTGATCACCGCCAGGCAGACACCGACCTGCCACCCCATCGACTCGCCGAACAGGAACGCCACGACTGCGGCAACAGCACCTTCGGCCGAGGTCACCGGAGCCACCACGCCGACCTTGCCGATGCGCAGGGCGACGAAGCTCACCAGCAGCCCGAAGACGTTGCCGAGCGCGGCCAGCATCAGCCAGCCGGCGGCCCCCGGGGTGAGCCCGGACGGGGTGCCGGAACCGGAGGCGAACGGCAGCGATGCCACCAACCCGACAAGCATGATCCACGCCAGCACCGACCACTGACCGATCATGCGGGTGGAGCGCGAGGAGAAGAAGACACTGAACGCCCAGCAGGCGGCCGTCGCGATGCCCCACAGGATGGCTGTCATGGTCCGCCCATGGTGGCCCATCGACGGCGGACGGCGTGCCGGTCGCGGTCCCGGAGCAGTGCGGCCGGCGCGCAGCGGGTCAGGGGTTCTGCCAGTACCTGGATCAGCAGGGTCTGCCTCCTGCCAGGCATCGGTGATCTGATGGCGTCCGGCCGGTGAGGTGACCGGCGCCGTGGCGAGGGAAGGAACGCGATGAGGACCACCACGCTGGGAACCGACGGCCCCCAGGTCGGTGTCGTCGGGCTCGGGTGCATGGGCATGACCTACCGGTACGACATGGCCGCAGCCCGCGACGACGCCACCTCCATCGCGGTGGTCCGCCAGGCGCTCGACCTCGGCATGACGCTGCTGGACACCGCGGACGTCTACGGCCCGTACACGAACGAGGAGCTCCTCGGCCGAGCCCTGGCCGGCGGACGCCGGGACCGCGCGGTCCTGGCTACCAAGGTCGGCCTGGTCGACCTCGGCCTGCCGCCGGACCCCGCACCCGATGCCGTGTCGGCGATCGGCAACGACGCCCGACCCGAGCACGTCCGGGCATCGATCGACGCGAGCCTGCGCCGGCTCGGCACCGACCACGTCGACCTCTACCAATTGCACCGGGTCGATCCGGCGGTGCCGATCGAGGAGACCTGGGGCGCGATGGCCGAGGCCGTCACCGCAGGCAAGGCCCGCCACCTGGGCCTGTCCGAGGTCACGGTCGAGCAGATCCAACGGGCGCAGGCTGTGTACTCGGTGACCTCGGTGCAGTCCGAGCTGTCGCTGTGGACCCGGGACCCTCTCGCCGAGGTGCTGCCCTACTGCGAGGCCCAGGGGATCGGCTTCCTGCCGTTCGCCCCGCTGGGCCGCGGCTTCCTCGCCGGGCGGTTCTCCTCCTTCGACGAGTTGCCCCAGGACGACGCCCGCCGCTCCCTTCCCCGCTTCCAGCAGGACGCGCTGCGGGCCAACCTGGCCCTGGTCGGCGCCGTCCGCACCGTCGCCGAACGCCACGGGACCAGCCCGGCCCGGGTGGCCCTCGCCTGGGTGATCGCGCAGGGCAGACACGTCGTGCCGATCCCCGGCACCAAGACGCCGAGGTACCTGATCGACAACGCCGGAGCCGCCGAGCTCACCCTGCCCCCGGAGGACCTGGCCGCCCTCGACGCCCTCCCCGCCGCCGAGGGTGCGCGGTATTGAACCCCACCGGGTCGCGCGTCGTGGCAGCGGCCGGCATCGTGCTGCTCGGGCTGAACCTGCGACCTGTGGTGAACGTGGTCGGCGCCGTGGTGCCGGAACTGAAGGCCGACACCGGCCTGTCGGCCCCGGCGATCGGGCTGCTGCTGTCGTTGCCGATGCTGGCCTTCGCGGTGCTCGGGCTGGCCGCACCTGCCCTGGCGGCGCGGTTCGGCGCGCACCGCGCCGTGGTCGCCCTGCTCCTGGTCCTGGCCGCCGGGCAGGTCATCCGGGCGGTCGTGCCGGGGGTCTGGGCACTGTTCGGCGGATCGCTGATCGCTCTGGCGGGGATCGCGATCGGCAACGTCGTCATGCCCGGCCTGGTGCGTCTGCACTTCCCGGACCACATTCCCCCGATGACGGCCGCCTACACCACGGCCCTCGCCGTGGGCGCGGCCGGAGCGGTGGGTCTGTCCAACCCGATCGAGCACGCCCTGAACGGCACCTGGCGCACCGGCATCGGCGTGTGGGCGGCGCCGGCCCTGGTGGCAGTGATCCCATGGCTGGCCCTGGCCCGCAGCGCGGGCGACCGGCCCGCCCAGACCCCCGGCGCCAGGCTGCCACTGCGCCACCTGGCCCGAACCCGCATCGCGTGGACCTTGGCGATGTACTTCGGTCTGCAGGCCATGCTCGCCTACGTGATCATGGGGTGGCTGCCGGAGATCCTGACCCAGCGCGGCATGAGCCCGACCGCCGCGGCGTTCCAGGTGGCAGTGATCATCGCCGTCGGGATCGTGCCCGCGGCGCTGGCCTCCGGGATGCTCGACCGGGTGCGCCGGCCCGAGGCGCTGGTGGTCGGGCTGACCGGATGCTACTTCGCCGGCTTCCTCGGGCTCATCGTCCTGCCGACCTCACTGGTCATCGTGAGCTCGCTGCTGATCGGCGTCGGCACCGCGGCCTTCCCGGTCGCCCTGGCCATGATCGCCCTGCGTTCGCGAACGGCGTTGGCCACCACCTCGCTCTCCGCGTTCACCCAGTGTGTCGGCTACCTGTTCGCCGCCGTGGGGCCGGTCGCCTTCGGCGCCCTGTTCGAGCTGGTCGGCAACTGGACCGTGCCCCTGCTGACCCTCGCGGCGGCGTCCGTCGCCCAGGCCGTGTTCGGAACCCTCGCCGTCCGCTCCGGCATGGTCGAGGACGAGCTGTCCGCGCGATGAGCCCCCTCGCGTGTGCGGCAGGGCCCGGGTCCGGGTCCGCCCCCTGACCGCCCTCTGAGCGTGTGGGCATGGGCGACGCGTCGACACCCGAGCGCCGTCAGGCCGCGCCTCGCCGTCCGACCATGCGCGAGATCGCACGGGAGGCCGGGTAGATCACGAAGCCGGCTCGGCCGCCGAGGCGAGGAGCCTCGCGAGGTCCACCGGCTTGCTGACCATGGGCCAGTGACCCGAGTCGATGTCCACGACGTCAACGTGTTTGGCCCTGGCGAGCTCGGGCACGTCGCCCGGCGGCGATCCACTCCCGGGCCTGGGCCGGGGTGAACTCGGGGCAGACGAGCACCACCGGGACGTCGAAGCGTCGCTCGTCCGACAGGTGCACGACGCCCCGGGTCACCGCCTTCGGGAACGGGGATCATCCGCGCAGCGACGGCGCGCCCGGGCCTCCTCGTCCAGGTCGGCGGCGTCCGGCCCCTCGAACGGGCCCCAGCCGGGGAAGGCCACGACGCCGTCCTGCGGTTCGAAGAAGTCGGCGTAGCGCGCACCGTCGGCGGACGGGAAGCCGCCGATGAGCACGACCTTGGCCACCTTCTCCGGTCGTCGGTCCGCAGCCAGCCAGGCCAGGGTGGATGCTGCGGAATGCCCGACCACCATCGCCTTCTCCGACCGAGGAGTCGACGGCCGCGAGCACGGCGGCCACCTGGTCGTCGAGCGTGGCTGCGGTGCGGCCGTCACCCTGGCCGGGCAGGGTGAGCGGCACGGGACGCTGACCCAGCGACTCCAGCGCGGGCACGACGTCGTCCCACGCCGAGCCGTCGAGCCACAGCCCGGCGATGAGCAGGATGTCCATGACCAGTTCTCCTTCGTCGGTGCGCAGGTTCGCCAAGCCAGAACCCTAGAACCAGTTCCGGACGATCACCTTCCGCTTCACGCGGTGTACAGCGCCGGCCTGGTCGGTAGATCGACGGCGACGCGCTGGCCGGTGCGGTAGGAGTCGATGGCCCGGTTCGCCACCACCGCGTCCACGTAGCCGTCCCAGACACTGGCGCCCGGCAGCGGGCCGCCGGTGCGCACGGCATCCACCCAGCCCTGCAACTGCAGCCGGTAGGCCTCGGCGAAGCGCCCCAGCCACAGCTCGGGGACAGCGACCCCGCGGGTGAAGGACTTCGAGCGGGTGACGAACGCTCCGTCCCCCATCACGGCCTGGCCCTGCGCCCCGGTGACCCGGCAGACCACCTCGTAGCCGTACCGGGCGTTGGCGAACGCCTCGATCTCCAGGAGCACCCCGCTCGTGGACTGCAGGATGATCAGCAGCGGGTCGTGCTGACCCTGCGGCGTCAACGGGCCCGGAGTGCAGGTCAGCACCGTGACCGAGGAGTACTCCTCATCCAGCAGCCACCGCCCGATGTCGAACTCGTGGATCACCATGTTGGTCAGGGTCTGCTCCGTGCGCAGCCCGTAGGGAGCCGAGGTGTTGCGGTGAATACTGTGCACGATCAACGGGTTTCCGATCCCGTCGTCGCTGAGTTCGGCCTTCAGCTGCACGTAGCCCGGGTCGAACCGGCGCATGAAGCCGACCTGCACCAGCCGGCGTCCGAGAGCCACCTCGGCGTCGAGCACCGCCCTGGCATCGGCCTCGAGGACAGCGAGCGGCTTCTCGCACAGGATCGGCTTGCCCACGGGCAGCCCGATGAACAGTTGCTCGGCGTGGACACCGTCGGGCGAGGCGACCAGCACCGCGTCGACGTCGTCGGCCTCGAAGACCTCGGGCACGGAACGGACCGCGCGGGCGCCGACCTCTGCCGCGAGCTCGGCGGCGCGGGCGACGTCCGCATCGAAGACAACGCTCACCGCTGAGCCCGAGACCACGTGCGCCAGGTTGCGCGCATGCGCCGTGCCGATGTTGCCGGCGCCGATCACTGCCACTCGAATCGTCACCCGCCCACTCTCCCCCAGACCATCGACCAGTTCAAGATCACCGTGTCTCATGGGTGCCTCCCCTTCGAGTGGGTGGGAACCCATGAGAATCAGCGTTCTTGATCGCTGCTCAGGGGGCAAGCACGCTGGGGACGAGCGTCGCTGCCTGAACAGTGGTCAGGTCCGGCCCTGTCCGCGCGGGCCGGCGTGTGCGGCGTACCAGTCGAGCAGGGCCGGGTCGTCGACAGAGCGCGGGTCCACCACCCCGCCCAGGGCCTGCCCCTGCACCATCCGCTTCACCGGGATCTCCAGCTTCTTGCCGGTCTTGGTGTGCGGAATGCCTGGGGCGAGCAGGATCTCGTCCGGCACGTGCCGGGGTGAGGCGTGCTCACGGATCGCGGCGGTGATCCGGGCGCGCAGGTCGTCGTCCAGGTCGTGGCCGGGTGCGAGGGTGACGAACAGCGGCATCCAGTAGCCGCCACCGGGCAGCTCGGCACCGATCACCAGCGACTCGAGCACCTCGGGCACCCGCTCGACGGCCTGGTAGATGTCCGCGCTGCCCATCCGGATCCCGTTGCGGTTCAACGTGGAATCCGACCGGCCGTGCATCTCGACGCTGCCGTGGTCAGTGATCGAGATGAAGTCGCCGTGCCGCCAGATGCCCGGGTAGACGTCGAAGTAGGCGGCCCGGTAGCGCTCGCCGTCCGGGTCGTTCCAGAACCCCACCGGCATGCTCGGCATCGGTCGCGTGATCACCAGTTCGCCCAGCTGGTCGCGCACGCTGTGCCCCGCGGGGTCGAAGGCGTCCAGGGCCACGCCCAGGCAGGCCGCGCTGATCTCACCGGGCCACACGGGCACCGTCGGCGCCGACCCCGCGAACGCCGACACGACGTCGGTGCCTCCGGTGATCGAGGCGATCTCCACGTGCGCGCCGACTGCGTCGTGCACCCAGTGGTAGCTGTCCGCGGGCAGGGTCGAGCCCGTGACGCCGAGGGTGCGCAGCCGGCTGAGGTCGTGTGCGTGTGCAGGCACGATGCCGGCCTTGGCGTTGGCCAGCAGGTAGGCCGGACTGGTGCCGAGCACGGTGATCCCGAGCGTCTCGGCGAGGTCCCAGAGCCGGTCCGGCTGTGGCTGCATCGGGCTGCCGTCGTAGCAGACCACGCGGGCCCCGACCAGGAGCCCGGCGTTGCGGTAGTTCCACATCATCCAGCTCGGGCTGGTGTACCAGAGGAAGGTGTCCTCGGAGTGCACGTCCATGTGCAGGGCGACCGACTTCAGGTGCTCCAGGACGACGCCGCCGTGCCCGTGCATGATCCCCTTCGGCAGGCCCGTTGTGCCGGAGGAGAACAGCACCCAGAGGGGGTGATCGAAGGCGACCGCGGTGGTGGTGAGCGAATGGTCGCCGGCCACCGCCTCGGCCCAGGTCCAGGTCGCCGGGCTGCGGCGAGAGGTCGAGCCCCACCCGGGAGATGTGCACCGTGGCCCGCACCGTCGGCAGACCGGCGCGGACGGCGTCGACCGCAGCGCGTCGATCGTGCACCCGGCGGCCGTGCCGGTAGCCGTCGGCCGCAACCAGCACCGCCGGCTCCAGTTGAGCGAAGCGGTCGAGCGCACCCGGCGGGGCGTAGTCCTGGCCGGTGCACGACCAGATCGCCCCGACCGCCGCGGTGCCGAGGAACGCCACGATCGACTCCGCGACGTCCGGCAGGTAGCCGACCACGCGGTCGGCCTCACCGACGCCCAGCCGGCGCAGGGTGTCGGCGAAGGCCGCCACCTGGCGCTGCAGCTCGGCCCAGGTGAGATCGAGCCGGTCGCCGTCCTCACCCGTGCCGACGATCGCGACCCGGGCCGGGTCACGCCGGGCGAAGACCTGGTCGACGTAGTTCAGCCGCGCCCCGGGGAACCAGACCGCCCCGGGCATCGCCTCCTCGGCCAGCACCGTCGAGGACGGCGTCGCGAACGGGACGTCGAAGTACTCCGCCACGGCGCGCCAGAACCCGGCGAGATCGGTGACCGACCACCGCCAGAGCTCGGCGTAGCTGCCGGTCCGCACCCCGCGCGCCGTCAGCCAGGCGGCGAAGTCGGTGATCCGTGCATGCCGCACCACGTCGTCGGACGGTGTCCAGATCGGTTCCACCCGGCCAGTATCCGCCCGGGCCATGATCACCCGCGAGTGGTCAATTCTGCCCCGTTTCCGGGGCTGGAACGGGGCAGAATCGACCACTCGCGAGACAGATCGACAGGGGTGGGGTCAGAGCGCGGCTGCGGCGGCGGCGAAGGAGGCGGCCACGGGGGTGGCGGGGCGGCCGATGAGGGCCTCCAAGGGGGCGGGGTCGACGAGCAGCTCGCCGGCCTTGATGCCGCGGTCGGCGTCGGCGTAGATGGCCGCCACCGGCTCGGGCAGACCGGCCCCGACCAGGACGCCGCTGAAGGTGTCCAGCGGGAGGTCGGCGTAGCCGATGTCCTTGCCCGTGGCCTCGGCGGCGATCGCAGCGATCTCGGCGAGAGTGACGCCGGGGCCACCGAGCTCGTAGGCCGTGCCCTCGTGGCCCTCGCCCGTGGCCACGACGGCCGCCGCGGCGGCGTAGTCGGCGCGGGAGGCGAGACTCACCCTGCCCTCCCCGGCCGACCCGGCGACGCCGTGAGCGAGGTAGGTGGGCAGCTGGGCGGTGTAGTTCTCGGTGTACCAGCCGTTCCGCAGGAACGTGTACGGGACGCCGGAGGCGACGATGTGGGCCTCGGTGGCCTGGTGGTCCGCGGCGAGGATCAGCGTCGAGGTGTCGGCGTTGGCGATCGAGGTGTAGACGATGCGGCCCACGCCGGCGCGCTGGGCGGCGTCCACGGCGTTGCGGTGCTGACCCGGCCGATCGTCGAAGCTGCTGCTCGAGACCAGCACGAGGGTCTCGGCGCCGGCGAACGCGGCGTCCAGGCTCGCGGCGTCGGCGTAGTCGGCCTGCTTCACCGTCACGCCGCGGGCGGCGAGGTCGGCGATCCGCTCGGTCGAGCGACCGGTCGCGGTGATGCCCGAGGCGGGGACGCCGCGCTCGAGCAGGGACTCCACGATCAGGCGACCCAGGTGGCCGGTGACTCCGGTGACGACGATCGACACGTGTTCCTCCAGGTGAGAGATGCGGGGTGGCGGGGCTGCGCGCCCTTGCTCCCGGTGGCAACCGGCGTACCGTGGAGTTGCTTCCCGATGGAGAGCAGGCACTATCTGGTGCAGTACTTACCTGGAGGTGACTGTGCAGCTCAGCGCACTGGAACCGGACCCCTACGCGGCGAACTGCCCCACCCGCACCATGCTCGACCGGATCGGTGATCGGTGGACCGTCCTGGTGGTCGGGCTGCTCTCCGGCGGAGCGCTGAGGTTCAGCCAGCTGGGTCGGCGCATCGACGGCATCAGCCAGAAGATGCTGACCCAGACGCTGCGCGGCCTGGAGCGCGACGGTCTGGTCACCCGCACGGTGCACGCCGAGGTGCCGCCCCGGGTCGAGTACGAGCTCACCGACCTCGGCCGCACCCTGATCGCCCCGCTGGATGCCCTCGACGCCTGGGCGCGCGCCCACATGAGCACGGTCGAGCAGGCCCGGCGGCGCTACGACGAGGGGTCTGCGTCCTAGCCGGTGGACGACGACCGCTGCGGTGCCCACCACAGCGACGACGCCGCGGTGGCCTGGGCCATGCCCGACCACAACGTGGTCGACCACACCGCCGGCGCCCACAACAGCGGCGCCCAGCCGGCGTGGGGCGCGGTACTGCCCGGGCCGGGGCCGGCAGCACTGAGAACCGGCATCGGGAGCGGCCGGTCCAGGAGCACCCGGGCCAGGGGAACCGGCACCGCTCGTCCTGGAGTTCTCCGGCCGGGCGGTGCTCGGGCGCGTGCTGCCGGGCCTGGTGCGCGGCGCTCGCGGTGAGGTGTTCAGCCGGTGCCGGGTGCGGTCGTACTGGGCACGTCGCACCCGGTTCGACAGCACCGCGTACGCCGCGCCGACCTCCTTGAACCGGCGTTCGGCCTTGAGGCAGCCGGCGTTGGTGTCGGGGTGATGTTGCCGGACGAGCCGGCGATAGGCCTGCTTGAGTGCGTCGTCGGTGCTGTCGTCAGGGACGCCGAGGACGGTGTAGAGGTCCTTGGTCAGCCAATCGTGAGCGGCCATGAATGACCTTCCGTGGTGATTCCCGGCAGATGAGGGCGTCAAGCTGCGGCTTCGACGCAGAGTGCTGAATCGCCGCGACGGGCTTCGTGCACCTCGTCGGTCATCGGCTCCATCGCCGGTACGGCACTTCCACCATAGCCCGCTCCGACACATCCACTCCCCCACAGCCACTGCCACCCAACGAACGTGGCTCCTGTCACACGACGTGGAGATCAGCTCTCCGAGAGCAGCGCCGAGCGCACAGCACCGAAGCGCACCCGTTCCTGCTCCAGCCGCAGATTGTCGGCGTGGACGTGCTCGACCAGCTCACGGTAGAGCTGCTGCTCGGGGTTGGTCAGCCGGGCAAGCCGCGTGTTCACCGGCGCAGCCTCAACGCCCCAGTGGTCACGATGGGCCTCCAGAGTCAGCCGGTCCATCAGCAGTGAGCGCGCTTCCGGCAGCACCGAGCGGAGCTGGTCCAGAATGGCGAACCCGTGGGTGTCCAGGTCGCCCCAGTACTCGATCGCGCGATCGGCCAGCCAACCGATCGCTGACAGCCGGGTCACTCCGTACCCGGCGCCGAGCAGGGCGACGGCGTCCTCCAGTTCGGGCAGGGCAAGGTAGGTGATCTCGTTCTCGACGATGACCACCCGACGTCCGGGCACCGAGCTCCGGGCCAGGTCCTGCACCCGCAAGGTCAGCTCGGACGGCGCGCCGGCGGCGCCAGCCGGCCAGGCGGCGATCAGCGGGGAACCGTCGAGCCGCCGCAGCCGGACGTACGACGGTTTGGTGGCGAACCCGTATCGCGCAGCGAAGCTGCTCCTCGAAAAGGAACCGTCGATGCGTTCCTCCGGCAGGAGGGCATCCAGCAGATCACCGAGCAGGGCCCGGTTCTGCTCGACGAACTTCGTGTCCACCCCGGGCACATCGATCTGCCGCAGGTAGATCGACGGCCCTGCGAGCTCGACGATCCACCTCACCACGGCCAACACCCGTGGCCACACTGTCGCGGCGGCAAGCACCTGCCGAGGGTGCGCTCGGGCCCAGGGCAGCAGTGCCGGATACTCCCTGTCCGTGAGCGTGATCAGGTCGGCGAAGGCCGCCACCTCGCGGCCCACGCCGAGCAGCCGCCACAGCAGGGCCTCCTGGTCGATCCAGGCCTTGGTGGGGAGGCGATTGGTGCCGATCAGCCGGCCACCGATGGGCGCGTACTCCAACCGGATCCCGGCCGTCGCAGCAGCGGACTCCCAGTCCCGAACCCAGTCCTGCACCTCGCCGAACCGGCCGGCCACGTCACGAACGGACGGTCCGCGCAGGGAGACCGATTGAGGGACGACGGGCTCACCGTGCGCCAGAGCGCTGAGGAAGTCGCCGCGACGCCACCGCGTGCCGAGCGTCGCGACGACGTCGGCGCGAGTCGTCCAGCCGGCACTCACCGTGTCACTCGCCTCGGAGCACCCTGTGGCGCGCGCCCACGTACTCGGCCCGTCGCTGCCGGAACTCCTCGATGGTCAGCGTCTGGATCCGCGAGCAACTGCCGGTGCGGTTGTCGACGAAGCCGACGGCGGCGACGTAGGGCTCGATGATGTGGATCTTCTGCAGCGGGGTGACGATCAGGAGCTGCAGTCCGAGAGTCCGGAACAGGTTCAGTGCGTAGCGCGTCGACTCGTCCGAACCTCGTCCGAAGGCCTCGTCGATGACAACGAACCGGAACGTGCGCGACGTCGCCGTGCCCCAGTCGAGCTTGAACTGGTAGGCCAGCGACGCGGCCAGGATGGTGTAGGCCAGCTTCTCCTTCTGACCCCCGGACTTGCCCGCGGTGTCCGCGTAGGTCTCGTGCTCGACGTCGTCCTCGCGTCGACGCTCGGAGGCGACGAACACCACCCAGTTGCGCACATCGGTGACCCGCCGCGTCCAGGTCTGATCGGTCTCGGTCTGCCCGGGCCGGCCTCGGAACCGCTCGATCAGACGCTGCACCTGCAGGAACTTCTGCTCGGAGTACTGGTCGGCATCGCCTCCGGCGAGGCTGTTGTCGGTGCAGGCGCGCAACTCCTGGCGGAAATCGCGGATCTCCACGCTGGGAGGGCTGCGTCTCCAGCCGGATGTACCGGCCCGGGTTGTAGTCGATCACCAGCAGCGAATCGTTGATCCGATCGATGCGCTCCCGGATCAGCTCCAGCTCCGTCGTCAGCGCCGATTGGAAACCGGCGACGTCGCGGATCGTGTTCGTGTTCAGGTAGGTCTTGAACTCGGCCTCGAATCGCGGCAGGTCGTCCTGCTGGAGCCGGTCGTGCAACCGGCGGTACTCCACCGCTGCAGCGACCGAACTGTCCATGTCGGTGGTCTCGGCGGCGTAGTCGGTGCGGAACCGGTGCATCAGCGCACCGATCCGGTTGGCCAGGGTCCGCTGCTGCTCGGTGCGGCGGCCGAGCTCGTCGTTGAGCAGGGCCGTGGTGGTCGCCTGCCACCGCTCGTAGGTCTGCGGGGTCACCTCGCCCGCACCGGCGACCCCGTCCTTGCCGGCACGCCGGGCCAGAGCCTCGAAACGCGCTCGTGCAGAATCCGCTTCGGGGCTGGACAACCGGACGCGTGCCTCCTCCGCCCGGGCCCGGTAGTCCGCCAGCTCATGACGCGCCGCCCCCAGCCGCGTCGTGACCTCGCTCCTGGCGGACTCTGCACCGACGATCGCCTCCCGCACCGAGCTGAGCTCCCCGGTGACCCGGGCGAGGTCGCGCGAGGAACGCTGCAGCTCGGCCCGATCGTGCTCGAGGCGGGTGATCCGGGCGGCTACCGTGCGCCAATCCAGGTCGGCCCAGGTGTCGATCTCGGCCAGCTTGGCGATCAGGCTGCGCCGAGCGGTCGAGTCGTCCAGCTCTGCCTTGACCTGTGCCAGCCTGGTGGCGGACCCGGCCAGCTGCCGTTGGAGTCGCTGCCCCTGGGCGAGCAGGGCATCGATCTTGGCCTCCGGGTCCCAACCCAGCACGTAGCTGCGCCGATCGTCGACCGCCCGGTCGTCGTTCTTCTCGTGCCGATGGCCGGAACGGACCTGGCCTGCCCGGGTGACGGCCTTCTCACAACGTCGGAACTCCGTCGTGGCGGTGGCGCAGTGGTGGTCGGCCCGGCGCCACAGCTCGCGTTCCACCCAGGCGTAGAAGGGTGAGTCGTCCCGGATCTGCAGCTTGCTGTACAACGGATCAGCGGGCACGTCACCGGCCAGCCGGGCAGCTCCGGCGCAGCCATGGCGGCAACCGTCGCGGGCACCCGGTAGTAGACCAGCCGGAGCCCGAGGTGGTTGGCATCGATCCAGTCCGAGACCGCCGGGTAGTGCACGCTCGGCACCAGCATCGACACGCCGAACCCGTGCAGAACACGCTCTGCCGCGCCCTCCCACGGCGCTGCCTCCGGGCGCACCTGGATCAGCTCCCCTGCGAAGGGGAGCTCCTCCACGGGCAAGGACAACGCCGCCGCCATCCGCTCGCGCATCTCGAGCAGGCGGCGTGGCAGGTTACTGCGGTTGCCCTGCAGGCTGGCGAGCTCGGCGTTCAGCTCCTTCGACTCGGCCATCAGGGTCGTCTGCTCGACGGCGACCTCGGTCAATCGGTTCTGGCATTCCGCCTGCGTGGCGTCGGCCTCGACGGCGGCCGTGTCGACCTGGCGGCGCAGCGCCTCGAACTGCGCCTCGTCGGCCGGCTCGGTCAGCCGGGCGTCACCGAGCAGTTCGGTGAACCGGTCGTGCCGGTGACGGCGGCGGTCTCGTTCGGCGGCCTCGGCCACGAGCTGGCGTTCCAGATCCGCCAGGCGACCTCCCCCGTACCCCGCCTGTTCGACCAGCAACTGCTGCTCGCGTCCGCGCAGCTCCGCGAGGTCGGCCTCGGTCCGGTGCCCCTCGACCTCCAGGCCCTCAATCCGTTCCCGGCAGGTCCGCTCGACTCTCCCGCAGCAGGCGGAGAGCGGCGTCAGCGCAGAAGTAGGGCAGCGCGTCGCGGTCGGCGACCAGGTCGGTGATCCGCGTCGACAAGGCGTCGTGCGCATCGCATTCGGCGAGCAGCGGCCGCAGCCGTTGGAGCTGCTCCCGCGCGCGCACCACGGTGGCGTGCGCCCGGGTGAGGTCCTCGAAGTGGGCCACCAGTCGGTCCACCCAGCCCGCTGAGTCGAACGGCTCGAGCATGTGCTGACGGACGAACTCGTTCAGGTCGGAGACCGACTTCATCGACACGGTCTGGTGGAACAGCTCCAGGGCCTGGTCGGACTCGATCCCCAGCCGTCGGCGCAGGTCACGCCCGTACTCCGGGTAGTGGTCGTAGACCCGAGCGCCGCGCTCGCGCAACCTGCGCCGCAGCGCGGTCACGTCACTGCCGAAGTCGGCGAAGTCGCCGGCGACGTTCAGCGGTGTCTCCGCGACGCAGTAGAACCGCTCAGGCTGCCCCTGGTGCGCCTGGCGCATCCAGAACACCTGGGCGATGGTCACGGTCAGGTCGAGGCCGGTCGTTCACGAACCTGCCGAGGAGCACCGAGTAGGTCTGCCCGTCCATCCGCAGCCCGACAGCCCGGGAGGCCCCGGTGGTCTCGTTCCGCTCGGACTTGTAGTGTCCTTGGACGTAGGAGCGCAGGTCGCGTTCACGGCTTCCGGCGCCGGCAGCCTTGTTGTAGGCGACCCGGTTGGCCGGCAGCAGCAGCGTGGTCACGGCGTCGACCAGAGTGGACTTGCCCGAACCGATGTCACCGGTGAGCAGTGCCGTCTGCCCGGCCACATCGAAGGTCCACACGTGGCGGTCGAAGGTGCCCCAGTTGAAGACTTCGAGCCGGTCCAGTCGGAAGCCCGGACGATGTTCGGAGGTGAAGCCCTCCAGCTCGACGGCGCTGAACAGAGCGGTCACGGCAGGCCCTCCACGGTGGGCGGCGCGTCGTCGCCCGGGACAGCGCCGACCTGGACGGCGTAGCGACGAAGCCCGTCGTCGAGACCGGCCAGCCATTGCGCGTCGACAAAGGCCTTGAGGATGCGGCGGATCTCGTAGGCCCCTTCCGCATCGCGCACCATGCGCAGGAACCCCAACTCGACCGCCTTGGCGATATGGGCGTCGACCTGGTCCACCAGGCGGGTCTCGGTGGTGTGCTGGGGCAGGAACACCTCGAGCAGGTCGATGATCTGTCGGCGGGTGAGCACACAGGCGGTTCCGCTGTCGGTGGCATCGAACTCGGCCAGCCGCTTGCGCAGCAGCGCGAGCAGCAGGCTGACCGGAAAACTCAGGGAGCGGCGCGGTACCAGCCGAGGAACGGTGCGCTCGCCGTCGTCACCGTCCGTCTCGTCATCCCGCTGGCGCAGGAAGGCATACCCCTCCGCCTCGTCCACCACCATGATCAGGCCGATCGTTGCCACGTAGTCGCGCGCGGCCGGCTGCAGGCCGGAGCAGGTGCCGCCAGACCTTGGGGTGGGTGTCGGCGTAGACCACACCCTTCATCAGGGAGGTCACCACCAGCGGCAGATCGAGCTCACTACGAGTAAGGGGCGTCACGGTCACCGAGGAACCTCCTCACGCAGGCGCGGACCGCCCGAGCGGGCGTAGCTGATGCCGGGACGCGCGCTGTGCGTACCTCACCGTCGGCGACCGTCCAGGACAGGTCGGTCTGCACGGTCTCATCGAACACGATGTCGAAGCCCTCGTCCTTCAGAGCTAAGTAGGCGACCACCTCGGCCAGCCCGAGCTCGATCGGCGCCTCCCGAACGATGTCCAGCAGGCTCACCTGGTCGCGGGACTGGAGCGCTCGCCGGACCGTCGAGGTCAGCCGTGCCGTGTCGACGAAGACCTGCTCGAACAGCAACCCTGTGTCCAGATCCGGCTGCCCGTCGACAAGATGGAGAAGTGGCACCTCGACCGCCGCATCGGCCAGATGGAGGCCGAGGGCGTGAAGTTCCGCACCGGGGTCGAGATCGGCACCGACGTCACCGGCGACGACCTGCGCCGCCGGTATGACGCCGTGGTGGTAGCCATCGGTGCGACCGCCTGGCGCGACCTGCCGGTTCCCGGTCGCGAGCTCGTCGGCGTGTACCAGGCGATGGAGTACCTGCCGCTCGCCAACCGTGTCCAGCAGGGGGACTTCGACGCGTCGCCGATCGACGTGAAGGGCAAGCACGTGGTCATCATCGGCGGGGGCGACACGGGCGCCGACTGCCTGGGCACCGCGCATCGCCAGGGTGCGGCGTCCGTCACGCAGCTCGAGATCCTGCCGACCCCACCGCCCGCCCGGCCCGACTCCCAGCCCTGGCCGACCTACCCGATGACGTATCGCGTGTCGAGTGCTCACGAGGAGGGCGGAGAGCGCCTGTTCGCCGTGTCCACGGAGCGATTCTCCGATGACGGGGCGGGACGCGTCGCGGCCCTGCACCTGGTCGACGTGGAGCCGTTCGAGGGGGGATTCCGACCGGTCGCAGGCACGCAGCGGCAGATCCCGGCGGACGTCGTCTTCCTCGCAATGGGCTTCGTCGGTCCGGAGCGTGGCGGCCTGGTGGAGCAGCTCGGCCTGCCGGTCGACGCCCGCGGATCGATCGAGCGGGATCCCGACTACCGCACGCCGATCGACGGCGTCTTCGTGGCCGGCGATGCGGGCCGAGGCCAGTCGCTGATCGTGTGGGCCATCGCCGAGGGGCGGGCTGCTGCGGCGTCGGTCGATGCGTTCCTCATGGGGAGCAGCAACCTGCCGGCACCGATCACGTCGACCGCCCGGCAGCTCCTGCCCTGACTCCGCTCGTCCCTGCAACCGCTTACGGATAGGGTTTCGCCCATGCGCCGCGCCAAGATCGTTGCCACCCTCGGTCCCGCCACAGCCTCCCTGGAGGCCATCAAGGGTCTCGTGGCGGCGGGGATGGACGTGGCCCGCCTCAACCTGTCCCACGGGCGCCACGAGGAGCACCTGGCGGTCTACAACAACGTCCGGCGGGCCGCCGACGAGATGGGCCGCGGAGTCGGGATCCTGGTCGACCTGCAGGGACCCAAGATCCGGCTCGGCCGGTTCGCCACGGGCCGCCCGGTCGTGCTCGAGAACGGGGCCGAGTTCATCGTCACCACGGAGGACGTACCCGGCGACGTGAGCATGGTCTCGACCACCTACAAGGGCCTGCCCGACGACGTGACCCCCGGCGACCTCGTCCTCGTCGACGACGGCCGGATCGAGCTTCAGGTCGTCCGGGTCGACGGGCCACGGGTGCACTGCCTGGTGCTCGAGGGCGGCCGCGTCTCGGACAACAAGGGCTTCAACCTGCCGGGCGTCGCCGTGAGCGTCCCGGCGCTGTCCGACAAGGACCGCGACGACCTGCGCTGGGCGCTGCGCAACGGCGCCGACATCATCGCGCTGTCGTTCGTCCGCAGCGCGGCCGACATCATCGACGTGCACGCGATCATGGACGAGGAGGGCGTGCGCCTGCCGGTGCTGGCCAAGGTCGAGAAGCCGCAGGCGGTGGAGAACCTCGAGGAGATCATCGCGGCCTTCGACGGCGTGATGGTGGCCCGCGGCGATCTGGGCGTCGAGCTGCCCCTGGAGGCCGTGCCGCTGGTGCAGAAGCGGGCCATCCACCTGTGCCGCGAGGCCGGGAAGCCGGTGATCGTGGCCACCCAGATGCTGGACTCGATGGCGGTGTCGAACCGGCCCACGCGCGCGGAGGCGAGCGACGTGGCCAATGCCATCCTCGACGGCGCGGACGCCCTGATGCTCTCGGGAGAGACGAGCGTCGGCGACCACCCGAACCTGGTCGTCGAGACCATGAGCCGCATCATCGAGCACGTCGAGACCGAGGCCCTGACGACGCTGCCGAAGCTGTCGGACCCGTGGACCGGCTCGACGGCCCGTGCGCTGACGCACGCGGCCGTCGACGTGGCCGACGGCGTCAATGCCAGCCACCTCATCGCGTTCACCGAGACCGGCTCGTCGGCCCGCCTGATCGCCCGCTGGCGGTCGGAGACCCCGCTGCTGGCCTTCACGCCCAACCCGCGGGTGCGCAGCCAGTTGTCGCTGGTCTGGGGCGTCGAGACCTTCCTGGTTCCGCAGGTGGAGCACACGGACGACATGGTCGTCCAGGTCGACAAGGCCCTGCTCGACATCGGCCGCGCCACCATCGGCGACCGCGTCGTGATCGTGGCCGGCGTGCCGCCGGGCGTCCCCGGCACGACGAACGGCATGCGAGTGCACAAGATGGGCAGCGCCGGCTGGGGTGGCGGGGTCTGACGGACCCGCCGCGAGCGGCCGGATCCCGTGCGCTTGCGGCTCGATCTGCCCCCGCGACCGACCGTGGATCGCACGTCGATAGGGTCGGGGGGTCAGACATCCTTTAAGGCCCGTCCAGAGAGGCGGGGAAGGAGGTCCGGGTGACGAACGTCGTCTTGGACGAGGCCGATATCGGCCGCGCTATCACGCGCATTTCCCATGAGATCGTCGAGCGCAACAAGGGTGCCAGCGACATCGTGCTGCTCGGCATCCCCTCGCGCGGCTACCCGCTCGCGCGGCGACTCGCGGTGGCCATCGAGCGGATCGAGTCGACGCCCGTCGAGGTCGGCTCCCTCGACGTCACCCTGTACCGCGACGACCTGAGACTGCGGCCCACCCGAGCGCTGGAACCGACCTCCATCCCACCGTCGGGCATCGACGACCGCATCGTCATCCTGGTCGACGACGTCCTGTACTCCGGCCGCACCATCCGCGCCGCGCTCGACGCCATGAGCGACATCGGACGGCCGAGGGCAGTGCAGCTGGCCGTGCTGGTCGACAGGGGTCACCGGCAGCTGCCGATCCGCCCCGACTTCGTGGGCAAGAACCTGCCCACCGCGTTCGACGAGCAGGTGCGCGTCTCGCTTCGGGAGGTCGACGGGATCGACGAGGTCTCACTGTCGGCGCCGAGGAGCAGCGCATGAAGCACCTGCTGTCCGCTGCGGACCTCGATGCTTCGACGGCGATCCTGATCCTCGACACGGCGGCCGAGCTGGCCTCCGTCACGGATCGGTCGGTCAAGAAGCTGCCGACCCTGCGCGGCCGAACCGTCGTCAACCTGTTCTTCGAGGACTCGACCCGCACGCGGATCTCCTTCGAGATGGCGGCGAAGCGGCTGTCCGCCGACGTGATCAACTTCGCGGCCAAGGGGTCGAGCGTGTCCAAGGGCGAGAGCCTGAAGGACACCGCACTCACGCTGGAGGCCATGGGCGCCGACGCCGTCGTGATCCGACACGGAGCCTCCGGGGCGCCGCATCGCCTTGCCACCGCGGGGTGGATCGGCGGCACGGTCGTCAACGCCGGCGACGGCACGCACGAGCACCCGACCCAGGCTCTGCTCGACGCCTTCACGCTGCGGCGCCATCTCCGTGGCGGGCGCGGCGACCTGTCGGGGGTTCGCGTCACGATCGTGGGCGACGTGCTGCACAGTCGCGTGGCGCGTTCCAATGTCCTGCTCCTGAGCACGCTCGGGGCCGAGGTCACCCTGGTCGCACCGCCGACCCTGCTGCCGACCGGGGTCGAGACCTGGCCGTGCAGGGTCTCCTACGACATCGACGAGGCGATCCCGGCGAGCGACGCGATCATGATGCTGAGGGTGCAGGCCGAGCGCATGCAGGCCGCCTACTTCCCGTCCGCGCGCGAGTACAGCCGTGCCTACGGGCTCGACCGCATCCGCATGGCGGCCCTGCCCGACCACGCCATCGTCATGCACCCCGGCCCCATGAACCGCGGCATGGAGATCAGCGCCGAGGTCGCCGACAGCAGTCGCGCCGTGATGGTCGAGCAGGTCACCAACGGCGTGAGCGTCCGGATGGCCGTCCTCTACCTGCTGCTCGGCGGCTCGGGGGAGTCGTTCTCGCCTGTCGATCCGACCACCGGAGGCCGCACCGCATGAACGAGACCATCGTCCTCGCCGGTGTCCGCCCCTACGGCGGGGATCCTGCCGACATCGTCATCGCCGGTGGCGTCATCGAACGCATCACCCCGCCGGGGGCGGGCCTGGGCGACGATGTCGTCGACGCGTCCGGGCTGATCGCCCTTCCCGGCCTCGTGGACCTCCACACCCACCTGCGCGAGCCGGGTCGGGAGGACGCCGAGACCGTAGACACCGGTTCGCAGGCCGCAGCGCTGGGCGGGTACACCGCCGTCTTCGCCATGGCCAACACGCTGCCGGTCGCCGACACCGCCGGTGTCGTCGAGCAGGTCTGGCGCCTGGGCCAGGAGTCCGGGCTGGTCGATGTCTTCCCCGTCGGCGCGGTCACGGTCGGTCTGGGCGGCACGCAGTTGGCCGAGCTCGGCGCCATGGCGGCATCTGCCGCGCGCGTGCGCGTGTTCAGCGACGACGGCCACTGCGTGTCCGATGCCGTGCTGATGCGTCGCGCCCTCGAGTACGTCAAGGCCCTCGACGGCGTCGTCGCCCAGCACGCCCAGGAGCCGCGGCTGACCGAGAACGCGCAGATGAACGAGGGGGCGCTGTCGGGTGTCCTCGGGCTGACGGGCTGGCCCGCGGTGGCGGAGGAGTCGATCATCGCCCGCGACGTGCTGCTCGCCCAGCATGTCGGCTCGCGGCTGCACGTGTGCCATGTCTCGACGGCCGGGTCGGTCGACATCATCCGCTGGGCGAAGGCACGCGGCATCGACGTCACCGCCGAGGTGACCCCGCATCATCTGCTCCTGACCGAGGAGCTGGTCCGCAGCTACGACCCCGTCTACAAGGTCAACCCGCCGCTGCGCAGCGCGGCCGACGTCGAGGCACTGTGGGCGGGTCTGGCCGATGGCACGATCGACGTGGTGGCCACCGATCACGCCCCGCACGCCCTCGAGGACAAGGACTGCGAGTGGGGTGCGGCCTCGTTCGGCATGCTGGGGCTGCAGACCGCCCTGAGCGTCGTCATCGAGACGATGGTCCGGACCGGGCGGCTCGACTGGCACGGCGTGGCCGAGCGGATGTCGGCGGCTCCGGCGCGCATCGGACGGGCGCGCGGCCACGGCCAGGCGCTGGCTGCGGGCTCGCCGGCCAACGTGGTGCTGGTCGACGACGAGGCGACCTGGGTGGTCGACCCTCAGTCGCTGGCCTCGAAGAGCCACAACAGCCCGTATGCGGGCATGCGGCTGCCGGGGCGTGTCGAGCACGTCCTGAAGTCCGGGGTATTCACGGTTCGCAACGCGATGGTGTCCCGGTGACCCGCGCCCTGCTGGTACTGCTCGTCGTCGCGTTGATCGGCTTGTCGCTGTGGGGCATGCGTCGGGGCTGGGCCAACCGGGCGACGCGGCAGGCAGGAGTGCCCGAGCCTGCCGAGCGGCCGGATGACCACGGCGCCTTGGGCCGGCCGGTGCCCGGCCTGTTCATGGGGACGTCGACCCACGGCGACTGGCTGGACCGGATCGTGATCGCCGACCTCGGCACGCGCAGTCGATGCGAGCTGTCCTGGGGCGCCACCGGGCTGTGGTTCGACCGGGTGGGAGCGCGCGGGCTCTTCATCCCCACGTCCGACGTCGTCGGCGTCCGACTCGACCAGGGGGTGGCGGCGACGGTCCGCGCCAAGGACAGCGTGATCGTCGTCACCTGGCGGCTCGGCGACGCGGCCGTCGACACCGGCTTCCGTGCGGACGACGCCCATGGGCACCGGCTCGCCATCGACGGATTGACCACGACGTTCGCCACGGGCGTCCAGCAATGAACGGAGCAGCGTGAATCCCGACCCGCGCGAGACCCCAGCCGTCCTCGTCCTCGAGGACGGTCGGACGATGCATGGCGAGGCCTACGGGGCCGTGGGCACGGCGTTCGGCGAGGCCGTGTTCTCGACCGGCATGAGCGGCTACCAGGAGACCCTGACGGATCCGTCGTACCACCGGCAGGTCGTGATCATGACGGCGCCGCACATCGGCAACACCGGCGTCAACGACGAGGATGCCGAGGCGACGCGCATCTGGGTCTCCGGGTACGTGGTGCGCGATCCCTCCCGCATCGCGTCCAACTGGCGCGCCACCGGAGGGCTCGCCGAGCAGCTGCGCGAACAGGGGATCGTGGGGATCAGCGGCGTCGACACCCGCGCCCTTACCCGCCACCTGAGGGAGCGGGGCGCCATGCGGGTCGGCATCTTCAGCGGCCCCGTCGCAGAGCGCCCCGTCGGCGACCTGCACGCCATGGTCCAGGCGAGTCCTGCGATGGCGGGCGCGGACCTGACCGGTGACGTGTCGACACCGATCCCCTACCTCGTGCCGGCCATCGGAGAGCGGCTGTTCACGGTGGTCGCAGTGGACCTCGGCATCAAGGCGATGACGCCGCATCAGATGGCAATGCGGGGCATGGACGTCCACGTCGTGCCGGCCCGGTCGACGGTCGCCGAGATCCTCGCCCTGTCGCCCGATGGCGTCTTCTTCTCCAACGGACCGGGCGATCCGGCCACCGCCGATGCCGCGGTCGCCGTGATGAGCGCGCTGCTCGCGGCCGGCGTCCCGGTCTTCGGCATCTGCTTCGGCAACCAGGTGCTCGGACGTGCCTTGGGACTGGGGACGTACAAGCTCCGATACGGCCATCGCGGCATCAACCAGCCGGTCAAGGACCTGTCCACGGGCCGCGTGGCGGTCACGGCGCACAACCACGGCTTCGCGGTCGACGCACCACGCGACGGCGACTTCGACACGCCGTTCGGGCGTGCACGGGTCAGTCACGTGTGCCTGAACGACGACGTGGTGGAGGGCCTGCGCTGCCTCGACGTGCCGGCGTTCAGCGTCCAGTACCACCCGGAGGCGGCCGCCGGACCGCACGATGCGGCCTATCTCTTCGACGAGTTCGCCGCCCTCATGTCGACCACCAGAGACGGGATGGCCGGCTGATGCCACGCCGCGAGGACATCACGTCGGTCATGGTGATCGGCTCCGGTCCCATCGTGATCGGCCAGGCGTGCGAGTTCGACTACTCCGGCACCCAGGCCTGTCGCGTCCTGCGCGCCGAAGGACTGCGCGTCGTCCTCGTGAACTCCAATCCCGCCACGATCATGACCGATCCGGAGTTCTCGGACGCCACCTACATCGAGCCGATCACCCCGGACTTCGTCGAGCGGATCATCGCGAAGGAGCGCCCGGACGCTCTCCTGGCGACCCTCGGCGGCCAGACGGCGCTCAACACGGCGATGGCGCTGCACAAGAGCGGCGCGCTCGAGCGCTACGGCGTCGAGCTGATCGGTGCCGACGTGGACGCCATCGAGAAGGGCGAGAACCGGGAGGTGTTCCGGCGGATCGTCGCGGAGGTCGGCGCCGAGAGCGCACGCTCCGCCGTGTGCCACACGCTGGAGGACTGCCTCACGGCGGCGGTCGACCTCGGATACCCGGTCGTCGTCCGGCCGTCCTTCACCATGGGCGGCTCGGGCTCGGGCATCGCCTACGACGAGACCGACCTGCGCCGAATCGCCGGGGCCGGACTGCAGGCCAGCCCCACCACCGAGGTGCTGCTCGAGGAGTCGATCATCGGCTGGAAGGAGTACGAGCTCGAGCTGATGCGGGACCGCAACGACAACGTCGTCGTCGTGTGCTCGATCGAGAACCTCGATCCGATGGGCGTCCACACCGGCGATTCGATCACCGTGGCTCCGGCACTCACCCTTACGGACCGCGAGTACCAGCACATGCGCGATGTCGGCATCGAGATCATCCGCGCCGTCGGCGTCGACACCGGTGGATGCAACATCCAGTTCGCGATCGACCCCGACGACGGGCGCATGATCGTCATCGAGATGAATCCGCGGGTGTCGCGATCGTCTGCGCTGGCCTCGAAGGCGACCGGCTTCCCGATCGCCAAGATCGCCGCGCGGCTCGCCATCGGCTACACGCTGGACGAGATTCCCAACGACATCACGCGCGAGACGCCGGCATCGTTCGAGCCGACACTCGACTACATCGTGGTCAAGGTGCCCCGCTTCGCGTTCGAGAAGTTCCCCCAGGCCGACCCGGTGCTCACGACGACGATGAAGAGCGTCGGCGAGGCCATGGCCATAGGACGCAACTTCCCGGAGGCGCTCCAGAAGGCGCTGAGGTCCCTCGAGAAGCCGGAAGCGGTCTTCAGCTGGCCGGCGCAGCGGTCCGACGTCGACGTCGACGCCCTCCTCGACGCGATGCGCGTGCCGCGCGACGGCCGACTCTCCGAGGTGCAGCGGGCGCTCTGGGCGGGCGCCGGCATTGACGCGGTGCACGAGGCGACCAATATCGACCCGTGGTTCCTCGATCAGCTCTGCCAGATCAACGAGCGGGCCGACCGCATCCGTGCCGCTGAGTCCCTCGACCACCGGATGATGCTGCAGGCCAAGCGATTCGGGTTCTCCGATCGTCAGATCGCCGCGCTTCGGGGACTCCTCGAGAGCGAGGTGCGCGCGATCCGGCACGAGCTCGGCATCCGCCCGGTCTACAAGACGGTCGACACGTGTGCGGCCGAGTTCGCCGCACTGACCCCGTACCACTACTCCGCGTACGACGAGGAGACCGAGGTGGTGCCCAGCGATCGCGACAAGGTGATCATTCTGGGCTCGGGCCCGAACCGGATCGGGCAGGGGATCGAGTTCGACTACTCCTGCGTGCACGCCGCCCTCACCCTGCGCGAGGCCGGCTACGAGACCATCATGGTCAACTGCAACCCCGAGACGGTCTCGACCGACTACGACACGTCCGATCGCCTCTACTTCGAACCCCTCACCCTCGAGGACGTCCTCGAGGTCGTGCACGTGGAACAGCAGAACGGCACCCTCCTCGGCGTCATCGTGCAGCTGGGTGGCCAGACCCCCCTGGGACTCGCGCAGCGGCTGAAGGACGCGGGCGTGCCGATCATCGGCACGAGTCCGGAGTCGATCCACCTCGCCGAGGAGCGCGGCGCATTCGGCCGTGTACTGGCCGAGGCGGGGCTGCTGGCGCCTAAGCACGGCACCGCTCGCACCTTCGACGAGGCGCAGGCGATCGCAGCCGATGTCGGCTATCCGGTGCTCGTCCGCCCGAGCTACGTCCTCGGCGGCCGAGGCATGGAGATCGTCTATGACGACGCGATGCTCGCCGACTACCTCGAGCGCTCGACCGACATCAACTCCAAGCACCCCGTGCTCGTCGACCGGTTCCTCGACGACGCCGTCGAGATCGACGTCGACGCCATCTACGACGGCGAGGACCTCTACCTGTGCGGGGTCATGGAGCACATCGAGGAGGCCGGCATCCACTCCGGCGACTCGGCCTGCGCGCTGCCGCCGATCACGCTCGGCGCCGACGACATCGACCGCATCCGCGAGTCGACCCGGGCCATCGCGCGGGGAGTCGGGGTGCTCGGCCTGCTCAACGTGCAGTACGCCATGGCCGGCGACGTCCTGTACGTCCTCGAGGCCAATCCCCGCGCATCGCGAACCGTGCCGTTCGTCTCCAAGGCGACCGCCGTGCCCATCGCCAAGGCCGCGGCGCGCGTGATGGTCGGACAGACCATCAGCGAACTGCGCGAGTCGGGGATCCTGCCGGCAGTCGGCGACGGCGGCACGATGCCGGTCGGCGCCGCCATCTCCGTGAAGGAGGCCGTGCTGCCATTCGGTCGCTTCCACGGGGTCGACACGGTCCTCGGACCGGAGATGCGGTCGACGGGCGAGGTCATGGGAATCGACGACTCGTTCGGCATCGCGTTCGCCAAGTCGCAGGAGGCCGCCTACGCGGGGGGCCTGCCCACGTCCGGCACAGCATTCGTATCCCTCGCCAATCGCGACAAGCGCGCCGCCATCTTCCCGATCAAGCGGCTCGCGGACCTCGGATTCCGGATCGTGGCGACCTCCGGGACCGCCGCGGTGCTTCGCCGCAACGGCGTGCGCGTCGAGGAGCTCCGCAAGCAGCACGAGGGCCGCGGGCCGAACGGTGAGCCGACGACCGTGGACGCGATCATGTCGGGCGACGTCCAGCTGATCGTGAACACGCCGTACGGCGTCGGGCCGCGCGTCGACGGATACGAGATCCGAACGGCGGCCGTCATCAAGGGCGTACCGTGCATCACCACCGTGCAGGGGCTGGCGGCGGCCGTGCAGGGCATCGACTCGCTGCAGCATGATGAGCCGACGGTCCGTTCCCTTCAGGAGCATGCCGGCGACCTCGAGGCGCTGCGCGCCGGGCAGGGCTCCTGATGCGGCGCGCTCCACGCTCTGCAGGACTGGTGCTGCGGCGCGCTCCGCGCTCTGCAGCGACACGAAGGCGGCGGCAGCACGCCGACGCGGGAAGGGGTTAGCCGTGCCGGTCCAGGTCAAGGGCGAGGTGCTTGACGTTCGGCGGGTCGGGGCGTATCACGTCCTGTCGCTCACGGCGCCGGGCATCGCGGACATAGCGCGGCCCGGTCACTTCGTGACCCTCGGCATCGGCGGCGAGGAGTCCAGCATGCTGCTGCGCCGCGCGTTCGCCATCCATCAGGTCCAGTCCCGCGGCGTGTACGGCGGGACGCTCGACGTGGTGGTCGGCGTGCACGGCAAGGGCACGAAGTGGCTGTCCGAGCGTCGCCGCCACGACGTCATCGACATCGTCGGGCCACTCGGTCGACCCTTCATCCTGCCCAAGGAGCGAGTCCCGTGCGTCCTCGTGGGCGGCGGCTACGGGGCGGCGCCGCTCTTCATGCTCGCCGAGCAGCTGCGTGAGCGCGGCTGTCGGGTCGACGTGGTCGTAGGGGCGGCCACCGAGGAGAAGCTGTTCGGGGTGCTCGAGCTGAAGCGGCTCGCGTCGACCCTCACGATCACGACGGACGACGGCTCCCTCGGCGAGCGCGGCCGCGTGACCGATGTGCTGACCGGACTGATGGAGCGGGTGGATGCAGCCGTGGTCTATGCGTGCGGGCCGATGCCGATGCTCTCGGCGGTCGCCGACATCGCGACGAGGTTCCGGGCCTACAGCCAGTGCGCGGTCGAGGAGGCGATGGCCTGCGGCATCGGCATCTGCATGACGTGCGTGCTTCCGGTCGTCGGCGAAGACGGCGTCACCCGCATGCTCCGCTCGTGCGTCGAGGGGCCGGTGTTCCGCGGTGACCGGGTCCGATGGGACGACGTCGGCACCATCCCGCCCGACACGCTCGGCGCCCCGGTCGAGGAGGTGCACAGATGACGCGCGCACTCATCTCGCAGGGCCCGATGCCCGGGCACGAGCCGGTGGTCGACATCGACATGTCCACCGATCTCGCCGGCGTCGAGCTGCCCAGCCCCATGCTGACGGCGTCCGGCTGCGCGGCGTCCGGGCGCGAGCTCGACCAGTTCTTCGACATCACGCGCATCGGCGCCGTCGTGACCAAGAGCGTCATGATGCAGCCCCGATCGGGTCGCCCCACCCCACGCATGGCCGAGACGCCGAGCGGCATGCTCAACTCGATCGGGCTCCAGGGCCCCGGCATCGACCGATTCATCGAGCAGGACCTCGCCTGGCTCGAGGAGCGGGGGGCGCGCACCATCGTGTCCATCGCCGGGGGCACCGTCGACGAGTACGCGAAGCTGGCGGCCCGACTGCGCATCGCCCGCGGCATCTCGGCCATCGAGGTCAACATCTCGTGCCCGAACGTCGAGAACCGGGGTCAGGTCTTCGCCTGCGACGCGGGCATGGCTGCCAACGTCATCCAGGCGGTCAAGCGGCACAGCGAGCCGCGGATGCCGATCTTCGCCAAGCTGTCGCCCGACGTCACGGACATCGTCGCGATCGCGGACTCCGTCGTCCGGGCCGGTGCCACGGGTGTTTCCCTGATCAACACGATGCTGGGGATGGTGATCAATCCCGACACGATGCGGCCGCATCTGGCGGGGATCACCGGTGGGCTGTCCGGACCGGCCATCCGGCCGGTTGCGGTGCGCTGCGTCTGGCAGATCCGCCAGGCGCACCCCGACCTGCCGATCATCGGCATGGGAGGCATCCGGACCGGGCTCGACGCGCTCGAGTTCATCCTCGCGGGTGCCAACGCGGTGTCGGTCGGCACGGTGCTCTTCCACGATCCCTCGTCGCCGATGCGCATCCACGAGGAGCTCCAGCGCGCGCTCGTCGAGCGCGGATTCGCCAGCCTGTCGGCGGCGATCTCCTACGCACATCGCCCGGCGGACCAGCCAGCCGAGGAGGATGAGGAGCTTGACTTCATCACCGAGTAGCCGCGTGCTCGCCCCCGTCGCCGTCGCGATGGACGCACCGGATCTCGCCACTCTCGCCCGGTGGACGCGGCAGGTGGCCGACGTCGTCTCGACCGTCAAGGTGGGCCTGGAGGTCTTCTGCCGGGACGGGGCCGACGCGGTCCGCACGGTGCGAGCGGCGGCCGCGGAGGCCGGCCGCGACGACATCGACGTCTTCCTCGATCTGAAGCTGCACGACATCCCCGCCACGGTGCGGGGTGCGGCGGCGGCGGTGTCGCACCTCGATCCGGCATACCTGACGGTGCATGCCGCCGGCGGGGCGGAGATGATCGAGGCCGCCGTCACGGCCCTGCCGGACACCCGCATCACCGCGGTGACGGTCCTGACCTCCCTCGACGAGCACTCCCTTGCCGCGATCGGCATGCGGGGTCCGGCGCAGGCGGCCGCCGTGCGGCTGGCCGTCCTGGCCGTCGACGCGGGGGCCCGAGCCGTCGTGTGCTCTCCTCGCGAGGTCAGGGCCATCCGGTCGGCCGTCGGCCCAGATGTCGTGCTCATCACGCCGGGCGTGCGGCCTGCGGGCGCCTCGCTCGACGACCAGCGCCGGGTCGCCACTCCCCGGCAGGCGGTGGCCGATGGCGCCGATCTCCTCGTCATCGGCCGACCGATCACCGGGGCCGACGACATCCGGGCCGCCGCCCGGGCGATTGCCCAGGACCTCGCGTGATGGTCCCCGCGCGCACGGATGCCCAGCGCAGCGAGGCGCTGGCCGCCGCGATCGAGGCACGTCGCGAGCGGTCCCGCCTGAGAACCGCGCTGAAGGCACGCCAGATGAGCGCCGTCGACGTCCTCGTGGGTGCCCAGACCAATCCGCTGTGGGCCGGGCTGAAGGTGGCCTGGCTCCTCGAGTGCCTGCCCGGCGTCGGCCGGGTGCGGGCCGAGCGAATGATGTCCGCGCTGGGCATTGCCACGTCCCGACGCGTGCAGGGTCTCGGGGAGCGGCAGCGGGCAGCCCTCATCGGGCAGCTGGAGGCTCGATGACCGAGGTCGCCCCGCTGGTGGTCGTGTCGGGGCCGTCGGGCGTCGGCAAGAGCACGGTCGTGGCGCGGGCGCTGGCCCTCGATCCGCGGATCTGGCTGTCGGTCAGCGCCACGACGCGGGCCCCGCGACCGGGTGAGCAGGACGGCCGGGAGTACTTCTTCGTGTCGGATGCGCGATTCGACGAGCTGATCCGCACCGACGGATTGCTGGAGTGGGCCCAGTTCGCGGGCAACCGGTACGGAACGCCACGAGAGCCGGTCGAGCAGATGCGGGCCACCGGGCATCCCGTCCTGCTCGAGATCGAGGTGCAGGGGGCCCGGCTGGTTCGCGCCGCCGTCCCGGCCGCCCTTCTCGTCTTCCTGGAGCCGCCGTCGTGGGAGATCCTCACGTCGCGACTGACCGGACGAGGCACGGAGACCGACGAGGCGGTGCAGCGTCGGCTGGCGGCCGCCCGCGACGAACTGGCGGCGGCGGACGAGTTCGATGTGGTCCTCGTGAACGCCGATGTGGGGGAGTGCGCCCGGGAGTTGGTAGCATGGGCAGCCGATCCGAAGGGCGACCGGCCTGGTCGCCTGCCCGAAGACCGCGATTGACCCCTATCTGCGATGAATGAGGCTTCCACGTGAGCAGTGTCACCCGGCCCGAGGGCATCACCCATCCCTCGATCGATGCCTTGCTGGAGAAGACCGACTCCAAGTACTCGCTGGTGATCTACGCGTCGAAGCGCGCCCGCCAGATCAACGCCTACTACTCCCAGCTGGGCGAAGGCCTGCTGGAGTACGTGGGGCCGCTCGTCGAGACGCACGTGCAGGAGAAGCCGCTCTCGATCGCGCTCCGCGAGATCGACGCCGGGCTCCTGACGTCCGAGCCGATCGCCGAGGAGGCCGACGAGGCCGCCCCGGTCGCGGGCTCGTTCGACCAGTCCAGCTGAGCCCCTCCGGCTGAGTTCGCCCGACCCAGCCACGTCCGCCTCGAGGCCGGAGCACCCAACGTGACCGCACGCGTCGTCCTGGGCGTCTCCGGGGGGATCGCCGCCTACAAGGCGTGCGAGGTGCTCAGGGGCCTGTCCGAGTCCGGCTGCGACGTGACGGTCGTGCCCACCCCGGCGGCGCTGCGATTCGTCGGCGAGGCGACCTGGTCGGCCCTCTCCGGCAAGCCGGTGGCCACTGGCGTGTGGACCGATGCCCACCGCGTGCCCCACGTCCGGCTCGGCCAGGAGGCCGACTGCATCGTGGTCGCCCCCGCCACGGCCGACCTGATGGCCCGCGCCACGCACGGCATCGCCGACGACCTGCTCACGAACGTCCTGCTCACGGCCCGGTGCCCGGTGGTCCTGGCGCCGGCGATGCACACCGAGATGTGGGAGCACCCCGCCACCCAGCACAATGTCGGAGTCCTTCGCGAGCGCGGCGTGATCGTCCTGGACCCGGCCACCGGTCGACTCACAGGGGCCGACACCGGGCCCGGGCGACTGCCCGAGCCGGCCGCCATCGTCGCCGCCGTACTGGACCTGCTGCGCCGCGGACCCCGTTCCGGCACCCCGGACATGGCCGGGATGCGCGTGGTGGTGAGCTCCGGCGGCACCCGCGAAGCCTGGGACCCGGTCCGGTTCCTGGGCAATGCGAGCAGCGGCCGACAGGGCGTCGAGCTGGCCCGGACCGCGGTGGGGCGGGGTGCGAGCGTCACGCTGGTCGCGGCCCACATGGACGTCGACCCGCCGGCCGGCGTCGAGGTCGTGCGCGTGGGCTCGGCGGCCGAGCTCCGAACAGCGATGCACGAGCAGGCGCCGGGGGCCGACGTGGTCGTCATGGCGGCGGCCGTGGCCGACTTCCGGCCGGACGTCGCTGCCGACCACAAGATCAAGCGATCCGACCTCGGTGCCACGGTCAGCCTGCCCCTTGCCCAGAACCCCGACGTCCTCCACGAGCTGGTTGAGGGCCGGGCCGTGGGCGCGGCCCCGCTGCTGGTCGGCTTCGCTGCTGAGACGGGCGACCCAGATCACTCCGTCCTCGCACACGGCCGCGAGAAACTCGCCCGAAAGGGCTGCGACCTGCTCGTGGTCAACGACGTCAGCGGAGGCCAGGTGTTCGGCCGGTCCGACAACGAGGTCGTGATCCTCGGTCGCGACGGCTCGGAGGTCCACGTGCAGCGGGCAGCCAAGGCGGAGATCGCCGATGCCGTGTGGGACGCCGTGCTTGCGTTCGGTGTCCGGCCGCTTCGATAGGATGACGCATCATCATTCCCAGGGTGGTCATCCCATGGGAGTCACGCCAGCAAGGGAGTGTCGTGTCGCATCGCCTGTTCACGTCCGAGTCGGTAACCGAGGGCCATCCCGACAAGATGGCCGACCAGATCAGTGATGCGATCCTCGACGACCTGCTCCGCCAGGATCCCCGCAGCCGCGTCGCCGTCGAGACCATGCTCACGACCGGTCAGGTGCATGTCGCAGGCGAGGTGACGACCGAGGGCTACGCCGACGTGATGACCCTCGTCCGGGCGACCATCAAGGGCATCGGCTACGACTCCTCGACGAAGGGCTTCGACGGCGAGTCCTGCGGCATCTCCGTATCCATCGGCGCGCAGTCCCCGGACATCGCCCAGGGCGTCGACGACGCCTTCGAGGAGCGGGCCGAGGGCAGTTCCGACCCCCTCGATCGCCAGGGCGCCGGCGACCAGGGGCTGATGTTCGGCTACGCGTGCGACGACACCGACGAGCTCATGCCGCTGCCCATCTCGCTCGCCCATCGGCTGGCGGAACGCCTCACCGAGGTGCGCAAGGACGGCACCGTTCCCTACCTGCGCCCCGACGGCAAGACCCAGGTCACGATCGCGTACGACGAGAACGACCGCCCGGTTCGCATCGACACCGTGGTCGTCTCGTCGCAGCACGCGCGCGACGTGAGCCTCGACACGATGCTCACTCCCGACATCCGGCGCCACGTCGTCGACCCGGTCCTCGACCTCGTCGACCTCGACTCTCGCGACTACCGCCTGCTGGTCAACCCGACCGGCCGGTTCGAGGTCGGCGGCCCGATGGGCGACGCCGGGCTCACCGGTCGCAAGATCATCGTCGACACGTATGGCGGCATGGCCCGGCACGGTGGCGGTGCGTTCTCCGGCAAGGACCCGTCGAAGGTCGACCGGTCGGGCGCCTACGCGACGCGGTGGGTCGCCAAGAACGTCGTCGCGGCCGGACTGGCCACGCGCTGCGAGGTCCAGGTGGCCTACGCGATCGGCAAGGCGCATCCGGTCGGGGTGTTCGTGGAGACGTTCGGCACCGGCGTCCTGCCCGACGAGCAGATCCAGGCGGCCGTGCTCCAGGTCTTCGACCTGCGCCCCGCGGCGATCATCCGCGACCTCGACCTGCTGCGGCCGATCTACCGAGTGGCGGCGGCCTACGGCCACTTCGGTCGTCCGCAGGGCAGCAACTGGCTGCTCGACGCAGCCGATCCGGCGCATCGCACCGCCGTCGGCCCGACCTTCACGTGGGAGGCCACCGACCGGGCGGACGAGCTCAAGGCAGCGGCGGGCGCCTGACCGCCGACTCGGGGGCCGGTGCCCCGGACCAGCTGTCGCTCGTGCCGGAGCCCCCGGCGCGTCGGCGGCGTACGCCGACCGCGGCCGCCGAGTACGCGTCCCGACCCGTCGCGCAGGTCCTGATCGACTCGTCGCTGCCCCACCTCGACCGCGTCTTCGACTACGCGGTACCCGAGGCGCTCGACGCGGCCGCCGTGCCCGGCACCCGGGTGCGGGTGCGATTCGCCGGCCGATTGACGGACGCCTACCTCGTCGAACGCCGCGACGAGGCGGAGCACGTGGGCTCGCTCAAGCCCCTCGAACGCGTCATCGGCTCCGAGCCGGTCCTCACGCCGGACACGCTCGCGCTGGTCCAGGAGGTCGCCGAGCGCTACGCGGGCACGTTCAGCGACGTGGTCCGGGCGGCGGTGCCCCCGCGCCATGGAAGGGCGGAGGGCGTCGTGGTCCTGCCGGCGACGTGGCAGGGGTCGCCAGATCCCGAGGCCGCCGACAGGTGGGCGGCCTATTCGAACGGCCCCGCGCTCCTGCGACGACTCGCCGCGCCCGGTGCCTCGGGCACCCGTGCGGCCTGGTCCTGCGCCCCTGCCACCTCGTGGGCTCGAGACCTGGCGGGACTGGTCGATGCCGTGCTCGGGCAGCCCCACGGGGGCGTGATCGTGGTCGTGCCGGACGCCGCGGACGTCAACCGGGTGCTCGCGCAGGTGCCGGGCGCGCGCGCGGGCGGCGTGGTCTCCGTGCTCACTGCGGATCAGGGGCCGGAACGGCGGTATCGCGAGTTCGTTCGCATCCTGCGCGGCGGGGCCCGGCTCGTGGTGGGCACCCGGGCCGCTGTCTTCGCCCCCATGCCCGACCTTCGGCTCCTGGTCGTCTGGGACGACGGGGACGATGCCCTCGTCGATCCGCAGGCGCCCTACTGGGATGCCCGCGACGTGGCCGCCATGCGGTCCCACCTGTCCGGCTGCGACCTCGTGGTCGGTTCCCCGGCCCGTTCGCTGGTGACCCAGCTGTGGTGCGAGACCGGCTGGGCGCGATCGGTCGAGCCGACGCGCGGCACGGTTCGTGATCGGGCCCCCGTCGTCCGGGCCCTGAGCCCCGATGATGCGGCGCGCGACGCCGCGGCAGCCGCCGCGCGCATACCCCACCACGCCTGGGAGGTCGCTCGAGCCGCCCTGGCCACCGGCCCGGTGCTCGTGCAGGTGGGCAGGCGCGGATACCTTCCGGTCCTGTCCTGTCAGTCCTGCCGCCTGCCGGCCCGCTGCGGCTGCGGTGGCCCGCTCCAGCTCGCGTCGGGAGCGGCCGCTCCTCAATGCGACTGGTGCGGCTCGCTCGCCGGCGGCTGGACGTGCCCCGAATGCGGCGGACGGCGCCTGCGGGCCGTGGCGGTCGGCTCCGAGCGCACCGCCGAGGAGATCGGACGGGCGTTTCCCGGGGTGCCGGTGCTGTCGAGCCATGGCGGACGGATGATCGCCGACGTGCCGGACGAGCCGTGCCTGGTGGTGGCCACGCCGGGCGCCGAGCCGGCCTGCGATCCGGGATACCGTGCGGTCCTGATCCTCGACGCGCGTACCGCGCTGCAGCGGCCACACCTCGACGCGGGCGAGGATGCGGTCCGCCGCTGGTTCGCGGCCGCCCGACTGGCGGTGCCACGGGCAGCGGTGGTGGTCACCGCCGACAACGCCGCGCCGGCCGTGCAGGCCCTGGTCCGGTGGGACGCCCCATGGTTCGCGGCTCGCGAGCTCGCGGAGCGGACGGCCGCCGGCCTGCCGCCGGCGACCCGGATGGCAGCGCTCGTGGGCGATCCCTCGGACATCGTCGACGTCGCGGCTGCCCTCTCCGTGCCGCATCGGCTGCTGGGCCCGGTGCCGATCGACGACGGCGAGGAGCAGGGTCGGCAGCGAGGGCTCGTCGTGGTGCCGCGCGAGCAGGCGGCGCGCCTGAGCCAGGAGCTGCGGGCCATCACGGCGGTGCGGGCGGCCCGGAGCCGAAACCGGCCGGTGCACGTGCACGTCGATCCCCGCGACATCTGACCCCAACCCCCCATCCGAACCCGACACCCCGTCGACCTTGAGGTTGGCGGCGAAACGCTCCGCGTTTTCCGCCGCCAACCTCAAGGTCGACGGGGTGTCGGCGGGGCGGGGGAGCAGCCCCGCCACCCATACACTTGGCCCATGGCCGTCCAAACCATCCGCCTCTTCGGCGACCCGGTTCTTCGTACCCCCGCTGCGCCCGTCGAGACGTTCGACAAGGAGTTGCGCAAGCTGGTCAAGGACCTCACCGACACGATGGTCGACGCTCCCGGCGCCGGACTGGCCGCCCCGCAGATCGGCGTCTCCCTGCGCGTCTTCACCTACTGGGTCGACGACGAGATCGGCCACCTCATCAATCCCGACCTCGACCTGTCGGACGACGTGCAACTGGGCGAGGAGGGCTGCCTGTCGCTACCCGACCTCTCGTTCGACACCCCGCGGGCGATGCGCGTCATCGCCAAGGGCATGAACATGCACGGCGAGCCGGTGACCATCGAGGGTGCCGAACTGCTCGCCCGGGCGGTCCAGCACGAGACCGACCACCTCGACGGCATCCTGTTCATCGATCGGCTCGACCCGGAGATGCGCAAGGAGGCCATGAAGGTGATCCGCGAGTCAGACTGGTTCGGGGAGCCGGCGCCCGCCTTTCGCGTGAGCCCGCACTCCATCTCCAGCCGCTGGCTGTAGGCGCCCGATGAGGTGCCTCTTCGCGGGCACGCCGGAGGTCGCGGTCACGGCCCTGCGGGCCATCCTCGACTCGCGACATGAGGTGGTGGCGGTGCTCACGCGCCCCGCGGCGCCGGTCGGCCGCAGCAGCAGGCCGGTCCCCTCACCCGTCGCGCAGTTCGCCATCGACGCGGGGCTCGAGGTCCTGACACCGCCATCCCCGCGCGACGAGCTGTTCGCAGAGCGCCTTCGGACCCTGGCGCCGGACTGCGCTGCGATCGTGGCCTATGGCGGCCTGATCCCGGCACCGATCCTCGCGGTCCCAGGGCACGGCTGGGTGAACCTCCACTTCTCGCTGCTGCCGTCGTGGCGTGGCGCGGCACCGGTGCAGCATGCGATCCGGCACGGCGACGACATCACCGGCGCGACGACGTTCGCCCTCGACGAGGGCATGGACACCGGGCCGGTCTATGGCACCGTCACCGAGGCGATCGGCCCGCATGACACGTCCGGTGACCTGTTGGACCGGCTCGCAGTCACGGGCGCCGGGCTGCTGGTCGCCACCTTGGACGCGATCGAGGACGGTGCCGTCCGGGCGGTGCCGCAGGCTGGCGAGCCGAGCCTGGCCCCGAAGCTCACGGTCGAGGACGCCCGCGTGCGGTGGGACCTGCCGGCGATCGGGGTCGATCGCCAGATCCGAGCCTGTACCCCGGCGCCAGGGGCCTGGACCATGATCGGCGAGCACCGGCTCCGCATCCATCCGGTGCTGATCGCCCCCGACGCGGCCCCGATGGCGCCTGGCACCCTGCGGGTCACCAAGCGCGAGGTCCTGGTCGGCACCGCCACGAGCCCCATCCGGCTCGGCGAGGTCCAGCCGCAGGATCGGAAGGCGATGGCGGCGACCGACTGGGCCCGAGGGGCGCGGCTGGCGAGTGAGGACTTCTTCGAATGACGGACGACCAGCCGCGCGCCGCCGCACGGGAACTCCTGCGCGCCGTCCGGGAGGACGACGCATACGCCAACCTGGTCATGCCTCAGATCCTCCACGGGCTGGGCCTGAGCGGACGCGATGCAGCGTTCGCGACCGAGCTGGGCTACGGGACCCTGCGCTGGAGCGGGTGGTACGACGCGATCCTGGCCACCTGCGTGACCCGACCGTGGCAGAAGGTCGAGCCGGCCCTGCGTGACGTCCTGCGACTCGGGACCCACCAGATCCTGGCGATGCGGGTGCCCGACCACGCGGCGGTCGACTCCTCGTGCGACCTGGCGCGCGGTCTCGGGCCGCGATCGGGCGCCGACGCCCGGGCGGGCTTCGTCAATGCCGTCCTTCGCAAGGTGACCCGGCACGACGAGCAGGGGTGGGCTGATCAGCTGCGCGGTGACCGGGCCGACGACGACGTCGAGTGGCTGGCCACCCGGTGGTCGCACCCGGCGTGGATCGTCCGGGCCATGCGTGACGCGCTCGGCCCGCGACGCGACGAGCTCGTGGCGCTCCTCGCCGCTGACAACACCCCGGCGCGGCCCGTGCTGGTGGCCCGACCCGGGCGGATGACGATCGAGGAGCTCCTCGCGCTGCCCGGGGTCGAGCCCGGCTCGTGGTCGCCGCTGGCCGGCATCGTCGTCGACGGGCCGCCCGAGGCGCTGGCCTGCGTGCGCGACGGTCGAGCCGGGGTGCAGGACGAGGGCAGCCAGCTCGTGGCGCTGGCGCTGGCGGCGGCCCCGTTGGACGGACCCGACGTCATCTGGCTGGATGCCTGCGCCGGACCGGGCGGCAAGGCGGCCCTCCTCGAGGGGCTGGCGGCCGAGCGCGGAGCCCGGTTGCTCGCCGTGGAGCAGCATCCGCACCGCGCCGAGCTGGTGGCCGGGTCCCTTGCAGCCGGGTCGACATCGACGGTCATCGTCGGCGACTCGCGACACGCCCCGTGGGACGATCAGCTCTTCGACCGGGTACTGGTCGACGCGCCATGCACGGGACTCGGGGCGCTGCGCCGCCGACCGGAGTCGCGGTGGCGACGAACGCCGGCCGACCTCGCCGCGCTCGGCGGCATCCAGCGCGACCTGCTGCGTGCTGCGGTGGCGGCCACCCGCCCGGGGGGCGTGATCGCGTACGTCACGTGCTCGCCGCACCTTGCGGAGACGGAGTTCGTCGTCTCCGACGTCATGCGCGGTCGCACGGATCTCGAGCTGCTCGACGCCCGGACTCTCCTGCCGGGACTTGCCGACATCGGTGACGGTCCCTTCGCGCAGCTGTGGCCGCACCGGCACGGCACCGACGCCATGTTCCTCGCAGTGCTCCGTCGATCTCCGGCGGCCGAGGGCTCGGACTAGGGTTCAGCCGTGGGCATGCAGATTTCGCCGAGCGTCCTCAACGCCAACCTTGCCGACCTGGCGGCGGAGGTGCGACGGGTCCAGGTGGCAGCGGACTGGATCCACCTTGATGTCATGGACAACCACTTCGTGCCCAACATGACCTTCGGGCTGCCGGTCGTCGAGTCCCTGCTGAAGCAGATCGAGATCCCCGCCGACTGCCACCTCATGATCGAGGACCCGGACCGGTGGGCGCCCGCCTATGCCGAGGTCGGCGCCGCCAGCGTGACCTTCCATGTCGAGGCGGCGGCCAAGCCGCGGCAGGTGGCCAGGGACATCCGGGCGGCCGGTGCCCGTGCGGGCGTGGCAGTGAAGCCCGGCACGTCGCTGAAGGTGATCGAGGGGCTGGTCCGCGGCATCGACATGATCCTCGTGATGACCGTCGAGCCGGGCTTCGGCGGCCAGGCGTTCATGGCCGACATGATGGCCAAGGTCCAGCACGCGCGGCGGCTGGCCGACGCCGCCGACGTGGACATCTGGGTGCAGGTCGACGGCGGCGTCGACGTCGAGACCATCGAGAGGTGCGCTGCCGCCGGTGCCGACGTCTTCGTCGCCGGCTCGGCGGTCTACCGCGCGGAGGATCCTTCGCTCATGGTGGAGCAGCTGCGGGCGATAGCCGAGAACGGCGCCCGCCCCTGAGGCGACCGCCCGCTACTGCGCGAGGCGCGCCCGCGCGGACGCGGGCATCACGTCAACGAGAGCGTCGTACACGTCGGGCGTGCCGGCGACGAGGGGCCCCCCACCGGCGATCCCGTTCTGGTGCAGGAAGTCGCTCACCCGGCCGCCGGCCTCGCTGACGAGCAGTACGGCCGCGAGGCAGTCCCAGGAGTTGATGCTCATCTCGACGTAGCCGATCAGTCGACCGCCGGCGACGTAGCACAGGCTCCACGCACCCGACCCGGTTCGGTGGTACATGCCGCCTGCGGTCAGCAGGCGACCCACCATGACGCTGAGATCGGCTGCGCCGGTTCGAGACGAGCAGCCGACGGTCGTGAGTCCGTCAGCCAGGGTGGCCGCGTCGCGGACGTGGATCGTCGCGCCGTTGAGCGTGGCGCCGTGCCCCCGTCGGGCGGCGAACAGCTCGTCGGTCACGGGGTTGAGGACCAGCCCGAGCTGCACCTCGTCGTCCGCGACGAACGCGATCGAGATGCACCAGGTCGGGATGCCCAGCAGGAATGGCTGGGTCCCGTCGATGGGGTCGACCACCCAGGCGCCCCGACCCTGGCCCCGGTCGTGGCTGCCGCTCTCCTCGCCCACGAAGTCGTCGAGGGGGTACGCGTCGAGCAGGGCCTCCCGGATCAGCGCCTCGGTTTCGACGTCGGCCTGGCTCACGTGATCCTGCCGGCCCTTCATGCGCACGTCGAGCGAGCCGAGATCTCGGTAGTACGACAGGGCGAGGGCGCCGGCCGACCGGATCAGGTCGTGCGCGAACGCGAATCGCCGCTCGAGGTCCTCATCCGTCATGGTCACCGCGTCATCTCCACCGGGTAGTCGTGCAGGAACGGGGAACGGTCATCCGCGCCACAGCCACGCCGCTCCGCGCACGCCGCTGGAGTCGCCGTGCACGGACCGGACGACCGGCGTGTGGAAGACCGTGGAGAACGCGTAGCGCCCGATGAGGGGAGGCAGGTCGTCGTAGAGCTCGTCGATGTTGCTCATGCCACCGCCGAGCACGAGGACGTCGGGGTCCAGGGTGTTCACGACGACCGAGAGCCCGCGGGCGACCCGGTCCGCATAGCGCCGGTAAACGAGATCGGCGAGGCGCTCGCCGGCACGCCGGCGCGAGATGATCTCGGCCGGCTCGAGATCGACCCCGCTGTGCCGGGCGTAGTCGCGCGAGAAGGCGTAGCCGGAGATCCAGGTCTCCAGGCACCCGTGCTTGCCGCAGTAGCAGGCCGCGCCGGGCAGCTCGGTCAGGTCGGGCATCGGAAGGGGGTTGTGGCCCCACTCGCCGGCGCTGTTGTTCGGGCCGTGGTGCGCGCGTCCGTCGATGGCGATCCCGGCCCCGGCCCCGCTGGCCAGGATCACGCCGAAGACCACTCGGTGCCCGACCCCCGCGCCGTCGATCGCTTCCGACGCCGCGAAGCAGTCGGCGTCGTTCTCGATGCGGATCTCCCTGCCGAGGACGCGGTTGAGATCGGCCTCCACCGGCCGGCCGTTGATCCAGGTCGAGCTGCCGCCCTTGCCGGCGCGGGTGCGGGGCTCGAGCGAGCCGGGGATGCCGATCCCGACGGAACCGGTGGAGCCGGTCTGCGCCTCGATCCGCTCGACGAGCTCGCGGACGAGCGCGAGGCACCCGTCGTAGTCGCCCCGCGGCGTGCCCTGCCGGATGCGGGCCAGCTCGGTGCCGTCCCGCTCGAGGGCGACGACCTCGATCTTGGTGCCGCCCCAGTCAACGCCGATGAGCATGCCGCCATCCTCTCGCATCACCGACGGGACGGATCAGGCCCTTCCCCCGGACGAAAGGACACCCACGGTGCCCGTCGCCGGGACCGGACGGCACACTCGTGGATGTGGACTCAGTCGGCGAACCGCAGGCATGGATCGGTCACATGCGCGAGGCGATCACGCTCTCGCTGGCACCGGATGTCGCGTCCTCGCCGAACCCGCGCGTCGGCTGCGTGATCGTCGATGACTCCGGCGTGGTCGTGGGCCGGGGTCATCACCGCGGTGCGGGCACGCCTCACGCAGAGGTCGATGCGCTGACCGAGGCCGGGCCGCGTGCCCGCGGCGCGACGGCGGTCGTGACCCTCGAGCCCTGCCGTCATACCGGCCGGACCGGGCCCTGCACGAGGGCGCTGATCGATGCCGGCGTGTCGCGCGTCGTGTTCGCGTGCGCCGATCCCATGCCGGAGGCCGGCGGGGGCGAGCACGAGTTGAGGGCGGCGGGTGTCGAGGTCATCGGGGGCGTCTGCCGGGACGAGGCGGCGCATGCCAACCGGGCGTGGGAGCACGTCCGGCTCCACGGGCGGCCGCTGGTGACCCTCAAGTGCGCGATGAGCCTCGATGGGCGGGTCGCGGACGCGTCGGGGGGACCGACCGACATCACCGGGCTGACCTCGCGCGCCCACGCGCACGCGATGCGGAGCGTCGTCGATGCGATCGTGGTCGGTACCGGGACGGCGCTCATCGACGACCCGCACCTGACCGCTCGCGACTCCGACGGCACGCTCCGGGACAGGCAGCCCCTGCGGGTCGTGGTGGGCCGGCGGCACCTGCCCCCGGACGCCCGCGTTCTCGATGCCGCGGCCCCGACCCTGCTCGTGCCTGACGGCGACCCGGCGAGCCTGATGCACGACCTGCTCCGGGCCGACGTCCAGCACGCGCTCGTCGAGGGGGGTCCGACCCTGGCCGCCGCGCTCCTCGATGCGGGCCTCGTCGACGAGGTGGTGTGGTACGTCGGCACCGCTGCTCCTCGGGGCTGGCCCGGTGGCGCTGCCGCGGCTGGTCGCGGGCATGGACGTGGCGGTACGCAGTGTTCAGGTGATGGGGGAGGATGTCGTGGTGGAAGGAGTCATCAGGAATGTTCACGGGCATCGTTGAGGAACGCGGGCGGATCCTCGGCATCGAGCAGCTCGACGACGCCGTCCGGCTGCAGATCGCCGGATCGGTCGTGCTGTCCGACGCGCGCCACGGCGACTCGATCGCCGTGAACGGCGTATGCCTGACGGTGGTCGATCTCGCCGAGGACTCCTTCACCGCCAACGTCATGGCCGAGACGCTCCGTCGCAGCTCCCTCTCCGCCCTTGCCGCGGGCTCGCCGGTCAACCTGGAGCGGGCAGCACGGATGGACGCCCGGATCGGCGGCCACCTGGTCCAGGGCCACGTCGACGGCACGGCGACCGTCCTGTCGGTCGAGCCTTCGCAGAACTGGACGGCCATGCGCTTCGCCCTGCCCGACGGGCTGGCTCGCTATGTCGTCGAGAAGGGCTCGATCGCGGTCGACGGTGTGTCGCTGACGGTCGTGTCGGTCGAGGACGACGCGTTCACGGTATCCCTGATCCCCACCACGCTGGCAGAGACCACGCTCGGGGAACGTAGAGTTGGGGATCTCGTGAACGTCGAGGTGGACGCCATCGCCAAGTACGTCGAGCGCCTGATTCAATGGAGGAACCCATGATCCCCGCCGACGAGATGTTCGGCGTCGAGGACGAGTCGACGCCGCCCCCGGCGCGGCCGGAGCGCGCGCCGCGCGCCCCCGGCGTGCTTCTCGACACGGTCGAGGACGCCGTCGAGGCGATTCGGCAGGGGAAGGCCATCATCGTCGTCGACGACGAGGACCGGGAGAACGAGGGCGACCTGATCTTCGCGGCCTCCAAGGCGAATGCCGAGCTGGCCACGTTCATGATCCGCTACACGTCCGGCTACATCTGTGTCGGCATGGACGGCGCGATCCTCGATCGGCTGAGCCTGCCGCCCATGACGGCCGTGAACGAGGATCGCAAGGGAACGGCGTACTCGGTGTCGGTCGACGCCCGCGACGTCGCGGGCACGGGCATCTCCGCTGAGGATCGTGCCCACACCATCAAGGTGCTCTCGGACACTGCCACCGAGTCCTGGGACCTGACCCGACCCGGCCATGTGATGCCGCTGCGGGCAGTGCCCGGCGGCGTGCTGCGCCGGGCGGGACACACCGAGGCCGCGGTCGACCTGGCCCGGCTTGCCGGGCTCTCGCCGGCGGGGGCGCTGTGCGAGATGGTCAATGACGACGGGACGATGATGCATGCGCCCGAGTGCCGGGCGTTCGCGGACGAGCACGGCCTCGTGATGACCTCCATCGCCGACCTGATCCGCTTCCGCCGCCGTAACGAGAGCCTGGTCACCCGGGTTGCCGAGACCGTGCTGCCGACCGAGTACGGCGACTTCGTCGCGTTCGGATACCGCAGCGAGACCGACGACACCGAGCACATCGCCCTCATGGTCGGGGAGATGGGCGACGGTGAGGATGTCCTGGTGCGCGTGCACTCTGAGTGCCTCACCGGAGATGTCTTCGGCTCGCTGCGCTGCGACTGCGGGCCGCAGCTCCACGGGGCGCTCCTCCGGGTCGCGGAGGAGGGTCGTGGCGTCGTCCTCTACATCAAGGGGCACGAGGGCCGCGGCATCGGACTGCTTCACAAGCTCCGGGCCTACACGCTTCAGGACGACGGCCGAGACACGGTCGACGCCAACCTCGAGCTCGGCCTCCCGGCGGACGCCCGCGACTACGGGACGGGCGCCTCGATCCTCGCCGACCTCGGGATCCGCAGCATGCGCCTGCTGACCAACAACCCGGCCAAGCGCGCCGGCCTCGAGGGCTATGGCCTGACGATCACCGAGCGCATCCCGCTCGAGATCGTCGCCAATGACCACAACCGCGTCTACCTGCAGACCAAGATCGACCGAATGGGGCACGACATGGGCGTCGACGTCGAGCCCGACCTGACCGGAACGCAGGCCACCCCATGAGCGGCATCGGCGCGCCGACCCTCGGCGTCTCCGGTGAGGGCTTGCGGATCGCCATCGTCGCAGCCTCGTGGCACGACGAGGTCATGGACGGCCTGATCGGGGGAGCGACTCGTGCCTGCCAGGAGGCGGGCGTCGAGGCGACCGTGATCCGGGTGCCGGGCTCGTTCGAGCTGCCTCTGGTCAGCCTCGAGTGCCTGAGGTCGGAGGACTTCGATGCGGTCGTCGCGCTCGGCGTGGTCATCAGGGGCGGCACGCCGCACTTCGACTATGTCTGCAATGCGGCCACGGATGGTCTGACCCGGGTGTCGCTCGACACCGGCAAGCCAGTGGGCTTCGGACTGCTCACCTGCGACGACGAGCAGCAGGCCCTCGATCGTGCCGGCCTGCCCGGGTCGAGCGAGGACAAGGGTGCCGAGTCGACGTGGGCGGCGATCAGCACGGCGGTCACCCTGCGTGCCATCCGCGACGGTGCCGGACAATAGGCTGTCCCCGTGAAGACGTTTGATGAGCTGTACGCAGAACTGGTCCGCAAGACGACCTACCGCGAGGAAGTCTCCGGCACCGTCATCCTGGTCGACCAGGGCGTCCATGCGGTCGGCAAGAAGGTCGTCGAGGAGGCCGCCGAGGCCTGGATGGCCGCGGAGCACGAAGGACATGAGCGCACCGCCGAGGAGATCGCGCAGCTGCTGTACCACGTGCAGTGCCTGATGCTGGCGAGCAAGGTCTCGCTCGAAGACGTCTACCGCCGGCTCTGACGCCGCTGTGCTGCGCGTAGCCGTTCCCAACAAGGGACAACTGGCCGAGCCCGCCCGGAGCATGCTCACGGAGGCGGGGTACCTGCGGTCCGCGTCGACCCGCGACCTCGTGGTGCATGACCCGGACAACGACGTGGAGTTCTTCTTCCTGAGGCCTCGTGACATCGCCATCTACGTGGGCGTCGGCACGCTCGACGTCGGGATCACCGGCCGTGACATGCTGCTCGACTCCGGCGCGCTGGCCGACGAGGTGCTGCCCCTGGGGTTCGCGCCCTCTTCGTTCCGGCTCGCCGCCCCGATCGGCACGGCGAGGTCCGTGGCCGACCTGGCCGGACGGACGATCGCCACGTCGTACGCCGGTCTGCTGGAGGCCTTCCTGGCCCGGGAGGGCGTCACGGCCAACGTGGTCAAGCTCGACGGGGCCGTCGAGAACGCCGTCGCCCTCGGCGTCGCCGACGCCGTGGCCGACGTGGTCGCCACCGGAACCACCTTGCGCAAGGCCGGCCTGGAGGTCATCGGCGAGCCGATCCTCACGTCCGAGGCACTGGTGGTCCGGCGGTCCGGTGCGCCTCAGGTGCCCGCGGTCGAGACGTTCGTCCGCCGGCTGCACGGCGTCATGGTCGCCCGTTCCTACGTCCTCGTCGACTACGACATCCGCACTGCGGACCTCGAGCAGGCGTGCGCGATGACTCCCGGGATCGAGTCGCCGACCGTGTCGTCGCTGCATGACCCGATCTGGTCGGCCGTGCGTGCGATGGTTCCGGTGACAGACGTGCACCGGGTGATGGATGAGCTCTACGAGCTCGGCGCCCGGGGCATCCTCGTGACGGACATCCACGCCTGCCGGTTGTAGCGGCGGCGCTCGGAGCGAGGTTCAGTCGATCCGGACGCCCCGGCGAAGGGGCGGGATCGTCAGCAGCTGGGCAGCCATGGCGACGGCCAGCAGGGTGTAGACGAGCTGCCAGGAGTCGAACGCGTCCAGGAGGATGCCGGCCGTGAGCGGTCCCAGGGCGGCCAGGAGGTAGGTGCCGGCGAAGGCCATGGCGGTGAGCCGGGCCGACCCGGCGGCATCGTCGGCGAACTCGCTGAGCAGTGCCAGTCCCATGGCGAAGCTGCCGCCGAGCGCTGCCCCGAACACGGAGACGACGAGGACCGTGGCGGTGGCGGGCACCCAGCCGATGAGCAGGATGCACGCGGTGGCGATGACGACGAGTGCGGCGTAGAGGTAGCGCCGGTGGATGAGGCGCTCGGCGATCGCGGGCAGCAGCAGCGCGGCCACGACCTGGCTCGCCGTGAAGACGCCGAAAGCCCACCCTGCCCCATTCTGCGACCAGCCGCGGTCGACGTAGGCCGGTGCCAGCCAGGCGAGCGCCGTGTAGAAGACCACGGAGTTGAGGGTCAGGTACGCGGTCAGCGCCCAGGCCCGTCGATCGCGCCACGGCAGCTCCCGCAGATGGACGCGCGCGCGCTGCGGCAGTCGGGGTCCAGAGTCGCGTCCGCGGCCCTCGACGGTCCACCACACCACGAGGCCGATGGCGGCCGGGATCGCCCATACCGCCAGCGCGAGGGGCCACGAGCCCAGCCAGATGGAGAGGGGCACGGTGAGCGCACCGCCGATGGCCGCTCCGACCATCATCGCCGCCGTCCACAGGCCGGTCGCGCGTCCGACCGCATCGGGCACCTGCTCGAGGACGACGCTCGGCACCAGGCCGGCGGCCAGCGCGATACCGACCCCGGCGACGAACGCCGAGGGGAACAGAATCCACGGGACCTCTGCCGAGGCGGCACGCGCGGCCAGTGCGGCGGTGAGCAGCACGAGGGCGAGGGAGATCGTGTGCTGACGACCGATCAGCTGGGCAAGGCGCGGGACGACGAGTGCGAAGGCACCCATGCAGAGCACCGGGATCGTGGTGAGGGCCCCGATTGCCGCATCGGACCAGCCGGTGACCGCCTGGATGTCGGTGACCACGGTCGGCACGCTCGACAGCGCGATGCGCAGGTTGAGGGCAACCATGACGAGAGCCGTCAGCACCAGCCAGCGCGGGTTGGCGTGCGGTGCGGAGGTCACCGGCTGATTGTGGTCCCGTAGCCTGACGCGGTGACGACAGGGTCAGCCAACGCGTCAGGTCCCGGGCGCGGCAGAAGCCTGGCGACGCCGGCGTTCGCGGACGACGACGGGTCGGCTGACCCGGTGGTCCGCGCCCTCCTGGCCGACGGGAGTGAAGGCGGTGCGGTCGCCCTGGCCCGAGCCCTTCGCCCTGCCCGCCTGCTGGCCTGCGTCGTCGCCATCGCGGACGAGGTCGACGAGCACGGTGGGGACACGAGCAGTCACATGGCCGCTGTGTCGATGGTCAACGAGCGCGGTGAGCGCGGACTGCTCGCCTTCTCGGGCGTCGACAGCCTCGCCGCCTGGAATCCCGAGGCACGACCGATGCCCGCCAGCGGCCGCGAGCTCGGACGCTCGGCCCTCGAGGACGGAGCCACCGCGATCGTGATCGACGTGGCCGGGCCGCAGCGCGTCGTCCTGGCCGGGGCGGCTCTGGCCGCCCTCGCCGATGAGCTCGACATGGACGCAGTCGTCACGGCGGTGCTGGCCGCGCTGACTCCCCTGACCGTCGACGGCGCGGCGCGCATGGACGTGTCCGACGCGCGCGACGACGGCGGCGCTGCCGACGTGATGGTCACCGTGACGCCAGCCGTCGACGTGCTGCCGCCCGGGAGCGGACCGAATGACCTCGCGTTGCAGGTGGCCCGCATCCTCGCGGAACGCCCCGATATCCAACGCATGGTCCCGGGCGGGATCGGCATCTCGCTGACCCCTTGACCCTCGCCCGGTGCGTGGTTCGATGGGCGCATGACCGACACCCGACTGACCTCGCAGCGCTACCTCGAGGCCCTGCATCTGGAGGGTGAGCGGCTCCTGGCCGCCGCACAGGGCTGCCTGGACCAGCCGGTCCCGGCCTGCTCGGGCTGGTCCGTCGAGGACGTCGTGTTCCACCTCGGGTCCGTGTACTCGCACAAGGTGGCCGCCCTTCGCCACGGCAGGCGTCCGATCGAGGGCGAGTGGGGGCTGCCCGACGACGCCGCCGACCTGGACTGGTGCCATGAGCAGCTCCATGCCGTGGCGACGGAACTGGCCCGTCGACCCGCCGACGAGCCGGCCTGGACCTGGTGGGAGCCGGATCAGTCGGTCGGCTTCTGGCAGCGCCGGATGGCCTTGGAGACGGTCGTGCATCGGGTCGACGTCGAGGCCGCCGCCGGCGCCGTGACGCCCGTTGCGGCCGACCTCGCTCTCGACGGGATCGACGAGGTCCTGTCCGTCATGCTGACCGATGCGGGATTCGAGGGTCCCGGGTCACGGCGCGCGGACGGGGACCGGGTCGTCGTGGCGATCGACGGCGTCGAGGTCGACGGAGCACCGTCGGACGTGCTCCTGTGGCTGTGGGGCCGGATCGGGGATGACGCGGTGCGGATCCGGGGCGAGGCGGCCGAGGTGGTTGAGGTGCGGGCGGCCCTGCGCGCGGCCACCCAGTAGCCCCCACACCCACCCCAACCACGTTGACGCGACCCGGATGGTCGCGAAATCGGGTCCTTGACCCGTGTTTCGCGACCATCCGGGTCGCGTCGGCTAGTAGACGGGGCCGGTCAGGTCCTCGCCGGGGCCCATGCCTGGGGCATCGGGGGTCGACGAGGCCTCGCGAAAGGCGCGCTGGAGGGCCGTCAGTCCGTCGCGCAGCGGTGCGGCATGCATGCTGCCGATCATCGGAGCCGCCGCGGTCACCAGCCCGGCCAGCGAGCCGATCAGGATCCTGGCCTCGGCCAGGTCCGCCTCGCGCTCGTCGTCGCCGAGGCCGCAGGCGACCGCGGCCGCCGACATCAGGTGCATGGCCACGGTCAGGACGACCTCGACCGCCGGCACGTCCGCGATGTCGAGCGATCGCCGACGACCCGTCGCCGGGAGGTGCGGGGACGGCGTCGTTCGTGGCCGTCGGATTCGGGTCATCGGGCGCGGTTTCGGGCGACGGGCTCATGGCTGGTACCCTTGCAGGCGATTGACCCGGTGAACCCACCGGGTCGCGCAAAGTGGAGTCCTCGACTCCCACCCCGTGCATCGTCGCACCAACAGATGCCGTGGGTCCGGGCACGTCGGCCGCACCGCGGTCTGCTGCTGCCTGCCGAGGCCTCCGCGCGCTGCGCCGGAGGCCATTCTCGTCTCCGGAGCGGATCGCCCGGTAACTCAAGCTAGGAGGCGCCATCAGCGTCGAACCCCGGATCAATGACCGGATTCGCGTGCCCGAGGTCCGACTTGTCGGACCCAACGGCGAGCAGGTCGGGATCGTCCGCATCGAGGACGCCCTGCGCCTGGCCGTGGAGGCCGACCTCGACCTCGTCGAGGTAGCCCCGATGGCCAAGCCGCCCGTCTGCAAGCTCATGGACTTCGGCAAGTACAAGTACGAGGCTGCCCTCAAGGAGCGCGAGTCCCGCCGAAACCAGACGCACACGGTCATCAAGGAGATGAAGCTGCGCCCGAAGATCGACCAGCACGACTACGAGACCAAGCGCGGTCACGTCGAGCGGTTCCTGAAGGCCGGCGACAAGGTCAAGATCACGATCATGTTCCGCGGACGCGAGCAGAGTCGACCCGAACTGGGCCTGCGCCTGCTGGCCAAGCTCGCCGAGGATGTCGCCGAGCTGGGCGTGGTCGAGGCCCCGCCGAAGCAGGACGGCCGCAACATGCTGATGGTCATTGCCCCGCACCGCAAGAAGTCGGAGACCGTGAAGCCACGGTCGACCGCCGCGGAGCACGAGGCGGGCCAGGCCGGCGTGCAGCAGACCGGACTCGCCGAGGCAGAGTCCGCCTGATCGGGCGAGCAGCACCGCACCACCCACAGACCCCCCGGCGAACGCGGCCGGACCGGAAGAGCGAGGAAGCAGCATGCCGAAGCAGAAGACCCACAGCGGCTCCAAGAAGCGATTCAAGGTGACCGGCTCGGGCAAGATCACCCATGAGCAGGCCGGCCGCCGGCACATGATGGAGGTCAAGTCCAGCAAGCGCGCCCGCAAGCTGGAGTCCGATCAGGTCGTCGCACCCGCCGACGTCAAGAAGGTCAAGCGCCTCCTCGGCCACTGACCCCTCCCGGCCCCCGTCGTGACGGGGGCCCGTCCTTCCCACCACGTCGTCATACGTCCACGAACACCAGGAGAACGCCATGGCACGCGTAAAGCGCGCAGTCAATGCCCAGAAGAAGCGTCGCGACATGCTCGAGAGGGCGTCCGGCTACCGGGGCCAGCGGTCACGTCTGTACCGCAAGGCCAAGGAGCAGGTCACCCATTCGCTGGTCTACGCATATGCCGACCGTCGCAATCGCAAGGGTGACTTCCGGCGCCTTTGGATCCAGCGGATCAACGCGGGCGCCCGTGCCAACGGCATGACGTACAACCGCTTCGTGCAGGGCCTCAAGGCCGCAGGCGTCGAGGTCGACCGGCGCATGCTCGCCGAGCTGGCCGTCAACGACGCGGCCGCGTTCGCGACGCTGGTCGAGGTGTCGCGCGCGGCGCTGCCGTCCGACGCCGCCTGACGGGTCCGTTCCCACCCCCGTGCCCGGCGCCAATCGGGTGACGTCCGCGTCGTCCGAGAGGGTGACGGCGGTTCGTTCCCTGCACACGAGGCAGGGCCGGCGGAAGGCCGGTCGCTTCGTCGTCGAGGGACCGCAGGGGGTGCGCAGTGCACTCACCGCCGGTGCCCCGGTTCGCGACCTGTTCGTGGACCAGGACACCGGCGGCGCCTTTTCGCCGGACGTCGCCGATGCCGAGCGAGTCGGTGCCCGGGTCACCTGGGTCGCACCCGCGGCGATGGCCGCCATGTCGGAGACGCGCCAGCCCCAGGGCATCCTGGCGACCTGCGACCTGCTGCCCTCGAGGGATCTGGACGCCCTGATGGCGGGCGATGGGCCGGTGCTCGTCCTGGACGCGGTGGGAGACCCCGGCAACGTGGGCACCATCATCCGTACCGCGGACGCAGCTGGCGCGGCCGCCGTCCTGCTCACGCCCGAATGCGCCGACGTGCACAACGGCAAGGTGGTGCGGTCCACAGCCGGTTCCCTGTTCCACCTGCCCGTGGTGCCCGACGTCGACATGTCGACCATCGCCGCTGCCACCAGGCGCGCCGGCCGCGTGCTCGCCGTCACGGCAGGCGACGGCGCCGTGGACCTGTTCGAGGCGGTCGACGCCGGCCGACTGGGTCGGACGACCTGCTGGGTGATCGGCTCGGAGGCCCATGGCGTGGGCGCCACGGCGCGCTCTGCCGCGGACCTCTCGGTCGCCATTCCCCTGCAGGGACGAGCGGAGTCCCTCAATGCGGCGATCGCGGCTGCCGTGGTGCTGTTCGTCGCGGCCCACGGGCAAAGCCGATTGGGCCCGCACTGAGGGGGATGACAGACTAGGTACCGGCCACGAGCCACGCTGTTCCATGCCACGAGGCAAGAAGGGTCCAACATGTCCGATTCGACGGCTGCCGATCGCACCCGCGGCTACGTCACCCTGCCGATCTTCGCGCGAGACCGGCTACGTCGTGCTCGACTCGTACGACCAGAGTCAGGATCCGCGCGAGTGGGAGGACCTCACCTTCGTCGACTGGAAGTCCTCCGGCGACACGCGGTTCGCCCCGCTCGCGAGCGCATACGGCGACATGGAGTGCGATGGCTTCTGGAACCACACGCCGCCGAAGACCGACAAGGACGGCGTATGGGTCGATGCGAACGTCGCCGTGGCTCCGCGCCTGGTGGCCCGGGCCAACGAGCCGGGAGCCAACATCGGCCGGTGCCGCGTCATCGAACTGCAGCCCAACACCTACGCCGAGGCGCTCTACAACATGCACCGCGACGACAACAACCGGCTCAACCCGGAGGGCACCGGCTGGATCGTGCGCGGCTTCTTCAACCTGACCGACAACCCCGACTCGCTCATGGTGCTGCGCAGCGACAAGGACGACCCGGCGACCGAGGTCCGGGTGCCTCTGCCGGCCGGGGCGCAGGTCATCATCGACACGCAGCGCCTGTGGCACGCCGTGTGGCACCCGGGCGACGAGCCTCGCTACTGCCTGATCACCTCGTGGACGTGCGGTCCAGAACTCGACCAGTACATCGCGGCCCGCAACCCGGTCGTGTCGATCGACGTCGCACCGCTCGACCCGGGCCTCACGGCCGAGGCCGAGGCCGAGGCGCAGAGGATGCGTGACGACCGGGCCGCAGCCCTGGCCGCCCGAGGCGCCGATCCGACCTTCGGCGACGGCAGCCTCAGCAGCGGCTATGCGACCGAGATCCTGTCCGAGGCCTGATCCTTTTCACCTGACCTGCCAGCCCGGGGAACCGCACCGGGCGATGGGGAGATGCACCCCGTGACGAAAGGACAATGCGCGTGACGCCCGCCACCACCCCGTCGACCACGACGATCGAGGTGCCCTACGACGCCGTGCTCGACGAGCTCGAGGCCGAGGCCATCCACATCTACCGCGAGACGGCCGCAGCCTTCCGCAACCCGGTCCTGCTGTACAGCATCGGCAAGGACTCCTCAGTTCTGCTGCATCTGGCGGTCAAGGCATTCGCCCCGGCTCCGATCCCGTTCCCGGTGATGCACATCGACACCACCTGGAAGTTCGGCGAGATGATCGAGTTCCGCGACCGTCGGGTCAGCGAGCTGCACCTCGACCTGCGCATCGCCCGCAACGAGGAGGCCATCGTCGAAGGGGTGTCGCCGTTCTCGCATGGCACCCACGAGTACACCCGCCTGATGAAGACCGTCGCCCTGCGCGAGGGCATCGACCGGTACGGCTTCGACGCCGCCATCGGTGGCGCCCGCCGCGACGAGGAGCGCAGCCGAGCCAAGGAGCGCATCTTCAGCCTGCGCGAGCCCGGGCACCAGTGGGAGCCGCGCAAGCAGCGTCCGGAGTTCTGGCGCACGGCCAACACCCAGCTCGCCCCAGGGCAGAGCATGCGGGTCTTCCCGCTGTCGAACTGGACCGAACTCGACGTTTGGAAGTACATCCAGCGCGAGGCGATCCCCATCCCGGACCTCTACTTCGCGAAGCCGCGACCCGTCGTCGAGCGCGATGGCATGTGGATCATGGTCGACGACGACCGCCTGCCGCTGCGCGAGGGCGAGGTGCCGCAGATGCGCTCCGTCCGGTTCCGCACGCTCGGCTGCTATCCGCTGACGGGCGCGGTCGAGTCGACGGCCGACACCATGGAGCAGCTCGTGGCCGAGATGGAGGGGGCCAAGTACTCCGAGCGGTCGGGTCGCCTGATCGACGGCGAGGGCGGCGCGGAGTCCATGGAGGGCAAGAAGAAGGAAGGGTACTTCTAGTGGGCGGCAAGCTGACACCGGTCCTGCACCTGGTGACCTGCGGATCGGTCGACGACGGCAAGTCCACCCTCATCGGGCGACTGCTGGCCGAGACCGACTCGGTTCCCCTCGACCAGCTCGACTATGCGCGACGCACCCGTCGCGGTGGCTCGACCGTCCCCGTGGGCGACATCGACTACTCCCTCCTCACGGACGGGCTCGAGGCCGAGCGCGAGCAGGGCATCACGATCGACGTCGCATACCGGCACATGAACCTGCCGAACGGACGCCGGGTCCTGATCGCCGACTCTCCCGGTCACGAGCAGTACACCAGGAACATGGCCGTGGCGGCGTCCAACGGCGATGTCGCCGTCCTCATGGTCGACGCCCACCGCGGCGTGCGCGACCAGACCCACCGTCACCTGACCATCTGTGCGCTCATGGGCGTCAAGACCGTGGTCATCGCCGTCAACAAGATGGACCTCGTCGGATACGAGCACGCGACGTTCGAGGAGATCGTCGGCACGGTCCGCACGACCGCGGCCCGGCTCGACGTCCCCGACGTGGTGGCGATCCCCGTCAGCGCCGCTCTGGGCGACAACGTCACCCACGACAGCGAGAACATGCCCTGGTACAAGGGTCCGAACCTCCTGCAGTACCTGTCGGACTGGGAGTCCGTCGACTCCGTGACCGCGGACTCGGCCCTGCGGTTCCCGGTGCAGTTCGTGGTGCGCGCCGAGGGCAACTTCCGCGGCTACGCGGGCACGGTGGTTGCCGGACGCGTGGCCCGGGGCGACGCCGTCGTCGTGGCCGACTCGGGCCGCCCGGCCCTCGTCGACCGGATCGTCACGTACGACCTGCACACCGAGGGGCACATCGCCGATCTCGAGCAGGCCGAGGCCGGCCAGGCCGTCACGATCACCTTGGACCACGAGGTCGACGTGACGCGGGGCGATGTCATCGCCAGCGCGGCGGGCGAGCAGCTGCAGCCGGCCGACCGCTTTGCCGTCGACATGGTGTGGCTCGGCGAGGAGCCCCTCGCCCACGGCCGGTCCTACCTGCTCATCTCCGGGTCGCGATCCGTGCCCGCCACCGTGACCAACGTGCGGTACCGACAGGACGTCGTGTCCGGCCATCAGCACGCGGCCCGACTGCTCGAGATGAACGGGATCGGCCGGGTCGAGATCGCGACCGACAAGCCGATCCCGATGGACCCGTACGCGGTGTGCCGCGACACCGGTGGCTTCCTCCTCGTCGATCGCGTGACGGCAGACACCGTCGCCGCGGGCATGGTGCGCCACGTCATGCGGCGCGCCTTCAACGTCGTGCCGCACACCTACGACGTCGACCACGAGGCGCGGGTGCGGCTGATGGGCCACTCCGGCAAGGTCGTATGGCTGACCGGGCTCCCTGGCTCGGGCAAATCGACGATCGCGGACGCGGCCGTGCGCAAGCTGCACGCGCTCGGCGTCCACACCTATGTGCTTGACGGCGACAACGTGCGGACCGGCCTCAACAAGGACCTCGGCTTCACGTCCGAGGACCGCGCCGAGAACGTCCGGCGCGTCGCCGAGGTGGGCAAGCTGATGCGCGACGCCGGACTCGTCGTGTTCGTCGCGCTGGTGTCGCCCTACCGGTCGGATCGGGAGGCAGCGGCCGGCCTGTTCGGCGAGGGAGAGTTCATGGAGGTCTACATCGACACGCCGGTCGAGGTGTGCGCGGAGCGCGACCCCAAGGGCCTGTACGCCAAGGCGGCTGCCGGGAACCTGCCGAACATGACCGGCATGGGCCAGGCGTACGAGGCTCCCGAGCACGCCGACGTCGTCCTGCACGGCACGGGCGACCTCGACAAGTCCGTCGACGTGCTCGTCTCAGCCATCCTCGGCGAGTAGTCGACCGTCCCGATCGAGCAGCAGGCCCCGAGCATCCGACGTCCCAGGAAGGCGCAACGTGTCCGGCCCCAATACCTCGTTCGATCCCAAGCAGGTGGCCAGCCTTGATGCGCACGCCGTCGAGGGGATGGTCGCGGCTGCGGTTGCCGCGATCGAGGCGGCGTCCGATCTGGGCGAGCTCAAGGAGATCCGGCTGGCGCACGCCGGTGATCGGTCACCGCTGGCCCTGGCCAATCGCGAGATCGGCGCCCTGCCGCCCGCTGCCAAGGCCGACGCCGGCAAGCGGGTCGGCGAGGCGCGCGGTCGCATCAGGGCCGCCCTCGAGGCGCGACAGCTCGAGCTCGAGCGCGAGCGCGACGAGCGGGTGCTGGTCGAGGAGACCGTCGACGTGACCCTGCCCACCGACCGCAACCCGGTCGGGGGCAGGCATCCGCTGACCACGCTCATGGAGCGCGTGGCGGACGTGTTCATCTCCATGGGCTACGACATCGCGGAGGGTCCGGAGGCCGAGGCGGAGTGGGTCAACTTCGATGCCCTGAACGTGCCCCCCGACCACCCGGCCCGGACGATGCAGGACACCTTCTTCGTGGAGTCGTCGGAGAGCGGCGTGGTCCTGCGCACGCAGACGTCGCCGATCCAGATCCGCGCGATGCTCGATCGCGAGCTGCCCATCTACGTGGTCGCCCCGGGACGCGTCTTCCGCACGGACGAGCTCGACGCGACGCACACCCCGGTCTTCCACCAGATCGAAGGCCTCGCAGTCGACCGCGGTATCACCATGGGCGACCTGCGCGGCACGCTCGACCACTTCGCCGCGTCCATGTTCGGCGACGGCATCCATACGCGCATGCGCCCCTCGTATTTCCCGTTCACCGAGCCCAGCGCCGAGGTCGACCTCGAGTGCTTCGTCTGCCGTGGCGCGTCCGTCGGCGATCCCGATCGCCCATGCCGCACCTGCGGCAGCGAGGGCTGGATCGAGTGGGGGGGCTGCGGGATGGTCAATCCCCGCGTACTGCAGGCGGTGGGCATCGATCCTGCGGTCTATCGCGGCTTTGCGTTCGGCATGGGCGTGGAACGGACGCTGATGTTCCGCAACGGCGTCAGCGACATGCGCGACATGGTCGAGGGCGACGTCCGATTCACCGCAGCGTTCGGACTGGAGGCCTGATGCGCGCGCCACTCAGCTGGCTCCGTGAGCTCGTCGACATCCCGGCGGGCGAGTCTGGGCGCGACGTCGCGGCCCGGTTGATCCGCGCCGGTCTCGAGGTCGAGACGGTCGAGACGGTGGGCGCCGGAGTTGACGGACCCCTGTATGTGGGGCGGGTCCTCGAGGTGGAGGAGCTCACTGAGTTCAAGAAGCCGATCCGCTGGTGCCAGGTCGACGTGGGACCGACGGGCGGGGGAGTGCGCGGCATCATCTGCGGGGCACGCAACTTCGTGGCCGGCGATCTGGTGGTGGTGGCGCTGCCGGGCACGGTGCTGCCCGGCGGCTTCGCGATCACTGCGCGCTCCACCTACGGCAAGGTCTCCGACGGCATGATCTGCTCGGAGCGCGAACTGTCGCTGGGAGACAATCACGACGGCATCATGGTGCTCCCAGTGGGTCTGGCGGAGCCCGGCGACGACGCGGCTGCGATCGTCGGCGTCGGCGATGAGGTGCTCGACATCGCCATCACGCCGGACCGGGGCTATGCGCTGTCGATCCGCGGACTGGCCCGCGAGGCCGCCATCGCGTACGGGGTGCCGTTCGAGGATCCCGGAACGGCTCTGGCCGACCTGCCGGCGCCGCGTTCCGACCGCGCCCCCGCAGAGTGCGGGACGGAGGACCCCACCGGCTGCGACCTGTTCACGATGCGGACCATCGTCGGCTTCGATCCGGCCGCCCCGTCGCCGCTGTGGATGCAGCGCCGACTGGCTTCCTGCGGCATGCGCCCGGTCTCGCTGGCGGTCGACGTCACCAACTACGTCATGCTCGAGCTCGGCCAGCCGCTGCACGCCTTCGACCTCGACAAGCTGCAGGGACCGGTCCGGGCGGCCCGGGCCGTCGACGGCACGCCGTTCGAGACCCTCGACCACGTCCAGCGGACGCTGTCGGCCGATGACCTGGTTATCCGCGACGACCGCGGGCCCATCGGTCTGGCGGGCACGATGGGCGGCCTCGACACCGAGATCGACGATGCCACGACCAGCATCGCGCTCGAGGCAGCGCACTTCGCCCCGGACGTGGTCGCTCGTATGGCACGCCGCCACAAGCTGTCGAGCGAGGCTTCGCGTCGGTTCGAGCGTGGGGTCGACCGCGACCTGGCACCATACGCGTCCGCTCGCGCCGCGGCCCTGCTCCTCGAGTTCGGTGGTGGGCACTACGTGGGCCTGACGGCGGTCGAGACGCCAGGCGCAATCACGACGGTCGCCCTGCCCGTGGGCGAGCCGGGCGCGGTCGCCGGCATGGACCTCCCCGAATCGACCGTCACGGACCTCCTCGTGTCGATCGGCTGCGAGATCCGCACCGACGGCGCCGTCCTCTCGGTGAACCCGCCGTCCTGGCGTCCCGACCTGACCGACCCGATCGACCTGGTCGAGGAGGTCATCCGCCTCAACGGCTACGACCTGCTGCCCTCGACGCTGCCCGCCGCCCCGCTCGGGCGAGGGCTGTCGCGTGCCCAGCGCCTGCGCCGCCGCGTCGGCATGACCCTGGCCGCGCGCGGCCTGATCGAGGTGCTCTCGTACCCCTTCGTGGGCCCGACCGAGCTCGACGCACTGCGCCTGCCTCCCGACGACCCCCGCCGCGACTCGCCGCGACTGGCCAACCCCCTGTCCGAGGAGCAGCCCTTCCTGCGGGGGACCCTGCTGCCGGGGCTCCTGGCCGCGGCGCGTCGCAACATCGGGCGCGGCACCGTCGACCTGGCCGTGTTCGAGATCGGCGCGGTCTTCCTGGGACCGGTGCGTGCCGACTCGAGTGTTCGGCCACCCGTCGACCGCCGGCCCAGCGACGAGGAGTGGGCGGCCTTGAACGACCTCCTGCCGGTGCAGCCCACGCACCTGGCGGCAATCGTCACGGGAACGCGCGAACCGCAGGGCTGGTGGGGTCCGGCCCGGCCCTCCACTTGGGCGGATGCCGTCGAGGTCGCCAGGTCGGTCGGCGACGTCTGCGGCGTGCGGCTCGATACGGCTCGCGGCTCGGACCCCGCGTTCCATCCGGGGCGGTGCGCTGAGCTGCTGGTCGACGGAGGTGTCATCGGCGTCGCCGGCGAGCTGCATCCTCGGGTGATCGAGGCGTACGGGCTGCCACCGCGCACGTCGGCGGTGACGCTGGACCTCGACGTCGTCATCGCCCGGGCGCCCGATGCCCGCACCGCGCCGGCCGTCGGCACCCAGCCGCTGGCCAAGGAGGACCTCGCGCTGGTGGTGGACCGCTCCGTGCCCGCCGCCGACGTGCTGGCCGCCCTCGCGGCGGGAGCGGGCGACCTGCTCGAGTCCGTGCGGCTGTTCGACGTGTACGAGGGTCCGCAGGTGCCGGTGGGCAGCAAGTCGCTCGCATTCGCCCTGCGCTTTCGCGCCCCGGACCGCACGCTGGGGGCGGACGAGATCGCGGATGCCCGCCAGCGGGCACTGAATTCCGCGCAAGCGGCCTGCGGTGCGGCTCTGCGGTGACACCCGCGCTCGACGTCTATGCATGTATGCGTATACTTCGGGCATGATCAGGGCATCCGTCGCCGGCGCATCGGGATACGCGGGCGGCGAGTTGCTGCGCCTCCTGGCGGACCACCCCGACATCACCGTGTCCAGCGTGGCGGCGGGCAGCCGAGCCGGTGAGACTCTCGGCGCCGTCCACCCCAACCTCTCTCAGTTGGCCGACCTCGTGCTGGAGCCCACCGACCCCGACCGGCTGGGCGAAGCGGACCTGGTGTTCCTCGCCCTCCCGCACGGCGAATCGGCCACCCTCGTCGCCGCATTGCCTCCCGAGGTTCACGTGGTCGACCTGGGTGCCGACTTCCGCCTGGTCGACTCCGACCAGTGGCACGCCTACTACGGCGGCCCGCATGCGGGCACCTGGACCTACGGACTCCCCGAACTGCCCGGACAACGAGCGAGGATCGCGCAGGCATCCCGCGTGGCGAACCCGGGCTGCTACGCCACGTCGGTCGCCCTTGCACTCGCGCCGGTTCTGGCAGCCGGGCTCGGCGAGCCGGACGACGTTGTGGTGGTGGCGGCCTCGGGTACCTCCGGCGCGGGCCGAAAGCCGTCCGATGCGCTGCTGGCCACGCAGGTGATGGGATCGATGAGTGCCTACAAGGTGGGCGGCGTGCACCAGCACACCCCCGAGATGGAGCAGAGCCTCTCCGCAGCGGCAGGCGTGCCCGTCACCCTCTCGTTCACCCCGCTCCTCGCGCCGATGCCGCGGGGCATCGTGGCGACGTGCACCGCCCGCGCGACGACGGGGACCGACGCGGCATCGGTACGGGCCGCGCTCGTCGATGCGTACGCGACCGAGCCCTTCGTCCGCGTGCTCCCGGCGGGTGCCTGGCCGCAGACCAGTTCCGTGGCGGGCACCAGCGCCGCGCACCTTCAGTGCGCCGTCGACGCGCGCGCCGGCCGAGTCATCGTCGTGTGCGCCATCGACAACCTCGGCAAGGGGGCGGCCGGCCAGGCCCTCCAGAACGCCAACATCATGCTCGGCCTCGACGAGGGCGCCGGACTCACCGTGAACGGAGTCGCCCCATGACCGTGACCAGCGCCCAGGGATTCCGGGCGAGCGGCGTGCGTGCCGGACTCAAGTCGTCGGGTGATCCAGACCTTGCGCTCGTCGTGAACGACGGCCCCCTCGAGGTCGCGGCCGCGGTCTTCACCAGCAACCGGTTCAAGGCCGCGCCGGTGCTGTGGTCCCAACGGGTCGTCGCCGACGGCCAGATCCGGGCGGTCATCCTGAACTCGGGCGGGGCGAACGCCTGCACCGGACCCGGCGGCTTCGCGGACACGCACCACACGGCCGAGCGCGTGGCGGAAGTGCTGTCCGGCGTCGGCCTCGATGTCGGGCCGGGTGACGTGGGGGTGTGCTCGACGGGCCTGATCGGGGAGCGCCTGCCGCTGGACCTGGTCTTCCAGGGCATCGACAGCGCGATCTCAGCACTCTCGCGCGACGGCGGTGCGGACGCCGCAGAGGCGATCCGAACGACGGACTCCGTGGCGAAGACGGCCGCCATCTCCATCGACGGCTTCACCGTCGGAGGCATGGCGAAGGGCGCCGGCATGCTCGCTCCGGGCCTGGCGACGATGCTGGTGGTCATCACGACGGATGCCATCGTCAACGAGGAGCAGGCCGACCAGGCCATCCGGGAGGCGTCGTCGCTGACCTTCGACCGCATCGACTCCGACGGCTGCATGAGCACCAACGACACCGTCTTCCTGCTGGCCTCGGGGGCATCGGGTGCCACTCCGGCCCCCGTGGTGTTCACCGATGCGGTTACCCGCGTGTGCGCCGATCTCGCCCGCCAGTTGATCGCGGATGCCGAGGGCGCCACGAAGGACGTCGAGATCACGGTCGACGGCGCGGCGTCGCTGGCCGACGCCCTCGTCGTCGGACGGGCCATCGCGCGCAGCAACCTGCTCAAATGCGCGCTGCACGGAGAGGACCCGAACTGGGGCCGCGTCCTTTCGGCGATCGGCACCACGGCGGCCGAGTTCTCGCCCGACCAGGTCGACGTCGCGATGAACGGGGTGTGGGTGTGCAAGTCCGGCTCCATCGGCGAGTCGCGCGACCTCGTCGACATGTCACCCCGGGTCATCCGCATCTCGGTGCAGCTGAACGCGGGCCCGGAGCAGGCCACGATCTGGACGAACGACCTGACCGCCGACTACGTGCACGAGAACTCGGCCTACGCCACCTGAGGGGACCACGTCCATGACCGACCTTGCGAGTGCTGCGGCCAAGGCAGCCGTCCTGGCCGAGGCCCTGCCGTGGCTGGAACGCCTGCACGGCGCGACGGTGGTCGTCAAGTACGGCGGAAACGCGATGACGGATGACGGGCTCAAGGCCGGCTTCGCCGAGGACATCGTCTTCCTGCGCCTTGCCGGTCTGCGACCGGTCGTCGTCCACGGCGGCGGACCGCAGATCAGCGCAATGCTCAACAGGCTCGGGGTGGTCTCGGAGTTCCGGGGAGGGCTGCGAGTCACGTCTCCGGAGGTCATGGACGTCGTGGGCATGGTGCTGGTCGGCCAGGTCCAGCGCGAGCTCGTCGGGCTGGTCAACGAGCACGGCCCCTTCGCGGTGGGCGTGTCGGGGGAGGATGCCCACCTGTTCGTCGCGGAGCGGCGGACGGCGACCGTCGACGGGGAGCAGGTCGACGTCGGGCAGGTGGGTGATGTCGTGGCCGTCAACCCCGACTTCGTCACGCGCCTCCTCGACGACGGGCTGATCCCGGTGGTCTCGACCGTCGCGCGAGATGCGTCGGGCATGTCCTACAACGTCAACGCCGACACGGCCGCCGCCGCCCTCGCCATCGCCCTCGGCGCCGAGAAGCTCGTCGTGCTCACCGATGTCGAGGGGCTGTTCGCGGACTGGCCGGATCCGGAGTCGGTCATCCGGACCATCGACGTCGAGGACCTGCGCGTCCTTCTCCCGACCCTGGAGAGCGGAATGGTGCCGAAGATGGAGGCCTGCGTGCGAGCCGTCGACGGCGGCGTCCCGCGTGCACACGTCATCGACGGACGCGTCCTGCATTCGGTCCTGCTCGAGGTGTTCACCGACTCGGGGATCGGCACGATGGTGCTCCCGCGGGCGTCGACGGACGTGACTCGTGGGGTGGACGCATGACGGGGTCCGCTGAGACGTGGCAGGACCGGTGGCAGCGCTCACTGATGGCCAACTACGGCACGCCACCGATGCTGCTCGTGCGCGGCCGTGGCTCACGCGTGTGGGACGTAGAGGGGCACGAGTACGTCGACATGCTCGCAGGCATCGCCGTCAACAGTCTCGGGCATGCGGACGAACGGCTGGTCACCGCGGTCGCGGGCCAGTTGGGCACGCTGGGCCATACCAGCAACCTTGCGGCGACCGAGCCGACGATCGCGCTCGCCGAGCGACTGATCGGCCTGCTCGGTGCGGATGACGCCCGCGTGTTCTTCTGCAACTCCGGCGCGGAGGCCAACGAGGCGGCCTTCAAGCTCGCCCGCCTGACTGGGCGCACGCATATGGTCGTGGCGCAGGGTGGCTTCCACGGTCGCACGATGGGCTCGCTGGCCCTGACCGCTCAGCCGGCCAAGCAGGACCCGTTCCGGCCGCTTCCGGGGGATGTCGAGACGGTTCCGTATGGCGACATGGACGCACTGCGGGTGGCCGTCCGCGACGACACGGCCGCCATCGTCCTGGAGCCGATCCAGGGGGAGGGGGGCGTGGTCGTGCCCCCCGAGGGCTACCTGCGGACCGCTCGCGAGGTCGCCGATCGGACCGGGGCGCTGCTGGTCGTCGATGAGGTGCAGACCGGGATCGGCCGCACCGGCGACTGGTTCGCGCACACGCGTGAAGGCATCGTCCCGGACGTCATGACCCTGGCGAAGGGCCTCGGCGGCGGCCTGCCGATCGGCGCCTGCGTGGCGTGGGGTCGGGCGGCGCGGCTGTTCGGCCCCGGGTCGCACGGCTCGACATTCGGAGGCAATCCCGTGTCGTGCGCGGCCGCCCTGGCCGTCCTGGATGCCATCGAGTCCGACAGCCTCCTGGTTCGCGCGGGGTCGTTGCACGAGCGGCTCTCGGCCGAGCTCGTCGATCGCTCGCATGGACTCGTGGAGTCGGTGCGCGGGCGTGGCCTGCTGCTCGCCGCCGTCCTGGCGGCCCCGGTCAGCGGCGAACTCGAGCGGGAGGCCCGCGCTCAGGGGCTGATCGTCAACGCCGTGGCTCCCGATGCCGTTCGCCTGGCGCCGGCCCTGACCATCACCGATGCCGACGTCGACGACGCCCTCGACCGCTGGCAGCGAGCCTGCTCCGTCGTCTCGGCGTCCTCTCGGTGAGCGTGAACGCGTCGGGGTCTCCTCGAACGGACCCTGTTTCGTCGACCCCTCCTTCGTCGGGGTCTCCTCGAACGGACCCTGTTTCGTCGGCCCCTCCTTCGTCGGGGTCTCCTCGAACGATGAGCGCCCGACGGTCCCGGATCGCCGCGCTCATCACCACGCGCGAGGTCGGGTCCCAGGAGGAGCTGGGCCAGTTGCTGGCGGCCGAGGGCATCCACGTGACGCAGGCCACGCTGTCCCGGGATCTCGACGCCATCGGGGCCACGAAGTCCGTCGGAGGGGGGTCCCATTCGGTCTACGCGCTGTCCGGCCTCTCCGAGGTGGACACGTCCATCCCGGTGAACGGAACGGACGTCGCGCTGGCCCGGATCGCCGAGGAGCTGCTCCTGCGGGCCGAGCCCGCCGGCAACATCGCCGTCCTGCACACGCCGCCCGGTGCCGCCCAGTTCTTCGCGGGACACCTCGACCGGAGCACGACGTTCGATACCGTCGGAACGGTGGCCGGCGATGACACCATCATCATCGTCCTGCGCAGTCCCGCCGAGGCTGCCGAACTGTGCGTCACCCTGCTGAGGCTGGCCGAGCTAAGGAGATCGACGTGACGGAACAGCAGCCGACCCGGTTGTGGGGCGGCCGTTTCGCCGACGGGCCATCGGACGCCATGGCGGCCCTGAGCCTGTCCACCCACTTCGACTGGCGACTTGCGCCGTACGACGTGCTGCAGACGCGAGCGCACGCCCGCGTCCTGCACCGCGCCGGACTCCTCACCGACGACGAGCTGTCCGCCGTCGTCGACGCCCTGGACGCGCTGGCCATCGAGATCCACGCCGGCAGCCTGGTACCGGATCCGACCGACGAGGACGTGCACACAGCAGTGGAGCGAGCCCTCATCGGTCGGCTCGGCGAGCTGGGCGGCCGGCTCCGGGCCGGCCGAAGCCGCAACGACCAGGTCTCGACCGACTTCAAGCTCTACCTTCGCGACCACGTGCGCCGGATCGCGCTGGCCGTCACGGACCTCCAACAGGCCCTGCTCGACCAGGCCCGGGCCAACGTCGGCACCTACTCGCCGGGCTTCACGCACCTGCAGCACGCGCAGCCCGTCTCCTTCGGCCATGAGCTGGCCAAGCACGTTCACGCCCTCGGGCGTGACGTCGAGAGGCTCGTCGACTGGGATCGCCGGGCAGCGCGCTCGCCGCTGGGGGCCGGCGCCCTGGCGGGCTCCAGCCTCGGCCTGGATCCGCAGGCGGTGGCGACCGACCTCGGATTCGACGAGGCCATGGGCAACTCGATCGATGCGACCAGCGACCGCGACTGGGTCGCGGAGTTCCTGTTCGCCGGCGCCATGATCGGCGTCCACCTGTCCCGGCTCGGCGAGGAGGTCATCCTGATGGCCTCGCGGGAGTTCGGCTGGGCGACGCTCGACGACGCCTGGTCGACCGGATCGTCGATCATGCCGCAGAAGAAGAACCCCGACGTGGCCGAGCTGGCCCGTGGCAAGTCCGGTCGGCTGATCGGCAACCTGACGGGGCTGCTCGCCACGTTGAAGGGCCTGCCCTTCGGCTACAACCGCGATCTGCAGGAGGACAAGGAGCCGGTGTTCGACACCGTCGAGCAGTTGCTGCTGGTCCTGCCCGCGATGACCGGGATGGTCGCGACGCTGCGCTTCGACACGGCGCGCATGGCCGCATCGGCACCCGAGGGGTTCGCACTTGCCACCGATATCGCCGAGTGGCTCGTCCGAGACGGCGTCGCGTTCCGCGAGGCGCACGAGGTGGCGGGAGCCTGCGTCCGGCGCGCGGAGTCGCGGGGGGTCGAGTTGTGGGATCTGGCGGACGAGGACTTCGCCGCGATCTCGGCCCGCCTCACGCCCGCCGTCCGGGGCGTGCTCAGCGTGCGGGGCGCGCTGGATTCGCGCTCGGCGTTCGGCGGGACCGCGCCCGCCAGGGTGGCCGAGCAGGTCGAGGCGCTGTCGGCGATGCTCGACGAGCAGCGCGGGCGGTGGTCCTGAGCGGCGCGCGAGCACTTCCGCGCGAGGTTCTGTGGGCGCGCCTGCTGCTGGGGATTGCCCTGGTCGCGGTCGCGTGGGGCTCGCTCGTGCCGGCCGACCGGCTGCCGGACGCCTCGGTCGTATCCGACAAGGTCCTGCACCTCGTCGGCTACGCGGTCCTGGGGGGCCTCGCGGTCGCCGGCCAGCGGCGTCCATCCGCGTGGCGGGCGATGGCGCTGGTGCTTGCCTTCGGATTCCTGATGGAGGTGCTGCAGCTCACCATGGGCTACCGGTCGTTCGAGGTCGGCGATCTGGTCGCGGATGTCGTCGGCATCGCCACGGGTGCGGGACTGGCGAGGCTGGCGCTGCACAGGCGTGGGGCACCCGATGCCTGACGTGGGGCTGTCAGGCGCCCTGGGCATCGTCATCCTTGCCGCGGTGGCGCTCCTGCTCCTGCTCAGGCAGCCGGTTCGCGAACTGCGCCGCCGCCGACGCGAGCGCGCGCAGGAGCGCAAACGGGCGCTTCGCAGGCAGCGCGCACTCGACAAGGCGCAGCGAAGGTCGGAGCGCGCCATGAACCCGGTCCGGGCAGCCGCTCGCAGGGGCGAGCCGACCTGGCAGCAGGTGGCGCAGCGGCAGGGCCGCAAGTGCTGGCTGTGCGGTGCCCGGGTGCAGCCCGACGACGCCGTCCGCCTCCAGGACGGGACCCTGCGGCTGGGCGCGAGCTATCCCTGCGTCGACCACGTCGTCCCACTGGATCAGGGGGGAACCCACCTGCGCGAGAACGTCCGCCTTGCTCACCGCGAGTGCAAGCAGCGCCGATTCGCGAGCCCCCGACGCGGTGGGTTCGCGCCGCCTCGGCGCACCTACGGCCCCTGAGCGGGCGCGGGGTCGAGCGCACCCCTCTTCCCGACGTAGTCTCGGCTGATGGCATCACGACGTGACGTGCGGCGCCATCCCTCGGACGCTGCGCCGCTCCTCCTGGGTGCCGTTGTGACGTCGCTTGTCGGCGGGCACGCCGTGTCGGTGCGCCTGACCGAGGTGGAGGCGTACGGCGGCGAGGGGGAGGACCCGGGCTCGCACGCGTTCCGTCGCCGCACACCACGCAACGCGACGATGTTCGGACCGTCGGGGCGTGCGTACGTCTACTTCACCTATGGGATGCACTGGTGTCTCAATGTCGTGACCGGGCCTGAGGGCACCGCGGGCGCAGTGCTGCTCCGTGGCGGGGAGGTCGTCGAGGGGATCGAGGTGGCCCGCGAGCGCCGCACGTCCGCCAGGACGGATCGCGACCTCGCACGCGGGCCGGCGCGGCTGACCGTTGCCCTTGGCGTGACCGGGGCGCTTGATGGCGTCGATCTGCTCGACCCTGCGTCGTCGCTGCGGCTGGTCCTACCGCGGCAGCCGGCTGCCCCCGTGTCGGTGAGCGCTCGAACGGGGGTCGGGGGAGCCGGCGCGGGCACCCCTTGGCGGTTCTTCCTGCTCGGGGAGCCCTCTGTCAGCCCGTACCGTCGGGCGACCCGCTGACGGCGGTCCCGAAGGTCCCCGGCGAACGTGGCAGGGTTGTGGGCATGACGATGGACGGTGAGACGGGCAGTGAGCGACACATCCTCGAGGCGCACCTCGACGCGAACCGGGAGACCGTGGTTCGCAAGTGCTCCGGCCTGTCGTGGGAGGACGCCACGCGCCGCCTCGGCCCCACGCCGACCAGCGTCGCCGGGATCCTCAAGCACCTGATCGACGTCGAGCGGTGGTGGTTCCGGCATCACCTGGCCGGCGAGACGGGAGTGCCGTTCTCCTGGTCGGACGACGAGGACGACCTCGAGTTCGAGATGAGCGACACGGACACCCTCGACGGCCTGGTCGCCGAGTACGTCCTGGCGTGCGGCGAGAGCCGCGCTGTCGCGGCCACCCACGAACTCGACGACCAGATCGGCCGGCCGGTCACCTGGCTCGATGGCGCCCGTCCGTCCCTTCGTTGGGTGTACGTGCACATGATCGAGGAGACGGCCCGGCACAACGGGCACCTCGACATCTATCGCGAGCTCATCGACGGGCAGACCGACCGCGGGTAGGAAGGCGCACCGCGATGCGGGAGGATGACCCCGTGTCCACGATCATCGACGAACTCGCCTGGCGCGGCCTGATCGCGCAGTCCACCGACCTCGACGCGCTCCGCGCGGCCACAGCGGCCGGGCCGGTCACCCTGTACTGCGGGTTCGATCCCACGGCACCGAGCCTGCACCTCGGCAACCTCGTCCAGATCCTCACGGTCCGCCGGTTCCAGCAGCACGGGCATCGGCCGCTGGCCCTGGTGGGCGGGGCGACGGGCCTGATCGGCGATCCGCGCATGGGCAGTGAGCGCAATCTGAATCCCGTCGAGGTCGTCGAGGGCTGGGTGGACCGGATCCGGG
>CAWJHN010000004.1:0-1715000 GCA_963842725.1 uncultured Actinomycetes bacterium | reverse complement strand
ATGGACCGGAGCGCCCGACCCGAACTAGTAGTAGTCAAGCAATGGGGTGACGCAGGAAGGTAGCTCAACCGCGGCGATGGTAGTCCGCGGCTAAGGTTGTAGGGCGAGACGTAGGCAAATCCGCGTCTCACATAGCCTGAGAACTGATGGGGAGCCGATTGAGGCGAAGTGAGTGATCCTATGCTGCCAAGAAAAGCCTCTAGCGAGTCTTAAAGCCGCCCGTACCCCAAACCAACACAGGTGGTCAGGTAGAGAATACTAAGGCGATCGAGTGAACTATGGTTAAGGAACTCGGCAAAATGCCCCCGTAACTTCGGGAGAAGGGGGGCCGCAACTGGTGAGGGGACTTGCTCCCTGAGCTGGAGGCGGCCGCAGAGACCAGGCGGAAGCGACTGTTTACTAAAAACACAGGTCCATGCAAAGTCGCAAGACGACGTATATGGACTGACGCCTGCCCGGTGCTGGAACGTTAAGGGGACCGGTTAGACCTTCGGGTCGAAGCTGAGAACTTAAGCGCCAGTAAACGGCGGTGGTAACTATAACCATCCTAAGGTAGCGAAATTCCTTGTCGGGTAAGTTCCGACCTGCACGAATGGCGTAACGACTTCCGCGCTGTCTCAACCATAGACTCGGCGAAATTGCACTACGAGTAAAGATGCTCGTTACGCGTGGCAGGACGGAAAGACCCCGGGACCTTTACTACAGCTTGGTATTGGTGGTCGATTCGATTTGTGTAGGATAGGTGGGAGACTGTGAAGCTCGGACGCCAGTTCGGGTGGAGTCATTGTTGAAATACCACTCTGATCGTATTGGCTGTCTAACCTCGATCCGTGATCCGGATTAGGGACAGTGCCTGGTGGGTAGTTTAACTGGGGCGGTTGCCTCCTAAAGAGTAACGGAGGCGCTCAAAGGTTCCCTCAGCCTGGTTGGCAATCAGGTGTCGAGTGTAAGTGCACAAGGGAGCTTGACTGTGAGACCGACGGGTCGAGCAGGGACGAAAGTCGGAACTAGTGATCCGGCGCATGCTTGTGGAAGCGGCGTCGCTCAACGGATAAAAGGTACCCCGGGGATAACAGGCTGATCTTGCCCAAGAGTCCATATCGACGGCATGGTTTGGCACCTCGATGTCGGCTCGTCGCATCCTGGGGCTGGAGTAGGTCCCAAGGGTTGGGCTGTTCGCCCATTAAAGCGGTACGCGAGCTGGGTTTAGAACGTCGTGAGACAGTTCGGTCCCTATCCGCCACGCGCGCAAGAGTCTTGAGGAGACCTGTCCCTAGTACGAGAGGACCGGGATGGACGAACCTCTGGTGTGCCAGTTGTCCTGCCAAGGGCACTGCTGGTTAGCTACGTTCGGAAGGGATAACCGCTGAAAGCATCTAAGCGGGAAACCCGCTCCAAGATGAGGACTCTCACAGGGTTAACCTGGTAAGGCCCCCAGCTAGACGACTGGGTTGATAGGCCGGATGTGGAAGTGCGGCAACGCACGGAGCTGACCGGTACTAATAGGCCGAGGACTTGCCTCATACTTAACTTTTACTCGCGTCCACTGTGCGGTTCCCGAGATTCGGTCGGGAACTCTGAGCACCTAGATTGCTCGGTTCGATTGAAAACTCAATAGAGTTTCGGCGGCCATAGCGAGAGGGAAACGCCCGGTTCCATTCCGAACCCGGAAGCTAAGCCTCTCAGCGCCGATGGTACTGCGCGGGTGACTGCGTGGGAGAGTAGGACGCCGCCGGACATTTTTTCGACAAAGGCCACCTTCGGGGTGGCCTTTGTCATGTCCAGGTACGTGTCGAGACGTCGTGTTTGAGAGGATCTGCTGTGACTTCGGAGCGGGAACCCCGCAAGAATGACAGTTCGGCACGCAAGAGTGCGGGTCCGCGAGGTTGCGGCCGTCGCCGCGCGGTCGTCCGCCGGCGAAGTCCGCGACGGGTCGTCCGCCGGCCAAGGCCGGCACGGGTCGTCCGCCGGCCAAGTCCGGCACGGGTCGTCCGCCGGCCAAGGCCGGGTCTGGCCGACCTTCGGACGCGAAGCCACGCAGCAGCGGGCGCGGGGACGGACCGCGGACCGGCACGTCGAGGACTGTGCGCAGGGATGACGCGTCGCCTGCGGGCAGGCCTCGAAGCGCAGGGCGCGATGATCGTGGTGCCCCGGGGCGTCGCGATGACCGATCCGGTACCGATCGAGCCCGCTCGGCACGGTCGGGCGACCGCCCTCGCGACCCGCACCTGGGCGACGAGATCACGGCAGACCAGCTCGACCCCGGAGTGGCGCACGAGCTGCGAACGCTGCCCGAGGGTCTGGCCGAGATCGTGGCTCGGCACCTGGTCGCGGCGGACCTGGCCCTGGTCGATGAGGACATCGCCTTGGCTCGGGCTCACATTGCCGCGGCCAAGCGTCGGGCGGGGCGGGTGGCGCCGGTTCGGGAGGCGGCGGGGATCGCGGCCTACCTCGATGGCGACTACCCTGAGGCGATCGCCGAGCTGCGTACCGTTCGCCGGATGACCGGATCGGATGAGTACGTGCCGATGCTCGCCGATTGCGAGCGAGGCCTGGGCCGCCCGCAGAAGGCACTCGAGTTGATTCGCGAGGTCGACACCAGTCGCCTGGAACCCGCCACGCGTGTGGAACTGATCCTGGTGGCGGCCGGTGCCCGAGCTGACCTCGGACAGCTGGACGCGGCGATCGTCATGCTCCAGATCCCCGAGCTCAAGAGGCTGCCCAAGGGAGCCCCGCGGGCTCGGCTGCAGTACGCCTACGCCGATCTGCTGGAACGGGCGGGGCGTTTCGAGGAGTCCCACGAGTGGATGCGGCATGCTGCGGAGTCGGACATCGGTGGAGTGACGGACGCGGCTGAGCGACTCGACGAGGCCGCGGGCCTTGCCTTCATCGAGGAGGAGTCCGGACCCGAGGCCGACGACTAGGCACGCGTGCGGTCGTACGACAACTGCGCCATGCCACCTGGAAGGGCTCGCGCCTCACGCAGCGAGAGCGTCACAGGGCCCTGGATTTCATGGAACAGCCGACTGCCGCCGCCGAGGAGGATCGGTACGACCGTGATCGTGAGGTCGTCGATGAGGTCGTCGGCAAGAAAGCTGCTGATGAGTCGGCCGCCGTCCACGTAGACGCGCTGAAGGCCCCGAGCTGTCCAGTCCTCCACCGCCTCATGCGGGCTGGGCGACCAGAAGGTGACCCCGCTCCTTGGCGTGGCCGCCGTGTGCGTGAACACGTAGACGGGCCGCTCGCCGAACGGCAGCGGCTCGAGGTCGGCGATGGTGTCGTACGTGAGACGGCCCATCGCGAGGGCGTCGATGCCGGACATGAAGTCGTCGTAGCCGTAGTCCTCATCGGGTGCGGCCGCCTGCTGAAGCCAGTCGATGCGGCCGGAGTCATCCGCAATGAAGCCATCAAGGCTGCAGGCGATGAAGACGGACAGGCGTGGCCGGGTCACGGCCCCTTCCCGGACGAGTCCAGCCAACGGATGATGCCGTGGACGTTGGCCCCGACGCCCGACAGCTCGTCGAACTTGGCGACGCGTTCCTGATCGGCGTAGAACGCCGGGTGGCGCTCCCGATCGCGCTCGCGAACCAGGGCGATCGCATGGTCCACGTCCGGCGTGACGGCATGCAGCGCAGCCACGGTCTCGACCCAGTAGTGGAGTTCGGCCGCTGACCGGTCAAGGGTGTCCTCGACGTCGAGCACCGGACCGAAGTGGCTGAACAGCAGCCGCGTCGCGCCGACGGCCCGCATGCGGGCCAGGGACGACAGCGTCAGGTCCAGGTCGAAATCGGGGGGCGGCGTCGCCGGACGGACGTCGGCGGTCTCGGGGACGTAGACGCCGGCGGCGTCGCCCGTGTAGAGGTCGCCCGTCTGCGAGTCCACCAGTCCGACGTGGTGCGATGCGTGCCCTGGATTGTGGAAGGCGGACAGGTGCCGGCCGTCGCCGAGGTCCACGACGCCGACGTCGCCGAGGGTCGCTATGCGCTCCTGCGGAACGGGCCTCAGCTCGCCGAACAGTCGGTCCATGTCCGGGCCGAACACCCGGTGAGCGCTCGCCATCAGGCGGCTCGGGTCGGCGAGGTGTCGGGCGCCACGCTCGTGGACGACGACGGTTGCGTTCGGGAAGGCCTCTGCGAGGTCGCCCACCCCGCCGGCATGGTCGAGGTGGATGTGAGTCACGACGATCGAGGCCAGGTCCGAGGCGTCGACGCCCAGTGACGCCAGCGCTGCGACCACGATGCCCGCGGACCGCGCCGTGCCCGTCTCCACCAGGCATGGCCGACTGCCCCGGATCAGATACCCGGACGTGATCCCGGAGTAGCCGCCCATGCGGGTATCGACATGGAAGACGTCGTCGCCGAGCGCCTCGACGTTGATCGTCTCGTCCGGCGAGGGGTTGGCGGCCACATTCGCATTATGAACCGATCCACAGTGTCCTGGATATCGGTCCGGCATCCCCAGGGCACCAACTGCCGGCTCAGGGCGGACCTGCGCGGTGCAGGATCGCAGCAACCAGCCAGACCGCGACGAGGGGGCGGCATGACCGCGGTGAACGAATCCGAGACCTACAGCCAGGTGATCCTGGTAGGCCGACTGGGGGCTCGCATCGAGACCAGGACGCTGCCGAGCGGCGACGAGGTGACCGTCTTCACGGTCGTCGTCGACCGACCGCCGCGGGAACGAACCTCCGAACGGGGAGCCCTCGTCGATGCGATCCGCTGCCAGACGTTCCGGGCCGTGGTGGCACGCCGCCTCTCGGGGCTGTCGGAGGGGGACCGCGTTCGAGTGGAAGGCCGCCTGCGCCGACGATTCTGGCGGTCACCGGGCGGCCTCGGCAGTGCCATGGAGGTTGACGCGCGGACGATCGCCCGAGTGCGCGTGCGAGCATAGGCGGGTGGACGCGAGCATCCCTGACGGCGAGTCGGCCGAAGGCGGGCAGGCCGACGACGACTGGTCCGGGACCCCCTATGACTGGTACCGGAGTGCCGCCACCCACCTGGCCGCGGGAGACGCCGAGGCGGCCCTCGAGCTCCTCGAGCGACTCCGGATGGTCGATCCGCACTCGACGTCCGTGCTCGAGGGGTATGCACGGGCGCTGTTCGACAGCCGACGTTACGCGGAGGCGGTCGCCGCGTTCTCCGACCTGGCCGACCGAAGGCCTTCCGACGACTATGCCCACTACGGTCTGGGCATGTCCCTGTGGCGCGTCCAGCGCTTCCCCGAGGCGCGTGACCACCTCGCCATGGCTTTCGTGATGCGACCGGAGCGACCCGACTACGGCCAGGCACTCGGGCAGGTCAAGGCGACCCTTCGGGCGCGGGCGCTCGGCGGGCTCCCGCTCGAGGGTCCGATCCGGCCATGACCGATTCTCAGCCGGGTGTGCGGACGGACACGGAGACCGCGGACCTGGTCGATGGCTTCGACGCGCTGCTCTTCGACCTCGACGGGGTCGTCTACGTGGGTCCAGATGCCGTCCCCAACGCGGTCGAGAGCATCGCCGCAGCGCGGCTTCGTGGCGTCTCGTGCGTGTTCGTCACGAACAACGCCGCCCGCCCCGCCCATGCCGTGGCCGCTCACCTGACGGCCATCGGGGTCCCCTGTCAGGACGTGGACGTGGTGACCTCACCCCAGGCGGCGGTGTCGCTGCTGCCCCGCTACGTGCCGGACGGCGCGCGCATCCTCGTGGTCGGCGGGGTCGGCATCGACGAAGCCCTGTCCGAGCGTGGCTATCGGCCCGTACGTCATCTCGACGATGCGCCGGCCGCCGTGATGCAGGGCTACTCGCCGGATCTCTCCTGGCGGGACCTGGCCGAGGCGACGTTCGCCGTTCGCAGCGGACTGCCCTGGATCTCGACGAACCCGGACCTGACCTTCCCCACGCCCCGCGGCGTGGCACCGGGCAATGGGTCACTCGTCAAGGCCGTCGCCCATGCTGTCGGTCGCGACCCCGATGCGGTCGCAGGCAAGCCCGAGCCGCCCCTACTGCTCGAGGCCATCGCCCGGGTGGCGGCTCAACGGCCGCTGATGATCGGCGACCGGCTCGATACCGACATCGCCGCCGGCCCGCGTGCCGGTGTCCCCACCCTGCTGGTCATGACGGGCGTCACGTCCTTCGCCGAAGTCCTTGCGGCGATTCCCGAGGAACGGCCCGACTACCTGGGCGCCGACCTGAGGGTCCTGGTGGAGCCCTACCCGCAGGTCCACTGCGGAGACGGACGGGCGACGTGCGGGGCAGCGTCCGCAGCCGAGTCAGACGGCAGGCTCATGCTCGTCGGGACCTCAGCGCAGGATCCGTGGGACGGGCTGCGTGCCGCTGCCGCCGTGGCCTGGCAGTGCGCGGACCGAGAGGTGACCATCGACGTCTCGGGGGCCCTTTTGGAACTTGGCGGCATGGCGCCCTGACGGCGGTGCCCGGGCCGGTACGGTGTGAGGCGACCGCGAGCGACGTGACGTCGTCGCACCGACGTCGAGGAGGACACCGTGCTGGACGACCTGCGCAGCTACCTGCAGATGGCCACCGGCCTGACCGAGGCCACGACCGCCAAGGCCAAGGAGGTCGTGTCCGGGTTGCTGGCCCACGGCGTGTCACTCTCGAGTCGAGCCCTGCCGGCCCCCGAGATGATGGGCCAGGTCCAGGAGCTCGCGGACGACCTGGTCAGCACGAGCCGGAACAACCGCGAGATGCTCGTGGGGATGATCCGCGCGGAGGTCGACCGGGCGGTCGGCCGCATGGGCTTCGTGCGCGAGGACGAGCTGGCCGCCTTGCGGCGTCACGTACAGCGGCTGGAGAAGCAGATCGCGGATCTGCCCGCAGCCGGTCCCGATGCCCCGGCAGCGTCGGCGCCGCCCGCCCCACCGGCGCCTCTGGGCGCCGACGCCGAGGCCGATGTGCCGCGCAAGAAGAAGAAGAAGGTCGTCGTGGACGTCGACGAGGACCCGGGGGCGCACGCATGAGCGATGAGTCCGACGGGACCGGACCGCCGGCCGAGGTCGGCGACGACGCGGACGACGTCCTGCTGCTGGCGCAGGCGGAGGGCGACCTGGTCCTTCAGGTGTGGGAGCCGACCGGCGAGCCGCGCGTCGATGCGGCGCTGGAGCTCCTCGACACGCTCGACCACGACGACGTGCACGGTCATGCCGCCGTGTTCGACGAGATCCACCAACGCCTTCGCGGCACGCTGTCAGATCTGGACAGCGCGACGGCCTGAACGGGCAGGGGGAGGCACGTGGCCCGACGGCGGCTGGACGCCGAGCTGGTCCGCCGCAAGCTCGCGCGGTCGAGGGAGCACGCGCGCGAGCTCATCGAGTCCGGGGACGTCAAGGTCCGGGGCGCGATCGCGCTCAAGCCGGCCACCCAGGTCGAGGAAGCCGAGGCGATCGTCGTGCTGTCTGCACCGCAGGCCGACGCGTACGTGTCCCGCGGCGCGCACAAGCTGATCGGCGCGCTCGCCCGCTTCACCGACGTGGTCGTCGGGGGCCGTGACTGCCTCGACGCGGGCGCCTCGACGGGAGGGTTCACGCAGGTGCTCCTTGAGCGCGGCGCGGCCCGCGTCCTGGCGGTCGACGTCGGGTACGGGCAGCTCGCCTGGCCGGTGCGCACGGACCCGCGCGTGACGGTGATGGAGCGGACCAACGTGCGCAGCCTGTCCGAGGTGCCCTTCGCTCCCGGGTTGATCGTCGCCGACCTGTCGTTCATCCCGCTCGAGCTCGTCCTGCCGGCGCTGGCGTCGGTGGCCGCCCCGGACGCGGACTTCCTGTTGATGGTGAAGCCGCAGTTCGAGGTCGGCCGCGAGGCCGTGGGCGATGGAGTGGTGCGCGAGCCGCTGCTGCGGACGTCAGCGGTTCGGGGAGTCGCCACGGCCGCCATCGACCTGGGCCTCCGCGTGGCCGGCGTCGTGGCCAGCCCGCTGCCCGGCCCGAGCGGAAACGTGGAGTACTTCCTGTGGCTCGTCGGCCCGGGGGGCAGGATGGGGGATGCGGGCGCGCTCAGCGGTCCCGCCCTCGACGACGAGATCGCCCGGGCGATCGCGGAAGGACCCCAATGATCGACGACGCCGCGACTCGGCGCGTGCTGCTGGTGGTCAATCCACGAAGCGCGCAGGCGCGCGCGGCGGTCCCCGGGGTGGTGGAGCCCCTGATGGGTGCGGGCGTCGAGGTCGTCATCACCGACGCCGACCGCGACGCGATCGAGCGCCAGGACGGCCCCGACGTGGACGCCGGCGTCCGGACGGTGGTCTCCGACGAGCGCGCGGCCGACGGCTGCGACGTCGTGGTAGTGCTCGGAGGGGACGGAACCGTGCTGCGCGCGGCCGAGCGCGCCCGATCCAGCGGCGCGCCGCTGTTCGGCGTCAACCTGGGCCACGTCGGCTTCCTGGCGGAGGCCGAGCCCGAGGACATCGGGGCCGTCGTCGACGCCATCGTCAACCGCCGCTGGCACGTTGAGGAGCGGATGGCCCTGGACATCCGACTCGTGGCCGGGGGCGACGTGGTCTACCGGACCTGGGCCCTGAACGAGATGGCGCTCGAGAAGCGCGGGCACGAGCGCATGATCGACGTGGTCGTGGAGGTTGATGGCCGACCGCTGTCCCGGTGGGGGTGCGACGGCGTCGTGTGCGCCACGCCGACGGGCTCTACGGCCTACGCGTTCTCCGCTGGCGGCCCGGTCGTGTGGCCCGAGGTCTCGGCCATGCTCGTCGTTCCGTTGTCGGCTCACGCCCTGTTCGCCCGTCCGCTGGTCGTCTCGCCGACGAGCGTCGTGGCCTTCGAGCTCGGCGAGTACTCCAACGCGGCGCTGACGGCGGACGGCCGACGCATCGTCGATGTGGGTGGGTCCACCCGCGTGGAGGTGCGCCAGGATCCCCGGCCGGTCGCCTTCGCGCGACTGGCCTTGGCACCCTTCACGGATCGCCTCGTCGCGAAGTTCGAGCTGCCCGTCGAGGGGTGGCGGGGGCGGCGCACGGAGGACGGATGATCCGGGAACTGCGTATTCGCGGTCTCGGGGTGATCGACGAGGCCGCCATCCCCTTCGGAGCCGGATTGACGGTGCTCACGGGCGAGACCGGCGCGGGCAAGACCATGGTGCTCACCGGCCTCGCACTGATCATGGGCGAGAAGTCCGAGGCGGGGATGGTCCGGTCCGGATCTGAGCGAGCGGACGTCGATGGCGAGTGGCTGCTGCCCCTCGTCGACCATGAGCGCCTCGCCGGACGGCTCGACGAGGCCGGCGCACGCACCGATGTCGAGGGCGACCAGGTGGTGCTCCTGCTCGGCCGCACCGTTGCCGCGGAGGGTCGCAGCCGCGCCTTCGCGGGCGGCCGAAGCGTGCCGGCGTCGACCCTCGCCGACCTGGCATCCGCCCTCGTGGCGGTGCACGGCCAGTCCGACCAGCTGCTCCTTCGGGACCCGCGCCAGCAGCGCGATCTGCTCGATCGCTTCGCCGGGCCACCCGTGCGCGAGCGGCTCGCCGACTACCGTTCCGGCCTGACCGACCTTCGCAGCGTCGAGCGCGAGCTGGCCGATCTGGTGGCGAACCGCCACGAGCGCGAGCGCGAGGCGGCCATGCTCCAGCACGGCATCGATGAGATCGCCGCCGTAGCCCCGGAGGCCGACGAGGACGAGGAGCTCAAGTCGCTCGCGAACCGCCTGGCCCATGCCGGCGACCTCGTCGCCGACGTCGGGCTCGCCCAGGCGCTCCTCGTGGGGGGCGACGTCACGGACGACGACGGCCCGGTGCCAGTGAGCGCGTCGGAGGTCCTCGGCCGGGCACGTCGGTCGATGGAGAGGGCCGCAGCCCTCGATCCGACGCTGGACGGGCTGGTCGCCCGGTTCGACGACCTGGCCGTGCGCGTCGACGACGTGGCCGCGGACCTGGGCGCCTACGCCCGTGGGGTCGAGGCCGACCCACAGCGGCAGCAGGCGGTCGAGGAGCGGCGGCAGCAGGTGACCGGCCTCATGCGCCGCTACGGCCCCGGACTCGCTGACGTCCTTGCCTGGTGGAGCGATGCCGAGCGGACGGTCGCCCAGGTCGACGGGACGCAGGGCCGGATCGACCAGCTGACCGATGCGGCAGGCGCCCTGCGGGCGCAGGTCGTCGCTGCGGCCGCGGACGTGACGTCCGCGCGAAGGGCGGCCGCGGAGCGGTTCGGAGCCGAGGTCTCGGCCGAGCTCCAGGCGCTCGCGATGCCCGACGCCGAGCTCGTCGTCGAGGTCCGTACGACGGACGACGTGGCATCGTTCACGCTCGACGGAGCCGACACCGTGGCGATGCTGCTGCGTCCCCATGCCGGGAGCGACCTGCGACCGCTGGGCAAGGGGGCTTCCGGTGGCGAGCTGTCGCGCATCATGCTCGCGATTGAGGTGGTTCTCGCAGACGTGGGCAGCGTGCCCACGTTCGTGTTCGACGAGGTTGACGCCGGCATCGGGGGACGGGTGGCCGTCGAGGTGGGACGACGGCTCGCCCGGCTCGCCCGGCACGCCCAGGTGATCGTGGTGACCCACCTTCCCCAGGTGGCCGCCTTCGCCGACCGGCACCTGGTCGTGACCAAGACCGGCGACGGCCGGGTCACCGGAGCGAGCGTGGTCGTGGTCACGGGCGGCGAGCGGGTCAGCGAGCTGGTCCGGATGCTCTCCGGGCTCGAGGGCTCGGAATCGGGCGCAATCCATGCCGCCGAACTGCTTGAGCTGGCCGAGCAGGACCGCTCGTGAGTCCCGGGATGCCGGCGATGGAGGTCCTCGGCGAGCACCCGGGGCCACGACTGCCTCCTCGACTCGTCGCGGTGGCCGCTGCGCTGCTGGCCGTACTCGCCGCCGGCGGCTGGTGGTGGAACGCCTCGGTCGAGATGCAGGCCGACCTCTCCCTGGCGAGTGCCGAGCGTGACGTCCGGGACCGGACCGAATCCGGCGAGGCCGGCGTGCTGTCGACCCTCGCCTATGCGTCGCCGCTGATCTGGTCGGCGTCGGTCTCCGAGTCCGTGCGCAGCGATCTCCGAGCGCTCGTCGAGGCGCGTGCCGCGGACGTCGTGCGTCAGCTCGACGAGGTTCGGGCCCGCGTCGACGCGACGCAGGTGCTGCCGTGGCACTCGGCGCAGGAGCAGGCCCGGGACGGTGTCCTGGCCCAGATCGACAAGCAACGCCAGCGGTTTGCGCTCATCGCGGCCGATGCCAGGGGCCTGGCAGAGGCGTTCGCGGAGGAGTGAGCCGCAGGCGTCTGGATCCGCTGGGCGCGTCCGTGGCCAAGCAGGCGCTCGGCGCTGATAGTCTGGTCTTCCGTGGAGAAGACGACGACAAAGCACGTATTCGTAACCGGAGGCGTCGCCTCCTCACTGGGCAAGGGGCTGACGGCCTCGTCGCTGGGCAACCTGCTGAAGGCCCGCGGCCTACGGGTGACCATGCAGAAGCTGGACCCCTACCTCAACGTCGATCCCGGGACCATGAACCCGTTCCAGCACGGCGAGGTGTTCGTCACGGACGACGGCGCCGAGACCGATCTGGACATCGGCCACTATGAACGGTTCCTGGACACCGACCTGCACGGGTCGGCGAACGTCACGACCGGGCAGGTGTACTCCACCGTCATTGCCAAGGAACGCCGCGGCGAGTACCTCGGCGACACGGTCCAGGTCATCCCGCACATCACGAATGAGATCAAGTCGCGCATCCGTCGCATGGCCGGACCCGATGTCGACGTGGTGATCACTGAGGTCGGCGGCACCGTCGGCGACATCGAGTCACTGCCCTTCCTCGAGGCGATCCGGCAGGTGCGGCACGAGATCGGTCGCGACAACGTCTTCTTCCTCCACGTGTCCCTGCTGCCCTACATCGGACCGTCCGGCGAGCTGAAGACCAAGCCGACCCAGCACTCGGTCGCCTCCCTGCGCAACATCGGCATCCAGCCCGACGCGATCGTCCTGCGCGCCGACCGAGAGGTGCCGCCGAGCATCAAGCGGAAGGTCTCGCTGATGTGCGACGTCGACACCGACGCCGTGGTCGCAGCCGTCGACGCGCCGAGCATCTACGACATTCCCAAGGTCCTCCACAAGGAGGGCCTTGACGCCTACGTCGTGCGCCGACTCGATCTGCCGTTCCGAGACGTCGACTGGACCCGATGGGACGACCTGCTTCGCCGGGTCCACCATCCCGCCAACGAGGTGACGGTCGGCCTGGTGGGCAAGTACATCGACCTGCCCGACGCCTACCTGTCGGTCACCGAGGCCATCCGGGCCGGTGGATTCCACAACGACTGCCGCGTGAACATCCGCTGGGTGTCCAGCGATGACTGCGCCACGCCGGAGGGTGCGGCGCGGAACCTGAGCGACCTCGACGGAATCGTGGTGCCGGGCGGCTTCGGGGTCCGCGGCATCGAGGGGAAGCTTGGCGCACTGCGCTACGCCCGCGAGAACCGACTGCCGGCCCTGGGCCTGTGCCTTGGCCTGCAGTGCATGGTCATCGAGTACGCCCGCACGGTGGTAGGGCTCGAGGGTGCCAACTCCCTGGAGTTCGACGAATCGACGCCGCATCCGGTCGTGGCGACCATGGCCGACCAGCGCGACGTCGTCTCCGGAGAGCGCGACATGGGCGGCACCATGCGCCTGGGTCTGTACCCCGCCAAGCTCGCGGAGGGCTCGCAGGTTGCCGCGGTGTACGGCGTCCCGTATGTCGACGAGCGGCACCGGCATCGCTACGAGGTGGCGAACGCCTACCGGGGACAGCTCGAGGAGGCCGGCCTGCGTTTCTCGGGCACCTCGCCAGACGGGCGTCTCGTGGAGTTCGTCGAACTGCCCGCCGACGCGCATCCGTACTACGTGGGGACGCAGGCGCATCCCGAGTTCCGGTCCCGCCCCACCCGTGCGCATCCTCTCTTCGCCGGGCTCGTCGGCGCGGCCCTGGCGCGGTCGCGTCAGCAGCGCGAGGCCCTCGCGCAGGGATGACGGATCCCGCAGACGAGGAATGGACGGGTCCGGTCGAGGACACCTCCAGCCCGCTGCCGGTGACGCGGCGCACCCCGCGGTTCGCCGGGAGCGTGTGGTCGATCGTCAGCGATGTGGTCGACTTCGGCGGCCGCACGGTGACGCGCGACGTGCAGGTGCACCCGGGGGCCGTGGCGGTCATCGCCCTCGACGACCACGACCGCGTCCTGCTGATCCGGCAGTACCGCCACCCGGTCGGCATGTTCCTGTTCGAGCCGCCCGCGGGACTGCTCGACGAGGCCGACGAGCCCGCCCACCTGACCGCCGCTCGAGAGCTGGCGGAGGAGTCCGGCTACGAGGCCGGCCGGTGGCACGTCCTGGTGGACTTCTTCAACAGCCCCGGGGGCTCGTCGGAGGCCATCCGCGTGTACCTGGCCCGCGATCTGCGTCAGCTGCCCGGGGGTCGCCCGCACACCGGCGAGGCCGAGGAGGCTCACCTGCCCCGGGCCTGGGTGGGCCTCGACGATGCGCGCGACCTGGTGCTGGCCGGCCGGGTCGGCAGCCCGACCGGCGTCATCGGCGTGCTCGCCGCGTGGACGGCGCGCGCCTCGGGCTGGCCGGACCTGCGTCCGGCCGACGCGCCGTGGGCGGCACGCGACGAGCTGCTGGCGAACGGCCGCGTCCGGCTGCCTCGCCCGGACGGAGCCTGAGCATGCGCCCACCCTCCGACTCGGAATCGGCTAACCCTCGCTGGCGGGTTCCGGTTCTCCTACGCTAGGGGCAGACCGCCCCGACCGGGGCGTCCGGACAAGCGAGGCAGACGTGAAGGTCGGAATCCCGCGGGAGATCAAGAACCACGAGTACCGGGTCGCAATCACGCCGGCCGGCGTGATGGAGCTCGTGCGGCACGGTCACGAGGTCGTCGTCGAGCACGATGCCGGTGTCGGCTCGTCGATCCCCAATCAGGACTACGAGGCCGCGGGTGCGACCATCCTGCCCACCGCGGACGAGGTGTGGGGCGTGGCGGACATGATCCTGAAGGTCAAGGAGCCGATCGCCGCCGAGTACCACCGCATGCGCGAGGGCCAGGTCCTCTTCACCTATCTGCATCTTGCCGCAGACCGTCCCCTCACCGAGGAGCTGGCTCGGCGCAAGGTGACCGCGATCGCCTACGAGACGGTTGAGCTGCCGGACGGCTCCCTGCCCCTGCTCGCACCCATGTCGGAGGTGGCCGGGCGACTGGCGCCCCAGGTCGGCGCGCAGGCGCTGATGCGCGCGCATGGCGGACGCGGCGTGCTGATGGGTGGGGTGTCGGGGGTCTACGCGGCCAAGGTGGTCGTCATCGGGGCCGGTGTCTCCGGCGCCAACGCCGCCGCGATCGCCCTCGGCATGCAGGCCGAGGTGCTGCTGCTCGACCGCAACATCGCCCGACTGCGCCAGATGGACGCCATCTACCAGGGCCACATGCAGACCATCGCCTCCAACGCCTACGAGATCGAGCGCGCCTGCCTCGACGCGGACATGGTGATCGGCGCGGTGCTGGTACCGGGCGCAGCGGCGCCGAAGCTCGTCAGCAACGACCTGGTCTCACGCATGAAGCCGGGCTCCGTGCTCGTCGACATCGCGATCGACCAGGGCGGATGCTTCGAGGACTCACACGCCACCACCCACGCCGATCCGACGTACGCCGTCCACAACTCGGTCTTCTACTGCGTTGCGAACATGCCCGGTGCGGTGCCCAACACGTCGACCTACGCCCTGACCAACGTCACGCTGCCGTACGCCGTGTCACTCGCGAACAAGGGCTGGCAGCAGGCTCTTCGGGACGACCACGCCCTCGCCCTTGGCCTGAACGTCCACGCCGGCGAGGTCACCTACGGTGCCGTCGCGGCGGCATTCGACATGCCGCGCCTGTCCCTCGACGAGGTTCTCGCCTGACCTCGGTAGCGAACGCCATCTCCGGCTATCTCGATCATGTGATGATCGAGAGGGGCCTGGCGGCCAACACGGTCGATGCCTATCGGCGCGATCTCGCGCGGTACGCGCAGTGGTGCGCAGCGCGCGGGATCGTCGACATCGGCGAGGTGACGCCCAACGACGTCGCCGACTTCGCGGCGTCGCTGCGCCAGCCGACGCCCGATCGGGCGCTCGGTCAGGCGACGGCGTCACGGACCGTCGTGTCGGTGCGGTCGTTCCACCGGTTCGCGGCGCGCGAGGGGATCACTCGACTGGATCCGGCCAGTGAGGTCCACCCGGCCGCCATCCCGCGGCGGTTGCCGAAGGCGCTGCCCTATCCGCAGGTGCAGGCGCTGATCGAGAGCACGGGGGACCTCGACACGCCGACCGGGCTGCGGGACCGCGCTCTGGTCGAGCTCCTCTACGGCACCGGGACCCGGATCTCGGAGGCCACCGGACTCGACGTCGACGACGTCGATCTCGAGGACCGGACGCTGATCGTGACCGGCAAGGGCGGCAAGCAGCGTCTGCTTCCGATCGGGGACTTCGCGGCACGGGCGATCGAGGCCTACCTCGTGCGCGGCCGCCCACCGCTCGCGGTGCTCGGACGCGGTGGAGCGCGGCTGTTCCTGAACTCCCTGGGCCGGCCGTTGTCGCGGCAGAGCGCCTACGGCATCGTGCAGTCCGCCGCGGTGCGCGCCGGGCTCACCGTGGCGATCAGCCCCCACACCCTGAGGCACAGCTTCGCCACGCACCTGCTGCAGGGGGGCGCCGACGTCCGCGTCGTCCAGGAGCTGCTCGGCCACGCCTCGGTGACGACCACCCAGATCTACACGATGGTCACCATCCAGACCCTCCGCGAGGTCTACGCCTCCAGCCATCCGAGGGCACTGTGACGCGCGGCCGAGTCCGGGCGGCGAGCGCCCTCGTGCTCGCGGCGCTGCTCGTCGGCGGGCTCGCGCCGGACTCGACGGCTGGGCCCGCGGGGGAGACGGCCGGGCCGGCGGGGGAGAGGCGGGTCATCGCGACGTCCGTCGAGGGCCGCCCCATCGTGGCGCGGCACTTCGGAGCGGCCGACGCGCCCGTGCAGCTCGTGGTCCTGGGGCAGATGCACGGCAACGAGCCGGGCGGACGCAAGGTGGTGGCCGAGCTCGCCAGTCGCCCCCTGCCCGACGGGGTGGGACTGTGGCTGGTCACCAGCATGAACCCGGACGGCCACCGGCGCGGGAGCCGAGCCAACGCCAACGGCGTCGATGTGAACCGCAACTTCCCCCAGGAGTGGGTGCGCGCCGGTCGCGGCGGCGCCTTCTGGTCCGGTGCCCGGGCCGCGAGCGAGCCGGAGACCCGGGGAATGATGCGGTTCCTCGCCGCCGTCCGCCCCACCGCCGTGCTCTCGTTCCACCAGGCGTTCGACGTCGTCGACATCAGTCATCGGCGCAGCCGCCCGGCCGGACGGCAACTGGCTCGATACATGGGGGAGCGGGCCGCGGTCGTGCGTTGCGTCGGGCCGTGCCACGGCACCCTGACCCAGTGGGCGGACGCCACCCTGGGCGTGATCGCGATCACCGTCGAGATGGACGGACGCGTGTCGTCTGCCGAGGCACGGCGGGCGGCGACGGCGGTGCTCCACCTCGGTCGGTGGCTCGGCCGGTAGGCTCGCTCTACCGCGGGAGGAAGGCACGAGACCGCTGGCAGCCGGCTAGGAAGGGACCACCATGGAGTCAGAGGGCCTCGAGCCGGATTCATCGGCATCGGACGCCTCCGTGCCCGCATCCTCGGCCGAGGGCTGGGCGTCGGATGAGTCGGATGACGAGATTGCGGACCTCACCGAGCTCTCCCTCTCGACCGACGAGCCTGATCCCACCGCCACCTCGGTACCCGACGCCGTCGCTCCGCAGTCGGCGACCCTCGACGCGGCCTCGTCCATCCCCGAACCGCTGCCGTTGACGGAGCACGGGCCGGCTCGAGTCATCGCGATGGTCAACCAGAAGGGTGGCGTCGGAAAGACCACGTCGACGGTCAGTCTCGGTGCCGCACTGGCCGGGTACGGGCGCCGTGTGCTCCTCGTCGACTTCGACCCGCAGGGAGCCCTGGCGGTCTCCTTCGGCGTGAACCCCAACGAGCTCGACCTGACCGTCTACAACCTGCTCACTCAGGCCGACTGCCACGTCGGTGACGTGATCCGGTCCACCGACATCGTCGACCTCGACCTGCTGCCGAGCAACATCGACCTGTCCGCGGCCGAGGTCCAGCTGGTCAGCGAGGTCGGCCGCGAGCACGCGCTCGGACGCGCACTGGCCCCGATCATGGCCGAGTACGACGTCATCCTGATCGACTGCCAGCCCTCGCTCGGCCTGCTCACGCTGAACGCCCTGACGGCCAGCAGCGGCGTGATCATCCCCATGGGCACGGAGTACTTCGCACTGCGCGGCGTCGCCCTGCTCAAGGACACGATCGACAAGGTCAGGAGCCGACTGAACCCGGGCCTGGAGATCATCGGCGTGCTGCCCACCATGTTCGACGCCCGCACGCTCCACAGCCGCGAGGTGCTCGCAACGGTTCAGCAGGCCTTCGGCGACCTCGTCTTCACGACCGTGATCAACCGGACCGTGAAGTTCCCGGACGCGGCGGTGGCCGGCGAGCCCATTACGGCGTTCGCCCCGGGAAGCGCCGGCGCCGAGGCGTACCGCCAGCTGGCTCGGGAGGTCCTGTCGCGGTGACCACGCCCACCGAGGCGGAGGCGTCGACCCCGGCGACCACCGGCTTCTCGGTTCGCGTCGGGGAGTTCGAGGGCCCCTTCGACCTGCTCCTCACCCTGATCTCCAAGCACAAGCTCGAGGTGACCGAGCTCGCGCTGCACCAGGTCACGGACGAGTTCATCGGCTACATCCGGGCGCAGGGCCACAGCTGGGACCTCGACGAGGCCAGCGGCTTCCTGGTGGTCGCAGCCACCCTCCTCGACCTCAAGGCGGCACGCCTGCTGCCCAGCGGAGAGGTCGAGGACGAGGAGGACCTCGCGCTGCTCGAGGCCCGCGACCTGCTGTTCGCCCGACTGCTGCAGTACCGCGCCTACAAGGAGGTAGCGGCCCTCTTCGCCGAGCGGATGGCGGGGGCGGCGAAGCGGTTCCCGCGGGCGGTCGGCCTCGAGCCGCAGTTCGCCGCGCTCCTGCCGGAGGTCCTGATCGGCCTCGGGCCGGATCAGTTCGCGGCGCTGGCCGCACGGGCGTTGGCGCCCAAGCCGGTTCCCGAGGTGTCCACCTCGCACATCCACATGCAGCGGGTCAGCGTGCGCGAGCAGGCCCTGATCATCGTCGAGCGCCTCCGTCGGCACAACACCACGACGTTTCGCGCTCTCATCGCCGACTGCGACACAACACTTCTGGTGGTCGGCCGGTTCCTCGCCCTCCTCGAGCTCTATCGGGAGCAGGTCGTCGCGTTCGAGCAGATCACCCCCCTCGGCGATCTGACGATCCGCTGGACCGGCACGGACGACGTCGAGATCGCGGTGACCGACGAGTTCGACGTGGAGCGCGAGATCGACGTGGAGCGCGAGATCGACGTGGAGCGCGAGATCGAGCGCGCCGACGCCCCCGGCGTGCAGCAGGAGCAAGCGCCCCAGGCGGGGCCGGATGCCGAGCAGGGAGAGGCAGATGACTGAACCGCAGACCGACGCGGTCGACGACACCGACGACACCGACGCCGACGCGATGAGTGCCCACGAGGCCGCCGCCGAGGGCAGCGCCCCGGAGGACGGTCTGGGCGCGCCGTCGCTGGCGGCCGCGGTCGAGGCGCTCCTGCTGCTGGCGGACGAGCCGATGACCGTCCTCGACCTCGCCGCCGCCACGCATCAGCCGGCAGACGAGGTGGAGGCAGTCCTGCGGGCGCTCACCGCGGAATACACCGAGCAGGGTCGCGGATTCGACCTGCGTGAGATCGCGGGCGGATGGCGCTACTACACGCGGGCTGAGTGCTCCCCGCTCGTCGAGCGATACGTCCTCGACGGTCAGCAGGCGCGGCTGACCCAGGCCTCCCTCGAGACCCTGGCCGTCATCGCCTACCGACAGCCGATCACCCGCGGCCGGGTCAGCGCCGTCCGAGGGGTCAACGTCGACGGCGTGATCCGCACGCTGCTCACCCGCGGCCTCATCGCGGAGGCCGGTCACGACGGGGAGTCCGGTGCGCACCTGTACCGCACCACGTCGCACTTCCTCGAGCGCATGGGCATCGCGTCGCTCGACGACCTGCCGCCGCTGGCCGAGCACCTGCCCGACCTGGCCGACCTCGATGACGTCCTCGACGCGGTGGCTACCGGTGAGTGACCACGAGGCGGAGGCGCCGAACCTGATCCGCCTGCAGAAGGTGCTGGCCCTCGCCGGGCTCGGCAGCCGCCGGGCCTGCGAGACCCTCATCGACGAGGGGCGCGTCGAGGTGAACGGCCGGCAGGTGACGGAGCAGGGGATGCGCATCGACCCGAAGACCGCCGTCGTGCGCGTCGACGGGGAGCGGGTGCCGACGGCCCCCGACACCGCTGTGTACGCGTTCAACAAGCCCAAGGGCGTCATCTCCACGATGGCCGACGACGAGGGTCGACCGTGCATCGGTGACTACGTCCGCGGCCGGACCGAACGCCTCTTCCACGTGGGGCGGCTCGATGCCGACACCGAGGGACTGCTCATCCTGACCAACGACGGCGAGCTCGCGAACCGCCTGGGGCACCCCTCCTACGAGGTGGACAAGACCTACGTGGCGACCGTGCGCGGACAGGTCTTCCCGCCCGAGCTGAGGGCCCTGCGCGACGGCGTCGAGCTCGAGGACGGCCTGGCCCGGGCCGACGCCGTGCGCCTGCTGCAGAAGCTGCCGGACCGCTCGCTGATCGAGTTGGTCATCCACGAGGGGCGCAACCGCATCGTGCGACGGATGCTGGCCGAGATCGGCCACCCCGTCACCGACCTGGTCCGCACGCGCGTGGGGCCGGTGCACCTGGGGCAGCAGCGCCCGGGCGTCATCCGGGCGATCACCGGGGCGGAGCTGAGGTCCCTCTACACCGCCGTCGGTCTGTGACGAGGTCGAGCGGCGGGTCCGGGTCGTCCGCTCGGTAAAGTGGGTCGACCGAACCCGGCCCCGTGCTGGCGTGCCACGAAGGAGTGCGACCCCGATGTCCCTCAGAGGTATCCGCGGTGCGACGTGCCTGTCCGAGAACGATGCGGCCGAGATGAGCGCGGCCGTTGCCGAGCTGCTGACAGCGATGATGGACCGCAACGGCCTGGACAGCGCGCACGTCGTCAGCGTCATCCTCACCGGGACGCCGGACCTCACGTGCGCCTTCCCGGCCGCCGGCGCCCGCGGCATCGGCCTGGTGGATGTGCCCCTGCTGTGCGCGCAGGAGATGAACGTCGACGGTGCGCTCGAGCGGGTGGTGCGCGTGCTCATGCACGTCGACACGGACATGCCGCGTGACGCCATCTCGCACGTGTACCTGCGGGGGGCCGAGGTGCTGCGCCAGGACCTCGTGCAATGACGCTGTCGTCGCCGCAGCGCGGTCGGTCGGTGATCGATGGTTCCGTGCTGGTCATCGGCACCGGTCTCATCGGCACCTCGGTTGCGCTCGCGCTGCGTCGAGCGGATGTCGACGTGCTCCTTTCCGACGTGGATCCCGGAAACGTCGCGATCGCGAGCGAGGCGGGGGCCGGACGCGCGCTCGGCGCGGGGGATCGGCCCGTCGTCGTCGTCGTCGCGGTTCCGCCGCGCCACGCGGCGCGCGTCCTCGCCGATGCGTCCGTTCGGTACCCGGCGGCCACGCTGACCGATGTCACGTCCGTCAAGGAGCGGATCGTCCACGACGCCGTGGCCCTGGGTGCCGATCCGGCGCGACTCGTCGGCGGCCACCCGATGGCCGGTCGCGAGGTCTCGGGGACCGCGGCCGCGCGGGCCGACCTGCTCGACGATCGCCTCTGGGTGGTGACGCCCCTGGAGTCCAGCGGCATCGAGCACGTGCGCCAGGTCCACCGACTGGTGTCCGCATGCGGGGCCTACCCGGTCGAGATGAGCCTCGCCGGCCACGATGCGGCCGTGGCGCTCGTCTCCCACACGCCGCAACTGCTGTCCAGCGTCCTTGCGGGCCGGCTGTTGACCGCCGATGAGGACCACGTCCGCATCGCCGGGCAGGGCCTGCGCGACATGACGCGCATCGCCGGGTCGAACGTCGACATGTGGTCCGACATCCTCGCGGTCAACGCCGGGCCCGTCGCCGACGTCATCGAGGAGGTCGTCGGAGAGCTCGAGCGCACGATCGTGGCCCTGCGGTCGCTGGCGTCCGCCGAGTCATCTGCCGTGGGTTCGGACGAGGTCGAGCGCATCCTCGCAACGGGCGTGTCGGGCCAGCGGCGCATTCCCGGCAAGCACGGCGCGGCCCCGTCTCCGCTTCGCGAGATCCCGGTCATGCTGGCCGACCGTCCGGGCGAGCTCGGGCGCCTCTTCGGGGCTGCAGCGGAGGCCGGGATCAACCTCGAGGACGTGCGGATCGAGCACGTGCTCGGCCGGCCCAGCGGCCTGGTCGGCATCTCGGTGCGCCCGGATGCCGGCGAGCCCCTCATCAGCGCCCTGCGGGATCGCGGCTTCGATGTGCGCTCCTAGCGATGCCACGCCGTAGGCTCGGGGGATGCCTACTCCCGTAATCGCTGTCGACGGTCCGGCCGGATCGGGCAAGTCCAGCGTGTGTCGAGGCGTCGCCTCGAGGCTGGGGATGCGGTATCTCGACACCGGTGCCATGTACCGGGCCATGACCTGGGCGATGCTCGATGCCGGGATCGACGTCGAGGACGCCGAGTCGGTGGCCGCTCACGCCCGCGAGGTGTCGATCGTCAGCGGCACCGACCCACGTGCGCCCACCATCTTCGTCGGCGCCGTCGACGTGGCCGCGCCGATCCGCGGTGACGAGGTCACGGGCGCGGTCAGTGCCGTCAGTGCCGTGCCGTCCGTCCGCGAGCACCTCGTGGCGCGTCAGCGCGAAGAGGTGGCAGCGGCGCGCGCGGCCGGGATCGGGATCGTCGTCGAGGGCAGGGACATCACGACCGTGGTACTGCCCGACGCGGACCTGAAGCTGTTCGTCACCGCCGACCCCGCGGAGCGCGCCCGCCGACGGGCCGCGCAGGACGCGGACCTCGGCAAGCCGTCCGTCGACGTGTCCCGCACCGAGGCCGCCCTGCGCGCGCGGGATGCCAAGGACTCGGGGCGTGCGATGTCGCCACTCGCCCAGGCGACGGACGCCATCGTCCTCGACACGACGCGCCTGACCCTCGACGAGGTCATCGACCGCGTCGTCGCCCTCGTGGGCGGCCTGCCGGCGTGAGCGCCGTCCTGCCCGTGGAGGTCGAGCCGCCGTCCTGGCACGGCGCCGCCCATGCGCGCAACATCGCCGCCGCGGCCCTGCGGATGACCTACCAGCTCAACGTCCATGGCGCCCATCACGTCGGCACGTCGGGCGCGCTGATCATGGTGACGCGCTGCGAGGCGGTGCTGGTGGCACCCATCCTGCATGCGGTCGCCCCGCGCCCGCTGCACGTGGTCGCCAATGACGCGATGCAGCGAGCCATCCCCGACGCCGTGATGGCCAAGGCGGGCGACATCCCGATCAGCGGCCCAGGGGCGGTCCTGACGCAGCACCGGGCCCTTGCGGCGCTGCTCGACGAGCGGGCTGTGGTCGTGGCGGGGTCGGCCGTGCCCGTGGGGTACCTTGTTGGGGTGTCCGGCGTCGAGGTGATGCCGGTGGTGCTCCTCGGGGCGGAGGGCAGGGTCCCGACGGATCCGCCTCGTCCCCGAAGCCGAATCGACGTCTTCTTCGCGCCCCCGGTCATGATCTCGGTGCCGGGTGATCCCCTCAGGGCGAGGACCCGGGCAGCCGTCGTGGAGCAGGTACGGCAGCTCGTGAGCGACGCCGAGGACCTCGCGGCGCTGCGGACCGGGCGGGCATGAGCGATCCGGCACCTGCCGGCAGCAGGCACGAATGGCGCGACGAGAACGGGATGGACGGACACGATGACTGACGAGTGGGTGGCGTTCGACGCCGACGGCGAGGACGCCGAGGGACTCATCGACGAGGCCGAGATCGTCCTCGACGGTGGTCACGCTGATGACGACGATGCGAACGGGACGGGCGAGGCGCCCGAGGCCCAGGCGGTAGGGGAGGATGAGGAAGCCGCCCTGGCGGCCGCCCTCGAGGCGGCCCGAGCCGAGTTCGGCGACATCGATGCCGAGCTGGGCGACCTGTGGCGCCCCGGCGGCGAGCACTCCGGACTGCCCGTCCTGGCCGTCGTGGGGCGCCCGAACGTGGGGAAGTCGACGCTGGTCAACCGCATGATCGGCCGGCGCGAGGCGGTCGTCGAGGACGTGCCCGGCGTCACCCGCGACCGCGTGATGTACGAGGCGGAGTGGAACGGCAAGCGGTTCATCCTCATCGACACCGGCGGCTGGGACCGCAAGGTCCGCGGGATGGCGGCAGCGATCGCCGGCCAGGCCGAGCGTGCGGTGAACGACGCCGACGCGGTCATGTTCATCGTCGACGCCAAGGTGGGCGCCACGGACACGGACGAGGCGGTCGTGCAGGTGCTGCGCCGGGCCGGGAAGCCCGTGCTGCTCGTCGCGAACAAGGCCGACGACACGAACACCGAGCTGGAAGCCCAGTCGCTGTGGTCGCTCGGTTTGGGGGAGCCGCACTGCGTCTCCGCACTGCACGGGCGTGGGGCCGGGGACCTGCTCGACGCCGCGGTGGCCATCCTGCCCGAGGAGGGATCGGGCATGGGCCGCGAGGCGGGTCCCCGCCGCGTCGCGCTGCTCGGCAAGCCGAACGTCGGCAAGTCCTCGCTGCTGAACGCGCTGGCGGGCAGCGACCGCGTCGTGGTGGACAGCGTCGCCGGCACGACCGTCGATCCGGTGGACGAGCTCATCAAGCTCAAGGACCAGTGGTGGTGGTTCGTCGACACGGCCGGCATCCGGCGTCGTTCGAAGGAGGCCAGCGGGCACGAGTACTACGCCACGCTGCGCACCCAGGCGGCCCTCGACCGGGCCGAGGTGGCGATCGTCCTCGTCGACGCCTCCGAGCCGCTCAGCGAGCAGGACGTGCGCATCATCCACATGGTCATCGACTCGGGGCGCGCGCTCGTGCTGGCGTTCAACAAGTGGGACCTCACCGACGAGGAGCGCCGCAAGTACCTCGCGCGCGAGATCGATCGAGACCTCGTCCAGGTGCCGTGGGCGCCCAGCGTGAACATCTCGGCACGCACCAAGCGGCACGTCGAGAAGATCGCGCCCGCGCTCGACGCCGCACTGGAGGGCTGGGAGACGCGCGTGTCGACCGGGCGGCTCAACCAGTTCATCAAGGAACTCACCGACGCGCATCCGCACCCGCTGCGCGGCGGTCGGCAGCCACGCATCCTGTTCGCGGCGCAGGTCCAGGTCGCCCCGCCGACGTTCGCGCTGTTCACGACCGGGTTCCTCGAGGCCGGCTACCGCCGGTTCATCGAGCGTCGCCTGCGCGAGGACTTCGGGTTCACCGGCACCCCGATCCGCATCGTCATGCGCGTCCGCGAGAAGCGCTCGCACCGCAAGTAATCCTTATGGTGCCGCTGCTGGCGCGGGGGCTTCGGCGGGCACCGGCGGCGGCACGTCGCAGGTGCGCGGAGCCGGGCGCCCGGCGAAGCGGTCCGCGATCCACTCGACGGCGCTGGGTCCGGAGGTCGTGGCGGCCGGGAAGTGGTTGACGCCGCCCATCCACAGCACGCTGATGGTCGACCCGGCGGAGCACCACTCCTGTTGCACGATGGCGTTCGGCCAGGGCAGCACCACGGTGTCGGCGGTGCCCTGGGCCAGGAAGACGGGCATGCTGGCCGGCATCGGCGGCGGGGTCTGGTCGGCGGCCGCATTGGCCCAGGACGCAAGGTTCAGCGGATCGTTGGCGAAGAAGTCCTGGCCGAGGGCCTGACGCGCCTGCCCCTCGAGGCCCGACTCCTTGATGCACTCCGCCGCGAGGCGCGTGGTGTTGTCCTGGGCCGCGTCCGTCAGCAGTCCGTCCACGCCGAGTCCCGGGTAGTAGGCCGGCCACGACTCCACGACGTCGGGGCCGATCACCCACCCGACCACGTTGCCCCACTGGGCTCCCATGATGGCCGGCAGGTTCAAGGCGGGGGCGGCCGCCGCGACGCCGAGCAGCGTGAGCTCGGGCGCGTAGCTCTCGCCGAGGTGACCCGTCCAGATCGAGGAGTGACCCCCCTGCGAATGCCCCCAGGTCACGTAGCGCGATCCGGCATCGGCCTGCGGCACGTTGCGCGCGGCACGAACCGCATTGACCACGTCGCGCACCTCCGACTGCGCCACGAGGTACAGGTTCGGTCCGGGCGTGCCGAGGCCCACGTAGTCGGTGGATACGACGACCCAGCCCAGGCTCATCATCTGGTCGAGCCAGTTGTCGGTGTCCTGCAGGGGGTTCGCGGACCGCGACGGGACGCAGGCGTCCCCCATCCCCAGGGTGCCGTGCGCCCAGGCGACGACCGGGCGACCGCCCTCCGGCACGGGTGCGTCGGGGATGAAGATCATCCCTCCCGATGCGGCCGGTGTGCCGTCGGGCCGCTCCGAGACGTACAGGATGCGATAGGCCGACGCGTGGGGAACCGTGACCCCGAGCGGCTCCATGCGGATCAGCGTTCCCGGGGTCGTCGGGAGTGGGTCGGGGACGGCGTAGAAGGGCTGAAGGGCTGCCTGCTCGGCTCCGGTCTGCACGTGCGCCGAGCCCACGGCCGCCACGAGCACCATCACCGCCCCGGTGACCAGCGCCAGGAGGACGATGCCCATCCACTTCAGCGCGGCCATGCTGCCAAGGTAGCCCCACCGAGCGTGGTTCCCGGGCGTGGCCGGTCACCGTGTAGTGTTCCCTTCGGCCCGCGATGACTCGGGGCTTCGGGCTGTAGCGCAGCTTGGTAGCGCACTTGACTGGGGGTCAAGGGGTCGTGGGTTCGAATCCCGCCAGCCCGACGGCGATCCCCTCACGATTCTCCCCCGTATCGTGAGGGGATTCGTCATTCCAGGGTCCGTGTCCACGGTAAGGCGAACCCGGGCACCGCGAGCTGGGTGCAAAGCATCCCCTTCTGGCGAGATCGATGTCGGATGTGACCTTGGTCCGTTGCCAAACGAGTGCGGTCTTCGCGACACTCAGCTGATATCTCCACCTGTGCGGTGGTGATTCTCAACAATCGGCAGTTCGGGGGAGTGGGAATGGGAATTCGACGCACGATGGCAACCACCGCTGTTGCCGCTCTGATCGCAGGCGGGTTCACCGTGGCAGCGATCCCGGCCCAGGCAGGGACCGCGAGCATCACGGGCTCGATCACCGAGTCAAGCATCGACATCTCGGCCAGCTATCCGTGGCAAGACTGCACGTTCAACACCTGGGGTGTCCCACTTCAGGCTGGGATGCGCACCTTCACGGTCACGGAGGCAGGCACATACTCGTTCACCGGGACGTCCACTCCGTCTGGCACCACCTACATGAACATTTCGCACGACAGCTACTCGGTCGCCAACTGCGTGGCAGCGGGAGTCGACTCCTTCAGCGCCAACCTGGAGCCGGGCCAGACCTACGTCATGACGATCTGGCTGTGCCATCAGTGCAGCACGAATTTCCTTGGCGACTACAGCATCGACGCCAGTGGACCAGGCGACATCAACGTCGACTCGACTGCGGGGGGCGACGCATACCTCCCGATTCCGGCGTGGGTACAAAGCTATGGTCGTGGCAGCACCGAGGAGATCTGCAAGAGCGGCTGGAATCCCAGTTGGGAACTGTGGCCCCATGACGGAACGGGCGGCTGGGTCTGTACGCGCGAGATTCCGTCTCTCGGCTGAGCGAGCACGGCGGAGGTGGCGGGAAGCGCGAGTGCTGGTGCCCCAACCGCCGGGGTTGGGTCGTGCTCGTGCTCCCGCCGGGCAACGTCAATGGCAGGTAAGGCATCCACCGGATGCCTTGACCCGGGGCCGGGAACCGGTCAATACTCGAAGCAGAGAGAGGCCCAGGTCACACCCCCCCAAGCAGGACGGCCGGGCCTCTCCCTCACGTCCAGGCCACCGTCTGCCGTCGCCTGAGTGGCCTAGAGGCCGATACGCGCTCCATCCGTCGCGAGAGCGGCCTCGGCCGCGTCCACCCACCAGTCGAACGAGTCGCAGTACGGAGCCGGTTCTCCGGGATCGGGTGCCTTCCAGCAGCCGTACTCGACGAAGGCGGCGAGCAGCGCAAGCCGCAGCGTCCCGTGATCGACGGGCCCAGGGGCGCAGTCGCGCCAGTCGGCCACGACCTGGTCGTTGGTCGCGTTGATCAGCCAGTCGTTCTGGATGAGGTAGATGGCGAAGTCGACATCGCCCGGGGCACGGCACGCGAGGGCGAAGTCGAGCATGATGACCTGGTCCGGCGTCAGGCCGATGTTCGCCAGCGCCAGGTCGGCATGCGCGAGTGTCGTCCCACCGGAGACCAGTTCTCGAGCCAGGGGCTGCGGCCGGTCACGGATGGCGTGAACCGACTCGCGCAGCCGATTCGAGGCGGCCGAGTCGAATCGCTGCCAGGCATCCAAGGCATGCCTGGGCAATGGATTGTCCCAGTCCGTGAAGCGTGACATCGATGCGGGCGAGAACAGGCCCACATGCGCCTCCAGCGGGCAGAGCAGCGGCGAGACCTCGCCGGCGAAGGCGGCGTGAAGGTCGCGCATGGCGGCAAGGATGCGTCCGCTGTCCGCTCGCGAGATCGAGGTGTCGTCAGGCAGGAGGTGCCCGGAGACATCCTCCATGAGCATCCGCCACTCGTCGCCAACCCGGTCGACGGCAAGCACGGTCGCATCGACGGAGGCGGGGAGGCGGTCGTAGATCCCCTCGGCGAGGAACAGGTATGCGCGTCCCGGGTCGGAGGTGGCCGCCATGGCGAGGTCGCTCGCGCTCGTCGCTCGCTTGAGGATGTAGGCACGCCCGTCCTCCAGCGTCAGGCGCTCCAGCCGAGCGCCGGAGTACCCGGGGCTGACGGCATCGACCAGGGGCTCGGACCGGGTGGCGAGGGCCACGATCTCGGCGACAGTAGGCGCAGGGTGGAGCGCTGCCATGACCACAGGATGCTCACGGGAATGGGTGGGGTCAAGGGTCGCGCCGCCAGGAGCGGGCCTGTGACGGTGGCCCTCGACGTCCGTGGCAGGCGCTGACATAGTGAGTCGGTGCAGTTCCGCGTGGCCGTGCCGGCGGACGTGCCGCTGCTGTCCTACTGGGACACCAAGCCGCACGTGGTCGCGTGCACGGGCGACGACGACGCGAACGACTGGTCGAGCGAGATCGACGCCCAGTCGGACTGGTACGAGATCCTCATCGCCGAGCAGGACGAACGGCCTATCGGCGTGGTCCAGATCATCGATCCGCTGCTCGAGGCCACCCACTACTGGGGCGACGTCGACCCCGGGCTCCGGGCGATCGACATCTGGATCGGGGAGGAGTCCGATCTCGGTCGGGGCCACGGCACCGCGATGATGACGATGGCGCTGGAGCGGTGCTTCGCGCCAGCGGACGTCACGGCCGTGCTGATCGACCCCCTCGAGTCCAACGTCCGGGCGCATCGGTTCTACCAGCGGCTCGGATTCGAGGTCGTGGGCGTTCAGTCCTTCGGCTCGGACTCGTGTCTCGTCCACCGCCTCGACCGCACGACCTGGGCGAGCCGCTGAGGGCGTGGGTCGGCGGTGGGGAGACCGCAGCGCACCCCCCGGGCGATCAGCCCGTGTGGGCGGAGGCGTCATACCCCGAGGCGAGGGCCAGCCATTCGCGTGACGCCTGCTCAGCGCCCTCGCTCGAGACGGCGATCGCATAGAGGTCGCGCAGGGACGCCTCGTCACCGATGGCGATCGCTGTCCGCACCCGGTCGGCCCAGTCCTGCGTCATAACGCGCCTCCACGATCAGTGTGCATCGCGGGGCGTTCCCGCGGAAGGGCAGGCGGCCGGGCTCCTGCGGCTGCTGAGAGGATCACCCCATGCCGGTCGTACGCATCGTCGATCCGGGGGACACCCGCCTCGACGACTACGCGCGCCTGACCGACGTGGTCCTGCGGGCGAAGCATGAGCCGGCGAAGGGCCTCTACATCGCCGAGAGCGCCGAGGTCATCCGACGTGCGATAGAGGCGGGTCACCGGCCCCGTTCGCTGCTCATGTCGGAGCGCTGGCTCGCGGGCCTTGACGACGTCATCGACCGGGTCAATGCAGGGCCGGGCGGGGACGTGCCGGTCTACATTGCGGAGCCGGACGTACTGCGTGCGGTCACCGGCTTCAATGTGCACCGTGGCGCTCTTGCCGCCATGCATCGGCCGCCCCTGCCGTCGATAGGCGAGGTGCTGGACCGCGGCCGCCCGGGTTCTGCCCGGCGCCGGATCGTCCTGCTCGAGGACATCGTCGATCACACCAATGTCGGCGCGATCTTCCGGTCCGCGGCGGCGCTGGGGGCGGACGCCGTGCTCGTGTCCGAACGCTGTGCGGATCCGCTCTACCGCCGCAGTGTCCGCGTGTCGATGGGCACGGTCTTCCAGGTGCCGTGGACCCGCATGGGCGACTGGGGCGTGGGCCTCGCGCAGCTCCGGTCCGCCGGCTTTGTGACAGCCGCCCTGGCGCTCGGTCACGAGGCGGTCAGCCTCGATGACCTGGCGCGCGACGCACCCGAGCGGATTGCCCTGGTGCTGGGTGCGGAGGGGGATGGGCTGTCGGCCATGACGATTGCATCGGCCGACATCGTGGTTCGCATCCCCATGTCGGGTGGCGTCGACTCGCTGAACGTCGCCGCGGCCTCGGCCGTCGCGCTGTGGGCGCTGCGCTGAGCTGGTCGACGCGCCGGCGCGTGAACGCTAGGCGTCCGCGTCCGCGGCCAGGGACGCGGCCACGTCCCGGTGTCGGGGCTGCGGGCGGATGCGCCACAGGGCGATGCCCGTTGCGGTCAGCAGGCCGACGATGCGCAGCGCCTGCGCGCCGACGCCGCGTATGTCGCCGGTGACCAGCTCCGTCGCCGACCACGGATACACGACCTGGGTGAGGACCGACACGACGATCACGAGCATCGCCACCGACCCGAGCCGGCTGGCGCGGGTGATGAGGGCCACGGACGCCAGTCCGACGAGCCACACGTTGAACTGGGGGGAGTAGACGCGGCTCGTGGCGACGCTGACGAGCATCACGGTCAGGGCCACGTCGCCGGGCTGAGCCGACTCGATCCGCCCGGACAGCCGCCACCAGGCGACCAGAGCGAGCAGGAGCACGCCGGCGAGCGTCACCGCGGCACCGACGGCCTCGGTGCCGTTCATCAGGACCTGGATCGAGCCGTACTCCAGACCGAAGGAGACGCCGTCGACGAACCACGAGTAGACGATGTAGGGAAGGGCGCCGACGGACTCGACCTGGAGCCCTCGTGAGCGCTGGTTGCCGATGAACGACAGGCTGGCGTCGAACAGCATGCCGAAGAGCGTCACGAGGACGATAACGGTCGCGATCGTCGACACGACGCCCCGGCCCAGCCCGCGACGCGGCAGTGCGAGCAGCATGAGGCCCGGCCACAGCTTGACCATGAGGCCCAGGCCCGCGCTGATGCCGGACAGTGCCGGTCGACCCACCAGGAGCACGCTGAGCACCGCGAACAGGGTCGGCACCAGGTCGAAGCGGACCATCATGATGGGGCCGACGACGAGCCCTGCGAACGCCCAGAGCCACAGGCCCCGCCAGGAGGCGTCCGGTCGTCGCCAATGGGCGACCATCAGGGCAGCCAGGATCGCCGCATCAATCGCGAGGATCACGAGGGTGAACGCCCAGTCGAAGTCCCCGGGCAGGCGATCGGCGGAGAGGAAGACCAGGGCCGCTCCCGGCGGGTACTGCCACGTCGGGTCGTCGGCCGGGAAGGCCATCCCGCGAAGGGACGGGAGCCACGACTGGTACACCACAAGGTCGTTGAGCATCCACGGCGTGAGTGACGTCGACACGATGGCGATCCCCCGCGCGGCAACCCAGGCGACGACGACGCAGGCGTAGACGCTCCACCTTCCCTGGCTTGCGTGCACCGGGGTGGGCTAGGTCGTCACCGTGGCGATGGCCGCGATCACGGCGAAGCCGACGGCCACGTACCACAGCAGTACGCCGATCGCCGTGACGCGCAGGGGGGCGCGGTACTCGCCGGTCGCGTAGTGGCCGGCGTGAAGCACGATGGCGCCGAGACTGGTCGCATCGGCCCGCGCGTCGCCCCGTGGGTCGCGCTGAGACCAGTAGCCGCGCTCGCTGTTCATCCCGAGGATGACGAAGACGACTCCGAAGATGAACAGGACCAGGGCGAACATCCAGAAGACCAGCGCGACGGTAGACACGGAGCCGACCTTACTGGGCGTTCACGTCACGGACAGGCGCAGGATCCGGTCGTCGTTTCTGCGCGGTGAGCCCCGGCCGTCGGTGTTGCCGGTGACCAGCCACAGGGAGCCGTCCGGGGCCACCGCCACGTTGCGGAGCCTCCCGAGGTCCCCGATGCGCACCCGGGCGGCGCGACCGGTCGTCCCCCGTCCGAGGACCACGCGATAGAGCACCTCACCGCGGAGGCTGGCGACGTACGCGACGTCGTCGAGGATCGCGATGCCGCTGGGTGACGCGGTCGACGTCGGCGACCACTGCACATACGGATCGACGTATCGACTGTCGCCGGCCGTGCCCTCGTGCACGGGCCAGCCGTAGTTGCGCCCGGGCCGCAGCAGATTCAGCTCGTCCGCATCGTTCTGGCCGAATTCGCTGGCCCACACGCGGCCCTGGCTGTCGAACGCGAGCCCCTGGACGTTTCGGTGCCCCAGCGTGTAGACCGGCGAGCGCGCGAACGGGTTGCCGGCCGCGGGCGCACCGGTCGACGTGATGTGCAGGACCTTGCCGGCCAGGCTCCGGCGGTCCTGCGCGAGCGACGGGATGCCCGCATCGCCGGTCGATGCGAAGAGGGTCCCGTCCGCAGCGGCGAGCAGCCGGCCCCCGTCGTGGTAGCTGTTGCGGGGGATGCCGGTGAGGATGGCGGACTGTCGGCCCAGGCGGACGCCGTCCCAAGCGATCCGCGTGATGCGGTTGTCGGTAGCCGTCGTGAAGTACGCGTAGATGAAGGTCGGATTCGGTCCGGGCGGCACGGCGATGCCGAGCAGCCCGGCCTCGCCGTTGGGCACCACTCCCTTCACGCGCCCGACGGTCCTTGCGCTGCCGCCGCGGGCCGGGATGCGCTTGACGAGGGCGCTGTCGCGCTCGCTGACGAGCGCCGAGCCGTCCGGGAGGAACGCCAGACCCCAAGGTGTGTCGAGATCGGTCGCGATGACGTCGGTCACGCGTACGGCGCCGGGCGCCATGGTCACGCCGCCCGCGGACTCAGGGGTGGCAGCACACGCCGGCGTCATCGACATGGCCACGAGGAGCAGGGTGGCCAGTCCGGCCGTGCTGGCCTTCGACAGTCGCGTTCCCATTCGGCCTCCCAAGGGGTTCCTCACCGCATTATCGCCGAGTAGCCTGCGGGCGTGGCCTCGACCAAGCACGGAGCGCCGATCGTCGTGCCGGTCGACGGCGATGAGGTGCGGCTGTCGAGTCCCGACAAACCGGTCTTCCCCGGCGTCTCCAAGCGCGAGGTCTTCGACTACTACCTGGCGGTCGGCGAGCGGTTGCTCGAGCAGATCGGGGGCCGCCCTTCAGCACTGGAACGGTGGCCCGACGGCGTGCTCCCGGGGGCCGAGCACTTCTACCAGAAGCACCTGCCGAGCAAGGTCCCGGTGTTCGTCGAGGGCGTCGAGGTCCGCTTCCCGAGCGGTCGACCGGGCCGGCTGCTGTGCCCCACCACGAGGGCGTCGATCGCCTGGGCGGTTCAGATGAGCACGCTGACGTTCCACGCGTGGCCGGTCACCCGGCCGGACGTGTCCCATCCGGACCAGCTCCGAATCGACCTCGATCCGCCCGAGGGCGCCTCGTTCCAGGATGTCGTGACCGTCGCCGAGGCGTGCCGAGACCAGGTGTCCGCGTGGGGCTGGCCGGCCTATGTCAAGACCAGCGGCAGCCGGGGGCTGCACGTCTTCGTTCCGATCGCGCCGCGCCACACGTTCGTCGACGTTCGCCACGCGGCCATCGCCATCGGCCGGGCCGTGGAGCGCGAGCTCCCGGAGCTCGTGACGATGTCGTGGTGGAAGGAGGAACGCGGCGGACGCGTGTTCATCGATTTCAACCAGAACGCGCAGGATCGCGTGATGGCGTCGGCGTACTCGCTTCGCGCTCGACCCGGGGCCACGGTCTCGACGCCGCTGGAATGGTCCGAGCTCGCTGACTGCCGGCCAGGGGACCACACCATCCGGTCGGTTCCGGAGCGGGTCGCCTCGGGCGTCGACCCCTGGGCCGGAATGACGCAGTCCGCCGTCGATCTCGGACCGGCGCTGGAGGCCTGGGAGGCCGGCGTCGCGGCTGGCCTTCCGGAACTGCCGTATCCGCCGGACTTCCCGAAGATGCCCGGGGAGCCGCCGCGGGTCCAGCCGAGCCGAAAGCGTATTGATACCAATGATACTTGAGCACTAGTCCATTTCCACTGATCTGCACAGCGCTTACTCACCAGACGGGAGTTCTCCCGCGACGGGCGACAAGAGAGAGTCGCAAGAGGACTCCGCACATCGACCACGACCACGCGACCGGTGAAGTGCGCGGCTTGCTTTGTCACGCCTGCAACGTGACGCTCGGTCAGGTCGAAGACCGGCCCGTGGTGTTGCAGCGGATGATTGAGTACCTGACGATGCCTTCGACCGATGACCCCGTCGGACGAGTCTCCCAGTTCCTGCGTGAGTACCCACTGGATTAGCCGATGCCACTGGTGACACCGGCGGCCCCTGTCGGGGGCAGGGGCTGCCGGTCTGTCATCGGGGGCTGACATCTAGGTGATGCCCACGGCGCGGGCCTCCTGGTCGGTGAACTCGCTCGGCATGGCTTGCGTCCCTCACAGGTCAGGTCCGATCGAGCTCGAGCTCGAGGATGGGCTCGTCCTCGTGAATCTCGCCGGTCAGTCGGAATCCGTAGCGCAGGTAGAAGTCGACGGGTGACCGAGGGCCGACAACGTGCGAGGTGAGCAGCACTCGGGCGTCGGGACGGGTGCGCACGTGCTCGACCACCAGGTCCAGCGCGGCCGTGCCGTACCCCCGCCGCTGGAAGCGGTGGTCGATCAGCAGCCGCCACAGGTAGTACGGGCCGAGGAACGAGGGGTCGGCCACCGTGATGCCGTCGGAGATCATCACGAACCCGACCGGCTCGTCATACGCATAGACCGCCCGATACCAGGGGTTCGCGTGCGGATTCTCCGCGGCGTCGCGCAGCGACGTGGTGACGCTGGCGACGTAGTGGGTCTGCTCGTCGCTTACGGCGAGCGCTTCGACGGCCGTCTGGTTGTCGTCGGTGATCTCCCGCAGCGAGACGAGGGACGCGGCAGTGTCCGGCACGGTGTCCTCCTCCCCTGCGACAGGCCACGGTAGAGCCGCACTTCGCCCACCCTATTTCTCTTGGCAGCACCCAAGGGAGGACGTTGAGTAATGCGATCCCCGTTACGCCTGCGCATGCTGATCAGGTGTGCTGGTTGCGTCCCAGATATCGGGCGACACCTCCCGTAACTCGCGCGATATCTTGACGGATAACGCTTCCTTCGAGTACGCCCAATACGGGGGATGGCACAGCACTCAATTGGCAAACACCCCGAAGATGCCCGGGGAGCCGAGTCGCGTGCAGCCCAGTCGTGACACGACGCGGCGCACATAGGCGGGTCACTCGATCAGGTCCTCGATCCGCGCGACCGCTGGCTCTTCGAACTGGTCATCGAGGCACGAGGCGGCATCCCGGTCCGGACGCCATCGGACGAATCCGGCGACATGACGGAAGCGGTTCCCCTCGAGCTGGTCGTACGAGACCTCCGCCACGCGGATCGGCTGCAGGGCGGTCCAGGCCTGCTCCTTCTTCCAGCGATTCGCCTCGCCGGGAACGCGGGCCGACGTCTCCCCGCGCCACGGGTGCGGGTCGCCGTCGGCGACGGCCAGCGGCGCGAGCAACTCGACCAGTTCGGCGCGAACCGTGGCCGTGAACGCCGAGGCGGCGCCCACGTAGTGCAGGGCACCTGACCGGTCGTGGACGCCGAGGAGCAGGCTGCCCACGACAGCGGACCCGTCGGATCCGGGCTTCGCGTGCGGTCGCCAGCCCGCGACGACGACATCCGCGGTCCGCTGGTGCTTGATCTTCCCCTGGGTTCGCTTGCCGGGGGAGTACGGATCCCCCATGGGCTTGACGATCAGGCCGTCGACGCCGGCTGCCTCGAAGTCGGTGAACCAGCGTGCCGCGACGTCGGCGTCCTGCGTGTTGGGCGTCAGCAGGAAGGGCGATGCCCAGCCGGCCGCGACCTCGGCGAGGAGTCGTCGTCGCTCCGAGAACGGCCGGTCGCGGACGTCGGATCCCGACCACAGCACGTCGAAGGCCAGGAACACGGCGGGCAGCGCCTGCGAGAGCCGCGCGATGTTGGATCCCCCCGCCTCGGACCGCGGTCGCAGGCGGGAGGACAGGGCTGTGAAGTCGAGGCGCCCCTCGAGCACGACCACGATCTCTCCGTCGATGACCGTGCCGGGGGCCAGTTGGAGCTGCGCCGCCGCGACCAGTTCGGGGAAGGCGTAGGCGAGATCGACGATCTCGTCGGCCGACGCACGCGAGCGGCCGCGGCCCTGGAGCACGACCCCGGCGTCGCTCCGGAACACCAGGCATCGAAAGCCGTCCCACTTGGGCTCGAAGCAGACGTCGGGCGCTGCCTGCGGTGGCCCGCTTCCGACTGGCTTGGCGAGCATCGGCTCGATGGGGGGCTGCAGCATCACGACCTCCTCGCTCGGACGAACACGCTGCCGTCCTCCTCGAGCACCTGCGTGGCTCTCATGCGGCCCACGCCGAGGCCGTCGGGGACGCTGACGATGTGCTCGGGACCGCCCAGCAGGAGCGGTGTCAGCGTCAGCAGCACCTCGTCGAGCAGGCCGGCGGCGGCAAGCGAGCCGAGCAGCCGGGGGCCGCCCTCGCAGTGGATGGCACCGAGTCCACGCTCGGCGAGGGTGGCGACGACGCACCCGAGGTCGACGGAGTCGCGTCCGCAGGCGACGACCTCGGCGACCGCGGCCAGTCCGGGCGGGGCGCCGGCAGCCGCCGCGGCGGTCGTGAAGACGAGCGTGGTGGGGGTCTGGTCCGTACGCTCGGACAGCAGTGGCAGGGACAGCGGAAGGTCGAGTCGCGACGTCACGACCGCGATCGGCCGCCTGGACGGCCGGTAGCCCTCGTCGCGCACCGTGCCGGCGCCGACGAGGATGACGTCGGCGGTCATCCGCAGGATGTTGAAGACGCGCTTGTCTGCGGCCGACGAGATCGATCCCGAATGGCCGTCGATGCCGCGCATGGCTCCGTCCAGCGTCGACACCATGCTGCCGCGAACCCAGGGACGCTGCGCGGGGAAGCCGTAGGCAACCCGGAGCTCGTCGTCGGAGAGGCTCTGCTGCGGGTCCGGGAGGATGCGGCGCACGACGCGATCGTCGCACGAATAGGCTCGCGGACGTGCCAGAGTCGCTCACCGCGCGCCATCCCGTCGTGACGGTCGACGCGCTGGTCGAGGAGTTCGTCCCACCGCCCCACTTCGGCCAGGTGCGCTTCGCGAGCTACCTGCCGGACCCCGCCGAGCCGACGCAGTCGGCGGCGGTGGCGGCACTCGGTGCCTTCGCCGCCCGCGTCGCGGAACCGGAGACCCCGCGTCGGATCCTCTTCCGACGTCCCGCGCCGCCCGAGGGGCGGTCGGGCGTCTACCTGGACGGCGGATTCGGCGTCGGCAAGACGCACCTGCTCGCGTCGCTGTGGCATGCCGTGCCCGGTCCCAAGACCTATGGGACATTCGTCGAGTACACGAACCTCGTGGGGGCACTGGGCTTCCGTACTGCCGTGGCGGCACTGAGCGCGAAACGACTGGTGTGCATCGACGAATTCGAGCTGGACGATCCCGGGGACACCGTCCTGATGTCGACGCTCGTGGGCGAACTGGTGTCAGCGGGCGTCCGGATCGCAGCCACGTCGAACACGCTGCCGGACAAGCTGGGGGAGGGACGATTCGCCGCCGACGACTTCCTGCGCGAGATCCAGGGACTGTCCGCCCACTTCGACGTGCTGCGGATCGACGGCGAGGACTACCGTCACCGCGGCCTTCCGGCGGCGCCCGTGCCGTCGACGGACGAGGAGGTGCGCAGCACGGTGGCTCGCGTTCCCGGCGCCGTGCTCGACCGGTTTCCCGCCCTGAAGACCCACCTCAAGACGATCCATCCGTCGCGCTACGGCGCGCTTGTCGACGGCATCCCGCTCGTGGGGCTCACCGGGGTCCGAACGGTCACCGACCAGGCGGCCGCCCTTCGCCTCGTCGTCCTCGTCGATCGCCTGTACGACCGGGACGTTCCGGTGGTGGCCAGCGGCGTGCCCGTCGACCAGCTCTTCGCCGCGGACATGCTTCGCGGCGGCTACCGGAAGAAGTACTTTCGCGCCGTCTCCCGGCTTGTCGCGCTTGCCCGCGACGGCCAGGCGATGGTTGGCTGACGGCATGGACCCCACAGGCATCATCAGCGCCCTGTTCGCCGGCATCATCATCGGCTTGATCGCGCGCATCCTCGTGCCCAGCCTGCAGCCGATCGGCTGCATCGTCACGATCATCATCGGCATCATCGGCGCCTTTGCGGGCATCTTCGTCGCCGAGGCGCTCGGCTTCAAGGAGTCCTGGCTCCTCGTCCTCATCACGCAGGTGTTCATCGCCACCGTCCTCGTGGCCATCACCGCCGCGCTGTTCCGGAAGAGCAGTACCGGCTGACCTCGACGCGCCGTCGTTGCATACTGCACCCATGGCCAGGACCACCGTGGTGATCGAGCAATGGACGTGCGACCTGTGCGACGCTCCCGCAGTGCGGACCGTCGTGATCGAGACGAGCGAGGTGGACCTCTGCGGCGATCACCTCGACGCGTATGACCGGGCGATCCGGCCCTTCGCCGACGCTTCCCGACCGATCCGTCGCCCCGCTGCGCGCTCGACCCCGCGACCCGGCGGGGCCACCAGCGGTGCGGCACGCCCAGGCGGCGACGGATCGACGATCCGCGCGTGGGGCCGCGAGCACGGATGGACCGTGAGGGACCGCGGACCGTTGCCGGCTGACCTCAGAAAGGCATACGCGGCGGCGCACAAGTAGCCCCTGGCCATGCTTCTCGACGACGGTGGGAACGTGATCGCGATGATCGCGCGCCACGTCTGACCGGGGAGGGAGCTGACGTGGCCGGGGTCCGGCGAGCATTCGACCGACGTCCGGGCTGGATGGCCCCGATCGCGGTGTGGGCCGCCGCCTCATCCCTGCTGTGGATCGCCGTCCTGTGGGTGGCCGCAGCCCATCCGGAGCTGGTCACCGATGGCTTCAAGCTCCGCGATGACAGTTCTGACACCGCATGGCAGACGATTCGCCTGCATGAGATGTGGTCCTACGGACCCTCGACGCTGTGGCTGATGCACATCTATCCGCCCCTGTACGACGCCATCCGCTATCTGCTGATGCAGCCGGAGATCGCCTCCGGAGGCGCCCCCTCAGCGGTGGCCGTCGACTTCCGCCTGTACCTGATGAACGCGGCGCTGTTCGGCCTCGTCGCGATGGTCGTGTACCTGTGGGTGCGCGATCTCACCCGGAGCGGGTGGTGGGGCCTCGCCGGTGCCGGGCTGTGGGTCATCGTCCCCGCGTCGATCTCCTACCTGACCCTGCTGAATCAGACCGGCCTCGCCATCGCGGCCATGGCTGTCGCCTTCTACCTCCTCTACCGGTTCTGCCGGACTCGGCGCAACCGGTATGCCTTCGGCTTCCTTGCCGCACTGCTCGTCGCGTCGATGACACGGAACGTCGTCCAGGTACATGTCTACGTCGTCCTGATTGTCGCGGGGATCTCCTTCTATCTCCTGGGGCGCCCCCGTCGGTGGTGGGCGCTGGTCGTCAACGTCCTGCTGGTGCTGCTCATCGGGGCGTGGCCCACGCGGGCGTACGTCATGTACTCGACGTTCGACGTGTCGACGCACACCGGCTTCAACCGAGCCGGTGCGCTGTGGATCAACCCGCTCGAGGTGTCGGTGCCCGACGCGTATCCGGACAACATCAACGCCAACGCCGTCAGACTGTCGAGTGGCTGGAACACCCAGGAGACCCTGAAGGACAACTACCGACTGGGCATGGCTGCTGACGACTTCGTCCTGCGTCATCCCGGCGAGGCGATGGTCCGGGCGGCCCGGAGCCTTACGATCACTGTCCCGACGATGTTCCGCTCGATCTACGTCCAGTGGTACAACGCGTTCGACTTCGCGTTCCCGCTGTCGAAGCCGCTGGACTGGGTCTTCTCGGGCTGGCGCTTCGTGGTGCTGATCCTCGCGACGATGGCGATCATCGTTCGCCACTTCGGATGGCGAGGCACGCTGCAGCGATTCCGGCGCTACTCGTGGTTCCTCGTGTTCTGGGTCCTGACGGCGATACCCGTGTTCCTCTCGAACCGCTACTGGCCGCCTGACGTGCCCGAGCCCGTTCACTCGGAGGCGGACCGGCTTCGCGGGCTGATCGACGTGCCGGTCTACGTCCTGATGGCATACGCGGCCTGGATCGTCACGACCGGAGTCGTGCGCCGGGTCAGGACGAGGCGGATGGAAGGGAGCGTGCCGGGCTGACTGCTCGACCAGCGGTTGAGGCCGCGGGCGTCGATGGAGCGGCGGAGGTCAAGGGATGTGCCGGGCTTTCCCATCAGTGGGGGACGTGTCGGTGGGCGATACAGGAATCGAACCTGTGACCTCTTCCGTGTCAAGGAAGCGCGCTAGCCCCTGCGCCAATCGCCCTGCTGGGTGGATCGAGCTGTCGTTCCTGATGGAAAGCCACTGCGGTGCAACGGCTTTTCATCGTCCTGCAAAGTGCCTGCGCAAGCCTACACTGACGTCGTCGACCATCCTGACCCACCCCTGCACTATCCGAGGGCGTGGACCGGTCCCGGCCGGGAGGTGGTGCGGTCCCGGCCTGCGAGCTTCGACTCGTAGAGGGCCGCGTCGGCGATGGCCAGCACGTCCGGGAAGTCGGGTCGGGCTGCGCCGCGCGTGTCGCTGACGCCAACGCTGACGGTGATGCGCCCACCCGGTGCCACGTCGTCGAGGTCGAGTTCTCGGACCGTGACCCGGATCCGCTCGGCCACCGCCGTGGCCGTCTCGAGGGGCGTGCTCGGCAGGCAGACCAGGAACTCCTCGCCGCCGAGGCGGAACGCCGAGTCCTCGTCGCGGACGGAGGTGCGCAGCACATCGGCGACCCGAGCGAGGACCTCGTCTCCGGCGGCGTGGCCGAGGGTGTCGTTCACCTCCTTGAAGTGGTCGAGGTCCAGGGACACCAGGGAGTAGTCGCCCACGGGCGTGCGCTCCTCGAGCGCGCGCCGGTTGCCGAGGCCGGTCAGCGGGTCGGTCAGGGCAGCGACCCGCGCGTCCGTGGCGCGGCGCTGCTCCCGGCGCTTGTCGAGGAACTGGTCCAGTGCCGGCCGGACCGCGCGAGCCATCTCCTGGAGCATTCGCATGAGGTCCTCGTCCGGATGCTCGTCGTCACGAGTGTGGAACGACAGCACGGCCGCAGGGGCACCGGGCAGGGGCACGGTGGGCCACGTCGGGTTGGGCCTGCGCCGGACGGGTCGCCCCTGCCCATGGCCCCACATGGTCCACCCCTCGTCCGGCAGTTCGATGAAGATCCCGCAGCCCTGCACCTCGTGCGTGCTGGCCAGGATCACGTTCATGGCAGTGGCCAGGGCTCCGGGATCCGCAAGGGTGAGGAGCGCCTCTGTCAGCCGAGTCCGTGCCTCGGATATCCGCAGGAGCCGCTTGAGGTCCACGTCGGCGTCGGCCAGGGCGAAGACACCGCAGTCGATGCCCTTGAGCGCGGCGAACGCGGCCCCGACGATGGGACCGGCGATGATGTGCCCGTGCTGGGGCGCGATCCGAGCGATGCCGGGCCAGCGGTGCTGGATGCGGTTCAGGCCCGCGGTGAGCAGTTCGGTCGATGGCATGTAGTGCTGGTGGAAGGGGCGGGCGCTGTCGATGATGTAGTCGAGGTCATCCGAGACCAGGACCGCGGAGTCGGGCACGAAGCCGCCGAACAGATCCGACGAGAAGAGCGTGGCTGATTGCGTGTCGAACGACACCATCGCACCGGGGAAGTGCAGGTACGGCGTCAGCTGGAACTCCAGCGACCGGTCGTCGGTCAGCGGCAGCGCCCAGTCGTGCTCCTCGACCAGGTAGTAGTCGAAGCGATGCCCGTAGTGGCGCAGCAGTGCCTTCGCGCGCCACTCGGTCACGACCTTGACTTCCGGGCGCGTCAGCCGGGAGGACAGGTAGGGCAGGCTCGCGGCGATGTCGGGGTCCGGGTGATGGCAGACCAGGTAACGGATCGCGTCGAGGTCGACGATGGACGCCACCTTCTCGAGCGTGGCGTCGATCGTCAGCGGCGACCCCGGGTCGATGAGGATGCTCTCATCGGCGTTCTCGATGAGGTACGCGTGGCACTGGAAGGCGTCGTTCGCCAGCCGCGCCCCGACCCACCACACGCCGGAGGCGATCTCGACGGGCTCGTCCATGGGCGGTCCCTCCGGTGGCATCACGGCCCGTTGTGCGCACGCGCCTAGGTGGGCGCGTGGTACTCCTCATCATCTGCCTCGGCCGCGTCGGAACTCGCCTGGTTGATGCGATTGATGCTCGACACGATGCCGCCGATCAGGGCGATCTGGTCGGTCTGATCCGCCAGTCGGACGGCCTCGTGCGCCTGGGTGCGACCGAGCGAGGTCGTGGGGTCCTCCGCGGCGATGTTGTCGGCTGCCATCGCGATCAGGTCGGCTAGTGGGGACAGGGCGGCCTGCGGGATCCGGTCCGCGCTGCGACCGCCCGGCGCGGCGGCCGCCAGGTCCGACGTGATCGACAGGATGCGGGCGGACATGACGCTGTTCGCGTCGAGGCTCTGCTTGAGGAGCGTCAGGTCCTCGGGATCGATCCGCGGACTCCACCGGGTGTGCTTGGACAGGTCGACGAATCGGGCCGCGAGCCCGATCGTGCGGTTGCGGAGCTCGACCGCCGTGTCGCGCCACCCGCGTGCCTGGTCGGCAGAGGGGGTCAGTCGCAGCCCGCGGGCCACCTCGGCGAGGAGGGCGGAGAGGTCGTTCTGAAGGCGATCGATGTCGAGTCTCAGGAGCCTGGTGTCGCGCGTGGGAGTCGCCAGCGACGAGGCGGCGAGTGCGCACAGCGCGCCGACCGTGACCCCGGCGAACCGCTCGACGGCGAGTTCCGTCGTGAAGTGCGTTCCGACCACGAGGATCACCGTGACGGCCATGCTGGCGGCGACGAAGGGCGACTCGTCAGGGGAGGCGAGGTGCAGGAGACGTGCCAGCGCGAAGCACAGCAGCACGAGCAGGAAGATCACCACGGCGCCGGTCCCGATGACCGAGACGATGGCGAGCGCGATGGCGGCGCCGAGCAGGGCGCCCAGCGTCTGGAAGACGGTCTCCTTGGCCGCGTGATGGAAGGTCGCCCGAGTTGCGACGGCGGCCGTGATGGCCGCCGGGATCGGGTCGGCGAAGGGCAGGGCGTCCGCGAGGACGTAGGCGAGGACCGAAGCCAGGGCGGTCAGCGTGGCAAGCCGCACGTAGGCGCTTCGCCATGGGGCTCGCATGCGCCGATCCTGCCACGGCTGACCGACCCCGAGGGGCGCGGCGCGTCAGGGATCCCCGGTCAGCCACCGCTCTTGCGACGGAACTCGCGCTTGCCGCCGGATCGGCTGGAGTGGTCCTTGACCGGGCCGCCGGCCGCGTCCGGGGCGGAGCCGCCATGTCCGGAGCGATGCTTCTTGGCCTCCAGTGCGGCGAGGAATTTCTCCCGTGACTCGTCGGGCTCGGAAGAACTCGGCTTCGAAGGTGTGGTTGCCATGACCACAGTCTGGCACCGATCGTGCGGTGCTTTGGAGGTGGAGACGGGATTTGAACCCGTGTACACGGCTTTGCAGGCCGTTGCCTCGCCTCTCGGCCACTCCACCAGGTCGCAGCGGGCGCCTACCGGCTCCCGACGTTTCCGAGCGGACGACGGGATTCGAACCCGCGACCCTCACCTTGGCAAGGTGATGCGCTACCAGCTGCGCTACGTCCGCACGATCTCTCGATCGAGTCAGAACCATATCCGACCGAGTGCCCGGTCTCCCAATCAGGGCAGGATCAGCCTGTCTGCACGGTCCGGACCCGACATGATGGGCCAGTGTCGAGTGCGGGGTTGGCCCGAGTCGGTGGGCTGTGGGCGCGCGACCTCGTCGAGGTCACCTCGGACCCGCACTGCCTCGACACGGCGGGTCGGTGGGCCGTGGCCGTGCCATATGCCGGCGATCCGGTCTTCGCCAGGTTCTCGTCGTGGACCGCGGACCGCCGCTCCGGCGACCTCGGCGCCTGGACCGGTCCGGGACTGGGGGCCTGGCAGACCTCGCTGGACGCGCCGTCCTACATCGCGGCCGTCGAGGTTATCCGGTCGGCGATCGAGCGCGGAGACGTCTACCAGGCAAATGTCTGCAGGGTGATGTCGGCGCCGCTGCCCGATCCGGACCGGGCCGACGTCGGTGCGCTGTTCGAGCTCCTGGATGCCGGCAATCCCGCCCCCTACGGCGGATTCCTGCGCCTGCCCGACCAGGGCATCGGGATCGCGAGCGCCAGTCCGGAGCTGTTCCTCGAGGTGACCCCCGGAGCGCAGGGGCGTCGCGTGTGCTCGGGACCGATCAAGGGCACCGGACGCACGGCGGCCGACCTGACCGAGAAGGACGTGGCGGAGAACGTCATGATCGTCGACCTGGTCCGCAATGACATCTCTCGGGTCAGCGTCCCGGGCTCGGTGCACGTGCCTCGCCTCCTGGAGCTCCAGGAGCATCCCGGCCTGGTGCACCTCGTCTCGTACGTGGAGGGGACGCTCGGCGCCATGGTCGGCTGGCCGGATCTGCTCAACGCGACCTTCCCCCCCGGTTCGGTCACGGGCGCACCCAAACTGGCGGCGCTCGGGCTCATCGAAGCGGTCGAGACGCAGCCGCGCGACATCTACTGCGGGGCGTTCGGCTGGGTCGACGCCGACACGGGCCACGCCGAGCTGGCCGTGGCCATCAGGACTTTCTGGACCGACGGTGACCGCCTGCGATTCGGCACCGGGGCCGGGATCACCTGGGGGTCGGATGCCCTCGACGAATGGCAGGAGACCGAGCTCAAGGCGGCCCGCCTGACCGAGGTGGCGGCCGGCACGTGGCAGGCTGAGGGCCTATGAGGCTGTGGGTGGGCGACCGATCCGGTGGCGATCTGGTCGACGCGTCGGCCGCGCGGGTCAGCGTTCTCGACCACGGCTTCACGGTTGCGGACGGTGTCTTCGAGACGCTCAAGGTGACCCCTGACGGTCCGTTCGCGCTGACACGTCACCTGCGTCGCCTCGACTCCTCTGCCCGGGCCATGGGGCTCGAGCCGCCGGACGGCGAGGTCGTCCGGGAGGCGATCGCTGCGGTTCTGGCGGCGAACAAGGAGCAGGCCGGCTCCCTGGCCCGGCTGCGCATCACGTACACCGCCGGCGCGGCTCCTCTGGGCAGCGACCGCGGCGACGCGACGCCCACCCTCGTCGTGGCCGTCGCGACCGCCTCGCCGTGGCCGGAGACCACCACGCTGGCGACGGTCCCGTGGACCCGCAACGAGCGCTCGGCCGTGGCCGGGGTCAAGTCAACCTCGTATGCCGAGAACGTCGTCGCGCTGCAGCGCGCACACGCCGCGGGAGCCTCCGAGGCGGTGTTCGCCAACACGCGTGGCGAGCTCTGCGAGGGGACGGGGACCAACGTGTTCGTCGTCGTGGATGGCGACGTCATGACCCCACCGCTGTCGAGCGGCTGCCTGGCCGGCATCACCCGCGCGCTGGTGATCGAGTGGTTCGACGCGGTGGAGCGCGAGCTTCCCTTCGAGATCCTGTGGTCCGCGAACGAGGTGTTCGTCACCTCGTCGACGCGCGACGTGCACCCCGTGGTGCGGATCGACGACCGGGAGTGGGCGGCGGCAGGTCCCGAGGGCCTCCGGTTGCGCGAGGCCTTCGGCAGGCGCGCCTCGCAGGGGGTCGACCCCTAGGTGCGAGCGGACGAGACGAGATGAGCGGGGCCCCTGCCTGTTGGCAGGGGCCCCGCTCATCCGTGCGTCAGCGACTACCGAACGCGGTAGGTGCGATTGAGCACGAGCCGGCTCCACTGCCCGGCGACCGCGGGCGCTGTCGCTCGGACGTTGCACGAGCCGTTGCGCACTGCTCGCAGCCGCACCGACCCGTTGGACGGGTACCGCAGCTGGCACCGGTTGCCGCCGCTGGTGACCCGCCAGGCCATGGGCTGGCCGGCGTTGGTGACGTTGTTCGCCCGCGTCGCGAGGGTGAACGTCGTGCCCCGGTTGACGTTGCCTGAGGCCCGCACCTGGGCACGAGGAGTCTGCTGCCCCGGCACCATGGTGACCGTGTAGCCCTGGCTGACCGGTGCCATGCCGTGGCCGCCCGGGCTCGAGGCCACCAGGCTGCACTGGCCCGAGCCGGTGGTGATGCTGAGCGTCAGACCCGTTGTGCTGCACGGGCCCGAGTTGCGGAGCGTCACCTGGGCGCCGGACAGCGTCGACGCGGTGAACGTGAAACTGGTCCCGTTGCCGAGCGTGTACGTGGCGTTGGGTGCCCACGTGCCGAATCCCGGCTGGGCCAACGTGATGACGTCGACCTGCGTGGTGGCTCCCACGCTGACGACGTTCGACGTGGCCCCGGTCTGCCCGGTGTTGGCGGTGAAGTTGGCTCCGACGAGCGTCTGGCCGGGCACCGTCGGGGTCCAGCTGAACGTGGCGACCCCGTTCACCAGCGGGATGGACGGGCTGATCGGGGCACCGTTGACGGTGAAGCCGGCCGAGCCCTGCGTCGTCGTCGGGAACACCGTCGCCGTGAGGGTGGTCGGCACGTTCACGAAGACCGCCGGGGGCATCGTCAGGGAGATGTTGGAGCCCGAGGGCGTGACGAGGATCGAGTCCGGGACCGACGTGGACGCGGCCGAGAACGTTCCGGGCGCAGGGGCGAAGGTGGCGGTGAAGATGAACGTGCCAACGAGGGTGGGCGTCCAGACCCAGGTCGCGGTTGCGAGGCTGGTCGAGCCGCCCTGCGTGAGGTTGAGCGTCGTCATGACCGTGTTGTTGCCGTCGCGGATGGTCACTGTCCCGGTCGGCAGGTAGGTGCTCGGACTCTGCGACTGCACGTTGACGACGACGTTGTTGGGGGCGTTCAGGCGCGCCGTGTTGGGTGCGGCGATGGTCGTCGTCGTCGTGACGCCCGTGACGGAGAGCGGGATGGTGTTCGTCACCGAGCCGTCCGGCAGGAGCGCGTAGATCGCCATGTTCGTCGGGACGGCCGGTGTGACGAACGTCAGGGGCACCGTGATCGCGCCGATGCCGGCGCTGGCCGAGGCGAGCGACTGGCCTGTGTTCCCGTTGATCAGCCAGATGGTTCCGGGCGCGGGGATGCTGTTCACGGTGTAGGTCGTCTGCTGCCAGATGAGTGCGGTGCTCGGCCCGTTCAGGAAGGCCGCAGCACTTGCGGGCGCGGCTGAGATGCCGACGGCGCCGGCCAGCAGTGCCGTCACCACCGCCACTCGTGCCAGCATGCCGCGAAGTCGGCTCAGGTCACGCATGGTCGGACTCCTCACGATCGTAGGTACCCCTACGCTATTCGGAAATCGGGCCGGTGGTGGCGGACCCGCCGAACGCGAGAGGAGGGGTCCCGCGCTCAGCGGGAACCCCTCCTCACATGCGTGCTAGACCCCCCGGTACGTGCGGGTGGTGAGGAACTTCGCCCACGCATTCGGGACAGCCGGCGCGGTCGCCTTGACGGTGCAGGTGCCCTTGGCCTTCATCTTCAGCTTGACCGATCCGTTGCTCGGGAACGACAGCGAGCACACCTTTCCCTTGCCGGCCGTGATCTTCCACGAGATGGGCTGGCCGGCATTGGTCGTGCCCTGGCTGGCCTTCTCGAGGGTGATCGTCTTGCCCTTGTTGATGTTCCCGGATTGCGGCGCGGCCAGCTTTGCCGACTGCTGTCCGGGAACGGTGTTCACGGTGTAGTTCTGCCTGACGGCCGCATAGCCCGCGCCGCCGTTGCTCGACGCGGTCAGCTGGCACTGGCCGGAGCCGGTGTCGACGACAAGCGTCAGTCCCGAGACCTGGCAGGGGCCGTTCTCGCTCAGCGTGACGGCCGCTCCCGAGAGGGTCGTGGCCTGGAACGCGAAGTTGCTGCCGTTGCCGAGGCTGTAGGTGCCGTTCGGCGCCCATGTGCCGTAGCCGGGCTGGGTCAGCGTGATGACGTCCTTCGACACCGGGCCCGCCACGATGGTGACCTTCTCCGACGTCGAGCCCGAGCCACCCGCATTCGTCGTGTAGCTGGCACCGAGGGTGACCTGGCCGACGACGTTCGGAGTCCACAGCAGCGAGGACTGGCCGTTGACGATCGGGATGGCACCGCTGATCGGCGAGCCGTTGATGGTGAACCCCACCGTGCCCGACACCCCGGCGGGGTAGACCGTCGCGGTCAACTGGACCGGCACGCCCTGAGTCATCGTGGCGGGGGCGCTGAGCACGATGGTGTTGCCGCTGGCGGTGGCGACGATCGTGTCGAGCGGAGAGGTCGACGACGTCGCGTTCACGTCGCCGCTATAGGTGGCCTGGAACGTGTACGTGCCGGCCACGGTCGGCGTCCACCAGTAGTAGCCGTAGGACTGCCCGAGGCCCGGACCCGCCGTCAGGCCCATCGTGTGCAGGACGGCACCGTTCACGTTGCGGACCACTACCTGCCCCGTCGGGGTGTAGGCGCTCGGGCTGGCGGCCTGGACGATGACCTTGATCTGGGTGGCCTGCCCGAGCGTCGCGGTGTTCGGCGTGGTGACCACGCTCGTCGTCGGCACCTGGGAGATCACGGACGTGGCGTAGGGGGTGCCTGCCATCGACAGCGTGGCGGTGCCGACAGCGTTCGGGACCCAGGTGGCGAGACCGTTGTCGCCTGGCCCCGGGTAGACGGGCAGCTGCTGGGTGGTGATGCTGCCCGAGTACGTCACGGTGACGACGCCGATGTTGTTGCAGTCGACCACGGACAGGGTCTGCGTGACACCGATCGGACCGTTGACGTTGTTGCCGATGGCGCATTCGCCGACGGCGTTGGACGGTGCTGCTGCGATGCCGAGCGTGCCGAGCGCCATGGCCAAGGCCGCTGCCGCTCGAACTGCTGCGCCACGAAGGCGACTGGTGTCACGCATGGAGGCTCCTCCAGATGGTAGGTGGCTCCACGCTAGCCCTCGAGATGCGATGATCAGCGATCACGAGCGCCTCGAGGCGGCCCTATCCGGCGCGGTACGAACGACCCACCGAGTACGCACCCCACTGGCCCGACACTGCCGGTGCGCTGCCGCGAACCCGGCAGGTGCCCGCAGCGTTCATGGTCAGCCGAGCGGCCCCCGCGGCGGTCGTACGCACGGAGCAGGCGGCCTTGCCCCTGGTGACCTTCCACGAGATCTGCTGGCCGGCATTCGTGCGGGTGCCCGCTGTCGACAGGGTGACCGTGCGGCCGATGGCAAGGCGCCCGGACGGGGGTGCCGCGACGGTAGCCGTCTGCACGCCGGGAGTGAGCGTGACGCTCCAGGTGGAGGTGATGCCCAGGTAGCCGCCCGAACTCGGAGACGATGCGGTGACCAGGCACGAGCCGGAGCCGGAGGTCGCCGTCAGCGTGGTGCCGGTGAGGGTGCAGCCACCGGTCGCCGACGTGGTCGCTGTGGCGCCCGTCGTGGTCGTGACGGTAAGGGCCACCGACGTGCCGTTCGCCATGGTGGTCGGCGTCGGGCTAAGGGCGATCCGGTTGGGGCCCTGCGCGGGCAGGACGTTGACCCACTGCGCGGCCGCACCGTTCGCGGTGGCGTTCGTAGCGGTGAAGCTGACGCCGTACTGCTGCCAGCCGACGGCGCCCGGAGTGAACGTGAACGACGCGGCACCGTTGACGACGGGCATGCTCGGCCCGATGCCGTAGCCGTTGACCGTGAACGCGACCGAGCCCTGAAGCGTCGAGGGCGTGATGGTCGCCGTGACCGTTGTCGGCACGCCGAGGTACATCTGATGGGCGGCGATCGAGACCAACTGCCCCGACGGAGTGGCCGTCACGGTGATGGGTGCGCCCGTCGTGGAGCCGGCCAGGAGGGTGCCGGTCGCGGGAGCATAGGTGGCGACGAACGTGTACGTCTTTGCAGCCGTGGGCACCCACGTGATGCTGGCGACGGCGCTCGAGGGCGTGGTGCCCGGCGAGGTCGCGCTGGTGCCCATCACGACGCCGTCCGAGTTGTGGAAGACGACGGCTCCGACCGGTTGCGTGACGCCGTCGGACGCGCTCACCGCGACGCTCAGGGTGGTGACGGCACCGACCTTCGCGAGGGTCGACGAGGTGAAACTGATGCCCGTGGTCGGCTGGACGAAGGCGTGCGAGGGGGCCGAGGCGAGCCCGATTCCGGCAGCGGCAATTGCCACGATGGCGAGGATGCGCAGTCTCATGCAAGTACGGTAGCGCCGCCCACGTGGTGAAGACGGGACACGCGGATGGGGGCGTCCGCTGCTGCGCTAGACTCTCAGGGCTTCGGGCGATTGGCTCAGTGGTAGAGCACTCGCTTCACACGCGAGGGGTCACTGGTTCGAACCCAGTATCGCCCACCGAAGGACAACCGATCACTGCGCCGCCGGCTGGTGGCCGCGTCCCGACAAGGAGAGAACCGGTGGCCACAACCGCCCTCGAGATGGTGGGCGGAGACCGGTCCATCGTCGTCGCCCGAATCAACGGCGAGCTCAAAGACCTCAGCACCCCGGTGGGCGATGATGATGTCGTCGAGGGCGTGTCCGTCGATTCGCCCGAGGGACTGGCCGTGCTGCGGCACTCCGCCGCACACGTGCTCGCGCAGGCAGTCCAGGACACGTTCCCGGACGCGCGACTGGGCATCGGGCCGCCCATCAAGGACGGCTTCTACTACGACTTCGACGTCGAGACCCCCTTCACCCCCGACGACCTGGCCACCCTCGAGAAGCGCATGGTCGCCATCATCAAGTCGGGGCAGCGCTTCCAGCGGAGGGTCGTCAGCGAGGACGAGGCGGTCCGCGAGCTGGCACGCGAGCCCTACAAGCTCCGGCTCATCGGGAGCCAGGGCGGCGCGGACGTGATGGAGGTCGGTGGCGCCGAGCTGACCATCTACGACAACGTCGATGCCCGTTCGGGCGAACGGCGCTGGGGCGACCTGTGCCGCGGACCGCACGTCCCGGACACGCGCTACATCCCGCAGAACGCCGTGAAGCTGATGCGCACGGCCGCGGCATACTGGCTCGGCGACCAGGCGAACGAGCAGCTCCAGCGCGTCTACGGCACGGCCTGGCCGTCCAAGGACCAGCTCAAGGCGTACTTGTTGTTCCTCGAGGAGGCGGAGCGGCGCGACCATCGCCGCCTCGGCGCCGAGATGGACCTGTTCAGCTTCCCCGAGGAGATCGGATCGGGTCTCGCCGTCTTCCACCCCAAGGGCGGGGTAGTGCGTCGCGTGATGGAGGACTACTCGCGCCGACGCCACGAGGAGGGGGGCTACGAGTTCGTCAACTCTCCGCACATCACGAAGGGCGCGCTGTTCGAGAAGTCCGGCCACCTGGACTGGTACGCCGAGGGCATGTACCCCCCGATGCAGCTCGATGCCGAGGTCGACGGCGACGGGGTGGTGCGCAAGCAGGGAGTCGACTACTACCTCAAGCCGATGAACTGCCCGATGCACAACCTGATCTTCGACGCCCGTGGGCGCTCCTATCGCGAGCTCCCGCTGCGCCTGTTCGAGTTCGGCACGGTGTACCGGTACGAGAAGTCGGGCGTGGTCCAGGGGCTGACCCGTGCTCGCGGCTTCACGCAGGACGATGCGCACATCTACTGCACGAAGGAGCAGATGCCCGACGAGCTCGACCGACTGCTGACCTTCGTGCTCGACCTGCTGCGCGACTACGGACTGGACGACTTCTACCTCGAGCTGTCCACCCGGGACCCGGCCAAGTCGGTGGGCACCGATGAGGTGTGGGCCGAGGCGACCGAGACACTGAGGCGGGCCGCCGAGGCGCAGCAGCTCGAGTTGGTCATGGACGAGGGCGGGGCGGCGTTCTACGGCCCGAAGATCTCCGTGCAGGCCAGGGACGCCATCGGCCGGACCTGGCAGATGTCGACGATCCAGGTGGACTTCAACCTGCCGGAGCGCTTCCAGCTCGAGTACCAGGCGTCCGACGGGACGCGACAGCGCCCCGTGATGATCCATCGCGCCCTGTTCGGATCCATCGAGCGATTCTTCGCCGTGCTGCTGGAGCACTACGCGGGCGCCTTCCCGCCCTGGCTCGCCCCGGTGCAGGTCACCGCGATCCCGATCACGGACGCGCATGTCGACTACCTGACGGGTGTCGCTTCGCGCCTGCGCGAGCGGGGGGTCCGAGTCGAGGTCGACACTGCCGACGATCGCATGCAGAAGAAGATCCGCAACGCCCAGCGCGCCAAGGTGCCGTACATGCTCATCGCCGGGGACGAGGACGCCGCAGCCGGTGCCGTGTCCTTCCGGTACCGCGACGGCACCCAGAAGAACGGCGTGTCGATCGACGAGGCCATCGACGAGATCGTGGCGGCGATCGCCTCGCGCGAGCAGGTCTGACATGACGGATGCCTGGGAGCGGCTCTACACGCCCCATCGCATGGCGTACCTGCGCGGCGAGGGCCGTCCGATCAGCACGCACGCCGGGGAGGACTGCCCGTTCTGCCGGGCACCGGGACTGCCCGAGGACGAGGGTCTCGTCGTCGCGCGGGGCTCGGAGGTGTACGCGGTCCTCAACCTCTACCCCTACAACTCCGGCCACCTCCTGGTCTGCCCGTTCCGGCACGTGGCCGACTACGCGGACCTGACCGACCCTGAGGTGGCCGAGCTCGGAGCCTTCACCCAGCGGGCGATGCGCGTCATCCGCACGGTCACGGGTGCCCAGGGCTTCAACATCGGCATCAACCAGGGTGCGGTGTCGGGCGCCGGGATCGCCGGTCACCTGCACCAGCACCTGGTCCCGCGATGGGGTGGCGACACCAACTTCATGCCGGTCATCGGCGGCACCAAGGTCATGCCCCAGCTGCTGGAGGAAACCCGGCGGCTCCTCGAAGCGGAGTGGGAGAGCTAGCGATGGCGAACTTCATCGATCGGGACGAGTCGACGGCCCGCGCGCTGCTGCTGGCGGCCGGGGTCCGGATCCTGCGTGTGGACTCGCCGGACCGGGATGCGGTCCTGGCCGAGGTCCTCGCTGAGGGCGCCCGAGGCGAGCGCGCCCGGATCGTGGCCGAGCCGCCGTCGGTGGTCGACTCGGACGCCGGGATGGGTGCGTGGCACGTCAACAACGTGAACGAGTTCGAGACGGTCCTCGAGGGCGACGGCATCGTCGAGTTCTGGACCGCCGACGGCGCCGTGGCCGTGCGCATGGGCGCCGGCGACATCATGGCCGTGGAGCGCGCCGAGCATCGCTACCTGCCGACCACGCCCCAGGGCTGGGCACTGCGGTTCGGCGGGGGGCTGGACGGCGAGCTGGTGGCCGAGGCCACCGGACGCGCATCGGGTCCCTGGCCTACCCCTCGATGATCTTCTTGGCCAGGTTCGCGGGCAGGGGCGCATAGCCCGCCGGCTCGCGAGTGAAGTCCCCGGTGCCGTGGGTGATGCTGCGGATGTCGATCGCATAGCGCGAGATCTCGGCCTCCGGGACCTCGGCCACCACCTGCGACCGATTGCCGCTGAGCGACGTGGTACCCCTGATCTGGCCCCTGCGCGTCGCCACGTCGGCGATCACGGCGCCGACGTGCTCGTCGGGCACGTCGACGGTCAGGATGACCATGGGCTCGAGCAGGTTGATCGTCGTCTTCGAGGCGGCGTCCTTGAGCGCGAGCCCGCCCGCGTGCTGGAAGGCCATGTCGGACGAGTCCACCGAGTGGAACTTGCCGTCGACCAGCGTGACCCGCAGGTCGACGACGGGGTATCCCGCCGCGACGCCCTGCGTCATCTGGTGACGGATGCCCTTCTCGACGGAGGGGATGAAGGAGCGCGGGACCGCGCCGCCGACGATCTTGTCGACGAACTCGAACCCCGCGCCCTGGGGGAGCGGCTCGACCGTGATGTCGACGACCGCGTACTGGCCGTGGCCACCGGACTGCTTCACGAGTCGTCCATTGCCCGCGGCGGGCCCAGCGAACGTCTCGCGCAGCGAGGCTCGCACCTCCGTGGCTCCGACCTCGACGCCGTAACGGGTCCGGATGCGATCCAGGATGAGGTCCGCGTGTGCCTCGCCCAGCGTCCACAGCAGGATCTGATGCGTCTCCTCGGGATGCTCGACGCGAAGGGTCGGGTCCTCGGCGCTGACCCGGCCCAGGGCGCTGCCGAGCTTGTCCTCGTCACCCGCGCTCTTGGGCGAGATGGCCACGGGCAGCAGTGGGACCGGCATCCGCCACGGCTCCATGAGCAGGGGATGCTCGGGAAGGGAGAGCGTGTCGCCGGTCTCGGCGCGGGTCAGCTTGCTGACCGCCACGACGCTGCCCGCGATCGCCGCGCTGACGTCGGTGTGCTGGCTGCCGAGCATGCACGTGATGTGGCCGATCCGCTCGTCCACATCGTGGTCCTCGTGGCCCGGGGAGTCGCCGAAGTGGCCGGAGACGTGCACGAGGGCGTCACTGCGCAGGGTGCCGGAGAACACGCGGACGATGGACACCTTGCCGACGTACGGGTCACTGGTGGTCTTGATCACCTCGGCGCACAGCGGGCCGTCGGGATCGGCCGTGAGCGGCTGGACGGGGGTACCGTCGATGCCGCCCACGGTGGGCAGCGGGTGCTCGGTCGGCGACGGGAAGGCGCGAACGATGAGGTCGAGGATCAGCTCGGACCCCACGTTCGCCGAAGTCACGGCGTGCCCCATCACGGGGTGGAAGTGCCCGCGTGCCACGGCCTGCTCGAGGTCGGTCGTCAGCAGATCGACGTCGATGGACTCGCCGCCGATGAAGCGCTCCATGAGGGACTCGTCCTCGGACTCGGTGATGACCCCCTCGATGAGGTTCGAGCGAGCGCCGTCGATCAGGTCGCGATGCTCCGACTCGGCCTCGCGCACCGAGACGGCGCCCTCGCTCCAGTCCCACAGCTCCTCGTCGAGCAGGTCGACGAAGCCGGCGATCACGCCGTCGTCGCCGTGCAGCGGGAGGAACAGGGGAAGGATGCCGCCGCCGCCGACGAAGACGCGCTGGCACACGGCCATCGTCTCGTCGAAGTCGGCCCGGTCCTTGTCGAGGTTCGTGATGACGACGGCCCGGGGCATGGCGACCGCCTCGCACTCGTCCCACAGCCGCGCGGTGCTGGAGTCCACGCCGTCCACCGAGGAGACGACGAAGAGGGCGGCATCGGCGCCTCGCAGGCCCGCCCTGAGCTCGCCGGTGAAGTCGGCGTATCCGGGCGTGTCGATGAGGTTGACGACGGTGTCCTTCCACGCCACGGACGCCACGGACAGGTTGACGGAGCGCTTCTGGCGGACCGACACGGGGTCGTAGTCGCCGACGGTGTTGCCCTCGATGACCGACCCGCGCCGGGTGATGGCACCGGCGGCGTGGAGGAGCGACTCCATCAGCGAGGTCTTTCCCGAGCCGGCCGGACCCACGAGCACGACGTTCCGGATCCGGTCCGGCGTCGTCGCGCTGGGTGCGGATCCGGGCTTGCGGTCCGATCGCTTGTCGACCATGGGTGCGGCTCCTCGTGTCGGGTGCCGTAAGCCTGCCCTCATTCCTCGTTCGGAAGCAACCGGTTACGGAGAAGCCGTGGAGTGGCTTTCGCCACGGCCGATACCATCGGTCCCGTGCTGAACAATCCTGGCGCACGTCGCGTCGTCAGCGGTGCGGTGGAACCGCCCGCCCGACTCCTGCTGCGCATGCATGTCAGCCCCGACGCGGTCACCGTGGCCGGCACCGTCGGCGCGGTCACGGTCGCCCTGGTGTTCCTGCCGCAGGGCTGGTTCGTGGCCGGCGTGCTGCTGCTGTTCGTGCTGACCCTGAGCGACCTGCTCGACGGCACCATGGCACGCATGGCGGGGACGTCGGGTGCGTGGGGGAACTTCCTCGACGCCACCTTGGACCGCATCTCCGACGGCGCCATCTTCGGGGGACTGGCTCTCTATGGCGCCTTCCACGGGGAGCCCTGGATCACCGCCGCCGCGACCCTCGCCCTGGTGACCGGCCAGGTGACGTCGTACTCCAAGGCGCGGGCCGAGGCGGTCGGCGCCACGGCCAACGTCGGGATCGCGGAGCGGGCCGAGCGGCTCATCATCGCGGCGATCGCCACGCTGCTCGCCGGCTTCGGGGTCCCGTACGTCCTGCCGATCGCACTGTGGGCCCTGGGCGTGCTCGGCCTGATCACCATCGTCCAGCGCGTGCTGACTGTGCGACAGCAGCTCAGGGCCGCTGCCGGCCCGACGTCGGATGGCTGAGTCGCTGGCGGCTCCCGTGTCGCGGCGCGCGGCAGTCACCGACGCCGCGACGGAATGGGCGTTCGCCACCGGCTGGCGCGTCGTGAAGATGCTGCCTGCACCAGTGGCCTATCGCGCATTCGACGTGGCGGCCGACGCGATCTGGCGTCGACGCGGCGGGGGAGTGCTCCAGTTCGAGCGCAACCAGGCCCGCATCCACCCGGACCTGTCGGCCGGCGAGCTGCGCGAGCTCAGCCGGCGCGGCATGCGCAGCTACCTGCGCTACTGGTGCGAGGCCTTCCGACTCCCGACGATGAGCGCCGAGCTCGTGAACCGGACGTTCGATCTGGAGCGCAAGGAGCTCATGGACGCCTGCGTTGCGTCCGGCACCGGTGCGGTGATGGTCGTCAACCACGCGGGCAACTGGGACCTGGCCGGTGCGTGGGGATGCCTGCGGTACGGGGGGCTGACGACGGTGGTCGAGCGACTGAGGCCGGAGGGCCTGTTCGAGCAGTTCGTCGCCTACCGTCAGTCCGTGGGCATGAACGTCGTCCCGCTGGGGGACCCCGACGTCATGCGCAAGCTGGCCCGGGCCCTGAAGCAGGGGCAGATCGTCCCGCTGCTGGGCGATCGCGACATCAGCCGCAACGGAGTCATCGTCGACTTCTTCGGCGAGCCGGCGTCCCTGCCCGCCGGACCGGCAGTGCTCGGCATGATGACCGGGGCACCTGTCATGCCGGTCACGCTGTGGTACGACGGAGCGCGCGCCACCGGCTACGTCCATGACGCGATCCCGGTCCCGGAGGCGGGCACGCGCTCCGAGAAGATACAGGCCATGACGCAGCAGGTCGCGAACGCATTCGAGGCGGGGCTTCGCGAGCACAGCGTGGACTGGCACATGATGCAGCCGGTGTGGCTGGCCGATCTCGATCCCGCCAGGCGGCAGCAGTGAAGGTGGGACTCGTCTGTCCGTATGTATGGGACGTACCCGGCGGCGTGCGGTCGCACGTGGCCGATCTGGCGGTCGCCCTCGGCGACCACGGTCACCAGGTCAGCGTGCTGGCGCCCGCGGACGACCCGAAGGAGCTGCCGGCCTGGGTCTCGGACGGCGGGCGTCCGGTCGCCGTCCGCTACAACGGCTCGGTCGCGCGCCTGAGCTTCGGGGTCAAGGCGACCCGGCGCACCCGCAAGTGGATCCGCGAGGGCGAATTCGACGTCGTGCACGTGCATGAGCCCGTGGCGCCGAGCCTGTCGATCCTGGCGCTGTGGGTAGCGCGCGGGCCGCTGGTCGCCACCTGGCACTCGTCCCACGACCGATCGCGAATCATGTCGGCGGGCTACTACATCGGGCAGACCGCCATGGAGAAGGTCCGGGGCCGCATCGCGGTGAGCGAGGATGCCCGGCGAACGATGGTGGCCCACCTCGGCGGCGACGCCGTGCTCATCCCGAACGGCGTCCGGGTCTCGGCCTTCGCGTCCACCGAGCCACTCCCCGGTCTTGATCCCGACCGGCCCCGAGTGCTGTTCCTGGGCCGCATGGACGAGCCGCGCAAGGGGCTCGCGGTGCTGTGGGAGGCGCTGCCCGACGTCCTGGACGCCGTCCCCGACCTCGAGGTGCTGGTGGCTGGACCCGGTGACATCGACGAGGCGCGCGACGAGATGCCGGAGGGCGTCGGGCATTGCGTGCGCTTCCTCGGACGGATCAGCGACGAGGACAAGGCTCGCGCCCTTCGGTCCGTCGACGTCTACGTGGCACCGCACACCGGGGGCGAGTCCTTCGGGATCGTCCTCGTCGAGGCGATGGCAGCCCAGGCCGCCGTGCTGGCCTCCGATCTGCCTGCGTTCCGCCGGGTACTGGAGGACGGCCGCAGCGGCCGACTCTTCCCGAACCAGGACGCGGCCGCGCTGGCCCGCGGTCTCCTCGAACTCCTCGCCGATCCGGCCCTTCGCGCGCAGTACGTGCGGGCCGCAGACCGGCGCGTCCTCGAGTTCGACTGGGACCGGGTCGTCGACGACGTCATCGCGGTGTACGAGAGTGTCCACATGCCCGGCGAGAAGGTGACGGAGGACCTGCGAGGGCAGCTCGTCGGACGTCTGGGCGGGCGAGGGGACTCGTCATGAGCGGCTGGACCGTCCCTGTCGTGCTGCTCGTCCTCTTCCTGGCCCTCGGCGGCTTCTACCTCAGCATGACCGCCGGCCGCCTCGACCACCTGCACCAGCGCATCGACACCTCCCGGCTGGCCCTCGACGCGCAGCTGCTGCGACGCTCCTCGGTGGCACTCGAACTGGCCTCCTCCGGTGTGCTGGATCCCGCCTCGAGCCTGCTCGTCGTGGAGTCGGCGCATGGGGCCCGCACGTCGACAGACGCCGATCCGGCGGACCGAGCCATGGCGGAGTCCGACCTCACCGCCGCGCTCGTCGCCGCCCTGGACGCCGACGACCTCGCGGAAGTGGCCGCCGCCCCCCATGGCGGCGAGATGCTCGACGAGCTGGATGCCGCCTGCCGCCGGGTGCAGCTGACCCGGCGGTTCCACAATGACGCGGTGCGCGCCTGCCGCCAGCTGCGCAGGCAGCGGATGGTCCGGCTCTTCCGGCTCGCCGGGCACACGCCGTGGCCCGACTCGTGGGAGATGGACGATGCCCTCCCGCCGGGGCTCGGGACCCATACGCCCTAGGATTGGACGCCTTGCGGCGGCACGATGCCGTTTGCATGCAGTCACCCTGTGAGGTTGAAGTGTCGGACGCCGTCGTAGGAACGGACCGGGTCAAGCGCGGCATGGCCGAGATGCTCAAGGGCGGCGTCATCATGGACGTCGTCACCGCGGACCAGGCGAAGATCGCCGAGGACGCCGGCGCGGTCGCCGTCATGGCCCTCGAGCGGGTGCCGGCGGACATCCGCGCGCAGGGCGGCGTTTCGCGCATGTCCGATCCCGACATGATCGACAGCATCATCGAGGCCGTGTCGATCCCGGTGATGGCGAAGGCCCGGATCGGTCACTTCGCCGAGGCCCAGGTGCTCCAGTCGCTCGGCGTCGACTACATCGACGAGTCCGAGGTGCTCACCCCGGCCGACTACGCCAACCACATCGACAAGTGGCAGTTCACGGTGCCCTTCGTCTGCGGGGCGACCAACCTCGGCGAGGCCCTCCGCCGGCTCACCGAGGGCGCGGCGATGATCCGCTCCAAGGGCGAGGCCGGTACGGGCGACGTGTCCAATGCCGTCACCCACATGCGCAAGATCCTCGGCCAGATCCGCGCCCTGGGATCGATGTCCAAGGACGAGCTCTACGTCGCGGCCAAGGAGCTCCAGGCCCCGTACGACCTGGTGGCCGAGATCGCCACCCGGGGCAGCCTGCCGGTCGTGCTGTTCACCGCGGGCGGCATCGCGACCCCGGCCGACGCCGCGATGCTGATGCAGCTCGGCGCGGACGGCGTCTTCGTCGGATCTGGCATCTTCAAGTCCGGGGACCCCGAGAAGCGGGCCCACGCCATCGTGCGGGCGACCCGGCACTTCGACGAGCCCGAGGTCGTCGCCGAGGTCTCGCGCGGACTCGGCGAGGCGATGGTCGGCATCAACGTGGCCGACATCCCGGTCCACCACCGCCTGGAGGATCGGGGCTGGTGAGCACGCGCCTGGACTCCCCGCTCATCGGGGTCCTCGCGTTGCAGGGTGACGTTCGCGAGCACCGGCGCTCGCTCGAGGCGGCTGGTGCGACGACGATTGCGGTCCGCGCGCGCTCGGACCTCGCATCGGTCGACGGCCTGGTCATTCCGGGCGGGGAGTCCACGACGATCTCCAAGCTCGCCGTCCTCGACGGACTGATCGAGCCGCTTCGCGATGCGCGGCGCGACGGGATGCCGATGTACGGCTCCTGTGCGGGCATGATCCTGCTGGCCGACGAGGTGACAGACGCCCGCGCAGACCTCGAGACGATCGGCGGCATCGACGTCACGGTCCGCCGAAATGCCTTCGGCCGCCAGGTCGACTCGTTCGAGGCCGACATCGAGGCTCCTTGGCTCGGCCCCGAGCCGTTCCGGGCGGTGTTCATCCGGGCCCCGTGGGTCGAGCGGGTGGGCCCGCACGTCGAGGTGCTCGCCAGGGTCGATCGCGGCACGGGCGAGGGTACGATCGTGGCGGTTCGCCAGGGCCCGCTGCTGGCGAGCGCTTTCCATCCCGAACTGACCGGTGACCACCGGGTCCACGAGTCCTTCCTCGAGATAGTGAGGCACTGCAGATGAGAGGGACAACGGCATGAGCGGCCACTCCAAATGGGCGACCACCAAGCACAAGAAGGCGGTCGTCGACGCTCGCCGGAGCAAGCTGTTCGCCCGCCTGATCAAGAACATCGAGGTCGCGGCCCGAATGGGCGGGGGCGACGTCGATGGCAACCCCACTCTCTATGACGCCATCCAGAAGGCACGCAAGAACTCGGTGCCGCTCGACAACATCGAGCGTGCGGTCAAGCGCGGATCCGGTGCCGAGGCGGGGGGAGCGGACTGGCAGACGATCATGTATGAGGGTTACGGGCCCAGCGGGGTCGCCGTCCTCATCGAGTGCCTCACCGACAACCGCAACCGGGCGGCGTCCGAAGTGCGGGTCGCGATGACCCGCAACGGCGGATCCATGGCCGATCCCGGCTCGGTCTCGTACCTGTTCGCGCGCAAGGGCGTGGTGATCGTGCCGAAGTCCGAGGGCGTGACGGAGGACGACATCCTGATGGTGGTCCTCGACGCGGGTGCCGAGGAGGTCAACGACCTCGGTGAGTCCTTCGAGATCGTCTCCGAGCCGGGCGACCTTGTCGCCGTCCGCAAGGCGATCCAGGAGGCCGGCATGGACTACGAGTCGGCCGAGGCCGACTTCCTGCCGAGTGTCAGCGTGGACCTCGACGAGGAGGGCGCCAGAAAGGTCTTCCGGCTGATCGAGGTCCTCGAGGACAGCGACGACGTCCAGAACGTCTACGCGAACTTCGATGTCAGCGATGAGATCATGGAGCTGGTCGACTAGCCGTGAATGACTTCGTCGGCACACAGATGCGCGGCTGGGATGCCGCGACCTTCCGCACGGCAAGCGGCGACCCGACGATGAGGTCGACGGTCGTCGCGCTGACGGTACTCGAGTCGTCACCGGACTGGCCCCGACTGCGGGCGCGGCTGGATCGGCTGACCCTGTTCGTGCCCGCCCTGCGGATGCGCCCCCTCTACGGCGCCCTGGGCCTCTCGGCGCCGCGCCTGGCCGTCGACCCCGATTTCGACCTCGACGTGCACGTGCGTCGCTACCGGCTCCCCGACGACGCCGGCTGGCAGGGCGTGCTCGACGATGCGCGTCGCATGAGCCTGACCGACTTCGACCACAACCGACCGCTGTGGGAGGCGGCCCTCATCGAGGGGCTCCCGCACGGGCAGGCCGCGTTCCTGCTCAAGCTGCACCACTCCATCGCCGACGGCCAGGCCACCGTCATGATGGGACTCAACCTGTTCGAGTTCACGCCCGAGACGTCGCCGGACGAGGCCGCGCCGCCACCCGCACCGGCTGCGGAGGACGTGCGGATCCGCGATGTCACGTATGCCAACCTGGCGGACACCCTTCGGCGTGGCACCGACCTGGCCGTGGCCACGGTCCGTGGCGTGCTCGACCTCGCACGTGGCACCGTGACTCAGACGTCTGCCACCTGGGAGCGGGCCTGGCAGACCGCAACGTCGATCGGCCGGATGGCCGCGGTGCCCGACGGGCCGATGTCGCCCGTCATGACCGGGCGCGGGACCACCTATCGGTTCGAGGTCTTCGAGCTGCCCTTCGTCGGGCTGCGCAACGCGGCCAAGGACAACGGGTTCAGCGTCAACGACGGGTTCATGGCCGCGGTCGCGACGGGCATGGACGCCTATCACCGCCGGCACGGGCTCGTCGTCGAGGAGCTTCGGGTCAACGTCCCCATCAGCCTGCGCGGCGACGCCGGTGACCGCACGGCCCAGGCCTCCAACTCGGTGAGCATCGCGCGCTTCCCGCTGCCGATCGCCGGACTCAGCGCCCTCGAGCTGATGCAGGCGGCACACGACCTCGTGGCCCACTGGCGGGCCGAGCCCGCGATCCACCTCGCCGACCCGCTGGCGGAGGTGAGCTGGCTGGTGCCGGTGCCGCTGCTGGCGCAGGCGGCCCAGGCATCCGACGTCACCACCAGCAACGTCCCCGGCCCGCCGATTCCGATGTTCCTCGCGGGGGCGCGCATGGTCGCCGCCTACCCGCTGGTCGCCACGATCGGCGCGGCCGTCAACATCACGATGGTCACCTACGACGGCACCGCCTTCGTGGGACTGTCCGCCGATGACCGTGCGGTGCCCGACATCGACGCGCTCGTCGAGGACCTGCGCGCCGGCTTCGCCGCCGTCACCGGGCAGCCGGTTGCGCCGGCGGACCGGTATGCCGGCCTGGACGGACCGGCGGCGCCGGGCGACACGGCGGAGCCCGAGGTCGATGGTGCAGGGGTCTGACGGTCCCACCCGCTAGCCTGCTTTCCGAACAGGTGTTCGGATGGCCTGATCCTCGGACGGATGTTGGGAGGCGACCGGTGCGCGTGCTCGGCATCGACCCCGGCCTGACTCGATGCGGGGTAGCGGTGCTCGACGGAGCCCCTGGCGCGGCTGTCCACGCGGTCCACATCGGGGTGATCCGCACCGATCCGGACCTGTCGATCGAGCTGCGACTGGTCGCCATCGAGTCGGCGATCGTCGCCCTGGTCTCGGAGTTCGGACCCGACGCGGTGGCGATCGAGCGCGTCTTCAGCCAGCACAACGTCCGCTCGGCCATGGGCACGGCCCAGGCCGCGGCCATGGGCCTGCTGGTGGCGGGCCGCCTGGGCATCCCGGTGGCCATGCACACCCCCACGGAGGTCAAGGCTGCTGTCACCGGCAGTGGGCGCGCCGACAAGGCTCAGGTCACGTCGATGATCACCCGCATCCTGCGCCTCGACGCGGCGCCGAAGCCCGCCGACGCCGCCGATGCGGTGGCGATCGCGCTGTGCCAGCTGTGGCGGGGCGAGGCCCAGCGTCGACTGGCACGAGCAGTCGCGGCGGCCGGGGTCCCCGGCAGCACCGCGGCCCCGGCGGCGGACCGCGCGGCGGGTCTCGCGTCGCACAGCCCGGTCCCGGCCGGCGGGCGGCCGGGATGATCGCCTTCGTCCGCGGAACCGTCGCCTCGGCGCTGATCGACCAGATCGTCGTCGACGTCGGCGCATTCGGGGTCACGGTGCAGTGCACGCCGGCCACCGCCTCATCGGTACGCCATGGGGAGCACGTCGAGTTGATGACGACGATGGTCGTGCGCGAGGACGGCTGGACCCTGTACGGGTTCGCCGACGCCGACGAGCGCACCGCCTTCGAGCAGGTCCAGACGGTGAGCGGCATCGGGCCGCGCATCGCCCTCGCGCTGCTGGCGACCCTCGCACCGGACGACCTGCGCCGCGCGGTGGCCGTCGGCGACGAGGCCACGCTGACCCGGGTGCCGGGCATCGGGCGCAAGGGCGCGCAGCGGCTCATCCTCGAGCTCAAGGACCGACTCGGCGCGCCCGCGGCGACGGGCGAGCGAGCCGCGGGCTCGCAGTCCATCGGCGAGGGCGGCTGGCAGGCGTCCGTCGCGGCGGGCTTGATGTCGCTGGGATGGTCGGCCCGCGAGGCGGATCAGGCGGTGGCCGCCGTTGCCCCGCAGGCGGGCTCGCCCGCCGATGTCGGTGCCCTGCTCAAGGCGGCCCTGCGCGCCCTGGACCGGTCGTGAGCGGCGCGCCGATGAGCGCCGAGTCCGATCCGGACGACGCCGTCGTCGAGGGTGCCCTACGACCCGGCTCGCTCGGTGAGTTCATCGGGCAGGACCGCGTCAAGTCCCAGCTCGGCCTGGTGCTCGAGGCGGCAGTGCGCCGGGGGAGGGCAGCCGACCATGTCCTGCTCAGCGGTCCGCCCGGACTGGGCAAGACGACCCTCGCGAGCATCATCGCGACCGAGCTCGGCCGGCCGCTGCGAATGACCTCCGGACCGGCACTGCAGCATGCGGGCGATGTCGCGGCCGTCCTGTCCAGCCTGCAGCCCGGCGAGGTCCTGTTCGTCGACGAGATCCACCGCACCGCCCGCGCTGCGGAGGAACTGCTCTACCTGGCGATGGAGGACTTCCGGGTCGATGTCGTGGTCGGCAAGGGACCCGGGGCCACGGCCATCCCGCTGGACATCGAGCCGTTCACGCTGGTCGGCGCTACCACCCGGGCCGGACTCCTGCCGAGCCCGTTGCGCGACCGGTTCGGCTTCACGGCGCATCTGGACTTCTACGACGCCGCCGACCTCGAGATCATCATCACGCGATCGGCCGGGCTGCTGAGCGTCCCCTTCGACCCGGCTGGGGTGCGCGAGATCGCCGGCCGCTGCCGCGGTACTCCTCGAATCGCCAACCGGCTCCTGCGCCGGGTCCGCGACTGGGCGCAGGTGCACGGGGACGGGATCGTCAACCGGGCGAGCGCGAGCGCCGCGCTCGAGCTGTACGAGGTCGACGCCCTCGGGCTCGATCGCATCGACCAGGCGGTCCTGGACTCCCTGGTGCGCCGATTCGGTGGCGGGCCGGTCGGACTGTCCACCCTGGCGGTATCCGTGGGGGAGGAGCCCGAGACCATCGAGACGGTCTGCGAGCCCTTTTTGGTGCGCCTGGGCATGCTGTTGCGCACGCCGCGCGGGCGCATGGCGACCCCGGCGGCCTGGCGGCACGCCGGCATCGAGCCCCCGCTGGCGAGCGGCGACCAGCAGGCTCTCGAACTCGGCTGAGGTCCGTGCAGTAGCCTCAATGCTCGCCGTGGTCCGTCCGCGGAGCCGCAGCGCCTGACATGGGAGACCTGAGTGGATGCCGTAAGCCTGTTGATGATCGCGGCCGCGGGTGCCGCGTTCTACTTCCTGATCATCCGGCCGGGCAAGCAACGGCAGCAGAAGCAGCAGGAGATGGTCTCCGCCCTCGTCCCGGGGGCCGAGATCATGACCACTGCGGGCATCTTCGGCACCGTCGCCGCCGTGACCGAGGACGAGATCAGCGTTGAGATCTCCCCGGGCGTCTTCCTGCGGATGCTGCCGGCCGCCGTGGCGCGTGTGGTCGAAACCCCTGCGCCTGAGTCGAACGAGGGCGAGCCCACCGTAGACTGACCCGGCCGTGGCCTGCCGGCCAGGCATGAAGCGCTCGGCGTGACCCGCCGGACGTCCCGCTGTGAACTGATCGTCGTGAAGGAGCATCGTGGCGCCACCGCCCAGTAGCAACCCGATCAGGTTGCTGGCCGCACTGACCGTCCTGGTCGTGGCCCTCGCCGTGTGGGCCTTCTGGCCGGGCACGGACTCGACGATCAAGCTCGGACTCGACCTGCAGGGAGGCACGCAGGTCATCCTGCAGCCGAAGCCGGTCACCGAGGGTGCCTCGATCACCGAGGAGCAGCTCCAGCAGACCGTGGCGATCATCCGGCAGCGCGTCGACGGCCTGGGCGTGGCCGAGGCCGAGGTCACCACGCAGGGCTCCGGCGACGGCGCCGTGATCGTCGTCTCGGTGCCGGGCGCCGAGCAGGATCGCCTCGTCGACCTGGTGCAGCGCACCGCCCTCCTCGATTTCCGGCCGGTGTGGGGCGTCTACAACCCGACGCCGTCCGTCGCGGTCGAGCCCTCGGCATCGCCGAGTGACGCGGCCTCGGCCGGCGCCTCGCCCGGTGCTTCCGCTGGTGCCTCCACGGCACCCGACGCGTCCGCGTCGCCGTCCGCCACGCCCGACTCGTCGGCGACGACGCCCGGCAGTGCTTCGCCCGCGCCGAGCCCGTCAGCGAGCCCCGCCGGCGAGCCGGCGCCCCTGATCCAGGCTGAGTCCAACACCCCCGAGTTCCAGCAGCAGATCGCCGAGCTCGATTGCACCGACCCGCTGAACTACACCGGTGGTCGTCCCGACGACCCGGCCAAGTGGCTGGGAACCTGCGAGCAGACGGGCGTCGCCAAGTACAACCTGGAGCCGGCCTTCATCCAGGGCACGAACGTGACCGGGGCCAACGCCGTGCTCCCGCAGAACGGCGTCGGCTGGGTCGTGTCCCTCGACTTCGACGCCGAGGGTGCCCGGGCGCTGGCCGAGGCGTCCACCCGGCTGACGGCACTGCCCGAGTGCGGCGCCGCGGGCGCCAACCCGTGCAACGCCTTCGCGATCGTCCTGGACGGCGTAGTGGTCTCGGCTCCCCGATTCAACGAGGCGATCCTGGGCGGCTCGGCTCAGATCGAGGGCAACTTCACGGCGCAGGAGGCGCGCGACCTGGCCAACGTGCTCAAGTACGGAGCCCTGCCGGTCACCCTGGAGCCGGTCGACATCACCAGCGTGTCGCCGACGGTGGGCAGCGACCAGCTCAGGGCCGGCATCTTGGCGGGACTGATCGGCCTGACGCTCGTCATGATCTACCTGCTCGTCTACTACCGGGTCCTCGGCCTGGTGGCCGTGGCGTCCCTGTTCATCGCGGCCATCATCCTGTACCTGTCGTTCATCATTCTCAGCAAGACCATCGGCCTCACGCTGACCCTGGCGGGCGTGGCAGGTGCGATCGTCGCCATCGGCATCACCGCCGACTCCTTCATCGTCTACTTCGAGCGCATCCGAGACGAGATCCGCGAGGGCCGATCCCTTCGGGTCGCCTGTGACACCGGATGGGTCCGGGCCCGGCGCACCCTTCTGGCGGCCGATTTCGTGTCCTTCCTCGCCGCCGTCGTGCTGTACGTCCTGTCCGTCGGCAGCGTCCGGGGCTTCGCCTTCGTGCTCGGCCTCACGACGCTGATCGACGTGCTCGTCGCGTTCTGGTTCTCGCACCCGATCACGGTGCTGATGGGCAGGGCGAGCTGGATGCAGCGCGGCGCCAAGTGGACCGGTCTCGACCCGGACCGCCTCGGCGGCGCCAGCGTGGCAGGCGCCCCGGACACCCGAACCAGACGTCGCACCACGACACAGGAGGCCTCGTCATGAGCGGGCTCGCATCCCTCGGCCACCGCCTGTACTCGGGCGAGGTGTCGTTCGACTTCGTCGGCCGACGCAAGACCTGGTACCTCGTGTCGGCGATCATCCTGCTGGTCTCCATCGGGGCGGTTGGCGTGCGCGGGCTGAACCTGGGCATCGAGTTCCGGGGCGGCGCCGACTTCACCATCCCCAACGCGACGTGCACCGTCGAGGAGGCTCGCGGCCTGGCGGAGACCGAGACGGGTGCCCAGGCCATCGTCACCACGACGACCAGCGGCACCGTCCGCGTGCAGACCGAGCCCCTGACGGCGGCCGACAGCTCCGTGCTGGCCGGCGACCTCGCCGAGCTCTGCGGCGTGGCGAAGGGCGACATCAAGGTCCAGGTCGTCGGGCCCACGTGGGGTGCGGAGATCTCCAAGAAGGCCCTTCAGGGCCTCGTCGTCTTCATCCTGCTGGTGTCCATCTTCCTGTCCATCTACTTCGAGTGGCGGATGGCGGTCGCCGCGCTGGTTGCCCTCGTGCACGACCTCGTCATCACGATCGGCATCTACGCGCTCACCGGCCTGGAGGTGACGCCCGCCACCGTCATCGGCCTGCTGACGATCCTGGGCTACTCCCTGTACGACACCGTGGTCGTGTTCGACAAGGTGCGCGAGAACACGAAGGGCATCGCTGGGCAGTCGGTCATGACGTACGGGGAGTCGGCCAACCTGGCCGTCAACCAGACGATGATCCGATCGATCAACACGTCGATCGTGGCGCTGCTGCCGGTGCTGTCGATCATCATCGTGGGAGCGGGACTCCTCGGCGCGGGCACGCTGCTCGATCTCGCCGTCGCCCTGTTCGTCGGCATGGCGGCCGGCGCCTACTCGTCCATCTTCATCGCGACGCCGTTCCTCGTCCAGCTCAAGGAGCGGCAGCCCGAGATGAAGTCCCTGGCCGCCCGCGTTGCGGCGCGTCGCAAGCAGGCCAGGACCGGATCGGCCGCCGGAGTGGCTGATGATGCGGGGGCCGACGCTCTGCCCGCAACGTCGGCGCCGGCCGGCCCGACCCGTGCCGACTCCGGCCCCCGGCAGCAGCCGCGCAAGCAGTCGCGCTCCCGTCGACCGAAGGGCTGACCGACGGCGAAACTCCCCGAAGAGCCGCGCCGTGGCGTCCACGTAGACTGACACGACGCGAGCCGGGATCGCCCGGGAGCGGGGAGGGGTGTTGGCGAAGGAGGACACGCTGCCGACGGAGCCGCAGGCTGCGGCCCCGGGCATCGGCACGCCGGACTCCGGTGGCATTCGGTCGCGATTCGCGCGGCTGGCCGGGTCCCGGCCCAGCTTTCCCGAGCTCGACCCGCTGCTTCGGACGCTGCGCAAATACCACCCCAAGGCCGACACCAAGCTGATCGAGCGCGCCTACGAGATGGCGGCCTACCTCCATCGCGACCAGAAGCGGCGCTCGGGCGAGGCGTACATCACCCACCCGCTGGCGGTGGCCACGATCCTTGCCGAGCTGGGTATGACCGCCCCGACCCTGGCCGCCGCGCTGCTTCACGACACGGTCGAGGACGCCGGCTACGCACTGGACGCCCTGCGGGAGGATTTCGGCGACGAGATCGCGCAGCTCGTCGACGGGGTCACCAAGCTCGACAAGGTCAAGTACGGGGAGACGTCGGCCGCCGAGACCGTGCGCAAGATGGTGATCGCTATGGCTCGGGACATCCGGGTGCTGGTCATCAAGCTCGCCGACCGGCTGCACAACATGCGGACCCTGCGCTGGATGCCCGAGGACAAGCAGCAGTCGAAGGCGCGCGAGACCCTCGAGATCTACGCGCCGCTGGCCCATCGGTTGGGCATGAACGCCGTCAAGTGGGAGCTTGAGGACCTCTCGTTCGCGACGCTCTACCCCAAGATGTACGAGGAGATCGTCCGACTCGTCGGGCAGCGGGCGCCGTCGCGCGACCAGTACCTGACGGCGGTCATCGACCAGATCGAGGCGGACCTGAAGAAGAGCAAGGTCAAGGCCGTGGTGACCGGGCGGCCCAAGCACTACTACTCCGTGTACCAGAAGATGATCGTCCGCGGCCGGGACTTCGCCGACATCTACGATCTGGTCGGCGTGCGCATCCTCGTCGAAAGCATTCGGGACTGCTACGCGGTGCTCGGCATCGTGCATGCCAAGTGGAGCCCGGTTCCGGGCCGCTTCAAGGACTTCATCGCGATGCCGAAGTTCAACATGTACCAGTCCCTTCACACGACGGTGATCGGACCGGAGGGCAAGCCCGTAGAGCTGCAGATCCGCACGCAGGAGATGCACCGGGCTGCGGAGTTCGGCGTCGCTGCGCACTGGCGGTACAAGCAGCAGGACGTGGGCGGCAAGTCCGGGCCCGAGGACTTCGGCTGGCTGCGCCAGCTGCTCGAGTGGCAGCGCGAGACAGAGGATCCGGACGAGTTCCTCGACGCCCTGCGCTACGACCTCGGCTCGTCCGAGGTGTTCGTCTTCACGCCCAAGGGCGATGTCGTGGCCCTGCCGTCGAACGCCACTCCCGTCGACTTCGCGTACTCCGTCCACACCGAGGTCGGGCACCGATGCGTCGGGGCGCGGGTCAACGGCAAGCTCGTGCCCCTGGAGTCGTCGCTCGAGAACGGCGACGTCGTCGAGATCTTCACGTCGAAGGCCGATGGTGCCGGTCCGAGTCGGGACTGGCTGTCCTTCGTGCAGTCGCCCCGGGCCCGCACCAAGATCAAGGCCTGGTTCTCCAAGGAGCGCCGCGAGGAGGCCATCGAGACCGGAAAGGACTCGATCGTCCGGGCCATGCGCAAGCAGGGCCTGCCGCTGCAGCGCATGATGACGAACCAGGCGCTCACGACCATCGCCGCGGACCTTCACCAGTCGGACATCTCGGCGCTCTACGCGTCCGTGGGCGAGGGTCGCATCTCGGCGACGACGATCGTCCAGCGGCTGGTCGACTCGGCGGGAGGCGTCGACGGAGCCGCCGACGACGCTGCCGAGGTGGTCAGCCCGACGACGGTCCAGCGGCAACGCACCACGGGCGACGTGGGCGTGATCGTCAAGGGTGCCAAGGACGTGTGGGTCAAGCTGGCCCGGTGCTGCACGCCCGTGCCGGGAGACGAGATCATCGGCTTCGTCACCCGCGGCGCCGGGGTGTCGGTGCACCGCGAGGACTGCGTCAACGTGCCCGGCCTGCGGGCCGAGCCCGATCGCATCGTCGAGGTCGAGTGGGCCCCCACGTCATCGAGCGTGTTCCTGGTCAACATCCAGGTGGAGGCCCTCGATCGCGCCCGCCTGCTGTCGGACGTCACGCGCGCGCTGTCGGACACCCACGTGAACATCCTGAGCGCGTCCGTGACGACGACGCGCGACCGGATCGCGATGTCGCGGTTCACGTTCGAGATGGCAGACCCCAAGCACCTGGGCTCGGTCCTGCGCGCGGTTCGCGGCGTAGAGGGCGTGTACGACGCCTACCGGGTCTGACCGCCCGTCGACTCAGCCGGAAACGGCGTTGCGGGCCGCGTCGATCAGGGCCCTCGTGTTGGCGATCGACGCCTCGAGATCAGCAACCTTCGACGCGTTGCCACTCGCGGCCGCGGCATCGCGCTGCTCCTCCAGACGGTTGAGCGCGTCGGTGAAGGCGTTGGCGGTGGACTCGGCGCGGGCCCGGGACTCGGGGTTGCTGCGCTGCCACGACTCGGACTCGGCCTTGCGGACGGCCTCCTCGACCCTCTTGAGCCGATTCTCGATGCGATCGCGCTCGGCCCGGGGCAGGTCGCCGGCGCGGTCCCAGCGATCCTGGATCGAGCGCAGCGCCGACTTGGCCGCCTTCAGGTCCGTGATGGGCAGCAGGGCCTCGGCCTCGGCGGCCAGGGCCTCCTTGACTGGCACGTGCGAGCGCAGTCCCTCCTGCTCGGCGTCCTCGGTGGCCGTCCGCGCCGCGTAGAACGCATCCTGGGCGGCCTTGAAGCGCTTCCAGAGCCGGTCCTCGTCGGACCGCGAGCCGCGGGGAGCGTCCTTCCACTCGGTCAGCAGGTCGCGAAGCGCCTTCGCCGTCCGCGGCCAGTCGGTGGACGTGGCCAGGGCCTCGGCGGAGGCGATGAGCTCGCGCTTGCGCGCAACGGCGATCTTCCGCTGGCCGTCGAGCTCGGCGAAGTGCTGGCGGCGGCGCTTGTCGAAGGCGGTGCGGGCCGAGCTGATGCGATGCCAGAGTTCCTGCTCGCTGGCCCGGTCGCCGCGTGGCAGGCCTTTCCACTCCTCGACGATCTCTGCGAAGCGCTCGGTCGTCGTGCGCCACGATGTCGACTCGCGCAGCGACTCCGCCTCCTCGGCCAGCGCCCGGCGCTGGACGAGCGCCGCCTCTCGCTGCTCCGCCTTACGGGCGCGAGCGGCCTCCTTTGCGGCGCCGACCGCGGCGTCGAGCCGGTCGCAGCGCGCCTCGAGTCCGGCCACGTCTCCCACGAACGAGCGGGCCGCGAGGGCCTCTCGCACCTTGGCCAGCACGGCTTCGGCCTGCTCCGCGGGTGCTCTGTGGTCGGCGAGACGCTTCTCGATGAGGTCGATCTCCACGACAAGGTCGTCGTACTTGCGGCCGAAGAAGGCCAGTCCGGCGGCCGGCTCGCCCGCGGCCCACTGCCCGACGACGACCTCGCCCTCAGGGGCGAGCAGGATCACCGTGCCGTCCGGCTCGATCCGGCCGAACTTCGACGGGTCGCTCGTGGTGGATTGCACGGGTGGGCGCAGCGCCGCCGGCGTTGGGACGCCTATGTCGGACATACGTCGACCTGCTTCCTGCCTCGTGATCCCACGCGGGATCCTGCACCAAGGCCCCTGACGGGACCCCGTGTCCACCACTCTCGCGCCATAACCATAGCCGCTGCCGCTATTCCGCCCCGACCGTTGCCGATTCGATAAAGACCGGCTGCTGGGGCGCACCGTCGGTCGCCCCGCCACCGGCGACACCGACGGAGGCGACCTCCTGGACGATGTCGAGGCCCGACGTGACGGTTCCCCAGATCGTGTAGTCGCCCGGGAGCGAGGTGTCGTCGTACACGATGAAGAACTGGGACCCCGCCGTGCCCGGCCCCGCGTTGGCCATCGCGACCGTGCCGGCCGGGTAGTTGGCCTCGCCGGTGCTGTCGGCCGGCAGGTTCTCGTCGGGCACCGAGTACCCGGGGCCGCCCGTGCCGTCGCCCTTGGGGTCGCCGCACTGGAGCACGTAGATGCCGGCCGTCGTGAGGCGATGGCACGACGTGTTGTCGAAGTACCCCTCCTCGGCGAGGAAGGCCATGCTGGCGATGGTCGCCGGCGCCTTGGGGTCGAGGGCCACCACGATGTCGCCGCAGTTCGTCGTGAACGTGATGCTGGACGCCGAAGTCACGGGTGCCGGCGCGTCGGTGTACGTCATGTCGTCGGCCCGGGGCACGCCGGGCTCGCTGCAGTCCAGCAGCGCTGGCTCCGCGCTCGCCGGGTCGCCCGACGCGGCCGCGGTGGGCGCCGCCGATGGCGCGGAAGACGCCGTCGGAGTGGTGTCCGAGGCCGTGAGGTCCTCGCTTGAACCCCGCCCGATCACCACCCAGGCGAGAGCCCCGACCACGAGCACGCCGACAACCGTGGCGGCGATGATGCGCTGCCTCTTCTTGCGGTGCGTGGCCGTCTCGGCACGGCGCGCCTGCTGGCGCTCGTACTTCGCGCGTGCCAGTTCGCGCTCCCGCTTGCTGCCGGCCATGTGCACCCCTTCGACGTGACGCCTGATCGCGGAGCGAGTCTATGCCGCAGGGGTCACCGGGACGCCCGATAGGCTGGCCGCCACACATCGGGCGCACATCGAGACCACCGGAGGGCCGCAGACGTGCTCATTGCCGGGTTCCCCGCGGGCTCGTGGGCGACCAACTGCTACGTGCTCGCGGCCGGTGCGGGGGAGCCCTGCATCATCGTCGATCCGGGCCAGGACTCGATCGACGGCGTGCACGAGATCATCCGCGAGCACCGCCTCGCGCCCGCGGCCGTCCTGCTGACCCACGGGCACATCGACCACGTGTGGTCGGTGGCCCCGCTGTCCACGGAGTTCGACGTCCCCGCCCTGATCCACGCCGACGACCGGTACCGACTCGAGGATCCGGCCGGCTCGAGCGTCGCTGCTGCGCGCGAGACGCTGCTGGCGATGACGAAGGACTCCCTCGAGCTGACGGAACCCAGCGACGTGCGTGTCCTGGTCGACAGGCAGGTGCTCGACCTCGTCGGCCTGCGCCTCACGGTCCATCACGCACCAGGCCACACCGAGGGGTCAGTGGTGTTCACCCTCGACGACGTCATGCTCAGCGGCGACGTGCTGTTCGCCGGGTCCATCGGCCGCACGGACCTGCCCGGCGGCGACCACGCCCGGATGATCGACTCCCTGCAGCGCGTCATCCTGCCCGCTCCGGACGAGCTGATCGTCCTGCCCGGGCATGGACCGCAGACCACCATCGGCCAGGAACGGGCGACCAACCCCTACCTCACCGCGCTCGTCGATTCTGCCGTCGTGCCGCGCAACCCCCGGGGGCTCTAGCCATGGCTCGACCGAAGGGGCTCTCGGGCTTCCCCGAGTGGCTGCCGGCCGGTCGGATCGTGGAGCAGCTCGTCCTGGACACGGCGCGACGGGTCTTCGAGCTGCACGGATTCGCTTCGCTCGAGACCCGGGCCGTCGAGCCGCTCGACCAGATGCTGCGCAAGGGCGAGATCGACAAGGAGGTGTACCTGCTGCGCCGTCTGCACGCTGCCGAGGGCGAGGCGGATCCGGGGCTGGGCCTGCACTTCGACCTGACGGTCCCGTTCGCGCGATACGTCCTCGAGCATGCCGGGCACCTCGAGTTCCCCCTTCGCCGATACCAGATCCAGAAGGTCTGGCGCGGGGAGCGGCCGCAGGAGGGCCGGTTCCGGGAGTTCGCCCAGGCCGACATCGACGTGGTGGGGCGGGACACGCTTGCCTTCCACCACGAGGTGGAGATGGCCGTCGTGATGTCCACCGTCCTCGCCGAGCTGCCGATCCCCAGGGCGGTGATGCAGGTCAACAACCGCAAGCTGGCCGAGGGCTTCTACCTGGGCGTGGGCGCATCGGATCCCGCCGCGGTCCTGCGCGCGGTCGACAAGCTCGACAAGATCGGACCCCAGCGGGTCGTCGCGCTCCTCGAGTCGGAGGCCGGGCTGACCAGCGAAGCGGCCGGCCGCTGCCTGGATCTCGCGCAGATCCGCACGCCCGACGACTCCTTCGCGGGGCGGGTGCGGTCGTTGGGCGTGCGCAACCCGCTGCTCGAGGAGGGCATCGACGAGCTGGCGGCCGTCGTCAGCGGCGCGAACGCCGAGCGACCCGGTTCGGTCGTCGCCGACCTGCGTGTCGCCCGCGGTCTGGACTACTACACGGCAACGGTCTACGAGACGCAGCTGGTCGGCTACGAGTCCTTCGGGTCGATCAGCTCCGGCGGGCGCTACGACTCGCTCGCCTCGGACGGACGCCAGACGTACCCGGGCGTCGGAATCTCGCTCGGCGTCACCCGGCTGGTGTCGATCCTGCTGGGCCGCGACCTGGTGTCCGTGCCGCGCAGCGTGCCCTCCGCCGTCCTGGTGGCGGTACTCGACGAGGATCAGCGGCATCGCAGCGACGCGGTCGCCCGGGCGCTCAGATCCCGCGGCATCCCATGCGAGGTGGCGCCTGCGGCCGACAGGTTCGGCAAGCAGATCAAGCACGCCGACCGCCGAGGAATCCCGTTCGTGTGGTTCCCGGACGAGGCGGGGCACAGTGTCAAGGACATCCGGACGGGCGTGCAGGCGGACGCCGATGCATCCAGCTGGTCGCCCCCCGAGGATGATCTGCACCCGATCGTCACATCGAAGGCCAATCTGGAGGAAGCACCGTGATCCGCACGCATGAGGCAGGAACCCTGCGAGGCGAGCAGGCCGGCGAGAACGTGACGCTGGCCGGATGGGTCGCCAGCCGGCGCGACCACGGCGGGGTTGCCTTCCTGGACCTCCGCGACGCCAGCGGTGTGGTGCAGGTGGTCGTCCGCGATCCGTCCGTTGCCCATCCCCTTCGGGACGAGTACTGCATCAAGGTCGTCGGAACCGTCGAGCTGCGCCCCGAGGGCAACGCGAACCCGGACCTCGCGACGGGCGCCATCGAGGTCATGGCCGACGAACTCGAGGTCCTGTCCGTGTCGGCGCCGCTGCCGTTCCCGATCGACGATCGGGTCAGCGTCCACGACGAGGTGCGCCTGAAGTACCGCTACCTCGACCTGCGCCGCGCCGCTTCCGGGGACGCGCTCAGAATGCGATCCAAGGTCAACCAGCTCGCCCGCGACGTCCTGCTCCAGCGCGACTTCATCGAGATCGAGACGCCGACGCTGACGCGATCGACTCCGGAGGGGGCCCGTGACTTCCTCGTCCCGGTCCGCCTGCAGCCCGGGCACTGGTACGCCCTGCCGCAGTCGCCTCAGCTGTTCAAGCAGCTGCTGATGGTCGGCGGCATGGAGCGTTACTTCCAGATCGCCCGCTGCTACCGCGACGAGGACTTCCGCGCCGACCGGCAGCCGGAGTTCACCCAGCTCGACGTCGAGATGTCCTTCGTCGACCAGGACGACGTCATCGAGGTCGGAGAGGCCGTGATCCGCGCGCTGTGGGGGGGCGTCCTCGGCTACGAGATCGGCGACATCCCGCGTATGACGTACGCGGAGGCCATGCGCCGCTACGGCAGCGACAAGCCTGACCTGCGGTTCGGGCTCGAGCTCGTCGACATGACCGAGTACTTCCGCGAGACCCCGTTCCGGGTCTTCCAGGCGGAGCACGTCGGGGCGGTCGTCATGCCGGGGGGCGCCAGCCAGCCGCGCAAGCAGTTCGACGCGTGGCAGGAATGGGCGAAGCAGCGCGGCGCCAGGGGCCTGGCCTACGTCACCGTCGCCGACGACGGAACCCTCGGCGGACCGGTGGCCAAGAACCTCAGCGAGGCGGAGGTGGCCGGCCTGGTGGGGGCGGTCGGCGCGACTCCGGGCGACTGCGTGTTCTTCGGTGCCGGCCGGGCCTCGGAGGCGCGCGCGCTCCTCGGCGCCACGCGGCTCGAGATCGCGCGGCGGACCGGTCTCGTCGACGAGTCGGCGTGGTCATTCGTATGGATCGTCGACGCGCCGATGTTCGAGGAGATCGAGCTCGACGACGGCACCATGGGCTGGACCGCCGTGCACCATCCGTTCACGTCGCCGAACGCGGAGTGGCTCGACCGCTTCGAGGAGTCGCCGGGCGAGGCGCTCGCCTACGCCTACGACATCGTCTGCAACGGCAACGAGATCGGCGGGGGCTCGATCCGTATCCATCGGGCCGACGTCCAGCGGCGGGTGTTCGACCTGCTGGGCATGAGTGAGGACGAGGCGCGCGACAAGTTCGGCTTCCTTCTCGACGCCTTCGCCTTCGGGCCGCCGCCCCATGGCGGGATCGCTATCGGCTGGGACCGCGCCTGCATGCTGCTCGCCGGAGCCACATCGATCCGGGATGTGATCGCGTTCCCCAAGTCGGGCGGCGGCCAGGATCCCCTCACCGGAGCGCCGACGCCCATCACGGCGCTGCAGCGGAAGGAGGCTGGAATCGATGCCGAGCTCGCTCCGGCCGCTGCAGGTCCGTCCGACTGACCCGTACATCCGCTGGGTCATCGGTGACCTGCACCCGGATGTGCTCGTCCGGGAGGGCGCGAACGTCGCGTGGATCGGCCGAGCACGCAAGCGCGGGGAGGTCTGGGCGACCGGCCTGGGCGACGACGACCGGGCCGTTGCCGGCCTGATCGAACGGCTCGCGGCCGATCATGACCTCGACGGCGTGACCGTTCCCGAGCAGGCCTTCACCCTGCTGCCCGAGCGGCTGCGCAGCCCGGATCCCGGGCACTGGTGCCTGTGGCTCCTGGAGCCGGCCGCCGCCGCACCGGCGCCGTCCTCGGCAGTTGCCCTCGACCTCGACGATCCGCGCATCGCGCCGTTGCTGGCGCACTCGGACTCCGCCTACCTGTTCCCCGGCGACCCGCACATCGTGCGATGGGCCGGGGTGCTCGACGGCGAGACCCTGGTGTCCGTCGCGGGGCAGGTCATCGAGCCGACCGGGGCCGCGCACCTCGTCAGCGTGTGCACGCACCCCGCCGCCCGCGGCCGGGGGCTGGCCCGCGACGCCTGCTCGTGGCTCATCGCCGCGGCGCTCGACGACGGGGCGCCGATGATCATGCTGGAGATGTACGTGGCCAACGTCGCCGGCCGCCGGGCGTACACGGCGCTCGGCTTCGTCGAGGTGGGCCGATACCGCTCCGGCCTGCTCCGGGAGCCCCCGAGGCCGCCTGCATAGGGTGGGCGCATGACCCTGTTCGACGACGGGCTGGCGGCGACGCGGTCGTCCGCCCCGCTGGCGGTGCGGATGCGCCCGCGCAGCCTCGACGACGTCGTGGGCCAGGAGTCCGCCCTCGCCCCCGGCTCGCCCCTGCGCACCCTGCTCACCGCCTCGGGCGACGCGCCCGTCGTCTCGGTGATCCTGTGGGGACCGCCCGGAACGGGCAAGACGACACTGGCGTCACTGCTCTCCGCGGGCACCGGACGGGCGTTCGTGGAGCTGTCGGCGGTCACGGCCGGCGTGAAGGACGTGCGGGCCGTCATCGAGCGGGCCCGCGACAGCCTCGGCATGCACGGGAGGGGCACCGTGCTGTTCATCGACGAGGTGCACCGGTTCAGCAAGAGCCAGCAGGACGCGCTGCTCCCCGCGGTCGAGAACGGGTGGGTCACCCTGATCGCGGCCACGACCGAGAACCCCAGCTTCTCGGTGATCGCGCCCCTGCTGTCGCGCAGCGTCGTCGTGGCCCTGGCCCCCCTGACCGCCGAGCACGTCGAGGAGCTGCTGCGCCGCTCGATCGCCGATGCGCGCGGTTTCGGGGGCGCCCTCACCGTCGACGACGCGGCCCTGGCCCACCTGGTCCGCACGGCCAACGGCGACGCCCGCAGGGCGCTCACGGGCCTCGAGGCGGCTGCCATGTCGGCCGCCGCCGTCGGCGTCGACACCGTGACGCTGGCCGATGCCGAGGCAGCCGTCCAGCAGGCCTCGGTCATCTACGACAAGGACGGCGACCAGCACTACGACGTCATCAGCGCCTTCATCAAGAGCATTCGTGGCAGCGATCCAGACGCGGCGCTGCACTATCTCGCGCGGATGCTGGAGGCGGGCGAGGATCCTAGGTTCGTCGCCCGTCGCCTCATGATCTCGGCGAGCGAGGACATCGGCATGGCAGATCCCAGTGCCCTGCAGACCGCGGTGGCCGCCGCGCAGGCAGTGGCGCTGGTGGGGATGCCGGAGGCCGCCATCATCCTCGCGCACGCGACGATCCACGCGGCATTGGCGCCCAAGTCGAACGCCGTCGTGCTGGGCCTGGGCGCGGCGACTGCCGATATCCGCACGGGCGGCATCGGGCGCGTGCCCGCCCACCTGCGGGACGGCCACTACCCCGGCGCGGCCTCGCTCGGCCACGGTCGCGGATACGTGTACCCGCACGACGTCCCCGGAGGCGTGGCAGAGCAGCAGTACCTGCCCGATGAGCTCGAGGGTCGCGCGTACTACCGGCCGACCGGTCACGGCGCTGAGGCGGCCTGGGGCCAGATCTCCGAGAGGCTGACGGCCTTGCGCCGCGGCGAGCCCGACGAGGGTGCCCGTTAGGGTTGGGCCTCATGCGACGGATCGTGTGGATCGCGGTGGGAGCGACAGGCGGAATCCTGGCCTATCGCCGCGCCCAGCAGGCCCTGGCCGACGCGCGGGAGCGCGGGGTCGTCCTCAGCGCGCAGCAGGTGGGCGCGTCGGCGGCGACGACGCTCGCCTCCGTGCGGGCGCTGGCCGCCAGCGCGGCAGCTGTGCCACGGGAGGCGTCCGCCGCCGCATCCCGCACGCCCGGCCGCGCCGCCGCGCGTGCCCTGCGGACCAACGAGCAAGGAGAGCAGTAGTGGACTCCGCCGAGATCCGAAGCAGATTCCTGCGGTACTTCGCCGACCGAGGGCATCAGGTCGTGCCGTCGGCGTCCCTCCTGCTGGACGATCCGACCCTGCTCTTCGTCAATGCGGGAATGGTGCCGTTCAAGCCGTACTTCCTGGGCGAGGCGCCGCCCCCGTACCCGCGTGCCACGAGCGTGCAGAAGGTCGTGCGCACCCTCGACATCGAGGAGGTGGGCAAGACCACCCGCCACGCATCCTTCTTCCAGATGGCCGGCAACTTCTCGTTCGGCGACTACTTCAAGGAGGGTGCGATCCCCTTCGCGTGGGACCTGCTCACCCGGCCCGTGGCCGATGGGGGCTACGGCTTCTCCGAGGACCGGCTCTGGGCGACGGTGTACGAGGACGACGACGAGGCCATCGAGATCTGGCACAACGTCGCGGGACTGCCGTACGAGCGCATCCAGCGGCGCGGGGCCAAGGACAACTACTGGTCCATGGGCGTTCCGGGACCCGGCGGCCCGTGCTCGGAGATCTACTACGACCGCGGACCCGAGCATGGCCTCGAGGGCGGCCCCGTCGTCGACGAGGACCGCTACCTCGAGGTCTGGAACCTCGTCTTCATGCAGGACGAGCTCAGCGACGTCCGATCCAAGGAGGACTTCGACATCCGGCAGCCGCTGCCGGCGAAGAACATCGACACGGGCATGGGCCTCGAGCGCATGGCCGCCCTGCTGCAGGGTGTCGACAACATCTACGAGATCGACACCACCCTGGGCATCCTGAATCGGGCCACCGAGTTGAGCGGATCCCGATACGGCGCGAACGATCGGGACGACGTCGCCCTGCGCGTGGTCGCCGACCATGCGCGCACATGCGTGTTCCTCATCGGCGACGGCGTCATCCCGGGCAACGAGGGCCGCGGCTACGTCCTTCGGAGACTCATGCGCCGCACGATCCGCATGATGCGGCTGCTCGGCGCCCAGGAGCCGACGATGAGCGAACTCGTCGATGCAACCGTGCTGACCATGGCGCCGCAGTACCCGGAGCTCAACGACGAGGTCAGCCGCGTGCGCCAGATCGCGGTGGCGGAGGAGTCCGTCTTCCTGCAGACCCTCAGGACCGGCACGACGATCTTCGACACCGCTGCCGCATCCGTGCGGGCGTCCGGCGGCAAGCAGGTGTCCGGCGAGCAGGCGTTCGCGCTGCACGACACCTACGGCTTTCCCTTCGATCTCACCCTCGAGATGGCGGCCGAGCAGGACCTCGCCGTCGATGAAGACGGCTTCCGCCGCCTCATGCAGCAGCAGAGGGAGCGAGCCAAGGCCGACTCGCGGGCCCGCAAGAGCGGTCTCGTCGCGACCACCGCGTACCGCGACATCCTGCAGGCGGGTGGCACGACCACCTTCACCGGCTACACGGAGTCGGTGACGGAGTCGCTGGTGATCGGCATCGTCAAGGAAGGCGAGACCGTCCCGGCCGCCGCCGTCGGCGAGCACGTCGAGGTCGTCCTCAACCGCACGCCGTTCTACGCGGAGGCCGGCGGCCAGCTGGGCGATCACGGCCGGCTGGTCACGTCCGACGGCTGCGTCGTCGACGTCTACGACGTCCAGACGCCGGTGCCGGGCCTGTTCATCCACCGGGGCGAGGTCGTCGAGGGCGAGCTCGTCGCGGGAGCCGGAGTGACCAGCGAGGTCGACGCAGTACGCCGCCGGGCGATCTCGCGGGCGCACACGGCCACTCACATGATCCACCGGGTGTTCCGGGAGCGACTCGGCGACACCGCGACCCAGATGGGCTCCGAGAACGCCCCCGGCCGCCTGCGATTCGACTTCCCGAGTCCCGCTCCGGTCGCTCCGGCCGTTCTCCGGGAGGTCGAACAGCAGGTCAACGAGGTGCTCATCGATGACCTGGCCGTGACCGCCAACACCATGTCGCAGGCCGAGGCACGGGCGATGGGGGCGATGGCCCTCTTCGGCGAGAAGTACGGCGACCGGGTCCGTGTCGTGTCCGTGGGCGACTGGGCGCATGAGCTGTGCGGCGGCACCCACGCACAGCGTTCGGGTCAGCTCGGCGTCGTGACGTTCCTGTCCGAGGGCTCCATCGGTGCCGGCGTGCGCCGCGTGGAGGCGCTGGTCGGCACGGACGCCTATCGGTTCCTGGCCAAGGAGCATGTGCTGGTCGGCCGGCTGTCCGAGCTGGTCAAGGCCCCGGCCGATGAGATCGTGGAGCGCGTCGAGCGGACCATCGCGTCCCTCAAGGACGCGGAGAAGGATCTGGCGCGGTTCAGGAGCGCTCAGCTGGCAACGAACCTCGACGGCATCATCGGAGAGGGCAAGGACATCGGCTCCGTGCGGCTGTGGGCGTTCACCGCGCCCGACGGCACGTCCGCGAACGACCTTCGGGAGCTGCTGACCAAGGCCAAGGGCCGGGCCCGTCAGGACATCCCGGTCGTCGTGGTGGGCGCGTCGACCACGGCCGGCAAGGTGTCCATCATCGCGGGGGCGTCGCCCCAGGCGATCGCCCTGGGCATCACCGCCAAGGACCTGCTGGCCGCGGCGGCGCCCAGCATCGACGGGCGCGGCGGTGGCAAGGACGACGTCGCCCAGGGCGGCGGCACCAATCCGGGCGGGCTTCCGGCCGCATTCGCGTCGGTCGAGTCCCTGATCCGCACACGGGCGGAGGGGTAGGCCGGTGCGCCCCGGGGTCCGGGTCGCACTCGACGTGGGATCGGTGCGCATCGGCGTCGCCCGCAGCGACGCGACGGGGATGCTGGCCGTGCCGCTTCCCGCAGTGCCGGCTGCCGGCGACGCGGTGGCAGCGGTCCTCGGCGTGATGGACGAGTGGGAGGCGATCGAGGCCTATGTCGGACTGCCCCTGCACCTGAGCGGTGCCGAGGGCCCGTCGGCGCAGGCGGCTCGCGCCTGGGCCAGCGATCTCGCGGAACGCAGCGGCCTTCCGGTCCGTCTCATCGACGAGCGGCTGTCCACGGTGCAGGCGCAACGCGGCATGCAGGCGGCGGGTCGAACGACCCGGACGTCGCGAGCCGATATCGACAGCGCCTCGGCGGTCGTCGTGCTTCAGGCGGCGCTCGACCAGGAGCACTCGACGGGCAGCCCGGCCGGCGAGATCGTCGCCGTGCCAACGGACAAGGACCAGGAGGGTTCGTGAGCCAGCTCGAGCCGTTCATGACATCGGGCTCGCTGCCGCCATCGCGGCATCGGGGCACCTGGGGGAAGCGGATCGTCGGACTCATCTCGGTAGGCGTGCTGGCGGCGATGGTCCTGACCTCCTTCGTGCTCCTGCGCGGATCCGACGAGACCACGGACTATGCGGGAGGCGGCACCGGGTCGGCGACGGTGGTCGTGTCACGAGGCGACACCCTTACGGAGATCGGGCGGAAGCTGGAGGAGTCCGGCGTGATCCTGTCGGCCGACTCCTTCGTCAACGCCGCCTCCGTCGACGACCGGGCCTCGACCATCGGACCGGGCAAGTACACGCTCAAGGAGCAGATGAGCTCCATCGCGGCCCTGGAGCTGATGCTCGACCCGGAGTCGCGAGCCGACTCCCGGATGGTCCTGCCCGAGGGCCTGCGGCTGGAGCAGACCGTGGCCATCGCGGCCGAGTCGACGTCCCTGCCCAAGTCCGACTTCCTCAAGGCGCTGCAGAATCCCGCCCAGCTCGACCTGCCCAGCTGGGCGAAGGACCGGCCCGAGGGGTTCATGTTCCCCGCCAGCTACGACCTGACCGGCGAGGAGACAGCCCGCTCGCTGCTGCAGCAGCTCGTACGCCGCTTCAACCAGGCGAGCGCCGAGGTGGGCATCGAGGAGCGGGCCGGCGACGTGGGCCTGTCGCCCTACCAGGTCATGGTCGTGGCCTCGCTGCTCCAGGCCGAGGTCGCCCCCAACGACTTCAGCAAGGTGGCGCGCGTCATCTACAACCGGCTGGACCAGGACATGCCGCTGCAACTGGACTCGACGGTCTCGTACGCCCTGGGGGTGACGGACCTGCAGCTCAACGAGGAACAGCTCAAGACCTCGTCCCCGTACAACACCTACATCCGCTCGGGCCTGCCGCCCCGGCCGATCAACTCGCCGGGGGAGGCGGCCATCGACGCTGCGCTGTCGCCCGCGAAGGGCAAGTGGCTCTACTTCGTCTCGGTCGATCCCGCCACCAAGGAGACCAAGTTCGCCAAGACCTACGAGCGGTTCCTGGAGCTCAAGGCCGAGTTCCAGGCGAACGTGGCGGCCGCGGACCAGGGGCAGACGGACGCGAATGGCTGACCTGGCCCCGAGCCGCAGGGCCGCGGTCCTCGGCTCGCCGATCGCCCACTCGCTCTCGCCGGCACTCCACCGGGCCGCGTACGCCGGGCTGGGGCTCTTGTGGACCTACGACGCGATCGAGATGACGGCGGAGCGGTTTCCGGCGTTCCTTGCCGGGCTCGACGACTCGTGGGCGGGCCTGTCGCTGACGATGCCCCTGAAGGAGTCGGCGATCGCACTGGTCGACGACGTGGACGAGCTGGCCGGCGTCCTGGGTTCTGCCAACACGGTCCTGCCGACCCCGGCCGGCTGGCGCGGGGCCAACACCGACGTGTACGGGATGACGCAGGCGCTTCGCGGCGCCGGGCTGCTGCCGGGGGCCGTGACGGCGACGGTCCTGGGAGCCGGTGCCACGGCCCGCAGCGCCCTGGCCGCCCTTGCCGCGCTGGGCGCCGTCAGCGTCACGGTCTGCGCCCGGCGGCCCGAGGCAGCCGAGCGCGCCGTCCGGCTGGCCGGCCGCCTTGGGTTGCGGGCCACCGCCACGGGACTGGAACCCCAGGAGGCACTGGTGCGAGCCGATGTCGTGATCAGCACGCTGCCAGGCTCCGCCGGCGCTCCGTGGGCGCTCCTGGCTCCCGAGGCGACGGGAGCCCTGCTCGACGCCTCGTACCACCCGTGGCCGACGCCGATCGCCTCCGCCTGGGGCTCGTCGGTCGTCGCAAGCGGGCGCGACATGCTGCTGTGGCAGGCCGTCGAGCAGGTCCGGCTGATGACGGGCCGGGAGCCGGCCATCGACCTCATGTCGGCCGCGCTTCCTGCCTGAGGCGGATCCGGCGTCATCTGGAAGGATCACCCGCATGGTGCGTTGGTTGACGGCTGGTGAGTCGCACGGTCCTGCCCTGGTCACGATCGCCGAGGGTCTGCCGGCCGCCATCGAGGTGACCACCGCCGACGTCGGGATCGACCTCGCGCGCCGCCGCCTCGGTGCCGGCCGCGGTGCCCGGATGAAGTTCGAGCGCGACGAGGTGCGGTTCGTGGGTGGCGTCCGGCACGGACGCACGCTCGGCGGACCGGTCGCGATCGAGGTGGGCAACTCGGAGTGGGCCAAGTGGGAGCAGGTGATGTCGCCCGATCCGGTCGACGCCGAGGCCCTGGCCGCCCTGGCCCGCAATGCGCCGCTGACCCGCCCTCGACCCGGGCACGCCGACCTGGTCGGAATGCAGAAGTACGGGTTCACCGACGCCCGACCCATCCTCGAGCGGGCCAGCGCCCGCGAGACGGCGGCCCGAGTGGCCCTCGGTGCGGTCGCCCGCGCGTTCCTGCGGCAGCTGTCGGGGATCGAGGTGCTCAGTCACGTCGTGCGGATCGGCTCGGCGGCCGACCCGTCGGGATCCGTCCCGCTGCCGTCCGACCTGGCCGCGATAGACGAGAGTCCGGTGCGCTGCCTGGACCCCGCCGCGGCCGAGGCGATGGAGGCCGAGATCGCGGCCGCCCACCGGGATGGGGACACCCTGGGCGGGGTGGTCGAGGTGCTCGCCTACGGCCTGCCGCCGGGCCTGGGCAGTCACGTCCACTGGGACCGCCGCCTTGACTCCCGGCTGGCCGGGGCGCTCATGGGCATCCAGGCGATCAAGGGCGTCGAGATCGGCGACGGCTTCGCCCTCGCCGCGGTGCGCGGCTCGAACGCGCAGGACGAGATCGTCAGCGGGCCGACCGGCCTCGAGCGGACATCGGGAAAGTCCGGCGGCACAGAGGGGGGCATGTCGACCGGCGAGCTGCTGCGGGTGCGCGCCGCCATGAAGCCGATCTCCACGATCCCCAAGGCGCTGCGCACCGTCGACGTCGCCACGGGCGAGCCCGCGCCGGCCATCAACCAGCGGTCCGACGTGTGCGCCGTACCGGCTGCCGGCATCGTCGCCGAGGCGATGGTCCTGCTGGTCATCGCCGACGCCGTCCTGGAGAAGTTCGGCGGCGACAGCGTCCCGGAGGTCCAGCGCAACCTCCGGGGCTACCTCGACACCCTGTCCGTCCGCTGATGGCGCCCATCGTCGTCCTCATCGGATCACCGGGCGCCGGCAAGTCGAGCGTCGGACGCCGAGTCGCCGACCGGCTGAAGGTCCCGTTCGTCGACTCCGACCACCTCATCGAGAGCGAGGCCGGGATGACGATCTCCGACATCTTCGTGACGCGCGGTGAGGACGCCTTCCGCGAGCTGGAGGCAGCCGTCATCGAGAGGGCCGTGGGCGAGACGAGCGGTGTGCTCGCCCTCGGCGGGGGTGCCGTCATGCGTCCGCGCACGCGCGACCTGCTCACCGGGCAGCGGGTGGTGTGGCTGCGGGTCTCGGCCGCCGATGCGGCCAACCGGGTGGGGCTCAACACCGCTCGACCGCTGCTGCTCGGGAATGTCCGCAGCACGCTGACGCGGCTGCTGGCGGAGCGCAACCCGGTCTACGAGGACGTCGCGACCGACATCATCGATACCTCGGGCCGCAGCGTGCGCGAGGTCGTTGACGCGGTAGTGAAGGCGGTGCGCGGTGAGTGACGTCGTCATCGGGGTGAACGCAGAGCGGCGATACGACGTCGTCATCGGCCGCGGACTCCTGGGGTACCTGCCACGCATGCTCGCGGGATCGCAGCGGGTCGGCCTCGTGCATCCGGGGGCGCTCACGACGTCGGCCGAGGCGATCCGGGCCGACCTGCAGGATGCCGGCTTCGAGGTGACCCTGCTCGAGGTTCCGGAGGCCGAGGACGCCAAGACAGCCGAGGTGGCGAGCTTCTGCTGGTCGGTTCTCGGCACCGCTGGCTTCACGCGCAGTGATGCCATCGTGGGCCTCGGCGGAGGCGCCACGACGGACCTCGCCGGCTTCGTGGCGGCGACCTGGCTGCGCGGCATCCGCGTCGTGCACCTGCCTACCACGCTGCTCGCCATGGTCGATGCGGCCGTCGGTGGGAAGACGGGCATCAACACGGCGGCCGGGAAGAACCTGGTCGGCTCGTTCTGGAGCCCGTCCGGCGTCCTGTGCGACGTCAACGCGCTCGAGACCCTGCCCCGCAACGACGTCCTGGCCGGGATGGCGGAGGTCGTCAAGATCGGCTTCACGAGTGACGCCTCCATCCTCGACGACGTCGAGCGCGACCCGTTCGCCGCCACCGACGTGGTCGGCGACCTGCTGCCCGACCTGGTCCGGCGCGCCGTCCAGGTGAAGGCCGACGTGGTGGGTGCGGACTTCCGGGAGTCGGCCGGGCAACGGGCCGACGGCGGGATCGGACGCGAGGTGCTCAACTACGGTCACACGTTCGGCCATGCGGTCGAGCGGCGCGAGCGGTATCGCTGGCGGCATGGGGCCGCCGTATCGGTGGGCATGATGTACGTCGCCGAGCTCGCCGCGCTGGGTGGCCGACTGTCGGAGGCGGACGTCGATCGGCACCGGTCGGTCCTCACGTCGCTCGGGCTGCCCGTCACGTATGCCAGCGGCCACTGGGATGAGCTGTACGCCGCGATGGCGATCGACAAGAAAGCGCGCGGGTCGCTCCTTCGCTTCGTGGTGCTGCAGGGCATCGGGCACCCCGTCGTCCTTGAGGGTCCTGACCCCGCCCTGCTCGCCGCTGCGTACGCGTCGATCAGCTCCTGAGCCGCGTAGAGTCCAGCCATGGCGCACGTCTACATCCTCAACGGTCCCAACCTGAACCGACTCGGCACGCGTGAGCCCGCGGTGTACGGGCGGGCCACCTTCGAGGATCTCGTCGCGGAGTGCGAGGCGGCGGCCGAGGGGCTGGGCCTGACGGTCACCGTCCTCCAGACCAACGACGAGGCCGAGCTGATCGGCTGGTTGCATCGTGCCGAGGACGAACGGGCCGCGGTCGTCATCAACCCGGCGGCGTTCACCCACTACTCCTATGCGCTGCGCGATGCGTGCGCGTTGGTGACGACGCCGCTCATCGAGGTGCACATCTCGAACCCCGCGGCCCGGGAGGAGTTCCGGCACACGTCGGTGATCTCGGGGGTCGCCACCGGCACGATCGCGGGCTTCGGAATCGACTCCTACCGACTGGCCCTGCGGGCCGTCGCGACGCTCCTCGCGAGCTGACTCGCGTGTCGCGCGAGGCATCCCCGTACCGGGAACGGCGAGACCTGCTGCGCAGCCTGATGGGCCGGGCGGGCGCGGCCGGAGCGCTGGCGGTGACCAGCCTGCCGAACGTGCGGTACCTGACCGGGTTCACCGGCAGCAACGCCGTCCTGATGGTCGGGCAGGAGGGGGCGGGAGACGTCCTGGGCACGGACGGCCGGTACCGCGATCAGGCCGCAGAGCAGGCGCCGGACCTGCCCTTGGTGATCGACCGGGACACGTTGACCGCCACGTTGACCGGACGGGTGTCCGCGGGCTACGCGGTGGAGTCGACGCTCACGATCGGCGAGGCGAACGGGCTGCGGGAACGATGGGGCGAGCCGGTCGTCGTGACCGGGCTGGTGGAGGGTCTCCGGTCCCGCAAGGACCCCACCGAGATCGCGCTGCTCGAGCGGGCCTGCGCCATCACGGCGGCCGCCTTCGCGGTGGTCGCGGGGGAGATCCGGGTCGGCGACCGGGAGGTGATGATCGCCCGGCGCCTCGAGCAGGTCTTCGGCGAGCTGGGTGCGGAGGATCGCGCATTCGACTCCATCGTCGGCTCGGGTCCGAACTCGGCGATCCCGCACCACGCGCCGGGAGCGCGCCGGCTCGAGGCGGGCGACCTCCTGGTGATCGACGCGGGAGCCCGCGTCGGTGGGTACCACGCGGACATGACGAGGACCTTCGTCGTGGCCGGCGAACCCCTGCCGTGGCAGGAGGAGGTGCACGGCCTGGTGAAGGCGGCACAGGAGGCAGCGGCCGCCGGGGCCGTCGCCGGCACCGGGGCACGTCATCTCGACGGGATCGCGCGCGAGGTGATCGTCGAGGGCGGGTACGGCGATCGGTTCACGCATGGGCTGGGACACGGTGTCGGCCTGCAGATCCATGAGGCGCCGAGCCTGGGCCCGCTCGCGACCGGTACGATCCAGTCCGACATGGCGATCACCGTCGAGCCGGGGGTTTACGTCCCGGGGCGCGGGGGAGTTCGCATCGAAGACACCCTCGTCGTCACCGACAGCGGTCCGCGGATCCTCACCCAGGCCCCCCGCGAGCTCGTGGTCGTCGGCTGACGCAGGACCGCAAACGACGCACAGGAGCATCTCGCGTGGCCACCACGAATGATCTGAAGAACGGTCTCGTCCTGAACATCGACGGTCAGCTGTGGACGGTCGTCGAGTTCCAGCACGTCAAGCCGGGCAAAGGAGGCGCATTCGTGCGCACCAAGCTCAAGAACGTGCTCACCGGCAAGGTCGTCGACCGCACGTTCAACGCCGGCCTGAAGGTCGAGACCGCGACAGTCGACAAGCGCGAGATGCAGTACCTCTACAAGGACGGCGAGGACTGGGTGTTCATGGATACCCAGACGTACGACCAGACGCAGGTTCCGGGCGCTGTGGTCGGCGACATGTCGCGGTACCTGCTCGAGAACCAGACCGCCACGGTCGCGACGCACGAGGGCGTGCCCATCTACATCGAGCTGCCGGCATCGGTCGAGCTCATGATCACGTACACGGAGCCGGGCCTGCAGGGCGACCGGTCGACCGGCGGCACCAAGCCGGCCACGCTCGAGACGGGCGCCGAGATCCAGGTCCCGCTGTTCATCGAGTCGGACACGAAGGTCAAGGTCGACACCCGCGACGGCTCCTACCTCGGCCGGATCAACGACTGACCCCATCGTCGAACGACCGTCGTCGATCAGCAAGGACACCGATGTCTGCACGAAGCAAGGCACGCAAGCGCGCCCTCGACGTCCTCTATGAGGCCGACATCCGCGGGCTCGCGCCGGCCGTCGTGCTCGAGGCGACCGCGCAGCGGCGCACCGACGAGGGCCAGTCGGCGCTGAACGACTACGTGCGCGGCATCGTCACGGGGGTGGTTGCGCACCAGGCGCACATCGACGAGCTGCTGGGCAGCTACTCGATGGGATGGACGCTGGATCGCATGCCGGCAGTCGACCGGGCCATCCTGCGGATCGGGGTCTATGAACTGCTGTGGCGCGACGACGTGCCGGACGCGGTGGCGATCGCCGAGGCGGTCCAACTCGCGCAGCAGCTGTCGACCGAGGAGTCGTCCTCGTTCGTCAACGGACTCCTCGGTCGAGTGCTCGAGCTCAAGCCCCGACTGGCGATCGACACCGACGCCACTGCCTAGTCGAGGCCGCCTGCTCTGGCGCCTGACCGGCTACTCCTTCGTGGCGTTCACCATCACGCTCGACTGGTCGCCCGTCGTCGCCACGACCACGTTGACCGTGTAGCCGTTGCCGGTGTAGTCGTTGCTCATCATGTCGGCGGCGCTGATCGCGTCGCCGCTCGACGCGAAGCCGGCGGCGGAAAGCGCTGCGGCGTAGGCCGCCGCCGCGTCCGCCACTGAGGCGTCTGTCATCCAGATCGCGTTGCTGGTGGCCCCGTCGCCGGACACCATGACACTGGCCAGGGTGCCTCCGTCAACGGCCGGGATCGCCGCCGGCCAGTTCTCCGGCAGGCCGGCGTCCCCGCCGATCGCGAGCGTGTCGCCGTTCTCGCCCTCGACGGTCAGGCCGTCCTCGGTGACCTCGAGGTTCTCGCCGTTCTCGCCCTCGACGGTCAGGCCGTCCTCGGTGATGTCGACGTTGCCGCCGACCGCTGCCTCGGCCGCCTTCTCGACGGCGCTTTCCGCGACACCGCCGCACGAGACGAGCGCGGGGGTCGCCAGAGCGAGTACTGCTGCGAGGGCCGTCGTCGCGAGACGGCGATGGGTCCGTGTCATGTGTGCCTCCCTTGAACCTCAGGATATGCGTCCGACGACGCTCGTGGGCCGTCGCCGATGATGATGGGCGCTACTTTCTTCCCATGCCGGAGTTGCGACGTCGACGCGCATGGGGGAGTCCGACTCTCGACCGCGGCCTGCCGATCCCGGATTCCGCGGCATTCGGCGTGCCGTCCCCTCGGGTCTCCGTCGTCATCTCCACCTACAACCGGTCGAACGTGCTCAGGCACGCCATCGAGAGTGTCGTGGCCCAGTCGGTGGACGACTGGGAGCTGCTGGTCGTGGGCGACGCGTGCACGGACGACACGGCCGATGTCGTCGCGTCGTTCGGCGATCCCCGCATCAGCTTCGTCAACCTGCCGGTCAACCACGGGGAGCAGTCGGGCCCGAACAGCATCGGTGCCCGCCTGGCCCGCGGCCGGTACCTGGCGTGGCTCAATCACGACGACATGTGGCTGGCAGACCACCTGGAGTCGATGGTCGGGGTCATCGAAGCGGAGCCCGCTGATCTCGTCACCTGTCCGTGGTACGTCGTCGGGCCGCATTCGGACGTCGACCTGGTCGCCCGGCGGTTCACGGTCGGGCTGTGCCGGCCGTGCGCGGGGCGCGCGTCCGACCTGATCGGCGAGTACCCCGCGTCGTCCTGGCTGGTGCGCAGCGACCTCGTCCGGGAGGTCGGCGACTGGGGCTCGGGATTCTCGACGCGCGGGTACCCCTCGCAGGACTACCTGTACCGCTGCTGGGCAGCGGGGGCGCGGATCCGCGGGACGACGCGACCCACCCTGGTGGCGATCCAGTCCGGACTGTTCTCCCGGGCCTACCGGGATCGTCTCGTCGCGGAGCACGACGCGCTCGCTCCGCTCGTGGTGGGGAGGTCCTCGACGAGCTTCCCGATGGCGGTGCTCGTCGGGCCGCCCTGGCCGTCCGTCCGGGTGCGTGCCAGCCAGGCACGGGTCCGCGGCGAGCTCGTCCGAAGGGTGGCACGGGTGTCCGTCAAGCAGTTCGTGGTCCGACCGACGGTCCCGATCGTGGCGAGGCTGGGCCTGTCACCGCACGCCTACCTGGGCCTCATGACGGGCCGCCCGGCCGGCGGTGTCATCCGCCGCCTTCGGGAGCGACGAGGACTGCCGCTCGATCCGTGAATCGGGGCGGTCTTCGGTAGCCTTTGTCCGTGAACGACGATGGCTGGCTGCTTGGCGGGATACGCGACGAGATGTCCATCACCGCGGATTGGGCGCCGGTCGACAGGGTGCTCATCGACGGGGTGAGCGTCACGGAGATGCGCAACGTCCCGGCCCAGTACGGCTACCTGACCGAGATCTACCGCACGGACTGGGGGCTGGAGCCCGGAGTCGTCGACCAGGTGTTCCAGTCGGTGCTCCTGCCCGGCGGGCTCTCCGCATGGCATGCCCACGGCCAGACGACGGATCGGCTCTTCGCCTGCAGCGGCCAGATCCTCGCGGTCCTGCACGACGAACGGCCGGGGTCGCCGACCCGAGGCCTCATGAACGTCCTGCGCCTGGGGATCCTTCGACCCGCGCTCGTGGTGGTTCCCCCGCGGGTGTGGCACGGCGTCAAGAACGTGTCGGACGGTCAGGCCATCCTGCTCAACCTCGTCGACTCCGCCTACCGGTACGAGGGTCCGGACCACTACCGGCTGCCGCCGGACAGCGATCGCATCCCGTTCGACATCCTGGGCGCGACGTAGCACGTCGGCCGTCCACCGAGATGCCGCACCCCCGATGCTGCGCTCGCTCGTGCCCCGGGTGCTCGCTGCGCTCACCCCTCGCTCGGCAGACTCGAGCAAGCGGTCCGCGCTCGCTCGTGCCCCGGGTGCTCGCTGCGCTCAACCCGGCGCACTCGCTCGGCAGACTCGAGCAAGCTCGGTCTGCGCTCGCTCGTGCCCCGGGTGGGATTTGAACCCACACTGGACGGTGTTTGAGACCGCTTCCTCTGCCGGTTGGGATACCGGGGCGCGTCACCAAGGGTACCGGCGGCCGACCGGATCCGGCTCACGCCGCCGCCCCGCGCTGCACCTAGGCTGCATGCCATGACCGTGACGGTGCTCGTGGCCGAGGACGAGGCCCTGATCCGGATGGATCTGGTCGAACTGCTGGGCGAGTGCGGCTACCTGGTGGTGGGCCAGGCCTCCGACGGGCAGTCAGCGGTCGACCTCACCCGCACCCTGCGGCCGGACGTGGTGTTCATGGACGTCGCGATGCCGCGGCGCGACGGCCTGTCGGCTGCTGAGGAGATCATCGCCGCGGGGCTGGCTCCCGTCGTCATGGTGACCGCGTTCAGCCAGCGCGAGACCGTGCAACGGGCCGCTGACGCCGGCGTGCTCGGCTATCTCGTCAAGCCGTTCGGACGAGCGGACCTCACGCCGGCCATCGAGGTGGCGGTGGCGCGCTGGGAGCAGATGCGGGCGCTCAACGAGCAGATCGCCGGTCTGCGCGAGCGCCAGGAGGCCAGAGACGTCGTCGAGCGCGCCAAGCAGTGCCTGGAGCGTGATCTCGGCATCTCCGAGCCCGAGGCCTTCGCCTGGCTGCGCCGGGCGGCCATGGACAAGCGGGTCACTCTGGCCGAGGTAGCGGCCCTCGTTGTTGCAGAAAATGGCTGAAACCGGCCCCGTAGGTCACAGATCCATCACGAAGCACCAACGATGTAACACAGGGTTACCCGCACGTAACTGGGCGTGACGTATGGTACGACGCACCGCGACGGTATCCGCCGTCGTTTGTCTTGTCTAAGGAGACTGCATGAACCGCACTACGGTCCTCAAGTCGGCCGCCGTGCTGGGTGTGGCTTCACTGGCCCTCGCCGCCTGCGGCGGCAGTTCGTCCAGTGAGTCCAGCACCAGCGCAGCACCGGCTGAGAGCAGCGCGGCTGCCAGTGCGGCGGCATCGGAGGCCCCCGCGGCTTCGGAGGCCCCCGCAGCCAGTGGCACGCCGCTCTACCTCGTTGACGGCAACACCGGCAACGCGCTCGGCGAGAAGCTGCCGCCGGGCACGCTTAACGGCGTCAAGGGCACCATCCCCGGCGCCGAGAACACCCAGGACTTCAAGGACGCGCTCCTCGAGGTCGACCCGGCACTGAAGGACTTCGCCTACGCTCCCGAGTCGTACGATGCCACGATCCTCATCGCCCTGGCCGCCGCGGTGGCCAAGTCCGATGCGGGCGTCGACATGGCCAAGCAGCTCGTGCCAATCACGAACGGCACCGAGATCTGCAACGACTACGCCGGCTGCCTCGCACTCATCGAAGAGGGCAAGGCCATCGACTACAACGGCCGCTCCGGCGCAGTGAACTTCTGGGACGCCGGTGACCCCACCAGCGCATCCATCGGCGTCTACACCTTCGGCCCGGACAACGTCCTGCTGCCGGAGGTCACCTACATGGAGGGCGAGATCGTCCCCGAGGGTGAGGCCATCACGCCCGGCGACGGTCCGATCCAGAAGGGTGCCGGCGACGGCGTCTTCACGGTCGGCACCTTCCTGCCGGTCACGGGCAACCTTGCCTTCCTCGGCCCACCGGAGGTCGCGGGCGTGAAGCTCGCGATCAAGGACATCGAGGCTGCCGGCGGCATCCCCGGGTTCGACAAGATCGCCCTCGAAGAGGGTGACTCGGGCGACACCTCGACCGAGACCGGAAAGCAGACCGTCAAGCGCCTGCTGCCCCTGCAGATCGACGCCCTCATCGGCGCCGCCTCCTCGGGCTCCACGCTGAGCGTTCTCGATCAGGTCACCAACGCTGGCGTGCTCATGTTCTCGCCCGCCAACACCTCGCCTGCTCTCACGACGGCTCCGGACAACGGCCTGTACTGGCGCGTTGCCCCGTCCGACGTGCTCCAGGGCGCCTTCGTGGGCTCCATGGTGCTGCAGGACGGCTACACCAAGGTCGCGATCATGTCGCTGCAGGACTCCTACGGAGACGGCCTGAACGCGAACGTGACCAAGGCAGTCACCGAGGGCGGTGGCGAGGTTGTCGCCAACGTGGTGTACGACCCGAAGGCCACCGACTTCGCGGCTGACGTCGCGAAGATCAAGGCCGCCGGCCCTGAGGCCATCGTGCTCATCGGCTTCGATGAGTCGGCTCAGATCATCCAGGAACTGGTCAAGCAGGGCATCGGCCCGAACGCTGCCAGCTAGTCATTCGAACCACGGGTGTGGGGGTCGGCCTTCGGGCCGGCCCCCACACTCATGTCCGGGCAACGGCTGAACCCGCCCCACCCCCAAACGCCGAGACGACCCGAGGGGTCGTAAAAAGGCGAAGAACAGCCATTTTCACGACCCCTCGGGTCGTCTCGGCGGGGTGGTGGCGGGGGTGGTGGCGGGGGTGGTGGCGGGTCAGGCCTTGGCGAGCGTGCCCAGGTAGAGCTGGATCACCTTGGGATCGGTCGCGAGGCTGCGGCCCGTACCGGTGTAGGCGTTGCGACCCTGGTCCAGGACGTACCCCCGGTCGACGATCTGAAGGCAACGCATGGCGTTCTGCTCGACGATGATCACGGTCACGCCGGTGGCGTTGATCTCCTTGACCCGGACGAAGACCTCGTCGGTGAGCATGGGCGACAGGCCTGCGGACGGCTCGTCGAGCAGGAGCACGGACGGGTCCATCATGAGCGCACGGCCCATGGCGACCATCTGTCGTTCACCGCCGGAGAGCTGACCGGCCCGCTGCGCCCGTCGCTCGCCGAGCGCGGGGAACAGGTCCGTGACGAACGCGAAGCGCTCCGTGAACTTCTTGGGCGCCTGGTAGCAGCCCATCTCGAGGTTCTCCTGGATCGTGAGCGACGGGAAGACGTTGTTGGTCTGCGGCACGAAGCCGATACCGAGGTTGACCAACTGGTCGGCGCGCACGTTCGTGATGTCCTGGTCGGCCAGCGTCACCCGGCCGGAGCGGACCCTGACGAGTCCGAACATCGCCTTCAGCAGGGTGGACTTGCCCGCGCCGTTCGGGCCGATGATGCCGACCATCTCGCCTGACTTCGCGTACAGGTCGGATCCGTTGAGGATGTTCACGCCCGGTATGTAGCCCGCAATCAGGTCGTCGGCGACGATCAGCGCGTCGCGTGCCCCCTCGATGTGGGCGTTCCGGTCCCGGATCTCGGAACCGCTCAGAGTCCTCGGCTCCTCATGCTGCGAGGCATCGAGGTCCAGTTGCACCTCGCGCTGATGCGGGGAGACGTACTGCGGCAGGTCGCCGGGCAGCTGCTCGCTCATTCCTGGCCCTCCTCTGTGAAGGACACGCCGGACGCCGTCAGCGCCTGATCGTGGTGGCCGCCCAGGTACGCGACGATGACGGCCTCGTTGCGCATGACCTCGTCAGGCGGACCCTCGGCGATCACCTGCCCCTGCGCCATCACGATGACCCAGTCGCTGATATCACGGACCATGTCCATGTCGTGCTCGACGAACAGGACGGTCATGCCCTCCTCGCGGAGGTTCTTGATGTGCTCGAGCAGCGACTGCGTCAGGGCGGGATTCACGCCCGCCATCGGCTCGTCGAGCATCACCATCTCAGGATTCGTCATCAGCGCCCGAGCCATCTCGAGGAGCTTGCGCTGCCCGCCGGACAGCGATCCCGCGAAGTCGGCCCGCTTCTCGTGCATGTTGAAGCGCTTCAGCAGTTCGTCGGCTCGCGAGGTGATGCTCTTCTCCTGCGCCCGCCAGGTGAACGAGAAGATGGACGAGGCGAGCTTCTCGCCGGTCTGCTTAGTGGCGCCGAGGCGCATGTTCTCCAGGACCGTCATCCGCGAGAGCGCCTTGGTCAGCTGGAAGGTGCGGATCATGCCCATGCGGGCGACCTTGTAGGCCGGAATCCCCGCAAGATCCTTGCCGTTGAAGAGCCAGCTGCCCGTGTCCGGCACGTCGAAGCCCGTGAGCAGGTTGAAGAAGGTCGTCTTTCCGGCGCCGTTGGGACCGATGAGGGCCGTGATGGCCCCGCGCTGGATCTCGACGTGCTCGACGTCGACGGCGGTCAGTCCGCCGAAGCGGCGAACCACGTTGTCGGCCACCAGGATCGGATCCGGCTTGGCCGAGCCCGGGACCCGCGGCACGTCGGCCAAGGCCCGAACGGCTGCATCCCTGCGGGTGCCGGTGGCGGTGTCGGGGCTATCGGGCATCGAGGGCCAGCTCCTTTCGATCGCCGAGGATTCCCTGTGGTCGGAAGATCATCAGCAACATGATGCCAAGGCCCACCAGCATGAAGCGCACGACGGCTGCCTGTGTCCCGGTCATGAGCGAGATGATGGGCAGGCCGACGTCGATGCCGGACCGGAGGAAGACGTCCGTGCCCTGGATGATTGCCCAGAAGATGACGGTGCCCAGGACCGGGCCGAGCACGCGGGCGGCCCCGCCCAGGATGAGGATCGCGTAGGCGAAGAAGGTCGTGTCCGTGCCGAAGAAGTCGGGGCTGACTGCCTCGTTGCCGATCGCGTAGATGAAGCCTGCGATGGCACCGAACGCACCACCGATGACCAGGGCCTGCATCTTGTACAGGTACACGTTCTTTCCTAGGCTGCGCACGGCGTCCTCGTCCTCGCGAATGCCCTTGAGCACCCGGCCCCAGGGGGAGCGGACGAGCAGCCAGACCAGGACGCAGGCCAGGGCGACGATGGACCAGCCGACCAGCAGCACGAACAGCTCGCGATTGCTGAAGTTGACCGGCCCCATGTTGTAGTCGCCCTCGGGGATGGGGTTGAGTGCGAAGAAGCCGGCGCTGAAGCTCTGCAGGCCGTCGGATCCGCCGAAGAACTCCTTGAAGGTCACGGAGCGCAGGAGCAGGCGGACGATCTCGGAGGCCGCGATCGTGACGATGGCCAGGTAGTCGGCTCGCAGGCGGAGGGTCGGCACGCCAAGCAGGAGCGCGAGCAGCACGGCGCCGACGAGGCCGATGACGATCCCGATCCAGAAGTTGAGGCCGAGCTGCACCACCGTCACGGCGATGGAGTAGCCGCCCACCGCCATGAACGCCGACTGTCCGAAGTTGAGCAGTCCGGTGTAGCCGAACTGCATGTTGATGCCGATGGCCGCAAGGCCGAACACGATTGCCTCGACGCCGAACGCCGAGGAGACCATGACCGAGAAGATGTATCCCCAATCCATGATGGCCGCCCCCTATCCCACGCGCTCTCGACGGCCCAGGAGACCGTATGGACGGACAAGGAGGATCACGATCAGCACGAGCAGGGCACCCACGCTCTTGAGCTCCGTTGGGATGACCAGGGTGGTCAGCTGCAGGAACAGTCCCACGACGATGGAGCCGAGGATCGCTCCCCAGATCGTGCCCAGGCCGCCGAGCGTGACCGCCGCGAAGATCAGCAGCAGGATCTGGAAGCCCATCTGGAAGGACACCTGCTGTGAGAACCCGAGCAGGATTCCCGAGAGGCCGGCCAAGGCGGCGCCCACGATCCATACGACGGTGATGACCCGCTCGACGTTGATGCCCGCACTGGACGCCAGGGCGGGGTTGTCGGACACGGCTCGCGTCGCCTTGCCCATGCGGGTCTTCTGCACGGCCACGACCACGACCGCGAGGGCGACCACGGCGATGATCATGGCCACGATGTCCGTGGGGGTCAGGGATACCGGGCCGAACTCGATGCCGGCCATGCCTGCGTACTCGTCGTAGGCGCGCTTGTCGCCGCCGTAGAAGAAGAGGTAGAAGTTGCGCAGGAAGAGCGCCAGGCCGATCGAGACGATCATCATCGCGATGAGGCCGGTGCCGCGCTTTCTGAGAGGTTTCCACAGGGCCGCGTTGTTAAGCCATCCGAACGCGCCCGACAGGATCAGGCCCAGGATCCCGGCCAGGACGAGGGGGATGCCCATGCCGGCGTTGAGCGTCCACGTGGCCAGGGCACCGAAGGTCACGATCTCGCCGTGGGCGAAGTTCGTCAGTCCCGTGGTGCCGTAGATGAGCGAGAGGCCCAGCGCGCCGAGGGCGATCAGAAGGCCGAATTCGAGTCCGGACACGGTCAGCTGGGCGGCCTGGTCCCACAGGGTCGTCGTCTGCCCGGTGCCCTGCCCCAGCGGGAAGATGATGGTGCGGTTGATCGTCGGGGGCCTGACGGTTGTCTTGACGATCACCTTGTCCGGGTCGGTGAGGACGACTCCCTCGGGAAGCGTCGCGACGTCGATGCTCACCTCGTAACTGCCCTGTGTCGGAACGGGGATGGCCCACTTGCCGTCCGGCCCGCTGGTGGTAGATCCGGTGAAGCCCTCGCCGGTGACCGAGATCGTGACCCCGGCGATGGGCGTCTTGACTCCCTCGACTCGGTTCTCAAGGCGACCGCTGACCTGCTCGCCTTCCGCTGTCGCCGATGGCGCCAGCGCGAGAAGCGCGATGAGGGCGACGAAGGCGGCGGCTAGTGCGGCCATGACGCGACGTTGCACGCGATGCGCTCCTCCCCGATACCGATCGCGGGCCCCACGGTCTGGGCGGCGCCACGCGCGGCTGACGTCGGTCAGCGGGGGGAGCATAACCCTCTTCCGGTCACCGGCGGGAGGCTTACGCGTAACCGGGAGGTTACGGATTATTCGTCGGGAGTCCGGGACCTCATGAGGCACGTCAGGCGGGCTGTGCAGACCGGGCGGCCGGCGTCATCGGCGATGCGGATCTCGTAGGCGGCGATCGTCCGCCCCTCGCTGAGGGGCGTCGCGACCGCGGTCACCGTTCCAGAAGTGACCCCACGGTGGTGCGTGCACGACAGGTCGAGTCCCACGATGAGGCGATCGGGTCCAGCGTGCAGCGAGCCGGCGACCGATCCGGCCTGCTCGGCAAGCACGGCGCTCGCCCCGCCATGCAGCAGGCCGTACGGCTGGGTGTTGCCCTCGACGGGCATCCGCAGGACGACACGGCCTGGCCCCGCCTCGACGACCTCGATGCCCATGCGCTCGGCGAGGGCTCCCATCCGGGGATCTCCGGTGCTTGTCATGGGGCCACCATAGAATCCACAGGTGTCGACATCGAGACTGCTCCTGCTCGACGGCCACTCCGTCGCCTATCGCGCGTTCTATGCGCTCCCGGTCGAGAACTTCTCGACGACCACCGGTCAGCCCACCAACGCGGTCTTCGGGTTCACGTCGATGCTCATCAACGTCCTGCGCGACGAGCGGCCCACGCACGTCGCTGCGGCCTTCGACGTCAGCCGCGTCACCTTCCGCACCGAGACGTTCCCGGAGTACAAGGCCAACCGCGCCACGTCTCCCGCCGAGTTCGCGGGGCAGGTCGAGCTGATCAAGGAGGTCCTCGGCGCGCTCTCGATTCCCGTGATAGCGATCGACGGCTTCGAGGCGGATGACGTCATTGCCACGCTGGTGCGCCAGACCGTCCCCCTGGACATGTCCGTCGACATCGTGACGGGTGACCGTGACGCCTTCCAGTTGGTCAGCGACCGGGTCACCGTCCTGTACCCGAAGAAGGGCGTCAGCGACCTCGCGCGCATGACGCCGGACGCCGTCGCCGAGAAGTACGGCCTGACGCCGGACCAGTACCCCGACTATGCGGCCCTGCGCGGCGACCCCAGCGACAACCTGCCCGGGATCCCCGGCGTCGGCGAGAAGACCGCCGCCAAGTGGATCCGGCAGTACGGCACCCTCGCCGGCCTCGTCGACCACGTCGACGAGGTGCCGGGCAAGGTAGGCGACGCACTCCGGGACGCACTGCCGCAGGTGCTGGTCAACCGACGCCTCACCAGCCTCGTCGACGACGTTCCGATCGACCTCGACCTCGACACGCTCGTCCTCGAGGCCTGGGATCGAGATGCGGTGGACCGCCTGTTCGACACGCTGCAGTTCCGGGCGCTGCGCGAGCGCCTTGACAAGGTGCGCCCGGCAGGCCTTGACGACCCGGTGCCGGAGCCCGCGGCCGCGGATGGATCCGAGGACCGGATCGTCGAGCTGTCCGGTCCGGAAGCGCGGGCGTGGCTCGACGGCGTCGTCGGTGTCGCCTCGGTGGCGGTCCAGGGCACCTGGGGCCGCGGACGAGGCGAGATCGACCGGGTGGCCGTCCTCGACGACCGCGGCACGACCGCCGTCTTCGACTGCGCCGACGCCTCGACCGGCACCCTCATACTCGACTGGCTGGCGGACCCGTCGGCGGCGAAGGACCTGCACGACGCCAAGGGGCCGTCCCTGGCGCTGCTCTCCTCGGGGCGCGCCCTTCGGGGTCTGCGCATAGACACGGCCCTGGCCGCGTACATCGACGCTCCCGGACACCGGGGCTACTCGCTCGGTGACGTGGCGGAGCGGGTACTGGGCGTCTCTCTTGCGGACGGGCGGGGGACCGACCAGGTCCTCTTCGACACGGGTGAGGGATCCGTCGTGGAGCTCGGCCGCCAGGCGTCCGCCGTGCGGGCGATCGCAGCGGCCCTCCAGCCCCGACTCGCCGAGCAGGGGTCGATGCCCTTGCTCCTCGACGTCGAGGCGCCACTGGTGCCACTGCTGGCACGCATGGAGCACGCGGGCATCGCGGTCGACCTCGCCGGCCTCGACGCCCTCTCCGCCGAGTTCGGGGCGGACATGCGGCGGGCGGAGGAGGAGGCGCACCGCATCGTGGGCCGTCCGTTCAACCTCGGGTCGCCCAAGCAGTTGCAGGAGATCCTGTTCGGCGAGCGGAACCTGCCCCGGACGAAGAAGATCAAGACGGGCTACACGACCGACGCCGACGCCCTCCAGCAGCTCTTCGCGCAGACCGAGGACCCCCTGCTCGAGCAGTTGCTCGCCTGGCGCGACCGGTCCCGGCTCCGGCAGACCGTCGACGGGCTCATTCCGCTCGCCGATGCGGAGCACCGTATTCATACGACCTTCAACCAGATGGTGGCGGCCACGGGTCGACTGTCCAGCACGGACCCCAACCTGCAGAACATCCCGATCCGCACCGAGGCGGGACGGCGCATCCGCGGCTGCTTCGTGGTCGGGGCGGGGTACGAGACGCTGCTCACCGCGGACTACAGCCAGATCGAGATGCGGATCATGGCGCACCTCTCGGGTGACGAGGGGCTGATCGACGCCTTCCGCAGCGGCGAGGACCTGCACACCACTGTTGGCAGCCGTGTGTTCGGGGTCGCCCCCGAGCAGGTCGATGCAGAGATGCGTCGACGGATCAAGGCCATGTCCTACGGCCTGGCCTACGGACTGTCGGCGTTCGGGCTGTCCCAGCAGCTCGGCATCAGCCCAGACGAGGCCCGTGGCCTGATGGAGGAGTACTTCACCCGCTTCGGTGGCGTGCGTGACTACCTGGCCGAAGTGGTCGAGCGGGCGCGGATGCACGGCTACACCGAGACGATCCTCGGGCGTCGCAGGTACCTGCCCGACCTCAACAGCGACAACCGGCAGCGACGCGAGATGGCCGAGCGAATGGCACTGAACGCCCCGATCCAGGGCTCCGCCGCCGACATCGTGAAGGTCTCGATGCTCACCGTGCAGGCGGCCCTCGAGTCGGCCGGCCTCCGCAGCCGCCTGCTCCTGCAGGTGCATGACGAACTGGTCCTCGAGGTGAGCCCCGGCGAGAGCGAGACCGTTGAGGAGCTCGTGCGCCAGGCCATGGGGGCGGCGGCCGATCTGTCGGTCCCACTCGACGTCTCGGTCGGCTTCGGCACCACCTGGCAGGACGCCGCCCACTGACCGTCGTTCCGGCGCTCGGACGGCAGGAGCCCTCCGGCGCTGCGCGCCCGGGCCCGGAAGCCGGAGGCTGGTGCACGCCCCGATGGGCGTCTGGCGTAGCCTTGTGGGGTTTCGCGTCCGCGGAACGTCCGTCTACCTCAGGATCCCTACTCAATGACCATTTCTACTACCTCTGCCCCGGCCCAGGTGGCCATCAATGACATCGGCACCGCCGAAGACTTCATGGCAGCGATCGACGCAACGATCAAGTACTTCAACGACGGCGACATCGTCGAGGGCACCATCGTCAAGGTGGACCGCGACGAGGTCCTCCTCGACATCGGCTACAAGACCGAGGGTGTCATCCCCTCGCGTGAGCTGAGCATCAAGCACGATGTCGATCCCAGCCAGGTCGTCTCCGTGGGTGACCACGTCGAGGCGCTCGTCCTCACCAAGGAGGACAAGGAAGGCCGGCTGATCCTGTCCAAGAAGCGCGCGCAGTACGAGCGGGCCTGGGGCACGATCGAGCGCATCAAGGAAGAGGACGGAGTCGTCGAGGGCCAGGTCATCGAGGTCGTCAAGGGCGGCCTCATCCTCGACATCGGCCTGCGCGGCTTCCTGCCCGCGTCGCTGGTCGAGATGCGGCGCGTGCGCGATCTCCAGCCGTACGTCGGCAAGACGCTCGAGGCGAAGATCATCGAGCTCGACAAGAACCGCAACAACGTGGTCCTCTCGCGCCGCGCCTGGCTTGAGCAGACGCAGAGCGAGGTCCGTCAGACCTTCCTCACGCAGCTGCAGAAGGGCCAGATCCGCAACGGCGTCGTCTCGTCCATCGTCAACTTCGGCGCCTTCGTCGATCTCGGCGGCGTCGACGGCCTGGTGCACGTGTCAGAACTGTCCTGGAAGCACATCGACCACCCGTCCGAGGTCGTCGAGGTCGGCCAGGAGGTCACGGTCGAGGTGCTCGACGTCGACATGGACCGCGAGCGCGTCTCGCTGTCCCTGAAGGCGACCCAGGAGGATCCGTGGCAGCACTTCGCCCGGACGCATCAGATCGGCCAGGTCGTGCCCGGCAAGGTCACCAAGCTGGTCCCGTTCGGCGCCTTCGTCCGGGTCGAGGAGGGCATCGAGGGCCTGGTGCACATCTCCGAGCTCGCCGAGCGTCACATCGAGCTGCCCGAGCAGATCGTCCAGGTCAATGACGACATCTTCGTGCGGGTCATCGACATCGACCTCGAGCGCCGGCGGATCTCGCTGTCGCTGAAGCAGGCGAACGACTCGGCCGACGGCGTGTCGGGCGACGAGTTCGACCCGTACCTGTACGGGATGGCACCCGCGTTCAACGAGGCGGGCGACTACATCGGCCCCGACGGCTTCGACCCCGAGACGGGCGAGTGGAAGGCCGGGTCCGAGGAGCAGCGCGCCGAGTGGGAGCGGCAGTACGCCGAGGCCCACGCCCGCTGGGAGGCGCACCGCAAGCAGGTCTCCGAGGCCCGCGAGGCCGATCAGGCCGCGGCCCTCGAGGCCGGCGAGGCCGTCTCGTCGTACTCGTCGGAGTCCCCGGACGCCGAGGGCACGCTCGCCTCGGACGAGGCCCTGCAGGCCCTGCGCGACAAGCTCACGGGCGAGTAGTTCCTCCGAAGGACGACGCAGCGGGGCCGGGTCACTGACCCGGCCCCGCTGCTCATTCCCCGACCCACCCCCCGCCCGCCCCGCCCTCCCATCCTCTGCCGAGCGGGGAGTTGTCGGGGGTCCCAGGCGCCTGGGAACCCCGACAACTCCCCGCTCGACGGGCAGTAGAGTCGGATGATGAAGCGGATCGGGCTGACGGGCGGTATCGGGTCGGGCAAGTCGACCGTGGCTGCCATGCTGGCGGATCGGGGAGCGGTGGTCGTCGACGCCGATCAGATCGCTCGCGATCTCGTCGAGCCGGGCGGATCGGCACTCGCCGAGCTGGTGACGGAGTTCGGTCCGAGGATCCTGCAGGGGGATGGCAGCCTCAGCCGGGCGGAACTCGCGGCGATGGCGTTCAGCGACCCGCGGGCCACCGAGCGACTCAACGCGATCATGCATCCGATGATCCGGGTGGAGGCGCAGCGCCGCCTGGCCGAGCGACCGGACGCCGACCTGGTGGTGTACGACATGCCCCTCCTGGTCGAGACGGGGCAGGCCGACCTCGTCGACCTCGTGGTCGTTGTCGACGTCCCCGAGTCGATGCAGATCGAGCGGGCCATCCAGTTCCGCGGGCTCGACGAGGCGGACGTCCGGCGACGCATGACCGTCCAGGCGGGGCGTGAAGAAAGACTGGCGGCAGCCGACGTCGTCATCGACAACTCCGGCGATCTCGACCGCACCCGGGTCCAGGTCGACGACCTGTGGGAGCGCGTTGTAGGAGCCGCTGAAGGGGCGCCGCTGTCAGATCCGTCGCCTACGGTGCCCGGATGACCCGACCGATCACCGACCTCCAGCGCAAGGTCGCCCCCTTCACCGTTCGTGCCCCCTTCGAGCCGTCGGGCGACCAGCCTGAGGCGATCGCCGAGCTCGCGCGCCGCATCCGGGCCGGCGAGCAGGACGTGGTCCTCCTCGGGGCGACCGGCACGGGCAAGAGCGCGACGACGGCGTGGCTCGTGGAGGAGCTGCAGCGGCCGACCCTGGTTCTCGCGCCGAACAAGACCCTGGCCGCCCAGCTCACGTCCGAGTTCAAGGAGCTGCTGCCCGACAACGCGGTCGAGTACTTCGTCTCGTACTACGACTACTACCAGCCTGAGGCGTACATCCCGCAGAGCGACACCTACATCGAGAAGGACTCCTCCATCAACGAGGAGGTCGAGCGGCTCCGCCACTCGGCGACCAACAGCCTGCTGACGCGCCGCGATGTCATCGTCGTCGCATCCGTGTCCGCCATCTACGGGCTTGGCACGCCGCAGGAGTACGTCGACCGGATGGTTCGGCTGCGGGTGGGCGAGGAGTTCGACCGGGACACCCTGCTGCGGGCGTTCGTCGACATCCAGTACACCCGCAATGACATCGCCTTCCAGCGTGGCACCTTCCGAGTGCGCGGGGACACCGTCGAGGTGTTCCCGGTCTACGAGGAGCATCCGGTCCGGATCGAGATGTTCGGCGACGAGATCGAGCGCCTGATGACGCTGCACCCCGTCACGGGCGAGATCATCACCGAGGACGCGGAGATCTACGTGTTCCCGGCAACCCACTACGTGGCCGGTCCCGAGCGAATGGAACGTGCCATTGCCGGCATCGAGGCCGAGCTCGCGACCCGCCTCGACGAGCTCGAACGCCAGGGCAAGCTCCTCGAGGCGCAGCGACTGCGCATGCGCACGACGTACGACGTCGAGATGATGCGCCAGATCGGTTCGTGCGCCGGCATCGAGAACTACTCCCGGCACATCGACGGACGCGAGCAGGGCAGCCCGCCGAACTGCCTGATCGACTACTTCCCCGAGGACTTCCTCATCGTGATCGACGAGTCGCACGTCACGGTCCCGCAGATCGGGGCGATGTACGAGGGCGACATGAGCCGCAAGCGGACCCTCGTCGACCATGGCTTCCGGTTGCCCAGCGCCATGGACAACCGGCCACTGCGCTGGGACGAGTTCGTCGAGCGCATCGGCCAGACCGTCTACCTGTCGGCCACGCCCGGTCCGTACGAGCTGAATAGGGTCCAGGGCGACGTCGTCGAGCAGGTCATCCGGCCCACCGGACTGGTCGACCCCGAGATCGTCATCAAGTCCACCAAGGGGCAGATCGACGACCTGATGGGCGAGATCCGCGAGCGCTCCGCCCGTGGTGAGCGCGTCCTGGTCACGACCCTCACGAAGCGGATGGCCGAGGACCTCACCGACTACCTGCTCGAGCACGGTGTCCGGGTCCAGTACCTGCACTCCGAGGTCGACACGCTGCGCCGGGTGGAACTGCTGCGCGACCTGCGACTCGGTGTGTTCGACGTACTCGTGGGCATCAACCTGCTGCGCGAGGGACTCGACCTGCCCGAGGTGTCGCTGGTGGCCATCCTGGACGCGGACAAGGAGGGGTTCCTGCGCTCGGAGACGTCGCTCATCCAGACCATCGGCCGTGCCGCCCGCAACGTGTCCGGCCAGGTCCACATGTACGCCGACAAGATCACGCCCTCGATGGCGCGGGCGATCGACGAGACGACGCGTCGTCGCGCCAAGCAGGTCGCCTACAACCTGGAGCATGGCGTCGACCCGCAACCCCTGCGCAAGCGGATCGCGGACATCACCGACCTGCTGGCGCGCGAGGACGCCGATACCCAGGAGCTGCTGTCCGACCCGACCATGCGCACGGGCACCGCCGCTCGCAAGGGCCGGACCCTCGCGGCGACCGACCTGATGACGCTGATCGAGGACCTCACGGCGCAGATGCACCAGGCGGCCGGCGAGCTGCAGTTCGAGCTCGCTGCCCGGCTGCGCGACGAGGTCCGCGATCTCAAGCGCGAGCTGCGCGGCATGCGCGAGGCCGGCACCGCGTGAGCGGATCCCGTTGATGGAGGTCCCGGGCTGGCTCTGGGCCGCCACGCTGATCGGACTGGTCGGGATCATCACCCTCGACCTCGTCCTCGTCGACCGGAAGCCGCACGCCTTCGGCCCGAAGCAGGCGACCAGGTGGGTGATCTTCTACGTCGCCCTCGCCGCGATGTTCGCGGTCTTCGTCTCCGTCTACTTCGGCATCTCCTACGGCGGCCAGTTCGTCGCGGGCTACCTGATGGAGTACTCCCTCAGCGTCGACAACCTGTTCGTCTTCCTCGTGATCATGGGCTCGTTCGCGGTCCCGGCCGATCTGCAGCATCGTGTTCTCCTGGTCGGGGTCGTCATCGCGCTCTTCCTGCGCGGCATCCTGATCGTGCTCGGGGCCGAGCTGATCGAGCGGTTCGCAGGCACCTTCTACCTGTTCGGAGCCTTCCTGGTCTTCACCGCCTACCAGGTCTGGAACTCGGGGGACGAGGAGGACGTGGACCCCGAGGGGAACGGCTTCATGCGGTGGATCGGCCGCCGCCTGCCCACGTCCCCGCACTACGACGGGGCCCGGCTCACGACGCGGGTCGCCGGCAGGTGGGCCCTGACTCCGATGGCCATGGTGATGCTGGCCATCGGCACGACCGACCTGCTGTTCGCCCTCGACAGCATCCCTGCCGTCTTCGGGATCACCAGCGAGGCCTACCTCGTGTTCGCGGTCAACGCCTTCGCCCTGATGGGCCTGCGGCAGCTGTACTTCCTGCTTCATGGACTGCTCGAGCGGCTGGTGTACCTGAACCGGGGACTCGCGATCATCCTCGCCTTCATCGGCGTGAAGCTCCTGCTCGAGGCGGTCCATTCGACCACGTCACTGAATGTGCCGCTGATCCCGGTCTGGCTCTCGCTGCTCGTGATCGTCGGAGTGCTGACCATCACGGCTGTCAGTAGTGTGTATGCGACGCGTGAGCGGGTGCCGCGCGAGGACGGAGACTGACGGTGGAGGTGACCCTCGCCCTGTGGGGCGTGACGCTCGCCGGCATCGTGGGCCTGATCGTGCTGGACTTCGTGGCGGTCAGCAACAAGCCGCACGAGGTGAAGTTCAGGGAGGCTTTGCTCTGGTCCATCTTCTATATCGGCGTGGCGGTCGCCTTCGGCATAGCGATGCTGGTGTGGCAGGGCTCGGACATCGGGTCGCAGTACTTCGCGGCTTACCTGGTCGAGAAGTCGCTGAGCGTGGACAACCTCTTCGTGTTCATCATCATCCTCACCCAGTTCGCCGTGCCGATCGAGCTGCACCAGCGGGTACTCCTCATCGGCGTGGTGCTGGCGCTCATCCTTCGGGCCCTCTTCATCGCGGTCGGTGCCGCAGCGCTGAGCGCCTTCGCCTTCACGTTCGTCATCTTCGGGGCGATCCTCATCTGGACCGGCGTACAGCTCGCGCGGCATCGGAACGAGGACCCGGAGCCAAAGGACAACGCCGTCGTCCGGATCGCCCGTAAGCGGATCCGGCTGACGGACGACTTCCACGGCTCCCGCCTGTTCGCCCGGATCGACGGGAAGCGCGTTGCGACGCCGATGCTGCTGGTCGTCATCGCGATCGGCTCTACCGACCTGCTGTTCGCGCTGGACTCGATTCCCGCCACGTTCGGCGTCACGCAGATCCCCTACCTCGTCTTCGCGGCCAACGCCTTCGCCCTGCTCGGCCTGCGCGCGCTGTACTTCCTGCTGAAGGGACTCCTGGACAAGCTGGTGTACCTGTCTACCGGCCTGTCGGTCATCCTCGTCTTCATCGGGATCAAGCTGGTCCTCACCTACCTGCACGAGCTGAATCCGTCGATCCCGCACATCTCGACGGCCCAGAGCCTGGTGTTCATCATCGGCGTGCTGGTGATCGTCGGCGTCGCGTCCTGGCTGAAGGTCCGAAAGGACCCGACGGCGGTGGCCCACGCCGGAAGGATGACCGGCGGGGAGCACCACGTGGAGCCGACGGACGAGTCGTGATGATGCGCCCGCCCGCCGCTGACCTGCCGCCGGCGTCACTCGCGCCGGCCCCTTGTGACGTTGCGGGCAGGTCAGCGCAGGGTTGTCACCATCCGCGCTCGCGCCATTCGGCCAGCGCCGGCCGCTCCGCCCCCACGGTGGTGTCGTCCCCATGGCCCGGGTACACCCAGGTCTCATCCGGCAGGACGTCGAAGATGCGGTCCACCACGCCGCGATAGAGGGCGTCGAAGTCCTCGGGGGAGTTCGTCTTGCCGACGCCGCCAGGGAACAGGCAGTCGCCGGTGAACAGGTGGGGAGCGCCGTCCGGGTCGTCGAAGAGCAGGGCGATCGAGCCGGGCGTGTGTCCCACCAGGTGGATCACGTCCAGGAGGCAGGAGCCCACCTCGATGCGGTCGCCGTCCGTGATCACCACGTCTGTCGGCACCGGGATGCCGGGCACGTCCAGGGCGTGGGCGGCGGTGGGCGCGCCGGTGCGCGAGGCGACCTCGGCAAGCGCCTGCCAGTGGTCGGGATGCCGGTGCGTGGTGACGATGAGCGAGACGCCCTCGGGTCCGATCAGGTCGAGCAGTCGCTCGGGCTCCGCGGCGGCATCCACGAGCACCTGGGTTCCCGTGGAGCGGCAGCGCAGCAGGTAGGCGTTGTTGTCATACGGACCGACGGCGAGCTTGCTGATGACGAGATCGCCGAGCTCATGGACGTCTGCCGGTCCGCCGACCGTCACCCGGCCGTTATACATTCAGGTCTCCGTTCGGTTGGCGACGGCTGCACCCTATCCGGTAGAGAGGTCACGCGTGGGCGAGCGACTGGTGGTCCGGGGCGCCCGCGAGCACAACCTCAAGGACGTCTCGCTGGACCTGCCGCGGGACGCCCTGATCGTCTTCACCGGGCTCTCCGGATCGGGGAAGTCGAGCCTGGCCTTCGACACGATCTTCGCCGAGGGCCAGCGCCGCTACGTCGAGAGCCTGTCCTCATACGCCCGACAGTTCCTCGGCCAGATGGACAAGCCTGACGTCGACTTCATCGAGGGCCTCTCGCCGGCCGTCTCGATCGACCAGAAGTCCACCTCGCGCAACCCCCGGTCGACCGTGGGGACCATCACCGAGGTGTACGACTACCTGCGCCTGCTGTTCGCGCGCATCGGCGTGCCCCACTGCCCGGTCTGCGGCTCGGTCATCGCGCGCCAGTCGCCGCAGCAGATCGTCGATCGGGTGCTCGAGCTCGAGCAGTCGACGAGGTTCCAGGTCCTCGCGCCCGTGGTGCGGGAGCGCAAGGGGGAGTACGCCGACCTGTTCCGCCAGCTCCAGGCCCAGGGCTACTCGCGGGTTCGGGTCGACGGACAGGTGGTCGGCCTCGACGAGGTGCCGACGCTCAAGAAGCAGGAGAAGCACACCATCGAGGTGGTCGTCGACCGCCTCACCGTCAAGCCCGAGTCGCGTCGCCGGCTCACCGACTCGGTCGAGACCGCGCTCAAGCTCGCCGGCGGGCTCGTCGTCCTCGACTTCGTGGACCTCGACGAGCAGGATCCACACCGCGAGCGTGTCTTCAGCGAGCACCTCGCATGCACCACGGACGGGCTGTCGTTCGAGGAGCTCGAGCCGCGCTCGTTCTCCTTCAACTCGCCCTTCGGCGCCTGCGCCGAGTGCACGGGCCTGGGCACCCGTCGCGAGGTGGATCCCGAGCTCGTGGTCCCCGACGATGAGCTGTCCCTCGAGGGGGGTGCGCTGGCCCCGTGGTCGAGGGGGCAGGTGTCCGACTACTTCCGGCGGCTCCTCGAGGCGATGTGCGACGAGCTCGGGATCGACATGGAGACACCGTGGCGCGACCTGCCGGCCAAGGCCCGCGCGTCCCTCCTCAACGGCCATCCGGCCGAGATCCACGTCCGCTACAAGAACCGCTACGGGCGCCAGCGCTCGTACTACACCTCGTACGAGGGCGTGATCCCGTTCGTCCAGCGAAGGCACGCCGAGGCCGACACCGACGCGAGCCGCGAGCGCTTCGAGGGCTTCATGCGCGAGGTCGCCTGCGCGGCGTGCGGCGGAGCACGCCTCAAGCCGATCGCGCTCGGCGTCACGGTCTCGAGCCACTCGATTGCGGAGATCGCGGCGCTGCCCATCGGGGAGGCGGCCGGGCTGCTGGCCAGCCTCGAGCTGTCCGAGCGAGATGCGGCCATCGCGTCACGCGTCCTCAAGGAGGTCAACGAGCGACTCCAGTTCCTCATCGACGTGGGGCTGCACTACCTGTCCCTCGACCGCGCGGCGGGGACGCTCGCCGGGGGAGAGGCCCAGCGCATCCGGCTGGCCACCCAGATCGGCTCCGGTCTGGTCGGCGTCCTCTACGTCCTCGACGAGCCGAGCATCGGCCTGCACCAGCGGGACAACCACCGCCTGATCGAGACGCTGATCCGCCTGCGCGAGCTCGGCAACACGCTCATCGTCGTCGAGCACGACGAGGACACCATCCGGACCGCCGACTGGGTCGTCGACATCGGGCCAGGGGCGGGCGAGCACGGTGGCGAGGTCGTGGTGAGCGGACCCGTCTCGGAGCTGCTGGCCAGCGAGGCATCGATCACCGGGCAGTACCTCAGCGGCCGCAGGTCGATCGAGGTGCCGTTGATCCGGCGGCCGCAGGACGGCCGCGAGATCACCGTGCATGACGCGACGGAGCACAACCTGAGCAACGTGACCGTGTCCTTCCCGCTGGGCAACTTCGTCGCCGTTACCGGGGTCAGCGGATCCGGCAAGTCCACGCTCGTCAACGACGTGCTGTTCAACGTCCTGAGCCGCGACCTGAACGGCTCGCGAACCGTTCCGGGAAGGCACAAGCGGGTGACGGGGCTCGAGAACGTCGACAAGGTCGTCCACGTCGACCAGAGTCCGATCGGACGCACGCCGCGCAGCAACGCAGCGACCTACACGGGCGTGTTCGACCACATCCGCCGACTGTTCGCCGAGACGGCCGAGGCCAAGGTCCGCGGGTACCTGCCCGGCCGGTTCTCCTTCAACGTCAAGGGCGGTCGCTGCGAGTCCTGCTCCGGCGACGGCACGATCAAGATCGAGATGAACTTCCTGCCGGATGTCTACGTGCCGTGCGAGGTCTGTCACGGAGCGCGGTACAACCGCGAGACGCTCGAAGTTCACTACAAGTCCCGCACCATCGCCGAGGTCCTCGACATGCCGATCGAGGAGGCGCTCGAGTTCTTCGCTGCAGTGCCGGCGATCGCCCGGCACCTGGCGACGCTCGTCGACGTCGGTCTGGGCTACGTCCGCATGGGCCAGTCTGCGCCGACCCTCAGCGGAGGCGAGGCGCAGCGGGTGAAGCTCGCCTCCGAGTTGCAGAAGCGGTCGACGGGTCGCACGGTATACGTGCTCGACGAGCCCACCACCGGGCTGCACTTCGAGGACATCCGCAAGCTGCTCGGCGTCCTGCAGTCGCTGGTCGACAAGGGGAACACGGTCATCGTCATCGAGCACAACCTCGACGTGATCAAGACCGCCGACTGGGTCGTCGACATGGGTCCCGAGGGCGGTTCCGGCGGCGGGCGCGTCGTGGCGACGGGCACGCCCGAGGAGGTCGCCGGCGCAGCGGGCAGCCACACCGGCGCGTTCCTCGCGTCGCTCGTCGAGCCGGTGCGTCCGGTCGCGCGCCGCAGGGCAACCCCCAAAACTGGGGAGCCGGCAAAGGCGCGCGTCCGGGGTGCGCGGACGCGAAAGGTCACGTAGCGTGCCGAGAACGTGAGGTACTCCACCCCCGCAGGAGGAACACATGAACGTCGATCGTCGAACCGTCCTGCAGGTGAGCGGCCTGGTGGCCGTCGGCGGTGTGGTAGCCGCCTGCAGTTCCGGGTCCAATGGCACCACGGCGTCGGCCGCCGCGCCCGAACCGGCCGCGTCCAGCGCACCCGCGGGCGGTGCGGCGGGCGGCGGCGCCATCGCGAAGACCGCGGACATCCCGGTGGGCGGCGGGTTGGTGCTGGAGAACGAGGCCGTCGTGATCACGCAGCCGTCGGAGGGCGACTTCAAGGCGTTCTCCGCCGTCTGCACGCACCAGGGCTGCCTCGTCGCGTCTGTGGCCGACAACACGATCAGCTGCCCCTGCCACGGCTCGCAGTTCTCAGCCACCGACGGGTCGGTGGTGAAGGGTCCGGCGACCGCACCGCTGGCCGCGGCAGGCATCGCAGTCGAGGGTGGTGACGTCGTCCTGTCCTGACGGACGCGCCCGTCCCGACGGACGAACCACCGTGGCTAGGGTGACGGCATGGCCGATCCGGCGTCGTACCGTCCCGCCCCGGGGGACATTCCCACCGCAGCCGGCGTCTACCGCTTCCGGGACCCGCACGGCCGCGTCGTCTATGTCGGCAAGGCGCGCAACCTTCGGTCGCGGCTGAACTCCTACTTCGCGGATCCGCTGAGCCTGCATCCGCGGACCCGCTCGATGGTGACGACCGCTGCCTCGGTCGACTGGGTGGTCGTCGGCAACGAGGTCGAGGCCCTGGCCCTGGAGTACTCGTGGATCAAGGAGTACGACCCGCGCTTCAACGTCAAGTACCGCGACGACAAGAGCTACCCGTATCTCGCGGTCACCATGTCGGACCCGTTCCCGCGAGCCGCGGTCGTGCGCGAGGCAAAGCGCAAGGGCACGCGCTACTTCGGGCCGTACGCGCACGCCTGGGCAATCCGCGACACCCTCGACCAGCTGGTCCGGGTCTTCCCGATCCGCACCTGCCGGGACGGGGTGTTCCGAAGGGCGAAGCAGGTCGGACGGCCCTGCCTGCTCGGCTACATCGACAAGTGCAGCGCGCCGTGCGTGGGGCGCGTCGACGCGACGGAGTACGCGGCCCTCGTCGAGGACTTCTGCACGTTCCTGGCCGGTCAGTCGGAGGCCTACATCCGCACGGTCGAGCGGCAGATGCAGGAGGCGTCCGCGGCGATGGAGTACGAGGACGCGGCCCGACTGAGGGACCGTCTGACGGCGCTGACGCGTGCTCTCGAGCGCAACACCGTCGTCTTCGACGACAGCACGGACGCGGACGTGATCGCGGTGGCGGAGGACGACCTGCAGATGGGCGTCCAGGTGTTCCACGTGCGCGGCGGCCGGATTCGCGGCGAGCGCGGGTTCGTCCTGGAGAAGGCCGAGGACCTGTCCACGCCGGGCTATGTCGAGCGCGTCCTGCAGCACGTCTACGCGGACCCGCAGGTGGCGGTGCCCGCCAAGGAGGTCTTGGTGTCCACGCCGCCGGACGACGTGCGTGCGTGGAATGCCCTCCTCAGCGGGCTGCGGGGAGCGCGGGTGAGCGTCCGGATGCCACAACGAGGCGACAAGCGCGCACTGATGGCGACGGCCGTCGCCAACGCCGAGAACACCCTGCGCTCCCACACGGAGCGGCGCTCCAGCGACCTGACCACCCGGAGCCAGGCCCTGCGCGAGCTGCAGGACTCCCTCGCGCTGGCCGAGCCGCCACTGCGCATCGAGTGCATCGACATCTCGACCCTTCAGGGGCAGGACACCGTCGCCTCGCTCGTGGTGTTCGAGGACGGCCTGCCGCGCAAGCGGGACTACCGATCCTTCATCATCAGGACCCCGGGTGCCGACGACACGGCGGCGGTCGCGGAGGTGGTGACCCGCCGGTTCGCGCAGCGGACGTCGGGTGACGGGGCACGGCAGGAGTCGGTCCGCGGCGAGCCGGCCCCGGAGCCGACTCGTTTCGCCTACCCGCCTGCCCTGCTCGTGATCGACGGCGGTGCGCCGCAGGTCCGGGCCGCGCAGGATGCCCTCATGTCGGTGGGGATGAACGACCTGCCGGTCATCGGGCTGGCCAAGCGGCTGGAGGAGGTGTGGCTGCCCGACGATCCCGATCCGGTCATCATGCCCCGCACCAGCGAGGGCCTGTACCTGCTGCAGCGCGTCCGCGACGAGGCGCACCGCACGGCGATCTCCTTCCACCGGAAGCGCCGTGGGAAGCGGCAGACGTCGAGTGCCCTGGACGCCATCCCGGGCCTCGGACCCGCTCGTGCCAAGGCCCTGCTGTCCGCCTTCGGGTCGGTGCGCGGGATCCGCGCGGCCTTGCCGTCCGACCTCGAGTCGGTCCCCGGCATCGGACCTGCCCTCGCGGCCGCGATCCACGATGCACTGCACGGCGCGGTCGACCCGCCGCCGGCGGCGGGTCGGGGATGATGGTGGTAGACACGCGCCCGGAGGTGCACATGGACGACCCGGTCGGGTCCACGCATCCGCTGAAGCTGGCTCTGGTGACCGGCATGTCCGGCGCCGGACGGTCAACGGCCGCCCGGGCCTTGGAGGACCTTGGCTGGTTCGTGATCGACAACATGCCTCCGTCGCTCCTGCAGGCGGCCATCGACCTCGCCCGAAAGACCCCCGACGTCACCAAGGTGGGCGTGGTCCTCGATGCCCGGGGCGGCTCGTTCTTCCGCCAGGTCAGCGAGGTCCTGATGTCGCTGCCCCGCGACGGCGTCGACATCCGCACGGTCTTCCTGGAGGCCTCGGACGAGGCGCTGGTCCGGCGGTTCGAGAGCTCACGTCGACCGCACCCGCTGCAGCACGGTCAGCGCATCATCGACGGGCTGCGCGCGGAGCGGACCCTCCTGGGCGACATCCGGGCAACGGCCGACATGGTCATCGACACCACGACGATGAACGTCCACGACCTGCGTCGGCGCATCGAGCAGGCTTTCGCGGAGGACGAGCCGCCGGCGCTCGCGTGCACGGTCCTGTCGTTCGGATTCAAGTACGGCATACCGGTCGACTCGGACATGGTGGCCGACGCCCGCTTCCTGCCCAATCCGTTCTGGGACGAGAACCTCCGGCCGCTCAACGGCCTCGACGCTCCCGTGTCGGCGGACGTGCTCGGCCGGCCGGGTGCGGCGGAGTTCGTGGAGACCTACGCCCGGCTCGTGGAGATCGTGTCCGAGGGCTACGTCCGGGAGGGCAAGCGCTACGTGACCGTGGCCGTGGGCTGCACGGGGGGCAAGCACCGCAGCGTGGCCATTGCCGCTGCCCTCGCGGCACGGCTCGAGGGTGCCGGCATAGACGTCAGGTGCTTGCATCGAGACCTGGGCCGCGAGTGAGCACGTCGGGCGTCGCGGCGCCCGGGCATCGACGCGTGGTCGCACTCGGGGGCGGGCATGGGCTGGCCGTCTCGCTGCAGGCGCTGCGTCGGGTCACCGACTCGCTGACGGCGATCGTCGGGGTGGCCGACGACGGCGGCTCCAGCGGACGCCTGCGGGAGGAGTTCGGCATCCTGCCGCCCGGCGACCTGCGCATGGCCCTGACGGCGCTGTGCGCCGACGACTCGTGGGGACGCACCTGGGAGAAGGTCATCCAGCACCGGTTCGGCGGCGACGGCCCACTGGCGGGTCACTCGGTCGGCAACCTGCTCATCACGGCGTTGTGGGAGCAGACGGGCGACCCGGTCGCCGGCCTCGACTGGGTGGCCGCCCTGCTCGAGGCGCATGGACGGGTCCTGCCGTCGACCACCGTGCCGCTGACGATCGTCGCCGAGGTGCTGGGACACGACCCCGCGCGGCCGGACGAGATCAGCGTCGTCCGCGGGCAGGTCGAGGTGGCGACCACCCCGGGCACCGTCATGGACATCTCACTCGACCCACCCGAGCCGCCGGCCTGCCGCGAGGCGCTGGACGCCCTCGCGCAGGCCGACGCCATCGTCCTGGGTCCCGGATCGTGGTACACGTCGGTGATCCCGCACCTGGTGATCCCCGATCTGGCCCGCGCGATCACGGAGAGTCCGGCCCGACGCGTCGTCGTCCTCAACCTGAACCCGCAACGGGGCGAGACGACCGGCTTCGTGGCGCACACCTACCTCGACGTGCTCTTCAACTACCTCCCGGATCTGCGTGTCGACACGGTCATCGCGGATCGGTCGCATGTCGAGGACCGGCTCGCGCTCGACCGATCCTGCGCGGACCTGGGTGCGGACCTGTTCCTGACCGACGTCGCGCTGGCCACCCCGGACGTGGCCGGAAAGCACGACCCGACGCGACTCGCCGCGGCATTCGATACGGTGCTGGCCTAGGCAGGCACCCAGCGGGAGCGGAGCGAGGCAGCGCAATGGCGATGACGGCCGCGGTCAAGGACGAGCTGAGCCGGGTCGAGACGACCAAGTCATGCTGCCGCAAGGCCGAGGTGTCGACGATCCTGCGGTTCGCCGGCGGATTGCATATTGTCGCCGGCCACATCGTCATCGAGGCCGACGTCGACACCGGGGCCACCGCACGGCGCCTGCGCAAGGACATCTTCGACGTGTACGGGCACAGCAGCGACGTCGCCCTGGTCCAGTCCGGCGGCCTTCGCAAGGGCACCCGGTACCTGGTGCGGGTCGTCGAGGGGGGCGAGGCACTGGCTCGGCAGACCGGCATCGTCGATGGCAGCGGTCGGCCGGTCCGTGGCCTGCCGCCCGCGATCGTCTCCGGTGGCCTGTGCGACTGCGAGGCGGCATGGCGTGGCGCCTTCCTCGCACACGGGTCCCTCACCGAGCCGGGGCGCTCGTCGTCGATGGAGATCACCTGCCCGGGTCCGGAGGCCGCGCTCGCGCTGGTGGGGGCGGCCCGCCGGCTCGGGATCTCGGCCAAGTCCCGTGAGGTGCGCGGCGTGGACCGCGTCGTGATCAGGGACGGGGACGCCATCGGCGCCATGCTCACTCGCCTGGGTGCCCACCAGTCCGTGCTGGCCTGGGAGGAACGCCGGATGCGTCGCGAGGTCCGGGCGACCGCCAATCGGCTGGCGAACTTCGACGACGCCAACCTGCGCCGATCGGCGCGGGCGGCCGTCGCCGCCGGAGCCAGAGTCCAGCGTGCGATGGAGATCCTCGGCGACGACGTCCCCGAGCACCTCGTTGTCGCGGGGCGGCTGCGCCTGGAGCACCAGCAGGCCAGCCTCGAGGAGCTGGGCGCCCTCGCGGATCCGCCCATGACCAAGGACGCGATCGCCGGCCGGATCCGCCGGCTCCTGGCCCTTGCGGACAAGCGGGCCGCCGACCTGGGGCTGCCGAGCACCGAGGCTGCGCTCGGTCCGGACCTGATGCTGCCCTGACGTATCGGGCTTCTCCGGGAGACGTCTCGGGCCTGTCCGGGAAAGTTCCTTCCTGCGTAACACTTCGGTAACGGTCTTCGCTAGGATGGAAGCGTTTGCGGGCGACCGGCCCTGCACCCGCCCACGAGGCGGAGAGCGATCGAGGAGCAGTCAGTGACAGTCAAGGTAGGCATCAACGGATTCGGCCGCATCGGTCGCAACTTCTACCGGGCCATCCTGGAGAGCGGCGCCGACATCGAGATCGTGGGCGTGAACGACCTCACGGACACCAAGACCCTGGCGCACCTGCTCAAGTACGACAGCATCCTCGGGCGCCTCGGACACGATGTGGCCGCTGGCGAGGGCGAGATCGTCATCGACGGCAAGGCACTGCCGGTGTTCGCCGAGCGCGACCCCGCGAACCTGCCCTGGGCCACGGTCGGCGCCGACATCGTCATCGAGTCGACCGGCCACTTCACCGACGCCGAGGGTGCGGCCAAGCACATCACGGCCGGGGCCAAGAAGGTCATCATCTCCGCGCCGGCCAAGGGCGAGGACATCACCATCGTGATGGGTGTCAACGACCAGGACTACGACCCGGCCACCCACAACGTGATCTCCAACGCCTCGTGCACCACCAACTGCCTCGCCCCGATGGCCAAGACCATCGACGATGCGTTCGGAATCGAGCGGGGTCTCATGACGACGATCCACGCCTACACCAATGACCAGAACGTGCTCGACTTCCCGCACAAGGACCTGCGCCGCGCCCGCGCCGCCGCCCTCAACATGATCCCGACGACCACCGGTGCCGCCAAGGCCATCGCGCTGGTCATGCCGCAGCTCAAGGGCAAGCTCGACGGCTACGCGATGCGCGTTCCGGTCCCGACGGGCTCAGCGACCGACCTCACGGTCGAGCTGAAGACTCCGGCGACCAAGGAAGAGATCAACGCGGCGATCAAGGCAGCGGCGGAGGGTCCCCTCAAGGGCATCCTGTCCTACACCGAGGACCCGATCGTCTCGACGGACATCGTCACCGACCCGGCGTCGTGCATCTTCGACTCCGGCCTGACCTACGTGAACGGCAACATGGCCAAGGTCGTCGGCTGGTACGACAACGAGTGGGGCTACAGCAACCGCCTCGTCGACCTGACCGTGCTCGTCGGCTCGAAGCTCTAAGGGACATCCGATGAAGGCACTCGACGACCTGGAGGTCGCCGGGCGGACCGTGCTGGTCCGCGCCGACTTCAACGTCCCGCTGGCGGACGGGCCCGACGGCCCCGATGACACCAAGGTGATCACCGACGACGGTCGAATCCGCGCTGCCCTGCCGACGCTGACGTACCTTCGCGACCGTGGCGCGAAGGTCGTCCTCGTCGCCCACCTGGGCCGGCCGAAGGGCGTTGCAAGCGACGCCCTCGGCCTGCAGCCCGTGGCCGACCGGCTGAGCGAGTTGCTCGACGCCGACGTCGAGGTCGCCGACGACATCACTGGGCCCCATGCCCGGGCGATGGCCGCGGCGCTCGAGCCGGGCGACGTCCTCCTCCTGGAGAACATCCGCTTCGACGCACGGGAGACGAGCAAGGTCGCCGAGGAGCGGGCTGCGCTGGCCGCGGAGCTCGCGGCCCTCGCGGACGTCTACGTCTCCGACGGCTTCGGCGTCGTGCATCGCGAGCAGGCCTCGGTCACCGACGTCGCCCGCCTGCTGCCGAGCGCCGCAGGTCGCCTCGTGCACAAGGAGGCCTCGGTGTTCGGCAAGCTGCTCTCGGATCCCGATCGGCCGTACGTCGTCGTGCTCGGGGGCTCGAAGGTCAGCGACAAGCTGGGCGTCATCGGCAACCTCATCACCCGGGTGGATCGCCTGCTGATCGGCGGTGGCATGGCGTACACCTTCCTGGCGGCACAGGGCCTCGAGGTGGGCAACTCGCTCCTTGAGGCCGACCAGGTCGACTCGGTCCGCGGCTTCATCGAATTGGCCAAGGAGAAGGGCGTGGAGTTGCTCCTGCCCGTCGACGTCGTGGTCGCGGACGCTTTCGCGGCCGATGCCGCGACGCAGGTCGTCGATGCGGACGCGATCCCGGCGGGCTGGATGGGCCTGGACATCGGCCCACGCACGCGAGAGCTCTTCGCAGCACGCATCGCGGATGCCGGCACGGTCGTCTGGAACGGCCCGATGGGCGTGTTCGAGATGGAGCCGTACGCGGGTGGCACGCTCGCCGTGGCCAGAGCCATGGCGGCGAGCAGCGCGATGACCGTCATCGGCGGAGGAGACTCCGCTGCCGCCGTCCGCATCCTGGACGTCGACGAGAGCGCCTTCACCCACATCAGCACGGGTGGCGGTGCCAGCCTGGAGTTCCTGGAGGGTAAGAACCTTCCGGGCCTGACTGTCCTGGAGGAGAACGCCTGATGGCTACCGCCCGCAAGCCCCTGATGGCCGGCAACTGGAAGATGAACCTGAACCACCTCGAGGCCATCGCGCTGGTGCAGAAGCTGGCGTTCGCGCTCAACGACGACGACTACGCGAGCGTCGACGTGGCGGTCCTGCCGCCGTTCACGGACATCCGCTCGGTCCAGACGCTGGTCGACGGCGACAAGTACGACATCCAGTACGGCGCCCAGGACCTCGCGGTGCCGGATTCCGGGGCGTACACGGGCCAGATCAGCGGTGCAATGCTCAAGAAGCTCGGCTGCACCTACGTGACGGTCGGCCACAGCGAGCGCCGCGAGTACAACGGCGAGACCGACGAGGTCGTCAACGCCAAGGCGAAGTCGGCACTGCGGAACGACCTCGTGCCGATCGTGTGCATGGGCGAAGGCCTGCCCATCCGCCAGTCGGGGGAGCAGGTCGCGTACGTCCTGGCCCAGCTCGATGCGGACCTCGCGGGCCTCACGGGGGAGCAGGTGGCCGGACTGGTCATCGCCTACGAGCCCGTATGGGCGATCGGCACCGGCGAGGTCGCGACACCGGAGGATGCGCAGGAGGTCTGCAGCGCCATCCGATCGCGCGTCGGCGAGACGTTCGGTTCGGACGTTGCCGCGGCTGTGCGGATCCTGTACGGCGGATCGGTGAAGGCGTCCAACGTGGCCGGGATCATGGCCAAGCCGGACGTCGACGGAGCCCTCGTCGGGGGCGCGAGCCTGGACCCGGACGAGTTCGTCGGCATCGTCCGCTTCCGGCTGCACCCGGCCGACCTGGTGTCCTGACCAGCCCGAGTTGGTCGACCCCCAAGCCCTGCGTCTATTCTCTACAGGTCCGGCCCACAGGCTCGGACGGCTGCCTCGCTGGAGCATCGACCGGTTGGAGTCCTGAATGATCACAGCGCTCACGATTGCGCTGACCGTTGTCCTCGTCATCACCAGTGTTCTTCTCGTGGTGCTGATCCTGCTGCACCGCGGCAAGGGTGGCGGCCTGTCCGACCTGTTCGGCGGCGGCGTCAGCTCGTCGATCGGCGGCTCATCCGTCGCCGAGAAGAACCTGGATCGACTCACCGTCGGGCTTGGCCTGGTCTGGTCGGCGTGCATCATCGCCGTCGGGCTGCTGGTCAGCACCGGCACCTGACGGAAAGGGCGTTCGACAATGGCCGGAGGAAGTGCGATTCGCGGCAGCCGCGTCGGTGCGGGACCGATGGGGGAGGCTGAGCGCGGTGAGGCGGCCCCCCGCATGTGGGTGTCGTTCTGGTGCTCGCGCGGGCACGAGTCCCGTCCCAGCTTCGCCGTCGATGCTGCGGTGCCGGAGGAGTGGGACTGCCCGCGGTGCGGACTGCCGGCCGGTCCGGACAAGGACAATCCGCCGGCTCCCCCCAAGATCGAGCCGTACAAGACGCACCTCGCGTACGTGAAGGAGCGGCGCTCGGACAAGGACGGGGCGGCGATCCTGGCCGAGGCCCTCGAGAAGATCCGCGGCCGCGCCTAGCTCCACGCACCCCAACCCCCGTCGAGTGGCGAGGTGTGGCGGCTCGGAAGCATTTCCGAGCCGCCACACCTCGCCACTCGACTGTGCGGGGGTGGCTGTGCGGGGGTGGCTGGCGGTCCGGCTAGGCGCTGGGCCGGCCCAGGCTGGCCGGCAGCTTGGCGGCCGCTGCCTCGTCGAGCAGGAAGAGCGTGCGCTCCCGGCCGCGCACGCCGGCCGCAGGCACCTGGAACGCACCGGCACCCTCAGTGACCGCCAGCCGTACCGCGCCGGCCTTCGACGATCCGGAGGCCAGGACCCAGACCTCTCGGGCCGCGTTGATCGTCGGGAAGGTCAGCGTGATCCGCAGCGGGGGTGGCTTCGGAGCCCCGCGGACGGCTGTGCAGCTGCGCGTGTCGTGCAGGGCCGGCTGCTCGGGGAACAGCGAGGCCACATGCGCGTCCGGTCCGATGCCGAGGAGCACGATATCGAACGACGGCGCCGGGCCGTGATCCTCGGGCCGCGCGTGCGCGGCCAGGGTGGTGGCGTACGCCTCGGCCGCCTCCTCGACCAGGTCGCCCGACCGCTGCGGCCCGCGCATGGGGTGGACGCGGCCGGGGTCGAGCCGCACGTGATCGAGCAGTGCCACGCGCGCGCCAGTCTCGTTGCGTTCGGGATCGCCATCAGGCAGGAACCGCTCGTCGCCCCACCAGATGTCGACGTGCTGCCAGTCGACGGAGTCGCGCGCCGGATTGGCGGCGACGGCGGCGAGCACCGCGAGCCCGATCCCGCCGCCGGTCAGGCACACGCTGGCATGGCCCGCGTCGGACTGCCGCTCCACCAGGGTCGTGATCAGGCGCCCCGCACCCGCCTCGGCCAGGGCCGTGGCGTCGGGGTGACGCAGGATGTCGACGTGGCTCATGCGTCCGGCACCCGGGCGATGACGTCGCCGTACACCTCGTCAGGGTCGAGGCGCTTGAGCTCCTCGCTCAGCAGTTCGGCCAGGTCGCGTCGGTACAGGGCGACGCGGGACTCGGGTGCGCCGGGCCGGGAGAGCACGGCCGTCACACCGTCCGAGCGACTCACCGTGATGTCGCCGGCATCGGTCTCGAGACGGACCTCGGTGATGCCGGGACCCGTGCTGGTGTGATGGTCGACCGGCACCTTGAGCGAACCGCCCAGCCACAGCCCCAGCAGGATGGCGCTCGCGTTGTGCTCCTCGGCACTAACGGACGCGCGGTGGATACCACCCGGTGGCTGGTCGAGCGCGGAGGCCAGGACGGAGCGCCAGGGCGTCAGGCGGGTCCAGCACAGGTCGGTGTCGCCGGGGGTGTACCCGGACTTCCGGGCGCGCAACTCCAGCAGGACGTCGTCGCCGGCCGCGCAGTCGGTGATGCGTCGCTGGGCATGCCGCCCGATCGGATCGTCCGCAGGGACGGGTGGCGGCCCGGCCGGCCAGTAGGCGACCACGGGGGTGTCGCTGAGCAGCAGCGGCACGGCGACGGAGTTGGCGTGCTCGGCCAGCAGGCCGCGCAGTCGCAGCACGGCCACCTCGCCGGGCCCGTCGTCGCCGCCGACGGAGATGTCGGCGTCGAGCCGTGTCTCCTGTCGTCCAGGACGCGGGATGAGGGTCACGATCCGCATCGGGTGCTGACGCGCCGCTCCGACGGCCGCCGCCGTGGCGTCGGCCTGCGCCTCCTCGCTCGAGAGGATGAGCAGTGTCAGCACCATCCCGGTGGCCGGCGAGCCCATTCGATGCCGTTCGGCCGCGATGGCGGCTGCTACGGCGCCGCCGCTGGTGTCCTCCAACCGGATCATGGACGCCTCCATGCGTGGCCGTCGCGGGCGATCATGTCGTACGCGGCGTGCGGACCCCAGCCGCCGGACACGTACTGGTCCGGCTTGCCGTGCGAGGCCCAGAAGTCGAGGACCGGGTCAAGGATCTCCCAGCCCAGCTCGACCTCCTCATGACGCGGGAAGAGGGGCGGATCGCCGAGCAGGACGTCGAGGATCAGTCGCTCGTAGGCCTCCGGGCTGGAGTCGACGAAGGACTCGCCGTACTGGAAGTCCATCGTCACGTCGCGTACCTGGACCGAGGTCGTGTTGGGCACCTTGGACCCGAAGCGCACGGTGATGCCCTCGTCCGGCTGGATGCGGAAGACGAAGGCGTTGTTGCCGAGCTCCTGAACCGCGGTCTTGGCGAAGGGCAGGTGCGGAGCGCGCTTGAAGACGACCGCGACCTCGGTGACTCTCCGGCCCAGTCGCTTGCCGGTGCGCAGGTAGAAGGGCACTCCTGCCCAGCGCCGGTTGTCGACGTCGACCCGGATGGCGGCGTAGGTCTCCGTGCCGCTGTCGGGGGAGATGCCCTCCTCCTCCAGGTAGCCCTTCACCGGGACGCCCCCCTGCCAGCCGGTGGCGTACTGGCCACGGCAGGTGTGCTTTCCCAGCTCGCGCGGAAGCGTGACGGCGCGCAGGACCTTCTCCTTCTCGGCGCGGATGTCGTCGGCGGCGAACGAGAGGGGCTCCTCCATGGCGGTCAGCGCGAGCAGCTGCAGGAGGTGGTTCTGGATGACGTCGCGGGCGGCACCGATGCCGTCGTAGTAGCCGGCGCGCCCGGCGATGCCGATGTCCTCGGCCATCGTGATCTGGACGTTGTCGACGAAGTGGGCGTTCCAGAGCGGCTCGAACATCGTGTTGGCGAAGCGGACGGCGAGGATGTTCTGGACCGTCTCCTTGCCGAGGTAGTGGTCGATGCGAAAGACGGACCCGGACGAGAAGACGTCGCCGACGATCCGGTTGAGCTCCTGTGCGCTGGCAAGGTCGTGGCCGAACGGCTTCTCGATGACGACGCGGCGCCAGGCCTCGGGGCGATCCTCCGCCAGTCCCGAGGTCTTCAGGTGCCCGAGCACGACGGGGAAGAGGCCGGGCGGGATCGACAGGTAGAAGGCGTGATTGCCACCGGTGCCGCGTGAGGTGTCGAGCTCGGCGACCACGCCCCGCAGGGTCTCGTAGGCGGCCGGGTCGTCAAGGTCGCCGGCGACGAACCGAATGCCCTCGGACAACTGCTTCCAGACATCCTCGCGGAAGGGCGTTCGTGCATGCTCGCGGACCGAGTCGTGCACGATCTGGGCGAAGTCCTGGTCCTCCCAGTCGCGCCGCGCGAAGCCCACCAGACCGAATCCGGGAGGGAGCAGACCCCGATTGGCAAGGTCGTAGATGGCGGGCATGACCTTCTTGCGCGACAGGTCGCCGGTCACGCCGAAAAGGACCAGCCCGCAGGGACCGGCAACGCGGGGCAGGCGCTGGTCGAGGGGATCACGCAGCGGATTGAGCAGGGTGGCCGGGGCGCGATGCGGGCTCATCTCACGGACCGGTCCCTCGCGGCCGCTGCGATGCTCTCGCGAGCAGCGTCGGCCACCTTGTCGGCCGTGATCCCGAACTCGCGGAACAGCACCGCGCCCTGCGCACTGGCACCGAAGTGGTCAAGGCCAACCACCCGACCGTCCGATCCGACGTACCGCCACCAGCCAAGCGTGGCACCGGCCTCGACTGCGACGCGCGCCCGCACCGACGGCAGCAGGATCGAGTCGCGGTAGGCCGCGTCCTGCTCGTCGAACCATTCCAGACAGGGCATGGAGACGACGCGGGCGCCAACGCCAGACGCCTCGAGCTGGGCCGCGGCCGCGACCGCGACCGACACCTCCGACCCCGTTGCGAGCAGCAGCACGTGAGGCTGGTCGGAGTCGACCACCACGTAGGCGCCGCGAGTCACGCCGCCTCGGACCGTGTCGGCGTCCGTCGCCATGGTGGGGACGTTCTGCCGCGTCAGGACGATGCCGACCGGTCCACGCCGATGCAGGATCGCACGCCACGCTGCCGCCGTCTCGTTCGCATCCGCAGGGCGCACGATCGACAGGCCGGGCATGGCGCGAAGCGACCACAGGTGCTCGACCGGCTGGTGCGTGGGACCGTCCTCGCCGAGGCCGATCGAGTCGTGCGTCCAGACGTAGGTGACATCGGTCTGCATCAGCGCGGACAGGCGGACTGCGCCGCGCATGTAGTCGGAGAACACCAGGAAGGTGCCGCCGAATACGCGCGTCAGACCGCTGAGGGCGATTCCGTTGAGGATGGCCCCCATGGCGTGCTCGCGGATGCCGAAGTGCAGGACGCGTCCGTAGGGGGAGGAGTTCGGGATCGCGCTGGACACGGGCAGGAAGCTCGGGGCGCCCTCGATCGTGGTGTTGTTCGACTCGGCGAGATCGGCCGAGCCGCCCCACAGTTCGGGCATAACGCGGGCGATGGCCGAGATGACGTCGCCGGATGCCGCGCGGGTGGCGACGGAGCCGCCCGGCTCGAACCACGGGAAGGCGGACTCGAGTGCGGCCGGCATGGTCGTGGGCGAGCAGCCGGTCCAGCAGGCCGGCCCTGTCCGGCGATCCGGCGCGCCAGGCGCGGAAGCTCTCGTCCCACGCACCGCGTGCGGTGTCGACGCGATGCCTGAGGCGCTCGCGCACCCGCGCGAGAAGGTCGGCGTCGAACGCGAAGCTCTCGTCCGGGCTCAGCCCAAGGAGCTCCTTGGTCGCCCGGACCTCGTCCGCGCCGAGCGCCGATCCGTGCGACTTCGCCGTGTTGCGCGCATGCGGCGCGGGCCACGCGATCGTGGTCCGCAACTGGATGAGGGTGGGTCGGTCGACTTCGGCCTGCGCGGCCATCAACGCGGCATGGAGCGCGGGCACGTCCACGGATCCGTCGGGGTTCTGCCCGACCCGATGGGTGGCCCACCCGTACGCCTCGTACCGCAGGCAGACGTCCTCGTCGAACGCGAGCGCGGTGTCGCCCTCGATGGAGATGTGGTTGTCGTCATAGATGACGCACAGCGATCCGAGGTTCTGCACTCCCGCCAGGGAGGAGGCCTCCGAGGTGATGCCCTCCTCGAGGTCCCCGTCACCGGCGATCGCCCAGACGCGGTGGTCGAAGGCGCTGGATCCAGCAGGGGCGTCCGGATCGAGGAGCCCCCGCTGGTAGCGGGCGGCCATCGCCATCCCGACCGCCATGGCCAGACCCTGTCCGAGGGGCCCGGTGGTGGCCTCGACGCCCGTCGTGTGCCCGTACTCAGGGTGGCCGGGGGTTCGGCTGCCCCAGGTGCGGAAGGCCTCGAGATCGGCCAGCGTCAGTCCGTAGTCGGAGAGGAAGAGCTCGCTGTAGAGCGTCAGGCTGGAGTGGCCGCCGGAGAGGACGAATCGGTCGCGGCCGAGCCAGGTCGGGTCCTTGGGGTCGTGGCGCATGATCTTCTGGAAGAGCAGGTAGGCGGCCGGTGCCAGGCTCATCGCCGTGCCCGGATGCCCGTTCCCGACCCGCTGGACGGCGTCCGCCGCCAGCGCCCGCAGGTAGGCGACGGCGCGGTCGTCGTCGTCCGTCCAGTCGAGCGGACCGCCGTGCACGGCACTCGGGGGCAGCTGAGTCATGATCCGACCCTAGCCTCAGGGGAAGTCCCGCGCAGAGCACCCGCGGGAAGCGTCGGTACAGTGTTCTGATGCTCTGCGGCCGTCGCGGAGAGGCAACCGCAGGGGATGCAGTGCGCGAGGAGACCGGGTGGCGATCGTCGTGAGTGCCGAGGGCGCCGTCACCACGTCGGACCGGCTCAGGGCACACGTCGCCCTGACCAAGCCGCGCATCGTGGAACTCCTGCTCGCAACGGCACTTCCCACCACCTTCCTCGCGGCCGGGGGGCTCCCGCCGCTGTTGCCGACCGTGGCCGTGATGGTCGGCGGCACCTTGGCGGCCGGTTCCGCGAACACGTTCAACAGCGTCTACGACCGCGACATCGATGCCGTGATGCGGCGGACGTTCCACCGTCCCGCGGCCATGGGGATCGTCGGCGTGCGCGCGGGAGTCGCCCAGGGCATCGTCCTCGCGCTGGCGAGCGCGGTGATCCTGCTGCTGATGGCGAACGCGCTCTCGGCGGTGCTCGCGCTCGTGGCGATCGCCTTCTACGCGGTGGGCTACACGATGCTGCTGAAGCGACGCACCCCCCAGAACATCGTCTGGGGTGGAGCGGCGGGCTGCATGCCGGTGCTGATCGCGTGGTCGGCCGTCACCGGGTCGCTGACCTGGACCCCGGTCGTGCTGTTCCTGATCATCTTCTTCTGGACGCCGCCTCACTACTGGCCCCTGGCGATGAAGTACCGCGAGGACTACGCGGCAGCCGGCATCCCGATGCTTCCGGTGGTGCGTTCCGACGACGTCGTGACCATGAGCATCGTGCGGTACGCCTGGGTGATGGTGGCGGTCTCGCTCCTGCTCGTCCCCGTCGCCCCCATGGGGTGGGTCTACGGCGTGGGTGCCGCTGCCCTAGGTGCGGCCTTCCTCTGGGAGGCGCACCTGCTTCGTCGTCGCGTGCTCGCCGGCTCAGCCGACGTGACCGCGACCGCCATGCGCCTGTTCCACGGATCCATCACGTACCTGGCCCTGCTCTTCCTGCTCGTCGCCGTCGACCCCTTCGTCTCCTGACGCCCCAGGTCCGCGCACGCGCAGGGCCGCCGGCACGAAGAGGACCGCGATCCACACCAGGCCAGATCCCAGCACGTGGATCGTCACGAGGGCGATCGGCAGCCCGGTGAAGTACTGGACATAGCCGAGCGCACCCTGAACGGCCGCGATCACGAGCAGCAGCCAGGCCCGGCGGATCGCCCGAGCCGGGGCCCGGACGACCGTGAGCGCGACGAGCAGCCCGATGAGCAGCCCGAGGAAGAGCAGCACGACGTCGGCATGCAGCCATGAGATCGTCCGCGGGTCGAAGAAGAAGCGGTTCTCGGACTGCGCATCGCCGCTGTGCGGGCCGCTGCCGGTGACCAGCACGCCGAGTACGACCACGAGCGCACTCACCGCGACGAGAGCCCAGGCGAGCCCGCGCACGGCGGACGGGACGAGGAAGGCGATCGGCTGGTCGCCCGAGTCGCCGGCCCGGACGACGAGCGCCACGTTGCCGGCGACGATGGCCATCGAGAGCAGGAAGTGTGCGGACACCGTGGCGGGATGCAGCCCGGTCAGGACCGTGATGCCACCGAGGATCGCCTGTGCGAATGTGCCGACGAAGGGGATCAGCGCGAGGGCGACGATGACGTTGCGCTGCGGCAGGGCCGCGCGACGCCGCGATCGGCGGTCCCAGAGCGCGGCCGCGATTGCCGCGACGGCCAGGATCACCAGCACGAAGGTCAGCAGCCGGTTTCCGAACTCGACGTACTTGTGCCACGCCTCCGGCTGGCGCGCCGTGGGCACGTACGAGCCGTCGACGCACTCGGGCCAGGTCGGGCAGCCGAGCCCGGAGCCGGTGAGCCGCACGACGGCCCCGGTGACGAGGATCCCCGTCTGGGCCACGAGGTTGGCGATGAACACGCCGCGGACGGCGGGGGAGCACGCACCTGGGATCACCGTTTCACCCTATGACCAGCGGAAGGTCCGACTCGACAGCACCGCCCCGCTGACGAGCCACGCGACAAGGACGCCGAGCGACAGGGGTGACGGCGCCTGGCCGAGCACGAGAGCGTCGCTGAACGCGTCGACCATGGCACCCGAAGGCAGCAGCGGGGCGACTGCGGACATCGGCCCGGGCAGGTCCTGGGCCGGGATGACGATGCCACCGAACATGAGGAGCAGCAGGAAGATGCCGTTGGCGACGGCGAGCACCGCCTCGGCCCTGAGCAGACCGGACAGCGCCATGCCCCACGCCGCGCAGGCGGCCGTGCCGAGAAGCAGCACGGGCACCGCCCACCAGGACAGTGCGGCGGGCCGCCAGCCGATGATGGCCGCCGTCGCGCACACGAGGAGTGCCGACAGCCCGGTCACCAGTGCGGTGGCCGCGAGCTTCCCCGCGAGCAGTTCGCTCCGTGCGAGGGGGGTGGTGCCGAGGAAGCGAAGGGCCCCGGATCGGCGCTCGAAGCCGGTTGCGATGGCCAGGGACGTGAATGCCGAACTGATCACCGAAACGGTCAGGACGGTTGCCAGGGCGCTGGGGAGCCGATCGGTGCCAGAGGGGAGGGCGCCTATCGACGTCAGGGCGAGGCCCAGCAGCAGGCCGACCGGTATCGCGAACGTCAGCAGGAGCTGCTCGCCGTTGCGCAGCAGGAGCCGTGACTCCCACGCCGCATGCGCCCGGACCCGACGGGCCGCACTCGGGACGCGCCCTCCGGGGGCCGGGCTCACAGCTCGCCGACCAGGGCGATCACGACATCCTCGAGGGACCGCCGGCCGACGGACATATCGCTGGTGCGGACGCCGTTCTGACCGCACCAGGAGGCGACGGCGGACAGGACCATGGGGTCCACTCGTCCCGTCACCCGGTAGTGGCCGGCGGGCTCCTCCTCGACGGAACTGCCCGGGGGGAGGACCGCCCGGAGACGGGCGAGGTCGACATGCATAGGACCGCGAAACGCGACGCTCTCCTCGTCGCCGACGAGCTCGGCGACTGACCCCTGTCGGATGTCGCGACCCCCGGCGACCACGACGACGCTGTCGGCCAGGCGCTCGACATCGTCCATGAGGTGGGTGGTGAGCACGATCGTGGTGCCGCCCCGAACCAGGTCGCGGATCAGGTCGTGGAAGCCGCGCCGCGCGATCGCGTCGAGGCCGGCCGTCGGCTCGTCCAGGAACGCCAGGGACGGCCGGCCGATGAGGGCCGCTGCGCACTTCACCCGCTGCTGCTCCCCGCCGGAGAGGCGCTTGATCGGCGTGCGGCGGGACGGGTCGATGCCGAGGGACTCGAGCAGGTGAACCGGATCCTCGGCATCGGGGTAGAGGCCCGCGAGGTACTCGAGCAGCTCGCGCGGATGGGCCGTCGAGTACAGGCCACCATCCTGCAGCATGGCCCCGACCCGGCGATGCACGTCGCGACCGGCGGACCGGCCGAGAGGCAGCCGGTGGCCCAGCACCTCGACCGTGCCTCCTGCGAAGGGGCGCAGGCCCAGGCAGGCCTCGACCGTCGAGGTCTTGCCCGCGCCGTTGGGCCCGACAACGGCGGTGACGGCACCGACGGCCGCCGCGAACGACAGGCCCGAAACCGCGGTACGGGCGCCGTAGCGCACGACCAGGTCCTGCACGAGGACCGCGTTGCCCGTCACGTCGCGGAGTCTAGGGGGGGTCGCGCGGACCCCGGAGTTTGCGCATCCGAGGATTTACGCAACAATACTGTTGTGATATTCCCCGGTGAGGCAGCAGAGCGCGTCGCACGCACGCTGCTGCGCGTGGGACCCGCCACGACGGCCGAGCTGGCCGCCGCCCTGGGCATGACGTCGGCGGGAGTGCGTCGGCTCCTCAACGCACTCAGCGACCAGGGACTGGTCGCCGCGCACGAGCGGGCCCCGTACGGACCGACGCCCAAGCGGGGGAGAGGCCGACCGAGCAGCGTCTTCGCGCTCACCCCGGCCGGCCGGGCGGCCTGCGACCAGGCCTACGACGATCTTGCCCTGGCCGCGCTGCGCTTCATGTCGGCCGAATTCGGTGCCGCCGCCGTCGAGGCCTTCGCGACCAAGCGCGCTCGGGGGCTGGCCGATGCGGTCGTGAACGCGGGCGGGGACAGCCCGACGCCGCAGGATGCGGCCGACGCGTTGAGCCGGGCCGGCTATGCGGCGGAGGTCCAGCCCCTCGGCGACGTCGCCGTGCAGCTGTGCCAGCACCACTGCCCGGTCGTCGACGCCGCTCGGGAGTTCCCGGTCCTGTGCGAGGCGGAGACCGCCGAGCTGAGCCGCGTCCTAGGGCGGCACGTGACACGACTCGCCACGCTGGCCGGCGGCGACGAGGTCTGCACGTCGGTCATCCCCATCGCGTCCGTCCCGGCAACCGTCCGTACCACGCAACCACTCGGAAGGGTCTCCGCATGAGCACAGCTGCGCAGGAAACCGCCGCCAAGATCGACGATCTCGGCCGCTATGAGTACGGCTGGCGCGACACCGACACGGCCGGGGAGACGGCACGTCGAGGCCTCAACGAGGACGTCGTGCGCAACATCTCGGCACTCAAGAACGAGCCGGAGTGGATGCTCAAGCTGCGCCTGAAGGGCCTGCGGCTGTTCGAGAAGAAGCCGATGCCCACGTGGGGCTCCAACCTCAGCGGGATCGACTTCGACAACATCAAGTACTTCGTGCGGTCGACCGAGAAGCAGGCCGCGAGCTGGGAGGACCTCCCGGACGACATCAAGAACACCTACGACCGGCTCGGCATCCCCGAGGCCGAGAAGCAGCGCCTCGTCGCCGGCGTCGCGGCGCAGTACGAGTCCGAGGTCGTCTACCACAAGATCCGTGAGGACCTAGAGGAGCAGGGCGTCATCTTCCTGGACACCGACACGGGCCTGCGGGAGCACGAGGACATCTTCAAGGAGTACTTCGGCTCGGTCATCCCGGTCGGGGACAACAAGTTCGCGTCGCTCAACACGTCGGTCTGGTCCGGCGGATCGTTCATCTACGTCCCCAAGGGCGTCAAGGTCGAGATCCCGCTCCAGGCGTACTTCCGGATCAACACCGAGAACATGGGCCAGTTCGAGCGGACCCTCATCATCGTCGACGAGGACGCCTACGTGCACTACGTCGAGGGCTGCACGGCGCCCATCTACTCGAGCGACTCCCTGCACTCGGCCGTCGTCGAGATCATCGTCAAGAAGGGCGGCCGCTGCCGCTACACGACGATCCAGAACTGGTCGAACAACGTGTACAACCTGGTGACCAAGCGCGCGGTCGCTCATGAGGGCGCCACGATGGAGTGGGTCGACGGGAACCTCGGCTCGAAGGTCACCATGAAGTACCCCGCGGTGTGGCTGGTGGGCGAGCACGCGAAGGGCGAGACGCTGTCGATCGCCTTCGCGGGCGAGGGCCAGCACCAGGACGCCGGGTCGAAGATGGTGCACGCGGCACCGAACACGTCCTCCAACATCATCTCCAAGTCGGTGGCCCGCGGAGGCGGTCGGACGTCGTACCGCGGACTCGTGCAGATCCTCGAGGGTGCGCACAACTCGCGCAGCACCGTGAAGTGCGATGCGCTGCTGGTCGACGACATCTCGCGATCCGACACCTACCCCTACGTCGACGTGCGCGAGGACGACGTGTCGATGGGGCACGAGGCCACTGTGTCGAAGATCAGCGCGGACCAGCTGTTCTACCTGATGTCCAGAGGCATGACCGAGGACGAGGCCATGGCGATGATCGTCCGCGGCTTCATCGAGCCGATCGCGCGCGAACTGCCCATGGAATACGCGCTCGAGCTGAACCGACTGATCGAACTGCAGATGGAAGGTGCTGTCGGGTGACCGTCCTTGATGCCCCGCCGATCGACCTCGCCCCGCGGGTCGTCTCGGCACATGTCGACGACTTCGACGTACCGTCAGGACGCGAGGAGGAGTGGCGGTTCGCGCCGAGCGACGAGATCGCCCGGTTCATGCATGCCGAGGCTGAGGCCGGCGAGGTCGTGGCCGAGGTCTCGGCTCATGTCCGCGTCGTCTCGCGCCCGGATGCCGAGCCCTCCGCCTGGCTGCCGTCGGACCGCCCCTCGGCGGTGGCCTGGGCCAACGCAGCCAGCGTGGTAGAGGTACGGGTCGGTGCCGACGAGATCGTCGAGGAGCCGATCGTCGTCCATCTCTCCGGCAGCGCCCCGGTCAGCTACGGGCACGTCGACGTGCGCGTCGGTCGCCACAGCCGGGCCACCGTGGTCCTGGTGCACGATGCCGGCGTCGACGTGAGCGGATCCATCGTCACCGAGCTCGGCGACGGTGCCTCTCTGACCATGCTGTCGATCATCGACGGGGCCGCCGAGAAGGTGCACCTGTGGCAGTGGCACGCGACGCTCGGTCGCGACGCGCACTTCGTCGGATCGGTGATCACCATCGGCGGCCGGATCGTTCGGATCATGCCGTCGGTCCACTACGCGGGACCCGGGGGCTCCGCCGAGCTGCTCGGCGCCTTTCTCGCCGACGCCGACCAGTACTTCGAGCATCGCATCTTCGTCGACCACGACCAGCCGCAGTGCTCGAGCAACGTCGTCTACAAGGGAGCGCTGTCCGGCGCGGGCGCCCACACAGTGTGGATCGGCGACGTGCTCGTTCGGCGCACCGCCGTCGGCACCGAGACGTACGAGATGAACCGCAACCTGCTTCTGGACGACGGCCCCCGAGCCGACTCGGTGCCCAACCTCGAACTGGAGACCGGCGACGTCGTCAGTGCCGGCCATGCCAGTGCCACCGGCCGCTTCGACGACGAGCAGCTGTTCTACCTGCAGTCACGAGGCATTCCCGAGCTGGTGGCCAGGCAGTTGGTGGTGCGCGGCTTCTTCGTCGACGTGCTCTCCCGGCTCCCGTCGCCGCAATGGCGCGAACTGGTGCTGCAGCGGATCTCCCAGCGCCTTGGCATGTCCGCCGAAGCCCCATCCGACGCAGCAGATGGAGCCGACGCGTGAGCGACTTCCACCTGGTCGGCGTCGTGGGCGACATCGCTCCCAACACCGCGAAGCGATACGTCATCGGCGGGCGGGCCATCGCGGTCGTGCGCACCGACGAGGGCGTCTTCGCCATCGACGACCGCTGCTCGCACGCCGACGTCTCGCTGTCCGAGGGCGAGGTGGACGGCTGCGCGATCGAGTGCTGGTTGCACGGCTCGGCATTCGACCTGCGCACCGGCGCGCCGCTCAGCCTGCCCGCGGTCCTTCCCGTTGCCGTGCATGCCGTTCGCCTTGGCGGCGAAGGGGATTCCGCCACGATCGAGATCGACGTCAGCCCCGTCACGTCCGCCAGCCCGATCCGACACTGAACCGAGGAAACATGAGCGCCCTTGTCATCGAAGACCTGCACGCGTCGGTCACGACCGACGCCGGACCGCGCGAGATCCTGCGCGGCGTGACCCTGACGGTCGACTCCGGTCGCACGTATGCCGTCATGGGCCCCAACGGCTCGGGCAAGTCGACCCTGGCCTACGTGATCGCGGGCCATCCGAAGTACGTCGTCACTCAGGGCTCGATCACCCTCGACGGCCAGGACGTGCTCGCCATGAGCGTCGACGAGCGGGCGCGCGCCGGCCTTTTCCTCGCGATGCAGTACCCGGTCGAGGTGCCGGGCGTCTCCGTCTCGAACTTCCTTCGTACGTCGGCCACCGCCATCCGCGGTGAGGCCCCCAAGCTGCGTACGTGGGTCAAGGAGATGAAGGAGGCGATGGCCGGCCTCCAGATGGATCCCGCGTTCGCCGAGCGCAACGTGAACGAGGGCTTCTCGGGCGGCGAGAAGAAGCGCCACGAGATCCTGCAGCTGGCGCTGCTCAAGCCCAGGATCGCCATCCTCGACGAGACCGACTCGGGCCTCGACGTCGACGCGCTGCGAATCGTCTCGGAGGGGTTCAACGCCTTCCGCGAGGAGACCGGCGCCGGCACCCTGCTCATCACGCACTACACGCGCATCCTGCGCTACATCCACCCCGACGTGGTGCACGTCTTCTTCGACGGCCGGATCGTCGAGAGCGGAGGTCCGGAGCTCGCCGACGTCCTCGAGTCGGAGGGCTACGAGCGCTTCATCACGGCTCCGGCCTCGTAGGCATCCCCGTGACCCAGCCCCTCGACGTGTCCAGGATCCGGAAGGACTTCCCGATCCTGGAGCGGACTGTCCGCAACGACCGTCCGCTGGTCTACCTCGACAGCGCGGCGACGAGCCAGAAGCCGTCAGCTGTCCTGGACGCCGAGCGGCACTACTACGAGACGTCCAACGCAGGGGTCCACCGCGGGGCGCACCAGCTCGCCGAGGAGGCGACGGAGGCCTACGAGGCCGCCCGGGCCAACATCGCCCGCTTCGTCGGTGCCGCCGCCGACGACCTCGTGTTCACGAAGAACGCCACGGAGAGCCTCAACCTGGCCGCCTACGCCTTCTCGAACGCCACGGCGAAGGCAGCCCATGCGCCGGGTCCGGATGCGGTCGATCCCAGGTTCGTGCTGCGCCCGGGTGACTCGGTCGTGGTCAGCCAGATGGAGCACCACGCGAACCTCGTGCCATGGCAGGAGGTCTGCGCCAAGACCGGCGCCACGCTGCGCTGGATCGGACTGACGGACGACGGCCGGCTCGAGCTCGGCGACCTCGACCGGGTCATCGACGACTCGACCCGGGTCGTGTCGATCGTCCACCAGTCGAACATCCTGGGCACGATCAACCCGGTCCAGCAGGTGATGTCGAGGGCACGGCAGGTCGGGGCGCTCGGCGTCGTGGACGCCTGCCAGTCGGTTCCGCACATGCCCGTCGATGTCACCTCGCTGGGGGCGGACCTCGTGGCCTGGAGCGGGCACAAGATGCTGGGACCGACCGGGATCGGACTGCTCTGGGGCCGTACGGAGGTCCTGGAGTCGATGCCGCCGTTCCTGACCGGCGGCTCCATGATCGAGACCGTGCTGATGGAGCACAGTACGTATGCCGCCCCGCCGCAACGGTTCGAGGCCGGGTCTCCGGTGGTCGCCCAGGCGGTCGGCCTGTCCGCTGCCGTCGACTACCTCGACGCGCTCGGGATGGACAACGTCGCGGCCCACGAGCATGCCCTGACCGACTACATGCTGCTGCGCCTGTCCGAACTGCGCGGCGTGCGCGTCATCGGTCCGGTCGCCGGAGGCGACCGCGGCAGCGCGGTGTCGTTCGTCGTCGACGGGCTGCATCCGCACGACGTCGGCCAGTTCCTCGACGACCGTGGGGTGGCGGTGCGGGTCGGTCACCACTGCGCCTGGCCCACCTGCCGCCGGTTCGGCGTGCCCGCCACGACCCGCATGTCGGCGTACGTGTACAACGACGAGTCGGACATCGACGTCGCCGTCGAGGGGATCCTCGCGGCGCAGAAATTCTTCGGGGTGTGACATGAACGTCGAATCGCTGTACCAGGACATCATCCTGGATCACTACAAGCATCCGCGCGGACGGCATCTGCTCGCGGACCCGGCGGCGGAGTCGCACCAGGTCAATCCGACCTGCGGCGACGAGGTGACCGTTCAGGTCGCCCTCGCCGCGGACGGCACGCTCCTCGTCGGCTACGAGGGCCAGGGCTGCTCCATCTCGCAGGCGAGCGCGAGCGTGATGTCCGAGCTCGTCGCCGGGGCCGCACCCGAGGCCGCCGACGAGATGCGCCTGGCCTTCATCGAGATGATGCACGGCAAGGGCGCCGCCGAGCCCGACGAGGATCTCGTCGGCGACGCGGTCGCGTTCGTCGGCGTCGCCAAGTACCCGGCGCGCATCAAGTGCGCGCTCCTGCCCTGGATGGCACTGCGTGACGCAGAGGCCAAGGCCGGCATCGCCCCGATCATCGACGAAGGGAACCGCACGCCATGACCGTCGCAACCGACGAGGACGTCCTCGAGGCGATGAGGGACGTCGTCGATCCCGAGCTCGGCATCAACGTGGTCGACCTCGGCCTGGTGTACGGGGTGAGCGTCGACGATGCCAACATCGCGACCGTCGACATGACCCTGACCTCGGCCGCCTGCCCGCTGACCGACGTGATCGAGGACCAGACGCGATCCGCACTGCTCGAGGTCGTCGACGACTTCCGGATCAACTGGGTCTGGATGCCGCCGTGGGGACCGGACAAGATCACCGATGACGGCCGCGACATGCTGCGCGCCCTCGGGTTCAACGTCTGACCCCGGTCGGTCAAGGGCGCCGCGAGCGCGCCAGGGGCCGCAAATGCGAGCGGAGCCGCCGTCCCGGCGGGGCATTAGACTGACGGGACCATGATCTCAACAACCGGCCTTGAAGTCCGGGCCGGTTCCTCGCTGCTGCTCGAGAACGCCTCGCTCCGCGTCGGCCGGGGTGACCGCATCGGGCTGGTCGGCCGCAACGGCGCGGGCAAGACCACCCTGACCCGGATCCTCGCCCAGGAGACCGTCCCAGCCGCCGGGCAGGTCAGCGTGACCGGCACCGTCGGCTACCTGCCGCAGGATCCGCGGTCCGGCGACCCGCACGAGATCGCCCGCGACCGCATCCTGTCAGCGCGCGGACTGCACGCCGTCGTGCGCCGCATGCAGGAGGCGAGCATGGCGATGGGCACCACGGACGAGGCGGAGCGTGACCGCCTGATCGCCCGCTACGCCCGAGCAGAGGCGGAGTTCGAGGCGCTCGGCGGGTACGCCGTCGAGTCGCAGGCTGCCGCCATCGCGGCCAGCGTGGGGCTCCCGGAGCGCGTGCTCAGCCAGCCCCTCGGCACGCTCTCGGGCGGCCAGCGACGCCGGGTGGAGCTGGCCCGGATCCTGTTCAGCGGTGCCGACATCCTGCTGCTCGATGAGCCCACCAACCACCTCGACGCGGACTCGGTCCGGTGGCTGCGCAAGTTCCTCGGCGCCTACGAGGGCGGCTTCATCGTCATCAGCCACTCCACCGACCTGCTCGAAGACACGGTGAACAAGGTCTGGCACCTGGACGCCAACCGCCAGGAGATCGACGTCTATGCGATGGGCTGGAAGGCCTACCTGACCGCGCGGGAGACCGACGAACGGCGTCGTCGACGCGAGCGGCGCAACGCCGAGCTCCAGGCCGACGCCCTCAGGCACCAGGCGGAACGGATGCGTGCCAAGGCGAGCAAGGCGAAGGCCGCGCAGTCCATGTTCAAGCGCGCAGACAAGATCATGGCGTCCAGCGACGCGGTGCGCAGGAGCGACAAGGTCGCGGCCCTGCGGTTCCCGGAACCCAAGGCGTGCGGCCGGGTGCCCCTGATGGCGTCCGGGCTGTCGCGTTCGTACGGGTCGCTCGAGGTGTTCACGGATGTCGACCTCGCGATCGACCGGGGCAGCAGGGTGGTGATCCTCGGGCTCAACGGCGCGGGCAAGACGACGCTGCTGCGGATCCTCGCGGGCGTCGACCAGCCCGACACCGGTCGGATCGAGCCCGGGCACGGAGCGATCGTCGGGTACTACGCACAGGAACACGAGACCCTGGATCCCACGGCCACCGTGCTGGAGACCATGCGCCACGCCGGTCCGCACCTCGACGACACGCGCCAGCGCACCGTGCTGGGGTCCTTCCTGTTCGCGGGCGATGCCGTCAACAAGCCGACCGGGGTCCTGTCCGGCGGCGAGAAGACCCGCCTGGCCCTCGCCTGCCTCGTGGTCTCCGGAGCCAACGTGCTCCTGCTCGACGAACCCACGAACAACCTCGACCCGGCCAGTCGGCAGGAGGTGCTCGGCGCGCTGTCGAGATACGAGGGTGCAGTCATCCTCGTGACGCACGATCCGGGGGCGGTTGCGGCGCTCTCCCCGGAGCGCGTCCTCATCCTCCCGGACGGCGACGAGGACCTGTGGAATGAGGGCTACGCGGATCTGGTTGAGCTGGCCTAGAGAGGGAGTGACATGCCTGGTTTCGGGGAGCACGATGGGGTGCGCGTGGAGCGCGACGGCGACGTCGTGCGCGTGACCCTGACGAACCCGGATGCGCGCAACGCGCAGACCCCGGCCACCTGGCGTCGACTGGCGGCCGTCCCTGGCCTCCTCGACCCTGGTGTGCGGGCCGTGGTGCTCGCCGGGGAGGGACCGAGCTTCTCCGCCGGCCTGGACCGGCGGATGCTCACCCCTGAGGGCGTGCCGGGGGAGGAGTCGCTCCTCACCCTTGCGGGCTACCCCGACGAGCGGATCGACGAGTTCATCCAGCAGGCACAGGCTGCCTTCGCCTGGTGGCGCCGCGTCCCGCAGGTGACGATCGCCCTGGTCCACGGGCACGCCATCGGTGCGGGATTCCAGCTGGCCCTCGCCTGCGACCTGATGATCGTCGCCGACGACGCCAAGCTGGCCATGCGCGAGACATCCCTGGGCCTGGTCCCGGACCTGACCGGGACGGCGCCCCTCGTCTCGCGCGTCGGCTACTCCCGCGCGCTGGAGATCTGCGCTCGCGGCCGCTACGTGGAGTCCGACGAGGCCGTCCGCCTCGGGATCGCGATCGACAAGGTGCCGCAGGCAGACTGGGACGCCTATGTGGTCGAACTGCTCGAGCCGATCATGGCTGCCCTCCCCGGGGCGGTGTCCGAGCTCAAGCACCTGCTCGACGGAGCCGACACCTCCACCCAGCAGCTCGCCCGCGAGCGCCAGGCGCAGATGCGCCGGCTGGCGGACCTGCGCGCCTTGTTCGGCGGCGGGTAGCCCGAATGGAGAACTCCTGGCAGGCCTACCGGTCGCTGACGCGCGACCGCTCGGTCAAGGGCAAGAAGGTCAATCGAGCGCTCGTGCGCCGCATCCTTGGCTATGCCCGCAACTACCGCACCCTGATCACGCTCTTTCTCATCACCCTCGTCCTCGCCTCGCTCCTGAGCGTCGCCCAGCCGCTGATGATCCCGCGGCTCGTCGACGACGGCATCAACCAGGGCAACAGCCAGGTCGTCACGGTGATGGCGATCATCATCGCCCTGCTCGCGGTGCTCGACGCGGGGCTCGGGCTCGTCGGACGGTGGTTCTCGTCCCGGATCGGCGAGGGACTCATCTACGATCTGCGCACCGAGGTCTACGACCACGTGCAGCGGCAGTCGGTGGCCTTCTTCACCCGGGCTCAGACCGGTGCCCTCATCTCACGCCTGAACAGCGACGTCATCGGGGCTCAGCAGGCCTTCACCTCGACCCTGGGCGGCGTCCTCGGCAACCTCATCTCGGTCGTCATCGTCCTCACGGCGATGTTCTTCCTGTCCTGGCAGGTGACCGTCGTCTCCCTGCTCCTCGTGCCGCTCTTCCTGATCCCGGCACGGTGGATGGGTCGGCGACTACAGGGCCTCACCCGCGAGCAGATGGGGCTCAACGCGGACATGAGCACCCAGATGACCGAGCGCTTCAACGTTGCCGGGGCGCTGCTCGTGAAGCTCTTCGGCAAGCCGGAGACCGAGGCGGCCTCGTTCTCCGGACGCGCGGCCCGGGTTCGCGACATCGGCGTCCGCATGGCGATGGCGAACCGCTGGTTCTTCACCGGCCTGACGCTCGTGGCGTCGCTGGCGACCGCGATCGTCTACGGCCTCGGCGGCAACCTCGTCATCCAGGAGGTCCTTACGTTGGGCACCCTGCTGGCACTGGTCGGCCTGCTGGCCCAGTTGTACGGTCCGCTCACCGCCCTTTCGAACGTGCGCGTCGATGTCATGACGGCCCTGGTCAGCTTCGAGCGGGTGTTCGAGGTCCTCGACCTCCAGCCGATGGTCCAGGAGTCCCCTGAGGCGCGCGCACTCCCTGAGGGGCCGTTGTCGGTCGAGTTCGACGCGGTCGAGTTCCGCTACCCGTCGGCGAGCGAGGTCTCGTTGGCGTCGCTCGAGTCCGTGGCGCGGGAGGATGCCTTCGCGGTCGGCAAGCAGGTGCTGACGGGCGTGTCCTTCACTGCGCCGGCCGGCACGGTCACCGCGCTGGTGGGGCCGTCCGGGGCGGGCAAGACGACGACGACCGCCCTGCTCAGCCGCCTGTACGACGTGACCGGCGGGGCCATCCGGATCGGCGGCGTGGACATCCGAGACGCGACCCTGGCGTCGTTGCGGCAGGCGATCGGCGTCGTGACCCAGGACTCTCACCTGTTCCACGACACGATCCGGGCCAACCTGCTGTACGCGCGCCCGGAGGCGACCGAGGAGCAGTTGCTGGCCGCGTGCAGCGCCGCGCAGATCGGCGGCCTCATCGACCAGCTGCCGGACGGTCTCGACACGGTGGTCGGCGATCGCGGCCATCGCCTCTCCGGAGGCGAGAAGCAGCGCATCGCGCTGGCCCGACTGCTGCTCAAGGAGCCGCGCGTCGTCGTCCTGGACGAGGCCACCGCGCACCTCGACAGCGAGAGCGAGGCGGCCGTGCAACGGGCACTCGACAACGCGCTCGAAGGGCGGACGGCCGTCGTCATCGCCCATCGGCTGAGCACCGTCAGACGGGCCGACCAGATCCTCGTCGTGGACGACGGAACCATCGTCGAGCGCGGCACGCACGACGTCCTGCTGGCGCAGGGCGGCGTCTACGCGGACCTCTACCGCACCCAGTTCCAGGAGCCGGCCCTGCTGCCCGAGTGACCTGCGGCGCTTCGCTCACTCCTCACGGATGCCGCGCTGTCTGCCGGCACCGCTGCGGGGCTCGCTTCGCTCACTCCTCACGGATGCCGGGTACTCCCGCCGTCGACCCGGATCAGCGTTCCCGTCACGTACGACGCCGCCGGGCTGAGCACGAAGGCCGCCACCCGGCCGAACTCCTCCGGCTCGCCGTATCGACGCAGCGGGATGCCGGCGCTGGCGCGGGCGCGAGCCTCAGTGGGGTCGCCCGTTGCCGCGTCGAGGCTCTCGAGCCGGTCAGTGGCGATGCGACCCGGCAGGAGCCCGTTGACGCGGATCCCGGACGGGCCGACCTCGTCGGACAGGTCCTTGACGAGCATCGCGAGGCCGGGACGCAGGCCGTTGCTCGTCGTCAGGCCGGTGAACACCTCGACGGCGGACGTGGACAGGATCCACGCGATCGAGCCCGTCCGGGCCATCCCGGTCCGGGAGATGCCTTCGCACACAGTGCGCGCCAGCCGCACGGAGCCCAGGAACACCGAGTCGAACGCCGCCCGCCACTGCTCGTCGGTGGTCGTCAGGACCGAGCCCGCGGGCGGGCCGCCGACACTGATGAGGCCGCCGTCGAGGCGGCCGAAACGCGAGATGGCGAGCTCGACCGCCTCGGTCGCAGCGCGCGGATCCGCGAGGTCGGCCCTCAGCGTGGCCGCCGAAGCGCCCAGGAGCGCCCCGGCCGCGCCGAGCGTGTCGGCATCGCGGGCGACGAGGGTGACCCTGGCCCCCTCGGCCACCAGGATCCGCGCCGTGGCGAGGCCAAGTCCACGACTGCCGCCCGAGACGACATAGACGCGCCCGTCGAGTCCGAGATCCATCGTCAGCTCCTCGCTCCCGGGTCCGCGCCGGGCGCTGCCGCCCGCTCGCGCTCTGCGTCCTCGATGGCCTCGCGCCGCAGGAAGAAGAACCATCCGCCCATGGCGACACCCGCGAAGATGAGCCACTGGATCGCGTACGAGACGTTCTGTCCCTCGTCGATGGTCGGCACCGGCAGGAGGACGAGACCGTCCTGCGGCGGCGAGGATGCCGCGAGCTGCACGTAGCCCGGGAATGCTGGCCCGGTCTCGGGCAGCAGCACTGTCGCGGGAGCAGCGACCATCCCCGCCGGCAGTCCGCGGTTGGCATCCGGATCCGCCGTCTCCAGCGGGCGCAGGTACCCCGTGATGTCGACGACTCCCGGCGGCGGCGCCGGCGCATCCGGAGTGGAGAGCGCGTCACCGGAAGTGGGGAGCCAGCCGCGGTTGACCCACACGACCCCGCCGTCCTGCGAGCGGAGCGCGGTCATGGTCCAGAACCCGTTCCGTGCATCGAGCGGACGCTTGCGCACGAGGATCTGCGACTCGGGCAGGTACCGTCCGGTCACCTCGACGGCCCGCCACTGGTCCTCAGCGACGAAGCCGCCGTCTGCCCCGAGTTCAGCCAGTGGCACCGGCTCGGCAAGCTGGGCGTTCTGCAGCTCGATCCGCTGGAGGCGCTTGTCCTCGGCCCGACTCCACTGCCAGCGGCTGAGCAGGCCGAACGCGATGATGACGCCGACCACGAGGGCAGTGAACCCCAGCCACCGACGGGTGCGCAGCAGGGAGAGGAACACGCCCCAAGGGTACGGGGGGCGTGGCCGTGGCAGTGCGGGCGGCTCAAGCCGCGTGCGGGTGGTCCGTGTCGTCCGTGATGGCGATGCCCGGTGACGGCAGGGCCGTCCGGTCCGGATCGATGCGGCGCAGGTCGCCCGGCTCGTCGTTCTCGCGCCCCGCGTTCGCGACGACGACGGCGAGGTACGGCAGCACGATCGCGCCCGCGATGAGGAACCATCGGGGCCAGCCGGGCACGAAGATCGCGGCAATGACGCAGAACGTCCGGATGCCCATCGAGATGAGGTACCTGCGCTGGCGGCCGGCCTGCTCCTGGCTCAGCCCACGCTGGGCGTCGGTGATCGTATACACGTCATCCGAGTCGCCCTTTGCCATGTGACCACGGTAAGCCAAGATGGGGCGCAGCGCGCATCCGGATGCTCCGGATGCCAGGGGAGGAACCGTGGCCGATCGCACGTACGGACTGACCGAGATTGTGGGCACGTCGAGGGACGGCGTCGATGCGGCGATCCGCAGCGCCGTGGCTCGAGCGTCGAAGACCGTGGATCACCTCGACTGGTTCGAGGTCACGCAGATCCGCGGCTACATCCGTGACGGCGCCGTCGACCACTTCCAGGTCACGATGAAGATCGGCTCGCGCCTCGAGGACGCGTGAGCGCTTCGAAGCAGTCCCGAAGCCTCACCGCCAGCGATCGCAGGTCCGTCGACCGGCTGATCAACTTCAGCGATGCCGTCGTCGCCGTCGCGGTGACCCTCCTGGCCCTGCCTCTCGTCGACATCGCCGGACCCGAGAAGGGCGAGACCGTCTGGGCGTTGATCGCCGAGAACTCCGGCCCGATCTACGCGTTCCTCTTCACGTTCTACGTCGTCGTGATCATGTGGGCGGCGCACAACCGGATCCTGAACTCCATCGCTCGATACGACGCCTTCATCTTCTGGATCAACGCGACCTGGCTCGTGTCGATCGTCCTGCTGCCGTGGATCAGCGCGATGTACGGCGAGACCGTGCTCGTCGGGGAGTCGGGGATGGGCGCATCAGGCGTCGGTCTCCTGTACTGGGCCGCGATGGCGGTCATCAGCATGCTGGGCTCGATCCTCGGCTACCACCTTCGACGCCATCCCGAGGCTCACGGCTGACGACGAGACACCTACCGAGTCGAGTCGCCGGCGCGCGGCGTGGCGGGGTCCCGCCTTCGCGCTGTACTTCCTGGCCATCGGCGTGGTCTCGGTCTACCAGCCGATGGTCGCGTCCTGGATGCCATTGGGCATCATCGTCCTGAGCATCTGGCTGCGCCCGGCCCGACCGATCGAGACGGAGCAGGCGTGACACCGACCGAGGGAGAGCACATGGCTGGAATCGCACTCGTCACCGGCGGCAACCGCGGCATCGGGCTGGCCATCGCACTGCGCCTTCGCGAGGCGGGATACACCGTCGTCGCCGGCACGCGGTCGGGCGATGCGCCCGAAGGCCTGGCCGCCGTGCGCCTCGACGTCAGCTCGCCGGAGTCGATCGTCTCGGCATTCGACGAGGTCGAGGCGCGATTCGGACCCGTGGAGGTCCTCGTGGCCAATGCCGGGATCACCCGGGACGGACTGCTGATGCGCATGTCGGACGACGACATCGACGCTGTCCTGCAGACGAACCTCGCCGGCAGCATCCGCCTCGCACGGCGTGCGCTGCGGGGGATGCTCAAGGCCCGAACGGGCCGGATCATCTTCATCGGCTCGGTCGTGGGACTGCTCGGCTCCGGGGGTCAGGTGAACTATGCGGCCGCCAAGGCCGGTCTGGTCGGCGCCGCCCGCTCATTGGCGCGGGAGGTCGGCTCGCGCGGCATCACGGTCAACGTGGTGGCCCCGGGCTTCGTGGAGACCGACATGACGGCCGAGCTCGACGAGGCGCAGCGTGCCGTGATTCTTGGAGGCATTCCGCTGGGCCGCTATGCTCAGCCGGCCGAGATCGCCACCACGGTCGACTTCCTGGCCTCGGCGTCCTACATCACCGGAGCGGTCATCCCCGTCGATGGCGGACTGGGGATGGGCCACTAGCAGCCGCACGGCACGGAAGGACACTGACATGGGCCTGCTCGAGGGCAAGCGCATCCTCGTCACCGGGGTGCTCACCGACCAGTCGATCGCGTTCCACGTCGCACGCCTTGCCCAGGAGCAGGGCGCGACGGTGATCCTTACGTCCTTCGGCCGGGTGATGGGCCTGACGAAGCGCACGAGCGACCGCCTGCCGATGCCCGCCCCGATCGTCGAGCTCGACGTGACCAACCCCGACGACCTGGCCGCTCTGGCCGGCCGGGTTCGGGAGCATGTCGACGGCCTGGACGGAGTGCTCCACTCCATCGGCTTCGCGCCGGAAGCCGCGCTGGGGGGCAACTTCCTCAACACCGAGTGGGCGGACGTTGCGACCGCGGTCCAGGTGTCCGCCTACTCCCTGAAGGCGCTCGCCGTCGCCGCCCGCCCCCTGCTCGGGCGCGGGGCGTCGGTTGTGGGTCTCGACTTCGACGCCACCGTCGCGTGGCCGAAGTACGACTGGATGGGCGTGGCGAAGGCGGCGTTCGAGAGCACCTCGCGCTACCTGGCCAGGGATCTCGGCGCCGAGGGCATCCGGGTGAACCTGATCGCTGCGGGCCCGATCCACACGGTCGCGGCCAAGAGCATCCCCGGCTTCGAGGAGTTCCGCGAGGTGTGGTCGACCAGGGCGCCGCTGACCTGGGACATCGACGACCCGGTGCCCGCCGCGCAGGCGTGCGTCGCGCTCATGTCCGACTGGTTCCCGGCCACCACGGGCGAGATCATCCACGTCGACGGCGGTGTCCACTCGCAGGGCGCCTGATGCAGCCGCCCGGTCCGCGCCGTCGGCTCATCCTCGTGCGGCACGCCAAGAGCGACTATCCGCTCGGTGTCGCCGACCATGACCGGCCGCTGAACGCTCGGGGTCGCAGCGACGCGCCCTTCATCGGCTCATGGCTGCGGAAGCACGCACCGCTCGCCGACGACGAGCGCGCGAGGGTGCTCGTGTCCACGGCACTGCGGGCCCAGATGACATGGGAGCTGGCCCGCAACGGCCTCGACGATGCCTGGTGCGCTGCAGATCGACGAGACGAGCCGCTCGTGTACGAGGCCGGAGTAGCCACGATCCTCGGGCTCGTACGGCGATTGCCCGACGATGTCACGACCGCCCTGATCGTCGGGCACAACCCGACGATGCTCGATGTCGTCTGGTCGGCGGGCCGCGCGAGCGAGACCCTCGAGCGAGCCACCGCGAAGTTCCCGACCAGCTCGATAGCGGTGCTGGAGACGGACGGGACATGGGCCCGCGCCGGCGTGGGCCGCACGTTCGACGTCGTCGCGTTCGCGGTGCCTCGCGCGCCTGGCCGCTAGAGCAGCGGGGGAGCGGGGGTCTCGAGCCCCTCGCGCGCGTCGGCGGACTCGATCTCCTCTCGGGTGACCCCGATGAGGTACAGCACCGAGTCGAGGTAGGGAACGCTCACAGCGGTGTCCGCGACGGCTCGGGCGGCGGCCTTGGCGTTGAACGCGATGCCGAGGCCGGCCGCGGCCAGCATGTCGACGTCGTTGGCCCCGTCGCCGATGGCGATCGTGCGGCGCTGAGGGATGCCGTACTGGCGGGCGAATGCCTCGAGAGCCGACCTCTTGCCCAGCCGGTCGATGACCGGTCCGATGACGTTGCCGGTGAGCGTGCCGTCGACGACCTCCAGGGTGTTGGCGCGCACGTCGGTGACGCCGAGCTCCGCGGCGATGGGTGCGATCACCTCGGTGAACCCGCCCGACACGAGGGCGATCCGGTAGCCGAGCCGCTGCAGGGTTCGGCACAGGGTCCGGGCGCCGGGGGTCAGCGTGATGCGTTCGCGCACCCGGTCCAGGGACGCTGCGGGCAGCCCGGCGAGCAGCGCCGCTCGCGCCCGGAGCGACTGCTCGAAGTCGAGCTCGCCGGCCATGGCCCGCTCGGTGATCGTGGCGACCTGCGCCATGACCCCGGCCTCATCCGCCAGCAGGTCGATGACCTCGTCCTGGATGAAGGTCGAGTCCACGTCCATCACCACCAGGTACTGGCCGCGCCGGTCGAGTCCTGCCTCCTGCACGGCGATGTCCGCGCTCGAGGCCGCGGCGACGGCTGCGAGCGGACGCCTGAGGTCCTCGGCCGAGACACCTGATCCCTCGAACGTGATGGCGGTCACGGGGTAGGAGGCCATGCGCCGGATCCGGTCGATGTTCCCGCCGCGATCGGCGATCTCCGCGGCGACCCGGGAGATGTCACCGGGCAGCAGCGGGGCCCCCATCATCGTCACGTGGATGCGGTTGTGACGGCGCTCGTCGTCCTCGGCGGCACCCGGCACCGTCTCCACGTCCATGTCCAGGTCCGCGGCGGCATGGCGCACGTCGGCCCGGGTCGCCGCCATCGCCGCGTCGTCGCCCGTCACCTCGACGAGGACCGCGAGGACGAGTCGGCTGCGGACGACGAGCTGCTCGACGTCGAGCACCGTGACCGGATGGCGGTCGAGCGTCGCGAAGAGCCGCCGGGTCACGCCCGGTCGGTCGGTGCCGGACAGCGTGATGAGCAGGGTGCGCCTGGTGTCCATGTCCATGTCGGTCCAACGCTAGTGCGCCCGGAGTCGGGGCGACGGCCTAGGGTTGGCCCGTGCCGAGCGTCGTCGATCTCCGGGATGTGACGGTCCGCCGTGGCGCGAGCCTGCTGCTCGACCGGGTCAGCCTGCGGATCGACGAGGGCGAGCGGTGGGTGGTGCTCGGTCCGAACGGTGCCGGCAAGACGACCCTCCTCCTCGTGCTGTCCGGCCGCATGTTCCCGACCTCCGGCGAGATCGAGCTGCTGGGGGAGGCGGTTGGCGCCGTCGACATGGCGGAGCTGAAGCCCCGGATCGGGTGGGCGAGCAGCGCCATGATGAAGGACATCCCGGCCCGCGAGTCCGTGCTCGACGCCGTCATGACGGGCGCGTACGCGGTCACCGGCCGATGGCGGGAGACCTACGAGGGCGCCGATCTCGACCGTGCGCGGATCCTGCTGCTCGAGTGGGGCATCGACGCGCTCTCGGGCCGTACCTACGGGACCCTCTCGGAGGGCGAGCGTAAGCGGACCCTGATCGCGCGGTCGCTGATGGCCGACCCCGAGCTGCTCCTTCTCGACGAGCCGGGTGCCGGGCTCGACCTCGGTGGGCGCGAGGACCTCGTCACGCGCATGCACCGGCTGGCGGCCGACCCGGCGGCCCCGACCCAGGTCGTCGTAACGCACCACGTCGAGGAGATCCCGGAGGGCTTCACGCATGGGCTGCTCCTGCGCGGCGGGCAGGCGGTCGCCGCGGGGGAGCTGCCCGCGGTCCTGACCGACGAGCACCTCAGCGCGGCCTTCGGCCTTCCCATCGTGGTGACCCACGACGCGGGGCGGTGGTACGCCCGAAGGGACCGGCACTTGTAGCGTTGCTGTCGCGGGGTCTCGTTGGCCACGCATCCGGACGAAGAAGTGGGAATCGTGGTCAAGAAGGTCCTCCTCGGCGCGGTGGCCGTCCTGCTGCTGCTCGCCGGAGCCGCTGCGGGTGCGGCGGCGCTGTGGGTCGACGCCGCCCTCGGCTCGGAGGGGCGGATCACCATCGACGCGGGCACCATCACGCCGGCGCCGCTGTCCCAGGCGACGGTCTTCGACGTCGACCGGTTCGGGGCGACGGTGCCGGTCATCGGTGCCTTCGGCAACACGACGCTGGCGGTGTCGTCCGGCGAGCGGGGCGACCCGTCGGACACCCTGTTCATCGGGGCCGGGCCGACTGCGGACGTGGACGCCTACCTCAAGGGCTCCACCTACACGGTCGCCATCCGGCAGGGGGACGAGTGGACGACCCGCGAGGTCCCCGGCGTCACGTCGGCGCCACTGCCCGGCGAGCAGGGGTTCTGGCTCGCCGACGACGTCGGCCCCCGTCCCTCGGTAGCGGTCCCTGACCAGCGGCCCGTCACTGTCGTGCTGATGCATCCCGCCGGCCTGCCGAGCGGACCGCTCGTCGTCGGCATCGACTTCACGGTGCCGGACGCGGGCTCCTGGGTCCGGTGGCTCGCCATCGCGTGCGCAGTCCTGCTCCTCCTCGGCCTGGTCCTGCTCATCACGGCGATCCGGATGAACCGGGGTCCTGGTCGGCATTCGGGCGGCGCGGCGACGACGGGCAAGCATGCCGCCCACGGCTGAGGGACCGGCGAAGGCGGCGGGCGCTGCCGAGGACCGGATCCTGACGATCCCGAACCTGCTCAGCTTCGCCCGACTGCTGGGCGTGCCGCTGTTCATGTGGCTCATCCTCGTGCCGCAGGCCGACGTCTGGGCCTTCGTGCTGCTGGCGCTGGCCGGGATCTCCGACTGGGTCGACGGATACCTGGCCCGGGCCCTGAACCAGCGCAGCAGACTCGGCGTCCTGCTCGACCCGCTCGCCGACCGGCTCTACATCGCCGCGACCCTCGTGGCGCTGGCCCTTCGCGGCATCATCCCGTGGTGGCTGGTCGGGATCCTGGCCGCGCGCGAGCTGTTCCTGCTGGCGCTGGTGCCGCTCCTGCGCAGGTCGGGGCGCATCGCGCTCCCGGTGACCTACGTCGGGAAGGCGGCGACCTTCTGCCTGCTATGGGGATTCCCGCTCCTCCTCCTCGGGAGCGTGCCATCGTGGGTCGGAGAGGTGGCGACCGCCTGCGGGTGGGCGTTCGCCCTGTGGGGTACCGGCCTGTACTGGTGGGCCGGAATACGCTACGCACAGCAGGCATGGGCCCTGCGCGACGAGGTCTGAGGACGGGGACTCGGATGCAGGCAGTGGTGATGGCGGGCGGCGCGGGCACGAGGCTGCGACCGCTGACAACCGCTGTCCCCAAGGCCCTCCTGCCGATCGTCGGCGAGCCTATGCTGGCGCGCGTCGTTCGGCTGCTGAGCAGGCACGGCGTCGACAAGTGCGTGGTCACGCTGCAGCATCAGGCCAGCGTCATCCTCAAGTACTTCAGCGCGGACCACGTCGAGGGCGTCAAGCTGCGATTCCTGACCGAGCCCCGGCCGCTGGGCACGGCCGGCAGCGTGCGGTACGCGCAGAACTGGCTGGACGAGGACGACATCCTGGTGATCTCCGGTGACTGCCTGACGGACATCGACCTGCGCGACCTGCACGAACGCCACCGGCAGACGAATGCGGACCTGACGATCGCGCTCGCGCGCCGCAGCGACCCCCGGAACTACGGCGTGGTGTCGGTCGACGACGAGGGACGGGTCATCTCGATGGTCGAGAAGCCGACGTGGGGCGAGGTGGCCGACGACACGGTCAACACGGGGGTGTACTTCGTGAGCCCACGCGTCCTGGACTCGATACCGGTCGACGAGCCGAGCGACTGGGCGAACGACGTGATCCCCCGACTCCTCGCCCAGGGCGCCCGCGTCTTCGGCCAGGTCATGGACGGCTACTGGGAGGACGTCGGAACGTTCGCCAGCTACAGCCGGGCGCAGCGCGACGTCCTCGACGGGCTCGTCAAGAGCGACGTCGAGGCGTTCGAGGTGTCACCGGGCGTCCTCATGGCGACCGGCGCCGAGCTGTCGCCCGAGGCGGACGTCCGCGCGCCCGTCTACATCGGCCCCTTCGCGAAGATCGAGGCCGGCGCCGTGGTGGGGCCGTACACGGTCGTGGGCACCAACGCGCTCATCCGGTCGCGTGCGATCGTCGACCACTGCATCCTGCACCCCAACGTCTTCATCGGCAACGACGCCGATCTCCGCGGGTCGGTCATCGGTCGGGCCACCGAGATCCGGCACGGCGCCCGCATCCTGGAGGGTGCCGTCATCGCCGACAACTGCACGATCATGGACGGTGCGGTCATCGGGACCGACGTGCTGATCTACCCGGGAAAGACCATCGATGAGGGAACCGTCGTCGACGAGTCTGTCGTGTGGGAGTCCCCGTCCCAGCGGCAGGTGTTCAGCGACAACGGCGTGCGCGGGATCGTCAACGTGGACATGACGCCCGAGCGGATCGTGCGCCTGGCGGCCGCATTCGCCACCACGCTCCCCAAGGGTGCCACCGTGTCCGTCGGCCGCGACCACTCCAAGGCCGCCCGCGCCCTGAACCGAGCGCTGGCCGGTGCGCTCACGGCCGCAGGCATCAACGTGCGCGACCTGCGCGCCGTCACGGCAGCCCTCATCCGGAACGACACCGCGAGGTACTCGGAGGGTGGCGTGATCCTGCGCACGACGCCCGGTCGGGCCGACAGCATCGACGTCCTGTTCCTGAACTCGCAGGGCGGCGAGATCAGCAGCCACCAGCGCGAGGCCATCGAGCGGATCTTCACGCGCAAGGAGTTCCGGCGCCCGCTCCCGTCCGACATCGGCGACATCCGCACGCCCCATCGCGTCCTCGACGACTACGCGAACGACGTCGAGACCGAGATCAACATGGACGCCATCCGCAAGGCCAGCCCGCGGATCGTCGTCGACGCCGGCGGCGGTCCGGCGATCGGGGTGCTGTCGATGATCATGGGCCGGCTCGGGCTGGACGCGCTGACGGTCGGTGCGGCGATGGAGGAGGAGGCGGCCGCCGACGCGGCTCCGCATCGCGAGGCGGCCATGCGTCGGCTCAGCGGCCTGGTCGTCTCGTCCGGGTCGATGCTCGGGGCGCGCCTCGGGCCGACGGGCGAGCGACTGAGCATCGTCGACGAGCTCGGCCGCGTCATCGAGGACGGCCGGATGCTGCTGATCATGCTCGACCTGATGGCCGCCAGTCGGCAGTCCGGCGCCATCGCGGTGCCCGTGACCATGAGCCGCCTGGCCGAGCAGGTCGCGGCCTACCACGGTCTCGAGGTGCGTCGAATAGGAGCGGGTCGCGCCGCACTGGCGGCCGCCGCGGCGGAGTCCGGCGTGGTGCTGGCCGGTGACGGCCGCGGCCGGTTCGTGCTCCCTGCCCTGAGCCCCGGACCGGACGCGATCTCATCGCTCATGATGCTTCTTGCCCTGATGTCCGAGACCCACCTGACCCTGAGCCAGCTCAACTCCCGGATCCCGGCGACGTCCGTCGACTCCCGCAGCGTGCCCGTGGCGTGGCATCGGCGGGGCGCAGCTATGCGGGCCGTGCGCCTGGCGGCGGAGGACTCCCAGCTGGACACCCTCGACGGCATCCGGGTGACCGAGCCCGACGGCAGCTGGTGCCTGGTCCTTCCCGAGGACGACCAGGCCAGCTTCACCATGTACGCGGAGGCCTCGGACGACAAGGCCGCTGCCGCCCTTCTGGACAGGTGGCAGGCGGTCGTGGAGGCGGCCTCGTGACCCCATCGGGCACGGAGGCGCAGATCCGCGGCGACGAGCAGGGCCTGCTCGAGCGATTCGTCGGCGAGATCGTCGTGGACGAGTATGCGCCGGCGCCGCCCGGCACCCCCCCAGGGGCACGCTCAGGCGACGCCTACCGGTGGTGGGCCCTGGCTGTGGGTGCCCTCATCGGCCTCGTCGTCATCGTCGCCCTGTCGAACGCCCGTCAGACGACCGACCAGCGGGAGCAGACCCGCGCTGCCCTGATCTCGCGCATCTCAGCGACGTCGTCCGAGGTCGAGGCACGACGCGCCGATGTCGAGCAGGCACAGGGCGCAGTCGACCGGATCCAGGCCGAGGTACTGGCCGCCGCATCGGAGCAGGAGTCCATGAGCAGCGAGGACCTGGCCCGGCTCGCGGAACTGGCGGGCACGACCGAGCTCAGCGGTCCCGGCCTGATCGTCACCGTCGACGACGCGGCTGACGCGCAGGCCGGTTCGCTCAACCGCGTGCTCGATCGTGACCTGCAGGACATCGTGAACGCCCTGTGGCGGGCCGGTGCGCGGGGCATCGCGGTCAACGACCAGCGGCTCACCAATGTCACCGCGATCCGGGCCGCGGGCGACGCGATCCTCGTGAACTACCAGCCGCTCGCCCGGCCCTACCGGGTCGCGGCCGTGGGCACCTCGACCGTCGGAACGGGCGACTCCGGACTGCAGCGACTGCTCACCGGGCTCTCGCGGGACTACGGGCTGGTGACGGCGCTGACCACGGGTGACGTAGCGTTGCCGGCAGGCGAGCTGCGGACCCCGCGATTCGCGACCACCGACCCACCCGGGACCGCTCAGCGGGCCGGAACGGAATCAGGAGCGCCGACCCCATGATCGCCATCATCGGCCTTCTCGTCGGAATCGCCATCGGCGTGGTGTGGCATCCCGTGGTGCCCTTCTGGGTCGAGCCCTACCTGCCGATCGCCATCGTCGCGGCGCTGGACGCCGTCTTCGGCGGCTTCCGCGCCCTCATGGAGAAGCGGTTCGACGACCGCATCTTCGTCGTGAGCTTCCTGTCCAACGTCGTCATCGCCGCCTTCCTGGTGTTCCTGGGCGACCAGCTCGGCGTCGGCGCCCAGATGTCCACCGGCGTCGTCGTCGTGCTTGCGATGCGCATCTTCGCCAATGCCGCGGCGATACGCCGGCTGCTGTTCCATGCCTGAGCCCGCTGAGGAACCGATCGCCCCCGAGCCGCCGATCACAGGCGAGCAGGGAACCGACGTCGACACGGCGCCCGAGTCGGCGCCACGCGGCCTACTGAGGCAGTTGTCCTTCCAGCCCAGCCGTCCGCATCTGCTGATCGGCCTGCTCTTCCTGGTGCTGGGACTGCTGGTGACGCTCGCCCTGGTGCGGCAGGGCGACGACGAGCCGTGGCGCAACGCACGTACCGAGGACCTCGTCCAGATCCTCGACGACCTCGGGTCTCGGCAGGAGCGGCTGGACGCGGAGTCCGCGCGGCTCACCGCGCTGCAGTCGGACCTCGAGAGCGGCTCGACCGTCGAGGCACTCGCCGAGTCGAAGCGCAAGGTGGCCGCCCTCGAAGTGCTGACGGGCACGACGCCCGTCTACGGCCCGGGCATCACCATCACGATCACGGACCCGGACGGGGCTGTCGACGCGGCACTGCTGCTCGACGCGGTCCAGGAGTTGCGCGATGCGGGTGCGGAGGCGATGCAGGTGGGTCCGGTCCGCGTCGTCGTCGACACGTGGTTCGCCAATGGCCCGGACGGCGTCCTGGTGAGCAACGAGGCGCTCACCTCGCCCATCAGGATCCTCGCCATCGGCGATCCGGAGACCATGGCGTCGGCCATGAACATTCCCGGTGGCCTGGCCGACTCGGTGCGCACGCGCGGTGCGGATTTTGCCGCTTCGACCGCTCAGGCGCTGACCATCTCCGTTACAGTTTCGGACACGAGCGACTAGGGAGACCACGCATGTATCCAGACGATCTGCGCTACACCGCCGAGCACGAGTGGGTTCGGGCCACCGACTCGGGAACCGTGGTGTTCGGCATCACGGCGTACGCCCAGGACTCGCTTGGCGACATCGTCTTCGTCTCCCTGCCGACCGTGGGCGACACCCTCGCCGCAGGCAGTCCCTGCGGCGAGGTCGAGTCGACCAAGAGCGTCAGCGACATCTATGCGCCGGTCTCCGGTGAGGTGGTGGCACGCAACGACGCGCTCGACGCGGCGCCCGAGACCGTCAACTCCGATCCCTACGGGGCGGGGTGGATGGTCGAGATGCGACCCGCGTCGTCCGGCGACCTCGACGCGCTGCTCACGCCTGCCGACTACCGGGCGCTCGTCGAGAAGGCGTAGGGACCCGTGAGCAACGCCTGCCCACGCTGCGGGCACGAGGGCGCCGACGAGGACCGCTTCTGCGGCTCGTGCGGAGCCCCGCTGTCCGCGGAGGCCTTCGAGAGCCTCGAGCACACCGGCTCGATCACGTCGATCATCTCGCCCGGTCCGGGCACGGCGTCCGGACCGATGAGCGCGGTGGGCTCGGGCCGCCAGTTCGAGCTGCCGAGCGGCAACGCACTCCTCGTGGTCCATCGGGGTCCGGGTGAGGGCGCCGAGTACGTGCTCGACCAGGGCGTCGGCGTGATGTCCGTCGGCCGGGCGCCGGAGGCCGACATCTTCCTCGACGACGTCACCGTGAGCCGCCACCACGCGGAGTTCCGGCACGGCGCCGGCGGGTGGAGCGTTCGCGACGTCGGCAGCCTGAACGGCACCTACGTCAACCGAGTCCGCGTGGAGGACCTGCAGTTGGCAGGCGGCGACGAGGTCCAGATCGGAAAGTTCCGCTTCGTCTTCCTGCTCGGACTCGACTCGCCGTCATGACCGAGGGCGTCGGCGACCACGCCAACCCCGTCGTGAGCGGAACGATCAGCATCGGCGAGGTGCTCTCCCTGCTGAGGCGCGAGTTCCCCGACGTCACGATCAGCAAGATCCGATTCCTCGAGTCCGAGGGCCTGGTCACGCCGGCGCGCACCACCTCGGGATACCGGCGCTTCGCCCAGCGCGACATCGAGCAGCTGCGGGCGGTCCTGACCCTGCAACGTGACCAGTACCTGCCACTGAAGGTCATCCGCGAGCACATCAACGAGGGGCTGGCCGATCCGGACGCGCCGCCGAAGGCACCTATCGCCGGCACCGGCCTGCAGCCGGACGACTTCCGCGCGGGTGCCGGCCGCGTGCGGATGACCCGCGAGGAGTTGGCGCAGGCGTGCGACCTGACGGAGGCCTTCGTCGCCCAGCTCGAGGGGATCGGCCTGGTGTGGGCCACCCCGGCCGGGCACTACGACGAGGACGCCCTCGCCATCGCCTCGGTCGTCTCGCGGCTGTCCGCCTTCGGGGTGGAGGCCCGGCACCTGCGCTCCTTCCGGGTTGTCGCTGACCGGGAGACCGGGCTGGTGGAGCAGATGGCGACGCCGTACTCCCAGCCGCGCGATCGCGACGGGCGGGCCCGCGAGCAGGAGACGATCCGCGAGCTGGCCTCGCTGTTCGTGCAGCTGCACGCGGCGCTGCTGCGGGCCGAGCTCATCCGGGGCGGTCGAGCCTGACCGGACGCGGTTTGCAGCCCGCGGGGTTACCCTGTTCTCATGCTGGATCTCGAGGTCGTCGGCGTTCGGGTGGAGATGCCGTCCAACAACCCGATCGTCCTGCTTCGCGACCGTGAGAGCGGTCGCTACCTGCCCATCTGGGTGGGTGCCGTGGAGGCCACGGCCATTGCGTACGCGCAGCAGGGCATCGTCCCGCCGCGGCCACTCACGCACGACCTGCTCAAGGACATCCTCGCGGCGCTCGGCGTGAGTCTTGCCGAGGTGCGGATCACCGCCCTGGAGGAGGGCGTCTTCTACGCCCTGCTGGTGTTCAGCAACGGGGTCGAGGTGAGCGCTCGGCCGTCCGACGCGATCGCCCTCGCGCTGCGGGTAGAGGCGCCGATCCGAAGCGCCGACGAGGTGATGGAGGCGGCGGGCATCGACCTTCCCGACGACGACGAACCGCCCGCCGACGAGGACCAGGTGGAGAAGTTCCGGGAGTTCCTGGACCAGGTGTCGCCCGAGGATTTCGGCTGAGTGCTGCTCGCCTGAACCTCAGTGAGAGGTTGAGAGTTTGCCTCGCGACACGCCGCGAGCGTGGATTGACCCTCGAGGCCTACGTGCCTAACGTCAGGCAGGACAGGCAGTGAGCTGGTCCCGCGGCTACCGTGGGCATCCGGGCGGCAGGCACGGCAGAGCACGCAGAGCATGGAGGCGACAGTGACCGCATACGGCGTGACCCCGCAGGAGGCCGGCGTCGGCGCCTCCCTGGGGGACGCACAGGGCGTGCTGTTCGACGAGGCCGGACTTCGGCCGCTGCCGGCCAACATCGGCTACCGGGGACCGGTCGCGTGCGCCGCGGCCGGCATCACCTACCGCCAGCTCGACTACTGGGCCCGCACCGGCCTGGTCGTCCCGACGGTGCGCGGCGCGGCCGGTTCCGGCACCCAGCGCCTGTACGGGTTCCGGGACATCCTGGTGCTCCGGGTGGTCAAGCGCCTGATCGACACGGGCGTGTCCCTGCCCAACATCCGCGCCGCGGTCGACCACCTCGCCGACCGCAGCGGCGACGACCTGGCCAGCCTCACGATCATGAGCGACGGCGCGAGCATCTACGAGTGCCGCAGCGCCGACGAGGTCGTCGACCTCGTGCGCGGTGGTCAGGGCGTCTTCGGCATCGCGATCGGCAGCGTCTGGCGCGAGGTCGAGGGCACGCTGGCAACCCTTCCGGGGGAGGATCCCGGAGGCGCCGTCGTCGAGCCGATCAGCACCGGCGACGAGCTGGCCGAGCGCCGGGCCCGGCGCTACGCCGTCTGAGCGTCCGGGGCCTCGACCGGACTCCGTCCGCGGCGGGCGGCCCGACGGACGCCCGCAAGCGGTGCGCGGAGCCGGGCAGCCGCTAGCATGAGCCTGCTGACTGATCCCGAGCGGGAGAGTCCTGGGAAAGCCAGGCGCCGAAGGAGCAATCTCCCCGACAACCTCTCAGGCAGCAGGACCGCTCGGGAGAGGCACCTCTGGAAAGCGGGACCGGCCCAGCCGATCCCTACCGACGGTGAAAGTCGGGCGACCCCCGCAGGGGCGGTCTCCCGGTGAAGCTCTCAGGTCGCGCGGTGCGCGGGCAACAGAGGGGGATCGACGGCCACGACCGTGGCCGTCCGACCCGTGTGCCCCCGGGCACGCCCGCACCACTCGAGGTGATGACATGACGTCAGCAGACTTCGCATCGCGCCACATCGGCCCCAACGCCGACGAGCAGTCCCGGATGCTCGCCGCCCTGGGCTATCACGACCTCGACGAGTTCACTGCAGCAGTGGTGCCCGAGGTGATCCGGTGGCACGAGGCGCTCGACCTGCCCGCGGGTGCGTCCGAGGAGGACACACTCGCCGAACTGCGGGCCATGGCGGGGCGCAACGTGGTCGCAGCGAGCATGATCGGCCTGGGTTATGCGGGAACCAGCACACCCGGCGTGATCGTGCGCAACATCCTGGAGAACCCGGCCTGGTACACGGCCTACACGCCCTACCAGCCCGAGATCTCGCAGGGTCGGCTCGAGGCCCTGCTGAACTTCCAGACGATGGTCGAGGACCTGACGGCGCTGCCCGTGGCCGGATCGTCGCTCCTCGACGAGCCCACGGCCGCCGCCGAGGCGATGACCCTCGCCCTGCGGAGCGGTCCGAAGGGCGTGCACCGGATCCTGGTCGACGCGGACACCCATCCCCAGACGATCGCCGTGATGTCGACGCGGGCCCGGCCGCTCGGGGTCGTGATCGACGTCACGGACCTGTCCGACGGACTCCCGGAGGGCCAGTACTCCGGCGTGCTCATCAGCTACCCGGGTACCTCGGGCCGGATTCCCGACCTCGAGGCGCTGATCGCGTCGGCGCACGAGCGCGGGGCACTCGCCCTCGTCACCACCGACCTGCTGGCCCTGACGCTCCTCACCCCGCCCGGCGAACTGGGGGCGGACGTCGTCGTCGGCTCGGCGCAGCGGTTCGGCGTGCCCTTCGGCTTCGGCGGTCCGCACGCCGGGTTCATGTCGGTCCGTGCGGGGCTCGAGCGCAGCATGCCGGGCCGCCTCGTCGGAGTGAGCGTCGACGTCGACGGCGCGCCGGCCTACCGCCTCGCCCTCCAGACGCGCGAGCAGCACATCCGGCGCGAGAAGGCGACGAGCAACATCTGCACGGCCCAGGTGCTGCTGGCCGTCATCTCGTCGATGTACGCCGTGTACCACGGCCCGCGCGGCCTGACCGAGATCGCGGAGCGGGTCCACGAGCGGGCGCGCGTGCTGCATGCCGGACTGGTGGCCGGCGGAGCGCACGTGGCCTCGGATCGCTTCTTCGACACCGTCCGCTGGTCCGTGCCGGGCGAGGCGGCCCAGGTCGTCCGGGCCGCGAACTCGGCCGGCATCAACATCCGCCTGGTCGACGACGACACCGTCTCCGCGACGACCGACGAACTGACCACCCCCTCGCACGTCGAGGCGCTCTGGCGCGCGAGCGGCCTGCCGGCAGCGCAGGACCTGACGTACGCGCAGGTGCAGGTCGGCGCGTCGTCGGGACTGCCCGCCGCCCTACAGCGCACGACTCCGTTCCTGACCCACCCGGTGTTCCACACGCACCACAGCGAGACGTCGATGCTGCGCTACATCCGGCGCCTCGGCGACCGCGACATCGCCCTCGACCGGGCCATGATCCCGCTGGGCTCCTGCACGATGAAGCTCAACGCCACCACGGAGATGGAGGCGATCACCTGGCCGGAGTACGCGGCCATCCATCCGTTCGCACCACTCGAGCAGGTCGAGGGGTACCTCGAGCTGATCCGGTCGCTGGAGTCCTGGCTGGTCGAGGTCACCGGGTACGACGCGGTGTCACTGCAGCCGAACGCAGGGTCGCAGGGCGAGTTCGCGGGTCTGCTGGCCATTCGCGCCTTCCACCAGGCCAACGGAGACGACACCCGGGACGTGTGCCTGATCCCGAGCAGCGCCCACGGCACGAATGCGGCAAGTGCCGTCATGGCCGGCATGCGGGTCGTGGTCGTGAAGTGCGACGCCGAGGGCAACGTCGACGTCGAGGACCTCCGGGCCCGGATCGACCAGTACGGCCCCGTCCTGGCGGCCCTGATGGTCACCTACCCGTCAACCCACGGGGTCTTCGAGACGGCGATCAGCGACATCTGCGCCCTGGTGCACGATGCCGGCGCCCAGGTGTACGTCGACGGCGCCAACCTCAACGCCCTCGTGGGCCTCGCCAAGCCGGGCAGGTTCGGGGCGGACGTGTCGCACCTGAACCTGCACAAGACGTTCTGCATCCCGCACGGCGGCGGCGGCCCGGGTGTCGGACCGGTGGCCGTGCGTGCGCACCTGGCGCCCTTCCTGCCGTCGCACCCGCTGCGGCCGGAGGCCGGCCCGCTCGGGCGGGGGCACGTCGACGGGGGAGTGGGTCCGGTGAGCGGTGCCCCGTGGGGGAGTGCCGGGATCCTGCCCATCCCGTGGGCCTACATCCGACTGATGGGGCCGGACGGCCTGCTGCGCGCCACCCAGACGGCCATCCTCAACGCCAACTACATCGCTGCGCGCCTCGGCGAGCACTACCCGATCCTGTACACGGGCGCGAACGGGCTGGTCGCCCACGAGTGCATCCTCGACCTCAGGGGCATCACGGCCGCGACGGGCGTCACGGTGGACGATGTCGCCAAGCGGCTCATCGACTACGGGTTCCACGCTCCCACGATGTCGTTCCCGGTGTCGGGGACGCTGATGGTCGAGCCGACCGAGAGCGAGAACCTCTACGAACTGGATCGGTTCTGCGACGCCATGATCGCCATCAAGGCCGAGGTCGACGAGGTGGCGGCAGGTACCTGGCCCGTAGAGGACAGCCCGCTGCGCGGTGCGCCGCACACGGCCGACTGCCTGATCGGTGACTGGTCGCACCCGTACTCGGCACGCCTCGCCGCCTTCCCCGTCGAGGGGCTGCGCCAGGACAAGTACTGGCCGCCGGTTCGTCGCATCGACGGCGCGTTCGGAGACCGCAACCTCGTGTGCTCGTGCCCCCTGCCCGAGGACCTGGCCGTCACGTGATCGTCGTCTTCGACATCGACGGAGTGCTGGCCGATGCGACGCATCGCCAGCACCACCTCGCGAGGCGCCCCAAGGACTGGGATGCGTTCTTCGGGGCCGTGTCGGGCGATCCGCTGCTCGAGAGCGGGCGCAGCCGACTGGTCGAACTGGCCGAGACGCACGACATCGTCCTGGTGTCCGGGCGGCCGGAGCGGTGTCGGGCGGACACCGAGGCGTGGCTGGCGCGGCACGGGATCAGCGCCCGACGCGTCGTCCTTCGAGCGGACGCGGATCGCCGGCCCGCCGCCGACCTGAAGGCCGAACTGGTCCGGGCGGTCGGCGATCCGGGCGCCGTCGTCCTCGTCATCGACGACGACCCGAGGGTGGTGGAGCGCCTGGCGTCCCACGGCTACCGCACGGAGTTGTTCACCTGAGGGCATCCGGTAGCCTGTCGCCACCTATTCAATAAGGAGAACACTCGCAATGAATCTCGTAGACGTCCTGTGGAGTCTGCTCGTCATCTTCTTCATGGTCATGTACTTCATGGTCTTCTTCATGGTCATCATCGACATGTTCCAGGACCACACGCTGGGTGGCGTCGCCAAGGCCATCTGGGTCGTGGCGTTCATCTTCTTCGGGCCGTTCGCGGTCCTGGTGTACCTGATCGCACGTGGCAAGAGCATGTCCGAGCGTCGTCAGGCGCAGATGGAGGCCGCGCAGCAGGCGCAGAAGGCCTACATCCAGTCCGCGGTGGGCAGCGTCTCGCCGGCCGACCAGATCGCGTCCGCCAAGGCACTGCTCGATGCCGGCACGATCAACCAGCAGGAGTTCGACTCGCTGAAGTCGAAGGCTCTCGCCTAGGTCGCAGGCCGCGAAGGCCCCGTCCCCTTTCCGGGGGACGGGGCCTTCGTCATGTTTCCCGGGCCTTTCGACTTAGGGTGCCCTAACTTCGTGATGGTACGTTCGTGCCGTGACCGGGACCCCAGCCAACGCGATGCGGACGATCCGCGACCTCGCGGTGGGGGAGGTCGCGATCCTGGGCGAGCCGCTCGTCGACCGGGTCCAGCGCATGCGGCTCGCGGAGCTCGGCCTACGGCCGGGTGAGTCCGTCGAACTGCGTCAGCGTTCGGTCGGGGGAGCGCGCGTGGTCGCCGTGCACGGCTCGCGCATCGCCCTCGACGCCCGCACCGCCGGGCTGCTGCCGGTGGCCGGACCATGAGCAGCCCGTCCTGCCACGACGCCGGGGGTGGGGCGGCCGCTCCTGTCGGTACGCCGGTCGTGGCCCTGGCTGGGGCGCCGAACGTCGGCAAGTCGACCCTGTTCAACCGGCTCACGGGCGCGCAGCGGCAGGTGGGCAACTGGCCCGGCACGACGGTCGAGGTCGCGCGCGGCCTGCTCGTAGATGCGGGGCGCTCCTACGACGTGATCGACCTGCCCGGCGCCTACAGCCTGGATCCGCTGTCGCCCGACGAGGCCCTGACCCGGCAGCTGCTGATCGAGGCGGCACCGCAGGACCGACCGGACGTGGTCGTCGTCATCGGCGACGCCGGCCGACTGGCCCGCTCGCTCTACCTGGTCCGACAGGTGCGCGAGTACCCGACCCGGGTGGTCGTCGCGCTGACGATGGGAGACCTCGCCGAACGGCATGGCGTCCACGTCGACACGTCAGCCCTCGCGGGGGTGATCGGCGCTCCGGTCGTCATGATCGATCCCCGACATCGACGTGGGCGCACCGCATTCATCGCTGCACTGGACGCCGCCCTGTCCGGCACCGTGCCGCCGTCCCTGCCGGCGCCGACGACTGCCGACCCGCTCCTGGCAGCCGATGAGCGCTTCGCCTGGATCGACGCGGCCGTCGAGACGGCCGTTTACCGCGACGCCACGACCCGCGTGCGCTGGTCGGACCGACTCGACCGGGTGGCCCTTTCGCCGATCGCCGGACCGCTGGTCTTCCTGCTCGCGATGTGGGCGGTCTTCCAGCTCACGACCACCGTTGCCGCTCCGCTCCAGGATGCACTCGACTGGCTGTTCACCGGACCCGTGACGACCGTCGCCGTCGCCATACTGACAATCATCGGACTCGAGGACACGTGGGTCCGCGGCCTCGTTGTCGACGGTCTCATCGCCGGGGTCGGGATGCTCCTGACGTTCGTGCCGCTGATGGCCATCATGTTCGCGCTGCTCGCCCTCCTGGAGGACAGCGGCTACCTGGCTCGCGCGGCGGTCGTGACCGACCGACTCATGCGTGCCATCGGGCTCCCCGGGCGGGCCTTTCTCCCGCTCATCGTCGGCTTCGGGTGCAACGTGCCGGCCGTTGCGGCCACACGCATCCTGCCGAACGCGCGGCATCGCATCATGACGGCGCTGCTCGTGCCGTTCACCTCGTGCAGCGCCCGGCTGACGGTTTACGTGCTGGTGGCGTCGATCTTCTTCCCGAGCAGCGCGGGCACGGTCGTGTTCGCCCTCGTACGTCATCAGCGATCCTGTTCATCGTGGTGGTCGGCCTGGCCCTTCGGTCCACGCTGTGGCGATCGATGGGAACCGAGCCCCTGGTCATCGACCTGCCGCCCTACCAGCGGCCGACGCGTCCGACTCACGCGCGGCGGTGACGTGGCTTCGGCTGCAGCGGCTTCCTGCGGACCGCGAGCGGCATCATCGTGGCCACCGTTGCCGTGGTGTGGCTCCTGCAGGCGATCCCGGTCGTGCCCGGGTACTCGTTCGGTCAGGTGCCCGTCCAGGAGAGCCTCTACGCGCGTTCGGCACAGGCCGTGGCGCCGGTCTTCGCGCCGGCGGGCTTCGGGTCGTGGGAGACGACGAGCGCGCTCATCGTCGGGTTCGTCGCCAAGGAGGCCGTGATCTCCTCGTGGGCGCAGACCTACTCGGCCGAGGAGCCCGGCACGACCGAGCCGGCGGGCACGCTCGGCACGTACATCCGAGCCGACTTCGAGGAGTCCTCGGGCGGTCATCCGACCGCCGCCGTATGGGCGTTCCTGGTGTTCCTGCTGGCGTACACGCCCTGCGTGGCGACGCTGGCCGCCCAGCGACGCGAGATCGGAATGAGGTGGACCGCGTTCGGCATCGCGATGCAGCTGAGCGTCGCCTGGATCGTCGCGGTGGCCATCTTCCAGATCGGGTCGCGAGCATGGTGACCCCGCTGCGAACGGTGCTCACCGCACTTGAGGCCGGGGCGTCCACGCGCCCGCAGGTCGTCGATCGGACGGGCCTGGATCCCGACGTTGTCGACGCCTGCGTCGATCACCTGCTCCGAATTGGGCTGGCCGGCGCTCCCGCGCTGCGCACCGCCTGCCCGACGGGCGGCTGCGCCGGATGCGGAGCCATCACCGGCAGCGGCTGCGCGCCATCGACCTGATCGCGACCCGCGCCTAGCGTCCCCGAGCCGCGGCCAGGATCTCCGGGGCGTTGGCCTTGTACTCGGGATACTTCGCGACTGCCTCCTTGACGTAGGACCGGACGCTCCGTACGGGCACCGCGCCGTCGAAGGGCAGGTCCCACGTCATGAGGACCGACGAGCCCTTGCGCAGCACGGCGGCCGGATCGTCCATGACCACCCCGTACAGGAAGCGAAGGCTGACCACCTTCTTTCGAGCCTCGATGGCACAGACCCAGGTACGCCAGTCGCCGTCCAGCGCGTACATGAGGATGCCGTACTTGATCGCGACGTCGAAGTCGCGATGCGCCGACCGGACGGCGGAATCCAGTGCGACGACCACCGGCACGGCCACCGGATCCACGCCGGCCAGGTAGGCGTCGACGGCGGGCGGCGGATTGTCGGACATGGCGGCAATCCTCCCGGCCGGGTCGGGCCGGCGTCTAGTGTCTGGACCATGCCGAACCTCCTCGTCCTGGGCGGCACCGCATGGCTCGGCGGCGAGGTGGCGCGCACTGCGGTGGCCGCGGGGATCGACGTGACGTGCCTCGCGCGCGGCCGGTCCGGACCGGTTCCCGCGGGCGCCGAGCTCGTCATCGCCGATCGAAGCCGGCCCGACGCGTTCGACGAGGTGGCCAGACGGGACTGGGACGACGTCGTCGACGTGTCGTGGCAGCCCGGGATGGTGCGCGCAGCGGTCGCCGCGCTGGCCCACCGAGCGGCCCACTGGACGTATGTCTCCTCGGGCTCGGTGTATGCGGCCACGGACGTGCCCGGCCAGGACGAGGATGCGCCGACGGTGCCGGCACTGCCTTCGGACACCGCGGGGACCGAGGACTACGGGCCGGCGAAGGCGGCCTGCGAGCAGGCGGTCGTGGACGCGCTGGGGGAGCGCTGCGCCCTCGTCCGGGCGGGCCTCATCGGCGGTCCGGGCGATCCGAGCGACCGGTTCGGCTACTGGGTCTCCAGGTTCGCACTGGCCGGCAAAGGGCCGGTACTGGTTCCGAGGGAGCCCGACCTGATGACGCAGTGCATCGACGTGCGCGACCTGGCCGCGTGGATCGTCGCGATGACCCGCTCCGGTGGGTCCGGGGCGTTCAACGCCGTGGGGGAGTCGATGCCCCTGCCCGCCGTCCTCGAACTGGCAGCGAGCGTGGCCGGCTACCGAGGGAGCATGGTGGTGGCCGCACCGGCGTGGCTGGCGGAGCGGGACGTCGAGCCGTGGGCGGGGCCCCGCTCGCTACCGCTATGGCTGCCGCTGCCGGCCTACGCCGGATTTGGGGCACGCGACGATCAGCGGGCCCTCGCGGCCGGCCTGGTCCGGCGACCCGTGACGGAGACGCTGGCCGACGTCCTGGTAGACGAGCAGGGTCGCGGCCTGGACCGCGAGCGCCGGGCCGGGCTGACCCGGGCGGAGGAGGTGGACCTGATCGAGCAGCTGGAGTCCGGGACCGGACCCCAGATCGGATCCAATCTGTGACGATGAGCGACCCAGCGCCCGAGCCAGCGCCCGCGCCGAACTCACCAACCCCCTGCGGCCGAGAGGTGAGTTGTCGGGGTGGATTCTCCGGAATCCACCCCGACAACTCACCTCTCGGCGGGGGGAGGGGGGTCTGGAGAGGACGGGGAGCGCCTGGTTCATGGGGAGTCCTGGATGTGGGCGTAATGTCATAATGTGCATTATCGGCGATATGCCGATGTGCGGGTCGAGATCCGATCCGGGCTGCCAACTACCCTGACCACGTGGCGTGGGGCGTGGTGATGTCGGGATGAGGCGCTCGGACTGGCATGTGCGGTCCGGCGCGGCTGTGCTGGCCTGGCTGGCGGCCGCCGTCGTGGTCTCCGTTCTCGCCCTGCTCGGCCCGGTCGCCGACTGGTTCCCCGTCCACCTGCTGCTCCTGGGTGCCCTCAGCAACGCGATTCTCATCTGGAGCAACCACTTCGCGGCCGCGGTGCTGCGCCTGCCGGATCGCCGCAGTGGCCGCCCGGAGGCGTTCCGGCTCGGTGCCTTCAACCTGGCGGCGGTGCTGGTGGTGCTCGGCATGGCCCTGGGCTCGTGGTGGACCGTGCTCATCGGCGGCCTGGGCGTCGCCGTGGTGGTCTGCTGGCACGCCGTGGCGCTCATCGCACGGATGTCGCGTGCGCTGCCGGCGCCCTTCGGCTCCACGGTCCGCTACTACGTGGCTGCCGGCCTGCTGATGCCGCTCGGGGTCGCGCTCGGCGTCCTGATGGCTCCGGACGACCTCGACGACGACCTGCACGCCCGGCTCGCCCTGGCGCATGTGGCGGTCAACCTGCTCGGCTGGGTCGGACTCACCCTGGTCGGGACTCTGGTCACCTTCTGGCCCACGATGCTGCGCACCCAGATATCCCCGGCTGCTGAACGCTCGGCGCGCCGGGCCCTGCCGGTCCTGGTCGCCGGGGTTCTGGTGACGGCGATCGGCGCCCTCTCGGGAGTAAGCGCCATGGCGGTCGTCGGGATCGCCGCCTATACAGCCGGCCTGGCGATGAACTCCGGTCCGATCGCCGACACCGTGCGCCGCCGCCCACCGACGGCCTACTCGACCTGGTCGGTCCTGTCCGCGATGATCTGGCTGGTCGGATCGGTCGTGGCCCTCGGGCTGATCATCGCCGTCGAGCCCACCTGGGAGGGCGCGGCCGAGCGCGCCGACCGGCTCGCCCTCCCGCTGCTGGTCGGCTTCGCGGCGCAGCTGCTGATTGGCGCGCTCAGCTACCTGATCCCCGTCGCGCTCGGTGGTGGACCGGCCATGGCCCGGGCCACCGGTGCCGTGCTCGAGTGGATGCGCACGCCGCGACTGATTCTGGTCAACCTCGGTGTCGTGCTTGCCCTGGTGCCGCTTTCCCCCGCACTTCACGTCGCAACCGTCGTGCTGGTGCTGCTCGGCCTTGCCGCCTTCCTGCCGCTGGCCGTTCGTGCGGTACTCGTCGCTCGCCGGCAGACGCCCGCCCCGGGAGATGTGACCAGCGCGCGATAGCCGGCGCGTTCCCCTAGATTCCGGAGCACGTGAAGGCACCTGGGAGAAGGGCTTCGATGATGCGAACAACGGCTCGATGCGGGATGGCGGTGGCTGCGGTCGTCGCGCTGATGTCGGCAGGCCTCGCCTTGACGGGTCCGGCGCAGGCCATGGGGTCGGGCGACGCGTACGAGGATCTGCAGGTCGGCGTCACGTACACGGTGTACGAGCCGTCGTACACCGGGGGCATGAAGCTCACCCACACCGGCACGCAGTGGACGTGCGAAGACGGCGCCGAGCAGAACATGCTGGGCGGGTACGGGCACCGGTGGAAGGGCGGCTTCAACGTCAATGAGGGCAAGCCCATCTGCAGCGATCCCGGAGGCGACGGCTGGGACGCAGGAACGGTGATGGTGCAGGGCGTCAAGGCCCATATGGAGGTGTACTGCGATCCCGCCGACTCGGCGCAGTGGACGTCGTGCAGCCGGTCCGACATGGCCAAGTACGGCGGCGCACTCGAGTTCACGCTTCCTGGCGTCGGCTCGCTCCGCTCGACAGACATCATCATCGAGACGCTCGGTGCGCGGCCCCTGTCGGCCCGCCAGATGGTGAAGGTCGCGCGCAGTCTGAGGGCAGTCGCGAGCCAGCCGGTGATCGGCGGCATGACGTCGTGCACCCAGGCGGCCCTGAGCGATGCGCTGTCCGCCACCATGGGCAAGCGCGAGGTCCTTGTGTCGATCGACTCGTTCGCGTGCGCGGACGGCTGGGCGTACGTCTTCGCCACGGTCGGCGACGGTCGGGGCCACGACATCGGCGTCACGCAGGTGTTCGAGGCCGAGGGCCAGTTCTGGATCCTCAAGGACCGCCAGAAGGTCTGCGGGACGGTCGATGTCAACCACCCGAGCGTGCGTCCCGCCGACTCGCAGGTCCCCGCCGCCATCTGGGCGAACGGCTGCGACACCGACTGACAGTCGGCTTGGCCACTATGGCCCTGGTCCTGCGCTGAACGGCGCAGGACCAGGGCCATAGGTTATGCCCATGTCGAAAGTACTGACGTCCCTTCCGGTCGGCGAGCGCGTCGGCATCGCCTTCTCCGGTGGCCTGGACACCTCGGTGGCGGTTGCCTGGATGCGGGACAAGGGCGCGATCCCGTACACCTACACGGCGGATATCGGGCAGTACGACGAGCCCGAGATCGACACGGTCCCCAGCCGGGCCACCCAGTACGGTGCCGAGCTGGCCCGCTTGATCGACTGCAAGTCGGCATTGGTCGACGAGGGCCTGGCCGCCATCTCGTGCGGCGCCTTCCACATCCGATCCGGCGGCAAGCAGTACTTCAACACCACTCCCCTGGGCCGCGCCGTGACGGGCACGCTCCTGGTCCGCGCCATGCACGACGACGGCGTCTCGATCTGGGGCGACGGGTCGACGTACAAGGGCAACGACATCGAGCGGTTCTACCGCTATGGCCTGCTGGCGAACCCGTCCCTGCGGATCTACAAGCCGTGGCTGGACGCGGATTTCGTGCATGAGCTCGGCGGTCGCAAGGAGATGTCCGAGTGGCTCGCTGCCCATGACCTGCCATACCGGGACAGCGTCGAGAAGGCGTACTCGACGGACGCCAATATCTGGGGGGCCACGCACGAGGCCAAGACGCTCGAGCACCTCGACACCTCCATCGAGGTCGTCGATCCGATCATGGGTGTCCGCTTCTGGGATCCCGCGGTCCAGATCGCCACCGAGGACGTGACAATCGCCTACAGCCAAGGCCGCCCTGTCGCGATCAACGGCCGCGAGTTCGCGACCCCTGTCGACCTGGTGCACGAGGCGAACGCGATCGGCGGGCGCCACGGGCTCGGCATGGCCGACCAGATCGAGAACCGGATCATCGAGGCCAAGAGCCGTGGAATCTACGAGGCCCCCGGCATGGCGCTGCTGTTCATCGCGTACGAGCGACTGCTCAGTGCGATCCACAACGAGGACACGATCGCCAACTACCATGCGGAGGGCCGTCGGCTGGGCCGGCTCCTCTACGAGGGGCGGTGGCTGGACCCGCAGTCGCTCATGCTGCGCGAGTCCCTCCAGCGCTGGGTGGCGTCGGCGGTGACGGGCGTGGTGACGCTGAGGCTGCGCCGCGGAGACGACTACTCGATCATCGACACGCGCGGCCCGGCTTTCAGCTACCACCCCGACAAGCTGTCCATGGAGCGAACCGAGGACGCGGCCTTCGGACCCGTCGACCGGATCGGCCAGCTGACCATGCGCAACCTGGACATCGCGGATTCGCGCGCCAAGCTCGAGCTGTACGCCGCCCAGGGGCAGCTGCTGGCCGGCCAGGCGCACCTGATCGGTGAGCTTGAGCCGGGTGGCGCGGCTGCCATCGCGGCGCTGCCTGCCCAGGCCGACGTCGACGAGGGCGAAGCTGCTCGACCGCGCAGCGATGGAGGCCGGCACGGACTGACCCCAGCGCCCCGGCCTACCGGCCGGAGTAGGCGGGCGTCTGGGATCCAGCACGGCGCTGGCGGGATGTCAGCCGCCGACCCTAGTCTTCGCGACATGGAGTCGGCAGCCATCAGACGACGCAGGGTCCTTGCCCTGGCGGTGCTCGCCACCGTGGCGCTGCTCGCCTCGACGGTCGATGGTGGACTGCCGGCCGGACTTCGCGCGGGCGTGCACGCGGTGCTGGTCCTGGTCGGTCTGCTCCTGGCTGCTGCCGCCGTGGCGATCACCTGGCGGGTCCCCCGCGCGACGGCGTTGGCGCCCACCCTCGGCGTGGGCCGGGAGGAATCGGATGATTCGGGCCTATCGGTCATTCCGCGCAGTTTGGAGTCGGGGGCAGCGCAGGGCCAACGACGAACCGGGCATCGACTCGGGTCGGTCCGATCTGCCGGTCAGCAGCCGCCGCCCCTGCCGAAGTTCTGAACCCAGTACGTGCGGTACTGGCTGCCGTCCTCGCGGTAGTACCCGAAGCCCACGTGCTCGTAGTCCGGGTTGACCATGTTGGCGTAGTGGCCGCTCGACTCGCGCCATGAGGTCATGACGGCCGCCACCCCGCGCTGTCCGGCCGCGATGTTCTCGGCGGCCGCCCGCCAGCGGTACCCCTCGGCGCTCATGCGCTCCCACGGCTCGCTGCCGTTCGGTCCGACGTGGCCGTAGTGGTTCGTGGTGGCCATCAGCCGCGCGTAGCCCTGCGCGGAGCGCTCGAGAGCCGGGCACAGCGTCAGTCGGCGGCGCCCCGACCGAGGCCCGGATCCCGTTCAGGCGTTCGAGCATGACCTCGCGCCACGGCGTCGACGTCGAATCGCCCGGGTCGGTACCGGAGACCTGGATTCGCGCGGACGCGATCTTGGCATCGACGGTGCGGACCGACACCCCGTACCGACCGACATGACGGTACGCGTGGGAGACGCGGGTGCCACATTGTCCGGGCGTGCTCCGCGCCTGGGTGCGCGTGCACGGCACCCGGACCGTCGTGCGGGTGCCGTCGCCCCAGTTGATGACGATCCGCGCCGACGCCGGCACCCGGGCGATGGAGATCGCGACGGTGTCATTGACCTGCAGGGAACGATCCGCCTGGATCCGGGCGGTCGGACGGGGTTCTCCCGGGCCGGCCAGGGCCGGCGTCGCCAGCGACGTCACCAGGGTCAGGGCCCCGATCGTGGCCACCGCTGCCCGGAACGTGGACATCACGATGGGCGCACGCCGGGGAAGCATGCGCCTCACTATGCCCGACGAATTCCGGTCGAACCGCCAGCGTCGGGGGTGCCCGCGACAGTCTTACCTGGGTTTAACCGCGCCTATAGATCGGACATATCGGTCGTAGTCTGGCACCACCTCTCCCCCGGGGCAAGACCCGATCGAGGCCGATCCTGGCCCGGGGCGGGAAATGTACGGGTTTGGTAAACCCGGAACCGGGGGAATAACACCGCCGTCATATGTGTCATCCGGTATGGCGGTACACGAAAGAGGGCAGACCATGAGTGAGTCGATGCGCGGCACCCGGCTGGGTGCGCTGAGCTATGAGACCGATGCCCACGTGGCGCCGGCCGAGCGTCTGGTCATCGCCTACGAGTGCCCGGAGGGCCATCAGACGCTCGTCCCGTTCTCGGTCGAGGCCGAGGAGATCCCGTTCGAGTGGAGCTGCCGCTGCGGCCGCCCGGCCGTGCGGCCCGACGTCAGCGCCCCGGAGACCAAGCCCGTGAAGCACGTGCGCACGCACTGGGACATGCTGCTCGAGCGGCGCAGCATCGCCGAGCTCGAGGAACTGCTGCAGGAGCGACTCGAACTGCTCCACGGGCAGCAGGGCCTTCGTCGCGGCAGCGGCGGGTTGCGCAAGTCCGCCTGAACGGTGGCCCTCGACGGTCTCAGGATCCGGGTAGCGCTGGCGGTTCCTGAGGTCGCGGCGGCTCCCGCGGCGGGTCGTCGGTCCGGATGACGGTGCCCTGGATGACCTCGCCGTCACCCGGGTAGTGAGCGCCGGGCATGCGAACAGTCGTGACGCGCTCGGAGAACCACGTGCGGGTGCGGGCCCGGAAGAGACGCTGGGTGAGCGGGAGCACGAGCAGCAGTCCCACCAGGTCCGTCCAGAATCCGGGGATGGCGACCAACAGGCCGCCAACGAAGGCCAGCGCATGCCGGCTCGAGTCGATCGGAATGCCGGAGTTCGCGGAGGCCACCATGTCGCGCATCGCGGCGTCGCCCGCGTTCCGCATGAGCGCGAAGCCGATCGGGAAGCCGGCGACGACCAGGAGCAGCATCCATCCCCACCCAATCCACTGCGCCACGGCATAGGCGGTGACCACCTCGAGGAGCGGATAGCCGAAGACGACCAGCCGAGTCCGGAACGACGTCACGAGCCGCTCCGCTTCTCGCCCGCGCGTCGCTGCTGGGCGCGGCGCCGCACCCGGGTCACCTTGTCGTCCACGCCCCAGACCGACACGCGCCAGAGCGCCTCGAAGACGATCTTGCGGCTCATCTTGCTCGTCCCGGCGGTGCGCTCGACGAACGTGATCGGCACCTCGCGCACCCGCATCCCGCGCTGGACCGCGCGCCAGGCGAGGTCGACCTGGAAGCAGTACCCCTGCGAGGCGACCTCGTGGAGGTCGAGCCGCCGAAGGGTCTCGGCCCGGAAGGCGCGGTAGCCCCCGGTGACGTCGCGCACCTGCACCCCGAGCATCGCGCGGGTGTACATGCTGCCGCCGCGCGAGAGGAGCTCGCGGCTCTTCGGCCAGTTCTCGACGCTGCCACCGGGCACCCACCGCGACCCCAGGACCAGGTCGGCGTCCCGCAGTGCGTCGAGCAGGCGCGGCAGCTGCTCGGGCTGGTGCGAGCCGTCGGCGTCCATCTCGACCACGACGTCGTAGCCGTCCTGCAGGGCCCAGGCGAAGCCGGCCAGGTAGGCGGCGCCCAGTCCCTCCTTGCCGAGTCGATGCATGACATGCACATGGTCGTCCTGGGCCGCCAGCTCGTCGGCGATCTCGCCGGTGCCGTCCGGTGAGTTGTCGTCGGCGACGAGGACGTGCGCCTCCGGCACCGAGGCTCGCACGCGCGCCGTGATCACGGGCAGCGTGCTGCGCTCGTTGTAGGTGGGGATGATGACGACGATCCGACCGAGGTCGGCGAACGATACGGAATCCACCTCGCCAGCCTAGGCGATCCGGCGTCGGCGGCGGACGAGCGACTGTGCCGCGGCGGCCGTGAGGGCGCCGAGCGCCACGGCGCACAGCACCAGCTCGACGGCGTGCCCGGCGGATGAGGCCGGGACGATCTGCCCACGCAGGGGTACCTCGGCAACGAGGTACCCGACGTCGTACTGCCCCAGCGACTGCCGTACCTGCCCATCCGGTCCGATCACGGCCGAGATGCCGGACGTGGCCGCCACCAGGACGGTGCGGCCGAACTCACGGGCGCGCAGCCGCTCGATGGCCAGCTGCTGCTCCGGCTGCGAGGTTCCGCCGTACGTCGCGTTGTTGGTCTGCACGGTGATGACCCGGGCTCCCCCGTCGACCACCGCGTCGACGACCTCCCGGTAGGCGATCTCGAAGCAGATGACGTTGCCGATCGGGACGCCGCCGATGAGCAGGTTCCCCGGCCTCGAGCCCGGGAGGAAGTCGCGAGGGATCCGATCGAAGCGGCCGATGTGCTCGGCTAGGAAGTCCCGGAACGGGATGTACTCCCCGAACGGGACCGGGTGGGTCTTGACGTACATCTGCGTGGGTCCGGCGACCGGGTCCCAGACGATGCCCACATTCCAGACCCCCGACGGCTCCCCCGGTGCCGTGATGACCGCCCCCACGAGGATCGGGACCCCGACGGCGCGGGCCGCAACTGTGATCGCCTCTGCTGCCCCGGCGTCGGTGAACGGGTCGATGTCCGACGAGTTCTCCGGCCAGAGGACGAAATCCGGCTGTTCGCTCTCCCCGCTCGCGATGCTCTCGGCGAGGGCCAGGGTCTGGGCGACGTGATTGTCGAGCACCGCGCGACGGACGTCCATCGCCCCGAGCCCGGACTGGGGGGTTCCGCCCTGGACCAACGCCACGACGGCCGTGGCAGGCCCGCCCTCCGTGTCGCCGACCGTGGGCGCGGGGATGGCGGCGGGCAGCAGGAGCAGGGCCGCGGCGACCCCCGCCCAGGCGAACGACGCTCCACGTCGGCCCGCGCGGTAGTCGAGCGCCGCCGTGACGATCGCAGCCCCCACGAAGGCGACCGCGAACGTCACCAGCGGACTGCCGCCGACGGGCGCCCAGCCCGCGAACGACGTGTCGGGCTGGGCGAACGACACGCTCCCCCAGGGGAATCCGCCGAACGGGACCCGGCTGCGCAGTGCCTCGTCGAGCACCCAGGTGGCTGCCACCCACACCGGCGCGCCGGGCAGCCGCGTCACCCAGGCGGTCACGAGTCCCAGCCCCGCGAACCAGGACGCGCAGAGCAGGGTCAGCAGGATCCAGGCGTCAGGGCCGATCACGCGCATCCAGTCGAGCAGCAGGGCGAAGAAGACCAGGCCCGCCAGGAGCCCGAGGGCGGCCCCCCGTCGCAGCGATCCGCCCCAGACCGCGGTGGTGAGCAGCGCGATCGACCCAATGGCATACGGTCCGAAGGCGACCGGCGGGAAGGCGAGCGCCATCGCCAGCCCGGACACCAGGGCCAGTCCGGTCGCGATTCGGGTTCCGACCAGCGGTTCGCGCGTCACGGGCATGGGCTAGGCCCCAAGGGCGTCGACGACGTGCACCGTGCGCCCCGCCACCACCGTCATCAGGCAGGTCGGCACCGGACCTCCGGGCGTCAGGGGCGGCAGGCCCGGGGTCCCGCTGCGAGGGTCGGTCGACCAGGCGGACAGCCGGCTGTCGGGGGCCTGGACGACGATCTCGTCCGCCGCCCACACGGCATAGTGAGCTGGCGCGCCGGGCGCGAGGACCCCGGCCTCCTGATCCCCCATCGCCCGCCACCCCGAGCGCGTGTGGGCGGCGAAGGCCGCCCGGGCGGAGATCCGCTGCGCCGGGTTGTGGTGATGCACGGCCGCACCGATGGCCGCCCAGGGGCCCAACGAGGTGACGGGTGCGTCGGAGCCGAAGGCCATCAGCACGCCCGCCGAGAGCAGGTCGGCCAGGCGGTTCATCGTGCCCGCGCGATCGCGTCCGAGCCGCTGCTCGTACATGCCGCCTCGCTCGCCCCACCGGCCGTCGAACATGGGCTGCATGCTCGCGGTGACCCCGAGACTCGCCATGGTCGCGATCTGCGCGTCGGACAGCATCTCGGCGTGCTCGAGGCGATGGCCGAGCGCCCGGAGCGCCTGGGCGCCCACGCGCTCCGCCGCCGCCGCCAGTCCGTCGATGACCGTGCCGCTCGCCGCGTCGCCGATGACGTGGAATCCGGCCTGCATCCCGGCCATCGTGGCCGCCGCGACGTGGTCGGCCACCTCGTCGGCGGTCAGGTAGCTCGCTCCCGCAGTGGTCGGAGCGTCCGCATACGGCTCGCTCAAGCACGCCGTGCGCGACCCGATGGCCCCGTCGACGAACAGGTCGCCGGCCACCCCGTGCGCGCCGAGCTGCGCGCGCGATCTCCAGCCCCCCGGTGCTCGCGAGCTGGCCCCAGTAACCCGTGACCAGAGGCCCCGGCTCGGCTGCGGACAGGGCAAGGAGGCCGCGCAGGTCGTCCTCGCTGGAGATGGTCGGGCCGGCCATCTCGTGCACCGCGACGATGCCCAGCGCAGCAGCGGAATCGCGGGCGACCCGGTGCGCGGCGGCCCGCTGGCTGGCGGAGATGGAACCGAGGGCCGCCTCGCGGACGGCGTGATGCGCCTGCTGTGAGAGCGGCTCCGACTCGTCGTAGCCGGCCAGCGACCGCAGGCCGGGGACCATGGCCGCCAGCGCGCTGGAGACCGCCGCGGAATGCACGTCGATCCGTGACAGGTAGACCACGCTGCCCCAGGTCGCGCGATCGAGCTCGCTCCTGGTCGGCGGCCGACCCTCGGGCCAGCGGGTCTCGTCCCATCCGTGGCCGAGGATCACCGCACCGCGCAGATCGCGAGCCCGTCGTTCCAGCAGGGTCAGCGCCTCCTGCAGCGAGGACGTCGCCGTGAGGTCGAGGCCGGTGAGCGTCAGGCCGGTGCTCGTGGCGTGGATATGCGCATCGACGAATCCGGGGGTGATCAGCGCGCCGCGGACGTCGATGACCCGGTGTGCGGAGTCCCGGTGGGCCGCCACCGCGGACTCCTCGCCCAGCCAGGCGATGGTGCCGCCATCGACGAGCATCGCGGTCGCGAACGGGCTCACCGGCGAGTAGACCGTTCCCCCGTGCAGAAGTACGCGTTCGGACGACGTCCAGGCGGGCAGTGTCACGCGCCGCGCCCCTGCTGGCCCGATCGGCCGGGGTCGACGGGCCGATCCGCGCGTGGTTCGCTGCGGCCACTCCTCAGGCTGCGGCCGATCACCATGCGCTGGATCTGGTTCGTGCCTTCGACGATCTGGAGGGCCTTGGCCTCCCGGAAGTACCGTTCCACCGGGAAGTCGCGCGTGTAGCCGGCGCCGCCCAGCACCTGGATGGCGTCGGTCGTGACACGCATGGCTGCGTCGGTCGCCGCGAGCTTGGCCATTGCGGCGGGCGTGCCGAAGGGCAGTCCGGCGTCCTTGAGGCGGGCGGCCTCCAGGTACAGCGCACGTGCTCCCGCCACCGCCGTCGCCATGTCGGCCAGGAGGAACGACAGGCCCTGGAACTCCGCGATGGGCCGTCCGAACTGCCGCCGCTCCCCCGCGTAGGCGACCGCCGCGTCCAGGGCCGCCTGCGCCACGCCGACGCCGCAGGCCGCGATCCCCAGTCGGCCGGCGTCCAGGGCCGACAGCGCAATGGCGAAGCCGCCGCCCTCGGCGCCGATGAGTCTGTCCGCCGGGACGAAGGCGTCGTCGAAGATCACCTGTGCTGTCGGCGACCCGGTCGCGCCCATCTTGCGCTCGGGCGCCGCCGACCCGAGGCCGGGCGTTGCCGCATCGACGAGCAGGCAGCTGATGCCGCGCGCACCGTCGTCCGAGGTGCGGACCATCGTGGAGTAGAAGTCGGCGCGGCCCCCGTGCGTGATCCACGCCTTGGTGCCGGTCACCCGGTAGCCGCCGTCGACGGCCACCGCCCGGGTGGTGAGCGCGGCCGCATCCGACCCTGAGTGGCTCTCGGACAGGCAGTAGGCCCCGAGCAGTTCGCCGCCGATCATGCCCGAAAGCCAGGCCTCCTGCTGCTCCGTCGTCCCGTAGTTGGCCAGCGCGAAGCAGGACAGGTAGTGGACGCTGACGCTGACGCCGATGGTCATCCAGGCACGAGCGATCTCCTCGAGTGCCTGGAGCGTCACCTCGTAGGGCTGCTCGCCTCCGCCGTGCCGGGCCTCGAACGGCAGGCTCAGGATCCCCAGCTCGCCCATGGTCACGAAGAGCTCGCGGGGGAAGTGGCTGTTCGCCTCGTCGTCCGCGGCCCGTGGTGCCAGCTCGGCGGTCGCGAACTCCTCCACCATCGCCATCAGGTGGACCGACTCCTCGGTCGGCATCAGCCGGGTGACGGACTGACCGCGCCAGACGTGCGTCACGGGACGACCACCAGCCCGCGCGGCTGATGGTTCGCCACAGCCACCCCGGACTCCGTGGCGATCACGATGTCCTCGATGCGCGCGCCGTAGCGGCCCTCGCGGTAGAAGCCGGGCTCGATGCTGAACGCCATGCCGGGTTCGATCAGCAGGTCGTTTCCGACGACGATGTAGGGATCCTCGTGCGTCTCGAGCCCGATTCCGTGCCCGGTCCGGTGGATGAAGAGGTCGCCCATGCCCGACCCGGTCAGCACGTCGCGGGCCGCGGCGTCGACGCTCGCGCAGGTGACCCCGGGCCGGGCCCAGGCCGCCGCGGCCTGCTGTGCGGCAAGCAGGACGTCGTACTGCTCGGCGAACCCGGGCGGAACCTCGCCCACCGCGTAGGTGCGCGTGCAGTCGCTGCAGTACCCATCGGGCATCGTCCCGCCGATGTCGACGACCACGATGTCGCCCCGCGTCAGGGCGCGGTCCGAGACCTCGTGATGGGGACTCGCGCCGTTGGGTCCGCTCGCCACGATGACGAAGTCGACCCGGACGTGCCCCTCCGCAAGGATGAGGTCGCTGATGTCGGCGCCGACCTCGCGCTCCGAGCGCCCGGCCTGCAGGAGTCCCGGCACGGCGGCGTGGACGCGATCGATCGCGGCACCGGCCGAGAGCAGGGCTTCGATCTCCGTCGCATCCTTCCGCATCCGCAGGCTTGAGAGGATCCCTCCGGCCAGGACCTGCTCGACGTCCGGCATGGCGTCGCGAAGCCGCAGGACCTTCTCGGCGAACATGTGGTTGTCGAGGGCGACGCGCGCGGGCCCGTCGAGGACGCCGGCGACGATGGCGTACGGGTCGTCCGTCTCGCCCCAGGTCAGCAGGGGGACGTCGAGGGCGCCGACCGGGCTGGCCTGCGCGGCCAGCATCTCCAGCCGCGGCACGATCAGGGAGGCGGTGCCCTGCGACGGGATGACCAGGCACGTCAGGCGCTCAAGGGGAATGGCGTCGTACCCGATGAGGTACCTGAGGTCGGGACCGGGGGTGACGAGCACCGCGTCCGTCCCGCGCTCACGCGCCTGCGCCTGGACGGCCGCTAGTCGTGCTGCGAACGGACTCTCCGACATGTACCCTCCCGGTGGCTCGATCGAGTCTATGCGCTGGCTTCTCGGCCCGGCTGCCCTCTGCCAGACTGCGGATGTGCCCGAAGCAACTCGCCCCGTCCTCGTGCTCGACTCGGCCTCGCTCTACTACCGGTCGTTCCATGCCCTACCGGAGTCCATGACCGCCCCGGACGGTCGGCCGCACAACGCGGTGCGGGGATTCCTGTCGACCGTGACGAGGCTCGTGGACGCCTACTCCCCCACGGCCGTGATCGCCGCATGGGACTACGACTGGCGGCCCCAGTGGCGCGTCGACCTGGTCCCGTCCTACAAGGCGCACCGGGTCGCCGGCGATGGCGCGGAGGCCGGCGGAGCCGTCGCGGAGGCCGAGCCGGAGTCCCTCGGCGACCAGGCCGCGGCGATCGCGGGGATCGTGGAGGCCGCCGGAATCGCCCGGATCGGGTTCGACGGGTACGAGGCCGACGATGTGATCGGCAGCGTCGCCGCGCAATCGGGGCGTCGCGTGATCGCGGTCTCGGGTGACCGCGATCTGGTGCAGGTCGTCAGTCCGACCGCAAGCCTGCTGCTCACGGTGAACGGCGGCATGGACAAGTGGCCCCTGCTCGACGAGCAGGGCGTCGTCGAGCGCTTCGGCGTCCGGCCCGAGCGTTATGTCGACGTCGCGGTGCTGCGCGGCGACCCGTCCGACGGGCTGCCCGGAGTGACGGGCATCGGCGCCAAGACTGCAGTCAGCCTCGTCAATGCGTTCGGGGGCCTCGACGACATCCTCGCGGCCGCGGCAGCAGCGCCCGACTCCCGGCCCATGACCCCCCGACTGGCGGCAGCCCTGGTGGCGCATCGGGATGCGGTGTACCGGGCGCGCACGGTCGCCCAGGTGGTCACGGACCTGCCCGTCGCACCCGGCCTTGCGGGTTCGTCGTCGCCGGACCGCCTCTCGACGCTGGCGCAGGAGTGGGGCGTGACGCGTCAGGTGGACGAGCTCGTCGCGGCTCTGGCCCGCCAGGCGGCGTAGGCCCGTCAGACGGTGCTCGAGTAGGCGACCACGCCCCGATTGACCAGGTCGGCGGCATCGTGCGCGGCCCGCCGCAGCGGATCGGCCGCATCTGCCGCATCGGCGACCTGCCCGAGGAGGTCGATGACCTGGCGCATCCACCGGACGAAGTCGCCCGCCGTGATGTCGGCGTGGGTGAGCACCTGCAGGAGGTTCGCGCCCTTCGCCCACCGATACGTGGCATCGACGATGCCGGCGTCGGGCCGACGGGTGATGTCCAGCCCATGCCGCGTCTCGAGCTCGTGCAGCTCGGTCCACAGGGCCAAAAGGCGGGTGACCGCCTCGCGCACGGCGGCAGTCGGCAGGGCGGCCGGGGCCTCGTCGTCCTTGCCCCGCGACTCGAAGACGACAGCGGCGGCCACTGCCGCCACCTCCTCGGGGAGCAGCGTCGACCAGGACCCGTCGAGCAGCGACTGGGCAGCCAGCAGGTCGGATTCGGTGTACAGGCCCATCAGCATGCGACCGGAGGTCGTGACCGCGGCCGTATCGCCTGCCGACGTCAGGTAGCCGAGGTCGCTCAGCACCTCGCAGACGCGATCGAAGCGGCGGGCGATCGAGTTGGTGCGGCCCTCGACGCGGCGCTCGAGGTCGCGCACCTGACGCTCGGTGCGGTGGTACCGCTCGGCCCAGCGGGCATGCACCTCCCGGTCCGAGCAGCCGTGGCAGGGGTGCTGGCGCAGGGCCGCGCGCAGCGCGACGATCTGCTCGTCCTCCGAGGCCACGGCGCCGCGACGGCGTCGATCGTGGGGGATCTCGGCCACGGCGGCCCGCAGCGCGCCGAGCAATTCACGGCGGGCCTGCGCATCCTTGGCCACGAAGCCCTTCGGGACGGTGATGCGCGTGAAGGCCTCGACGGGCTGGCTCGTGTCCGCCGTCGACATCCGCCGGACCTGGCCGTCACCGGTCAGCACCATCGGGCGCATCTCGTCTCGGGGGCTTCGCTGCCGGCGCTGGTCGAGGACCACGGCAGGTCCGGCTCGCCGCCCGGTGGGGATCAGGAAGACGTCGCCCTGCTTCAGGGACAGCCAGGACTCCTCGGCGGCATCCCTTCGTTCCGTGGCCGCCCGGCGGCTGAGGTCCTTCTCCCGACGCGACAGGGTCTCACGAAGCGACGCGTACTCGAAGAAGTCGCCGAGGTGGCAGGCCATCGCCTGCCGGTAGCCGTCGCGCGCCTCCTCCACTCGGCGCAGCTCCGTGGCGAGACCGACGACCGCGCGGTCCGCCTGGAACTGCGCGAAGGAGGTCTCGAGGACCTCGCGGGCCGGGTGGCGGCCCATGCGGGAGACGAGATTGACGGCCATGTTGTACGACGGCTGGAACGAGGATCGGAGCGGGTACGTGCGCGTCGACGCCAGGCCGGCGAGCGCCCGTGGATCCAGCGTTGCCTGCCACAGCACCACTGCGTGACCCTCGATGTCGATGCCTCGGCGACCCGCGCGGCCGGTGAGCTGCGTGTACTCCCCCGGAGTGAGGTCGACGTGCGTCTCGCCGTTCCACTTGACCAGGCGCTCGAGGACGACGGACTTCGCGGGCATGTTGATGCCCAGGGCGAGGGTCTCGGTGGCGAACACCACCTTGAGCAGTCCCAGCTGGAACAGGTGCTCGACGATCTCCTTGAAGGTCGGCAGCAGGCCCGCGTGATGCGCCGCCAGACCCCGCTCGAGGGCCTCCAGCCACTCGTCGAAGCCCAGGGCGGCGAGGTCCTCGTCGGGAAGGTCCATGGTCGCGGCGAGGGCCGTCGCACGGATCTGCCGGCGCTCCTCGGCGCCGGTGAGCCGCAGACCGGCATGCAGGCACTGGCGGACCGCGTCGTCGCAGCCTGCGCGGCTGAACAGGAAGTAGATCGCCGGCAGGAGGCCGTCTCGCTCGAGCCGCTCCACGACGTCGCTGCGCCAGGGGGTCCGCACACCGCGGGACCGCGAGCGGTCCCGGTTACCCCGGGTCCGCTCGCCCCGCGGGTGGTCGCGCCGCTCCTCCTCGCGGGCCAGTCGCACGAGGTCGGGGTTGACGATCCGCTGGTCGTCATCGATGAAGAGGTCGTACATGCGGGTGCCGGCCATGACGTGCTGCCAGAGCGGCACCGGGCGGTGCTCCTCGACCACGATCGCCGTCTCGCCGCGCACCGCCTCGAGCCACGCGCCGAACTCCTCCGCATTGCTGACTGTCGCGGAGAGCGCCACGACGGTGACCGGCTCGGGCAGGTGGATGATGACCTCCTCCCATACCGCGCCCCGGAAGCGGTCGGCGAGATAGTGCACCTCGTCCATGACCACGTAGGCGAGATCGTGCAGGGTGCTCGACCCGGCGTAGAGCATGTTGCGCAGCACCTCGGTGGTCATGACGACGACCGGGGCCTCCCCATTGATGCTGTTGTCGCCGGTCAGCAGCCCGACGCGCTCCGGGCCGTGACGTGCCACGAGGTCGTTGTACTTCTGGTTCGACAGGGCCTTGATCGGCGTCGTGTAGAAGCACTTGCGGCCCTGCTGAAGCGCGAGGTGGATCGCGAACTCGCCGACGACGGTCTTGCCGGACCCCGTCGGCGCGGCGACGAGCACGGCCTTGCCCGACTCGAGGGCCTCGCACGCGCGGACCTGGAAGTCGTCGAGGCCGAACAGGTAGCCGCTGGCGAAGGCGCCGAGCTCGGTGCGGTCGCGCCGGGACCTGACCAGGGCCGCGGCATACCGGTCGGCAGGGCTGGGCATGCCAACAGGCTACGTGGTGCCGGGTCGATCAGCGGGACAGCACGCGCAGGACGCCCGGGCGGACCTCGATGACGACGGGCAGTGGCCCGATTCGCTCGCCGTCCGCGTAGGCCACCTGACCGGCGGCCTCGATGCGCAGGCGTTGACCGCGGTAGGTGCGCACGGAGGGGTGGCGAACGTGCGCTCCAGAGAACACCTTCGGGAACACGCGCAGGAAGGTCAGGGTGGAGACGGCGCCCAGCCAGGTCACGTCGAGGAGGCCGTCGTCGACTGCGGCGCTGGGGCAGACCCGCATTCCGCCGCCGTAGTCGGACCCGTTCCCCACAGCGACCAGCATCCCGGAGTCCTCGATCCGCAGGCCGTCGATGTCGACGACATAGCCGATCGGCCGGAACGACGCGAGCTCGCGGGCGATCGCCGCGTTGTAGCGCTGGCCGCCCAGGCGCGTCATCCGGTTGGCACGCTCGTTGACCGCCGAGTCGAATCCGCTGCTCAAGACCCCGAGGAAGTACTGGCGCGTGCCGTCGCCGGCCGTGGCCTCCCCGAGGTCGACGGGTCGTGTCGAGCCCACCGCGAGGCACGCGATGAGGTGGTCGGCTGCCCGCTCGGGGTCGCCCGACGGGAAGCCGAGCACGGAGGAGATGTCGTCGCCCGATCCGCCGGCGATGATGCCGAGCGGGACGTCCGTCCCCGCGAGCGACTGGATGACGGCGTGCACGGTGCCGTCGCCGCCGCACGCCACCACGGCACGTGCCCCGGACGCCACCGCCTCGCGCGCGGTCGTCGTCGTGGCTGCCGCCGAGGCCGGGTGCAGGAGCCGGCACGGGATCTGTGCATCGTGGAGGGCGCGCGTCGCGACGCTGGCATGCCGGGAACCCCGGCCGCCCCCGGCCGTCGGATTGGCGATCAGCCAGACCTCGCCCGCCGCCACGTCAGGGGGTCTCGTCGACGGGCGTCGTCGTGGCGGGCGGCGGTTGCTCGTCGAGCGATGAGGGCGTCGGGTCCAGGGGTGAGGCCTCGTCGTCGGCGAGGTCGCCGAAGTCCGAATCGTCGGATCTCTTCCGGCGGGCGCGGCGGCGGTCGTTGAGCAAGGCCACCCCGACGGCGATCAGCACGAGCAGGAAGATCGGCCCGGCCAGCAGCATCAGGTTGATGGGGTCACCGGTCGGAGTGGCGACCGCGGCGAAGACGAGGACGACGATGATGATCCACCGCCACCAGCCGACCAGCTGCCGTCCGGACAGGACGCCCGCGAAGTTGAGCAGCACGAGCATCAGCGGCACGAGGAATCCGATGCCGAACACCAGGATGGTGCGCAGGAAGAAGGACAGGTAGCGGTCGACGGAGACGATGTTCTCGACGTTCTCGGGCGTGAAGCCGAGCAGGACCTGGAGACCGTACGGCAGGACCAGGTAGGCCAGCGCCACCCCGGCGAGGAACAGCGGCGTGGCGACGGCGGCGAAGCCGATCGCCCATCGCCGCTCGTTGCCGTGCAGGCCGGGCGTCACGAAGCGCCACAGCTGATAGAGCCAGATCGGCGCGGAGAGGACGAGGCCGGCGACGGCGGCCACCTGCATCTGGAGCACGAACGGGTCCGCCACGCCGGTGAGGGCCAGTGTCACCTGACGCCCCTCGGCCCGGGCCTGGTCGACGGCACCCATGAACGGTGCGGCGAGCCAGTCGAACAGCTGCGGGTAGTAGATCCACCCGATGACCATGCCGATCAGGATGGCGATGCCGGACTTCACCAGACGCGAGCGCAGCTCGCGCAGGTGCTCGGTCAGGGGCATCGCCGCCGCGCGGTCGACGCCTTTGGTCGTGGTCGCCATGGAAGGAGGCCGAGGCGGACTCAGCCCTCGGTCCGCTCCGGACTCTTCGCCTCCGTGGGCGCCGGCGCGCCGGCGTCGGGTGCGGTCGGCAGGCTCTGCGGCGGACCGCCGACGGCGTCCGCCCCGCTGGCCGCGTTGTCGTCGGTCAGGCCCTTCGTCTCGGCCTTGAAGATGCGCAGGGATCGGCCGACGCTGCGGGCCGCGTCGGGCATCCGCTTCGCTCCGAAGAGCAGGACGATCACCACGACGACAAGGATGAGCTCCCAGCCCCTGGGCAGGTTCATGGGATTCTCCTTCGACGGCGGTTCAAGTGGTCAGTGTCGCTACCTTACGTGGTCAGGGTACGCCGCCAGTGCGATCCGCGCCGCGAGCACCACCCCGTGGGCGAGTTCGGGGGGATCGAGCACCGTCGCCCCTCCGCGAAGCGAGAGCACGAGCCGGACGCCCCAGTCGAGGGAGTGCAGGGGAAGGCTGACCTCGACGCACCCGTCGGCGTCGGGCTCGCCGAGCGCCGACGCCTGGTGCACGTCGATGATCCACCGGGCCTCCGGGCGAAGCCTCAGGACGGCGTGGCGCACGGCCGGCGCCAGCAGGATCGGTTCGGACTGCTCGTCCGGGTCAGCGTCCTCGGCGGCGGCGACCGAGCCCGAGTCCGAGTCCGGGTCGCCCAGGTCAGCGGCCAGGACGCGGTCGAGGCGGAAGGTCCGAAGCGCGTCGGCGGACCGGCAGAAGGCCTCGAGGTAGCTCACGCCGTCGACGGTCAGCAGTCGGCGTGGGCGGATCGTGCGCCGGGTCACCTCGTCCTTGGAGGCCGAGGCATAGGTGATGCGGAGATCTCGTCCCTCGGTGAGCGCGACGTCGACCGCCTCGGTCACCTCGGCGGGCACCGGCACCCGGATCGACAGGAAGCGCTCGGTGCCGTAGGTGCTCGCCACGTCCTCCAGCTTCGCGGCCGCCGACAGGATCGCATCGCGGTCGGTGACCCCGGGCAGTTGCGCAAGCATCCGAAGGGACACGAGCAGGGTGAGAACCTCCTCGTGGCTCAGTCGCAGGGGCCGTGCCAGAGTCTGCGGGTCGATCACGTGGATCACGCCCTCGTCCCAGAACTGGATATCGACGAGCTGGTCCGGCCCATAGCCGGGCAGGCCGCAGACGACGAGGAGCCACAGGTCTCGTTCGAGCTGCTCCTCCGTCACGCCGAAGTGCGTGGCGCACTGCGCCATGGTGATCCCGTCGTTCGCGATGAGCCACGGCACCAGTGCGAGCAGTCGGGCGAGCCGGTCGCCGGCGGTGCCGGTCACGACGGGTCCCCGTCGGGCGGGCCGGCCAGTTCGGTCAGTGCGGCGACCACGGCGTCGACGACCGACGGCGGCTCGATCACGAATGCGTCCGGACCCGCGGCGCAGACCAGTGACACGAGGTCCTGGATCGACGGCGCGCCCACGTGGATGACATCGGCGGTCAACGGGTCGGCGGCCGGCTCGTCCGGGAGTGCCAGGCGACGCAATGCGGCGGCCCTTCCCGCGGTCACCCGGATCCGGGCGACGACGGGACGGTCGTCCGGGTTGGTGTTGCCATCGGAAGCCGAGATGTCGAAGTCGGGTGGCGGCTGCTGTGCTCGGGGTCGGGCCGTGACCGTGACCGGGCCTGCGATGCGTGACAGCCGGAACGTCCGCGTCCCGCCCCGCGCGTGATCGAAGCCCACCAGGAACCAGCGTCCCGACGAGGACCGAAGTCCCCACGGGGACACCTCTCGCGGGTGAGCTGCGTCGTCGGTGGGCGTCCGGTACGGGAACGTGACGGTGCGATCCTGCCGGATGGCCGACATCAGGGGCAGCAGGGCCGCATCGCGAGCCGTCAGCTGCACCGAGCCGTGCAGGTCGGCCGGCGCCCACTGCTCGAGCCCGGCCTCGATCGTCTCCAGCTTGCGCAGCGCAGTGCCTGCCACCGGACCGGCAACGGCCTGGCTCCATACCTGAGCCGCCACGGCGATGGCCGCCCGCTCGCCGACCGTGAGATCGAGGTCACGGAGGGCGTAGTCCTCCTCCGGGATCCGGTAGCCGACGACGTCGCCGCCCGAGTCGGTGACGGTGTCGACCGGAATCCCCATCGACCGGAGCTCGTCCTTGTCGCGCTCGAACATGCGCTCGAACGCCGCTGGCGATGCTGCGGCCGCGTATCCGGGGATCTGCCGCTCGATCGCCGATCGGGACACCCCGGTACGCGAGGCCATCAGGCACATCACGAGGTTCAGCAGTCGTTCGGTGCGTTCGATGCGCTCTGCCATGCGGTGGCGTCTACCCCACGTCGAGCAGGTCGATCACGAAGACGAGGGTCCGCCCGGCGAGTCGGTGCCCGCCGCCCGCCTCGCCGTACGCGAGCGCCGGCGGGATGACGAGCTGGCGTCGGCCACCCACCTTCATGCCCGGAATCCCCTCCTGCCAACCGGCGATGAGCCCGGACAGCGGGAAGTTGATCGAGGCGCCCCGGTCCCATGAGGCGTCGAACTGCTCGCCCGTCTCGAAGTCGACGCCGACGTAGTGGACCTCGACCATGCCCCCGGGCACCGCCTCCGCGCCCTCGCCCACGATGACGTCGGTGATCACGAGCTCGGTGGGCGCGGGACCCTCGATGAACTCGATCTCCGGCTTGCTGGCCATGCGCTGCTCCTTCGGACGGGAGGGATCTGCCGGTGGCGCTGTTGATCTGCAGATGGGCTGTGGGTCAGCCGATGGACTCCAGCTGGACGACGAACGCGAGCGTCTCGCCCGGCGGGATGCCCTGCGTGCCGGCGTCTCCGTAGCCGAGGTCCGAGGGGATCACCAGCAGCCGCTGGCCGCCGACCTTCATGCCGGGCAGGCCCTGCTGCCATCCGGGGATGAGGCCGTCGAGAGCGAACGTCGCCGGCTCACCACGTGTCCAGGAGGAGTCGAAGACGGCCTTCGTGCCTTGGCCGACACCGCAGTAGTTGACCGTGAGGGTGTCGCCGGCCGCCGCCTCGGCGCCGGTGCCCACGGAGATGTCCGCGACGCCCAGCTCGGTGGCCGGCGTCGCATCGGTGGCGACGGTGATGGACGGAGCGCCGTTGGGCTGGAAGATGGCCGTGACCGCACCGATCGTGGTGCCGGCGGGCGGCTCGTCGACGGGCATCACCTGCAGGCTGACGCAGTCGACTGTCACATAGGGGGTGGCGGCGGCGATGGCGCTCTCGGCCGCACCCGCGGAGGCCTCGACGGCGGGAGCCGACTCGACGGCCACGGTGGCCTCGGCGGAGGGCTGCTCGACGCGCTCGTCGGTCTGCGACCCGCATGCGGTGACGGTGGCAACGAGGGCGATGGCGCCTGCGGCGGCGATAAGGGTTCTCTTCACCCCCAGAGAGTAGCCAATCGCCGCTACATGCTGGCGATCAGGCGTTCGACACGCTCGTCGACGCTGGCGAAGGGGTCCTTGCACAGGACCGTGCGCTGGGCCTGATCGTTGAGCTTCAGGTGCACCCAGTCGACCGTGAAGTCGCGGCGGCGCTCCTGCGCCCGACGCACGAAGTCGCCTCGGAGCTTGGCGCGCGTGGTCTGGGGCGGGACCGACTTGGCCTCGAACACGGCGAGATCGGTCGTGACGCGCTCGACCATCCCGCCCTTCTCCAGCAGGTAGTACAGGCCACGCCGACGGTTGACGTCGTGGTAGGCGAGGTCGAGTTGCGCGATGCGCGCCGACTCGAGGGTCATGTCGTGCTTTGCCATGTACCGGTCCAGGACCTTGCGCTTGATCGCCCAGTCGATCTCCCGATCGATGAGGGACGGGTCGTCGGCCTCGACGGCCTTGAGCGTGCGTCCCCAGAGCTCGAGGACCCGTCTGGTCGTGCCGGTGGGCTCGTCGACGAGCCCGCGGCGCTCGGCGAACTCGGCGGCCTTCTCGAAGTACTCCCACTGCATCGACAGGGCCGACAGCTCGCGCCCGGTCGTCAGCTTCACCTGCCGCTTCCCCGTCACGTCGTGGCTCATCTCGCGGATGGCCCGGATCGGGTTGTCGAGCGACATGTCACGCATGACCACACCGGCCTCGAGCATCCGCAGGACCAGGTCGGCGCTGCCGACCTTCAGCAGCGTGGTGGTCTCGCTCATGTTGCTGTCGCCGACGATGACGTGGAGCCGCCGGTACAGGTCGGCGTCCGCGTGCGGCTCGTCGCGCGTGTTGATGATCGGCCGGGAGCGGGTGGTGGCACTCGACACCCCCTCCCACATGTGGTCGGCGCGCTGGCTGAGGCAGTAGACCGCGCCGCGCGGAGTCTGCAGGACCTTGCCCGCGCCGGCGATCAGCTGCCGGGAGATGAGGAACGGGATGAACCGTTCGGCCAGCCGGCCGAACTCCCCCTTGCGCTCCACGAGGTAGTTCTCATGGCACCCGTACGAGTTGCCCGCCGAGTCGGTGTTGTTCTTGAAGAGGTAGATGTCGCCGTGGATGCCCTCCTCGTGCAGGCGATGCTCGGCGTCGGCGACGAGGCCCTCCAGGATCCGCTCACCGGCCCGATCGTGCGTCACCAGCTGCGGGATGGCGTCGCACTCGGCGGTGGCGTACTCGGGGTGGCTCCCGACATCCAGGTAGAGACGCGAGCCGTTGGTCAGGAAGACGTTGCTGCTTCGACCCCAGGCCACGACCCTTCGGAACAGGTACCGGGCCACCTCGTCGGGGCTCAGCCGCCGTTGTCCGTTGAACGTGCAGGTGACCCCGTACTCGGTCTCGATCCCGAAGATCCTGCGGTCCATCACCCCACACTACGTCGGTCGCGGGCGTCGAGCGCCTCAGTCGGCGAGCAGGACGGCAAGTTCGCCGTTGGCGAGCCGTTGGAAGGTTCGGCGGGTACGGACGCGCTCGAGAACGGCCACCTCGAGCTGCGCCGGCTCGAGGTCGCGCGGCCGCTCGTCACCGTGCTGGCCCAGCAGGCCGACCGCCAGGCGGACGCACTCCCTGAGTGTCATGGCCTCGTGCCACGCCTCCGCCAGCGCGGTGGTGATGGGCTCGACCGAGCCGCCCATGGCCACATAGCCGCGCTCGTCCGCCACGGAACCGTCGAACATCAGCCGGTACAGCTGGTCCTCCGTCGCCTCGTGACCCACCTCGGCGACGACGATCTCGACCTCGAACGGCTTCGCGGTCTCGGTGAAGATCGTGCCGAGGGTCTGCGCGTACGCGTTCGCCAGGCTGCGCCCCGTCACGTCGGTGCGGTCGTAGGAGTAGCCGCGCATGTCGGCCAGGCGCACGCCCGCCACCCGGAGGGACTCGAACTCGTTGTACTTGCCGACCGCGGCGAAGCCGATGCGGTCGTAGAGCTCGCTGATCTTGTGGAGCGCGCGCGAGGGATTCTCGGCGACGAAGACGATGCCGGCGTCGTACTGCATCACGACGACGCTTCGACCCCGGGCGATCCCCTTGCGCGCGAAGTCGGCCTTGTCGCGCATGATCTGCTCGGGCGAGACATAGAACGGGACGCTCATGCCGGCTCCCCCTGCGCATCGTCGCGGGGACGGTTCATGCGGTCGGCGAGCATGGCCCGCACGCGCGGCTCGAGGTCTCCCTCGGCCAGGAGGCGGACGCCACTCGCGTCCACGGTGGCCACGACGGGATAGATGCCCCGCGCCATGTCCGGGCCCCCCGTCGCGCTGTCGTCGTCGGCGGCGTCGTACAGCGCCTGCAGTGCTGCGCGAACCGCCTCATCGGCGGTCGCGCCCCGCCGGAAGAGCTTCTTGAGCGAGCCGCGCGCGAAGCTGGCTCCGGAGCCGACCGCGTAGAAGTCGTGCTCCTCGTAGCGTCCGCCCGTGACGTCGTAGGAGAAGATCCGGCCCGTGGACCGGCCGGCGTCGAACCCCGCGAAGAGGGGCACGATCGCCAGGCCCTGCATCGCCATGCCCAGGTTGCCCCTGAGCAGGGTGGCCAGGCGGTTGGCCTTGCCGTCCAACGACAGCGGGACGCCCTCGATCTTCTCGTAGTGCTCGAGCTCGACCTGGAAGAGCCGGACGAGCTCTACCGCCAGCCCGGCCGTGCCGGCGATCCCGATCACGGAGCGGTCGTCTGCGGCGAACACCTTCTCGATGTCGTTCTGGGCGATGAGGTTTCCCATGGTGGCCCGTCGGTCGCCGGCCATCACCACCCCATCCGCGGTTCGGAGGGCCACGATGGTGGTGCCATGGGGAGCCAGGGACGCATGCGGGCCGGCCGACATCGGCTCGTAGCGCAGTCGCTCAGGGTGCAGGGCCGTCAGGAACTCGACGAACGACGCCGTGCCGGTGGCCCGGTAGGGGTCCGGCAGCCCTAGAGGGGAGCTCACTGGCCGCCCTTCTGCACGAAGGACTTGACGAAGTCCTCCGCGTTCTCCTCCAGGACGCTGTCGATCTCGTCGAGGATGGAGTCGACGTCCGAGTCGAGCGCGGACGTCGTCGCATCCGGGACCTGGACGGTCTCCTCGTCAGTCTCGACATCGCGCTGCGCGCGACGCTGGTCTGCGTTCTCACGCTGTGGCATGTGGCAAGGCTATCGCGGGCTGCCCGCGCTGAGCCTGCCGATCAGCGTCGTGACGTCGGGTGAGCGGTCGAGCAGCGCGCCCACATGCGATCGGGTGCCCCGCGTCGGCTCGAGGGTGGGAACGCGCATCAGCGACTCGCTGCCCGGGACGTCGAACACGACGGAGTCCCACGAGGCGGCCGCGACCGCGTCCGGGTAGCGGCGGATGCACTCCCCCCGGAAGTAGGCGCGCGTGTCGTCAGGCGGGTACTCGACCGCCCGGTCCACCTCCTGGTCGGTAACCAGGCGTCGCAGGAGCCCGCGGGCCTCCAGGCGGGCGGCCAGCCCGCGATCGGGCCGGATGTCGGAGTACTGGAGGTCGATCAACTGCAGGCGCGGCGAATCCCACTCGAGGCCGTCGCGCTCCATGAAGCCCTGCATGAGCGCGCGCTTGGCGATCCAGTCGACCTCCGTGGCGAGGGTCGAATGGTCACCTCCGAGGCCGGTGAGGATCCGCTCCCAGTCCTCCAGCACCTCGAAGGTCTGGTCGTCGAGGTCGGAGTGGGTGCCGCAGAACTCCCGGGCCGCGGCCAGGTACTCCCACTGGACCTGCAACGCGGTCAGGCGTCGGCCACTGGTCATGGTGATCTCGTGCACCAGGTCGGTGTCGTGCGAGACCGCGTGCATCTCGGCGACCGGGTGAAGCGGCGTCCAGTCGACGGCGCGGAGGTACCCCGCCTCGACCATGGACAGGACGATGGAGGTTGCCCCCATCTTGAGGAAGGTGGCCGTGTCGCTCATGTTCGCGTCACCGACGATCACGTGCAGCCGACGGTAGTGCTCGGGATCGGCATGCGGCTCGTCGCGAGTGTTGATGATCGGTCGCTTGAGGGTGGTCTCGAGTCCCACCTCGACCTCGAAGAAGTCGGCGCGCTGGCTGAGCTGGAACCGCTTCGCCCGACCGTCCTGGCCGATGCCGAGCCGGCCTGCGCCCGCATAGACCTGGCGGGTGACGAAGAACGGCGTGAGGTGTCGAACGATGTCGGCGAACGGCGTCGAGCGCCGCATCAGGTAGTTCTCGTGGGTGCCGTAGGACGCGCCCTTGTTGTCGGTGTTGTTCTTGTACAGCAGGATCTGCTGCCCACCGGGCGCGCCGGCCGCGAGCTCCATGGCGCGCTGCATGACGGTCACTCCCGCTCGGTCCCACAGGACGGCGTCCCGCGGATTGGTGACCTCCGGACTGGAGTACTCCGGATGCGCGTGGTCGACGTACAGCCGTGCCCCGTTGGTGAGGATGACGTTGGCCATGCCGGTGTCGTCGTCCGTCAACTGGGACGGGTCGGCCTCTGCCCTCGACATGTCGAAACCGCGCGCGTCGCGCAGCGGGCTCTCGACGACGTAGTCCCAGTGCGCCGCGTAGCGTCCGCCCCGCGCCACTGCCTGTCCGTAGGCGTTGACGATCTGCGAACTGGTCGCCATCGCGTTGATGCTCGGGTGCCCCGGCACCGAGATGCCGTACTCGGTCTCGATGCCCATGATGCGGTGGACGCTCATGCGCACCGCCTCCGGTGGGGCGGGATCCGCACTACAGGTACTGCCCGGTGTTCGCGACGTTCTCGATCGACCGGCCCGGCTCGGAGCCCTTCTTGCCCTGGATCAGCGTCCGGATGAACACGATGCGCTCGCCCTTCTTGCCGGAGATGCGCGCCCAGTCGTCGGGGTTCGTGGTGTTCGGGAGGTCCTCGTTCTCGCGGAACTCGTCGATGCACGCGGACAGGACGTGATGGACCCGGATCCCCTTCTCGCCCTGGTCGAGGAAGTCCTTGATGGCGCTCTTCTTGGCCCGGGCAACGATGTTCTCGATCATCGCCCCGGAGTTGAAGTCCTTGAAGTAGAGGATCTCCTTGTCGCCGTTGGCGTAGGTGACCTCGAGGAACCTGTTCTCCTCGGTCTCGGCGTACATGCGCTCGACGGCCCGCATGATCATCCCCCGACAGGCCGCGTCGGCGTCGCCGCCGTGCTCGGCGAGGTCCTCCCGATGGAGCGGCAGCGTCGGGACGAGGTACTTGCTGAAGATGTCCCGAGCCGCCTCGGCGTCGGGGCGCTCGATCTTGATCTTCACGTCGAGGCGGCCCGGGCGCAGGATCGCCGGGTCGATCATGTCCTCGCGGTTCGAGGCGCCGATGACGATGACGTTGTCGAGGCTCTCGACCCCGTCGATCTCGCTGAGCAGCTGCGGGACGATCGTGTTCTCGACGTCGCTGGAGACCCCGGAGCCGCGCGTCCGGAACAGCGAATCCATCTCGTCGAAGAACACGATGACCGGCATGCCCTCGGACGCCTTCTCGCGGGCCCGCTGGAACACCAGCCGGATGTGCCGCTCGGTCTCGCCGACGTACTTGTTCAGGAGCTCGGGGCCCTTGATGTTGAGGAAGAAGGAGCGCCCCTCGTCACGACCGGTCCGCTCGGCGATCTTGCGCGCGAGGGAGTTCGCGACCGCCTTGGCGATCAGGGTCTTGCCGCAGCCGGGCGGTCCGTACAGCAGGATCCCCTTCGGGGGCTTGAGGTCGTGCTCCGCGAACAGGTCGGGATGCATGAACGGCAGTTCGACCGCATCGCGGATCGCCTCGATCTGCTCGCCCAGTCCGCCGATGTCCTGATACCGGATATCGGGCACCTCCTCGAGGATGAGCTCCTCGACCTCGGACTTGGGAATCCGCTCGTACACGTAGCCGGAGCGCACGTCGCACAGCAGCGAGTCGCCCGCGCGGATCCGCATCTCGCGAAGGGGCTGCGCCACCCGGACGACGCGCTCCTCGTCCGTGTGACCGACCACCAGGGCGCGCGCGCCGTCGTCGAGGAACTCCTTGAGCACGACCAGCTCGCCGACGTCGTCGACCGACAGCACGTCGACCACGTTGAGGGACTCGTTGAGCAGCACCTCCTGGCCCGGGAAGAGCCGATCGGCGTCGATCGCAGGGCTCAGGGCAACGCGAAGCTTGCGGCCCGCGGACACGATGTCGATCGTGCCGTCGTCATGGCGGGCCAGGAAGGTGGCGAAGCCGCTGGGCGGCTGGCCGAGCCGGTCGACCTCCTGCTTGAGGGTGACGATCTGCTCGCGTGCGTCGCGCAGCGTCGAGATGAGCCGCGCGTTGTGGTCCTTCTGAGCGGCAAGCTCGGACCGGACCTCGGTCAGCGCGGACTCGAGCGCGAGGTCCCTGGACGGCAGGGATGGGTCGGACATGTCGCCTCCCGGTGTGTGCTCGCCGCCACTGTAACCCGAGCGGCGCGAAATGCCGCGGACCCGTGTCAGTCGCCGTCCGGCTCGTCCTGCCCCGAGCCCGGACCCGTGTAGTCGACGCCGTACGCGCCGGGTGCGGGGCGCCGACGGCGCGGTGGCAGGCTGGCCCCGGTCGCCAGCCGACGGGCGGTCACCAGGAACCCGGTGTGGCCGTTCATGCGGTGGTCGGGCCGGACCGCCAGCCCCTCCAGGTGCCAGGTGCGCAGCAGGGATTCCTCGGCCCGGGGTTCCGTCCAGCCGCCCGAGACCCGCATGGTCTCGACGAGGCGGGACATCTGGGTGGTCGTGGCGACATAGACGACCAGCACCCCGCCCGGCGCCAGCGCCGCCTCCGCGGCCTCGATGCATTCCCAAGGCGCGAGCATGTCCAGGACGAGCGCGTCGAGGTCGCGCTCGACGAGGGACTCGACGAGGTCCCCCACCGTGAGCGTCCAGGCCGAGGGCAGGCATCCGAACCAGCGCTGCACGTTGGTGGAGGCGACGGCGGCGAAGTCGGCACGACGCTCGTAGCTGTACACGTGCCCCTCGTCGCCGACCGCGCGCAGGAGCGAGCAGGTGAGGGCGGCCGAGCCGACCCCCGCCTCCGCCACGCGGGCGCCGGCACCCAGGTTCGCCAGGCCCACGATCCGGGCTGCGTCCTTCGGGTAGATCACCTGCGCCCCCCGGGGCATGGACAGCACGAAGTCGTCCAGCAGCGGCCGTAGCGCAAGGTAGCCCGTGCCGTTGGTCGACACGATCACGCTGCCCTCCGGCAGCCCGAGGATGTCGTCGTGCGCGAGCTGTCCGCGGTGCGTGTGGAAGACGCGCCCCTCCTCGAGCGTGATCGTGTGCATCTTGCCGCGGGGATCGCTGAGCTGAACGAGGTCTCCGGGTGCGAAGGGACCCCGTCGACGATGGGCGGTGCTCTGGTCGCCGCTCGGGCGAGGGGTTGGGGACACGCGCGGAAGGCTACCGTCAGGCACCGCGGCTAGGCTCCGGTCCATGCCGTCACAGGGCGTCCACCTCCCGTTCCCGACGTCGCTGTCGCCATCGCGCGCCGCCGACTTCATGACCTGCCCGCTGCTGTTCCGGTTCCGCTCGATCGACCGACTGCCCGAGGAACCGTCGGTCGCGGCCGTGCGCGGCACGCTCGTCCACCGGGCCCTCGAGACCCTCTTCGACCTGCCGGCGCCCGAACGGACGGTCGCCTCCGCCACGGCACTCGTGGGCCGTGCGCTCGACGAGCTCACGGAGTCCGACCCGGCCTCCGCGGCCGTGCTGCGCAGCGAGCCGGACGGCGGGTTCGAGGGCGATGCGGCTCTCCTGCTCGAGACCTACTTCGGGCTGGAGGATCCGTCACGGCTCGAGCCGCACGCCCGCGAGATCGGCGTGTCGGCCCAGTTGGCGGAGTCGTTCGAGATCCGCGGCTTCATCGACCGGGTCGACATGACCCCCGGCGGCCACATCAGGATCGTCGACTACAAGACCGGCCGATCGCCGAAGGCGGGATTCGAGACCAAGGCGATGTTCCAGATGCGCTTCTACGCGCTGGTGTGGTGGCGCATGACCGGTCAGGTCCCCGTTCGCCTTCAACTCATGTACCTCGGCAACGGCGAGGTCCTGCGGTACGAGCCGGACGAGGCAGACCTGCTGCACACCGAGCGAAAGGTCCTGGCCCTTCGCGATGCCATCGCCGGCGCCGCCGACGCCGCGCAGTTCGCCGCGACCCCGTCTCGGCTGTGCGACTGGTGCAGTCACCGGGACCGCTGCCCCGCCTGGGGCGGGACCCCGCCGCCCCTGCCGCCCCGCGATACGTGGCCGACGTCGAGCGCACGGACCCTGGTCGATCCCGACACGGCCGAGTAGCGGGCGGTCAGGCGCGCTCGGCCAGCCAGAGCTCGCCGATGCGACGGCCGACCAGGCTGTCGATGACGAGCACGCCAGCCTCGTCGATCTGTGCGATGTGCGGGATCGCCACGACTCGGCAGCCGGCTGTGACCGCTGACATGACCCCGGTGGGCGAGTCCTCCAGGGCCAGGCAGCCCTCGGGGGCGACCCCCAGTGCATCGGCCGCGGTGAGGTACGGCTCGGGATGGGGCTTGCCCTGCTCGACGTCGTCGCCCGCGACGACCACGTCGAACCCGGACCTGCCCAGGTCCGCGTCGATCTTGCCGCTGACGGCGTCGATGAGCCGGCCCCACGACGCCGACACGAGGGCGGTCGGGATGCCCAGGGTCCGCGCCTCGACGAGCACATCGCGCGCGCCCGGCTGCCAGATGAGCGGGCTGTCGCGCAGGCTGCGCTCCATCTCGTCGACCAGCATGGCGCCGACCTCGTCGTGCATCGTGATCGCCGCCGGCCTTGGCGATCATGTAGCGGACGACTCGCTCGAGCGGCCCGCCCAGGCAGGCAGCCTGGTCCTGCGGCCGTCCAGTCGCTGCCCAGGCGCGTCCATGACCGAGATCTCGCCCGCGAGCCACAGGTGCTCGCTGTCGATCAGTGTCCCGTCCATGTCGAACAGGACGGCGGAGCGGCGCAGCGCTCGTGCGTCAGGTCGCGTTGAAGTACTTGGCTTCGGGGTGGTGCGCGATGATCGCGCTCGTCGACTGCTCCGGGTGCAGCTGGAACTCCTCGGACAGCTCCACGTCGATCCGCGAGGGGTCGAGCAGCTCCATCAGCATCACCTGCTGCTCCAGATCCGGGCAGGCCGGATAGCCGAAGGAGTAGCGCGAGCCCCGGTACCCCTGCTTGGCGATCAGGTAGTCCATGTCGGCGCTGTCGAAGGTCGCCAGTCCGAGCTCCTCGCGAACCCGCGCGTGCCAGTACTCGGCCAGCGCCTCGGTCAGCTGGACGGACAGGCCGTGCAGCTCGAGGTAGTCGCGGTAGGCAGTCGGTCTCGAAGAGCGCCGCAGTGGATCGCGATGCCGCGTGTCCCATCGTCACGACGGTGAAGGCGACGACGTCGACCTCGCCGGACTCCTTCGGCCGGAAGAAGTCCGCGCAGGCACAGGTGCCGGTCGCGGCGCTGGCGCGGGAAGCTGAAGCGCGCGCGCTCCGAGCGCCTCGTGCGGGTCCCGTCGTGGTGGAGCACGACGAGGTCGTCGCCCTCGGAGTAGCACGGGAAGTAGCCGTAGGCGACGGCCGGCTCGATCATGCGCCTCCGTCTGGATGCGGTCGAGCCAGTGGCGCAGGCGCGGTCGGCCCTCGGTCTCGACGAGCTCCTCGTACGAGGGACCGTCGCCGCGCGCTCGGCTTGAGGCCCCACTGGCCGAGGAACAGGGCGCGCTCGTCGACGTAGCGGCACGTACTCGGCGAGCGACACGCCCTTGACGATCCGGTCGCCCCAGAACGGCGGCGTCGGGGATGCTCGACGTCGATCGCCACGTCGGAGCGCGCCGGCATGTCGGCGAGCTCCGTGGTCGCCGGGCGGGCGGCCGTGGTGACGCGTCGAACCCGACGCTCGGGCAGCGCGGCACCCGGGCACGCCGCGCTTGACGGCCATCATCGCGTCCATGAGTCGCAGGCCCTCGAACGCGTCCCGTGCGTAGCGCACCTCGCCGTCGAAGACCTCGGCGAGGTCCTGCTCGACGAAGGAGCGGGTGAGTGCCGCGCCGCCGAGGACCACCGGGTAGCGCTCGCGACACTCCGCGTGAGTTCATCTCCTCGAGGTTCTCCTTCATGATCACCGTGCTCTTCACGAGCAGGCCGCTCATCCCGATGACGTCGGCGTGCGTGGTCCTCGGCCGCCTCGATGATCGCCGAGATCGGCTGCTTGATGCCGATGTTCACGACCGTGTAGCCGTTGTTGCTGAGGATGATGTCGACGAGGTTCTTGCCGATGTCGTGGACGTCGCCCTTGACCGTCGCCAGCACGATCGTGCCCTTGCCCGCCTCGTCGGTTCGCTCCATGTGCGGCTCGAGGTGGGCCACCGCGGTCTTCATGACCTCGGCGCTCTGCAGCACGAAGGGGAGCTGCATCTCGCCGGACGCGAAGAGCTCGCCGACGACCTTCATGCCGGCGAGCAGCGTGTCGTTGACGATCTCGAGTGCCGGGCGGTCGCGCGAGCGCCTCGTCGAGATCCGCCTCGAGGCCCTGCCGCTCGCCGTCGACGATGCGCCGCTCGAGCCGCTCGAACAGCGGCAGCGTCGCCAGCTCCTCGGCCTTCGACGCGCTGCAGCGAGCGGGCCTCGACGCCCTCGAAGAGCTCGAGGAAGCGCTGCAGGGGGTCGTAGGTCGTCGTTGCCGTCGTCGTCGTAGCGACGCCGGTCGTAGACGAGGTCGAGGGCAACGTGCCGCTGCTCGTCGGGGATCTTCGACATCGGCAGGATCTTGGACGCGTGCACGATGGCGGAGTCGAGCCCCGCGGCGATGCACTCGTGCAGGAAGACGGAGTTGAGGACCTGTCGCGCTGCCGGGTTGAGGCCGAAGGAGACGTTGGACAGGCCGAGGGTCGTCTGGACCTCCGGGTAGCAGCGTCTTGAGCCGCGTGATGGCCTCGATGGTCTCGATGCCGTCGCGTCGGGTCTCCTCCTGGCCGGTGGCGATCGGGAACGTGAGCGTGTCGACGAGGATGTCGCCGACGTTCATCCCCCACCTGCCCGGTCAGGTCGCGGATCAGCCGATCGGCGACCTGGACCTTCCAGTCGGCCGTTCGGGCCTGTCCCTCCTCGTCGATCGTCAGGGCGACGACGCCGGCGCCGTGCTCGACGACCATCGGCATGATCCGGTTGATGCGCGACTCCGGTCCGTCGCCGTCCTCGTAGTTGACCGAGTTGATCAGAGCGCGCCCGCCGAGCATCTCCAGGCCGGCGCGCAGCACGTCCGGCTCGGTGGAGTCGAGGACGATCGGCAGGGTCGAGGCGGTCGCGAGCCGGCCGGCGAGCTCGCGCATGTCGGCGGCACCGTCGCGCCCGACGTAGTCGACGCAGAGGTCGAGCAGGTGCGCCCCGTCGCGGATCTGGTCGCGGGCGATCTCGATGCAGTCGTCCCACCGCTCGGCCAGCATCGCGTCGCGGAACGCCTTGGAGCCGTTGGCGTTCGTTCGCTCGCCGATGGACAGATAGGCGGTGTCCTGGCGGAACGGGACGGCCTGGTAGAGGGACGCGGCGGCGGCCTCGAACCGCGGCTTGCGCGGGGCGATGCTCGCGGCCGCGCACCCGGTCGACGACGTGCTTGAGGTGCTCGGGGGTCGTGCCGCAGCAGCCGCCCACGAGGCTCAGTCCGAAGTCCCGCGTGAAGTGGTCGTGCGCGTCGGCGAGCTCGGACGGGCGTGAGGGGGTAGTGCGCCCCGTCGGCGGTCAGGACCGGCAGGCCGGCGTTCGGCATGGCCGAGATGCCGATGGGCGAGGTCTCGGGCGAGCGTGCGCAGGTGCTCGCTCATCTCGGCCGGACCGGTGGCGCAGTTGAGGCCGATGAGGTCGATGCCGAGCGGGGCGAGTGCGGTCAGTGCCGCGCCGATCTCGCTGCCGAGCAGCATCGTCCCGGTCGTCTCGACGGTGACCTGGGCGAAGACCGGCAGGTCGATGCCGGCGGCGATCAGCGCACGACGCGCGCCGATGATCGGCGGCCTTCGCCTGCAGGAGGTCCTGCGCCGTCTCGATGAGGATGGCGTCGGCCCCGCCGGCGACGAGGCCGGCGACCTGCTGCTGGTAGGCGTCGCGCAGCACGGCGAACGGCGCGTGGCCGAGGCTCGGCAGCTTCGTCCCGGGTCCGACGGAGCCGAGGACCCAGCGCGGACGACCCGGGGATCGACCAGCCGTCGGCGACCTTGCGCGCGATGCGCGCGCCGGCCTCCGCGAGCTCGTAGATCCGCTCGGAGATGCCGTACTCGCCGAGGTTGGCGAGGTTGGCGCCGAAGGTGTTGGTCTCCACGCAGTCGACGCCGACGGCGAAGTAGGCGTCGTGCACGCTGGCCACGAGCTCGGGGCGGGTGACGTTGAGGATCTCGTTGCAGCCCTCGTAGCCCTGGAAGTCGTCGAGCGATCGGATCGGCCGCCTGCAGCATGGTGCCCATCGCGCCGTCGGCGACCACGACCCGCTTCGAGAGGGCGTGGCGAAGCGAGCCGCGACCGTGCGTGGGATGGGCGTCGCTGAGCCGGGGCGCCAGCCATGATGCCGCAAGCCTACCGATACCGCCGGGCGGCGCCGGTCCACGCACTACGGTGGTCGCATGACGGCATCGGAGCGAGCACGTCGCGTTCGTCGGTCGCGCCCGGAGTCGCGCTTCGGCTGACCGGTTCGCACGCCGGCCCCTCAGGATCGGTCTCGCCGGTCCTGCTCCTGCACGGGCTCAGCCAGCAGCGTGCCTTCTGGGGACCCGTCGTGCGCCGGATGCGGGCCCGTCCCGTCGCCGCCGCTCGACCAGCGCGGTCACGGGGACTCCGACACGCCCGGTCTCGGCCGACTTCTCCGTCACCGCGTGCGCCGCGACGTCGTGGCGGTGCTCGACGCGCTCGGCTGGGCCGCGCGCCGTCATCGTCGGGCACTCGTGGGGCGGCTCGGTGGCCCTGCGTGCGGCCGCGAGGCATCCGGACCGGGTCCGGCCGTGGCGCCTGATCGACGGCGGCCTGTGGTCGCCGGCCGGGCTGGGACCCGCGAGCGAGGTCCGGGCCCGGCTCACCCCGCCGGCGCTGGGCCTGCCGGCCGCGCACTGTGGGACGATGATCCGGCTGGGCGACCTCCACGACGGCTGGTCCGACGAGCGTCGCGGCGGCTCTTGAGCCGACCTTCGTCGTCGACGAGCCGGGCCTGCTGCGAACCCGGCTCGGGCATGGAGCGGCACCTGCGCGTGCTCGACGGGCTCCTCGACGTTGACGGCCCGCCGACCTCGACGTGCTGGAGGCGGCGGGACTCCGGTGTGGGCCGCGGTCTGCGACGGCCGCGCCTCTCAGGGCGATCCGTGGACGGCCGGCCTGAAGGACCGCGCGGTCCGGCAGGCGGCGTCACGGGACGAACTGCCTCGTGCACCGGTGGCCGGGCGCCATCCACGACGTACCCTTGCAGTGGCCGGCACTCGTCGCCGGATTCATCGACGCGCTCGCGCGAGAGCCGGGAGGGAGGACCGTGATCGAGCTCGACGTGTTCCCCACGCTCGTCGACCCGGTCATGGTTGCTGCCTTCGAGGGCTGGAACGACGCAGGCGACGCCGCGTCCGGCGCCATCGAGCACCTGCGGACCGTGTGGGACGCGCAACCGCTCGCCGACCTGGACTCGGAGGACTACTACGACTACCAGGTGAACCGGCCGAACATCAGCGTCGACGAGACGGGGGTGCGCAGCCTGACGTGGCCGGCGACGCGCATCTACGTCGCGCGGGTGCCCCTGTACCCGCGCGACATCGTGCTGGTCCAGGGCATCGAGCCGAACATGAAGTGGCAGCAGTTCGTACGGGAGATCCTCGGCCTCGCGGCCGAGTTGGATGTCTCGATGGTCGTGACCCTGGGCGCGCTGCTGTCGGACATCCCGCACACCCGCCCCGTGCCGGTCACCGGCACGACGTTCGGACGCCGCGATGGGGGCCGAGCTGGATCTCGAGCCGTCGACGTACGAGGGGCCGACGGGCATCGTCGGCGTCCTGCAGGATGCGTGCGCGCGGTATCGGGATGTCCGTCGATCTCGCTGTGGGCCGCCGTGCCGCACTACGTGGCGCAGCCGCCCTGCCCGAAGGCCACGCTGGCGCTCGTCCGGCGGATCGAGGACATCCTCGACATCCCGGTGCCGCTGGGCGACCTCGTCGACGAGGCGCGGGCGTGGGAGACGGGGGTCGACGAGCTCGCGGCCGACGACGACGAGGTCGCCGAGTACGTCGAAGCAGCTGGAGGACGCACGCGACGCGACCGACCTGCCCGAGGCGAGCGGCGAGGCGATCGCCCGGGAGTTCGAGCGCTACCTGCGCGCGCCGAGGAGCCGACGACCGCTAACCCAGGTCGCGGTAGAGGCGCGATCGATCCCTCGGTGGAGGCGTCGAAAGCCGCAGTCCCCTCGTCGGTGAGATGGCCCAGGATGCCCACGGCGACCTTCTTGCCCAGCTCGACGCCCCACTGGTCGAAGGAGTCGATCCCCCACACCACGCCCTGGACGAACGTGCTGTGCTCGTAGAGCGCGACGAGCGCACCGAGGGTGAACGGGTCGATGGACCGGACCATGATCACCGACACCGGCCGGTTTCCCGGCATGACCTTGTGCGCCACGAGCTCTGGTGCGGTGCCGTCGGCGGCGACCTCCTCGGCCGTGCGCCCACGGGCCAGGACCGAGGCCTGGGCAAGGGCGTTCGCGACCAGCATGTCCTGCTGCCGGCCCAGCGGGTGCCGCGCTGCGCGCCACGACGATGACGTCGCAGGCCACCGTCGAGGTGCCCTGGTGCAGGAGCTGGTAGAACGAGTGCTGCCCGTTCGTGCCGGGCTCCCCCCAGTACACCGCGCCGGTCGCATAGTCCACCGGCGTGCCGTCGAGGCGCACGCTCTTGCCGTTGCTCTCCATCGTGAGCTGCTGCAGGTACGCCGGGAAGCGGGCCAGGTACTGCGAGTACGGCAGCACGGCGGTGGTCTCGATGTCCAGGAAGTTGCGGTTCCAGACCGCCAGCATCCCCATCAGCAGGGGCAGGTTCTCAGCGGCCGGTGCGGTGGCGAAGTGCTCGTCCATGGCGTGGAAGCCGTCGAGGAGCCGGCCGTAGCTCGGCCGCGCCGATGGCGATCATCGTGCTGAGCCCGATCGCGGACTCCATCGAGTAGCGACCGCCGACCCAGTCCCAGAAGCCGAACATGTTCGCGGTGTCGATGCCGAACTCCGACACCTTCTCGGCATTGGTCGACAGGGCGACGAAGTGCCGAGTGACGGCCGCCTCGCCCAGCCGGTTCACCAGCCAGTCGCGCGCAGCGCCGGCATTGGTCATTGTCTCCTGAGTGGTGAAGGTCTTGGATGCGACGATGAAAAGGGTGGTCGTCGGGATCGAGGTCGGCGATCGCCTCGGACAGGTCCGTCGGGTCGACGTTCGACACGAAGCGGAACGTCACGGACCGATCGCTGAAGTGGCGCAGGGCCGTGTACGCCATAGCCGGGACCCAGGTCCGATCCGCCGATGCCGATGTTGACGACGGCAAGCATCCGCTTGCCGGTCGCCCCCGTCCAGGCGCCCGATCGCACGTCCTCGGCGAAGACGCCCATGCGCTCCAGGACGCCGTGCACCTCGGCGACGACATCCTGTCCGTCGACGTTCAGGGCGTCCGACGCGGGCCGGCGCAGGGCCGTGTGGAGTACCGCCCGGTCCTCGGTGACGTTGATGTGCGCCCCCGACAGCATCTCGTCGCGGCGCTCGAGGACGCCGCGCTCCTGTGCGAGCGCGAGCAGGGCGTCGACGACCCGGCCGTCCACCCGCTGCCGGGACGCATCGAGGTGAATGCCCGCGGCAACCCGGGAGAGGGCGTTCACCCGATCAGGATCGGCGTCCCCGAGATCGCGGATCGTCGCCCCGGCCAGACCGACGGCGAGCCGTGCGAGCTGCTCCCAGGCGGCGGTGCGGGTCGGGTTGTCGGACGGGCCTTGGGTCGTCATGTGCCTAGCCTTCCACTAGCGTGGAGACCCCGTCGAACGAGGAGCCCACGTGACCCAGAATCCCGGCGAAGACACCGCAGCGGCACCTGCTCCCCGCGTGACGATCGGGATGGTGGGGCTCGGCCGGATGGGTGCCAACCTCGCCCGCCGGGCCATGGCGGACGGGCACACGTGCGTCGTGTGCGACAGCCAGAAGTCCGCCGTCGAGGTGCTCGTCGCGGACGGTGCGACGGGTGCTCCCGACATTCCCGCCTTCGTCGCCACCCTGGCGCGGCCCCGGACCGTGTGGGTCATGGTGCCGGCGGGCGAGGTGACCGAGGGCGTGGTCACCGAGCTGATCGACCTCATGGAGCCGGGTGACTGCATCATCGACGGCGGCAACTCCTACTACCGCGACGACATCCGGCGCAGCGCGCGGGCGGCGGCCAAGGGGATCGACTACCTCGACGTGGGCACGTCGGGCGGCGTGTGGGGGAAGGACCGCGGATACTGCCTGATGGTCGGGGGTCCCGACCACGCGGTCGATCGCCTGGTGGGGCTCTGGGACACGATCGCGCCGGGTGTCGATGCGGCGCCGCGCACTCCTGGACGCACGGGCGAGCCGACCCCCGACGAGCGGGGCTGGCTGCACTGCGGCCCGAGCGGAGCCGGGCACTTCGTCAAGATGGTCCACAACGGGATCGAGTACGGCCTGATGGCCGCCTACGCCGAGGGCCTCAACGTGCTCAAGCACGCGAACGCCGGCACGGCGTCCCGCGAGGCCGACGCCGAGACCGCACCGCTCAGCGATCCGGAGTTCTACCGGTACGACCTCGACCTGCCCGCGATCACCGAACTGTGGCGGCGCGGCAGCGTGGTGGGCTCGTGGCTGCTCGACCTGACGGCCATCGCCCTCGCGCGATCCGCCGAGCTCGAGGAGTTCACGGGGCGTGTGTCGGACTCCGGCGAGGGTCGATGGACCGCGATCGCCGCCATCGAGGAGGGCGTGCCGACGCCGGTGCTGACCGCTGCCCTCTACGAGCGATTCGAGTCGCAGGGCGCCGCCGTGTTTGCCGACCGGGTGCTCAGTGCAATGCGCAAGGAGTTCGGCGGACACGACGAGAAGGCCCGCTGACCGGACCCGGATCGGTCCGGGGCCTCGAGGCGTCACGTCCGCGAGGCGTCACAGGCGGATGCCCAGCAGTGCGTCGGCGACGCTGCAGATCAGGGCCGGAGCGCCGGGATCGGTGCCGCCGGACGTGAACTGCCGCGTGGCCCAGGCATCGACCGCTTCGAGGGCGTCGGGGGTGCGCAGGTCGTCGGCGAGTGCCGCGCGGACGGCCTCCAGGGTCCCGGCTGCGTCGGGGCCGGCCGGCATGTCGATGGCGTCTCGCCACCGCGACAGTCGCGTCACGGCAGTCGCGAGGATGTCATCGGTCCACGACCACTCGGAGCGATAGTGGTGGGCGAGGAGGGCGAGGCGGATCGCGTTGGGGTCGATGCCGTCGTGGCGCAGCGTTGACACGAACACGAGGTTGCCCCTCGACTTGGACATCTTGTGGCCCTGCCACGACACCATCGCCGAGTGGACGTAGTGACGGGCGAACGGCCACGCCTGCTCGAGCACCTGCGCCTCCGAGGCGCTCATCTCGTGATGCGGGAACGCGAGGTCGGTTCCACCGCCCTGCACGTCGATGGTCATGCCGAGGTGGTCGAGCGCGATGGCGGCGCATTCGATGTGCCAGCCGGGCCGGCCGTGCCCCAGGGGGGTGTCCCAGGCCGGCTCGTCCGGTCGGGCCGACTGCCACACGAGGCAGTCGAGGGGATCCTCCTTGCCGGCCCGATCCGGGTCGCCGCCGCGCTCGGCGAAGACCGCAGCCATGGTCTCGTCGTCCAGCCCGGCGACGGCGCCGAACTGGGGGTCGCTTCGGACGCGGAAGTACAGGTCGCCATCGACGCCGTACACCGCACCGGCGGCCTGCAGGGTCTCCACGTGGGCGGCCACGGACGGTATCGACTCGACGGCGCCGATGTAGTCACGGGGCGGGATGACGTTGAGCGCGGTCATGTCCTCGCGGAACAGCGCGGTCTCGCGGCGCGCGATCTCCTGCCAGTCCTGGCCGGTGGCGACCGCCCGCTCGAGCAGGGGGTCGTCGATGTCGGTGACGTTCTGCACATAGTGCACCGAGTGCCCGGCATCGAGCCACGCGCGGTTGATGGTGTCGAACGTCACGTAGGTGAACGCATGGCCGATGTGCGTGGCGTCGTACGGGGTGATGCCGCACACGTACATGCGTGCCGTCGGGCCGGGGTCCGTCGCACGGACGCTGCGACGTGCCGTGTCGTACAGATGGAGCGGGCGGCCTGCACCGGGCAGGGTCGGCACATTCGGGTGCGGCCAGGATTCCACCCGGTCAGCCTAGTCGTGCCGCCATCTCAGAAGACGGGCCACGGGATCGCGGGCCAGCGCTGGGCCGGCCGCGGGAACGTGCCGCGCGCGATGAGGCGGCTCAGGCGCGCCCGCAGGGCGTCGCGCTCGTCCTCGGCCAGCCATCGGTCGACCGCGTCGTGCGCCTCGCCCAGCACCCCGGACAGCGAGGCGAGTTCCTCCAGCAGCCACGGCGGGACCGGTTCCCCCGCCCATCCCCACAGGACGGTGCGGAGCTTGGGGTCGACGGCGAACGTGACCCCGTGATCGATCGCCCAGACCCGCCCGGACCCGTCCGTCAGGACGTGGCCCCCCTTGCGGTCGGCGTTGTTGGCGATCGCGTCGAAGGCCGCCATCCGGAGCAGTGCGGGGTGGGCCGAGTGCACCAGCTCGACGGCGCCGCCGTTGCCGTCCTCGGCGTCGAGGACGTGTCGCCAGCCCTCCGGCGCGGCGCCCGGGCGGACCACGTCCACCTGGGTCGCACGAGGATCCTCATCGATCCACAGCTGACACATGCCAGCGCCCGCGGGCCCGTCCTCGCGCCACACCGTGGGCGGCACGAGATGCCACGCGGCCGCCTCCGACAGCGAGTGGGCCGCCAGCTCGCGGCGGGTCAGGGTCCACTCGGGGAAGTCCCACAGCGGCCGCTCGCCGGCCACGGGCTTGTACACGCAGTGCAGATCACGGCCCTCGGCCTCCGCGATCCGGCATTGGAGCGTCGCGTTCGACGCCTCGGTCATCCGACCCTCGACAGTCAGGTCGCCGGTGCGCAGGAGACCGGTGAGGTCGGGATCCTCGAGCCAGTCGTCGAGGCTCATGCCCGTCTGCGGTACCCGTTGGCGCGTGGACAGATATGGCCCTGCGGGTCGAGCGGCTGACTGCAGAACGGGCAGGGGGGGCGGCCGGCCGCCACGACCTGGCGAGCCCGCTCTGCGAAGGCCCGGGCGTATGCGGCCGACATCCAGACGCGAAGCGTGTCCGGACCCTCGGCCTCGTCGTCGGCGATGTCCGGGATCTCCTCCTCGTCCTCGGTGACCGCGTGGGCCTCGACGACGACCCGGTTGCTGGCGTCGTCCCAGCCGAGCGCCATGGCGCCGACCCGGAACTCCTCGACGATCGGCGCGTCGAGCGGGGCGGTGTCGGAGAGGCCGGCCGACGACGACTCCGGGATCTCATGGCCTCCCGGACGCGTCGCACGCGCCTCGTCCAGGAGCTGGTCGACCCGCTCGGCGAGGGCCTGCACCTGGGCCTTCTCGAGGGCGACGCTGGTCACCTCGCTGCCCTGCCGGGCCTGGAGGAAGAACGTGCGCTCCCCCGGCATGCCGACCGTGCCGACGACGAATCGGTCGGGCGTGCCGAAGTCGAAGACCTGACGGGTCATGCGCCCGACCCTCCCCCGACGGCGGCGTCGGACGAGCGACGCCGTCGCCTCCTCGCGGGCCCGAGGCCGGCGAGGCTGCCTCCGGTGTCGTTGCTACGCAGGACGAAGGGCCGCGTGGGCGTGTACCTGACGATGCTGACCGAGCAGGGGTCGACCTGGATGCGCTGGAACTGGTCGAGGTGCATGCCGAGCGCGTCGGCGAGGATCGCCTTGATCACGTCGCCGTGACTGATCACGGCGTAGACCGCCGAGTCCCCCAGCCGCGCATTCCACTCGCGCACGGCCTGCACGGAGCGATGCTGCATCTCCGCCATCGCCTCGCCGTCCGGGCCGGGGAACACCGCGGCACTCGGATGCGACTGCACGGTCTTCCAGAGCGGGTCCTTCGCGAGTGTCTTGAGGGGAACGCCGGTCCACGAGCCGTACCGACACTCCCCCACCCGCTCGTCCACGTGCCGGGCGATCATCGGGCGGTCCGCCAGGAGCAGGTCGGCGGTCTCGACCGTTCGCTCCAACGGCGACGAGACGGCTGCCGCGAGCGGCACCTCGGCCAGGCGGGCCGAGAGGGCATGCGCCTGCGCGACGCCGAGCTCGTCCAGCGACACGCCGGGGGTCCAGCCGGCGAGCACTCCGTCGGCGTTCGCCTTCGTGCGCCCATGGCGGATGAGCAGGACGGTGGTCACGCGCGCCAGCGTAGATCGTCCGACGTGATGCAGCACAATGTGGACGTGATCAAGGGGCTCGGCTGGTACCACGGGGACGGGTCGACCGTGAACGTGGACGCCGACGGGGACAACCGCCTCGACTTCGTCTACGGCGAGGATCTCGCGACGGAGCTGACCGCATTGCGGTCGCGGTGCCAGCAGACTCCCGAGAGCTTCGTGTGGATCGGGCTGTTCGAGCCGTCCCGCGGGGAGCTCGAGGCGGTCGCCACCGCTTTCGACCTTGATCAGCTGCAGGTCGAGGATGCCGCCAACCCGGCACAGCGCGCCAAGTTCGAGTTCGGCGACGACGGAACGGTGTTCGCGCTGCTCAAGCTCCTCGACTACGTCCCCGGCACGTCGGACGTGGAGACCGGCCAGCTCGCCATCTTCGTCGGGCCCTGGTACGCGGTCACGGTCCGCCACGGCAGCATCGGTGACCTGGCCGGGGTGCGGGGGCGGATCGACGCGAGCCCGAACCTGCGGGCGCACGGCCCGTTCGGCGTGCTCTACGGCGTCATCGACGGGGTCGTCGACGCATATGTCGCCGTCATGGAGGAGGTCTCCGACGACGTCGCCGAGGTCGAGACCGAGGTGTTCGCCGACTCACCCAACCGGACGTCGCCCCAGGTGATCTACAACCTCAAGCGTGAGAACCAGGAGATCCGCAGGGCCGTGGCGCCGCTCGTCGTGCCCGCGCACATGTTCGTGAACCATGATTTCGAGAGCATCCCGTCCGGCCTGCGCCTGTACTTCCGCGACATCGGCGAGCACATCCTGCGGGTGTCGGATGCCATCGAGAGCGTCGACAACCTCCTGCTGACCCTGCTCATGGCCTCGACGGCCCTTCAGGACCTGCAGCAGAACAAGGACATGCGCAAGATCTCGGCCTGGGTCGCCATCGCTGCGGTGCCGACCGCGCTCGCGGCGATCTACGGGATGAACTTCGACTCGATGCCCGAGCTGCACCAGCCCTGGGGGTACCCGGCGGTCCTGGCGGTGATGGCTGTCGCCTGCGTCGGGCTGTTCCGGGCGTTCAAGCGCTCGGGCTGGCTCTGACGGGTGCCGTCGGCGTCAGGCCGTGAGGACGCCGAGACCGAGCAGGATCATCACCAGCGACCCGAGCGCGAGCCGGTAGAGCACGAACGGCAGGTACGAGCGCGTCGTGAGCCAGCGCATCAGCCAGGCGATCACGGCGAACCCGACGGCGAACGCGATCAGGGTGGCGAGGATGGTCGGACCCCACGCCACGTTGGCCTCGTCGCCGATCTTGGTGGCCTCGTACAGCCCGGATGCGAGCACTGCGGGGATGGCGAGCAGGAACGCGTATCGGGCGGCCGCCCCGCGCGTGTAGCCCATCCCCAGGCCGGCCGAGATGGTGGCTCCCGATCGTGAGACGCCCGGGATGAGGGCCAGCGACTGGGCCAGCCCGAACAGGATGCCGTCCCGCAGCGTGATGTCGCGCTCGTCCTTGATGCGTGCTCCGAGCGCGTCGGCCACCCCGAGGACGAGGCCGAAGATGATCAGCATCGCCGCCGTGAGCCACAGGTTGCGGGCGATGGTCTCGATCTGGTCGGCGAACGCCAGGCCGAGCACGGCGATCGGGATGGTGCCGATGATGACCAGCCAGCCCATGCGGGCGTCAGCGGTTGCGCGGAGCTCCGCGTTCCGCAGCGAGCCGGCCCAGGCGCGGATGATGGCGGAGATCTCCCGGCGGAAGTAGATGATGACGGCCGTCTCGGTGCCGATCTGCGTGACTGCCGTGAACGCCGCGCCCGGATCCTCCCATCCGAACAGCTGGGACAGGATCAGGATGTGCGCGCTGGAGGAGATCGGCAGGAACTCCGTCAGCCCCTGGACCAGGCCAAGGACGATCGCCTCGAACCAGCTCACTACGTGGCCAGGCCGGAGTCCTCGAGGACCGCAGCCATCGTGCGAAGGGTCGCGATGCGGTCGTCCAGGCTCCCCGCGTACGCGGCGACGGTGAGGGTCGTGACGCCGGCGTCCGCGAACGCGCTCAGGCGGTCCCGAACCCGCTCCGGCGGCCCGATGAGCGAGGTGCGGTCGATGAACTCGAACGGAACCGCGCCCGCCGCGCCCTGGTAGTCGCGGGCCATGTAGCGGTCCTGGATGTCGATCGCGGCCTGCTCGTACCCCATGCGGGTCGCCAGCTGGTTGTAGAAGTTCTTGTCCCGGGAGCCCATCCCACCGATGTAGAGCGCCGAGTACGGCCGGATCGGGTCGGCGCAGGCGGCGACGTCGTCGCCGAAGACCACGGGCACTGTCGGGACGACGTCGAAGCCCTCCATCGTCCTACCGGTGCCGGCCCGGCCGGCCCTCAGCGGCGCCATGATCTCCTCGGCGTTCTCCGGCGAGAAGAAGATCGCGAGCCAGCCGTCCGCGATCTCGCCGGTGAGCTCGAGGTTCTTGGGTCCGATCGCCGCGAGGTAGATCGGGATGTGCTCGCGGACCGGGTGCACCGTCAGCGTGAGGGCCTTGCCCGGGCCGTCAGGCAGCGGCAGGGTGAAGAACTCGCCCTCGAACGACACCTTCTCGCGCGCCAGCGCCTTGCGAACGATGGCCACGTACTCGCGGGTCCGCGTCAGCGGCTTGTCGAAGCGCACACCGTGCCAGCCCTCGGACACCTGCGGACCGGAGACGCCGAGACCGAGCCGGAACCGCCCGCCGGACAGGGTGTCCAGGGTCGCCGCGGTCATGGCGGTGTTGGCCGGCGTTCGACCGGGGATCTGGAAGACGGCGGATCCCACGTCGATCCGGTCGGTCTGGGCCGCGATCCACGCGAGCACCGTCGCGGCGTCGGAGCCATAGGCCTCCGCCGCCCAGACAACGGCGTAGCCGAGGCGGTCGGCCTCGCGCGCCAGTGCCAGGTTCTCCGCGTCGTTGCCCGCGCCCCAGTAGCCCAGGTTCAGTCCCAGTCTCATCGCAGTCTCCTCTCGTCGCGTCCCCGACAGTAGTGCCCGGACGCGGGCGGGCACCGGAGTGTGCGGCGGAACCGCGTCGTCAACGCGCAGAACGCCCGCCGCGGTCGGGTAGCGTGCCTGCATGGACCTGCGCCCGCTTGGACGATCGGGACTGTGGGTCGGGCGGCTCGGACTCGGCACGGGCACGTGGGGGCGCACCACCGACGAGTACGAGGCACGTGACCAGCTGGCCGCCTTCCTCGACGCGGGCGGGACCCTGATCGACACGGCGGACGTGTACGGCGACGGCGCCGCCGAGGCCCTCCTCGGCGAACTGGTCGAGGAGTACGACGTCCGTGACCAGGTCGTCCTGGCCACCAAGGCCGTCTCGACCTCGGATCCCGAGCGTCGCTGCAACGCCTCGCGCAGCCACCTGCTCCGGGCGCTGGAGAGGTCCCTTCGCCGCCTGCGCACCGACACGATCGACCTGTGGCAGCTGCACGCCTGGGACCCGCGCACCCCCATGGACGAGACGCTCGCCGCCGTCGACCACGCGGTCAGCCGGGGCATGGTCCGCTACGCCGGGATCTCCAACTACTCGGGCTGGCAGATGACCCGGGCCGCCACCTGGCAGCAGGCGGTGCCCGGCCGGTCCCCGCTGGTGACGGCGCAGATGGAGTACTCGCTCCTCGAGCGCGGCATCGAGCGGGAGGTGGTGCCCGCCGCCCAGGCGGTCGGGATGGGAATCCTGCCGTGGTCGCCGCTCGGCCGGGGCGTGCTCACGGGCAAGTACCGCCACAGCACGCCCATCGACTCCCGCGGCGCCAACGCCGACACCGCCGGCTGGGTGCAGGTGTACCTCGACGAGCGCGGCAGGCGCATCGTCGATGCCCTCGCGACGGCGGCCGAGGGCCTCGGCGCCTCGCCGACAGAGGTGGCCCTGGCGTGGCTGCGGGACCGCCCGGGCGTCGTGGCGCCGATCCTCGGGGCGCGCACGAACAACCAGCTGATCGCCGCCCTCGCCTCGGAGGAGCTCGAGCTGCCGGACGAGATCATCACCGCCCTCGATGATGTCTCTGCCCCGGCGATCGGGTACCCCGAGGCCGGCTGGGCCCAGCGCGGATAGCCGGAAGGAGGCGAGGATGGAGCGTCGGAAGTCAACCTGGGAGTACCGGGAACTGTCCTTCCCGCGGGGCACCAGTCGTGAGGACGCGCGCGTGGCGCTGACCGGGGCTGCCGAGACGGGGCACTGGGAGCTCGACCGGCTTCGACTGCTCATCGACGGCCGCCGCCAGGTCCGGCTGCGCCGGCGGGTGTACCGGGTCGTCCGCACCGCCTGACCCCTCGCGAGATCGCGGTGGTCCCTAGCAGGCGCGCAGGAAGCGGTCGAGGACCCGGACGCCGAACGTGAGCCCGGCCACCGGCACTCGCTCGTCCACGCCGTGGAACATCCGCCAGTAGTCGATGTCAGCCGGCATGCGAAGCGGGCTGAAGCCGTAGCAGTCGATGCCCAGGCCGGAGAACGCCTTCGCGTCCGTGCCGCCCGAGATCATGTACGGCACGGCGCGCGCCCCGGGATCCTCGGCGCGCAGCACCGATGCCATCAGGTCGACGGTCGGCGTGTCGAACGGGGCCTCCAGCGCGATGTCCTCCACGACGGACTCGACGCTGATGGCGTCGCCGACGATCTGCCGGATGGTCTCCTCGAACTCCGCCTCGTACCCCGGCAGGACGCGGCCGTCGATGCTCGCCGTCGCCTCCCCGGGAATGACGTTGTGCTTGTATCCGGCCTGCAGCATCGTCGGGTTGGCCGTGTTCTGCAGGGTGGCCCCGACGAGGGCGCCGAGCGTGCCCAGGTGGTGCAGCACCTGGTCGAGCTCCGCCCCGGTGAGGTCGACGCCGTAGGCGTCAGAGAGCTCCGCGAGGAAGCGGTCGACCGTCCTGGTGCGGCGGACCGGCCACGTGTGGCGACCCACCTTGGTCACGGCCTCGCACAGCGCCGTGACCGCGTTGTCGTGATGGATCATGGAGCCGTGACCGGCTCGGTCCTTGGCGCGCAGCCGGATCCAGCGGATCCCCTTCTCAGCGGTCTGGATCGGGTAGAGCCGCAGGTCGTCGCGCACGGTGAGGGAGAACCCGCCGACCTCGCCGACGGCCTCGCTGACGCCCTCGAACAGGTCGGGCCGGTTGGCGACGAGCCAGTGCGACCCGTGCCTGCTGCCGGCCTCCTCGTCGGGGAGGAACAGCACCACGATGTCGCGGCGCGGCCGGACGCCGTTGCGCCCCCAGGACCGGACCACGGCGAGGATCATGGCGTCCATGTCCTTCATGTCGACGGCCCCACGGCCCCACACGAAGCCGTCGGCCTCCTCGGCCGCGAACGGCGGGTGGGTCCAGTCGTCGGCCATCGCCGGAACCACGTCGATGTGCCCGTGCAGCAGCAGGGCGGGGGCGGACGGGTCGGTGCCGGGGATCCGCACGTGGACGGCCCGGCGCGAGTCGCTCGACGTGACGATGATCTCCGGGTCGTACCCCGCCTCGCGGAGGCGCTCGGCGCAGTAGTCGGCCGCCTCCGCCTCCCCCACGGTCTCCGGAGCGTCGCCCCAGTTGCTCGTGTCGATGCGGATCAGCTCCTGCGTCAGCCTCGCCACCTCGGCCTCGGCGTCGGGTAGCGGCTGCCATTCGCGATCCTCGGGACCTGCGCTCATGCACCCATCCTGCCCCCCTGATGGGGGCTGCGCGCCCGGGTTGGAGCCAATTCATCGATCCGTGGCCGGGTAGGTATGCTGTGCCAGCAGTTCACCTCGTCCGAGTGGCGGAATTGGCAGACGCGCTAGCTTGAGGTGCTAGTTCCCTTTACGGGGAATGGGGGTTCAAGTCCCCCCTCGGACACGTAGTTGAGACACCTGCACGGAAGGCTCCCCGCGACGGCGTGGGAGCCTTCCGTGTTCCATGGACCGTCCATTCACAGCCGGGTGTCACAGGAGACGCCTACACCAGTGTCCGGCGCGGGTCGCACCAGGGCTCGAAGGCCCCCGGTCCCGGCGTCGACAAGGACGGCGCCGGGACTCAGCGCGCCGACGTCAGCCGTACTTCCTGACCCCGCGGTCGCACACCCAACCGCCGATGCCGTCATTCGGCCACATCGCGTAACTGGGCGACCATCCGTCAAGGCAGGCCGTATTCGCGCTGGCGCGGCCATACGACTGGAACCAGACCTCCGGTGAAGTGGTCGCCACCGGGGTGCCGCCGTTCACGACGATGGTGTAGTAACTGCTGTCCAGGGCTTGGATGAGGAACGTGCCCGGTCCGTTGATCACGTACTCGACCGTCACGCTGTCCGAGTAGCGCAGCGGATCAGTGAGGAGAGTCCCCAAAGATCCATAGGAGACGAATCCACCAAGGTCCGCCAGGGTGTTCACCGACGCCCCCGCGTGGTTCAGGACGAGGCAGTCGTCGCTGTTGTCCTCGTCGATCGTGAAGGTGTCGCCCACCGCGCCATCCACATAGACGGTGCTTCCGACAATCACCAGGTCGCCGTAGATGTCGTCGGCCGTCATATCGCAGCCGAAGTCCACGCGGCCCAGATCCGCCGCGGATGCCGCTGGCGCAATGGCGACAAGCGTTCCGGCAGCCACAACAGCCGCCGCGACGCCGGTCAGGGTCCTCTTGACGTTCACCTGTTGCTCCTTACTGGTCTGGGGCCGCCGCACATGACGGCTCCACCAACGACGGTAGCCACAGAAACGGACCGTCGCGCGCCGAGCGGTTCGTGCGGAAAGAGGTCTCCGCCGAGGTGGTGGCGCGCCCGTCCGGCGCCCGTCTGGACCGCGGTCGGACCGGCCACCACCAACACTCAGCGCCACTCGACCCGCATCCCCGTGTCGATGCCGAACGGATCGTCGCCCCGCTGCGAGGCGAGGACTCCGGCCCCCTCGGGAGAGCCGGCGAAGACGGCGTGCCCCGGGGACACCCAGCGGTTCCATGCATCGGCGAACGCGTCGGCCTGCGCGCGGTGCCCGGCGACCGAGCTCGGCACGGCGTGCCAGACGACGGTGGCGGGCACGGGCAGGTGCCACATCTTGCGCCATGCAAGGCGACGGGCCTCGGCGGGCGTGGCCGGCTCGGGGATCGTGTAACGGGGCACGAGGTACCGGGGTGAGCCCAGGGGCGAGAGCACCTCGTCGAGGGCGTCCGCGAACACTCGCGACACATCCTCCTGCACATCCTGGAGCCAGATCCGGTAGCTCCCGGCCGCCGTCGGGGCGATGCGCACCTGCCCGGATCCCTCCGTGGCATGGCCGGCCGAGCGCAGCCCGTCCGCCACCGCCGCTGCGAACGCGGCCAGCGTGCCGGTCTGCGCCGCATCCCCGTCGGCGCCCGTCCGCCCCGTCAGCCATTGGGCAAGGGCCCGGCTCCAGCCCGGTCGCAGCCGCAGCTGGCCACCCCCGGCCACCTGGGCGATCGAGGCGACGGAGCTTCCGGGCCGCAGGGCCGTGAGGTCGAGCCCGAGGCTGCGGTCAGCGCGCACGCGGATGTCGGCGACCGGCTCGTCGGCGTACGGCTGCCCGACCTGCCACAGCTCGCGCGTCCGGTCGCGGTCGAGGGCGGCGGCCCGCAGGTCCTGCGCGATGATCGCCCGATCCTCCAGCGACGGAGGCGCGAACGCGGTCAGGTCGGGATGCACATGCGCGACGCCATCGGTGATGAGGCCGTCCTCCGTGACCGAGAAGAAGCCGTGGTGCTTGCGGACGAACCGGTGGTAGTCGCGGTCGCCGAGCGGATGGCCGTCGGCTATGCAGACGACCGTCCAGGTGTGCGCCACCTTCGCCGGGTCCTGCGGGTCGGTGCGCAGCGCGCGCCCACGCGTCTGGGTCACCGCCATCGGCGTGGTCGCCGACGAGAGGTCGACGAGGACGTTGATCCGCCGCGCGTCCCAGCCCTCGCCCAGCAGCGCCCGGGTTCCGATCAGCGCCCGGCCCCGGCCGTCCTCGAACCAGCGGGTCAGCAGTGGGACCCATCTGCGCGAGTCCCAGGTTCCGACGATCTCCGAGCAGCCGTCGCCGTCATCCGCACGGATGTCGAGGCCGGGATCCTGGTCCCTGAGCCAGCCGATCAGAAACGGTGCCGTGTCACGACCGCAGGCCACGGAGCGACCGGTCACCATCACGGGCTGCAGGCCACGGGTGAGCGGGTCAGCCGTCAGTCGACGCAGCACGCCTCGGGCGGAGCCCTCCTCCGGCTCGATCACCCCCACGAGCCCCTCCGGGACCTGGGGCGAGGCCCGCTCGAAGTCGCACAGGACGAGCATTCGCAGGCCGTCTCCGCGCGCGCCCCACTCCAGGTCGGCGATCTCGACGGTCGCCACCGCCTTGCCGGCGGACCGCGCAACGACGCGATCGACCGGGCTGGTGGCCTTGGCCAGGCCGTGGCGCGTCAGCCGCAGGCCGATCCCGGGCACCGCCTCCCGGATCCGCTCGAGCACCTCCCGGTCGCGCGGATCCGTGGAGTCGAGCAGGACGCCGCGGATGAAGTCGTCGATCAGCAGGCTCCAGTCGTCGCCGTCCATCGCGGCTCGATGCTGCTCGCGGATCCTGGCCCCGGTCGGCAGCGCCATCAGGCCGGCATGGTGGGCGCGCAGGGCCGCGTCGGCGAGATCGGGAGCGCTCTTGACGACCTGCTGCCACGAGACGGCCGTGGTGTCCTCGACGGACCGGGCGCCGACGGCCACCCGCCGCACGAACCGCTCGTCGAGCCAGGCGAGGAACCCCACAGACGTCAGGTCCGGCGTCATCAGGTCGCTGCGCATCTGGGCGAACCTCAGCGCGGTGCCGCTGAGGTACTCCGCCTCCCCAGCGGTGGGCACCGTGAAGGCGACCAGCTCGCGGAACGGCGCGAGGTGCCCGTCGCGGACGAAGCCGGGGATGCTCGCCGTGTAGACGATCGAGCCGAAGAGACGTTCGACGAGTTCGGCCTCGTCGGCAGCCAGTGCCTCCGGCGGGGTCGCGGTGAGCGCGAGGATCCGGGCCTGCGGGAGCCGGTCGAGAACCTCAGCAAGCAGCTCGCCCCAGACGTCGAGCAGGTGGTGGCACTCGTCGAGTACCAGCGTCAGCGGGCCGAGGGCGGCCAGTCGATCCACCAGGTCCAGCGCATTCGGGTGCAGTCGGTCGATGTGACGGCGTTCGGCACCCACCCGCTCCACGTCGTCGTCGTCCGTGGTGAAGAGCGCCACCGACTGGTACGTCAACACCGAGATACCCGACGCGAGGTCATGCCGGTCGCCCACGCGTAGCCCGAAGGACTGCGCCTGTGCCATCCACTGGGACTGCACCGCCGTGTTCGGGGCCAGCACCACGGCGGGATCGGGATGCAGGGCGACGGACTCGAGCCCGACCCGGGTCTTGCCACCCCCCGGAGGCAGCACGACCCATGCCGCATGGGCGCCGCCGCGCCAGGCGCCGCTGATAGCCGCCAGCGCCTCGGCCTGCTGGCGGCGTAACGGCGGAGGGCCGGAGGGCATGGGACTCCCGGTGGGTAGGCGCACGGCGTGGCGACCGCGCCCTGCCGAGCATTCCACCTCTGCCACGGCTGTCCACTTGAGGGCGGCGCTCGGCCGGGACGTGCTGCGAGGCCCGCCGTGTCGGTGGCATCGGACACCGCTCGGGACGTACCGTGAAGGGCGTGGACGCTGCCATCGTTGTCACGGACCTTGTCAAGACCTTCGGCAGGACGCGGGCCCTCGACGGCCTGACGCTGACGGTCGCCGCCGGTGAGGTGCACGGCTTCCTCGGGCCGAACGGATCGGGTAAGACGACGACCCTTCGCTGCCTGCTCGGGCTGCTGCGCGCCGACTCGGGATCGGCCACGGTCCTCGGCATGGACCCGTGGCGGGACCGCGTGGCGCTGCATCGTCGGCTTGCGTACGTTCCCGGCGACGTCTCACTGTGGCCGAACCTGACCGGCGGCGAGGTGATCGACCTGCTCGGCCGGCTGCGCGGAGGCCTCAACCCGACCCGGCGCGAGGACCTGATCGAGCTGTTCGACCTCGATCCGACCACGAAGGCACGCGCCTACTCGAAGGGCAACCGCCAGAAGGTCGCCCTGATCGCGGCGATGTCGTCGGACGTCGACCTGCTGCTGCTCGACGAGCCGACCTCGGGCCTCGACCCCCTCATGGAGTCGGCGTTCCGCCAGGTGATCCGGGACTGGCGAGGAGACGGTCGCTCCGTCCTGCTGAGCAGCCACATCCTGGCCGAGGCCGAGGCACTCTCGGACCGCCTGAGCATCATCCGGGCGGGCCGGATCGTCGAGACGGGCACGCTCGCTGAGATGCGCCACCTGACCCTCACCTCGGTGTCCGCCCAGCTGGCCTCGGTGCCGGCCGGACTCGGTGCCATCGTCGGCCTGAGCGATGTCCGGCTCGACGGCACGAAGCTCGCCTGTCGCGTGGAGCCGGGCGCGCTCGACCCGCTGCTGCGCGTGCTCTCCGCCGCGGGCGTCACCAGCCTGACGACCTCGCCACCGACGCTGGAGGAGATCTTCCTGGAGCACTATTCGACGGATGCGATGCCATGAACCGCCTCGCGGGCACGGTCACGCTGACCCGCTTTGCACTGCGCCGGGATCGGGTCCTGCTGCCGGTCTGGGTGGGCATCTTCGTCCTCATGACGGTCTCGTCGGCTTCCGCGACGATGGCGCTCTATCCCGACGACGCGACCCGCATCACCGCGGCGTCGAGCATCAACGACGTGCCCGTCGCCGTCGCCATGTACGGACGCATCTGGGATCCCACATCGCTCGGCGAGCTGTCCCTGCTGAAGCTCGGCGCCTTCGGCGCGACGCTGATCGCGGTTCTCTCGGTGATGCTGGTGATCCGCCACTCCCGGGCCGACGAGGAGCGCGGGCGAACGGAACTGCTGGGCGCAACGGTCGTCGGTGCCTGGGCGGCCCTCGCGTCGGCCGTCATCGTCGCCACCATCGCCATGCTGGGCATCGGCATCCTCTCCGCGATCGGCCTGACCGCCGTGGGGCTGCCGGCCGCCGGGTCCTGGGCCTTCGGGCTGGCGTGGGCGACCACCGGGACTGCCTTCGTGGCCATCGGAGCGATGTGCGCGCAGCTGACGTCGTCCTCGCGCACCGCGACCGCCATCGGCCTCGGCGTCGTCGGCGCCGCATACCTGCTGCGCGCCTTCGGCGACGCGACCGGGAGCGCCGAGGCGCCAGCCGTCTGGTCCTGGCTGTCCCCCATCGGCTGGGGCCAGCAGGTGCGTCCCTATGCAGGCGACCACTTCGCGATCCTGGGCCTGTCCGTCCTGTTCAGCGTCGTCGTCGGGTGGGCTGCCCTCGTCGTGTCGTCACGCCGCGACCTCGGGTCCGGACTGCTGCCGGACCGGGTCGGGCCGGCGCACGCAGTCGGCTGGCTCGGCACCCCGTGGGCGCTCGCGTGGCGGCTGCAGCGCGGGATCCTGCTGGGCTGGGTCGTCGCCTACGTCATCCTGAGCGCCATCGTCGGCAGCATCGTCTCGGACCTGAGCGCCATGATGGACAGTCCCCAGGCCGAGCAGATGATCACGTCCCTCGGAGGCACCGACGTCCTCATCGACGCGTTCATCGCGATGGAGTTCAGCATCATCGCCTTCGTCACCGCCTGCTACGGCATCGCCGTAGCACGGCACGTGGGCACGGAGGAGGCCGACGGGCACGCCGAACCTGTGCTCGCGACGTCAGTGTCGCGGTACGCCTATCTCGGCAGCCACGTCATCATCGCCATCGCCGGCACTGCGCTGCTGTGCCTCGTGCAGGGCGTCGCGTTCAGCCTCGCGAACGCTGCGGCCACCGGCTCCACCGCCGGCTTCTGGGCCAACGTGGGGGCGTCGATGGCCTATCTCCCCGCGATCTGGACCATGACCGGGGTAGCCGTTGCGCTGGTCGGCGCACTGCCCCGGCTCACCTATCTCGCGTGGGCCCTCATCGTGGCCTTCCTCCTGGTCGGCGAGATCGGCGCGATGCTCAAGTGGCCGACGTGGGTGATGAACGCGTCCCCGTTCGTCCATGTGCCCAAGCTGCCCGCCGCGGACATGGACTGGGTCCCGCTGATCGTCCTGACGGCCATCGCGGCCGGCCTGGTCCTGCTCGGGGCGATGCGCTTCGATCGACGTGACCTGGAAACCCCCTAGTCAGTCCTTGAGACCGGTCGGGGGCTCGAATAGCGTGGGCGCATGGCGCTCACGGTGCAGGTGACGGTCGACTCCTCGGATCCGCACGGCCTGGCCGACTGGTGGGCCGAGACGCTGGGCTGGGCAGTGGAGGAGCAGGACGACGCGTTCATCCGCCGGATGATCGACGAGGGGCACGCACGTGCGGACGAGGCGATCGAGCGGCGCGGGCACCTCGTGTGGCGAGCCGGCGCGGCCATCAATCCGCCGGATGGTGTCCGCGCGCCCCGCATCCTGTTCCAGCTGGTACCCGAGGCCAAGTCCGTCAAGAACCGGGTCCACCTCGACCTGCGCACCGGCGACGCCGACGTCGAGGCGATGCGCGCAGCACTCGTCCACCGGGGCGCCACGGTCCTGCACGAGGGTCGCCAGGGACCGCACTCCTGGGTGACCATGGCCGACCCGGAGGGGAACGAGTTCTGCATCTAGCCGTCCACAGGGGCGGTGTCTGCGCTTGCATCAGGGCCGTTGAGCGGCGCACTATCGGCGCATGCCATCGATGTCCGGGATCGACCAGCCGATGCGCGACGAGGCGGCGATGGCCGCGCTGCTCGAGACCGAGCGCCGCTACCGGATCCTCACCGAGGGGATGCATGACGTCGTGTGGACCCTCGACACGCAGACCCTCGCCTACTCGTATGTGAGTCCGTCCGTAGAGGCCCTGCTCGGGTTCACACCGGACGAGGTCATGTCGGTGCCGGCCGAGGCGCCGACCTCTCCACGCGAGGGACTCTCCTTCTCCGACTTCGTGCGCGCCCAGGTCGCGGGCCTGCGCGCCGGGACCGAGTCGTACGAGCAGTTCTTCCGGCAGGAGGTCGAGCAGCCGTGCCGGGACGGCACGACGGTCTGGACCGACGTCGTCTCCCGGTTCGTGCACAACCCGCACGCGGACGTCATCGAGCTCTGGGGGATCGCCCGCGACGTGTCGGAGCGCAAGCGTCTCGAGGACGACATCCATCGTCAGGCCGTGACCGACGACCTGACCGGCATCGCGAACCGCAGGACGTTCCTCGAGATAGCGACGCGGGAGCTCCGGCGCGACAACCGGCACGGCAACGCCCTGGCCATCGCCCTGATGGACGTCGACAATCTCAAGGCGATCAACGACAACCTCGGCCACGCGGCGGGCGACCGGGCCATCATCTCGGTCGCGCGGGCGTCCACCGAGAGCATTCGAGAGGTGGATCTCGTGGCCCGGATCGGTGGCGACGAGTTCGCGCTGCTGATGCCGGCCACGACCGTCGACCAGGCCCGCAGCGTGGTGGAGCGAATTCGCACCCGGCTCGACGCCGTCGCCGTCGCAGGCGTCCCCGTCTCGCCCCACGTCGCGGTCAGCACGGGCATCGCCGTCAGCACCGGGATCGCCGGCAACCGCGACGGCACGGAGGCGGTCGACGTGCTCCTGTCCCGCGCCGACCGCGCGCTCTACCGCGCGAAGAACTCCGGGCGCAACCGGACGAGCGTGGCGGACGAGACGGACGAGACGGACGGCGTCGAGCGCAGCACTCCGATGTGAGGGCGGCCGTCCGATACCTACCCGTGAGGGACGGCCGTGGGGAGGCTCCGGATGGCACAGACATCAGCGCACCCCCGTCCGACGCACCCGTCGCTGACGCGCCCGACGATGTTCGCCATCACCTGGCAGGCCTGCACGTGGGTCGGGTGGGGCCTGGTGGCGTGGGCCGTGCTCGGGCTGAGCCCCGACGACTTCGAGGCGATGGGCGCACCCCTGGCCATGGTGGTCGCCGTCGTGCTGCTCAGCGAGTTGCGGCCCATCGTCATGTCGCGCCTGGACGGCAATCCCGTGTCCATCTCGCTCGCGTTCGTCTTCGCCGTGATGTACGTGTGGGGGCTGCCGCCCGCTCTGCTGCTGTATGCGGGGGCCGTCATCCTCTCCGAGGTGCTTCAGCGCAAGCCGCTGTGGAAGGTCCTGTTCAACGTCGGGCAGTACTCGATCAGCGTGACCGCGGCGTGGCTCGTGATCGTCGCCTTCGGCGACGTCGGGACGCCGCTGGCGCCGCACGTCGACCTGGCCGTCTCCGATCTCGGCTGGATCGTGGGCTCGTGGGCGGTGTACCACCTGGTCAACCTCGGGCTGGTGGCCGGGCTTGCGTCCACGGACGACGAGACGTGGTGGGACTCCTTCTCGGAGGAGTTCTGGTTCTACACCGCATCCGCCGCCGCAGTCCTCGCGCTGTCGCCGCTGATCGCGATCGTCCTGGTCTCCGGGCCTTATGCGTGGACCCTGCTTCCCCTGCTCCTGCTTCCGCTGCTGGCCGTGCAGCGAGCCGCGCAGATGTCGCGGGAGAAGGAGCACCAGGCCCTGCACGACCCCCTTACCGGGCTGCCCAACCGCGCCCTCCTCGCCGATCGCATCGGGCAGTCGCTGGCCCGCGGGGTGCGGCTCACCGGTCGCGTGACGGTGCTGTTCCTGGACGTCGACCTGTTCAAGGTCGTCAATGACAGCCTCGGGCACGCGGCCGGCGACAGCCTGCTGATCGAGCTGACCCGCCGCCTGAGCGCCGTGGTGCGTCCCGGCGACACGCTCGCGCGGTTCGGCGGGGACGAGTTCGTGATCGTCTGCGACGACGTCCGCGGCGAGGACGTGGACGGCCTCGCGGAGCGCGTGGCCGACGTGCTGCGCGAGCCGTTCGAGTTCGAGGGCAGGCCGGTCACCGTGACGGCGAGCATCGGCATCGCGATCGCGGCCGGAAGCACCGATGCCGAGACCCTCCTGCGGGATGCGGATGCCGCCATGTACCGCGCGAAGGCGGGGGGCCGCAATCGCGCGGTGGTGTTCGACGAGGCGATGCACGACCAGGCAGCGGCGCGCCTGGACGTCGAGAACGGGCTGCGGTCCGCATTGGAGCGGGGCGAGCTTCGGGTCGTCTACCAGCCGGTGGTCGACATCAGGGACGGGAGTCCCGTGGGGTTCGAGGCGCTCGTCAGGTGGGAGCATCCGCAGCTCGGGCTCCTGACGCCCGATCGGTTCGTGCCGGTCGCGGAGGAGACGGGGCTGATCATCCCGCTCGGCACGTGGGTGATCGAGCAGGCGACCGCGCAGGCGGCGCAGTGGCGTCGGGAGGTCGCCGGCGCCGAGGACCTGTGGATCGCCGTGAACCTGTCCGCCCGGCAGTTGCTGTCCCCCGACCTGATCTCGGTGATCGCGCTTGCGCTCGCCGCGACGGGGCTGCCCGCGTCGCACATCCGCCTCGAGATCACCGAATCGGTCCTCATGGACGACGTCGACCGCATGGTGGAGGCCATGCTGGGCATCCGGTCGCTCGGCGTGCAGCTCGCCATCGACGACTTCGGGACCGGGTACTCGTCCCTCAGCTACCTGAAGTCGCTGCCGGTCAGCACGATCAAGATCGATCACTCCTTCGTCGAGGACCTCGGCGGAGGCGATCCCTCCGCCAGGCCCCTCGTCGAGGCGATCATCGGCATGGCGCGGGCCCTCGGCATGACGGTCATCGCCGAGGGTGTCGAGACCGAGGCGCAGCTTCGAACCCTCCAGCGCCTCGGGGCCGGGCTCGCGCAGGGCTACCTCTGGTCCCGGCCGATGCAGCCCGCCGACGTGCCGGCGTGGATCTCGGCACGTGCCACTGCCGCATCGCCCCACGCCTGAGCGAGGCCGACGATGCGCGGGGGTCGACCCACCCCGATGATTGAGCCATGGACCCAACAGCCCGCACCTATGACGAGGCCCTGCGCGCCGGTCGGGCTATCTATCCCGGAGTCCGGATAGGACGCCCGGGACGAGCACGCACGTACTGGCTGACCATCGCTGCCCTTCGCGTCCTTCGATTGCGCTGGCACGTCAGCGTCGAGGGCTCGGACAACGTCGCGCCCGGAGCTGCGATCCTCGCGGGCAACCACATCTCCGCGCTGGACCCGGTCGTCGCAGTCATGAGCCACTGGTGGCGGATCACGGCGTTCACGAAGGTCGAGGTGTTCGAACGCCGCGGTGCCGTCTTCTTCCGCCTGATGGGGCAGATACCGCTGCGCCGCGGTGACGAGGAGTCCACCGCCTGGGCGATGGACATGGCGCGCCGTGCGCTGGCCGACGGCGGCAAGCTCGGCCTGTATCCGGAGGGCACCCGTTCCCCCGACCCGACCCGGCTGCACCGACTGCACAAGCGCGTGCTGGTGCCACTGCTGCAGTCGAACCCCGACGTTCCCGTCCATGCGATAACCACCTCCTACGGCAGGGCACGCCGCGGTCGGGTGCCCGTCCAGGTCCGCCTCTCCCCCGCCCTGCCACTCGACGCACGCAGCATGTCGCCCCAGGAACTGACCGACGCGGTCCGCGACGCCCTCCTGGCGCAGGGTGGCCAGCAGTACGTCGACATCTACGCGCGCGATGCGAAGCGGGAGGCGTCTGCCGAGGGCACCGGGTCGTGATCACCCGGCTCGCGCCCACGCCGAGCGGCTTCCTGCACTCCGGCAACGCGGTCAACTTCCTGCTGGTCGCCTGGCTGTCGGCCGCGCACGGCGGGCGACTCGCGCTGCGCATCGACGACGCGGATGCCGCACGGTACCGGCGCGAGTACGCCGAGGACGTCTTCCGCGTACTGGACTGGCTCGGGATCGAGTGGCAGTCCGGACCGAGCGACGTCGACGACTTCGAGCGGTCCCACTCGCAGCGGAACCGCACCGCCCACTACCGCGAACGCCTGCAGGTGCTCCAGGAGTCGCATCTGCCGGTCTATGTCTGCGAGTGCTCGCGCCGGGACCTCGCGCAGGCGCAGTCCCCCGGGTGCGTACGGGACTGCGCAAGCCGGGGGCTGGACCTGGTCGACGGGCGCACGGCACTTCGCGCGCGGGTGAGCACAGGTGCGTCAACTCCTTCGGACGTCATCGTGTGGCGTCGCGACGGGCTGCCGTCCTACCACCTCGCGTCGATCGTCGACGACCACGATCTGGGGACGACCCACGTCGTCAGGGGAATGGACCTGCTCGAGTCCAGCGGCGTGCAGTGCTCTCTCGCGCCCGCCCTGGGCTGCCCGTCCGTCGCCTCGGCCTCGTACCTGCACCATCCGCTGGTCGTGGACGGGCACGGCAGCAAGCTCGCCAAGTCGCGCCTGACGACCGGACCGATGGCGTGCACGGATGCCGCGCTCGATGCCGTGCGGTCCGTGGCCCGCGCCTTCGCCTCGGACCTCGGCATTCCGGAGCCGGACTGAGGGTCGGCTATCGCGCGTCGGCTATCTCACGTCGGTTGACGCACCTCGGCGAACGCCCGAACAGGGAACGTGCCCAGGCCTGCCACCTTCGGGGGCACCGCCGTGAACCACGCGCCGGCCTCGGGCACGTCGCCCAGCCGGGTCAGGTGCTCGACGACCGGGATTCCCGCCCGGAGCAGTTCGGTATGAGCCGGGCGAGGGCCGCCCGGCACGACCTCGTCGATGTTGACCGAGTCGATGCCGACCAGCACCGCACCCCCCGCGACCAGGAGGAGGGCGCCGGCGCCGGTCAGGAACGGGGCATCGACGGCGTAGGACGGCCGACCGAAGTGCCGGTCCCAGCCCGTGTGCAGGAGAACGGCCATGCCGGCCACCTCTCGGCCGGCCAGGTCGCCCGGTCCGATGCCGCGAGCCGTCAGGCCGGTCAGGTCGATCCGGACGGCCGGAATCCCGCAGAGCTGCTCCAGGCTCAGCTCAGAGAGATCGGCGCCATCGGCGTCCCGGTGGAAGGGGCTGTCCAGATAGGTCCCGGTATTGCCGACCATCGACACCGATCCGATCGAGAACTCGGTGCCCTCGGCGTAGAGCGCGCGTGAGGCCGGCCGCGTGAGGAACTCGGAGATGACCGGCGCGGGGAGTCCCGGGTACGTGACCATTCCGGCCTCGATGGTGTGGCTCAGGTCGAACAGGCGTCGCGTGCCCATGGGGGTCTCCATTCCCGCACCCTACGGTGGACTCCCCTGCCGGTCGTTCACCCGTGAGCAAGCTCGGCCCGGCGGCCGTGGCTGTCGCCCGTGGCGACGACGTGCATCACCCCGTCGTCCGCCGCTCCCGTCCAGGTGCGCATCTCGAGGGCGAAGTCCGGAGACCGGGTCGGCGATGGGCCGGACCACTCCCATGCGACGTGGGCGAGTCCCCTGGCGGGAGCGGCGCGCACCCCGAGCCGGTCGATCGCCTCGAGCAGTCGGATCCGAGCGGCCAGGGGCAGGTAGAGGAGGAACGCGCTGTGCCACACGACGGTCATGCACCCCGGCTCCAAGGTCAGGCCGTGGAGGAACTCCGTCGCCTCCATGGTGACAACCGTGGCGGGGACCCGGGAGGCGACCTCGAGGGCTCGGCCCAGTCGCTGGAAACGCTCGACGTCGTCGACCCATACGTACGAGGACAGGGTCACCCGCCCCTCGGTGGTCGTCGGGTCGATGGGATTCAGGTCGCACCCCAACCGATCCCGGACGGGTGGGAGCACACCCCTCTCCAAGCCCGGCAGTCCGGGCAGGTGATCGGCGCGCAGGTTGAGGCCGGCGGACGCGCCGACCTCGCACAGGCGGACCGGGACCGTGGGGTCGAGTCGAGACAGGGCGCAGCGCAGCAGGGCGGCCCTGCCGGTCTCGTTGGTCTGCGGGATCCGGTCCAGGCTGGCGCGCAGCGTCCCCTGGTGCTCGATCAGGGCGGAGACGACAGCCGAGCGGAAGCGGGCCGCACCGTCGGCACCGTGCGGGGGCGTGCCGCCCAGCGTCGGCAGGTGGACGGCGACGCCGGACGCGCGTCGCTCGAGCGCCAGTCGATGCACGGCCGCGAGCACGCGAAGCGACGGATGATCCCCGAAGCGAACGATCGTGGGCAGGATCCCGGCCAGCGGGCCACCCGCCTGCACGTCGTCGAGCACGGCCTCCAGGATGAGTCCGGCCACCGGATTGCCGCGTCCCTCGACGTGCTCGCGCTGCCATTCGAGCGCGTACGGCAGCGAGACGAGGTCATCGTCATTGGGCTGCGCAGGCGCAGTCTCATCCCCGGCATGCATCGCCTCAGGGTATCCGGGAGGGACCCTCGCGCCGAGCCGTCGCAGGCCCTACGGTGTCCGCCATGACTTCAGCGCAGACCGACCCGACGATCGCATCGCTGGCGGAGCGACTGCTGCGCCTCCTTCTGGCGTCCGAGCCTCTGGATGCCAGCCTCCTGGGGTTCCGCGAGTACGACGCCGCACTGGCCGACCTGTCCGCGGCCCATGAGCGCGAGCAGGCGACGGTCCGCAGCGGCATCCGTGACGAGGCGCTCGCGGTCGACACGGCGGCGCTGGACGAGCCGGACGCGCTGACCCGAGCAGTGATCATCGCGCAGACGCGCTACTCCGACCTTGCCGCAGCGGCCGAGCTCCCCGAGTTCACCGTGGCCGCCTTCCCCGTGTCGCCGTCGTCGATCCTCATCGCCTACCTGAGGATGGTCGTCGTCACGGACGAGCAGCAGGCGGCGGACTACCTGGCCCGGCTGGGCGAGATCCCGCGCTACCTGGCCCAGTCCCTGGAGCGGCTCGCCGCCGGCCGCGAGAAGGGCCTCACCCCGGTCGCGCACCTCGTCGAGATGGCGGTCTCGCAGATCGACCGCTTCCTGGCCGCTGACCCCAGCCCGCTGGCCGTCGCCGCTCCCGATGACTGGTCGGCCGCCGAAGCCTGGCGCGCAGATGTCGCCGCCGCCATCGACGAGGTCGTCAACCCGGCCTTTCGCGCCTACCGGGACGCCCTCGTCGCTGACGTGCTGCCGTCGGGCCGGGATGCAGTGCAGGTCGGCCTCGTGCACCTGCCGGGCGGACTCGAGCGGTATCGCGGCCTGGTCGAGGTGCACACGACGACGCTTCGCACGCCAGAGGAGTTGCACGCCATCGGGCTGGATCTCGTGGCGGGCGTCCATGCGGAGTTCCGAGAGCTCGGAGAGCGGCTGTTCGGCTTGTCTGACGTGCCGGGAATCTTCGCGCACCTGCAGGAGGATCCGTCGCTGCGCTGGACCAGCGAGCAGGAGATCCTCGACGCCGCGGAGACCGCGGTCCGCCGCGCTGAGGCCGCGTCGGCCGACTGGTTCGGCACGCTGCCGACCGCGGTCTGCGCCCTCGAGGCGATTCCCGAGCTGGAGGCGGAGGGTGCTCCTCCCGCCTACTACATGCCTCCGGCGCTGGACGGTTCCCGGCCCGGCACCTACTACACGAACGTCAGCCAGCCGGGCGAGCGCACCTCCTTCGACCTGGAGTCAGTGGCCTTCCACGAGGCGGTGCCGGGGCATCACTTCCAGATCTCGCTGTCACTCGAGGTCCCCGGCCTGCCGATGATCCGGCGGCTGTCGCTGTTCACCGCGTACGTCGAGGGCTGGGGCCTGTACTCGGAGCGGCTTGCCGACGAGATGGGGCTCTACTCCTCCGACCTGCAGCGCATGGGCATGCTCTCGGCCGACGCGTGGCGGGCCGCGCGACTCGTGGTCGACACCGGGCTGCACGCCTTCGGCTGGTCCCGGCAGCAGGCCGTCGACTACCTCCTCGAGAACACGCCCGTCGCTCCGATCGATGTCGAAGCCGAGATCGACCGCTATATCGCCTATCCCGGACAGGCCCTGTCGTACATGACCGGACGACTCGAGATCCAGCGCCTGCGGGCCGTGGCCGAGGCCGAGCTCGCCGGGGACTTTGACATCAAGGAGTTCCACGACGCGATGATGCTGGCCGGGGCGCTCCCGCTGGAGGTGCTGGCCGATGCAGTGACCGCGTGGATCGTCAGCCAGCGGGCTTGACAGCCTGGAGCGTGTAGCTGTGGGCAAGGCGCTCGGGTCGGTCGCGCAGCCGCCACTCTCCGCCGCCGACGTCCTCCATGGCCCCCTCGTCGAAGGCGTTCCACGGGACGCTGTCGTGCTCGACGAATGACGTCAGGACGAGGCCGGCTTCGAGCACCGCCGTGATGATCTCGCCGACGCCGTGATTCCAGGAGTGGCTGACCGTGTTGACGAGCTCGGCCGTCGTCCGCACGTAGGTCCCCTCCTCGTCGAACACAAGGGGCTCAGCGGTCTCGAAGTACGGGTAGGTGACCACCAGCGTCCCGTCGTCGTGGTGATCGTCCATGGCCCAGAGCATCGGATGCCCCTCCCGCAGGAAGAGCCGTCCGCCCGGCCGGAGCAGTTCGCTCACCACGCTCGCCCATCGCCGAATGTCGGGAAGCCAGCACAGTGCGCCGATCCCGGTGAACACGAGGTCGAACTCCCCCGCACCCAGCGCGTCGACCGCCGCGTAAGCGTCGGCCTGCACGTACCTGAGGTCGGCGTTCGCGCCTTCCGCGAGACGGCGCGCCTCGCGCAGCGCCGCCGGCGAGAAGTCCAGGCCCGTCATGGACGCCCCGAGCCGGGAGAGCGACAGCGTGTCGGTGCCGATGTGGCACTGCAGGTGCACGCCGACCAGTCCACGGACATCGCCGAGGCGGGGAAGGTCGAAGCGCACCACGTCGCTGATGTAGTCAGGGTCGGCCACGAACCGATCGAATGCGTAGTCCGGCGAGGCGGCGTGGACGGGCGCACGCTCGTTCCACATCCGCAGGTTCACGGAGTCCGGGTCCTCCACTGACACCTCCTTGGGTCGGGTCGCTCAGCTGCGAGCCTCCAGCCGGGCCTTGAGCGCGTCGCGTCTGTCCTCGAACCGGAGAGCGGCGGCGGACATGCCGTCCATGAGCTCGGACAACTCAGCGCGGGCCTGCTCGCCCGCCGCACCGAAGTCCTCGCGCTCGAACACGCGCCACTTGCGCAGCACGGGCATGACGACCTCGTCATGGTGCTGCCTGAGGTCGTAGATGCCCGCGACGGCGATCTCGACGGCCTTGCGACCGAAGCCCTCGATCCCGTGCCCCGGCATCGCGAAATCGCGCACGGACGCCGTGACAGCCGCCATCGTCTCGTCCGGTGCGAGGTCGAAGGCCGCCTCGATCACGTTGCGGTAGAAGATCATGTGCAGGTTCTCGTCGAGCGCGATGCGGGCGAAGAGCTGCTCGGCGATCGGATCCCCGGTGGCCGCGCCGGTGTTCCGGTGCGACACGCGTGTCGCCAGCTCCTGGAAGGAGACATACGACAGCCCCGCGAGCACCCCGGGGTGGATCGCGCGGAATCCCTCGTTCATGTGGATCATCCGCGCGCGTTCCATGGCGATGGGATCGATGGAGCGGGTGACGAGCAGGTAGTCGCGGATGGCCATGCTGTGCCGGCCCTCCTCTGCCGTCCAGCGACCCACCCACTGGCCCCAGGCACCGTCGCGGCCCAGGATCGTGGCGATCTCGTAGTGGTAGCTGGGCAGGTTGTCCTCCGTCAGGAGGTTGATGATCAGGCTGGTCCGCGCCACGTCGCTGAACCGCTGCTCACCCGGCTCCCACTCGCGCCCGTCGAGCGGTCCGGAGAAGTCCTCACCCTCGCTCCACGGCACGTACTCGTGCGGGAACCACTCCCTGGCCGTGCTCAGGTGGCGATTCAGCTCGCGCTCGACGACGGGCTGCAGGTCGATCAGCAGGCGCTGGTCGAAGGTGTTGTCCGGGAGGGCGGTCATGGGAGACAGCCTTACACATCGGGACGGGTCAGTGATCCGCGTCGCCGCAAAAGTCAAGTACCTACGTCCCGAGAACTTCCAAGGCGTCCGGTGGTTCGGCGCGTTACTGTGGTGGTGATCGGATAGCCGGTCACGGGTTCAGGGAGGTGATCACGATGAGCGAGAAGGTTGCCGGTGCGGCATCCCCGCGCGAGGTTGCCCATGCCACGACCCACGGGATCGACGCCGCGGGCGACGCGGCCGACCAGGCCGAACGACTCACGATGATCATGGAGGCAGAGGCCACGCACAACGCACTCAACGGCGGGGGCGGCGAGGGCTCGGTCGATCTCCCCTACCCGCTCGAGGACATCGAAGACGTCCTCGCCATGGAGGACGCCGAGGACGCGAGCGACGACCCCATGCACTCGGGCGGACTCACACCGGCGCCGTGGGTGACCGCAGAGCAGGCGGCCATGCACGTCGTCGACCCCTCCGACCTCGATGACACGTCCTACCTCGACGACGAGAGCGACGTGGCACGCGCAGATCCGTTTCGCGACCAGTTCGACTCGCCGGCAAAGGACCTGACTCCCGAGGACGAGACCATTCTCGGCATCGATCCGTACGAGCAGCCAGCGTAGGTCCAGACGGTGCATCGATGACCATGAGCCACACGAGCGGAACCGACCTGTCCGAGACCGTGCGGTACGAGGTGCTCGACGGGATCGCCCTGATCACGCTCAACCGGCCGGAGCGTCTCAACGCGCTCGTGCCCGGCATGGGCGCCGTGTACGCGCGCCTTCTGCGCGAAGCCGATGCCGATCCCGCGGTGCGGGCGATCGTCGTCACGGGCGCGGGGCGGGGCTTCTGCTCCGGCGCGGACCTGTCCGTCCTCGCCGAGGGAGCCGATGCCCTCAACGGCTATCTCGACGGGCAGGACATCGACTCCCTTCCCACCGTCGCCCTGCGGATCGGCACTCCCGTCGCCACCGCCATCAACGGACCATGCGCCGGCATCGGCTTCGTCCTGGCCATCAGCGCGGACGCCCGCTTCGCCCATCCCACGGCGACCCTGAGCACCTCGTTCAGCCGCCTGGGGCTCATCGCGGAGTACGGCTCGGCCTGGCTCCTGACGCGCCTGGTGGGCCTCGCGCACGCAACCGACCTCCTGCTGACCGGTCGCACGCTCACGGCTGACGAAGCGCTCGAGATCGGACTCGTCCAACGCGTCACAGACGATCCGGTGGCCGCCGCGCTCGCCTGGGGACGCGACATCGCGCAGAACTGCGCGCCGACCGCCGTGGCCGTGATCAAGGAGCAGCTGCTCGCCGCCGACGGCCAGACGCTCGCACAGGCGGTGGACGTCTCCCTCGTCGAGATGCGTGCAGCCTTCGCACGACCGGACCTGGCCGAGGCGGTCCGGGCCAAGATCGTCAAGCAGCGTCCGGATTTCCCGCCGCGAGGAGCCTGAGCACCGTCAGGGCAGGATGCCGCAGTGCGCGAGGGCCATCCGAACCAGTCGGCCCTGGCCACCGGTCATCTCGGCCTGGAACGTCAGCGAAGCAGCCTCGGCCGGCTCGATCCACACGAGGTCGAGCGCATCCTGGGACGGGCTGCAGTCGCCGTCGCAGGGAACGACGAAGGCGAGTGACACCGCGTGCTGTCGCGGGTCGTGGAACCCGGTCACCTCCGCGCTGGGAAAGTACTCGACCACGGTGAACGGCTGCGGCGTGACGGGCACCCGCGGCAGCGCGAGCGAACCCAGGTCCTTCTCGATGTGCCGGAGCAGCGCGTCGCGGATCCGCTCGCCGTACAGCACTCGCCCGGAGACCACGGCGCGCGAGATCGTGCCGTCCGGCATCGCGCGCAGCAGCAGGCCGATGGACGCCACCTGCCCCTGCGAGTCGGTGCGCACCGGGACGGCGTCGATGTAGACGATGGGCAGCCGCTCGCGCGCCGTGCTGAGCTCGTCATCGCTCAGCCACGTGCTGCGGGTCTCCAGCATGTCGCTCACGGGAGGACCATACTGTCCGAATGCTCGGAGCACTCCTCGCCGGTCTGGGGATCGGCGCCCTCGCGGCGGCCAATGTCGGGCCGATCTGGCTGCTGTGCGTGCGCACCAGCGCTCGCTACGGCTGGCGCTCGGGCGCGGCCATCGGGGTCGGCGCGGCGACCGTCGACCTGGGCTACGCCGTGCTCGGTGCGCTCGGCGCTGCAGCGCTGCTCCAGTTCGCGCCGTTGCGCATCGGCCTGGGCATCCTGGGCGCAGGCGTGCTTCTGTACATCGGGGCCCGCACACTGCGGGATGCGTTCCGGGTTCGGCTGGGGGCCGAAGACGAGTCGGAGGTGCTCGATCCCCGGCATGCCCTGCGCACCGGGCTGATCGCGACGGCCTCGAACCCCCTGACCATCCTGACCTGGGGGGCGGTCTTCTCCGGTGCCGCGGCCGCTGACGTCGCTGCGAGCCCGCAGTCGGCCGCCGCCTTCGTCGCGGGCATCGCACTGGGCTCGCTGCTGTTCCATCTCGCCCTGGCGGGCGTGGCCGGCGTGGCGGGCGGCCGCATGGGCGACACGGCACTGCGGTGGACCGATGCCATCAGCGGCGGCGGCCTGATGGCCTTCGGGCTGCTGCTCGGGATTCGCACGGTGCGCGAAGGCTGAACGGCGGCTAACGTCTAGGCATGGCACACAGCACCCCGGCGCGAGACGGCGCCAGCAAGCCCGACGGCGGGTCCTTCCCCGTGGTGAAGGACGAGGCAGCCTGGCAGGCCGAGCTCACCCCCCTCGAGTACCACGTGCTGAGAGAGGCGGGCACCGAGGCGCCGTTCGTCGGCGAGTACACCGACACGAAGGTCGAGGGCGTCTACCGGTGCCGCGCCTGCGGGGCCGAGCTGTTCCGCAGCGAGGAGAAGTTCGACTCCCACTGCGGCTGGCCGAGCTTCTTCGCGCCCCTCGCCAAGGACTCGGTCGTCTACCTCGAGGACGCTTCGCTCGGGCGGGTGCGCACCGAGGTCCGGTGCGCAGCCTGCGGCGGCCATCTCGGGCACGTCTTCGAGGGCGAGGGCTACGGCACCCCGACCGACCTGCGCTACTGCATCAACTCGATCTCGATGGTCCTCGAGCCCAGCGCGGGTGCGCAGCAGCCGCCGGAACCGGGTGCTACGCCCCGACGCTGATGAGGATCACGCCGCCGAGCGCGGCCGCGACCCCGACATACTGAACTGCGCGCAGTCGCTCCTTCAGCAGGATGGCCGCGAGCACCGCCGTGACGACTGGATACAGGTCCCCGAGGACGGCGGTCGTCGCGAGGATCCCCATCGTCGTCGCGATGCCGAAGGTGACGTTGGCAGCGGCGTCGAAGAGTCCGATCACCGCCAGCGGCACGGCATCCCTCGGCGTCGCGCCGCCGAGGTTGCGAACGATGGCCAGCACGACGATGAAGATCGCCACCGTGGTGACGCGCATGCCGGTCATCGTCATGAGCGGGGATGTCTTGCTGCCCTCTGCCATGCAGACGAACATGCCGCCGAACCCGAGCGCTGCCACGCCGGCCAGGACCAGGGGCCGGGCGCTTTCCGCCCCCGACAGTTCCGGACCGCTCGCCAGGAGGATGCCGACGACGGCCGCGAGGATTCCGAGGATCTGGACTGACGTGGGCAGGTCGCCGCGCAGGAGCGAGACCGCGACCGGGACGAGGACGGAGAGCGCCACCAGTGGCGACACGATACCCATCGGCCCGATCGCCAGCGCCTCGTAGAAGGCGAGCATGGAGACCATGCCCAGCAGGCTGGCGCCGATCGCCCACGGCCAGAAGCCCGGATCTGCCGACCAGGACCCGGTGCCGGTCGCGGCAGCGACGAGGAACACGAAGCCGACCGCCTGCGAGAGACCGTAGACCGCGAGAGACGGAAGCCGCCTCGTGACGACGCCCCCGAGGAAGTCGGCGGTGCCCCACATGAGCGACGACAGGATCGCCAGCAGGGCTGCCATGCGCCCACAGTAGGGCGATGCGGTCCCATGCCCCACGGCGCGTCACACCGGTTCTGCGCGCCGGCGGCCAATAGCCTGCAGGAGTGAGAACCGTCCCTGCTGGCTCGGACGCGTTCGCGCGCGCGCTGGAGCAGGTGAAGGCCGTCACGCCTAGGCCCGAATACGTCCTCGACGAGTCCCCTGCCCCCCAACGGCTTGCGCCGGCAGCGGTTGCGCTTACCGCGGAGCCGTCCGACCCGGACGATGCCTCGTCGTCCGGCCGCTTCGTCCTGCTCCACGACCCGGACGGAGTCGAGGAGTGGGACGGCTCCTTCCGGGCGGTCATCTTCGTCCGTGCCGCCCTCGAGGCGGACATCGTCGACGAGCCGCTCCTGCACGAGGTGGGCTGGAGCTGGATCGACGAGGCCATCAGCGGGGCCGGTGCGCACGTCACCCAGCTCGGTGGCACGGTCACCCGCACGTCGGGACGCTCCTTCGGCACCATGGCTGATCGACCGTCGGATGGCTTCGTCGAGATCCGGGCCTCGTGGACCCCCGTCGAGTCGTCCGTGACCGGTGAACCGGTCGACTCGATGACCGCGCACGTGACCGCCTGGCTCGACCTGCTGTCACAGGCCGCGGGACTCCCACCGCTCCCCCAGGGTGTCACGCACGTCGGCACCGCCCGCCGCCGCAGCCGGAGTTGAGTGCCCTGACCGCATCGGATCCGCATCCCCACGACAGCGAGCCCGCCGACGACAGCGAGCAGGCCCCGCCGCAGGCGCCACCTGCGCCGTTCGAACCGCGGGACGGCGTGCCCCGGGTGATCACGAGCGCCGACGAGGTGGTGGCGTACGCCGAGCTTCTGCGCGGGGGCCAAGGGCCGCTCGCGCTCGACGCCGAGCGGGCCTCGGGCTACCGGTACGACCAGCGGGCCTACCTCGTCCAGATGCGACGTGAGGGGGCCGGCACGGCGCTCATCGACCCGATCCTGGCCCCGGATCTGACCCCGATCCAGGACGCGACGCGGGGCGTCGAGTGGATCCTGCACGCCGCCACCCAGGACCTGCCATGCCTGGCCGAGCTGGGACTGCGACCGGACGTGCTCTTCGATACCGAGCTGGCTGGCCGACTCCTCGGCCGGGACCGGGTCAGCCTGGCCGCACTCGTGATGAGCGAGCTCGGCGAGGTGCTGGAGAAGGGCCACGGGGCGAACGACTGGTCCGTGCGACCGCTGTCCGCCGCCCAGCTGCGGTATGCGGCGCTCGACGTGGAGCTCCTGTCCGAGCTACGCGACGTCATGGCCGATGAGCTCGTGGCAGCCGGCAAGGACGAGTACGCGCGCCAGGAGTTCGCGTCGCTGCTCGGTTTCGCGCCGCGCGAGCGGGGCGAGGACGAGTGGCGGCGGACATCGGGCATCCACCGCATCCGCAAGCCCCGCACCCTGGCCGTCGTCCGGGAACTGTGGCTGGCGCGGGATGCGATCGCTCGACAGCGCGATATCGCGGTCGGTCGCATCGTCCCCGACGCGGCCATCGTCGCGGCCGCCCAGGCGGACCCGGCGTCGATGAGCGCGCTCGCCGGCCTCAAGGAGTTCAACGGCCGCGGCGCGCAGAGGTACCTCTCGCGCTGGTGGGCGGCCATCGAGGCGGCCCGGGCGCTGCCCCCCGAGCAGCTGCCCCCCGCGGCACCTCCGCCGACCGGTCCGCCCCAGCCGCGCAACTGGGCCGAGCGCGACCCGGAGGCCTTCGCCCGGCTCGAGGCGGCGCGCCGGGCCATGGCGTCGATCGCCGAGCGGGTCGCGATGCCAGTCGAGAACGTGCTGTCCCCCGACGCCGTGCGGCGCCTGTGCTGGGATCCGCCGCACCCGGCGGACCGGGCGGGAGTGGCGGCAGCCCTCACCGCGATGGGGGCGCGGGCGTGGCAGGTCGACCTGACCGCCGATCTGCTGACCCGCGCGATGGCTGCCGAGCCCCGAGAGCCCGAGGTTACTAGCGAGTAGCCAGACATGTTACCCACGGGTAATATGACGGCGACCGCCCGTTCGAGCGGTCCGCCGATGACCCAGGGAGATCTCGTGGTCCGAGCCGCGCAAGACGTCGTTTTCGTTGACGGGGTTCGCACCCCCTTCGGCCGGGCCGGCAGCGCGTTCGCCGAGACCCGAGCCGATGACCTGGTCGTCAAGGTCTTCCGCGAGCTGCTGAGACGCAATCCCACCCTGCCCGTCGAGCGCATCGACGACGTGGCCGTGGCGGCCACCACGCAGATCGGCGACCAGGGCCTGACCATCGGCCGGAGCGCAGCCCTGCTGGCCGGCCTGCCCCAGTCGGTTCCCGGCTACTCGGTCGATCGCATGTGCGCGGGTGCGATGACAGCCGTCACGACGCTCGGCTCGGCCATCATGGCCGGCGCCTACGACGTCGCCCTTGCGGGCGGCGTCGAGAACATGTCCCGCCACCCCATGGGCGAGGGGGTCGACCCGAACCCGCGCTTCCTTTCCGAACGACTCGTCGACCTCGACGCGCTCAACATGGGCAAGACGGCCGAGAACATCCACGACCGCTTCCCGCACCTGACCAAGGAGCGGGCCGACGCCTTCGCGCTGGGCTCCCAGCAGAAGACCGCGCACGCGTACGCCGAGGGGTGGATCCAGTCCGACCTCGTGCCCATCGCCATGCGGTCCGCGGAGCTCGGCTGGGGTCTCATGACGGCGGACGAGGCGCCCCGACCGTCGACCACGCTGGAGGGGCTGGCGGCCCTGAAGACCCCCTTCCGGCCGCACGGCCGGGTCACCGCGGGCAACAGCTCCGGACTCAACGACGGGGCGACGGCGGCACTGCTGGCCGCCGAGGGCGTAGCTGACGAGCTCGGACTGCAGAAGCGCATGCGGATGGTCGGCTTCGCCTTCGCCGGCGTGGCACCGGAGATCATGGGCATCGGACCCGTCCCGAGCACCGAGAAGGCCCTGGCCCGCGCCGGGCTGACCATCGAGGACATCGACCTGTTCGAGATCAACGAGGCGTTCGCCGTTCAGGTCCTCTCGTTCCTCGACCACTTCGGCCTCGCCGACGACGACCCACGGGTGAACCCGATGGGCGGCGCGATCGCCGTGGGCCACCCGCTCGCCTCCAGCGGCATCCGCCTGATGACGTACCTCGCTCGGGACTTCGAACGCAATCCGCAGGCCCGGTACGGCATCACGACGATGTGCATCGGCCTGGGCATGGGCGGGACCGTCATCTGGGAGAACGTCAACTACGCAGGGAGCCAGGCATGAGCGCACAGGCCAACGAGTCCGAGACGGCGGCGAAGGCCGAGGTCGTCACGCACGCGCGGGTACGGACGCTCGACATGCCGGGCGGCGCGGGGCGGATGGCGCTGATCACCCTCGACAACGATCGCGACCACACCCGGCCCACCACCTTCGGGCCCGGCGGGATGGCGTCCCTGGACGCTGCGCTCGACGAGGTGGCGGCGATGACCGATCTCGCCGCCATCGCGGTCACCGGCAAGCCCTTCATCTTCGCGGTCGGGGCCGACCTCTCCGCCACGGCCGCCGTGGCGGAGGCCGAGGTGATCCGCCAGTTCTCGCAGCTCGGTCACAATGTGCTGCGCCGGTTCGGCGAGATGGACGTGCCCACGTTCGCCTTCGTGAACGGGGTGGCGATGGGAGGCGGCACCGAGCTGGCCCTGCACTGCGACTACCGCACGATGTCGGCGGCCGCGGGGGCGATATCACTGCCGGAGGTGGCGCTGGGCCTGATCCCCGGCTGGGGTGGTGCGTGGCTCCTGCCCAACCTCATCGGCCCCGCCAACGCGCTCGAGGTGATCGTCAGCAACCCGCTGCAGAACAACCGTCAGCTCAAGCCCGCGGACGCCCTGCGGCTGGGCATGGTCGACGCCGTCCTCGACTCCGCCGACTTCCTGGAGGAGTCCATCCGCTGGGCGGCCACCGTCGTGTCCGGCAGCACCGTCGTGCCACGGCCGGAGCCCGACCGCGGGAGCTGGGACGCGATCATCGACATCGCGCGCAGCATGCTCGACGCCCGCATCCACGGGGCTGCCCCGGCGCCCTACCGGGCGATCGACCTGGTGCAGGCCGCGAAGGACGCCACGCGGGACGAGGGATTCGCCGCCGAGGACGACGCCCTGACCGAACTCGTCATGGGTGACCACATGCGCGCCTCCGTGTACGCGTTCAACCTGATCCAGAAGCGGGCCAAGCGGCCCTTCGGCGCCCCGGACGCATCGCTGGCCCGGCCGGTGACCAAGGTCGGCGTGGTCGGCGCCGGCCTGATGGCGAGCCAGCTGGCGATGGTCTTCGCCCGACGGCTCGAGGTGCCGGTCGTCATGACCGATCTCGACGCGGAGCGCGTGGACAAGGGCCTGGCATACGTCCGCGACGACCTTGCCAAGCAGGTCGCCAAGGGCCGGCTGACCCAGGACAAGGCGAACCGGCTCGCCGCCCTCGTGAGCGGGTCGACGGACACGTCGGTCTTCTCCGATGCCGACTTCGTGATCGAGGCCGTCTTCGAGAACCTGGAGGTGAAGAAGCAGGTCTTCGCGCAGCTCGAGTCGGTCGTCTCGGACACGTGCGTCCTCGCAACCAACACCTCGTCGCTCTCGGTGACGGCGATGGCGGCCGACCTGGACCACCCGGAGCGCGTCGTCGGCTTCCACTTCTTCAACCCCGTCGCCGTGATGCCACTGCTCGAGATCGCCCGTGCCGAGCAGACCGATGACGCCACTTTGGCCACCGCCTTCGCCGTCGGTCGGACGCTGAAGAAGACCTGCGTCCTGGTCAAGGACGCGCCGGCGTTCGTGGTCAACCGCCTGCTCAATCGGTACATGGGCGAGATCGTCCGGGCGGTGGACGAGGGCACGCCCCCGGCGGTCGCCGATGCGGCCAGCAACGTGATGGGCCTGCCCATGTCGCCGTTCGCGCTGATCGAGCTCGTCGGGCCGGCAGTCGCCTTCCACGTGTCGGAGACCATGCACGATGCCTTCCCGGACCGGTTCTACGTGTCCGAGAACCTGCGCACCATGGTCGAGTCGGGCCGCACCTCCTTCCTCGTCACGGCACCCGACGGCTCGCGGTCGATCGATCCGGACATCGAGGCGATGTTCGCCGGTGGCGCCAGCGCCCTGACGGCCGAGCAGGTGCACGACCGGGTCGTCGACGCGCTTGCCGACGAGATCCGCCGCATGCTCGACGAGGGCGTGACCGCGGAGCCGCAGGACGTCGACCTGTGCTTGATCATGGGTGCCGGTTGGCCGGGCTGGAACGGCGGCATCACGCCGTACCTGGACCGCTGCGGCGCCTCGCAGCGCGTCAACGGCTCCCGCTTCCTGCCGCCGGGAGTCGCCTCACTGCCGGAGTGACATCGCGTCGATTTCACAAACAACCTACGGTAACGTAACCTACGATTTCGTAGGTTACGTCCACCGGAGGCCATTCGTGCTGACAGCCAGCGATCTGCCCCAGATCATCCAGGGCGGCATGGGGGCCGCCGTGTCCTCGTACCGCCTCGCGAGTGCCGTGTCGCGACGCGGTCAGCTGGGAGTGGTCTCGGGCGTGGCCCTCGACGTCATCCTCGCGCGCCGGCTGCAGGACGGCGACCTCGACGGCGATGCACGTCGCGCCCTCGCCCACTTCCCCAACCAGGAGATGGCCCAACGTGCGATCACCCGCCTGCTCCGCGAGGGCGGCCGGCCACCCGGCACGCCCTACGCACCGCTCGCCCATCTCGACCGTGCACCCGCACCGCGCCTCGATGGAGCTCGTGGTCCTGGGCGGCTTCGTCGAGGTCTGGCTCGCCAAGGAGGGCCATGACGGCCTGATCGGCATCAACTGCCTGGAGAAGATCCAGCTCTCCACGCCGGGAACGCTCCTCGGCGCGATGATCGCCGGCGTCGACGTCGTCCTGATGGGTGCGGGAGTCCCACGCGAGATCCCGCGCACCCTCGACCTGCTGGCCGCCGACCAGCCGGTTCGCTTCCCGATCGACGTCGAGGGCGCGGACGCCGACCAGTTCACCCTGGACCTCGATCCCCGCGACCTGGTCGGTCCCGAGCTCCCGACGCTGAAACGGCCGGTGTTCCTGGCCATCATCTCGGCCCACGTGCTGGCGGCATTCCTGGCCCGCGACGAGCAGATCCGGCCCGACGGCTTCGTCGTCGAGGCCCCGCCGGCCGGCGGGCACAACGCTCCCCCGCGCAAGACCGTCATCGACGAGAACGGCGAACTCGTCTTCGGGCCCCGCGACGAGCCCGACCTGGCCAAGATCGCCGCCCTCGGCCTGCCGTTCTGGCTGGCCGGAGCGGCCGGTACGCCGTCCGCCCTTCGCGACGCCCTCGAGCAGGGCGCCATGGGCGTGCAGGTGGGCACCGCCTTTGCGCTGTCCATCGATTCGGGCCTCGACCCGGAGATCCGGACGAAGCTGATCAACGGCGTCAAGGACGGTTCGCTGCACGTGCGCACGGACCCGCTCGCCTCCCCGACCGGCTTCCCCTTCAAGGTGGCCGAGATCGGCGGCACCCTGTCCGACCCTGCGGTCTACCAGGAGCGACCGCGCCTGTGCGACCTGGGCTTCCTGCGGACGCCCTATCTCAAGGAGAGCGACGTCGTCGGCTACAAGTGCGCCGCCGAACCCGAGCACATGTACGTGAAGAAGGCCGGAGACCTCGAGGCCACGGTCGGACGCCAGTGCATCTGCAACGGCCTCGTCGCTGCGGTCGGGATGGGGCAGACCCGCAAGGACGGCTACCAGGAGAGGCCGATCGTCACGCTCGGCGCAGACGGTGCGGGACCGCGTCAGCTGATCGCCATCTATCCCGACGGCTGGACCGCCGATCAGGTCATCGACTGGCTGCTCACGGGATGACGGGCTCCCGGGACGCCTGATCGGTCTCGGAGCGCAGCGCCATCGTCTCGACGATCGTCCGCGAGATCTCCTGCGCCGAGAGACCACACTCGATGAGGACCTCGGAGCGCTTGCCCTGATCCAGGAATCGCTCGGGCACCCCGACGTTGTGCACCGGCACCTCGACACCGTGATCGCGCAGCAGCTGGCTCACCGCTGCCCCCACGCCGTTGGTCCGAATGCCGTCCTCGACGACGACGACCAGGCGTGCGCGTTCGGCGAGACGCACCATGCCCTCGGGCACCGGCTTGACCCAGTTGGGGTCCACGACGAGCACGCCCACCCCCTGCGCCTTCAGTCGCTCGGCCACCTCGATGCACAGCGGCGCGAACGCGCCGACGCTGACGACCACGACGTCCGGCGGACCGGACTCCGCCAGGACGTCGAAGCCGTCCTGCTGCCGCAGGGACGGAAGCCTGGGGCCGAGCGCGCCCTTCGGGAACCTCACCACCGTCGGTGCGTCGTCGATCGCCACGGCCGCGCGCAGTGCAGCACGCAGCGTCGGCTCATCCCTCGGGGCCGCCAGTCGCAGGCCGGGCACGACCTGCAGCATCGCCATGTCCCACATGCCGTTGTGGCTGGCGCCGTCGTCGCCCGTGACCCCGGCACGGTCGAGCACGAAGGTCACGCCGGCGCGATGGAGCGCGCAGTCCATGAGCACCTGGTCGAACGCTCGGTTGAGGAAGGTCGCGTACAGCGCCACGACCGGATGCAGGCCGCCGTAGGCCATGCCGGCTGCGCTCGTGACGGCATGCTGCTCCGCGATGCCCACGTCGTAGGTGCGATCGGGGAACTCGGCCGCGAACCGGTCGAGACCGGTGGGTCCGAGCATCGCCGCCGTGATGGCCACGACGTCGGGTCGCTCCCGCCCGATCGACACCAGCTCATCGGCGAAGGCTCCCGTCCACGATGGTCCGCCGGCGGTGAGCGACTTGCCGGTGTCGGGGTCGATGATGCCCACCCCGTGGAAGCGGTCCGCCTCGTCCCGCTCGGCCGGTGCGTATCCCCGACCCTTGTGGGTGATGGCGTGGACGATGACCGGGCCCGGGAAGTCCTTCGCCCTGGTGAGGGCGAACTCCATCTCCTGCTCGTCGTGGCCGTCGACCGGTCCGATGTACTTCAGGCCGAGGTCCTCGAACATCCCCTGCGGCGCGATGACGTCCTTGACGCCCTTCTTCATCCCGTGCAGGGCTCCGTAGACGGGATCCCCCACGACCGGGGTCCGCTTCAGCATCCGCTTGCCCCACTGCATGAAGCGCTCGTAGCCCCGGGTGGTGCGCAGCGTGGCGAGGTGGTGCGCGAGGCCGCCGATGGTGGGTGAGTAGGAACGCGCGTTGTCGTTGACGACGATCACCAGCGGCCGGCTGGAGGCTGCGATGTTGTTGAGCGCCTCCCAGGCCATGCCCCCGGTCAGGGCACCGTCTCCGATGACCGCGACGACGTGCTGCGCGCCGAGGACACCGCGGCTCTCCCAGGCCTTCGCCAGGCCATCGGCGTAGGACAGCGCCGTCGACGCGTGCGAGTTCTCGATGACGTCGTGCTCGCTCTCGTGCCGGCTGGGATACCCCGACAGTCCGTCCTTCTGCCGTAGCTGGTCGAACCCCGACGCGCGGCCGGTGAGGATCTTGTGCACGTAGGCCTGGTGGCCGGTGTCCCACACGATGATGTCCTGCGGTGACCGGAAGACGCGGTGCAGTGCGATCGTCAGCTCCACGACGCCGAGGTTCGGGCCCAGATGCCCACCCGTCGCCGACACCTTCTCGACCAGGAATCCCCGGATCTCCTTGGCCAGCTCGGGAAGCTGATCCGGGGAGAGCGCACGTACGTCGCGCGGGTCGCGAATGCCCTCGATCAGGCTCACTGCTTGCCTCCAAGGCGCCGTGACATTCCGGCCAGTGTATGGGATCCGACCGGGTCTGGCCGTTCGACGATGCGACTCACACGACTCCCCCGTGCGACCTCAGTGCGTGCTCGACGAGGCCAACCTCCCGGCGGACGTTCAGCAGTCGGGCACCCTCGGCCTCCAGTGCCGCGTGCACGGTCGCCAGCTGGTCGGGCGAGATCTGGTCGCCCAGCTCGACGCGCGCGGACGCGTAGGCCCGTCGCATGCCCTCGAGCGTCGCATCCACATGGTGCGCCACGATCCGGGCCAGCGCGACCGGCAGCGTCCGGACCGCCGACAACCGCAGTTCAGCCGGGCCACGGTCCAGCAGCCACGCCGCGACCTTGCCGGCGAATTCCTCGGTGCCGGCGGGCGGGAGGTCGCGCGGCCACCCGACCGGGAGGACGCGGCGTCACGGAGTGGTCCGGGACACCTAGAGCAGCGACCTCAGCACGTACTGCAGGATGCCGCCGTGACGGTAGTAGTCCGCCTCACCGGGGGTGTCGATGCGCACCAGCGCCGTGAACTCCACGGTGCGACCGTCGATCGCCACTGCCTCAACGTCGACCTCGCGCGGCGTGACGCCGTCGTTGAGCTCGGTGATGCCGTGGATGGTGAAGATCTCGTCGCCCATGAGACCCAGGGCATCCGCACCCATGCCCGGCTGGAACTGAAGGGGCAGCACGCCCATGCCGATCAGGTTCGAACGATGGATGCGCTCGTACGACTCCGCGATCACGGCCCGCACGCCCAGCAGTGCGGTCCCCTTCGCTGCCCAGTCGCGACTCGAACCGGAGCCGTACTCCTTGCCGGCCAGGATGACGAGTGGCGTGTGGTGCTTGGCATACGCCATCGCGGCGTCGTACACGGGTACGGTCTCGTCGTCGGGCGTCGAGAAGTCGACTGTGAAGCCGCCCTCGATGTCCTTCAGCATCAGGTTGCGCAGCCGGATGTTCGCGAAGGTGCCGCGGATCATCACCTCGTGGTTGCCGCGGCGCGAGCCGTAGGAGTTGAAATCCTTCGGATCCACGCCGTGCGCCTTCAGGTAGGCACCCGCGGGACTTTCGGCCTTGATGTTCCCGGCCGGCGAAATGTGATCCGTGGTGACCGAGTGGCCGAGCTTGAGCAGCACGCGAGCACCCGTGATGTCTGAGACGACCGAGGGCTCGCGCGTCATTCCGTCGAAGTAGGGGGGCTTGCGCACGTAGGTGCTGTTCGCGTTCCAGTCGAAGATGCCGCCGCTCGGGGTCGGCAGCGACTGCCACCGCTCGTCGCCGGCGAACACGTCCTTGTAGCGTGCCGTGAACATCTCGGCGTCGACCGTGGCGTCGATCGTGGCCTGGACCTCCGCAGGGGTCGGCCACACGTCGGCCAGGAACACCGGCTCGCCATCCGAGCCGATCCCGAGGGGCTCGGTGGCCAGGTCGATGTCCATGGTGCCGGCGATGGCATACGCCACGACGAGGGGCGGCGATGCCAGGTAGTTCATCTTGATGTCGGGGCTGATCCTGCCCTCGAAGTTCCGGTTCCCGCTCAGGACGGAGACGACCGCGAGGTCCGACTCGTTGACCGCCGCGCTCACCTCGGGGATCAGCGGACCGGAGTTGCCGATGCAGATCGTGCATCCGTAGCCGACCACGTTGAAGCCGAGCTGGTCGAGGTAGGGCGAGAGTCCGGCCTTGTCGTAGTAGTCCGTGACGACCTTCGAGCCGGGTCCCATGGTCGTCTTGACCCAGGGCTTGCGGGACAGGCCCCGTTCGACGGCCTTCTTGGCCAGCAGGCCCGCACCCAGCATGACCGAGGGGTTGGAGGTGTTGGTGCACGAGGTGATCGCGGCGATGGCGACGGCCCCATGACCGACCTCGACGGCTGCGCCGTCGATGGTGGTGCTGACAGTTGCCCGTGGATCCTTCGTGTACGCGTCGAGTGCGGTCCGGAACGAGGCTCTCGACTCGCTGAGGAGCACGCGGTCCTGCGGCCGCTTGGGACCCGCCAGTGACGGGACGACCGTGGCAAGGTCGAGCTCGATGTACTCCGAGTAGACGGGCTCCTCGGCAGGGTCGTGCCAGAGTCCCTGCTCCTTCGCGTACGCCTCCACCAGCGCGATCTGCTCGGCACTGCGTCCGGTCAGCCGAAGGTAGTCGAGCGTGGCGTCGTCGATCGGGAAGATCGCGACGGTGCTGCCGTACTCGGGGCTCATGTTGCCGATGGTGGCGCGGTTGGCCAGCGGCACCGTCGTGACGCCGTCGCCGTAGAACTCGACGAACTTGCCCACGACGCCATGCCCGCGGAGCATCTCGGTGATCGTCAGGACGAGGTCGGTCGCCGTGACTCCGGCCGGCAGCTCGCCGGTAAGTCGGAAGCCGACGACGCGCGGGATGAGCATCGAGACCGGCTGGCCGAGCATGGCTGCCTCGGCCTCGATGCCGCCGACCCCCCAGCCCAGCACGCCGAGCCCGTTGACCATGGTCGTGTGCGAGTCGGTGCCGACGACGGTGTCCGGGTAGGCCTGTCCGCCGCGCGCCATGATCACGCGCGCGAGATTCTCGATGTTCACCTGGTGAACGATGCCGGTGCCCGGTGGAACCACCTTGAACTCGTCGAACGCACCCTGCCCCCAGCGCAGGAACTGGTAGCGCTCCCGGTTTCGCTCGTACTCGAGGTCGACGTTGCGCTGCTCGGCATCGGCGGTGCCGAAGTAGTCGGCGATCACCGAATGGTCGATCACGAGTTCGGCGGGCGCAAGCGGCTCGATCTTGGACGGGTCGCCGCCCAGTTCGGCAACCGCCTCGCGCATCGTGGCGAGATCGACGACGACCGGCACCCCGGTGAAGTCCTGCATCACGACCCGGGCCGGCGTGAACTGGATCTCGTCGACCGGAGCAGCCTGCGGGTCCCACTCGCCGACCGCACGGATGGTGTCGGCCGTGACGTTGGCGCCATCCTCCGTGCGCAGGAGGTTCTCGAGCAGCACCTTGTGCGTGAACGGCAGTCGGGCGGATCCCTCGACAGCGCTGATCCGGAAGATCTCATAGGACGTCGACCCGACGTCGAGCGTGCCCCGCGCTGCGAAACTGTCCTTGCTGGCCACCAGCGATCTCCTCCGTGTGCCGTCGTCATGGGTTGACCCGAGAAGCAAAGTATCTTGACGTCAAGATATCGGACCGGTTACCCCGTCGCGAGGCGACCCTACGCCCGGATCATGGTACGGGTCAGGGACTCTGCGCCCTTTCCAGTCGAGCCACCGTCTCGAAGTGGTGCGTCATCGGGAACGCATCGAAGGCACGGATCGCGGTGAGCCGGTATCCCGCCCCGGCCAGGAGGGCCACGTCGCGAGAGAGCGCAACCGGGTCGCACGCCACGTAGACGATCACTGACGGTCCGACGGCTGCGATCGCCTCGACGACACCCCGACCGGCGCCGGACCGCGGCGGGTCGAGAACGACGCCATGCGGCCGGCCGTGGGCGTTGACGTCGTTGAGCCAGGCAGCCACTTCGGCGGTCTGCAGAGCCACCTGCGGCAGGTCGTGCAGGGCACGGCGCGCGGCGCGGGTGCCCTCGGGGGCCGCCTCCACCGCGTCGACCCGTCCGCCCTCGCCGACGGCCTCGCCGAGGAAGGCCGCGAAGAGTCCGGCGCCGGAGTACAGGTCCCACCAGCGCTGCCCGGTGGCCGGCCCGCCGAACTCCAGGACGGTGGCCACGAGGGTCTCGGGCAGCTGCGCATGCACCTGCCAGAAGTCATCCGAGGCCAGCCGCCAGGCGCGACCCCTCAGCTCGTGGACCACCCGGCCCGGGGCCGAGGCCCCGGCGGGCACGTCGGACCCCGCCACGGCGATCAGGCACCGGTCGACCGCGACCACATCGTGGCTGCGATGACGCCTGAGGCCCATCGAGCCGTCGGCCCCCGTGGCCCAGCGCATCCGGGTGCGCCAGTGCAGTCCGTCGGGCGAACCCGGCAGCGCCCGGACGACCGTCTCCAGTCCGGCGTCGTCCGGGTCCATGCCCCCGAAGCGCGTCAGCGCCTCCACCAGCACCTGCTGCTTCAGCCGACGCTGCGCCTCGATCGAAACGTGCTGGAAGTCGCAGCCGCCGCAGCCACCCGGCCCCGACCAGCGGCAGGGCGGTGCCACGCGGTCCTCGGCGGGCTCGAGGATCTCGATCGCGTCGGCCCGCACGATCTTGCGGCTGACGGCCGTGATGCGCACGCGCACCCGCTCGCCGGGCAGTGCATGGCGCACCAGGAGCGTCCTGCCGTCCGCGTGCGCGATGAAGTGGCCGCCGTGCGCCACCGGGCCGATGTGCACGAGGCGCTCGTCGCCGACCGCCAGCGGAACCGGGGCGATGGTCGCCATCACTCCTCGCGGTTGACGGCGAGCTCGCTGGACTCCAACTGCCAAGGAACGCTCGTGACCATCACGCCGGGAGTGAAGAGCAGGCGGCTCTTGAGCCTGAGAGCCGACTGGTTGTGCAGGAGTTGCTCCCACCAGCGGCCCACGACGTACTCGGGGATGTAGACGGTCACCAGGTCATTGGGGTTGTCGCTGCGCAGGGTCTTGACGTAGTCGAGGATCGGGCGCGTGATCTCGCGGTAGGGCGACGCCAGCACCTTGAGCCGCACCGGGATGTCACGGCGCTCCCACTCGGCCTGAAGCCGTGCCGTGTCGGCCTCGTCGACGTCGACCGTGATCGCCTCGAGGACAGTGGGGCGGGTCGCCCGGGCGTATGCGAGGGCGCGCAGGGTCGGCTTGTGGATCTTGGACACCAGCACCAGGACGTGGACGCGCGCTGGGAGCATCATGCGATCGCTCTCGTTCGTCATGATCTCGCGACTGACGCGCTCGTAGTGCTTGTGGATGCCGCGCATGAGCAGCCAGATGAGCGGCATCGCGATGACGACGATCCAGGCGCCCTTGGTGAACTTCGTGACCAGCACGATGACGAGCACGCTGCCGGTCATGACCAGGCCGAACGCGTTGATCAGGCGCGACCGCATCATGCGGCGTCGCTCCGCCGGATCCTCCTCCGACACGAGGAAGCGGTTCCAGTGCCGCACCATGCCCAGCTGGCTCAGGGTGAAGGAGACGAAGACGCCGATGATGTAGAGCTGGATGAGGCCGCTCACGTCCGCCTGGTAGGCGATCGTCAGCAGGGCGGCAAGGCCGGCAAGGGAGAGGATGCCGTTGCTGAACGCCAGTCGGTCGCCGCGGGTGTGCAGCTGGCGCGGCAGGTAGCCGTCCCGGGCGAGGACCGACCCGAGGACCGGGAAGCCGTTGAACGCCGTGTTGGCCGCAAGTGCCAGGATCGTCGCCGTGGCGAAGGCGATCACCAGGACGACCCAGTGCTGCCCCTCGAACACCGCGTCGGCGATCTGCACGATGACCGTCTTCTGCGGCTCTCCCGGCGGCAGGCCGATGAGGTCCTTGTCGAACTCGGTGACCTTCACCCCCGTCGAGAGCGCGAGCCACGTGATGCCGCTGAACATGGCCATCGAGATGCCGCCCAGCAGCAGCAGGGTCGTCGCGGCGTTCTTCGACTTGGGCTCCTTGAACGCCGGCACGCCGTTCGCGATGGCCTCGATGCCGGTCAGGGCCGTCGTTCCCGACGAGAAGGCACGCGCCACCAGGAAGATGAGCGCGGCTCCGGTGAACGTGTTCTCCGCGACGATCGTCCAGTCCGCGCTCTCGGCCTGAAGGTCGTGGCCGGTGAGCATCTGGAGCATGGCGTAGCCGATCATCACGAAGATCGACAGGATGAAGAAGTACACGGGTAGCGCGAAGAAGGCCCCCGACTCCTTCACGCCTCTCAGGTTGAGCACGGTGATGAGGACGATGATCCCGACGGCGAACCAGACGTTGTGCTTCTCCACGAACGGGATGGTCGACCCGAGGTTGGCCACGGCTGACGAAATCGACACCGCGACGGTCAGCACGTAGTCGATGAGCAGGGCGCTGGCCACGAAGACGCCCCAGTTGGGACCGAGGTTGACCGAAACCACCTCGTAGTCCCCGCCGCCGCTCGGGTACGCGTGGACGTTCTGGCGGTACGACGCGACCACGGTGAAGTAGATGACGATGACCATGGCGGCGACCCACGGACCGAAGGCGTAGAGGGACACGCCGCCCAGCGAGAGGACCAGCAGGATCTCCTGCGTGGCATAGGCGTTGGACGACAGCGCGTCGCTCGCGAACACCGGCAGGGCGATCCTCTTGGGGAGCATCGTCTCGCCCAGTCGCTCGCTGCGCAGTGCGCGGCCCAGGAAGACGCGCTTGAACCCCTCGGACATCGGCACGTTGCGAGAGCCTACGCCGGGGGGTCCGACCGTGTGAGGCCAGTCGGGAGAGGAGGGGTGGAGGCAGCGTGTAGCGTTCGACCGTGCACATCGTGATCCTGGGCTGCGGTCGGGTCGGCTCGCTGCTCGCTCATCGGCTCGACGAGATCGGCCATTCGGTGGCCGTCGTCGACCAGGACCCCAGGTCCTTCCGCAAGCTCGGTCCCGACTTCGGGGGGCAGACCGTCACCGGTGTCGGCTTCGACCGCGAGACCCTCGAGGACGCAGGTATCGAGCGTGCGCACGCCTTCGCGGCGGTGAGCAGCGGCGACAACAGCAACATCCTCGCCGCCCGCGTGGCCCGCGAGACCTACGGGGTCGAGCAGGTCGTTGCCCGCATCTACGACCCCCGCCGCGCCGAGGTCTACCAGCGCCTGGGCATCCCCACCGTTGCCACCGTCTCGTGGACGACGGGCCAGATCATGCGCGGCCTGCTGCCTCTCGGCGCCCAGGACGAGTACCGCGATCCCGGCGGCACGATCGCGCTCGCCGAGGTCCACACGGGCCAGCACTGGATCGGCCGGCGGTCCACCGACCTCGAGCAGGCGACCGGTGCGCGCATCGCCTTCCTGACGCGCTACGGCCAGGCCTTCCTTCCCGATGCCGACACCGTCGTCCAGGACGGCGACCTCGTCCACGCGCTCTTCTCCACCGACGCCCGCGAGCACGTCGAGCGCGTTTTCGAGCACGGACCCCAGGAGGCCTGATGCGAGTCGCAATCGCCGGCGCGGGCAAGGTCGGCCGTGCCATCGCGCGAGAGCTCGTCGGCAACGGCCATCAGGTCCTCCTGATCGACCGCGACGCCGAACTTGCCCGACCGGGTGTCGTCGAGGGCGCCGACACGCTCCTGGCCGACGCGTGCGAGGTGTCGGCCCTCGACGAGGCGATGCTGTCCCACTGCCAGGTCGTGGTCGCCGCAACGGGCGACGACAAGGTCAACCTGGTCGTCTCCTTCCTGGCCAAGACCGAGTACGGGGTCCCGCGCGTGGTTGCCCGCGTAAACCACCCGAAGAACGAGTGGATGTTCGACGAGGCGTGGGGCGTCGACGTCGCCGTGTCCACCCCCCGCATGCTGTCCGCGCTGGTTGAGGAGGCGGTGAGCGTCGGTGACCTCGTGCGGCTGTTCACCTTCAGGCAGGGCGACGCGAATCTCGTCGAGATCACTCTCTCATCCGACTCGCCGGTCGTCGGCCAACGCGTCGGAGACCAGAACTGGCCCACTGACACTGCCTTGGTCGCGATCGTCCGGGGTCCTCGCGTCATCGCGCCGAGCGCCGACGACCCGCTCGATGCCGGGGACGAGTTGCTGTTCGTCGCCTCGCCGGACCAGGAGCCCGAGCTTCAGCGGATGCTCGGTCACACCTGAGGGTCGGATCGCCTCTCGGCCGCAGCCTTCTCGTCGCGCTTGTGCTGCAGCACCGGCGCGAGGACGCGGTAGGTCCAGTAGGCCGCGCCCAGGAACAGCGGGTAGCCCATCACGATCTTGAAGACGCCCTGAAGCTCGACGGCCCCGGCGAAGTACATCGGGGCCTGCACCACGACACGCCCGTAGAACAGGCCGACCCAGATCCACGATGCCGCCGCGTAGGTGCGGCGCAGCGTCGGGTCGGCTCGCCACGACGTGCCCTCGCCGGTGAGCAGCCCCATCGCGATGCCGAGCAGGGGCCACGTGGCCAGGATCGAGACGAGAAAGGCCGTCCCGTACCCCAGGTTGGTCAGCATCCCTGGCACGTAGAGATCCGATGCATTGTCGTTGCGCGCCGCCCACCACGCCGAGAAGGCCAGTCCGACGAAGCCGGCCAGGACCTGCCCGAGCTGCTCGCGGCGCAGCAGGCGCCAGGCGGCGATGAGCACCCCCGCGGCGAGAGCGGCGATCAGCGAGGTGCGCAGGTTGCTTGACGTGACCACATAGGCGACCACGAAGACCGCGGTCGGCAGGCCGGAGTCGATGACCCCCCGCCAGCCCCCGATCGCACGCTCGAGCAGCACGGCCTCTGCGCGAACCTCCGCCGGTGACTCGATCTCGACCACCGGCTCGTGGGCGTCGGACGGATGTCTCTCGGCGGATCGGTCCTGCTCCGACGGCTCCGTCATCCTGCCGACGGCTTCAGTTCGTACTTGGGGTTGTAGATGGTCGGGCTGTCCGTGTTGCAGGTCAGCCGCCCGCACACGACCATCGACCGGCCCGGATCGATACCGGGGATGCGGCGCCGACCGAGCCAGACGACGGACACGCTGCCCGATCCGTCGTACAGGTCGATCTCGAGGGCCGGCACGTTGCTGCGCGGTCGGATCGTCATGCTGCGGACCATGCCGCTCACCGTGACGGTCTGCCCCGGCGTGCAGCGGTCGATCGGCGTCAGATCGGCGACGTCGGCGCCGTGCACCCGCTCGCGGAGCTCGTCGGCCTCGGCCTGAGCCTGCGTGCGGGTCCACCGGTGCCAGGCCGTGGCCAGCCTGTTTCCGGTGTCCGACGGAGTGGATGCCATGTGAACAGGCTAACTCCTAGCGAATCTCGGTGATCTCGGGTCCCCGCTGGAAGGGCGAAGGCACCTGCTTGTCGGTCTGGGCTCCCGGAGCATCGGTGCTCGGCAGCTGCAGCGGGATGGGCGCTCCAACCGGCATGGCCTCGGCACCCCGCACCACGACGAGCCGTCGCACCATGGCCTCCAGCACGTTCGTGGTCTCGCCCGGCTTGGCCGCCGCGCCGAGGAAGACCGCGCGCAGGAACCACCGCGGCCCGTCGATGCCCACGAATCGTGCGGGCTGCAGGGCCCCGGCTCCGTCCCCGGACTTCACCTGCGCGCGCAGCTCGATCCCGAAGGCTCCGTCGGCCTCCTCGACGAGCCCGCCACCCTGGTTGATGGACGACTTGATCTGGGGCCGCACCGTCTCCCACAGGCCGCCGCTGCGCGGTGCCGCGTACGGCTGGACCTGCACTGCGCCGTCCGGGCGGGCGAAGGTCAGCAGGGCAACCTTCCCGGTGGACTCGTCGACCTGAACCTGTACGTCGACGCCCGGCGTCGCCGTCACCATCAGTCCGCCGAGGTCGAGTCGCTCGACCCCGTCCGAGAAGTCCACCTGGGACTCGTCCCACGGGCCATCGGCCAGGCTCTGCGTCACGTGCGTCTCCCCTATCCGAACGCCTTGAGGGCGTTATCCGTCCGTTACGGTACCGGCGTTGCCGCCCGTCGAGCCAAACCCACCCACGCCGCGATGCGAACCCGGCAGCTCGGACACCTCGACGAGGTGCGCCCGCTCGACGCGCTGCACGACCAACTGCGCGATCCGGTCCCCCCGCTGGATGCGCACGGCATCGGATCGATCGTGGTTGATGAGGATCACGCCGATCTCGCCCCGGTACCCGGCGTCGACCGTGCCCGGCCCGTTGACGATCCCGATCCCCTGCCGGAGGGCCAGCCCACTGCGTGGATGGACCAGGCCGACGTATCCGTCGGGCAGTGCGATGGCGATGCCGGTCGGGACGAGCCGACGCTCCCCCGGCGCAAGCTCGCAGTCGACGCGACTGCGAAGGTCGAGGCCGGCGTCTCCGGGGTGCTCGTAGGCGGGCAACGGAAGATCGGCGTCCAGTCGGGTGACCAGCACCTCGATCGGCGGGCTCATGGGTTCAGCTCCACCTGGTGCACCTCGCCACGCGGTCGCCACGAGGGCCCACCGCTGGCCCGGTCGTCGACCGCCCGCTGCACGTGCTCGGCCGCACCATGATCGACGAAGTGCTGCAGCGGCACCCGCACGAACAGGGCCGCGGCGGTGATGGCGATGGGCCCGGACGGGTTGTCGAGTCGGCCGACGGCGCGGGTGAACACCTTCCGCCCCTTGACCCCGACCACCTCGGCGTCGATGTGCAGGACGGTTCCCACCGGAACGGGGCGCCGGAAGTCGCATTCGAGGCGACCGGTCACCGCGGGACCGTCCAGGAGCCAGTTCAGCGACCCCAGGATCTCGTCGATGGCCGCGGACAGGAGCCCTCCATGGGCAAGGCCCGGTGCACCCTGCAGGTGTTCCGTCACCGTGAACTGGCCGGAGACGGTCAGGCCCTCGCCGGCCGTCATGACCATGTGCAGGCCGGTCGGGTGGTCACTCCCGCAGCCGAAGCACCAGCGGTAGTGCGACGGGATGGCCGTACCCGGTGACGGAGCATTGCCGGCGCGCAACGGGATCACCGCATCGACCGGCGGCGACGTGGGCAGGGCACCGCGCGGCCGATTGCCTCCGGTCGCCGAGGATCCCGCATCGCTCTGGCTCACGACTGGACCCTACTCGCGGCATCGTACGACGCGTCGTGAAAGGCTTCCGAGCGTGACGCTGCCATCGACCTATCGCGAACGCCTGCTCCCGAAGTGGTGGGCCTGGCTCGTCGCGTTCTCCCTCGTGCTGATGATCGCGGTCGCCTACGGCGCGGCCTTGGAACCGCTGATCGGCCTGGCAGTCGGAATCGTCGGTGGTGCGGTGGCCGCCTGGCTGCTGTGGATCTCGGCACCGGTCATCGAGGTGTCCGACGGGCAGCTCCGGGTCGCGGGCGCCTGCCTGCCATGCACGTCAATCGCCGAGGTGACCGAGATCGACGCTGCCGGGATAGCTGAACTGCGCGGTCCTGGCAGCGACGCGCGACTGTTCGTCTCGCTGCGGCCGTGGTCCACATCGAGCGGCGTGCTGGTGCGACTCGACGATCCCGATGACCCGCACCCGGCCTGGCTGTTCAGCAGCCGCGACCCCGGTCGCGTGCACAGCGCGCTGGCTGCCACGATGGACCACTGAGTCTCCGGCGCCGAGCCGGCTCGTCGACCGCCACGGAGGAAGAATGGACAGCAACGCCAGCCTGGAGTCGGCCGGATTGGAACTGGCAGACGACGCCGAGGTCCAGACCAATCAAGTCATGCACCTCATCGCCCCGATCGCGGCGATCGCCGTCACGATGCTCGTCCGCAAGGCGCTCAATGCCACGTACGAGAAGTCGACCGGGCGGTCCGCGCCGCTGCCGCGCGATCCGCAGGTACCGCTGATGCGGGCCATCGTCTGGACTGCGGTCATCACCACGACCGCCGCAGTCGCCGAGGTGGCCGTCTACCGGCTGGTCAGCAAGATCGGCGCTCGCCGCACCTGATCGCTCCTCACACCAACAATGCCCCTCGACCTTGAGGTTGGCGGCGATTTCGCGGACGCGAATCGCCGCCAACCTCAAGGTCGACGGGGGCTACGCGCACTCCTTGCAGATCGGGCCGTTCTTCCCCTCATGGTCGAGCTGGCTGCGGTGCTGGACCAGGAAGCACGAGCTGCAGGTGAACTCGTCCGACTGCCTCGGCAGCACGCGGACGGTCAGGCTCTCGTCGGACAGATCCGCGCCCGGCAGCTCCAGGCTCTCGGCCAGTTCGGCCTCGTCGACATCGACGGCGGACGAGGCCTTGTCGGCCCGGCGAGCCTTCAGCTCCTCGAGGCTATCCTCTGCGAGCTCCTCATCGGTCTTCCGAGGTGCGTCGTAGTCGGTTGCCATGTCCTCGCCCTTCGTCGTCCGCCCTTCGGGCGGTTCGTGGTCCGTGCACGCACCGGGAACGTCCATGGGACCGCGATCATTCCCGAACAGGCCTGCGCGGGCAGATTGTGCCGCATGCCCGATCCGACGACGTGGCAGGGTAGGCCTAGCGCGTCGTCGATCACGTCGACGCCCCTAATACCTCGCCGGCCAGGAGCCCGAATGCCCCTCTACGCCATCGGAGACCGTGAGCCCACCATCGACCCGAGCGCGTTCGTGCACCCCGACGCCATCATCATCGGCGACGTGCGCATCGGAGCGGAGTCGAGCGTCTGGCCCGCCGCAGTGCTCCGCGGTGATCATGGAGCAGTGATCGTCGGCTCGCAGACCTCAGTGCAGGACGGGACAGTCGTGCACTGCACGTCGACCCTCGACACCGTCATCGGCGACCGTTGCGTGGTCGGCCACAACGCCCACCTCGAGGGGTGCACGATCCACGACGACTCCCTCGTCGGGTCCGGGTCCACGGTCCTGCATCGCGCCGTCGTCGGTCCCCATGCCCTGGTCGGCGCAGGCGCCGTCGTGGGCAACGGCCGCGTCGTCCCCCCGAACGCCCGCGCCCTCGGCGTGCCGGCCGCGATCACGGAGGGCGTGGTCACGGACGACGAGTTCGCGCATGCCGTGTCGACGTACGTCCGCAACGTGCACTGGTACCGGTCCGAGATGAGGCGGATCGGCTGAGCAGGCTCAAACCTCGTCGGCTCGCAGGTCGGCAAGGGCCGCTCGCAGCGCGGCGTGCAGGCCGGGCACGGCGGCCAGGATGAGCACCGATGCGTCTTCGTCGCTCAGCCCGGTCACCACGGCGCCCGCCTCGCGGGCGATCAGGCCACCCGCCGCGATGTCCCATGCGTTCAGGCCTACCTCGAAGAGTCCGTCCATCCGACCACGAGCGAGCCAGCACAGGTCGATCACGGCGCAGCCGGACCGGCGGACGTCCCGAACGCTGCCGATCAGTCCGGCCAGCACGGCCGCCTGGCGCCTCCGGCGCGCCGCCGCATAGCCGAATCCGGTCGACACGAGCGCCGATTCGAGGCTGTCGCACGACCGCACCGCCAGCCGTTCGGCGACGCCGTCGCGGACGCACCAGCTGCCCTTGCCGCGTGTGCCGATGAAGACCTCGTCGGACATGGGAGTGGCCACGACGCCCACCTCCACGACGCCGTCGACCTCGGCGGCGATCGACACGCCCCAGAGCGGGATGCCGTAGAGGTAGTTGACGGTGCCGTCCAGCGGATCGACGATCCAGCGCACGCCCGACGTGCCCGGCCGCTCGCCGCCCTCCTCCCCCAGCAGCCCGTCGTCGGGGCGCGGGCCGAGGAGCATGTCGACGATCATCGACTCCGCGGTCCGGTCCATCACCGTGACGGAGTCGCTCGGGCTGCTCTTCGTGTCGATTACGAGTGCCGTCGGCCGCTCGTCCTTGAGGAATCGGCCGGCCGCCGTGGCCGCCCGCCAGGCGGCAGGCAGCAGGGGGTGGTCGCCGAGCACATCGGCGAGGGCACGAGCGTCCGGACGCGACATGGTCCCATCCTGCCGTGCCCGGGCGCAGCGGTAGCGTCCGCCTTGTGCTGACCACCTACCGCAGGGCGCTGCAACTGCCCGGCGCCTGGCAGTTCTCGGCGAGCGGCTTCGTGGCTCGCCTGCCGATAGCCATGGACGGACTGGGCATCGTCCTGCTGATCAGCGCGACAACGGGGTCGTACGCCCTGGCCGGCATCCTGTCCGCCGCCTTCCAGCTGTGCGCGGCATTCGGTGCCCTGGTCAGCAGCCGCTGGGTCGATCGGCTCGGACAGCATCGCCTGCTGCCGGGGCTCGCGATCGTGCACGGCCTCGGTCTCGTGGCCTTCGTCGCCTGTGTCGAGCTGGGTGCACCGCTCGCCGTGCAGATCCTCGCCGTCGCAGCGGCCGGGGCGTCCCAGCCGGCGATCGGCTCGATGGTCCGGGCCCGCTGGGCCCATGCGGCCCCCGACGGCGACCGGCTCCGCAGCGCGTTCGCCCTCGAAAGCATCATCGACGAGCTCATCTTCTCCATCGGGCCGCTGCTGACGGCCTTCCTGGCCTTCCAGATCGCCCTGCCGGCCCCTCTCATCGTGGCGGCGGTCATCGCGGTCGCCGGATCCCTGGCCTTGGCCTTCCAGCGCCGCACCGAGCCGCCCTCGTCCGCCTCCCTGTCCCCCGGTTCTCCTGTCGACCGGCCCCGCCGCGGGGCGCTGGCCCTGCCCGGCATGGCCACGATGGTCGTGGGCGCCCTCGGCGTGGGCGGCGTCTTCGGGACGTACGAGGTCTCCGTCGTCGCCTTCGCCGAGCAGGCCGGGCGCTCGGAGGCTGCGGGCCTGATCCTGGGGCTCTGGGCGGTCGGCTCGATGCTGGGCGGGATCTACTTCGGATCACGGCACTGGCGCCTCCCCCTTCCGCGCCAGGTGCTGCTGCTCACCGGACTGCTCACCCTGATCCTCGTCCCGGCGCCCTTCGTCAAGTCGCTTCCCACCCTCGCGGTGTCCACCTTCGTCGCCGGCATCGCCGTCGCACCGGCGCTCATCGCGGTGTTCTCCCTCACGGAGCGACTGGTGCCGCCGACCCTGCTCACCGAGGGCCTGACCTGGACCAACTCGGGACTGGCTGTCGGGTTCTCGGCCGGAGCAGCGGTGGCCGGCGTCGTGATCGACAGTCATGGCACGACCTGGTCCTTCGTCCTGCCATGCGTGTGCGCTGCTACCGCCTGCGTGACCGCGGCTATCGGCCAGGGCGCCCTGCGGCGCGCGTCCGAGGGCCGCCGGCAGCCGCTGCCGGTCCCCACGTGGAACGATGACCCCGTCCCCGGTCCGGGTGCCGGGGGAATCGTGGACGATCCCGATGCATCAGGGGGGAGGTGGGAGGAATCGTGAGGCGGCTCACCATCATCGGCACGACACCAAATGGCGACGGTGTCATCCTTTCCGACAGCAAAGGCGCTAAGTTCCTCGTAGCGAACGACCCGCGCCTCGTCGCGGTATCCGAGCTCGACCTGTCACGTCAGTTGGAGATGGCCCTGCAATCGTTCAGCCCTCGGGAGATCCAGGCTCGCGTCCGCGGTGGCGCCTCTGCTGAGGTGATCGCCGCCGAGACCGGCTGGCCGCTCGACAAGGTGCTCCGCTACGCCGAGCCCCTGCTGGCCGAGCGCGCCTACATCGCCGAGCAGGCGCAGGCCGTCGAGGTCCGACGATCCGGTGGCGGCGCCACCCTTCTCGAAGCCGCCGCCGCCGCGCTCGACAGTGAGCCCGAGTACGTCGAGGTCGCCTGGGATGCCTGGCGGCGCGAGGACGGCAAGTGGGTGATCACCGCGACCTACCAGGACGCAGAGGGCCCCCAGTCGGCGCAGTGGACCTACGACCACGCGGGCCGGAATCTGCATCCCCTTGACGACCAGGCGCGGATCCTGATGGGCGCGCGGCGGACGGACCGATCGGACGCCATCAGCGATGCCCTCGAGTTGATCGCGGACCGACCCGCAGCCCTCATCCAGGAGTCCGAGGCGGCGCGGCCCCGCCTGATGGCGGTGCCCGACGCGGCCGATGACGAGGAAACCGGCGGTGAGTCGCCGGCCACGGACCACTCGTCGGAGACGATCACCATCCCGCATCCGAGCGCGTCCGAGGCCCCTGCGGACTCGACGGCCGAGTCACCGGTCGAGGCGCCGACACCGAAGCCGGCCGCCCGCAAGCCCAAGCAGCGCAAGGGCCGGGCCAGCGTGCCGAGCTGGGACGAGATCCTCTTCGGCGCCAAGACCGACGAGTAGGCCCTACCCAGTCACGCCTCGGTGAACGGCAGCGGCTGCGCCGACATGTGCGCCGGCTCGGCGCGAGCCGCCGTCGTGCGGGTCCGGTAGTGACGACGGCACAGCACCTCGTATGCGACTGTGCGTCGACATGCCCGTCGTCGGTGTCGCCCACCATGACCTGGCTGCCCTCGACGACCATCTCGCCGTCGATCGTGCGGGCGTTGTGAATCGCGCGCGCGCCGCACCAGCACAGGGCCTCGACCTGCAGCACCTGCACCCGGTCCGCCAGCTCGACCAGCCGTGCCGATCCCGGGAAGAGCCTGGTCTGGAAGTCCGTCATGATGCCGAAGGCGTACACGTCGACGCCGAGCTCGTCGACCACGGACGCCAGCTGCTCCACCTGCTCGGCGCTGTAGAACTGGGCCTCGTCGCAGATCAGGTAGTCCACCCGGACGCCACGCCGACAGCTTCGCCACGACGTACGCGCGCAGGTCGAGCGTCTCGTCGACCTCGACCGCGGGCACCGCGAGCCCGAGCCGGCTGGACAGCACCGATTCGCCGGCCCGGTCGAGGCGTGTGAACACGATCCCGGCCCGGCCGCGCGAGGAGTGGTTGTGATCGGTCTGGAGGGCGAGCGTCGACTTGCCGCAGTCCATCGTCCCTGCGTAGAAGATCAGCTCAGCCACGGGCACATCGTGCCAGACCCGATGTCAGCCGACGCGATGCATCAGCAGCGGGATGAGCACCTCGTCCGGCGACAGCGCACCGTGCTGCCCGAGCAGGCCCGAGACGGTCGAGTCGACGCGGCTCGCGAGCAGCGTGTCCCCCACGGCGATCGCCATGACGTCGCCGATCCGGTCGGCGATGACGGGATCCATCGGACCCATGAGCCCCCGGCTCGATGACCTCGGAGCGCGCACGATCTCGGCCCGATCCGACAGTTCGTGCCGCCACGCCGCCTGCACGTCGAGCGCTGCCCCCGGCGCCACGTAGAGATGGCGCGCCCGAGGCTCGCCCGCGACGCGCTCGATCCCGTTCATGAGGACGGGGCTGTCCTCGATCGCCACCCGACGGTCCACCGGGCAGTCGACCATGCCGTGGTCGGCCGTCACGACGACCGCGGTTCCGCTGGGCAGGTCGGACGATCATCCGCTCGCACCAGAGTCGTCCGCGCGGGCCAGTGAGTCGCGCCACGTCGCGCTGCCGACCCCGAACTCGTGACCGATGCGATCCAGCTCCGGCCAGTAGACGTAGGTGTACGTGCGCCGGGGCGAGGCGACCTGCTCGCGCACCGCTTCCACGCGCGCCGCGACGTCCTCGGCCGCGCTGTAGGCGCCCCCTCGCAGGACGGCACGCGTGAGTCCGGAGTTCCGGTAGGCGGCCGGGGACACGGTCGCCATCGTCACGCCGCTGCGCGCCACCGCCTCGAACACCGTCGGCTCCGGCTGGACCACGATGGGGCAGGGATCGTCGCCCCAGTGCAGCGGGATCAGGAGCCGCATCGGTCTCCGGCAGCACGAACGACGCCCCCACCAGGCCGTGCATGCCGGGCAGGAGTCCGGTGCCCAGCGAACCGAGCCCCACCGGCGTGGTCGACGGGAAGGGCGCGCTGATGGGCCGTCCGGCGAGAGAGATCAGGGTGGGGGCCCGGTCGCGGTGGGCCTGCAGGGCGTTCCAGCCGAGCCCGTCGATCAGGCAGCACGATGACGTGGCGGCACGGCCCGATCCCGAGCACGTCCGCAAACCCCGGCACGCCCACGGCCGCGGCCGCCGACGTCCCGACGTCGGCCAGGGTCGCGTGGGTCACTCTGCCTCAGCGGGCTCGATCGGCGGTCGACTGGGAGAGCGCCGCCGCGAATGCGAGCACCTGCCGCACGACCGGGGCGCCGTCGGCCGCCTCGGACACCCGGACGGACAGGTCGTCGTTGCTGGCGGTGCCGGTGTAGCCGTGGTCGGCCTCGCACTGGGGGTCTCCGCAGGTCGCCGGCTCGAGGTCGATCCGGCTCACAGCCCCCCATCCGATCGTCAGGACGACCTCCGCGGCCGGTCCCCCTGCCTGGTGCGTGGCCGGGTCGCTGACCACCCGGGTCACGACGACCGAGTCGACGCGCTCGATCCGCACGGCCTCGGTCGACGCGGACGCGTACGGCTTCGGATTGGTCTCGTCGATGGGGTGCTCGTCCGTGTGCCCGACGATCAGCCGGGTCGGGGTCAGCGCGAGGACGGTGACATGCCGACGCAGCTCGTCGCGATCGAACGTGGCCTCGTGGTGCACGACGTACGACGACAGGGGCTCTCCGGCCAGTGCGGTCTCCAACGCATCAGCCACCAGGTCGGGGTAGTAGCCCGATCGCTGGATGTCCGTGCGCAGCTGGTGGGCAAGAGCCGAGTCCGTCATGGGGCCATTCTTCCACTCCGCGGACCCGGCGGCAGCCGTCCGCCCGGAGCGGGCGCCCGGTGTCGACGCGACGCGGGTTCGTCGCGCGATCACATGCGACGGGCCGGGGGCTCCACCGTCGTGGCGCTCTCGGCGACGACCACCGTGAGCTCGATCGCGGTGACCGTGCCATCCTCGTCGCCGTGGAGGTGTCGCACGTCGACCGCGGACACCTCGGGATGGGACACGGCCAGCTGGCTGATCTCGAGGATGCAGCGGCCAGCGGCTCCCACCAGGTCGGCGACCGCAGCGGGCTGGTTCCTGGTCACGACGGTGAGCGATGCCAGCTCGCCCAGCATCCCGACGGCCGCCTCGAGGCTGACCGGCGCCAGCCGGTAGGACCGATCGTCTAGGGCTTCTGCGACCGGGTCGTCCACCCCGACCACGACGACGGCACCGTACAAGGGGTCGTCCACCAGGCGGACGCGCAGGCCCAGCAGTCCCTGCTCCTGCGTCGGGTCGAGGGCGATGCCGACTCCCGCCTCGCGGAGCACGCGGACGGCCTCGGCGTCGTGCAGCACGCCGGCGGCCAGCGGGGGCGGGGGTGTCCCGGCATCCGTGTCGGCGTCGCGCGCTGCGGGGCCGCGCCTCCACTCGGCATACCTCGCGACCGCGCTGAGCGCCCGCAGCGCGTCCTCGACGTCGCGGAAGGCGGGGACGTCGGATGGCGTGGCGCGGTCATCGGTCCCCCCGATGACGGCGATCAGCGGCTTGGGCGCCGCCATGCCGCCGTGCATCTCGGCGCAGCGCCGCAGCGTCGCGCGGATGTCGGCCGCCGAGACCTGCTCGATCGGCGGGACGTAGATGGCCAGCACGGCGCCGACGGCCGGATCCGCGAACGCCGCCCGAATCGCCGACTCATAGGCCTCGGGAGACTCCTGCCGTGCGAAGGTGGCCGGGGTGCCCACGACCGACAGCGAGGATCGATCGCAGCCGTTGATGGCCATCACGGCCAGCGCGTCGCTGTTGCCCACGACGGCGATCGTGGACGCCGTGGGGAGCGGCTGCGCGGATGCGATCCTCGCGACGTCGATCATGTGGTCGATGCTCTCGACGATGATCAGGCCGCAGTCGCCCAGGATGTCGTCGACAGCTCGCTGGCTCAGTTGCGTGCTGCGCACGGCATGCCCGAGAGGGTGCCGCTGCCCGGCACCACCGGTGCGCACCATGACCACCGGCTTCTTGGCCGACAGCCGGTGCACGATGCGCGCGAACTTGCGCGCGTTCCCGATCGTCTCCAGGTACAGCATCACCAGGTCGGTGTGCGGGTCCTCCTCCCAGTACTGCAGGAGGTCGTTTCCGGAGATGTCGGCCCGATTGCCCGCCGAGACGAAGGTGGAAAGGCCCAGGCCCGCTCGGCCGAACCGGTCAAGGATCGACCCGCCCAGGGCACCGGACTGGCTGAAGAAGCCCACCCGCCCGGCGGGCGGCATCGTGGCGACCAGCGACGCGTTGAGCCGGATGTCGGGGTCCGTGTTGATCAGGCCGAGGGCATTGGGGCCCACCAGCCGCATTCCCGTCCCGTGCACCGCCGCGACGAGCTGCGCCTGGAGCTCGGGACCATCGCCGCCCGCGTCACCGAAGCCGCCGGACACCACGACCAGCCCGTGCACGCCGGCTCGCGCGGCGTCGGCGATGACGGCGGAGACAGCACGGGCGGGGACCACCACGACCGCGAGATCGATCGTGTCGCCGACGTCGCCGAGCTGGCGCACGCACCGCACTCCGGCGATCTCGCTGACCTCGGGGTGGACCGCGACGAGCTCGCCCCGGTAGCCGCCCGCGACCAGGTGCCGGAGGAGCTCGTGGCCGAGTCCGCCGGGAGATCGCGACGCGCCCACGACGGCGACGCGCTTGGGGTGCAGCAGCCGATGCACCGATCTGGCCTCCGCCCGGTGCTCCCGCGCGGCCATCACGGCCCGGCTGTTCGCGGTGGGCTCGATATCGAACGACACCGCCAGGACGTCGTCCTCGCGGCGCTGCCGCACCTCGAAGCCGGCCTCGCGGAAGGTGGCGATCATCCGGTGGTTCTCGGGCAGCACCTCTGCGACGAAGCGGGTCACCCCGCGCTCGCGGGCCGCCGCCGCCAGGTGCTCGAGGAGGACGGACCCCAGGCCCAGGCCCTGCAGGTCGTCTCGGATGACGAAGGCCACCTCCGCCCGACCGTCGCCGAGGGCGTCGAATCGCCCGACGCCGATGATGGAGCCCGAGTCCAGGGCCACCAGCGCGACCCGGTCGACGTGGTCCACGTGCGTGAAGTACTCCACGTCGCGGTCCGTCAGCTCCGGCTTGGCGGAGAAGAACCGGAAGTAGACCGTCCGATCCGAGAGGCTGCGATGGAACGTGCGCAGCTCGTCGGCGTCGCCCGGGGTGATGGGGCGCAGATGGACCGGGCGGCCGTTCCGCAGGAGGACGTCCGCCTCCCACGCCATCGGGTACTCGGCGTCGGTCACGAGACCATTGTGGCGGCCCGCGAATCGCGGAGCGACCCGCCCCGCAACACCCGCGCAGGGGCCGCGGGTAGGGTCGATCCGTGACGAACTCCACGGCCCGTCCCAGCCCCGTCCCTGCCCCTGTCCCGCCGCTCATCGAGGTCTCGGACGAGGTACAGGAGGCGATCGAGCGAGGCTCGGCCGTCGTCGCCCTCGAATCAACCATCATCAGCCACGGTCTCCCCCGGCCCGAGAACCTTCGGGTGGCCACGGAGGTCGAGGACATCGTCCGGTCGCGCGGGGCCGTTCCCGCAACCGTGGCCATCCTCGACGGACGGGTGCACGTCGGACTGGACGCAAGTGCGCTCGACCAGGTTGCCAACCGCGACGACGTCGTCAAGGTGAGCGTCCGAGACATCGCCACCCTGGTCAGCCGGCGCGGGTGCGGGGCCACGACCGTGGCGGCGACCAGCCACCTGGCATCGCTGGTGGGGATCCGCGTGTTCGCGACGGGCGGGCTCGGAGGCGTCCATCGACAGGCCCGCGACAGCTGGGACGAGTCCGCTGACCTCAACACGCTCGCGGTGACCCCCATCACGGTGGTGTGCTCCGGGGTCAAGTCGATCCTCGACGTGGGGGCGACCCTCGAGCGGCTCGAGACGTTGAACGTCGGAGTCCTTGCGTACGGCACCAAGCGATTCCCGGGCTTCTACCTGACCGACTCCGGCTTCACCGTCTACTGGTCCGCCGACGAGGCCGCCGACGTAGCCGACATCATGCAGGTCCGCAACATCCTGCGGATTCCGTCCGCTCTCGTGGTCGCCAACCCCCTGCCCGAGGACGAGCAGCTCGACCCCGACCTGCACGACCGGGTGCTCGAGGAGGGGCTGCGCCTGGCCGCGGCCCGGAACGTAACCGGCAAGGACGTGACGCCGTTCCTCCTCGACCACTTCCACCGCGCGACCCACGGCAAGAGCCTGATCGTCAACGAGCAGATCATCGTGCGCAACGCCGAGCTCGCGGCCCGCATCGCGGTCGCGGACGCCCGGCTCGGAAGCGGGATCGTCGAGCCCGACGATCCCGAGGACTGACGATCGACCGGGGAGCCGACTGCCCGATGGCCAGGCCGTGCGTGGTCGTGGGCGACGTCATGATGGACGTGACGGCCATGATCGAGACGGAGATCGCGTATGCCAGCGACACGCCCGCCCGGGTGTCGCTGCAGCCGGGCGGGTCCGCTGCCAACACGGCCGCCTGGATGGCCTGGTCCGGCACGCCGGTGACGTTCGTCGGCTCGATCGGCGCGGATGCCTTCGGCGATCGCGTGCGCGCTGAACTCGACACGCTCGGGGTCGACCACCGACTGCACGTCAGCGCGAGCCTGCCGACCGGCACCTGCGTGGTCATCGTCGATGTACGGCACGAGCGCACCATGCTGCCGGACTCGGGGGCGAACTCAGACCTGCCCGTCACGTCGGTGACCCAGGGAGCCATACCCGCCGGTGGTCACCTGCACCTGTCCGGCTACACGCTGCTCAACCCTGGGTGCCGTGCGACGGGCCTGGCCGCCATCGCCGAGGCCCGCCGCGTCGGGGCCACGTGCAGCCTCGATCCGTCCTCCTCCGGTCCGCTCCGCGGTGCGCTCGACCTGTTCACCGACCTGCTCCCCGACATCGACGTGCTGATCGCGAACGCACAGGAGGCGGCGGTCCTCAGCGGCGCGGACGACCCATTCGCGGCCCTGGACCTGCTGTCCCGGATCGTGCCCGTCGTGGTCGTCAAACGGGGCTCCTACGGCGTCGTGGCCCGATCCGCCGCCGGCTCGGTCGACGCCCCTGCCCTCGCCTGCGAGGTCCTGGACACCACGGGGGCGGGTGACGCCTTCGCAGCGGGGTTCCTCCCGGCGTGGACGGCAGGTCGCGACCTGGGTTCGGCCGTCGCCTCGGGGCAGGCCCTCGCCGCGCGTGCGGTCGGCCGTGTCGGAGCCAGCCCCATGGTCCGCTGACCCCGAGAATCGCTAGTGCACCAGCCCCGCGGGCCCCATGCCGCGGGACACGGACGAGAGGACACCATGGCACGCCGCCCGACGCGTTCCGCGCAGCCGATCGACGGTCGGATCGTCGACGTCGACGTCTCCGACGAGATGCGCGGCTCCTTCCTTGAGTACGCGTACTCGGTCATCTACGCCCGTGCGCTGCCCGATGCCCGCGACGGGCTGAAGCCGGTCCAGCGTCGCATCCTGTTCCAGATGGCCCAGATGGGCCTTCGTCCCGACCGTGGGCACGTCAAGAGCGCCCGGGTGGTCGGCGAGGTCATGGGGCGCCTCCACCCGCACGGCGACAGTGCGATCTACGACGCCCTGGTGCGCATGGCTCAGCCGTTCTCCCTGCGCCTGCCGATGGTCGACGGCCACGGCAACTTCGGCTCGCTGGACGACGGACCGGCGGCGATGCGCTACACCGAGGCCCGCCTCGCCAGCCCCGCCCTGGACATGACGGCCGGACTCGACGAGGACGTCGTCGACTTCGGGCCCAACTACGACGGACGCGAGACCGAGCCGGAGGTCCTGCCCGCCGCCATCCCGAACCTGCTGGTGAACGGAGCCTCCGGCATCGCGGTGGGCATGGCCACGAACCTCGCGCCCCACAATGTCGGCGAGGTCCTCAACGGCGCCCGGCACCTGCTGAACAACCCCGAGGCCACGCTGTCGGAGATCATGACGTTCATCCCCGGCCCGGACTTCCCCGGCGGCGGAGTCATCATCGGCCTCGACGGGGTTCGCGACGCCTACCAGACCGGGCGCGGCAGCTTCCGGGTTCGCGCCCGCACCCGGGTCGAGCAGATCACGCCGCGCCGGCGCGGCATCGTGATCACCGAGCTGCCGTACAACGTCGGTCCCGAGCGCGTCATCGACCGCATAAAGGACGCGGTCCTGTCCAAGAAGCTGCAGGGGATCTCCGATGTCGTCGACCTGACCGACGGTGACAGCGGGCTGCAGTTGGTCATCGAGATCAAGAACGGCTTCCACCCCGAGGCGGTCCTCGAGCACCTGTACAAGCTCACGCCGATGGAGGACACCGTCAACATCAACGCCGTCGCGTTGGTCGACGGCCAGCCGCAGACCATGGGCCTGCTCCAGATGCTGCAGGTGTGGATCGCGCACCGGCTCGAGGTCGTGCGTCGGCGCAGCATGTTCCGGCGCGCCAAGGCCCAGGCGCGCCTGCACCTGGTCGACGGCCTGCTCATCGCCATTCTCGACATCGACGAGGTCATCCAGCTGATCCGCGAGTCCGACGACGCCGCCTCCGCGCGGGAGAGACTCATGTCGGTGTTCGACCTCAGTGAGCTCCAGGCCACGTACATCCTCGACATGCCGTTGCGCCGGCTCACCCGGTTCTCCCGGATCGAGCTGGAGAAGGAGGGCGACGACCTCCGCCGCGAGATAGCCACCCTCACCGAACTGCTCGAGGACGAGTCCATCCTGCGGGCAGCGGTGGGCAGCGAGCTGACCTCCGTGGCGCAGAGCCATGCGACGCCGCGCCGGACGCTGCTGATGGAGGCATCCGCCACACCCGTCACCGCCCGTGTGCCGCTGGAGGTGCACGACGAGCCGTGCGTGGTGCTCCTGTCCAGCACCGGGCTCCTGGCCCGGACCGCCGACACCAGCCCGCCGGGCGACGGAGCGCATGGGCAGCGCGCCACGCATGACGTCATCGTCAGCGCCGTCCCGGCCACCTCGCGCGGCCAGTTCGGCCTGCTCACCAGCGCCGGACGCGTCCTGCGCCTCAGCTCGATCGACCTCCCGGCCATCCCCGCGGTGCAGGGAGTCCCCGCCCTGACCGCCGGGGCCCCGCTGGGGGCGCTGGTCGACCTGCCCGCCGGCGAGGAGCCGATCTGCCTGACCACGCTCGACGAGTCCGGCGGGATGGCGCTCGCCACCGCTCGGGGCATCGTCAAGCGGGTCGTCGCGGACACCCTCCAGAACAAGGACTCCTGGGAGGTCGTCCGTCTCGAGCCGGGCGATCGAGTCGTCGGCGGCGCACGGCTGCCGGAGGCCGACACCGAGGCGGCGGAGCTCGTCTTCGTCACGTCCAACGCCCAGCTGCTGAGGATCCCGGCCACGTCGGTCCGGCCGCAGGGACGCTCCGCGGGCGGGATGGCCGGTGTCAAGCTCGACCCCGGGTCCGAGGTGGTCGCCTTCGCCGTCGTGACAGCCCTGGACGAGGCCGTGGTCGTGACGGTCGCCGGCACGGCGGCAGCCCTTCCCGGTACCGACGCCGGGACCGTCAAGACGACTCCCTTGGCCGAGTACCCCGGAAAGGGCCGAGCCACGGGGGGTGTGCGCTGCCACAAGTTCCGGTCCGGTGAGGATCGGCTCCTCCTGGCCTGGGCGGGAAGGGGTCCGGCCAGGGCCGCGACCGCATCGGGGGTGCCGGTGGTCCTGCCGGAGCCTGATCCGCGGCGAGACGCCACGGGCGTGCCCGCCGTGGCGCCCATCGGCGGTCTGGGCGGAGCGCTGTGACGTCCTGCTCGCAGGCCGCGCTCGAAGTCGGCGAGCCCCTGCCGGGCACCACCCCCGTCGCCCTGACGTGGCTGATCATCGAGCAGCCCGGACCGTGGGGGCACGATGCGCTCGTCGACAGCCATCTCGATCCGGCGCTCGGCGCCAGCCTGTCGACCTGGAAGGCACAGGGCCTGCGGGTCCTCCTGGCCCGCCACCCCGACCGACCCGAGCGGACCAGGCCCGGTGCGCGCCACGTGTGGGTGGCTCGTGCGGCCGCCGGCGGGATGCTCATGCGCCGCGGCATGATCCGCGATGCCGACGAGCTGGCCTCGTGGGACCTCGCGGAAGCCGCCAGCGGGTCGCTGCCGCCGTTCGGGAGCGTGGTCCGCGAGCCCTCCCTCTTCGTGTGCACGCACAGCGGCCGCGACCGGTGCTGCGCGCTGCACGGTCGGTCCCTGGTCACCTCCCTGCTGGCGGGACTCAGCGCTCCCGACCGCGACCGGGTCTGGGAGTGCAGCCACGTCGGCGGCCATCGGTTCGCGCCCGTGGCCCTGACGCTGCCGAGCGGCACGGTGCACGGCCGGCTCGATGCGGCGACCGGTCGCGAGGTCTGGGACCGCCTCGCCTCGGGCGAGGTCGTGGTCGATCGACTTCGCGGCCGATCCTGCTTCCCGGCACCGCACCAGGTGGCCGCGATCGAGGTCCAGCGCGTGGTCGGCATCGCCGCCGCGGACGACCTCGACGTGCTGGCCGTGCGCGACGGGCGGGTCGTGCCGGTGCCGGCCACCACGCCGATCGATCCGGCGTCCCCGATCTGGGCCGAGGTCCGGCATCGCGACGGACGGGCGTGGCGGGCCCACCTCGTGTGGGAGCCGCTCGACGGACCCCGCCCGGAGTCATGCGGCAAGGAGGCCCTGCTCGGCGGCAGCTGGACCTGCGTCGACCTGCGGACGGCCCCCGACTGGGGCGGCTAGGAGCGGGCCGCGATCAGCAGCGCGCCCAGATCGTGGATCGTGGTGCGGTCGCGGCCGCGAGTGGCGCCCAGCTCGCGCTCGGCGGCATCGATGGCGCGCCAGCCGGCCGTCGTCACGACCTCCACGCCACGCTCAGCCAGCAGCGCGTCGATGCCCTCCGACGTCGGCTGGGACGGCTCCGGCAGGCGGCCGCCTCGTGCGTCGTCGAGGAGGGACGCCACCGTCGCGGCGGCATCCTTCTTGTTCGTGCCGATGATCCCGGTCGGTCCGCGCTTGATCCACCCGGCGACGTACTCCCCCGCAACCGCAGCACCATCGCGCTGCACGCGACCGTCGACGTGCGGGATGACGTTGCGCCCGGAGTCGAAGGGCACCTCATCCAGTGCCGTCCCCCGGTAGCCGACGCTCCGCACGACGACATTTGCCGGGATCTCGACGAACTCGCCGGTGCCGGCGGCGGCACCCTCGGGGGTCAGTGCCGTCCGCTCGACCACGACCGCCTCGACGTGGTCCGCTCCCTTCAGCTCGGTGGGGCGAGCGAAGAAGTGCAGGTGTATGCGCCGCGCCTTGCCCGACGGCGTCCTGGTCGCCCACTCGCGCATGACGTCGACGTTGCGCGCGATCGCCTTGTCGGACGCGGCGAGCGCTGCACTGGCCTCGTCGAGGTCGAGGTCGGCCGGGTTGACGACGATGTCCGCGTCGATCAGCTCGCCGAGCTCGCGCAGCTCCTTGGTGGTGAACGTCGCCTGTGCGGGACCTCGGCGACCGAGCACGTGGACGTCGGTCACCTGCGAATGCGCGAGGGTGTCGAAGACGTGCTGCGGCATGTCCGTGTGCTCGAGCTCGGCGACCGTCTTCGCCAGCACGCGGGTCACGTCGACGGCAACGTTCCCGATGCCGACGACCACGACGCCGACGGCGGACGGCACGAGCTGCTCGAACAGCGCCCGATCGGCGTCCGGATGACCGCAGTACCAGGCCACGAAATCGGTGGCCGCCACGCTGCCCGGCAGGTCCTCGCCGGGAATCCCGAGCCGGCGGTCACGGGATGCGCCGTAGGTCAGGACGATCGCGTCGTAGTAGCGGTGCAGGTCGGCCATGGTGACGTCGTCGCCCAGGCCCACATTCCCCAGGAAGCGCACGCCCGGCTTGTCGAGCACCTTGTTCAGCGTGTCGCGCACGGACCGGATGCTGACGTGGTCGGGGGCAACCCCGTAGCGGACGAGCCCGAAGGGCACCGGCAGCCGGTCGAAGACATCGACCTCCACGGGCGGCTCGGACTGGGACACCAGGGCGTCAGCGGCGTACATCCCCGACGGACCTGAGCCGACGACGGCGACCCGCAGTGGGCGTGACATGAATGCTCCTCGTTGCAGCGGTCAGTGACCCCGCCAACCTAGTCGCTGGGGTCGGCGCACGCGCGTCCCGGCCACGGGTTGCGGGTCACGCGTCGCCGGGCTCGTCGACGACGGTCACGATCCCCGTCGATCCGTCCACGCGGACCCACTGGCCGGTGCGGATGACGGACGTCGCCACCCCGGTACCCGTCACCGCGGGCAGGCGGTACTCGCGGCACACGATCGCGGCGTGGCTCATCATCCCTCCGGTGTCGGTCACCGTTGCGGCGATCCGCCCGAAGATGGGCGCCCAGCTGGGCGCGGTGAGGGGCGCCACGAGGACCTCGCCCTCGCGGACGGACCCGAGGGCGTCGGCACTGAGGATGACGCGGGCCCGGCCCTCGGCGACGCCCGGCGATGCCGCGAAGCCGCGCACGTCGGCGCCGTCGTCGCCCCGTCCCAGCCAGCCGGCGATGCTCTGGGACGTGATCCCCCACAGCATGACGGTGAAGGGCTCGGTCACCACCTCGGGCGGCTCGCCCAGCGCCGGTGGCGGGCGCCAGCGACGAAGGGCCGCGACCATCCCCCTGCGTCGCTCCACCACCGGACCCCAGTGGCCCGGGCCGGCCGCCTGGCCGGGGGTCGCCCAGGCGGCGTAGTAGTCCCACAGGGCGTCCTCGACCTCGGTGCGGCGAAGGTAGAAGATGTCGTCGGCGTCGGCCCAGAACCCCTGCGCCGCCAGCAGCGCGCCGAGGGCGCGCATCTGGCGCCAGATGGCCGCGTGGCCCCAGTGCTCAACGTAGAAGTTGTGGTTCTCGACATACGGGAAGACCGTTCGCGTCAGGTCCAGGCGTCGCTGGAAGGCGTCCCGGTACTCCCCGTCCGGAAGCAGCGCCCGGTACCCGTCGACGATGCGGTCGCGCTCGGCGCGAAGCGCAGCGACCGGCCGTGCGATGTCGCCGCCCTCCCGGATGGCGTCGATGTACCCGTTGATGAAGCCGAGGGGCACGCCCGGATGCTCGATCCAGACCTGGTCGGTGTGGTAGAAGCCCGAGCCGCTCGAGAAGTTGAACCACGGTCGGGTCTCCTCGGTGAAGGACTCCAGCCAGACCAGTCCGGCATCGGTGGCGCGCAGCCGGGTCCAGATCTCCTCCACGTCATCGCCGGCCAGGTCATCCGTCAGGTCGAGCTCGATGGCCAGGCGAGCGAGACGCTTCAGCTCGTCGTCGGGGCGGAACAGGTCGACGTCGACGCCGGACACCATCCGGGCGATGGACAGGTCCGGGATGCCGGGCCAGACCTTCTTGCAGAACCCGAAGAAGTCGAGGTAGGCCGCATAGCCGAGATTGAGGAACTCGAAGTGGTACTGCCACAGTCGCAGGGCCAGGTCCAGCAGGCGTCGGTACTGCTCCTGGAGGTGCCAGCCCGATCCGACGCCGCCTCCCGACTTGACGACGCCCACGTCCTCCACGTCGGGCAGGGCCCGGAAGTCGAGACTCTCGAGCTCGCCGACCAGGGCGTGGATCTTCGCCTTCCATCCGTTGAGCAGGCCGTCCCAGTTCCGGTAGTAGAACCCGGCGCGATCGGTGAACTGGGCGATCCTGGCCTCGATGTCCTCCGCCGGCGCAGGCACGGGAGACAGGTAGGCGTAGCCGTTGAGTATCCGGAAGGCGATGCCGTCGGACGGCGGCAGTCTCAGCTGTCGCGTGTTGTACTGCGACAGGGACGCGATCGCGAACTCGAAGAGCGTGGCGTCCCACGGGGACAGGACCTCCGGCCAGTGCACGCCGTCCTGGAACCAGAAGGCTCCCTCGTCGTGCGACCTCCTCCCGGGCAGGAACAGGCTCGAGTACTGGTACATCTCCTCCCAGCCCTCGGCGCCCTCCGGTGTTGGGACGTCGAACGGGCTGGCGAACCGGCGACTCATGGCGCGGTCGCCGCCTCTGCGTGCAGGGGCTCCATGAGCGTCGCCACGATGCTGCTCATGAAGTCGTCCGACGCACTGAGCGGAGGCGGCGGAACCCTGCTCCACACGGTCTCGGGCCGGGCCTGGAGCAGAACGACGCCGCTCCCCTCGACGCGCTGCGGGTCGATCGCCCACTCGATGTCCTGCGGGCACCCGTAGTGCACCTCGACCCGACAGGCGAGGTCCGTGACGGCCAGGACCTGTTCGTCGGTCAGGCTCGCAGCCGAGGCCCGAGGCTCCTCGAGGGCAACCTTGACGACCGAGGCGGCATCGGTGAGCCGGTACTCATGCAGCTTCCGCGAGATCGCGCGGCGTGTGACCTGGCGGACGACCTTGTCGACGAGGAAGCCGTCCGGGGTCACCTCGCCGGAGACCACCGCCTCTCCGAACCCCCACGCCGACTCGATGGCGATCGTGGAGCGGTCGCCGTTCTCGGGGTTCAGCGTGAAGGCGACGCCGGCCGAGACGGGCCGCACCATCTGCTGGACCACGACGCTCATCTCGGCTGCGACCGCCGGGAGTCCCATCTCGACCCGGTAGCAGGTCGCCCGATCGGTGAACAGGCTCGCCCAGCATCGGCGCACGGCATCGACGACGGCGTCGCCACCCCTGATCCACAGGTACGTGTCGTGCTCGCCGGCGAACGAGGCGTCCGGGGAGTCCTCACTCGTCGCCGACGATCGCACAGCGACCGGCAGGTCGGTGGTGCCGCAGCGCTCACCCAGCTCCGCGTACGCCGTGCGGATGGAGGCCTCGACGGTGCCGGCCACCGGCATGGTCACGATCGACTGGCGGATCCTCCCGCACCGATCGGCCACCATGGCCATATCGGTGGTGTCGAGCCCATCGAGGAGGGCGATCACGAGCGGATCCAGGTCGGCGGCCTCGCGGCAGCTCCGCAGGGCCGAGGTGGTGACCGCGAAGCCGGGCGGCACCGGTACGCCGGCACCTGCCATCTCGGCCAGGCTGGCCGCCTTCCCGCCGACCTCGTGGCGCATGACCGACGCGCTCTGGTCGAGCCACCGGACGTCAGCCACGCACCCATTGAATCGCGGGTCGGCAGCCCACGCTCGGTAATGGCCGGGTCGGGTCGAGGGAGCGTTCCGCATGTAAGCACGGGCCACGTCCTGTGCGCGCATCCCGTGCTACTTTCCGGCCACCATCGCAGGAAAGGACTCCGGATGACGCCCATCATCAGCGACGAGCAGGCACGGCAGTTCGCCGACGCGCTCTACGCCGCCCGACGCGACCGTGCGCCGATCGAGCCCTTCACCGGGACGATGCCGGACCTGGGGATGCTCGACGGCTACGCCATCCAGGAGCACCTCGTCCGACGTCTGGTCGAAGACGGGGAGGTCATCTCCGGATACAAGCTGGGACTGACCTCGGCCGCCATGCAGAACCTGCTCGGCGTCGACCGCCCCGACTTCGGGCCGGTCTTCGCCTCGACGGTGTACCGGGACGGGGTCGAGATCCCCGTCGACCGGTTCATCGCCCCGCGCATCGAGGCCGAGATCGCGGTCGTCCTGGAGCGGGAGCTCTCCGGGCCGGACTGCACGCCCGCCGATGCCCTCAGCGCCACCCGCGGACTCGTGGCGTCCCTGGAGATCGTCGACTCCCGGATCAAGGACTGGCGCATCAAGCTCGCCGACACGGTCGCCGATCTCGCGAGCAACGGCGCCATCGCCCTGAGCAGCGTCGTCGTCCCGGTCGACGGCTTCGATCCGCGGCTGATCGGGATGCTGTTCACCAGGAACGGCGAGCTGATCGCCACCGGTGCCGGAGCGGCCGCGATGGGCGACCCGCTGGCCGCCGTGGCCTGGATCGCCAACACCCTGGCGCCGATGGGCATCACGCTTCCGGCCGGCAGTGTCATCATGACCGGCGCCCTGCACGCCATGGTCCCGGTCTCCCCCGGCGACGTCTTCCGGGCCGACTTCGACCGGCTGGGACCCATCACCATCCGCATGGCCGCCGAGGAGACGTCATGACCGACATCGACACGAACGCCCTGGCCCGCACGCTCATCGCCGCCGCGGCCGACCGGGTGGCCGTGCAGCCCCTGACCGATGCTCACCCTGATCTCGACACCGGAACGGCGTGGGAGATCCAGGATGCGGTCGTGCGGGCGCGCGTGGACGCCGGAGCCGTGGTCGTCGGCGCGAAGCTTGGACTGACCAGCGCCGCCAAGCAGCGTCAGATGAACGTCTCCGAGCCCCTGTACGGATTCCTCACGGACGACATGCAGGTCGATGCGGGCCAGCCGCTCGTGTGCGCCGACTACATCCAGCCGCGATGCGAGCCGGAGGTGGCGTTCCTGCTCGGTCGTGACCTCTCCGGACCGCAGGTCACCGCGGCTCATGTCATCGCCGCCACCGAGCTCGTCTTCCCGGCGATCGACATCATCGACTCGCGGTTCTCCGGCTACACCTTCACCCTGACGGACGTCATCGCGGACAACTCGTCGAGTGCTGGCTTCGTACTGGGCGGTCAGGGCGTCGACCCGCGAGGCATCGACCTGCGGCTCCTCGGCTGCGTGCTGGAGCGAAACGGCATCCTGGCGGCGACGGCCGCCGGGGCTGCGGTCATGGGCCATCCCGCGGCGGCGGTCGCCTGGCTGGTGCGTCGCCTCGCCCGACGCGGTCAGGGACTCGCGGCGGGCCAGGTCGTCATGGCCGGCGCGCTCACCGAGGCGGTCCCCGTCTCCCCCGGCGACACCGTCGTCGCCCGCTTCGACCGACTCGGCACCGTAGAGATCGCCTGCCGCTGAGCCCGTTCGCCCCACAACACCATCCGGAGGACCGCATGCCATTCATCCAGGTCACGCTGCTCGAGGGTCGCACGGTCGAGCAGAAGCACGACCTCATGCGACGGCTCACCAACGCCACCGCGGAGGCGCTTGGCGGGGACCCGCAACGGATCCGCGTCGCCATCTACGAGGTCAATGCAGACGAGTGGGCCATCGGCGGGGAGCCGGTGTCGAAACTGCGCCCGAACGGCTGACCCACGCCACCGAGCAGGGGCCCGGCGACGGCCGATGCGCGGGCTCAGATGTCCATGGGCTGCAGCACGCCCGTGCGCACGTCGAAGACGGCCCCGCCGACCACCAGGTCCGCCGGCAGCAGGGGGTACGCACGAATGCGCACGACGTCGGTGATCAGCGCCGACATCTGGTCGGTGACGGTACGCACCTCGATGCTGCGCGTGTCGACCCCGAACCGCTCAGCGATCAACTGGTGGATGTCGGCCTCCTCACCGCTGGCCATGCGGCAGTCGGTGTGCGGCATCACGAGCACCCGCTTGACGCCCAGGAGGTAGGCGCCAAGGACCAGGGTGCGCAGGACGTCCTCCGTCACGCGGGCCCCGGCGTTGCGCAGGATCTTGACGTCGCCCGCCTGCATGCCCAGGACGCGAAGCGGATCGATCCGCGAGTCCATGCACGTGACGACGGCGAGCTCCTTGGCCGCCCAGCCGGTCAGCTCGGACGCGGTGAAGTCCGCGGCGTACGCCTTGTTGGCCGTCAGGATGTCCGCGAAGGCCTCGTGCGGGAAGTCGGACAACTCGGCGGTACGCGCAAGCGACATGGCAGCAGCCTACCGGCGGCTCAGAACCACCCTCGGTCGCCGATAGGCCGGACCTGCCCGGCGGCCGCCCTCGTCAACTGTGCGCGACGCGGTGCGGCGCGGTGTTGCGATGCGCCCGGCGGAACCACGTCCAGTGCACCGGCGCATGCTTCACGGTGCGGACCGGCACGCGATAGGCGGTCGTGCGGCTGGACGGGAACGCGGACCGCATCCTGAGGTCGTGCCGAGCATCGGGCATCCATCCTGATGGCATCCTCACCACCCCCTTCCGTCCTCAATTGTCCCATCGCTCCCCGGTGATGACGAGGGCACACACGTCGATGCAGCAGGGATGCCAACGGACCCGATGGCGATTCGATCGATCCGACCGACCAGGCGACCCAGCGACTACGCTGATCAGCACCCGTCATGACGCACCGCGGCCGACGGTGGAACCAGGGGTACGGACGTCAGGGAGGTGCCGTGAGCGAGGACGGCCCGCGCGGCATGCGGCGGGCGGCGTCGACCCATCGCCGTTGGGACGTCGCGCTGGTCATCGCGGCCGGCGGGGCGCTCGGCGGCGGGGCCCGCTACCTGCTCAGCCAGGCCGTGCCGCAGTCGCCCGACGGCTTCCCCTGGGCCACCTTCATCGAGAACGTGACCGGGTGCCTGCTGCTGGGCGTGCTGATGGTCTTCCTGCTCGACGTGTGGCCGCCCCGCCGCTACGCACGGCCGTTCCTCGCCATCGGCGTCCTCGGCGGCTTCACGACCTTCTCGGCGTACACGGTCGAGACCAACGCCCTGCTCCGGGCCGGACATGTTCCGCTGGCCCTGACCTACCTGTTCGCCACCGTCATTCTCGGACTGCTGGCCACCTGGTCAGGCATCGCGATCGCGCGGAGGGCCGCCGGCGTCAGTCCGCGGTCCACCTGAGGAGGAGCACATGAAGCTGCACGGCCCTTCGATGAGGCTGACCATATTCATCGGCGAGTCCGACCAGTGGCACCATCGACCGGTCTACACCGAGATCGTCCATCGCGCCCACGCGGCCGGGCTGGCAGGCGCCAGCGTCCTTCGCGGCATCGAGGGCTACGGGGCGTCGTCACACGTCCACACGACGCGCATCCTGAGTCTCAGCGAGGACCTGCCGGTGGCCGTCATCATCGTCGATTCGGCCGATCGCATCGAGTCGTTCCTCCCACAGCTGGACGAGCTCATCACCGAGGGCCTGGTCATCCTCGACCCGGTGGAAGTGATCACGTACGTCGGCCGCCCAACCGGGGAGCCGGCTTGACCCTCGTCCTGGTGATGCTGGGGGCTGCCATCGGCGCGCCCAGCCGATGGCTGCTCGACCAGGCCATCTCCTCCCGCCATGCCCGCGCGTTCCCGCTCGGCACCTGGACCATCAACATGAGCGGATCGCTCCTGATGGGCTTCGTGCTGGCCGCGGGCCTCTTCGGGCCGGCCCCTGCGCAGGTCGTGGCGCTGGCCGGTGCCGGATTCTGCGGAGGGTTCACCACCTTCAGCACGTTCGGCTTCGAGACCGTCCGGCTCGCCGAGATCGGCTCCTCCCTAGAGGCCGGACTCAACGTGATCAGCAGCCTGGTGATCGGGCTCATCGCCGCGCTTGCCGGGTGGTATCTCGGGCAGGCCATCTGGGGCTAGTCCCCCGTCGCGGTCCGGTCGGGCACCTTCGGTCAGGCGTCGATGCGGTCGCGGTCGAGCGACGAGGCCCCCTCGACGATGAAGTCCTTCCGGGGGGCGACGTCGCTGCCCATCAGGAGGTCGAAGACCTGCCCCGCGGCCTCGGCGTCGTTCATCGTCATCCGACGCAGCGTGCGATGGGCCGGGTCCATCGTCGTCTCGCGCAGCTGCGACGCGTCCATCTCGCCCAGGCCCTTGTACCGCTGCACGGGCTCCTTCACCCGGCGCCCGCGCTTCTCGGCGTCCTTGAGGACGGCGTGCATCTCGGCGTCGCTGTACGTGTACACCACGTCGTTGGGGGTGCTGCCCGGGTTGATGACCTCGAGGCGGTGCAACGGGGGAACCGCTGCGAAGACACGCCCCTCGTCGAGGAGGGGCCGGAGGTACCGATGGATCAGGGTCAGCAGGAGGCAGCGGATATGGGCCCCGTCGACATCGGCGTCGGACATCAGGATCACCTTGCCGTACCGGGCCTGGTCGAGATCGAAGCTACGGCCCGAACCCGCCCCGATGACCTGGATGATGGACGCGCACTCGGCGTTCTTGAGCATGTCGGCCAGTGACGACTTCTGGACGTTCAGGATCTTGCCGCGGATCGGTAGCAGCGCCTGATGGTCGGAGTTGCGCGCAGTCTTCGCGGTCCCCAGGGCGCTGTCGCCCTCGACGATGAACAGTTCCGTGCGCTCGACGTCGTCGCTGCGGCAGTCGACGAGCTTGGCGGGCAGGGCCGACGACTCCAGCGCGGTCTTGCGGCGCTGCGTGTCGCGGTGCGCGCGGGCGGCGACCCTCGCGCGCATGGCATTCGCGGCCTTGTCGAGCACGGCCTTGGCGGCCGCCTTCTCGCCGCGAGGTGGCGAGGTCAACCACGCAGTCAGCTCTTTCGTCAGCACGTTGCCGACGATTCGCGAGGCCGCTGGCGTGCCGAGGACCTCCTTGGTCTGCCCCTCGAACTGCGGCTCGGCCAGCCGAACGGCGATGACGGCGGTGAGGCCCTCCATCGCGTCGTCCTTGGTGATGTTGTCCTCGCTGGCCCGGAGCACCTTGGCCGCGCGGAGCTGGTCGTTCAGCACCTTGACGATCGCGCGCTCGAACCCGGCGACATGGGTGCCGCCCTTGGGCGTCGCGATCACGTTCACGAACGATCGAAGCGTGGTGTCGTACCCGGTGTCCCATCGCAGCGCGATGTCGACGCCCAGGTCGCGCTCGACCTCCTGGGGCGTCATGTGGCCCTTGTCATCGAGCACGGGCACCGTCTCGTGGAAGTGCCCCTGGCCGGTCAGCCGGACGACTGACGAGACGGGCTCGCCCAGGGACAGGTACTCGACGTACTCGGCGATCCCGCCCTTGTGCTGGAACGACTCCTCCCACACATCGTCGGGATCGCGCTCATCCCGGATGGCGATGACGAGGCCCGGCACCAGGAAGGTGCTCTGCATCGCACGCTCCCGAAGCGCCTCGCGGTCGTAGTCGGCGTCCTTCGTGAACACCTGGCGGTCCGCCCACCACCGCACCCGCGTCCCTGTTCTGGAGCGCGGGCACTTGCCCACCACCTGCAGGCCGCTCCTCTTGCTGAACCCGGCATTCTCGTCGTCCCCGTCGAAGATGCCGGGCACGCCGCGGCGGAACGACATCATGTGGATCCGGCTGTCCCGGTCGACCTCGACGTCGAGCCGCGACGAGAGGGCGTTGACCACGGATGCGCCCACGCCGTGCAGCCCGCCCGACGCGGCATAGGAGCCCCCGCCGAACTTGCCGCCCGCGTGGAGCCTGGTCATGACCACCTCGACACCCGTCAGCTTGGTCTTGGGCTCGACGTCGACGGGGATGCCCCGCCCGTCGTCAGCCACCTCGACGGAGCCGTCGGACCGCAGGGTGACCAGTACCCGCTGGCAGTGCCCCGCGAGGGCCTCGTCGACGCCGTTGTCGATGATCTCCCACAGGCAGTGCATGAGGCCGCGGGCGTCGTTCGAGCCGATGTACATGCCAGGGCGCTTGCGCACCGCCTCGAGACCCTCGAGCACGGCGAGGTCCTTGGCGGAGTACCTGCCGGAGGCGGCTGTGCCGGCGCGGGAACGGGGCGTGGGCGGCATGCCCACAACCTACCGACGCCGTGCGGGAAGTCCTCGCCCCGGGCGCGCGTGTCCCTCCCGATCCGGGATCGGGTCGGTCCGGTCCGCCAGGCCACCCGGGCGCCCGATATTCGCTCTGGGCGAACCAGACGGCGTGGCGTCACGGGAACAACGAGTCCATGGGAGACTGTTACCAACATCGACGGCAACCCGCCGGTCCGATACAGCAGATATGGGCAGCACAGGAGACATGGGAGGTACCGGGCAATGGCCTCGACACTGACCGCGCCTGTTCTCAGCATCACCGATCGTTGCGATCGGTGCAGCGCTCAGGCGTACGTACGGGTCATCCTCCCCGGTGGAACGGACCTGCTCTTCTGCGGGCACCACTGGAACCGCCACGAGGACGTCCTGCGCCCGCAGGCGCTCGAGATCGTCGACGAGACCCACCGGCTGTCGCCGACCCCGACGCCGCCGCCGGCCGACACCCGCTGATCCGAGCCCGGCCCTAGCGACCCTCGAAGTCGGGAGACCGCTTCTCCTTGAAGGCCCGGATGCCCTCCTGGTAGTCCTGGCTGGTCCAGGCATCGCGCCGCAGAGCCGTCAACCGCTCGAAGTCGTCGCTGGTGAGCGACCGTGCGTCCGTCAGGGTGGCCATCTCGCCCTTGATCGCCCGGATCGCCAGGGGCGCCAGCGAGGCGATTCGGCGCCCCAGTTCCGATGCGGTGACCGCCAGCTCGTCGGAATCGGCCACCAGGCGGTTGACCACGCCGTAGCCCGCGGCCGCCTGAGCCGTGATCGGCTCGGCGGTGAAGAACATCTCCTTCGCGACGTTCAGCGGCAGTGCGCTGAGCAGGTGGGCCACCCCGGCGGTGTTGTAGGGAACGCCTAGTCGCGCCGGCGTGATCGCGAACGTCGCCGTCCGCACGGCGACGACGAGGTCGCACGTGAGGACGAACTCGCAGGCGCCTCCCCAGACCCCGCCCTCGACCGCAGCGATCACCGGAAAGGGCGCCGCACGAACCGCGTGCAGGAATGCCTCGAGCGGGTTGGTCCAGGTCAGCGGGTCCGACCCATCCGTGGGCAGCTCGTCGATGTCATAGCCGGCCGACCAGGTGGTCACTCCGGGCTCTGCCCGGAACACCAGGGCACGGCAGCCCGAGGACTCGGCGGTGACCAGTGCGTCCGTCAGGCCAGTCAGCAGCCCGGTACCCATGGCATTGCGTCGGGCGCCGTTGGTCATCGTCACCTCGACGACGCTCCGGGGCTCCGACGCCGGCCCGATGGGCATGCTGCGAACGAGGTCATCCATGTCGGGAACCGGCCTAGTCGAGGTAGTCGCGCAGCACCTGGGACCGCGACGGGTGGCGCAGCTTCGACATGGTCTTGGACTCGATCTGGCGGATCCGCTCGCGAGTGACCCCGTAGACCTTGCCGATCTCGTCGAGGGTCTTGGGCTGGCCGTCCGTCAGGCCGAATCGCATGCGCACGACGCCGGCCTCGCGGTCGGACAGGGTGTCGAGCACCGACTCGAGCTGCTCCTGCAGGAGCGTGAACGAGACGGCGTCCGACGGGACGATGGCCTCGGAGTCCTCGATGAGGTCGCCGAACTCGCTGTCGCCCTCCTCGCCAAGTGGCGTGTGCAGCGAGATGGGCTCGCGGCCGTACTTCTGGACCTCGACAACCTTCTCCGGCGTCATGTCCAGCTCGCGCGCGAGCTCCTCGGGCGTGGGCTCGCGACCCAGGTCCTGGAGCATCTGGCGCTGCACGCGGGCGAGCTTGTTGATGACCTCGACCATGTGCACCGGGATGCGGATGGTTCGGGCCTGATCGGCCATGGCCCGGGTGATCGCCTGCCGGATCCACCAGGTCGCGTATGTCGAGAACTTGTAGCCCTTGGTGTAGTCGAACTTCTCGACCGCGCGGATGAGTCCGAGGTTGCCCTCCTGGATCAGGTCCAGGAACAGCATGCCGCGACCGGTGTAGCGCTTGGCCAGGGAGACGACCAGGCGCAGGTTGGCCTCAAGCAGGTGGTTCTTCGCCCGCCGGCCGTCCGTGGCGATCCACTCCAGGTCGAGGCGGGTCTTCTTGTCGAGCTTCTTGCTCTCGTTGAGCATCTCCTCGGCGAACAGTCCGGCCTCGATGCGCTTGGCCAGCTCGACCTCCTGCTCGGCGTTGAGCAGGGACACCTTGCCGATCTGCTTCAGGTAGTCCTTGACCGGGTCCGCGGTGGCGCCGGCGACCATGACGGTCTGCTGAGGGGCATCGTCCTCGTCGACATCCGAGATGACGAAGCCCTTGCCCTCCTCCTCGACGGCGGCCGCCTTCTCCTCCTCGGTCTCAACCGCGGGGGTCTCCTCCTCGACGGTGGCGAGATCCTCGGCCAGGTCCGCCTCCAGGTCCGCCTCGAGTACCGCGGCCACCTCGAGCTCCTCGGCCGCAACGTCCACGATGACGTCGATGCCCACCGCCTCCACCAGCCCGTCCTCGGTCTCGATGACCTCGACGAATGCCTCGACGACGTCTGCGGACTTCGCTGGCGCGGCCTTCCTGGCCGCTGACTTCCTTGCCGCCGGGGCGGCCTTCTTGGCGGGGGTCGCCTTGGCCTCGCGCGCCGGCGGAGCCGAGTCCGCGGCCTTCGCGGCCGTCGTCTTCGTAGCCGTGGCCTTCGCAGCCGTCGTCTTCGCAGCCGTCGTCTTCGCAGCCGTGGCCTTCGCAGCCGTGGTCTTGGCGACGGGCGCCTTCGCCGCCGCCGTGACCGGCTTCGCCGTGGGCTCCGCGGTCCTGGCGGGCGCCTTCCTGACAGTCGTGGCCTTCTTGACCGGCGCGGTCGCCGGGGGCGCTGCCTTCTTTGCTGCAGTGGTCTTCGAAGCAGGTGCGGTCGGTGACTTTGGCATCGAGGTGGGGGTGCCTTTCTCGCGTTGACCCACGACAAGGGCCCGTGTCAAGCACAAGGCTTGGAAACGGGCCGGTATTCCCGCCATTGTGCCACGTTCCCCCGGTCCGATGCACCGGGGGGCGCTACCGCACGGCGAGTACCGCGCGGCCCTCCCCCACGGACACGGTCACCTCGTCGGACTGGGTGACGGTCGGCGCCACGTCGAACGGCCCGAGCCCGGCGACCCAGAACCGCGCCGTCCACCGGGTCGTGACCCGGGCCACGTAGGTGCCGGACTGACGATAGGCGTGGGAGACCCCTTCGTGCGGGTATCTGCCGCCCGGGTCGCCGGTGACCAGCCCGGCGCCGTCGCCGTAGTCCCACTCCCAGAGTGGTCGAGCCTCGAGCTGGACGGCCTGCCCGGCGAGGGCGTACGACGTCCGGACGAGCCCGTCGGACTGGGACGAACCGAAGACGACCGGTATTTGCGTGACGGCCCCGGCGGCCGGCTGACGACGCGCACGCAGGAGCGGCAACCCGGCGACGAATCGCTCCCGGGTCTGACGGCCGACGCGCACCACGGTGGTTGGCCCGTCCGCACCGATGCACACCAGTCCGATCTCGTGCCACGCACCCGAACCTCGCCGGAACCATCCGCGAAGCAGCTGCTGCATAGCCGGACAGCCACGGACCACGCTCATGCACGGGGACTGCCCGTCGAACGGATGACCGGCTGACGTCAGCTGGCAGGGCGTCGAGAGCCGCCACTCGCAGTCCAGGCAGGTGGAGACGGTCGTCCGAGTTCCGGGATCGACACCGCCGGGCAGGATCAGCCCGCCCGTGCCGACGTACCGGTCACCCTGGTCGTCTCCGTACACCTCGGTGGCAGCGGCCGGGCGGGCGATGGGTCCGGCGGCAACGGCGGGGATGCTCAGCGCGATGGCAAGCAGGAGGGTTGACGGACGTCTCAGCATCCCGTGACGCTACGTCGCGGGGCGACCCGGTCGCCACCCTCGGCACCGCGCCTGTGGACAGGGCGGTCAGCGAGGGTCGCTGCGACGCACGCGGTCGAGTGCATGGCCGACGAACACCCCGACCTGCTCGTCCTCGACGAGGAAGCCGTCGTGGCCGAACGGGGAGCGCAGGAGGTGGAGGTAGTCCGCGCCGGGTGCGAGGTCGACGATGTCCTGCTGCAGGCGCAGGGGGAAAAGGCGATCCGAGTCGATCCCCACCACGGTGAGGGGCGCGGTGATGCGTCCCAGGGCTGCCGTCGTGCCCCCACGGCCGCGGCCGAGGTCGAACAGGCTCATGGCGCGGGTGAGGGCGATGTAGGTGTTCGCGTCGAAACGGCGCGCGAGCTTGTCGGCGTGATGGTCCAGGTACGACTCGACCGCGAACCGGCCACCCTGGTACGGGTCCTCATCGGCCTGCGGCGCCCGCCCGAACCGAAGGTCGAGCTCGGTCTCGCTGCGGTACGTGAGGTGGGCGATCCGTCTCGCGATGCCCATGCCGGACTGCGGCCCCAGCCCGTCACCGGCCTCGTAGTAGTCCCCGCCGCGGAAGGCGGGATCGAGCTCGATCGCCGCGATCTGGGTGGCATGCGTGCCGATCTGGTCTGCGGTGACCGCAGCCGTGGAGCCCAGGACGAGACCCCCTCGCACCCGCTCGGGGTAGCGCGTCATCCACTCGAGGACCCGCATGCCGCCGAGGGAGGGGCCCAGCATCAGCGCCCACGAGGCGACGCCCAGCCGGTCTGTCAGCCTCCGCTCCACCTCGACCATGTCGCCCACCGTCACGACGGGGAACCGGCTGCCCCACGGACGACCGTCCGGGGCGCTCGACGACGGTCCCGTGGTCCCCTGACAGCCGCCGAGGATGTTGGCGCAGACCACGAACCACTCGTCGGTGTCGATGTCGCGCCCGGGGCCGACGAGCCCGTCCCACCAGCCCCCGGTCCGATGCCCCGGACCGGCAGGCCCGGTGACATGCGAGTCGCCCGTCAGCGCGTGGCAGATGTAGATGGCGTTGGTGCCGTCGTCGTTCAGCTGACCCCACGTCTCGTAGGCGACGCGCACTCCGGGGAGCACCGAGCCCGACTCGGTGACGAGCGGACCGACGTCGACGAACAGCCGATCGCCCACGGCGTCCCCCTCCCGCCAGGCGGCGCTGGCGGGAGGGGGTCCGTCGTAGGACAGCGGTCCGTACTCGGCCACGGTTGGTCAGCCCTGCTTGGCTGCCCGGAACCCCGCGTCGAGGTCGGCGAGGATGTCGTCGATGTTCTCGATGCCCACCGCGAGCCGCACCAGGCCCGGGGTCACGCCGGCCGCCAGCTGCTCCTCGGCGGACAGCTGCGAGTGCGTCGTGGACGCCGGATGGATGACCAGGCTGCGCACGTCGCCGATGTTGGCGACGTGGCTGTGCAGTTCGAGCGCCTCGACGAAGGCCTGACCGGCCTCGATCCCGCCCTTGATCTCGAAGGCGAGCACAGCACCGGTCCCCTTGGGCGCGTACTTGCGACCCAGCTCGTACCACGCGCTCGACTCGAGGCCCGCGTAGTTCACCGACTCGACCTCGTCCCGGGTCTGGAGCCACGCCGCGACCTTCTGCGCGTTGGCGACGTGACGCTCGATGCGCAGCGAGAGGGTCTCGAGGCCTTGCGCGATGAGGAAGGCGTTGAAGGGCGAGACAGCGCAGCCGAGGTCGCGCAGCAGCTGCACGCGGGCCTTGAGGATGAACGACAGGTTCGCGCCGAAGGCCGAGCCCACGCCGAGATCCCGTGCGTACACCAGTCCGTGGTAGCTCGGATCGGGCTGGTTGTAGTTCGGGAACCGGTCCGGGTACTGGGCGTAGTCGAAGGTGCCGCCGTCGACGATGGCGCCGGCGATCGAGGTGCCATGCCCGCCGATGTACTTCGTTGCCGAGTGGATGACGACGTCCGCACCCCACTCGAGCGGCCGGATCAGGTACGGGGTGGCGACGGTGTTGTCGATGAGCAGCGGCACCCCGACCTCGTGGGCGACCTTGGCGACGGCCTCGATGTCGAGGATGTCGTTCTTGGGATTGGCGATGGACTCACCGAAGAACAGCTTGGTGTTCGGCTGAACCGCGGCGCGCCACGACTCCGGATCATCCGGGTTCTCGACGAATGTCGTCGTGATGCCCAGCTTCGGCAGGGTGTAGTGGAGCAGGTTGTAGGTGCCTCCGTACAGGCTGGGGCTGGAGACGATGTGGTCGCCCGCCTCGGCGATGTTCAGGAAGGCGAGGGTCTCGGCGGCCTGACCGCTGGCGACCAGGAGTCCGGCAACGCCACCCTCCAGGGCAGCGATCCGGTCCTCGACGACCGCCTGGGTCGGGTTCATGATGCGCGTGTAGATGTTGCCGAGCTCCTTGAGCCCGAACAGGTTCGCGGCGTGGGTCGTGTCGTTGAAGGTGTACGAGGTGGTCTGGTAGATCGGCAGCGCGCGCGCGTTGGTGGTGCCGTCCGGCGACTGGCCGGCGTGGATCTGCTTCGTCTCGAAGGACCAGGCAGTGCTCATGGGTGTCTCCTCTGGGTGGCCGCGGATGCGGCGGGGCTGTGGGGGGACAGCGGCCGCACGATGTGCCGGCGCGCTGGGACGAACGGGATGCCGAGTGGGTAGCCCTCGGCCGGGGTCTCCGCCAGGGGTCGCCCGAGGGGCGACGACGCCTAGCGGCTCGACATTCGACAGCAACAGCACATGGCAGACCTCGCAATATCTCTGGGGTCTTGCCCTGCGCAAGACCCGCGCTTGCCCGATGGTCGGGCCAGGTCTTCATCCGGAGCACCCCACCGCGGTGGAGGGTTGCCGTCCAGCTAGCCGGAGCTGTTTGCTGGAACTCTTGACCTGCGCGCACTATAACCGCGCTCCGCGTCGAGGACAAATCCCCCGGTCAGCGCGTGTCCGCAGCCGCCTACGACGCGCGCCGACGGTTGCCGCGCCGCTCGCGTGCCCCGACCCCGTGCCGGCACTCGTCCCGACTCAGCGACGCAGTCGCGTCCCGCCACGTCGTGGGCGGCAGACCCGCTCCGAGCGACGCCGCCATCAGCTGCGCCAGCGAGTAGCCCGACTCGTCGGCCAGCGCCCGCTGGGCGGCGACCGTTGCACGCACGCCATCACCGCACAGCCAAGCGACGAGCGAGCAGCAGGTGGCGACCGGAGCGACCGTGCCGGCCGGGGCAGAGGCGACGCAGCGGACCAGGATCTCGAGGGCATCGCGCAGCGGCTCGGGCTGCCGCCGCGCCATCTCCCACAGGACGGTGTCGCGCACGCGCACGTCCCGCAGTCCCAAGATGACCGTGGCGCGATCGGCGGCGCTGACGGGAGCCGACGTCCCCCCGGTCCCGGTTCGAAGTACGCCCAGGATGTGCGCGATGTGCTCGTCGCGCCAGATCTCGAGTTCACTACCCTGCGCGGGGACGTTGTCGCGAGCCGCCAGCAGGGCGCGCACCCCGAGGACCGCAACCGGATCCGGCGCCAGGGACGCCACGACCGCATCACGGTCCGGCAGTGGCGCGCTACCGCGGACCGTGAACTCGGCCGCCACCGCATCGCTGGTCCGCTGGTCGATCGCCCTGCCCTCGGGCGGGCAGCACGCCTCGTTCTCGCACAGCAGGCTCCACCAACGGGTGTCGTCGACCCGCAGGGCGTCGCGCAGATGGACGCCGGACCGTGATGCGCGGATCGCCACGTCGGCGCGAAGGCGCTCGACATCCGTCCGGGCCGTCACCAGCACGAGGATCACCTCGTCGGCCGTGTCGGCGGCCCGATGGCCCCACATGGCCTCCATCCACGCTGCCCTGTCGCCGGGACCGGACGGCAGGTCGAGACGCTGCGTGAGGGTGACGCGCCGCTGCTCGATCCACACGAGCACGGCACTCTCACTCGGATGGAAGCCCACCAGGTACGGCACTGCCGCCACGAGGGCATCCGGGCTGCGGAGGACGAAGTCGGCACTCGACTGCTGCGGGTAGGTCGTCATGCCCTGACCTTCGGACACCTTCGACGTGCCCGCCCCCGACGGTCGGCCGGCTGTGGGCGCTGGCCCGTTCGCGGCCGACCTGTGGACGACGCCGCGACGCCCCCTCGAGGTCAGCCGAAGACCGACAGCAGGTCGTCGATGGAGGAGGTGCACTCGGCCGGATGCCGCAGGTGACCGCCGCATGTGAGGCGGTACGTGTTCCGCCGGCCGCTGCGCTGCTTGACGACGTAGCCCTCGCGCTCGAGGTCGGCGACGATGAGCTGGACGGCTCGCTCCGTGATCCCGACCCGGTCCGCGATGTCCCGAAGGCGCCAGTCGGGGTGCTCCTTGAGGGTGACGAGCACGTGACCGTGATTGGACAGGAAGGTCCAGGTCCTGCTCACGGTCAGGCCTCGAGTACCACGCCGTCGAGGTCGATCGCGAGCACCTGGCACGGCCACGCGCCGGAGGGCGCGTCCACCCACACCGTGTGCCCCGCACGGGCACCCACGATCGCGATCGCCAGGGGCGAGGTGGCCGAGATCCGCTCGTCGTCCAGGAAGGCCTCGTCCGGGTGGACCGGCCGCACCCACGCCTCGGCGCCCTCCTCCATCGTGACGCGCACGCGCATGCCCAGCGTCACGCGGCCGTCGACGGACGTGGGGTCGATCGAGATGACGTCGGCGCTGGCCAGCAGCGCGTCAATGGTGTCCGCCTCCTCCAGCAGTCGCTCGAAGTCCGCCACGACGCGCTCGTCGCGTTCGGTTTCGACCAGCAGTGGCCGCATGTCGGGCAGCCGCCGGTCACGGATGTCGACGACCCGCGCGGACAACTGGGCGTACCCCGCACGCGTCAATTGGGGCCGGCCGTTGCGGTCACCGGGTCGATCGGCGCGAAGCTGGGTTGTGGGCATGCGAACCTCCGTGTCGTGCGTCCGGCGGGCGAACCTGCGTGTCGCTCGTCGGGTGGACAATACCCGAAGTGCATTTCGTACTTCTGCCGGGGTCGGGCTCGGACGTCACGCCCCCGGTCCGGCTGGCACTCGCACCCAGTCCGGGTACTTGGGCGTGATCCCGTTGCCGGATGACACGCCGCGCGCCCGGCGGTAGGCCCAGGGCAGCAGGTGACCGGTGGTCCAGCGGCCGTGGGCCGCCAGCCGTCGGTGCACGGGCGGCACCGGCGATGCGGGAATGGGCGTGCGCCAGCCGTCGTCGACGAGTCCTAGGGCCTCCAGGGCGCTCAAGGCCGCCAACTGGTGTCCGCGCGGCGACAGGTGCAGGCGGTCGGCGTCCCAGTACACGTCATCGTCCAAGGCAGCCACGTCCCAGTAGTCGACGCGGTAGCAGCCGTGGTGGTCCGAGATCGCAGCCACCGCGGTGTTGTAGGCGCGGATGCGCTCGCGCACCGCTCCCATGACTCGCGAGCGCCGGCTCGGGTCGCCGAATGCGAAGACCAGCACGTCGGTGCCGGCACCGCGCAGCTGGCGGACGCCGTTCTCGAGATCGGTCGCCGCCGCGTCGAGGTCGAACCGTCGACGCAGTGCATCGTTGATGCCGACAGCCATGGACACGAGGTCTGGTCCCATGGCCGTGGCCTGCGGCACCTGGTCGCGCACGACCTCGGCGATCAGGCGACCGCGCACCGCCAGATTGGCGTACTCGACCCCGGGTGCGCCGTCGGCGAGGGCACGGGCGGCGAGCTCCGCGGCGACCAGATCCGCCCAGCCGCGGTGGCGGCCGTCGGGACCGAGGTCGTCCATGAGCCCCTCGGTGAAGCTGTCGCCCAGGGCCACGTACCGCCGCCAGGGGCGGGCCCCCGATGCCCGAGTCACGTGCTCAGGATAGACAGAGGACCTGGCCGCCGAAGGCTTCCCCTCCCGCGACGACCAGGTCGGTGCAACCCTATGGACCGCGCTGACCGCGGGAGCCGCGACACGCCGGGTGACGTCAGGCCGGTGTCGGCTCCGAGCCCGCTTCGGAGTCCGTCGCCGGCGACACCGCAGCGAATGCCTCATTGGCCTTCTTGAACCAGGTGATCAGGGCGATGATGCCGATGATGATCTGCGGCACATACGACGCCGCCCGCCAGACCAGGTCGGCCGCCGTCGCATCGCCCGCGCTGGTGCCGACGCTCTGCAGCAGGGCGATGATCACCGCGTCCACCGTGCCGAGGCCGCCGGGCGTGATCGGGACCATCAGCATGATCTGTGCGGTGCCGAAGGCTCCGAACGCCGCCAGCACGGAGGTGCCCGCCTCGCCCCAGCCCTCCACGCCGCGCAGCGACACGTAGAAGATCAGGAACTGCGTCATGATCACCGACACCTGGGCGACAGTGATGACGAGCCATCGGCGCTTCAGCAGCCCGTACATGTCTGCCCGGAACTTGGTGATCGGTGCGACGAGGTCGAGGTCGCCGAGAGCCTTGATCCGCGGCCGCAGCGGCTTGACCAGCCGGTTGCCGAGGTGACCGACCTTCACGGCCAGCGACTCGGACCGCATCACCAGGACGAAGACGACGATGGCCACGACGAGGATCACCAGGCCGAGCACGGCAGCCCAGCCGTACTGCAGGTCGCCCCCCGATGCAGCAAGGGCGAGGACGCCCAGGATCGGCAGTCCGAGGCTGACGAAGATGCTCCAGAGGCCCACCGCCGTGATGGCCGCGGTCGCCACCGTGCCAGGGATCTTGTAGGTGGCGAGCATGGCGTACTGCACCGCGAGGCCGAAGGCGCCGCCCGCGGGCACGCCGTTGCTGATCGCGAAGGCGGCCTGGTTCAGCTGCTGCGAGCGCCAGTACTTCAGGCCCGGCGTGGCTGCCATGAAGGGGAAGCCGTAGGCGATCAGGTAGATCACGACGGAGACGCCGATGACGATCATGGCACCGACGCCCATGTCCTGGAGCGCGATGACGGCGTCCTCGTAGCTGCCGATCTGCGGGATCACCTTCCAGAAGATCAGGACGATGACCGCGAGGCCGATGACGCCGAGGATGATCGACTTCTTCTTGTCCAGCTTCGCCGTGACGGACGACGTGACTGGGGCTGCAGGCTCAGACATGGGGCCGAGCCTGCCACATGAACGGCGATAGGGGGGTCAACTGCAGGGGCCGATCCGGCATTGGGCAGTATGCGACCATGCGGCTTGACCACATCTCGTACGCGTGCACGACCGCCGAGCTGGCAGACGTCGTCCAGCGAATCGGATCGGACCTCGGTGCCACGTTCATCGATGGCGGACGGCATCCCTCCTTCGGGACGCGTAACTTCATCCTGCCGCTCGCGAGCGGCTGCTACGTCGAGGTCGTCTCGGCACTCGATCACCCCGCCGCGGAGAAGGCTCCGTTCGGCCGCGCCGTCGCCCAACGGGCACAAGGCGGTGGCGGCTGGATGAGCTGGTGCGTCGCGGTCGACGACATCACCGTCGTCGAGGCCCGCGTCGGGCGCGAGTCGCGCCCCGGGCACCGCATCCGCCCCGACGGGCACGACCTGTGCTGGAAGCAGCTCGGCGTCCTCGACGTCATGGCCGACCCGCAGCTCCCGTTCTTCGTGCAGTGGACCAGCCCCACGTCCGACCATCCGTCGGTCGGCGGCGGCTCCGTCGCCATCGACCGCATCGAGATGTCCGGCGACCCCGACGCGATCTCCGGGTGGCTGGGCACCGAGCACGACGTCCCGCTCGACGGGATCTGGGTCGACTGGGTCGACGGGGACGATCCGGGTCTGGTCGCCGTCTGGTTCGCGACGACGCACGGCTCCGTCCGCATCGACTAGCGCACACGCCTCGGCAACGTTCCACGCACACACGGGAGGACCCACATGTCGGCATTCAACCCCGTCCCCGGCAGCGAGATGAGCTGGGAGCGCAACGTCCTGCGCTCCGAGGTCACCAGGCTCCGCACTGACGGCGCCATGCTCACGATCGTCCACGGCCGCAAGGGCGACACGGTGCCTCCGCACGGATACAGCAAGGGCTGCGTGACGTATGTCGTGAGCGGTCGGATCCAGATCGACGACGCCGTCCTCGGCGCAGGCGATGCCGGCACCTACGTGGCCCCCGGCGGCTTCTTCGGCGTCAAGTTCCTCGACGACTCGACGTACGTGGTGGCGCGGGCCTCCGACGATGAGATCACTGTCCCGGACATCGGCGAGCGCTCCGCCAACAACCTCGACGCCTGAGTAGCCTCGGGGCATGAGCGCAGACTCTGCCCCGGATTCCACGGTCACCGACCCGGCGGGTGACGGGGTGCCGGACACCCTGAAGGTCCTGGCCGGCATCACCTGGCGGACCCTCGTGGTCCTGTCGGGGCTGCTGCTGCTGGGCTACGTCCTCGACATCATCATGCCCGTCGCCTTCGCGATCTTCTTCGCGATGCTGATGACTGCATGGGCCCAGCCGCTCATGAAGGTGTTCCACCGCTTCCTGCCCAAGGTGCTCTCGATGGTGCTGGCACTGCTGGTCATCGGAACCGCCGTTGTCGTCATTCTCGGCAGCGTGATCCGGTCGTCCATCGGCGAGGGACCCAAGCTGATCGCGTCCATGCAGAGCGGACTGCAGCAGATCGAGGACTGGCTGCGAACCGGTCCCCTCCAGCTGACCGACCAGAACATCACCAGCCTGATCGCGCAGGCCGAGAGCTGGGCCAAGTCCCTGGCGGGGGCGGCCGCTGGAGACGTGATGGGCGCCTTGGGCTCCATCGGCACGCTCGTGATCGCTGCGTCGGTGTTCTTCTACGGCGTGGTGTTCTTCATGCTCACCCCGACGTCGATCTGGGACTGGACCATCTCGTGGATGCCCCGGCGCATTCAGTCCCCGGTCGACGTGTCGGGCCACCTGGCCTGGGATGCGATCTCGGGCTACACGCGGGGCATCGTGATCGTGGCCTTCGCCGATGCCGTGCTCGTCTTCATCGGACTGACGATCCTGCAGGTGCCGCTCGCGCCCGCACTGTCGGCGGTCGTCTTCCTGGGGGCGTTCATCCCCGTCATCGGCGCTCCGGTGGCCACCTTCTTCGCGGCCGTCGTAGCGCTCGCCGAGCGCGGGCCGCTGATAGCGCTGCTGGTGGTCGGGCTGACGGTCCTCGTCGGATCCTTCGACGGCGATGTCCTGCAGCCGCTGGTCATGGGCAAGGCGGTCAGCCTGCATCCGCTGGCCATCGTCTTCGCGATCGCGGCCGGCGGCATCGCCATGGGCATCATCGGCGCGCTCATCGCCGTCCCGGTAGCTGGGGCCATCTACAAGGTGGCCAAGTACCTGACCGGCCGCGATCCGGAGAACCCCTTCCCGGCGATCCCGCCACCGGTCGCCACGGAACCGGCGGCCGCCGCCGGAGCCTAGCCCCGCGAGGCGACGTGGCAGCCGTCGATGTGGTCATCGACGACGCCGCACGCCTGCATCGCGGCATACATGGTCGTTGGCCCGACGAACACGAAGCCCAGGCGCTTCAACTCCCTGCTGAGGGCGAGCGACTCTGGCGTCTGCGCGGGCACCTGCGCCATGTCACGCGGTCGTTCGCGCGACGGCGGCGCGAATGACCAGAGCAGGTCGTCCAGGGCTCCGTCTCCCCGCGCATCGCGCAGCCGCACCAGGCTCCCCGCGTTGACGACCGTTGCATCGATCTTGCGCCGGTTGCGCACGATGCCCGCATCGCCCATCAATCGGAGCGCATCCACCTCACCGAACGCCGCGACGACGTCGGGATCGAAGGAGGCGAAGGCCCTTCGGAAGGCGTCGCGCTTTCGCAGGATCGTCAGCCACGAAAGTCCCGACTGGAACGCCTCGAGCGTGAGCCGTTCGAAGATCGCCGGGTCGCCGTGGACCGGCCGACCCCACTCGTCGTCGTGGTAGGCGCGGTAGTCCTCGGTCGCGTTGGCCCACGGGCACCGCTCGATCCCGTCGGGGCCGGCATCGAGTCGGCTCACGCCCAGAACTCCGTCAGCAGGTCCGCGTCCTGCTCCGCCTGGGCGGCACCCACGGCGAGAGCGTCGGGAACCGCCTCCGGAGCCATCAGGGACGCGACGTCGACCTCGCCCGGACCGCGAAGCAGCACCTGCGTCCCGGTCGACTGCAGCGCCGACACCTCGGCAGCCGTGGCGCCGGACCGCTGCGTCATGCCGGCCGGCGCGGCCGCCGAGCCGGTCAGCGAAAGGACCAGCACGCGTTGGGCTCCCGCCAGCAGGTCCAGATGCAGTCCGGTGCCGCTCACTCCGCCATCCATGCAGCGGCGGTCGCCGACCCGCTGCGGCGGGAAGAGGCCCGGGACGGCACTGCTGGCGGCGGCGACCCGGGCCGGCCTGATGCCGGCCCCGGCGGTGATGACGCAACGCTCCCCCGTGTAGGCATCCACCGCTGTCACGTGCAGGCCCTCCGATGGCCACGTCGACGTCTGCAGCACCATGTGGAGATTGCCCCTCATGCGGGCTGCCTCGGGGGTCTGAGCCGCGAGGGCGGCATGGCCGATGGCCCGGATCGTGGCGGGCTGCGCGTCCACCGCGTACCGGAACAGGTCTAAGGCCCGCTGCTGGCTCGGCGTCAGGGACGAGGTCGGCGCGAGGGCACTGAGGACGGCGGGGAACCGCGACAGCGCGGAGACCTGGGCGTGCAGGCGGCCGAGGCGGCCGCCCGCCAGCAGCGTGGCCACCACGGAGCCCGCGGACGTTCCCACCATGCGCTCAGCCGCCTGCAGGTCCATGCCGGCCTTGGCCGCGGCGTTCAGGTACCCCGTCAGCCACGCGATGAAGTACAGGCCGCCACCGCCGAGGCACAGTCCGCGATCGACGCCGGTTGCATAGCGGGCCCCGAAGTCGATCGGCCACGACAGGGCATCGTCCGGCCCCGCGCCCGCCGTCATGAGCAGAGTCTAGGCCCCCGGCCACTTCGCCGACCTTGAGGTTGGCGGCGATCCGCTGCGCGGATCTCGCCGCCAACCTCAAGGTCGGCGTGCCGGGGTCTAGGCCATACGGGCGATTGCGTTGGCGAGGATCGCATCGTGCACGTACTGGGCCAGCCCGGACCGGACGTCGTCGTAGTAGGCGGCGAACCGCGGGTCTGCGACGTACATCTCGGCCAGGCTCACCTGCATCTCGTGGCTGCAGGGGTAGAACCACGAGTCGATCCCCTGCCGATGCGCCTCGGCGGCCGCCATCGCGCGCGCGTCGTCGGCCGGCAGTCCGGCGTCCAGGCACGCGGCGAACTCGTTCAGCAGGTCCGCTGCCTCCGACTTCTGCCGGAGCCAGTCTTCCTTCGTGTAGGCCGTCGTGCGGCGGTGCGACTCCCGGTAGGCGTCGGTCTCGCCCCACCGCGCCTCGGCCTCGTCGGCGTACTGCCGGGGATCGGCGTCGCCGAAGACCTCGAAGATCTCCTCTGGATCAAGGTTGATGCCCATCTGCTGTGCCTCCAGTGCCCTCATCAGGACCGCTCGTTGCTGCTGCAGTTGCTCCGCCCGGCGCTCGAGCAGCGCGATCTGCCGTCGTAGGTGCTCCGCCCGCTCCGTGCCCGCGGCGGCCAGCACCGCGTGGATGTCCGACAGGGCGAGTCCGCCCGCTCGATAGGCCAGGACCTGGGCCAACCGGGCGACGTCCTCGGGGCTGTACCAGCGGTAGCCGGCCGCAGACCTGCCCGAGGGCTCCAGCAGTCCGATCGCGTCGTAGTGGTGCAGGGTTCGCACCGAGATGCCCGAGAGCCGCGCCAGCGCGCTGACCGTCATGCGCTCGTCCGTCGACATGCCTACGACGCTATTCCCTGACGCTGCGTCAGGGTCAAGCCACCGTGGTCCGTCAGTCCTGGCACTGGGGCGCGGCGTCGAACGCCGTGCGCAGCTCCTCGTTCGTCGACGCCGTTGCCTCACCGATCGCGCCCACGAACGTCTGACCGGCCTCGAAGGCGGCCTTCGCCGCCACCAGCGCCGCGGCCACCTGGGCACCGGCCACGACGAGGTTGTCGGCGTTGAGCGCCGCGTCGAGGGACGTCGTCACCGCAGTCACGGCCTCCTTGGTGTCGGCACCGGACTTGGCGAGCGTGTTGGCCATGTCGGTCGCCGCGGCGAAGTCGACGGGCACCGCCTGGACCGCAGTACTCATGCGATCTGCTGCGTCGGCGACGGCGAGCACCTGGATGCGCAGCTGTCGGTCGATCTGCTCGATCGCGGAGCGCTCGGAGGACACGTCGTAGGAGAGATTGCGGCCGAGCGAGCCCACAGCCGCCTTGACGGCGTCGCCGGCCTCGCACACCGAGCCGGCCCACAGGACCGACGAGGGGGTGGGTGTGGGAGTCGGGGTCGGCGTCGGGGTGCCGCCGTCCGCCTCCTCCGAGCCCCCGCATGCGGACAGCGCGAGCACGGCCACCGCGAGCATCGCCGCCACCGCGGCTCGACGCCTCACGGGATCACCGACTGGGCAGCCCACAGGTTGATGTCGGCATCGATCGCGTACTCGTCGATCGCGTCGAGCTCCTGCTCGGTGAACGCGAGGTTCGCCACCGCCGCAGCGGTCTCGTCCAGCTGGGCCACGCTGCTGGCGCCGAGGAGCGTGGTGGTGACCCGCGGATCCCGAAGGGTCCAGGACACCGCCATCTGCGCGAGCGACTGACCCCGGTCAGCGGCGATGCCGGCCAGGGCGCGGATGCGGTCGAGGTTCTCGTCCGAGAGCATCTCGGTGAACAGCGACTTGCCAGCCGCCGCTCGGGAGTCGACGGGCACGCCGCCCAGGTACCGATTCGTCAGCATCCCCTGGGCCAGGGGGCTGAAGGTGATGCAGCCCGCCCCTGCCTCCTGCAGGGCGTCCAGGAGCCCATTCTCGATCCAGCGGTTCAGCATCGAGTACGACGGCTGGTGGATCAGCAGGGGCGTGCCCATGTCGCTCAGGATGCGGGCCGCGGCCAGCGTCCGGCTCGGCGAGTAGGACGAGATGCCCGCGTACAGCGCCTTCCCCTGCTGGACCGCTGAGTGCAGGGCACCCATCGTCTCCTCGAGAGGCGTGTCCGGGTCCGGGCGGTGGCTGTAGAAGATGTCGACGTAGTCCAGTCCGAGTCGGTCCAGGCTCTGATCGAGGCTCGCAAGCATGTACTTGCGCGAGCCGAGGTCGCCGTAGGGTCCCGGCCACATGTCCCAGCCAGCCTTGCTCGAGATGACCAGCTCGTCGCGCAGGGGCGCGAAGTCCTCCGCCAGGATGCGTCCGACGTTGCGCTCCGCAGCCCCGTACGGCGGCCCGTAGTTGTTCGCGAGGTCGAAGTGGGTTATGCCGAGGTCGAACGCCCGGTGCATGATCGCCCGCTGGGTCTCCGCCGGCTTGTCGTCGCCGAAGTTGTGCCAGAAGCCGAGCGAGACGACGGGCAGCTGGAGACCGCTGCGCCCACATCGTCGATACGGCATCCGGCCGTCATAGCGGGACTGGTCGGGAACGTACTGATCGGGGATCGACATGAGTCGATTCTGTCACTGACTCCAGGACGACAGCACCCGCTGGTACTGCGCGCGCTCGTATGCGCCGGGATCCGGCACCGAATGCTGGGCGACGCTGCCGCGGAGCTGCGACACCGACGTGTACTCATTCGTCGTCATCCAGGCCGTCAGCTCGTCGAGGAGCTCGCGTGCGCGCTCGGGTCCCCGCCGCAGCAGTTCGGACGTGCTCATCACCACGTCGGCGCCGGCCAGAAGTCCCTTGGCCACGTCGGTGCCCGAGGCCACCCCCGAGGTGAGGGCGAGGGACGTGCTGGCGAGCTGGGGACGCAGGATGGCGATCCACCGCAGGGGCAGTCGCAGCTCGCCCGGACGGGAGAGCTCGAGCTTCGCCGTCACGTCGAGCGTGTCGAGATCGAGGTCGGGCTGGTAGAAGCGATTGAACAGGACCAGTCCGCCTGCTCCCGCGTCGACGACGCGCGCGGCGAAGTTGGCGAAGGACGAGAAGTAGGGGGACAGCTTGACCGCCACGGGCACCTCTACGGCGTCTCGCACGGCATGGACGAGTTCCAGGTAGACGGACTCGACGTCCGCCGCGCTCCGTGCCGGGTCGACGGCGACGTCGTACATGTTGAGCTCGATCGCCTTCGCGCCCGCTTCGACGAGGTCGCACGCATACCGGACCCAGCCGCCGGCGGATCGGCCGTTCACGCTCGCGATCACCGGGACGGTGAGGCGCCGGGACGCCTCCTCGACCAGCATGACGTGCCGTTCGAGCCCCAGGTGGTCCAGGTCCACGTCCGGGAAGTAGTCCGTCGCCTCGCCGAAGACCCCCGACCCCGCCTCGAGCCGGTCATTGAACGTGATCGACTCGCGGTCGACCTCCTCCTCGAACAGGCTCGGCAGGACGACCGCACCAACGCCCGCGTCCTCGAGTCGCAGCAGGCCGTCGAGCTTGCCGGTCGTCGGGGACGGTGATGCGACCAGCGGCGAGCGCAGCGTCATCCCGAGGTAGTCGGATTCGAGCATGCTCATGACTCGCCCTTTCCAGCCAGTTCCTCCTCGTGATCGGGCTTCTGCTCGATCTCGTGCTCGTCGATCGGGATGCTCCGCTCCACGCCCGCCAGTTGCTCGTAGTAGTGCCAGCGCTCGTCGACGTCGGCCTGCGCGAGCGCCTGCAGGTGCTCTGCCCGCTGCGGGTCGCTGCGCTCGAGCACCGCGAACCGGGTCTCCTGCTCCTGGAATTCGTGCAGCCGGATGGACGGCTTCTTGGAGTCGAGGCTGAACGGGTGCGTGCCGGGCTCCGGGCTCGGGTGGTAGCGGTACAGCGGCCAGTAGCCCGATGACACCGCCTGCTTCTGGTGCGACATCGAGGTCGCCATGTCGATGCCGTGGGCGATGCACGTCGAGTACGCGATGACCAGACTCGGACCGTCGTGTGCAACGGCCTCCCGCATGGCGCGCACCGTCTGGGTCTCGTTCGCCCCGAGCGCTATCTGGGCGACGTAGACGTCGCCGTACGCCTGGGCCAGCAGGCCAAGGTCCTTCTTGCGCGTCGTCTTGCCGTTGCTGGCGAACTTGGCCGTCGCCCCGCGGGGCGTCGACTTGGATGCCTGGCCGCCGGTGTTCGAGTAGACCTCGGTGTCCAGCACGATGATGTTGACGTTGCGGCCGCTGGACAGGACGTGATCCAGGCCGCCGAACCCGATGTCGTACGCCCAGCCGTCGCCGCCGACGATCCAGACGGCCACCGGTACCAGCGCGTCGGCCAGGCTGTCGAGCGCGCGGGCCTTCTCGCCCGGCAGGCCCTGCAGCCGGCTGCGCAGCAGGGTCACGCCGGATCGCTGCCGAGCGATCCCCTCCTCGTCCGCCGGGCCAGGCTCGTCGTCGAGGAGCTCACGTGCGAGGTCGGCCCCGACCTCCTCGACCAGCTCACCGAGCAGTCGCCGTGCCTCGTCGCGCTGAACGTCGGCCGCGAGTCGCATCCCGAGGCCGAACTCCGCGTTGTCCTCGAACAGTGAGTTGCTCCACGCCGGCCCTCGCCCCTGCGGGTTCTTCGCCCACGGAGTCGTCGGCAGGTTCCCGCCGTAGATGGACGAGCAGCCGGTGGCGTTGGCGACCACCATGCGATCGCCGAACTGCTGGCTCAGCAGCTTGAGGTACGGCGTCTCGCCGCAGCCCGAGCAGGCCCCGGAGAACTCGAACAGCGGCTGAAGGAACTGCGAGCCCTTCACCGTGTCATGCCGGACGAGCGATCGGTCGATCTCCGGGATGCCGAGGAACACCTCGTAGCGCGCCCGCTCCGCCTCGCGGTGCTCCGCCGCCGGCAGCAGGTCGATGGCCTTGTGCTTGACCTCGGACTTGCTGCGCGCGGGGCACACGTCGACGCAGATGCCGCAGCCGGTGCAGTCGTCGGGGGCGACCTGAACCGTGAGGCGCATACCCACGCCGAGGTCCTTGCCACCGTACGGCTTGCTCAGGAAGTCGGCAGGGGCGCCGGCGATGGCGTCGGCCGGATAGGCCTTCATCCGGATCGCGGCATGGGGGCACACGATGGCGCACTTGCCACAGTCGATGCACAGGTCGGCATCCCAGATCGGGATCGACTCGGCGAGGCTGCGCTTCTCCCACATCGCCGTACCGGTGGGGAAGGTGCCGTCGACAGGGAGGGCGCTGACCGGCAGGAGGTCGCCTTCGCCGGCGAGCATGCGCGCCGTCACGTCGCGCACGAAGTCCGGCGCGCCCGCGGCCACCGGGGGCAGCATGCGAACGGTCGAGTCGGCCGTCACGGGCACCGGAAGTCGGTGCATCTCGAGCAGCGCCCGGTCGACGGCGGCGTGATTCCGCTCGATCACGGTGCGTCCGCGCCGCTTGTACGACTTCTCGATGCTCTCCTTGATCAGCTGGACGGACTCCTCGCGCTCGAGCACCCCGGACAGCGCGAAGAAGCAAGGCTGCATGACGGTGTTGATCCGGCCGCCGAGGCCCACCTCGCGGGCGATCCGGCTGGCGTCCACCACCCACACCTCGAGGCCCTTGTCGATGATCTGGCGCTGGACGTCGAGGGGCAGGTGCCGCCAGACGTCGTCGGCCGCGAATGGGGCGTTCAGCAGGATGGTCGCCCCGTCACGCGCTGAGTCGAGCACGTTGAGCCGCTCCAGCAGGCCGAACTGGTGGCAGGCCACGAAGTCGGCGTTGTCGACCAGGTACGTCGACCTGATCGGGTCGGGACCGAACCGGAGGTGCGACACCGTGACGGAGCCGGACTTCTTCGAGTCGTAGACGAAGTAGCCCTGGGCCCAGAGGTCGGTGTGATCGCCGATGATCTTGATGCTGGTCTTGTTGGCGCCGACGGTGCCGTCGCTGCCGAGTCCGTAGAAGACCGCGCTGCGCGCCGTCGACCGGACGGTGAAGTCCCGGTCGCGAGGCAGGGACAGCCGCGTGACATCGTCGGTGATGCCGACGGTGAACCGGCGCTTGGGCGAGGTCGCCGCAAGCTCGGCGAACACGGCTGCGACGTCCTGGGGCGTGAACTCCTTGGACCCGAGTCCGTACCGGCCCCCGATGACGAGGGCGGAGCGCTCGGAGTCCTGCAGGGACAGTGCCACGTCGAGGTGCAGCGGCTCGGCGGGTGCGCCGGGCTCCTTGACCCGGTCGAGGACCGCGATGCGAGCGGCACTCTGGGGCAGCGCGTCCATGAACGCCTGCACCGGGAACGGCCGGTAGAGCCGCACCGTGATCATGCCGACCTTCTCGCCGCGTCGATTCAGCTCCTCCACGACCTCCGCCGCCGCGCCGGCCCCCGAGCCCATGAGCACGACGACGCGGTCGGCATCGGGTGCACCGTGGTAGTCGACCAGCGAGTACTCGCGTCCGGTGCGCACCGCCAGCTCGTCGAACACCTCCTGCACGCAGCCGGGGACGGCGTCGTAGAACGGATTGGCCGCCTCGCGAGCCTGGAAGAAGACGTCTGGATTCTGCGCGCTCCCCCGGAGCACCGGCCGTTCGGGCGTCAGTCCGCGAGCGCGGTGGTCGAGGACGTCTGAGTAGCGGACGAGCGCCCGCACGTCCTCGTCCTCGAGCAGCGCGATCTTGTCGACCTCGTGCGACGTGCGGAATCCGTCGAAGAAGTGCAGGAACGGGACACGGGTGCGCAGGGTGGCTGCATGAGACACGAGCGCGAAGTCGTGCGCCTCCTGGACGCTGGAGGCGCACAGCATCGCCCAGCCGGTGCCGCGAGCGGCCATCACGTCGGAGTGGTCGCCGAAGATCGACAGGGCGTGGGTCGCCAGGGCCCGGGCCGCGACGTGGATCACGGCCGGCGTGAGCTCGCCGCCTATCTTGAACATGTTCGGCAGCATCAGCAGGAGGCCCTGCGAGGCGGTGAACGTCGTAGCGAGGGATCCCTTCTGAAGCGCCCCGTGGAGAGCGCCCGCGGCGCCGCCCTCGGACTGCATCTCGACGACCTGGGGCACCGTGCCCCACAGGTTCGTGCGCCCCGCGGCCGACCAGGCGTCGGCGAGCTCGCCCATGCCGGACGAGGGCGTGATCGGATAGATGGCACATACATCACTGAGGCGGTGCGCCACCAGGGCCACCGCCTCGTTGCCGTCCAGACATTCCCACGCCACCACTGCATACCTCCGGTCTCGGTCTCCCCGACACTAGTAGGCGTTTTGTGACGGCGTAGGGCCATTCGTCCCCTCGGACGGCGCACGCGGCGAGATACTTGTCATACGAGCGAGGAAGGACGGGCCGATGGGCGAGATGGTGAGGGCTGCGGTTCTGACGGCGCCGGGACGGTACGAGATCCAGGACTTCCCGCGCCCGACGCTTCCGGACGGCTCGCTGCTCATGGAGATCGAGATGTCGGGCATCTGCGGCACGGACAAGCACACCTTCCAGGGCGAGACGAAGCAGTACGCCGGCACGGCCGCCGAGACCGACACTCCGTTCCCCATCATCCAGGGACACGAGAACGTGGGTGTCGTGTCGGAGATCACCCCGGCCGCCGCAGCGGGACTCGAGTTCTACGGGCGCCCGTTGAAGGTGGGCGACCGCATCACGATGTGCCCCGACGTGGTGTGCGGGCACTGCTACGAGTGCAAGCACGTCATGGGCTACGTCTGGTGCGAGAACAGCGACTGCTACGGCAACTCGTACTCCTCGGCCGCCTGGCCGCACCTGATGGGCGGCTGGGCCGAGCAGATGTACATCCGCCCCGACACCTTCGTCTACAAGGTCCCCAGCGGGCTCCCGCCGCGGGTGGCCGTGCTCGCCGAGCTCGTGGCGTGCGCGGCGTCGCTCGACAAGCTCAAGGAGTTCTCCTCGATGTCATACGAGGGGTTCAACTCCGGGGACACCGTCGTGGTGATCGGCTCCGGTCCGCTGGGACTCCTGCACGTGATGAAGGCCGACATGATGGGCGCTGGCCAGATCATCGCGACCGATCTCAGCCAGTCGCGCCTCGACTTCGCCAAGCGGATGGGCGCCGACGTCACCCTGAACGTGTCGACCACGACGGCCGAGGATCGGCTGCAGGCGGTGCGCGAGCTGACGTCGGGGCGGGGTGCGGACGTCGTCCTGCACATGGCCAACACGCCGCGGTCGTTCGTCGAGGGCATCGAGATGCTCAAGCGGGGCGGCATGATGCTCGAGATGGGCAACTTCGCGGACACGGGCGATGTCGCGCTCAACGTCCACCGTCATGTCTGCAGCAAGAACATCCGGCTGATCGGCATCACCAACCACCCGTCGACCGGGTACGGACCCGCCCTCACCCTCATGGAGCGCTACGCCGACCGCTACCCGCTCGAGGACATGGTCAGCCACCAGTTCGAGCTCGACGACGTCGACGAGGCGATGCGGACCAGCATGAGCCCCGAGAGCCTGAAGGTCGTGATGGCGCCCAACGGCCTCTTCCCCTGACCGCCGACCTTGAGGTTGGCGGCGAGATCCGCGCAGCGGATCGCCGCCAACCTCAAGGTCGGCGGGGCGGGGGTGGGGTCAGCCGCGGGTGAAGGGCAGGACCTCGGTGAGCCACGACACCAGAGCGCCGGGGTTGCGGGTCTGCGTCCACACCCGTCCCGGGCCGGTCATCTCCATGATCAGGCCCTCACCGGACTTCGCCGACGTCATCACGCCGGAAGCCGTGCGGGTCTTCATGGCGATGCCATCGTCGTAGGCCACCAGGTGCCCGGTGTCCACGATGAGCACCTCGCCGGTCTGCAGTTCCATGAGGTCGAGCGCACCGTAGGAGGCCACCACGACCAGGCCGGCGCCGGTCATGTGCGCGACGAAGCCTCCCTCGCCTCCGAACAGGTTCTTGGCGCCGCCCCACTTGGTGTCCATGCTCACGGATGTCTCGTTGGCCAGCCACGATCCCTTGGTGACGGCGATCCCGCGCTCCGCGCTCACCGGGATCACGGCGATGTCGCCGGGCAGGTAGGCGGCCACGTCGACCCAGCCGTCGGCGACTCCCGACGTGTAGGTGGTCACGAAGAACGACTCGCCGCCAAGCGCACTGCGCTTGAGGGCCTTCATGAACCCGCCCTCCATCTTCGCCTCGATGGAGACTCCCCCGCTCATGGCGGCCATGGCCCCCGACTCGGCCTTCACGGTCTCGCCCTGCCCCATGATGACGCGGGCGACCGCGAATCCCGGCTGGTGCCTGATCTCGACTCTCATGACGATCCCTCCGCTGCGACGATGCGAACGCTGCCCACCCTAGGGGAATCGGCGCAGTCCGGCGCCGTCGACGACGTCCCCCGGACGCTGGGATATCGCCCGTTCGCCCCGCGAATCGGACCCGCGTGCAAGCGCTCTCATCGGGAGGGGAAGAATGACGGAACGTGGACGTCAGTGAGATCCTCCAGGGCTACGCAGACATCGCCGCCGAGCAGCCGCTGCTTCTGCTGACGGTCATCATGGCCATCGGTGGCGGCATCGGTGCCATCAAGATCGGCAGCTTCTCCCTCGGACCGGCCGCGGTCCTCTTCACGGCGCTGGCCTTCTCCGCATACGACGAACGGCTCAAGCTGCCGCAGATCCTGGGGATCTTCGGCCTGGCCGTGTTCGCCTACGTCATCGGAGTCGGCGCGGGTCCCTCGTTCTTCGCGGCGATGAAGACCGGCGGTCGGGCGCTCGGCGTCGTCATCGGCGCGCTCCTCATCGGCGCCCTGGTGACCGTGCTGAGCGCGCACGCGCTGGGCCTCGAGGGGCCGATCCTCTCGGGCATCTACGCCGGCGCCCTGACGAACACCCCGGCCCTCGCGGCGGCCACCGAGGCGTGGGCATCGGATCTGCCCACCGTCGGATACTCCGTGACCTACCTGTTCGGCGTCCTGGGGATGCTGCTCGCCGCGGCCGTGGGCCTCAAGATGGCGCCGCCGAAGAAGGCGCTGGCGCCGGTCGTCGAGGACGCCCCCCCGCCCCACCTCGACGGCGTGACCGTCCGCATCGAGGCCGCGAACCTCCCAGACCTCGGCACGATCGCCGAGCAGTACGACCACCACATCGTCTTCTCCCGCATCATGCGCGGCGACTCGCCCGGGCACCCCGGCAACGTCGACATCGCCACCGACGACACGGTCCCGGTGCCCGGCGACATCATCACCGTCATCGGCGATCCCGAGACGGTCGAGCGTTTCACGACCCAGGTCGGGCACCCCTCGAGCGTCGCCCTCACCATGGACCGCTCATCGGTCGACTACCGCCGAATCGCGGTGTCGAACTCGAAGGTGGCCGGGCAGACCCTCGGCGACCTGCGTCTGCGTCGGCGCTTCGGCGCCGTGGCGACCCGCGTCCGTCGAGGTGACGTCGACCTGCTGGCCACCGACGATCTGGCACTCCAGATCGGCGACCGCGTGCGCGTCGTCGCATCGCGCAACCGGATGGACGACGTGGCGACGTTCCTCGGCGACTCGGAGAAGGGCGCCTCCTCCTACTCGCTGACCAGCCTGGCCCTTGGGCTGGCGCTCGGCGTCATGCTCGGCGAGCTGGAGTTCCCGCTGCCCGGTGGCGGCCAGTTCGCCCTCGGTCTCGCGGGCGGACCGCTGCTGGTCGGCCTGATCGTCGGACGCGCGGGACGCACGGGCCGGGTGCTGTGGACGCTCCCGCACGCGGTGGCGTCGACGCTCTCCCAGCTCGGCATGGCCCTGTTCCTCGCGTACGCCGGATCGAACGCAGGCTCCGCCCTCGCTGAGGCGATGCGCAGTCCCACCGGTCCCCGCCTGTTCGCCGTCGGGGTCGTCGTCACACTCGTCACCGCGGCGATCGTCCTGTTCGGCGGACGCTGGCTCGCCGGCATCAACGGCCCGCGCATCGGCGGCATCCTCGCGGGAACCCAGACCCAGCCCGCCGTCCTCGCTTACGCCAACGAGCAGACCAAGGACGACGCACGGGTGAACCTCGGCTACGCCCTCGTGTACCCCGCCGCGATGATCGTCAAGGTCGTCGTGGCGCCGCTGATCGGTCGGTTCTAGCTCGGCGGCACCCGCGCACGCGCGGTCAGATCGAGAAGTCGAGCACCTCGAAGTCCATCTCCCAGTCACCGCTCGCGGTGCGCTGGGGGCCCTCGTGGGTGTGGTGCTCATGGCCATGCACATGCGTCTCGAGCTGCTCCATGCGCATGAGCAGGGACGAGACGGCCAGTCCCACCGGGTCGGGCGCTGACGGGCTGTCCTGCTTCGGACGGGTGTCGACGGTCGACGGAGTGCCGTGCGCGATGACCTGCCCGGGCACGCCGACGACGACGGAGTTGTGCTCCACGGACCGCACCAGCACCGCGTTGGCCCCGATGCGCGAATCGTGGCCGACCTTCACCGGTCCGAGAACCTTCGCCCCGGCACCCACGGTGACGCGGTCTCCCACCGTGGGATGACGCTTGCCGTGATCGAGGCTGGTGCCGCCCAGCGTCACGCCGTGGTAGATGGTGACGTCGGCCCCGACCTCTGCGGTCTCCCCGATGACGACGCCCGATCCGTGGTCGATGAACAGCCGCGGACCCAGCGTCGCGCCGGGGTGGATCTCGATGCCGGTCAGGAAGCGGGTGGCCTGCGACACGGTGCGGGCGGGCAGGAACACGCCGCGCCGCCACAGGGCGTGACTGACGCGATGCGCCCACACCGCGTGCACCCCCGGATACAGCAGCGCGACCTCGAGCTGCGTGCGGGCGGCGGGATCCCGCTCGACGACCGACTCGAGGTCGTCCTTCATGGTGCGCAGCGCCCTGCTCAGGCGCCCTCCGGGCATCTGCGCCGCGTCAGTCGGCGAGGCCGGCGAACAGGGCGGTGGACAGGTAGCGCTCGCCGAAGCTGGGAATGATGACGACGATGAGCTTGCCGGCGTTCTCGGGGCGCTGGGCCACCTCGCGGGCCGCCCACAGGGCGGCACCCGAGGAGATTCCGACCAGCAGGCCCTCCTCGACCGCCGCGCGTCGCGCCGTGGCCAGGGCGTCGTCGGCGCTGACGCCGATCACCTCGTCGTACACGTCGGTGTCCAGGATCGCGGGGACGAACCCGGCGCCGATGCCCTGGATGGGGTGGGGGCCCTTGGCGCCCCCGGCCAGCACCGGTGAGGCCGCGGGCTCGACCGCGATCACCTGCACGCCCGGCTTGCGCTCCTTGAGGACCTGTCCCACGCCGGTGATGGTCCCGCCCGTGCCGACCCCGGCGATGAGGATGTCGACCCCGCCATCGGTGTCGTTCCAGATCTCCTCGGCGGTGGTCGCCCGGTGGATCGCCGGGTTGGCCGGATTCTGGAACTGCTGCGGCATGAAGTACTTCGGATCCGACGCCGTGAGCTCGGTCGCCTTCGCAATGGCCCCGCCCATCCCATCGGGCCCGGGCGTGAGGATGAGCTCGGCGCCGTAACCGCGCAGCAGCATCCGCCGCTCCACGCTCATGGTCTCGGGCATCGTCAGGACGATCTTGATCCCGCGTGCGGCGCACACCATCGCCAGCGCGATGCCCGTGTTGCCTGATGTCGGCTCGACCACGACGGTGTCCGGACCGATCAGGCCCGCCTCCTGGGCGGCGTCGATCATGGCGACCCCGATGCGGTCCTTCACCGAATGAGCCGGGTTGAAGAACTCGAGCTTCGCGACGACCTCGCCAGCGGCACCGTCCGTGATGTTCCGGACGCGCACCAGGGGGGTATTGCCGATCAGCTCCGTCACGTCATTCGCAATTCGCATGTCGTTGATCCTTCCACTATCTCGATGGTGCCGCCAGCGCGGCCCCATCGCGGGGCGTGCGCCAGACTCGGTCCATGATCGAGACGCCCGGCGACCAGCGCGCCATCGCCCACATGGACGCCGTCGGCCTGCCGCACCGGATCGTCAGGCACGGGCCGGTGCGCAACCTGCGGGAGGCGGCGGCGGCCCGTGGCGTCGAACCCGCCGACGTGGTGAAGAGCATCGTCGTGCGGCGGGCGGACGACGACTTCCTCTTCGTCCTGGTCCCCGGCGACCGGACGATCTCCTGGCCCAAGCTTCGGACCCTTCTCGACGTGACGCGCCTGTCGATGCCCGACGCGGCCGGGGCGCGCGAGGCCACCGGCTACGAGCGCGGGACGATCACGCCGTTCGGCTCGACCCACCCGTGGCCGGTCATCGCCGACGAGCGGCTGCTCGGGCGCGTGGTCGCCCTCGGTGCGGGGGCGCATGGGGTGGCCGCGATCGCCTCGGCGGACGACATCATCAGCGCGCTGGACGCCCGAGCGGCCGACGTCACGGACCCTGAGTCCGCCCCACCTGACACCCCATGACCGGGCGCGGAACAACACCTCACCTGTCCCGCATGAGCCCCTCGCGCACCCAGGTCAGGGTCAGGTCGAGGACCTCCGCCTGAGCGGCTGCATTCGGCTCGTCGCCGCACGCCCACCGGTACACCGAGGCGGGCACTCCCTCGATGTCACCGTGCCCGGACCCCTCGACCACCACGATCCGCAGGTCACCGGGCTGCTGTGCCAGCCAGGTGGCCAGCTGGCCCTGCCGGTTGCACCGGCTCGGCGGTGCGCAGACTGCGCGAACCGGTATCCCGGTCAGGCTCGGCCACGAGCGACGGATCAGGTGGGTGGGGCTGTCGTTGCCGTCGACCATCACGATGCCGCGGACGTCGACGCCACCGGTCAGCAGGCGCGCGGCCAGCCACGCGCCCGCGGCGGCCCCCGCCGAGTGTCCGACCACCATCACCGGCCCGTCCGGCAGTCCGCTCGACAGGCGTTCCGCCACTCGGTCGAGGTGGTGGGCGTTGTTCATGCTGGTGCCCCAGGCGAACGACCCAAGCGCCGGGCGCACCGTCGCCACGCCCATGCGCGTCAGCGAGCGCGACAGCAGGGACAGGTGCCGAGGTGCCCGGGTGAACCCGTGGAGCAGCACCGCGGCGCCGAGCCGCGGTATGCGCGCCTCGTGGGCGGCGTCCGACGCGCTCACGCGTGCGGCCCCGGGAAGGCCACCACCGTGTCGCGACCACGCTCCTTGGCCAGGTACATGGCGCGATCCGCTCGTGCGACGACGACGTCCATCGACTCTCCCGAGCCAGCGAGAGTCACGCCGACACTCATCGTCGCCCGGATCGACGACCCGCCCACCTGGATCGGCAGGCCGACCATGACCCGGAGCTTGTCGGCGATCTGAACGGCCTGCTCGAGGTCGTGCACGCCGTCGAGGACCACGAGGAGCTCGTCGCCGCCGATCCGCGACACCAGATCGCCCGAGCGCACTGATGCCGAGACCCGGCCGGCAGCCGTGCGGAGAACCTCGTCGCCGGCCGCGTGGCCGTGGGTGTCGTTCACGCCCTTGAAGTCGTCGATGTCGCAGAAGACCACGGCGATCTCGGCACCCGTCCGCGCCGAGCGCCGAAGGATCGCCTCGACCCGCTCGAACATCGCGTCGCGGTTGGCCAGGCCGGTCAGGGTGTCCTGCCGCGCCCGAGCCTCCAGGGTCTCCTGCGCGCGCACCTCGGCGTCGACGATGCGCAGCGACACGACCACCCCGTCCTGCTGGCCGCTGCCATTGACGAACGGTCCGCCATGGCTGTCCACCCAGTGGTATCCGCCGTGCCTGTCCCGGAGCCGGATCCGACGTCGGGTCGTGCCTCCCGAAGCCTGGATGGACCGGGCCGCCAGGACGGCTTCGCGGTCGGCGGGATGCACCAGATCGATGCTGGGTGTGCCGGTGACGTCCTCGACGGTCCATCCCAGCTCGATGGCGATCGATGGCGACACCCACTGGACGATGCCGCCTCGCTGGTGCATGACGACGTCCGTCGAGTTCTCGGCGAGCAGGCGGTACCGACGCTCGCTCTCGCTCAGGGCCGCGTCGGCGAGGTACCGGTCGGTGACGTCGCGGACCGTGCAGCTGAGGCCGTCCTCGATCGCCACCACACGCAGGTCATAGCGGCGGACGCCGGCATCGTCTCCAGGCGAGTAGGCGAAGTCGTCGACGGCGACGGGCCGACCGGACTCGATGACGGCCGCGAACGAGGCGAGCACTCCACTGGTCTCGATCCCTCGCAGCAGCTCGGTGATCGGCCGACCCAGGATGTCGTGGGGAGTCCGGCCCAGCAGCACCGCAGCAGCCCGGTTGACGTCGGCCACGGTGAAGTCCCTGATCCGCCCATCCGGATCGCGCACGGCGTCCAGGAAGGCGTGCGGATCCATGAGGGAGTCGATCGTGGCGCTCAGGCGGGCCCGGTCTCGGCGCGCCTCCGCGCGCGTCCGCACCAGATCGTCGACGTCCCTCATGGAGCCGACGACGCCCGCGAGCGCCCCGCTCTCGTCGAAGAGCGTCGACACGGCCGCCACGAACCACCGGTACTCCCCGGACCCTGAGCGGACGCGCAGCAGGGCACCGTCGCGAGCGACGGCCTCGGGCGGCTCGCGGCCCTCGTAGACGGCTTCGCGGTACTCAGTCACCTCGACGTGGTCGTCGGGGTGCACGAGGTCGGCGGCCACGGTGCCCACCAGGTCGGCGGGCTTCCAGCCGAGCGACCGCTCGACGGCCGGCGACACGTATCGGATCCGCCGGTCGGGGCCCGCCAGGTAGACCACGTCCGAGGCATGCTCGGCCAGCAGCCGGAACCGCTCCTCGCTCTCCGCGAGGGTCCGGGCGGCCTCGATCCGCTCGGTCACGTCTCGCCAGGTCAGACTCAGCCCGTCGCCGACGCGAATCCCCCGGACATCGCAGATCCGGTCCTGCCGCAGGAACTCGTTGAAGTACGGCAGCCCGTCGGCCACCAGGGGCTGTCCCGAATCCACCACCCGCACGTACTGCGCGAAGATGCCCGTCTCCAGATGCCCGGGCAGCGTCTCCAGGAGCAGGGTGCCGGACATCTCGTCCCAGGAGCGGTGGTTGTAGTCGCATGCGGCATCGTTCGCGTCGACGAAGACGAAGTCGACGATCCCCCCGGCGGCATCCCGGACCGCCTCGAGGTAGACGTGCGGATCGAGCAGCGAGTCGAGCGTGGCCCGAAGCCGGGCACCGGCCCCCGTTGCCACTTCACGCCCAGGTGTCACCATGCAGCCCTTCGATCGGGACCGGAGATCGGGCCTGCCGCCGGCCACCGCTCCTGTCTGCCGACAGCATAGGCAGTCCCAGCGGGCGAGAGGCCGGGCAACGGGTGGCCGGCCCCGGTACGGCACCTCGGTCTATCGGGGGTTCGGGACGATCCTTCCGCTGGCCGAGTCGCCGTAGGATCGGGGATCCTCGCGGGGCTCGAGGTGCGTGTGGATGTGCGCACCGGGAAGGGCGGCGCCGATTCGGGCCTCGACCTGCTCGACCAGATCATGCCCCGTGGCGACCGTCCAGGTGCCCGGCACGAGGACGTGCATGGAGACGAAGCGCTCACGGCCGGCCTCGCGGGTCTGGATCGCGTGGAACTCGAGCTCGCCGACGGGGTGGGCGGCGACCAGGTCCTGCAGGATCGCGACGACCTGCTCCTCCTCGCCGGGGGGCAGCGCATGGTCCATCAGGCCGTTCATCGCGTGGCGCACGAGCCCGAATCCGGTCCACAGGATGTTGATGGCAACGCCGATCGCCACCAGGGAGTCGAGCGGCAGCCACCCGGTGACCGCGACGAGACCGACTCCGATGACGACCCCGGCCGACGTCCAGACGTCGGTGAGCAGGTGCTTCCCGTCCGCCACCAGCGTGATCGACCGGTGCTGTCGCCCGGCGCGCAGCACGAGGAACCCGACGATCCCGTTGACGGCCGTGGCGACCAGGGTGATGGCCAGGCCGATGCCCAGTGCCTCCAGTGGCCGCGGGTGCAGGAGGCGCTCGACCGCGGAGACGATGATCAGCACGGCCGCTACGAAGATCATGACGCCCTCGGCGCCGGCCGAGAAGTACTCCGCCTTGCCGTGCCCGAAATGATGGTTGTCGTCGGCCGGTCGGGCCGCGACCTTGAGGGCCACGAGGGCCAGCACTGCGGCCACGAGGTTGACGACCGACTCCAGGGCGTCAGAGAGCAGTCCGACGGACCCGGTCAGCAGGTAGGCAGCGGACTTCAGCCCGATGGTGAGGACGGCTGCGGCGATGGACAGCCACGCCCACTTGGCCAGGCTCGGCATCGACGTCACGCGCTCAGGATGTCACCCGCGGCCTGTGCTCCGCGTGCCGCCTCGTCGAACGCTGACCGTCTCATCGCCGATGGAGGCGCTGACGACGTCCCCCTCAGCCAGGGCCACGGCTGGGGTGAGCCCACCGGTGATCACGATGTCGCCCGATCGAAGACGCGAACCCCATCCACGGAGCTGATCGGAGAGCCATGCCAGTGCGGCGAACGGGTCTCCCATGGCGTCGGCTCCGACCCCGGAGCCGACGGGCCGGCCGTTGTGTCGCAGCACCACCGGAAGCGCGGCCAACCCCGTCGGCGGCAGAGGCGGTCCGAGCACCACGAATGCGGCTGACGATCCGTCGGCGGTGTTGTCGGCCCACGTGAAGCGATAGTCCCGCCAGACGGAGTCCACGACCTCCAGTGCTGCCCGTGCCTGTGCTACGAAGGCGCGAATGCCGTCGGAGTCCACCCGATCGTCCACGTCGCGCCCCAGGATCAGGGCGATCTCGGGCTCGACCTTCGGCTGGTGGACGCCAGGGGGCACCGTGGCCCCGTCGCCCAGGATCATGGCATCTGTCAGGGGACCCACGTTCGGCTGCGCGATACCCATCTGGGCCCGCATCGCCTCGGAGGTGTAGCCGAGCTTCCAGCCCACCACCTGCTCGCCCCGGGCGATGCGCCCAGAGGTGACCCGGCGCTGGACCAGATAGGCCTGCTCGTCGGTCAGGTCGTGGCCGAGCGCGGGTGCGTCGAGCAGTTCGCCACTCGCCCGGGCCGCCATGATGAGCGAGGCGACACGGGCCTCGATGGGTTCCGCGCCCGGTAACGGCATCTCAGCCCAGACGGGTCAGGACCGCTCGGACTCGAGCGCAGACCGCATCCGCACGTCGCGCTCAGGCGTGACCGAGCAGCACTGGACGCGCACCCGACCGCGGATCGCCTGCACGACGAGCAGCACGGGCACCACGATGGCGAAGGCAGCGAGTGCGTAGGGCATGGCCTGATGGTAGTGCCTCATCGTCCGCCGCTCACAGACCTCGATACGGAAGGCTGTCGGCATGAGCACACCGGGCGGGACCAGCGAGCGGGCCACTTCGTCGAGTCTCGAGCGCATACGGGATCTCGACAGCCCGCAGTCCGAGGCGCATCTCATGTCGGTCCTGGCCGTGGCGGGCGACGCGATGGCCACGGCACGACGGCGGGACGCCGAGCGGGACGCGGGCCGCATCCGGGGCCCCCTGCACGGCATCCCGGTCCTGATCAAGGACAACATCGAGGCGGTCGGCCTGCCGGGGACTGCCGGCTCCCTCGCGCTGGTGGGGCGCACGGTTCACACCGACGCACCGGTGGTCGCCCGGCTCCGTTCGGCCGGAGCCGTCATCCTCGGCTCGACCAACCTGTCCGAGTGGGCCAACTTCCGATCACCGCGCTCGACGAGCGGCTGGTCCGCGGTCGGTGGCCTGACTGGCAATCCATGGGCGCTGGACCGCAGCGCCGGCGGCTCGTCCTCGGGCTCGGGCGCGGCCGTCGCGGCCGGACTCGCCTCGCTGGCGGTCGGCACCGAGACGAACGGATCCATCACCTGCCCGGCCTCGCTCAACGGCGTGGTCGGGCTCAAGCCGACGGTCGGCTCGGTGCCCATGGCGGGCATCGTGCCGATCAGCGGCAGCCAGGACGTGGCGGGGTCGCTGGCCCGAACCGTGCGCGAGGCCGCCCTGCTCTACGAGGCCATGTCGACTCGCGACGACTGCGCGACGGCGTGCGACCCGGACGCGGCCCGCCCGGTCGTCGTGGGCATCGCCCGGGCATGGCTGACCGGGGACGCGGCGACGGACGACGCCTTCGCTCGGGCCGCGGCGCTGCTCGAGCCCCGGGTCTCGTCCGTCCGCGACGCCGCGGTCCCCATGACGCCCGACGCGGTCCACGAGGACCAGGTCAGCGTCCTGGTCGGCGAGCTCGCCGACGACCTCGACGCGTACCTCGCCGGCCGGGATGGCGACGGTGTCCGCTCCCTCGCCGACGTCGTCGCCTTCAACGAGGCCCATGCGGACCAGGAGCTGTCCGCCTTCGGTCAGGAGTACTTCCTTCGCGCCGCTTCGAGCGGGGGTCGGACCGCGCCCGAGTACCGCAGGGCGCGGGCGCAGAACCTCGCCTGGGCCGCGGAGTCGTGCCTCGGGCCGGCGATGGAGGGCGGATTCGACGTCCTCATCGCCCCGGCCTACCGACCCGCGTGGAAGTCCGACCTCACCAGCGGAGACGTCCTCGCCGGCGGCGGCGCGGTGTGCACGCCGGCGGCGATCCTGGGCTGGCCCATCCTCACCCTTCCCATGGGCCTGGTCGACGCTCTGCCCGTGGGCCTGTCGATCGTCGGGCCACCGCGCTCCGAGCCACTCCTCATCGCCGTCGGGCACGCCCTCGAGGACGCGCTCGGCCTGCTCGGGGCCGGCATCTGGCAGCCCGGCTGGCGGCCGCCCATGCGCGGCTGAGCCGTCTGCTCCGATTCTTCCCGGACTCCTCGAGCCGGGGGCCGCCGGTAGTGGATGATGTCGCCCGTGGACACGGGAGCCTGGCGCCGGCGATCCGACGCCTTTCGCGTCTGGTCGTCCGCCCCGGACGACCCCCGGTTCCGACGACCCACCGACGTCCTCCTGCTGGCTGGCGCCCTGATCAGCGCGATCGTCCTCTTCGTTGCGCCCGGACAGCCCGCCCTCGACGCTGCCCTGGGCAGCGTCGCCACGGCCGTGATCGGCGCACTGGACTGGCTGTGGCAGCTGTCCCTGAGCCTGCTCGTGGTCTGGGCCGTAATCCTGATCGTCGTGGCCGCGGCCACCCGAGGGCGCCAGCGCCTCCTGCTCGACTATCTCCTGGCCGCCGCCGCCGCCTTGCTCCTGTCGCTCCTCACCTACCGAATCGTGGTCGGGGCCTGGCCCGGCGATGCCGGCGACTTCGTCCTGGCCGAGCCGCATCCCAGTTCGATCGTGCTGCTCATGGCCGTAGCGGTCGCCATCACCGTGACCGCGTCGCCGCACCTGACTCATGCGCTGCGGTTGTTCGGTCGTGGAACCATCGCACTCGGCGCCATAGCCGGCGTGGGACTGGGCATCGCGCTCCCCAGCGGGGCGGCTCTCAGCATCTGCGCCGGCATCACGGCCGGCGTGATCGCCCATCTGGTCCTGGGCACCCCCTCCGGGCATCCGACCATCGAGCAGGTGCTGGACTCGTTGGCCGACATCGGCATCTCCGCGGAGGAGGCAGAGTTCGATCCCGTCCAGAGACCGGGCGTCACCCTCGTGCGGGCAAGGGCGATGGATGGGGAGGAACTCATCGTCAAGGTCTACGGACGCGACGCCTGGGACGGTCAGGTCGTCGGATCGATCTGGACCGGGCTCACGAAGCGCGGAGCCGGGCGGCTGGACGTGCGCACCCGCGCCTCGCGCGTGGAGCATGAGGCCCTCGCAGCCATGATGGCCGAACGTGCGGGCGTCGCCGTGGCAGCCGTCCGTGCGGCCGGCTGCTCGGATGAGGGCGACGCCCTGGTCGTCACTGACAGCGTCGGCGACCGGCTGTCCGAGCGGGACCCGGAGAACCGAGACCCCGCCTTCGTCCCCAGCGCCTGGTCCGCACTCAACCGCCTGCACGACATCGGCATGGCGCACGGAGACCTCGACTCCGCGAGCATCCTGATCCGACCCGATGGCACGGCCGCGCTGAGCGATTTCGACGACGCGCACCTGGCCGCAGCGCGCCCCGAGCAGCTCGCCGACCGTGCCTGCCTGCTCGTGGCCACCGCCATGACGGTCGGTCGGGATGCGGCCGTCACTGCCGCGATCGACGCGATCGGCACGGACGGGCTCGCAGAGGTCCTCCCCTACCTGCAGCCCGCGGTGCTCAACGGTGACATGGGCCGGGCGGTTCGCGACGAGGAGTGGACCCTCGAGGAACTTCGTGCGGCGGCGGTCGAGGCGACCGGCGTGGAGGCACCACCACTGGAGAAGATCAAGCGCGTCACGCCGGCATCCGTGGCCACGGTCGCCCTCATCGCTCTGATGGCGTACTTCTTGATCGGCATGCTGGCCGGGGTCGACCTGGCCAGCGTCGTGCAGGAGCTCTCGTCGGCCAGCATGCCGCTGCTCGTGCTGGCCCTGGTCATGTCGCCCGTCGTCCAGGCGTCGTACTCCTTCTCGACGCTGGGAGCCTCCTATCGACGGCTGCGCTACTACCCGGTCCTCATGCTCGAGTACGCCATCCAGTTCATCGCCCTGACGCTCCCCTCCACCGCCGCCCGCCTCGCCCTGTCCATCCGCTTCTTCCAGCGCTTCGGGCTGCCGGCCGCCGCGGCCGTCACGGTCGGGATGATCGACAGCTTCAGCGGCTTCCTCGTCCAGATCGCCCTCATCGTGCTCATCCTGGTGAGCGGGCTGCCTGCTTTCACGTCGCCCATCCTGGGGACCTCGACCACCTCCACGACGTCCACGACCGACTCCTCTACACCGAGCATCCTGGCGCTGCTCGTCGTCCTGGCGGTGCTGGCGATCATCGTCACGCTGATCGTGCCGCGGCTTCGTCACCGCCTGCTGTCCATCGGCCCGCGCATCCGGTCCGCGATCAAGGACCAGACCCTGAACGCGCGCGAATCGCTCAGCGTGATCCGCCGGCCCCGAAAGGTCGCCACCATGCTGGCGGGCAACCTCGGAGCGCAGGTCCTGCAGGCGATCATCCTGGGCGTCTGCCTCGCCGCGTTCGGCGAGACGGCGTACCTGTCGCAGCTGATCCTGATCAACACGGCGGTCAGCCTGTTCGCCGGGCTCATGCCGGTCCCCGGCGGCATGGGGGTCGCCGAGGCGGGCTACACGGCCGGCCTGCAGGCAATCGGCATCCCGAGCGCGATCGCGATCTCGACGGCGATCGCGTTCCGGCTGGTGACGTTCTACCTGCCGCCCATCTGGGGATCGTTCGCCATGCGGTGGCTGCGGCGCAACTCCTACGTCTGAGCGCCCGGGGGGTGCGGTTCGAGGCGTCCGTTCGGCCCTTCTCGGCCGGCTACCTCGACGAGGCGGATGAGGCCAAGCAGAATGACGGGGCCCATCGTGAACGTGCCGATGAGCATGGCCTGAGGCATACCGGAGTCGTACCAGCCCATCTCGAGAACTGCGCCGACCATCGTGTAGTAGAGGTAGGCGTACACCAGCCACGGGACGGCGTTCACGGCCCGGTTGGTCACCCGGTCCGGGCGCTCGACGAACAGGGTGAACGCGAACACGATCACGAACACGACGGCGAACCACCCGACGAAGTTGGACACGGGGATGCCGCCCGCCCCCTGCCAGACCTGCAGGTCCGGCAGGTAGGCACCGCCCTGCCACCACCACCAGGGTTCGAGTCCGAGCAGGCTCATCCATACCCCGGACACGGCCATCGGGTCCGCCATCAGGTCCCAGGCTGCTGCCACGACCCCCGCGGTCGAGGCGATCATCGCGCTCCAGGCGATGCGGCGGGGCCAGGTGCGGGCGCGCTCGCGCCCCGACGCTCCGCTGAGCCAGGTGACGAGCATGAAGGACGAGTAGAGGACGACGCCCCAGACCAGCACGATCAGGATGGGCACGCCGCCTACGCGGGGGCCCAGGCTCCCGGTGTAGTCGTACTCGCCGAAGATCCAGCCGAAGCTGCTGCCGACGAACTCCGCAGCGAACGTCACCACCGCGGCGAGGGCGAAGAACGCGACGGCCTGCCGACCGCCCTTGACCACAGTGCAGTGCCACACGCAGACGACGTACATCACCGACAGCCCCAGGCCGGCGACCTGCATCTGGAGACCGGCGTCATGCCGCGTCCAGCTGATCGCGATGAACACCGTCATCAGGGCGAAGAACAGGAGAACCACGCCGATCATCACGCGGTGGGAGCGGGGCGAGGTGCGCACCGCCGTCGCCAGGCCACGCCCGGCGCGACCACGACCGTCGCGGGACTCCACCATCACCGGTCCCCTCCCCAGCCGAGGCCTCATCACCCGGAACCAGAGTAGGCACGAGGGTCGGGTGGATGCTCGTCTCTCGCGTTGACTCCCCGGTACGCAGGTGGTCCGATGGAGCAAGGCGCGAGCGCGCGCCGATCACTGGCGACTCGAGGTGATCTCGTGAATCACGAGGACGACAACGCATCCCTTCCCATCTCGCGCAGACGACTCCTCGTCGCCGCCGCGACCGGCGGCGCCGCCTTGGCCGCTTCGGGGGCGCTCGCGACTCCCCCGGCGAGGGCCGGCGACATTCGCGCCCCGCGTCGCGGCGTGCATCTGGTGATCCTGGGGACGGCCGCCGGTCCCCCGGCGCAGCGCGGACACGCGGGGATCGCGTCGGTCCTGAGCGTGGAGGGGCACAACTACGTCATCGACTGCGGTCGCAGCGCCGTCACCCAGTACTACCGGGCGGGCCTCCAGTTCGACACGCTGTCATCGATGTTCATCACGCACCTGCACGCGGACCACCTGGCCGACTACTACAACTTCTTCCTGCTCGAAGGATGGGGACCGTCCGGCGACGGTGGCACAGATGTCGGAATCCGCCAGCAGGTGCAGGTCTTCGGACCCGGTTCCGCGGGCGCCCTGCCCCCGGCCTACGGCGCGGCCAGCGTGCCGACCGTGGCTCCGCAGGATCCCACCCCCGGACTGCGCACCCTCACCGAGCGATGCCATGAGGCCTACGCGTACTCCAGCAACATCTTCATCCGCGACTCGGGAAGCCCCGACATCCGGACCCTGGTCTCGGCGAACGACATCGTCCTGCCGGATGTCGGCTCCGACGCGCTCGGCGACACCGCTCCGCCGATGCGCCCGTTCCCGGTGATGGAGGACGACCGGGTGCGCGTCACTGCGGTCCTGGTTCCACATGGCCCCGTGTACCCGTCGTTCGCGTTCCGCTTCGACACGGACGCGGGGTCGGTCGTGTTCTCCGGCGACACGCGACGCACGGACAACGTCGTGGCGCTCGCCGACGGCGCGGACATCCTGGTCCACGAAGCCCTCGACCTGGACTACTACCACAGCACCGGCGCGACGGACGCGCAGATCAGCCACCTGGAGACCTCGCACACGCCGACCGCGCAGGCGGGCGAGGTGGCCCAGACCGCGGGCGTGCGGACGCTGGTGCTCAGCCACCTCGCTCCCGGATCAGCGGGGCTGGTCCCGGACGCCAAGTGGGTCACGGACGCGAGGAGCACGTTCAGCGGCCGCGTGCACCGTGCTCACGAGCTGCAGACCCTCGAGGTCGGTAGACGTCGGTCAGGCTGAGCATCCAGCAAGGTGGTCGTTGGGGTTGTCCCGACGTGGCGGTGCACACGGACTCACGGGAGGTGCGACGTGTCCGGTTCGACGGTTGTTGCGAAGAGGACCAGGGCTGGCCGCATCGCCGCCCTGCTGCTGGCGTGCCTCGCCATCCCGTTCGTCGTGCTCGGGATGATCGATCCGCTCGAGGGGGGCATCGCACTCCTCCTGGGGCTGGGGCTCTGCACTGCCGCGCGGGCGCTGTCGAGCGTCCGGGTCCCGCGACTGGCGTGGATCGCCTTCGTCGCCTCGGTCGCGATCGGGCTGCTCCTGTTGGTGCTGGTGATCGCCGGGGCGCCGGACGTCGAGCAGCCCTCGCAGACGGCGCAGGCGGTGTCGCCAGCGGGTCCAGCGGTGCGGATCCTCCTGTGGTGCTACCGGATCGGCGTCCTGGTCACTCTCGTGGGAGTCGGGCTGTACGTCGTTCGGATCGCCGGATCACTGCGTTCGGGCAGCCCGCAGTCCGCCGGGTGACGATCGATCGGCGCCCGGCGGCTCACCGCGAGCCTGGGATCCCGTCCACATGCAGGACGGCCGCGCCGCCGAAGGCGCCCGCCGCGAGATCGGCGAGCGCTTTGTCCGCGTCGTCCATCGAGTACGCCACCGTGGTCGCCCGGATCGCGAGCCGCTGAGCCAGCCGCAGGAACTCCTCGCCGTCGACGCGCGTGTTGGCTGTCACGCTTCGCAGCACCCGCTCGTAGAACAGGTCCTGCTCGTAGTGCAGGGGCGGGATGTCCGACAGCCAGATGCCCGCCGTCGCCAGGGTTCCGCCGCGACCGAGCGCCCGCAGGGCAACCGGGACCAGGTCGCCTGCGGGGGCGAAGAGGACCGCACCGTCGAGGCGCTCCGGGGGCTGGCCGGTCGCGTCGGTGACGGAGTCGCATCCCAGGTCGGCCGCCAGTCTGCGGTTGTGCTCGCCTCGGGTCATGACGTGCACGCGGAGCCCCTGCGCAAGGGCGAGCTGGGCGGTCAGGTGAGCCGAGCCGCCGAAGCCGTAGATGCCCAGGCTGCCGCCCGGCGGCACCGAGGCCGTTCGAAGCGCTCGATACCCGATGATGCCCGCGCACAGCAGCGGCGCGGCCTGCTCGTCCTCGAGGTCGTCAGGCAGCACGTAGGCGAAGCGCTCGTCGACGAGGCAGTACTCGGCATACCCACCGTCCACGTCCCATCCGGTGAACGTCGGCGACGTGCACAGGTTCTCGCGACCCGAACGGCAGTAGCGGCAGGCCCCGCAGGTGCCGCCCAGCCAGGCCACTCCGATGCGCTGGCCCACGGCGAGGCGCCGGGCCTCGCGCCCGACGCCGTCGACGACGCCCACCACCTCGTGGCCGGGCACCCGCTCCGGGTGACGCGGCGCCAGATCGCCCTCGGCCAGGTGAAGGTCCGTGCGGCACACGCCGCAGCAGGTCACCCGGACGCGCACCTGGCCCACGCCGGGAACGGGCAGGGGGCGCTCCGCGGCCACGAGCGGACGGCTGGCGATCGGACCAGGAGTGCCGACGACCCACGCGCGCATGAGTCAAGGGTGGCACGGTGGGACGAGTGCTCGCCAGCGCTGGCGCCGGCCGACCGCACCCGGCCGGCTCGTCCCGCGATCCGGGCCGACCACTAGCCTCACCCCGGTGAGCCCCTCGCCCCCGCACGATGCCCCGGCCCTGGGTCGGGCAACGCGGGGCGTCTACCTGGTGTTCATCGGCGCCGGCCTCGCCTTCGCCAGCTGGGCGGCCCGGATCCCGCAGGTGCGCGAGGAACTCGGCCTGAGTCCGGCCGGCCTGGGCCTGGTACTGCTGGGCCTGGCGGTCGGCTCCCTGATCGCCCTTCCCTCAGCAGGCCTGATCGTGCACCGAATCGGCGCCGCGCGGACCATCGTCGTGATGTCGGTGGTCGCCGCGACGGGGCTTGCCGTCGCCGGCATGGGCGTGCTGGTCGGTGTCGCTCCCGTCGTGATCGGCCTGCTGCTCTTCGGCTTCGGGAATGGCGCCTGGGACGTGGCCATGAACGTCGAGGGAGCGGCCGTCGAGCAGCACCTCGATCGCTCGATCATGTCGCGCTTCCATGCTGCCTTCAGCGTGGGCACTGTCGTCGGCGCCCTGCTCGGGGCGGCCATGAACGCGCTGGGCGTGTCGGTCACGGTGAACCTCGTCCTCGTCGCCGTGCTCATCGCCGTCGCGATGCCGCTCTCGACGCGAGGCTTCCTGCCGGCAGGCACCGAGCAGCGCGACGAGCACCAGGACCGCACGCATCCGCTCAAGGCCTGGACCGAGCCGCGCACCCTGCTCATCGGCCTCTTCGTCCTGACGATGGCGTTCGCGGAGGGCACCGCGAACGACTGGATCGGCGTCGCGACGATCGACGGGTACGGCGCCAGCGCAGCCCTCGGGTCCCTGGCGTACGGAGTCTTCGTGGCGTCGATGACCATCGGTCGCTGGTACGGCACCCAGGTGCTCGACCGGTTCGGGCGCGTCCCGGTGCTGCGCACGTCGGCCGGGATCGCCCTGGTCGGCCTGCTGATCGTCGTGTTCGGGCCCAGCCTGGCGGCGGCGATGCTCGGCACGGCGCTCTGGGGCCTGGGCACCGCGCTGGGCTTCCCCGTCGGCATGAGCGCTGCGGCCGACCAGCAGCGGTACGCCGCTGGACGCGTCAGCGTCGTTGCGACGATCGGCTATGTGGCCTTCCTCGCCGGTCCACCGCTGGTCGGGCTCCTCGGCAACGAGGCGGGCGTCCTGCGTGCACTCACCGTCACGGCCGGTCTGCTCGCCCTCGGTCTCCTGATCGCCGGGGCCACCCGACCCATCGCCGACGGCTGACCGCCCCAGTCGCGGGGACGTCACACGGTGATGCGGGGCATGATCCGATCCAGCCACCGAGGTATCCACCAGTTCCAGCGACCGAGCACCTGCATGAGCGCCGGTACCAGCAGGGATCGCACGAGGAAGGCGTCGAGGAACACGGCTATCGCCATGCCGAGACCGCTCATCTTCAGGGCCGGCTCCCCCGCGGTCACGAAGGCCGTGAAGACGCACACCATGATCAGCGCCGCGGCCGTGATCACCTTGCCGGTCTCGGACAGGCCGAGGGTCACGGCCTTGGTGTTGTCCCCGGTGCTGATCCATTCCTCGCGCATCCGGGACACCAGGAACACCTGGTAGTCCATCGAGAGCCCGAACAGCACCGCCAGCAGGAGGATCGGCAGGTACGACAGGAACGGCGTGTCGCCCGTCAGGCCGATCAGCCCGGCGCCCCATCCCCACTGGAACACCGCGGCCAGCACCCCGAACGTCGCTGCGGCAACGGCCAGGTTCATCACCGCAGCCTTGATGGGGATCGCGATCGAGCGGAAGACGAACATCAGCAGCAGGGAGGACAGTCCGAGCACGCCGAGCAGGAACCACGGGAGCTTCCCCGCGATGGAGTCCGCCACATCGTCGAGCAGAGCCGTCATGCCGCTGACGAGGATGGGCCGCCCCGGCGACGCGTCGGGCAGCACCTCGGTGCGGAGCCGCTCGACGAGGTCGCTCGTTGCGCTGTCCTGCGCTCGCCCCTCGGGGATCGCTGAGAAGAACGACACGATTCCATCGGGTGTCGACTGCACGGGGGTGACCGCGACGACGCCCGCGGTGGCCGCCACCCGCTGCTGCGCCGTGCGCAGGCCTTCAGCGTCCGCCTCGGATGACACCACCAGGATCGGCCCGTTGATCCCCTGCCCGAACGCCGCCGCCAGGAGGTCGTACGCGACCCTCGTGGTGGAACCCGGTGCATCGGCTCCCTGGTCGGTCCCGCCGAGCCGCAGGGACGCCGCGGGTACGGCCAGCACGCCGAGGATGACTCCCCCCACGGCGATGAACAGCCAGGGGCGGCGCTGGATGAGCATGGACCACTCCCCCCACCGCGTCGAGCGCTCGTCATCGTGCGGGCCCAGTTCGCGCAGTTCGCGCCGCGCCCGGCGGCCGAGCACGTGCGAACCCAGGAAGCCGAGCAACGCCGGCAGCAGCGTCAGGGTCACGACCATCGTGAGCAGCACCCCGATGCTCGTCGCGATGCCCAGGCCGTTCATGAAGCCCACCCGGGCGATGAGGATGCCGAGCAGGGAGACGACCACGGTGAGCCCGGCGAACAGGACCGCCCGGCCCGACGTGTCGTAGGCCTCGAGCACCGACTCCCGGATCGGCAGGCCCCGCATGACACCGGCCCGGTGGCGGGAGACGACGAAGAGCGCATAGTCGATGCCGACACCGATGCCGATCAGGCTCATCATCTGCGGCCCGAACGAGGGCAGGGCGACCACCTGGCTCACCAGCGTGACGGTGGCCAGTGCGGCACCCATGGCCACCACGGCGTTGATGATCGGCAGGGCCGCGGCGAGGACGGATCCGAAGGCCAGCAGCAGGATCACGGCCGCGATCCCGAAGCCCAGTCCCTCGCTGGTGCTCGGCATCGGGGACCGGGTCTGCTGCAGCGCCTGCCCCGATACCGCAACGGTCAGCACGCCCGGGTCGGGGCAGTCCGCCAAGCACTCGCTCGTCGCCTCGGCCAGGTCGGCCACCGCGTTCACGTCCTCCGGCGGGAGCTCGGAGACGACCGCGTCCATGGTGACGATCGCGTAGCCGGTCCTGCCGTCGGGTGCCAGGTAGGACGCCCCCTCGGGCGATGCGTAGGGGTCCGTCACGGACCGGACGTGGCTCATGCCCGCGATCGTCGCCAGCAGTCGGCTGATGCGATTCTCGCTCGCGCCCTCCTCCGTCGCGTCGGGCAGCCGCCACACGATGGTCAACTGCTCGCCGGGAGTACCTGGGGTGTGCTCGTCGATCAGGTCGAGCGCCCTGACGGACTCGGAGCTCTCGACGGCCATGTCGAACTGGTAGGACGGGCCCACCAGGCGCGCCGTGGCCAGCAGCACCAGCAGGATGACGGCCCAGGCAGCGAGGACCAGCCAGCGACGGTCGTAGAGGAATGCGGCGACTGCGCGCATGCCTCCAGTATCGATCTCGGCAGGCGGCGATGGGCGCTCACGCGGGCGTGCCCGGCCCCCGCCTTCCCAACAGCACGACCAGGCTTCGACCGGCGACCGTGACGACGGATCCCGCCACCAGGTCCGCCTCCGGCTGAGTGCCTCGGGATGGGTCGGCCGTGTCGATGGCGTGCGACCAGACCGTGCCGTCGTCCTGCTCCGGTATGACGAAGTCGATCGGCTCCCACCATGCGTTCACGCAGATAAGCAGGTCGTCGTCCAGCAGCGGGGTGCCGTTGGCGGCCACGTCCGGCGAGTCCTGACCGTCGAGGTAGACCGCGACCGCCCGCGCGTGGGGATCGGCCCAGTCGCCGTCGTCCATGGCCGTCCCGGAGGGCGTGAACCAGGCGACCTCCCAGACGTCGGCACCGGTCAGGAAGCGCCGGCGCCGCAGGACCGGATGGTCGTGGCGCAGCCGGACCAGCCTCCTGACGAAGGCCAGCAGATCGGCATCCGCGCCCGCCCAGTCGTACCAGGCGATGGGATTGTCCTGGCAGTAGGCGTTGTTGTTGCCCTGCTGGGTCCTGCCCAGCTCGTCGCCCCCCAGGATCATCGGCACGCCGAACGAGGTGAGCAGCGCCGCCAGCATCGTCCGCTGCGCCTGGGCCCGCGCCGCCACGACGCCCGGCTCGTCCGTCGGGCCCTCGACTCCTCGATTCCATGAGTAGTTGTCGTTCGTGCCGTCGCGATTGCCCTCGAGGTTCGCCTCATTGTGCTTGGCGTCGTAGGTCACCAGATCTCGGAGGGTGAGCCCGTCGTGCGCTGTGACGAAGTTGACGGAGGCGGTCGGTCGCCGAAGCCACCCTCCGTAGATGTCGGACGACCCCGTGATGCGGGTCGCGTACGAGGGCAGGAGTCCCCCGGTGCCGCGCCAGAAGTCCCGGACGGTGTCGCGATAGCGCCCGTTCCACTCGCTCCACATCGCCGGGAACCGGCCCACGTCGTAGGAGTCGCCCTGGCCGACGTCCCACGGCTCGGCGATGAGCCTGACCTCGGACAGCACCGGGTCCTGGGCGATGATGTCGAAGAACGAGGCGGTCCGCTCGAAGACGCCGTCCTCGCGCCCCAGCGTCGTGGCCAGATCGAATCGGAACCCGTCCACGTGCATCTGCTCGACCCAGTAGCGCAACGAGTCCATGATCATCCGCAGCACGATGACCGAGTCGGCATTGAGCGCGTTCCCGCAGCCGGTGGTGTCGACGTAGGCGGACGGGTCGGACGCGGCCAACCGGTAGTAGTTGGCGTTGTCGATGCCCCTGAAGGACAGGGTGGGCCCGTCGGCTCCCGCCTCGGCAGTGTGGTTGTAGACGACGTCGAGGATGACCTGCAGACCGGCCGCGTGCAACGCCGCGACCATGGACTTGAACTCCGCAACCTGGCCGCCGACGCGCCCGGCACGCACGGCGGCCGAGTACCCGGCGTTCGGGGCGAAGAAGCCGAGCGTGTTGTAGCCCCAGTAGTTGACGAGCCCGCGAGCGTGCACCGACGGCTCGGTGATCGAGTGATGCACCGGCAGCAGTTCGACCGCGGTCACGCCCAGGTCGACGAGGTGCGAGATGGCGGCCGGGTGCGCCAGGCCGGCATACGTCCCCCGCAGGCCCTCTGGGATGCCGGGGTGCTGCTGGGTGAAGCCCTTGACGTGCACCTCGTAGATGACGGAGTCCGCGTCGCGGGTCACGGGTCGGACGTCGCCACCCCAGTCGAACTCATCGTCGACGACGACAGCAATGGGAACGCTGCCCGCCGAGTCGACCCCGCTCGGTCGTGACCGGTCGCCCGGAGCGTACCCGTAGATGGCCGGTCCGTACGAGACCGCCCCGGTCAACGCGCGCGCGTACGGATCCACCAGCAGCTTGTCCGGATCGAACCGCATCCCACGCTCGGGGGCGTACGGGCCCGCGAGTCGAAAGCCGTATCGCTGGCCCGGGCCCATACCCGGCACGAATCCGTGCCAGACCCCGAAGTCGCGCTCCGGCAGGAGCAGTCGTTCCTCGGAGCCGTCCGCACCGATGAGGCACAGCGTGGCCGACTCCGCGTTGGCCGACACGATCGAGACGTTTGCTCCTCCGTCGGAGAGGGTCACCCCCACGGGCAGGGGCCTGCCGGGCTGGACATCCATGGTGCCTCCCAATCGACGGTGGGCCACCCGACAAACGTATCCACGCCCGCTCCCGGATGGCGCTCAGCCACCGACGAGGTCTCTCCGTTCGAAAGCGGCGATTCCCGCGACGGCGAGCCCGATCCCGATCGCGGTCATCGCGATTGCCGCGGGCAGCCCGAAGGGATCGACCGGGACCGCCGCAAGGTGGTGGAAGGGCGAGACGCCCAGCACCCAGGCGGGCCATTCCAGGACCGGGCCCACCAGCTCGATGACGAAGCACGCGACGGCCGCGGTGGCTCCGACGGCCACGGTCAGGCGGGGCACGACGCCGAACGCGAGGACGCCGAGTCCGGCGAACACCATCACTGCCGGCGCCACGTTGAACATGGATACGAAGGCGTCAGCCGCGGTCAGCCTCGCCCCGGTGGCCAGGCCCGCGAGCCACATCGCCGTGGCTCCCGTGGCGCAGAGCACGACCACCGAGACGACCAGGCAGACCACGTGCCCTCCGAGCCAGCGCCAGCGTCGAAGCGGCCGGGTGAGGAGGAACTCGACCCGAGAGGACGCCTCCTCGGCGCGCGCAGACCCCACCCGGAAAGCGGAGTACACGGCGATGACCAGGCCAAGGATGGTGGCCCACAGGCCGACGAAGCTGCGCGTCACGTCGACGACGTCGATGCCCATGGCCGCCAGGATCTGCTGGAAGCCCGCGTCGGTGGCGAGGTTGTCCTCGACGGTCGGCAGAAGGGCACCCACGGTCAGTCCGGCCGCCGCGACCCCCGCAGCCCAGGCGAGCAGGACGCCCTGATTGCTTCGCCACGCGAATGCCGCAGGACTGCTCAGGCCCCACCGATGCGACCGGTGCGTCTGCCTCGCGGCCACGAGTCCGGCGCCGGTGTCCCGTTGCCGGCGGATGGCCGCTGCGGCTCCGAGGAGCGCTGTCGTCACCGCGATTGGGATGAGCAGGACCGCCCAGCGGTTGTCGCTGAATGCCCGCGCCTGATCAACCCAGCCACCGGGCGTGAGCCACGTCAGCCATGCGCGCGAGTCCGCACTGTTGCCGGCCATCCGCAGGAGGATGAGCACGGCGAGGATCGACGCCGATGCGCCGAGCGCACCGATCCTGGTCCCGAGGACCTGGGATGCGAGCGCCACGATCCCGACGAGCGCGGCGCAGTAGCCGATGATGACGGCGCCGTACAGCACGGACCCGGCCGCGTCCGCCCCGGCGAGGACCAGCGCCGCGGAGACGACGACGCCGACCGTCAGGCAGGCGGCGAGCAGGATCAGGACCTGGACGGATAGGGCTCGGGCGGGCCGGATCGGGCCGACGAGGAGATTCTCAGTGCGTCCCAGCGCCTCGTCCCCGCGCAGGACGCGCGCGGCCATGGTCACCGCCCAGGCGCCCAGGATCAAGGTCAGGTACAGGCCCGCATCCCAGATCGCGAACCCGCCGATCGTCTCCACGCCGCTTCCGGGTCCGGCGATGATCCGGATGCTGGGATCCTGGGCCCACACCGTCAGGGCAGCGCGCGACGCCGCATCGGGGTAGCCGGACTCGAAGGCGACCGCCTCCAGGCCCAGAAGGATCCCCACGCCGACGCTGATCGCGATGGTGCCCCGCCTGGTGAGCCGCGCCGTGATCCGCGCGACCGCGCGTGCCGGACGCGGAGCACGGGTCGTCTCCCCACGCAGGGTGGTCGGGGGAGCCTGTGTCGCGGTCATCCGGTGGCCTCCTCCCGGGAGTGTCGGGTGTCGAGTCGAGGGTCGATGGGGGGTCAGTAGTAGGTCAGGAAGATCTCCTCCAGCGACGGCTCCAACGTCCGCAGGCGGACGACCTGCACGGTCGCGAGCCGCGCCAGCAGTCCCGTCGGCGAGCCGGCGACGGTGATCCGCAGGCCGCCCGCGACACCGGGGATCGGCTCGACCGCCGTGACGCCGGGAACCTGGTCGAGCATCGGCATCGGACCCGCGACGACCACCTCGACGATGATCGAGCCGATCTGCCTCAAGTCCTCCAACGCTGCGACCTCGACGAGGCGACCGGCTCGCAGGATCCCCACCCGGTCGCACAGGTCCTGGACCTCGTCGAGGATGTGCGAGGACAGGAAGATCGTCTGGCCGCGCGCGGCGGCCTCGCGGGCCATGACCTGGAACTGCTCCTCCATCAGCGGGTCGAGGCCGGCGGTCGGCTCGTCGAGGAGCAGGACGTCGGAACGGCTCATGAAGGCGGCGACCAGCGCGATCTTCTGCCGATTGCCCTTCGAGTAGGAACGCACCTTCTGCGACGGGTCGACACCCAGCTGCTCGATGAGCTCGGCCCGATACGCGGCGTCAACCGTCCCGGACACGTTGCCGAGGAGGTCCAGCGTCTCGCGCCCGGTCAGCTGTGGCCACAGCGCCACGTCACCGGCCACGTACGCCACGTGCCGGTGGGATCGTTCGACGTCGCCCGCCGGGATTCCCATGATGGCCGCGGCTCCCCGTGTGGGCCGGATCAGGCCCAGCAGCAACCGGATCGTGGTCGTCTTCCCGGACCCGTTGGGACCCAGGAACCCGAAGATCTCGCCCGGCCGCACCTCAAGGTCCAGGCCGTCCAGGGCGACCACGCGTCCGTAGTGCTTGGTCAGGTCGCTCGTGGAGATCGCTGGCTGGCCCATCTCTGCACGCCCCTTTCATCGCAGCGGGCGAGGCGCCGTCACATCACCATCAACGGTACGCGTCCGGTCGTGCCGAGGGGCTCCCGTCGCAGCCGTGGACACCCCGGGCCCGGCCGATTAGGCACGCACCCTGGAACGTCGGGCCTGAATTTCGGTCGCATCACGCTCGGCCGCATGAGCGTCGGCGACACCACTCGGGGATTCACCGAATGTGCCACGGGCGACCGGCTCCTGGCGAGGCCTCCGGCGGACGCAGCGCCGAGTCCGTCCACGCCACCAGATCGAGGCCGGCGAGGGCGTAGCGTGACCAGCGTCACCTGGCAGCGCAGCAGCGGAGGCGTGAGGCATGAGCGGTCGCCGATCAGGAATGCGGACCCTCCTGGTCGCAGTGTCGTCGTGTGCCGTGGTGGCGGGGCTGGCAACCGGCACGGCGGCAGCGCGCCCGGAGTCGACGTCGACCCCTGGCCCAACGCCAACCGCGGTTCCCCAGACCACGCCTGCACCCGCGAGCGGGCTGCAGCCGAACGGCCGCCTGCTGACCCCCGCCGGCGAGCAGGTCGACCTCGGCGACCTGCCGATGGGAGGTGCGGTCACCGATGACGGGCGCTTCCTGTGGACCGTTTCGTCCGGCATCCTCACCAACGACGTGCGCGTGGTGGATCTTGCGAGCCGCGAGGTGTGCGCGATCCTTGCAGTGCCCGGTGCCTCCGGTGGCATCGCGCTGGATTCGGCCCGCCGGCTGGCCTACGTCTCGGGACTGCCCAACTCCCGCTGGCAGCCAGCCAAGAACTCGATGCCGGGCGTGCAGGGCGACGTGGTGCACGTCTTCTCGTGGACGAATGACTGCTCGCAGACCCGCGAGATCCGAACCATCCCCCTCCCCCTGCCCGCCCACCCGCCGCTCACCCAGTCGTTCCCGCCGCCGCGCGCCGGCCTGCCCTCCTCCCCCGTGAACTGGCCCATGAAGCTCGCCGTCACCGATGACGGACGGCGCCTTCTTGTGGCACTGAACCTCTCCGACTCGGCCGCGATCGTCGACCTCGCCAGCGACACCGTGCGCCTGGTTCCGATCGGTGGGTACCCCTTCGGTGCCGCGACGATTCCCCGCCGGCCTCTGGGCCTGGTCTCGAACGAGGCGTCCGGAACCGTGTCGGTCATCGACCTGGCGGCCGGCCGCGCCATCAAGGACATCACGGTCGGCGCACCCCTGTCGCACCCGCAGGGCATCGCCGTGAACCAGGCGGGCACGCGTGCCTACGTCGCCCTGTCGGCCTCCGACCAGGTCGTCGTCCTGAACCTCACGTCCCTCACGGTCGCCCGCACCATCTGGGTCGGGCGGGCCGCCGGGCTGGGCACCAAGCCCACCGCAGTGGCGCTCTCCCCCGATGAGCAGAGGCTGTTCGTGGCCGAGTCGGGCGCGGACGAACTTGCAGTCGTCGCCCTCCCCGGGCCCAGCACGGTCAAGGGCTCCGCGTGGGAGCTGGTGGGCCGCATCCCGACGGCTGCCCAGCCCCAGGCGGTCGCGACCTACCCGGCGCGCGATGGTCGCCCGGCCGGCCTCGTCTACGTCTCCGCTGAGGGGATGGGCATCGGGCCGAACCCCTCGGGGCCCAACCCGACGCTGGCGACCGACCCCATCTTCTGGGCCTTCAGCCCGAACGCGCCGACCTTCAACGTCTTCGGCGGTTTCCAGTACACGGCCAAGATGGTCCGCGGACGGGCGGGCATCCTGCCCCTGCCGGACGATGCGCAGGTCCGGGCACTCACCCCGGCAGCCTCCCGTCAACTGGTGCCCACCAATGCCCAGGTCGCTCCGGCCGGGACGCCGCTGCGAGCGGGGGGGCCCATCAAGCACGTGTTCTTCCTCGTTCGGGAGAACCGCACCTACGACCAGCTGCTCGGCGATGTGCCGGCCGGCAATGGGGACCCCAAGCTGACGGTGTTCGGCAAGGCGGTGACGCCCAACCTGCATGCGCTCGTCACGCGATTCCCACTCCTGGATGCCACCTACGCCAACTCGGAGGCCTCCATCCAGGGCCACTACTGGACGGCGTCGGCGGGAGTCCCCGACTACGTGACGCGCAACTGGGTCCACCAGTACGCGGGGCGCGGGCGCCCCAACGACTTCGGCAGCTACGCGGTGACCTGGCCGGGCAACGGCTACCTGTTCAATCAGGCCGAGAAGCAGGGCGTCTCGTACTTCAACTACGGCGAGGCGTTCAGCGGCGGGTTCCCACAGATCGCGGACCGCAACCGGACGCCGGCCCTGCTCCGCAAGCAGGTGGCGGTCCAGGCGAATTCGGACCTCGGCCCGCCCTTCGGTGGCTGCTTCCCCGGTGACATGAGCATCGGGCAGGCACTTGACGGAGGCCAGGTCTTCGACTCGACCATGCCGGCCGGCGCGCCTGAGGGCGCCTACTCACGCGTGGACTGCTTCACCGAACGGTTCACCGCGCAGCTGGCTGCGGGCACGGTGCCCGAGCTGAACTACTTCGCGTTCACCAGCGATCACACGCGTGGCACGCAGCCGGGCTTCCCGGTGCCGAGCGCGATGGTGGCCGACAGCGACCTGGCGATCGGTCAGATGGTCGACATCATCTCGCATTCATCCGTATGGCCGGAGTCGGCGATCTTCATCGTGGAGGACGACTCGCAGGACGGCGCCGACCACGTGAACGCGCACCGCATCCCGGTCGCGGTCGTCAGTCCCTACGCGAAGCCGGGCGCCGTGATCCACACCCGCTACGACCTGGTGTCGGTCGTCCGGTCGATGGAGCTGATCCTGGGCATGGACCCGCTGAGCATCAACGACGCGGCCGCGACACCGATGTACGACGCCTTCACGGACAAGCCGGTGAACTCGGCGCCCTACACGGCAATCGTCCCCGACGTGGACCTGCTGGAGATGAACACAACGGCCTCGCCCGACTACCAGTGGAGCAAGTCCCTGCCGCTGCATGCTCCTGACCTGGTGTCGCAGGCGGACCTGGACATCATCCTGTGGCACTCGGTGTACGGCGCGGATTCCACGCCGCCGCCGCCGGGCCCGGGCGCGGAGGGTGAGAAGACCGGCGACGTCGACCGCGACTGACCGCAGGTCTACCTGTCGAGCCGAGGTGAAGGCCGCCACGGTGTCGGGTCACCCAGGCAGGGAGATGACCACTACCGCACCGGCCTGGGAGTCCGACGTGTACGCGCGGCTGTGCAGCAGATCGACGGCGACCCCACCCGCGTCGATCGGCAGGGCCAGACTGCCGGCGATCGTGCCGGTCGACGTGTCGACCATGATCAGGGCGCGCTCGCCCGGCTTCCTGGAGACGACGAAGAGGCGGTGACGGGATGCATCGACGATCGGCGTGCTGGGATAGCCCCGGGTGTCGATGGGCGCGAGAGCCTGATTGGTCGCGGTGTCGACGGCGTACAGCACCGGCTCGCTCGCCGTCGCAAGGTATACCCGCTGGTTGGCCGAGTCGACCACCGCTGGCCCCGGCCACATCCCCACGCTGATGTCGGCGAGGACCTGGCGTGCCTTCGTGTCGACGATCGTCATGGTGCCGGGATCCTCGTCGTCGATGACCGAGGCGTAGAGCCTGCCCGCTGCCGGATCGACGACCATCGAGCCTCCGCCGACATCGATGCCCGGGATGCGACCCACCTGCTGCCAGGTCCGGGCGTCGATCACGGTGAGCGCCCCACCACGCCTGCTGTAGCCGTCGAAGTACAGCCACCCGCGCTTCTCGTCAAGGGCCATGCTCCGTGCATGCGGCGGCGCAGTGCGGATCCGGACGGTTCGCATCGTGCGCGTGTCGATCGTGCGCACCCGGTTCCGGTGCGTGTCCAAGTCGTACAGTCGACCACGTCGCTGGTCGAACACCAACTGGTGCGCACCAGCCCCGACGTTGAGCCTCGACCGGATCCTGCTCGTACTCGTGTCGATGGACGCGAGCGTGCCTGTGCTGCGTGCCAACGCGAGGAGCCTGCCACGTGCGGAGTCGAGGACCAGTTCGTCGATGCGATCGGCATGGTCGTCGATGGTGATCTCGGCGGTGATGGCTCGTGTTGCGGTGTCGATGACGACCACGTCGGCGGCTCCGGCAAGCCCCAGATACAGCCGCCCGAGAGCCGGGTCGACCACGAGCGATTCCACGTCACCGCCAACGGAGATCGTGGCCTCGACGATCATCCCGCCCGTGTCCGGTGGTGGGGTCGAACCGGATGCCGTACCAGGGACTGCCGCCACCAGAGCCAGCACTCCGGCCGCGAGTGCGGCCAGCGAGCGGCCGGTCCGGACTCCTTCGTGGCTCATCCCTGATCCATCCACTCCCGACGGAGACCGTTGCAGCAACCTGTGACCTCACTCGTGCGACACATGGCGGCACCTCCACGATCACTATCAGGCTATTGCGGCGACGCGGCGATGTCGCGTCCGGAGAATCCGGCCGGGAGCGGTCGACGAGGTGGTCTCGTAGTCAGTCTCGGGGGGCTGGTGATGGCCGCGACCGTGATGCCCGAGGCCCTCGCCCTCCAGCGGCAAGCCCGTCGGAACCCGCACGCGAGGAGACCACGAGGTGCTGCCTCCACGTGATCCTCGAGGAGGAGCGTGAGCACCTGCGCCTCGCACTCCGCGACCTCAGCGTGGTCGCCTCGACTAGCCCACGCGACTGACCGGCGGCGGCCGCCAGCCGGATCCGGACAGCATCCCCGGGATGTCGGTCTGCACCGGCGCGAACAGCCGCCACGTCACCTCGAATCCCTGCCCCGCCTGCACGGGCAGCCAGTTGCGCCGGTGCGATGCCTTCGCCGGTGCATCGGCCTGCACGTAGATGTCGACAGAGCCGTCGGCGTTGCGCGTGAGTACGGACGCGTCCGTGAGGGCGTACCGGTTGATCGAGTTGGCCATCAGTCCACCACGCAGGTTGTAGACAGTGAGGGACCAGCCCTCGCGTGACGGTGGAGCCTGGCCCAGGTGCAGGACGTAGCGGTTCGAACCGTCCAGAGGCGCCTTGGCGCTGTCAGTCCACGTCATGGCGTACACGGCCTGATCGGGTGTGAAGGCGCCCAGGCCGACTTGCGAGATGACGGCCCGCTCCAGGTAGTCGGTGCCGTAGCGACCGAAGCCGCCGAGTAGGTAGCCGTTGTGTCGCGCGAACCCCGAGAGGAACAGCGCCGCCGTCTCCTTCTTCATCAACGTCGGACCTTCCGCGACGGCATCCCGCAAGCCCCGGAGCGTGTCAGCACTGAGACCGGTGTCCTGCGACGGTGCTCGCCCAGGGCCGATGCCCACGGAGGCGAAAGTCCGCAGGGCGCGGGCATCACGTGGTGGCGGGGGGAACTGCTGCAGCAACAGGCCCATGGTGTCGAAGAACGCCAGGCCCGTTGGCATGGCATGCGGGGTGATCGTCGGCTGGGTCGGCTCGGGAAGCGCAGGTGCGGCACCGGCCTCGAAGTCGCTGAGCGGAGTGAGCGTGTAGCCGTCCTGGACGGCGTTGACCGCGGCCACGTCATCCGGGCCCTTGAGCTGCGTTGAGCCGATCATCCAGATGCGGCTGTAGTCGACGTCAATGGCGTGCGTGCCGGCGGGGATCTGCACGGAGCGCTGACGGACATCGCGAATGACGTAGTCACCTGGCGGGGTCTTCGACGCTGACCCGAGGTTGACCAGGTTGGTCGTGTACGGGTCGAGGAGGGCCAGCACAAAGGCCCGACCCGTCACCTTCGGCACATGCAGCACCTGCGGGCCCGCCGCCAGGTCGAGCCACGCGATGGACGACAGGCTCGTCGCTCCCGGCGCCACCACGGCGGTGCTTGACGACGTGTTGGCCGTGCGCACGCTGTTGACGTGGTTGACCGGGCCGTACGGTCCCTGGGGGAGGTTCGTGCTGGTCATGGTGAGGAAGGTCTGATTCGTCGTCAGCAGCGGCAAGCCGTACGTGTAGGCGAGCTGGCCGATGCGATAGGCGCGCGTGTAGTCCGCCGATGGTGAGCGGTCAGCGTGCGCGGCAGGAGCGCTGGCAACGATGACGATGAGTCCTGCGATCACTAAACCCAGGCGCTTCATCGGACTCCGTTCGATCCCCCTCACAGTAGTGCCGCCACTGCGGCCACTCGCGCTGGACGGCGACCCGCAGTCGCCACGGATACGTCGACCACTGATCCGCCAACGTGCTCGATTGCGCACTTTTCGCGTACGACGGGCCGCTGCTCACGAATGCACGCCGTGCTCGCAAGACCGCCGCAACTTCAACAGCCGAGGCGGACCTCACCAAGGTCGAGCTCGAGATCACGCTCACTGCGCTGGTTCGCTTGGGAGTCGTCCGGCCCGACAAGTCCGCACCGGCCCTTCACCCGGACATCTCCGACGGACTTCTCGGCTAGCCGGTACAAGGGAGAGGGGCCGCACTCATTCGAGTGCGGCCCCTCTCTCGCCTTTCGCGGTGGCGCTTTGTCCGCCGTGTCCGACCGCGTCCGTTCGTATCTCCACCCTGTCCGTGTGAGCGTGGACATAGAACGTCCGTTCACATCAGCTGCAGCCGGACGTGCTCCCGCAGCCCTCGCAGACATAGCAACTGCCGGCCGGCCTCATCTTGATGCCGCACGTCATGCACAGCGGCGCGTCCGAGGCCGTGCCCGTGATCTCCTCCAGCAACTCGGCGCTGGAATGCGCCCGGCTCACCGCAGGACGGGTCGATGGTGCGATCTCGGCCACCACCTCGCCCTCCTCGACGGCCTCGTCGATCGTGACATCGAGGTCCGCCGAGGCGCCCGGGGTCGCCTGCGAGTAGCCGGCCGCCACGGTGATGGCGCGCTCGTCGGCGGTGTGGATGCCCAAGCCGGCTCGCGTCTCGTAGGGCAGGTAGTCCAGGGCCAGGCGACGGAAGATGTAGTCCATGATCGACTGCGAGATCCGGATGTCGGGATCGTCGGTCATGCCGGCCGGCTCGAACCGCATGTTGACGAACTTGCTCACGAACGCCTCGAGCGGCACGCCGTACTGCAGCGCGATGCTGATCGCGATCGAGAATGCATCCATGACGCCGGCCAGGGTGGAGCCCTGCTTACCCAGCTTCAGGAAGACCTCGCCGAGGCCGTTGTCCGGGTAGCTTCCTGCCGTCATGTAGCCCTCGGCGCCGGCGACCGAGAAGCTCGTGGTGCGACTCGGCCGGCTCTTCGGCAGCCGGCGACGGACCGGCTGCGCGGCGATGGCGGCTGCGACCGCCTCCGCAGTGGCGTCGACGATCTCGTCGACCTTCTTCGCCTTGGCATCGCTGAGCGGCTGCCCGACCTTGCAGTTGTCGCGGTAGATCGCCAACGCCTTCAGGCCGTACTTCCAGCCCTCGAAGTAGATCTCCTCGACCTCGTCGATGGTCGCCGACTCCGGCATGTTGACGGTCTTGGAGATGGCCCCCGAGATGAACGGCTGCACCGCCGCCATCATCCGGACATGCCCCATCGGGGTGATGGAGCGCACGCCCATCGCGCAGTCGAAGACCGGGTAGTGCTCGGTCTTCAGTCCCGGTGCATCGATGACGTGACCGTGCTCGCCGATGTACTCGACGATCGCCTCCACGGTCTCCTCGGTGTAGCCGAGGCGGCGCAGGGCGCGCGGGATGGTCTGGTTGACGATCTGCATCGAGCCGCCGCCGACGAGCTTCTTGAACTTGACCAGCGAGAAGTCCGGCTCGATGCCGGTGGTGTCGCAGTCCATCATGAAGCCGATGGTGCCGGTGGGCGCGAGCACCGAGGCCTGCGCGTTGCGCCAGCCGTTCTGCTCGCCGATCTTCAGGCCGTCCTCCCAGGCCCGGCTGGCGAGCTTGAGGACGTCGCCGTCGAGGCTCGTGATCGTGCGGATGTTGTCGTTGGCCGCCGCGTGCTTGCGCATGACGCGCTTGTGGCCGTCGGCATTGCGCGCGTAGCCCTCGTACGGTCCCACGATCCCGGCGAGCTCGGCGCTGCGCTTGTACGCGGTGCCGGTCATCAGGCTGGTGATCGAAGCGGCGAACGCGCGGCCGCCATCGGAGTCGTACGGCAGGCTGGTCGCCATCAGGAGGGCGCCCAGGTTGGCGTAGCCGATGCCGAGCTGGCGGTAGCGCCGCGTGGTGTCGCCGATGGCCGGCGTCGGGAAGTCCGCGAAGCAGATGGAGATGTCCATCGCCGTGATGACGAACTCCACGGCCCGGGCGAATCGGTGGCCGTCGAACGTGTCGTCGTCCTTGAGGAACGTCAGCAGGTTCAGGGACGCCAGGTTGCACGACGAGTTGTCGAGGCTCATGTACTCCGAGCAGGGGTTCGACGCGTTGATCCGGCCGGTCTCGGGGTTGGTGTGCCAGTCGTTGATGGTGTCGTCGTACTGGATGCCCGGGTCCGCGCACGCCCAGGCCGCCTCGGCCATCGTGCGGAAGAGCTTCTTGGCATCGACCGTCTCGACGATGGAGCCATCAGTGCGCGCGGTGAGGCCGAAGGGCTCGCCGTTCTCGACGGCGTGCATGAACATGTCGGACACGCGCACCGAGTTGTTGGCGTTCTGGTACTGGACCGAGGTGATGTCCTTACCGCCGAGGTCCATGTCGTATCCGGCGTCGCGCAGGACGCGGATCTTGTCCTCCTCGCGGACCTTGGTCTCGATGAACTCCTCGATGTCGGGGTGGTCGACGTCGAGGACGACCATCTTCGCCGCGCGACGGGTCGCACCTCCCGACTTGATCGTCCCGGCCGACGCGTCGGCGCCGCGCATGAACGACACCGGTCCCGAGGCGGTGCCGCCGGAGGACTTGAGCAGCTCCTTGCTGGAGCGGATTCGCGACAGGTTGAGGCCGGCGCCCGAGCCACCCTTGAAGATCAGGCCCTCCTCCTTGTACCAGTTCAGGATGGAGTCCATGGTGTCGTCGACGGCGAGGATGAAGCACGCGCTGACCTGCTGGGGCGAGACGGTCCCGACGTTGAACCACACCGGGGAGTTGAAGCTGAAGACCTGGTGGATGAGCATGTGGGTCAGCTCGTGCTCGAAGATCTCGGCGTCCTGGTCGGTGCGGAAGTAGCCGTTCTCGCGACCCGCCTTGACGTACGTGAGCACCACACGGTCGACCAGCTGGCGCAGACTCCACTCCCGCTCGGCCGTGTCGACGGCGCCACGGAAGTACTTGGTCGTGACGATGGTCGAGGCGTTGACGCTCCAGAAGTCGGGGAACTCGGCCCCGCGCTGCTCGAAGACGATCTCTCCGGTCTTCCAGTTGGTCTGGATCACGTCGCGTCGTTCCCACGTGACCGCGTCGTAGGGGTGCACCCCTTCGGTCGTGTAGAGCCGCTCGATGGTCAGGCCGGGATGGTTCAGGGTGTTGTGCACGAACGCCTCGGCCTCATTCAGGGTGACGGACATCGGTGGAGCCTTTCTTCCTCAGGAGCGGTTACTGGAGTGGGAAGTCGTGGTGGTGCCGGCATTCGGAGCCGGTGCCGGCTCCCGGCCGACGGGCTCGCCCTCGGCACGCAGGAGCGCGATCTCGGCCTCGAAGTCCTCGAGGGTGTCGAACGAGCGGTAGACGGACGCGAAGCGCAGGTAGGCGACCTCGTCGAGCTCGCGCAGCGGGCCGAGGATCGCCAGTCCCACCTCCATGGCCGGGATCTCGGCGCTGCCGGTCGAGCGCAGGGCGTCCTCGACCTGCTGGGCCAGCCGCGCGAGGTCGTCGTCGCTGACCGGTCGGCCCTGGCACGCCTTGCGCACGCCGCTGGCCACCTTGGCGCGGCTGAAGGGCTCGGTCGTGCCGGAGCGCTTGACCACGTACAGCACCGATGTCTCGGCGGTGGTGAAGCGGCGACCGCAGCCCGCGCACTCGCGGCGCCGCCGGATGGCCACGCCGTCATCGACGGTACGGGAGTCCACCACGCGGGAGTCGTCGTTCTTGCAGAACGGACAGCGCATCGCCTTCCCCCTTCGTGGTCGGGTGCTCGTGTTCCTGGTCGCGAGCCCGTCCGACAGACCTCACGTGCAGGCCCCACCCGTCCGAATCGTGGACGGGTCTGGGGACTTCCTGTGGATGACCTGTGGAGACTGAACCACAACCTGTTGACGAATCACACCGGTGTGACTACTACATCTAGGGTTAGAAAGGTAACCCCTCGCTCGACCGAATGCAAGGGCTCAGCGCGACGTCGGCGTGTCAGGGCGCCGGGGTCGGGCTGGGCGTCGCGCCCACCACCGGCACGGGCGCCGCGGGCCCGCTCAGCGCATCGGGGGCGATCCGACGTGCCCGGGCGTCGATCGCCTTGGCCACGGTCGCGGCCCTCAGCCGGAAGCCGTAGGACCCGTAGTGGATGCCGTCCCAGCCGTGGATGTCGTGGGCTACTGCCACCTTGTGCCAGTCGATGACCGTGAAGTTCTTCAACCTGCGATCCCACCGCGCGAGCAGGGCGTTGAACCAGTCGGCGCGGGCATCCAGCCAGGCGCTGCGCGTCAGATGCAGGTTCACCCACATGACCTGCCGCTTGGTGCCCAGGCTCCGCAGCAGCGTGGCCAGTCGACGCTCGGTGGTCTCCTGGGTCTCCCAGGAGATGTCGTTCGTGCCCAGGGCAAGGATCACCCAGCCCGGCAGCTGGTCCAGCTGCCGCGCCCGCTGCACCTGGGCCAGGCCCCAGTCGAGGCGACGGGATCCCCAGCAGCGATAGGTGGGCGTCCAGCCGGAGCTGCGCAGCCGACGGGTGGTGTCGACGCGGGAGTCGCGCGTCAGCGAGTCCCCGATGAGCAGGATGCGGCGCCCATCGCCTGGGATACCCGAGCTCAAAGCCCCCGGCCACACCGGCTGGGGACAGGCGTCCCACGGTGGGTGCCGGGGCCACTGGCGGTCCACCTGGGCGCGGGGAACCGGTGCGCTGTCGGGCGTGACTGTGGGTGACGACGGGAGGGCGGTGGGGCCAGGAGTCGGCACGGTGGACGGGGCAGACGATCCGGTGGGGTGGCTCGTGGGCGCAGGCGTGGTCGTGGGCGCTGCCGTGGTCGTGGGCGCTGCCGTGGTCGAGGCGGTCGCAGGTGCCGTGGGGCTCAGCGTCGGCAGAGGCGGATCCAGACGAGCCGGTTGCGCCATCACCGGAACCACGAGCCCCACCAGGAGTCCCAGGCCCACGATTCCCACGGCCATTCGCATGGGGAATCGACGGCTGGGCACCCGTCCAGTATGCAAAACGCGGGACCCACCCACGTGCAGGGGTCAACGCGGCGCGCTGGGCACCACGATGGCCTGGCCCGCAGCGACCGTGCCGGACTGCAGCCCGTTGAGCTCGCGCAGCAGCGTCACGGTCTCGCGCGGGTCCGCCAGCGGCGCGATCTCCTGCGCGATCTGCCACAGGCTCTCGCCGGCCTGGACGACCACGACCCGTGTAACCGGTCCCGAGGCCGCAGCGGTGCCGGCATCGGCCGTCAACCGGCCGGACAGCACGATGGCCAGGAACAGGAAGGTGGCGCTCGCCACCAGCAGGACGACGCGACCGCGCGCCGTCAGGCGCATGCCGATCGCGGGTGCCGCCTGCCGACCGCGCGCCGGGCGGACGCGCGCCGGACGCGGTCGTGACGTACGGGTGCCAGCGGCGGGGAAGGTGGCCGCGATTGCCATGGTCATGCCTCTCTCGAGTACCGCAGGGCTTCGATTGCCCAGAAGCGTGTGGCGATTCTTCGAACGTCTGTTCGATCGAACGCCTGTACGATTTCTAGCACCAAACCAGCGACACGTCCAGCACATAATCGAACATATGTTTGAATTCCTGAGGGGCGGTCGCTAGCCTGACAGCACGAAGAATGAACCCGAGGTCTGACACCGGACGCACCATCGGCCCGGCGGACAGGCCTCCCGAGGGAGGGAAGCCCCGTGGTCGCACGCGTCACCGAGTTCCCGGACGGCCCGGCCGACGAGTCGGGCCTGACCCCGCGACAGCGAGCCATCCTGGCGATGATCCGCGAGACGGTCGAGGAGCGCGGCTACCCCCCGAGCGTTCGCGAGATCGGCACCGGCGTCGGCCTGACCTCACCCAGCAGCGTCGCGCACCAGCTCGGCACCCTCGAGCGGATGGGCTATCTGCGACGGGACCCGAACCGGCCGCGTGCCCTCGTGGTCTCCGACGCGCCAGAGGTCCCCGGCGCCGCGCCGGGCCGGCGCTCGCTGCACGCCGTTCGGGCGCACGAGGAGGTCGGCACCGACGCGCGCCCGACCGCGGCCTACGTGCCCGTCCTGGGGCGCATCGCCGCCGGCGGACCGATCCTGGCCGAGCAGCAGATCGAGACCGTCTTCCCCCTCCCCCGTGACCTCGTCGGCGACGGCGAACTGTTCCTGCTGCGTGTCGTCGGCGACTCGATGGTCGACGCCGCCATCTGCGACGGCGACTGGGTCGTCGTGCGCCAGCAGAACACCGCCGACAACGGCGACATCGTGGCCGCCCTTCTCGAGGACGAGGCAACGGTCAAGACGTTCAAGCGACGCGACGGGCACGTCTGGCTCATGCCGCACAACCCCGCCTACGCGCCGATCCTGGGCGACGAGGCGACGATCATGGGCAAAGTGGTGACGGTGCTTCGCCGGCTCTAGGGTCATCCCATGACATCGATTCCCTCGCTCCCCATGAATGACGGCCGTTCCATCCCGCAGATCGGATTCGGGGTGTGGCAGGTGCCCGACGAGGTGGTGACCGAGGCCACGCTCGAGGCCTTTCGGTGCGGCTACCGGCACGTCGACACCGCGGCGCTGTACTACAACGAGCGTGGCGTCGGCGAGGCGATCGCGCGCAGCGGCATCGATCGTGATGACCTGTTCATCACCACCAAGGTCTGGAACACCGACCACGGCTACGACGCCACCATGCGTGCCATGGACAAGAGCCTGGGGCTCCTCGGTCTGGATCATGTCGACCTGTACCTGATCCACTGGCCGTCACCCGCCACGGGTGACTTCATCGAGACCTGGCGGGCCATCCTCGCCCTGCAGGAGCAGGGTCGGACCCGGTCGGTGGGCGTGTCCAACTTCCACGTGCCGCACCTTCGGCGCATCATCGACGAGTTCGGCGTGCTGCCCGTGCTCGACCAGGTCGAGCTGCACCCCTGGCTGCCGCAGAGCGAGATCCGCGACTTCAACGCCGCGCACGGGATCCTGACCGAGGCCTGGAGTCCGCTGGCGTCCGGCGGCCTGATCGCCGAGCCGATCCTCGCCGCGATCGGGGCGAAGCACGGCAAGACCACGGCTCAGGTGATGATCCGGTGGCACCTGCAGCTGGGCAACGTCGTCCTCCCCAAGTCCGTCACCCCGGCACGCATCGAGGAGAACATCGACGTCTTCGACTTCGAGCTCGACGCAGCCGACCTGGCCGTCATCGCCGGCCTCGAGAGCGGCCATCGCACCGGCCCGAACCCCGACGAGTTCATGTAGTCGGACTCACCGGGTCGCGAGGTCGTCCCGAAGTCGCTCCAGGGCCCCGATGACCGTGGCTCGATCGGTCGTGTACCAGAAGGGTGGCAGGCTGGCCCGCAGGGCGCGCGAGTAGCCGGCAGTCGCCAGTCGCGAGTCGAGCACGGCGACCACCCCACGGTCGCCGCTGCCGCGGATGAGGCGTCCCGCGCCCTGGGCCAGCAGCAGTCCAGCCCTGGGCACCGACACCGAGCGGAACCCCGAGCCGCCCGCCTCGTCGACCGCCTTCTGCCGCGCCGCCAGCAGCGGATCGTCCGGCCTCGGGAAGGGGATCCGATCGATGACGACCTGGATGCAGGCCTCGCCGGGAACGTCGACGCCCTGCCACAGGGACACGGTGCCCAGGAGGGTGCTCGCGGGGACTTCGGCGAACCGCTCGACCAGGCTGCCGACCGCATCGCCCCGTCGCTGGACCAGGATCGGCAGGTCCGGGTTGCCGCCGAACCGCACCCGAAGGTAGTCGGCCGCGCGCTCGACGCCGCGCCAGCTGCTGAACAGCGCCAGCGTCCGGCCGCCGGCCGCCTCTATCAGGTCGGCGAGCTCGTCGAGCGCCTCCATCGCGATGCCGTCGCGGCCCGGCGCCGGGATGGACCTCGCCACGTAGAGGATCCCCTGCCGGGCGTGATCGAACGGCGACCCGACGTCCATCGTGGTCGCCTCGTCGGCCTGCAGGCCCAGCGACATCAGGAGCGCGTCGAAACCCCCGCCCACGGTCAGCGTCGCGCTCGTCATGGCGACGGGCGTCCTGTCGAAGAGCGACGCGCGGAGCAGCCCCGAGACCGACAGCGGTGCCATCTTCAGCATCGGCGCCCTCGTCTCACCCGGGTCGAGCCAGACCACGTCGTGCTCACCCATGCTCAGCAGGCCGCCGGCAACGTCGTGGACCTCCTCCAGCACGGCACGCGCCTGCTGCCGTGCGGCCAGCGCGTCGGCGTCCTTGGCGTCCTTGTCCGCGTTCACCTCGGCTATCGCCTGATGGCAGGCGTCACGCACGAGGGTGAGTGCCAGGACGAGGTCGCGGCCCAGCACCTCCTGGCGCGTCGGTCCGACGAGGGTGGCCGCCGCCAGGCGCGTTGCATCGTCGAGTGCCTCGGCCGCGAGCTGCAGCCGCTCGGCCGTCTCCGGGTCGATCAGCCGGCGGGCCCGACCGACCGCCTTCTCGATCATGGCCACCGTGAGCTCGCTGGTGATGGCTGCCGTGGCCCGGTCCACCAGCTCGTGGCCCTCGTCGATGATCACCGCGTCGTGCTCCGGCAGTACCGGGATGCCCTCGATGGCATCGACCGCCAGCATCGCGTGGTTCGTGATCACGATGTCCGCCTCCTGGGCGAGCTGGCGGCGCTTCACCGTGAAGCACTCCTCACCGAACGGGCAGCGGTTCTCGCCCATGCACTCGCGCCTGCCGACCGCGAACCCCCGCCACACCCTCGGGTCGACGTCGTCCGGGTACTCGTCGCGGTCGCCCGTCGACGTCGCCTCCGCCCAGGCGCGCACGGCGACCGCCTGCTTGCCCAGCTCGCTGCGGGGGGCATCGAACAGTCCCTCGGACTCATCCTCGGGCATGGACCCGTGCAGCTTCTGAAGGCACACGTAGTTGTTCCGCCCCTTGAGGACGGCGAACCGGAGGGGGCGGCCGAGGACCGGCTCGAGGGCCACCGCCACGCGGGGCAGGTCACGCTCGACCAGCTGCCGCTGCAGGGCCAGGGTTGCCGTCGCCACGATGACCGGGCCGCCCGACGGCGCCACCGCATGCAGGGCCGCCGGGACGAGGTAGCCGACGGACTTCCCGGTGCCCGTCCCCGCCTGGACGATGGCATGACCGGAGCCGGCCAGCGACTCCGCGACCGCCTCGGCCATCCGGAGCTGACCCTCGCGCTCCTGGCCGCCGATCGCCTCGACGACCAGGGCGAGCGCCACGTCGAGCTGGTCCCGATCAGTCACGGGCCGGCTCGTGAGCCGCGCGCAGCTCATTGGCCAGCGACTCCGGGACCCGGGCCTGCAGGCGGGTGCCCGTCTCGACATGGTCCGCGCTCATCACCTCGCCCTGGCGATGCGCCCGCGAGAGCAGGTCGCCGCGGCGGTACGGGACGAGGACGTCGACCTCCTGCATCAGCGTGGGCAGATCGGCCTCAATCGCGGCGAGCAGATCGTCGAGGCCGTCACCCGTCCGTGCGGAGATCACGACGGCGTGCGGCTCGCGACGAAGCAGGTTCGCGATCGTCTCCGGATCGGCGATGTCGGCCTTGTTGATGACGATGAGCTCCGGAACCTGCCCCGCGTCGATCTCGTTCAGCACCTCGCGAACCGCGTTGATCTGCTCCTCGGGCGCATCGTCGGACCCGTCGACCACGTGCAGGATCAGGTCGGCGTGGACGACCTCCTCGAGGGTGGAGCGGAAGGCCTCGACCAGCTGATGCGGCAGGTGCCGGACGAAGCCCACGGTGTCGGCGATCGTGTAGTCGCGGCCCGAGGGCGTGCGCGCCTTGCGCACCGTGGGGTCGAGGGTGGCGAAGAGCGCGTTCTCGACCAGCACTCCCGCGCCGGTGATGAGGTTGAGCAGGCTCGACTTGCCGGCGTTCGTGTAGCCCGCGATCGCCACGGCCGGGATCCCGGCGCGGTTGCGAGCCGCACGCTGGGTGGTGCGGGACGTCTCCATCTCCTTGAGCTGCTTGCGCAGCTTCGACATCTGCGACCGGATCCGGCGCCGGTCGGTCTCGATCTTGGTCTCACCGGGACCGCGGGTGCCGACGCCGCCGGTGGCACCACCGGCCCGTCCGCCGGCCTGACGGGACAATGACTCACCCCAGCCGCGCAGCCGTGGGAGCAGGTACTGCATCTGCGCCAGCGAGACCTGTGCCTTGCCCTCGCGGCTTCGCGCATGCTGGGCGAAGATGTCGAGGATGAGCCAGGTGCGGTCGACCACCTTCACCTTGACGATCTCCTCCAGCTGCCGAAGCTGGCCGGGGGTCAGCTCGCCGTCGCAGATGACGGTGTCGGCACCGGTCTCGACCACGATGCTCCGCAGCTCGCGGGCCTTGCCCGATCCCAGGTAGGTGGCGGGATCCGGGGTGTCGCGACGCTGGATGACCCCCTCGAGCACCAGCGAGCCGGCCGTCTCGGCGAGCAGCGCCAGCTCGGCCAGGCTGCGTTCGGCATCGCGCACCGTGCCGTCCGTCCAGACCCCGGCCAGCACCACGCGCTCGAGGCGGACCTGGCGGTACTCGACCTCGGTGACGTCTTCGAGCTCGGTCGACAGCCCGGCGATGCGGCGCAGCGCATGCCGTTCCTCCAGGTCGAGTCCGTCGGTGCCGCGGTGCTCGTTGCCGCCGTGCTCGGTCTCATCGACCGGCTGACCGGCCGCATCTGGTGCTCCATCGTGTTCGCGCATGAGGGGACCAGCGTGTCACGCCGCGGCCCGTCGCCCAAACACCGGTCCACAGCCGACCCGGAATGCCGGAAGGGGGCCCCGGTTGCCCGGGGCCCCCTCCACGAGTCGTCGTGCTACGCCGCGCCCGTGCCTTCGAGCCAGGCCGCGACCTTGTCGGGATTCGCGTCGATCCAGGCCTGCGCCGCCTCCTCCGGGCTGGCACCGTCCTCGATCGCCAGTGCCACCTGGTTCTGGTCGTCGTTGGTCCACTGGAAGTTCTGGACCAGGGTCGCGAACGGCGAACCCGACTCCATCAGCTTGGTCGTGGCCAGCTTCATGAGAGTCGTCTCGGGGTAGTCGGTCAGGCCGCTGGCCTTGGCCGCATCGACCCAGTCGCTCTCCGGGAAGTTGACGCGTGCGAGCGGCACCTTGGCGAGGAAGTTCTGCGGCTCGTAGAAGTAGCCGAGTGCGGCGGTCTCGTTCTCCGACGCCTGCGTGAACAGCTCGATGAGCGCTGCCTCGGACCCGGTGTTGATGACCTTGAAGTTGAGGTCATTGGCCTCGATCATCTTCTCGCCGATGGTCGTGTACCCGGGCGGTCCCTCGTACCAGGCGCCCTTGTCGCCGGACTCCGGCGTCTGGAAGAGCTCCGCGTACTTGTTCAGGTTCGCGCCGTCCGTGATGTCCGGGTACTTGTCGGCCATCCACTGCGGGACGTACATGCCGATGAGGCCGATGTTGCCGTTGGGCCCGACCTCCTGGACCGCGCCGCGGTCGACCCACTCCTGCCAGCGGCCGCCGCCCCAGTCCTCGATGATGACGTCGACGGAGCCCGCCTCCATGGCGTCGTAGGTCGTGGCGGCCTCGTCGAGCGTCGTCTGCGTGATGTTGCAGCCGAGCTTGTCCTTGGCCACGTTGGTGACCACCTGGGCGGAGGCCGTGTATCCGACCCACGCGTGCATCGCGATCCCCCAGTCACCGCACGGCGGCAGCTCGGCCGCCTCGGACGCGGCCTCGGACGCGGCACCCGACGGCGCGGCGGAGGCCGCCTCGGACGCGGCGGGTGCGCTGCTGCTCTCAGCGGCCTCGTTGACGCCGCCACCGCAGGCGGCCAGCAGCAGCCCGACGGCCGCAAGCGTGGACACCAGGCCCAGCTGCTTCGTTGCCAATCTATTCATGAACGTCCTTCCAGGGGGAGCACTCGACGCAGTCGATGCTAGTGACGAGAATGTCCTTACCAATCTCATTTGCGTTGCGATTTCATCTCGGCGCGGCCTCGGGAGGCCGTGCCGAAGCACTATGACCCGGGATGTCCGGATCGCCGGGCGCTGGCCTGTGCGATGCGGTCCATCGTCACGCCGAGCAGGACGATGGCCAGGCCGGCCGCCAGGCCCTTGCCCGCCAGTTCCGGCTTGGACTGGCCCACGATCACGAGGTAGCCCAGGCCGCCCGCACCGACGAATCCGCCGATGACGACAACCGCCAGGACGAAGATGAGCCCCTGGTTCGCGCCGAGGAGGAGGGACTTCTTCGCCGCGGGCAACTGCACCTTCGTCACGATCTGCGTCGGTGTCGAACCGGCGGACGTGGCGGCCTCGACCATCTCCTTGGGCACGCCCCGGACCCCGTCAGCGACGACCCGGACGACCACGGGCGCGGCATAGAAGACGCCGCACACGATCGCCGCGAACCGCGTCGGACCGAACAGGGCGAGGACCGGGACGAGGTAGACGAACGCCGGCATGGTCTGGCCCGCGTCGAGGATCGGCTTGAGGATCTGCTCCGCCCGCGCGCTGCGTCCGGCGAGGACGCCGAACGCCACGCCAACGACCATCACGATCAGCGTGGCGATCAGCACCTGCGCGAGGGTGATCATCGTGTCGTTCCACAGTCCGGTGAGGACCACCAGCGTGAGCAGCACCACCGAGAGGATGGCAACGGCCCGACCGCCGACGATCGCCGCGATCAGGGAGATCGCGATGATCGTGATGTACCACGGCGAGTTGGCCAGGACGCCCTCGAGCGGGTTCAGGAACGTGACGGTGAAGTACTCGTTGAACGTCACCGTCAGGAAGTAGAAGGTCGACGTGAACCACTCGGCGGCGGCGTCGGCCGCCTTGCCCACCTGCTCCCCGACGATCAGGCGCTCCGGGAACACGGCGGCCCACAGCACCTGACGCGAGAGCACGACGGCCACCACCGTCAGGATCCCGCCGACGATGAGGCCCACCTTGCGCTGGGTCGCAGCGCGGCCCGTGTCGCGAACGAAGGTCTGGTTCTTGATCACGGCCGCCGTCGTCGCACGATCGAGCATGATCGCCAGGAACACCACGGCCAGCCCGGCGACCACCCCGTCACCGACGTTGCGGATGATCAGCGCCTCGACGACGGGCTTGCCGAGCCCCGGCGCGCCGATGAGCGCCGCGATCACCACGAAGGACAGCGCCGCCAGCGTCGTCTGGTTGACGCCGAGGATGATCGTCTGCTTGGCCATCGGGAGCTGCACCTTGGTGAGCAGCTGCATCTTGGTCGAGCCCATCGACGTCGCGGCCTCGACGGGGCCGGCGCGCAGGCTCCGCACGGCGTGCGCCGTGATCCGGATGCAGATGGGCACGCTGTAGATGAGCGTCGCGATCGTTGCTGCGGCGATGCCGATCAGGAACACCAGGGCAAGCGGTGCCAGGTACACAAGCGTCGGGAGGATCTGCGCCAGGTCGAGTGCCGGGCGGAAGAACGCCATGACCCGGTCGTTCAGGCCGGCCCAGATGCCCAGTGGCAGTCCGATGAGCAGCGACAGGAACACCGCGCCCATGGTCATCGCCAGCGTGTCCATCGTGTACGTCCACATGCCGAGCATCCCGCAGGCGAACAGCAGCGCCATCGACAGCAGCGAGGTGCGCCAGTTCGAGGTCACGAAGACGATGTACCCGATGATGGCGAGCACGCCGAGCCATCCGATGAGGGGGATGACGTCGCCGACCGCGGGAACGGCGATGACGCTCCGGATCGCCTCGATGAAGCCCTCGACCACCACCCGGATCGGGTTGAAGAAGTAGATGAAGATCGGGCTCTCGGTGCGGTTGCCGCGGATGGCCGAGGCGAAGTCGCGCAGTGCGGTCGTGAACGGGGTGTTCTCCGACGTGGAGAGCTCCAGGGTGTGGACGCCCTTGAGGACCGTGGCGATGACGAACCAGAACACCAGGAGCAGGACGACGAGGACCCACCTCCGGGACAGCATCGCCTTGACCCGGCTCATGACGTCGCGCCCGCCTCGGCGGCGATCTCGGCCGCGATCTCCGCCTCGGCGGTGGCATCGCCGGAGATCAGCTGCAGGACGTCCTCGCTGGTCACGAGTCCGAGGAACTGCCCGTCCTGGATGACCTTCACGGGCCGTCGTGCCTGGAGGATCCGCGGTGTCGCATCACGGATGATCATCGACCCGTCGAGCTCGGGGCCGCTCAGGTCCTCGCCCTCGAGGGCCGGCCGGGCGATGGCGTGCAGGCTGAGGACGTGCGACTTGGGGATGTCGCGGGTGAAGTCGGCGACGTAGTCGTCGGCCGGGTGCGCGACGAGCTCCTCCGGCGTGCCCATCTGGACGACCGCGCCATCGCGCATGATCGCGATGCGGTCACCCACCTTCATCGCCTCTGCGAGGTCGTGGGTGATGAACACCATGGTCTTCCCGAGGTCGTGGTGCAGTCGCATGACCTCGGTCTGCATGTCGCGCCGGATCAAGGGGTCGAGCGCACTGAAGGGCTCGTCGAGGAACATGACCTGGGGATCCACCGCCAGGGCCCGTGCGAGCCCGACGCGCTGCTGCATGCCTCCGGACAGCTGCTCGGGGTACGAGTTGCCGTATCCGTGCAGGCCCACGAGCTCGATCACCTCGTTGGCGCGCTTGTGGCGCGCCTCCTTCTTCACGCCGTTGATCTCGAGGCTGTACGCGATGTTGTCGATCACCTTGCGATGCGGCAGCAGCCCGAAGTGCTGGAACACCATCGAGAACTGCGTCCGACGCAGCTCGCGCAGGCGGGACTGGGACGCCTTCAGGATGTCCTCCCCGCTGACCAGCACGCTGCCGGCGGTGGGCTCGATGAGGCGGGTGAGGCACCGGACCAGCGTGGACTTCCCGGACCCGGAGAGACCCATCACCACGAAGACCTCGCCCGGTGCCACGTCGAACGAGACGTCGCGCACCGCCGCCACGCAGCCCGTCTCGTTCAGCAGGTCGCGCCGTGACAGGTCGGCCAGCGGCGTGCCCACGACCTTGTCCGCACTGGGGCCGAAGACCTTCCACAGCGACCGAACCGAGATCGCCGCCTCGGCGTTGGCGAGGGTGCTCGTGCCGTGAATGTCCACCTCGGTCATGAGACCACCTCCGTGAGATCGCCGGCGCCGAACCATCCGCTGGGTGCCGGGTTGACGTTCTGGTAGACGTGCTTGGCCTCGAGGTACTCATGCAGGCCCGTCGGGCCCAGCTCCCGTCCCACGCCCGACTGCTTGAAGCCGCCCCACTCCGCCTGCGGAAGGTACGGGTGGTAGTCGTTGATCCAGACGGTGCCGTGACGCAGGCCCGAGGCCACGCGCTGCACCCGTCCGGCATCCGACGACCACACCGCGCCGGCCAGTCCGTAGATGGTGTCGTTGGCGATGGCGATGGCCTCGGCCTCGGTCGTGAACGTCTCCACGGTGAGAACGGGACCGAAGGACTCGTCCTGGACGCACCCCATCGCCGCCGTGCAGCCGTCGAGCACGGTCGGCAGGTAGAAGTACCCGCCGTCGAGCGAGGCGTCGTCCGGCGCCGCGCCACCGCAGCGAAGCACCGCGCCCTCGGCGACGCCCGCCGTCACGTACGCATGCACCTTGTCACGATGCGCGGACGAGATCAGGGTGCCCGTCTCCGCGGTTTCGTCGTATGGGCCGCCGAGCCGGATGCGCCGCGCCCGCGCGACGAGCTCGTCGACGAACGTGTCATGGATCGACTCCTCCACGATCAGGCGCGCCCCGGCGGAGCAGACCTGGCCGGAGTGGAGGAACACCGCGGTCAGCGCGTTGTCCAGTGCCGCCTCGAGATCGGCGTCGGCGAAGACGATGTTCGGGTTCTTGCCCCCGAGCTCGAGTGCCACCTTCTTGACGGTGCCGGCGGCCGTGGCCATGATCAGCCGACCGGTCACCAGGCCGCCGGTGAAGGAGACGAGGTCGACGCCCGGATGGCGGCTCAATGGAGCCCCCGCATCCTGCCCGGCGCCGAGGACGAGATTCCCCACCCCGTCGGGCAGACCGGCCTCCTGCAGGAATCGCATCAGCAGGATGGTCGTGCTGGGCGTCAGCTCGCTGGGCTTGATGACGAAGGTGTTGCCTGCGGCGATGGCCGGCGCGACCTTCCAGGCCGCCTGAAGCAGGGGGTAGTTCCACGGCGTGATGAGCGCGCACACGCCGACGGGCTCGAACTCGATGCGGGAGCGCACGCCCGGGTCCCCGGTCTCCACGATTCGCCCCGACAGGGCCTGGGCGAGTCCGGCGAAGTAGCGGAAGCAGCGGATCACGTCGGCCACGTCATACCGGGCCTCGACGATGCGCTTTCCGGTGTCGAGGGACTCCGCGCGGGCGACCGCCTCGGTCTCACGCTCCAGGATGTCGGCGACGCGGCCGAGAAGGGCGGAGCGCTCCGTCGCCGTGGTGGCTCGCCACGCCCCCGAGTCGAACGCCCGGCGAGCGGCGGCGATCGCAGCCTCGGTGTCGTCCGGACCGGCCTCGTCGACCAGTGCGACGAGCGTCCCGTCGGCAGGGCAGCGGATCTCGCGAGTTCGCCCGGCGGACGGCGACGTCCACCGCCCGTCGATCAGCAGATCTGCCAACGCTCGTCCCTCGCTCAGTGCCGGTTGGGAGGTGTCATCGCTGGACCTCGGCGACCGGGTGGTGGTCACGGTGACGATAGAACGAAACCTGCTCGGGCGGCAGCGAATCGCCACCAATGATGATGTCGGCCGCCTTCTCGGCGATCATCATGGTGGGCGCGTACAGATTCGCATTGGTGATGTAGGGCATAACGGACGCATCGACCACGCGGAGACCCTCGGTGCCGTGCACGCGCATCGTGAGGGGATCGATGACGGACATCTCGTCCGTGCCCATGCGACAGGTGCAGGACGGGTGGTACGCGGTCTCCCCGTCGTGCCGAACCCATTCGAGGATGTCCTCGTCCGACTGGACCTGCGGGCCGGGAGAGATCTCGCCGGAGCTGTACTCGTCGAACGCCGGCTGCGCGAGGATGTCGCGGGCCACGCGGATCGCCTCGACCCACTCGCGCCGATCCTGGTCCGTCGACAGGTAGTTGAACAGGATCGACGGGGGCGCCGTCGGATCGGCGCTGCTGATCCGGACCGAGCCGCGGGCATCGGAGTACATGGGACCGATGTGCACCTGGTAGCCGTGGCCGCCCGCCGGGGCGGTGCCGTCGTACCGAACGGCGATCGGCAGGAAGTGGAACATCAGGTTCGGGTAGTCGACCTCGTCGTTGCTGCGGGTGAATCCGCCCCCCTCGAAGTGGTTCGAGGCGCCGGGACCGCTGCGCAGGAACAGCCACTGGGCGCCGATGATCGGCCTGCGCCACATCTTCAGGTTGGGATTGAGCGAGACCGGCTGCTTGCACTCGTGCTGCACGTACACCTCGAGATGGTCCTGCAGGTGCTCGCCGACGCCCGGCAGGTGATGGACCGGCTGCACGCCGACGCTCTTCAGGTGCTCTGCGTCGCCGATTCCCGACAGTTGAAGCAGTTGCGGGGAGTTGAACGCTCCCCCGCACAGGATCACCTCGCCGGCGCTCACCTTGCGAGTGCGTCCCTTGCGATCGAGCACCTCGACGCCGGTCGCCCGAGTGCCGTCCATGAGGACGCGCGTGACCTGAGCCCGGGTCAGCACGGTGAGGTTGGGGCGATCCATGACCGGATGCAGGTAGGCGGCGGACGCCGACTGTCGATGCCCGTTGCGGACGTTGCGGTCGAAGGCGGCGAAGCCCTCCTGCCGATACCCGTTGACGTCCTTGGTGATCGGGTACCCGGCCTGCTGCACTGCATCGAAGAAGGCCCCGAACAGCGGGTTCTCGACCGGTCCGCGCTCGAGCACGAGGGGGCCCGACCCGCCGCGGAACTCGTCCGCACCCGCCAGGCACGTCTCCATGCGCTTGAAGTAGGGCAGGCAGTGCGCGTAGTCCCAGGTCTCCATGCCCGGATCGGCTGCCCAGCGCTCGTAGTCGAGCGGGTTGCCGCGCTGGAAGATCATCCCGTTGATGCTGCTCGAGCCGCCGAGGATCTTGCCGCGGCCCGCGGACACCCGTCGCCCGTTCATGTACGGCTCCGGCTCGGTGGAGTACATCCAGTCGTAGTGCGGGTTGCCGATGGGGAAGGTGAGGGCGGCGGGCATGTGGATGTACACGTCCCACCAGCTGTCCGGACGACCCGCCTCGAGCACGAGGACCGACGTTCCGGGATCCGCGGAGAGCCTGTTGGCCAGGGCGCTGCCTGCCGAGCCGCCGCCGACGATTACGTAGTCGTACGTCTTCGCCATGTCAGTCGCCCAGTTCGGTGCGGCGGCGGGTGACGAAGGCCTCCAGCTCGTGGCGAAGGTCGGGATCCATCTCCGGAAGCGTGTACTCCTCTATCTTCTTGCGATAGATGTCACCGGCGCGGGCCGCAGTGTCCTGGGCGCCCAGGCGAGTCCAGCGCTCGTAGTTGTCGGAGCTCGACAGGAACGGACGGTAGAAGCACTCGCGGAACCGCTCCATCGTGTGCGCGGCACCGAGGAAGTGCCCTCCGTGGCCCACCTCCTCGTGCGCACCGAAGGCGAGCGTGTCCTCGTTGATCTCCAGGGGGGTGAACTCCGCCTGGAGCGACTCGAGGATCTGCACGTCGATGACGTACTTCTCGAAGCTGGAGACCAGCCCGCCCTCCAGCCAGCCGGCGGTGTGCATCACGAAGTTGGTTCCGGCGAGGAAGGTGGGCAGCATCGTCATGAGCGCCTCGTAGCCGGCCTGCGCGTCGGGCGTCTGCGACGAGTTCAGCCCGCCGCCGGTGCGGAACGGCAGCCCGAAGCGCCTGGCGATCTGCCCCGTGCACAGCAGTCCGATGGCCGACTCCGGCGTGCCGAACTGAGGAGAGCCCGACTGCATGTTGATGTTCGACAGGAAGGAGCCGAACACGACCGGTGCGCCCGGGCGGATCAGCTGCGAGAGCGCGATGCCGGACAGCGACTCGGCGATCTGCTGGGCGAGCGCAGCAGGGATCGTGACGGGCGACATCGCGCCCATGAGCAGGAACGGCGTCATGATGACCGGCTGGTTTGCCTTCGTGTACTCGAACTGCGCGTCCAGCATGCGGTCGTCCCAGCGCAGCGGAGAGTTGCAGTTCACCAGCGAGATGCAGAACGGGGTCTCCTCGATGGCCTCCCGGCCGCCGAAGACCATCTCGCCCATCGCAATGGTGTCGAGCGCGTTCTGGGCGCTGACGACGTTGCCCATGATGATCTTGTCGGTGTAGATCAGCGCGCTCGAGACCATGTCGAGGTGGCGCGAGTCCAGTGGGGCGTCGTTGGGCTCGACGACGACGCCGCCGACGCTGTCCATCGCCGAGAACGACTGCGCGAGCTTGCAGAAATTGCGGAAGTCCTCGAGGGTGCCGTCGCGGCGCACGTCGCCCTCGCGGACGAAGGGCGAGCCGTAGACACTCGAGAAGACCATGTGGTCGCCGCCGATGTGGACATCGTTGGCGTGGTTTCGGGCCTGCAGGTCGAACTCGCGCGGCGCCTTCGCCACCTGCTCGAGGACGAAGTCCGGATCGAGGAACACCTTCTCGTCGACGACCTTCTGACCGGCCTGCCGGAACAGCTCGAGGGCCTCGGGCTTCATGAACTCGATCCCGATCTCGGTCAGGATCCGCTTCCACCCGCCGTCAAGGGTCTCCATGGCCTGCTCGGAGAGGATCTCGTACCGCGGCATCTTGTTGACGAACACAGGCGATCCTTCGCGTGTGGGTCGGCCTTCGCCGACATTGTTGACCGGGCGTGTTTCGTGATCCTACACTCGCCCGTGGAACTATTGTTCCATAATGCGGAACTGATCTCCGCTATCTTGTGGGGGTCGCCAGCACATGTCAAGAGTCGTGGGACCGGCACCGGGAGGGGAAGGCATGGGCTCGTCAGCAGGCACGCAGGCGGTCGATCGCGCTGCCGCGCTGCTCGTCGCCGTCCTCGAGTCCCCTGCCCCTCTGACCTTCACCGACCTGCAGCGTCAGAGCGGCCTGGCGAAGAGCACCCTCTCCCGGATGCTGTCCAGCCTGGAGGCCAACGGACTGGTGGCCCGGGCGGATGACGGCGTCCTGCGCCCCGGATCCGTATTGACCCGGTTCGCGCACTCGGATCGCCCCTACGACGAGCTGATAGCGCTCGCCGCTCCGCATCTGCAGGTCCTCAGCGAGGCGACCGGCGAGACCATCAACCTCGCGGTCATGGTCGGCCACGAGGTCGAGCAGATCTCCCAGGTCGACTCCACCTACCTCATCGGCAACGTGAACTGGGTCGGCCTGCGCGTGCCGCTGCACTGCTCCGCCCTGGGCAAGGTGTTCCTCGCGCACGGCGCATCCCTCCCGGAGGGGCGGCTCTCCCGCCGGACCAGCCGGACGATCGGCAGCCGCTCGCGTCTCGAGGCCGAGCTCGCCACGGTGCGCCGGGTCGGATGGGCAGTGGCGGACTCGGAGCTCGAACCAGGGCTGGTGGCGCTCGCGGCACCGGTCCGGGCGTCCGACGGATCGGTCGTCGCGGCCTTGTCCATCTCAGGGCCGACCATGCGCATCGGCACGGAACGCTTTCCCGAACTCGGCGGCCTGCTCGTCGCCGAGGCCGGAAAGCTCTCACGACAACTCGGCTACCCAGTGCACAAGCGGCGGAAGGCAGGAGCGGCATGACACCCGACGAGATCCTCAAGGGCCTGTACGACGAGACCATGGTCGGAAACGCACCGGCCGTGCTCGACCTCACCCGACAGGGCCTGGACATGGGCATGAGCCCCGACCGGATCCTGTTCGAGGCGCTCATCCCGTCCCTGGAGGAGGTGGGCGCCCGATTCGAGCGCGGCGACTACTTCGTGCCTGAGATGCTGATCGCCGGCAAGGCCATGTCGGGCGCGCTCGACATCCTGCGGCCCCTCCTCGCGCAGACGGGGGCCGAGACCGTCGGCACCTTCGTGATGGGGACCGTCAAGGGCGACGTGCACGACATCGGCAAGAACCTCGTCAACATCATGCTCGAGGGCGCGGGGTTCCAGGTCATCGACATCGGCGTGCAGGCGCCGCCGGAGAAGTTCATCGCCGCGATCGAGGAGCACAAGCCCGACATCGTGGGCATGTCTGCGTTCCTCACCACGACGATGCCGATGTTCAAGGCCAACATCAACGCCATCGAGAAGGCCGGGCTGCGCGACCAGGTGATCATCATGGTCGGGGGTGCCCCGGTGACGCAGGAGTACGCGGACGTGTGCGGCGCGGACGGGTACGCCGCCGATGCCGCCACAGCGGTTCGCCGCGCCAAGGACCTGATCGCCAAGAAGCGCGCCTCGGTGAACGCGTAGCCCTGATGGCCGGCCTGCTGCCGCTGCTCGAGCACGGCATTAAGAAGCCCATCTGGGACTGCCGCATGTGCGGTCAGTGCGTGCTGCACTCCACCGGCATGACCTGCCCCATGACGTGCCCCAAGACGCTCCGCAACGGTCCCTGCGGCGGGGTGCGTCCCGACGGCCACTGCGAGGTCAAGCCCGAGATGCGCTGCGTGTGGGTGAAGGCCGAGGACCGCTCCCGCACGATGCCGCTGCTGCCCCGCTCGTGGCGCGCCGAGTTCAACCACATGCGGCCGCCGGTAGACAATGCGCTCAAGGGCCAGTCGTCCTGGCTGAACCTGCTCAACGGTCGCGACCGGCGCACCCCTCCCGGCTGGGCGGCGGACGAGGGATGAGCACGCTCAACGAGTTCGAGAGACTCTGCACGACGCGCGAGCGCCAGGTCGTGACCGCGGAGTTCCCGTCCTTCGACGGCGGGACTCTCGAGGACATCCGGGCCGCCGCTGAGAAGCTGGCTCCGTGGGTCGACGCCATCAACGTCACCGACAACCCGGCCGCCCACGCGCACGCCTCGAACACGGCGATGGCCATCGCGCTCACGCAGCTCGGCTACAACCCGATCCTCCAGGTCGTGTGCCGCGACAAGAACCGGCTGGCGATCCAGGCCGACATCGTCGGCGTCTCCATGTTCGGCGTCCAGAACATCTGCGCACTGACCGGCGACGACGTCACGGCCGGCGACGAGCCCGAGGCCCGCCGGGTGTACGACCTCGACGGCCCTCAGCTGGTGCGGGTCGCGACGCTCATGGGCACCGGAATGTACCTGTCCGGCCGGTCGATGAAGGCGCCTCCACACCTCTTCGTCGGCGCGGTGGAGAATCCGACCGCACCTCCGCTTCACTACCGGGCTGAGCGAGCGCTGAAGAAGGTCGAGGCGGGCGCCAGGTTCCTGCAGCTCCAGATCCACTACCGGCCCGAGCAGCTCGAGGCCTTCGTCGCCGCCTGCGTAGCGAACGGCGTGGCCGAACGGGCTGCGATCCTGCCCACCGTGTGCCTGACCCGGGCGGCCCGGGCGCTGACCTTCATGGACGAGCACGTGCCCGGCATCAGCGTCCCTGCGGCCACGATCGAACGGGTCTCCGCGAGCGAGGATCCCAAGGAGGAGTCCTACCGGCTCGTCCGGGAGCTGGCGGCGCATGCGTTGTCCCTGCCCGGCGTGGCCGGCCTGCACATCACAGATTTCCGTCACGACGACAGCGTTCGTCGACTCACGGAAGACCTTGCCATCGGCCCACGCTTCGAGGAGCAGCATGCACACAGTGCTTAGTTCGGCGACCAAGACCATCACGATCGGGCACGACCAGCCGTTCTGCATCATCGGGGAGCGGATCAACCCGACCGGGCGCAAGAAGTTCCAGGAGCAGCTCCGGGCGGGCGACCTGTCCGCGATCGAGGCCGACGTCATCGCCCAGGTCGAGGGTGGCGCGACGATGCTCGACGTCAACATGGGCGCTCCCCTCATCGACGAGGCTGTGGTGCTGGCGCAGGCCGTTCGGCTGATCCAGTCGCTCACCGACCTGCCGCTGTGCATCGACTCCTCCGTCGTCGAGGCGCTGGAGGCGGGCCTGGCCGCGTACGACGGCAAGGCGCTCGTCAACTCCATCACGGCGGAGGAGGAGCGCATGGACCTGATCCTGCCCCTGGTCCGCAAGTACGGCGCCGCCATCATCGCCCTGCCGAACGACGAGTTCGAGATCCCGGAGGACCCCCGACGCCGGCTCGAGCTCACGCAGCGGATCGTTGAGTACGCCACCACGAAGTACGGCATCCCCATCGAGGACATCGTCATCGACCCGCTGGCCATGCCGATCGGTGCGGACTCGTCGATGGTGGTCCGCACCCTGGAGACCATCTCCCTGATCAAGGAGCACGTCGGCGTCAACACCACGCTGGGCGCCTCCAACGTCTCGTTCGGCATGCCCGACCGGCACACGCTCAACTCCGTCTTCCTGCCCATGGCGATGGCTGCCGGGCTCACCAGCGCGATCATGGACTCACGGACGCCGCAGATCGTCTCGGCGGTTCGCGCCGCCGACCTGATGAACGGCAATGACGAGTGGGGGGCCAACTGGATCGCCGCGCACCGGGCCCGTCAGGCCGCGCTCGCGACGTGAGCCCGTCCGGACCCGTGGAACTCGAGGAGACGGTCGACACGGCACTGCATGTCACGCATGCCGTGCGTGTCGACCTGTCCTTCGAGCCGTCCGGCAAGAGCGTGCGCGTGCCGACCGGCGTCTCGGTCTTCGACGCCGCGAGCTGGAACGGCATCGCGATCGACTCCACCTGCGGAGGACACGGCACCTGCCGCAAGTGCAAGGTGCAGATCCTCGATGGCGACGTGCCGATCGGTCGCCTCGACACCCGCGCCTTCACCACCGAAGAGCTCCAGGACGGCTGGCGGCTCGCGTGCATCGCCAACGCCACGAACGACCTCACCGTCAGCGTCCCGCCCCTGACGACCCGGCCGAAGGCCGCGACCGTTGGCGTCGGCCGGCAGGTCATCCTTCGACCGTCCGTGGTGAAGCGCCACATCACCATGAGCGAGCCCACCCTCACCGACCAGCGATCGGACGTCCGGCGCGTACTGGACGAGATCAGCGACCTCACGGAGAACTCCGACCCGCACCTGCTCCGCGACCTGTCGAGGATCCTGCGCGCCGCAGACTTCGACGTGACCGCTGTCGTCGTCGACGACCTGCTCATAGCGGTCGAGGCCGGTGACACCGCCGACCGGGTCTACGCGATCGCCTGCGACCTCGGCACCACGACGGTGGTCGCCACCCTGCTGGACCTCACCACGGGAACCCCCGTCGCGGTGGCCTCGATGCTGAACAAGCAGCAGCCCTTCGGGGCCGACGTCATCAGCAGGATCAGCGCGACGATGCTGGACCCGGATGCGCTCGGCAAGCTGCAGGAGCTGGCCCACGCGACCCTGGCCGAGCTCGTCGACGACGTCTGCACCGAGGCGGCCATCGACCCGCGCAGCGTGTACGAGGTGGCGATCGCCGGCAACGCCACGATGACCCAGATCGCCCTCGGCATCGACCCCGAGCCGCTGGGGGTCGCGCCGTTCATCCTCGCCACCCAGGACTACCCGACCATGCTCGCCAGCGAGCTCGGCCTGGCCCTGCACCCGCGCGCCCGCGTGTTCCTGTTCCCGGCCCTGGGCGCGTACGTGGGCGGCGACATCATCGCCGGCGCGCTGGCCAGCGGCATGGATCGCGACAAGCGCCTGCGCCTGTTCATCGACATCGGCACCAACTGCGAGCTGATCCTCGGTGACGGGGAGCGCCTGGTGGCGACGGCCGCGCCAGCGGGGCCCGCCTTCGAGGCCGCGTCGATCAAGTGCGGCATGCGCGCAGCCCCCGGAGCGATCGAGGTCGTCCGGATCGAGGGCGACCAGGTGGAAGTCCAGGTGATCGGCGACGTGGCGCCCACGGGCATCTGCGGCTCCGGGCTGGTGGACGCCGTGGCCGAGCTCGTCCGCGTCGGCATCATCGATGCGAGCGGCCGGTTCGTCACCGACGAGCGGGCAGCAGCCGTGCTCCCGCACCTTGCGCACCGGCTCCGGGACCTCGCCGGCGAGCGCGTCTTCGTCCTGTCCGACCCCGACGCGACGGACAGTCCGGTCTTCCTCAGCAACCGGGACGTCCGCGAGCTGCAGTTCGCCAAGGCGGCCATCTCGACCGGCTGGAAGCTGCTGGTCGAGGAATTCGGGGTGCAGCCGGAGGACATCCAGCAGGTGCTCCTCGCCGGATCCTTCGGCACCTACCTCAGCGCCCGGAACGCTATCCACATCGGCCTCGTGCCGAACATCCCGGTGCTGCGCGTCGTGAGCGCGGGCAACGTCGCCGGCGAGGGCGCCAAGATGGCGCTGCTCTCCGGGCCCGAGCGGCACGGAGCCAGCGCCCTCATCCGCGAGATCGACTACCTCGAACTGTCCGATCGCCCGGACTTCAACGATCGCTTCGTCGATGAGCTCGCCTTCCCGCACTAGCGGCCGCGTCGCGCTCATCACGTGCGGCGCGCTGAGCGTCGACGTCATGGCGATCGTCGACCGCAACGGGTGGGACGTGGACCTGCATGCCCTGCCACCGCTGCTGCACAACCGGCCCGATCGCATCGCCGGAGAGGTGGACCGGCTCATCACCGAGCTGGAGCCCCGATACGACCGGATCGCCATCGGCTACGCCGACTGCGGGACCTACTCCGCCCTCGACGAGGTGTGCGAGCGCCGGGGCGTGCACCGACTCCCCGGCAATCACTGCTACGACGTCTACGCCGGCCAGGACGAGATCGCCAGGATCAGCGCCGAGGAGGCGGGCACCTACTTCCTGACGGACTTCCTCGTGGTGGGCTTCGACCGGCTGGTATGGCGGTCCCTCGGCCTGGACCGCTATCCGGAACTGCTGCCCGACTACTTCGGCAGCTACCGGCGGGTGGTCTGGCTGACGGCCCGGCACACGGCGGACCTGGAGCGGGCGGCCCGGCGGGCATCGGCTCGCCTCGGCCTGCCCCTGCAGATCCGCGACGTATCGGGGGCAGACGCCGGTCTGGAGGCCGCCCTCCGGCCCCTCCTCTCCCCAGCCCCCAGCGGCCCCACCCCCCAGGCCGAGAGGTGAGTTGTTGGGGTCGAATCGAGAGATTCGACCCCAACAACTCACCTCTCGCGCTGGACCTGGGGAAGAATTGTTCCGAAACTGATGTACAGGTCATCATTTAACTGATATATCTGTGCGATGACCACCGCCGTCCTCGTCCAACCGGACCTGACCGGTGATGAGTCGCAGGCTGATCGGGCCTACCGCGAGATCCGCCGGCTCATCGTGACCCTCGAGCTGGCCCCCGGCGCGGTGATCAGCGAGCCCGACCTCCAGGAGTCCCTCGGCTTCGGACGGACGCCGATCCGCGAGGCGCTGCGCACCCTCGCCAACGAGCGGCTCATCGACGTCTTCCCGCGTCGCGGGATGTTCGTGGCAGCGCTCGACACCCGCGACCTCACCGCGATCTCGGAGGTCCGCGAGCAGCTCGAGCCTTTCGCGGCCCGGCTGGCGGCGCGGCGTCGCACGGTCGACGACATCGTCGTCATCGACGCGCTGCTCGCCGCCATAGACGAGAGCGACGACGATCCGGCCATGCGCGATCTCATCGAGCTCGACCAGCGGGTCCACCACCACGTGTACCAGTGCGCGCACAACGACTTCCTGCGCGCCGTCCTCGAGCAGCACTACATGCACTCACTTCGGATCTGGTTCCTGGCTCTGGACCGGGTCACGCATCTCGCCCACGCCATGGCCGAGAACCGCGACCTGCTGACAGCGATCCGCGACGGCGACCCGGACCGCGCCGCAGCGATCATGACCTCCCACGTCGAGGGCTTCGAGGCCGACGTACGACGAGCGATCTGACACACCACGCCACGCAACGCACGACCGACAACCGCGTCACTCACGAGAGGGAAGCAATGAGCACTCTGCCCACGTCGGCCAAGGCCGTCATCATCGGAGCCGGCATCGTCGGCAACAGCCTTGCCTACCACCTCGCGCGCCTCGGGTGGCGCGACATCGTGCAGGTGGACAAGGGACCGCTGCCGAACCCCGGCGGTTCGACGGGTCACGCGTCGAACTTCCTCTTCCCCGTGGACCACACCAAGGAGATGACCCTCCTCACGCTCGAGCAGCATCCGCCAGTACAAGGAGATGGGCGTCCTGACCGAATGCGGCGGCATCGAGGTCGCCCGCACCGCCTGAGCGCATGCAGGAGCTCGACCCGCCGTATGGCGTCGGCGAAGTCCTGGGACATCGAGCACCCGGCTGCTCACCCCCGACGAGGTCAAGGAGCTCGTCCCCTACATCGACGAGACCGTGATCCTCGGAGGCTTCTACACGCCGAGCGTGTCGCGTCGTCGACTCGCTGCGCGCCGGCACGATCATGCGTGAGCGGGCGATGGAGATGGGCGCGCTGACCGTCTCGGCCAGCACCGAGGTCCTCGACATCGACGTCGTCGACGGGCGCGTGACGCGGGTGCGCACCGACAAGGGCGACATCGACGCGGAGTACGTCGATCATCGCGTGCGGCTGCTGGAGCCCGAAGATCGCCCAGATGGCCGGTGCCAGCATCCCGCTCACCCCGGCCGTCCACCAGATGATCAGGACATCGGCCCCGTCCCCCGGTTCGTGGACGCCAAGGGCGAGATCGAGTACCCGATCGTCCGCGACATGGACACGAACATGTACGAGCGGCAGCACGGCGGCGGCCTCGAGGTCGGCTCCTACGCGCACCGGCCGATCCTGCACGAGGCCGACGAGATCCCGTCCAACGCAGAGGCCGCCCTCTCCCCCACCGAGATGCCGTTCACCCAGGCCGACTTCGACCTCCAGGACGAGCACGCGCTCGAGCTCATGCCTGAGATCATCGGCGACGAGTCCGTCGGCCAGAAGCTACGCGATCAACGGACTGCTGTCGCTCACCCCCGACGGCATGCCGATCCTCGGCGAGACCCCCGAGGTCAAGGGCCTGTGGTCCGTCGCCGCGGTCTGGATCAAGGAAGGCCCGGGCACCGGCAAGTCGGTCGCGGAGTGGATGGTGCTCGGCGAGTCCGAGATCGATCTGCACTCTCCGACATCGCGCGCTTCCACGAGCATCACAAGTCCAGCGACGCACATCAAGGCGCGCACGTCCGAGGGCTTCAACAAGACGTACGGCATCGTCCATCCGGCCGAGCAGTGGAACAGCAACCGCAACGTGCGCCTGTCTCCCGATTTCGAGCGCGAGAAGGCCCTCGACGCGGTCTTCTTCGAGACGGTCGGCTGGGAGCGGCCCTTCTGGTACGAGAGCAACGCGTCCGCTGCTCGAGAAGTTCGGCGATGCCGTCATGCCCGCGCACGTCGGAGTGGGAGGCGCGCTGGTGGTCGCCGATCATCAACGCCGAGCACCTGCAGATGCGCGAGACCGCCGGCCTCGTCGATCTCACCGCGTTCTGCATCTTCGACGTGATCGGATCCGGTGCGCTCGACACCGTCCAGCGCACCGCGATGCGCCAGATGGACGTAGCGGTCGGCAAGGTGGTCTACACGCCGGTGCTGTCGCCCAACGGCGGCTTCAAGTCAGACCTGACCATCATGCGCCTGGCCCACGACCACTTCCGGGTCGTGACGGGCGGCGCGCACGGCATGGCCGACAAGAAGTGGTTCACCGACCAGCTGCCGGCCGACGGCACCGCGCAGGTCGTCGACCTGACGTCCGCCTTCACCACGCTGGGCATCTGGGGCCCCAACGCCCGCGCGATCCTTGAGTCGATCACCCGCGACGACATCTCGAATGAGGGCTTCCCCTTCGGCACCTGCCGCGTCATCGAGATCGGGTCTCTGCGCGTGCTGGCGTCGCGCATCTCGTACGTCGGCGACCTCGGCTGGGAGCTGTACGTCCCCATGGAGCAGGGCGCGCGCCTCTGGGACCTCGTCTGGGAGGCGGGGCAGGCGCACGGACTGATCCCCGTCGGCATCGGTGTCTACGGCACCACGGGTCGGCTCGAGAAGTCGTACCGCGCCTACGGAACCGAGCTCGAGACCGAGTACAACGTCATCGAGGCCGGCATGCAGACCAACAAGGTCAAGGACGCCGACTTCGTCGGGAAGGCCGCGTACCTCCGGCACCGCGAGGAGTCCCCGGCCGCGCTCATGTGCTCGTTGACGGTGGACGACCACACGTCGTCCACGGGCGAGAAGCGCTACATGCTGGGCCGCGAGCCCATCCTGACGCTCGACGGCGAGGTCATCACGGACCGTCGCAACCGTCGCGCGTACGCGACGAGTGCCGGCTCGGCGCCGTCGCTGGGCAAGCACGTCCTGATGGCGTACCTGCCGCCGGAGCAGGCGGTCGTCGGCACGAAGCTGCTCGTCGAGTACATGGGCGAGCACTACCCGGTGACGGTCGCGGGCGTCGGCACCACTCCCCTGTTCGACCCGAAGAACGATCGGATCATGGCCTGATGGACATCCTGGTATGCATCAAGCGCGTGCCCATGGTGGGCAGTGCGTTCATCCTCACCGACGACGGGACCGAGATCGACACCCGCCGCCTGGGATTCCAGCTGAGCCCCCACGAGGAGAACGCCGTCGAGGCCGCGGTCCAGCTCAGGGACGCGAACGGCGGCAGCGTGACGCTGCTGTCGCTCGGCACGGCGGACTGCGAGGAGCAGCTGCGCGAGCAGCTCGCGATCGGCGCGGACCGGGCGATCATCGCGCTCACCGACGGCACCGAGCCCGACCCGCAGGCCACGGCTGCGGCCCTGATCGAGGCCGTCCGCGCCGATGGCACGGCATTCGACCTCATCCTGATGGGCGCGGAGTCGGCGGACACGTCGGGATACCAGACCGGGATCCGGCTGGCGCACGCGCTGGGACTGCCCGTGGTGACCAACGTCAAGGGCCTGGCCGTCGAGGACGGCACGGCGCGCTGCGAACGGTCGGTGGGAACGGAGCGAGAGATCTACTCGGTGCCGCTTCCCGCCGTGATCACGGTCAAGGACGGCCTGAACATCCCCCGCTATCCGTCGGTGCCCGGCCGGATCAAGGCGCGCAAGAAGCCGGTCACGACCGTCGACGTGACCCTCAGGCCGGCACGACTCGTCAAGCATCGCCTCGCCATCCCGGCTGCCACCGACAAGGGCACCGTCGTGCTCGGGCCAGATGCGGCCGGCGCAGCCGTCCTCGTCGACGTCTTCCGTGAGATCGGAGTCCTGTCATGATCCTCGTCCATGTCGACCATGACCGGGGGGTCGTCGATCCCGTATCGCTCCAGGCGCTCACGGTCGCCCGCGGGCTCGACCCCGACGTCCACGCTGTGGTGGCCGGCGAGGCATCCTTCGCCGGCGAGCTGGCCGAGTACGGCGCGGCCGTCGTGCACGTGGCGGAGCACGCCGCGCTGGCCGACTACGCTCCCCAGGCGACCGGTCGGGCAGTGGCGCAGCTCGTGGCGGCCCTCTCCCCCGGCGCCGTGCTGGCTGGCGGCTCGGCGCGCGGCAACGAGGTGATGGCGCACGTCGCCGCCATCCTCGACCTGCCCCTCGCCACTGACTGCGTCAGCATCGAGCTGGGCGCACCTGCCACGGTGACCCGGGCTCGCTGGGCCGGCAACCTGCTCGAGGAGTCGTCGGTCGACACCCCGACCCTGCTGGCGACGGTTCTGGCCCACGCCATCACCGCCGAGCCGTCAGCGGCGGCCGGCATCGTCGAGCCGTTCGCAGCGAGCCTCACCGATGCAGACCTGCTGGTCCGGGTGATCGAGCGAGCCGGGGCGGCGGCGGCGGGAGTGACCCTCGCGGATGCGAAGACGGTGGTGTCGGGCGGACGCGGCATGGGCGGTCCGGACGCCTTCGGCATGCTCGACGAGCTCGCCGCGCTGCTCGGCGGGACGGTCGGCTGCTCGCGCGTCGTCACGAGCGAGGGCTGGCGTCCGCACGCGGAGCAGGTCGGCCAGACGGGCACGAAGGTGGCACCCGACCTCTACATCGCGTTCGGCATCAGCGGTGCGACCCAGCACCTTGCGGGCTGCAAGAACAGCAAGACGCTGATCGCGGTCAACACCGACGCGCAGGCTCCGATCATGCAGATCGCGGACTATGCCGTCGTGGGCGACCTGCACGCGTTCCTGCCCGAGCTGCTCGCACAGACGCGCGCTGCCGCGTCCGGCTGACCGGCACGTCCCGGCGCGCGGCTCCGCCGTCCGCCTATCCTCCACGCATTCCCGCACGCAGACCGTCAACAAGGAGCACAGGTGCCCTCTGACATCGAGATAGCCCAGGCAGCGACGATGGACCGGATCACGGACGTCGCAGACCGGCTCGGGATCCCGGACGACCACGTCGAGCCGTACGGGCACTACAAGGCCAAGGTGGCCCTCGACTACCTCGCCGGGCTCCCGGCCAACGAGGACGCGAAGCTCATCCTCGTGACGGCCATCAGCCCGACGCCGCCGGGCGAGGGCAAGACGACCACCAGCGTCGGCCTCGGCGACGGACTCCAGTCCATCGGCAAGCGCACGATCATCTGCCTGCGCGAGCCGTCCCTGGGCCCGGTCTTCGGCATGAAGGGCGGTGCCGCCGGCGGGGGGCACGCGCAGATCGTCCCGATGGAGGACATCAACCTGCACTTCACCGGCGACTTCGGGGCCATCGCGCTGGCCAACAACCTGCTCGCCGCCCTGATCGACAATCACGTCCACCACGGCAATGTCCTCGACATCGACGTGCGTCGCGTGACCTGGAAGCGCGTCGTCGACATGAACGACCGGGCGCTTCGCGATATCACCGTGGCCCTCGGCGGGCCGGGCAACGGCTTCCCTCGGCAGGATGGATTCGACATCGTCGTGGCCTCGGAGATCATGGCGATCTTCTGCCTGGCGACGTCGCTCGAGGACCTCAAGGAGCGGCTGGGCAACATCGTCGTCGCCTACACGCGCGCCAAGGAGCCCGTCCGTGCTCGGGACCTCAACGCCAACGGCGCCATGACCGTGCTGCTCAAGGACGCCCTGGCGCCCAACCTGGTGCAGACGCTGGAGCACACCCCGGCGTTCGTGCACGGCGGCCCGTTCGCGAACATCGCGCACGGCTGCAACTCGGTCATCGCGACGACGGCTGCCATGAAGCTGGCCGACTACGTCGTCACGGAGGCCGGCTTCGGAGCCGACCTCGGAGCCGAGAAGTTCTTCGACATCAAGTGCCGCAAGTCCGGCCTTCGGCCGTCCGCGGTCGTGATCGTGGCGACCGTCCGGGCGCTGAAGTACCACGGGGGCCAGGACCTCAAGACGATCACCACGGAGGACCTCGCGGCGCTCGATCGCGGCATGGTCAACCTGGAGCGTCACATCAGCAACATCCAGGGCGTGTTCGCGCTGCCCTGCGTGGTGTCGATCAACCGCTTCGACAGCGACACGCCCGCCGAGCTCGATCTGCTCCGCGAGCGGGTCAACGCCCTCGGCGTCGACGTGGTCCTGGCGTCCCACTGGGCCGACGGCGGGAAGGGCGCCGAGGATCTGGCGGCGAAGGTCGTGGAGCTGTGCGACCGGCCGTCGACAATGACGTACGCCTATGAGGACGACGCCTCCCTCTGGGAGAAGATCACGGCTATCGCGACCCGCATCTACGGCGCCAGCGAGGTGACGGCGGACGCCAAGATCCGGGGCCAGATCAAGGAGCTCGAGGCCCAGGGCTACGGGCACTTCCCCGTCTGCGTCGCCAAGACCCAGTACTCCTTCTCGACCGATCCCGCCCTGCGCGGAGCGCCCAGCGGGCACAGCATCAACATCCGGGAGGTCCGCCTCGCCGCCGGGGCGGAGTTCATCGTGATGGTGTGCGGCGACATCATGACGATGCCCGGGCTGCCCAAGGTGCCGTCCAGCGAGCGCATCGACCTCGTTGACGGTCAGGTCGTGGGTCTGTTCTGATGGAGGCAGATGGGGAGCCGACGATGGGACCCGCATGGGAGTGACGACGGTACGCAGGCCGGCGGTTCGCATCGTCGCCGATGCCGCCGTCGAGTCCAGCGACCTCGTCGCCGTCGAGTCCCCGCTCACCATCGTGCTGGACGGCAGCGTCCTGGTGACCACGATGCGCACGCCGGGTCACGACCTCGACCTCGTGGCGGGCTGGCTGGTCAACGAGTCGGGCGTCCGCTCGCGGGCGGACATCGCCTCGCTCGGCGCCTTCGCCACGCACCCGGACGACGACGCGGTCGACACCGCCCGGGTGGCACTCGCCCCGGGCGTCACGCCACCGCGCCCGCGGTCCTTCGTGACCAGCAGTGCATGCGGAGTCTGCAGTGCCGACGTGCTGGCCGCGTTCCACGGGCCCGATGCCCCGCTGCACACCCCCGACTGGCGCCTGCCGGCCGCCGCCGTCCCCCGGCTCATCGACGGGATGCGATCGGGCCAGCGGATGTTCGAGCAGACCGGCTCGCTGCATGCGGCCGCACTCGTGAGCCCCGAGCTCGAGGTCCTGTGGGTCCGCGAGGACGTCGGTCGGCACAACGCGGTCGACAAGGCGATAGGCCACGCCCTGTTCGAGGACCGCGCGCCGCTGACCGACCATGTCCTCGTCGTCAGCGGGCGGGTCTCGTACGAGATCGTGCACAAGGCGATGACGGCGAGCGTGGCCGCCGTCATCGCCGTCTCGGGGCCCACCAGCCTCGCCGTCGACCTGGCCCGCGAGCACGGGCTCGTCCTGATCGGCTTCGCTCGCGAGGGCCGCATGAACGTCTACGCCGGCGCCGATCGGCTCGTCACGGAGGAGACCCGATGACATCACCCCCCTGGAGTCCCGAGGAGGCCCGGCGGATCCTCTCCGCCATCGACGAGCCCGGACCCGTGCTGATGGGGCTTCAGGCCCTTCAGGCCGCCTTCGGCTACGTCCACCCGGACGCCGTCCGGCTGGTCGCGGATGCCTTCAACGTCTCGCGTGCCGACGTGCACGGCGTGCTCACGTACTACAGCGACCTGCGGACCACCCCTCGTGCCGATGTCGAGGTGCGGGTCTGCCTCGGGGAGGCCTGCCAGGCCGTGGGCGCGCGCGGCCTGCTGGTGGCCGCCGAGGGGCACCTCGACGCCTCCTGCGACGTCCAGCATGTCTTCTGCATGGGCAACTGCGCACTGGGACCCACTGCCGTCGTGAACGATCGACTGCTCGGCCGGGTCACGCCCGAGCGACTCGACGCAGCGGTGGTCCTCGCGAAGGCCGGCGCATGACCACCGTCTTCGTCCCCGGGGACAGCGCGGCGCGCTCGGTGGGGGCAGACGAGGTCGCCGACGCGGTCGCGGCCGCCCTGCCGGATGCGCGCATCGTGCGGAACGGCTCGCGCGGCATGCTCTGGCTCGAGCCGATGGTCGAGTTCGACCTGCCCGAGGGCCGGATCGCCTACGGCCCAGTCCAGCCTGCCGACGTGCCGGACATCGTCGAGGCGGCGGCCGGCGACAGGGCGCATCGGCTGCTGCTCGGCCGGCCGGAGGACCTCGACTGGCTGCGGTCGCAGGAGCGACTGACGTTCTCGCGGGTGGGCATCGTCGATCCCCTGGATCCCGACGACTACGAGGCCCACGGCGGCCTCGCGGGCCTGCGGGCCTGCCTGGCCCGCGGCGCCGAGCAGGTGATCGAGGACGTGCTGTCGTCAGGGCTGCGGGGACGCGGGGGCGCGGGCTTCCCCGCCGGCATCAAGTGGCGCACCGTCGCCACCGCGACCGCCGACCAGAAGTACGTCTGCGTGAACGCCGATGAGGGCGACAGCGGCACGTTCGCCGACCGGATGCTGATGGAGGGCGACCCCTTCACCATCCTCGAGGGCATGGCGATCGCCGGACTCACCATCGGTGCCACGAAGGGCCTGGTGTACGTGCGCTCGGAGTACCCGGACGCGGTCCGGCGCATGCGCGATGCCATCGACGTGGCGCGGAGCAGGGGATGGCTCGGCGATGACGTCCTCGGATCCGACGTCTCCTTCGACGTGAGCGTGCGGGTGGGCGCGGGTTCCTACGTCTGCGGCGAGGAGACCGCCATGCTCGAGAGCCTGGAGGGCAAGCGCGGGGTGGTCCGGGCGAAGCCCCCCATTCCCGCGCTCTCGGGCCTGTTCGGGCGACCGACGCTGATCAGCAACGTGCTGACCGTGGCTGCGGTGCCCTGGATCGTCGCCCACGGCCCGCAGGGCTACGCGGCATTCGGGGTCGACCGCTCCCTCGGCACGCAGGTGTTCCAGCTCGCCGGCAACATCCGGCAGGGCGGCATCGTCGAGGTGGGCTTCGGCATCACGCTGGGCGAGCTCGTCGAGGGCTACGGCGCGGGAACGCTCTCCGGGCGTCCGGTCCGAGCCGTCCAGATCGGCGGACCGCTCGGCGCCTACCTGCCGGCGAGCGCTTTCGACGTGTCGATGGACTACGAGTCCCTCGTCGAGGCCGGGGGCATGCTCGGGCACGGCGGGGTCGTGGTGTTCGACGACACCGTCGACATGGCCGAGCAGGCCCGATTCGCCATGGAGTTCTGCGCCGAGGAGTCGTGCGGCAAGTGCACCCCGTGCCGCATCGGGTCGACGCGTGGCGTGGAGGTCATCGACCGCATCCGGGCCGGAGTGGACCGTGAGGCGAACATCGCCCTACTGGTGGATCTTTGCGAAGTCATGGCGGACGGGTCACTATGTGCCATGGGGGGCCTGACGCCGATGCCGGTGCTCAGCGCCCTTCGTGGCTTCGCACCAGACTTCGAGCGGAGTGGTGATGACCCGCACTGACCAGATCGACTACGGGACGCCGGCGAGCACGGCGACCGGCCAGGTCACTGTCAGCATCGACGGCCAGTCCGTCACGGTGCCGGCAGGCACGTCGGTGATGCGCGCCTCCGCCGAGGCGGGTGTCGCCATTCCCAAGCTGTGCGCGACCGACTCGCTGGAGGCCTTCGGGTCGTGTCGCATGTGCGTGGTCGACATCGACGGGCGCAAGGGCACGCCTGCCTCGTGCACCACTCCGTGCGAGGACGGCATGGTCGTCCACACCCAGACCCCGCACGTGGCGAAGATCCGTCGCGGCGTCATGGAGCTCTACATCTCCGACCACCCGCTCGACTGCCTCACCTGCCCCGCCAACGGGGACTGCGAGCTGCAGGACATGGCCGGGGTAGTGGGCCTGCGCGACGTGCGCTACGGATTCGAGGGCGAGAACCACCTGTCCGCCCCGAAGGACGAGTCCAACCCCTATTTCACGTTCGACGCCAGCAAGTGCATCGCCTGCAGCCGCTGCGTGCGAGCGTGCGACGAGGTGCAGGGCACGTTCGCCCTGACCATCGCGGGCCGCGGGTTCGGCTCGAAGGTGAGCGCCGGTGCGGGCGAGTCGTTCATCGAGAGCGAGTGCGTCTCGTGCGGAGCCTGCGTGCAGGCCTGCCCAACCGCCACGCTGGAGGAGAAGTCCGTCATCGAGCTCGGCATGCCGACGCGCAGCGTCAAGACCACCTGCGCCTACTGCGGAGTCGGCTGCTCGTTCACCGCCGAGCTGCGGGGGAACGAGCTGGTTCGGATGGTGCCGGACAAGGAGGGTGGGGCGAACGCGGGACACTCGTGCGTCAAGGGCCGGTTCGCATGGGGGTACGCGAGCCATCCGGATCGAGTCGTCGCGCCGATGGTCCGCGAGAGCACGGACGACCCGTGGCGCGAGGTGTCGTGGGACGAGGCGATCGACTACGCGGCCACCCGCCTGCGCGCCATCCAGGGTGAGCACGGAGTCGACTCGATCGGTGGCATCACCTCGTCACGGTGCACGAACGAGGAGGTCTTCGTCGTCCAGAAGATGATCCGGGCGGCGTTCGGCAACAACAACGTCGACACCTGTGCGCGGGTGTGCCATTCCCCCACCGGATACGGACTGAGCCAGACGTTCGGGACCTCGGCAGGCACCCAGGACTTCGCCTCCGTCGACGAATCCGACGTCATGATGGTGATCGGGGCGAACCCCACGGACGCGCATCCGGTGTTCGGGTCCCGCATGAAGAAGCGGCTCCGCGAGGGGGCCAAGCTCATCGTCGTTGACCCACGGCGCATCGCCCTCGTCCGCACGCCGCACGTGGAGGCCACCCACCACCTGCAGCTCCAGCCGGGCACCAATGTCGCCGTCATCAACGCGATCAGCCACGTGGTCGTGACCGAGGGACTCGTCGATCGCACGTTCGTTGCCGAGCGCTGCGACCCGCAGGCATTCGCCGCGTGGGAGGAGTTCATCCGGCTGCCGGAGAACAGTCCCGAACTGCTCGCCGAGCAGACCGGGGTGCCGGCAGACGAGATCCGCCAGGCGGCCCGGCTGTACGCGACGGCCGGTAACGCGGCCATCTACTACGGCCTGGGCGTCACCGAGCACAGCCAAGGGTCGACGATGGTCATGGCCATCGCGAACCTGGCCATGGCGACGGGCAACATCGGCCGTCGCGGCGTCGGCGTCAACCCGCTCCGGGGCCAGAACAACGTGCAGGGCTCGTGCGACATGGGGTCCTTCCCCCACGAGCTGCCCGGCTACCGACACGTGTCCGACGACACCGTCCGCCAGCAGTTCGAGCAGGTGTGGGGCACCGAGCTCCAGGCCGTACCCGGCCTGCGCATCCCGAACATGCTGGATGCCGCCACCGTCGGCGACTTCCGGGCCATCTACATCCAGGGCGAGGACATCGCCCAGTCCGATCCCAACACCGCGCACGTCGTGGCCGCCCTGGCCGCCATGGACCTCGTCATCGTCCAGGACCTCTTCCTGAACGAGACCGCCCGGTTCGCGCACGTCTTCCTTCCGGGCACGTCGTTCCTCGAGAAGGACGGCACGTTCACGAACGCCGAGCGGCGGATCAACCGAGTGCGGCCGGTCATGCCCAGCCGCACCGGCATGTCCGAGTGGGAGGTCACGTGCGCCCTGGGAACCGCGATGGGCTACCCGATGCACTACGACACCTCCGCGCAGATCATGGACGAGATCGCCGCACTCACGCCGACCTTCGCCGGCGTGTCGTTCGCGATGCTCGACCGGGTCGGCTCCGTGCAGTGGCCGTGCAACGCCGCGTCGCCGCTCGGGACCCCGATCATGCATGAGGACCACTTCGTGCGCGGCCTGGGCAACTTCGTCCTGACGCCCTACGTGCCCACGGACGAGCGCACCACGCGCAAGTTCCCCCTGCTCCTGACGACCGGGCGCATCCTCAGCCAGTACAACGTCGGCGCCCAGACGCGACGCACCGCCAACGTCATCTGGCACGCCGAGGATGTCCTCGACATGCACGAGTCCGATGCGCAGCTCCGCGGCATCGGCGAGGGGACGTGGGTCGAGGTGAGCAGCCGTGCTGGTACGACCTCGATGCGGGTGCGCATCAGCGACGACGTCCCGGCCGGCGTCGTCTACACCACCTTCCACCATCCCGTGAGCGGGGCGAACATCGTGACGACGGACAACTCGGACTGGGCGACCAACTGCCCCGAGTACAAGGTGACCGCGGTCGAGGTGCGGCCGGACTCCCGCGCCGGGGCGATGGCGTGAAGTCCGAGCCCCTGGTCAAGATGGCGAACCAGATCGCAGCCAGCGTCCCGGAGCGGACCCGCGTCCCGACCCTGACCGCTGCTCACCTCCGCAAGTTCTGGGCACCGGTCATGATCGACACGCTCGACGCGCGCGTTCGCGACGAGCCGGACGCGGTCAGCGCCGATGTCCGCGAGGCACTGACGATCCTGCGACCGGACGGAGCACGGCATGACTGAGGTCCAGGTCACCAGCTGGCGGGAGGTGCCGTCGATCGTCACGGCCCGGGACGGCGACGAGTCGGTGAAGATCTCGATGCCGCAGAGATTCCAGGAGGCGATCGACGAGGCTGCCATGCGGGCCGGCGCCAGCGATGCCGACGCGTACATGCAGGGGTGGCATCGCAGCGACTGGACGCTCATGGAAGGGTCCGTCTCGCAGGCGGCAGAATCCGTCGCCGCTGAGCTCGAGGCCGCTTGGGGCCCGGAGGCGATGGCCGCCTATCTGGACTCCTTCGACCCCGCCTGACCTGGGAGACGAATCGATGGGCGACCTGCTCGCAGCCATCCGTGACGGGCGCGTGCGCGTCGGAGACGGCGCCATGGGGACCCTGCTGCAGGAGGCCGGACTCGACGACGGCGGCGCCCCCGAGCTCTGGAACGTTGAGCGCCCCGAGGTGATCGAGGGGATCTTCGCGGACTACGTGGCCGCGGGCTCACGGCTGATCACGACGAACACCTTCGGCGGCAGCCGGCCACGATTGGCCATGCACGGACTCGAGGACCGGGTCGTGGAGCTCAACGAGGCGGCGGCGCGACTGGCCCGACGCGTCGCCGATCGACAGCCGGACGTCTACGTGCTCGGCGACGTGGGTCCGTCGGGCGACCTGATGGAGCCGATGGGCACGCTCACGGCTGCAGACGCCGTCGACCTGTTCTCCGAGCAGATCGCGGCGCTGGCCGCGGGCGGTGCCGACGCGGTCCTGATCGAGACGATGAGCGACCTGGCCGAGGTCGAGGCGGCCGTCGCTGCCGCACGGGCGGTGGCGCCCGACCTGCCCGTGATCGCGACGATGAGCTTCGACACCAACCTGCGCACGATGATGGGTGTCCGCCCGGCCGATGCGGTCGTCGCGATGGTCGCCATGGGCGTCGACGTGGTCGGCGCCAACTGCGGACGCGGCGTCGACGAGATGCGCGTGATCGCCGGGCAGATGGCCCAGGCCCGCCCGGAAGGGACCCTCCTGATCATGCAGTCCAACGCCGGACTGCCCCAGCTGGTCGACGGCGAGTTCGTCTACACCGGCACGCCCGACGAGATGGCCGCCTTCGCGATCGAGATGCGCGGCCTGGGGATCGATGTCGTGGGAGCGTGCTGCGGGTCGACTCCCGCCCATCTGGCGGCTGTCAGCGCGGCGATCGCCTGATCGCACCCGCCCGGCCGGGCAGTGACCGGGTCAGGACGGGAGCAGGACGGTTCCGCGCGCGACGAGGTCGGCGGGGCCGCGAAGCAGTAGGGACCCGTCCATCGTCTCGGTGACGTGCACGGTGCCGCCGGGCACGTCGACCTGCCACGTCGACTCCCCAGGGGAGTCGTCACCCGTGCGCCGTCGGGCGGCCCAGGCCACCGCGCAGGCTCCCGTGCCGCAGGACATCGTCTCGCCGACCCCCCGCTCGTGCACGCGCATGGCCACATGGTTGGCGCCCCGGTCGACCACGAACTCGACATTGACGCCGTCGGGGAACACGTCGTCGGGCGCGACCCCCGGTGCCCGCGTCAGGTCACCGGCGAGGGCCAGGTCGTCGAGGAACACGACGGCGTGCGGGTTGGGCACCAGGACGCCGACTGCCGGCCAGGTTCGCTCGTCGACCGTCACGTGTGGCAGGGCCCGAGATCGCGGTGGGGTGGCTCGGCCCATGTCGATCGTGATCGAGCGGTCGGAGTTGATCGACGTGCTGCGCAGCCCGCCTCGGGTCGCGATCACCACGTCGTTGTCGGTCACCAGGCCGGTCGCGTCCAGGTACCGCACGAAGACCCGTGCACCGTTTCCGCACATCTCCGCCAGCGTTCCGTCGGCGTTGCGGTAGTCCATGAAGAACTCCGCCACCGCCGCGAAGTCGGCGAACTCGGGCACATGCTCCGTGCGCACCACGCGAAGCACGCCGTCGGCTCCCAGGCCCGCGTGCCGGTCGCACAGCCACCGGACCTGCGCAGCGGAGAGGTCGAGGCGTCCGTCGACGTCGGGGATCACGACGAAGTCGTTGCCGGTGCCGTGCCCCTTGACGAAGGGCACCTCGTTGAGCCTCGCCATGCCGGCAGCCTACCGGCCGCGACTACCCGGTCTGCGCGCCCGCGTGCCGGTACGCCTCGTCGACGATGGCCAGCACGTTCGGCCAGGAGTCGCGCGGGGGCGTCGAGCGATTGTGCGCCGTCAGGGAGCCGAGCAGGACGGGATCACGGCCCAGCCGCACGAGCGCCCGCGCCATGCCGGGGTCGTCGTCCGCGAGCAGCCCCTCGACCTGATCGCGAACGAATTCGGTCGTGCCGGTCTGGCTCCTCGCCACGACGGGCAGACCGGCGGCGCGAGCCTCCAGCGCGGCGAGTCCGAAGGACTCCTTCACGGAGGGCTGAACGAACACGTCCGACTCCGCGAACACCTCCAGGATGCCCGCACGCGGGAGTCGGCCCGCGAACCGCACCTGCGACGCGAGGCCGCGGTCGCGGATGTAGGACTCGGCCCGCACGCGCTCGGGGCCGTCGCCGATCAGCACCGCGGTCAGCCGCACCTCGGGAGCGAGCGCCGCCGCCGCGGCGCGGATGATCCGCGCCAGCGGCAGGGTGCGCTTGCGCGGCGCCATCCGCAGCACGCTCACGACCCGCAGGACCCCTTCCGCCGGCTCGCACGGCACGACGGCCCACGCGTCCGGATCGATGCCGTTCGGCACCACGAGTACCTCGCCGAGCCGTGGGATCGCCGCCTGGATGCGCGCCGCGGCCATGCCGCTGACAGCACTGAGGGTGGCGCCCCAGCGCGACCAGCGAAGCAGGGCGTCCGAGCCGGCGAATCCCGGCCGGGCCAAGGGCCCCCAGACGCTGTGCACGGTGACGAGTGTCGGCAGGCCTCGCCGGGTGGCGGCCCGGACGGCGCCCCACGCGAAGGGGGAGATCACGCCGGCATGCACGTGCACGACGTCGACGGGGTGCCGATCGAGGATCCGGCCGACCGCGGTGACCGTGCGGGGATGGACGGGCAGCTCGAAGGGCATGCGCGCTGCGGCCCGATGGACGGCGATGCCGTCGACGAGGTCGTCGCCGGCGAAGACCTCGCCGTGCCCGGGGGTCGCGGTGATGACGCGCACGGTCGCTCCCGCGAGGGACTGTCGACCGGCGAGCGCCCGCACCTGAGTCTCGATGCCCCCTGTTCGCGGCTCGTAGCAGTCGCTGACGTGCGCGATCCTCATGGGTCGTGACCGTACGCCACAATGCGTCACATGATCCGAGCGCCCCGCACCCTCGTGTTCGTGCACGCGCATCCCGATGACGAGGCCCTGCTCACGGCCGGCACGATGGCCAGGGCGGCCGACGAGGGCCACCGCGTCGTCCTGATCGTGGCGACGGACGGGGCTGCTGGACTCACGTCACGGGCCTTCGACGCCGACCTGGCCGCGACGCGCCTGGCGGAGGTGTCGGCCTCGGCCGAGGCGCTCGGTGTGGCCCGGACCATCAGCCTGGGCTACCCCGACTCGGGACTGCACGCAGAGGTGCCTGGCGGCTTCGCGCACGCCGGTCGGTTCACGGTCGGGCGACGCATCGCCGAGATCTGCGATGAGGAGGGCGCCGACGTCCTCGTCGGCTACGACCCATCCGGCGGCTACGGCCATCCCGACCACCTCCAGGTGCACCGCAGCGTGCGGGCGGCCAGCGTCCTGGCTCGCAGAAATCCGCTCCTCTTCGAGGCAACGCTCCCCCGCGAGCCCATCGCCCGCGTCGTGCACCTGGCCGCCCTGACCCGGCTGACGCCCAGCGGCTTCTCGCCGGCGGAGTTCGACGCGGCCTGGACCCCGGCGGCGCAGATCACCCACCGCGTCGACGTCCGCGCCCACCTGCCGGCCAAGCGCGCAGCCCTGCGAGCCCACGCCTCGCAGGCCGCGGCCGACGGCACCGTGCGCACCCTGGCCGTGCTGACCCGCCTGCCCGCTGCACTCCAGTCACTGCTGCTCGGCACCGAGTACTACGTGGCGGTGCCTGCCGCCCAGGCGGCCAGCACCTCGTCGACGGCATCGATCGCGTCGTAGCGGATCCACTGGATCCGGCGGTCCCGCCGGAACCACCGCTGCTGACGCCGTGCGAACCTGCGGGTCGCGTCCACCGTCGCCTGACGTGCCGCTTCCTCGGTGCACTCGCCGTTCAGGAACGACAGGATCTGCTGGTAGCCCAGGGCGCGGGCGGCCGTCGGTGTGGCGGCCAGCCCGGTGGCGGCCAGCGCGCGGACTTCGTCGACGAACCCGTCGGACCACATGCGATCGACGCGCTCGGCGATCCGCCGGTCGAGCTCGTCGCGCGGCACCTCGAGCCCGATGCGCACCGTGGGGTACACCGGAGTCGGATCGGGGAGCCGCGCGGCGAAGGGACCTCCGGTGATCTCGATGACCTCCAGGGCCCGGACGATCCTTCTTCCGTTGGTGGCCAGGATCTGCCCCGCCGCAGCCGGATCGACGGCGGCGAGGCGGGCATGCAGGACCGGCGCACCGAACGCCTCGAGCTCCGCCTCGAGGCGGTGGCGCACGACGGGATCGGTGCCCGGGAAGCGCAGGTCGTCGAGCACCGCGGACACGTACAGGCCGCTGCCCCCGACGACGATCGGCACGCCACCATGAGCGAGGACCTCGTCGATTGCGGACCTCGCGGCTGCCTGGAACTGGGCCACCGAGACCGCGTGCGCCGGCTCCCAGACGTCGACCAGATGGTGGGTCACTCCTCCTTGCTCGGCCGGCGTCGGCGTTGCCGTGCCGATGTCCATGCCGGCGTACACCTGCATGGAGTCGGTGCTCACGATCTCGGCCGGCTGCACCGTCTCGGAGATCCGCCGGGCCACGTCGACGGCGAGCGCCGACTTGCCGGACGCCGTCGGCCCGACGATCGCGAGGACGCGACCCGTCACGGCTCCGCCCTGCTCCACGTCGCGACCCGGTACCAGACGCCGAACGGCACCGCCTCGAGGACGACCCGCCCGGTCCACGTCGCCGACCCCGGGCCCACCGCCGCCGCGGCGAGCTGCCACGCGGCAAGGCCATCGCACATCACGTCGCTCGCGAGGCCGTCCGGGATCGCGAGCAGTGCGTCCGTGTCAACGGCGGCCAGGGCCGCCGACACCATCTCGTCGAAGGGACCCGCGTGGGCGTTGACGTACCCGGGGGACTTCTCGCCGTGCGTGGCGGCGCCGTCGCCGACGACCACGAGCACGGTCGACCGACCGGGCTCAGCGGTGCGCTCAACGAGCGTCGCCCGCTGCTCGGCACCCAGGCTGTGCGGCACGCTCACTGCGGCACGACCGCCCTGCCAGTCGATCTCACGCAGCAGCCATGCCCCGACCGTGAGCGAGAGAGGAAGCCTCGCACCGTCCGCTGCAACGCGTGGGTCCAGCGGGAACTGCGCGGCGACGCCGAGCGGGGCGGTCGAGCCCACGGCTCCGGGACCGTATGCCTGCGCCCGGGCGGCCGGTCCCACGATGGTGATGGTGTCCGCGGCCGGGCAGACCTGCCGGAGTGCCGTCACCGCGGCGGAGCGCAACTCGACGAGATCGCCGACCAGGTCCACGTCCGGGATGAGCAGCGGCGAGCCGGGTATGAAGACGACGTGCTCGATCACCGCGCTCAGGCCCGGACCACAGGCAGCCCCAGGAGGACCCCGGTCCCGCTCGTGACGCCGGAGCGGTCGGCGGCGTCGCCGGAGCGGTGGGCGGCGTCGCCGGCGCGTGTCCGGCGGATGGCGAGGACGCGGTCGGCGACGAGGTGATGCGGTGCCGCGTAGGTGATCTCCGCCGTGACGATGTCGCCGGGACGAGGAGTGCCGACGGCGGGGTCGACGGCGACGTGGACCAGTCGGTTGTCGGGGGCCCGTCCGGACAGACGTTCCGTGCGGTCGTCCTTGCGGCCCTCCCCCTCGGCGACGAGGACGTCGACGACCCGCCCCAGCTGAGCACTGTTCTCCGCCCAGGCGATGTCGTTCACGAGGTCCACCAGGCGCAGGTACCGTTCCTGGACCACCTCGTGGGGGATCTGGCCGTCCATGACGGCCGCGGGGGTGCCGGGGCGCTTGGAGTACTGGAAGGTGAACGCTCCAGCGAAGCGGGCCTCGCGCACCACGTGCATCGTCTGCTCGAAGTCCTCCTCGGTCTCGCCGGGGAAGCCGACGATGATGTCGGTGGTGATCGCAGCCTCGGGCATCGCCGCGCGCACCCGCTCGATGATGCCGAGGTAGCGGTCCTGCCGATATGACCGGCGCATCCGGCGGAGGACCTCGTCGGATCCGGACTGCAGCGGCATGTGCAGTTGCGGCATCACGTTGGGCGTCTCGGACATCGCAGCGATGACGTCGTCGGTGAAGTCGTGCGGGTGCGGGCTCGTGAAGCGCACCCGCTCCAGGCCGGCCACGTCGCCGCAGGCACGCAGGAGCTTGGAGAAGGCCTCGCGGTCGCCGAACTCGGAGCCGTAGGCGTTGACGTTCTGGCCGAGCAGGGTGATCTCGAGGACGCCCTGGTCGACCAAGGCCCGGATCTCGGCGAGGACGTCGCCGGGTCGGCGGTCCTTCTCCTTGCCGCGCAGGGCGGGAACGATGCAGAACGTGCAGGTGTTGTTGCAGCCCACGCTGACCGACACCCACGCGGAGTAGGCGCTGTCACGCTTGGTGGGCAGGGTCGACGGGAAGACCTCGAGGGACTCCTTGATCTCGACCTGCGCCTCCTGCTCGATCCGGGCCCGTTCGAGCAAGACGGGCAGGGAACCGATGTTGTGGGTGCCGAACACCACGTCGACCCAGGGCGCCTTCTTGAGGATGTCGCCCTGGTCCTTCTGGGCCAGGCAGCCGCCAACGGCGATCTGCATCCCGGGGTGATCAGCCTTCACCGGCACCAGGTGGCTGAGGTTGCCGTACAGGCGGTTGTCGGCGTTCTCGCGGACCGCGCAGGTGTTGAACACGACGACATCGGCCGTCATGCCGTCGCCGGCTGGGACGTACCCGGCGTCCTCCAGCAGGCCCGCCAGCCGTTCAGAGTCGTGGACGTTCATCTGGCAGCCGTAGGTGCGGACCTGATAGGTGCGGGGCATGGGAGTCTCGATAGCCGGCTGCACGATCCCCGATCCTAGGCGAGATGGCGCCGCAGGCCCTCGTCGGCCGACCGCTCTCAGCGGTCCGCCGCCCCGACCACGTCGTCCAGGTGCTGCGGAGCGGCGGTCGCTGCCCCCTAGCGTGCGCCGACGGTCTCCGGTTCCCCAAGCGACTCCGGCTGGTCGTCGGTGAGCTCGTCCTCCGGGGCCTCGATGTGGATCTTCGGGAGCAGGCGGTCGAGCCAGCGCGGCAGCCACCAGTTCGCCTTGCCGAGCATCGACATGACGGACGGCACCAGGACCAGTCGAACGATGAACGCATCGATGAGGACCGCCGACGCCAGTGCGATGCCGAACAACTTGATGGTCGCGTTGGTGCTCGGGACGAAAGCCAGGAAGACGCTCGACATGATCGCGGCGGCGATGACGACAACCCGTCCGGATCCCGCGAGGCCACGCCTGACGGCCGCCTTGTTGTCACCTGTGTGGAGCCACTCCTCCTGCATGCGTGACACGAGGAAGACCTGGTAGTCCATCGACAGGCCGAAGAGGATCGCGAACACCATGATCGGCAGGAACGGGAAGATCGGTCCGGTTCCCGGAATGCCGAGCAGGTCCATGAACCAGCCCCACTGGAACACCGCGACGGTGATCCCCATGGCGGCGGCGAAGGACAGCATGCTGGTGATCGCTGCGGTCAGTGGCACGACCAGGGAGTGGAACAGCAGCACGAGCGCGAGGAAGCCCAGGCCGACGACGATCGCCAGGAACAGCGGCAGGGCGTCCTGCAGCACCGTCGTGAAGTCGCTCGTGATCGCCTGGGTCCCACCGACGTAGAGCCTGGCTCCCGTGGACTCCTGCAAGGCAGGGTTCGTCTCGGTGCGCAGCCGCTCGAGCAGCTCCGTCGTGGCCTGGTCCTGCGGGGACGTGGTCGGGTACACCGCGATCGCCTGGATCGTCTGTGGTTCGGCTGCACCCTCGGCCTGCGCGTTCTCCGCGGCTGCCTGCGACAGCTTGGCCAGGATCGGCAGGACCTCGGCGCTTGGCGACGTGCCGGCGACACCCTCGGTCTGGGCGAGCCCGGCGATGATCTGGCCGTAGGCCTCCGGACTGGTGGCCTCGGACAGGTCGACCACGACGAGGAACGGACCGTTCACGCCCGGGCCGAAGCCCTCGGCACGCAGGTCGTAGGCGATGCGTGCCGGCGAGCCCTCAGGCTTGCCGGAATCGTCCGCGAAGCCTTGGCGAAGGCTGAACATCGGGATGGCGAGGACGACCACGACCCCGAGCGCGAGCAGCGCCGGGATGAGCGGCCGCCGCTGCAGGAATCGACCGTAGTGCGCCCACGCGCGCCCCTCCGGGTGGCCCTCCAGGGCTCCTGGCTTCTTGCCCCACGGCAGGCGCCAGGCCAGCGCCTTCGTGCCGAGGAGGCTGAGCAGTGCCGGGAGCATCCACAGTGCCGAAAGCATCACCATGAGCACGGTCACCGCAGCGGCGACGGCAAGGCCGTTGAAGAAGTTGATGCCGAGCACGAACAGGCCGAGCAGGGCGATGATGACGGTGCTGCCGGCGAACAGGACGGCACGGCCCGCGGTCTGCACGGCCTCCATGGCGGCATCCTTGGGCGCCCGGCCGTGCAGCACGGCCTGTCGGTAGCGGTTCATGACGAAAAGGGCGTAGTCAATGCCGACGCCGAGACCGATCATCGCCGCCAGGGTGGGCGCAAAGGTCGCGACGTCGAGGAAGTTGGCGACGACGAGGACGAACATCTGGCCCATCGTCAGGCCCACCAGCGCCACGATGATCGGCATGCCGGCGGCGACGATCGAGCCGAACGCGATCAGCAGGATGATGATCGCGACGAGCAGGCCGATCGCCTCGCTGCTCGGCGGCTCCTGACCGGCGAACTCGAGGACCTGCCCCTGCGCTCCGACGGCGAGCTGGTCGCCGTTCAGCTCCTTGACGCCGTCAAGGATCGCCTTGGCGTCTGCGGTGGAGACACTCAGCTCGCCGTTCTCATCGGCGGCGAACGAGACCGTGGCGTAGGCGACGGTCTGGTCCGGGCTGATGGACGAGAACGAGGCGGCGAGGATCTGCTGCTCCTCCGGGGTCAACGTCTGCAGCGCGGCCGGGTCGGGTCCGCTGGCCTCCGGGCAGTTGGTTCCCAGCGGGGCGCCCTGCGGGTCGAGCGGATTCGTCACGCAAGCGACCGACTCCAGGGCGGCGACCTCCGTCAGGAAGGGCACGATCTGCTCGGCCACGGCGGAATCGACTGCCGTCCCGGTCGCCGGGGACCACACGATGGTCGCCCCACCGTCGAGCCGGCTGGTGTCCGTCCCGCTCGCCGACAGCAGGTCGGTCGCGACCTTCGACTCGGTGTCGGGCAGGTCGAACGAGTCGTTCAGCTCACCGCTGGCCAGGGTGCCGAGACCGACGACGACCACGAGGGCGACGAGCCAGGAAACGAGGGCGATCACCGGGCGGCGAACGGCCCAGGCGGACAAGCCGGGCATGGATCCTTCTTCCTCGGGACTGGGCGCTGGGACAAGCGTATTGCTGAGGATTAGGAAACGCCACCGTTCCCTATCTGTCAAGTCAGTGAACGATAGTGTTCCTTGCGTGTTACCGTTTTGCCATGGTTGGTTCGTCCTGTCGCCTTCGGCGCCGCGGAGAGGCCCTGCGCGAGGCGGTCTTCGGCGCCACCCTCGCCGAGATCGCCGAGGTCGGCATGCGGGGCGCCTCGATGGACCGCATCGCCCATCGTGCGGGGACCGGCAAGGCCGCGCTCTACCGACGCTGGCCCAACGTCCGCGCCCTCGCGCTCGACGTCTTCATCAGCACCATGCAGGACGCGCTGCCCACGGCGGACCCCGATACGGGCTCCCTGCGCGATGACCTGCTGGCTGCCCTGTCCACCCTGTCCATCGAGCTGGACTCCGACCTCGGCATCGTGCTTCGCGAGCTCATCAGCGAGGCCGCCCACGATCCCGAGCTCTCGGCGCAGTTCCAGGCGAGGTTCGGCAAGGGCAAGGACGCCGAAGCGCTCGCCATGATCCAGCGCGCGATGATCCGCGGCGAGATCCCGCCGCAGGCCGTGGACCCCTACGTCCTCCAGGTGCCAGCCGCCCTGATCGTGCACCAGTTGATCATGACCGGTGCAGCACCCAGTGCCGAAGACGTCAGGCACATCGTCGACCACATCGTGCTTCCCCTGCTGCGGCAGCCCGCCCCCGCCACCGTGCCGGCCCCAGCCTGACGCGGTCTCGATGACCCCCGAGGAATTCGTCGCCGGCCGGCCGCTGGCCGTCGCCGCCCTCGCCCGCGTGCGCGCGATCCTGGATGCCGGACCCGTATATGAGATCCGCGTCACCACGAGCCAGATCGCGTTCCGTCGGGCCCGGGGGTTCGCCTTCCTGTGGCTGCCCGGCAGGTACCTGTCGCATCCGAAGGCAGACGTGGTGCTCACGATCGCCCTGGGCCGCCCGGATCCGTCCCCGCGATTCACCGAGGTCGTGCACCCGTCCGCGACGCAGTGGATCCATCACCTGCGCCTCGCCGCGATCGGCGATCTCGACGACGAGGTGGCCGCCTGGCTGGCCGAGGCCGCGGACCGGGCCGGCTGACACCCGACCGCTGGCCGTCGCCTAGTCGTCGCCGCCGGCCGGCTGGTCATCGCCTTCAATGCCGATCGCCTCGCGAACCACGGAGTACGCGACGGACGAACCGTATCCGCGCCGCTGCAGCATGCCGGCCAGCCGCCGGACCCGAGCCTGCGGCTCCAGACGCGCCGTTGCGGCCAGCTTCGCCGTGACGAGCGCCAGCGCCCGCTCGCGCTCGGTCTCATCGTCGACGACCGCGAGGGCGGCGGCCGTGACGTCGTCGGCGACCCCCTTGGCCCGCAGCTCCTGACGCAGCACTGACCGGGCATTGCCCTTGGTACGCCGACGGGAATCGACCCACATCCGAGCGAACTCGGCGTCGTCGATCAGACCAACCTCGACGAAGCGATCCAGCACCCGCTCGATCACCTCATCGGGAGTGCCCCGCTTGCGCAGGTCGTCCGCCAGCTCCCCGCGCGTACGGGCTCAGTGGGACAGCCGGCGCAGCACGATCGTGCGGGCCACCTGCTCGGGATCTGCGTCTCCCGGCAGGTCTGCCGGGGGACCTGCCGTCGGCTCGGTCACGTAGCGCATGCTGGGCGGTGCCGGTCGGTGACGACGATCAGTCGATGGGCTTGAGCGTCTTGGCGGCCTTGGCCGCCTCCTCGATGGGGGCATCGGCGGGCGCGTCGACCTGGGGACCGATGTGCAGGGCCTCCTTGATGCGCTTCTCGATCTCGTTGGCGAGATCGGGGTTGTCCTTCAGGAACGTGCGGGCGTTCTCCTTGCCCTGTCCGAGCTGGTCGCCCTCGTACGTGTACCAGGCCCCGGACTTGCGGACGATCCCCGCGTCGACGCCGATGTCGATGAGCGAGCCCTCGCGGGAGATGCCCTCGCCATAGAGGATGTCGAACTCCGCCTGCTTGAAGGGCGGCGCGACCTTGTTCTTCACCACCTTGACCCGCGTCCGGTTGCCGACCGCCTCGGTGCCACCCTTCAGCGTCTCGATGCGGCGGACGTCGAGTCGCACGGAAGCGTAGAACTTCAGTGCCTTGCCGCCCGTCGTCGTCTCCGGCGACCCGAACATCACGCCGATCTTCTCGCGCAGCTGATTGATGAAGATGCAGGTCGTGTTCGTGTTGCTGAGCGCGCCGGCCATCTTCCGCAGTGCCTGGCTCATGAGCCGCGCCTGCAGTCCGACGTGGCTGTCGCCCATCTCGCCCTCGATCTCGGCCCGTGGCACCAGAGCAGCAACCGAGTCGATGACCACCAGGTCGAGGGCGCCGGAACGGACCAGGGTGTCGGTGATCTCGAGGGCCTGCTCACCGGTGTCGGGCTGGGATACGTAGAGGCTGTCGAGGTCGATGCCCAGGCGCGACGCGTAGTCGGGATCCAGGGCATGCTCCGCGTCGATGAAGGCTGCGAGCCCACCGGCCCGCTGGACGCTGGCGATGGCGTGCAGTGCCAAGGTCGTCTTGCCGGAGGACTCCGGACCGTAGATCTCGACGATCCGGCCCCGGGGCAGACCGCCGATGCCGAGGGCGATGTCCAGGGCGATGGAGCCCGTGGGAATCACGTCGATCGGGATCCGGCCCTCCTCGCCGAGGCGCATGACCGAACCCTTGCCGAACTGTCGCTCGATCTGGGCAAGGGCGGCGTCAAGGGCCTTCTCGCGGTCATTGGCAGCGCTGGCCATGGTGTCTCCTCGTATCGCGGTTGGTCTGCAGAACGTAGTGCTGGGGCCTGACAGTTGTCCGCGGTGCTGAACTGCTGTGCGTGCGGGCCTCGCGGTGTCGTGAACGTGAATCTATATCGAACGGGTGTTCGAATGCGCGCGACACGCCGGTATCGAGACCGCGATGCCCAGGGCCACCACGGGAACGAGCGCGACCGCGCACAGGACCGCGTACGAACTGACCATCACGACGACCCCGGCGACCAGTCCCCCGACGGCTCCGGCCGCGTTCATCGTCAGGTCCGAGAGTCCCTGCACCGCCGGGCGCTCGACCGCCGCCACCTCGTCCGTGACCATCGTGGAACCCGCGATCAGAGTGCACGACCAGCCCAGCCCGAGCAGGAACAGCCCGAGCCCGAGCATGGGGATGTTGTCGCCGGGCGCGAGTCCGGCGACGACGCACGACACCGCGAGGATGCCGACGCCCGCCGAGACGACGGGGATGCGGCCGGCCCGATCGACCAGCCACCCCACGATCGGGGAGAACGCGTACATGCCGGCGATGTGGACGCTGATGACCAGCCCGATCAGCTGCAGCGTCACCTCGACGTGCGCCATGTGGACCGGGGTCATCACCATGACCATCACCATCACGACGTGCCCGAGGGCGATGGCCGTGATGCCGAGCACGGCGCGGGGGCGCCCTCGAAGGTGCCCGATCCCGTCGCGCAGGCGCGGCCGCACCTCGATCCCGCCCCGCTCCTCGCGGTGCGCGATCGCCGTCAGGTAGGGATCAGGGCGCAGGAAGACGAGCAGGATCAGGGACGTGAGCGTCAGCGCCACCGCCGAGACCACGTACGGACCGGCCAGGCGCGGCAGGCCCAGCGCCGCGCCAAGGTTTCCCGAGAGCTCGAGCAGGTTGGGGCCGAGGACGGCCCCGACGGTGGCGGCCCACACCACCCAGGACAGGGCGCGGGCCCGGTGCTCCTCGGTGGCCAGGTCGGTCGCCGCGTAGCGGGCCTGATACCCCGAGGCGGAGGCCACGCCCACGAAGAAGCAGCCGACCACCACCAGCGCCAGGCTGCGCTGAACCGCGGCCACGACGACCAGCACCGCCCCCATCGCGCCCAGGGCGTAGCCCGTCGACAGGGCCGCGCGACGACCGTGGCTCAGCGCGATGCGCGCGAGCGGCAGCGCCAGCACGGCAGCGCCCAGCACGCCCGCCGTCTGGGCGAACCCGGCCGCCGCCTCGCTCTCGCCGACGGACGCGGCGATCAGCGAGCCGGCTGCCACCGAGCCAGCCACGGCGACGCCCCCGAGGACCGCACCCGTGGACAGCACGCGGATGGTGCGCCGCTGGATGCCGGCGGCGGCGGGATGCGGCTCGAGGTCGACGTTCACGCTGATCCCTGCGCGTGCGGCCCGTGCTCGAGCCGCTGGTCAACGGCCATGCGGACGGCCTCGTCGTCCTTCGGCAGCCCGAGCGTGTCGAAGGCGCGCACGAGGACGTCCGGGTGCCCGTTCCATGCGTCGTAGTCCAGCAGGACGGCGCGGCCGGGACCCAGCATCCGGCTGAGGTCGGCGGTCGCCTCGGCCAGCCAGTCCCGGGTGGTCGTCAGGACGTCGATCGCATTCTCGTTACCCGGCCACCAGCCGCTCCTCGCCGCGGCCTGCGGGTCGCGGACGTTGACGAGGTACCTGATGCCCGGGAGGAGCTTGGACAAGAACAGCAGGTAGTCGAGCAGTTCGTCGTACGAGGCGAAGTGCCCGGGCTCGTACCGCACCTCCTTGAACCCCACCCATCGCGTGTCCGCCTTGGGCCGGAGCACGGTGCGCAGCACATGACCGCGCAGGTCGGCCACCACCGACGTCGGGTCGAGGCGAGCCGATCCGTACCAGGGGTGGGCCGGTCGGCCCGCGTGGTGCCGATCGGCCGTCTCCGCGAGCGCCTGCACATACGTCGCGAGGCCGCGCAGGGCAGAGTAGTTCTCGCCGCGGACGATCACGCCGGGCAGGGCGTTCAGGGCCGCCTGCAGCGCCGTGCTGCCCGTCCGCCCGTACGTCACGACGGTGACGAAGCCGAGGCCCTCGGAGACCGGGCTCACCGGAGCACCGCCGGCACCTCGGTGGCCGCACAGACGGCACGCCATACGACCCTCGTGTCGATCCCGGCGTCGATCGCCTGCGTCGCCGTCAGCCCGAGTGCCGGGAGGACCATGTCGTGCGCCCAGGATCGCGAGTAGGCGGGTCCGAAGACCTCGTCCATCCGTTCCCAGAAGTCAGTGAGCCGCACGCCCGCCATCCTGCCGCATCCAGCACAATCAGGTCGTGACCGCGTCCAGGACCACATCGCGCCGGGTCTCGCCCGTGCCGCCCCAGCACGGGGCCTGGGCGTTCCTCGGACTGCCCCTGGCCGTCGGGGCCACCGTGTCCGTCGGGACCCCGTTGCTGCTCGTCCTGGCCGTCGGATGGATCGCCGCGTACCCAGCCTCGTACTTCGTCCTCGCCATGGTCAAGGACGCGACCTCCCGGCATCCGGATCCGGCGCGCTTCCGTCGACCCCTGCTGCTGTGGTCGGCGGTCGTGGCCCCCAGCGCACTCGTGCTGCTGTGGGCGCGCCCCTGGCTGGTCTGGGTGGGCCTGCTGTACCTGGCCACGTTCGCGGTCAATGTCGCCTTCGCTCGGCGCCGCGACGAGCGCGCACTGCTGAACGACGGCGTCTTCATCCTGCAGTGCACCCTCATGGTGCCGGTGACGTGGGCGGTCAGCGTCGGCGACGACGGGTGGGTGCCACCGGCACTGAGCGGGGCGCCGCCGCACCTGTGGGTGCTCACGGTGGCCACCGCCCTGCTGCTGACCGGATCGACCCTGCACGTCAAGTCCCTGATCCGCGAGCGGGCGAATGCCCGGTTCCGGGCCGCCTCCCGCTGGTTCGCGCTGCTGTCGCTCGCCGCGGCGTTCGGGCTCGCGGCGTGGTGGGGTCTCCCCTCGGGTGCCGCGCTGGTCGTCCCCTTCGCCTACTTCGCGGTGCGGGCGCTTGCCATGCGCGGCCCGGCACCGCGTCCGTCGCGGATCGGCCTGATCGAGCTCGTCGGCTTCCTGCTCCTCGTGGCGGCGGCCACGGTCGGGTCGCTGGCATGACCCCGCCCGGGCTCGACCTGCTCTCGCCCGCGACGCGCGCGTGGTTCGCCGCCGCGTTCGACGCTCCCACCGCGGCGCAGGTGGGGGCCTGGCAGTCGATCGCCCGCGGGGACGACACGCTGGTTGTGGCGCCCACGGGAAGCGGCAAGACCCTGGCCGCGTTCCTCCACGCGATCGACCGACTGTCGACCGCCGCCCCGCCGGACGACCCCGCCCGTCGGTGCCGGGTCCTGTACGTGTCTCCGCTGAAGGCGCTCGCGGTCGACGTCGAGCGCAACCTGCGCAGCCCACTGGTCGGCATCGAGCGGGAGGCCGGTCGCCTCGGACTCCATCCGGCTGGGATCACCATCGGCCTGCGCACCGGCGACACGCCCGCGTCCGAGCGCGCGCGACTGGCCAGGCGTCCTCCGGACATCCTGATCACCACACCGGAGTCGCTGTTCCTCGTGCTCACGTCGCGGGCGCGGGAGGGCCTGCGCGGCGTCGACACGGTGATCCTGGACGAGGTGCACGCGGTCGCCGGAACCAAGCGCGGTGCGCACCTGGCCCTCTCGCTCGAGCGGCTCGACGCCCTCCTGGACCGTCCGGCCCAGCGCATCGGGCTCTCCGCGACCGTCCGTCCCCTGGACGCGGTCGCGTCGTTCATCCGGTCCGACCGTCCCGCCACGATCGTGGCACCGCCGTCCGAGAAGGCATGGGACCTGCAGATCCGCGTGCCCGTCGAGGACATGGCGGATCTGGCGGCCGCGGCCGACTCCGCGGGCGCCGCCGGTCCGGTGGCCCAGTCGTCGATCTGGCCGCACATCGACGAGGCGATCGTCGACCTCATCGAGCAGCACCGGACCACCTTGGTGTTCGCCAACTCACGCCGGCTGGCCGAGCGCATCACCGCGCAGATCAACGAGATCGCCGCAGAGCGGCAAGCAGCGGGAGCAGGCCCCGCAGGCCCCATCGCCCGCGCCCACCACGGCTCGGTGAGCAAGGAGCAGCGGGCCCTCATCGAGGAGGACCTGAAGGCGGGTCGGCTACCGGCCGTCGTGGCGACGAGCAGTCTCGAGCTCGGCATCGACATGGGCGCCATCGACCTCGTGGTGCAGGTGGAGACGCCGCCCAGTGTCGCCAGCGGCCTGCAGCGCGTCGGCCGGGCCGGGCACCAGGTGGGAGCCGTGAGCCGCGGCATCGTGTTCCCGAAGTACCGGGGCGACCTCGTGACCGCCGCCGTTGTCACGCAGCGGATGCGCAGTGGCGACATCGAGGAGCTGCGGATCCCCCGAACGCCACTGGACGTCCTCGCACAGCAGGTCGTGGCCTGCGTCGCCATGGACGACTGGCGCGTCGACGAGCTGCTGGCGCTGTGCCGGCGTACCGCGTCGTTCGCCTCGCTCACCGAGGGGGTGCTCGCCTCGGTCCTGGACATGCTCTCCGGCCGATATCCGTCCGACGAGTTCGCCGAACTGCGCCCGAGGCTGGTCTGGGACCGGGCGACCGACGTGCTCACCGGACGGCCCGGTGCGCAGCGGCTGGCGGTCACCAGTGGCGGGACCATCCCGGATCGTGGCCTGTTCGCGGTCTTCCTGGTCGGAGAGGGCGCGTCCCGGGTCGGCGAGCTCGACGAGGAGATGGTCTACGAGTCGAGGGTCGGCGACGTCATCGCCCTCGGCGCGTCGAGCTGGCGTATCGAGGACATCACCCATGACAGGGTGCTGGTCACCCCGGCACCGGGCCAGCCCGGGCGCATGCCCTTCTGGCACGGCGACGCCCTCGGCCGCCCGGCCGCACTGGGAGCGGCCGTCGGCTCGTTCGTCCGCTCGCTGTCCACCGCCCCCGACCCGCTCTCCCTCATCTCGGACGTCGGCCTGGACGCACGGGCTGCCGCCAACCTCGTCGGCTACGTCGACGAGCAACGCAGTGCAACGCACCACGTCCCCACCGACACGTCGATCGTGGTCGAGCGATTCCGCGACGAGCTCGGCGACTGGCGCGTCGTGATCCACTCTCCCTTCGGCGCCCGGGTGCACGCCCCCTGGGCCCTGGCGATCGGCGCGCGGATCAGCGAGCAGGCCGACGTCGAGGCGCACGTCATGCACGCCGACGACGGGATCGTCCTGCGTCTGCCCGACACCGACGACGAGGAGACGGCCCGATCGATCGGTGAGCTCATCGCCATCGACCCGGACGAGATCGAGGCGATCGTCACCGCGCACATCGGCGGCTCCGCCCTGTTCGCGTCGAGGTTTCGCGAGTGCGCCGCACGAGCCCTCCTGCTCCCCCGTCGCCGACCCGACCGGCGCACCCCCCTGTGGCAGCAGCGGCAGCGTTCCGCGCACCTGCTCGGCGTGGCGTCCGGCTACGCCTCGTTCCCCATCGTCCTGGAGACCGTGCGCGAGTGCCTGCAGGACGTGTACGACGTCCCGGCCCTGCGCACGCTTCTGGCGGGCATACGCGACGGCCGGATCCGCGTGCATGATGTCGCCACCGAGCACCCGTCGCCCTTCGCTCAGTCGCTCCTTTTCGGCTATGTGGCCTCGTTCTTGTACGAGGGCGACTCGCCGCTGGCCGAGCGCCGTGCGCAGGCACTCACGCTCGACGCGGGACTGCTCGCCGAACTGCTCGGCACCCCGGAGCTCCGCGAGCTGCTCGACCTCGAGGCTCTCGAGGAGGTCGAGGCGGAGCTGCAGCGACTGCCGCTGCGTCTGCACGCGCGCGGCGTCGAGGACGCTGCCGACCTCCTGCGCCTCCTCGGACCGCTCGACCCGGACCAGGCCTCAGCGCGCGGTGTCGAGACGTCGTGGCTCGCCGAGCTGGTGACCGCCCGTCGCGCCATCACGGTGCGCATCTCAGGGCGAGACGTCGTGGCGGCGGTCGAGGACGCCGGGAGGCTGCGGGACGCCCTCGGTGTCGCGCTGCCGGTCGGGCTGCCAGAGGCCCATCTGGCCGTCGTCGACGATCCCCTGGGTGACGTGGTGAGTCGGTACGCCCGCACGCACGGACCGTTCACGGGATCCGACGCGGCCGGCGCGCTCGGCCTTCCCCCGGCCGTCGCCGCCGAGGTGTGCCTGCGGCTGGTGCGCGGGGGTCGGCTCGTCGTCGGCGGGTTCCGGCCGGGCGGCTCGCATACCGAGTACTGCGATCCCGAGGTGCTGCGTCGCATCCGCCGCCGGAGCATCGCCCGGCTGAGGCAGGAGATCGAGCCGGTCCCGGCAGCGCAGTTCGCCGCGTTCCTGCCCCGATGGCAGGGGGTCGCCGCGGTCGGGGAGCGGGCCGGCGCCCGCGGGGTGGACGGCTGCTTCGAGGTCATCGAGCAGCTCGCCGGTACCGCGTTGCCCGCCAGCACCTGGCGGGAGGCCGTCTTCGCGGCGCGCGTCTCGGACTTCCACGCGGGGATGGTCGACGAGCTCATCGCGTCCGGCGACGTCCAGTGGTGGGGCGTCACGTCGTTGGCCGGCGGCGACGGTGTCGTCGGGCTGGCGCCGTCTGATCGCGCCCCACTGCTGCGCCCAGCGCCGAGCGTGGATCCTGCGGACCTGCCCGTCCTGGAGTCCGCGGTGCTCGACGCGCTGACCGGCGAGGGCGCCTACTTCTTCCGCGATATCGCCGAACGGGTGGGACCGGGGGTGACCGACGCCGATCTCCTCGAGGCCCTCTGGTCGCTCACCTGGAGCGGCCACCTCACGAACGATGGCTGGTCGGCCTTGCGCGCCCGAGTATCGGGGCGGGCCGGGCCAGCGAGTCCGCGCGGTCGGCGGGGTCGCCTGTCACTGCCCCATCGGGCGGGTCCGCCGGCGGCCGCCGGCCGCTGGTCGGCTCTGCCCCCGCTCGCGTCGAGCCCGACAGAACGCGCTCGCGCCGTCGGCGACGCTCTTCTGGATCGATACGGCGTCGTCACCCGCGGCAGCGTCATGTCAGAGCGGATCGAGGGGGGATTCGCGGCGACGTACCGCGTGCTCTCGGCGTTCGAGGACGCCGGACGCTGCCGACGGACGTACGCTGTCGAGGGGCTCGGGGCTGCGCAGTTCACCCTTCCGGCAGCCGTGGACCGCCTCCGGGCCGAGCCGCGCCGCACATCCCCGGCCGGTCCCGTGGCGTTCGTGCTCGCGGCTACCGACCCGGCGAGTGCCTACGGCGCGGCGCTGCCGTGGCCCCCGCTCGCGGGCCCGGACGTGACCCATCGCCCGGGGCGCAAGGCGGGCGCGCTGATCGTGCTGATCGACGGGGAGCCGGCCATGTACCTGGAGCGGGGCGGTGCCTCGCTGCTCGCCTGGACCGACGACCCCGACCTGCTGCTGGTGGCCGCACGGGCGCTGTGCGGTGCGGGCACCGGCCGCGGGGTGATCACGCGGGTCAATGGCGCCTCGCTGGCCGAGGGGCACCCCGTGGCCGTGGCACTGCGGGCCGCCGGCTTCCTGCCCACGCCTCGAGGGTTTCGGGCACCGAGGACCCGCATCGCGTAGCCGGCCGGGGGGTGTCGGAGCCAGGTCGCGTAGGTGCCAGGGCGCGGCCAGGGCTCTGGTCTAGACGGGAGAGAACGAGGGCGTCGCGGTCTCCGCGACGGCGACCTGAGTGCTCACGGACGCGAGGACGTCGGACAGGGACACCTCGAGGGCTCCGCAGATGGCGGCCAGCAACTCGCTGGATGCCTCCTTCTGACCCCGCTCCACCTCGGAGAGGTACCCCAGGGAGACGGCGGCCGCGCCGGAGACGTCACGCAGCGTGCGCCCCTGATCCTGCCGCCGGCGACGCAGTTCGTCGCCGATGACCTGTCGTAGGACGATCATGTGCCCTCCCTTCGCGGCTTCCGCGGTCGTTGCCCATTCCATGACGTGCGAGGCCTCATGACCGACGTGCTACGCCTCGTACATTACCTGCGTTGGACGGCGTGCGCCCGCTGCGGGTTCCTGCCAGCCCGAACACCGATCGGACCGGCACTATTCCCGGCCGGTGGCTACGCCGGGCTGCTGCCGAGCCCTTCGGCCAGCAGGTCGAAGCATGCCAGGACGGTCTGACGTCGGATCCCGGCACGGGTGCCGGACGCCTGCAGGTGCCGGGTCGTCACGCCCCAGGGGCCGGATACGGCGACCCAGACGGACCCGACCGGCTCGCCATCGTGCGGATCGGGCCCGGCGACTCCCGTCGTGCCGATCCCCACGTCCGCGGCCAGGCTGCCGGCCGCCCCGATGGCCATGGCCCGCGCGACCGCCTCGCTGACCACGCCTCGCGCGAGGTCCGCGTCGGACACTGAGAGCAGATCCCGCTTGACGTCGGCCTGATAGGCGACGATGCCGCCCCGGAGCACCGCTGAGCAGCCGGGGACCTCGGCCAGGGTGGCCGAGACGAGACCGGCCGTGATGGACTCGGCGGTCGCTATGGTCAGCCCCCGGGCGTTGCAGGCGCCGATGATGGACGCCGCGTCCGCAGACACCTCAGGCACGGTGCACGCCCAGGTTGGTCTTGGTGGCGATGGGCTGCCGGCGCAGGCGCACCGCCCGGACGACGTAGTCGATGCCCGTCACGATCGTCAGGACCACGGCGATCGCCATGACCACGGCGCTGGCCGCATCCCACCATTCGACGGGCACGTCGGCCAGGTACATCGTGATGGCCACGGTCTGGGCGAGCGTCTTGGCCTTGCCGCCCCGGCTCGCCGGGATGACCCCGTGCTCGATGACCCAGAACCGCAGGGCGGTCACGCCGATCTCCCTGGCCAGGATGATCCCGGTGACCCACCACGACAGGTCTCCGAGCAGCGACAGTCCGATGAGCGCGACGCCGGTGAGCGCCTTGTCGGCGATCGGGTCGGCGACCTTGCCGAAGGTGGTGACCAGCCCGTACCGGCGGGCGATCGCGCCGTCCATGAGGTCGGTGATGGACGCCAGGACGAAGACGACCGCCGCCGCATCACGGGCCGTGCCCAGCTGGCCGTCGTCAGCCGCCAGCAGAACCGCGAGGAGCGGGACGCACAGGACCCGCAGCATCGTCAGGGCGTTGGGCAGGTTGACGAGGGGGGCATCGCCCACCGGATCGGCGGCGCGGTCGGGAATCGGTGGCTTCATGCGTCGAGCGCGACCGGTTGGGCCAGCAGGTCCACGCCCTCGACGTCCGTGACCACCGCGCGGATCAGGTCGCCCACGGCCACGTCCACGGACGTCGGGTCCCCGTCGAGCCGGATGACGGTGGCCGCGTCGTCGGGCCCCTGGTGCCCGGCCCGGCCGATCGCCACCGGGCGCTCGTCGTCGTCGAACTCCAGCGACTCGACCAGCACCTCGACGATCTCGCCGATGCGATCCTCGGCGCGCTGCGCCATGACCTCGTCGACCAGGGCCGTCACGATCTCCACGCGCTCGCGAATGACATCGGCGTCGATCTTGCCGGGCAGGTCGACCGCCTCGGTGCCATCCTCGTCGCTGTAGCCGAACACGCCGACGGCGTCGAGCCGGGCCTGGGCCAGGAACTCCAGCAGCTCGTCGAACTCCTCCCGGGTCTCGCCCGGGAATCCCACGATGACATTGCTGCGGATGCCGGCGGTGGGCGACAGCGTGCGGATCCGCTCCACCAGGTCCAAGAAGGCCTCGCGTCCGCCGAAGCGCCGCATCCGACGCAGTACCGTCGGGCTCGCATGCTGGAAGGACAGGTCGAAGTACGGGGCGACGACCGGGGTCGACGCGATGGCGAGGAGGAGGTCGGGCCGCACCTCCGCCGGCTGCAGGTAGGCGACGCGAACGCGCCGGATCGCGGTGTCGGCGCCGATGCGGGGCAGGAGCCCCTCGAGCAGGCGCAGGTCGCCGAGGTCCTTGCCGTACGACGTCGAGTTCTCGCTGACCAGGATGACCTCGCGCACGCCCTCTCCGGTCAGCCAGGCGATCTCGGAGACCACGTCGAGGGGTGGACGCGACACGAATGATCCGCGGAACGACGGGATGGCGCAGAACGTGCAGCGTCGATCGCAGCCGGACGCGAGCTTGACCGGGGCAACCGGGCTGCCGTCGAGGCGCCGTCGGAGCACGGGGGGCCGCCAGCCGCCGGGCCTGTCATCATCCTGGTCATCCGTCGCGGGGAACGCGTCGCCGTGGCCGGGGACGGACCCCGATGCCGCCGGCCGGTCCACCGGGGAGATCGGCAGCAGTTGGCGACGGTCGGTGGGTACGTGCGGCACGTGCGGCTCGCCGGCCACGATGCGTCGCAGGGTCTCGCCGATGTCGGGATAGTCGTCGAAGCCGAGGACCGCGTCGGCCTCGGGCAGCGACTCGGCCAGGTCACGCCCGTAGCGCTCGGCCAGGCAGCCGACCGCCACGACCGACCGCGGTCCGTTCACCCCGTCCTTGAGATCGGCGACGGCGAGGATCGCATCGATCGAGTCCTTCTTGGCCACCTCTACGAAGCCGCAGGTGTTGACCAGCACCGCGTCGGCGCTCTCGGGGTCGTCGACGATCTCCCATCCGTTGGCAGCCAGTCGGCCGGCCATCTCCTCGGAGTCGACCTCGTTGCGCGCGCAGCCCAGGGTGAGCACGGCGACCTTCTGGGTGGCCTGGGGGCTCGGCGTCACCGGAGGGCTCTGCGTCACTGGCAGACTCTGCGTCACCGGAGCGGCACTGGGCACGACGTCGATTGTCTCGGACACCGTCCAAGACTACGGAAGGCCACAGTCAGTCGATCGGGCGCGCACCCAGTCCGCTGTTGAATGCGGCGACGAGCTCGTCGGGGTCCAGGCCCAGGACGGGCGCCATCGCCCGCAACTGGCCGCGGGCATACACCTCGCCGCCGCAGTGGCTGAAGTCGTCCTGCTCCATCGCGGCGAGGATCGAGGCGCGCAGCTTCGTCGAATCCGCGAGGTCCTCGAGGGACATACCGCGCGCGACTCGCGCCGCGTTGAGCATGTTCCCTGCGGACATCAGGCCTCCTGGTGGTGTTGTGTGCATCATCGTATGGCGGGCCAGCGCGATTGCACAGCCGAACGACGGCCGCTCGAGGACGCGCCGCTACTCCGATTCGCCCCGCAGGAGAAGGAGCAGGCCCGGCAGGTCGTCGGGCTTGACGAGCACGTCACGGGCCTTGGAACCCTCGCTCGGGCCCACCACCCCGCGGGTCTCCATCAGGTCCATGAGGCGGCCGGCCTTGGCGAACCCGACGCGAAGCTTGCGCTGGAGCATGGAGGTCGAGCCGAACTGCGTCGACACGACGAGCTCGACGGCCTGGAGCAGGATGTCGAGATCGTCGCCGATCTCCTCGTCGACCTCGCGCGAGGTCGTCGGCGCCGCGACGACCTCGTCGAGGTACTGCGTCTGCGACTGCTCCTTGCAGTGCGCGACGACGGCCTTGATCTCCGCCTCCGAGACGAAGGCGCCCTGGATGCGCATCGACTTGTTCGCGCCCATCGGCAGGAAGAGCCCGTCGCCCTGGCCCACCAGCTTCTCCGCTCCGGGCTGGTCGAGGATGACGCGACTGTCGGTGACGCTCGAGGTCGCGAAGGCCAGGCGGCTCGGGACGTTCGCCTTGATCAGGCCCGTCACGACATCGACGCTGGGTCGCTGGGTCGCGAGCACCAGGTGGATGCCGGCGGCGCGCGCCAGCTGGGTGATGCGCACGATCGCGTCCTCGACGTCGCGGGGGGCGACCATCATGAGGTCGGCGAGCTCGTCGACGATGATCAGGAGGTACGGGTACGGCTCGATGACGCGCTCGCTGCCGGGCAGCGGCTTCACCTTGCCGGCCCGGACCGCCTTGTTGAACTGGTCGACGTGCCGATATCCGAAGTGCGCGAGGTCGTCGTAGCGCCGGTCCATCTCCTTGACGACCCACTGGAGGGCGTCAGCCGCCTTCTTCGGGTTCGTGATGATCGGCGTGATCAGGTGCGGCACGCCCTCGTACGCCGACAGCTCGACCCGCTTGGGGTCCACGAGGATCATCCGCACCTCCTCCGGCGTCGCCCGCATGAGGATCGACGTGATGAGGCTGTTGATGCAGCTGGACTTCCCGGCCCCCGTCGCTCCCGCGACGAGCAGGTGCGGCATCCGGGCCAGGTTCGCCATCACGAAGCCGCCCTCGACGTCCTTGCCCAGCGCGGCCGCCAGCGGATGGTGGTCGCTGACCGCTGCGCTGCTGCGGAGCACGTCGCCCAGCACGACCAGCTCGCGGTCGGTATTGGGGATCTCCACGCCGATCGCCTTCTTGCCGGGGATCGGGCTGAGGATCCGGACGTCGGCACTCGCCACTGCATAGGCGATGTTCCTGCTCAGGGCCGTCACGCGCTCGACCTTGACGCTCGGCCCGAGCTCGATCTCGTAGCGGGTGACGGTCGGGCCGCGCATGAATCCGGTGATCTGGGCGTCGATGCCGAACTGCTCCATGACCTCGGTGAGCGCGGCGACGACGTGCTCGTTGGCCTTGGTGGCCGTCTTGTGGGCCGCCCCGGTCTTGAGCAGGTCGCGCTTGGGCAGGACGTACGACGAACGGCGTGGGATGGTGAGCTGGCGCGGCGCCGACGCGGCCGGCGCCGTGCCGGAGGCCGCGATGACCACTGTCTCGCTGCGTGCCGGATGGCTCGCGGCCGGCTCGGGAGGATCGTCCTGCTCCGGCTCGTCGTGGTCGGCCAGCTGCGCCGACGACATGCCGGCCATCAGGATGGCCGCAGGCCGGTCGTCGTCCTCGAGGATGGTCGTGTCGAGTCCCGTCGTGTGGTGGGTCGGGTGCAGTGTCGTCGTCACCTGCTCGGGATCGTCGTCGAGCGGCGGGAACGCGGGTGCGTGGGCGACCTCGTCCTCGACGGTCACGACGGACGGCTCACTCGGGGCAGTGGCGCGGCCGCGAAGGACCCCCAACACACGGGCGACGACGGCGGCCGTCCCCGCCCGCAGCGACGCCAACGACGTTGCGGTCAGAACCAGGACGCCGAACAGCATGAGCAGCACCAGGACCAGGCCGGTGACGATTGGCCCGACCGCAGCGACGATCGGGGCGGTCGCCAGCCAGCCCAGCACGCCTCCTCCAGCAGCCATGGCCTCCGCCCCGTCGCTCGGGGTGGAAGCCCCAGCGGCGAGGTGCCACATGCCGATGGCGCCGACCAGGGTGGCGGCGCTGCCGATGACCAGGCGACCGGTGGTGGCGTTGTCGTCCGGGTGACGCAGGAAGCGCCAGGCCAGTCCGAGCAGCAGCAACGGAACGAGCCAGTCGAGGGCCCCGACGACCGACGTCGCGACCATGCTCGCCCAGGACACGAACCAGCCGTCCACTCCGAACCAGGTGGCGGCGACCAGGGCTGCGGCACCGCCGACGAGCACCAGCCCCAGTCCGTCGCGTCGGTGGGCCGGATCCAGGTCGCGCGCTCCCCGGCCGAGCGCTCGGGCAACGGTCCCCAGCGACAGGGCGATCCCCAGCCAGATGGCCCGCAGGAGCCTGCCGACCGCCACGACGGCCCGCACCAGCGGTCCGGGGCGTGATGGGCGCCGCGGAGCACTCGCCTTGCGCCGAGGTGCATGGCGCGTGGGTGCCTTGCGCGGGGCCGACTTGCGTGCGGACGCCTTTCGCGGGCGCCTTTCGCGGGGACGCCGAGTCCGGGCGCGCAGCGGTGGTCGAGCGGGTGCGGGAGGATCCGCGGGCCGGGCGCGCCGGAGCGGACGTGCGGGAAGCCATGATTCGCAGCGTACCTGTCAGACCTCACTGGTAACGGTAGTCACACGCGCCACGCCCGTACCGAATCCCGGCTGCCCCGCTCCGGGACTCGCTCCGCTCATTCCTCGCTAGGCCTCGAGCCCACCGGCCCCGCTCCGGGACTCGCTCACGCTCGCTCCTCGCTAGGCCTCGACCACCACCGGGATGATCATCGGGCGCCTGCGGTGCGTCGTGCTGATCCACTTGCCGACGGTCCGGCGGATTCGCTGCTGCAGTTCGTGGGTGTCGTCGAGCCCGTCGGCCAGGGCCGTCTCGATCGCCCGGGTCACCTGCGCCATCAGCGGCGCCATGAGCTCGTCCTCGGCACCGAAGCCGCGGATGTGGATCTCGGGCCCGGCCACGACCTTCGCATCCACGATGTCGATCGCGACGAAGATGGAGATGAAGCCCTCCTCGCCGAGCACCCTGCGGTCCTTGAGCGACGTCTCGGTGACGTCGCCGACGCCCGCGCCGTCCACGTACACGAAACCCACGGGCACATACCCGACGATGGACGCATCGCCGTCGACCAGGTCGATCACCATCCCGTCGTCCGCCAGCAGGACGCGGTGCGGCTCGATGCCGACGCTCGTCGCGATCTCGGCGTTCGCCCTCATGTGCCGCCACTCGCCGTGCACCGGGATGACGTGCTTGGGCTTGACGACGTTGTAGACGTATCGCAGCTCCCCTGCCGCTGCGTGCCCGGACACGTGCACCAGTGCATTGCCCTTGTGCACGATGTGCGCCCCCAGCCGGGCCAGGCCGTTGACCACGCGGTTGACGGCGTTCTCGTTGCCCGGGATCAGCGACGAGGCCAGGATCACGGTGTCGTGGTCGCCCACCGAGATCGCATGGTCACGGTTGGCGATGCGGGACAGGACGGCCATCGGCTCGCCCTGCGATCCGGTGCAGATGAGCACCGCCTCGTCGTCCGGGAGTCCAGCGAGCTCCTCCGCGGTCACCACGAGTCCGCCCGGCACCTTGAGGTACCCGAGGTCCCTCGCCACGGAGATGTTGCGGATCATCGACCGGCCGACGATCGCCACCCGGCGACCGTGCAGGGCCGCCATGTCCATGATCTGCTGGACCCGGTGGATGTGCGAGGCGAACGAGGCGACGATGATCCGGCCCTCGGCCCGGAGGAACACGGCATCGAGCACCGGCAGGATGTCGCGCTCGCTGGGCACGAAGCCCGGCACCTCGGCGTTGGTGCTGTCGATCATCAGGATGTCGACGCCCTCGTCGCCGATGCGGGCGAAACCGTTCAGGTCGGTGATGCGGCCGTCGAGGGGCAACTGGTCCATCTTGAAGTCGCCGGTGTGCAGGACGACACCTGCCGGCGTGCGGATCGCCAGTGCCATCGCGTCGGGGATCGAGTGGTTGACGGCGAGGAACTCCACCGAGAACGGACCGATCTGCTCGCGCTGGCCTTCCTTCACGTCCATCGTGATGGGCGGGATCCGATGCTCGCGCAGCTTCGCCTCCACCAGCGCCAGCGTCAGCCGAGATCCGATGATCGGGATGTCGCGCCGGTTTCGGAGGAGGTACGGCAGGGCCCCGATGTGGTCCTCGTGGCCGTGGGTGAGGACGACCGCCTCGACGTCGTCGAGCCGGTCGATGATGGGACCGAAGTCGGGAAGGATGAGGTCGATGCCCGGCTGGGACTCCTCGGGGAAGAGCACCCCGCAGTCGACGATGAGAAGCCGTCCGGCGAACTCGAAGACCGTCATGTTGCGCCCGATCTCGCCGAGACCGCCGAGGGCGAAGATGCGCAGCGCTCCGTCGGCCAGGGGCGGCGGCGCGGGCAGATGGGGATGGCTCATGCGGTGAAGCCGATGACGCCGCCGTGGGCGAGGTCGGCGCGAAGCGTGGTCCGCTGCTCGTCCGTGGCGTCCACCAGGGGCAGGCGCACCGGGCCGGCGGGCCAGCCCTGCATCTCGAGTGCCGCCTTGGTCAGGATGACGCCCTGGGTGCGGAAGCAGCCGGTGTAGACCGGCAGCAGGGCCGCGTTGATCTCGGCGGCTCGCTGTGGCTGGCCGGACCACAGGGCCTCGGCCATGTCCTTCAACCGGTCGCCGACCAGGTGGCCCACGACCGAGATCATGCCCGCGCCACCTAGGGCAAGCAGGGGGAGGTTGAGGATGTCGTCACCGCAGTACCACGCCAGGCCGGTCGTGGCCATCCCCCACTGCGCGAAGTCGAGGTCGCCCTTGGCGTCCTTGTTCGCGATGATCCGGGGATGCTCGGCGATGCGCTGCATCGTGTCGAGCTCGATCGCGACCCCGGTGCGCTTCGGGATGTCGTAGGTGAGCATGGGCAGGTCGGTCGCGTCCGCAATCGCGTGGAAGTGGCGCACCAGGCCGGCCTGCGGGGGCCGGTTGTAGTACGGACTGACGGCCATGACGCCGTGCGCCCCGGCTCGGGCGGCGGCCCTGGCCGCCTCGACCGAGTGGGCTGTGTCGTTCGTGCCGACCCCGGCGATGATCGTCGCCCGGTCGCCCACGGCCGCCAGGACCGCGCGCAGGACCGCGATGTCCTCCTCGTCGGTCTTGGTCGGCGGACTCCCCCGTCGTGCCGTTGACCACGAGGCCGTCGTGGCGCAGGTCGTCGACGAGGTGGACGGCGAGGCGCTGGGCGCCGTCGAGGTCCAGTGAGCCGTCCGCGAGGAAGGGCGAGATCATCGCCGTCAGCATGACGCCGAAGGGGCTGTGGGCTGTCGTGGGACCGGGCATGGCCCAAGGCTATCGGTAGCCGCTAGGGAGAGACGCGGCCGTTCTTGACGAAGGCCGCGTGGGTCAGCGGCATCAGCCGTGACCACTCGGCCTCGTACCGCTCGGCAACCATCTCGATCTCCCGCTGCGGGTACGACGGGAAGTGGGAGCCGTCCACCTTGCGCCGCAGCGACAGGAAGTTCATCAGGGACCGGGCGTTGAGGGTCACGTAGGCGCTGGAGTAGATCGAGACCGGAAGCACCATCCGGGCCACCTCACGGGCGATGCCGGCGTCGAGCATCCGCTGGTAGGCCTGATACGAAGCGGCGCAGGAGGCACGCATGTCGTGGTCGATCAGGTCGTACATCTCGTCCGTGCCGGGCAGGAACTCGTACGCACCCGTCTTGCCCACCTGCACGACGGGACGATCGCGGTCGGGGACGTAGAACACCGGCTCGAGCTGCCGGTAGCGCCCGGACTCCTCGTTGTAGCTCGCGATGCGGTGTCGCATGTGCTCGCGCCACACGAAGATCGGGGCACGCACGAAGAACGTCATGGAGTTGTGCTCGAACGGGCTGCCGTGCCGATCGCGCATCAGGTAGTTGATGAGCCCGGCCGATCGGCTCGCGTCCGCGTCGACGTCCTCGAGCGACTGCTCGCCCGCCGTCGAGACCCGGGCCGCGAAGATGACATCGGCGTCGCTGGCGCTGGCCCGGACGAGCTCGACCGTCACATCGCTTCGGAAGCTGATCTCGTCTGACTCCGTCACGGGCCACCCTACCGACGCGCGCGGACCGGTCCGCAAGAATGACCCGCATGGCAACCTCCGGCGTGCGACTGGCCCGCACCAGCGATGTCGACGACATCGCCCGCATCAACCTGGCGTCCTGGCGTCACCGGTTCGACGGACTCCTTCCGGCCGAGGCGCTCGACCTGATGGTCCCCGCAGATCTCGCCATGACGTGGGCCAGCGGCATCCTGAACCCGCCCACCCGAGCGCACCGCCTGCTCGTCGCGGTCGACGCCGACGTCATCGTGGGCTTCGCCGCACTGGGTCCGAGCCAGGATCCGGATGCCGATACGAGCACCGGTGAACTGCTGGCACTCGAGATCGATCCCGAGCGCACCGGACAGGGCCACGGCGCGCGGCTGCTGGCCGCGACGGCCGACCACGCCACGGCCGCCGGCAGCACGGTGCTGATCGCGTGGTGCCCGCTCGACGACGAGGAGCGCCGGGCCTACCTGCAGGGCGCCGGGTTCGGACCGGACAGCGCCTACCGTGACGTGCTCGTGGGCGTCGCCCCGGATGGGTCCGAGATGCTCGTGCGCGAGGTCCGACTGGTCACCGCGCTGGCGTGATGCACCCCGTGCCGGGGGCGGTCGCACGGCAATGACGTATCCGGCGAGTCCCCCGCGCTCGCCGGATACTCGATGCTTTCGCATCCCGGTTCGACGTGCCACGAATTGCTGTCCCCATCGGGGGGGACCGCTGCGCCGCGTGACTACGGGCGCGGATCCTCATCGAGCAGTCCGTCGCGGCTCGCCGCCGCGTACAGCTCCGTCCGCGTGCGCGCCGGACGACCGACCTGGGAGTACTTGGCGCGTACGCGGTCGAGGTACTCCTTCGCCGTGTGCGGCGAGATGCCCATGCGGTGCGCGACGGCCGCCAGCTTCAGGCCGGACGCGTAGAGGCGCAGGGCGTCGAGCTCGCGTGGGCTCAACTCGGGGCGGTCGTTCGCGGTGGCCAGCATCGAGGCCAGGTCGACCGACAGGAACAGCTCGCCGCCGGCCGCCGTGCGAAGGGCCTCGATCAGGGTGTCGTACGACACCCGCTTCGGGATGAACCCCAGCGCCCCGGACTTGAGTCCGGCGCGCACCGCCGGCGCGTCGTCGAAGGCGCTGATCAGCAGGACGGGAATGCCCGCCGTGGTGAAGGCACGCGTGTTGACCCCGACCGGGTCCGACCCGGCGCCGAGGTTCACGTCGAGGAGGACGACCCCCGGCCCGCTGGCCAGCGCGGCGGCGATCGAGTCGCCGGAGTAGACGATGTCGACCTCGTCCTCGTCATGAGCCACGATCAGCGCCCGCAGGCCCTCGCGGACCAGCTCATGGTCATCGACGAGGGCCAGGCGCATGGGGGCACCGGCGCCGGACGACCTCGGGCTCACCGGTCCCCACCCACCGGCTGGCGTACCTCCCAGAGCATCGACGGATCGTCCGGATCCGCAGGATCCAGGATGACCCCGGGAACGGGCAGTGCGGTCATGTCCTCTCGTCTCCCCCGAGCGATCGGCGCAAGCAGCCGAATCACGAACGAATCACCTTCAGTGCGGGCCGAGAGCCGGGCGACCTCGCCCGGTATCGACGCCTCAACTGCGTGTACGAATGATGGCCTACTGCCCGATCCGTCCCACGATCGGGCCGCCTCCGTGGACGCCAGGTCGACATCCAGGAACACCCCGCGGCGCCGGGCCCGGACGGCGAGGGACGTGGCGAGCGCATGGACGGCGTCGACCGACGGGTCCACCCTGATCACGGTGCGGACGAAGCGCTCCTCGATCGCCGCCCACGCCTGCACCTGCGGATCGTCGGGATCGAGGGATCCCTCGGCGATGCCGTCGAGCAGCTCGATGGCCCGCGACTCGCGCAGCGCTCCATAGCGTCGCCTGAGTCGGGCGACGCTCTCGCGCGCCACGGCCAACGCCGTCTGCTCGCTGAGCTGGTCGGCGGCGAACCGCGCTGACGAGGCGGAATTGCGGCGGGTGCTGCGGCCGAAGAGCGCCCCACCCAGGATGATCGCCGTTCCCGGGCTGACCAGTTCGCCGAGGACGTCCCCCTGGATCAGGACCCACGAGACGAGGACGGTCAGCCAGGCCCACGGAGGGCCGATGCCGGCGACGACCAGGAACAGGGCGGTGATCGCCGCCGGACGCCCAGTCCACGCTCTCGGGCCCGGCTCCCGCGTTGCCCATCTGCTGGAGCCGGTAGACCAGCGGGCTGACGCCGATCACGACCACGACGATCCACCAGGGCAGCTGTCCGGCCCGGGATCCCCAGATCAGCAGTCCGCCGGCCCCCGCGAAGATCGCGAATGCGAGCAGGCCGAGCGCCGGGATCTCGTAGTCGTGCCAGGTCAGGATGAAGGCCGAGAGCGAGTAGAGCCCGAAGACCGCCAGCACGGGCACCGCGAATCCGGGTGCCGACGGGCCGTAGCGCGTCGGGCAGCCACGCGGGCGTCCGAGCGCCATTCCAGGTGGACGGTCGTCCCGTCACCCGGAATCGAATCGACCCGTGCCAGCCCTCCGACCTGCGAGATGGGCATCGAGATGGCGTCGCTCAAGCCGTAGCGCTCGGGGCCCCGCCCGGATCGAATCCCGACGCCGTCGTCGCGGACGTCCGCCGTGACGTGCGTCTCGTCGCCGAGCCGCTCGAGTCGGACGGTCAGCCACACGGATCTGGCCCGGGCATGGCGGACGACGTTGCTGAGCGCCTCGCGCACCGCCGTTCGAAACGCCGCGTACACCTCGGTGGGCACGCCGTCGAGCGAGTCGCAGTCGACCTCGACGCTCACGCCGGCGGAGTCCAGGTCCAGCAGGGAGCCCTGGAGGGTCGCGCGCAGGTCGACGTTGCCGGACGCGGCGGCGGGACGCTCCGCCGCGCTGCCCCGCAGGTCGCGGAGTACCGACGCGGACTCGCGGCAGCGGTCCACGAGTCGGGCCCGCAGCTCGGGCGTCGACGTGAGGCCGCCCCGGTCGATGGCCGTCAGCGTGTTGAGCACCGTCTCGTGCAGGAGCAGCTCCTGCCTCCGCACCATGGCGCCCACGCCCTCGGTCGTCCGCCGCTCCCGCTCCGCTCGCACCGCCTGTGCCGCAGCGGAGTCGGCCCGAAGGGCGTCGCGGGTCAGGGCGTAGCGCGCGGCCATCGTGACGACGCCCGACGACAGCACCAGCAGCGGATCGAGCAGGATCTCCCGCTCGAACCCGCCGTTCCAGGCACCGAGCGGCAGCAGGAACATGATGACGACCTGGGCCAGCAGCACTCCCGCGAACACGACGACGGCTACCCGAACCCGGAACAGCAGGCCGGGCAGGCCGACCGCCAGGACGGCAAGGTGGGTGGCGGCCGCCCAGTCCCGCCCGTCCGAGACGGCCGTGGCCACGAGCAGGACGAGTGTGGCGGCCACCAGGACGAGCACGTCGGCGCCGCGCGTGATCGCCCTGAACCGGGCCGATCCACGGAGCTGGGCGGCGAGCATGGCCAGCCAGGCGATGAGCGGCAGGGCCAGGGCGATGGACAGGGCCACCGTCTCCTGCTGCGACGGCCACAGCCTCGGCTCCGCCGCGATCCACAGTCCCTGCCACACCAGCGCCAGCGAGGTGAGTCCACGGACGACGACGGCGTATGCCGTGAGGGGGTCGCGCGGCGCCGCCGGGCGCCGCCCCCCCGATCCGCGCGTCCATGCGCGAAGCGTCGCACATCCCACCGGGCGCATCCGGTCCGATGGGCGGGCGATAGCGTCCCTACGTGGTCGACCTCGAGCTGCACGCCCGCCCACCGCCGGACGATCACCTCCAACGCCGTCGGAATCGGCGTGGCGACCGGGGCCTACGGCCTGTCGTTCGGCGCCATCAGCGTGGCCAGCGGAGTGGCGCCGCTCCAGGCCCAGGCGCTGTCGCTGCTGATGTTCACCGGCGCATCGCAGTTCGCCCTCGTCGGTGTCCTCGGAGCCGGTGGCGGGGTCGTTGCCGCGGTGCTCACCGCCTGGCTCCTTGGCGCGCGAAATGGGCTCTACGCGCTGAGCATGGCCCCGGTGCTCCGGGTGTCCGGAGTGCGGCGGCTCGCTGCCGCCCAGCTGACGATCGACGAGTCGACCGCCATGGCCCTGGCCCATCCTGCACCGCGGAGCGCAGCGCGCCGTGCGTTCTGGAGCACCGGGCTTGCCGTGTTCGTGCTGTGGAATCTCGGCACCCTGGTGGGTGCCCTGGGCGCCGCCGCGATCGACGACCCCGCGACGCTCGGGCTCGACGCCGCCATCCCCGCCGGCTTCATCGCCCTGCTGTGGCCGCGCCTGGTCGACCGCACGATGTGGGCCGTGGCGGTCTCCGCCGCGGTCGTTGCCCTTGCCCTCACTCCCGTGCTCTCCCCGGGCATCCCGGTCCTGTGCGCGGGGCTGGTGGCCGTCGCCGCGGCGGCCCTCCTGGGACGGCGATCATGATCTGGACCGCCGTGCTGGCCGGCTCCATCGGCTGCTACCTCGCGAAGATCGTCGGCTACCTGCTCCCCACGCGGGTCCTGGACGACGCCCGCGTCCGCCGCATCTCGGGCCTCCTGCCCGTCGCGCTGCTGGCCGCCCTCGTCGCGGTGCAGACGTTCGCCGTCGGACAGACGCTCGTCATCGACGCCCGGCTGGCCGGCGTGGCCGCGGCGGTCGTCGCCCTCCTCCTGCGGGCGCCCTTCCTGGTCGTCGTCCTGGTGTCGGCAGCCACGGCTGCCCTGCTGCGCGCCTCCGGAGTTGCGGCATGACCGAGCCCCGCAAGCCCATCTTCGGGTTCCTCTGGGGCAAGCCCGACCCGAATGCGCCGCTCGACGCCGACTACCGGCAGGTGCGCCGCATCCGGGTGGCGTCGCGAGGTCCGATCCGCATCGCCGCGCTCCTGGTCCTGACGCATCGCCGTCGTCACGGCCACCGGGTCGATGATCATGGGCGGCGTGGCGGTCGGCCTCACCCCACTCACCGTCGTGGGCGCAGCGGTCGTCGCCACGGGCCTCGTGCTGGTCCTTCGCGGCTGGGTGGTGGGCACCTATGTCAACGACGACGGCCTGCTGATCGAGACGACCCTGCGCCGCACCAGCGTCGCCTGGACCGAGGTGGCGTCCGTGTCGACCGACAGTCGCCCCTGCCCCTTCCTCGGCATGCCGCTGCGTGTCGACGGGACCCGGGTGAGCGTCACGACGCGGGACGGACGGTCCCTCGCCACGCACGTGTACGCGTCGTCGCCGGACCTGTGGCTGCGGCCGGAGGCGTTCGACATGGCGAGACTGCGCCTCGAGCGCTGGAGTCAGGACTCGTAGAGCGCGATGGCCCGGCGCATCGCGTGACGGGCTCGCTTCCGATCTCGGGCGTCGTCGTATCCGACCGCCAGCCGGAACCAGCAGCGCCAGTCGTCGGGGTGCTGCTGCACCTGACTCTCGTATTCGGCGAACCGGGCGTCGGCCGCCTCGCGAACCACTCGGCCGGACGGCATGCGCGGCAGGTCATCGACGGGGAGTCCGCCCTGCGAGGCCAGCTCCCTGCCCAGTCGCTGGCTCTCGATGCCGAACCGCATCTCGCGCCACAGGACCCACACGCCGATCAACGGGATGACGATCACGCTGAGGCCGAGCGCGACCGGCACCGGGTCGCCCGTGCTCACCAGCGCCCACGCCCGCCAGGCCACCAGCACCAGGTAGGCCGAGACCGCGCCCGCCAGGATCCAGGCAAGCGTGCGGGACGTCACCTCACGTGCCGAGGTCGAGATAGTCGGCGAGGCCGACCGTGAGACCCGGATGCCGATGCACGTTTCGGATGCCGTACAGCACGCCGGGCATGAACGACGGCCCGGTCGAGGGAGTCATGCCGGATGGTCAGGGTCTCTCCTCGGTCGCCGAGGATGACCTCCTGATGGGCGACCAGCCCACGGGCGCGCACCGAGTGGACGTGCACGCCATCGATGACGGCTCCCCGTGCACCGTCGACCTCATGCGTCGTCGCGTCCGGCTGCGGCGGGAGACCGGACCGCGCCGCCGCGATCAGTCGGGCAGTGTGCGTAGCGGTACCGGACGGCGCATCGGCCTTGTCCGGGTGATGGAGCTCGATGACCTCGGCCGAGTCGAAGTACGGCGCAGCCATCTGCGCGAAGCGCATCATCAGCACGGCGCCGATGCCGAAGTTCGGAGCGATCAGGACGCCGACGGCAGGGATTCGCCTCGCACCACTCGCGCACCTGCGCCAGCCGCACGTCGTCGAATCCGGACGTGCCCACCACGCAGTGGACGCCGTTGGCGATGCACACCTTCAGGGTGCGCATGACCGCATCGATCGTGCTGAAGTCGACGACCACCTCGGCGCCGGCCTGCGAGAGGGCCGTCGGCGGCACGCCGATGTCGACGGCCGCCACGAGCCGGCAGTCGCTCGCCTCGTTCACGGCCTCGACGACCGCCTGTCCCATGCGCCCCTTGGCGCCGACCACTCCGACCTTGATCATGTGGGAAGGATACTTATCGCCGGTCAGCCGACCGCGTTGAACGTCGTCGTCTCGTCGAACGGTCCGATCACGGCCAGCGTCGCGGGTGCCGTCAGGATGTCGCGGGCCACCGAGCGGATGTCATCCGAGGTGACCCGATCCACGTGCCCCAGCAGGTCATCGATCGTCATGCAGCGGCTCGTCGTGGAGCTCGCTCTTGGCGATACGGGTCATCCGCGCGCCGGTGTCCTCCTGGCCGAGGACGGTGCCGCCACGGACCTGTCCCTTGCCGCGCGCGATCTCGTCGGCCGTCAGCCCGTGCTCGGCCAGTCGCTGCATCTCGGTCAGGCAGACGTCGATGACCGTGTCGACCTTGGCCGGGAGGCATCCGACGTAGACGCCGAACAGCCCGTCGTCGGCGTAGCCCTGGGAGTACGAGTAGACGGAGTAGGCCAGGGCGCGCTTCTCGCGCACCTCCTGGAACAGTCGGCTGCTCATGCCGCCGCCGAACGCGGTGGACAGCACCGAGAGGGCGTAGCGACGGTCGTCGCTGCGCGTGATTCCTGGGACGCCGAGGACGAGGTTGGCCTGCTCGGTCGTGCGCTTGGTGACCTTCATGCCGGCCGCGTGCGGGCGCGGACGTCGAACGGGTCGGGCCGCGCGCACATCGACGGTCTCGTCGAGCACTCCGGCGAAGACCCGTCGGACGTGGCGGACCACCGTCGCGTGGTCGAGGTTGCCCGCCGCCGCGATCACCATCGACTCGGGGCGGTAGTTGCGCGTGTAGAAGCCGCGGATGGACGACCTCGATGATGCCCTCGATCGTCTCGATGGTGCCCAGGACGGGGCGCCCCAGCGGCGTGTCGCCGAACATCGCGGCGGCGAACTCGTCGTGGACCAGATCCGTGGGATCGTCGTCGTGCATGGCGATCTCCTCGAGGATCACGCCACGCTCGGCATCGACGTCGGCCGTGCGGATCAGAGCATCGGTCACGACGTCGCAGACGACGTCGATCGCCAGCGGCAGGTCCGCGTCGAGCACCCGTGCGTAGTAGCACGTGTACTCCTTGGTGGTGAACGCGTTCAGGTCGCCGCCGACTGCCTCGATGGACGCTGAGATCTCCAGGGCGGAGCGCTTGTGCGTCCCCTTGAACAGCAGGTGCTCCAGGTAGTGGGCGGAGCCCATCTGCGCGCCGGTCTCGTCGCGAGACCCGACGTTGACCCAAACACCGAAGGCGACGGAGCGGACGCCCGGCACCTGCTCGGTGATGATCCGCAGCCCCCCCGGGAGGGTGGTGCGGCGGACGAGTCCGCCGTCACCCTCCCGCAGGAGCGTGCGAGTCTGAGCCTTAGCCATTGGCGGCTGCGTCGCCGCCCTCGAGGACCGGGACCAGGGACAGCTTGCCGCGCGAGTCGATCTCCTTGATCTCGACCTGCACCTTGCTGCCGACCTTGAGCACGTCCTCGACGTTCTCGACGCGCTTGCCGCCGGCCAGCTTCTTGATCTCCGAGATGTGCAGGAGGCCGTCCTTGCCGGGCATGAGCGACACGAACGCGCCGAAGGCGGTCGTCTTGACGACGGTGCCCAGGTAGCGCTCGCCGATCTCCGGCATGGTCGGGTTGGCGATCTGGTTGATCTGCGCCCGGGCGGCCTCGGCTGACGGGCCGTCGGTGGCGCCGATATAGATCGTGCCGTCGTCCTCGATCGTGATGTCGGCGCCGGTCTCCTCCTGGATCTGGTTGATGATCTTGCCCTTCGGACCGATCACCTCGCCGATCTTGTCGACCGGGATCTTGATGCTGATGACGCGCGGCGCGGTTGCCGCCATCTCGTCAGGGGCGTCGATGGCTTCGTTCATGACCTCGAGGATCGTCAGGCGCGCGTCGCGTGCCTGCTGGAGCGCCGCGCCCAGCACCGACGCGGGGATACCGTCGAGCTTGGTGTCGAGCTGCAGGGCGGTGACGAACTCCTTCGTCCCGGCGACCTTGAAGTCCATGTCGCCGAAGGCGTCCTCAGCACCGAGGATGTCGGTGATGGCGACGTACTCCGTCGTGCCGTCGACCTCTCCGGAGATCAGGCCCATGGCGATGCCGGCCACCGGTGCGCGCAGCGGCACGCCGGCGTTCAGGAGGGACATGGTGGACGCGCAGACCGAGCCCATCGACGTGGAGCCGTTGGAGCCGAGAGCCTCGGACACCTGGCGGATCGCGTAGGGGAACTCCTCACGCGACGGCAGGACCGGCAGAAGCGCGCGCTCTGCGAGCGCCCCGTGCCCGATCTCGCGACGCTTCGGGGAGCCCACGCGGCCCGTCTCGCCGGTGGAGTACGGCGGGAAGTTGTAGTTGTGCATGTAGCGCTTGCGGTTCTCCGGGTTCAGCGTGTCGACCATCTGCTCCATGCGCAGCATGTTCAGGGTGGTGACGCCCAGGATCTGGGTCTCGCCGCGCTCGAAGAGGGCCGAGCCGTGGACGCGCGGGAGCACGTCGACCTCGGCAGACAGCGTGCGGATGTCGGTCAGTCCACGCCCGTCGATGCGCACGTGATCGCGCAGCACGCGCTCGCGGACGACCTTCTTGGTGACGGATCGCAGCGCCGCGCTGAGCTCCTTCTCGCGGCCGGCGAACTGATCGGAGAGCTCGGCGACCACGACCTTCTTGATGTCATCGAGGCGCGCCTCGCGGTCCGCCTTGCTGACGATGGTCATGGCCTCGCCGAGGTCGGCGATGGACAGCCGCTCGACGGCGTCGTATGCGTCGTCCTCGTAGTCGAGGAAGATCGGGAAGTCCACCGTCGGCTTCGCTGCCGACGCGGCGAGCTCCAGCTGGGTCTCGCAGAGCGTGCGGATGAATGCCTTGGATGCGTCGAGACCCTCGGCGACAACCTCCTCGGTCGGTGCGGTGGCGCCGCCCGCGATGAGCTCGATCGTGCGCACGGTCGCCTCGGCCTCGACCATCATGATGGCGACGTCGTCACCGGCGATGCGACCCGCGACGACCATGTCGAACACGGCCTCCTCGAGCTGCTCGTACGTCGGGAAGGCGACCCACTGGCCGCGGATAAGCGCGACGCGCACGGCGCCCACGGGTCCGTTGAACGGCAGTCCCGAGATCTGCGTCGACGCGGACGCGGCGTTGATCGCGACGACGTCGTACAGGTCCTTGGGGTTGAGCGCCATGACGGTGATGACGACCTGGACCTCGTTGCGCAGGCCCTTCTTGAAGGTGGGCCGCAGCGGGCGGTCGGTGAGACGGCAGGTGAGGATCGCGTCCTCGGACGGCCGGCCCTCGCGACGGAAGAACGATCCGGGGATGCGTCCGATCGAGTACATCCGCTCCTCGACGTCGATCGTCAGGGGGAAGAAGTCGAACTGCTCCTTCGGGGACTTGCCCGCCGTGGTGGCGCTGAGCAGCATGGTCTCGTCGTCGAGGTACACGGCGACGGAGCCGGCGGCCTGGCGGGCCAGGCGGCCGGTCTCGAAGGTGATGGTGCGCGTGCCGAACGACCCGTTGTCGATGACGGCCTGCGCGGTTGAGATCTGGGGACCCTCCACGGGTGCCTCCTGTTTCTGTTGACAGGGGCGCACACGTCAGGCAGCCGGTGGCGGTCTTCGATCGAGGCCCACGGGAGCGACCGCCGCGATGGCGGGTCTGCCCGGAGGTCACTACCGAGGACCGACGGACGATGCTTTCGCGGCGCCCCGGATTCCGGTTTCGGTATTCAGTTGTGGGTGTCGTGGGCAGGGTCCGCCAGACTGCGCGGACCCGGCCTCGAGAGCATGACTAGCGGCGAATGCCCAGCTTCTCGATGATCGTGCGGTAGCGCGCGATATCGGTCTTCACCAGGTACTGCAGCAGGCGACGACGCTGACCGACGAGGATCAGCAGGCCGCGGCGGCTGTGGTGGTCGTGCTTGTGGGTCTTCAGGTGCTCCGTCAGGTCGGAGATACGACGCGTCAGCATCGCGATCTGGACCTCGGGGCTGCCGGTGTCACCGGGCTTGGACCCGTACTCGGCGATGATCTCCTGCTTGACTGCACTGTCGAGCGGCATTAACTCTCCTCGGGCGCGCTCCCGAGGGAGCGGTTGTTTCGACACGCATCGCAAAGCGCCCGCTTCGCGACCGTCTGGACTGCCGGCCGTGGATGACCGACCGCGCAAGACTACCAGCCCCCGGCTCCGCGGAACGCCACGTACGCCCGTCGCACGCTCAGGGAGCGATCGAGGTCGAGGCGGATCCGGTCGTAGAACTGCTCGCGGTACGCGGAGTCGATCGCCGTGTAGATCGTCACGTAGAACCCCGCGAAAGCCCCGAGGAACGTCGCCACTCGAAGGAGCTGGCGCGTCACCCCGTACCCATCGCCCCACGCCCAGACGAGATCGACCGGAGCCAGTGCGCCCAGCCACGCCTCCTGCACGTCGACCGAGACCGCGAGGGCGCCGAATGCGACGAAGAACGCCCAGACGACCAGGGCGAACAGGGCGACCTGCACGAGCTGCGCGACGGTGAGCACGAGGCCGATGTTGGCCACCTGGCGCCGGCTCAGCGCGATCGGTGACTCCAGGCCGGGCAGCGACGGCGCCACGTCCGCCAGGGGCGTCGTCGCGCAGGCCGCCACGACCTGATCGGCCGTCGTGTCCGACTCGATGAGCCGGATCTCGCCGGGCACCCGGCCGATGATGAACGCGACGCCCAGGGCGACGAAGACGGCGATCACCGCCCACAGCCGTTCGGCCGGAAGCAGGCCTGCCACCTGCCATACCTCGGTGTTGATGAACAGGAAGGTGATGAACAGGAGCATCAGAGGCAGGGCCCTCGTGGCCAGGCGGTAGAGGTCGCCGATCCCCCGGAAGGTTGACCGGATCGCCCAGGCGCACAGCGGGATGACGGCGTACCGCGTGAGGACCCACGCGAGCGCCAGGACCAGGACTCCCGCGACGATGCTCTCCGCGAACGCGGTTGCCGTGCGAGACGAGGCCAGGGCGACCACGGCCGGGATGACGACGAATCCGGCCAGCACCGGCCACGTCACCCGGTCCGGCAGGGTGCGCCAGCGGCGGCCGCGCCGCAGGTTCCACAGGACGAATCCAGCACCGGCCAGCAGCGCGAGGGCGAGCCCGGCGAGCGCTCCCCACAGGTCCTCGAAGCTGGTGGCGGCCAACCCGATCGAGACGAGGAACATGACCGCCAGGAACGGGCTGGCTCGCGTCCACACGTCGGTCGAGGATCGGTAGTCCTCGACGAAGAACGGCAGTCCGCGCCGGTAGAACCAGCGCTCGACCGCCCGCAGGCGGTCGTGATCCTCAGGCATCTCGCGCCAGGATCCCGGCAGCCTCGTCGACGTCGACGCCCATGCGGCGGATGAAGTCATCGAGGGTGTCGAACGTCTGCTGCCCGCGGATCCGCTCGACGAACTCGACGCCGATGGCCCGCCCGTACAGGTCGAGGTCGTCGACCCCGATGGCGTATGACTCGATGCGTCGAACGCTTCCGTCGAACTGCGGATTCGTGCCCACCGAGGTGGCCGCCGGGAGGCGCCCGCCCGCCGTCACGATCCAGCCGGCGTAGACCCCGTCAGCGGGGATCGTCGGCGTCCCGGCCCATTGCAGGTTCGCCGTGGGGAAGCCCAGGCCGCGCCCGCGGTGGTCGCCGTGCACCACGACACCGTCGACGCGGTAGGGGCGTCCGAGCACGTCGGCGGCCGACGCGACGTCCCCGACGGCGATCAGGGCGCGTGCTCGGGTCGAGGACCACCGCACGTCGCCCTCGCCGGACAGCGGCGCCGGCACGACGCTGAAGTCCCAGCGCCGGCCCTCTTCCCGCAGGGTCTCGACCGTGCCCGAGGCTCGGTGGCCGAAGCGGAAGTTCTCTCCGACGACGACGCTGCGCACCCGAAGGCGATCGACCAGGACATCCTCGACGAACTCTGCCGGCGACATGTCGGCCAGCTCGTGGTCGAACGTGAGGACGTCGACCTCGTCGGCCCCCGCGTCCAGAAGAAGGGCGACCCGGTGCTCCAGGGTGGTCAGTGTGCTCGGCGCCGAGCGGGGACCGACCACGGCCATCGGGTGGGGATCGAACGTGATGACCACGAGCGGCAGGCCCATCTCGTCGGCCCGCTGCCGGGCCACGTCGATGAGCGCCCGGTGCCCGCGATGAACGCCGTCGAACACCCCGATGCAGGCGACACAGCCCCGCTCGTCGAGGCCCGGCACATCGTCGGAGGAACGGCTCGGCAACGGCGCTGGGGTCGGCATGGCGGGGTAAGCCTAGGTCAGGCGAAGACGGCCAGATAGCGCGCCATGTCGTCGTCATCGTGGGCCAGGGCGAGGAACTCCCCTGCCCCGTCCACGAGGGCGACCGGGTCGAGCCCGCAGGCGGGTCCGTGCCAGGCGATGCGCTGGCCCAGCGAGACGGCCCTGCTCTGCGCCTCGTCGAGTGTCCAGGTGGGGAAGCAGCGCGCCGCCACGGTCGACATCGCCAGCAGCGACGTCGCGCCGACGGCGTCGAGCTCATCGAGGCTGACCGCCTCGTCCGCGGTGAAAGGCCCGACACGCGTGCGTCGCAGGCGCGTCAGATGCCCGCCGACGCCCAGCCGGTCTCCAAGGTCCCGTGCGAGGGCTCGGACGTAGGTGCCGGTGCTGCACTCGACGAGGACGTCGACGTCGATCGCGTCATCGCTGCGCGCGATCCGCAGGATGTCGAACGAGGAGACGGTCACGCGCCTGGTCGGCAGCTCGACGGCCTCGCCGCCTCGGACCCGGTCGTAGGACCGACGCCCGGCCACCTTGACCGCGCTCACCGAGCTCGGCCTCTGGTCGATCTCGCCGGTCAGTCCCGCCACGTGCGCGCGGATGGACTCGTCCTCGATGCCCGCGAGCGCCTCGTCGGCAGCGACGGCGAGGACCTCCCCCTCCGCGTCGTCGGTGACCGTGGACGCGCCGAGCCGGATCGACGCCTGGTAGGCCTTGTCGCGCAGTGCCAGGTGACCGAGCAGCCGCGTCGCGCGCTCGACGCCCATGACCAGGACGCCGGTGGCCATCGGGTCGAGGGTCCCGGCATGACCGACCTTGCGGGTTCCCATGGCCCGGCGCACGCGCGAGACCACGTCGTGCGAGGTCATGCCACCCGGCTTGTCGACGATCAGCAGCCCGGACGACGCCATCAGCTGTCGGCGCCCGCCGGGATGTCATCGTCGTCGTCGGGCCGACGGTAGGGGTCGGGCTCACCGGCGTACGTCGCGCTCGCGGCCTGCTCATGGACCGCGGCGTCTGCGGACGCGGCCTTCTGGAGCAGCTCCTCCAGGTGGCGGGCCGTGTCGGGTATCGCGTCCGGGAAGAACGCGAGCGTGGGGGTGAACTTGATCCCGGTCTGCTTGCCGACCTCGGACCGGATGACGCCCTTCGCCGACTCCAGGGCCGCTGCGGTGGCCGCTCGGTCCTCGTCGTCTCCGTAGACGGTGTAGAAGACCGACGCCTCGCGCAGGTCGGGCGTGACCCGCACGTCGGTGACGGTGGTGAACCCCAGGCGCGGATCCTTGATCCGCTTCTCGAGAGTCTCGGCCACGATGACCTTCACCCGGTCGGCCATCTTGCGCTGCCGTGCTTCGCTGCTCATCACCAGCTCCTCGGGGTGGGCCCGTCCGGCGGGACGGGTGGATGAATGGGGCCGGGAACGGCCCCGCTCGGCCGTCTCTCCCACAGGGCGGGAGAGACGGCCGGCCGGGCTAGTTCTTGCGGGGCTTCTCGCGCATCTCGAAGGTCTCGATCACGTCATCGACCTTGACGTCCTGGTAGTTGCCCAGGTTGATGCCGCACTCGAAGCCGTCGCGGACCTCCGTCACGTCGTCCTTGAAGCGACGCAGGCCGGCGATCGAGATGTTGTCGGCCACCACCGCCCCGTCACGGATCAGGCGCGCCTTGCTGTTGCGACGGATCTCGCCCGACTGCACGAGGCAGCCCGCGATGGTGCCGAACTTGCTCGACTTGAAGACCTCCCGGACCTGTGCGGTGCCGAGCTGGACCTCCTCGTAGATCGGCTTGAGCATGCCGCGCAGGGCCGCCTCGACCTCTTCGATCGCGTTGTAGATCACGCTGTAGAAGCGGACGTCGACGCCCTCCTCCGAGGCGAGCTCCGCGACCTTGCCCTCGGGGCGCACGTTGAAGCCGATGATGACGGCCTTCGACGCGCTCGCCAGGGTGACGTCGTTCTTGTTGATGGCGCCGACACCGCGGTGGATGACCCGCAAGTTGACCTCGTCGCCCATGTCGATCTTGAGCAGGGCATCCTCGAGTGCCTCCACCGAGCCGGACACGTCGCCCTTGATGATGAGCGTGAGCTCGGCGACCTCGCCCTTCTCCAGCGACTCCAGGAAGTCCTCCAGCGAGCGCTTGACGCGGTTCTTGGCCAGCAGGGCGTTGCGCTCACGCGCCTGGCGGGTCTGCGCGATCTGTCGGGCCACCCGATCCTCGGCGACGACCATGAAGCTGTCGCCGGCGCCCGGCACGGACGTGAGCCCGAGTACCTGGACGGGGAACGACGGGGTCGCCACGTCGACGGGGTTGCCCTCGTCGTCGAGCATCGCCCGAACACGGCCGAACGCGTCGCCAGCGACGATCGAGTCGCCGGCACGAAGCGTGCCGCGCTGGACCAGGACGGTCGCCACCGGTCCACGACCGCGGTCCAGGTGCGCCTCGATCGCGACGCCCTGGGCGTCCTGGTGCGGATTCGCCCGCAGGTCCAGCGTCGCGTCCGCCGTCAGGAGCACGGCCTCGAGCAACTGCTCGATGCCGATGCCCTGCTTGGCCGACACGTCGACGAACATGGTGTCGCCGCCGAACTCCTCGGCCACCAGGCCGTACTCGGTCAGCTGGGCGCGCACCCTCATCGGGTCCGCCCCCTCCTTGTCGACCTTGTTCACGGCCACCACGATCGGGACGCCCGCCGCCTGCGCGTGGTTGAGCGCCTCGATGGTCTGGGGCTTGACGCCGTCGTCCGCCGCGACCACGAGGATCGAGATGTCCGTGACCTGAGCGCCTCGGGCGCGCATGGCCGTGAACGCCTCGTGACCGGGCGTGTCGATGAAGGTGATCTTCCGCTCGGTGCCGTCGCCCGTGTACGTCTTCACCTGGTAGGCGCCGATGTGCTGGGTGATGCCGCCGGCCTCGCCGCCGATGACGTTGGTCTTGCGGATCGCGTCGAGCAGGCGCGTCTTGCCATGGTCGACGTGACCCATGACGGTGACGACCGGCGGCCTGATCTCGAGATCGGTGTCGTCGCCCTCGTCCTCGCCGAACTCGAGGTGGTAGGACTCGAGCAGTTCCCGGTCCTCGTCCTCGGGGGACACCACCTCGACGTTGTAGTTGAGCTCGGTGCCGAGCAGGCGCAGCGTGTCGTCGTCGATCGACTGCGTCGCGGTCACCATCTCGCCGAGGCCGATGAGCACCTTGACCAGATCAGCCGGCATCGCGTCGATCTTCTCCGCGAAGTCGGTCAGGCTCGCGCCGCGCGGCAGCCGCACGACGTCGCCCTGCCCGCGCTTGATCCGGACGCCGTCCATGACCGGCGCCTGCATGTTGTCGAACTCCTGGCGCTTGGCGCGCTTGGACTTGCGGCCACGCGACGGTCGACCACCCGGACGCCCGAAGGCGCCCGCCGTGGTACCACGGCCACCGGGACCTCCACTGCGACCGGGGAAGCCGCCGGGCGCGCCACCGGGCGCACCACCGGGACCACCGGGGCCGCGACCGGCGAAACCGCCGCCGGCGCCACCGGGACCACCGGGGCCGCGACCGGCGAAACCGCCGGGCCGCGCACCGGGCGCACCGGGACGGGCGCCGGGACCGCCGGGACCGGCCGGTCGCGCACCGGGCGCACCGGGTCGCGCACCGGGCGCACCGACCGGACGGACCGGCCGCGGCGGCATGGTGCCGGGGTTGGGACGGGGCGCACCGGGCACGCCAGGGGCTGGGGCGCGACCCATGCCGGTGCTGGCGGTGAAGGGGTTGTTGCCGGGACGGGGGCCGGTCGGGCGACCCATACCGGTGCTGCCACCGAAGGGGTTGTTGCCGGGACGAGGCCCGGTCGGCCGGGACGGGACCGGGCGGGACTCGGCGGCAGCGTCGCCCTCGGGCGGTGCGACCGGCGGCGCAGCCGGCTCTGACACAGCGGCCGGGGCGGCAGGGACCGGAGTCGGTGCGGGAACCGGCGTCGGAGACGTCGCGACCGGAGACGTCGCGACCGGGGACGTGACGACGGGAGCCGTCGTGACCGGCGTGGTCGCGACAGGAGCCGCCGCGGTGGTGACCGACGTGGTCGCGACAGGAGCCGCCGCAGCGGGCACCGGAGCGGCCGTGGGAGTCGGGGCGGGCGTCTCGGCCGCCGCTGCGGGCGGAGGCATGGCCTCGCGCAGCTTGCGGACGACTGGCGCCTCTACCGTGGATGATGCTGACTTGACGAACTCACCGAGTTCCTGGAGCTTCGCAAGGACTTCCTTGCTTGAGACTCCGAGTTCCTTCGCGAGTTCGTGGACCCGAACCTTTGACACGTCTCTCCTGTCTTGGTCCGGGCGGGGTGCTCCGGACCGTCAGTGCAAGCGATACACGTTCATGCTCGCGTGCTCATGGGGTGTTCATCCTCGAATCACTCCCGATCCGCTCGTCGCCGGCGACGTTCGCCGGCACTCGATGACCGCGGGCGGACGCCCGGGCCGGTTTCTGACTAGTGCCGTTCTTGCTCGTGCTGTCGGTCGCTGATCACTGCCCTGACGGCGGCCAGGTCCAGGGGACCCGCCATCCGGAGGGCACGGGGGAACGCGCGGCGCTGCTCTGCGCGGTCCAAGCACTGCGGGCTGGGGTGCACGTGCGCCCCGCGTCCCGGCAGCTGTCGATCGAGGTCCGGCACGCATGCACCGGAGATCGCGACAACCCGTATCAGGTCGGCCACGGCAGCACGCTGACGGCACCCCACGCAGGTACGCAGGGGGCCGGGCTTGCTGCCTTCCGTTGAGTGTACCCCTCGGGACACCGTGCTCAGTCCGCCGCCGGTGCGTGTCGGCCCGGGTCCGCCGGTCGCGAGGCGTCCACCGGTCGCTCGCCCCGGGCGGCCGGCGCGGCCGTGTCCGACCGGATGTCGATCCGCCAGCCGGTCAACCGGGCCGCCAGCCGGGCGTTCTGGCCCTCGCGGCCGATCGCGAGCGAGAGCTGGTAGTCGGGGACGATGATCCGAGCGGCGCGAGCCACCGGGTCGACGATCTGCACGGAGTTGACGCGGGCCGGCGAGAGCGCGTGCGCGATCATCTCCGCCGGGTCGTCGCTGTGGTCGACGATGTCGATCTTCTCGCCGTTGAGCTCCGCCATGACCTGCCGCACCCGCTGGCCCAACGGGCCGATGCAGGCGCCCTTCGCGTTCACGCCGGGGACCGTCGACCTCACGGCGATCTTGGTCCGGTGGCCCGCCTCGCGCGCGATCGCCGTGATCTGCACGGTGCCGTCGGCGATCTCCGGGACCTCGAGCGCGAACAGGGCCTTGACCAGGTTCGGGTGCGTTCGGGAGACGGTGACCTGTGGGCCCTTGAAGCCCTTGCGTACGTTCGTGACGATGCACTTCACCCGCGTGCCGTGCGGGTAGGACTCGCCGGGCGACTGCTCCTCCGGGGGCAGGTTCGCCTCGACCTTGCCGATGTCGACCCGCACCATCCTGGGGTTGCTGTTCTGCTGCACCACCCCCGACACCAGGTCTCCCTCGCGTCCGGTGAACTCGCTGAGGGTGGCGTCGCCCTCCGCCTCGCGCAGGCGCGCGAGGAGCACCTGACGCGCCGTGGTCGCCGCGATGCGGCCGAAACCGTCGGGCGTGTCGTCGAACTCGCGCAGGATGGTGCCGTCCTCGTCGGTCTCGGCCGCCCACACCGTCACGTGACCGGACTTGCGGTCGAGGGTCACCCGCGACTTGTGCGCGGCCCCCTCGGTGCGGTGGTACGCGACGAGCAGGGCCTGCTCGATCGACTCGACGACGAGGTCGAGGGAGAGGTCCTTCTCGCGCACGAGCGCCTTCAGCGCGCTGACATCGATGTCCATGGCCCTAGGCCTCCTCATCCGCGACGTCGGAGTCCGCAGCGTCCGCGTGCTCCGGCTCGGGGCGGTCGGGCCGGTTGAACTCGACCTGGACGACCGCGCGCCGCACCGAGGCGACGGGCAGCACCCGGTCCCCGCCGGGCAGCGCCACCACCACCTGCTCGTCCGATGGCATGTCGATGAGCCTGCCCTCGATCTCGGAACCGTCGAGCAGCGTGACGTGCACGAGTCTGGTGACGGCCCGACGCCAGTGACGTGGCTCGGTGAGCGGGCGGTCGACGCCCGGTGACGTGACCTCCAGGACGAAGGGACCCGGCAGCGCCTCGGACAGGGGAGGTGAATCGAGGAGCGCGGACACGCACTGGCTGGCCTGCGCGACGTGGTCGAGGTCGATGCCGCCGTCCCGGTCGATCACCAGGCGCACGACCTGGCGACGGCCTGCCTGCTGGACCTCGATCGCCTCGAGGTCGACACCCAAGTCGGCCAACGGCCCGGCGAGGGCCGCCCGCAGCGTCTCCGCTGATGCTCCTGCTGACATGTGCCGGTCTCCTGTTGTGGTCGATCAGTTGTCGCGGCCGGCCGCGGGCCGGTCTCGCGTCGTGCTTCACGGAAACTCTACCCACTGCATGACATCCTTGGCACATGTCCGCCGCTCCCCCGGCCCGTCCGCCGGGCCTGCCGACGCGATCCCCCGTTCTGTCGCGGCGACGGGCACTCGGCGCGCTGGCGCTGCTGACGCCCATCGGCCTGGTGGTCGCCTGCACCTCGGCCGGGGATGCGGCGCCCGATGCGACGCCGACACCCTCGTCCCTCGGCCTCGCCGAGGAGATCGCTGCCGCCGAGCAGGACCTGATGGCCCGCTACGACGCAGCCATCGCCGCGTTCCCCGCCCTCGCGGCACCGCTGGGAGCGCTCCGCGAGGAGCACGCCCAGCACGCCGCCGCCATGAACCCCGCTGCCTCCCCGCGTCCCCGCGCCACCTCGACCCCGGTAGACCCGGCGCCGGAGGGTCAGAACGCCGTGCTGAGTTCGCTCATCGCTGCCGAGCGAGACGCCATGAGGGCGCGGATCGCGGCCTGCGTGGCGGCAGAGGACGCCGAACTGGCGCGCACGCTGGCCTTCATCGGGGCTTCCGAGGGCTCGCACGTCCCGGCCCTGCGAGGCCTGCGCGCATGACCCCGCAGGAGGCCTGGTCGGCGGTCGTGACCGGAGAGGACGGCGCCGTCTATGCCTACTCGGTGGCCGGCGCGCACGTGTCCGGCGCGGCCCGAGAGCGCGCGCTCACCGGCCTCGGCGAGCATCGGGCGGCCCGGGATCGGGCCGCCTCCAAGGTGATCGCCGCGGGCGGCACCGCGCCCGCCCCCGCCATCGCCTACGACCTGCCCTTCGAGGTCGACGGCCCCAAGCGGGCGCGGGACCTGATGGCTCTCGTCGACAACCGGCTGGTCGCCCAGTACGCCGATGCAGCGGCCGCGACCACTGATGCGGACCGACGGGCCGCGGCACGCGCCGCAGCCGAGTGCGCCATGCGCGCCGTGACCTGGGGCGCGCCGACGCAGGCGTTCCCGTCCGGCGGATAGCCCTCGGGTCAGGTCGGTCAGGGGCAGGGTCGTCAGGGGCGGGGCCGTCAGGCCATCAGCCCCCACCCGAGCCGCAGGATCAGGACGCCCACCACGGCCAGGAAGACCACGCGGACGAAGCCGCTGCCACGACGGATGGCCATGCGGGCACCGACGACGGCGCCGGCCACGTTGCAGGCGCCCATGAGCAGCCCGAGGAGCCACAGGACCGAGCCGGTGACGCCGAAGACGATGAGTGCGGCCAGGTTGGTGCCGAGGTTGACGACCTTGGCCGTGGACGACGCGTTCAGGAATGAGTAGCCGAGCCCGGCCACGAGCACGATCAGGAGGAACGAGCCGGTGCCCGGACCGAGCAGGCCGTCGTAGAACCCGATGCCCAGCCCGGCCGCCGTGGCCACCACGTAATGCCGTCGTCGGCCGTGCCAGCGCAGGTCCTGGGTGCGGCCCATCGCCGGATTCAGCAGCGTCCAGACCCACACGACGACCAGCAGCGCCACGATCACGGGCCGGAACACGTCGGGCGGGATCCGGCTCGCCGCCGTCGCCCCGAGTCCGGCCCCGGCGAAGGCCGCCAGGGCCATCGGCAGCGCCGTCCTGACGTCGGGCGGCGCCTTGCGCGCGTAGGTCGCAGCCGCGGACGCGGTGCCGAGCAGACTGGACAGCTTGTTGGTCGCGAGGGCCTGCACGGGGCTCGCCTCGGGCAGCAGCACCAGCACGGACGGCAGTTGCAGGAGCCCGCCGCCGCCCGAGACCGCATCGACCCAGCCCGCCATCGCCGCCGCGCAGCACAGGAGCAGCAGCGTTCCGGTGTCCGGGACGGCCATCGACTCCACTAAGCCGACTGCCAGCCCTCGACGATCGCGAATACGTCGATCAGCCGGGTGGCCACCGCGTCGGGTCGTGCCGAGCCGTCGGGGACCTGCTCCTCGGGGATCTGGGAGTGCGGGATGTGGATGGTCCGCATGCCGGCCTGCTGCGCGCCGAGGATGTCGTCCCACAGCCGATCCCCGACGAACACGGTCTCGTGGGGCTCCGTGCCGAGCTCGTCGAGAATGGCGCGGAAGGCGGCCGCGTGCGGCTTGGCGACCGCCAACTCGCTGGTGTAGGTGGCCGCGTCGATGTACTCGTCGAGGTCGTCGCGGGCGAAGACCTCCTCGTGGTGGCTTCGTGGCCACATGGTGTTGCTGAGGACGCCGACGAGGTAGCCGCGATGCTTGAGGGCCGCCAGGACGTCCTTGGCGTCGGGGTCGGCGTAGGTGTGCGGTGCCCAGAAGTCCAGGTAGCCGCCTAGGGCGCGAAGGTGGCGGGCGCCCCTGATGTCGATCCCCTCGTCGAGGAAGAGGGAGTCCAGGGCCCCGGTGCTCACGGCCCCGTCGCTCTCTCGCTGCAGGCGCCAGCGGTGGCTCTCCCGCTCGTAGAGGCGCCGCGCCAGCGACGCGGCGTTCTCCGGGTCGTACACCTCGGAGTACGCGTACCACTGCGACACCAGGTCCACGTCGTGCCACGGCGTGAGCGTCCCGCCCCAGTCGAACACGACCCCCCGGATGGACATGTCAGGCGACCGCGCCGACGATGGCCGCCAAGGAGTCGACCGCCCCATCGACCGCGACGTCGGTGCGCTCGCCCGAGCGGCGGTCCTTCACCTCGATGAAGCCGTCGACGAGGCGCTTGCCGACCACGACGATGGTGGGGATGCCGAGCAGTTCGGAGTCGTTGAACTTCACGCCCGGCGAGACCCCGCGACGGTCGTCCAGCAGGACGCGGATCCCCCGGGCGTCGAGGTCGGCGGCGAGCGACTCGGCGACCTCGAACGGCTCGTCCGCCTTGCCCGTCGCCACGATGTGCACGTCTGCCGGCGCGATCTCGCGGGGCCAGATCAGCCCCTTCGCGTCATGGGACTGCTCGGCGATGGCGGCCACCGCGCGTGACACGCCGATCCCGTAGGACCCCATCGTGACGGTGACCAGCTCGCCCTTCTCGTCGAGGACCTTCAGTCCCAGGGCCTCGGCGTACTTGCGGCCCAGCTGGAAGATGTGGCCGATCTCGATGCCGCGGGCCAGGGCCAGACCGGCCCCGCACGACGGGCACACGTCGCCCTCGCGGACCTCGGCGACGTCGATGACCCCGTCGGCAGTGAAGTCCCGGCCCGCCACGAGGTCGTACACGTGCTGGCCGTGGACGTTGGCGCCGGTGATCCAGCGCGTGCCGGTCACCACTCGGGGATCGACGAGGAAACGGACGCCGGAGGCACCAGTCTCGCCCAGCAGCGGTGGGCCGATGTAGCCCTTGACCAGGGTCGGGTTCGCGGCGAAGTCGGCCTCCTCGAAGGGACCGACCACGCTCGGCGACACGGCCGCCTCGAGCCGCTTCGTGTCGACCTCGCGGTCGCCGGGCACGCCGATGGCGAGCGGGTACGTCGTGCCGTCGGGATCGGTGATCATGAAGACGACGTTCTTCAGCGTGTCGGCGCCCGTCCAGGCACGATCGGACCGGGCCAGGTCGGGGCGACCGTTGGAGACGGCGACCAGCGTGTCGATCGTCGGCGTGTCAGGGGTCTGCTCGGCGTGGGCCGCGGGCACGGCGGAGTAGTCGGGCGACTCGGGCGCGGGGGTGACGACCGCCTCGACGTTGGCGGCATAGTGGCAGGTCGGGCAGCGCACGAAGGAGTCCTCGCCCACCTCGGTTGGTGCCAGGAACTCCTCGCTCGCCGACCCACCCATCGCCCCGGACATCGCGGAGACGATCACGAATTCCAGGCCGAGTCGTGCGAACGTCGTGACATAGGCGTCGCGGTGCCGCTGGTAGGACCGCTCAAGGCCCGCGTCGTCGACGTCGAACGAGTACGAGTCCTTCATCACGAACTCACGACCGCGCAGGATGCCGGCCCGCGGTCGTGCCTCGTCGCGGAACTTGGTCTGGATCTGGTAGATGACCAGCGGCAGGTCCTTGTACGAGGAGTACTCGCCCTTGACCAGGAGCGTGAACATCTCCTCGTGCGTCGGTCCGAGGAGGTAGTCGCCCCCCTTGCGGTCCTGGAGCCGGAACAGCGTCTCGCCGTACTCGGTCCACCGGTGGGTCTGCTCGTAGGGCTCCCGGGGCAGCAGGGACGGAAAGTGCACCTCCTGGAACCCGGCGCGGTCCATCTCCTCGCGGACGACCTTCTCGACGTTGCGGTACACGAGGAAGCCGAGCGGCAGCCAGGTGAACACGCCCGGCGCCACGCGGCGCACGTAGCCGCCTCGCACGAGGAGTCGGTGGCTCGGCACCTCGGCGTCCGCCGGGTCCTCGCGAAGGGTGCGCAGGAAAAGGGTCGACATCCGCAGGATCACGAGCACACCCTATCCGCGTGCCCGCGGCGTCCGGACCTAGAAGAGCACCGTCGCGAACGGCTCGAGCTCGCGGAACCCGACGGACCGATATGCCTTGCGGGCCGCGGTGTTGTAGTCGTTGACGTAGAGGGAGACCGTGGGTGCGATCTCGGAGCGTGCCAGCACGGTCACCGCCGCCATCCCCGCCTTCGAGATGCCGCGCCCGCGGTGGGCGGGATCGACCCACACCCCCTGCACCTGGCAGACGCCCTGGGCGACGGCCCCGACCTCCGCCTTGAAGACGACGACACCGTCCTCGATCCGGACGAACGATCGTCCCTCCTGCACGATCTCGGCGATTCTGGCCCGGTAGGCGGCACCGGCCCCACCCGCGACCGGGGAGACCCCGACCTCCACGGTGAACATCTCGACGCACGCCGGAACGAGCAGGTCGAGGTCGTCGGCGGATGCGTGCCGGGTGAGGGGGTCCGGCGCCAGCGCCGGATCCCCGTCGATCGCCATCAGCGGCTGGCAGCTGCGGATCTCGCGGGCCGGGCCCCAGGCCGGCTCGAGCAGCCGCCACAGGTCGAGCACCTCCTCCGCCGGCCCCACCAGTGACGAGCAGCGTCTCCCCTGCGGCCGGAGTCGATCCGCGAAGGCCGCGCGCGAGGCCGGGGTCGTGGCCACCGGCACGAGGTTGGCACCCGCGTACACGATCGACTGCAGGCCCCGGTCATCGAAGTACCCGAGCAGGTCGCCGCCCAGACGCCACGGATCGGCGCCCCCCGCTCGGACCCGCGAGGCCACGAAGCAGGTGCCGACCGGATCCAGCGCGAGGACGCGATGCACCGCGCCGAGGTCGGAGCCCATGATCGGGCGGACGGTTCCGATCGCCTCGAAGACGGTCATGCCACCGCCGGTTCGATCACGCCGAGCACGGGATCAGGACGTCGTCACGACCGGGGACCCGGTCGCGTCGCCCATTGCCTCGGCGAGCTTCATGGCCTCCTCGATGAGGGTCTCCACGATCTGCGACTCGGGCACGGTCTTGACGACCTCGCCCTTGACGAAGATCTGGCCCTTGCCGTTGCCCGACGCCACGCCGAGGTCGGCCTCGCGGGCCTCGCCCGGTCCGTTGACGACGCAGCCCATCACCGCAACGCGGAGCGGCACCTCGAGTCCCTCAAGCCCGGCGGTGACCTGCTCGGCCAGGGTGTAGACGTCGACCTGGGCGCGTCCGCAGGAGGGGCACGAGACGATCTCGAGGCCTCGTGCGCGCAGATTCAGCGACTCGAGGATCTGCAGGCCCACCTTGACCTCCTCGACCGGCGGCGCCGAGAGGGACACCCGGATGGTGTCGCCGATGCCCCGGCTGAGCAGTCCGCCGAAGGCGACGGCCGACTTGATGGTCCCTTGGAACGTCGGGCCGGCCTCGGTGACGCCGAGGTGCAGCGGGTAGTCGCACTGCTCGGAGAGTTGCATGTAGGCGGTCATCATCACCACGGGGTCGTGGTGCTTCACGGAGATCTTGATGTCGCGGAAGTCGTGCTCCTCGAACAGGGACGCCTCCCACAGCGCCGACTCGACCAGCGCCTCGGGCGTGGCCTTGCCGTACTTCTCGAGCAGCCGCCGGTCCAGGGATCCGGCGTTGACCCCGATGCGGATCGGCGTGCCCGCATCCTTGGCCGCGCGGGCGATCTCGCCGACCTTGTCGTCGAACGCCTTGATGTTTCCGGGGTTGACCCGCACCGCCGCGCACCCCGCGTCGATGGCGGCGAAGACGTACTTGGGCTGGAAGTGGATGTCGGCGATGACGGGAATGCCGCTCTTCCTGGCGATCTCCGGCAGCGCATCGGCGTCGTCCTGGCTCGGGACGGCGACCCTGACGACCTGGCAGCCCGAAGCGGTCAATTCCGCGATCTGCTGCAGCGTGCTGTTGACATCCGACGTCAGGGTCGTGCACATGGACTGCACGCTGATCGGGGCCCCGCCGCCGACGGCCACGGGGTGGGTGGGGTGCTTCAGCAGCAACTGCCGCGTCAGCCGGCGCGGTGCGACGACAGGTGGGGGCGCGGACGGCAGGCCGAGGTCGATGCTCACCCCGTCATTATGACGGCGAAGCCGGGATCGCGCCTCAGCCAAGCGTGATCGGCTTGACCAGGTCCGCCCAGATCACGATGACGCCCATGAGCAGCAGCGCGCCGGCCACGACGTAGGCGACCGGGAGCAGGCGGGCCATGTCGACGGGACCCGGATCAGGTCGGCCGCGCAGTTTGGCGAGCTTGCGGCGGATCGCCTCGTAGGTGGCCCCCGCGACGTGCCCGCCGTCGAGCGGCAGGACGGGCAGCAGGTTGAACAGGAACAGGAAGAGGTTCAGGGACGCGGCCAGGCCGAGGAAGGTGGCCGCCTTCGCGACCATCGGCTCGTCCATGGCCGCGATGTCCCCGCCCAGTCGGCTGACGCCCACCACGCTCACCGGGCTGTTCATCGACCGCTCTCCGCCGCCGATCAGCGTGTCGGTCAGGAGCTCGTACAGTCGCACCGGCAGCATGAACAGCGCCTGGACGGAGCGCACCGTGATGTCCCACATGTACGCCGGAACGGTGGTCCACGCCTGGCTGACCCAGCCGATCTCCGGCCCGATGCCGACGTAGCCTGCCGTCACGGTCTCCTCGGTCACCATGCCCTGCTCGTCGATCACCGGGCGCTCGGCGGTCGCGATCGCGACCGGCACCTCGAGGGTTTGTCCCGCCCGGTCGAGCGTGAACACGGCGTCGGTCTCGGGATGCGCCCGGATCCAGGCGGTCGTCTCGTCCCAGCTCGTCGCCGGGGTCCCGTCGATCGCGAGGATGGTGTCGCCGACCACGATTCCGGCGAGCGTGGCCGGGGCGACCTCACTCCCGACGGGGCACTCGCCCGATGCCAGGGCGTCGCCCGTGGGCGCGGCGGTCGTCGGCGTGCACGCCGACACGGAGGCGACCTGCATGGTCGGCTCGGGTATGCCGATGCCCACGAGGACGATCGCGAACAGCACGAATGCGAGCAACAGGTTCATGGTGGGCCCGCCGAGCATGATCACCACGCGCTTGCGCACGGGGAGCCGGTAGAAGGCGCGCGACTCCTCCCCCGGCACGATCTCCTCGACCGACTGTCGGCGAGCGTCATTGACCATGGTGGCGAAGCGGCCGGTGGTCATCGTGCGCGACGTGCCGTCCGGTGCCGGCGGCAGCATGCCGATCATCCGGATGTAGCCACCGAGCGGGACGGCTTTGAGGCCGTAGGTCGTCTCGCCCTTGGCGGTCGACCATGCCGTCGGCCCGAAGCCGATCATGTACTCCGTCACCTTGACGCCGAACCTCTTGGCGGGCAGCAGGTGGCCGAGCTCGTGCAGCGCGATCGACGCGGCGATCAGCAGGGCGAACAGCAGGATGCCGACCAACTCAAGCACGCGCGGCTCCTGTCTCGTGGACGATCTGGCGGGCACGCTGTCGCGCCCATGCGTCAGCACTAATGACGTTTTCGAGGGCCACGGTGTTCCCGTCGACCCAGAACGATCCGTCCGGCCCTGACTCGGCGTTGCCGAGGTGCTCCTCGAGGACCCGAGCCACGGTGGCCACGATCCCGGTGAACGGCAGCTCTCCGGCCAGGAATGCGGCCACGCAGGCCTCGTCGGCCCCGTTGAAGACCGCCGGTGCGGTTCCCCCGCTCCCCGGCCCTTCGGGCCAGGCTCACGGCCGGGAAGGCCTCGTCGTCGAGGGGGTAGAAGTCCCAGGAGGTGGCGGTGGTCCAGTCGCAGCCCGGTGCCGCCTCGGGCACTCGGTCGGGCCAGCTCATGCCCCACGCGATGGGGATGCGCATGTCGGGTGGGCTGGCCTGCGCGAGCGTGGACCCGTCGACGAACTCCACCATCGAGTGGACGACCGACTGGGGGTGGACCACGACGTCGATCGCCTCGAACGGGACGTCGAAGAGCAACTGCGCCTCGATCACCTCGAGGCCCTTGTTCATCAGGGTGGCCGAGTTGACGGTGACGAGCGGTCCCATGGCCCAGGTCGGGTGGGCCAGGGCCTGATCGACGGTGACACCGGCGAGCGCACCCGCGTCCCATCCCCGGAACGGCCCGCCGCTGGCGGTCAGGACGAGGCGGCGCACCTCGTCGTGCGTCCCTCCCCGCAGCGCCTGGGCCAGGGCGGAATGCTCGGAGTCGACCGGGACGATCTGGTTCGGCCCGGCGATCGCCTTGACGAGCGGTCCGCCGATGATCAGCGACTCCTTGTTGGCCAGCGCCAGGATCCGGCCCGCGCGCAGGGCGGCCAGTGTCGGACGGAGACCGGCGGCACCAGCGAGCCCGTTGAGCACCACATCGCACTCCCAACGGGCGAGTCGGGTGCTGGCATCGGGACCGGTGAGGAGCTCCGGAACGTCACGTCGGCCGTGCGCCGAGAGCGCCGCGAGGACGTCGGCCGCCGCCTCGGGAGCGCTCACCGCCACTGCCTCGACCGCGAACTCCCTCGCCTGGTCCGCCAGCAGGCCCGCGTTCGCGCCGCTGGCCGACAGGCCGACGATGCGGAACCGACCCGGGTTGCGGCGGGCCACGTCGAGCGCCTGCGTGCCGATGGAGCCGGTGCTGCCCAGGATGACGACGCGCCTGGGCTCGTCGTGACCGGACGGGTGGCCGCTCAAGGTCAGGCTTCCCGGTCCGCATCGGGGCCGAGTCCCGCGTGGGTCAGCATGCGCCGCAGCTCGATGATCTGCTCCATGGTGACGTCCTTGCCGTGGGAGCGATCGAACACCTCGACTTCGGACCCGATCGTCACCCGGAGCCGGCCGTCGTGCTTCTCCTCGACCTGGCCCAGGGCGCCGACGAGGCTGACGATGTCTACCCACCGGATGTTGTGACTGGTGGGGTGCGCGAAGAGCGCGTCGATCGTGTCCCGGTGATGGTTGCTGATGTGCGCATCCGCCATGGCCGTCTCCGATCCTCGGGCCGCGGCCTCCTGACGCAGCGGACGCCGTCAGCCTAACTGCGCCGCGGCCGGCCCGACGCCCGAGCCGCCCCTTGCTTGTGACACGGACGCTCCTACGCGTCACCGTCACCGTCGGGCGACTGGACCGCCTCGAGGGCGAACCACAGGTCGGCCCGGACCGCGGGGTCGTCGAGCGACCGGCCGAGGACCGCCTCGGCCCGGCGGACGCGATGTCGGACGGTGTGCCGGTGGATGCCCAGGCGCTGCGCGGCCGAGTCGACCTGGCCGTGCTGGTCCAGCCAGGCGCGCAACGTCACCATCAGCTCGCGGCCCTCGGCCACGGTCATCAGGTCGCCCAGGTAGCCCACTGCCCACGCGGTCGTCGACGCCGCGTCCAGCAACGACGCCAGACCACGCGACGGCTCGTCTTCGAAGGCACGCAGCCCCGGGCCGACGGCGGCGGCGCGATCCGCCTGCTCGACCGCCTGGCGCACGTTCGCAGCGACGGTCAGGTCGAGAACGCAGGAGACGCCTGCCGCCTGCACCCCCGAGGCCGAGGCCAGCGAGCGCAGCTCGGGCGGCAGCTGCCCGTCGTCGTCGATGGCGGCGAACCCCGCGAGCTCCCCCGACGGGCGGCGGCAGAACAGCGCCGATCCCAGTCCGTTGGCGGAGGCGAGCACGGCGTCGGGCACCGCCCGACCCCCGGTGCCTCGCCACGTCATCGCCACCGCGCGGGTCGGGTGCAGGCCCGCCAGTCCCAGTCGCGCGAGCAGGTCGGGATCGAGTCCGTGCTCGAGGGCCATCGTGTGCAGGAGGCGGCGCCACGGGTCCATGCCCTCGTCCATGACGAGCGGGCGCGACACCTCCCACGAAAGCAGGGAGACGGCGAGGTTCATGACCGCCTGGTCCCCCGGGCGCAGTGGCCGCGGCGAGCCGACCACCAGGAAGCCGTCAGCGGACCCCTTGACCCCGATCGGAACGATCACCAGGTGCTCGTCGACCGTAGACATCGATGAGGAGGCGAGGAGTCCGCGCGGGCGGAGTCGATCGATCTCGCTCGCCAGTTCGGCCGCCCGGACCGCGGCGGCGGCGGGACCGGCCGCGACGACCTCGCCGCGGGCATCGAGGTGGAGGGCGAAACCACCGAGGTGCTTGGCCAGGACTCCCACGAGATGGGCCGTCCGTCCATCCGAGTCGGCCAGGGCCGCGCGGATCAGGCGCCGCTGGCAGTCGAACGAGGCCGCCGACTCGGCATACTCCTCCGCCGACAGCAGCCGCGACACGGCCTTGCTCACCGCGACGAACGGCACGGGCTGGGGCACCTCCACCACCGGGAGCCCGGCTCGCTCGGCGGCCGCGACGAGGGCGTTCGGGATGGCCTGGTGGATCACTCCGACGCCGAAGCCCAGGGCGGCGACATCCGCCGCGACGAGGCGCTCGACGTAGGCGCGGGCGCGGGCGTGGTCGTCGTCCAGCGACATCCCGGTGGTCAGCAGCAGGTCGCCCCCCTCCAGCCACGGTGTCGGGTCGGCGTGCTCGGACACCGCGACCCAGCGGACCTCCCGGTCGGTCGCAGGTGCGACCGTGCGCAGGAGCAGGCCGAGTTCGGGCAGGGCCAGCACCTGGCCGACGGTCAGCGCCACACGCACCTCCACCACGACGTCACGCGTCCAACGAATCGGACAAGCCTACGCCTGCGCCTGTCCACGGTGGACTGGACGAAGGGGGCAGCCATCCCCCTAGGCTCGGGGCACGACCCCACTGGAGGAATCATGACTGCCACTGCCGATCGCGCCGAGACGTCCACCGTGAACGGGCTGGTCCAGGAGCGCCGACTCGTCACCAGCATTCCCGGCCCCACGTCGATCGCCCTTCAGGCCCGCAAGACCGAGGCGGTCTCGGCCGGCATCGGGGTCGGCCTCCCGGTGTACATCGCGAAGGCGGGGGGCGGCGTGCTCCTCGACGTGGACGGCAACTCCCTGATCGACATGGGCTCCGGGATCGCCGTCACCACCGTCGGCAACGCGAACCCGTACGTGGTCGAGGGCGTGCAGAAGCAGGTCGCCGACTTCACGCACACGTGCTTCATGGTCACGCCGTACTCGTCGTACATCGAGGTCTGCGAACTCCTGAACCGCCTGACCCCCGGGGATCACGCCAAGCGCTCCGCCCTCTTCAACTCCGGCGCCGAGGCGGTCGAGAACGCCGTCAAGATCGCCCGGGCGTACACGGGCCGCCAGGCCGTCGTCGTCGTCGAGCACGGCTATCACGGCCGCACGAACCTGACCATGGCGCTGACCGCCAAGAGCATGCCCTACAAGCACTCGTTCGGCCCGTTCGCCCCGGAGGTCTACCGCGTTCCGACGTCCTACCCCTACCGCGACCGCGGTCTCAAGGGCCCCGAGATCGCCGCCCTGGCCACGACCCGCATCGAGAAGGAGATCGGGGCCACGAACGTCGCCGCGATCATCATCGAGCCCATCCAGGGAGAGGGCGGCTTCATCGTGCCCGGCGAGGGATACTTCGCCGCCATGGCCGAGTTCGCCCAGCAGAACGGCATCGTCTTCGTCGCCGACGAGATCCAGTCCGGCTTCTGCCGCACCGGCGACTGGTTCGCGAGCGAGCACGAGGGAGTGGTGCCGGACCTCATCACGACGGCCAAGGGCATCGCAGGCGGACTGCCCCTCGCCGCCGTCACCGGCCGCGCCGAGATGATGGATGCGGTCCACTCCGGCGGCCTGGGCGGCACCTACGGCGGCAACCCCGTCGCGTGCGCCGCGGCGCTCGGCTCCATCCGGTGGATGGAGGAGAACGACGCCACCGGCAAGGCGAAGGCGATCGAGGCCGTCATGCTGCCACGCCTGCACTCGATGGCCGAGAACTTCCCGTCGATCGGCGACATCCGCGGACGAGGCGCCATGATCGCGATCGAGCTGGTGAGACCCGGCACCATCGAGCCCGACGCCGACCTCGCATCCGCGCTGAACCGGCACTGCCACGCGCACGGCGTCGTGACCCTGACGACCGGCACCTACGGCAACGTCTTCCGCTTCCTGCCGCCGCTGACCATGCCCAAGCACCTGCTCGAGGAGGCGCTGACGATCCTCGAGCAGGCGTTCGAGGCCAATCCGCGGTAGCCCGTCAACGGGCCTGTCGCTTTGCCCATCGCAGGACATCGGGCGGCTCACGGCCCTACGGTTGACGTGCACGATCGGATGATGTCCAGGGGAGGGGTCAACGTGCGCAGCAATCGATCCATGACGCGTGTGCTCATCGGTTTCGCGGTGGCCGCCAGCCTGGCGCTGGCCGTGCCCGTCTCCGCCAACGCCGCGCCTACCGCCGAGCCGGCGCAGGCGGTGGGTGTTCAGCCATCGGCCCAGGAGTTCTTCTGGGAGTGGAGCGACGGTGTCGACTCCAAGATCCGGACCTTCCGCAAGTCCAAGTACCAGGTGCAGGAGAATCTCCCGCTGCTCGAGGTCACCGCCGAACCGGCCCGGCCGCAGCAGTACATCAAGCTGCAGTACAAGGAGAACGGGACCTGGAAGCGAGAGGACGCGGCGACGACGAACGCGAAGGGCATCGCCAGGCTCGAGCTCAACCCGTACTGCAACGGCGGCAAGTGGTGCAACGGCACGTTCAAGTACCGCCTGCTGGTCAACGGGCTGTACACGATGTTCACCATCACGTACGCCAACTGATCGTCCTCGGGCCTGCCGCAGCGGACGTGACCGCTGCGGCAGGTGGCACTCAGCCCTCCCGGATGCCGTACGGCTGCCCGTACCCGTCGCTCATCAGGTCGAGGTAGGGCACCGCGTCGAACGCCTCCGGTCCGAGCACTCCGGCGCCCTGCCACTCCCCCGACGCGAGCAGCTCGAGCGCGATGACGGGGTTCATGGCCGTCTGCCACACGACCGCCTGGACTCCGTATTCGCTCATGGTCCATTCGTTGTCGGCCACGTGATAGAGGTAGACCTCCCTGGGACGGCCGTCCTTGCCCGTCCCCGTGACCCACGTGCCCGCACAGGTCTTGCCGCTCATCCGGTCGCCCAGAGTCGACGGATCGGGCAGGGCCGCAGCGACCACGTCGCGCGGGCTGACCTGCTGGCCCTTGACCACGACCGGCTCCGTCCGGTCAAGGCCCAGCTTGTGCAGGGTCTTCAGCACGTCGATGAACTCGTCACCGAGCCCGTACTTGAACGTCACCCGCTTGCAGTCGATCCACCGCGGCACCAGGAGGACCTCCTCGTGCTCGACGTTGATGACCTCCACCGGACCGATGCCGTCCGGGAAGTCGAACACCTCGGGCTCGGAGAACGGCGGGGTGGTGAACCAGCCGCGGTCCCTCTCCCAGATGACGGGGGGATTGAGGCACTCCTCGATCGTCGTCCAGATGGAGAAGGACGGCGCGAAGTCGTAGCCCTCAACGACGAGGTTGGCACCGTCCCGGATGCCGATCTCGTCGATCTCACTGAACAGGTGGTCGGCGGCGTACCGCGCGAACACGTCGGCGAGGCCGGGTTCGACGCCCATGCCGCACAGGGCCAGTCGGCCGCTCGCCTGCCACGCGTCGCTGCGCGCGAACTGCTCGTCGCCGAGCTTCACGCCTGACTCCGAGTACGGCCTCGACGGATGTGGCCGTGACAGGCTCATCGCCGTGTCGAGGTAGTCGGCCTCCGCCGCGAAGGCACCCTCGAAGATGGGCATCACGTATCGCGGGTCGATGACGTTCAGGACGTGCGTGATGCCGTGCTCTCGACACAGTCCGGCAACGGCGTCCGCGCTCGAGGCATCGAGCTGGGCGGCGACGAACCTCGGATCGGCGAGTCCGTCGACGACGGCACGCGCTCGGTCGCCGTCATAGTCGGACACCACCCACAGGTCGAAGAAGTCACGACGGGCGGCGATCAGGGCCGCGGACGTTCCCACTCCGCCGGCTCCCACAGCAAGGATGCGCATGTCTACTCTCCCGGGATCCGGTCGGCGAGCAACGGCTGGCGCGGATCCCACTGCGCGCCGTCGCGTTGGTCCTTGCGGCGCCGGGCGATGGCGGACAAGGCCTCGAGCACCACGCGGTTGCCCAGCAGGGCCGTGATGTCCGCATGGTCATACGGTGGCGAGACCTCCACGACGTCGATGCCGACGACGGGAAGGACGTAGCAGATGCGCCGGACCGAGTCGAGGAGCTCGCGTGCCGACAGGCCCCCGGGCTCCGGAGTGCCGGTGCCGGGTGCGTGACCTGGATCGCAGACATCGATGTCGACGCTGAGGAAGACGCCGTCGCAGTCGTCCGTGGCGATGGCGAAGGCCTCGGTGAGGCAGGCATCCAGGCCGCGGGCCACCACCTCCGTCATCTCGTAGCTGCGCATGCCCTGGGCGGACATCCAGGCGAGGACATCGACCGGCGGCCAGTACCCACGGAGCCCGACCTGCAGGAAGCGATCCCCCCGGGCCGCGCCGGAGTCGATCAGGGCCCGCATCGGCTGACCGTGCCCGATCAGCGAGCCCTCGACGATGCTGCCGGTGTCGGCATGGGCGTCGAAGTGGATGACGGACACCCGCCCCCAGCCGTGCGCCCTCGCCACGCCCGTGACGTCCGGCCACGTGATCGTGTGGTCGCCGCCCAGCACGACCGGTATGGCGCCCGCACGGGCAACCCGCTCGACCACGGTCTCGAGGGCCGCGCAGGCGGCCAGGGTGTCGCCACCGGCCATGTGGACGTCGCCGCCATCGAGCACCTGCAGATCCGTGAGTCCGTCCACCCTCATCGCGAGGGACGGACGGGACCCATCGTGCTCGAGGTAGCAGGCGGCCCGGATCGCCGAGGGCCCGAATCGTGCACCGCTTCGATACGACGTGCCACCGTCGAACGGTGCTCCGACGATCACGACGTCGGCGCTGGCAAACGTTGCGGGGTCGTCGAGATCGCACCGCTCCACGCCGAGGAACGTGTAGTCGGGCCCGTACTGGGGGCCGTGCCTGGCCATTGTCGAAGTCTCCTACGAAGTGTTCGGTGAAGGGTCGCTTCAGGACTCGAATCCGAGCCCGAGCCGGTCCAGCGTGCGGAGCCAGGCATTCCTGCGCCCGCCGTTGCCGTCGGCCTTCTGCAGCGCGGACGTCGTCAGGTTGATGCCCCAGGATCGGATCGGCTCGGGCGGGAAGGGCAGTGGCTTGCTGCGGACCATCTGCAGCTCGGTCCGCTCGGTGCTGCGCCCATCGACGAGGTCGAGCATCGTCTCGGCGCCGAATCGCGAGGCGCCGACGCCGAGCCCGGTGTATCCGGCCACGTACCCGACCTTGCCGTCGTGGGCGGTGCCCCAGAACGCGCTGAAGCGCGAGCAGGTGTCGATCGCCCCGCCCCACGCATGCGAGAACGCGAGTCCCTGCAGCTGCGGGAACGTCTGCAGGAAGTGCTCCGCCAGCCGTTCGTAGGAGTCGCGGTGGTGGTCGAACTGCGGGCCGAAGCCGTTGCCGGGGTGGTAGATCGCGTCGTAGCCGCCCCACAGGATCCGTCCGTCATCGGTCGTGCGGTAGTAGTGGAACTGGTTTCCGCTGTCGCTGATGCCCTCGCGGCCGCCCCAGCCGATGGCCGACCACTGCCGATCGCTCAACGGCTCGGTGATGAGCACGTAGTCGTAGACCGGGACGACGTAGTGCGAGATGCGCCTGAGCAGCGGCGGGTAGGCGTTCGTCGCCAGCGCCACGCGCTCCGAGCGGATGACGCCGCGCCGTGACACCGCGAGCATCGAGTCCCCCCGCGAGGTCAGCTGGTTGATCGGTGTGCGCTCGAAGAGGCGCACGCCCGCGTCGAGGCAGGCCTGCCGCAGCCCCCACGCGAGGCGGGCGGGATCGACCAGCGCCACCCCCCGAGGGTCGTAGGACGAGCCGAGATAGCTCGGCGAGTCGAGGCGGGATCGCGTCTGCTCCGCGTCGAGCATGACGACGTCCTCGCCGACCGACCGGGCCTGCGTGATGCCCTCCTCGAGGCTGATCAGCTGGTGCGGCTCGAGGGCCACATCGAGCTCTCCCGCCCGCACGAAGTCGCAGTCGATCCCGAGGTCGGTGACCGCCCGCTCGATGGCGTCGAGGTTCTCGTGTCCCATGCGCAGAAGGCTGGGCATCTCGTCGGGCCAGCGATCGAATCCGTTCGCCATGCCATGGGTGAGCGAGGCCGAGACGAAGCCGCCGTTTCGGCCGGTGGCGCCCTCGGCCACCCGAGCTCCTTCTACGAGGGCGACGTCACGGCCCGGGTCGGCCTGCTTGGCGAGCAGCGCGGTCCACAGTCCGGTGAACCCGGCGCCCACCACGAGCAGGTCGGCGCGCTGGGACCCGACCAGCTCCGGCGCCGGGTCCGGGCGTTGGGGTCGGTCGAGCCAGAAGACGGAATGCCTGGTCGAGGCCAGGGCGGCGAGCGCTGCCTCGCCGGGCTGATTGCGGAACTGCACGGTCGGACTCCTTGGTGAGGGGGATGCTCGGATGCGGGGCCGTCGTGCCCCGTCCTCCCACCAATCCCTTCACTCGTGTCGACGTCGAACGCAGTCTAGTTCGTCAGGCGGTCTCCATCGCCTTGCGGCGTCGGTGGCTGACGTACTGCCCCCCGAGCACGATCGCGAGGGCGATGAGGAACACGAGGGTGGCGAGCGCGTTGACCTGCACGGGAATTCCGCGCTGCGCCGCGCCCCAGATGAAGATCGGGAAGGTCACCAGGGTGCCCGCGTTGAAGAAGCTGATGATGAAGTCGTCGAACGACAGCGAGAAGCCGAGCAGCGCCGCGCCCATGATGCCGGGCAGCACCAGTGGAAACGTCACGTGGCGGAAGACCGACCGCGGGTCGGCGTAGAGGTCGCGAGCCGCCTCCTCCAGTCGCGGATCCATGCCCTGGATGCGCGCCTTCACCGTGACCACCACGAAGGAGATGATGAACATGATGTGGGCGATGATGACCGTCATCTCGCCCAGTGGGAAGCGCAGGTTGAGGAACAGGGCGAGCAGGCTCGCGCCCATGACGACCTCGGGAGTGGCCATCGGCAGGAAGATGAGCAGGTTCGTCGTGCTCCGCCCGCGGAAGCGGTAGCGGACCAGGGCGAAGGCGATCATGGTGCCCAGGAGTGTGGCGAAGAGCGTCGACACGATGCCGATCTGGATGCTCGTGACGAACGACGAGCACACCCCCGGCACGCCGCACAGGTTGGTCCACGCGTCGAGGGAGAACTCGTTCCAGCTCAGGTTGAACTTGCCCGCCGGATTGTTGAAGCTGAGCAGCATGATGACCGAGATGGGGATGAACAGGTAGACCAGCACGAGGATCGCCACGATCCCGACGAGGTTCTTGCGAAGCCAGCGCATCAGACGAGGTCCTCCGTTCCGGCGCGGCGGATGTAGGAGAACACCAGCACCAGGATGATCGCCATGAGCATGAAGGAGAGCGCGCTCGCCGTCGGGTAGTCGCGGAACTCGATGAAGTTCGTCTGGATCGCGTTGCCGATCATGCGATTGCCGGTGGAGCCGAGCAGTTCCGCGTTGATGTAGTCGCCGGCCGCCGGGATGAAGGTCAGCAGCGTGCCCGCGACCACGCCCGGCAGCGACAGCGGCCAGGTGATCTTCCGGAAGACCGTCTGGGGCGACCCGTACAGGTCGCCGGCGGCCTCGATGAGGCGCGGATCGATCTTCTCGAGCGCCGCGTAGAGCGGCAGGATCATGAAGGGCAGGAAGTTGTAGGTGAGCCCGGCCACGACCGCGATCCCCGTATTCAGGATCCGGCCGTCGGGCAGCAGGTGTAGCGCGTTGAGGGTGCTCGTGATGATGCCCTCGTCGGCGAGGATCGTCTTCCACGCGTAGGTGCGGAGCAGGAAGGACGCGAACGACGGCGCGATGACCAGCACCAGCATGAGCGAGCGCCACCTGCCGGCCCGGAACGCGATGAAGTAGGCGAGCGGGTAGGCGATCAGCAGGCCCAGTCCCGTGGCGATGCCGGCGTAGAAGAACGACCGGACGAACAGCGGCCAGTACTCGGTGAAGGCCTCGACGTAGTTGCCGAACTCGAGCCCGAAGGCGTACTTGCCGGACTTGCCGGGGATGTCCTTCTGGAGGCTCGTCATGAACAGCGTCACGAACGGGATGGCGAAGAACACGGCCAGCCAGGCCATCCCGGGGAACAGCAGCAGGTAGCCGGTCCGGGACGTGCGCTTAGCGACCGAGGGCGCGGATCCCGTGGTGGTGGGGACGACCGCGACCATCGTCAGGCCTCCGGTCCGTCGGCGATGAGCGCCTGACTCGCCGCCTCCAGCGCCAGCACCTCAGGGTCGACTCCGACGGTCGTGCCGCTCGAGCCGTCGAGGCCGAACGTATGCCGGGGCGACCAGTGGACGACAACCTCGTCGCCAACCTCCGAGCGGTCGCCGACGACCACGTTCTGCTCGAAGACGATCACCTCCTGATCCCACGGCGTCATCACGAGGTACTGCGTCGACACGCCCATGTACGAGACGTCGGTGACGCGACCGGTGATCCGGTTGTGGTGCTCCGGGATGCGATCGGCATCGACCGCATCGAGGATCGTCATCTTCTCGGGACGCACGCCCACGATCGCGTCGGTGCTCGACGTGAAGCAGCGGTCCGTGGGAACGACGAAGCGGATGTCCTGCGCCGTGATGAGCGTGTCGTCGCCGGACGTGCCCGTCCTCTGGCCCTTGAACAGATTCGACTGACCCAGGAAGTTGGCGACGAAGACCGTTCGCGGCAGCTCGTAGATGTCGGCAGGATGGCCCATCTGCTCGATCCGCCCCGAGTTCATGACCGCGACCGTGTCGGCCATGGTCATGGCCTCCTCCTGGTCATGGGTCACGTGGACGAACGTCGTGCCGACCTCGACCTGGATGCGCTTGAGCTCGATCTGCATCTGACGGCGCAGCTTGAGGTCGAGGGCGCCCAGCGGCTCGTCGAGGAGCAGCACGCCGGGACGGTTGATGAGCGCCCTGGCCACCGCGACCCGCTGCTGCTGACCGCCGGAGAGCTGCGTCGGCTTGCGCCGGGCCAGCGCGGAGAGCTCGACCAGGTCGAGGATCTCGTTCACCGGCTGCGTCACGTCCTTGATCCCGCGGCGGCGCAGGCCGAACGCCACGTTCTCGAAGATGTCGAGGTGCGGGAAGAGCGCGTACGACTGGAACACCGTGTTGACGGGTCGCTCGAACGCCCTCAGTCCGGTGATGTCCCGGTCGCCGAGGCTGATGGTGCCCGCGGTGGGATCCTCGAGTCCGGCCACCATCCGCAGCGTGGTCGTCTTGCCGCAGCCTGAGGCGCCCAGGAGGGCGAAGAACGATCCGGCGGGGATCGTGAGCGTCAGGTCGTCGACGGCGGCCATGTCGCCGAACCTCTTGGTGAGGTTGCGCAGGTGAAGGTCCTCGACCTTGCCGGGTTCGTTGCTCTGGGCCACGGGTGCCTCTCTCGATGTCGGTGAAGACGACAGGTCAGTTGCCGATGGCCTTCTGGAACGCCCGCTCGTACGCCTCGTTCTGCTCGCCGGTCAGCTCCATGAACACGGACGTGCGATCCATGGTCGCGGCCGTCGGGAAGATCCACTCGCTCGACGCGAGGGCAGGGTCGATCGCCTCCATGGCGGCCTGCGCACCCTCGACCGGGCAGATGTAGTTGACGTACGCCGCCACCTGCGCCGCGACGGTGGGATCGTAGTAGTAGTTCATGACCATCTCGGCGTTCTTCTTGTGCGCCGCGAGCGCGGGGACCAGCATGTTGTCGGTCCAGAGCGTGCCACCGCTCTCGGGGATCTCGAAGCCGAAGTCCTCGCCCAGGGCGAAGATGTCACCGGACCATCCGATCACCGCGATCACGTCGCCGGACTCGAGTGCGGCGATGTAGTCGTTGCCGGTGACCTGGCGGATCTGGCCGTTGTCGACCTGCTGGGTGAGCGCCTCGATGGCCTGGTTGTACTGGTCCTCGGTGAAGTTCGCGGGGTCGTTGCCCTGCCAGGCGATGAGGCATCCCATCGTGTCGCGCATCTCGGACAGGACCGTGATGCGACCCTTGAGGGCTGGGTCGAACAGCTGGTCGATCGTCTTCATGGTGTCGCTGCCGGTGGCCTCCTTCAGCGATGCCTTGTTGTAGCCCAGTCCGCCGATACCGGACTGCCACGGCAGCGTGAAGTCGCGGTTGGGGTCGAACGAGACGCTCTTCAACCGCGGGATGATGTTGCCGGAGTTGGGCATGCTCGCCTTGTCGAGCTTCTGGGCGTAGCCGTTCTGGATCCACATGGCGGCCATCCAGTCGGTCAGGACGACGAGGTCGCGCCCGATGTCCTGGCCCTGCTCCAACTGAGTACGCACCTTGGCGAAGAACTCGTTGTTGTCGTTGACATCCTCGGTGTAGGTGACCGTGATGCCGGTCTCCTCCTGGAAGGCGTCGAGGGTCGGGCGCGAGCCGGTCTCCTCGTCGATGTCGATGTACAGCGGCCAGTTCGACCAGTTCATCGCCTTGTCCGCGTCGGACTTGTCCTCGGCGCTCGCGGCGACGGCCGGTCCTGTGCCGGCGGCCTCGTCGCCGCCGCCCGCTCCGCAGGCCGTGGCGACCATCGCCGCACCGCCCAGCCCGGCGGCCTGCAGCAGGCGACGCCGCGAGACCGAGGACCTCATGGTCCCGGCGATGGCGGCGATGGCTTCGGGGCGCTGCGGTGTCATGGGACTTCCTCCATTTGTGTTGCGGGCTACGGGGTGGTGAAGACTGTACGGTGCCAAGGCTTGCGGGCCTCTCCGGTGATGTCCATCGAGACGTGCTTGACGTTGGTGTACTCCTCGAACGAGTACATCGACATATCCTTGCCGAAACCGGACTGCTTGAAGCCTCCGTGCGGCATCTCGCTGACAATCGGTATGTGATCGTTAACCCACACGCAGCCGGACTTGATCTCGCGCTGCGCCCGTAATGCCCGGAATACATCGGTTGTCCACGCCGAGGCGGCGAGCCCATACACGGTGTCGTTCGCCAGCGCGAGGCCCTCGTCGTCCGAGTCGAAGGGCAGGACCACCAGGACGGGGCCGAAGATCTCGTCCCGGGCGATCTCGGAGTCCTGGGCGACGTCCGTGACCAGGGTCGGCAGGTAGTAGGCGCCCGCTGCCAGGTCTCCCTCGGGGATCCGGCCGCCTGCGACGATGGTGGCGCCGTAGCCCCGCGCCCGGTCCACGAAGCCCGCCACCGACGTCTGCTGGCGGCGCGAGATCAGCGGCCCCATGTCGGTCGCCGGATCGAGCGGGTCGCCGAGCCGCACCTGCGCGAAGAGGTCGGCCACCCCCGCCACGAAGGCGTCGTAGAGGGGTCGCTGGACGTAGGCGCGGGTGGCGGCCGTGCAGTCCTGGCCGCCGTTGATCAGGGATCCGGCAACCGCCCCGTGCACCGCCGCCTCGAGGTTCGCGTCGTCGAACACCACGAAGGGCGCCTTGCCGCCGAGTTCGAGGTGCACGCGCTTGACGGTGGCGGTGGCCAGCTGCATGACCCGCTGGCCGACGGGAGTCGAGCCGGTGAACGAGACCATCGAGACGTCCCGATGGCTGACCAGCGCCTCCCCCACCGTTCGCCCCGCGCCCATGACGACGTTGACGACACCGGCCGGGAGACCCGCCGCCATGCAGTCCGCTGCCAGCATCAGGGACGTCAGCGGCGTCATCTCCGCGGGCTTGAGCACGATCGTGTTCCCGGCCGCGATGGCCGGCAGGATCTTCCACATCGCCATCTGCAGGGGGTAGTTCCAGGGCGCGATCGAGCCGACCACGCCGATCGGCTCCCGTCGGATGAGCGACGTGTGCACGCCGTCCCACTCGGCGGACGCCTTCCCCTCGAGGTGGCGTGCCGCGCCCGCGAAGTACGAGACGTTGTCGATCGAGCCGGGCACGTCGAAATCGGTCGTCAGGCGGATGGGCTTGCCGGTCTGCCCGGTCTCCGCCAGCGCGTACGCCTCGGCCTTCGTCTCGAGGAGGGCGGCCAGCCGGTTGAGCGCCGCGGACCGAAACGCCGGCGGGGCCGTCGACCACTCGGCGAAGGCATCGCTCGCCGCGGCGACGGCGCGATCGACGTCGGAGGCGTCCGCGATGGCCATCGTCTCGACGATTCGGCCATCCGCCGGGTTGACCACGTCGAACGCCTCCCCCGAGGAACCGGGAGACGAGACCCCACCGGCGAAGACCGCTTGCGTCACTGACACTCCCTAGTCCGACGGACACTCGCCTACACACGAATGATGGGGCACGCAGGACCGACCACGCAGCGCCAGCCGCATACAACCACGAAAAACGGGTCTAGACAAGGCTTTTGGGACAGAAATCTGCCAGAAACGGGGATTAACACGATGGAAATCGTCGTCTGAGCGCGGTTTGACACCGGCGTCGCCGTTTCCTGCCCCTAGACCCCCCGAAGCGTCGGTCCCATGCCGGCAGCCGTGACCAGTGCGGAGATCACGTGCTGAAGCTGGTCAGTGTCCTGCTCGTCCAGCACGCCCGTGGTCACGCGCACGTGGTGGCGCCCCTCGGCCGCGACCATGAAGGGGGTGCCCGGAGACACGCGCACCCCGAGAGCGGCGAGCGTGATCATCGCGGCGCGCTCGTCGACGACCTCGACCCAGGCGTTGATGCCCTCGCCCGTCGTGCTGACGACCCCCTCACCGGCCAGCCCGGCCCGAACCGCCAGACTGCGCACCGCGTACGTGGCCCGCGCTCGGGCGACCGCGGCAATCGCGCTCGGATCGGTGAGGAGCTCGACGAGAACGGCCTGCAGCAGGCGGCTGGTCCAACCCGGGCCGAGCATCCGTCGCGAGACGATCGGATCGATGACGTCCGCGGATCCCCCGACTGCTGCAATGCGCAGGTCCGGCCCGTGCGACTTCGAGTAGCTGCGGATGTGGACGGTGCGTTCGGGCAGGTGCATGCCGAGGCTGACGTCCTCCCCGGTCGCGATGTCACCGGAATGGTCATCCTCGACGATGAGCGCGTTTCCCGGACGCAGGAGCTCCGCGAGCCGGGCGCAGCGCCCGACGCTCATGCTGATGCCGGTCGGGTTCTGAGCACGCGGCTGCAGGAAGACCGCGACGGGTTCCAGCGCCAGCGCTTCGGTGAGCGATGCCGGCACGATGCCCTCGTCGTCCATCTGGACCGGCAGGATCTCGGCGCCGCTGCGTTCGAGCAGGTCGATGAGCGGCGGGAACCCCGGGTTCTCCATGATGACGCGGTCACCGAGGCGAACGACCTGGTCGACCACCCGCGACAGGGCGTCGAGGGCGCCGTCGACGACCGTCAGACGCTCGGGGGCGAACGGCCAGCTCGTGCGCAGCAGGCTGTCGAGTTCGGGCAGCACCGGGTCGTCGAGGTAGCTGGTGGTCCAGGACTCGGACGTCGCAACCACGCGCTCGAGTGCCTCGCGCAGGGGAGGCAGGAGCGCCGGGTCCGGGGTGCCGGTGGAGAGGTTGAGGCCCTCGGCGAGAGGCGCACCGCCGATGCCGAGATACCGGACCGGCCGGGTCGGCTCCACGGTGTCACGGACGAACGTTCCCGCCCGACCACGCGCCCGGATGGCGCCCACCGCACCTAGCGCCTGCCACGCCTCGCTGACGGTCGCCGGACTGATGCCTAGTTCCTTCGCCAGGTCGCGCACGGTCGGCAGTCGGTCGCCGGTCTTCAGCCGGCCGGCCCGGATGAGCCGGTGGACGGCCGCCGCGATGCCCTTGGGCGATCGGTCGATGACCACACCGGCCACGAGCCCGACGACAGGGTCCACCGGCCGGCCCCCGGATCCGTCCGTCACCGGTTCGACGGTGAGGGTCACGGTGCCTCCGTCCGATAGCCCGATCGCGCGAGCGCTGCCGGCTCTTTGTCGAAACGCCGTTGTAACACATCGGAAAGTGTCTAAGGTCGAGAATCACAAAAAGCACGATCCACCCAGACACGTGCCCGACCGGCGGGTGCCGAAAAGGAGGACCGAATGACCGTTGTTCGCGCGGCCCTTGTGCAGACCAACTGGACCGGTGACAAGGAGTCCATGATCGCCGCCCACGAGCAGTACGCCCGCGACGCGGCCGAGCAGGGCGCCCAGGTCGTCTGCTTCCAGGAACTGTTCTACGGCCCGTACTTCTGCCAGGTCCAGGACAAGAAGTACTACGAGTACGCCGAGGCCATCCCCGGGCCCACGACCGAGCGGTTCCAGGCCCTCGCCAAGGAGCTCGGCATCGTCATGATCCTGCCCATGTACGAGGAGGAGCAGCCCGGCGTCCTGTACAACACGGCTGCGGTCGTCGATGCCGACGGCAGCTACCTCGGCAAGTACCGCAAGCAGCACATCCCGCACGTCAACGGCTTCTGGGAGAAGTTCTACTTCCGCCCCGGAAACGGCGGGTACCCGGTCTTCGACACCGCCGTCGGCAAGGTCGGCGTCTACATCTGCTACGACCGGCACTTCCCGGAGGGCTGGCGGGCGCTTGGCCTCAACGGCGCCCAGATCGTGTTCAACCCGTCGGCGACGTCGCGCGGCCTGTCCCAGTACCTGTGGAGCATCGAGCAGCCGGCCGCCGCGGTCGCCAACGAGTACTACGTCGGCGCGATCAATCGCGTCGGCATCGAGTCCCTCGGCGACGACGACTTCTACGGCCAGTCCTACTTCATCGACCCCGAGGGCAACTACGTCGGCGAGAAGGGCGATCCCTACCAGCCTGAACTCATCATTCGCGACCTCGACATGGACCTGCTCACCGAGGTCCGCAACCGCTGGCAGTTCTACCGCGACCGCCGACCCGACGCGTACGACGACCTGGTCCGCCCCTAGCGAGAGGACGCACACCATGACCATCCTGATCAAGAACGGCAGTGTCGTCTCACCTCACGGCATCGTCTCCTCCGACGTGCTCATCGACGGGGAGCGCATCGTGGCGCTGCTCTCCCCCGGCGACACGTCGCTGGGAGGCAACCTCGAGGCCGAGGCTGAGCGGGTCATCGACGCGTCAGGCAAGTACGTGATTCCCGGCGGGATCGACGCGCACACGCACATGGAACTGCCGTTCGGCGGCACGGCCGCATCGGACACCTTCGAGACCGGAACGCGCGCTGCGGCATGGGGCGGCACGACGACGATCATCGACTTTGCCGTGCAGCCTCAGGGCACCCGTGTGCAGGACGGACTGGCCGCCTGGCACGAGAAGGCGGCGGGCAACTGCCACATCGACTACGGCTTCCACCAGATCATCGGCGGCGTCGATGACGACTCCCTCAAAGCCATGGACGAACTCGTCGACGAGGGCATCACGAGCTTCAAGCTGTTCATGGCGTATCCCGGCGTCTTCTACAGCGACGACGGCCAGATCCTGCGGGCGATGCAGACGGCGTCGTCCAATGGCTCGATGATCATGATGCACGCGGAGAACGGCATCGCGATCGACGTCCTCGTGCAGCAGGCCCTCGCACAAGGGCACACCGATCCGATCTACCACGGACTGACCCGCCCGTGGGAGACGGAGGCAGAGGCCACCAACCGGGCCATCATGCTGGCCCGGCTCACCGGCGCCCCTCTCTACGTCGTGCACATGTCGGCCAAGCAGGCGGTGGCCGTGCTCCAGGCCAACAAGGACGAGGGCTGGAACGTCTTCGGCGAGACCTGCCCCCAGTACCTGTACCTGTCGTTGGAGGAGCAGCTCGGGGCTCCCGGTTTCGAGGGAGCGAAGTGGGTGTGCTCCACTCCCCTTCGCGCCAGGGCGGAAGGGCATCAGGACGAGCTGTGGCGCTATCTGCGCACCAACGACCTGTCCATCGTGAGCACGGATCACTGCCCGTTCTGCTTCAAGGAGCAGAAGGAGCTCGGCCTGGGCAACTTCTCCAAGATCCCGAACGGCATCGGGTCGGTTGAGCATCGGATGGACCTCATCTACCAGGGCGTGGTCGACGGCAAGATCACCCTCGAGCGGTGGGTCGAGCTCTGCTCGACGACCCCCGCACGGATGTTCGGCCTCTACGGCCGCAAGGGCGACATCCAGCCGGGATTCGATGCGGACATCGTCGTGTACGACCCCGCGGGGCGCACGGAGATCGGCCTGCACAAGACCCATCACATGAACATGGACCACTCCGCATGGGAGGGCTTCGAGATCGACGGCCATGTCGACACCGTCATCTCGCGAGGCAGGATCCTCGTCGATGGCGGCGACTACCACGGAGTCAAGGGGCACGGCCGCTACCTGAAGCGCGGGCTGTCCCAGTACCTGATCTGACAGCGGGAGCGTCCCGGGTGCCCGACGCACCCGGGACGACGTCATTGACACCACCGGAGAGCGGAGCAGCACGTGCGCACCATCGATCACTGGATCAACGGTTCCCTCGTCCCCTCTGACTCTGGCCGCACCGGACCGGTGTACAACCCCGCTACCGGCGAGCAGCAGGCGGTGGTGGGACTGGCGTCCGCCGCCGAGGTCGATGCGGCAGTGGCGGCGGCCAAGGACGCCTTCGGCACGTGGCGGTCGACCTCCCTGTCCCGTCGCGCGGAGGTGATGTTCCGCTTCCGCGAACTGGTCGTGACACACCGTCAGGAGATCGCCGAGCTGGTCTCGATCGAGCACGGCAAGGTGCCGAGCGATGCGGCTGGTGAGCTCGCGCGCGGCATCGAGAACATCGAGTTCGCCTGCGGGATTCCCGCCATGCTCAAGGGCGGTTACTCGGAGGGGGTCTCGGGCGGAGTCGACGTCTACTCGATCAAGCAGCCCCTCGGCGTGGTGGCCGGCATCACGCCGTTCAACTTCCCGGCCATGGTGCCCATGTGGATGTTCGCCACCGCCATCGCGACCGGAAACACCTTCGTGCTCAAGCCGAGCGAGAAGGACCCGTCGGTGTCCCTGCTGATGGCCGACCTGCTCACGAGGGCGGGCCTGCCGGACGGCGTCTTCAACGTCGTGCAGGGCGACAAGGAGGCCGTCGACCGCATCCTGGACCATCCCGACATCGAGGCGGTCAGCTTCGTGGGGTCGACGCCCATCGCGAAGTACATCTACTCGACCGGCACGGCCAACGGCAAGCGCGTCCAGGCCCTGGGCGGCGCGAAGAACCACATGGTGGTGCTCCCCGACGCCGACATCGACATGGCGGCCGACGCCGCGGTCAGCGCGGCATACGGCTCGGCCGGGGAGCGCTGCATGGCCATCTCGGTCGTCGTCGCAGTCGGCGGAGTGGGCGACCGCCTCGTCGAGGCGGTCACCGAGCGCCTGCCCAGGCTCAAGGTCGGTCCCGGAACCGACCCCAGCGCCGAGATGGGGCCGCTGATCACACGCGCGCATCGCGACAAGGTGGCGTCCTACCTCGAGGAGGCCCCGGCCGAGGGTGCCACCGTCGTGGTCGACGGCCGTGACGCGGACCTGCCCAGCGAGGGCTTCTTCCTGGGCGTGTCCCTCATCGACCACGTGGAGCCCGGGATGCGCTCGTATGACGACGAGATCTTCGGACCCGTGCTGTCCGTCGTGCGCGTCGACACCTACGACGAGGCCGTGGACCTCATCAATCGCCACCAGTACGGCAACGGCACCGCCATCTTCACCCGCGACGGCGGAGCCGCCAAGCAGTTCCAGTACGACATCAAGGTCGGCATGGTGGGCATCAACGTTCCCATCCCCGTGCCGGTCGCCTACTACAGCTTCGGCGGGTGGAAGGCGTCGATCTTCGGCGACAGCAACATCTACGGACCTGCTGGCGTCGATTTCTACACCCGCACGAAGACCGTCACATCACGGTGGCCGGATCCGGCGACCTCGAGCGTGGACCTCGGCTTCCCCCGTACGCGCTAGCGCTTCCTGCCCCCACCGCATCGGACGAAAGGCGACTCATGGACATCGGCGTCGTACTGCAGTGCACTCCCCCCGCAGCCCGGGTCATCGACCTGGCCAAGCGCGCGGAGACCTACGGCTTCGGATACGTCTGGACGTTCGACTCCCACATCCTCTGGGAGGAGCCCTACGTCATCTTCAGCAAGATCCTCGACGAGACCCGCAAGGTCATCGTCGGGCCGATGGTCACCAATCCCGCCACCAGGGACATCACCGTGACAGCCTCGGTCTTCGCGACGCTCAACGAGATGTACGGAAACCGCACGGTCATCGGGATCGGTCGTGGTGACTCTGCCGTTCGCGTCACCAACGGCAAGCCGGTCACGGTCGCCGAGCTCCGGCAGGCAGTGATCGACATCAAGGGGCTCGTCAACGGCCAGGCGATCGAGTACAAGGGCAACCACCTGCGCCTGCCCTGGGCCGGTGCGAGCCGGACCGACGTGTGGGTCGCGGCCTACGGCCCGAAGGTCCTCGCCCTGGCCGGCGAGGTGGGGAACGGCTTCATCCTCCAACTGGCCGATCCCTCCATCGCGGAGTGGACGATCAGGTCCGTGCGCGATGCAGCCGAGGCGTCAGGACGCGATCCCGACGACGTCTACGTCTGCGTCGCCGCGCCGGCATACGTCACGGACGGCTCCGAAGAGGCCCACGCACATGCCCGCGACCAGCTGCGGTGGTTCGGCGGGATGGTCGGCAACCACGTCGCCGACATCGTGGCCCGGTACGGCGAGAACGGCGGAGCGGTCCCGCACGCGCTCACGGAGTACATCAAGAACCGGCAGGGCTATGACTACAACGAGCACGGACAGGCCGGCAACACCCACACCGACTTCGTGCCGGACGAGATCGTCGACCGCTTCTGCATCATCGGCCCGCCCGAGGAGCACATCCGCCGGATCGAGGAGCTCAGGGCGCTCGGCGTCAACCAGTTCGCCGTGTACCTCCAGCACGACGACAAGGACCACACGCTGGCGCAGTACGGCGAGAAGGTCATCCCTGCCGTCCAGGAGCACCTGAGGGCCACGACCTGACGATGCCGAGGAGACCGGTCAGAGAAGGGAACCAACCCGTAATGGAGGCGAAACCTTCGTGACAGACCATGCCGCTGTGCCTGCAGCGAGTGCCGAGCGTCCACGCCGGCAGAGCAACGTCATGCGACGCCTCAGGCGCGGGACGGTCGGCGCACTGTGGGCGCTCGCCGGCATGATGCTGACGATCCTCATGTGGGAACTGGTCAAGCTCGTCGGCGGACTGATCGACTTGCCCTTCAACACCTCCGACACCGCCATGCCGCACGTGTGGACGATGTGGATCGGCGCCGTCCAGCCGGAGGTGCGCGGTTCGGAGACGACCGTCCTTCAGGCCGTAGTGGCCGCATCCCTCTACTCGCTGCTGATCGCCATGGGCGGCTTCATCATCGGTGTCAGCGTCGGGCTGCTCCTGGCCATCATCATGCAGCGCTTCGCCTTCATGGAGCGGGGACTGCTGCCCTTTGTCATCGCCTCGCAGACGGTTCCGCTCATCGCGCTGGCGCCACTCATCGTCGGAATCGGCAACCGCTTCAGCATCGGGTCCCTGCACTGGAACACGACCTACTCGGTCATGTTCATCGCCGCCTACCTGGCGTTCTTCCCGCTGAGCGTCGGGGCGCTGCGCGGCCTGCAGGCGCCGACGTCCACCAGTCTGGAGCTCATGCGCTCGTATGCAGCGACGCCGCGCGCGACGCTCTTCAAACTGAGGTTCCCCGCATCGCTGCCGTACCTGGTGCCGGCCATGAAGGTCAGCGCGGCCGCCGCCGTGGTCGGCACGGTGGTCGCGGAGATCTCCACCGGGGTGAAGGGCGGGATCGGGCGCCTGATCGTCGAATACGCGCGAGAGGCCACGGCGCAGCCGGCGAAGGTCTACGTTGCCGTCTTCGGCGCGATAACGCTGGGCCTGCTGGCCGCTGCGCTCGTCACCGCCCTCGACGTCTACCTGACCCGCAACCTGCCCAAGGAGAGCCAAGCATGAGCACCCCGACAGGCGCCGCGGCGCAGAATGCGGTGGCGGTCCGGGCCGAGGGCGTCTGGAAGGTCTTCAACGAGGGCCTGCCCAACGAGGTCACAGCGTTGCAGGACGTCGACCTGACGGTCGGCACCGGCGAGTTCGTGTCCCTCATCGGCCCCTCGGGATGCGGAAAGAGCACCCTGCTGCGCGTCATCGCCGACCTGACGGACGCCACGAAGGGCAGCATGGAGGTCGCCGGGATGACCGCGGCGAAGGCCCGAGAGGAGCAGCGCTACGGGATCGCGTTCCAGCAGGCGGCACTGTTCGACTGGCGAACCGTGCGCCGGAACGTCGAACTGCCCCTCGAGCTGCAGGGCTGGTCGAAGGACAAGCGCCGGGCCCGGGCAATGGAACTGCTCGAGATGGTCCAGTTGGCCGACTTCGCCGAGCATCGACCGTGGGAGCTCTCGGGCGGCATGCAGCAGCGCGTGGCCATCGCCCGCTCGCTCGCCGTGGATCCGCCCCTGCTCCTGATGGACGAGCCGTTCGGCGCCCTCGATGAGATGACCCGTGAGCGCATGCAGAACGAACTTCTCCGCATCCGCCAGGAGACCGGCAAGTCGATCATCTTCGTCACGCACTCGATCCCCGAGGCGGTGTACCTGTCCGATCGCGTGATCGTCATGTCTCCTCGCCCCGGCCGGATCACCGACGTCATCCCGGTGAGTCTGGGCGACCGCAACGAGGACACGCGCGAGGCCGAGGTCTTCTTCGAGGCCGTCACGGCAGTTCGCGAGGCACTGCGCGGAAACCCGGGCAGCGCTGCGCGAGCACGGATCGGCGAGGTCTGATGGGCGGCCGGTTGAAGGCCATCTGGCCTCCCGTCCTCATCGCGGTCGTCTTCCTGGCGGCGTGGCAGCTGCTCGTCGTCGTCCAGAACATCCAGCCGTATCTGCTGCCGTCACCCAGCCTGATAGCCGGCAACTTCTTCAAGGACCTGAACCTGATGTGGGGTGCCGCCCTGTACACCGGCACCACTGCCCTGCTCGGCCTGGTCTTCGGCACGATCCTCGGCATCCTGGCGGCACTGCTCGCCCAGCGCTTCGTCGTCATTAACAATCTGGTCACGCCGCTTGCCGCGGGCCTCGCGGCTGTGCCCATCATTGCCCTGACCCCGTTGCTCAACAACATGTTCAACATCACGAGCCGCACCCCGAGAGTCCTGGTCACAGTGATCATCGTCTTCTTCCCGATGTTCGTGAACATCACTCGCGGCCTCATCCAGGTGCAGCCCGTGCAACTGGAGCTGATGCGCTCGATGCATGCGAAGCCGCGAACCGTCCTGCGCGTCCTGCGGGTGCCCAATGCGATCCCGTTCTTCTTCACGGGCCTGAAGATCGCGGCCCCCCTCGCCGTGATCGCGGCGCTCGTCGCCGAGTACTTCGGCGGACCGCAGGAGGGACTGGGCAGCCGCATCACGTCAGCGGCCGCGAACACCGCCTACGGGCGGGCCTGGGCATATGTCGTCGCCTCGATCATCCTCGGCCTGCTCTTCTACCTCACCGTGATCGCGGTGGAGCGCTGGACGGCGCCATGGACGGCACGGACCAAGAACGCATGACCGCACCGGACAAACCAACACAATGGATAACCATCAATAGGAGGAACAATGCGAGAGATCGCACGCAGTCCCTGGGCGCGCGTCGCTGCTCTGGCAGCCGTGGGCGCCCTGGCCCTGTCGGCCTGCAGCAGCAGCGACAGCAGCTCGTCGGAGAGCTCGGCGGCGGCTCAGCCGTCCGCGGCGGCGTCCTCCGCAGCAGCCTCCGAGGCTGCATCGTCGGCGCCGGCCGAGGAGGCCTGCGCTGAGCTGACCCCGGTCAGCCTGCAGCTGCAGTGGTTCGTCCAGGCCCAGTTCGGCGGCTACTACGCCGCCAAGGACAAGGGCTTCTACGAGGCGCAGTGCCTCGACGTGACCATCATCGAGGGTGGCGTCGACATCGTGCCGCAGACGGTCCTCGCCCAGGGCGGTGCCGACTACGCGATCTCCTGGGTGCCCAAGGCCCTCGCCTCGCGCGAGCAGGGTGCGCTCATCACGAACGTCGCCCAGGTCTTCCAGCGCTCGGGCACCCTGCAGGTGTCCTTCGTGGAGAAGAACATCACGTCCGCCGCCGACTTCAAGGGCAAGAAGATCGGCAACTGGGGCTTCGGCAACGAGTACGAGGTCTTCGCGGCCATCACCAAGGCCGGCCTCGACCCGGCGGCCGACGTCGAACTGGTCGGGCAGCAGTTCGACATGCAGGCCCTGCTCAACGGTGAGATCGACGCGGCCGAGGCCATGACGTACAACGAGTACGCGCAGGTCCTCGAGGCCGTGAACCCCGACACCGGCGAGCTCTACCAGCCGGAGGACTTCAACGTCGTCAACTACAACGATGAGGGCGTCGCGATGTACCAGGACGCGATCTGGGCCTCCGAGGAGCGCCTCGCCGATCCGGCCTACCAGGACACCACGCAGCGCTTCGTCCAGGCCTCACTGCAGGGCTGGATCTACTGCCGTGACAACGCGCAGGAGTGCGCCGACATCATCACGGCGAACGGGTCCAAGCTCGGCGCCAGCCACCAGTTGTGGATGATGAACGAGGTCAACAAGCTGATCTGGCCGTCGCCGGCCGGCGTCGGGATCATCGACCCGGCGATGTGGGACCAGACCGTGAACGTGGCGATGAACACCAAGAACCTCGAGGGTGCCACGATCATCTCCGCCGCCCCCGCAGCGGAGTCGTTCACGAACCAGTACGCGGAGGCGGCCAACGCAGCCCTCACCGCCGCCGGCGAGAACACCACCGGCACGGACTTCGCGCCCATCTCGGTCACCCTGGCCGAGGGCGGCAACTAGCACGACGGTGGGGGGCGGTCCGGTCCGGTCCGCCCCCCACCCCGTTTGTCCCGCATTCCGGGACAGCCTGCGAATTCTCCTGCGGAAACAGGAGAGTTCGGCCGGTTGCCCCACTCCCGACCGCCCTCGTCACCCTGACCCAAGGCCAGCACTCTGTGCGAGAATTGACGATATCCACCGCGGAAGGCGGTGGATATCGTCAATTCTCCCGGTATGCGGGACAAACGGAGCTAGGACGTGGTCGATGCGATCGACTCCCGGCTCACGTCAGTGAACGGATGAGCTTCTTGTTGAGGAACTCCTCGATGCCGAGACTGCCGAGCTCGCGCCCGAATCCGGAGATCTTTGTGCCCCCGAACGGCAGTTCAGGCGAATCGAGTCCGACCCCGTTGATGTAGACCATGCCGGTGTCGAGGCGGGCGGCGACGCGCAGCGCCTGCTCCTGATCGGTGCCGAAGACATACGATCCCAGACCGAACGGGGTGTCATTGGCGAGCCGAACCGCATCATCCTCGTCAGCTGCCCGGTACACCTGCGCGATCGGGCCGAACAGTTCCTCGTAGTAGACGGGGTTGTCAGGAGTGATGTCGCTTAGGACGCCAGCAGGGAAGAAGGCTCCGTCGCGCTCACCGGACGTGGCCAGTCTCGCACCATGAGCGACGGCCCGGTCCACCTGCTCGGCCAGGCCCGCTGCTGCGCTCGCCGACGACAGCGGCGCAGATGTCTCCAGCGCAAGCATCTTCTCGGTGAACCGCTCGAGGAAGGCGTCATACAGGTCGCCGACCACGATGAACCGCTTGGCGCCGTTGCAGGCCTGGCCCACGTTGTCCATCCGACCCGCGACCGCGGCGTCGACGGTCGCATCGAGGTCGTCCGTGCTCAGCACGATGAACGGATCCGATCCGCCGAGCTCGAGGACCACCTTCTTCAGGTTCCGTCCGGCGGTCTCCGCCACTGCCGCGCCGGCCCGCTCCGATCCGGTCAGCGACACGCCGCGGACGCTGGGCGCAGCGATGATGTCGGCGACCTGCGCGAACGTGGCGTACAGGTTGGTGTACACGCCCGACGGAACGCCTGCCTCATTGCAGATCGCGGCGATCGCGGCTGCGGACTCCGGGCACTGCGAGGCATGCTTGAGCAGGATCGTGTTCCCCAGCACCAGATTCGGGCCGGCGAAACGGGCGACCTGGTAGTAAGGGAAGTTCCACGGCATGATCCCCAGGATGGTCCCGACCGACTGGGACCGGATGAAAGCCGAACCCTCCCCGTCAAGGTCCGCTATCGGCTTGTCGGCCAGCAGTTGCTCGGCATTGTCGGCGTAATAGGTGTAGATGGCGCCCGCGAACTCGACCTCGCCCATCGCATCCGGCAACGCCTTGCCCATCTCCCGCTGGATGATGGTGCCCAACTGCTCCGAGCGCTCAACGTGCAGTTCTCCGATGCGACGCACGACGGACGCGCGCTCCGCGATCGATCGGTTCGCCCACGCCGCGTGGGCCGTCGCAGCGGCCCTGACCGCCTCTTCGACCTCGGCGTCAGTTGCCGTCGGATACGTGCCGACCAGCGCACCAGTGTGGGGATCGACTACCGCGTACGAACTCATGACTCTCCTCTGTGGCTTCCCAATGACCCATGACAGTGTGCGCCGCCGACGCTAGGTGCGGCATCGGGCTCCGGCTCGCAATGAGTGTACGCGGCGCCTCCATCAGACGCCGCCCCGATACCTAGACCTGCGGAATGGGGCGACACCCATCGCTGGGTACGGATTCCGTGGTGTTTTCGACAATATACCGCGAAATCACTTGCCCTCGCTAGTGCCTATGGCGCATGATGACCGTCATGCCCCCGCGCGACCGCACCCCCAGCATGCCGCTCGATGACGTCTCCAAGGCCATCATCGAGCAGTTGCAGCAGGACGGCCGCCGGCCGTACGCGGCCATCGGCAAGGCGGTGGGACTGTCCGAGGCCGCGGTCCGCCAACGCGTCCAGCGACTCCAGGACTCCGGCGTCATGCAGATCGTTGCCGTCACGGATCCCATGCAGGTGGGGTTCTCCCGTTCCGCAATGATCGGGATCAGGGTCGAAGGCGACGCCGAAGCCGTCGCCGACGTGCTCGAGGGCATGGCCGAGGTGGACTACCTCGTCGTGTGCGCCGGCAACTTCGACATCCTCGCCGAGGTCGTCGCCGAGGACGACGACCACCTGCTCGAGGTCATCAACCGTCGAATTCGCGCAATTCCCGAGGTGCGCTCAACCGAGACCTTCGTCTACTTGAAACTGCGCAAGCAGATCTACACATGGGGAACACGATGACCGTATCGCCGCAGTACATCACCGAGTCCGGCGCCGACGAACTGGCCGATAAGGCTCGCGACCACCTGTGGATGCCCTTCACCCGGCATTCGCACTACTACGACGGCAGCGGACACGTCCCCGTGATCACCAAGGGCGACGGCGCCTACATCTGGGACGACCAGGGCAAGCGATACCTCGACGCCCTGTCGGGACTGTTCGTCGTCCAGGTCGGGCACGGTCGCGCGGAGATCGCCGCGGCGATGGCCAGGCAGGCGGAGGAACTGGCGTTCTTCCCCATCTGGTCCTACGCACACCCACGCGCTATCGAGCTCGCCGAGCGGCTCGCCGCCTACGCGCCGGGCGACCTCAACCGCGTGTTCTTCACCTCGGGCGGCGGCGAAGCCGTCGAGACGGCCTGGAAGCTGGCCAAGCAGTACTTCAAGCTGACGGGCAAGCCCACCAAGCACAAGGTCATCAGCCGGAACATCGCCTACCACGGCACGCCGCAGGGCGCTCTGTCCATCACCGGCATCCCGGGCGCGAAGATCCCCTTCGAGCCTCTCGTACCGGGCGGGGTCAAGGTGCCGAACACGAACTTCTACCGCGCACCGGAGGAGTTCCGCCACGACGAGAAGGCCTTCGGCCGGTGGGCCGCAGACCGCATCGCCGAGGCGATCGAGTTCGAAGGCCCCGACAGCGTGGCGGCGGTCTTCCTCGAGCCGGTGCAGAACTCCGGTGGATGCTTCCCGCCCCCGCCCGGGTACCTCGAGCGGGTCCGCGAGATCTGCGACGAATACGACGTCATCTTCGTCGCCGACGAGACCATCACGTCCTTCGGACGGATCGGCGAGACGTTCGCGATGAACCGGTTCGGGGTCGTTCCGGACATCATCACCTGCGCCAAGGGTATGACGTCCGGCTACTCGCCCATGGGCGCGATGATCGCCAGCGATCGGCTCTTCGAGCCATTCAAGCACGGGATGAACACGTTCCTGCACGGATACACGTGGAGCGGTCACCCCGTTGGCGCTGCTGCGGCCATGGCCAATCTCGACATCTTCGACCGTGAGGGCATCAACCAGCATGTCCGCGACAACGAGACCGCCTTCCGCCACACCCTGGAGAAGCTCAGCGACCTGCCGATCGTCGGCGACGTGCGCGGCGCGGGCTACTTCTATGGCATCGAGCTGGTCAAGGACAAGGTGACCCGCGAGACGTTCAACGACGACGAGGCGGAGCGGCTGCTGCGCGGCTTCCTGTCCAAGGCGCTCTTCGACGCGGGCCTGTACTGCCGCGCCGACGATCGCGGCGACCCGGTCGTGCAGCTCGCTCCCCCGCTCATCATCGGCCAGTCCGAGTTCGACGAGATCGAGAGCATCCTGAGGTCCGTCCTGACGGAGGCGTGGTCGATCCTGTGACGGACGGAGCCACGAACGCACCCGGGTCCTCCGAGAGGACCCGGGTGCGCCGCATAGCGGAGAAGGCGGTCAGCGACCCGGCGGTCCTGCATGCCATCCTCGACGCCGGGCTCGTGGCGCACGTGGCCGTCGTCGACGAAGGCCAGCCATTCGTCATCCCGGTGGCCTATGCCCGCAGAGGCGACGAGGTCCTCTTCCACGGGTCCACCGGATCCCGGCTCTTCCGCACCCTCGACGCAGGCGCCCCGACCTGCCTGACGGTCACGCTGCTGGACGGACTCGTGCTGGCCCGAAGCGCGTTCGAGTCAAGCATGAACTACCGCTGCGCGATGGTCATCGGCACCGCCAGGCGCCTGACGGGCACCGACGAGGAGGATGCCCTGCGCGTCATCAGCGACCACCTCCTGCCGGGACGCTGGGCCGACATCCGCGGACCGTCCGCCAAGGAACGCGCCGCCACGATGACGCTGGCGCTGGACCTGTCCGAGTCGTCGGTGAAGGTCGGCACCGGCGGGCCCACTGACGATCCCGATGACCTAGAGGATGCCGGCCTCCTTCGGATCTGGGCCGGCCACGTGCCGCTCGTTGAGGGATTCGGTCATCCGGTCCCCGACGAGCACTGCCCGCCGGGCACACCCGTCCCCGACTACGTGCGGGGATGGAGCCGAGCGTGACGGAGGACCTGCGCCGCCTTTCCCTCTGGTGGGACCTGCTGCCCGACGACCTGCGCGAGCCGCTCGGCACGCCGCTGTCCGCGGACACCACTGCCGACGTCGCGATCGTGGGTGCGGGCTATACGGGCCTGTGGACTGCCTACTACCTCAAGCGACTCGACCCCTCGCTTCGCGTCACCATCGTCGAGGCGCAGCGGGCCGGCTACGGTGCGAGTGGTCGCAATGGCGGCTGGGCCTCTGCGCTGTTCCCCGCGAGCCTCGAGGCACTGGCACGTGCGTCATCGCGAGGCGAGGCCGTGCGCATGCGGCACGCTATGAACGCCACCGTCGACGAGATCGGCAGCGTGGCCGCCCAAGAGGGCTGGGACATCCGGTGGAGCAAGGGCGGCACGGTCGTGCTCGCCCGCACCCCACTGCAGCTGCAGGCGGCACGCGACGAGATCGCGAACCTGCGCTCGTGGGGCTTCGGGCCGCAGGACCACCGGCTGCTCGACCAGGACGAGGCGACGACCGCCGCCGCCGCCACCGACGTGCTGGGTGGCACGTACACCCCCCACTGCGCAGCCGTGGACCCAGCGCGACTGGTCAGAAGCCTTGCGCGCACCGTGGTCGCCTCGGGTGTCACCCTGCACGAAGGCACTCCCGCTCTGACGATCGAGCCGGGCATCATCCGCACTCCGCACGGCACAGTGCGATCCGAGATGACCGTCCGGGCAACCGAGGGCTACACCCGGTCGCTCAAGGGCCAGGTTCGAACCCTGGCCCCCGTGTACTCGCTGATGCTGGCAACCGAGCCTCTTCCTGACGATGTCTGGGACCGGATCGGATTGCACCAGCGTCAGACGTTCTCCGATGGCAGGCACCTGATCATCTACGGCCAGCGCACCGCCGACGGCCGGCTCGCCTTCGGGGGCCGGGGTGCGCCGTACTTCTTCGGCTCGCGGATCAGCGAAGAGCAGGACCGCAACGCGGCCGTGCACGCAGCGCTCTGGGACGTGCTCACCGACCTGTTCCCGGCGGTCAGCCGGTCGGCCGTCACCCACACGTGGGGTGGACCGCTCGGCATCGCGCGCGACTGGTGGGCGTCCTGCGGGCTCGACCGGAGCACCGGCATGGCCTGGGCCGGCGGCTACGTCGGCGACGGGGTCGGCACGAGCAACCTGGCCGGCCGCACCCTGGCGGACTTGATCCTCGGCCGCGAGTCGGACCTGGTGACGCTGCCGTGGGTGGGTCACCGCTCACGACCATGGGAGCCCGAGCCGCTGCGCTGGATCGGAGCCAATGCGGGACTGCGGGCGATGACGAGTGCCGACGCCGCGGAGGCCCGCACCGGGCGACCGTCGCGGCTCGCCGCGATCGTCGGCCGCCAGATGGGGCACTAGACGGCGAGCGGGTTCGGCGTCGGCGGGGCCACTCGCACCAGCGCGTTGTCGTCGCGATGCTCGAACAGGTCCGGTTGGCCCTGAACGTCGAGCATCGTGACCTCCTCGTAGGACCATGCGTCGTCGGATTCGATGCGGAACGTGATCTCCCACGACTGCGTGCGGAAGGCCCGGTCCAGGAACGGATTCGACCGGATCGCGTAGTAGGGGTCGTCGGCGCTGGCGCGCAGGGTGAACGTGCGGTCGCCCGGCTGCGCCTGGCCGACGGCCATGGCGATCTGACCGCGCGGGATGGCCAGCGTCATGATGAGCGCGCCGGTGGCCGGCTCCCAGAGCAGGTAGCCGACCTGGTCGTGAAAGGTCTCCACTTCCCCCGACTTGACCACGTGCTGGTGGTATCGCAGTCCGTAGAACAGCTGTGGGCCGTTCGTCTGGGGATCCATCGGCTGCAGGTCGAAGACCTCGTCGAACCCCTCGATCTCCGGGCCGTCGGCCTTCGGCGCCACGTCCGTCCCACGCCGGCCCGTCCAGCTGCCAGCCAAAGGGGCCAGCGGCCCCAGGTGCGCCAATGCGTCGGGACTCGTCTCCGCCTCGGTGAAGATGTCTTCGGGGTACGTCGCGTCGATGCTCACCCCCCGAGGGTAGGGCCGCGACCCACTCCGCCTCCTGTCGAGCGAGCAGTTCGCGCGGCCTGACGTCGCCATCCACCGTCACGGGTGCCCACTCGCAGACGGAACTGCCGGCGGGTCGGTCAGGGGGTGCCCGGCATGGTGTAGGACGTCTTCGAGGTCGTGAAGAACTCGACGGCGCCGGTGCCCTGCTCGCGCGGCCCGTGGCTGCTCTCGCCGCGACCGCCGAACGGCACGTGGAAGTCCACGCCGGCAGTAGGCAGATTGACCATGACCATGCCGGCCTTCGAGTGCCGCTTGAAGTGCGAGGCCTCGGCCAGGTCCCTCGTGCAGATCCCTGAGGACAGGTTCATGGTGCTCGCGTTCGCGCGTTCGAGCGCCTCCGCATAGTCCGCCACCCGGATCACCGACATCACGGGACCGAAGACCTCCTCGCGGTTGATCGTGTCGGTCACGGACGTGCCGACGGCCAGCGCCGGGGTCAGGAAGTGCCCCCGTCCATCGGAGTCGAGCACGTCGCCACCCACGACCTCGGCACCCTCCGCGCGGGCGACGTCCAGATAGTGCATGTCCTGCTCGAGCTGCGACTGGTCCACCACGGGTCCCATGTCGATGCCGGATCGCCGCGCGTCGCCGACGCTCCAGTTCTGCATCCGCACTCTCATGGCATCGACGAAGGCGTCGTGGACATCATCGGTGACGACGAGGATGGACGACGCGGTGCACCGCTGCCCCGTCGACCCGAACCCGCCTTGCATGGCGCACTCGACCGCGGTGGCGAGGTCGGCTCGACCGGTGACGACGAGCGGGTTCTTCCCGCCGAGTTCGAGCTGCGCCTTCGCGCCGCGGGCGACCGTGTCGGCGAGCACACCCTTACCGGTCGTGACCGAGCCCGTGAACGTGACCGCCGAGACCCCCGGGTCGCCGGTCAGTACCGGCCCGACCTGGGAGCCGCGACCCAGCACCAGGTTGAGGGCACCGACCGGCAGGCCCGCCCGATTCAGGATGTCGACGAGCTCCCAGGCCGATGCGGGAACCAGGTCCGCCGGCTTGAAGACCACGGTGTTTCCGAACGCGAGAGCGGGGGCGATCTTCCACGCCGGGATGGCGATCGGGAAGTTCCACGGCGTGATGACGCTGACGACGCCGACCGGCTCCCTTGTCACCGTGACCTCGATGCCCGGACGCACCGAGTCCAGCGCCTGGCCGTGCGGCTGCAGCGCGACCCCGGCGAAGTACTTGAGGATCTGTGCGGCCCGGACGACCTCACCCCGTGCCTCCGGCAGGGTCTTGCCCTCTTCACGAGCCAGCAGGTCGCCGAGCTCGTCCGCCCGCGCGATCACCTCGGTGCCGGCGCGGTCGAGTACCTCGGCTCGCTGCCATGGCGTTGCCTGCGACCAGGTCGCGAACGCCTCGGCGGCTGCTGCCACCGCTGCTCGGGCGACCTCGGGACCCGCCATGCTGACCTCGGCCACGACGTCGGTGAGGTCGGACGGGTTGACGTCCGGCCGGGCGCCATCGCCCATGACGGCAGCTCCGGCGACGACGGATGTCAGCAGCCGGGGGCGCTGACTCCCCGGTCCGCCGCTCGTCCCATCGAAACTCCCGCTCCGGGGCTCGCTGGCGCTCATCGATACGCCGCGATTCCGGTCAGGGCCTCGCCGACCACCAGGGTGTGCATCTCGTTGGTGCCCTCGTATGTGAATACCGATTCGAGGTTGTTCATGTGGCGGATGATCGGGTACTCCAGCGTGATGCCGTTCGCGCCGAGGATGCTGCGGCACTCCCGGGCGATGGCCAGCGACTCACGCGCGTTGTTGAGCTTGCCGAGGCTCACCTGCTCCGGGCGGAGCTTGTGGTCGTCCTTCAGCCGGCCCAGATGGAGGGCCAGCAGCATCCCCTTGCCCAGCTCGAGCTCCATGTCGGCGAGCTTCTTCTGCGTGAGCTGGAATGCCGCTAGGGGCTTGTCGAACTGCTCGCGGTTGATCGCGTAGTCGATGGCCGTCTCCAGGCAGTCGCGTGCCGCACCCAGCGTCCCGAACACGATGCCGAAGCGGGCCTCATTCAGGCACGAGAGCGGACCGCGGAGCCCGACGACGCCCGGCAGCACGGCGTCAGCCGGCAGCCGGACTCCGGTGAGCACCAGTTCACTGGTCACGGACGCGCGCAGGGAGAGCTTCTTGTGGATGAGGTTCGCCGTGAAGCCCGGCGTGGTCGTGGGCACGACGAATCCGCGGATGCCGTCTTCGGTGCGCGCCCACACGACGGCTACGTCGGCAACGTTGCCGTTGGTGATCCACATCTTGGAGCCGTTGAGCACCCACTCGTCGCCGTCCCGCGTCGCGACCGTCCGCATCCCGCCCGGGTTCGAGCCGAAGTCCGCCTCGGTGAGGCCGAAGCAGCCGATGCTGTCACCCGCGGCCATCGACGGGAGCCACTGGTTCTTCTGATCCTCCGAGCCGAATGCATGGATCGCGTACATGGCCAGCGATCCCTGGACGCTCACGAGCGAACGGATGCCGGAGTCCCCCGCCTCGAGCTCCAGGCAGGCCAGGCCGTACGCGACCGCCGACATCCCCGCGCAGCCGTAGCCCTCCAGGTGCATCCCCAGCAGTCCGATCTCCCCCAGCTCCTTGGCCAGCTCGCGGGCCGGGATCTCGCCGGACTCGAACCACTCCTCCACGTTCGGCGTGATGCGGTCTGCGACGTACTCGCGCACGACGTCGCGGATGGCGCGCTCCTCCTCGGAGAGGAGGGAGTCGATGGCGAACAGTCCGAACGGGGACTGCGGGGTGCTGGTCATGCGGGCCTCCGGGTGGTTGCAGTGCTGGACGATGACGAGGTCTGGCGTTCGAGGATCGCGCGGACGGTGACGACGGAGTGGTCGCGATGGTCGTTGTGCAGGCGGATCAGCGAGTCGACATCGCGGTCGGCGAGCGCCAGGAGCATCTCCGCATGCTCGCGCGCCACCCGCGTCCGGTTCGGCTCCTGCTGGAAGTAGATGGCTCGGTAGGCGTCGGTCGCATCCCACAGCTGGTGCAGGAGCCGGGTCAGGCGCGGCATGCCGCTCGCGTCGAAGATCGCGAAATGGAAGCGCCGGTTCGCCGACGTCATCGCGATCAGGTCGCCCCCGGCCGCGGCATCGTCGATCCGGGTCACCAGCTCGCCCAGGGCCGCTACGTCATCGTCGCTGAGCGTCGGCACGGCGTGCCGGATCGCCTCCGCCTCGAGCAGGGCCCTGAGCCGATAGACCTCCAGGAGGTCGGCGACGCTCAGCTCGGCGACGAAATAGCCCCGGTGCGGGTGGTAGGCGACCTGGCCCTCGGACTCGAGCGTCTTGAGTGCCTCGCGTAGCGGGACCCGGCTGACGCCGTACCGCTCAGCGAGCGACTCCTGGACGATCTGGTCCCCGGGACGCAGAGAACCGGTGAGGATGTCCGAGCGCAGCGACCGAAGGACGGCGTCCTGCGCGGTCACGCGCCGATCGGCCGTCACGGGGCGCCCTCCAGCTCATCGAGCAGGGCGAGCACGGCAGCCCGATCCTCGCCGACGAACGGCGGGGCGGTGCGGTACTGCGCCGGGGTCCTCGAGAAGCGCGCCGGGTTCGCCACCTGGCCCTGTGGCGCGCCACGGCGTCGATCCGCGACGTCGACCACGGGCTCGAGACCCAGTCTCGCGGCCAGGGCGAAGCCCTGCGAGATGTCGTTGATCGGCCCGCAGGGGACGCCGGCCGCCGTGATCAGGTCCTGCCACGCGTCCGCTCCCTGCGACCGGAGCCGGTCCTCCAGTGCTGCCTTCAGCCGCAGCCGATGGTCCACGCGTGCGGCATTCGTCGCGTACTCCGGATCGTCGGCCAGTCCGGCGACACCGAGCACCTCGGCGAGCCGGGCGAACTGTGCGTCGTTGCCCACGGCGATGATCATCGGACGGTCTGCCGTGTCGAAGACCTCGTACGGTGCGATGGACGGGTGGGCATTGCCGAGACGGGCCGGGACCACCCCGGCGCCGACGAAGGCGGAGGCCTGATTGACGAGCGAGGACAAGCAGGCTGCCGAGCAGGGTCACTTCAACGGCCTGACCCTCGCCGGTCCGATCGCGATGGTGCAGGGCGCCGAGGACGGCGACAGCGGCGTGCAGTCCGGTCAGCACGTCGACGACCGCCACGCCGGCCTTGGTCGGCTCGTCCTGGCCCGTGATGCTCATCAGGCCGCCCATCGCCTGCACCAGAAGGTCGTATCCCGGCAGGTCACGCCCCTCGGTGGAGCCGAATCCGCTGATCGAGCAGTAGACGACGCCCGGGTTGGCCCCGGCCACGTCGTCGTAGCCGAGCCCGAACCGCGCCATCGTCCCGGGCTTGAGGTTCTCCACCACGACGTCGGCCCGACCCGCCAGGCGCCAGGCGATCGCCCGATCGGCAGGGTCGGACAGGTCGAGATCGATCGAGGACTTGTTGCGATTGACGGACTGGAAGTACGTCGACTGGCCGTCCGGGGCGAAGGGGGGACCCCAGGCCCGGGTGTCGTCGCCGCTGCCCGGCCGCTCCACCTTCACCACGGTCGCCCCGAGGTCCGCCAGCAGCATCGTCGCGTACGGTCCCGCGAGGACGCGCGAGAAGTCCGCCACGAGGATGCCGTCCAGTGCGCCAGTCACCCGCGGATTGTATCCAATAAATCGCGGATTGTATCCAATCGGGGAGAAGAAGCCCGGAACGAGCCGGGCGGACCCCGACCGGGCGCTACTCCCCCGTCAGCAGGGGCGTGATGACGTCGAGCACCCGGACATCCTCGATCGTGCTCGGGATCGGCTCCGGTCGCCCGTCGGCGATCCCCCGCATCGTTCGACGCAGGATCTTGCCGGACCGCGTCTTGGGCAGCCCCGGCACGATCACGACCTCGCGGAGCGCCGCCACCGGACCGATCTGGTCGCGCACGGCCGCCACGATCTCATGCTGGAGCACAGCGGGGTCGGGGTCGGCACCCGCCTTGAGCACGACGAAGGCCCGCGGCACCTGACCCTTGAGGTCGTCGTGGACCCCGATCACCGCGCACTCGGCGACCATCGGGTGCGCCGCGACCACGGCCTCCATCGAGCCGGTCGAAAGCCGGTGACCGGCCACGTTGATCACGTCGTCCGTGCGGCCCATGACGTGCACGTAGCCGTCCTCGTCGATGAAGCCGCCATCACCCGTCGTGTAGTACCCCTCGAACGTCCGCAGGTACGAGTCGACGTAGCGCTCGTCGTCGCCCCACAGGGTGGGCAGCGTGCCCGGCGGGAGCGGAAGGCGGATGACGATGGCCCCGTCGTGGCCAGGCTCGAGCTCGGTGCCCTCCCCGTCGACGATGCGAACGTCGTAGCCGGGGACGGCCACGGACGGCGAGCCGGGCTTGATCGGCATCGGCTCCAGGCCGCGCAGGTTCGCGGCGATCGGCCAGCCGGTCTCGGTCTGCCACCAGTTGTCGATGACCGGGATGCCGAGCCGCTCGGTGGCCCAGTGGTACGTGTCGGGGTCCAGCCGCTCCCCCGCCAGGAACAGCGTCCGCAGGGACGACAGGTCGTACCGGGTAAGCAGGGCGCCGTCCGGGTCCTCCTTCTTGATGGCCCGGATGGCCGTCGGCGCCGTGAACAGGGCACTGACGCCGTACTGCTCGATCACCCGCCAGAAGGCGCCCGCATCCGGCGTGCCCACCGGCTTTCCCTCGTACAGCACGGTGGTGGCACCGGCGATGAGCGGCGCGTACACGATGTACGAGTGGCCCACGACCCAGCCGACGTCCGAGGCCGCCCACCACACGTCGCCGGGCGCCATGCCGTAGACATTGTCGAAGGACCAGGCCATCGCTACCGCATGCCCGCCGTTGTCCCGGACCACGCCCTTCGGCCGTCCCGTTGTTCCCGACGTGTACAGGATGTACAGCGGATCGGTGGCGAGGACCGGCACGGCGCCTCGGGCGATCGCGGTCGACATCGCCGTCGCCCAGTCGACGTCGCCCTCGCCCATGGACGCCTGCGCCTGCGGTCGCTGCAGCACCACGCACGACGCCGGCTGGTGGCGGGCCAGCCGCAGCGCCTCGTCGAGGAGGGGCTTGTACTCGATGACGCGCGTCGGCTCGATGCCGCAACTCGCCGTGACGACGACCTTCGGCTCCGCGTCGTCGATGCGCACCGCAAGCTCGGCCGGTGCGAACCCGCCGAACACCACCGAGTGGACGGCACCCAGTCGGGCGCACGCGAGCATGGCCACGACCGCCTCGGGGATCATCGGCATGTAGACGATGACGCGGTCGCCGTACCCGACGCCGAGACCCGCGAGGACGTCGGCGAACCTGGCCACCTCGTCGAGCAGTTCCGCATACGTGATGCTCCGCTGCTGCCCGGTGACGGGACTGTCGTAGTGGATCGCCACGTGCTCGCCGCGACCGGCCACGACGTGCCGGTCGAGCGCATTCACCGACGTGTTGAGCACCGCACCTGGGAACCAGCGGAACAGGGGTGAGCGTGCGGCGTCAAGCGCGCGGGTCGGCGGTTCGATCCAGTCGATGCGCGCTGCCTCGCGCAGCCAGAACGCCTCCGGGTCGGTGACGGCCTCGTCTCGTGCCTGTGCGTATCTGCCCACGGTTCTCCCCTTCGTCGTTCCGTCTCGGGACGCGCTAGGCGTCGGCCTGACCCTGCCTGAGGCGCTCCTCCTTGGCCCGCTGCATCAGCGCCTTCTTGGCGGCTCCGCCCATCACTCGGATAAGCACCGCGATGAAGGCGATGTCCAGGGCCATCTGCGCCATCGTGACCGCGCGAGCCGGAACGGTGTTGGGCGCGATGTCACCGAAGCCGACCGTCGCCAGCACGGTGAGCGCGAAGTAGTAGGCGTTGAAGCTGTCCAACGGCTCGCTGAATGCATCGGGGTTCGATAGCGAGATCATCACGTACACCATCGAGAAGATGGCGAGGAACATCGTCGCCGTCAGGATCAGCGCCTCCACCGCGCGCAGCGTGGGGTAGCGCGCCTTGTAGACGCCCTTCAGCTGCCGGACGAAGAACACGACGTAGACCGCGATCCCCAGCACGGCCAAGGTCGCCGGATACAGGACCGAGTCGTCCGGGGACTTCGGCGCGAGGGACATCATCCACAAGATGAAGGCGAATCCGACGGCCATGCGGGCGATCGACTCCAGCGTCACGATCAGCAGCTGGCGCTTGCCTATGTGCTGCGCGGGGTACTCCGTCGGGTCCTCGTCCTGGATACCGCCGAGCGAAGAGATCGTCATGGGCTGGAGTCTGTCACGATCGGCGTCAGGTCTGCGGCGTTGCGGCGGCCAGCTGGCCGCACGCCCCGTCGATCTCACGGCCCCGGGTGTCGCGGACCGTGACCGGCACGCCCCGCCGCTCCAGCGTGCGGACGAAAGCGCGCTCGTCCTCCCTCCGCGACGCGGTCCACTTGGAGCCGGGCGTGGGGTTGAGCGGAATCAGGTTCACGTGGACGAGCCGGCCCACCAGCAGGTCGGCGAGCAGCTCGGCCCGCCATGCCTGATCGTTGACGTCCCTGATCAGGGCGTACTCGATGCTGACCCGCGCGGTGGGTGGTGTCGGCGTACTCCCAGGCTGCGTCGAGGACTTCCGCGACCGGCCAGCGCGTGTTGACCGGGACGAGGGTGTCGCGAAGGGCATCGTCGGGGGCGTGCAGCGAGACGGCGAGCGTCACGGGGACCCCCTCATGCGCGAGCTCGCGCATCCGCGGCACCAGACCGACCGTCGAGACGGTGATCCCCCGTGCGCTGAGTCCGAATCCGTCCGGCTGCGGATCCACCAGTCGTCGTACGGCGCCGATCACGGCCCGGTAGTTGGCCAGCGGCTCGCCCATCCCCATGAAGACCACGTTGGACACCCGCCCTGGACCGCCGGCGACCTCGTCGCGGCTGAGCGCCCGCGCCCCGGCCAGGACCTGCTCGACGATCTCGGCCGTGGACAGGTTGCGGGTCAGGCCGGCCTGCCCGGTGGCGCAGAAGGGGCAGTTCATCCCGCACCCCGCCTGGGACGAGATGCACATCGTCACCCGGTCGGGATAGCGCATGAGGACGCTCTCGACGAGCGCACCGTCGGTCAGGCGCCACACACTCTTCACCGTGGTGCCGCGGTCGCAGTCGATCGTCCGGACGGCGGTGAGGAGCGTCGGCAGCAGTGCATCGGCGATGAGCTCGCGGGCCGGGACGGGAACATCGGTCCACTCGCCGACCCGATCGCTGAGCCGGCCGAGCCACTGGCGGGAGGCCTGGTCCGCCCGGAATCCCGGCAGCCCGAGCTCCTCCACCGCGGCGCGCCGGCCCGCGGCGTCGAGATCCATCAGGTGCAGCGGCGGTCGGCCGCGACGAGGGGCCTCGAAGACCAGCTCTCCGGGACGCGGCGGGCGCTCAGCCACCAGAGATCCCGCTGCCCAGGAAGAGCGTGAAGAGCGCCCACGACGTGAAAGCGTTCGGGATCAGCGAGTCCAGGCGGTCCATCATCCCGCCGTGGCCCGGCAGGAGGGTGCCCATGTCCTTCACGCCGAGGTCCCGCTTGATCGCGCTCTCGGCGAAGTCGCCGGCGGTGGCGGTGACGGTCATGACGAGCCCGGCAAGGACCCCCTGCCACCACGGCGCGTCGAACAGGTAGACGAACGTGACCGCGCCGACGGCGCACTGCAGCACGACCGAACCGGCGAATCCCTCCCACGACTTCTTCGGGCTGATCTGCGGCGCGATGGGGTGCCTGCCGAACAGGACGCCGGCGGCGTACCCCCCGATGTCGTTCGAGATCGTCAGGAGGATGAACACGACGACGCGCTGCGGACCGTTGTCGGCAACGAGGGACAACATGAGGAAGCCCGCCATGAACGGCAGGTAAGCGACCACGAACGCGCTGGCGGTGACGTCGCGGACGTAGCCGTCGTAGCCGCGTCGGATGCGCCAGATGATGATGCTGAGGATGACGATTCCGGTCGCCACCAGCTGGGCCGTGGTTCCCCAGACGTACGCGACGGCGGGGATGGCGACCGTGCCCAGGAACAGCGGCGTGCGCGCGAGTCGGATCGAGCTCTGCGCGAAGGCCTGGATGAACTCGTGCACCGCTATCAAGAGGGCCACGATGACGACGATCGCGAACAGCCACTTGACCGTGAACAGGCTGACGACGACCACCAGCGCAAGGACGACTCCCGACGCGATGGCGGCCGGAAGGTTCCGTCCGGCACGCGACGTGCGAGCAGGGACTGCGCTGCCGTCGAGGTCGCCCATGGACTGGATCAGACCTCGAGGAGTTCTGCTTCTTTGACCTTCAGGATCTCGTCGATGTGCTCGACACGCTTGTGCGTCAGGTCATCGAGGTGCTTCTCGGAGCGTCGGACCTCGTCCTCGCCCGCCTCGCCGTCCTTCTGCAGCTTGTCGAGCGCGTCCTTGGCGTGCCGGCGGATATTGCGCACGGAGACGCGTGCCTCCTCGGCCTTGTGCTTGGCGACCTTGGTGTACTCGCGACGGCGCTCCTCGGTCAGGGCAGGCAGGTTGACGCGGATCACGACGCCGTCGGACGACGGGTTGACGCCGAGGTCGCTGTCGCGCAGCGCCTTCTCGATAGCGTGCGAGGAGCCCTTGTCATATGGGGTGATGAGGACCGAACGCGCCTCGGGGATCTGGAAGGAGGCCAGCTGGTTGACCGGCGTGAACGTCCCGTAGTACTCGACCATCACCTTGTTGAACATCGCTGAGGTCGCACGCCCGGTGCGGATCGTGGCGAAGTCCTCGCGCGCGACCACGATGGCCTTGTCCATCTTGTCCTCGGCGTCCAAGAGGATCTCGTCGATCTGGTCACTCACGATGGCTCCTGTTCGATGTCGATGTGTCCGAGCTGCCGCCGGTTACGTCAGTTGCCAGCAGAGACTAGCGTCCCGACGGTCTCGCCCCGGACCGCCCGCGCGATGTTGCCCTCGACGAGGAGGTTGAACACGACGATCGGCAGGTCGTTGTCACGGCACAGGCTGATCGCAGTCGCATCGGCCACCCTCAGGCCGCGGGTGAGCACCTCGGACGGGGTCAGCCGGTCGAAACGGACGGCGTCCGGATTCGTCCGGGGGTCGTCGTCGTAGACGCCGTCCACGCCCTTGGCCATCAGCACGACCTGGGCCCCGATCTCGAGGGCCCGCTGCGCCGCGGTGGTGTCGGTGGAGAAGTACGGCTGGCCGAGACCGGCGCCGAAGATGACCACGCGCCCCTTCTCGAGGTGGCGGATCGCCCGGCGCGGGACGTACGGCTCGGCTACCTGGCCCATGGCGATCGCGGTCTGCACGCGCGTCTCGACTCCCGCCTTCTCGCAGAAGTCCTGCAGCGCGAGACAGTTCATCACCGTGCCGAGCATGCCCATGTAGTCGGCCCGCGCGCGGTCCATGCCCCGATCCGAGAGCTGGGCGCCGCGGAAGTAGTTGCCGCCGCCGATCACGACCGCAACCTGGGTGCCGCTGCGAACGACGTCGGCGATCTGGGCAGCGATCGACGAGACGATGTCCGGGTCGACTCCCAGGCCGCCCCCGCCCGCGAACGCCTCTCCGGAGAGCTTGAGGAGCACGCGCGACCAGCCGCCCTCCGGCGCCTCGGGCCACGTGTCGATCGTCCCCTCAAGGGACGGCTGGACGACGCCGGAGGCCACCGGGCCAGGGTTCGTGAATCCGGAATCCATCATGTCTCCCTGTCTGCGGTGCCTCCGACGCCGTCCAGTATTGCGTCTAGGCCTGGCCGGGCTCGAATCGGGCGAACGCCGTGACCGAGGTGCCCGTGTCCGCGAGGACCTGAGCGACCGACCTCTTGCTGTCGACGACGCTCGGCTGCTCGAGGAGCACCGTGTCCTTGAAGAAGGCGTTGACGCGGCCCTCGACGATCTTCGACATGGCTGCCTCGGGCTTGCCCTCCTCCTTCGCGGTCTCCTCGGCGATGTGCCGCTCGTTGGCGACGACGTCGGCCGGCACCTCGTCGCGGGTCAGGTACTGCGGGCGCATCGCCGCCACCTGCATGGCGGCGCCGCGCGCTGCGGCCTCGTCGCCGGTGTAGGCGACGATCACGCCGACCTGCGGAGGCAGATCGGAGGCGCGATGGTGCAGGTACACGGTGACCGGTGACGCGAGCACGGCGACGCGCCCCAGTTCGAGCTTCTCTCCGATGACGCCGGCCATCTCCGAAAGCGTGTCGGCGACCGTCCGGCCGTCGGCGAGGCTCTCGGCGAGCAGGGCGTCGCGGTCGGCGACCTGGGCCTCATTGGCGGCGGCGGCGATGGCGGCGGCCAGCGTGAGGAACTCCTCGTTCTTGGCCACGAAATCGGTCTCGCACAGCAGCTCGACGAGAGCGTTGCCCTCGGTGGCGACGAGGCCGTTCGAGGCCTCTCGCTCGGCACCGCGCTTCGCGGCCTTGGCCGCGCCATGGATGCGCAGCAGTTCGACGGCCTTCTCGAAATCGCCCTCAGTCTCCTCGAGGGCCCTCTTGCACTCCATCATCCCGGCGGCCGTGAGGTCGCGGAGCTTCTTGACGTCTGCGGCAGCGATTGTCGCCATGGTGATTCGTTGTCCTCCTGGTTGGAACGGAACGTAGCGGGACCGGCCACGGTGCGGGGCATGGAGCCCCGCACCCGGCCGGCAGACGAACTGACTACTCGGCGGCCTCGGCGGGCGCCTCGACCGGCGCGGCCACAGCCTCAACCGGCGCGGCCACAGCCTCAACCGGCGCCGCCACAACCTCAACCGGCGCGGCCACAGCCTCAACCGGCGCGGCCACAGCCTCAACCGGCGCGGCCACAGCCTCGACCGGTGCGGCCACTGGATCCGCCGAGCCAGCAAGAAGCTCGCGCTCCCACTCCGCCAGCGGCTCCTCCACCACCGCGGTGCCGACCCCGGCTCCGCCGGCGCGCGCCATCAGGCCCTCGGCGACCGCATCGGCGATCACGCGGGTGAGCAGTGCCACCGACCGGATCGCGTCGTCGTTGCCGGGAATCGGGAAGTCGACCTCGTCCGGATCGCAGTTGGTGTCGAGCACCGCGATGACCGGGATGCCCAGCTTGCGGGCCTCGCCGACGGCGATGTGCTCCTTCTTGGTGTCGACGATCCACACCGCACTGGGGATCCGGGTCATGTCGCGGATGCCGCCGAGGGTCTTGGCGAGCTTGTCCTTCTCGCGACGCAGGACGAGCAGTTCCTTCTTCGTCAGACCAGAGCCGGCGACGTCGTCGTAGTCGATCTCCTCGAGCTCCTTGAGGCGCTGGATCCTCTTGTGAACCGTCTGGAAGTTGGTCAGCATGCCGCCGAGCCAGCGCTGGTTGACGTAGGGCATGCCTACGCGCGTGGCCTGCTCGGCGATGGCCTCCTGCCCCTGCTTCTTGGTGCCGATGAACATGACCGAACCACCGTGGGCGACGGTCTCCTTGACGTACTCGTAGGCACGGTCGATGAACGACAGCGACTGCTGCAGGTCGATGATGTAGATGCCATTGCGCTCGGTGAAGATGAAGCGCTTCATCTTCGGGTTCCAGCGACGGGTCTGGTGCCCGAAGTGGACGCCGCTCTCGAGCAACTGGCGCATGGTCACAACGGCCATGGGTGCACTCCTGTTCGCGCCGGCTCCTGGGAGCCGACGTATGTCGGTTGTCGGCTCCGGACGGGTGTCCGTCGCCCCTGTCGACCCCCGCCGCTGACGCCGCCGAAGCGGGACCGACCAGCGCACGGCCGCAGGCGCTGGCCTGCGGAACCGGGTCGTGCGAATTCCCGCCGGATCCCCGAAGGGCCCGATGGGTGCCTCCATCCTACGACGCCCGGCCGCATGCTTCGTCCACAGGCCCGGCTGGGCGGGGTCCCCGTCCACCGGGCGGGAGCAGCCGCCGGCGACCGGCCCGCAATCGATGAAGGATCGCCTCATGCGCATCGCCTCGGGACTGCTGTCGGGTTGCCTCCTACTGGCGGCGCCGGCCGGCAGCTGGCCCACGGACGCGCCCAGCATCGTGGCCCGGTTCCGGGCCCCCGACGAGGCCTGGGCGGCGGGGCACCGCGGAATCGACCTCGCCGCGCGGACGGGGGACCCCGTCTACGCCATGGCGGCCGGGACGGTTGCCTTCGTCGGAGACATCGCCGGAAAGCCCGTCGTCACCGTCGCCCATCCCGGGGAGGACCGCCTCCGGTCCACCTACGAGCCGGTGCTCACCCAGGTCCGCGTCGGCCAGCGCGTCTCGGCCCGCGAGCTGATCGGCATCGTCGCCGCCACCGGCGGCCACTGCGGAGGCGTGGCGGGCTGCGTGCACGTCGGGCTGCGCACGGATGTCCGCTATGTCGATCCGATGATCCTGATCGGGCGCCGGCCGGCCGTGCTCAAGCCCGTCGGCCACGGCTAGTCGTCGTCGAGCGTCGATCGCGGATGCGCCAGCACGAAGGTGGTCCGCAGCCGTTCGACCGATACGTGGGTGTACCGCTGCGTGGTCGCGAGATTGGCATGGCCCAACAGTTCCTGGACGGTCCGAAGGTCGGCGCCGCCCTCGAGCACGTGGGTCGCGGCGGTATGACGCAGGCCGTGCGGCGCAATGTCCGCCACACCGGCCTGGCTGGACAGCCGGTGCACGGCGGCCCGCACCGCGCGCGGGTCGATCCGACGCCCGCGGGCCCCGACGAACAGGGCGGCGGCGTCGGCATCGGGACGCCCGCCGATGAGCGTCAGTCTCGCCAGCAGCCAGTCCTCGAGCGCGGCCGCCGCGGGCGCACCGAAGGGGACGGTTCGATCCTTTCCTCCCTTGCCGTGGGCCAGCAGGGTGCGCTCCCGTCGATCCAGGTCGCACAGGTCGGCGGCGCACAGCTCGGCCACCCTGATCCCGGTGGCGTACAGCAGTTCGACGACGGCACGATCGCGGATCGAGACCGGTGAGCCGTCGTCCGCGGCCGTGGCCGCATGCTCCATGAGACGTGTCGCCGCGCGCACGTCGAGCACGGTGGGCAACGTCCGCATGAGCTGGGGGCTCGACAGCCGATCACCGACGTCGTCGACGACCAGCCCCCGTCGACGGCACCACGCCGTGAACGATCGGGCGGCCGCGCCGCGCCGCGCCACTGTGGAGCGGGCAAGCCCCCGCCGGCTCTGGAGCGCGAGCCACGCGCGCAGGTCGGCCAGGGTTATCTCCTCCGGGCGCACTCGTGAGATCTGCGCGCAGAAGGAGAGCAGGTCGCTGACATCGCTCCGGTAGGCCCGTACCGTGTGCGGGCTGCGGCCGCGCTCGTCCCTGACGTGCGCCACGAATCCGTCCAGGGCTGCCTGCAGGGGCGCCGGCAGATCGGCAGTCGGCAGATCATCGTGAGACGTCGTCACCACGCCATCGTGGCAGGCACCAGCCGCCTCGGGACTCGCGGCGCGCCCACCGGCCGCTCATCGACCGGCCAGCCGCCACCGACCCGCCGACTGCTCGACCCAGCCACGCGACTCGAGGATCCCGAGCGCACTGACCACATCGCTCGCGCCCAGTCCAGCCATGCGGAGCAGATCCTCGACGCCCACCGGACTCCTGGCTGGCATCGCATCGAGCACGACGCGCTCACGCTGATCGAGACGATCCCGTTCGGCCTCGGGGACGACCGGTGCGGCGCTCCCCCGCCGACGGACGTCAAGCGCGGCCGCCACCTCGTCCGCACTGCCCACCAGGGCGGCCCGACCGTCGCGGATCATCCGGTGGCAGCCCGCCGATGCGGGTGACGTGACCGGTCCCGGCACGGCGAGGACGGGCCGTGCCCATCAGGCCCGCCGCGTGGGCAGTGGCCATCGTTCCGGACCGTTCGGCGGCCTCGATCACCACGGTCGCCCGCGACATCCCGGCGATGACGCGGTTCCGTGACAGGAAGCGCTGGCGACGGACCCCCTCGCCCGGCGGTGACTCGCTGACCACCAATCCGTCGTCGGCGATGCGGGAGATGAGGGCATCGTGCGCGCGCGGGTAGGGCACGTCGACCCCGCCCGCGAGCACGCAGACGGTGGCACCGCCCGCCGCGAGGGCGCCGCGGTGCGCCGCTGCGTCGATGCCGAACGCGCCGCCCGAGGCGACACACCAGCCCTGGTCGGTCAGCTCCGCGGCCCACGAGCGCGCGATCTCCTCCCCGTAGGCCGTGCAGGCTCGCGCCCCCACGACGGCCACCGAGCGAAGCGCCAGCAGCCGCAGGCTGCCCGCCCCGAGCACCCAGAGCGCGAACGGCTCCTGCTCGGCGAGGTCGGCGAGCTGACCGGGCCACTCCGCGTCGCCCCGGACGACGATCCGGGCCCCCACCGCGGCGGCCCGCCCGTCCGGATCGAGATCGTCGGCCGCGACCAGCCGGGCCATGAGCCCCTCGGCGTGCCGCAGCCCGGTCCGCCGCTCCCTGGTCAGCGAAATTGCACGAACCGGACCTTCCCGCGCCACCCACTCCCCCACGGCGCCGTCACCAGGCTCGACGCAGTGCGCGAGGAGGATGAGGGCACGTCGCTCGTCCTCGGCCGGTCGCATCTGGTCACCCATGGCGGGTCACGCCCCCCACGGCAAGGTCGCCCCGCGCAGCGCGATCGCCGCGCCGACGTCCGCCCGACCGGGCACGGTCCGGCCGGCGAGGTCGGCGAGGGTCCAGGCGATACGCAGGATCCGGTCAGGTCCGCGCAGGTTCACCGACCGCCTCTCAAGGTCGTGCAGCAGTTCGGCACCGGACGCGTCCGGACCCCAGTGGCGTCTCAGCTCGCCCGCAGGGATCCGGGCGTTGACGGTCCACGGCAGGCCCGCGAACCGCCTGCGAGCCCGTTCGCGCGCGACCGTCACCCTCGCTCGCACCCGCTCGCTCGATTCGGCCGGCTCGGTGGAGGTGAGCTCTGCCGAGGATGGACGGACCATGGACAGGCGGACGTCGATCCGATCGACGAGCGGTCCGGAGAGCCGGGCCGCGTACCGACGCACGGCCATCGGCGAGCAGGAGCAGTCGGCACCGGTCCCGACGCGTCTGCCGCACGGACAGGGATTGGCCGCCAGCAGCAGTTGGAAGTCCGCCGGCAGGATGCCGGACCACCCGCTCCTGCTCAGGGAGACGTGCCCCGACTCGATGGGCTGGCGCAGACCCTCGAGGCAGGGCCGCGAGAACTCGGGCGCCTCGTCCATGAACAGCACGCCGTGGTGCGCGAGAGTCACCGCTCCCGGCGTGACCCGAGCTCCCTGCACCGATCCCAGGAGGGCGGCACTCGACGCCGCATGGTGCGGGGCCCGGAACGGCGGACGGGCGAACGAGGACGAGGACCGCGGGGCGGCGGCCACGGACAGGATGGAGGCAACCTCCAGGGCCTCCTCCTCCCCCAGATCAGGCAGGATGCCGGGCACCCGCTCCGCCAGGAGGGTCTTGCCCACCCCTGGCGCGCCGACCAGCATCACGTGGTGGCGTCCCGCCGCCGCCACCTCCATCGCGAATCGGGCGTGCGCATGCCCGCGCACATCGCGCAGGTCCGGCCACGACTCGACGTCCGGTGTGCCGACCACGGCGAACTCGTCGGCGCGGTCGTCGTCTTGGGCCCGCGGCTCCTCGCCCGCAAGGATCGAGAGCACCGTCGCGAGCCGCGGGGCCACGTGCACGGTGAGCCCGGGCAGTCGGAACAGCTCCCGGCCGCTCTGCGGCGCGACGATGATGCGCTCGATGCCGGCCCGCCGGGCAGCTATGGCACCCGCGAGTGCACCCCGGGTCGGGCGCAGCGTCCCGTCAAGACCGAGCTCACCCACGAACGTGGTCGCCTCGAGGTCGGCGCCCGGAAGCTGGCCACTCGCCTGCAGCACGCCGATAGCGATCGGCAGGTCGAGACCGGCGCCGTTCTTGCGCACCTCTGCAGGGGACAGGCCGATCGTCACCCGCTTGTTCGGCCACGTGGCTCCGACGCTCGCGATGGCCGACCGGGCCCGCCACCGGGACTCGGTGACCGAAGCATCCGGGAGGCCGACGACGCCGACGCTCGGCAGACCCTGCGAGACCTCCACCTCGACGCGCACCATGGCGCCGCCCACTCCCGACACGACCACCCCATGAACCTGCGCGAGTGCCATCGGTCGTCACTGCACCCCTCGTACGTACTGCAGCACCGGTGGACCGGCCAGGGGTTGCACGATGCCGATGACGTCGAAGCGGATCTCGGGTACGTGGATCTGCTGCTCGTCGAGCCACCGCAGCGCCAACCGCCGCAGCCTGCGAACCTTCCTCGGGCCGACCGCCTCGAGCGGACTCCCGTAGGCCTCCGACCGACGCGTCTTGACCTCGCACACCACCAGCTGCGATCCCTCGCGGGCGATCACGTCGAGCTCGCCGAGCTCGCACCTCCAGTTGCGGGCCAGCACGGTCATGCCCGATCGCCTCATGTACTGGACCGCGAGGTCCTCGCCGTACCGTCCCAGAGCATCCTTCGCGCGCATCGCGATCACCCCCGGGCGTCACCCTGCCGCCGGGACAGGTGCACCACTGCGCGTTGAGCGTCGCCTGTGGACGCCGGCCCACCCATCTGCGGCCTGTGCGCTGCGCCCGCGGATCGCTAGTCGCGGAACTCGCCGAGCGGTTCCATGTCCGAGACGGTCGGCAGCCGCCACGTACGCCGATGCTGATCGCACGGACCCAGGCGCCGAAGCGCCGCCATGTGCGCAGGGGATGCGTAGCCCTTGTTCTCGTGCCATGCGTACTCCTCGTACGCGATGCTCTCGCTGGACATGGCAACCATGAGCGCGTCCCGCTCGGTCTTGGCCAGGATGCTCGCTGCGGCCACGGAGGCGCACGTGAGATCCGCCTTGACCTGAGTCGTGACGGGCGCGATGGGGTCGTCGCAGGCCTCGAAGAGACTCGCCTGACCTGGCGTGGTCAGCCAGTCGTGGCTCCCGTCAAGGAGGATCGCATCAGGCTGGCGTGGCAGGGCGGCAAGCGCCCTTCGGCCGGCTCGGCGTAGCGCCTCGATGATCCCCACGTCGTCGATCTCCGCTGCGCTGGCGTGGCCGACGGCGTAGCCCACCGCCCACGACCTGATCCGCGGCACCAGCGCCACGCGGGCCTGCGGTGCGAGGAGCTTGCTGTCGCGCACGCCGGCCAGAGGGCCTCGGACCGTCCCGTCGATCAGGACCATGCCCACGGTCACAGGGCCGCTGAGCGCGCCACGGCCGACCTCGTCGACGCCGCACACCACCGTCGCGCCCGAGCGCAGCAGGCGCTTCTCCGACCGAAGCGACACGGCCGATCGCGTCTGGTCCCCCATGGGCGGCCTACGAGCCGCCCTCGTCATCCGGCGCTCCCGACGGCACGGGAGCCGGAACAGCCTTGGGGCCGGCCGCGATGTCGGGATTGCCGAAGATCTCCGGGATCGGGACCGTCGTGAATCGGCTGAGCGGCCACACCACCAGGACCACGCGACCCACCGTGTTGGCGACCGGAACGCCGCCGTCGTTGTCGTCAAGGTGGAAGCGGGAGTCGCGCGAGTCCCCCCGGTTGTCACCCATGACGAAGATGCTCTTCTCGGGTACGACGACGTCGAAGCGGACCTGGTCCGTCGGCCCCTTCACGTAGTCCTCGACGAGAGGCACGCCATTGAGGACGATGTGCCCTCCGGCATCGCAGCACGCGATGCGGTCGCCCTCGATCGCGACGACCCGCTTGACGAGGTCCTGACCCGTGTCGCTTGGCAGCAGGCCGATGAAGGTCAGAGCGGAGCGGACGGCACCTCGGACGCCACCGGGCAGCGGTCCCGGATCGGGCAGCCAGTCGCCCGGATCCTTGAAGACCACCACCTCGCCCCGGGAGACCCCGGACATCGTCGTGGTGATCTTGGAGGCGATGATCCGGTCGCTGATGAGGAGCGTGTCCTCCATGGATGCGCTGGGCACGTAGAACGCCTGGATCAGGAAAGCGCGGACCAGCGCCGACAGGACCAGGGCGGAGACGACGATGATGGCTGACTCTCGGATCCAGCGCAGCGGCCCGTCACCCGTCGACCGGGGCGACTGACCCCGAGCATGCCGACCACGGCCGGCCGGGCCGTCGGGCAGCCTCTGGTGGGGATCACGCGCGGAAACGGCCACTACTGTGCTGCTCCACTCGGCTGAGGCGATGCGGCCGGCACGTCGGCGAACGTCTCCGGAATGGGCAGCGTCTGCAGGCTGGACAGCGGCCACAGGACCGCCATGGACCGACCGACCACCTTGGACTCCGGCACGAAGCCGCCCCCCGGATCACCCATGTGGGCACGGGAGTCGGCCGAGTTGGAGCGATGGTCTCCCATGACCCACAGCATGCCCTCCGGGACGACCACGTCGAAGGTCTGGGTGCTCGGCTCGTCCCCGGGGAACAGGTAGGAGTCCTCGATGAGGGGTGTTCCGTTGACGGTCACGCGACCGTCGGAGTCGCAGCACGCCACCTCGTCGCCGCCCACTCCGATGACGCGCTTGATGAAGTCCGTCGAGTCCGGCGCGACCACGCCGATCGACTGACCCAGCCAGGTCAGGGCACCCGTGATCGGGTTCCGGCTGGTCGCTTCGCCCGCGGGCACGAAGGAATCGGATCCGTCGAAGACCACGATGTCACCTCGCTCGATGGGCCGTACGTGATAGACCGCGCGATTGACCAGCACGCGGTTGCCTATCCCAAGTGTGTCCTCCATCGACCCCGATGGGATCGAGAAGGGCTTGGCGAGGAAGGTCGTGATCAGCAGGACGATGCCGACCGCGATGGCAATGGTGACGGGAATGTCCCACCAGGGCTGCCGGGACCGGTCGCCCAATCGGATCAGCCCTCGGTCTTGACGTTCTCGCGGCGCTCGCGGATCTTCGCCTTCTTGCCGCGCAGGTCGCGCAGGTAGTAGAGCTTGGCGCGCCGCACATCACCGAGGCTGACGACCTCGATCTTCTCGATGATCGGCGTGTGCAGCGGGAACGTGCGCTCCACGCCGACGCCGTACGAGACCTTGCGGACCTTGAACGTCTCACTCACGCCAGACCCCGAGCGGGCAATGACCACACCCTGGAACAACTGCACTCGGGTCTTGTTGCCCTCGACGACCTTCACGTGCACCTTGACAGTGTCGCCGGCGCGGAAGGTGGGAATGCCGTCCTTGAGGGATGCGGCGTCTACGGGGTCGAGAGTCTTCATTGCACTGTCGCTTCCTGCAGGCGCCACAGGTCGCCCACGGTTGTGGGGACGAAGGTACTGCTTTGCGGCCGGGGCCGGCACTGTGTCGGACCGCGTCCCCTGTGGCGGGGCGATCCGAGGTCCGAAGACCACCACCGAGCGTCCGTAGTCTGCCACGATGGTGGCCCTGTCCCCAAACCCGGGCCACTGCTGGCCGATCGTGCGCCGATCCCACAGGAGCAACCATGTCGATCCATCCCCGCGCAGGAGAACTCGCCCAGGAGTCGGACCTCATCGATGTCCCTGCGCTCGTGGCGGCCTACTACGCCATCCGGCCGGACGTCTCCGACGTGGGGCAGCGGGTCGCTTTCGGCACCTCCGGGCATCGCGGGTCGGCCTTGGACGCCGCGTTCAACGACGACCACATCGCCGCGACCACGCAGGCCATCTGCGACCACCGGGGCCGGGCCGGGATCTCCGGGCCGCTGTTCCTGGCCCGCGACACCCATGCCCTGAGCGAGCCCGCCTGGCAGACCGCGGTCGAGGTTCTGGCGGCGAACGGCGTCCGCGTTCTCGTCGACTCCCGTGACGGCTTCACCCCCACGCCGGCCCTCTCCCACGCCATCCTCGTCCACAACCGCGGCCTGTCCCCGGACGACCCGGCCCGCGCCGACGGCATCGTCGTGACCCCGTCGCACAATCCGCCACGGGACGGCGGTTTCAAGTACAACCCCCCGGATGGCGGTCCGGCTGGCGCCGACATCACGAACCCCGTGCAGGATCAGGCCAACGCCTATCTTGCGGCGAATCTGGACGGCGTTCGACGCATCCCGCTGGCGCGGGCGCTCGCCGCCGACGCGACGGGTCGACACGACTTCCTGGCGGACTACGTCGACGACCTGCCGAACGTGATCGACATCGAGGCGATCCGCGCCGCTGGGATCCGAATCGGAGCCGATCCCCTCGGCGGAGCCAGCGTCGCCTACTGGGGTGCCATCGCCGATCGTCACGACCTCGACCTGACGGTGGTGAACCCCCGGGTCGACCCTGCGTGGCCGTTCATGACGCTGGACTGGGACGGCAAGATCCGCATGGACTGCTCATCCCCGTATGCCATGGCCTCGCTGATCGGCCGACGGCACGAGTTCGACATCGCCACCGGCAACGACGCCGACTCCGACCGGCACGGCATTGTCACGCCGGACGGCGGCCTGATGAATCCGAACCACTTCCTGGCGGTGTCGATCGACTACCTGCTGGCGCACCGTCCCGCGTGGCGCCCCGATGCGGCCATCGGCAAGACCGTCGTGAGCTCGTCGATGATCGACCGCGTCGTGGCCTCGCTCGGCCGCCGGCTGTGGGAGGTGCCCGTCGGCTTCAAGTGGTTCGTGCCCGGCCTGATCGACGGGTCGGTGGCCTTCGGCGGCGAGGAGAGCGCCGGGGCCTCGTTCCTTCGCCGCGACGGCTCGGTCTGGACGACGGACAAGGACGGGATCATCGCGGCGCTGCTGGCATCCGAGGTCCTGGCCGTCACAGGGCACTCGCCGTCGCAGCGCTACCGCGAGCTGACGGACCGCTTCGGCGACCCCTCGTACGCCCGGGTGGATGCGCCCGCCTCGCGCGAGCAGAAGGCCGCGCTGGCGGGACTGTCGCCCGACCAGGTCACCGCCACCGAGCTCGCCGGAGACCCCATCACGGCCCGCCTCACCCATGCACCCGGCAACGGCGCGGCGATCGGCGGCCTGAAGGTCACGACCGAGAACGGCTGGTTCGCCGCTCGACCCTCGGGCACGGAGGACGTCTACAAGATCTACGCGGAGTCGTTCCTAGGCGCGGAGCACCTCGCCCGGATCCAGGCGGACGCCCGAGAGGTCGTCAGCGCCGCCCTCTCCGTCTAGCCCCGACGCGCAACCCCGAACCCCGGAACCCCCCGTCGACCTTGAGGTTGGCGGCGATCCGCTCCGCGGATTTCGCCGCCAACCTCAAGGTCGACGGGGTGGGGGTGGCGGGGTGGCGTGTTGCTTCTAGGCGAGCAGGTCTGGCCGGTTCGCACCGGTCCGCTCCTGCGCCCGCGCCAGGCGCCACTCGGCGATCCGGCCGTGGTGACCGCTCAGCAGGACCTCGGGGACCGCGAGACCCCGCCACTCGGGCGGCTTGGTGTACACCGGACCCTCCAGCAGTGCCGCCATGGCCCCGCCAGCGAACGAGTCGTCGGCGACGCTGTCGGCATTGCCGAGCACACCGGGGATCAGGCGCGTGACCGCCTCGACCATGACGAGCACGGCCGCCTCACCGCCAGCCAGCACGTAGTCGCCGATCGACACCTCGCGGACCCCGCCCCAGGCAGGCGACGACGCGTAGTGCTCCGTGACCCGCGCGTCGATGCCCTCGTACCGCCCGCACGCGAAGACGAGCCACTCGTCGTGCGACCAGGATTGGGCCGTCGACTGCACGAACGGCACGCCCGACGGTGTCGGCACGACGAGCGTCGGCCGGGCGGCACTGCCCTGCGCCGCAACCGCGTCAAGGGCCTCTCCCCAGGGCTCCGGGCTCATGACCATCCCCGGACCGCCACCGTACGGGGTGTCGTCGACGGTGTTGTGCCGATCGTGGGTGAACGCGCGCAGGTCGTGCACCCGCAGGTCGAGCAGTCCGGCGTCGACGGCCTTGCCGACGAGGGACAGGCGGAGCGGCTCGAGGTAGGCGGGGAAGATCGAGACCACGTCGATGCGCATCAGGACTCGTCCGGATCCAGCAATCCCGGAGGCGGGTCGATGACGATGCGCCGGCCCGCGACGTCCACTGTGGGCACCATCGCTGCGACGAAGGGCACGAGGACGTCCCGCTCGTCCGGGGTCCGGATCGCCAGGAGGTCCTGTGCCGGAAGGTGGACGACGTCTGTGACCTCGCCCACGATGGATCCGTCGGTCAACTCCACGGCGCACCCCAGAAGCGTGCTGTCGTAGTACTCGTCCGGATCGTCGGGCGTCTCGTCCTCTGCCCGCTCGACGTGCAGCAGCAGGCCGCGCACGGCTTCGGCCTGACTGCGGTCCTCGATGCCACGAAACGTGACGAGCAGACGCCCCGAGTGCCACTGCGTCCGCTCGACGACCAGTTCCTTCACTGGTCCATCCACGGACAGCGCGGCACCCGGGGCGAAACGCTCATCGGGCTCGTCGGTACGCGTCTCAACCGTCACCTGGCCACGGATGCCGTGGGGTCGGCCGATGCGTCCGACGACGACGCGCATCGGGTGCTATCGCTCGACGACGTCGAGGAAGTCGATACGCACGGCGTGATCGTCGTTCAGGGCCGTCACGACGGTGCGCAGGGCAGTTGCCGTGCGCCCGGCGCGACCGATCACGCGTCCCATGTCGTCGGGATGCACGCGGACGTCGAGCGACCTGCCACGACGATTCGTGCGCATCCGGACGTCGACGTCCTCCGGGTGATCGACGATTCCCCTGACCAGATGACCGAGGGCCTCCTCGAGCATCAGGCCTTCGCCTCGTCCGCCGCGGCCGGCTCACCGGCGTCATCGGCCACTGCCTCGGCAACGGCCACCTCGGCCACGACCTCGGCGACGACCGCCTCGACGGCTGCCTCCTCGGCGACCTCCTCAGCCACGATCGCCTCGACGGCTGCCTCCTCGGCGACCTCTTCAGCCACGATCGCCTCGGCGATGGCCTCGTCGGCCACGGCCTCATCGACGGCGTCGCCTGTGACCTCGGCCAGGGCGACCGCCTCCTCGGCGACGACCTCCGCCTCGACGGCCTCAGCGAGGGCCTCCTCGGCCACGGCCTCGGCGACGATGGCCTCGACAGCTGCCTCCTCGGCGACGATCTCGGCCACCTCGGCGACGACGACAGCCTCGACGGCCTTCTCCAGCTTGGGCCGCGGTGAGGACTTGGGCTCCTTCGCCGCATCCTGGATGGCTGCCTCGAAGGCCAGGGTCTTGCTCGGCTTCGGTGCGGCAACCTGAAGGGTGCCCTCCGCGCCCGGCAGGCCCTTGAACTTCTGCCAGTCACCGGTGACCTTGAGGATGGCGGCGACGGCCTCGGTCGGCTGCGCACCGACTCCGAGCCAGTACTGCACTCGGTCGGAGTCGACCTGGATGAGGCTGGGGTTCTGCATCGGCTGGTAGATGCCGATCTCCTCGATGGCACGGCCGTTGCGGGCGGTGCGTGAGTCGGCGACGACGATGCGGTACTGCGGGGCGTGGATCTTGCCCAGGCGCTTCAGCTTGATTTTGACGGCCACGGGTGGCTTATCTCCTGTTAGGTGGGCGGTGCGCGCCTTCGGCTGCGTGGGGACACAGTCTCCGGCGAAAACCTTGCGGACTGCCACCGTCGGAGGGATAGAGGGCCAACCGGGGTGACGAGTGCCCCCGTATTCTGCCAGACGCCCGGGACGTGCACGACCATGCCCCGTGTCCCGACCAGGGGCCGGGTGACATGACGGGGAATCCGGCACAATGGGGCCATGGCCGACCTGTTGGAACTGTCCAGCGACCTCCCCCTGGCTCGGGTGCCCGCCGGCGGGGTCCTCATCGAGGAGGGCACGGACGCGTTCCGCATGTACATCCTCGTCTCGGGGTCGGTCACCGTCGAGCGCGACGACGTCGCCTTCGCGCGGATCGACTCCCCCGGCTCGATCTTCGGGGAGATGTCCGTGGTCCTCGGCCGGCCGGCGACGGCGACGGTACGGGCCACCACCGACGTCGAGGTACGCGTCGTCGATGAGCCCGAGGCCTTCCTCACCGAACGCCCCGGCGTCGCGCTCAGCGTCCTACGCACCACAGCGGCACGTCTGGACGGACTGACGCAGTACCTCGTCGACGTGAAGGGCCAGTTCGCCGGCATGGACGGCCATCTGGGCATGGTCGACCAGATCCTCGACACCCTCGTGCATCATCAGGCGCCGGTCGCCCGCACCGGCTCGACGCGCGATCCCGAGGGCGACCACCAGCACTGACCTCGCCGGGGCGAGAGATCAGGGCCGAGGGGCTCCGAGGTCGATCGACTCCACCGAGAACACGCCGAACCACTCGGCGGTGCCGGCGTCGGTGTCGATGGTGATGTGCGCCGGGATGGGTCCGCGCTGCTTGCCGGCATTGAACACGAGCGTGTCGCCCACTCGGTCATGCCACGACCCGCCGTCGATCCACGGCGCCTGATGGATGTGTCCGCACAGCACGATGTCCGGGGCGTGCTGCCCGATCCACTCGGCCAGGTCGTGATCCGGGAACTCCCGACGACCGTCGCGGCACAGCACCGTCCCCGCGGGCGGGGAGTGGTACAGCCACACCCATCGGGCGGGTCGGTCCTTGGCGGCCTCGGCCAGCTGGTCGGCCACCTGCTGCCGGCTCGTCGGTCCGTCCCACCACGGGCAGATGGTGAACCGGGTGCCGTCGACGTCGATCGACGTGCCGTCCACGTGAATGTCGCCCGTGCGCGCGGCCTGGAGCCAGGTCGCCGTCTGCTCGCCGTGGCTACCCGGTCCGTCGAGATCGTGATTGCCCGACGACACGAGCACCAGGCTTCGCTCTCCCAGCAGGCCGAGGTACTTCTCGAGCACGACCACTTGGACGGTGAACGGAACGGCGTTGACGACGTCGGCCAGGTCCCCCACCAGGGCCACCACATCGACGCCCTCGGCAGCCTTGACGAGCCAGTCGTAGTGCGGCAGCCGGTAGTGGAGGTCCGACACCACGAGGATCCGCACGAGACGTGAGTATGCCGTACGAGGTGGATGCCGCCGCGCGAGAGCGCAGCGCGGCGGGTCAGCCCAGCAGCTTCTTCAGCTCGGGCGGCAGCTGCGATACGTCGAACGGCACCTCGGCCGCTGCGTCCGCCTCGATCCCGTCGGCATCCGCGCCGGACCCCACGGCGGCTCGCTTCGCGGGATTGCCGCTGCGGCTCTTGCCCTTTGCGGCCTTGGTGGACTTGGCCATCTTGCCCCTGGCCTTCTTGCTGCCGCCCATCCCCGGCATGCCGGGCATGCCGGGCATGCCGCCCTTGCCCATCTGCTTCATCATCTTCTGGGCGCCGGCGAAGCGCTCGATGAGGCTGTTGACCTCGCTCACGGAGGTGCCCGAGCCCTTCGCGATGCGGGAGCGCCGGGATCCGTTCAGGATCTTGGGATCGGCGCGCTCGGAGGGGGTCATCGACTGGATGATGGCAGCGACGCGATCGAGGTCGCGGTCGTCGACCTGGTCGAGCTGGGCCTTCATCTCGCCCATGCCGGGCAGCATCCCCAGGATCTTCCCCAGCGAGCCCATCTTCTTCACTGCCTGCATCTGCTCCAGGAAGTCGTCGAGGGTGAAGTCCTCGCCCTTGGAGACCTTCGCCGCCATGCGCTCGGCCTGCTCCGCGTCGAACGCCTTCTCGGCCTGCTCGATGAGGGTCAGGACGTCGCCCATGTCGAGGATCCGCGACGCCATCCGGTCGGGGTGGAAGGTCTCGAACTCGGACAGCTTCTCGCCGATCGACGCGTACATGATCGGTCGGCCCGTGACCGTGACGATCGACAGTGCCGCGCCGCCGCGCGCGTCGCCGTCGAGCTTGGTGAGCACGACCGCGTCGAAGCCCACCCCCGCCTGGAACTCCTCAGCCGTGCGGACCGCGTCCTGGCCGATCATGGCGTCGACGACGAGCAGCGTGTTGTCGGGACGGGCCGCGTCGCGCACATCGCGCAACTGGCGCATCAGGTCTGCGTCGACGGCCAGGCGACCGGCCGTGTCGACGATCACGACGTCGTGGAGCTTCGTCTCAGCGAACGTCCGGGCCGCCCGGGTGACCGCCACCGGGTCGCCTACCCCGTTGCCCGGCTCGGGTGCGAAGACGACGACCCCGGCCTGGTCGCCGACGACCTGCAGCTGGTCGACCGCGTTGGGACGCTGGAGGTCGGCTGCCACCAGCAGCGGAGTATGTCCCTCGTTGCGCAGGTGCAGCGCCAGCTTGCCGGCCAGTGTCGTCTTGCCTGCACCCTGCAGGCCGGCGAGCAGGATGACGGTGGGTCCGGTCTTGGCGAAGGTCAGCCGCGACGTCTCTCCGCCGAGGACCGCCACGAGCTCCTCGTGCACGATCTTCACGACCTGCTGCGCCGGGTTCAGCGCACCGGACACCTCGGACGACAGTGCCCGCTCCTTGACCGTGGCGGTGAACTGCCGCACGACAGGCAGGGCCACGTCTGCCTCGAGGAGCGCCGTGCGGATCTCGCGGACGGTGGCATCGACGTCTGCCTCGGACAGCCGTCCCTTGCCGCGCAGGCCCTTGAAGGTCGCGGACAGCCGGTCGGAGAGGGTGGCGAACACGGTGGTCAGCGTATCCGCACGGCGGACGAGCCCCGTCGCATGGTCGACCGACCGACTCAGGCGAAGGACGACAGCACGGTGGCTCGCAGGGCCGCCATGCTGTCGGCGGCCAGCGGCTGGCCCTCCGCGTCCGTCACGAAGAACACGTCTACGGCGTCGGCGCCCAGGGTGGCCACCTTGGCCCCGACGATGGTCACGTTCACCGACGAGACGGATCGTGCGATGCGGTGCAACAGGCCCGGCTCGTCGTGCGCTCGCACCTCGACGACACAGGGAGATCCGGTGCCGCCGGCCGTGACCGTGACCACCGGCTCGGGATGCTCGGACCTCGGCAGCTTGGAGTAGTCGGCATCGCGCTTGGCCAGCCGCGCCGCCACGTCGTAGGTGCCGTCGATGGCGCGCCGCACGTCGTCGCTGAGCTGCTCCAGCGACGGCGGGTCGCCGAACGCCGGACGCACGGTCCACTCCTGCACCGCCCGGCCGTCGATAGTGGTGACGCGGGCGGCGAGCACGTTGAGCCGGTTCAGGGACAGCACCCCCGCCACCAGCGCAAGGAGCCCCACTCGGTCCGGGGCGGCGACCGTGATGACACTCGTCGAGTCGCGGACGTCCATCAGCACCCAGACCCCCGACTGGGCCAGGGCCACCGACTGCTGGTCGGTCAGCTCGGGCGGCTCGGGCATCGGCCGTCCCGCCATGGATGCGCGAACCCGATCGACGAGGTCGTTGATGAGCCCGAAGCGCCAGTCCGAGCACACGGTCGGTCCGGTTGCCAGTGAGTCCGCGATGGTGAGCTCGTGCAGGAGGTCGACGACCCCCACATCACCGAGCATGCCGGCCACGTGCGAGATGACGGACGGATCGTTCAGGTCGCGACGCGTCGCGGTGTCGGCCAGCAGCAGGTGGTGCCGAACGAGGGTGACGATCACGTGCGAGTCGTGCTCGTCGAAGCCCATGCGGGGCGCCAGCTCCTGGGCGATCCGGGCTCCGACGACGCTGTGGTCTCCACCCTGCGCCTTGCCGATGTCGTGAAGGAGTGCACCGACCAGGAGGAGGTCGGGGCGGTCGACGTTGCGGGTGAAGGCGCCGGCCTGGACGGCGGTCTCGACGAGATGTCGATCGACGGTGTAGGTGTGCAGGGCGTTGCGCTGGGGGGCCGAGCGGATCACGTCCCAGCCGGGGATGAGGGAGGTGATGACTCCGGCCTGGTCGAGTGCCTCCCAGACGGAGACCATCGTCGGTCCGGCACCCAGCAGCGAGACGAACGACTCGCGGACGTCGCGGGACCACGGGACCCTCGGCTGGATCCCTTCCGCGGCAAGGCGGTCGACCGTATGCGGGGACAGCGGGATACCCGCCTGCGCCGCGGCGGCAGCGGCACGCAGCGCCAGCCCCTCGTCCTTGGCGGGGCGCACGTCGAGGGCGAGCACGGCCTCCCCGTCCTGCATCACGATCCCTTCTGCGAGGGGCAGTCTGGAGGCCTCCTTCCTCCGGATCGGCCGGAAGGACACGCGGAGGCGGTTGCGGGTGAGCCGGTCGACCCGGTGCCAGGTGACGTCGCTGGCGTAGGCGATGTTGCGAGCGGACTCGTAGACCGAGCGCAGCATCGCATCGGCGTCCGGCATGGCCAGGTCGGCGGCGATCGCGTCCTGCTCCTGCATGACGAGCCGGTCGCCGCTGCGACTCGCCGTCCGGTGCAGCGCATCGCGCACGTCGAGCAGGAAGCCCACCGAATCCTGCCAGCCGTTGTGCGGCACGTCGGTCACCCAGGAGGCTGCGACGCCCTTGAGGATCGTGGCATCGCGCAGGCCGCCGTACGCCTCCTTGATGTCCGGCTCGAGCATCTGCGACGCCTCGCCGAATCGACGGCGACGGTCCGCGACCATCTCCCGCAGCGCGGGCAGGCGACGATCGGCCATCGCACGCCAGTCACCCAGGACCGCGCCGCGAAGGGTCTCGGCCACCGACTCGTCGCCCGCGATGACGCGAGCGTCGAGCAGGCCGAGTAGGACCTTGATGTCCTCGCTCGCCAGGCGCCTGGCCTCGCTGACGGTCCGCACGCTGTGGTCGAGGCGCAGGCCCGCGTCCCAGATCGGGTACCACAGCGCCTCCGCGACCCGACCGGCCTCGCCTGGGCCGGCCTTGTGCAGCAGCAGCAGGTCGAGGTCGCTGCCGATGGTCAGCTCGCCACGCCCGTAGCCCCCGACGGCAATCAGGCAGAAGGGGTCCTTGGCGGGCGCGACGGCGGCGTCGAAGCCCCGGATCAGCCACTCGTCCGTCAGTGCCGTGAGAGCAGCACGCCGCCCCGGGCCGCTGAGCCCGGGGCGTCGTGCCAGCTCTTCCCGCGCTGCGGAGAAGGCCGGTGGGGCGAGGATGGGATCCACGGTTTCCGGGATCCCTTACAGGGCCTCGGACCCGCGCTCGCCGGTCCGGACGCGCACGACGGTCTCGACCGGGATGACCCAGACCTTCCCGTCGCCGATCCGACCCGTCTGCGCGGCGCCGACGATCGCCTCGACGACCTGGTCGACCGCGTCGTCGTCGACCACGACCTCGAGCCGAACCTTGGGAACCAGGTCGACGGTGTACTCCGCGCCCCGGTAGACCTCGGTGTGCCCCTTCTGGCGCCCGAAGCCAGACGCCTCCGACACGGTCAGGCCATGCACGCCGCGGCCCTCGAGGGCGCCCTTGACGTCTTCAAGCTTGAAGGGCTTGATGATTGCCGTGACGAGCTTCATTACTCCACCTCCGACTTGTTGTGAGCAGCATGGCCGACGCCGGCGAACACGCCGCCACCGCCCGTATCGCCCAGTTCGTATCCTGTCTCAGCGTGCTCCGAGCGGTCGATTCCTCCGACCTCCTCGTCGCTGCTGATCCGAAGGCCCATGACCGCCCGCAGGACCAGGGCGATGACCGCCGTGACCACGAGGGAGTAGGCAAGCACAGCCCCGGCGCCGACGAGCTGCTTGGTCAACTGGTCGAATCCACCGCCGTACAGCAGGCCGTCGATGCCCGTGGGCGACGCGGCCGTGGCGAAGAGTCCGATGAGCAGGGTGCCGGTGAGGCCGCCGACCAGGTGGACGCCGACGACGTCGAGCGAGTCGTCGTACTTGAACTTGTACTTCAGTCCGACGGCCAGGGCGCAGAGCACGCCCGCGATGAGGCCGATCGCCAGGGCGCCCATGGGGCTCACTGCCGCACACGCGGGGGTGATGGCCACGAGTCCCGCAACGACGCCCGACGCGGCACCCAGCGAGGTGGCGTGGCCGTCACGGAACTTCTCCGTCAGCAGCCAGCCGATTGCCGCAGCGCAGGTGGCCGCGAACGTGTTCATGAAGGCGACGGCCGAGGCGTTGTTCGCGGCGGTAGCCGACCCGGCATTGAAGCCGAACCAGCCGAACCACAGCAGCCCCGCGCCGATCATCACCAGGGTGAGGTTGTGCGGCCGCATCGGCGTCTTGGGCCAGCCCACGCGCCTGCCGATAACGACGGCGAGCACCAGGCCGGCGATGCCGGCGTTGATGTGCACCGCGGTGCCGCCGGCGAAGTCGATGACGCCGTACTTGTAGATCCAGCCGCCGTTGTCGCCTGCCAGGTTGAACACCCAGTGGGCGACCGGGAAGTAGACGAGGATCGCCCAGATGCCCGCGAACACCAGCCACGCCGCGTACTTCATGCGGTCCGCCACGGCGCCAGCGATGAGGCCGACGGTGAGGCAGGCGAACATGGCCTGGAAGGCGACGAACGCCATAGCCGGGTAGGCCACCTCCGGGTTGTCGACCATGAGGCCCTCGAGGCCCGCGTACTGCGTGATGTTGCCCAGGAGCCCTGCCTGGCCGTACGAGTCACCGAAGGACATCGAGTAGCCGAACAGGACCCACAGGACGCCGACGACGAACAGTGCGCCCATCACCATCATGAGCATGTTGAGTACGGACTTGACGCGGACCATGCCTCCGTAGAAGAAGGCGAGCCCGGGGATCATGAGCAACACCATGGCCGCTGAGGTCAGCAGCCATGCGGTGTCGCCCGAGTTCAGAGCGGATTCCATGCGAGATCTCCTTCCAGTGGCGATTCTCACCTCGCGTGCTGAACATTCGCGGAAGGAGGTTTCGCCGGACACGCCACGCGGTTAACGCAGCGTGTCCCGGGCAGCCCTCGCGTTAACAGTGCGTCACGCAGGGCCCGTGGACGTTACCGGGAGGTTTCGTGACCTCCGGCGCATGGGTGTCCGCGGTGTCGACCGTCTCTGGAGTCTCTGCTACTCCTCGATCAGCGCAGCGACGAACGTCTCCGCCTCGAAGGGCGCCAGGTCATCCGGCCCCTCGCCAAGGCCCACCAGCTTCACGGGGACGCCAAGCTCGCGCTGGACGGCGACCACGATGCCGCCGCGCGCCGTGCCGTCCAGCTTGGTCAGGACGATGCCGGTGACATCGACGACCTCGGCGAACACCCGGGCCTGCACGAGGCCGTTCTGACCTGTGGTGGCGTCGAGTACGAGCAGCACCTCATCGATGGGCGACTTCTTCTCGATGACCCGCTTGACCTTGCCGAGCTCGTCCATCAGACCGGCCTTGGTGTGCAGTCGCCCCGCCGTGTCGATGATGACGGTGTCGACGTCCGCGGCCTGGCCGGTTGCCACGGCATCGAACGCGACGGCGGCGGGGTCCCCACCCTCGGGACCGCGGACCACTGCGGCGCCGACCCGGTCGCCCCACGTCTGGAGCTGGTCAGCGGCCGCGGCGCGAAACGTGTCGGCCGCTCCCAGGACGACCGCCTGGTTCTGCGCGATGGCCAGGCGCGCCAGCTTGCCGGTGGTCGTGGTCTTGCCCGTGCCGTTGACGCCGACCACCAGCACGACACCGGGGCGACCGTCCACGCGCTGCGCCCGCACGGTGCGGTCCATGGTCGGATCGACGAGGACGAGGAGCTCGTCCCGGAGCATCTGGCGCACGGCGGCCGGATCGGCCGTTCCCTCGACCCGGACCCGATCCTTGAGGCGTCCGAGCAGCTCCTGCGTCGGGGCCACGCCAAGGTCCGCGGTCAGCAGCACCTCCTCGATCTCGTCCCACGTGTCGTCGTCGATCTCGGCGCGGCTGAGCAGGGCCAGGAGTCCGCGACCGAGTGCGTTCTGCGAGCGGGCAAGTCGGGCGCGCAGGCGGGTGAGGCGGCCGGCGGCGGGCTCGGGAACCTCGACCTCGAGGAGGGCCTCGAGGTCCTCGACGCTGGGGGCCTCGATCGTCTCCCCGGCCACGACCAGTTCCTCGACGGGACCGGCGAGGGCATCTCCGACCTCGATGACATCGACAGTCCGCCGCGGCGTGTCGCGCGGGACCGAGTCGTCGTCGCCCACGCCCGGGGCGTAGTCGATGCCCGGGCGAGGGGCTGCCTCGATTGACGACCTCGAGCCCCCGCCGCGACGCAGGGCGACTGCCGCGACGACAGCGATCACGAGGACGACGAGGGCGACGGCGACATAGAGGAATGCGGAATCCATGGCTCGCATCCTTTCACGCGGCAGGATGTGCACATGAACGCGCTTGCACTCCTCGTGGCCTATGCGGCCGTCGCCGTCGCCAATGTCGTGGCCGAGGCCCTCGGCGCCACCACGGCCATGACCGCGACGAAGGCGCTCCTGATGCCGCTGCTGCTGGCGTGGCTCCTCGTGACCATCAGGCGCGGCGAGGCCGCTGCGGGCCGGGCTCCCCTGACCTGGCTCGCCATCGGCCTCGTCTTCGCCTGGTTCGGCGACCTGCTCCTGTCCGGCGACGGAGACCTGTTCTTCATGGCCGGCATCGGCGCCTTCCTCGTGATGCAGGTCTGCTATATCGCGGCGTTCACCCGCGTGCCGGGACCGGGCCTGGTGCGCGCCTGGAAGATCGCTGCTTTGCCCTACGTGGTCGTCTGGATCGGCGTCAATGCCCTCGTGAGCGCAGGCGTGGGCGACCTGCGCATCCCCGTGCTGGTGTACAGCGCGGTTCTCGTCCTCATGTCGCTCGCCGCCCTCGACCTGGTGATCCGGGTGCCGCAGCGGCTGGGCTGGCGGATCGCGATCGGGGCCCTGCTGTTCGTCGTCTCCGACGCCCTGATCGCGCTGACCGCATTCGGCCCGCTGTCGGAGTCGCGAGCCTGGTCGGTGGTCATCATGACGACGTACATCGTGGCGCAGGCGATGATCGTGACGGGCGTGGCCGGAGCCCTCGTCAGGCCGCGCGCTACGCGGTGACCCGCTCGCTCTCGCGAAGGCGCTGGCCGATCACCTGGGTGACGCCGTCGCCGCGCATCGAGACCCCGTACAGGGCATCGGCGATCTCCATCGTGCGCTTCTGGTGGGTGATGACGATCAGCTGCGACGAGGTGCGCAACTCCTCGATGATGTCGATGAGTCGACCGAGGTTGACGTCGTCGAGGGCAGCCTCGACCTCGTCGAGCACGTAGAACGGGCTCGGCCGGGCCTTGAACAGCGCGACCAGGAACGCGACCGCCGTCAGCGACCGCTCACCGCCGGACAGCAGCGAGAGGCGCTTGATCTTCTTGCCCGGTGGACGCGCCTCGACGTCCACACCGGTGTTGAGCATGTCGGACGGGTCGGTGAGGACCAGCCGCCCCTCGCCGCCCGGGAACAGTCGCGCGAACACGGCCTCGAACTCGCGCTCGACCGCCTCGTATGCCTCCGAGAACACCTGCTGGACTCGAGCGTCGACCTCCTTGACGATGTCGAGGAGGTCCTCCCGCGTGCGCTTCAGGTCGTCGAGCTGCTCGGTGAGGAAGTTGTGCCGCTCCTCCATCGCCGAGTACTCCTCGAGGGCGAGCGGGTTGACCCGGCCCAGCAGTGCGAGGTCACGCTCGGCTCCCCGCAGCCGCTTCTCCTGCTCACTGCGCACGAACGGGTACGCGACGGGCTCCTGGGCCGGTGGCTCGTCGCCGGGCGACGGCGGCGTCGGGGGGACGAGCTGGTCGGGACCGTACTCGGCCAGCAGCACGTCCGGGTCGACGCCGAAGTCCTCGAGCACCTTGTCCTGAACCTGCTCGATCCGCATGCGCTGCTCGGCGCGCGCCACCTCATCGCGGTGCACAGAGTCCTTGAGCAGGTCGAACTCCGCGCTCAGCGCGCGCAGGTCGGAACGGACCTTCTGCACGTGCGCGTCGCGTTCCCTGGTGGCACGCTCGACCACCGCCCGCTGACGGCCGGCCGCAGCCACGGAGCCGTCTATGCGAGACAGGGTCACCTTCGCCCCGGCCAGCACGGCCTGGGTCACGATCAGCTCGCGGGCACGGCGCTCGCGGCGCTCGCGGGCCGCTGCCCGCGCGTGACGTTCGGCCTGCGCTGCGCGCTCGAGCTGATGCGCCCGAGCGGCGACCGCCGCGACCCGCTCCTCGGCAGTCCGCAGAGCCAGCCGAGCCTCGACCTCGAGCCGTCTCGCCGCTGACGCTGCCGCGGCGAGCTCCTCACGGTTGTCCGCGGGCGGTGCCTCGTCCGGAGCCTCCTGCGCGGCGTCGAGACGCTGCTGCAGCTGCTCGAGCTGATCGAGATCGGCCGCGAGCGCGCGCTCCGCGGACTCCCGCGCGCTTGTGAGGCGGTCGGCCTCGGCGGCCGCCGCTCGGGCGACCTGCCCGAGCTGGCCCAGCTGCTCGGCAACCGCCGCCATGCGGGCATCCGACTCATGCAGACGGGCCAGGGCCGACTCGACCAGGCGCGTGGCATCCGCCTGGCGCTGCCGGGCCGCGGCCATGTCGAACCGGAGGCGGTCGAGCTCGAGGCCCACCGCCTCGAGGGCCGCGGTCGCCTCGTCGTAGGCCACCTGTACCTCGAGCAGGCTCGGCGTGCTCGAGGATCCGCCGTACACGACACCGCCCGACAGGACGTCGCCGGCGGGCGTGACGAAGGCAAGGTCCGGATGGCGAGCCTGCAGGTCCGCCGCCGAGGCGAGGTCGTCGACGAGCACCCAGCCCTCGAGCAGGTGCTCGACCGCGGGTCGGAGGGCGTCGTCGAAGTGCACGTGCGCGATCAGTGGAGTGCCCGCCTCGTGCACCGACGGGCGGGCGGATCGGGGCCGGTCCGCCTCGGCCAGGACCAGGGCCGCGCGGCCCGCGTCCTCGTCCTTCAGCAGCACGACGGCCCGCATGGCCGAGTCGACCCCGGTCACGACGACGGCGTCCGCCACGTCACCGAGGGCGGCCGCCACCGCGGTCTGTGCGCCAGAGTCGATCCGCAGCAGGCTGGCCAGCGGGCCGAGGACGCCGGAGACGCGGTCGGCCGCTGAGACCAGGCGCGCCGCGGCGTCCTTGCGCTGCAGGCCCAGCTCGAGCGCCTCGCGCCGGGCCGAGAGGGCGGCCCGCTCACGCTCGGCCGTCGACTCGCGGGATCGCAGCGCCTCCACCTGCGCATCCGCCTGCTGCAGCGCCGCCTCGGCCATCTCGTGCTCGGCGTCCAGGCTCAGCTCGCCGGCGTCGAGACCGGCCACGTCCATCTCGATCCCCTGGAACTCCTGCTGGGCGCGCTCCCCGCGTTCGCGGGCCTCGGCGACCTGCACGGACAGCCGCTGGATCTCGGCTCCGCGTGTCTCCATGCGCGAGCGGGCTGCGTTGACCTGCCCGGTGAGGCGGGCGAGCCCCTCGCGGCGATCGGCCTCCGCGCGCACGGCCTGCGCGACCCGACGCTCCTCCGCGGCGGCCGCCTGCTCGGCCGCCACTCGCGCGGACTCGGCCTGTGAGAGGTCCTCGCGAGAGCCCTCCACCTGGCGCCCGAGCTCGAACTCCTCCGTTCGCAGGGCCCGCGCCTCGGAGTCGATGTGCTCGGGGTCGCGACCCGGCTCGTCGTCTATCGGCTCGGGCTGCAGGTGCCGCACCCGCTCGGCGGCGAGCTGCACCAGGCCGCTCAGCCGCTCGCGCAGGCCGCTCAGGGCGAACCAGGTCTCCTGGGCGGCGGACAGTCGCGGCGCATCGAGGGCGGCCTGCTGCTCGGCGGTGGCCTCCTGCTCGCGCAGGGCCAGCAACTGTGCGTCGACCTCCATCTGCCGGTCGCGAAGCGCGGTCTCGTCTGCGACCTCGGCGGCCAGCGCCTCGCGCAGGTGCAGCAGGTCATCGGCCATGATCCGCAGGCGGGCGTCCCGTACCTCCGACTGGATGACGACCGCTCGTCGTGCGACCTCGGCCTGGCGGCCAAGCGGCTTCAGCTGGCGTCGCAGCTCGGTGGTGAGGTCCTGGAGCCGGGTCAGGTTCGCCTGCATGGAGTCGAGCTTGCGGAGTGCCTTCTCCTTCCGCTTTCGATGCTTGAGGACTCCGGCGGCCTCCTCGATGAAGCCACGACGATCCTCGGGCGTGGCCTGGAGGATGGTGTCGAGCTGCCCCTGGCCGACGATGACGTGCATCTCACGGCCGATGCCGGAGTCGCTGAGGAGCTCCTGGACGTCGAGCAGGCGGCACTGCGCCCCGTTGATCGCATACTCCGAGCCGCCGTTGCGGAAGAGTGTCCGGGAGATGGTGACCTCGGCGTACTCGATCGGCAGGGCACCGTCGGAGTTGTCGATGGTCAGCGCGACCTCGGCGCGGCCCAGCGGCGCGCGGCCCGCGGTACCGGAGAAGATGACGTCCTCCATCTTGCCGCCACGCAGCGACTTGGCACCCTGCTCGCCCATGACCCACGACAGCGCATCGACGACGTTGGACTTGCCCGAGCCGTTGGGACCCACGACGCACGTCACGCCGGGCTCGAAGTGCAGCGTCGTCGCGGAGGCGAAGGACTTGAAGCCCTTGAGCGTCAGGTTCTTCAGGTGCACGCCCGGACTCTACCTTTCCGCTACGGCGTCACGCCCCGGGCCGCGCCGACCGGCTGGCACGACGGGCAGAAGTAGGACGATCGGTTCATGAACGCCATCCGCCGGATGGGGCGTCCGCAGCGCGGGCACGGCAGTCCCTCCTGCCCGTAGGCGGCCAGGCTTCGCTCGAAGTAGCCGCTCTCGCCATTGACGTTCACGTACAGGTCGTCGAAGCTCGTGCCACCGTGGGCGAGCGCCTCGAGCATGACCTCCCGAACGTGTCCGAGCAGCTCGCGCACCCGTCGGGCCGGAAGGGAGGACGACGTCCGCGTCCCATGCAGGCGGGCCCGCCACAGCGACTCGTCGGCGTAGATGTTGCCGATGCCCGACACGACGGACTGGTCGAGCAGCACGCGCTTGATCTCGGAGTCCTTGCCGCGGATGCGACGGATGACGACCGGCTCGTCGAACTCCGGATCGAGCGGGTCGCGCGCGATGTGGGCGACGATGTCGGGAACACGACCGCCACGGCCGTCGTCGACGACCGCGTGGATCGACAGGCCGCCGAACGTGCGCTGGTCGACGAACCGGAGCTCGGGTCCCGCGTCGGCGAAGGCCACCCGCACGCGCAGGTGCCGCTCGTCGGCGGCCCCGCTCGGCTGCAGCAGGAGCTGGCCGCTCATCCCGAGGTGCGCCACCAGTGCGTCATCGCGCCCCTCCAGCGGGAGCCAGAGGTACTTGCCCCGCCTGCTGACACAGCGCACGCGGGCGCCCCCCAGCCGATCGGGCAGTCGAGCCCTCGTTGCGTCGAACCGCCCTCGGATGCAGGACCTCGACTGCAGCCACGGTGCGCCCGGCGACGTGCGCGCTCAGTCCGCGACGGACCACCTCGACCTCGGGCAGCTCGGGCACGACGGGCGCCGCTCAGCTGTCGGCGCGCAGGGACGGGTGCTCGGCGAGGATTCGTGCGTACGCGGCCGACGCGGCCTGCTGCTCGGCCACCTTCTTGGACCGTCCCGCTCCGGTGCCCAGCACCTCACCGCCGACCACCGCGGACGCGGAGAACTCCTTGGCGTGGTCCGGCCCGACGTCGGTGACGTGGTACTCGGGAAGGCCCAGTCCGGCGGCGGCCGCGACCTCCTGCAGCGACGTCTTCCAGTCCAGGCCGGCACCCAGCTCGGCGGCCTGCGTGATGAGGGGGTCGAACAGCCGGTGGATCACGTCGGTGGCCGTGTCGATTCCGGACGTGAGGAAGACCGCCCCGAAGACGGCCTCCATCGTGTCAGCCAGGATGGACGACTTGTCGCGACCACCTGTCGTCTCCTCCCCTCGTCCGAGGTAGAGGTACTCCCCCAGCCCGAGGGTCCGCGCGACGTCGGCCAGCGCCACGGCGTTGACGACAGCGGCCCGCAGCTTGGCCAGCTGTCCCTCGGTGCAGTCCGGATAGCGGCGATAGAGGGTGTCGGTGACGACGATGCCCAGGACGGAGTCGCCGAGGAACTCCAGTCGCTCGTTCGTCGGCAGGCCGCCGTTCTCGTAGGCGTACGAGCGGTGGGTCAGGGCGAGGGTCAGCAGCGCTGGATCGATTTCGACGTCCAGGCTCTCGAGCAGCGGTGCCACGTCAGTCCGCACTGCCGGCCTCCTCGCCCGCTGGTCCGGCTATCGCGTCGATGAGATCCGCCACGGTGGACAGGTGAGCAAGGTCCGCATCTCCGATTCGCAGGCGCAGCCCGCGCTCGTCGGCAGCTGCGACCGCCGCGTCGGCCAGGCAGACCAGATCGCCGGGCTGCAGGGCCACCACCGTGAGCGGGGAGTCCTCTCGCAGCCCCGCGACGACCTCGGGGTCGTACACGGCACGCAGTGCCGCTTCGGCGATCGACGCTGCCGCATGCCGGTCGATCACGGCCGCACCCGCCCGGCGATCGAGGCCAGGGCCTGCGTGGTGGCCGGCACGAGGCCCAGGCGCACGGCTCGGGCCGCCAGGTCGACGCAGGCGCAGATCTCCACCGCGGTGCCGCTGCCGTGGCCGATGACGGTCACGCCGTCGACGCCGAGGAGCATCCCGCCGGCGAACTCGCTGGTGGCCGTCGCGCGGATGACCGCGCGAGCAGGCTCCGGGTCGCCGTACGCGCTGCCCATGCGGTGCGCCGCCCAGCGCACCGCGCCCTCGACCCCCTTGAGCAGGACGTTGCCCGTGAAGCCGTCGGTGACGATGACGTTGGCCCGCGAGCCGATCGACACGTCGTGACCCTCCACCGCGCCCACGTACTCGATCCCGGCGGCCGGCATCGACTCGGTCAGCAGGTCATGGGTCGACTTGCGCAGTCGATCGCCCTTGCCGTTCTCGCTGCCGATCGTCAGGAGTCCGACGCGGGGCCGGACCAGGCCCAGGGAGCGGGCATAGGCCCAGCCGGCTAGCGCGAACTGCCGCAGGACGTCCGGCGTGGCATCCGGGGCGGCACCCGCGTCGACGAGGACGACCGGGCCTGCCAGCGAGGGCAGGACGACGGCCAGCGCGGGGCGCGACATGCCCGGGATGCGACCCAGACCGAGGACGGCAGCGGCCACCGCGGCGCCGGTGTGGCCGACGCTGACCCACGCGTCCGCCAGCCCGCTGCGGACGAGTCCAACGGCCACGGTGACGGTGACGTCGTCGTGGGCGCGCAACGTCGACAGAGGGTTGCCGCCCATCGAGGCGCCACGGCCGGCGTCGACGATCCGCACGGAGTCGGGATCGACTCCGCGCTCGAAGAGCAGGGACCGTGCCCGGGGCGCGGGACCGACGACGATCAGATCGACCGCTTCGGCCGCCGTTGCGGAGTCCGGGCCCCGCAGCCGGGCGATCGCGTCCGCCACGACCTCGGGCGCGCCGTCGCCGCCGAGGAGGTCGAGGGCGACTGTGACCAATGCCTAGACGTCCAGGACGCGACGCTTGGCGTAGGTGCCGCAGGTCGGGCATGCCGTGTGGGCCAGACGCTTCTCCTTGCACCGCACGCACGTGACGAGGGTGGGCGCTGTGGTCTTCCACTGCGCGCGACGGCTACGGGTGTTGGAGCGGGACATCTTCCGCTTCGGAACTGGCACGGTGCTTCCTTTGCTCGGTGTCTGGCTGTGCTGCGGACTGGCGGATCGGGCGACGCTGGGTGTTACTCGTCGTCCTCGTCCACCAGGGCCGCCAGGGCCGCCCAACGTGGATCGGACGTTTCATGCACGTGCTGGGGGTCGTCCTCCAGCCGCACCCCGCATGTGGGGCACAGCCCGAGGCAGTCCTCGCTGCACAACGGGGCGAGCGGCAGGTCGAGCACCACCGCGTCCCGCAGCGTCGGCTCCAGGTCGATCAGGTCGTCCTGGAGCTCCGGCAGTGGATCCTCGGACTCGTCCTCCTCCTCGATGACCGCGCCATGGGCGTCGGTCGACGGGTATCGGAACAGCTCGGTGAGGTCGAACTCCTCATGCCAGTCGAACGTATCGAGGCAGCGCGAGCACTCCGCGCTGATCTCGAGATCCGCCGTTCCGGACACAAGGACGCCCTCGAGCACGGACTCCAACCGCAGATCCAGGTCGATTGGCGTACCCTCGGGCACCCGAGCCATCGCGACGCCAAGGCCAGCCGGGGCCGGAACGCTTCGGGTCACGGTGACCATCGACCCGGGCCTGCGCTGCAGGGTCCGCACGTCGATGACGAGCGGCCTTCTCGGGTCGAGGCCGGTCACTGGGACCCTCCACTTTCGGCACGGCTAACCGTGGCCTCGCCAGAGGCCTCGGCCGAAAGGGTACCGCGTGTCCCCTCAGTTGACGAAAACGGACACCCTCAGCGGCGGTCGCCGTAGTTGACCCCGTCGGTGTCGACGTAGCCGGTGTCGGTGAAGGCCGAGTCGTCGTACACGGGCTCGCCGGCCGGAGCGAGCTCCTGGTACATCTGGCTGCGCAGCCGCTCACGGCCCCGATCGACGGTCTGGAGCGTCTTCTGCAGCGTGATCTCGAACGTCGCGAGCTTGGCGTCGATGTAGTCGTCCGTCTCCTTGCGCATCTGTGCCGTCTCCTGGGCGGTCTGCCGCGACAGTGCGTCCGCCTCGTCGACGGCCGCCAGGTAGACCTCGTGCTCGGAGACCAGGCGGTCGGACTCTGCCCGCGCCCGCTCCAGGATGCGGTCCGCCTCGCGACGTCCGTCCTGGACGACGGCCTCTCGGTCGGCCAGCAGCTCGTCGGCGCGGTGCACGGACTCGGGCAGCAGCTGCCGGATCTCCTCGATCAGGTCCAGGACCTGCGACCGGTTGACGATGCACGAGGCCGAGAGGGGCATCGACTTCGCATCCTCGATGAGGACCGTCAGTTCGTCGAGTCGTTCCTGAACGTCCACAAAGACTCCTTGTCCGACCGATCGCTACGGCAGTGCGCCTGGTCCCATTGTGGCCGAGAGTTTCTCCTGCAGCCGCACCAACACGGCGTCGGGGACCAATCCGCTCACGTCGCCGCCGAACTTGGCGACCTCCTTGACCAGGCTCGACGAGAGGAAGCTGTAGAGGGGGTTCGTCGAGATGAACAGCGTCTCGACCTCGGCAAGCCGGTAGTTCATCTGGGCCATCTGGAGCTCGTAGTCGAAGTCGCTGACCGCCCTCAGCCCCTTGACGATCGCCTTGATCCGGTGCTCGCGGCAGTAGTCGACGAGCAGCCCGTGGAAGGCGTCGACCCGGACGTTCGGGTAGGGCGCGACCACATCGCGAAGCATGTCGATCCGCTCCTCGATGGAGAACAACCCCGCCTTCGAGTGGTTGATCAGCACGGCCACGACGACCTCGTCGGACAGCTCGGCCGCACGGGCGAACACGTCGAGGTGGCCGTTGGTGACGGGGTCGAAGGACCCTGGGCAGACCGCGGTCCTCATGGGGCGTCCCTCCATGGCAGCTCATCCTGCGGCGATCCGCTGGGCGGCTGCACGGCGGCCGCGAGGCGACCGTACCAAAGCCTGGTGTCCCCATAGGTGCGCTGGCGATCTTCGATCCAGTGCGCCGGCAGCGGGCTCTCGACGTCGCGAGCGGGCCGCTCCACGATCACCCGAGCGCCATCGGCCAGCCAGCCGGCCTCCCCGAGCCGGTCGAGGAGCCCGCGCAGATCTGCGGCGGTCCAGTCGTAGGGCGGGTCGACGAAGCACAGACCGGCACCCCCGAGCGGTGGCGTCATCGCCGGAACGAGTCGTGCGTCACGAGCTATCACGCGGGCACCGGGACACCCGACGGTCGCGATGTTGGCCTCGAGGACGCGGAGCGCCGTGCGGGAGCTCTCGACGAGGTCGGCCGCCGCCGCTCCTCGGCTGAGCGCCTCCAGGCCCAGCGCGCCCGTGCCGGCGAAGAGATCGAGCACCCGCAGTCCGGACCACCCGAGACCGCGTGCGGCCAGCTCGCTGTCGAGGGACGAGAACAGCGCCTCGCGAACGCGGTCCGACGTCGGACGCGTCCCGGACGCGGGAACTGCCAGCCGTCGCCCACGCGCGGCGCCGGCCACGATGCGCGTCACCCTGCCTCCCTGCGACTCATGCCTTGTCCAGGAATGCGGACTGCTCGTCCCGGGTCAGCGCGTCGAGGACCGTGGCGAGCGCCGGGTGCCGCTCCAGTCCCGGATCGGCATCGAGCACGGCCGAGGCTGCCTCCCGGGCGTCGACGATCACGTCCTCGTGGCGCGTCACCTGGAGGAGTCGCAGCGAACTGCGCCGACCGGACTGGATGCTGCCGAGAACGTCGCCCTCGCGGCGCATCTCCAGGTCGAGGGCCGACAACGCGAAGCCATCGGTGGTCGACGCAACGGCGTCGAGCCGCTCGCGCGAGGGGGAACCGGAGACCGATGTCGTGACCAGGATGCACAGGCCGGGAAGGCCTCCGCGACCCACGCGTCCCCGCAACTGATGCAGTTGGGATATGCCGAACCGCTCCGCGTCCATGACGACCATCATCGTCGCGTCGGGCACATCGACGCCCACCTCGATGACCGTCGTCGACACCAGGACGTCGATGCCATCGACGGCGTCCACGTCGGCGAAGCGCCGCATGGCGTCGTCCTTCTCCTCCGACGTCATCCGGCCGTGCATCATCCCCACCCGCAGGCCGCTCAGGTCACCGTCGGCCAGTGACCGGGTGAACGGGACCACGGCCGACATCTCCCCATCCGGTTCGCCGGTTCCGAACTCCGCATCGGAGTCCGTGGGCTCGTCGCCCGGACCGATGCGCGGACACACCACGAAGACACGGTGGCCCGCCCTCACCTCCTCGCGGACTCGGGCCCATACCCGCGCCGCGTGGCCGGGCTGCTCGCGCGGTGCGACCACATGAGTGGTGATGGCGGCACGGCCGGCCGGCAGCTCGGACAGCGTCGACACGTCCACATCGCCGAAGACGGTCATGGCGATGGTGCGCGGAATCGGGGTGGCCGTCATCACCAGCACGTGCGGACGCGACCCGTCCCGTGCCTTGGCCGCGAGTGCCGCCCTCTGCTCGACCCCGAATCGGTGCTGCTCGTCGACGACCACGAGCGCGAGGTCGTTGAAGTCGACGTGCTCCTGGATCAGCGCGTGCGTGCCGATCACGATGCCGGCGTCGCCGGTGACGATCTCCAGCAACTCCCGCCTGCGCTTGGCGACGTTCATCGAGCCGGTCAGCAGCGCGACTCGGGTGCCGGCGTCCGAACCGCCCAGCTGGCCGGCCTCGGCCAGCGGCCCGAGAAGCGCGGCGATGGAGCGGAAGTGCTGCTGGGCAAGGACCTCCGTCGGCGCCAGCAGAGCGGCCTGGCCACCGGCATCCACCACGCGCAGCATGGCCCGCAGCGCGACGACCGTCTTGCCGCTGCCCACGTCTCCTTGCAGCAGTCGGTGCATCGGATGCTCCCGGCCCATGTCGCGCTCGATCTCGGCAGCCACCCGCAGCTGCCCCTCCGTGAGGGTGAACGGCAGCCGAGCATCGAACGCCGTGGCGAGCGGGCTGGACTCCGGCACGCGGCGCGTTGCAGGGAGCGCCATGATCTCGATGCGGCGCTGGGCAAGGACCGCCTGGAGGCAGAACGCCTCCTCGAAGCGCAGCCGGTCGACAGCGCGTGCCGCATCGCCGCGGCTCACCGGCCGGTGGATCGCCACCAGGGCGTCGGGCAGCGACATGAGGCCGCGAGCGGCGAGGACCTCGGACGGTATGGGATCCGGCACCTCGTCGACCCGGGCCAGCAGGACGTCGACCGACTTCTGGATCTGCCAGGACGTGACCGACTTGGCAGCCGGGTAGATGGGAAGCAGAGCGCCGGCGAAGTCCAGCACGGCCAGCGGATCGTCGTCGAGGCCGTCCGGGAGCAGCATGAAGTCCGGGTGGGTGAGCTGGGCGACGCCGCGAAACCTGCTCACCTGGCCGGAGAAGAGCCCGCGCCGGCCGGGGCGCAACTGGCCCTCGCGCCACTTCTGGTTGAAGAAGGTCAGCGACATCGACTCCTGACCGTCGGTGACGACGGCCTCGAGGATCGTGCCGCGCCGCTGCCGCATCGGGCGCACCGTGACCGACTCGACCTCCGCGAGTACCGTCACCTGCTCTCCCTCGACGAGGGTCGACAGCGAGGTCAGCTCGCCGCGCTCGGCGTAGCGGCGCGGGTAGTGCCGCAGCAGGTCCTCGACGGTCTCGAGACCGAGCGCCTTGGACATGGGCGTCGCGGTGCGACCGCCGAGAATGTTGGTCAGGCGTTCGTACAGGTAAGGGGGGCCGCTCATCGGGCGCCGGATGGCGTGATCACTCGACTCCCATGATGATCGGCCACAGCGGCTGACCGCCCTCGACAACGACCACGTCGGTCACGGGGTACCGATCGGACAGCCAGGCGGGCAGGTCGGCGGTCAGCTGCGACGTCGCATCGGCACCCGTCACGAGCGTCACCAGCTCGCCTCCGATCGCCAGCATGCCGACGAGGATCTCGCGGGCAACCGTGACGACGTCCTTCCCGACGAGCACGATGTCGCCGTCGACGAGGCCCAGGACGTCACCGATCTCGCACGGACCGGCGGTCGTGAGCGCCTGCCGACTCGCGATCGTGACAGCCGCGTACCGCGTTGCACCGGCCGCCCGCGTCATCGAGACCACGTCGTCGTCGAAGCGCTGGGTCGGCTCGTGGACGGCGACCGCCGCCAGGCTCTGGACGACCGAGCGCGTCGGGATCACCGACACCCGCAGCCCGTCGCGACGAGCCTGCTCGGCGGCGGCCTCGGCTACGCCCCGGGTGTCCTTGTCACTGGGCAGCAGCACGACCTCCGCCGCGTGCGTGAGCCGGATCGCGGCGAGGAGCTCCGCAGTGGAGGGACGCTGGCGAGCGGCCGCCGGCACCACGTGGACCCCGGCGCCTTCCAGCAGCTCGGCGACACCGGGGCCGTGCGCGACGGCCACCAGGGACCGCGTCGCGAGCGTTCTCCCCCGGTCCACGACGGGCTCGAGATGGGTGATCCGGATCCGGTAGGGCCGGCCGGCCCGCATGGCGGCCTCGATCGCCGCGCCGGCATCGTCCACGTGGACGTGCACGTTCCAGAGCCCGTCGCCGCCCACGACCACCAGGCTGTCGCCCAGGGCGTCCAGGTCGGCCCGCAGCTCCGGCATGCCGGTCTCGGTGGCGTCGAGGAGGAACATCACCTCGTAGGCGGGGCCGCCGTAGTGGCTCGCGACGTTCGCCTCGGCTGGCCGCGGGACCGGCGCGTGCGGCCCCACCGAGACCCCGGCGCTCACCCGGCGAATGCCGGACACGGCATCCGCGAGGGCATCGAGGACCACCACGAGTCCGCGGCCGCCGGCGTCGACCACGCCCGCCAGCCTGAGGGACTCGAGCATCTGCGGGGTCCGGGCGAGCGCCTCGCGCGCGCCCTCGGCTGCCGAGGACAGAACCCCGGCCGCGTCGTCCATCCCCCCGTCGATGGCTCCCTGGGCGGCGTCGGCTGCTGCCCGGGCCACGGTCAGGATGGTGCCCTCAACCGGACGGGCCACCGCCTGGTAGCTCAGATCCGCTCCGCGGCGCAGGAGCCGCTGGATCGTGCCGGCGTCGAGCTCCTGGCCGTCGGTCAGTCCGGACAGCACCTCGCTCGTCCCGCGCAGGATCTGCGAGAGGATCACCCCGGAGTTGCCGCGGGCTCCCATGAGGGCTCCGGTCGACATCGCCCGCGCCACCTCGTCCAGGGCGGGCGTCGGGCCGTCCGGACCGCCCGGCGACCAGCATCTGTCGACGGACTCGCAGGCGGATTCCATGGTCAGGTAGAGGTTGGTGCCGGTGTCGCCGTCGGGGACCGGGAACACGTTCAGGGCATCGATGTCGGCCCGCGCGTCGCCCAGGCCGCTGAGTGCCCGGTACGCCCACTCTCGAACGAGCGCTGACGACGCGATGGTGGCCACCGCACCCCTCCCTACGCCCTGTTGACGCTCCGACCGTACCCTCAATTTGGGACGGGGACGGGCGCTCGGCTACCCTTGACCCTCGCGGCCTGCGCCACAGCGCGCACCGTCGCTGTTCATCCGTCCCTCGAGCGTCATCATTCAAAGGAGTGCACCGTGGCTGCCAACTGCGACGTCTGCGGAAAAGGCCCAAGCTTCGGGCACAACATCTCGCATTCTCACCGCCGAACCAAGCGACGCTGGAACCCGAACATCCAGCGCGTCCGCGCCATGGTCGGCCGCACGCCCAAGCGCCTGAACGTCTGCGCAGCCTGCCTGAAGGCCGGCAAGGTCGCTCGCGCGTCCTGACACTCCACGTAGGGAAGGGCCGTCGGCACAGCCGGCGGCCCTTTCCCGTGTCCGGCCGATGTCCGGCGGACGCCGGACCGCCCCCGCCACCCCCGCCACCCCCGCCACCCCCTGCCGAGCGGGGAGTTGTCGGGGTGCTCCCGGCGATTTCGACCCCGACAACTCCCCGCTCGCGGGGTGGGTGGGTGGGTGGGTGGGGGGTGGGAGGTGGGGGTGCGTGGGTCAGAAGTGGCGGTGGCCGCCATCCGCCTCGCGGAGCTGCCCGTCGACGGTGACCCCCGGATCACCCTCGAGCACGAGGCCGATCGGGGTGAAGCCGGCCGGCAGCGCCGTGCCCGCGGGGAAGGTCGCCAGCAGGGCGTGGTCGTCACCACCCGTGAGCATCCATTCGAGCGGATCGACGTTGTAGGCCGATGCCGCCGACTGGATCGGATCCGGGATCAGCCACCCTGACGTGTCGATCGCGATCCGCACGCCCGAGGCGACCGCCACATGGCGGGCATCGGCGACGAGGCCATCGCTGACGTCGATCATCGACGTCGCACCCGCCTGCGCGGCCAGCACGCCGGCCTCGTACGGCGGCTGCGGGAACCGATGCGCATCGACGAGGACCTTCGGCGACTTGAAGCCGCGCATGAGCAGGGCGAGGCCGGCGGCCGCCCAGCCGAACCGGCCGGCGACCGCAAGCACGTCACCGGGCGCGGCACCCGACCGGAGCACGGGCGCACGGCCCTCGAGGTCGCCCAGGGCCGTCACGCTGATGACCACCTGAGGCGCCTCCACGACGTCGCCCCCCACGAGGACGGCCCCGGTCAGGGCCGCCTCCTCGCGCAGCCCCGCCGTGCAGCCGATGGCCCAGGCGGCCGGGAGGTCCCCGGGCGCGCCGAAGCCGACCACAAGGAAAGTCGGCCGAGCGCCCATCGCGACCACGTCGGCGAGCGACGCCGCGGCCGCCCGCCTCCCCACGTCGACAGCGGTCGACCAGTCGCGCCGGAAGTGCCGCCCCTCGACGAGCACGTCGCACGTGATGGCCACCCGCCCATCGGGGGCGAGCACGACGGCCGTGTCGTCGCCGGGTCCGACGAGCACGCCGGGGGCCGGCGCGCCGGAGTCGGCCGTCATGCGGGCGATGAGCCCGAACTCGCCGACATCGTGCAGGGTTCCGCCACTGTCGCTGGTCATGGGCGCTAGTCTCGCAGCATGACGGTTCAGGCATACGTGCTGATCCAGACCGAGGTCGGCAAGGCGGCGACTGTGGTGCAGGCGATCCGCGACATCACCGGAGTGACCCTGGCCGAGGACGTCACCGGGCCCTACGACGTCATCGTCCGAGCCGAGGCACGCACGGTCGACGAACTCGGCAAGCTGGTCGTCGCGCGGATCCAGGCGGTGCCCGGCATCACGAGGACGCTGACCTGCCCGGTCGTCAACCTCTGACGTCCGGCGCCCGACGCGGTCGGGCGGTCGCGTCAGTGCAGTCCGGTGCCCTTGCGGAGCGCGTCGGCGACGAGCCGGTCGACCAGTTCGGGGTACGTGACGCCGGTGGCGTTCCACATGCGCGGGTACATCGAGATCGACGTGAACCCCGGCATCGTGTTCACCTCGTTGATGACGACGGACCCATCGGGGCGCACGAAGAAGTCGGCGCGGGCGAGGCCGTCACACCCCAGCGCGTCGTAGGCCTTGACGGCCATCTCGCGGACGCGGGCCTCCACCCCGTCCGGCAGGTCCGCCGGCACCACCAGCGTGGCGGAGTCGTCCAGGTACTTGGCCTCGAAGTCGTAGAACTCGTGCCGCTCGTTGACGATGATCTCGGCACACCGACTGGCCAGGGGCGTGCCGACGGCGTCGACGAGCACGCCGCACTCCACCTCACGGGCCGGCGCCACGGCCGCCTCCACGATTATGCGCGGATCATGCGTGCGGGCCGATTCGACCGCGGCCGGGAGGTCGTCGGTACGGCTCACCTTGACGATCCCCAGCGAGGAGCCCGCCCGGGCCGGCTTGACGAACACCGGCAGGCCAAGGGCATGGATGCGGGCCAGCGCCTGCCCGGGATCCGAGAGCCACTCGCGGTCCGTCACCACGACGTACGAGCCGGCATCGAGCCCGGCCGCCGCCAGGACCGTCTTCATGTAGCCCTTGTCCATCGACACGGCCGACGAGAGCACGCCGGATCCGACGAACGGCACCCCCACCGTCTCCAGCAGGCCCTGCACCGAGCCGTCCTCGCCCCACGGTCCATGGAGCACCGGGAAGACGACGTCGACGGCCAGGCTCGCGGCCAGGTCCGCCGTCGGTGCCGTGGACGACACCTCGGGCAGGGGACCGTTCTGCTCGAGGATGCCGAGGCCGCCGTCCGCCGCGGCCACCCATCTGCCGTCGCGAGCGATCCCGATGGCCGTCACCTCGTACCTGCGGGGATCCAGGGCCTCGATGATGGACCGGGCGCTGATGCACGAGATGGAGTGCTCGCTGCTGCGCCCTCCCAGGAGGACGGCCACGCGGATGCGTTTCACGGGACGACCGTATCCCCCCGCAACCGCGTCGACGGCTAGGGTCGGCCTGTGTCGATCCCTGCCGACCCCCGTCCCCCGCTGGCCGTCGAGACGATCGTCGTCCGGTCGGGTCGCCCGCCCGCCGAGCCGGGTCAGCCGCTCAATACGCCGATCGTCCCGTCGTCGGCCTTCCATGCCGGCGGCAGCACGGAGTACGCACGAGAGGCCGCACCGACCACCTCCGCGCTGGAGGAGGCCCTGGGCGAGCTCGAGCACGGGGTCGCCGTCGTGTACTCGTCCGGGATGGCGGCCGCGAACGCCGTGATGGACCTCGTGCCGCCCGGCGCCGTCGTCGTGGCGCCGAGTGCCGCCTACACCGGCGTGGCCGTTCGGCTCCGGGAGATCGCCGCCCTTGGGCGGATCACCCTGCGGATCGTGGCGGCCGACGACACCGCGGCCGTCACCGAGGCATGCCACGGGGCCCACCTGCTGTGGCTCGAGTCGCCGACGAATCCCCTGCTGCAGGTCGCCGACCTGCCCGCGTGCATCGCGGCGGCTCACGCGGCCGGCGCTCTCGTGCTCGTCGACAACACGTTCGCGACACCCATCCTCCAGACCCCCCTCACGCTCGGCGCGGACGTCGTGCTCCACAGCGTCACCAAGGCGCTCGGCGGGCACTCCGACCTGCTCATGGGGGCGTTGATCGCCCGGGACCCGGATCTGGCCGAGCAGTTCCGCATCCGCCGCGTGCTTCTGGGCGCGGCCCCGAGCGCCTTCGACTGCTTCCTGGCGCTGAGGGGACTACGCACCCTGGCACTGCGCGTCGATCGCGCGCAGGACAGCGCCCGGATCATCGCAGGGCGACTCGCCACGCACCCGGCGGTCGAGGTGTCCCGCTACCCCGGCTTCGGGACGATCGCTGCGATCGACGTGGTCGGCGGCGGCCCCGCTGCCGAGGCCCTGTGCCGAGCCGTCCGGGTCTGGACCTTCGCGACCAGTCTCGGGGGGGTGGAGTCCCTCCTCGAGCGCCGGCGACGCTGGCCGCTGGAGAGCACCGGCGTCCCCGACGGCCTGGTTCGGCTCTCCTTCGGCATCGAGGCGGTGACGGATCTGTGGTCCGACCTCGATGCCGCCCTGCGTGCGCGGTAGGCCCCTCGCGGACGTCGAGCGCCGGGCTCAGGGGGCCGGACTCGTCACGTACACGCGTTGGTACCGGTAGGGCGCGAACGCAGCCGTGCCCGCAGCGGTGTACGTGACGGCGATGCGCGTCCGGCAGGCACCGCTCAGCACGACCGTGGTCCGGCGACGGGGGCCGTTGACGACCTGGACGCAGCGGCCGGGCCTGCGGGTCGGCGCCAGCACGGTGACCCGTGCGGTCACGGGACGGCCCTGCACCGTCCGCGCACCAGCGGCATTGACGATCGTGGCGCCCTGGCGGCGCAGGGACCGCGGGACTGCTCCTCGCGGCTGTGCCTGCTGCCTCGGCGCCGAGTAGGTGAAGCCAGCGGCCACCACGACCTGACCGCCCGGCGTCACCACCGCGACATCGGCAGGGCCGGTCGGACCGGGTCCGGTCGTGCACGTGATCTCGGCCCCCTCGTTCACGACCGGGCCCCGGCACGGGGTGCCGCCGACGGTGACCGAGGTCGTGCCCGTCAGGTTGGTGCCGGTGACGGTGATCTGCGTCCCTCCCGCGGTTGATCCCGACGGCGGGCTGACGGCCGAGATCGTCGGGGCCGGTCCCGAGCCGTCGAGCCGCGCGATGCGCCCGCTCAGTCCCGAGTCGACCCTGGTGAAGTTGCCGCCCACGATGATGCCGCCGTCCGACTGGAGGGCGAGCGCGTATGCGTAGAGGTCCAGTCCCAAGCCGACGCCCGACGCGAATCCGGCATCTGGTGATCCGCCGCTGCCGAGTCGCGCCAGGCGCCCGCTCGGAGTGCCGTCGAGCGAGGTGAAACTCCCGCCGATCACGAAGGTGCCGACCGGCTGACGGGCGACGGTGAAGACCGCGCCGTTGAATCCCGCGCCGACGCGGTCCGCGAAGGCGTCGTCGAGGGCACCGGCGGACTCGAGTCGGGCGATGCGGTTGGTCGTCCGACCGCTGAACTGGGTGAAGCTGCCCCCCGCCACGATCCGGCCGTCCGGCTCCGCCGCGAGCGCGGTGACGTTGCCGTTGAAACCCACGCCGACGGCATCGCTGAACGGAAGGTCGAGCGCCCCGTTGCTGCGCAGCCGCGCGATCCGCCCGGTCGGGAAGCGGTTGAAGGTCGTGAACCCTCCGCCCACGAGGATCCGCCCGTCGGACAGGGCGACGACCGTGGACACCGGTCGGTCGAAACCGAGCCCGATGCCGTTCGTGAAGGTCGCGTCCACCGAACCGTCGGGATTGAGTCGGGCGATCCGCGAGCTCGGCACCCCGTTCACCGACGTGAAGCTGCCGGCCACCAGGATGCGGCCATCGGTCTGCACGGCCACGGACGCAACGGCACCGTTGAATCCAGTCCCGATCGCCGTCGAGAAGGGACCGTCCGTCGTTCCGTCGGGATTGAGCCGGGAGATCCGTGCGCTGGATGCGCCGTTCGCGGTCGTGAACGTGCCGCCCACCACGATGCGGCCGTCGGGCTGGATCGCCACCGAGGAGACCCGTCCGTCGAATCCGGCCCCGAGTGCCCGGACGAAGTCGACGTCCGTCGTGCCGTCCGCGTTGAGACGTGCCACCGCCGGAGCGGGCACGCGGTTGACGGCCGAGAAGCTTCCGCCCACCACGATACGGCCGTCGGGCTGGAGGGCCACGGAGTAGACGGGACCGTTGAAGCCGAGGCCGGTCGCCATCGAGAACGCCCGGTCGGCTGTCCCAGCCGCGGGCGGCGCGTCGGCGGCCCGCACGGACCCTGGCGCGACGAGGCCGAGCACCAACAGCGTCAGGACGAGGACACGCGCGAATCGGGCCACGGACGGATTGTAGGGAGGTGGTGGGACGGGCGAGGCACCTACGCAGTCATCGTGCCGGTGTTGAGCACAGGGGTCACGTCGGCCTCTCCGCACAGGACGACCAGCAGGTTGCTGACCATCGCGGCGCGCCGCTCGTTGTCGAGTTCGACGACAGCGTTCGCGTCGAGCTCCTGCAGGGCCATCTCGACCATGCTGACGGCGCCGGTGACGATCTTGCGGCGCGCCGCGATCACAGCCTCGGCCTGCTGGCGTCGGAGCATCGCCTGGGCGATCTCGGGGGCGTACGCCAGATGGGTCAAGCGCGCGTCGTCGACCACCACGCCGGCGGCTGCGAGCCGGGTCCCGAGGTCCTCTCTCAGTGTCGCCGACACCTCGTCGGGGTTCCCCCGGAGCGTGATCTCCGCCTCCGATCCGGCCACGTCCTCGCCCTGGTCGTAGCTGTACGCGGTCGCGATGTGACGCAGCGCGGTCTCGGCCTGCGTGGTGACGTACGTCTCGTAGTTGTCGACGTCGAACACCGCCTGGGCCGTGTCCTGGACGTGCCAGACGACCATGGCCGCGATCTCGACCGGGTTCCCGCGCCGGTCGTTCACCTTCAGCTTGTCGCCGAGAAACGTCCGGGCTCGCAGCGAGACCTTGAACCGCCGGCCACTCGACGACTTCTTCAGGGCCGTGCGCGAGGTCTTCGAGCCCGCGCCCTCCTCGGCGTTCTGCGACTGGACCTGCGGGTTGCCGTTGCTGTAGAAGGGGTTCGCCCAGTGGAACCCGCCCTGACGCACGGTGCCGCGGTAGTTGCCGAACAGCACGAGCACCCGCGATTCGTTGGGCTGCAGCGTGAAGAAGCCGGGCATGAGGCCGAAGAAGACGATCGAGGCGAGGACGCCGCCGATGAACAGGGACCACGTCGGGTCGCCTGTCGGTGACGATGTCGCCGTGAACGACAAGACGATGGCGGCGGTGGCGGCAACCCCGAGCAGGATCGTCACGACGAGCATGACGGCCCCCCGGGTGACGGTGACGACCCGCTCGGCGCTCATGGTTCCTCCCGTTCGCACCGGACCGTCCGGTCCCGTTCCATGGTTTCACCCCGCCATGGGTCACGGCGCGCCGAACGCGGGATCACTCCCCCAGTTGCGCCTCGGCCTTGGTGTCCCGGGACATGAAGGACGCCGCCATCAGTCGTGGGGACCGGCCGTGATGCACGACCTGCACCACCTGCTCGGTGATGGGCATCTCGACCCCGTGCCGGAGCCCGAGGTCCAGGATCGGCTGGCAGCTCTTGTACGCCTCGCAGGTCTGTCGGGTGATGGCGATGGTCTCCTCGACCGACAGCCCGCGCCCGAGGTTGAATCCGAACGTCCGGTTGCGGGACAGGGGCGACTGACAGGTCGCAACGAGATCGCCCACGCCCGCCAGTCCCTGGAAGGTGAGCGGGTCGGCACCGAGCGCGACGCCGAGTCGGGCCATCTCGGCCAGCCCGCGGGTGATCAGCGAGGCCTGTGAGTTCTCGCCGAGTCCCATGCCGGCAGCGATGCCGTTCGCCAGCGCGATGACGTTCTTGACCGCGCCGCCGATCTCGGTGCCGATCACGTCTGTCGTCCAGTACGGGCGGAAGTAGTCGTTGGTGCAGGCGTCCTGAAGCCGGCGTGCGCTCTCCTCATCGGCGCACGCGACCGTGGTCGCGGCCGGCTGGCGGTCGGCGATCTCGCGGGCGAGGTTCGGCCCCGACACCACGGCGATCCGGTCGGCCGGCACGCCGGCCGCCTCGCCGATGACCTCGCTCATGCGCTTCGTCGTCCCGAGCTCGATGCCCTTCATCAGGCTGACGAGAACGGCGTGGTCGGAGAGGTGCGGAGCCCATACCGTGAGGTTCTCGCGCAGCACCTGGGCGGGGACGGCCAGTACGACCAGCGGCGCTCCTTCGAGGGCCTCCACCGGATCCGTCGTCGCCGAGACGCGCGGGGGCAACTCGATGCCCGGATGGAAGGCATCGTTTCGGTGATTCCGGTTGATGTCATCGGAGACGCCCTGGTCCCGCCCCCAGACCATGACGTCACTGCCGGCATCCGCCAACACCATCCCGAAGGCGGTCCCCCACGAGCCGCTTCCCATGATCGCCACCCGTGTCATCACCACTCCGTCCTCTGGCGTTGCCGGCCATGACGTCGATCGTCCACCGCACTGTGCGGAAGGGTACGGGCCGGCACCATCATGACGGCCGCAGGTCCGCGGGCGGCGGGTCGGGTGGCTGTCGCTGCGCGGTCCGGTAGTCGTAGCGGACGGCGGGGGCGGGCTCGCCACGGAGCTCGGCGACCAACGCGGTCAGGGCGTCCATCAGCCGTTCGCTCGCGATGGCGATCGTTGCGCCGTCGAGCGGGCGGCCCTGGAGGTCCGCGAGGTCCACCTCGGGACCGATCCTGATCCGCATGGTCTTGCGAGGCAGGATCCGCAGCTCCTTCTTGTACGGCCCCATGACATCCTGTGCGCCCCATTGCGCCAACGGGAAGAGTGGGCGACCCGAGGCGAGCGCCACGCGGACCGCACCGGTCTTGGCCGTCATCGGCCACAGATCAGGGTCGCGCGTGATCGTTCCCTCGGGGTAGATCACCACGCACTCGCCGTTCTCGAGTGCGGTCAACGCGTCGCGGATTGCCGACACGGCCTCGGTGGTCTCCCGGTACACCGGGATCTGTCCCGCCCGCTTCAGGATCCCGCCGAAGAACGGGATGCGGAAGACCGCTTCCTTGCCCAGGAACCGCGGAGGCCGATCCGCCATCCACAGCGTGTACGCCACGACGAAAGGGTCGAACCACGAGGTGTGGTTGGGAGCCACGACGATGCCGGCCCGAGCCTCGGTGAGCCGCTGCGCGCCGTCGATCTCCCACCGGACGGCCGTGCGCATGAAAGGCCACAGCAGGCCCACCGCAAACCGGTAGGAGAAGCCGAGCGACTGGCTGCGACGAACGTGCGGCACCGCCGCCATGAACCCTCCCTCCGACTCTGCGAGGGTAGCCGGAATTCGGATCCGAGGGTGCCCGTCCGGACGGAAGCGGCTGGCGCTCGACCAACTCGCTGATGCTGTTGGATGGTGGCGTGGGCGAGGATCGGGACAGCAGCGTGACCTGGTCGATCGTCCTGCCCGTGAAGGGGCTCGACGCGGCGAAGTCACGCATGGGCCACGTTGCGGGCGGCACCCCGGGCGCGCTGGCTCTGGCGTTCTTCCAGGACACGCTCGGCGCTGCAGCCGCGTGCCCGGCCGTCCTCGAGGTCATCGTCACCACCTCGGACCCGAGCATCGCCCGGTGGGCCGAGGATCGCGGGGCCGTGGTCCTCTCCGACGAGGCGTACCCCGGGATCAATGCGGCGGCTCGCCAGGCCGCGCTCGCCGCTCGATCCGAGGTCGGCATCGCCGTGCTCGTGTCCGACCTGCCCTGCCTTACACCGGCGGCGCTGGCGGAGGCTCTCGACCGGGCCGATGCCCACGCCCGGTCGTACCTGGCCGATGCATCCGGAAGCGGGACGACGATGCTGTTCGGCCATCGCGGTGTCGACATCGACCCCCGGTTCGGACCCGAGTCGGCAAGCGCCCACCGGGCCTCGGGTGCCGTGGATATCGCAGCCCACGGTCCGGGGTCGTCCGCGTCACTGGCGGGCGCCAGGCGTGACGTCGACACGCGTGCGGACCTCGTGGCCGCACTGGCGCTGGGCGTCGGACCGCATACGGCTGCCGCCGTCCGCGGGTCGCTGGGAAGCCCGCCGTAGGCGTTCCCCCAAGAACGCCCCCGGCCGAACGACGACGTGGCCCCCCGTCCAGGGACGGGGGGCCACGGCTCGCGGGGGGTGAGCGGCTACTTCTTCGCGACGGCCTTCTTCGCCGGTGCTGCCTTCTTCACCGGTGCGGCGGCCTTGGTGGCCGGTGCGGCCTTCTTCACCGGCGCAGCCTTCTTCACCGGAGCGGCGGCCTTCTTCACCGGTGCGGCCTTCTTCACGGGAGCGGCGGCCTTCTTCACCGGTGCGGCCTTCTTCACGGGAGCGGCGGCCTTCTTGACCGGTGCGGCCTTCTTGACCGGTGCGGCGGCCTTCGTCGCCGGCGCGGCCTTCTTCACGGGTGCTGCCGCCCTGCGCACGGGAGCGGCCTTCTTCACCGGCGCCTTCGCGACGATCTTCTTGGCGCCAGAGACGACTGCCTTGAACTCCGCGCCCGGGCGGAACTTCGGCAGCTTCGTGGCCTTGATCTTCACGGTCTCGCCGGTGCGCGGGTTGCGGCCGAGGCGAGCCTTGCGGGCCTGGGACTCGAACACTCCGAAGCCGCTGACAGCAACCTTCTCGCCACGGACGACGGCGCGCTTGGTCTCGTCGAATAGAGCCTCGATGATCTCGGTGACATCGCGCTTGCTGTGGTCGAAGCGAGCCGCCACGGCATCAATCAGTTCTGCCTTGTTCACAGGAAAACCCCTCCGGAGGGTGTCAGGTACGGCCGGTCGGCCGATCATCCCAAGGCTAGCCGTGACTTCGCGACAAGCGAAATCGACGCGCCGTGGATTCCTGTTGCCCCGCAACGGGAATCCACGGCGTCGACCGTAGGCGGCATACCAGGGGCGTGATCTAGGTCACGGAGACCGTCGTGGGCTTGAACGACGGGCGAGCGGTCTCGAACTCGGAGATGTCCGCCTCGTGCGTGAGCGTGATCCCGATGTCGTCGAGGCCCTCCATCAGACGCCAACGCACATAGTCGTCGACATCGAAGGCGGCGACGAGGCTGCCGGCCCGCACCTGACGTGCCTCGAGGTCGACTGTGACCTCCAACGCCGGATCGGCCTCCACCGCGCTCCACAGTCGCTCGATGACGTCCTGTGGCACCTGTGCGGTCAGCAGCCCGCCCTTGCCCGAGTTCCCGCGGAAGATGTCCGCGAACCGCGAGGACAGCACGACGGCGAAACCATAGTCCTGCAAGGCCCATACGGCGTGCTCGCGCGACGAGCCGGTCCCGAAGTCAGGTCCCGCGATCAGAATCGTCGCACCCGAGTGCTGCGGCTGGTTGAGCACGAACGCGGGATCCTTGCGCCAGGCGGCGAACAGTCCGTCCTCGAACCCGTGACGCGTGATCCGCTTGAGGTACTCCGCAGGGATGATCTGGTCGGTATCCACGTTGCTGCGACGCAGCGGAACGGCCGACCCCGTGTGCATGATGAAGCTGTCCATGGCTTACTCCGTTCCGACTCAGGCGACCGGTGCGAGATCTGCGGGCGATGACAGGCGTCCGGTGACGGCGGTCGCCGCCGCGACCGCCGGCGAGACGAGGTGGGTTCGCCCGCCCGGTCCCTGACGGCCCTCGAAATTGCGATTGGACGTGGACGCGCTGCGCTCCCCCGGGGCGAGCTTGTCCGGGTTCATGGCAAGGCACATCGAGCAGCCCGCCTCGCGCCATTCCGCGCCAGCAGCGGTGAAGACCGAGTCCAGGCCCTCCTCCTCGGCCTGCAGCTTCACCCGCACGGATCCCGGCACGATGAGCATGCGCACCGAGTCCGCGACGGAGCGCCCCTTCAGGACCGCCGCCACCGCGCGCAGGTCCTCGATGCGTCCGTTCGTGCAGGATCCGACGAAGACCGTGTCGACTCGGATGTCGCGCAAGGGCATGCCTGGCGTCAGGGCCATGTACTCCAGTGCCCGCTCGATCGCGACGCGCTCGACCTCGTCTGCGGCATCGTCCACGGTGGGCACCGTTGCCGAGAGCGGCAGGCCCTGGCCGGGGTTGGTGCCCCAGGTGACGTACGGACTCAGGGTGGACGCGTCGATGACGACCTCTGCGTCGAAGGCGGCGTCGTCGTCGGACGGCAGGGTCGACCAGTAGGCAACGGCGTCATCCCAGTCGTCACCCTGCGGTGCGTGCGGACGCCCCTTGAGGTACTCGTAGGTGGTCTCGTCCGGGGCCACCATCCCGGCCCGCGCTCCGGCCTCGATCGACATGTTGCACAGTGTCATCCGGCCTTCCATGGACAGGCTGCGGATCGCGGAGCCGCGGTACTCCAGCACGTAGCCCTGCCCGCCCCCTGTTCCGATCTGCGCAATGACGGCGAGGGTGAGGTCCTTGGCCGTCACCCCGGGCGGCAACTGGCCCTCGACCGTGATGGCCATGGTCTTGAAGGGCTTGAGCGGCAGCGTCTGGGTGGCCAGCACGTGCTCGACCTCGCTGGTCCCGATCCCGAACGCGAGCGCCCCGAACGCACCGTGCGTCGAGGTGTGCGAGTCGCCGCACACGACAGTCATGCCCGGTTGCGTCAGTCCGAGCTGGGGCCCGACGACGTGCACGATGCCCTGCTCGATGTCTCCCAGGGAGTAGACCGGTACGCCGAACTCGGCGCAGTTGCGGCGGAGCGCGTCGACCTGTGCCCGCGAGACCGGGTCCGCGATCGGCAGGTCGATGTCCTGCGTCGGGACGTTGTGGTCCTCGGTCGCCAGCGTCAGTTCCGGCCGCCGGACGGTGCGGCCCGCGGCCCGCAGCCCGTCGAACGCCTGGGGGCTGGTCACCTCGTGCACGAGATGGAGGTCGATGTACAGCAGATCGGGCTCGCCCTCAGAGCTGCGGACCACATGACCCGCCCAGACCTTCTCCGCCAGTGTCCGTCCCATGGCACCTCCACCGTCCGTCGCTCCGACCTTGACATCTCACTATGTGAGACACAAGGATCACTGTGTGGACAATAGTAGCGGAGTCGGCGTTGTGGACAAGACCGTGGCCCTGCTGGACGCGGCCAGCGGCGGCCCGGCGTCGCTCTCCGACCTGGTGACGCGGACCGGGATCCCTCGTCCGACGGCGCACCGCCTCGCGGTCGCCCTCGAGCACCATGGCCTGCTGGATCGCGATGCGGCCGGACGTTTCACCCTTGGCGTTCGGCTCCTGCGCTGGAGCGGGGAGAGCGACCCGCTGCTGCCCCTCGCCCAGGCGGCCGTGGTGGAACTCCGCGACCGGCTCGGCGTCAGCGCTCAGGTCTACCGGCGCCAGGCCGGCAGCCGTCTGTGCATCGCGGCGGCCGAGCCGCCCGCCGGGCTGCGCGACACCGTGCCCGTCGGCTCCCTGCTGACGCTGCGGGCCGGTTCTGCGGCACAGGTTCTCGTCGCGTGGCTCCCGGCCGAAGAGCAGGGACGCCTTCTCGACGGCGCCGCCTTCGACGCCGACGACCTGGCGCTGGTCCGCAGTCGTGGCTGGGCGCACAGCCTGGCCCAGCGCGAGCCCGGAGTCGCGTCGATCTCCGCGCCCGTGCGGGACGGCAACGGTGACGTCGTGGCAGCCGCGAGCGTGTCCGGTCCGATCGACCGCCTCGAGCGTCCCACCCGGACGCAGCTGCGCGTGCTCCTGGCCGCGGCCCGCGACCTGACGACCGCCCTCTCCTAGCCCGCGGACGGACCGGCGGTACGAATGGCAGACGCCGTGGCCCTAGGGCGCAGTGGACCTCGACGCAGTGGGCCTCGACGCAGTGGGCCCGGACGCAGATGAGGGACCCCCCGGTTCCGGGGAGTCCCTCTTCGCGTAGCCCCGACGGGATTCGAACCCGCGCTACCGCCTTGAGAGGGCGGCGTGCTAGGCCACTACACAACGGGGCCGTGCGTGTGGTGCTCGTACATGACGAGCGGCCGCTCTCGCGACCGCATGTCGCTGGGGTACCAGGACTCGAACCTAGACTAACTGAACCAGAATCAGTTGGGCTGCCAATTACCCCATACCCCAAGGCTGCCGATTGCTCGGCGTCATCGTCTGGCTCGGAAAGTATAGACCAGCCGCCGTGGCGCTCTGACCCGCCTCCTACGCGACCGCGCGCAGCCGGCGCAGGGTCGTCTCGCGGCCGAGGATCTCGATGGACTCGAAGAGTGGCGGCGAGATACGCCGACCCGTCACGGCGACGCGGACGGGCCCGAAGGCCACCTTCGGCTTCAGGCCCAAACCCTCAATGAGCGCAGCGCGAAGCGCCTGCTCGATCAGGTCGGACTGCCATCCGTCCAGAGCCTCCAGTGCGGCGATCGATGCAGCGACCACCGGGCCCGAAGCCTCTCCGAGCAGGGCCGTGGCGTCGGCCTCATCGACCACGAACCGCTCGTCGGGCAGCAGGAGGAACGCGAGCATCGGCACCGACTGCTTCAGGGTCTCCATACGCTCCTGCACCAGTGGCACGGCTGCGTCGAGCACCTCGAGCTGCGCAGGAGTCAACGGCTCGCTCACCACGCCGGCCGCGACCAGGAAGGGGACGATCCGGAACACCAGGTCGGCGGTTCCGAGAGCACGGATCCAGTCGCCGTTGATCGCCGTGCACTTCTTGAGGTCGAACCGCGCCGGATTCGGGCTGACCCGCTCGAGCGTGAAGTGCTCGGCCATCTCCCCGAGCGAGAAGAACTCCCGATCCTCGCCCATCGACCAGCCGAGCAGCGCGAGGTAGTTGAGCAGGGCCTCGGGAAGATAGCCCTCGTCGCGGTACCACTGCAGCGAGGACTCCGGGTCCCGCTTCGACAGCTTCCGGTTGCCCTCGCCCATGACGTACGGCAGGTGGCCGAACGCGGGCGTAGTGCCGTCGCTGACGCCGATCTCGGCGAGCGCGCCGTACAGCGCAAGCTGCCGAGGAGTGGACGACAACAGGTCCTCGCCCCGAAGCACGTGCGTGATGCGCATCAGGGCGTCGTCGACGGGGTTGACCAGGGTGTACAGCGGCTCGCCGTTGGCGCGCACCAGCACGAAGTCGGGCACCTGGTCCGCGGCGAAGGTGATCGGCCCCCGGACGAGGTCGTCCCACGTCGAGTCATGCTCGGGCATCCGGAACCGGACGACCGGGAGGCGACCCTCGTCCGTATAGGCGGCCACCCGCTCCGCGCTCAGGGCCCGGCAGTTGCCGTCGTAGCCGGGGGCCCGCTTCTCGGCCATCGCGACCTCGCGCCGCTGCTCCAGCTCCTCGGGAGAGCAGTAGCAGTGATAGGCGCGTCCGGCATCGATCAGCCGCCGGGCCACGTCGGCGTAGAGACCGTCACGCATGCGGACCGACTGCCGGTACGGCTCGTGCGGACCTCCGACGACCGGGCCCTCGTCCCAGGTCAGCCCGAGCCATTCGAGCGCCCCGAGCAGCGCCTCGTACGACTCCTCGCTGTCGCGCGCGCTGTCGGTGTCCTCGATGCGGAACACGAAGGTCCCGCCCGTGTGCCGCGCATAGGCCCAGTTGAACAGGGCGGTGCGCACCATGCCGACGTGCGGATTCCCCGTCGGTGACGGGCAGAAGCGGACGCGTACGAGACTGTCAGTCACGATCGATCACCGGATTCGTCAGAGTGCCAATACCGTCGATGGCAACGGAAACCACGTCGCCGGCCGCCAGCGGTCCGACGCCCGCCGGAGTTCCGGTGAGGATGACGTCACCGGGCAGCAGCGTCATGACCGAGCTGATCCACGACACGAGCTCGGGCACGCCGCGAACCATGTCGCCGAGCACTCCGTCCTGCCGGAGCTCGTCGTTGACGCGACACACGATGGCGGCGTCGTCGAGGTCGACGTCGGTCTCGATCCAGGGGCCGATCGGGCAGAACGAGTCGAACCCCTTGGCCCGTCCCCACTGACCGTCGGTGCGCTGGAGGTCGCGGGCCGTGACGTCATTCGCGCAGGTGTAGCCGAGCACGACATCGGGCACGCGCTCCTCCGGCACCTCCCGGCACACCCGGCCGATCACCACCGCCAACTCGGCCTCGTGCTCCACCTGCTCGGACTGCCACGGCAGCGCGATCGGCTCCCCGGGGCCAACGATCGAGGTGCTCGGCTTGAGGAACACCATCGGGGCGGCGGGCACCTCGTTGCCCAGCTCGCGCGCATGCTCGGCGTAGTTGCGGCCCACCGCGATGACCTTGCTGGGCAGTACCGGCGCGACGAGCCGTACGTCGGCCAGCGGCAGGACCCGACCCTCGGGCGCGAGGTCGCCGAACGGATGGCCCGCGAGGAGCACGACGGCCTCCCCCTCGATCAGGCCGAAGAAGAGGTCGTCGTCGACGGAGACCCGGCAGATGCGCACGCCGTGAGCCTACCTACCGGGCTCCTGCCTCCCGCCGCAGCAGTCCGAACTTCATCGCGTCCTCGAGCGCCCGCCATGACGCGGCGATGACGTTCTCGTGCACCCCGACCGTGCTCCACGAGTCCTTGCCGTCGGACGTGCCGATGAGGACGCGCGTCTTCGCGCCGGTGCCGGACTTCTCGTCGAGGATGCGCACCTTGTAGTCGACCAGGCGCAGCGTGTCGAGGTCCGGGTACGCCTGGACGATCGCCCTGCGCATGGCGCGGTCGAGCGCGTTGACGGGCCCGTTCCCCTCGGCCGTGGAGATGATCCGCTCGCCGCCGATATGGATCTTCACCGTCGCCTCGGTCTTGACGATCCCCTCCGCGTCCTGCTCGACGATGGTGCGCCAGGACTCGACCTGGAAGGCCACCTCGACCCCCTGTGCGTCGAGGATGAGCAGCTCGAACGACGCGTCGGCCGCCTCGAAGGTCCAGCCCTGCGACTCGAGCTCCTTGACCTGCTCGACCACGCTCGTGACGATCTGCGGGCTCATCGAGAGGTCATGGCCGAGCTCCGCGCCCTTCAGCTCGATGGACGCCCGACCGGCCATCTCGGTGACCAGCACGTTCTGCTCGTTGCCGACCACGGCCGGGTCGATGTGGTTGTACAGCTCGGCGTTGACCTTCAGCGCGCTGGCGTGCAGGCCGGCCTTGTGGGCGAACGACGCCCATCCCGCGTACGGCTGGTGCGTGTTCGGGGCGATGTTGGCGATCTCGGCGATGGCCCGCGAGACCAGGACGGTCTCCGCGAGCTTGCCCTCCGGCAGGCAGTCGATCCCCATCTTGAGCTGGAGGTTGGGGACGACCACGAACAGGTCGGCGTTCCCGGTGCGCTCCCCGTAGCCGTTCGCGGTGCACTGCACGTGAGTCACCCCGGCCTCCACGGCCGTGACGGAGTTGGCGATGGCGCAGCCCGTGTCGTCCTGGCAGTGGATGCCGAGCCGGACACCCGAGCGCTGCCGGACGTCCGTCACGATCTCGTACATGCCGTAGGGCAGCATTCCGCCGTTGGTGTCGCACATCACGCCGACCGCGGCGCCGGCCTCCGCGGCCGCCACGAGCAGCCGAACGCCGTAGTCCGCGTCGTGCTTGTACCCGTCGAAGAAGTGCTCCATGTCCACGAAGACCTTGCGCCCCTCCCCGACGAGGAACGCGACGGTGTCCGTCACCATCGCGAGGTTCTCCTCGTCGGTCGTCCGCAGGGCTTCCTTGACATGGCGAACGTCGGACTTCGCGACCACGGTGATGACGGGTGCCTGCGAATCCAGCAGTGCCCTCACCTGGAGGTCGTCCTGAACCCTCACGCCAGCCTTTCGGGTCGCCCCGAACGCCACGAGCTCGGCGTTGCGCAGGGTCAGCTCGGTGGCCGCCCGCTGGAAGAACTCGGTGTCCTTGGGCATGGCCCCCGGCCAGCCGCCCTCGATGAAGCCCACGCCGTAGTCGTCCAGCAGCCGGGCGACCGCAAGCTTGTCCGCGACCGAGTACGAGATCCCCTCGCGCTGGGCTCCGTCGCGCAGCGTGGTGTCGTAGACGTGGAAGGCGTCTGGGCGAGGCATGGCAGGTCCTTTGGTCGGGGCAGTCCGGCGTCCGTCAACGAAAAAGCCCCCCGCGGGTGCGAAGGGCTGCGCGTCGACGGATCGTCGACGCGCTAGTTAATGATGATGGCGGTGCGGTGCACGCCTGAAGTCTGCCACACGCCACCGTCCGAACGGTCAGCGACTGGTGCCGCTGCCGAACGCGTCGTAGGCCGCGAGCACCTGCCGGTGCCATCCACGAGCAAGATGCCCCGCTCGACGCTGGTTCGTCGACGTCGCGCTGTCGGAGGTCAGCCCTACCGACGCGACCGTCCCATGCGATCCAGTGTGCGCCTAGCAGATCGTGTGAAGCCAGTTGTGCGTGTCGGGCGCCTGGCCGGTCTGGATGTCGAGCAGAGCGTGTCGCAGTCGCGACGTGACCGGACCGGTGCCGCCCTCGCCGACCTGCCAGGCGCCGCTGGTGCGCGACTTGACCTCGCCGACCGGCGTGATCACCGCAGCGGTGCCGCACGCGAACACCTCGGTGACCTCGCCGGAGGAGCAGCCCTCGCGCCACTCGTCGACGCTGATGCGCCCCTCCTCGGCCCGGATGCCGAGGTCGGTCGCGACCGTCAGCAGCGATGAGCGCGTGATGCCGGGCAGGAGCGATCCGGTCAGCTCGGGCGTGACCAGGCGTGCCGAGTCGCCATGGCCGAGGACGAAGTACAGGTTCATCCCCCCCATCTCCTCGATCCATCGGCGCTCGACCGCATCGAGCCAGACCACCTGGTCGCATCCGTGCTGGGCGGCCTCGGCCTGTGCGACCAGGGAGGCGGCGTAGTTGCCGGCGCACTTGGCCTCGCCGGTGCCGCCCGGGGCCGCCCGGACGTAGTCGTCGGAAAGCCAGACGCTGACCGGCTTGACCCCCCGCGGGAAGTAGGCGCCGGCGGGCGAGGCGATCAGGAGGTACTCGTACCGGTTGGCGGGCCGGACGCCCAGTCCGATCTCGGTGGAGATCATGAAGGGGCGCAGGTACAGCGACTTCTCCTGGCCGCCGGGGACCCAGGCCCGATCCTGGCGGACCAGCGCCTCGATCGACCCGATGAACAGCTCGACCGGCAGCTCGGCCATCGCCAGCCGCCGGGCCGAGTTGGCGAACCGCTCGGCGTTCTGCATCGGGCGGAAGGTGCGAATGCTGCCGTCCGCGTGCCGGTAGGCCTTGAGGCCCTCGAAGATCGCCTGCCCGTAGTGCATGAAGTTCGTCGCCGGGTCCAGCGAGATCGGGCCGTAGGCCTCCAGCCGGGCGTCGTGCCAACCCTCGTCGGCCGTCCAGGTCGCCCGGACCATGTTGTCGGTGAAGTAGCGGCCGAACCCCGGGTCGGCGAGGACGGCTTCGCGTGCCTCGTCCGCGGCGGGGTGGTCGGACGGGGTGAGCGCGATCGGCCACAGGGCCGTGCCGGTCTCCATCGTGGTCATGTCAGGACGCTACCTTCCGGGTCAATGCCGTGCAGGCGATCGAGGTCAGACGGCCGCAGCGGCTGCAGCGGCTGCAGCGGCGGCCAGCGCGTCGCCGATCTGCGACGTGCTGCGCACGGACGCCCCGCGCGTCGCGAGGTCGCCGGCGACGGAGGTCTCGACCCACGCAGCGGCCGTTGACTCCCCGACGTGCTCGAGCAGCATCGCCAGCGACATGACGGTGGCGGTGGGGTCGGCCTTGCCCTGGCCCGCGATGTCCGGCGCGGAGCCGTGGACCGGCTCGAACATGCTCGGGTTGCGACGGCTGGGATCGAGATTGCCGCTGGCCGCAAGTCCGATGCCTCCGGCGATCGCGGCCCCGATGTCGGTGAGGATGTCTCCGAAGAGGTTGTCCGTGACGATGACGTCGAAGCGCTCGGGCTGCGTCAGGAAGAACATCGACGCCGCGTCGACGTGGCAGTAGTCGGTCTCGACGCCCGGGTACTCACGGGCCACCATGTCGAACGTGCGCTGCCACAGGCTGCCCGCGTGCACAAGGACGTTGGTCTTGTGGACGAGGGTCACCTTGCTGCGGCGGCGGGTGGCCCGCTCGAAAGCATCTCGGATGATCCGCTCGGCCCCGAACTCCGTGTTCAGGCTCACCTCGGTGGCGACCTCGTGCGGCGTGCCCTTGCGCAGCGTGCCGCCGGCGCCGACGTAGGGTCCCTCGGTGCCCTCGCGGCACACGACGAAGTCGATCTCCGCGGGTCCCTTGCCGGCCAGGGGCCCGGTGACCCCCGGGTAGAGCTTCACCGGCCGAAGGTTGACGTGGTGGTCCATGACGAAGCGCAGGGGCAGCAGCACGCCACGCTCCAGGATGCCGGGTGCCACCGATGGGTCGCCGATCGCGCCGAGCAGGATCGCGTCGTACCCGCGAAGCTCCTCCACGACCTCGTCGGGCAGCAGCTCGCCGGTCTCGTTGAAGCGGCGGGCGCCGAGGTCGTACTCCGTGGTCTGGACGTCGAGACCGGCCGCGGGTGCGATCGCCGAGAGGACCTTGACGGCCTCCGCGACGACCTCGGTGCCGATGCCGTCACCGGGGATGAGGGCGAGGTTGAGTGTTCGTGGCATAGGGGAAGGCTAGTTGCCGTCCGGTGGCAACCTGCACGCGCATCCGTCATCGTTGGGGGTGGAGGTGTGCCATGGCACGCAAGCACTGGAGCGACCTGACCGACCGGGAGAAGACCGCGATCCTGGTGATGGCATCCGTGCAGATCTCGCTAGCAGCAACCGCATGGGTCGACCTGGCCCGACGGCCGGCCGAGCTGGTGCGCGGCCCGAAGCCGGCCTGGGCGCTCGGGATCGCGGTCAATTTCGTGGGGCCGATCTCCTACTTCGTCTTCGGGCGCCGCCGGGCCGTCAGCCCCGCCGCGTTGCCCGCAGCGTGACGACAGCGCACCCGAGGATCAGGGCGGTCACCGGGGCCCACGCCCACCGCTCCGCCGGCGAGGGGCTCGCCAGGTTGAGCAGCACGCCCAGTCCCGCGTAGATCGCGGTGAACCACGCGATCGCCGTGACGAGTCGCCGCGGCGCCGCTCGCAGCGGACCGATGCCCGCCCGGGCGAGCAGGCCCAGGCCCATGACCGCGAGAAGGGCAGCCGATCCCACCGCCACCAGTCGACCGGACATCGGCAGGGTGCCGTCCACGCCGCCCCCTTGCGTCAGATGGCCGAGGGGCGCGCCAAGCGCGACGGCCAGCTGGAACAGGATGACAGCGCCGATGAGCACCGAACCCGTCACGGCTGCGATCACTGCCAGCCGGCGTCGGCTCACGCCGGCACCTCCACGTCGGAAGGCACCGGGCACGTCGCGCGGGGAGCACCCGCCGCCAACACGATCGTGAGGATGACCACGTCGAGCGAGAAGTGAATCGCCAGCGCCCACCCCAGGCCTCCGGTCTGCAGGACGCTCAAGGCCAGGAGGGCACCCACGAAACCGGCCATGAGGACCCCGGGAGTCCGACCGGGGTTGCCGAACCAGTGCGGGAATCCGAACAGCGCCGCAGACAGGGCGGCGATCGCCCCGGCAGTGGCGACCGGAGCCAGTGCCTCCGTGACGGTCAGCCGGAACAGCAGCTCCTCGGCGACGGCGTTGGCAACGGAGAACACCGCGGCCAGCGGCAGGGCGGCGACCAGGCCGCGCCATCGGATACTGGCCGGCCGTCCGACCTGCAGCCAGACGACGACGGCCGTGACCACGGTCGTGATGGCAAGGAAGGTCCACCCGACGGTGACCCAGCTGTCGCCGTCGGCGACCCCCAGCCAGCCGAGGCCCTGAGCAGGCGCCGACCAGTCCCCCAAAGCGAGGAAGTCCGCGTGATCGGGAGCCAGGGCGCGCACGACCAGCACGGCTACCACTGCTATCCCCAGCGCGATCGGCTGATAGCGCACGTTCAGGGCGACGACCGGGTTGGGCGCTGACGCGACCCGAGCCGACAGGCCTCGTCCGACGAGGATCAGCGTCACTGCCCCGGCGAGCACGACGACGCTGACGACGACCATCACTGCGGGTCGTCCGTCTCGGGTACGTCCAGTCGGAGCACGAGCCCGAGGTGCTGGATCTCGCCGCGGGCGGCCTTGCGGGCCTTCCGGGAGTTCATCCACCCCAGGATGCGACCCGTCAGGCCGTACTTGCTGGTGATGCGCGCCAGGGTGTCGGTGGTGCCCGCGGCGTCCTGCAGGGTGACCACGACCGGCACCGAGCGTGCGCCCGCCTTGGTCCTGCCCCGCATGTCGCACACCGACACGCTCGCCCGGGGGTTCGCACGCAGGCGCCGCACCTTGCCCGACGCCGGGTCCGTCAGGACGCGCAGGGTGTCTGCGTCACGCACGAGCCAGACCGGCGTCGCCACCGGCCTGCCGTCCGCCCGGAACGTGGTCAAGGAGATGTACTTCGCCCTGCCCAGCGTGTCGATGTCACGTGTGGTCGTCATGAGTTATATCTAGCAGATATATTCGGCTCATGGCAAGACAGGCGCAGACGGCGGCGGCGGTGCTCGGGGCGTTGTCCATCGAGTCGATGACCGGATACGAGATCCGGCAGGCGATCACGTCCGTCCTCGGGCACTTCTGGCATGAGAGCTTCGGTCAGATCTACCCCTGCCTCGCCGACCTCGTGCAGCAGGAGCTGGTCGTGGCCACCCCCGGCCCCCGTCCTCGATCGACCACCTACTCCCTCACCGATGCGGGCCGGACGCGGCTCCGCGAGCTGCTCCAGGAGCCCCCTGCCCAGCAGCCGCCGCGCAACGGCGTTCTCCTGCGGGTGTTCTTCGGCGATTCGCTGCCCGCAGAGGCACTGGCCAGCCTGCTGGACGAGCAGCAGGCCGCCGCCGAGGCGCGTCTAGCCACCTACGCCGGCATCCGGGCGGGCATCATCGCCGAGCAGAGCCACCGCGAGCACCACGCGTACTGGCTGGCGACCGTGCGTGCCGGCGAGCTCGGCGCCCAGGCGACCCTGCAGTGGCTGGACGAGACGCGGGCGGCCCTGCTCCCACCTGCTAGCATTCCCACATCATGACGACAGCGCTGCTCCTTCGCTGCCGCGACGAGGCCTAGACCACCGGCTTCCTCGTCGCGGGATTAGTCGTTCGCCGGTACCAGCCAGAGCTTGGCTGCCAGCCCTGACGACATCTACGAGGAGCACCACATGTCCGACACGTTCGATCGCACCGTCCCCTACGAGGCCCGCAACGCGCAGCGACCGTCCGCGATGTCCTACTCGCGCTACCAGCCGTTCGCGCCCATCGCCCTGCCCGACCGCACCTGGCCCAGCACCCTCATCACCCAGGCTCCCCGCTGGTGCGCGGTCGACCTGCGCGATGGCAACCAGGCCCTGATCGACCCCATGACCCCCGCGCGCAAGCTGCGCATGTTCAACCTGCTCGTCAGCATGGGGTACAAGGAGATCGAGGTCGGCTTCCCGTCCGCGTCGCAGACCGACTTCGACTTCGTCCGCATGCTGATCGAGGACGACGTCATCCCGGACGACGTCGTGATCCAGGTACTGACGCAGTCGCGCGAGCACCTGATCGAGCGCACGTTCGAGTCGATCCGCGGATCAAAGCAGGCGATCGTCCACCTGTACAACTCCACGTCGACTCTGCAGCGCCGCGTGGTCTTCGGCCTCGATCGCCCCGGCATCGTCGACATCGCCGTCCACGGTGCCCAGCTGTGTGCCAAGTACGCGGAGCAGGTCGAGAACGAGACGGACGTCCACTTCGAGTACTCCCCCGAGTCCTACACGGGCACCGAGCTGGACTTCGCCGTCGAGGTCGTCGACGCCGTGAACGACGTCTGGCAGCCGACGCCGGATCGCAAGGTGATCGTGAACCTGCCCGCGACGATCGAGATGGCGACCCCGAACGTCTACGCCGACTCCATCGAGTGGATGTGCCGCAACCTGGCCCGACGTGACTCCCTGGTCGTCTCGCTCCACCCCCACAACGACCGCGGAACGGCGGTCGCCGCAGCCGAGCTCGGCTACATGGCGGGCGCGGACCGCATCGAGGGCTGCCTGTTCGGCAACGGCGAGCGCACCGGGAACGTGTGCCTGGTGACCCTCGGCATGAACCTGTTCAGCCAGGGAGTAGATCCCCAGATCGACTTCAGCGACATCGACGAGGTGCGCCGCACGGTTGAGTACTGCAACCAGATTCCCGTCCACGAGCGCCACCCCTACGGCGGCGACCTCGTCTACACCGCCTTCAGCGGCTCGCACCAGGATGCGATCAACAAGGGGCTCAAGGCCATGGAGGTCGACGCCTCCGCAGCCGGCGTGGCCGTCGACGCGTTCCGGTGGCAGGTCCCCTACCTGCCCATCGACCCGCAGGACGTCGGTCGCACGTACGAGGCAGTCATCCGCGTGAACTCGCAGTCCGGCAAGGGCGGCGTGGCCTACATCATGCGCACGGAGCACAAGCTCGACCTGCCACGTCGGCTCCAGATCGAGTTCTCCCAGGTGATCCAGCAGGTCACCGACACCGAAGGCGGCGAGGTGGGTCCCGGCGAGATGTGGGCGGCCTTCTCGGGCGAGTACCTGCCCGATCCCACCGCACCGTGGGGCCGGTTCCGGCTCGTCGGGGTCAAGCAGGACTCCGCCGTCGACGGCGACACGAGCATCGACGTCGTCCTCTACGACAACGGCCAGGAGTTCGAGCTCGGCGGGCACGGCAACGGGCCTATCGCTGCCTTCTGCGACGCCCTGGCGACGCACGGGGTCGACGTGCGCGTGCTCGACTATGCGGAGCACGCCATGTCCTCCGGCGGCGACGCGAAGGCGGCCTCCTACGTCGAGTGCGCCGTCGGCGGTCGCGTGCTGTGGGGCGTCGGGATCGATCCGTCGATCACGACGAGTTCACTCAAGGCGATCGTCAGCGCCGTGAACCGCGCCGTCCGAGCGGACTAACCCCTCGGCGACCCCCGCCCCGCCCACCCACCCCCGCCCCACCCGCCGAGCGGGGAGTTGTCGGGGTCACAACACGAGCGGCGCCCCCGACGTCTCACCGCTCGAAAGTGGGCTACTCGTCGTCCGGATGCTCGAACTGACTGCGGTACAGCCGGTAGTAGGCACCTCGCGCGGCGATCAGGCCGTCGTGGCTGCCCTGCTCCACGATGCGGCCGTGCTCGAGGACGACGATCACGTCGGCATTGCGGATCGTCGAGAGGCGATGGGCGATGACGAAGCTCGTGCGATCGCGCCGAAGCTCGGCCATCGCCTGCTGGATCAGAACCTCGGTCCGCGTGTCGACCGAACTCGTCGCCTCGTCGAGGATGAGCACCGCCGGGTCGGCCAGGAATGCACGCGCGATGGTCAGGAGCTGGCGCTCGCCGGCGCTGATGTTCGAGGCGCCCTCGGTGAGCACGGTGTCGTAGCCGTCGGGCAGCGTGCGGACGAAGTGATTGACCCGCGCCGCCCGGGCGGCCGCCTCCACCGCATCGCGAGATGCGTCGGCGTCGCCGTAGGCGATGTTGTCCCGGATCGTCCCCTCGAACAGCCACGTGTCCTGGAGGACCATCCCGAAGCAGCGCCGCACGTCGTCGCGTCGCATCGACGTCGTCGGTCGGCCGTCGATCACGATCCGACCCGAGTCGACGTCGTAGAACCGCATGAGCAGGTTGACCAGGGTCGTCTTCCCGGCGCCGGTTGGACCGACGATCGCGACGATCTCCCCGGGCTCGACCGAGAGGTTGAAGTCCTCGATCAGCGGTACGTCGGGCAGGTAACGGAAGGACACGTCCTCGAAGTCGATCCGGCCGGTCACCTCGTCGATGGCGAGGGAGTCGACGTCGTCCGGGGCCTCCTCCCCCTCGTCCAGCAGCTCGAAGACCCGTTCGGCAGACGCGATGCCGGACTGCAGGATGTTGGCGACGCCCGCGATCTGGGTGATCGGCATGGTGAACTGGCGCGAGTACTGGATGAACGCCTGAACGTCGCCGAGCGACATCGTGCCGGTTGCCACGCGCATCCCACCGATGACGGCGATGGCCACGTAGTTGAGGTTCGAGATGACCGTCAGCGCGGGCTGGATGATCCCGGAGATGAACTGCGCCTTGAAGCTGCTCTCGTACATGCGCTGGTTCGCGGTGTCGAAGTCCTCGATGGACTGCGTCCGGTGCCCGAACACCTTCACCAGGTCGTGCCCGGAGAACGTCTCCTCGACGTGTCCGTTCAGCTCGCCGGTCCACTTCCACTGAGCGATGAAGTGCGGCTGCGACCGCTTGGCGATCATCATCGTGACCACGAAGGACAGGGGCACCGTCAGGAGCGAGATCACGGCGAGGATCGGGCTGATCCAGACCATCATCGCGAGAACGCCGATAACCGTCAGCACGGCCGTGATCAGCTGCGTCAGCGTCTGCTGCAGTGTCATGGAGATGTTGTCGATGTCGTTGGTGACGCGACTCAGCACGTCGCCACGCGACGACGCGTCGAAGTACCGAAGCGGCAGTCGGCCGAGTTTCGCGTCGACCTCCTCGCGGAGTCGGTAGATGGTCCGCTGCGTGACGCCTGCCATCAGGTAGTTCTGCCCCCAGCTCAGCAGCGAGCTGAGGACGTAGACGAGCGTGACGATGGCCAGCACCCGCGCCAATGCGGTGAAGTCGACGCCCTGCCCCGGTGTCAGGGTCATCGAGGCCACCATGTCCGCCTGGTCGACCTGCCCGGAGGCGCGCAGCGCGCCCACTGCCTGATCCTGCGTGACCCCCGGCGGCAGTTGAGCGCTGACGACGCCCTCGAAGATGATGTCGGTGGCATTGCCCAGCAGCTTCGGACCCAGGACGGCGAGGAACACGCTGGCGAAGGCGAGCACCACGACGACCACGACGATCAGCCGCTCGGGGCCCAGCCGGGAGGCGAACCGGCGCAGCGAACCGCGGAAGTCCTGCGCCTTCGCGTCGGACACGGCCATCCCGGCCATCGGGCCGCCCCCGAAGGGGCCGCCGCGCGGTGGCGGCGTTGCCGTCCGCGTGCTCATCGGACGTCCTCGAGGGAGACCTGCGAGGCCACGATCTCCTGATACGCGGCGCACGTCTCGATCAGGTCGTCGTGCGAGCCGATGCCCACCACGCTCCCGCTGTCGAGCACGACGATCCGGTCGGCGTTCATGATCGTGCTGACCCGCTGGGCCACGATGACGACGGTGCGGTCACGGGTCTGCTCGGCGAGCGCACCTCGCAGGCGCGCGTCGGTCGTGTAGTCCAGCGCCGAGAAGCTGTCATCGAACAGGTAGATGAGCGGCTCCCGGACCAGGCATCTCGCGATGGCGAGGCGCTGCCGCTGCCCCCCGGACAGGTTCACGCCTCCCTGGTCGACGGGGGCGTCCAGCCCTTCGGGCAGCACGTCGACGAACTCCCGGGCCTGGGCGATCCCGAGCGCCTGCCACACCTGCTCGTCCGTGGCGTCGGGACGGCCGAACCGTACGTTGGACCCCACGGTTCCGCCGAAGAGGAAGCCGCGTTGCGGGACCAGCCCGAACAGTCCCCAGAGCTCCTCCAACGGGATGTCGCGCACGTCGACGCCGTCGATCAGGATGCTCCCACCGGTCACGTCCAGCAGCCGGGGCAGCAGGTTCACCAGGGTGCTCTTGCCCGAGCCGGTTCCTCCGACGATGGCCGTCGTCGTACCCGGCTCCATCGTGAACGACACGTCCTGCAGCACGGAGTCCTGCGCACCGGGGTAGCGGAACTCCACGTCGAGAAGCTCGATGCGACCGTGGCGCGCGAGCGGTGCCGGCAGCGCGCGAGCGGGCTCGGCGATCTCGGGCACGGCGTCCAGCACTGCCAGGATGCGCTCGGCGGACGCGGCTGCCCGCGGCACCATCATCATGGTCATCACGGCCATCATCACGGACATGAGGATCTGCATGATGTAGGCCTGGAAGGCGAACAGGTTTCCGATCGGCATGCTGTCGTCGGCGATCAGATGGCCGCCGAACCAGATCGTCGCCACGATCGTCAGGTTCATGATGAGCATGAGCGTGGGCATGATGAGAGCGAACAGGCGGGTGACCTTGAGCGCCGTGTCCGTGAGGTCCGCATTCGCCTCCGCGAACCGCTCCTCCTCGTGCGACGTGCGCACGAAGGCGCGGATCACGCGAATGCCGGCGAGGTTCTCCCGCAGCACGCCGTTGACCTTGTCGACCTTGACCTGCATGGCCCGGAATAGCGGGACGGCTCGGTAGATCATGTAGCCGATCACGGCGATCATGAGGGGCACCGTCACGAGCAGCAGCCCGGACAGCTGCACGTTCTCGCGCATCGCCATGATGACGCCGCCGATCGCCGTGATCGGCGCGAGGACCATCATCGTCAGACCGATCATGACCAGCATCTGCAGCTGCTGGACGTCGTTCGTGTTGCGCGTGATGAGCGATGGAACGCCGAAGCCGTGCATCTGGCTCAGAGAGAACCCCTCGACCCGGCGGAAGAGGTCGCCGCGCACCTCGCGCCCGAAGCGCATTGCCGTGCGAGCGCTGAAGTAGACGGTGACAACGGACGCGAACCCGAGCAGTACCGACAGCAGGAGCATGACCGCACCGACGCGGACGATGTATGCCGTGTCGCCGGTGACCACGCCATTGTTGATGATGTCGGCGTTGAGGCTCGGCAGGAACAGGTTGGTGATCGCCTGCACGAGCAGCAGGAAGCCGATGACGACGAGGACCCGCCAGTGCGGTCGGAGGTAGCCGACGAGCAGGTCCTTCATTCCACCTCCGTCGCGCGACCCCAGACGGCAAGGCTAGCCCGAAGAGCGGCGCGCTACTCCTCGGGTGCGGCGATCAGGGAGGAGCGGCTTCGCTGCGCCCACGCGACGCTCACCACGACGACGAGTGCGGTCGCAAGGGTCGCTGGCGTGACAACCTCCCCCAGCAGCAGGGCGGACCACAGGAGCGTCAGTAGCGCCTGCAACTGCTGCACCTGCCCGCCGTATGCGGCGCCGGCCAGCGACAGTCCCTTGTACCAGGCGAAGAAGCCCACGTACATCGACGAGATTCCGAGCAACACCAAGGATGCCCACTCAACGCCTGTCGTCTCGTACTGGGCCGAGGTGACGATCCAGATCACGATCGATGCGGGAAGGGTGACGGGCAGGGCGAGGACGACCACCCACGAGATGACCTGCCAGCCTGGCATGACCTTCGTGATCTCTGCGCCCTCCACGTAGCACCACGAGGAGCTGATGACAGCACCCACGACGAGCAGGTCAGCGATCCAGTCGCCGCCCTCGGCGCCGCCGCGCGACAGGGCGAAGACGACGAGCGCAGCGGTGCCGGCCGAGGCGGCCCACCAGAACTGTCGCGGCGGCCGTTCGTGGGCTCGCAGCACGGCGAAGATCGCGGTCGTCAGGGGCATGAAGGCGGCGATGACTGCCGCGTGTGCCGATGTCGTGCGCTCGAGTGCGAGGGCGAGCAGGATCGGCCAGCCGAACACCGCGCCCAGCATCGTGAAGAGCAGCGGTCGAACCTGGGAGCGACCCGGCCAGCGCACGCGCCGCGCCAGCAGGACGACGCTCGCGACCGCGCCGGCGATCAGCGCCCGGCCCGTCGCCGTCAGGTACGGGTCGAAGCCCCCGACCGCAACCTTCGTCAGCGGCAGGCTGAACGAGAACAGCACGACGCCGAGGAGCGCCCACGCGAGGCCGCTCCGGTGGACGCGGTCCACGGTCAGGCCAGGTCGACGGACTTCCCGGAGTGGGCGCCGATCTCCCGGACGATGGCAGCGAGCCGGTCGGGCTCGATCACCGAGTCGACCGTCAGGACGATGAGGGCGTGGCCGGACTCGTCGCGGCTGACCTGCATCCCCCCGATGTTGACGTCGGCCTCGCCGAGGACGCGGCCGACGATGCCAACAACGCCCGGACGGTCGTGGTAGCGCAGGAAAGCCATGTGATCGCTGACCGGGACATCGACGTCGAACGAGTCGACCTCGACCACCTTGGCCACGTTGCGCGCCCCCGTGACCGTGCCGGCAACGCTCACCTTCTGCCCGTTGGTCTGGGTGAGGGTCACGCGCAGCAGCGATCGGTGGTCCTCCGTCGTGCGATCGGTCGTCAGGGCCACCTCGACGCCGCGCTGCTCGGCGAGGACCGGGGCATTGACGAACGACACCGGGTCGTGCACGAGCATCTGGAACACGCCCTTGAGCGCCGACAGTTCAAGTACGCGCACGTCGTGGTCGGCGATCTCGCCGATGGCCTCCACGTCCACTCGGGCCACGGCCGCGTCGGCCAGCCCCGAGGCGATCGAGCCGATCTTCTCCGCGAGGGGCAGCATGGGCTTGATGACCTCGTCGAGCTGGCCGCCCTGCACGTTCACGGCATCCGGCACGAGTTCGCCGGAGAGCGCGAGGCGCACCGAGCGGGCGACGGCGATGCCTGCCTTCTCCTGGGCCTCGTCCGTTGAGGCGCCCAGATGCGGGGTCGCAACCACGGCCTCCAGGGTGAACAGCGGCGAGTCGGTGCACGGCTCCTTCGCATAGACGTCGAGTCCCGCACCGGCAACTCGCCCGTCGACGAGGGCGTCGTACAGGGCCTTCTCGTCGACGATCCCGCCCCGGGCGGCATTGACGATATGGACGGTTGGCTTGACCTTGTGCAGCTCGGCGTCGCCGATCAGCCCGATCGTCTCCGGCGTCTTGGGCAGGTGCACCGTGATGAAATCCGCCTCGGCGAGCAGCTCGTCCAGGGTGACCATCCGCACGCCGAGCTGTGCGGCGCGGGCCGGCTGGACGTAAGGGTCGTATGCGATCAGCCTGACGCCGAACGCACTGAGGCGCTGCGCCACCAGCACGCCGATGCGGCCCAGGCCCACGACGCCGACGACCTTGTCCGCCACCTCCACGCCGGTGTACTTCGACCGTTTCCACTCGCCCTTGGCGAGTGCGGTGTTGGCCGGCACGACGTTGCGCGCAGACGCAAGGAGCAGGGCCACCGCAAGCTCGGCCGCACTCACGATGTTCGAGGTGGGCGCATTGACGACCATCACGCCAGCCTGCGTGGCGGCCTTGATGTCGACGTTGTCGAGGCCGACGCCCGCGCGAGCGACGACCTTGAGCCGCTTTGCCGCGCCCAGCGCCTCGGCGTCGACCTGCGTGGCCGATCGCACGAGGATGGCGTCGACATCGACGATGGCGGTGAGCAGGGCCGCCCGGTCGGCACCGTCGCACTGGACGATCTCGAAGTCGGGCCCGAGGGCCTCGACCGTGGCTGGGGACAGTTCTTCGGCGATGAGCACGCGAGGCTTGGTCACGCGCGCGAGTCTACCGGGGCCGAGTGGACCCTCCTGCCGCCGTGACCCGGGTGTGAAGCCGGTCACGAAGGGGCGGCGTCGAGCTTCCGGCTGGGGGCGATACGGCGAGGCCCCCGCCCCGGCCGCAGCCTGGACGGGGACCTCGGACGGGCTACCGGGCGGCGGTGCCCTCGACGTAGTCGTCGTCGTTCGTGTCGACCCAGCTCATCAGCCCGCGCAGCTCACGGCCGACGGCCTCGATCGGGTGCTGCTCGCCCTTCTCCCGAAGGGCGCGGAACTCCGGACCACCCGCAGCCTGATCGGCCATGAATCGGTCGGCGAACGAGCCGTTCTGGATGTCGGCCAGGACCGCCTGCATGTTCGCCTTGACGCTGGGATCGATCACCCGCGGCCCCGAGACGTAGTCGCCGTACTCGGCCGTGTCAGAGACGCTCCAGCGCTGCTTCGCGATGCCGCCCTCGTACATCAGGTCGACGATGAGCTTGAGCTCGTGAAGGCACTCGAAGTACGCCACCTCGGGCTGGTAGCCGGCCTCGACCAGGGTCTCGAAGCCGTACATGACCAGCTGCGAGGCGCCTCCGCAGAGGACGGCCTGCTCACCGAAGAGATCGGTCTCGGTCTCCTCGGTGAACGTCGTCTTGATGCCGCCGGCCCGCAGGGCGCCGATGGCCTTGGCGTACGACAGAGCCAACGGCCACGCCTCGCCGGTCGCGTCCTGCTCCACCGCGACGATCGCCGGCACGCCCCGGCCCGACACGTACTCGCGGCGAACGAGGTGGCCCGGACCCTTGGGTGCCACCATGCACACGTCCACGAAATCGGGGGGCGTGATGAAGCCGAACCGGATGTTGAACCCGTGGGCGAAGAAGAGCGCGTCGCCCTCCTGCAGGTTCGGCTCGATGGCCTCCTTGTACAGCTTCGCCTGCACGGGGTCGGGCACGAGGATCATGATGACGTCGGCCTCTGCAGCCGCGGTCGCGGGATCGACGACGCGCAGCCCTGCCTCTTCCGCTTTGGCCCGGCTCTTCGAGCCCTCGGACAGGCCGACCCGGACGTCGACCCCCGAGTCGCGCAGCGACATGGCGTGGGCGTGGCCCTGGCTGCCGAAGCCGATGACTGCGACCACCCGGTTCTGGATGATGGACAGGTCAGCGTCGTCGTCGTAGAACAGTTCGGCCACGGTGGGCTCTCCTCTATCAGTCGATGGTGCGTGAAAGGGTACCTACTGCACGGAATCGCGAGTCAGGCGGAGCGATCCACCGCGCGCACGGCGCGGTCGGAGATGGAGCGGGGGCCACGGCCGACGGCGACCATGCCCGACTTCACGAGCTCCTTGATCCCGAAGGGCTCGAGCACCTTGAGCAGCGCCGCGAGCTTGTCGGTCTTTCCCGTGGCCTCGATGGTGACGGCGTCGGGAGCGACGTCGACCACCTTCGCGCGGAACAGCTGGGCGGTCTCGAGGATGTGCGATCGAGTGTCGATGTCGGCGCGCACCTTGACCAGCATGATCTCCCGCTGGACGGACGCGTCAGGATCGAGCTCGACGATCTTCAGGACGTTGATCAGCTTGTTCAACTGCTTGGTCACCTGCTCGAGCGGCAGGCCTGTCACCGTCACGACGATCGTCATTCGCGAGACGTCGGGCAGCTCGGTCGGACCGACTGCCAGCGACTCGATATTGAAGCCGCGCCGTGAGAAGAGGCTGGCCACGCGGGCCAGTACTCCGGGCTTGTCCTCCACAAGGACGGAGAGCACATGTCGGGACATCAGTCGTCACTTCCCCAATCGGGTGCCATCGAGCGCGCGACCATGATGTCGTCGTTGCTCGTTCCAGCGGCCACCATCGGCCACACCATCGCGTCCTTGTGGACAACGAAGTCGATCACGACGGGGGCGTCGTTCATCCCCATCGCCTTCTCGATCGTCGCATCGACCTGGTCGGGCGACTCGCAGCGCAGGCCGTAGCAGCCGTAGGCCTCGGCGAGCTTTACGAAGTCCGGGAACCGATGGGACTGAAGGTCGGTGTTGGAGTACCGCTCGTTGTAGAACAGCGTCTGCCACTGCCTGACCATGCCGAGGTTGCCGTTGTTTATCAACGCCACCTTGATCGGGATGTCGTTGATCGTGCAGGTGGCGAGTTCCTGGTTCGTCATCTGAAAGCACCCGTCGCCGTCGATCGCCCAGACGGTCGCGTCGGGCCGGCCCACCTTGGCACCCATCGCAGCGGGCACCGCGAAGCCCATGGTGCCCAGCCCTCCGGAGTTGATCCACGTGTTCGGGTGCTCGTAGTCGATGAACTGAGCACCCCACATCTGGTGCTGCCCCACCCCCGAGACGAAGACGGTGTCCGGCCCGGAGATGGCTCCCAGCCGCTGGATCGCGTACTGGGGTGCCAGGCTGTCGTCGTCCCACGTCTCGTAGCCAAGCGGGTAGGTCTGCCGCAGGCGGTTGAGCGTCACCCACCAGCCCTCGTAGTCCCCGACGCGGCCGGCGGCCTTCTCGGTCTCGATGGCGATGACCAGTTCAGGGATGATCTCGGCCAGGTCGCCGACGATCGGGACGTCGGCGAGCCGGTTCTTCCCGATCTCGGCCGGATCGATATCGGCGTGGATGACGGCCGCTCCGGGCGCGAACGTCGAGAGCTTGCCGGTAACGCGATCGTCGAATCGGGCACCCAGCGTGATCAGCAGGTCGGACTGCTGAAGGGCGCCGACAGCAGCGACGGTGCCGTGCATGCCCGGCATTCCGAGATGCTGAGGATGCGAGTCGGGGAAGGCTCCGCGCGCCATGAGCGTCGTGACCACGGGGATACCGGTGATGTCGGCGAGCCGGCGCAGTGCGGCGGAGGCACGGGCCCGGATGACGCCGCCGCCCACGTAGAGCACCGGACGCTTCGCGTCCAGGATCATCCGGGCCGCCTCGCGCACCTGCTTCGAGTGCGGACGGGTCACCGGGTGATATCCGGGAAGGTCGAGCTGCGTCGGCCATTCGAACTCGGTCTCGCCCTGGAGTGCGTCCTTGGAGATGTCGACAAGGACCGGCCCGGGTCGTCCGGTCGACGCGAGGTGGAAGGCCTCGGCGATGGCACGCGGGATCTCGTCGGGGTTGGTGACCAGGAAGTTGTGCTTCGTGATCGGCATGGTGATGCCGCGGATGTCCGCCTCCTGGAAGGCGTCCGTCCCGATCGATGCGCTGGGCACCTGGCCGGTGATCGCGACCAGGGGCACGGAGTCCATGTTCGCGTCGGCGATCGGCGTCACCAGGTTGGTCGCGCCCGGACCGCTCGTGGCCAAGCACACGCCCACGCGCCCCGTGGCCGCGGCGTATCCCTCCGCCGCGTGACCGGCGCCCTGCTCATGCCGGACGAGGATGTGACGTACCTTGACGGAGTCCATCAGCGGGTCGTACGCGGGCAGGATCGCCCCGCCCGGAATGCCGAAGATCGTGCCCGCATCAGCCGCCTCAAGAGACAGCACCAAGCTCTTCGCCCCGGTGATCTTCTCGCCCATCAGCTTCCGTTCCTTCGCTGTCATTGCCCAATGAAAAACCCCCCGACCCAATACGGGTAGCGGAGGGAGCGCGGGGTTGACCGAGGTCAGCCCACGCGCCTGCGTACTACGAGAATTCGTGCCACGTGCCGAACCCTACCGGACGTCCGTCCGGTCGGCTACCCGACCCGGGTGTGATCTGCCCCTCGCGCCCGGTTCGCCCCGTTCCCCCTCGTCGACCTTGAGGTTGGCGGCGATCCGCTCCGCGGATTTCGCCGCCAACCTCAAGGTCGACGGGGTTGCTCGCCTAGTCGCACACCGCGCCCTTGGACGCCGAGCCCACGAGCCGGGCGTACTTGTGCAGCACCCCGCGGGTGTACCGAGGCGGCAGCGGTGCGAAGGCGGCCCGTCGGACCGCGAGCTCGGCCTCGTCGACGAGCAGGTCAAGCGTGCGGTTCGGGATGTCGATGCGCACGCGATCGCCCTCGCGGACCAGACCGATCGGCCCACCGTCGGACGCCTCCGGTGCCACGTGTCCCACGCACAGGCCCGTGGTGCCGCCCGAGAACCGGCCGTCGGTGATGAGCATGACGTCCTTGCCGAGTCCGGCACCCTTGATGGCCCCGGTGATCATCAGCATCTCGCGCATGCCGGGCCCGCCCTTGGGCCCCTCGTAGCGGATGACCACGACATCACCCTTCTGGATGGTGCCGTCCTCGAGTGCCGCCATCGCCGACTGCTCGCGCTCGAACACCCGAGCCGAGCCTTCGAAGACGTCGACCGAGACGCCCGCGTTCTTGACCACTGCGCCCTCGGGGGCGAGCGAACCCGACAGGATCGTGATGCCGCCGGAGGTGGCGATCGCGTTCTTCGATGCGTAGAGGATGTCGCCGTCCGGATCCGGCGGATCGATGGCGGCGAGGTTCTCGGCCATGGTGCGACCGGTGACGGTCAGGCAGTCGCCGTGCATGAGTCCCGCATCGAGCAGCGCCCGCATGATCACGGGCACTCCCCCGACCCGGTCCACGTCGCTCATCACGTAGCGGCCGAACGGCTTGACGTCTGCCAGCAGCGGGACCTTGGAGCCGATGCGGTGGAAGTCCTCCATCTCGAGCTCCACGTCGGCCTCGTGCGCGATGGCGAGCAGGTGCAGCACGGCATTGGTCGACCCGCCGAAGGCCATGACGACGGCGATCGCGTTCTCGAGCGACTGCTTGGTGATGATGTCCCGCGTCGTGATTCCCTGGCGGATGAGCTCGACGACGGCCTCGCCCGAGCGGCGCGCGAAGCCGTCCCGCCTCCGGTCGACGGCGGGCGGCGCGGCGGACCCGGGCAGCGACATGCCCATCGCCTCGGCCGCGCTGGCCATCGTGTTCGCGGTGTACATGCCGCCGCACGCACCCTCGCCGGGGCAGATGGCGCGCTCGATCGTGTCGACGTCCGCGCGGGACATGAGCCCGCGCGCGCACGCACCGACCGCCTCGAAGGCATCGATGATCGTGACGTCGCGCTCCGAACCATCAGACAGCTTGACGTGGCCCGGAAGGATCGAGCCCGCGTAGACGAACACCGAGGCGACGTCGAGCCGCGCCGCCGCCATAAGCATGCCGGGCAGCGACTTGTCGCAGCCTGCGAACGTCACCATGCCGTCGAGCCGCTCGCCCTGCATGACGGCCTCGACCGAGTCGGCGATGATCTCGCGCGACACCAGGGAGAAGTGCATCCCCTCGTGGCCCATCGAGATGCCGTCCGAGACCGAGATGGTGCCGAACTGCAGCGGGTAGCCGCCCGCCGCATGCACGCCCTCCTTGGCCGAGCGCGCCAGGCGCTCGAGCGAGAGGTTGCACGGGGTGATCTCGTTCCAGCTCGAGGCGACGCCGATCTGCGGCTTGGGGAAGTCCTCGTCGCTCATGCCGACGGCTCGCAGCATTCCGCGGGCTGCGGCCCGCTCCAGTCCCTCGGTGACGTCCTTGCTGCGCGGCTTCATGTCGGTCATGACGGAAGCCTATTGACGACGTGCAGGAGCGGCTCCCCTGACCTCCAGCGAGCCAGCTGCCCGGCCACCAGGCGGCGGGCCCGCGGGAGGAACGCCGACGAGTCGCCGCCCACGTGCGGGCTGATCAGGACGCCGGGCGTCGTCCACAGCGGATGGCCCGGCGGCAGCGGCTCGGGGTCCGTGACGTCGAGCGCCGCGCGGATGCGACCCGATGAGACGTGCCTGAGCAGGGCTTCGGTGTCGACGACGCCACCGCGCGCCACGTTGACCAGCAGGGCCCCAGCCGGCATCAGGGCCAGGAAGGCGTCGTCGACCATGCTTCGCGTCGAGTCGTCGAGCGGCACCGCCAGGACGACGACATCGGCCGTCGGCAGCCGGTCCGGCAGCTCGGAGGCGGCGACGACGCCCGGCCGGGCCGTCCGGCCGACGAGGACCACATCGGCCTCGAAGGGGCGAAGCCGCGCCGCGACCGCGCGGCCGATGCCCCCGGCGCCCACGACGAGCACTCGCCGGTCGGCGAGCGACGAGCGCCGACCGTGCAGCCACGTGCCCGTCGGCATCGCCCGGGCGAAGTCGTCGATGCCACGAAGGGAGCCGAGGATCAGCGCGATCGCGAGCTCGGAGGTGCTGGCGTCGTGCACTCCTGCGGCGTTGCACAGGGTCACGCCCGGCGGGAGGACGGCCAGCGCCGACTCGTAGCCCGCCGTCAGGAGCTGGACCACCTCGAGCCGCGGCATCCCCGCCATGGCCTCGAGGGTCGACGGCGGTCCCAGGTACGGCGGGACGTAGAACTGCACGGTCTCCAGGGTCCCGTCCAGGTCGAGGCCGGGAACCGCGTCGTCCGGCCGGACGTCGGCAGGGACCAGGGCGACGGCCAACGGCTACTCCGCGACGCCGAGTCGCTCGAGCAGGAGCGACCGCACCTTGGCTGCGTCGGCCTGGCCCCGCGTGGCCTTCATGACCGCACCCACGATCGCCCCGGCCGCCTGCACCTTGCCGCCCCTGATCTTCTCGGCGACGTCGGGCTGCGCGGCCAGCGCCTCGTCGATGGCGGTCAGGAGCAACGTGTCGTCGCTGACGATGGCAAGGCCGCGAGCCGCCACGACCTCGTCGACGTCTCCCTCGCCGGCGATGATGCCGTCGAAGACCTGCCGGGCGAGCTTGTCGTTCAGGCTGCCGTCGGCGACCAGGATCTCGACCCGGCGGATCTGCGCCGGGGTGACCGGCAGGTCCGCGAGCTCGACCTCCCGGTCGTTGGCGATGCGGAGCAGCTCGCCGGTCCACCACTTGCGGGCCGCGGCCGGGTCCACGCCGTCGGCGATGGCTGCCTCGACCAGTTCGAGGGCACCGGCGTTGACAATGGTCTGGAGCTCGTGCTCCCCGATGCCCCATGCCTCCTGGAGCCGGGCACGCCGGAGGGCGGGCAGCTCGGGCAGCGTGGCCCGAAGCTCCTCGATCCACTCCAGCGACGGGGCGACGGGGACAAGGTCCGGCTCGGGGAAGTACCGGTAGTCCTCGGCCTGCTCCTTGGAGCGGCCGGACGTGGACCGGCCGGTGTCCTCGTGGAAGTGCCGCGTCTCCTGGATCACGCGTCCGCCCGACTCCAGGACCGCTGCCTGACGTTCGATCTCCGAGTGCACCGCGCGCTCGACGGATCGAAGCGAGTTGACGTTCTTCGTCTCGCTTCGCGTGCCCCACGGATCGCCGGGCCGGTTGAGCGAGACGTTGACATCGCAGCGAAGCGAGCCCTCCTCCATGCGCACGTCCGACACCTCGAGGGCGCGCATCAGGTTGCGGAGCTCGGTGACGTAGGCCTTGGCGACCTGCGGCGCGAGCGCCCCCGTGCCGGTGATGGTCTTGGTCACGATCTCGATCAGCGGGATCCCGGCTCGGTTGTAGTCGACGAGGGAGTAGTCGGCGCCGTGGATCCGGCCGGTGGAGCCGCCGGAGTGCGTGAGCTTCCCGGTGTCCTCCTCCATGTGGACCCGCTCGATCTCCACGCGGAAGACCCTGGGGCCGTCGTCTGTCTCGACCGTCACGTCGAGGTAGCCGTCCGTGCACAGGGGCTCGTCGTACTGGCTGACCTGGTAGTCCTTGGGCATGTCGGGGTAGAAGTAGTTCTTGCGGGCGAACCGGCACCAGGGGGCGATGCTGCAGTTGAGCGCCAGCCCCATCCGGATCGTGGACTCGACGGCCATCCGGTTGACGACGGGCATCGACCCGGGCAGGCCAAGGCACACCGGGCAGACCTGGGTGTTCGCGTCGGAACCGAAGGACGTGGAGCAGGAGCAGAACATCTTCGAGTTCGTGCCGAGCTCCACGTGGGTCTCGAGACCGAGAACCGGCTCGAAGATGGCAAGCGCGTCGGCGAAGTCGATGGTCTCGTGCGCGGTCGTCACAGCGACGGCACCTCCTCGATCAGCAGGTGGCCCCAGCGGTCGGCCAGCGCTGCCTCCAGCGCGGATCCCACGAGGTACAGGCGGTCGTCGGCCATCGGTGGCGCCATGATCTGGAGCCCCACCGGCAGGCCGTCCTCGGGCGCGAGCCCGATGGGCAGGGACATCGCTGCGTTGCCGGCCAGGTTGACCGGGATCGTCGCGATGTCGTTGAGGTACATGGCGATCGGGTCGTCGACCTTGTCGCCGATCCTGAAGGCGGTCGTCGGCGCGGTCGGCGAGATGAGGACGTCGACCTCGCCGAAGGCGGCGTCGAAGTCGCGGGTGATCAGCGTGCGCACCTTCTGCGCCTGGCCGTAGTAGGCGTCGTAGTAGCCGCTCGACAGCGCGTAGGTGCCGATCATGATGCGCCGCTTGACCTCCGCGCCGAAGCCCGCCTCGCGCGTCAGGGCCATGACCTCCTCGACGCCGTTCGACCCGTCGTCGCCCACCCGGAGCCCGTACCGCATCCCGTCGAATCTGGCCAGGTTGCTCGACGCCTCCGAGGGCAGGATCAGGTAGTAGGCGCCCAGGGCGTAGTCGAAGTGCGGACAGGAGACCTCGACGACCTCGGCGCCCAGGTCCTCGAGCACGGCGACGGCCTCGGCGAAGCGCTGCGACACGCCGGCCTGGTAGCCGTCGCCGCTGAGCTCCTTGACCAGGCCGATCCGAAGGCCGCGAACATCGCCCCGGAGGGCCGCCGCCACGACGTCAGGGACGGGTGCGTCGATCGACGTCGAGTCGCGCGGGTCGTGACCGGCGATCGCGGCGTGCAGGAGGGCGGTGTCGAGGACGTTGCGCGCGCACGGCCCGGCCTGATCGAGGGACGAGGCGAGGGCGACGAGGCCGTAGCGCGACACCCCGCCGTAGGTCGGCTTGACTCCGACGGTGCCGGTCACTGCGGCGGGCTGGCGGATCGAGCCGCCGGTGTCGGTGCCGATGGCCAGGGGAGCCTCGAACGCCGCGAGCGCCGCGGCGGAACCGCCCCCCGAACCGCCCGGGATCCGCTCGAGGTCCCAGGGATTGTGCGTCGGACCGTAGGCGCTGTGCTCGGTCGACGAGCCCATGGCGAACTCGTCCATGTTGGTCTTGCCGAGGATGACGATGTCGGCGGCACGCAGCCGCTGGACCACGGTGGAGTCGTACGGCGGGCGCCAGCCCTCGAGGATGCGCGACCCGCAGGTCGTCGGCACCCCCTTCATCGTCAGGACGTCCTTGAGGGCGAGCGGCACGCCGGCGAGCGGCCCGAGCGGCTCCCCGGCGGCGCGCCTGCGGTCGATGGAGCGCGCATCGTCGAGCGCAGACTCGGACGTGACGTGCAGGAACGCGTGCACGCGGTCGTCGACCTCGCCGATCCGGTCCAGGTGCGCCCGCGTGATCTCCTCCGACGAGACCTCGCCAGCGGCCATCGACGCCGCCAGGACCGAGGCCGACTGGCGGACCAGGTCGCCTCCCATGATGTCGGTCACGGCCTACTCCTCGTCCAGGATGCGCGGGACGCGGAAGCGGTCGTCCTCCCACGCAGGAGCACCGGCCGCGACGGTCGCGCGGTCCAGGCCAGGCCGGGCGACGTCGTCCCGATACACGTTCTGCATCGGGATCGGGTGCGACGTGGGCGGGATGTCGTCGGCCACCACCTCGGAGACCCGGGCCACCGACTGCAGGATCACGTCGAGCTGGCCGGAGTAGTGGTCGAGTTCGTCTTCGGTCAGCTGGAGGCGCGCAAGTCGAGCCAGATGCTCGACGTCTGCCCGGGTGATCGCGGTCATTGCGTCATCCTATTGAGGGCGTGAATGCGCGACCGTGGCCCGGGATCACCAGCACCGGCTCCAGCGCTCGGATGCGATCCCGCGATCGGCGCAGGACGTCCATATCGGGCGCGTACGGATCCTCGTCCGGTCCGTCGGCGGTCCACCAGGCGTGCGTGCAGACGACCACGCCGGCGTCGGTCCGCACCACGGTGGAGATGTCCTCGACGGTGTGCCCGGGCGTCCGGATCAGCGTGATGCTGTCGGAGAGCACACGACCCTCCGCCTCGGAGTCCGACCACAGGTCGCCCCGGTAGATGGCCGCGAAGTCGTGATAGCGAGCCCGGGGGAACAGGGCCGCATTCAGTGTGTGGTCGATGTGCTGGTGGCTGAAGACGACGTCCGTCACCTGTGCCGGCTCGATGCCGAGGGCGAGCAGGGGATCGACCAGGTGCCCGTGCGTGGGGGCCAGGCCCGGGTCCACGACCACGTGCACGTCGCCCTCGGTCAGGTATGTGATCGAGCTGCCGACGCGCATGCCGTCGTCCGCCTCGGGACCGACGTACCCGATCTGCAGGACATGCACGGATGCGCTCATCGTGCCGCCCCGTGGGACAGGGCGGCCTGGAGTCCGTCCGCGAGCAGGGCGTGGAATCCGTCGAGCCCGGTGATCGGCACGCCCAGGGCGACTGCCTTGTCGTACTTCGAGCCGGCGTTCTCGCCGGCCACCACCAGGTCGGTCTTCTTCGACACGGACGAGGCGACCTTGCCGCCCAGGTCCGTGACGGCCGCCGCTGCGCTGTCTCGAGTGAACCCCTCGAGGGATCCGGTGATCACGACGGTCAGCCCGGCCAGGGTCTGCGGTCCGCGCTCGACCACGTCGTCAGCCGTTCGCACTCCCCCTGACCGCCACTTGTCGACGATGCGGACATGCCAGTCCACCGCGAACCAGTCGATCACCGCGTCGGCGATGACCTGGCCCACGCCGTCGGTGCCGGCGAGCTCGTCCCCGGTCGCCGCCACGATCGCGTCGATGGAGCCGAAACGCCCGGCCAACGCCTGCGCGGCGGTAGGGCCGACGTGCCGGATCGACAGAGCCACCACGACGCGCCACAGGGGCTGCCTGCGCGCGACCTCGAGGTTGGCCAGCATCGCCCTCGCGTTCTCGGACAGCTGCGGGCCGGATTCGCCTCTGCCGGGGTCTCGCGTGAAGAACGCGCAGCGCAGCAGGTCGGCCTCGGTGAGCAGGAACAGGTCGCCCTCGTCCTCCACCAGGCCGCAGTCCAGGAGGGCGATGGCGGCCTTGTAGCCGAGCCCCTCGATGTCGAGGGCGCCTCGGGACGCGACGTGGAACAGCCGCTCGCGCAACTGCGCCGGGCAGGTCCGTGAGTTGGGACAGCGAATGTCCTTGTCGCCCTCCCGGGCCGGGGCGAGGAGCGTGCCGCACTCCGGACAGTGGGTCGGCATCACGAAGGCCCGCTCGGTACCGTCACGCGCCTCGGTCACCGGCCCGAGCACCTCGGGGATCACGTCACCGGCCTTGCGCAGGAACACCAGGTCGCCGATGAGGACGCCCTTGCGCTCCACCTCGAACGCGTTGTGCAGAGTCGCCATGGACACGGTCGAGCCGGCCACGCGCACCGGCTCCATCACCGCGAACGGCGTGACGCGGCCCGTCCGCCCGACATTGACCTGGATGTCCAGCAACCGCGTGCGGACGACCTCGGGAGGGTACTTGTAGGCGATCGCCCAGCGCGGAGCGCGCGACGTCTCGCCGAGCTGGTCCTGCAGGCCCAGTTCGTCGACCTTGACGACGACGCCGTCGATCTCGTGCTCGACGTCATGCCGGTGCTCCCCGTAGTAGGCGATGAACTCACGCACGCCCTCTGCCGTGGGGTGGACCGTCGCGCGGGCGCTCACCGGAAGGCCCAGGTCGGCGAGCACCTGGTAGCCCTCGCTCTGCCGAGTGATCGCCACCCCGTCCACCGCGCCGATGCCATGGACGGTCAGCTGCAGGGCGCTCAGCCGGGCCAGCGCCCGGGCCAGCTCGGCCGCCAGCCGCTCGACGCGCGCGTGTGCCCGCTCCCCCTCCTTGCCCTCGGCGCGCACGGCTGCGAGCTCGGCCTCGCGACGGTCGATGCGCTGCCGCAGCCCGCCGGCCGCGGCGTTGCGCGGGTTGGCGAAGGCCGCGAGGCCCTGGTCCAGCTGCTCGGCATTGATCCGCTCGAAGTCAGCCAGCGGCAGGAATACCTCGCCACGCACCTCGAGCAGCCGGGGCACCGGCCGGCCCGACGCCGACGCCAGCCGCTGCGGCACCGATGCCACGTACGAGGCGTTGTACGTGACGTCCTCCCCCACCCGGCCGTCGCCGCGCGTCGCGAGCGACCTCAGGCGACCGTCGACGTAGACCGCGTCGACGGCCAGTCCGTCGATCTTCAGCTCGCACAGCAGGTCCGGGATGCGTCCGAGGCCCTTCTCGACCCGGTCGAGCCAGGCCCCCAGCTCGTCGTCGTCGAAGGCATTGTCGAGCGAGTAGAGGCGCTGCAGGTGCTCCACCGGCTCGAACATCTCGGCGCGCTGGCCGCCGACGGTCTGCGTCGGCGACTCGCCGCTCACCAGGTGCGGCCACTCCTGCTCCAGGGCCGCCAGCTCCCGGTACAGCTCGTCGTACTCGGTATCCGAGAGGGTCGGCGCATCCCTCTGGTAGTACTCGGCTCGGGCCTGGTTGATCCGGTCGACGAGCTCGGTCCAGCGGACCCGGGCGTCATCCGCCTCAGCGCTCAACGTCGGCCTCCCCCACCGCGGTCTCGTCGTCCCGCACGATGCGGCCGGCTGCCCGGCACGCCGACAGCGCGGTGCGGGCCCACTGCGGGCTGGCCCCGGCGAGTCCGCAGGCCGGCGTGATGGCCACCTGCGCCAGCCATTGGTCGTCCTCGAGGCCCAGGCGGTGGAGGACGGAGCGAAGGGGCGCGCTGGCACGCGCCTCGCCGATCTCGCCCGCCCCGATGGCGGGCACGGTGCCGGCGAGGATCCCCATCCCCGAGTCCCACGCCTGGCCCAGGGAGTCGTCGAGGTGGTCGTCGGACTCGAGGCGGGTCAGGTCGAGGCTGACGAAGTGCGCCCCTGACGTGCGGATGAGGTCGACCGGAACGTCATCGGCGCAGCAGTGCACGCCGGCGGTGGCGCCGACCGCCGCGGCCTGCGCGATGACGTGCCCCAGGACCCGCTCGGCGTCCACGACGTCGACCGCCCGGTAGCTCGACAGGCCGCTCGCCGTGCCGATCCGACCCGCGAGGACCGCGGGCAGCGTGGGCTCGTCGATCTGGACGACGATGGCGGATGCCAGCGGCATCCGGTGCCGCAGGTCGGCGACGTGGTTGCGAATCGCCTCCCCGAGCGCCTGGGCGATGTCCCAGACCGCCGCGGGATCGCGCAGCACGCGCTCACCTCCGGGCAACTCGACCGCGGCTGCGATCGTCCATGGACCCACGAGCTGGCACTTAACCGGCCCGGCGTACCCGGACGCGGCCTGCTCGAGCGCGTCGAGGTCCTCTCCGAGGAAGGACACGGCCCGACGCATCTGCCTGCCCAGGCCGCCCGCGAAACGCCATCCATCCGGCGTGGTCTCCATGCCGAGCGCGCTCGAGACGGAGGCGAGCATCCCGCCGGTGCGCCCGATCATGTCGGCGCCTGGCCCGCGAGCCGGCAGTTCGGCGACGTGGACGAACTCCGGCAGCTCGCCCACGACGACTCTCGCCGTCTCGATCGCCCTGGTGCCGGGGAAGGACCCGATCGAGGTGGCTGCCACCGGGCGCCAGGGAACGGCGCTCATGGGCGGACCGCCGCCGCGGTCCGGTGCGTACGGTCGACGGTGGCCGAGCCGACGACGCGGGTGCCGTCGTAGAGGACGACGGCCTGCCCGGATGCCAGGCCGCGAACCGTCTCGTGCAGGTGGACGACGAGGGTGTCGCCATCCATGACTGCCGTCGCCGGCATCCGGGTCCCGTGGGCCCGGACCTGGGCATGGACGCCGACCGGCCTGGCGTCGAGGGGCGGGCCGGCCCAGATGGCATCGACGCCCCGGATCTCGTCGATGTCGAGCAGGGTGGGCGCGCCGACGGAGACCGTGCGCGATGCGACGTCGAGCCCGACGACGTATCGAGGCTCACCATCCGCCGACGGGGTGCCGACGTTGAGTCCGCGTCGCTGCCCGATCGTGAATCCGAAGGTCCCGTCGTGGGTCCCGATAACCACGCCGGTTGCCGCGTCGACGATCTCCCCGGGCGCCTCGCCCAGTGCCCGGCGCAGGAAGCCGGCGGTGTCGCCGTCCGGGATGAAGCAGATGTCGTGGCTGTCGGGCTTGCGGGCGACCAGCAGCCCACGCCGTTCGGCCTCGCTCCGCACCGCCTCCTTGAGGTCGCACCCCAGCGGAAAGGCCGAGTGCGCGATCTGCTCGGCGGTGAGCACGCCCAGCACGTACGACTGGTCCTTGGCCTCGTCCACGGCCCGATGGAGCTCGGGGCCGCTCGGCCCCACGACGATGCGCGCGTAGTGTCCGGTGGCCACGACGTCGAAGTCCATGGCCAGAGCACGCTCCAGGACCGCGCTGAACTTGATCCGCTCGTTGCACCGAAGGCACGGGTTGGGCGTGCGGCCGGCCCGGTACTCGCTGACGAAGTCGGCGACCACCTCCCGCTCGAACCGCTCGGAGAGGTCCCACACGTAGAACGGGATGCCGAGCATGTCGGCCACGCGGCGGGCGTCGCGGGCGTCGTCGAGGGTGCAGCAGCCCTTTGATCCGGTGCCCCCCTGCGCGGCCTTGCGCGAGAGGGCCAGGTGGACGCCGACTACGTCGTGCCCGGCATCGACCATTCGCGCCGCCGCCACCGCGGAGTCGACGCCGCCCGACATCGCGGCGAGCACCCGCATGTCAGCCCGCCTGCGACGCGAGGGTGCCGGCCCGACGAGCCCGGTCGACGGCGCCCGGCAGGGCGCCCACCACCTGGGCGACATCGGCCTCGGTCGTGGCCTCGCCCAGGGTGAAGCGAAGGGACGCCCGCGCGGTGACCTGATCGACGCCCATCGCGAGGAGCACGTGACTCGGCTCGGGGATGCCGGCCGTGCACGCGGAGCCGGTGGAGCAGTCGATCCCTGCGGCGTCGAGCAGCATCAGCAGCAGATCCCCCTCGCACCCCGGGAAGGAGACATGCACGTTCCCCGGCAGTCGCCCGTCGCCAGCGTCACCGTTGACGATCGCATCGGGTACGACCCCGCGGATCCCCGCGACGAGGGAGTCGGCGAGCCGCCGAACCGCGACCGCGCGCTCAGCCTGGCCCACCACCGCGTGGTCGACGGCGACCGCGAAGGCCGCGATCGCGGGGGCGTCGAGCGTGCCCGAGCGGACCTCCCGCTCCTGGCCGCCGCCGTGGAGCACCGGCGTGAGCGCCGTGCGCGGGTCGACGATGAGCGCGCCGACGCCGAACGGACCGCCCACCTTGTGGCTGCTGATCGTCACGGCGTCGGCGCCGAGCGCTCCGAGGTCGAGTTCCACCTGCCCCAGGGCCTGGACGGCGTCCGTGTGGAACGGCACGCCCGCCTCGCGGCAGAGCTGGGCGATCCGGGCGACGGGCTGGATGGTGCCGACCTCGTTGTTCGCCCACATCACCGTGCAGAGCGCCACGCCGTCCGGGTCACCGAGCCCGCGGGCGATGTCGTCATCCCGGATCCGACCGACGTCGTCCACGCGGAGCCACTCGACGTCAGCGCCCTGATCGGCCGCCAGCCATTCGACCGGATCCAGGACCGCATGGTGCTCGATCGCGGAGGCGAGGATCCGGGTGCTGCCGAGCCGGCTCCGACGCGACCAGAAGAGGCCCTTCACCGCGAGGTTGTCGGCCTCGGTGCCCCCCGAGGTGAACACGAGGGCGCTGGGCCGCACCGCCAGTCGGGAGGCGATGGACTCACGGGACTCCTCGACGACCCGTCGAGCGGCTCGCCCCGAGGAATGCAGCGAGGACGGGTTGCCGACGCGCTGAGAGGCCTCGAGCCAGGCGGCGCGCACGGCAGGAAGCATCGGCGTCGTCGCCGCATGGTCCAGGTACACACGCTCACCCACGCCGACCAATGCTAGTCACCGCTCGGGTCGGGGCACGTCTGCCGGTTGCGGGGGGCCTGGTGCGTGCGCGTTAGCCGGCGCGGTTGCGGATCTCCTCGGTGAGCTGGGGCAGCACGGTGAACAGGTCGCCGACGACACCGAAGTCGGCCAGTTCGAAGATCGGGGCCTCGGGGTCCTTGTTGACCACGACGATCGTCTTCGACGTCTGCATCCCGGCGCGGTGCTGGATCGCGCCGGAGATCCCGTTCGCGATGTACAGCTGCGGGGACACGGTCTTGCCGGTCTGCCCGACCTGGAACTGGTGGGGGTACCAGCCGGCATCCGTCGCCGCGCGCGACGCGCCCACGGCGGCGCCGAGCGCATCGGCCAGGGCCTCGATCACGGCGAACCCGTCGGCCGAGCCGACACCGCGTCCACCCGAGACCACGATCGAGGCCTCGGTCAGGTCCGGTCGGCCGCCCTTGACCGCCGCGGTGCGCCCGGTGACGGTGGCCTTCGTCGCCGCATCCGACAGTGCTACGGAGACGTCGACGCGCGCGGGCGTCGCGGAAGCAGCGACAGGGGCGATCGAGTTGCCGCGGACCGTGATCAGGGCCGTGCCCCGCGTGACGCGCGAGTGCACCACGGTCGAGCCGCCGAACACCGACTGCGTCGCCACCAGGTCCGGCGAGACCGCGACGGCGTCGGTGATGACACCGGAGCCCGTCGCGACCGCGAGCCGGCCGGCGGCCTCCTTGCCGTCTGCAGTGGAGGCCAGCAGCACCGCGACCGGCGACCGGTCCGCGATCAGCTGGGCGAGGACCTCCGCCTTCGGCGCGACGGGATGGTCCACGTACTCCTGGCCGTCCGCGACGTACACCGTCGACGCACCGAACTCACCGAGCACTGCTGCGGCCCCGTCGGAGTAGCCGGGTCCGACCCAGACCGCTGACGCCTCACCGATCGAGCGCGCCAGCGTCAGCAGCTCGGTCGTGACCTTCTTGACCGTCCCGTCCGCCTGCTCGACCAATACCAGAACCTCACCCATGACGTCTACTCTCCCCTGCTCAGATGAACTTCTGCTCGGACAGGAACACGGCAGCCTTCGCGCCGCCGTCGCCCTCGTCGACCACGATCGTGCCCGCGGGCTTGGGCGGCCGTGCCGCGAAGTCCGCGACCTCGCTCCACGCCGCAGACAGGCCCAGGAGCGCGGGGTCGAGGCCGGCATCAGCGATGCTGAGGGTCTCGACCGGCTTCTTCTTCGCCGCCATGATCCCCTTGAACGACGGGTACCGCGGTTCGTTGACCTTCTCGACCACGCTGACCACTACCGGCAGGGCCGCCTCGACCGTGTCGAAGCCGGTCTCGGTCACCCGCTGGATCGACACGGTGTCGCCGGCCACGTCGACCTTCTGCGCGAACGTCAACTGCGCCACGCCCAGTCGCGCCGCCACCATCGCCGGCACCACCGACATCCGCGCGTCCGTCGACTCCGAGCCGAACATCACGATGTCGAACCCCCGACCCCGAAGCACCTCCGCCAGGGCGTAACTCGTGGCCACCGCATCAGACCCGTGCAGTCCGTCGTCCACAAGATGGATCCCCGCGTCCGCGCCCATGCTCAGCGCCTTGCGGACCGTCTCCGCCGCGCGCGATGGGCCCATCGTCACCACCGTCACGTCGCCCCCGGACGCCTCGACGATCTGCAGCGCCTCTTCCACCGCGTACTCGTCGATCTCGTTCATCACCCCGTCCGCCGCGTCCCGGTCCAACGTGGCGTCCGACGCCACCAGCGCCTTCTCGGCCCACGTGTCCGGAACCTGCTTGACGCACACCGCGATCTTCATGGGGGTGACCCTCCTGAGGTGTCCTGATTGGCCATCGGCCAACGACCGAACGAATCGTCGGCTCGCAGGATTGTATCCAATCATCCGGATACCCCGGAGCCGCTAGTTACTCGCCAGTAATATAGCCCATGCCCGCCGGACCGCGCGCCCGCATCGACGACGGCGGCGCGTCCGCCAGCAGATCCCCCTCCCGCCTCGGGAGCGGGCCAGGGTGACGGCCGGTCGCGGCTGCGGGATCGGCGGCGACATCGTCGTAGACCAGGCGGGTCCGCCTCGCGATGTCCGCCCACCCGAAGCGCTGCGCGACGTCGACGCGGGCCGCGGCGGCGCGTCGCGCGGCCCGCCGGGGGTGGCGAAGGATGTCGACCAGCACGCTGGCGAGCTCACCGGCGTCGCCCGGACGGTAGGCCCACCCGGTGGTCCCCTCCCGGACGATCTCGGCAAGTCCGCCGGTCCGCGCCACGACCAGCGGCGCGCCGAGGGCCATTGCCTCGAGGGCGACGAAGCCGAACGGCTCGTACAGCGACGGCACCACGGCGACGTCCGCCGATGCGACCACGGCGCGCAGATCGTCCTCGGCCACCCATCCGGTGAAGGTCACGACCCGGCCGACCCGTCGTTCGCGCGCCTGGCCGCGAAGGTCGTCGGACGCCGTACCCGTTCCGACGACGACGACGTGCACATCGGGCACCGCCCTGCGCAGGGCCGGAGCCGCGTCGATCAGCGTCTGGACGCCCTTCTCCCGCTCGAGGCGTCCGGCGTACACCACCAGCGGCGTCCCCAGGTCGCGCCGCGTCCGGGCCCTCGTCGACGGCGGCACGCGCCAGTCGTCCGGGTCGATTCCGTTGGGGATCACGGTCGTGGGAGCGATCGACGGACCGAAGAGCCTGACGGTCTCCCACCGCATGTGGTCCGAGCACACGATGATGCGGTCCGCGTGGTTGGCACCCCACCACTCGCTTGCGTCGATCGACCGCGCGAGCTCCGTGGACAGCACACCTCCCTGCCGACCGGCCTCCGTGGCGTGGATGGTCAGCACGAAGGGGATGCCGTCCGACTCCTGCACCAGCACCGCCGCCTGGGCGACGAGCCAGTCGTGCCCGTGCACCACGTCGGGTCGCCACTCGCGCAGCAGCGCGAATGCAGCGCGGGCCACCGCCACGTTGAAGCCGAAGGTCCACCCGATGAAGTCGTCATGCCATGAGCGGACAGCGGGTGCTGCCGGGACCACGCGCAGGATCCGAACTCCGGTGACCACCTCGTCGACCGGCGCCGAGGGGTCGGCCTGGGTGATCACCACCACGTCGTCGCCGAGCGCTGCCTGCGCCTCCGCGATGGCGTGCACATGCCTGCCCAGACCGCCGTAGACGACCGGGGGTACTCCCAGCTCAGGTGCAGGATCCGCACCGGCCGAGCATAGGTGCGCTGCCGACGCGACGTCGCAGCACCTCGTCAGTTGCCGGTGAACTCGGCCTTGCCCGGTCCGCTCTCGATGAAGGAGGCCATCCCGATCGCCCGGTCGTCGGTGGCGAACAGCGCCGCGAAGGCCATCCGCTCCATCTCCAGGCCGGTCGCCAGGTCGACCTCGAAACCCCGGTCCATGACCGCCTTGGCCGCCTTCAGCGCCAGTGCCGGTCCCCGGGACAGCCGCTCGGCCAGGGCCGTCGCCTCGGCCTGGACGTCGTCGTCGCCGACCACCCGGTTCGCCAGCCCGATGGCCAGCGCCTCGGGCGCCTTGACCACGCGGCCGCTGAAGATCAGCTCCTTGGCACGCGCGATGCCCACGAGTCGGGGCAGCCGCTGGGTGCCGCCCGCGCCGGGGATGACCCCGAGGAGGATCTCGGGCTGGCCCATGAGCGCGCTCTCGCCGACGATCCTCAGGTCGCAGCAGAGCGCGAGCTCGCAGCCCCCGCCCAGCGCTGGTCCGGTGACCGCGGCGATCGTCGGCTGCGGGATCCGCGCGACGGCCGTGAAGGCGTCCTGCAGCCCGGCAGAGGCCCGCACCATGTCCTGGTAGGACATGCCGGCCATCTCCTTGATGTCCGCGCCGGCGGCGAAGAATCTCGGGCCGCCGTAAAGCACGACCGCACCGACATCCGAGCGCCCGCCGACGTCGATCGCGGCGTCGCGGATCTCGCGCTGCATCTGCAGGGACAGGGCGTTGACCTTGGGTCGGTCGAGCCGGATGGTGGCAACCGCCCCGACCACGTCGATCGATACGAAATCGGCCATACCGGCACCTCGCTCATCAGCAGGCGAGCCGCGTGCTCGCAACTGCCATCGCAGCGTAGTGGCGTGCAGCCGCCGAGGCGCGCGACCTGTAGCGTGTGATGAATGACAGGTCACGCCTCGACGGGCTGGGACCCCCTCGGCGTGACGCCCGACCGGCACGGGGGCGCCAACGTGGCGCTCTGGGCGCAGGGCGCGACAGCCGTCGACCTCTGCGTCTTCGACGAGTCGGGCCGTGAGCAGCGCATCGCACTCACCGAGCGCGTGTTCAACGTCTTCCACCGGCACGTTCCCGACCTGCCCGCCGGCACCCGATACGGGTTCCGGGTGGCCGGCGACTGGAACCCCGCAGTCGGGCATCGCTGGAACCACGACAAGCTCCTCCTCGATCCGTACGCGAAGGCGATCGACGGAGCGTTCCGGCTCAATCGCGCCGTATACGGGCACATCGCCAGCGACGACCTGCGCATGAGCACCAGCAACTCGGCTCCCTACGTGCCGCGAAGCGTTGTGGTCGACGACTACTTCGACTGGGGTGACGACCAGTCACCGGGCACCGCCTGGGGCGACACCGTGATCTACGAGACGCACGTCCGGGGCATCACCAGGCTCCATCCGTCGATCCCCCAGCACGAGCGTGGCACGTACGCGGGGCTCACGCACCCGGCGGTGCTGGAGCACCTCACCACCCTGGGCGTCACCGCGGTCGAGCTCCTGCCCGTGCACCACTTCCTCGACGAGGTCCACCTCCTGCAGGACGGGCTCACCAACTACTGGGGCTACAACTCGATCGGCTACTTCGCTCCGCACGCCGCGTACTCGTCGACCGGCTCCCGGGGCGGCCAGGTCTCGGAGTTCAAGCGCATGGTCAAGGCCATGCACGCGGCCGGCCTCGAGGTCATCCTGGACGTCGTCTACAACCACACGGCCGAAGGCAACCAGCTCGGCCCGACCCTCTGCTTCCGGGGCATCGACAACGACGACTACTACCACCTGAGCGGCGGCGGCCGCTACTACGCGGACTACACCGGATGCGGCAACACCCTGGACGTCTCGAACCCGCACGTCCTCCAGCTCGTCATGGACTCGCTTCGCTACTGGGTCGAGGAGATGAGGGTCGACGGCTTCCGATTCGACCTGGCATCCGCGCTGGCGCGGTCATTCCACGACGTGAACATGCTCGGCAACTTCATGACCACCATCCAGCAGGATCCGGTGCTCCGGCGCGTGAAGCTGATCGCGGAGCCCTGGGACGTCGGTCCGGGCGGATACCAGGTCGGGGAGTTCCCGCCGCTGTGGACCGAGTGGAACGACAAGTACCGCGACAACATCCGAGACTTCTGGCGGGGGCGTACGGGCATCGGCGAGCTCGGCTGGCGCCTGTCCGGATCGGCCGACCTGTATGCCAGCGAGGGCCGGCGCCCGTTCGCCTCGATCAACTTCGTGACGGCGCACGATGGCTTCACGATGCGCGACCTGGTCTCCTACGAGAGCAAGCACAACGAGGCCAACCGCGAGGAGAACCGCGACGGCACGGACAACAATCGGTCCGCGAACAACGGGATCGAGGGCGAGACCGACGACCCGGTCGTGAACGCCGTGCGCCACCAGCAGCTGCGCAACCTGCTCGCGACGCTCCTGCTCTCGACGGGTGTGCCGATGATCAACGGCGGCGACGAGTTCGGGCGCACCCAGCAGGGCAACAACAACGCCTACTGCCAGGACAACGAGATCTCCTGGTACGACTGGGGCTGGGCGCCGTGGCAGTCCGAGCTGAAGGTCTTCGCCAGCCAGGTGCTGCACCTGCGGCGCATGCACAGCGCCTTCCGGCAGCGCTACTTCTTCGACGGCCGGCCGTTGCACACCGGCGGTCCCAAGGACCTGGACTGGCTCGGTCCCGACGGCCGCGAGCTGACCGAGGCCGCGTGGCACTCCGCCGACAGCCGCACCCTCGGGATGTTCCTCGCCGGCGAGGCGCACGGCTCCGATGACCAGGGGCGACCTATCCGCGACGAGTCATTCCTGGTGCTGCTCCACGCCGGTGACGAACCCGCGGAGTTCACGCTGCCGGCGGCCCCGTACGCACGCGCGCACCGACTCGTGGTCGACACGTCGACAGGTCAGGCGATGGAGTGCGGTGACGAGATTGCGGCCGGCACGGCCGTGGAGCTGTCGGCCAGGACGCTGATGGTGTTCCACGCCCTGCCGGTCGCCGCGCAACCGTAGACGGCAGCTGCCCCGTCACTCCTGGCGACGGGGCAGCGTTCGGTGCTTCGGGCGGGTCGGTCCCGGAGTGGGCGGGCTGGATCAGCGCAGCACTCCGTCGGCCAGGCCTGCGGACGCGGGGGGAACGGCCTGAAGGCCCATCTCCTCGCTGGTGACCAGTCCCGCGTGGCGCGGTAGCACGCGCACCGTGTAGCCGAAGGGGCCGTTCTTGTCGAGGGTCACGACGAGTCGGTACTGCCACCTGTTGCCGTCGTACTTCTCGACGGAGTCCATGGCGGCGTGCTGTGGGTGCGTGATGCGATCATCCGCGTCGACGCGGCCGTAGACGGCCTCCACGATGACGTCCTCCGGCTCGAGGTCGCCGAGCGAGACGAAGGCCCGCACCGTGATCGGGGAGCCGAGCATCACCGCGTCGCCGACCCCGTCGGCCTCGACGTGGTCGATGCGGATCGCCGACCAGGCGGCGCGCACCTCCTTCTTCCACGCGGCCAGGCCGCGAGCGAGCGCGAAGTCCTCGGCTCCGAACGCCCGCGACGCGACGGCCGCCGGGGCGTAGAGGCGCTGGACGTACTCGCGCACCATCCGGCTGGCCAGCACCTTCGGGCCGAGGGTGCGCAGGGTGTGGCGGACCATGCCGATCCACTGCTGCGGAAGGTCGTTCGCGTCGACCGTGTAGAACGCCGGGGCGACGGCCGTCTCGATGAGGCTGTAGAGCGCCTCCGCCTCGATGTCGTCGCGTCGATCGGTGTCCTCGACCCCGTCGGCCGTCGGGATCGCCCATCCGTTCTGACCGTCGTACCACTCGTCCCACCAGCCGTCGAGGATGGACAGGTTGAGGGCGCCGTTGAGGGCCGCCTTCATCCCGGACGTGCCACTGGCCTCGAGCGGCCGGATCGGGTTGTTCAGCCAGACGTCGCAGCCCGGGTACAGGACCGTCGCCATGGCGATGTCGTAGTCGGGGAGGAAGACGATGCGCTCCCGGACGTCCTCCCGGTCGGCGAAGTGCACCAGTTCCTGGATGAGCCGCTTGCCGCCGTCGTCGGCCGGGTGGGCCTTCCCGGCCACGACCAGCTGCACGGGGCGCTTGGGATCGGTCAGGAGCGCCTTGAGCCGCGCCGGGTTGCGGAGCATGAGGGTGAGCCGCTTGTAGGACGGAACGCGTCGCGCGAAGCCGATCGTCAGGACGTCCGGGTCGAGGACGGAGTCGATCCAGCCGAGCTCGGCATCGCTCGCGCCTCGCGCCAGCCACGAGTCGCGAAGCCGGGTGCGGGCCATCTCGACGAGCTCCGCGCGCAGGAGCCGCTTGGTCGCCCACAACTGCTCGTCGGGAGTGCTGGCGATGACGTCCCAGCCCGGCGCATCGTCGATCGACTCGCCGTGCGCGAGGTCGATGACCTGGCGTGCCACCCACGTCGGGGCATGGACACCGTTCGTGATCGAGGTGATCGGCACGTCGTCGTTGTCGAAGCCGGACCACAGGCCCGAGAACATGCCGCGGGAGACCTGGCCGTGCAGCAGGCTGACGCCGTTGGCACGCTGGCCGAGCCGCAGGCCCATGACGGCCATGTTGAACACGGCCGGGTCGCCGCCCTCGAAGCTCTCGGTGCCCAGCTCGATGATGCGATCGACCGGGACGCCAGGTGCAGCGTTCTCGCCGCCGAAGTACTGGGCGATGAGGTCGCGCGGGAAGCGGTCGATGCCCGCGGGTACCGGAGTATGCGTCGTGAAGACCGTGCCGGCGCGACTGACCTCGAGCGCCTCGTCGAACGTCATACGCGGCGACGCCGCGATGAGCTCCCGGATGCGCTCGATGCCCTGGAACCCGGCGTGGCCCTCGTTCGTGTGGAAGACCTCGGGCGCCGGGTGGCCCGTGATGCGGCAGTACACGCGCATGGCGCGCACCCCGCCGATGCCGAGCAGCATCTCCTGCTGGAGTCGATGCTCCCCCCCGCCGCCGTAGAGGCGGTCGGTGACCTCGCGCTCGGCGGGGCCGTTCTCCTCGACATCGGAGTCGAGGAGCAGCAGCGGGACCCGGCCGACCTGTGCCACCCAGATGCGGGCGACGACGAACCGGTCGCCCGGCAGCCCGATGGCCACCTTCGCCGGTGATCCGTCCGGCTCGCGGAGCAGCGACACCGGGCTGCCGTCCGGATCCAGGACGGGGTAGTGCTCCTGCTGCCAGCCGTCGCGGGACAGGGTCTGCCGGAAGTAGCCGGAGCGGTAGAACAGGCCGATGCCGATGATCGGCACGCCGAGATCGCTCGCGGTCTTCAGGTGGTCTCCGGCGAGGATCCCGAGGCCGCCCGAGTACTGGGGCAGCGCCGCGGTGATGCCGTACTCCGGCGAGAAGTAGGCGATGGCCCGGGGGGCGTCGTCGCCGAGGCCCTGGAACCAGCGGTTGGACCGCAGGTACTCGTTCAGCTCGTCGCGACTGCGCGAGGCCCAGTCGACGAACCCCTCGTCGGCGGACAGCTCGGCCAGCCGCTCGGCGGACACCTCGCCCAGGAGCCGGACGGGGTCGTGTCCGCCCTCCTCCCACAGATCCGCGTCGATCGCGGCGAACAGGTCGCGGGTCTGCGGGTGCCAGGACCAGCGCAGATTGATGGCGAGCTCCTCGAGAGCGAGGAGGTTCTCGGGCAGGACGGTGCGGACGACGAATCGGCGAATGGCTCTCACGGCGCACACGCTAGTGCCTCGGAAGGGCTCCGCCACCCAGCACGGCGTCAATATGGGCATGTAAATGACGTACTCTTGCATGCAACGCAAGTTCTTTCACTTGCGTCCCGAATGCGAGCAGCCGACGATCCCCCAACGATACGCTTCGGCCCATGGCCAGCACGGGACCGCGCAGGAGCCCTGCGCGCACGCTCGACCGCCCCACGCCCTGGCAGCCCCTGATGCTGACGCCGCCGCCGGAGGTCATCGGGCGCTTCCCCATCACCTCGGTCTCCCCCGTGAGCGTCGGCGGCCGCCGACCGGCCACCGCGGCCGTCGACGAGGCGGTGCCCATCCGCGCGACCGCCTTCCGTGAGGGCCACGACAGCCTGGGCCTCACCGTCCACCTCATCCGCCCGGACGGGACCCGGCACGAGACCGTCCGGATGACGCCGGAGCCGACCGGACTCGACACGTGGATCGGCCGAGTGCGGCCCGACAACGTCGGCGACTGGTCCTTCACGCTCGAGTCCTGGGGCAGCCCGTGGGACACCTGGGTGCACCGGGCCACGATCAAGATCCCGGCCGGAGTCGACGTCGAGCTGGAGATGACCGAGGGCGCCCTCCTGCTCGAGCAGGCGGTGGGACTGCTGCCCGACGAGGAAATGGACGATCGCGAGGCCCTCCTGACCGCCGCCCGGACCCTGCTGACCACCACCCTGCCCACACCGGTGCGCCTCGCGGCGGGCACCGATCCCCGGGTGGCGGGCATCATGGAGGCGCACCCGATCCGCGAGGGCGTCACCAGCTCCGGACCCTGGCCGCTGCGCGTCCAGCGCCGCCGGGCGCTGGTCGGCTCCTGGTACGAGTTCTTCCCGCGCAGCGAGGGCGCGACCATGGATCCGCCGCGCTCGGGCACCTTCGCCACTGCGCTGAGCCGCCTCGACGCGGTCTCGGACATGGGCTTCGACGTCGTCTACCTGCCGCCGATCCACCCGATCGGCCGGGTCAACCGCAAGGGACCCAACAACACCCTGACTCCTGGCCCCGACGATCCGGGCTCGCCGTGGGCCATCGGCTCAGCAGAGGGCGGCCACGACGCGGTACATCCCGATCTCGGCACGATCGCGGACTTCGATGCCTTCGTCGCCCGCACGGTCGAGCTCGGCATGGAGATCGCGCTCGACCTCGCTCTCCAGGCGGCGCCGGACCACCCCTGGGTGGCGGCGCACCCAGAGTGGTTCACGACCCGCGCAGACGGCACGATCGCCTACGCCGAGAATCCGCCGAAGAAGTACCAGGACATCTACCCGCTGAACTTCGACAACGACCCCGAGGGCCTGTACGCCGAGGTCGAGCGCGTCGTGCGGCACTGGATGGCTCACGGCGTGCGGATCTTCCGCGTCGACAACCCGCACACCAAGCCGCTGTGGGTGTGGGACCGGCTCCTGAGCAGCATCTACGCCACCGATCCCGACGTGATCTTCCTTGCCGAGGCCTTCACCCGACCACCGATGATGGCCGCGCTGGCCCAGGTCGGATTCCAGCAGAGCTACACGTACTTCACCTGGCGCAACACCCGGGCCGAGCTCGAGGAGTACGCCACCGAGCTCGCCGGCCCGGCCTCGTCCTACATGCGACCCAACTTCTTCGTGAACACCCCGGACATCAACCCCGAGTACCTGCAGCACTCCGGACCCGCCGGGTTCGCGATCCGGGCGACGCTGGCCGCGACCCTCTCGCCCACCTACGGGGTGTACAGCGGGTTCGAGCTGTACGAGCACGTCGCCATCCGGCCCGGGGCGGAGGAGTATCTCGACTCCGAGAAGTTCCAGTACCGGCCGCGTGACTGGGAGCTGGCCCGCAAGCAGGGACGCACGCTCGCCCCGTACCTGACCCAGCTGAACCGCGCCCGGCACCAGCACCCGGCGCTGCAGGACCTGCGCTCGCTCCGCTTCCACGGGAGCGACAACAGCGACGTCATCGCCTACTCCAAGCAGGACCTGGACGACATCGTCCTGGTCGTGTGCACCCTCGATCCTCACCACGAGGTCGAGTCCAGCATCTGGTGGGACCTCGCGGCCCTCGGACTCGATCCGGGCGACCGCTTCGTCGCCCACGACCTGATCGCCGACATGACCTGGACGTGGGCGCAGAGCACCTACGTGCGCCTGCGCCCGTGGGAGCACGTGGCCCACGTCGTCCACATCCGCCGACTCTGAGCGCACCTGCACGGCCCGTTCCGCCCACCGAACCGCGCACCACGACCATCACCGGAGAAGCCATGTCGGACCCAACGCCCAGCCCGGCACCAAGCGAGGTCTCGGTCCTCGACCTCGACCGCCTCGTCGACGGCTGGCACCACGATCCGCATTCGATCCTGGGTCCGCACCTGGCCGGTCCGGTCGTCACCATCCGGGTCCTTCGACCCGGCGCCGAGTCCGTCACGGCCGTCACGCCGGAAGGCAGGTTCCCGCTCGCACACGAGCATCGCGGCGTATGGGTCGCGGCCATTCCGGCGGCGGTGGTCCCCGACTACTCCATCGACATCGAGTACGGCGGCCACGTCGTGCCGGGCGACGACCCCTACCGGTTCCTGCCGACCCTCGGTGACATCGATCTGCACCTCATCGGCGAAGGGCGCCACGAGCAGCTCTGGCAGGTCCTCGGCGCGCACGTCCGCTCCTACCAGACATCCATGGGTACGGTCAGCGGCGTCTCATTCGCCGTGTGGGCGCCCAATGCGCAGGGCGTCCGGGTCGCGGGCGACTTCAACTACTGGGACGGCACCGCCCACCCGATGCGGTCGCTGGGCTCGACCGGCATCTGGGAGCTCTACATCCCGAACATCGGCGACGGGGCGATCTACAAGTTCCACATCCTGGGGCGCGACGGCGTATGGCGCGAGAAGGCGGACCCGTTCGCCTTCGCCACGGAGGTCCCGCCCGCCACCGGCTCGGTCGTGTACACCGCCGCGTATGAGTGGAACGACCAGGCGTGGCTGCAGACCCGCCAGGTGACGCATCAGCACAAGCGGCCGATGTCCATCTACGAGGTGCACCTCGGCTCGTGGCGCTCGGGCCTGGACTACCGCCAGCTCGCCGACCGAGCTGACCGAGTACGTGCGCGACGCCGGCTTCACGCATGTCGAGTTCCTGCCTGTCGCCGAGCACCCCTACGGTCCGTCCTGGGGCTACCAGGTCACGTCCTACTTCGCGCCGACCTCGAGGTTCGGCACGCCGGATGACCTCCGGTACCTGATCGACACCCTGCACGAGGCCGGCATCGGCGTCCTCGTCGACTGGGTGCCCGCCCACTTCCCCAAGGACGATTGGGCCCTTGCCCGCTTCGACGGGACACCCCTGTACGAGCATGCGGATCCCCGTCGGGGCGAGCAGCCGGACTGGGGCACCTACGTCTTCGACTTCGGCCGCACCGAGGTCCGCAACTTCCTGGTGGCCAATGCGCTCTACTGGCTCGAGGAGTACCACGTCGACGGCCTTAGGGTCGACGCCGTCGCGTCGATGCTGTACCTGGACTACTCGCGCAAGGAGGGCGAGTGGTACCCCAACCAGTACGGCGGCCGCGAGAACCTCGAGGCGGTGGCCTTCCTCCAGGAGATGAACGCCACGGTCTACAAGAGGGTCCCCGGGGTCACGATGATCGCGGAGGAGTCCACCGCGTGGCCGGGCGTCACGCGGCCGACCTTCCTCGGCGGACTCGGCTTCGGCTTCAAGTGGAACATGGGCTGGATGCACGACACGCTCGAGTACGTCTCGCACGAGCCGATCCACCGTCAGTACCACCACAACGAGATGACCTTCTCGATGGTGTACGCCTACAGCGAGCACTTCGTCCTGCCGATCTCGCACGACGAGGTCGTGCATGGCAAGGGCTCTCTGGTCGGTCGCATGCCCGGTGACCGGTGGCAGGAGCTCGCGAACCTGCGGGCCTACCTCGCCTACATGTGGGCGCACCCCGGCAAGAAGCTGCTGTTCATGGGCTCGGAGTTCGCCCAGTCCGCGGAGTGGTCGAGCGAGAAGGGCCTGGACTGGTGGCTGCTCCAGTTCCCGGAGCACGCCGGCATCCTGCAGACCGTCACGGACCTCAACGAGCTCTACATCAGGACGCCGGCCCTGTGGCAGCGCGACGACGAGCCGGGCGGCTTCGAGTGGATCGACGCCAACGACTCCGGATCGAACGCCTTCAGCTGGCTTCGCTGGGACGACGAGGGCGGCTGCGTAGCGGTCATCGTCAACATGTCCCCCGTGCCCCGCGAGGGCTATCGCCTCGGACTGCCCTTCGCCGGCACGTGGAGCGAGCTGCTGAACACCGATGCGGTCGGCTACGGCGGATCGGGCCTGGGCAACTTCGGGGCCATCGAGGCCGAGTCGACGCCGTGGCACGGCCGACCTGCGTCGGCGCAGATCGTGCTGCCGCCCCTGTCGGCGAGCTACTTCCGGTTCGAGGGCTGACCCGGGCGGCGCAGGGACTTCCCCCGAGCGACGGGACCTAGAACAGGGCGCTGGCGAGCGCCGAGCGGGCCCTGGGCACCGACGGGTCGTCGCCGGCCAGCACGAAGTAGTCCAGCACCCGCGCCCGGGCAGCATCACGCTCGTCGCCCGACGTGCGGCGCACGACGCCGATGGCGACGTCGAAGGCGGTCGGCCAGTCGTTGCGGAGGGCGGCGAAGTCGGCCGCCAGGAGCCCGGTGGCCGGGTCCGGTGCGTCCCCGGTCCCGGGATCGACCGCGCCTTCGGTGCGGCCGTACAGGCCCACCATCGCCAGGCCGGCCAGCGCATCCGGATCGGCCGGGTCCGTCGACAGCACCGCCCGGTAGGCGGCCTCGGCACCCGCCCAGTCGCCCGCCTCGATCGCGTCGAAGGCCGCCTCGAAGCGAGGGTCGGCCGCGATCGCGTCCTCGACGGGCGCCTCGGCCTGGGCCGCCTCCGGCACCGCCTCGCCGACGCGCCCGCTGACGCCCTGCTCGGCCGCCACCTTGAGCAGTTCGTCGAGGATCTGCCGGATCTGCGGCTCGGGGTAGGCCCCTTGGAAGAGCGGAACGGGCTGGCCCTTGATGACGGCGAAGACGGACGGGATCGACTGGACCTGGAACGCCGCCGCGATCTGCTGCTCAGCGTCGACGTCGACCTTCGCCAGGACCCAGCGCCCCCCGTCGTCCGCGGCCAGCTTCTCCAGGACCGGCGAGAGCTGCTTGCACGGGCCGCACCACTCGGCCCACAGGTCGAGCACGACGGGGACCGTCATGGACCGGTCGATGACCTCGGCCTGGAAGGTCTCGGTCGTCACGTCGATCACGATCCCGGGCGGCGCGGCCGCCATCGCTTCGGCGGCACGCTGCTGGGTCTGGCGGGCGGTGGCCAGGGCGCCGAGATCGATGGCGCCCCGCGCGGAGAACGGAGTTGAGGTCACGGGTGCATTTTCCTACCGGCGTGTCGGGTTTGACCAATCGGGCGCGCATAGTCTACTTTGTCGATGAATCTAATAGGCAAAGCAGGAAATCCCGGATGGAGACCCGATGAGAAGCCGACACCCCGCCGTGGCAGCCCTGGCCACCCTGACGGTCGCCGCCCTCGTGCTGACCGCCTGCAGCGGGGCCGCCGCCAGCGGCAGCGGTTCCGAGGCAGGCAGTGCAGAGCAGGTCACCACCCTCAGACTGGGCTACTTCCCGAACTTCACCCACGCCCCCGCCCTCGTCGGCATGCAGGACGGCCTGTTCGCGTCCGCGCTGAAGGAGGTCGGCGTGACGGTCACCCCCACCGTCTTCAACGCAGGTCCGGACGCCATCACCGCACTGTTCGCCGGATCGCTCGACATCACCTACATCGGACCCAACCCCACCATCAACGCCTACGCCCAGTCCAAGGGCGAGGCGGTGAAGGTCATCGCCGGGGCGGCGTCCGGAGGCGCGGCGCTGGTCGTGCGGCCGGACATCACCGATCCGTCCGGCCTGACGGGACGGACGATCGCCACCCCGCAGCTGGGCAACACGCAGGACGTCGCCCTTCGCTACTGGCTGCAGGAGCAGGGCCTGTCGTCGAACACCGAGGGCGGCGGCGACGTGTCGATCAAGCCGCAGTCCAACGCGGAGGGACTCGCGGCGTATGCGGCCGGCACGATCGATGGCGCCTGGGTGCCCGAGCCGTGGGTCAGCGAGTACGTCAAGGCCGGAGCCCGGGTCCTGATCGATGAGAAGACGCTGTGGCCCGAGGGCAGGTTCGTCACGACTAACGTGATCGTCCGCGCCGAGTTCCTCGCCCAGCATCCCGACGTGGTGCAGGCGTTCCTGGCCGGCCACGTCGCGGCACTCGACGCCATCGCCGGTGATCCCGAGGCTGCCAAGGCGGCCGTGACGGCCTCCATCGAGAGCCTCACCGGCTCCGCGATCGATCCGGCGGTCCTGGACGCCGCGTGGGAGCAGGTCACCTTCACCGCCGACCCACTGCCCGCGACGCTCGTCGAGTCGGCGAACCACGCCATCTCCGTCGGACTCCTCGACCAGGCCGAGATCGACGCGGCCGGCGGCCTGCCGGGCAGCCTCTACGACGTGACCGCCGTCAACGCGGCGCTCCGGGCCGCGGGCCAGGTCGAGGTGTCGGCATCATGAGGAGCAGTGCACTGGCCGAGCCACGGGCAGCCGAGCTGGGGGCAGGAGCCGCACCGATCCTGAGCATCTCGCACGTGAGCAAGGTGTTCGGCCACGGTACCGACGCGACGTACGCAGTCAGCGACGTGAGCCTCGACGTGGCGGCCGGCGAGTTCGTCACGATCGTGGGGGCGTCCGGCTGCGGCAAGAGCACGCTGCTGAACCTCATCGCGGGACTCGACGAGCCGTCCGCCGGCACGATCGACGTGCGGGGCCGGGTCGCCTTCATGTTCCAGGAGGCCACCCTCCTGCCGTGGCTGACCGCCCGGCAGAACGTCGAACTCGCCCTCAAGCTGAGCAAGGTGCCCAAGCGGGAACGACGGGACCGGGGCAGCGAGCTGCTCGACACCGTGCGCCTGGACGGCTGGGGCGACAAGCGGCCGCACGAGCTGTCCGGCGGGATGCGCCAGCGGGTCGCGCTCGCGCGCTGCCTGGCGCAGGATGCCCGCGTCGTCCTGATGGACGAGCCGCTGGGTGCCCTCGACGCCATGACCCGCGATCACCTTCACGACGAGATCGAGTCGGTGTCCCGCGCGCAGGGCCTGACGGTCGTCTTCGTGACCCACAACATGCGCGAGGCCATCCGCCTGGGCGACCGTGTCGTCCTGATGGGCAGCCTGCCCGGCCGCATCGTGTACGAGGAGACCATCCCCCTGCCCCACCCGCGGGTCATGGACTCCCCCGAGGTCGCCACCCGGGCCGCCAATCTCACGTCGCGTCTCAAGGAGCAGGGGCACACCCATGTCGGCTGACGGCAGCGTCCTCACCCCCGTCGTCGACCGGTCCGCGGAACCCGCAACCGGCGCCGGCCTGATCCTCAAGGCGTGGGGATGGATCTGGCCCAAGGCCCTGGCCATCGCCCTGGTGCTCGGCGTCTGGCAGGTCGTGGTGTGGTCGGGCTGGCGCCCCACGTACGTACTGCCCTCCCCCGCCGAGACCCTGCAGACGCTCTGGGCGATGATCGGGACCGAGCGGTTCTGGTCCGCGCTCCAGACGACCCTCCTGCGAGCCGTCGTCGGCTTCGCGCTCGCACTCGTGATCGGCACCGCGATCGGCGTCGTGGTGGCACGCATCCGCCCGCTCCGCCTGGCCGTCGGGCAGCCTGATCACCGGCCTGCAGACAATGCCCTCCATCGCGTGGTTCCCGCTGGCCATCCTCCTGTTCGGCCTCACTGAGCAGGCGATCCTGTTCGTCGTCGTCCTCGGAGCGGCGCCGAGCATCGCGAACGGCGTCATCTCCGGAATCGACCACATCCCGCCGTCGTTCATGCGGCTGGGCCAGGTCCTCGGAGCCGGAACCGTCAGCCTCTACCGGAACATCGCCCTGCCGGCCGCCATGCCGGCCTATGTGTCGGGTCTGACCCAGGGCTGGGCCTTCGCCTGGCGCTCGCTCATGGCCGGCGAGCTTCTGGTCATCATCGCCGAGAAGCCGTCACTGGGCGCCAACCTGGAGTTCGCCCGCCAGTTCTCGAAGGCACCCCTGCTGCTCGCGACGATGCTGGTGATCCTCATCCTCGGCATGCTCGTCGACGGCCTGTTCTCCTCGTATGCGCGCCGGATGCGGCGTCGCCGCGGACTCGCCGTCACCTAGCAGGCGGGCGATGGACCAGTCCGCCCGGCGGGTCGGCCGACAGCGCCGACGGGGCACCCGCGAGAATGCCGGGATGCATGTGTCCGCAAAGGCCGACTACGGGATGCGCGCCCTCCTCGAGCTGACGGCCGCGTACGAGGCGAGTCCGGCCCGGCTGGTCAAGGGCGAGTCCATCGCCAAGGCGCAGGACGTGCCGTTGAAGTTCCTCGAGGGCATCCTTCGCCAGCTCCGACAGGCCGGCATCGTCGCCAGCCAGCGCGGCGCGGACGGCGGCTACCGACTGGATCGCAACCCGAAGGACGTCTCCATCGCCGACGTCGTCCGCGCCCTCGACGGACCCCTGGCCGCCGTCCGGGGGCAGCGCCCGGAGGACCTCGAGTACCACGGGGCCGCCGAGCACCTGCGCGAGGTGTGGATCGCGGTGCGCGCCTCCATGCGCCATGTCCTGGAGACGATCAGCCTCGCCGACGTCGCCGCGGGAACGCTCACGCCCGAGGTGACGGACCTGCTCGCCGAGCCGGGCGCCTGGCAGCGACGTTAGCCGGTCAGGCGCGCGACCTGCGCCCGGGCTGCGGTGTAGGCGTCGATCCGGCCCGCCGCGACGTCGGCTGCCGCCGCACCCAGGATGGCGGCCCCCTGCCCCGCCGAGAGCCGGTGACGCAGCATCGCCACGACCAGCGCCTCTACCTCGTCGCGGGCCCGTCGCTGCCGCCGCGCGTCGAGCTCACCGGAGGCGGTGAGCCACTCGCCGTGCCGGTCGATGGCCTCCACCAGCTGGTCGATGCCGTCGCCCGTGGACGCGACCGTCCTGACGACCGGCGGCTGCCAGTCGCGCTCGGTCCTGCTGCCCAGGGCGATCATGTTGCGCAGCTCCCGGACCGTGGAGTCCGCGCCGTCCCGGTCGGCCTTGTTGACGACGAACACGTCGCCGATCTCGAGGATGCCCGCCTTGGCCGCCTGGATGCCGTCGCCCATCCCCGGCGCGAGCAGGACCAGGGTCGTGTCGGCGGCCGCCGCGACCTCGATCTCGGACTGCCCCACACCCACCGTCTCGATCAGCACGACATCGAAACCGGCCGCGTCGAAGACCCGCACGGCCTGCGGCGTGGTGGCCGCAAGGCCGCCGAGGTGGCCCCGCGAGGCCATCGACCGGATGAAGACGCCGTCGTCCGTCGCATGCTGCTGCATCCGGATGCGATCGCCGAGCAGGGCACCGCCGGAGAACGGCGACGACGGGTCGACGGCAAGGACGCCCACCCGCTGGCCGCGGGCGCGCAGCCTCGAGATCAGGGCGGACGTCGTCGTCGACTTGCCCACCCCGGGAGAGCCGGTGATCCCGACGACCCGCGCAGCGCCGGCGGAGCCCGCGAGCTCGACCATAAGGCCGGGCACCTGGTCGGAGCCGTCCTCGATCAGCGAGATCAGCCTGGCGATGTCGCGGGTGCGCCCCTCCCGCGCCCCCGCGATGAGCGCGCTCGCCCCCCTGCCGGCCATGACCCTCCGCCGCGCGACGGCTAGGCGGACGGGACCCGGAACAGCAGGGCGTCGCCCTGGCCGCCGCCGCCGCACAGGGCGGCCGCACCGATGCCGCCACCGCGCCGCTTCAGCTCGAGCGCTGCGTGCAGCACGATGCGGGCGCCGGACATGCCCACCGGATGGCCGAGAGCGATCGCACCGCCGTTGACGTTGACGATCGCCGGGTCGACGCCCAGCGCCTTCGTGGAGACGACGCCCACGGCCGCGAAGGCCTCGTTGAGCTCGAACAGGTCGATGTCGGAGACGGAGATCCCCTCCTTCTGGCAGGCCCGCTTGATCGCGTTGGCGGGCTGCTCGTGGAGGGATGCGTCGGGTCCGGCCACGACCCCGTGGGCGCCGATCTCGGCCAGCCACGTCAGCCCGAGCTCGGCTGCCTTCGCGCGGCTCATGACGACGACCGCCGCGGCTCCGTCGGAGATCTGCGAGGCGCTGCCGGCGGTGATGGTGCCGTCCTTGGCGAATGCCGGCCGCAGTCGGCCGAGCGACTCGGCCGTCGTCTCGGGCCGGATGCCCTCGTCGTCGACGACCAGAACCGGGTCGCCCTTGCGCTGCGGCACGCTGACCGGAGCGATCTCCTCGGCGAAGATGCCGGCCGCCTGTGCGGCCGCCGCACGCTGGTGCGACGTTGCGCTGAACTCGTCCTGCTCCGCGCGCGTCAGGTCGTAGCGCGCGTTGTAGCTCTCGGTGCTGTCTCCCATGCCCATCTTGTCGAAGGCACAGGTCAGCGCGTCGAAGGCCATCGAGTCGATCATCGTCCAGTCGCCGTACTTGACACCGGCACGGGAACCCATCAGCAGGTGCGGCGCATTCGTCATCGACTCCATGCCGCCGGCCACGACGACGTCGAACTCGCCGGCCCGGATCAACTGGTCGGCGAGGGCGATCGCGTCGATCCCCGACAGGCACACCTTGTTGATCGTCAGCGCGGGGACGTCCATCCCGATGCCGGCCTTGACCGCTGCCTGCCGCGCAGTGATCTGCCCGGCTCCCGCCTGCAGGACCTGACCCATGATCACGTAGTCGACCTGGTCCGGGGTGATCCCCGCCCGCTCCATGGCCGCCTTGATCGCCACGCCGCCCAGGTCAGTGGCGCTGAAGGACGTCAACCCGCCCTGCAGGCGTCCCATGGGGGTGCGCGCACCGGCGACGATGACGGATCCGCTCGAGAAGGACATCCGGTCTCCCAACCTCAGGTTCGATGATGACAACATAATGCCCATGGAATCCCTGCTGACGCGCATCGACCATGTCGGGATCGCCGTCCCGGATCTCGACGAGGCCATCGCCTTCTACGCCCGCACGTTCGGCCTGACGCGTCCTGCACGAGGAGGTGAACGAGCGCCAGGGCGTTCGCGAGGCGATGCTCGGCGTCGGCGACTCCGGCTCGTGCATCCAGCTGCTGGCCCCGCTCAGCCCCGAATCCACGATCGCCAAGTTCCTGGACCGCTCGGGTCCGGGCATCCAGCAGATCGCCTACGGCGTCGACGACGTCGAGGCAGCGGCCCAAGCACTGCGGTCGGCGGGGGTGCGGATGCTCTTCGAGACCGCGCAGGTGGGGACGGCCGGCTCGCTGACCAACTTCTGCCACCCCAAGGACTGCGGTGGCGTGCTCGTCGAACTGGTGCAGGCCGCAGCCGAGTGACGGGGTTCACGCTCACCGACGAGCAGTCCATCGCGGCGTCCGCCGTCGCGGTCGGCGTGCTCGGTGCGATCGCCCTGCTGGTCGCCTGGCGCAAGGCGCGGACGGGGCTCCTCGTCCTGGTCGTCGTCCTGGCCCTCGTCATCCTGGCAGCCTGGATCCGCTTCGGGCGGTGAACTCCGTACGGTGCTGGCAGGATGGGAGAGACCCAACATGTGACGCCACGGAGGCCAGCCATGGATCGGATTCGCCAGGCGATCGTCGACGACGCACCGGCGGAGGCCTTCGCGGGGCTCGCGATCCCGGAGTCGTACCGGGCGGTGACGATCCACAAGGACGAGGCCGAGATGTTCGAGGGGCTCTCGTCGAAGGACAAGGACCCGCGCCGGTCGATGCACCTCGATGACGTGCCGGTGCCGGCGCTGGCCCCGGGCGAGGCGCTGATCGCGGTGATGGCCTCCAGCATCAACTACAACACGGTGTGGTCCTCCATCTTCGAGCCGGTGTCCACGTTCGGGTTCCTGGAGCGGTACGGGCGCACGCACGCCGATGCCAAGCGCCATGACCTGCCGTATCACGTGATCGGGTCGGATGCCTCGGGGGTGGTGCTGCGGGTCGGGCCCGGGGTGAACGCATGGAAGCCGGGCGACAAGGTGGTCGCGCACTGCCTGAGCGTGGAGCTGGAGTCCCCGGCGGGACACAACGACACGATGATGGATCCCGAGCAGCGGATCTGGGGCTTCGAGACGAACTTCGGCGGCCTGGCCGAGCTGGCCGTCGTGAAGTCGAACCAGCTGCTGCCCAAGCCCGGACACCTGACCTGGGAGGAGGCCGCGACCCCCGGCCTGGTGAACTCGACCGCGTACCGGCAGCTGGTCTCGCGCAACGGCGCCGGGATGAAGCAGGGCGACGTGGTGCTGATCTGGGGCGCCTCCGGCGGGCTGGGCGCCTACGCCACGCAGTACGCCGTCAACGGCGGCGCGACGCCGGTCTGCATGGTCTCCAGTCCCGAGAAGGCCGACCTGGTCCGGTCGATGGGCGCCGAGCTGGTCATCGACCGCTCTGCCGAGGGCTACCGGTTCTGGAAGGACGAGCACACCCAGGACCCCAAGGAGTGGCAGCGGTTCGGCAAGCGGATCCGCGAGCTCACCGGCGGCGACGACGCCGACATCGTCTTCGAGCACCCCGGCCGCGAGACCTTCGGCGCGTCGGTATACGTCGCACGCAAGGGCGGCACCATCGTGACCTGCGCCTCCACCAGCGGCTTCATGCACGAGTACGACAACCGGTACCTGTGGATGAACCTCAAGCGGATCATCGGCAGCCACTTCGCCAACTACCGCGAGGCCTTCGAGGCCAACCGACTGCTGTCCCGCGGCATGGTCCACCCGACCCTGTCCCAGACCTTCCCCCTCGACCAGGCAGGTCAGGCCGCCTACGAGGTCCACCGCAACGCCCACCAGGGCAAGGTGGGCGTCCTGGCCCTGTCCCCCAGCGAGGGCCTGGGCGTCACCAACCCCGAACTGCGGGCCAAGCACCTCCCCGAGATCAACCGATTCCGCAACACCTAGGGGTGACGCGACTCCCGTAGCATGACGGGCGTGACCGCCACGAGTGCCAGCACCGAGCGGGTGCCGTGGCTCCTCGATCGAGGTCGCCGCAAGGGCGAGATGGGCTACCTGCCCGGGCTCGACGGACTGCGGGCCCTTGCGGTCATCGGGGTCCTGCTCTACCACGCGGACCTGACCTGGATAAGCGGCGGCTACCTCGGCGTCGACGTCTTCTTCGTGCTCAGCGGGTTCCTCATCACGACCCTGATCCTCGAGGAGTTCGACCGTTCCGCCGGTATCGACTTCGCCCGGTTCTACCTCGGGCGCGCCCGCCGACTGCTCCCGGCCCTGCTGCTGATGCTCGCCGTGGTCTCGGTTGCCGTCGCGGTCCTGTACCGCGACGTGGCCGCACAGACGCGCAGCGACATCGTGGCCTCGATGCTCTACGTCAACAACTGGTGGTACGTCTGGGGCGACCAGTCGTACTTCGAGTTCATCGGCCGACCGCCACTGCTCAAGCACCTGTGGTCGCTGGCCGTCGAGGAGCAGTTCTACCTCGTCTGGCCCGCGGTGGCCTTCGTGGTCGTCAGGCGCTCCGGGCGCCGGGGCGTGCGCCTCACCGCGGTCGCCCTCGCGGTGCTCTCCACCATCTGGATGGTCGCCCTGTCCATCCGGGGCGGATACCCGGAGTACGCCGACCCCAGTCGCGCGTACTTCGGTACCGACTCGCATGCGATGGGACTGCTGATCGGCGCCGCCCTCGCCACCTTCTGGCGCCCAGGGCGCCTGCGCACCGATCTGGCACCCGGAGCACGGGCCATCATCAGCGGCGTCGGGATCGCCGCCCTGCTGACCGTGATCTGGTTCTTCCTGTTCGTCGGCGAGTTCACGCCATGGCTGTACCGCAGCGGGGGCTTTCTCGTCCTCGCCCTCGTCGTGGCTGTCCTGATCGCCATGTCCACGCATCCCGGTGCACCGCTGGGCGGCTGGCTCGGCACTCAGCCGTGGCGGTACGTCGGGCAGCGCTCGTACGGCCTGTACCTGTGGCACTGGCCGATCTTCATGGTCACCCGGCCCGCGCTCGACCTGCCCCTCGACGGGATTCCCCTGCTGGGCGTGCGACTTGTCCTCACGTTCGCCGTCGCCGAGCTCAGCTTCCGATTCCTGGAGATGCCGATCCGCCGCGGCGCCCTGGATCGCTGGATCACGGGCTGGCGCGACTCCACGGGCCGCGAGCGCAGGCAGCGCAACCGACGGGGAGCCATCGTGGCCGCCACCGGTGCGGTCGCCATCCTCGTCGTCGGCACGTCGCTCGCGACGGCCGCCGCCCCTACCGCCACCGAGGGTCTGGCGCCGGATGTCGTCGCCGCCATCGGCCTGGCCGACGGCGGACCGACCGAGGTGTCGATCGATGACGAAGCCTCGGGCGCGCCGTCCCCGTCGGCGTCCCCCGAGGCCAGCGCCGCGGACGCCATCCCCCCCAACGGCAACCTCAGCGCCATCGGCGACTCGGTCATGCTCGGCGCCCGCAACACCCTCAAGGAGGTCATTCCCGGGACGAAGGTCGACGCCGCGGTCTCCCGATTCCCGGGCGCGTTCGTGGGCCGCCTCAAGCGCTACGTGGCCCGCGACAAGCTCGCCGATGCCGTCGTCGTGCATCCCGGCACCAACGGCGTGCTGCCGGCCGACATGATGCGCGAGATGCTCGACACGCTTGCCGACGTGCCCCGGGTCGTCGTCGTGAACGACAGCATGCCCCGATCGTGGCGGGCCCCCAACAACAGGGTCATCGCTGACGTGGTGCCCGAGTACCCGAACGCCGTGGTCGCCGACTGGTACGCGGCGTCGGCCGACCATCCGGAGTACTTCGCGTCGGACGGCATCCACCTGACCCCGACGGGTGCCCGCGCCTATGCCCGGCTGATCAAGCGGGCAGCCGGACTCTAGTCAGGCTCGCGTCAACGACGCCAGGAAGGCCTTCATCGCGGCCGCGACCTCGTCAGGTCGCTCGACATTCGCCAGATGACCCGCCTGCGGCACGACGACGGACTCCGGGAACGCGACGCAGGCGGTCATGAGCTCCTGCTCGGCCAGGGGGCTCAGCTCGTCGTCCTCCCCCCACAGGACGAGGATCGGGACCCTCAGGCCGGCCAGCACCAGGAGCGAGTCGGGCCGGGCCGCCATCGCCCGCTGGTACCAGGCCACGGCGTCCGCGCTGGCCTCGTCGAGCCAGCCCCCGACCCGCGCCACCACCTCGGGACGGGATTGCCGGGACGCGTCCGAGAGCAGCCCTGGCAGCACGGCCTGAGCCAGGATCCGACCCGTGCCGTCGGGTTCGGCCAGGCACATGGCGGCCAGTCGCTCCCGGTTCTGCCTCGCCTCCGGGGCGTCGGCGGTGGCCTTGGTGTCGCACAGCATGACGGCCGACACGAGGTCCGCCCGCTCGCGCAGCAGGGCCATGGCGACATATCCGCCCAGGGAGACCCCGCCCAGCACGCATCGGTCGATGCGACGGTCCGCGAGCAGGTCGACGACGGCATCGGCGACGGCGTCCAGGTCCGGTTCGCCGCCGAGCGACGGCGACCGTCCGAAGCCGGGCAGGTCGGGCACCAGGACCCGATAGCCGTCCGCCGCGAGATCGGCGGCCACCGGCTCCCACATGCGCCCGTCGCACGGGAAGGCATGCAGCAGCACGACCGCAGGGCCGTCGCCGATGTCGCGCACGTGCAGATCGCTCATATGTCGCTCCACCGATCCATAGGCCCGGACCACTCGGTGGGCAGGGGTGCCCGGCCGGGAGCGACCATGCCGACGATCGCGTCCAGCACGATCTTCACGAATCGCTCGCCAACCCACAAGTGCTTGGCCCCCGGCACGGCGCGAACCGTGGCGCTGTGCATGATGGAGAACCGATCGACGGCCTCGTCGGGCACGAGGTAGTCGTCGAACTCGGGCACCAGGGCCAGGACCGGCCGGGCCGTTCGGTTCCACGCCTCGAGGTCGCTGACCGTGGAGTACCGAAGCGGCGGGGACAGCAGGACGGCACCGGCCACCGGCTCGACGTCGCCGTGCTTGAGCACGACGTCGGTGCCGAAGGACCAGCCCACCAGCCAGGGATCGGGCAGCCCGAGTCGGCCCGCCTCATCGATCGCCGCCCTCAGGTCCCGTCCCTCGCCGCGCGCCTCGTCGAACGCGCCCTCGCTCGTGCCGGCGGCGCTCGTGGTTCCGCGGGTGTTGAACCGCAGCACCGCAAGGTCGGCGAGGGCAGGCAGCCGCCAGGCCATCTTGCGATACACGTGGCTGTCCATCATGCCGCCGTGCGTGGGAAGCGGATGGACGCAGATGACCGTGCCGGTCGGGTCGCGGTCCACGGGCAGGGCGAGCTCCCCCACCAGCGTCAGGCCGTCGCTCGTCCGCAGCCGCAGCGGATCGCGTCGTGCGGGCAGCACCGAGTTCGCCACGATCGACTGCGTCATGGTCAGTACCGGGGTGGCGCGAGGGAGCCCGGGCCGCGGGGACCGCGACGATCGCGGGCCGCCCAGCACGGCGTGTGCCAGTGCCGCCGATGCTCGAGGCCCTTCGGGTCGTCGGACGGCCAGGCGACCACGTGCGGGGTGGCCGGTGGTATCTCCTGATCGCAGCCGGGGCAGCGGTACGGCTTGGTCGACGCGGAGCCCGAGATGCGCCGGACGATCCACTCCCCGTCCGGGTGCTGCTCGACCGTCTGGTTGGCATAGGCGGCCGGCAGGTCGCGGACCTCGTCGGTGCGACGCCGGTGCTTTCGCGCCATCAGGCGTAGACCCGGAATCCCCGACCCGTCTTCCGACCCAGGTAGCCCGCCGTCACCAGGTGCTCCAGCCGCGGCGCGGGCGCGTACCCGCGCTCGCGGAACTCCCGGTAGAGCGTCGCCTGGATGGCCAGGGACACGTCGAGCCCGACGACGTCGAGCAGCTCGAAGGGCCCCATCGGGTAGGCGCAGCCCTTCTTCATCGCCAGGTCGATGTCGTCGGCCGATGCATAGTTCGCCTCGAGCATGTGCACGGCGTCGTTGAGGTACGGGAACAGCAGGGCGTTGACGATGAACCCGGCGCGGTCGCCGCACTCCACCGGGTGCTTCCCGATCGCCTTGCACACCTCGACCGCGGTCGCCACGACGTCGTCGGCCGTCGCCACGGTGCGGACGACCTCGACCAGCCGCATCACCGCCGCCGGATTGAAGAAGTGGAGCCCGACCACGTCCTGGGGTCGCGACGTGACCGCGGCCATGTCGATCACCGGCAGGCTCGAGGTCGTCGTCGCCAGCACGGCGCCCGGCTTGCACACCGCGTCGAGCCGTGTGAACAGCTCGGTCTTGACGGCCAGGTCCTCGACGACCGCCTCGACGACGAGGTCGACGTCGGCGAGGTCGTCGAGCTCGGTCGTACCGGCGATCCGGCCCAGCGCAGCGTCGCGATCGGGCTCGGTGAGCTTGCCGCGCTCGACGGCCTTGGCGAGCGACGTCTCGATGCGCCCCAGCACCGCCCCGACCTTGTCCTGCGTGCGCGCGACGAACGTGACCGGGTACCCGCCCTTGGCGAAGACCTCGACGATGCCGGCCGCCATGGTGCCCGAACCGACCACGCCGACGCTCTTCGTGACGCGCGGAGGTGCCTGGCGGCCCGGCTCGAACGACGCATTCGCGTCGGGAACCACCACGGGCGAGTTGGGCGCCTCGTACGTGTAGAAGCCACGCCCGGACTTGCGTCCCTTCAGACCGGCCGTGACCATCTGCTTGAGGATGGGGCTCGGCGCGTGGAGTCGATCGCGACCCTGGCGGTACATCGTGTCGAGGATCTCGTAGGCCGTGTCGAGGCCGATGAGGTCGAGCAGCGCCAGTGGACCCATGGGGTAGCCGCACCCCAGGCGCATCGAGGCGTCTATGTCCTCGCGCGTCGCGTACTTCTGCTCGTACATGGACGCCGCGTGGTTCAGGTACCCGAACAGCAGCGCGTTGGCGATGAACCCCGCCTTGTCGTCGACGACGACCGGCTCCTTGCCGAGGGAGGCCGCGAAATCGACGACGGTCTTCACCACGTCTGCCGAGGAGACGACGGTGGACACCACCTCGACGAAGGCCTGGACGGGGGCCGGATTGAAGAAGTGCAGGCCGAGGACGTTGGCCGGCCGCGACGTGGCGACCGCGATGTCGGTGACCGAGAGGGACGACGTGTTCGACGCGAGGATCGCCTCCGGGGCGGTGATGGCGTCGAGCCGGGCGAAGAGCTCCTTCTTCAGGTCGAGGCGCTCGGACACGGCCTCGATCACCAGGTCGCAGTCGGCCAGGTCGGCCAGGTCGGTCGTGAACCGGATGCGGCCCATCAGGGCGGACTGCTCGTCCTCGGTCATCTTCGCCCTGGCGACGGCGCGCGCCGTCGACCCGCTGATCGACTCCCGGGCCGCGTCCAGCTCGACGTCGCCGCTCTCGACCGCCACCACGGCGTACCCGTGCCGGGCCACGACCTGCGCGATGCCGGCGCCCATCGTGCCCAGTCCGACCACACCCACCGTCGAGATCGTCATTGCCGTCCTCCCACTGTCCGTCGATGCGAGCGAGCCTATCCGCCCGCCATGGGGAACGATGGGCCACGGCCCACGCCCTCCGGCGTGCGCACCGACGCTCTGGAGGCAGTGTGAGACGTGGGGCGACGGCGATGGCCGCGCTGGTCCTGTGCGCCCTTGCCGGCTGGCCCTCGACGCAGGCGCACGCGGCCGGGCCGGACCCGCTGGCGCGGCTGGCCGAACGGTACGCGCCCGTCATCGTCGTGCGCGACCGGACCGAGCCGTGCGGCGACGGCGAGCCGTACCTGCCGACCGCCGTCGAGACGGTGCTCGGCAAGGGCGACGTCGTGCTGCGCGGCCCATCGGACCAGGCCCTGACCGCCCCCTCGTCGTCCGACCTCGCCGGCAAGGGGCCCGGCTGGTACGTCGATCTGCCGGGCGACCCATTGGATCCGGGGTGCACCTATGAGCGGTGGTTCACCTCGCAGCTGCCGGAACCGGCGGCCACCGTCTATGCGCGCACGGCCTCCGAACCGGACCACCCCGGCCGGCTCGCCCTGCAGTTCTGGTTCTTCTGGACCTACAACGACTGGAACGACAAGCACGAGGGCGACTGGGAGATGATCCAGCTTCTCTTCGACGCCGACACGGTCGAGGAGGCGCTGGCGCAGGCTCCGCTCAGCACGGCCTTCGCCCAGCACGAGGGCTCCGAGGTGGCCGACTGGTCCGACCCGAAGCTCCTGCGCGACGGGGACCACGTGCTCGTCTACCCCGCAGAGGGATCGCACGCCGCCTACTACACCCAGGCACAGTGGTTCGGCCGCACCGCGGCGGCGGGATTCGGGTGCGACAGCACGCTCGCCATGGGCGCGGTCGTCCGGCCCGCGGTCGCCCTGCTTCCGGAGGCCCCATCGCCCGGATTCGAGTGGCTCGACTACTCGGGCCGCTGGGGCGAGAAGGCCCCGTCCTTCAACAACGGGCCCACGGGCCCGTCGACGAAGCGGCAGTGGTCCGAGCCGGTGTCGTGGCAGGCGGAGGAGGGCCGCGTCAGCGCCGTGGCCCTACCCGTCATCGGCGGACCCGCCGTCGAGTCCTTCTGCGCCCTCACCGCGGGCGGATCGCTCCTGTTCATCACTGCGCTCGACCATCCGGCCACGACCGGGCTGGTCCTGCTCAGCGCACTCGTCCTGGTCCTGCTGCTGGTCCGTGGCACCCGCTGGCGCGGAGCCGACGCTCGCCGACCCGACCGCGAGCGCCGCGCCGGCCAGGTCGTCACTGCCTCGTTCGGGATCCTCGGGCGGCACGTCGCCTCGCTGTGGCCCATCATCGCGATGGTGGCACTGACTTCGGTGGCCGCACTGGGACTCCAGCGACTGGCGATGCACCGCCGCCCGTCCGACGACATCACCGACGTCTACGGAGTCGGGCAGAACACCGTCGCCCTCGTCCTTGCGGCGCTGGTCTCCTTCGCCGCGGCGCCGCTCATCGCGATCGCCCTGTCCGCGACCTGCCGCATGGTGGCGGGCCTCGCCGGCGAGCGGAGGCCGCGAGCGTGGGAGGCGATCGCCCTCGCCGTGCGGCGCCCCTCGGGGGCTCTCGCGCAACTGGCCCTCTACGTCGTCGTGACGGTCCTCGCGTCCTCGCTCGTGCTGCTGCCGCTTGCCCTCCTGCTCGTCTCGATGTGGGCGGTGACGATGCCGGCGGCCGTCATCGAGGACCTCGGCTTCGTCGCGGCCTTCCGGCGCAGCCGGGCGCTCACGCGCGGCCGGCGCTGGCGCGCCGTCTTCCTCAGTTCGCTGCTCGTGTGGATCGGGTTCATCCTGCCCGGCCTGGTCGGCGGCGTGCTCCTGCTGGTGACCGGCTGGCCGTCGTGGACCTCGAACGCCGCGGCCATCGTCGCGAGCGCGGTGCTGCTGCCCGTGTCGGCCATCGGCCTTACCCTGCAGTTCTACGACTTCCGGCACGAGATGCTGGATCGCGACGCCCTCGGGCGATCCGATACCCAGGGAGCGAAGGCGTGAGGGCAGGGCGCAGACTGGACCCGGACGAGGGAGGCACCGTGGGCAAGAGCTGGTCGAGGCGACCGTCGGCAATGTGGGTGGCGGGCACCGCGGCAGTCGTGCTTCTGACGGCACCTCTCTCCCTTGCCACGCCCGCCGCGGCTGCCGACCTCGGGGCGGGCGTCCGCTACCTCGTCGACGTGGTCGACACCGGCGGCAGTGCATCCGTTTCCGCGGCCACCGCCGACGCGGCCACGGCGGTCGAGGCCGCCGGCGGCGTTGTCGAGGCCACCCTCTCCCATGCGTACACCGGCCTGGTCGTCACGATGCCCGACGATGCCGCGGCAGCCGCGCTGGCCGACGACCCCGGCATCGTGTCCGTGCACAAGGATCAGCCGGTCTCCGCCGCCGACACCCAGGGCGCCCCCCTGAGCTGGGGCGAGGACCGGATCGACCAGGCCGCCCTGCCGCTGGACACGTCGTACTCCTACGCCAACGGCGGATCCGGCGTGCGCGCCTACATCGTCGACACCGGCATCCGAGCGGATCACGTCGAGTTCGCCGGTCGCATCGCCACGGGCATCAACTTCGCACCGCACCTCGTGCCCGATCCGAGCAATCCGCCGCCCATCGACAGCGCCGACACCAGCGACTGCAGCGGTCACGGCACCCATGTGTCCGGCACGGTGGCCGGCACCACGTGGGGCGTGGCCAAGTCCGCGACACTGGTCCCGGTCCGCGTCCTGGACTGCGACGGCCAGGGATTCACCAGCGACGTCGTCCAGGGCCTGGAATGGATCGCCACCGACCTGGCCGCCCAGCCGGCCGGCACCCGCGGCGTCGTCAACGTGAGCCTGGGCGCGGGCGGACTCGACAGCGGCATGCTCACGGCGGTCGCCAGCACCGTCGGCCTGGGCATCCCGGTCGTGGTCGCCGCCGGAAACGTCGTGACGGGCGGCATCGACGCCTGCACCGTCTCGCCCGCGGCGGCACCCCTGGCCATCACCGTCGGCGCCACCACGACGCTCGATGCGCGGGCCTTCTACTCCAACTACGGCTCCTGCCTGGACCTGTTCGCGCCCGGGTCCTCGATCACGTCCGCCTCGACCTCCAGCACGACGGCCTCTGTGGCCATGAGCGGCACGTCGATGGCGTCACCGCACGTGGCCGGCGTCGTCGCCCAGTACCTCACGCGCTTCCCGACCGCCACCCCAGCCCAGGTCGCGACGGCCCTGATCGCCGACGCCCCATCGGGCATCGTGACCAATGCCGGCACCAACTCCCCGACGCGACTGGTCCGCGCGCTGCACGAGGCCCCGGATGCGCCCACGTCCGTGGCCGCGGTGGCCGGCGAGGCCCATGCCGACCTGACCTGGACGGCACCCGCGTACACCGGCGGCGCGGCCGTCTCGGGCTACGCCGTGTACTCGACCACCGACAACGGCGCCAGCTACACCACGCTCGTGGCAGACACGGGCACGGCCGCGACGTCGTACGCCGCCACGCCGCTCGCCAACGGCACCGCCTACCGGTTCGCGGTGGCCGCCGTCAGCCCCAACGGCACCAGCGCGAAGAGCTCACTGTCGGCGGCGGTCACTCCCGTGGCGCCCCCCGGCCCGCCGGTCGACGATGCCGCCTCGGTCACCGCCGGCGGATCCGTCCTGATCGACGTGCTCGCCAACGACCCGGTCGGAGCGACGCTGCAGGCCGTCGTCACCGCCCCGACCACCGGCACCGCCGCCGTCGAGACGGGGCGGATCCGCTACACCTCCCCCGCGGGCGCACCGGCGGGCACCGTCACCTTCACCTACCGGCTCGTCGAGCCGACAACGACCGCCACGGTCACGGTCACCGTGTCGGCGGCGCCTCCCACGGGTGGCGGCGGAGGCGGAGGCGGCACGTCAACGCCCCCGGCCGCGACTGAGCCCGTGGTCGTCGTCGCCCCCGCGCCGGCTCCCGCACCGGCCCCTGCCCCCGCTCCGGCACCGCAGCCGGTGCCCGTCGCGCAGCCGGCCGCCTTCGAGTCCACGCCCGCCCTCGCCGGGACGCGGGTCCGGATCCTGCCGCGCGCACCGCTGGCCGCCGCGCCGACCGCCTCGCTGGCCGTGGAGCGTGCGTACGACCTGTGGCTTCGCGGCCTGCCCAAGAGCGCGCGCGCCGTCGTCCAGGTCAGGGTGCATGGCACCTGGGTGCGCCTGGGCATCGCGCGGACCAGCGCCACCGGCCGACTCACCCTGCCGACCTTCACGGCGCACGAGCCGGGGGGCTTCGTCATGCGCGTCGTGACGACCAAGGCGACCAGCTACGCGAGACTGTCGGTCCGGTAGCCCGACGACCTCAGAACAGCCGCAGCCCCGGGTCGTCGCTGCCCTTGAGGGCGTCGTAGTCCAGGACGACGCAGCGGATTCCCCGGTCCTCGGCCAGGACCCGCGCCTGGGGCTTGATCTCCTGGGCGGCGAACACGCCGAGCACGGGGGAAAGCAACGGATCGCGGTTGAGGAGCTCGAGGTACCGCGTCAGCTGCTCGACGCCGTCGATCTCGCCGCGTCTCTTGATCTCGACGGCCACCGCGCGACCGGAGCCGTCGCGGCACAGCAGGTCAACGGGACCGATCGCGGTCGGGAACTCCCGCCGCACCAGGGTCCAGCCCTCCCCGAGCGCCGTGACGTGCGTGGCCAGCAGCTTCTGCAGGTGGGCCTCGACGCCGTCCTTCACGAGTCCCGGATCGATGCCCAGATCATGGTCGTGGGAGTGCAGGACCTCGTGCACGCTGATGACGAGCTGCTCGCCGGCCTTGTTCTCGACCGTCCACACCTCGACGACGTCGTCGAGGACCGAACCGGTCACCCGCGTCGTGCACGGCGGGCTCATCCAGTTCAGCGGCTTGTAGGAGCCGCCATCGGAATGGATGAGCACCGACCCGTCGGCCTTCACCATGATCACCCGCGTCGACAGCGGAAGGTGGGCCGTCAGCCGACCCACGTAGTCGACGCTGCATCGGGCCACGAGGATGCGCACGACCGGAGCGTACCGAGCAGCGCCTGCACCCCGCTGCGTGCCATGATCGGGTCGTGACTGACGCCGCCATCTCGGTCCGGGACGTCCGCAAGCGCTACGGAGACCTCTGGGCCCTCGACGGGGTCAGTTTCGAGATCCCGTTCGGCGAGTGCTTCGCCCTCCTGGGACCGAACGGCGCCGGGAAGACCACGGTCACGGAGATCCTGGAGGGCTACCGGACCCGGGACGAGGGCGACGCGACCGTGCTCGGGGAGGATCCGGCCCACGGCGACCGGTCCTGGAAGTCCCAGCTCGGCATCGTCCTGCAGTCCGATCGGGACCTCGGCGACCTGACCGTGTCCGAGGCCGTCCACCACTTCGCCGGCTACTACCCGAATCCACGCGACCCGGACGCCGTCATCGACTCCGTCGGCCTGACCGAGAAGCGCTCGTCCCGAGGCGAGAAGCTCTCGGGAGGCCAGCGCCGGCGACTCGACGTGGCGCTCGGCATCATCGGCCGGCCGCGCGTGCTCTTCCTCGACGAGCCCACGACCGGGTTCGACCCGGAGGCCAGGCGCGACTTCTGGACCCTCATCGAGGGTCTCAAGGACGAAGGCACCACGATCCTGCTCACGACCCACTACCTCGAGGAGGCCGAGCACCTGGCCGATCGCGTTGCGGTCATCTCGCGCGGCACGGTGCTGGCCTGCGACGCGCCGTCGCGGCTCGGCGGCCGCGAACGCGGCATCGCCCGAGTCTCCTGGCTGGAGAACGGCACCCGCAAGGACGTGCAGACCATGGAACCGACGCGGACGGTGCAGGAGCTATCGAGCCGGCTGGGGGGCGAGGTACCCGGTCTCACCGTGGACCGGGCCCGCCTCGAGGACGTCTACCTGTCGCTGCTCGACGGCGACCGCTACGCCGAGGGAGGAGACAGCCTGTGACCGTCCTGACCGGATCGGCCATCCCGGGCACCGTCGCGATCGGGCGCCGTCGCATCGTCATCGAGCTCAAGCAGTTCTTCCGCGACAAGAACTCGGCACTGTGGAACTTCGCGTTCCCGGTGATCCTGATGGTGATCTTCGGATCCGTCTTCGGGGGGCAGCAGATCGCCCCCGGAATCACGTTCGCGCAGTACTTCGTCGCGGGCATGATCGCCTCGGGAGTGCTGTACACGTCGTTCCAGAACCTCGCCATCGCGATCCCGCTCGAGCGCGAGGACGGCACGCTCAAGCGGCTGCAGGGCACGCCCATGCCCAAGGTCTCCTACTTCATCGGCAAGATCGGCACGGTCTTCGTCGCCTACATCGCTCAGGTCACCATCCTGATCAGCGTGGGTGTGCTCTTCTACGACATCTCGATGCCCAGCACGGCCACGCAGTGGTTCACGTTCGTGTGGGCCAGCGTCCTGGGCCTCGTGGGCTGCACGCTGCTCGGCATCGCCTTCTCCGTGGTCCCCAAGACCGGCCGCGGGGCATCGGCCGTCGTCTCGCCGATCGTCCTGGTCCTGCAGTTCACGTCCGGCGTCTTTTTCGTCTTCAGCCAGCTGCCGCACTGGATGCAGGTGTTCGCGTCGATCTTCCCCCTCAAGTGGCTCGCCCAGGCCATGCGCAGCGTCTTCCTCCCGCCGGAGGCGGCCGCGATGGAGGTCTCGGGCTCCTGGGAGCTCGGGATGTGCGCCCTCATGCTGTCCGTCTGGGTGGTCATCGGGCTCGTGCTGTCGATCGCCCTGTTCCGATGGACCCCGCGCGGCTCGAACTGACGCCCCGGTCGCGACCCCTCAGGCCAGCGAGGCCAGGCCGCGCGACCGTCGGATGACGTCCACCACGCGCAGCATGATCCCGTTCGCGTCATAGTCCTTCGGGGTGAACACGGCGGCGACCCCCTGCTCGGCCAGCCAGGCCGCGTCGGCCTCGGGAATGATCCCGCCGACCACGACCGGGACCTCGGCCATGCCCTCGCGGCGCAGGCCCGCGAGCACCGCGGGCACGAGTTCGCGATGGGATCCGGACAGGATGGACAGGCCGACGACGTCGACGTCCTCGGCAGCCGCTGCCGCCACGATCTCGTCGGGGGTCAGCCGAATGCCCTGGTACACGACCTCGAAGCCCGCGTCGCGCGCACGCACCGCGATCTGCTCGGCTCCGTTGGAGTGGCCGTCGAGCCCGGGCTTGCCGACCAGGAACCGCAGCGCGGATCCCAGGTCCTCGGACGTGCGGCGCACTGCGTCACGGGCCCGGGCCAGACCCGCGCTCACCGCAGTGACGCCGACGCTGCCGGACACGCCCGTCGGGGCGCGGAACTCGCCGAAGACCTCCCGCAGGACCCCCGCCCACTCGCCCGTCGTCGCGCCCGCCCGGGCGCACCGCAGCGTCACGTCCATCAGGTTGCCCGATCCGGCCGCCTCCTGACGCAGTTGCGCGAGGGCGGCGAGCACCTCCTCTGCGTCGCGGCCCGCCCGCCACGTGGCCAGATCCGCCACGGCGCGCGCCTCGACCTGCGGATCGACCGACTGGATCGCGGCGTCGAGATCGGCCAGCAGCGGATTGGGCTCGGAGGTCGTGAAGGCGTTGACGCCCACGACGAGGTCCTGGCCGGTCTCGATACGGCCGCGCCGGCGGGCATGCGACGCGACCAGCTCCGCCTTCATGTAGCCGCTCTCGACCGCCGGCACGGCGCCGCCCATCGCCAGCACGCGGTCCAGCTCGGCTTGGGCGCCCAGGGCCATCTCGTCGACCAACCGCTCCACGACCACCGAACCGGCGAACAGGTCGTCGTACTCGAGCAGGTCGCTCTCGAAGGCCAGCACCTGCTGCATGCGCAGCGACCACTGCTGGTCCCAGGGCCGGGGCAGTCCGAGGGCCTCGTTCCAGGCGGGCAGCTGCACAGCGCGAGCGCGGGCGTCCTTCGAGAGCGTCACCCCCAGCATCTCCAGGACGATGCGGGCCACGTTGTTCTCCGGCTGCGCCTCCGTCAGCCCCAGTGAGTTCACCTGCACGCCGTAGCGGAACCGCCGCTGTCGGGCATCGACCACGTCGTAGCGCTCCCGTGCGATCTCGTCCCACATGCGCGCCATGACGCGCATCTTGCACATCTCCTCGACGAAACGGACCCCCGCATTGACGAAGAAGGACATCCGGGCGACGACCTCGCCGAAGCGCTCCGCGGGCACCTGACCGGAGTCGCGGACCGCGTCGAGCACCGCGATGGCCGTGGCCATGGCATACGCGACCTCCTGAACGGGCGTGGCCCCGGCCTCCTGGAGGTGGTAGCTGCAGATGTTGATCGGGTTCCACCTCGGCACGTTCTGCACCGTGTAGGCGATGACGTCGGTGACGAGCCGCAGGGACGGAGCCGGCGGGAACACATACGTGCCGCGCGAGAGGTACTCCTTGATGATGTCGTTCTGGGTGGTCCCCTGCAGGTCGGCGGGGTCGGCACCCTGCTGCTCGGCGGCCGTTATGTACAGCGCCAGCAGCCACATGGCCGTCGCGTTGATCGTCATCGACGTGTTCATCTCGGCGAGCGGGATGCCGTCGAAGAGGCGCTGCATGTCGCCCAGGTGCGACAGCGGCACGCCGACCTTGCCCACCTCGCCGCGCGCCATGATCGAGTCCGGGTCGTAGCCCGTCTGAGTCGGCAGGTCGAAGGCGACGGAGAGCCCGGTCTGGCCCTTGGCCAGGTTGCGGCGGTAGAGGGCGTTCGACTCGGCCGGCGAGGAGTGACCGGCGTAGGTGCGCATCAGCCACGGCGGATCCTTGCGGCGGATGTCGTCGGTCTCGGCGATTGGATCCAATTGACCGGGCATTCTCGAAGATTACCGGCCCACTCGCGGCCGAGGCCCGATGGATGCACGATTGGGACGTGCCCGCGTGGAATTCCTTCTCGTTCGCGTTCGGCCCGCTGGTGGCGGTCGCCCTGATCGGCGTCCTGGTCCTGATCCTGCGCTGGGCCTTCCGTCGGGGCGCGTCGGTGGTCGCGGCACCTCCACGACCGGGCGCGCAGGGCGAGTACGGACTCCTCGAGGCCGTGGCGGCCCCCCAGACCTACGTCGAGGGCGAAGTACTGCGTCGTCGCCTCCTGGCGCACGGGATCCGGGCGAATCTGGCGACGACGCTGGATGGACCGCGGGTGCTGGTGTGGCCACAGGACGCGGGGTTGGCCCGCGAGGTCATCGCTAGCGGTCGATGACCGTGTCGCGCACGATGGATGCGCCGAGCGACTGCAGCGCCGGCACGAAGCCGGCGTACCCGCGGTCGATGTGCGTCACGCCGTAGACGGTCGTCTCGCCCTCGGCGACGAGTCCGGCCAGCACGAGCCCGGCGCCAGCTCGAATGTCGGTCGCCTCGACCGGGGCGGCTGAGAGTCCGCTCCGGCCTCTGACCAGCGCGTGATGACCGTCGGTGCGCACATCGGCGCCGAGTCGGGCCAGTTCCTGCACGAACCGGAAGCGTGCCTCGAACAGGTTCTCCGTGACGAGCGCGGCACCGTCGGCGATCGCGTTGAGGGCGATGAACTGCGGCTGCAGGTCCGTAGGAAAGCCCGGGTACGGCAGCGTCACGATGTCGACGGACTTCGGGCGGCCGCTCATCGTGATGCGGAAACCGTCGTCGACCGGGCTCACCTCGGCGCCGGCAAGCGCCAGCTTCTCCAGGGCGATCGCCAGGTGACCGGGGTCGGCATGCCGGACCGTCACGTCCCCCTGCGTCATCACCGCTGCGACGGCCCAGGTGCCGGCAACGATCCGATCCGGCACGGTGGCGTGCTCGACCGGTTTGAGGGCGTCCACGCCCTGGATCGTGAGGGTCGAGCTGCCGACCCCGTCGATGCGGGCGCCCATGGCGTTGAGCATCACGCAGATGTCGACGATCTCCGGCTCGCGCGCCGCGTTGTCGATGACCGACTCGCCGTCCGCGAGCACCGCTGCCATCAGCAGGGTCTCCGTCGCGCCGACGCTGGGGAAGTCGAGCCAGGCGTGGGCGCCCTGGAGGCCCCCGGGCGCCTGCGCGACCAGGTAGCCGTGCTCGCTGGTGACGTCCGCACCCATGCGTCGCAGTCCGTCGATGTGCATGTCGAGCCCGCGGGAGCCGATGTTGTCCCCGCCCGGCAGCGCCACGTCCGCGGCACCCATGCGCGTGAGCAGCGGTCCCAGGACGCAGATCGACGCCCGCATGCGACGTACCAGGTCATAGTCCGCCCGGTGGTCCGGCTCCTGCGGAACGGTGATCTCCACGACGCCCTGCATGGCGTCGTGGTGCACGTCGCAGCCGAGCCTGCGCAGGAGCTCGGCCATGATCTCGACGTCGAGGATGTCCGGGACGTTGCTGATGCGGCTCGTCCCCGGTGCCAGCAGGGTGGCAGCCATCAGCTTGAGGACGGAGTTCTTGGCACCGGTCAGGCGCACCTCACCCACCAACGGGTTTCCCCCGGTGACCCGCAACACCTCCACGGGCGCATCGTACGAGCCAGGCGTCGGACCGTGGCGCTGGGCCTGCCCGGGTGCCCTAGGGTCGTGCCATGGTGAACCTGACGCGCATCTACACACGAACCGGAGACGACGGCACGACGTCGCTCGGCGACATGAGTCGGACCGGCAAGAACGATCCCCGGCTCAAGGCGTATGCCGACGTCGATGAGGCCAATTGCGTCATCGGCCTCGCCCTGGCGAGCACGGAGTTCCCCGAGGACATCCGGATCCTCCTGGTCCGCATCCAGAACGATCTCTTCGACGTCGGTGCCGACCTGTGCAACCCGGTCGTCGAGAGTCCGGCCCACGCGCCGCTGCGGGTCACCGAGCCCTACGTCGAGCGGCTCGAGGCAGCCTGCGACGAGTACAACGATCGGCTGGAGCCCCTGCGCTCCTTCATCCTGCCCGGCGGCACCGTGGGGGCCTCGCATCTGCACGTCGCGCGCACGGTCGTGCGGCGCGCGGAGCGCTCGACCTGGGCGGCGCTCGACACGTACCACGGCGGCATGAACGCCCTGACGGCCACGTACCTCAACCGGCTCAGCGACCTGCTGTTCATCCTCGCCCGGGTGGCGAACACCCAGGACGGCGGCGACGTGCTGTGGCAGCCCGGCGCCAACCGCTAACCCCTGTCGAGTGGCGAGTTGTGGTGGTCTCCGGCGCGCCGGAGACCACCACAACTCGCCACTCGGGGAGGTGGGTGGAGCGGGCGGACGCTGTGCTGGGAGGTGTAGCTAGCGAGCGGTGATGCCCTTCGCCACGGACGCAACCTGGATGCGCGTCTCCGCGCGCCGGACGGCCGGCATCTCCTCCTCGGTGACACCGCCGTCCTGCGCCCGAGCCAGTGCGGCCTGGGCCCGCTCCAGGTCGATGTCCTCGGCCAGTTCGGCGACCTCGGTGATGACATTGACCTCATTGCCGGACACCGAGAAGAACCCTCCGTGAACAGCCACGATCAGCTTCGAACCATCAAGCTCCTCGACCCGCAGGGGCGCACTCTCCACGAGCAGTGCCAGGACCGGCTCGTGACCGGGCAGGATGCCGATGTCACCCTCCGGGGTCTTTGCCACGATGCTCTTGGCCTGGCCGGTCCACAGGGACCGTTCGGCCGAGACCACCGCCACGTTCAGGACCTTCTCGCCCTCAGCCATGCCGACTAGTTGCCCTTCGCCAGCGAGGCAGCGTTCCGCTCGACATCCTCGATGCCGCCGCACATGAAGAACGCCTGCTCAGGGATGTGGTCATAGACGCCGTCGCACAGGGCGCGGAACGACGAGATCGTCTCCTCGACCGGCACGAACGAGCCCGCCTGGCCGGTGAAGGCCTCGGCCACGAACATGTTCTGCGACAGGAAGCGCTGGATGCGGCGGGCGCGGCCCACGAGGATCTTGTCCTCCTCGGAGAGCTCGTCGATGCCGAGGATGGCGATGATGTCCTGGAGGTCCTTGTAGCGCTGCAGGATCTCCTTGACGCGTGCGGCGACCGCGTAGTGCTCGTCGCCCACGTAGCGGGGGTCGAGGATGCGCGACATCGAGTCGAGCGGGTCCACGGCCGGGTAGATGCCCAGCTCCGAGATGGGACGGCTGAGCGTCGTCGTCGCGTCGAGGTGGGCGAAGGTGGTGGCCGGAGCCGGGTCCGTCAGGTCGTCAGCAGGGACGTAGATGGCCTGCAGCGACGTGATCGAGTGGCCACGGGTCGACGTGATGCGCTCCTGCAACTGGCCCATCTCGTCGGCCAGCGTGGGCTGGTATCCGACGGCCGACGGCATGCGGCCCAGGAGGGTCGACACCTCGGAGCCGGCCTGCGTGAACCGGAAGATGTTGTCGATGAACAGCAGCACGTCCTGCTTCTGAACGTCACGGAAGTACTCGGCCATCGTCAGGGCCGACAGGGCGACGCGCAGTCGGGTGCCCGGCGGCTCGTCCATCTGACCGAACACGAGCGCGGTCTTCTCGAGGACGCCGGACTCGGTCATCTCCAGGAAGAGGTCGTTGCCCTCGCGGGTGCGCTCGCCGACCCCGGCGAACACCGAGACGCCGCTGAAGTTCTCGGCAACCCGGTAGATCATCTCCTGGATGAGGACCGTCTTGCCGACGCCTGCACCGCCGAAGAGACCGATCTTGCCGCCCTTGACATAGGGGGTGAGCAGGTCGATGACCTTGATGCCGGTCCAGAAGACCTCGGTCTTGGACTCGAGCTGGTCGAAGGCCGGCGGCTGGCGGTGGATGCTCCAGCGATCGGTGATCTCGAGCGAGGACTCCGGCACGTCCAACGGGATGCCGAGCGTGTTCCAGACGTGTCCCTTGGTCACGTCGCCCACCGGCACCGTGATCGAGTTGCCGGTGTCCCGTACCTCCGCCCCGCGGACCAGACCGTCCGTCGGCTGCATCGAGATGGCGCGCACCATGTTGTCGCCGATGTGCTGCGCAACCTCGAGGGTCAGCAGGCGACTGCCGCCACCCTCCTCGCCCTGGTCGAAGTTCACGTCGACGTGCAGCGCGTTGTACAGCTCGGGCATGGCCTCGACGGGGAACTCCACGTCGACGACAGGGCCGGTGACGCGGGCCACACGGCCCACGCCGGTCTTGGTCTCGGTCGTTGCGGTCATCTCTTGTTCCCTCTCCTAGCGCGAAGCCGACAAAGCGTCGGCGCCGCCGACGATCTCGCTGATTTCCTGGGTGATCTCGCCCTGGCGGGCCTGGTTCGCCTGCCGGGACAGGGATTTGATCATGTCCTCGGCGTTGTCGGTGGCCGACTTCATCGCCCTGCGTCGGGCAGCGTGCTCGGAGGCGGCCGACATGAGCAGCGATGTGTAGACGGTGTGGTCGATGTAGCGCGGGAGCAGCCCGTCGAGGACGGACTCCGCGTCCGGCTCGAACTCGTACAGGGCCGACGGCAGGGCGCCCTCGACATGCTCCACCACTTCATCGACGACCTCGAGCGGCAGGATCCTGCGGATGCGCGGCTCCTGCGAGACCATTGAGATGAAGTGCGTGTAGACGATGTGGATCTCGTCGACGCCCCCCTCGTCCGTCGAGGTGAAGAAGGCCTTGAGCAGGTCGTCGCCGATCCGCTTCGCATCGGCGTAGGTGGGCTGGTCGGTGAAGCCGGTGTACTCGCCGCCCATCTCGCGATCGCGGAACCGGTAGTACGACACGCCCTTGCGGCCGACGACGTAGGGCACCACGCTCAGGCCCTTCTCCCGCAGGTTCGTCGCCAGCGCCTCGGCCTCGCGCAAGGCGTTCGCCGAGTAGGCGCCGGCCAGGCCGCGGTCCGCCGTGACGACCAGGATCGCCGCACGGGTGCGGTTCTCTGCGTTGGCCATGAGGGGGTGCTTGCGCACGTCGGCCGCCCCGGTCGCGGCCGCGTTGATGGCCGCGTACAGGTGGGTCAGGTAGGGCAGGGACGATGCCAGCCGCGCCTGCGCCTTCACGATGCGCGAGGACGCGATCAGCTCCATCGCCTTCGTGATCTTCTTGGTCGACTGAACGGACTTGATGCGCCGTCGGTAGACCCTCAGCTGTGCGCCCATGCCGGCTAGCCCCTGACCGCCCGCTTGATCTGGGTGTGGTCGATCTCCGCGTCGGCCACGGCAGCGACCGGCTCGTCGTTGACGAGCAGGTGACCGGCCGTCGTCGTGAACTGCCGCTTGTACTGCCCGATCGCACCCTCGAGAACCGAGACGGTGTCGTCGGACAGGTCGGTCGTGCTGCGGATCGCCTCGAAGACCTCGGGCTTGTTGCGATCGAGGTAGTCGAGGAACTCCGCATCGAAGCGGCGGATGTCCTCGACCGGAACGTCGTCGAGCTGGCCGGTCGTGCCGGACCAGACCGAAACGACCTCGCGCTCCATGGCCTGAGGCTGGTACTGCGGCTGCTTGAGCAACTCGACGAGTCGCGCCCCACGCTCGAGCTGGGCCTTGGATGCCGCATCGAGATCGGATCCGAACGCCGCGAACGCCTCGAGCTCGCGGAACTGCGCGAGGTTCAGGCGCAGGCGCCCGGCGACCTTGCGCATCGCCTTCGGCTGAGCCGAGCCGCCGACGCGCGACACCGAGATGCCGACGTTGATGGCGGGCCGGACGCCCGAGTTGAACAGGTCGGACTCCAGGAAGCACTGCCCATCGGTGATGGAGATGACATTGGTCGGGATGTAGGCCGAAACGTCGTTCGCCTTGGTCTCGATGATGGGCAGGCCCGTCATCGATCCGGCGCCGAGCTCGTCGGACAGCTTCGCGCAGCGCTCCAGCAGGCGGCTGTGCAGGTAGAAGACGTCGCCGGGGTAGGCCTCACGGCCCGGCGGGCGGCGCAGGAGGAGCGAGACCGCGCGGTACGCCTCGGCCTGCTTGGACAGATCGTCGAAAACGATGAGGACGTGCTTGCCGGCGTACATCCAGTGCTGGCCGATGGCCGAGCCGGTGTAGGGCGCCAGGTACTTGAAGCCCGCCGGGTCGGAGGCAGGGGACGCCACGATCGTGGTGTACTCCATCGCTCCGTACTCCTCGAGCGCGCCCTTCACGGATGCGATCGTGGAGCCCTTCTGGCCGATGGCGACGTAGATGCAGCGCACCTGCTTCTTGGGATCGCCGGACAGCCAGTTCTCGCGCTGGTTGAGGATCGTGTCGAGGCAGACGGCGGTCTTGCCGGTCTGGCGGTCGCCGATGATGAGCTGGCGCTGGCCTCTGCCGATGGCGGTCATGGCGTCGATGGCCTTGATACCCGTCTGCATGGCCTCCTTCACCGGCTGCCGCTGGACGACCGTCGGTGCCTGGACCTCCAGGGCGCGACGACCCTCGGCCTCGATCGGGCCCAGGCCGTCGATCGGGTTGCCGAGCGGGTCGACGACCCGACCAAGGAACGCGTCGCCCACGGGCACGGAGAGGACCTCCCCGGTGCGACGCACCGGCTGCCCCTCCTCGATGTGGGAGCCGTCGCCGAGCAGGACGACGCCGATCTCGCGTACGTCGAGGTTCAGGGCGACGCCGAGCAGGCCGCCCTCGAACTCGAGCAGCTCGTTGGTCATGGCCGAGTGGAGGCCTTCGACGCGTGCGATGCCGTCACCGGTCTCCATCACGCGACCGACCTCTTCACGGGCGGTGCCCGGCGAGTACGCCGCGACGTTCCGCTCGATCGCATCCCGGATCTCTTCCGGCCGGATCGTCAGCTCCGTCATGGTGTCCTGCTCTCTTTCTCGGCCCGCATCCGCGGGCGGCGTGTCGGATGTCTCTTCAGTTCGTCTCTTCGGATGGCGGTGCTGCCCCGGCGGTCAGCCGAGAACGGCTCGCCGGGCCTGCTCCATGCGCGAGGCGACGCTGCCGTCGATGACCTCGTCGCCGATCTTGACGTGCACGCCGCCCAGCAGCGACGGGTCCACCGCGATGTTGAGGCGCACAGTGCGTCCCTTCAGCCGGGACAGGATGTCCGCCAGCCGCCGCTCCTGAGCGGCGTCCATGGGGGCCGCCACGCGAACCTCGGCCACCACTCGCTCGCGCTGCCGAGCCGCGAGCGCGCACAGGTCGTCCACGACCGAATCGATGCGCCGGCCGTGCAGGTGCCCCACGGCGTACTGCAGCACCTGGCCGGTGGCTGCGGTGCCGCGCCCGCCGAGCAGGTCGCGCACGATGGCGCCCTTGGTCGCCGATGTCTGAGCAGGGTCCGTCAGCGCCATCTGCAGCGCCGGCGACGAGTCAAGGGCCCTGCCGAAGAGGAACAGCTCCTCCTCGGTCGTGTCGAGCGACCCGTCGGCCTCGGCGACCGTGAAGGCCGCCTGGTCCGCCAGCTGCTCGAGCGCCAGCACCAGGTCGAGGTCCGACGACCAGCGCCGGTCTACGACCATGAGGAGGATGTCGACCGCGAGGCTGCTGACGCGCTCGCCGAAGATCTGGCGTGCGAGGCCCTCGCGGATGGAGGCCGGCTGCCCCGAGTCCGCCAGCATCGTGCGCAGCTGGCCCTCCTGCGCGAGCAGGCCGGCGACCGAGAAGAGCTCGCCAGGAAGCGCGCCGAAGCCCGCGTCCTGCCGTCGGGCATCGAGGCCCTCCTCACAGGCCGCCAGACTGTCGCGGCTGGATCCGAGCATCAGCCGGCCGCCTGCCGCTCGAGGTCATCGAGGAACTCGTCGACCGTGGCACGGATGCGCGCGTCATCGGTGAGGGACTGCCCGACCACCTTGCCCGCCAGCGTGACGGCGAGCTCGCCGACCTCGCGGGTGAGCGCAGCAGTGGCCTGCGAACGATCTGCGGCCAGCTGGGTCTCGGCGGCCGCCGTCACCTGCAGGGCCGCCTGCCGAGCCTCGTTTCGGGCCTCTTCGATCATGGCGGAGCGCTCGGCCTGGGCCTGCGTCCGGATGGCCGATGCCTCCTCGCGAGCCTGAGCAAGCTGCGCTCGGTACTGCTCGAGGAGATCGTGGGCCTCGGACTCCGCAGCGGCGGCGCGCTGGATGCCGCCCTCGATCGCATTGGTCCGCTCGGCGAGGGTCCTCTTGATGTTGGGCAGCGCCAGCTTCGACAGCCCGCCGAACACGATGAGGAAAGCGATGATGCCGATGATCAGCTCGTCGATCGGCACGGCGAGGACGGAGGGCATTTCCTCTGTCCCCTCGCCCGAGGCGACGACCACAGAGCTCACTGCGGCAATGACGTTAATCACGACGGTGACCTTCCCAGATCAAGCCCGGAACGGATGGACGGTGAGGATCACACACCGAAGACGAAGGGGGCGACGAAGCCGATGAGAGCCAGCGCCTCTGCCAGGGCGAAGCCCAGGATCATGTTCTGGCGAATCACGCCGTAGGCCTCGGGCTGACGCGCGATTGCCTGCACGCCCTGACCGAAGATGATGCCGATGCCGACACCGGGGCCGATGGCTGCGAGGCCGTAGCCGATCGAGCCGAGCGATCCGGTGACTTCCGCGAGAAGCGACATGTCGTTTCCTTTACTTTCCTGGCCAGCGGTCGTTCCGCCGGTCCGGGTCCTGTGGGTTATGTAGTTGTGGTCGTGCGGCTCAATGGTCGGCGTGCCGATCAGTGCTCGGCATGAAGCGCTCCGCCGATGTAGACGGCGGCGAGGAGGGTGAAGATGTACGCCTGCAGGGCCTGGATGAGCGCCTCGAAGCCGGTCAGGGCCACGGCGACCGTGAACGAGGCGGCCGAGCCCAGGATGCCGATGAGGCTGGCGCTGAGCAGGTAGAACGCCGCCACGCTGAAGGTCGCGATCAGCAGGTGTCCGGCGAACATGTTGGCGAACAGACGGATGGCGTGCGTGGCGGGACGGACGATGAGGTTCGACAGCAGCTCGAGCGGAGCGAGCAGCACGTACATCACCTTGGGCACGCCGGGCGGGAACATCATGTTCTTGAAGAAGCCGCCGAGACCCTGCTTGTAGATGCCGATCGGCACCCAGGTGATGTACACGATGATGGCGAAGGCGACCGGGATCGCGAAGATCGAGGTCACGGGGATCTGCGCGAACGGCACGATCCCCATGAAGTTCGAGAGCCACACCAGGAAGAAGAAGGAGAACAGGAAGGGGACGAACTTGTCGCCGTCCTTGCCGATCGTGTCGCGCGCGATGCCGTCGCGGATGAACAGGTAGCCCATCTCCCCGACGTTCTGCGCGCCCTTGGGGACGAGCTTCGGGCTGCGGAAGGCGTAGATGAAGAAGCCGAGGATCAGGATCACGCACAGGAAGAGCAGGATGGTGATCTTCGAGATGTTGAACTCGAGGCTGCCGATGGTGAAGGTGAGCACGGCCTCGAACTGGAAGATCTCAGCACCCGGCGCGGGAAAGCCGCAGCCGGACATGAGATGGCAGTCCAAGCCGCCCGAGGCGACGATTACGTCAGCTGACACCAGGCTCCTCCATGCCCCGAACCACCCTGCCCGTGCGTTGCGTCATTGCGCGTCCCGCTCCTGCCGTTCCTCGTCCTCGCGAGCCTCATGCGCAAGGCTCGTGAACATCAGGTAGTACGACAGTCCGAGTCCCACCATCGCGCCGATCGCCATCAGCAATGCCTGATGCCCGACCCACCGTGACACCAGCCAGCCAAGGCCGGTGTACAGGATCAGCCCCGCCATCAGGCGACTGCTGTTGACCCACGCGGAGTTGGACATCCTCCTGGAGTCGTCCATCGAGACGGTCCGCCTCCGCGCGCCCGAACGGTACCAGCCGGAGCCGGTGCCGGACGCTCCGGGGGCGCTCACTTATGACCCTCCGGCTCCACGTACAGCACCTTGGTGCGGGAGAACACCCACACCTCCACGAACGTCCACGCGAGGGTGCACATGACGATGGTCGCGGCGAAGACCCTGGGCGCGAAGAAGGTCGCGTCCTGGAGGACGAGGAGCAGGACCAGGAGCACGCCGATCTTGACCAGGTAGAGGGTCATCGCCACCAGCATCGCGTTCTGCGGGTTGTTCTTGAGCACGGCCCCGAGGACGGCCTGCCCGACGCTGAAGAAGACGAGCACGATGACGGTGCCCAGGGCCCCGCCGATGAGACCGGGGGTGCCCGCGACGATGCCGCCCACGATCGTGCAGATGACGCCCACCGCGAGGGTGATCGAGCCGGCCCGACGAAGGACCAGCGAGTCGATGGACGGCACGCACGGACGGTATCGCACGGCGCAGCCCATGCCCAAACGTGATTCCGCCCCGGCTGGCGTGTCATTCCTCACGACGACCGGCGATCAGCCTCCGGTGCCGGTGTGCAGGGTCCGCACGTTGACGTCCGGCTGCCGTCCTGGGCGGCGCACGGCGAACACCATCAGCCCGAGCCCGATCAGGAAGCCGATCGCCGCGTATCCGACGGGGACGAACGCCACCGCGACGGCGGTGCCGGCGACGAGGGCCGTCCATGCGTACATCAGGAGCACGGCACGCACCTGCGAGTGCCCCATCTCGAGCAGGCGGTGATGCAGGTGCTGCTTGTCCGGCGCGAAGGGGTTGCGGCCCGCTCTCGTGCGCCGGATCACGGCCAGGGCAAGGTCGATGAGCGGCACCGCGAGGACCGCGACGGGCAGCAGGACCGGCAGCAGCGTCGGCAGCAGGGTGCCGCGCCCCACCGCGGTCGGATCGACCTGTCCGGAAAGGGTGATCGTGCCGGCCGCGAGCAGGAGTCCCAGGGTCATCGACCCGGTGTCGCCCATGAAGATCCGGGCCGGGTAGAAGTTGTTCGGGAGGAACCCCAGGCACATCCCCACCAGGAGGACGGAGACCAGCGTCGCGACCGTGGCTCGCTCGAACCCCAACTCCACGGACAGCAGGTAGGAGTAGGCGAAGAACGCGCCCGCCGCCACCGCCACGATGCCGGCCGCCAGCCCGTCGAGACCGTCGACGAAGTTGATGGCGTTGATGCTTACCAGGACGATGATGACGGTGAACAGGACGCTGGTGAGGGGGTCCAGCACGAACGTGCCGCCGATCGGGAGCCAGATGATGGCGATGCCCTGGAAGGCCATCACGCCGGCAGCGAGGACCTGTCCGGCCAGCTTGGTGGGCGCGTCGAGCCCCCACTTGTCGTCGATGACGCCGAGGGCAACGATGATCGCGACGCCGGATAGCAGCGCGATGGCCGTGTTGCTCCCCGCGAACACCGACCGCATCATGGGCAGCTTGCTCGCCAGCAGCAGCCCGGCGAGCAGTCCGCCCACCATCGCCAGCCCTCCCAGGCGCGGCGTCGGGGTGTCATGAACATCACGATCACGGACCTCGGCCATCGCCCCGATCCGCAGTGCCAGCCTTCTGACCGGCGGGGTCAGCAGGTAGGTGACCGCCGCTGCGGCCAGCAGGCAGAGCAGGTACTCGCGCATGGCAGGACTCGTCAGCCCCTGGGATAGGCCGGGTGCTTGGTGACCAGGTCCAGCACGTCCGCCGCTATCGCCGCGGACTGCGCGCCCCGCTCGTCCCTGATGGCCCGTCCGATGAAGCCGGCGATCTGCGTCATGTCCGTCTCCGTCATGCCCTGCGTGGTGACGGCGGGCGTCCCGACCCGGATCCCCGATCCCTTCGACGGAGGCTGCGGGTCGTAGGGGATCGCATTCTTGTTGAGCGTGATCCGCGCGAGGTCGCAGCGCGCCTCGGCGACGTCGCCGGTGACGCCAAGGTCCTGGATGTCGATCAGCGCCAGGTGCGTGTCGGTGCCGCCGCTGACCGGCCGCATTCCCTCGTCGGCAAGTCCCGAGGACAGCGCCTGGGCGTTGCGGATGACCTGCGCCGCGTAGGCCTGGTACTCCGGCGTCGACGCCTCCTTCAGCGCCACTGCCTTCGCCGCTACCGCGTGCATCAGCGGGCCGCCCTGCATCATCGGGAAGACCGCCTTGTCGATGGCGGCGGCATGCTCCGCCCGGCACAGCATCATGCCGCCGCGAGGGCCCCGCAGCACCTTGTGCGTGGTGAAGGTGACCACGTCGGCATAGGGCACCGGGCTGGGGATCGCCTTGCCGGCTACCAGGCCGATGAAGTGCGCCGCATCGACCATGAGGATGGCGCCGACCTCGTCGGCGATCTCGCGGAAGGCGGAGAAGTCGATGAGACGGGAGTAGGCGGTCGCACCGGTGATGATCATCTTCGGCCGATGCTGGTGCGCGAGGGCGCGGACCTCGTCGTAGTCGATCAGCTCAGTGTCGGGCCGCACCCCATACGACACGATGTCGAACCACTTGCCCGAGAAGTTCACCTTCGACCCGTGCGTCAGGTGGCCGCCGTGCGGCAGGCTCATCGCCATGACGGTCTCGCCCGGCATCACGAATGCCCCGTATGCGGCGATGTTGGCGCTGGCACCGCTGTGCGGTTGGAGGTTGGCGTGGTCGGCGCCGAAGAGGGCCTTCGCACGCTCGATGCCGATGATCTCCGCCTTGTCGACCTCGGCGCAGCCGCCGTAGTAGCGCCGTCCCGGATACCCCTCTGCGTACTTGTTGCTGAGGGTCGATCCGAGCGCCGCGAGCACCGCGGGAGACGTGAAGTTCTCGCTGGCGATCAGTTGAAGACCACTGCGGAGGCGATCGAGCTCGTCGAGCACGATCGAGGCGATCTCGGGGTCCTCCGCAGTCAGCGCGTCGAAGTCCGGCCCCCAGAACGGCGTGCTGTTCATTCATCTCCCTCGACGTGCTGCTCGACTGTGTCGACACTCTACGCGTGATCTACGGCCCAGCCTCGATGACATCACGGCACACCCGCCTCAGTGCGTCGAGGTCGATCGCGCCCGATCGGACGACGACGGGGGGCTGCATCGTGGCATCGACGACCGTGCTCGCGCGTGCATCGCGATCACCGAGCGGCCCCGCATCCAGCGCCAGGGCAACCACTTCGCCCAGCTGCTCGAGCGCGTCATCGACGTGGCTCGGCGCCGGCAGCCCACGCTGGTTGGCCGCCGTCACGACAAGGGGACCGGATGCAGCGAGCAGCGCGAGCGCCACCGGGTGCAACGGCATGCGCACGGCCAGTGGTTGGTCGGCGGGCAGGTCCCAGGCGAGCGTCGGCTGCGGGGTGAGGAGCAGCGTCAGCGGTCCGGGCCAGAACGCCTCCATCAGGGCGCGCGCCTCGTCGGACACCTTCGCTGCAATGCCCGTGACCGTCGACCGGGAGCCGACCATCACGGGAAGGGGAACGTCGCGGTCGTACCCCTTGGCATCCCGCAGACGAGCCAGCCCCCGCAGCGAAAAGGCGTCCGTGGCAAGCGCATAGACATTCTCGGTGGGGATGAGCACCAGGTCTCCGCGCTTGACTGCCGCAAGCGCCGCGGAGACCGACCGGTCCCGGTTCTGCCCGTCGCCGCAGGCGATCCGCAGGGCCATTGCGGGGCCTACCCCTCCACCCTTCGGGCCAGCGTGAACCGCGGCAGTCCGTTGAGATCGATGCGGTCGGCGATGCCGGTGAAGACGGGCCGGCCGACGGGCAGGTTGACCATCGTCGACAGGTCGGTGTCGACGACCATTGCCGCGGCGAGGCCCGGCACGCCCGCGGCTCCCGCCGCGTTGCCCTGCACGTCGGCGTGCTCGACGACGAGCAGGCCGCCGGGCCGCAGCAGGATGGCCGCCGTGCGCAGGACGCCACGCACCACGTCGAGACCGTCGTCGCCCCCGTACAGCGCCATGCGCGGCTCGTGGTCCCGCACCTCCGGCTCGCGAGGGATCATCATGTCGGGCACGTAGGGCGGGTTGGTGACGACGACGGCCACCTGCCCGGCGAGCCGTGCGAGGGCGTGCCCCGGATTCGCGACCTGGGTCGCGTCGTCATGCACGACCTCGACACGCGAACCGCGCGCGGCGAGCTGGTCCTCGTATGCGTCCGCGTTGCGGCGCGTCCACTCGATCGCCTCGTCGCTCATCTCCACCCCGTAGACGCGACTGCCCGGGGCCTCCATGCCCAGCGAGATGGCGATGGCACCGCTCCCAGAGCACAGGTCGACGCCGATCCGCCCCCCTGCGGGACGGTCGACCAGTTCGCGGATGCCGGCCTCGGTGACGAGCTCCGTCTCGGGCCGGGGGATGAACACCCCGGGGCCGACCTTGATCTCGATGCGCCGGAATCCGGTGCTCCCGAGCAGGTGCTGGAGCGGGACGCGGGAGAGTCGCTTGGTCAGCAACTGCTCGATGCGGACCTTCTGATCGTCGGTGACCGCGTCCTGCAGGAAGAGTCGGTTGCGTGGTCGTCCCAGTGCGTAGGCCACGATCTCGGCGGCGTCCACGCTCGGCGACGGGATCCCCACGGCGGACAGGCGGTGCTCGGCGTCGAACAGGACGTCGCGGACCGTGACGCGTCCACCGATCGTGTGGTCCTCGGTCCACGACATCAGTGCGTGCCGACTTCGCTGAGCCGGCTCTCCTGGTCGGCCGCAACGCAGGCCTCGATAACGGCGTCGAGGTCCCCGTCGAGCACCTGGTCGAGGTTGTGCGACTTGAACCCCACCCGGTGGTCGCTGAGGCGGTTCTCGGGGAAGTTGTAGGTGCGGATCCGCTCGCTTCGATCGACGGTGCGGACCTGCGACCGGCGGGCGTCCGACGCGTCCTTGGCCGCCTGCTCCTCGGCCACCGCAAGCAGGCGGGCGCGCAGGATGCGCATCGCCGACTCCTTGTTCTGCAGCTGGCTCTTCTCGTTCTGGCACGAGACGACCACGCCCGTCGGCACGTGCGTGATCCGTACCGCCGAGTCGGTCGTGTTGACGCTCTGGCCGCCAGGTCCGGAGGAGCGGTAGACGTCGATCCGCAGATCGCTGGGGTCGATCACGACGTCGACCTCCTCGGCCTCGGGAAGGACGAGCACGCCGGCGGCGGACGTGTGGATCCGCCCCTGCGACTCGGTCACCGGCACGCGCTGTACGCGGTGCACGCCTCCCTCGAACTTCAGGCGCGCGAACGGGGCGTCACCCGGCTCGGGCACACCCCTGGCCTTGACGGCGATCGCGATGTCCTTGTAGCCGCCGAGGTCGGACTCAACCGCCTCGAGGATCTCCGTGACCCAGCCTCGACGCTCGGCGTACCGCATGTACATGCGGGCGAGATCCCCGGCGAACAGCGCGGACTCCTCGCCGCCCTCCCCCGCCTTGACCTCGACGATGACGTCCTTGTCGTCCATCGGATCGCGGGGCAGGAGCAGGGTCGTGAGCCGCTCCGCCGCCTGCTCGGTGCGCGACTCCAGCGACAGGACCTCGTCGGCGAAGGACGGATCGACCGCGACGAACTCACGGGCCGCCTCGAGGTCCTCACTCGCCGCCAGCCACTCGCGGTAGGCGGCGACGACGGGCCGGAGCTGCGCGTACCTGCGACCGAGCTGTCGGGCTGCGGCCTGATCGCCGTGGACGTCGGGATTGGCAAGCTGCTGCTCGACGTCGTCGTACTCGTCGACGAGCTCGACGCAGGACTCGAACATCTCGCAACTCCCGGAACTCATGGATCACGTGTGACAAAGACCCGGGCGCCGGTCGGGGGCCGACCGCGCGACGGGGGAGACACGCGGCCGACCCCGGGCCGGCGCCCGGGCGGCGGAGCTACTTGCTGGTGGTCTTGCCGTAGCGGCTCTCGAACTTCGCCACGCGGCCACCGGTGTCCAGGATCTTCTGCTTGCCGGTGTAGAACGGGTGGCACTGCGAGCAGACGTCGGCGTGGATGACGCCGTTCTTCGCGGTGCTCCGGGTGGTGAACGTGCTCCCGCACGTGCACGTGACTGTGGTCTCCACGTACTTGGGGTGGATGTCGGCCTTCATCGTCTCTCCTCTATGGTTCCGGGTCGACCACGCCCTAGCTGGGGATCGTGAACCGGAACCCGACAAGTATGCCACCCGGGCGCTCCGGGGGCGAAATCGTCTCCCCCAGTCGCCCGAGGGAGGGCGCACCCGCTAGTCGTCGTCGTGCGAGCCGTTCGCCGACGGCGTCGTCTTCTGGACCTGGAGCAGGAACTCGTAGTTGCTCTGGGTGTCGCGCAGCTTGGTCAGCAGCAGCTCGATCGCCTGCTGCTGGTCGAGGGCGTGAAGCACGCGACGCAGCTTCCAGACGATCTTGAGCTCCTCCCCCGTCATCAGCAGCTCCTCCTTGCGGGTGCCGGACGCGTCGACGTCGACGGCCGGGAAGACCCGCTTGTCCGCGAGGCGTCGATCAAGCTTGAGCTCCATGTTGCCGGTGCCCTTGAACTCCTCGAAGATCACCTCGTCCATCCGCGATCCGGTCTCGACCAGCGCGGTGGCGAGGATCGTGAGCGAGCCGCCGAACTCGATGTTCCGCGCGGCGCCGAAGAAGCGCTTGGGCGGATACAGGGCGGTCGAGTCCACGCCACCGGACAGGATGCGTCCCGAGGCCGGCGCCGCGAGGTTGTAGGCGCGACCGAGCCGGGTCATCGAGTCGAGCAGCACGACCACGTCGTGCCCGAGCTCGACGAGCCGCTTGGCCCGCTCGATCGACAGCTCGGCGATGATGGTGTGGTCCTCCGCCGGCCGATCGAACGTCGACGCGATGACCTCGCCCTTCACCGAGCGCTGCATGTCGGTGACCTCCTCGGGCCGCTCGTCGACGAGCACGACCATGAGGTGGACTTCGGGGTTGTTCGTGACGATCGCGTTCGCGATCGACTGCAGCACCATCGTCTTGCCGGCCTTGGGCGGCGACACGATGAGTCCGCGCTGGCCCTTGCCGATCGGGGCCACCAGGTCGATCACGCGCGTGGTCAGATTGCCCGGCGTCGTCTCCAGTCGCAGCCGGTCCTGGGGATACAGGGGTGTCAGCTTCGAGAACTCGGGACGGTTCTTCGCCGACTCCAGGTCACCGCCGTTCACGGTGTCGATGCGCACGAGCGGGTTGAACTTCTCCTTGCGCTCGCCCTCGGCCGGCTGCCGGATGGCTCCGGTGACGGCATCGCCCTTGCGCAGGCCGTGCTTGCGCACCATGGACAGGGAGACGTACACGTCGTTCGAGCCCGGCAGGTAGCCGCTGGTGCGCACGAATGCGTAGTTCTCGAGCACGTCGAGAATGCCGGCGACCGGCACCAGCACGTCGTCGGGGCTGATCTGCGGCTCGGCCTCGTTGTAGCCGACGGGTCCCCGATCGCGACGATCCCGGAAGCGGTCGCGGTCGCGTCCACGGCGTCGGCGACTGCCGTCGGATCCCTCGCCGCGGTCGTCCCGACCGGGGCGGTCGCCACGGTTCTGGCGGTCCCCGCCGTCCTGGCGGTCGCCACGGTTCTGCCGGTCGCCACGGTTCTGGCCGCCCCCGCCGTCCTGGCGGTCGCCACGGTTCTGGCCACCCCCGCCGTCCTGGCGGTCGCCACGGTTCTGGCCACCCCCGCCGTCCTGGCGGTCCCCGCCGTCCTGGCGGTCGCCACGGTTCTGCCGGTCGCCACGGTTCTGCCGATCCGGAGACGTCGACTGGTCGGCGGGCGCTGAGGCGTCGGTGCCGCCGCGCGGTTCGTTCCGGTCGACGGCCGTCGTCGGCGCCTCCGTGGTCCCGGAGGCGTCGCGGGCCTCGGTGCCGGCCTGCTCACGACGGGCGGTCCGGCGGGTGCGCTCGGTGCCGGCCGGTGCCTGCGCGGGCGCACCCTTCTGCCGCTCGCCGATGGCTGCGACGAGGTCGCCCTTCCGCATTCCGCTGGCGCCGGTGATGCCCATCTGCTGGGCGAGCTGCTTGAGCTCGGGGAGGAGCATGGCCGACAGGCCGCCACCTCGGGTGGAACCGGCGGCGGTGGGTGCTGAGGTATCTGTCACGAAGACATCCTTTGGTGAAGTGGTGTCCCCCGAGATCGGGGGCAACGTCAATCCACGGCGATCGTCGCGGCGGACCGCCAGATCGGGTGGATGCGTCCAGGGCGCTCGGGTGGTGCTCCACTACGAGAACGGTCTTCTTCGAGGTGGAGATTCGGCGAGTCGCCGTAAGTTCTGGAGCGGCATGAGCATAACACCCCTGGCGTCAGACAACGGGGGGCAGGGGCACTTCCCTCGTTCCGGAGGCAGCGACGTCGACGCGCTGAGTGCGCCACCCGGCCGGCGTCACCGCGGCTATGGCCGAGTCGTTCTCCTGCCCTGAGAAGGCCAGGACGGTTGGCCCGGCACCCGAGATGACGGCCGGGATGCCGATGGAACGCAGACGATCGACCAGCGCGACGGAGTCCGGGAACGCGGCCGTCCTCGCCCGCTGATGCATCCGGTCCTCCGTCGCCGACAGGAGTCGACGAGGGTCGACCGTCAGGGCATGGACGAGCAGCGCGGCGCGGGACACGTTGGTCGCGGCGTCCTGGAAGGGCACCGTGTCGGGCAGCATCGCCCGGGCCTTGACGGTGGCACACTCGTGCGGCGGCACCAGCACGATCGGGTGCACGTCGGGATGGACGTCCATCCGGATGGCGTCGCCGAACCCGTCGCTCTCGAGCCAGGCCACCGTGAACCCGCCGTGGAGGGCAGCCGAGAGGTTGTCCGGGTGGCCCTCCTGGAGCAGTGCCAGCTGAAGGACGTCGCTGTCCGACATCCGCTCGGGGCCGTCCGACACCAGCGCTCGCGCCAGCACGATGCCGCCGATGATGGCGGCGGCCGACGACCCGAGGCCGCGACCCTGCGGAATCCCGTTGACACACCGAAGGATGAATCCGGTGGGCGTGATCCCGAGCCAGGTGAACGCGGCGGCCATCGAGCGCACGACCAGGTGGGTCTCGTCGAGGGGCACCGAACCCTCGCCCTCGCCGGCCACCTCGATCAGCACGCCCTCGTCGTCGGTGACCATCGCCACCAGCTCGTCGTAGATCGCGAGCGCGAGACCGGCGGTGTCGAACCCTGGTCCCAGGTTCGCGCTGCTCGCGGGCACGACGACGCGAACGGCGTCACGGCGCAGGGTCGGCATCGCCTACTCCAGGCCGAGGGCTCGGGCTGCCGCGGCGACGTCGACCGGGATGACGACCGGGGACTGGGCATTCTCGAGCGCCCACTGCGGATCCTTCAGGCCGTTGCCGGTCAGCGTGCACACGATCACCTGGCCGGCATCGAGCTGGCCGGCCGTGCGCTTCTTGATCAGCCCCGCGACGCCGGCGGCGCTCGCCGGCTCGCAGAACAGCCCCTCGCGGGCAGCGATCAGCCGATAGGCGTCGAGGATCTCGTCGTCGGTGACCGCCTCGATGACGCCACCGGACTCGTCACGAGCGGCCTCGGCGAGCGCCCACGACGCCGGGTTGCCGATGCGGATCGCCGTGGCGATCGTCTCGGGATGGTCCACCGGATGACCCAGCACGATAGGTGCCGAGCCAGCCGCCTGAAAGCCCCACATGCGCGGCCTTGTCGACGACGTGCCGTCCGTCCGCGTACTCCACGTAGCCCTTCCAGTACGCCGTGATATTGCCGGCGTTGCCCACCGGCAGCGCATGGATGTCGGGTGCGCGCCCGAGTTGGTCGACCACCTCGAAGCTGGCCGTCTTCTGGCCCTCGATGCGGTAGGGGTTCACGCTGTTGACGAGCTCGACGGGGTACTGGGCGGCGAGCTCGCGGGCGACGCGCAGGCAGTCGTCGAAGTTGCCGTCGACCTGGAGGAGGGTCGCGCCGTGGACGATCGCCTGGGCCAGCTTGCCCATGGCGATCTTGCCCTCGGGCACCAGCACGCCGCTGACCATTCCCGCCTTCGTCGCGTACGCCGCCGCGCTGGCCGACGTGTTGCCCGTCGAGGCGCAGATGACGGCCTTGGCCCCGGCCTCCGCCGCCTTGGAGATGGCCATCGTCATGCCACGGTCCTTGAACGAACCCGTGGGGTTCGCGCCGTCGTACTTGAGCCAGACCTCGCAGTCGAGCATCTCGCTGAGCACGCAGGCGTAGACGAGCGGCGTACCGCCCTCCCGCAGGCTCACGATGGGGGTGTCGTCCGTCACCGGGAGCCGGTCGCGATACTCCTCGATCAGACCGCGCCACTGATGTGCCATGTCTACGCCCCCGCCTCACCCTCGACACGCATGACTCCATGGACCCGCTTGACCGTGTCGAGCTGGCTCAGGTGCTCGACGGTCGTGCGGAGGGCCGCATCGGTCGCTCGGTGCGTACGCACGATCAGGCCGGCCTCCTCGCCGTGGCCGTCCTGACGGACGACCTGGATGCTGACGCCATTCTCCGCGAACGCCGACGCGATGCTCGCCAGCACGCCGGGACGGTCGGCGACGTCGAGGTTGACGTAGTAGCGCGTCATGGCCGCCCCGATCGGCAGCAGGGGCAGGTTGCTGTAGGTGCTCTCGCCCGGCCCGAGACCGCCACTGACCCGGTTGCGGGCCGCCGTGACGACGTCGCCCAGGACGGCACTCGCCGTCGGCGCACCTCCCGCGCCACGTCCGTAGAACATGACCTCGCCGGCGGCCTCGGCCTCGACGAAGACCGCGTTGAAGGCGCCTCGAACGCTCGCGAGGGGGTGGCTCCGAGGCAGCATGGTCGGATGCACGCGCACGATCACCCCCGCGTCGGTGCGCTCGGCCACCGCGAGCAGCTTGATCACGAAGCCCATCTGCTGGGCGGCGCGGATGTCCGCCGACGTGACCTGGGAGATGCCCTCGCAGTAGACGTCATCGAGCGTCACGCGGGTGTGGAAGGCGAGCTCGGCGAGGATCGCCGCCTTGGCCGCGGCGTCGTGCCCGTCGACGTCGAGGCTGGGATCCGCCTCGAGGTAGCCCAGTTCGGCCGCCTCCGCGAAGACGTCGGCATACTCGGCGCCCTCCTCGTCCATCTTGGTGAGCATGAAGTTCGTCGTCCCGTTCACGATGCCGAGCACGCGCGTGACCCGGTCGCCCGAGAGCGACTCGCGCAGCGGGCGCAGCAGCGGGATCGCGCCGGCCACCGCGGCCTCGAAGTACAGGTCGACTCCGTTGCGTCCGGCCGCCTCGTAGAGGGTGGCCCCGTCCGCCGCGAGGAGTGCCTTGTTCGCCGTGACGACGCTCGATCCGGCCTCCATGGCGCTGAGGATCAGCGTCCGGGCTGGCTCGATGCCGCCCATGACCTCGACCACGATGTCCGCACCGCTGGCCGCGACCGCCTGCGCATCGGACGTGAGGAGGCCCGCGGGGATCCCGGGCCGCGGACGCGACGGGTCGCGGACCGCCACCGCCGCGAGAACGACCGGGCAACCGACCCGCTCCTGCAGGTCATGCGCGTTCTCGGTGATCAGGCGAGCCACTTCGGATCCCACCGTCCCGCCGCCGAGTAGGGCAACGGTCAGTGGCCGCGCCGGCTCAGGGGACGACATGCGAGCTCCTCATAGCGTTTGGGGATGTGACAGGGCACAGCCTCTCAGGTCGCCCACCCTGGTGCCCAACCCGGTTCGCGCACCGCGCGCCTTACCGGAATACTGGCGCCCGCGCGGGACCATAGCCCCACAAATCGACCGATGTGAACCGTCGGCCCTCACGGAGGTAGCCCCATGAATACCGCAGCCCGAAAGCTCGCCGCCGAGTTCATCGGCACCTTCCTGCTCGTCTTCCTGGCCGTCGGCGCGGCGGTGTTCGGCATCGCCGCCAAGGTCGGCGTCGAGGGGCAGGGTCCCGGCAACGGCGTGGTGGGCGTAGCGCTCGCCTTCGGCCTGGTGCTGCTGGGCATCGCCTACGCGTTCGGACCCATCTCGGGCGCCCACGTCAACCCGGCCGTCACCCTCGCCATGCTGCTGGGCCGGCGGATGCCCACGAACGAGGCGGTCGGCTACTGGATCGCCCAGTTCCTCGGGGCGATCCTCGCGGGCGGCGTCCTCAAGCTGTTCGTGTCGTCCTTCGGCGTCACCGACTACAGCGGCGGCCTCGGCACGAACTCCTACGACAACGGAAGCATCAACATGGTCGGCGCGTTCGTCCTCGAGGTGCTCCTGACCGGCGCGTTCGTCATGGTGATCCTGCTCGTGACCGAGCGGGTCGCGGCCCCGGGCTTCGCCGGGATCGCCATCGGCCTGACCCTCACGCTGGTCCACCTCGTCGGCATTCCGCTCGACGGCACCTCGGTCAACCCCGCACGCTCCTTCGGCCCGGCGCTGTTCGCAGGCGGCGACGCCCTCGGCCAGGTATGGCTGTTCATCCTCGCTCCGCTGGTCGGATCCCTTCTCGCCGTGGCGATGTGGATGATCACCAAGTCCAGTTCCGAGGAGCCCGAGGCACTGGTCGCGGGCGCCGAGCGCGAGTAGCCCCCACCAGCCCACGTCGAGGCGACCCAGAAGGTCGTGAAAACCCGCTTTCACAGCGCTTTTCGCGACCATCTGGGTCGTCTCGCGGGTCAGGCTCCGGGGTCGAGCGCGAGGAGGTCCTCGATCGTCTCGCGACGCAGCACCACCGAGCACCGGCCGGCGTCCGCCGAGACGACGGCCGGCCGGGGCAGGTAGTTGTAGTTCGACGCCATCGACCGGCAGTAGGCGCCGGTCGCGGCCACCGCCAGCAGGTCCCCCGCCGCCAGGTCGGAGGGGAGCCAGGCCTCACGCACGACCACGTCACCCGACTCGCAGTGCTTGCCCACGACCCGGCACAGGACCGGCTCCGCGGTGGACTCGCGGGAGGCGAGCGTCACGGTGTACTCGGCGTCGTAGAGCGCCGTGCGGATGTTGTCGCTCATGCCGCCGTCGACCGACACATAGGTGCGGACGGCGCCGCGGTCCAGCGCGACGGGCTTGACCGTGCCCACCTCGTACACCGTCACCGCAGAGGGACCCACGATCGCCCGACCCGGCTCGAACGCGAGTGCCGGCATCGGGATCCCCGCGGCGGCGCACTCCTTGCCGACGATGTCGCCGATCTGGTGCGCCATGTCGCCCACGTCGAGTGGGTCGTCCGTCTCCACGTAGGCGATGCCCATGCCACCGCCCAGGTTGAGCTCCTCGACCTCGATGCCCTGCTCGTCCCAGAGCCTCTGCGCCAGGGACACGACACGGGCCGCCGCGACCTGAAAGCCTGCCGCGTCGAAGATCTGGGACCCGATGTGGGAGTGCAGTCCGAGCAACTCGAGGCTGGGCAGCTTCATGATGCGGCGGACAGCCTCGTCGGCCGCTCCGGCGGACAGCGACAGGCCGAACTTCTGATCCTCGTGCGCGGTGGCGATGAACTCATGCGTGTGCGCCTCGACCCCGACCGTCACCCGGACGAGCACCGGTTGGACGACACCCGCGCGCGCCGCGGCGTCGGCGATGCGGACAACGTCCTCGAAGGAGTCGACGACGATGCGCCCCACACCCGCTGCGACGGCCGCCTCGATCTCAGCCATCGACTTGTTGTTCCCGTGCAGCAGCAGTCTGTCCCCAGGGACGCCTGCCCGCAGCGCCACGGCCAGCTCTCCACCCGACGCAACGTCGATCCCCAGGCCCTCCTCCGTGACCCAGCGCGCCACCGCGGTCGTCAGGAAGGCCTTCGCCGCGTAGTAGACCATGCGCGCTCCGGCGTCGAGGTACGCCGAGCGGTAGCGACGGGCGCGATCACGCAGGTCGACCTCGTCGAACAGGAACAGAGGCGTGCCGAACTGCACCGCCGCATCGCGGACGTCGACCCCGCCGATCTCGAGGGCCCCGTCGGCATTTCGCCGCGCCGAGGTCGGCCATACGTCAGCGGCCAGCCGATTGAGCTGCTCGGACGACGCCGGCCGGGTGAGTGAGGCGTGGTCGGAGACGACGTCGGCATGGAGGGGTCCAGCGGGATGCGCGCGCATAGCGCAAGGCTAGGCCACCGCCGTCGACCTTGAGGTTGGCGGCGAGATCCGCGCAGCGGATCGCCGCCAACCTCAAGGTCGACGGCTGGACGCTACATGCGATCGGGCGCGCTGACCCCAAGCAGGCCGAGGCCGTTGGCGATCGTCTGGCGCGTGGCCGCGCACAGCCACAGCCTGGCCACGTGCAGGCTCGAGACCTCCTCATCGCCGCGCGGCAGCACCCAGCACACGTCGTAGAAGCGGTGGTAGGCCGTGGCCAGATCCTCCAGGTAGCGGGCGACCCGGTGCGGCTCCCGAAGCTCGGCCGCGCTCGCCACGATCCGCGGGAACTCCCCGATCATCCCGAGCAGGTTGTTCTCGCGCTCATGGTCAAGGCACGACGGATCGAACCCGGCCGCCGGCCAGTCGATGCCGAGGTCGGCGGCGCCGCGAAGGACCGACGCGATGCGCGCGTGCGCGTACTGGACGTAGAAGACGGGATTGTCGTTCGTCGCCCGCGTGATCTCCTCGAGGTCCAGCGTCAGCGGCGAGTCGACGGGGTAGCGGGACAGCGTGTAGCGGGCGGCATCGACGCCGACCTCCTCCACCAGGTCGTCCAGCGTGACGATGGTGCCGGCGCGCTTGGAGAGCCGGACCTCCTCGCCGCCCCGCGTTATCTTCACGAGCTGCCCGATGAGCACCTCGATGGTGTCATCGGCGTCGTCTCCCGCGCAGGCAGCGACGGCGCGCAGGCGGTTGACGTAGCCGTGGTGATCGGCCCCGAGGAGGTAGATGTTGAGGTCGAAGCCGCGATCCCGCTTGTCGACGTAGTAGGCGGTGTCCGCGGCGAAGTACGTGTACTCGCCGTCCTTCTTGATCAGTACCCGGTCCTTGTCGTCGCCGAAGTCAGTGGTCCGCAGCCACGTCGCACCTTCGAGCTCGTACACGTGCCCCTGCTCGACGAGCTTCCGCAGGCCGCGCTCGACCGCACCCGATTCGTACAGCGAGCGCTCCGAGCACCACACGTCGAAATGCGTGCGGAAGAGCTCGAGCACCTGACGCTGCTGCTTGATCTGAAGTGCGTACGCCGCCTCGCGGAACGCCACGAGCTGCTCGTCCGCGGGCAGGTCGGTGATGTCGGGTCGCGCGATGACGATGGCGGCAGCCAGGTCGAGGATGTAGCCCCCGTGGTAGCCGTCCTCGGGAACCGGCCGGCCGTTGGCCGCAGCCATGACCGATGCGCCGAACTTGTCCATCTGCACGCCGCGGTCATTGACGTAGAACTCCTTCGCCACGGTGGCGCCGGCCGCGGCCAGCACTCGGGCTATGGCGTCGCCCACTGCCGCCCATCGCGTGTGGCCCAGGTGCAGCGGACCGGTCGGGTTGGCCGAGATGAACTCGACGTTGACGACCCGCCCCGCCATTGCCGTGCCGTGCCCCCACGCCGGCCCCGCCTCCACGACGGTGCGGGCGAGCTCCCCCTGCGTGGCACTGTCCAAGCGGACGTTGACGAAGCCGGGTCCGGCCACCTCGGCACTCGCGATCCCGGGAATCCGGCCGAGGCGATCGGCGAGGAGTTGCGCCAGCTCACGCGGAGGCACACCCGCCTGCTTGGCCAGGGCCAGGGCGACGTTCGTCGCGTAGTCGCCATGATCACGCGACTTCGGCCGCTCGATCCGCACGTCCGGCATCTCGTCGACGGTGACTGCGCCCTCGGCTGCCAGGGTGGTCACGATGTCGGTCACGGCAGCGGCGAGCTGGTCGGGAGTCACCCGACGAGCCTACCGATGGGCCTGGTGCGAACCGCCACACGGACCTCCCCGGAGGTGGCCCGTTCTCGGCGAATACCTGTTCCTCGGGAACGCCTCAGGGGTTATGATCTCGCCAGGCAAGGCCAGATCAGCACCACCGTTCTGAGATGCGCGCCCCCAGAGCGGGCATCTGAGTCTCTGAGCACGAGCACAGATCCGGAACGAAGGTTTGAACGGCTAGGCCGCATGTCGGGCAACCGTTCGGCATGACGTTCCGTAAGGAGAATGTGCATCATGGCTCAAGGGACCGTTAAGTGGTTCAACGCTGAGAAGGGCTACGGCTTCATCGCCCAGGCCGACGGTGGTCCGGACGTGTTCGTCCACTACTCGGCAATCCAGTCCGACGGCTACCGCTCGCTGGACGAGAACCAGGCCGTCGAGTTCGAGATCGTCCAGGGCCCCAAGGGACCCCAGGCCGACAAGGTCCGCATCGCCTGACCGGCCGCTGGACATCGAATGGCCCCCGCCAACCGGCGGGGGCCATTCGCTTTGTCAGGCCCGGTCCCCCGACCAGGACGCTGACAGCAGCGTGATGCCCCCGAACGCGTCGATCCAAACCCCCATTCCGCCGGCCTCTCCCTCGCGGGGCGAGGCGGCGATGCGTCACAATGGCAGCATGGCCGACGACGAGATCGAACGACTCCTCCGCGAGATCGACGCGACGAGCGCGAAGCCGTCGGCGCCGGGCACCCCGGCGAAGCGCCAGGAGTCGGCTCCGGTGCCGGCGGACGGGTCATCCGGCGGCGGGCGCCTCGCGTTCGCCGGTCTCGCGGGCGTCGCGATGGGCGGCGGGATGTTTGTCCTCGGCGTTCTGACGCCCTTCACGGACGCCCTGGACATGGGGTTCGGCGGGGCCGTCGCCGCCTTCGTCACCGGCCTGATCGCCGGCCCCCCGCGCTGGTTCTCGTCCTGACCGCTGACGGTCCGCCTCGATGATGGCGCCCCAGAGCAGCCCCACGAAGCACAGGTAGAGCCACAGCAGGATCACCACGGCGGTGCCGAGCAGCAGAACGGCGGCACCAAGGCTCGACGAGAACGAGGCATACACCCCGACGCCGGCCGTGACCGCGACGATCCACACCGTGGCCGCAGCCACGCCGAGAGACCTCCACGGCACCGGGACTCCCCCGTTGGGGCCGCGACGAACGATCCCGCGAACGCCGACGAAGACCAGCAACAGCACGACGAGCCAGTCGAGGAGCCAGTTGCCGGTCGTGGTCGTGATGCCCGTGATCCCCAGCCACTGCAGGATGCGGGGCACGAACGTCAGCAGCACCACGACGCCCACGCAGATGACCAGCCCGACGAGGGTGAAGACCGCCGAGAAAGCCCGCTCGACCAGGCCGCTGCGGACCTCGACGACGCCGAAGACCGTGTTCAGGGCCATGCGGACCCCGTAGACCACCTTCGACGCCGCGTAGACGGCGATCACCAGGCTGACGACGGTCGTCACGGTGAAGGCCGTGGCCGACGCCCCCTCGACCATGCTCACGAGCGCATCGATGACGGGCTGGACGTTGCCGACGGTTCCCGGGGTCCGCGCCGCGAGGTCCTCCAGCGCCGACCGCACGTCGCTCGGGTCGAGGAAGACGCCCGCGATCATGCCGAAGGCCACGGCGGCCGGAGCAAGGGACAGTGCCACGAAGTACGCGAGCCCGCCCGCCGCGAGCGAGGCGCGATAGCGCGTGTAGTCACCGCCCAGCCGGGTACCCCAGGCGACGAGGTACCGGAACCGCTGTTTCATGGGCCCATCCTTGCCGACCGTTCCCACGCGTCGTGCACGCCACACCTCGCTGGTAGCCTGTGCAGGCCCGAGCCCCCGTAGCTCAGGGGATAGAGCGCCGGTTTCCGGTACCGAAGGTCGCAGGTTCGAATCCTGCCGGGGGCGCAAGACCGACTCCGTGCCTTTCCATCCCTGCGGCCAACCCCCCAGGCACGCGCACCAGCTGGAAGACCCTGAGGAACACCGCACACGCCGACACCGGCCGCTACAACACGCTGGTGCAGTCCTACGGCACGGTGACGGCCAACTGGCCGTGACCCCGGCCGGCCGCCCGGTCCGGCGGTGACGCCTCCCACCCGACTTCGTCGACTAGGGTTCACGTCGTCGGAGGGAACCATGAGCACGAAGTCGTCGACGCCGCGGTCCCCCCGCGCGCGCCGGGACCGCGTCCGGGCCGAGGCCCGATGACGGGTCGCGCCGCGGGCAGCGACGACCGCGTCCACTTCGCGTCCGTCGGCTCGGGTCTGTACCCGAGCGTCGTCGCCATCTTCGTCGGGCTGCTCCTGATCTCGAACATCGGCGCGATCAAGCTGATCGCCTTCGGGCCGATCATCACCGACGGAGGCGCCTTCCTGTTCCCGCTGACGTACATCGTCGGCGACATCCTCAGCGAGGTGTACGGCCTTCGGGCCGCACGGCGCGCGATCCTGCTGGGCTTCGCGATGTCGATCCTTGCTGCGGTCACGTTCTGGCTCGTCCAGCTCTCGCCGCCCGCTGACGGCTGGGCGAACCAGGAGGCCTTCGAGTCGATCCTGGGGTTCGTGCCCCGGATCGTCCTGGCGAGCGTGTGCGGGTTCCTGGTCGGCCAGTTGCTCAACGCCTACGTCCTGGTCAGGATCAAGGAGCGGACCCGCGAACGTGCACTGTGGCTGCGGCTGATCGGCTCGACCGCGGTCGGCGAGTTCGCGGACACGCTCGTGTTCTGCACGATCGCCTTCTACGGGATCATCACCGGCGCGGAGTTCTGGAACTACGTGCTCGTCGGCTACGCCTACAAGACGCTTCTCGAGGTCGTACTCCTGCCGGTCACCTACCGCGTGATCGCCGTGGTGAAGCGCCGCGAGCCGACGTACGCGCTCAACGACTGACGAGGCCGCCGAGAGTCTCGTGCTTGAGGTCCCAGTACGAACCGTCGATGATGCCGTCTCGGACCCGGTCCAGGAGCCGGATGATGTACCGCTCGTTGTGGATCGTCGCCAGCGTGGAGGCCAGCATCTCCTTGGCCTTGAACAGGTGGTGCAGGTACGCGCGCGTGTGGTGAAGGCACGTGTAGCAGTCACAGGCCTCGTCGATCGGGTTGAAGTCCCGCCGGTGGACCCCGTTGGTCAGGTGGAACCGCCGCACCGGGTGGAACACGGTGCCGTTCCTGGCGTTGCGCGATGGGGCCACGCAGTCGAAGGTGTCCGCTCCGCTCTCGACGGCCGTGAACACATCGTGCGGCTCGCCGATGCCGAGCAGGTGACGCGGCTTGTCCTCGGGCAGCTCCTCGGCCACCCAGCGCACGATCGTGCCGAGCCGTTCCTTCTCGAGCGCTCCCCCGATGCCGAAGCCGTCGACGTCGAGGGCGGCAAGTCCAGCGGCCGATCGTCGGCGCAGGTCCTCGTACTGCGCGCCCTGCACCACCGCGAAGAGCGCCTGGTACGGACGGTCGGACCTCAGGGTGGAGAGACGATCATGCTCGGCGACGCACCGCACCGCCCACTGGTGCGTCCGCTCAACGGACCGCTCCTGGTACTCGCGGGTGTTGAGGAGCGTCGTGCACTCGTCGAACGCGAACATGATGTCGGCGCCGATGCGGTGCTGGACCTGCATGGACACCTCGGGCGTGAACCGGTGCATGCTGCCGTCGAGATGGGACTTGAAGGTGACTCCGTCGTCGTCGACGTGCGCCAGGCGGTCCTTGCCGGCAGCGATCACGTCGTCGGCCCGAACCGAGGCTGCCTCCATGGCCAGCACCTTCTTGAAGCCGACGCCAAGGGAGAGGACCTGGAACCCGCCGCTGTCGGTGATGGTCGGTCCCGGCCAGCCCATGAACGCGGCCAGCCCGCCCGCCTCGTCGACGATCTCCGCACCCGGTTGGAGGTAGAGGTGGTACGCATTCGCCAGGATCACCTGCGCACCCAGCTCTCGCATCGCCTCGGGAAGCACCGCCTTCACGGTGGCCTTGGTCCCCACCGGGGTGAACGCGGGCGTCCGGATGGGGCCATGCGGCGTGCTGATGATCCCGGCCCGGCCGAGAGGCTCGAGATCGCTGCCACCTGACTCCAGGCGATGGGTCACGTCGAAGGAGAAATCCCGGGCCGGCACCCGATCATCCAACCAAAGCCGGTCCGGCTAGCTGGGGGCGAGGACGTCCGTCGCCGGGAAGGCGTCGCGGGCCGGCGCGATCCATGACCGAATCGCCTTCTCGACGTCCGCGTTCGAGCCGCCGCAGAACTGGGGCGAGACGTCGACGAGATCGCCGCTCGCACCCGTTACGGTCAGCTCGACGCCGGTCCCGCCCGTGCACCCCGCCTCGGGCTCCGCGATCGTCAGGCCGATCACCGAGGACAGGGACGTGCTCAGTGCCCGCCACGCGGCCGCGCTCGTAGGCGCGGTCTCGTCCGCGAGCACCTCGCCGTAGCTGTCGATCACCAGGTGGGACTCGTCCTTGGTGACCGTGAGCGTCTGGCTGCGGTGGTAGGCGGGCGGCACCGACGCGTCGTGGAAGGCATAGGTGACGACGGACTCGTCCGCGAGTCCCGCAGCGGGGTCAGGATCGCCGCCGCCGCAGCCGCTGAGCGTGACCGAGGCCACCATCCCCACCGCCAAAAGTCCGGTCCGCATCCGCAGCCGCATGCGCAGACACTATCGGCAGCACGGAGGACAATGCCGGCATGACCACGACCCACCCGCTCCAGCCGGAATCCCCCGATATCGGCCGCTCCGTCGATGCCGACGGCATCACCACCAACGTGCATGTCCACGGCACCGGCGAGCCGGTGCTGCTGCTGCACGGCTCAGGACCCGGCGTCACCGCGTGGGCGAACTGGCGCCTGACGCTTCCTCGGCTGGCGGAGCACTTCACCACCATCGCCCCCGACATCGTGGGCTTCGGGTTCACCGAGCGGCCCGCCGGCACCTCCTACGACCTCGAAACCTGGACCCGGCACGCGATCGGCGTGCTCGACGCACTGGGCATCCGGCGTGCGCACGTCATCGGCAACTCCTTCGGGGGGTCGCTGGCCATGTCCCTGGCCATCAGCCATCCCGAACGGGTGGATCGACTCGTGCTGATGGGGGCGGTGGGCGTGCCCTTCGACATCACCCCCGGACTGGATGCGGTGTGGGGATACGAGCCGTCCGTCGAGGCGATGGCCGCACTCCTCGAGCTCTTCGCCTTCGATCGGGACGCCCTCGGGCCGGACCTGGCCGAACTGCGCTACCGGGCCAGCATCCGGCCCGGCTTCCAGGAGGCGTTCGCAGCTATGTTCCCCGCGCCGCGTCAGGAGGCCCTCGATCGCATGACGCATTCGGCGTCGGACGTGGCCGGCATCCGAGCCTCGACGCTGGTCGTCCACGGACGCGAGGACCGCGTCATCCCGCTGCAGAACTCGCTCGATCTGCTTCACCTCATCGACGACAGTCAGCTGCACGTGTTCGGTCGCTGCGGGCACTGGACGCAGATCGAGCATGCCGATGAATTCGCCGATCTCGTCATCGGCTTCCTGTCTCGACCGCGCGCGGCAGCACAACCAGTGTGACGGGTGGTGACCGTTGGCAGCCATGTGAAGCGAGGGTCACGATTTTCTCGGAATTTCTCGCTAAGCACTTGCTACGGCGCGGGAAACGCGAGTAAAACTGGACTACCGCACCGCAAGGGGCGGGTCGAATCAGGGACTGCAGGCCAGACGACGGGAACGGCCCCACGGGGCAGGGAACGAAGGGTTCCGAGTGCTGGCGGAACTGGCCGCAGGGATTGGTTCGAGGAAGCGAGAACGACATCGCCGATGCCGCGGAAACGCGGTGTGAACTCCGCGGCCTGCACGTCGCGGGAGCCCGAGAAATCGGACGGTGGTCGGGCGTTTCCGAAGAAGGCCCCTCGGACTCATACTCCGAGGGGCCTTCCGCAATTATGTCGGCGGCACCCCAAACCCACGTCGCGCCACGCCGGTGGATACCGAATCGCCCGCCGTCTTATGAGCGAACGGCAAACCAGTCGGAGAGGCGCTCGAAGCCCTCGTCAAGCGACACGCGCGGAGCCCAGCGCAGTGCGGCGCGGGTCTGGCGCTGGTCGAACCAGTGGGCGGTGGCCAGCTGCTCGGCGACGAAGGCCGTCATGGGCGGCTCGCCCGCCCGGCCCGAGCGCCGCCACGCGGCCTCGACCACCGAGCCGGCGCGACGAGCGACCGGGTAGGGGATGCCGCGCGCGGACGCCACGGTCCCCGCTGCCCGTGCGATCCGGTCGACCAGCTCGCGAACCGTGCGCGGCTGACCATTGCTGACCACGAACGGGCGGCCGTGGACCGCCTCGTCGGCACACCACTCAAGGGCCTGCGCCACGGCATCAGCGGCGTTGTCGACGAACGTCGTGTCGATCAGGGCGGCACCGTCGTCGACGACCAACAGCCGGCCGGATCGGGCCCGCTCGGCTATCCGCCCGATCAGCTGGGCATCGCCGGGACCCCAGACCAGGTGCGGACGGACGGCCGAGACCGCGAAGCCCGGCTCGTCGGCCGCAAGTGCGAGGACCTCGGCCATTGCCTTGCTGCGTGCGTAGTTGCCACGGGCTCGGGACGGGTCCGCCGGTGTCGCCGGCACGCCGACGAGCGGTTCGCCCGCGTGCGCCACCGAGGGCGAGGAGACCTGCACGAAGCGCGAGGCGCCGGCATCGCGCGCCGCCGCCAGCAGGGTCGCCGTGCCCGTCACGTTGACCCGCTCGAAGTCGCGCCAGTCACCGACCATCGACACCAGTGCGGCCAGGTGCACCACGGCGTCGCAGCCGACGACCGCTCGCCGGACCGCGTTAGCGTCGGCCAGGTCGCCGGTCTGCTCGCGGATGCCCGGCGGCAGTCGCGCCGGGGAGCGCTGGAACACAAGCACGTCATGTCCTCGATGGGCGATCTCGCGAGCGACAGCGGAGCCGAGGAGTCCGCGGCCTCCCGTGACGAGGACCCTCATGCCCGGCCCCCCAGGAGCCGATCCGCCCACTCGCCCAGGGCAGTCCGGTCGATCTTGGAGTTGTGGCGGATGTCGACGGGCAGCGACGTGCGCTCGAGCACGGCGGCCACGTCGACGCCGGAGGCTGCCCGTACCGCGGTCGTCAGGTCGAGGTCCGCCAGGCCGGTGCGCGGCCGATCCGTCACCACGACCACCACGACCTGCTGGTTGCCGGTCGGCCCGACTCCGACGCAGGCCGCGTGCCGAACAACCGCCAGTGCCTGGACGCGCTGCTCGACGCCCACCGGCGCCAGCGGCCCGGCCGGCGTGGTGACCACGTGGGCGAGCCGGCCGGCGACCCACAGTCGGCCACGCTCGTCGAGGAACCCGACGTCTCCGGTCCGATGCCAGCCTCGGTCGCGAGACGAGGCCCGTTCGGTGGCCCACAGCCGGTCGTAGCGGTCCTTCTGGTGCGGTGCGCTGACGGCGATCTCGCCCAGCACTCCCGACCGGGTGACGAGTCCGCCATCGGCCCGACCCGACTCGTCGACGGGGCTGATCCGGACCTGAACGCCCGGTAGCGGCCGCCCCACGAGCACGCCATCGCCGGTGCCGGCCTCGAGGATCTCGGACAGGCGGACGTCGGTGATGGGCAGCACCTCGGTCATGCCGTACGGCGTGCGCACGTCGGCGTTCGGGCAGAGCTCGGCCATGCCCCGCAGGAGAGCGACGGGGACGGGCGCCCCCGCGGCGAGGACCAGCCGGAGCGATCCGAACGCGGCGCGCTGAGATCCGGTGAGGCCGGGTGCACCGGCCAGGACGCTGCCAAGAGCGGCCGGAGAGGCCCACAGGAGGGTGCCGTCGACCTGCTCGACCGCGTCGGCCAGGGCAGCTGCCCCCAGCGTGCGAGGAGAGGTGACGTCCATGTCCGGGAGGACCGAGGTGATCCCCAGCGCGGGCCCGAGGACGGCCCACGGCGCGAAGGCCGCCACGAGTGCGTCGGCATCGGTGATCGCGTAGTGCTCGAGCAGCAGGTCCCTCGTGCGCTGCACCTGACGGTGCCGGTACACGACACCCTTGGCCGGCCCGGTCGAGCCGGACGTGAAGGCCACGACGGCCTCCGCGTCGCCGGTGGGAGCCTCAGGCAGCAGAGTCGCGCCGCCTCGTCGGGCGATGTCAGCGAGGTCGGTGGTGCTGATCCGCGCACCGGGAATGGTCACGAGTCGGGCCAGCGCCAGCCCCTTGGGGATTCCGATGACGTGCTGCGGCGCCGCGCCGCGCAGCGCCCGATGGATGCCGCGGACGCCGAGCCCGGCGTCCGTCACGACGACGCTCGCGCCGATCCGCCAGCACGCGTAGACCACCGCGAGCAGGTCCGCGCCGGGCGGGATGAGCACGGCCACGCGGTGCCCGGGACGGATCCCCCGCGCCGTCAGGCCCCCGGCCAGCAGGTCGACGTTCCGCCCGAGCAACTGCCAACTGATGCGCCGCCAGCCCCCGTCGGGCGCCGGTTCGACGAGCGCGGTGCCGGATGCGCTGTCGCGGGCCCGCCGCACGAGGGCGGACCACAGTGGGGCCCCGTCGCTCGGATCGGCGGCCGCGGACGCGTCCGCCCCCGAGCCCGGGAGGCGGTCCGACGTCGCTCGGACATCGGCGACCCAGTGCAGCAGGTCGCGGACGAGGTCCGGGGCATCCTCACTCACCAGATGCCGCGCACCCTCGTATCGATGGACCTGGGCGTGCGGCAGCCGCTCCGTCAGGTCGACCAGGTACCGGTCGGAGAACACGGGGTCTCCCGGCCCCCAGAGCAGCAGGACCGGCAGGTCGGTGAGGTCACGGATTCCCTCCGCAACGGCGTCGAGGGTGTCGGCGGAGGGGTGGTCCGGCTCGAGCGGGATGTCGGCGACGAACGCACCGATCGCACCCCGCCTCTCCCGTCCCCGGTAGGGCGCGGCGAAGGCCGCGACGACGTCCTGCGGCATCCGGGGCGCGCTGAGGCCCGTCGTCGCTCGCACGAAGGCCGGTGTCAGCACCGTGGTGGCCCCGAGCAGCGGCCTCGATCGGGCGAGCCGGATCACTCCGGGGGCGGGCGCACCCGCCGGCTGGTGGACGGCGGTGTTCAGCAGCACGATCCCGCGGACCTGCTCTCGATGCGCGAGCACCCAGCCCAGGGAGATGGGTCCGCCCCAGTCGTGCGCGACCGTCACGACCGGGCCGTCGATGCCGAGGGCATCGGTGACGCGGCCGAGGTCATCGATCCGCTGCGCGAGACGGCGCAGGGATCCGGTGCGCTCGGAGAAGCCCATGTCGAGGTGGTCCACGGCGACGACCCGTACGCCGGCGGGGGCATTCGCCAGGACATTGCGCCACAGGTAGGACCAGGTCGGATTGCCGTGAACGCAGAGCAGGGTGAGGTCGACGGGCTCGCCCGGGCGGCGTGCGTGCGTGTCGAGCACATGCCAGGTGCGGGTCGCACCGTCGGAGTCGCGGGCGGTCACGAGGCGCGACCAGTCCGGGTCGAGACCGGACAGCCCGCTCGGCGGGAGCCGCGCCGACTCGATGCCCGCCTGGGTCACCACGCGATTTCGATGACCGCGGAGTTGAGGCCGGACCCGATCCCCATGCACGCGATGCGCTGTCCGGCCTCGAACCCGTCGGAGTGCAGGGCGAGGGTGAACGGGACGGATGCTGGTCCGATGTTCCCTCTCGTGGGGAAGATGACGGGCGTGCGGGCGGGGTCGATGTTCAACGACGACGTGATGGCCGCGGTGTGCACCTTGGAGACCTGGTGGATGACATACGCATCGAGGTCGCTCCAGTCGAACACCTCGGCGGCGTCACGCCAGGTGTCGATGGCGAGTTCGACGCCGGCATCGAGCAGTCCGCGCGAGTCGGTGCGCATGCTGTCGAGGTCGCCGATGCACAGCAGGTTGTGCTGGGTCGCCGCACGGCCGATCCCGCCGACGAAACGATGGCCCTCGGGGTGGCGCGACGCGCGACCAAGGACCATCGCCGCTCCCCCGGACCCCAGGGTCAGCGACGCGAAGTTCTCGAAGATGTCGTCCTTGGTGGTGTCGGGACGCCGGAGCCGCTCGATCGTCGCCAGTTGGGTGCGCCGGCTGCCCTCGCCGTCGACCACGAGCGCATAGTCGATCTGCCCGGCGTCGATCATCGTGGCGGCCAGTTGCATGCCGTTCATGAACCCGAGACAGGCATTCGCCAGGTCGAAGTTCATGCACGACGACGCGAGGCCCAGCTGGCGGTGCACGTCGACAGCGGCGGAGGGCTCGAGGTGGTCTCGACAGACGGATGTGTCGATGAGCAGGCCGATCGCCGCCGGATCGATGCCTGCCTCGGCGATCGCCTTGGCCCCTGCCATGGCGGCCGCGTCCGCGAACGAGACGTCCGTCGGCCACCAGCGCCGCTCGACGATGCCGGCCAGGGCCTCCAGCATGCCCGGCTTGAGGTTGAGCCGCTCGTAGGTCTCCAGCAGCTGTGCGTCGAGCTCCGCGGAGGTCACGACAATGGGAGCATCGGCCGCCGACACCGAGAGAATCGCCGTATCGGTGAACCGATGGATCGCGCTGCCGCTCATGAACACCCTCTCAGGACCCCATTCGGGGACACCCCACAACCTTGCCATGAGCCCGACTTGCGACATACCTCGGTAGGAGCCTCGAGCAGAGCGGCACGCCGTGACGTACGGTGATCGCGTGAACCTCGACGCCACGCTCGGACCTGCCCATCGGCTGACCGCCCGCCTGACGGCCGTGACGGTCATCGGCGGCCTCGCCCTCGGGCTGGCGGGTCCGGTGAATGCGGCCCCTGCCGATGCGCCGGTGCTCACGGCACCAGCCGTGGGGACCGCCGGTCAAGCCACTGCCGGGCGCGCGCCGACCGCGAACGCTCCCGAGCTGGCCGCCTTCTACGGCCAGGCGCTGGACTGGTCCGCGTGCGACGACCTGTCCTGCGCGTGGCTGACCGTCCCGCTCGACTACGCCCATCCCGAGGGCCAGTCCATTCGCCTGCGGATCGCGCGCGCGACCGCCACCGGCGCAGCCGGCGACCGACAGGGATCCCTCGTCGTCAATCCGGGCGGCCCCGGGGCCTCGGGCGTCGGCTTCACCGCCTACGTCGCCCAGGCCATTGCCCCCCGTGTGGCCCGGGAATTCGATGTGGTCGGCTTCGACACGCGCGGCGTCGGCGAGTCCGAGCCGATCACCTGCATGACCGGACGTCAGACGACGACCTGGCTGCGGGCCGACGGGTCCCCGACACCGCAGCCGAGGAGCGACGGGTCATGTCGCTCGGCGCGCGGCTGGCACAGGGGTGCCTGCGGATGTCCCCGCAGATAGCTCGGGCGGTCGGTTCCGAGAACACGATCCGCGACATGGACATCCTGCGCGAGGCCCTGGGCGACGCCACCTTGACCTACCTCGGGTACTCGTACGGCACCTACCTCGGTGCGCTGTACGCGGAGCAGTTCCCGGATCGCGTCGGACGCCTGGTCCTTGACGGCGCCCTCGACCCGAGCCTGAACTCGATGCAGGTCTCCCTGGGCCAGTCGAAGGGGTTCCAGGTGGCCATGGCCCGGTTCGCGGCGGACTGCGCCAAGCGGTCCTCGTGCCCGTACGGCCCCACGGCCGCCTCGGTGTTGGCCGGAGTGAACCGCCTGCTGACCCGCATCGACGCCCGGCCCATGCCGACGCGCGGGTCGCGCGACCTGGTGCAGGCGGAGGCCCTCAACGCGATGTTCTACGCGATGTACTCGCCTCTGATCTGGTCGTCCCTGCGGCAGGCCCTGCGCCAGGCGAGCCAGGGCAACGGCTCGGGGCTGCAGGCGATCGCCGACTTCGCCAACGACCGCACCGGACCCAACTCCTACGGCAGCAACATGGCGTCGGCCTTCCCGGCGATCGCCTGCTGGGACATGCCCGCGCCTCCCGGAGCGGACGGGCTGCGGGCGGCTGCCGACGCATGGTCCCGCCGTGCTCGCGTGCCCGACATGGCGCGCGCCATGGCGTGGGGCAACGGCGTCTGCTCGCAGTGGTACGGCCACAGCGCACGCGTGCCGGCACCGGTCGTGAGCGCCACGACCGCACCCATCCTGGTCGTCGGAACGACGTTCGACCCCGCCACGCCCTACCCCTGGGCGGTCGCCCTCAGCCGCCAGCTGACCACGTCGACCCTGCTGACGTACCGGGGGGACGGCCACACCGCGTACGGGTCCGGGTCGAGGTGCATCGACCGAGCCGTGGACGCCTACCTGCTCGACGGAACCATGCCCAGCGCGGGGACCGTGTGCCGCTAGGCATTCCGTCCGTCGCCGTCGACCGACCGCCAGCGCTCAGGCGCCGGTGTCCTTGCGCGGGTCGCCCGGGTCGTCGAGGCTGGACAGGAACTGCTCGACCTGCTCGGCGATCTCATCGGCCGATGGCATCGGCTCCGATGCCATGTCGCCGACGCCTCCCGTGGCGCCCGACGTGATGGCCGACATCTGGTCGTACTGCTGCTCGAGGGCCGCCACGACCGTCGCGAACTCCTCGTTGCCCTCCAGCTGCTGAGCGACCTCGGCGTCGGCCCGCCGGGACGCCGGCTCGAGCGCCCTCGTGGACAGGGCCAGCCCCGTCGCGCGCGCGAGTCCCTCGATCAGGGCAGTCGCCGCCCGCGGGAACTCGAACTGCACGAGGTAGTGCGGAACCTGAGCGGTCAGCCCCATGGAAGGGATGCCCTCCTGGCCGAGGTGAAGCTCGAGCATCGCCCCCACGTGCCCGGGCACCTCGATCTCACCGATGACCGAGACGTGTCCGGAGACGAGGCTCGGCTCGCTGCCGTGGACGGTCAGGCCGACGGGCCGGGTGTGCGGGATGGGCCACGGGATGGCGGACAGACCGACGGCCAGGCGAACCTTGAACCGGTCGGCGATGACGTCGACGGCCGCCAGGAACCGCATCCACTGGTAGTCCGGCTCGGGACCGGTCAACAGGAGGAAGTCGACCCCCGCCTCGTCGGTGACCGCGTGCAGCGTGATCTGCGGGATCTCGACCGCGGCGAAGTGATCGACCACGTAGGACATCTTGGGACGGCGGGCCCGGTAGTCGAGCAGTTCGTCGGCGTCGAAGGTCGCGAGCAGGCGGTGCGGATAGGTGTCCAGGATGTGCTCGGCCGCCAGTCGGACGCCTCCTCCGGCGTCCACGAAGCCCGCGAAGGCGTAAACCAGGATCGGCCGGTCCCCGATCGGCGCGTCGGCGTGCAGCGTGAACAACTCGTCAGGAGCTCGCACTCGACACCTCCACTCGAACGAACCGATCCCGGACGGAACCGGCGGGTACCCGCCGGAAACATGCCCGATACGGAGAACATGCCCACTACCGGGAACGAGGACACCCGGCTGGGTGTTCCGCCGTTCGCCCCGGGCGAACGGGCACCCCTGGGTTCAGGCGTCCGTCGCTGCGGCCGTGTCGGCCGCCGTGACCTCGACCGGTGCATCGTCTCCTGCCGGTTCCGCTGCCTCCGCTGCCGCGCCCTTGGGCTTGCGGCGGCCGGCCGGCTTGGGATCGGCCTCGGGGGCCGTCTCGATCTCGGGCGCCGCGGCCGCGTCGCTGGCGGCAGCCTCGGCCGCCCCTGCCGCGACGTCGGCCATCTCGTGCGCCGCCTGGCCCGTCGACGCGGCAAGCTGCTCGGCCGCCTTGCTCGTGGCGTCGGCAGCGTCGGCCGCGCTCGCGCCCAGCTGGGCCGCCGCGTCGGCCACCTTCTGGGCCGCGGTGTCGGCCGCGACCGCGGCCGCGGAGGCAGCTCCCGAGACCTTGCTCGCAGCCGTGCCGGCCGCACTCGTCACGGAATCAGCCCACAGGCTCGCGGTGGTCGCGACATCCTCGGCGCTGCCGCGTCGCTTCCAGATGACGACCCCTGCCACGGCGCCGGCCACGGCCACGGCAGCCAACAATGCCTTCTTCATGATGCCTCCCTTGGGTACGACGCTAACACCCGCGCCGTTCGGTCTCAGCGGAACTCTCTCAGGCCGGCCCCGCGGCCGCCCCACGCCCCTTGGCCTCCTTGAGGTAGGCCAGGAAGCGCTCGGTCACCTGTGGCGAGTCCAGGAACTGCTCGCGACTCTCGGGGCTGAGGGTGAGGGCGTGCTCGCACACGCGAGCCCACGCATGCCCGACGGTCTTCGTCAGCGCACCGGCCACGGTGGCCGAGATGGCCGAGCCCGCGATGACACCGCCGGGCACGAACTTCAGCAGGCTGGTGACCGCATACCTGCCGGCCATCGTGGCGCCGCCGGTGAGGATCACGGCCCCGGCCACCGCGAGGGACTTGGAGCGGTTGGGCGGCAGGCCGTAGGCAGCGGTGATGCGGGCGATCATCGTCACCTGGTTGGGCACCAGGATCGCGGCGTCAGCGAAGGGGATCGGGGTGGCGCCTACGCCAGCGGCGACGACCACCGCCTGGTTGATGATCGACGCCACGGCTTTTTTTTTGCGTCCCATGTCGAGCATCTGAGCAGCGGTCAGCGCTGCCTCGACAACACTCGGTACGACGGCGTAGGTGTCGTCGAGCAGGGCCTGGAGCCCGAACACCGGGCTGTCCGTGAAGGGGTCGACCAGTGCGTTCGTGAGGACCACCCGGGCGTCGGGGCGGATCGGCAGGTCGAGCGCCTCGATGTAGTCGGCGAACTCGCGGGCGTCCGGGTGCACCAGGCCATCGCGCGTCGGCACCTGCGTCATCACCAGGATCACCGGCAGGCCGAGGCCGGCGAGCTCGCGCACGAACTGCTCCTGCGCCCCCTCGAACCGCCGATCCGACCAGCGGACGAGGTACCAGGCCGCATGGATCTGACGATCCACCGCACCGGCTCGATAGTCCGCCACCAGGCGTCGCAGGCCGTTGACGATGGCATCGCCTGCTGTGCCGGTCTCGAAGCCCTCGGAGTCGTACAGGCCGAGGAAGCCGTCCGGGTGGCGGTAGTAGACCAGGCCCTTGGTGACCGGGCTGCCGACACCGGTGGCTGCCACGTCTCGCCCGAAGATGGCATTGACGAGGGTCGACTTGCCCACGCCGGTCTTTCCGAACACCGCCAGGTTGAAGCACCCGAGCTGCGCGAACGCCTCGGCGAGCTTCTGCTCGAACATGCCCTCAACCTGGACCTTCGTGAGGTCCGGCACCGGCCCGGGAACCGGTCGCCCCGCGACGGCGCCGGGCTCGATGGTCACGTCCACACGCTACGCGGGCGCGCCGGGTTGGACAAACACCAGCGTCGTCGGGTTACCGTGATCCCATGAGCGACGCGATCACCCGAGCGCGTCCGCCTGCCCGAAGGACGCGGCGTCGACGCGCGCTCGTCGCCGCGGGCCTCGCGATCGTGCTGCTGGCCGTCGTCTCGATCGGCGCCTGGCTGGCAGTGGGAAGCGTCCGGGACAAGGGCTATCTCGGGGGTCCGGTCGTGGTCCCCGAGCAGTACCGGGCCGTCATCAAGAAGGCCGCCAAGCGGTGCGATGCCGTGCCCGTCGAGATCCTGGCGGCGCAGATCGCCGCCGAGAGCGGCTGGGACCCCGCAGCCGTCTCGCCGGCCGGCGCACAGGGCATCGCCCAGTTCATGCCGGCCGTCTGGGAGCAGTACGGGATCGACGGCAGCAAGGACGGCATCGTCGACGTGTGGGACCCGGTCGACGCGATCCACTCGGCCGCCGAGCTCAACTGCCTCAACCGCAGGCTCGTTCGGGAAGCAGCGGGCGACCGGCTCGAGAACCTGCTGGCCGCCTACAACGCGGGCTTCGGCTCGGTCCTGAAGTACGACGGCGTGCCGCCCTACCCGGAGACCGAGGGCTATGTGGCCAAGATCCTGGAGTCAGCCCGGACCATCGTGCTGTAGCGACGCGGCGCCCTGCCGGGTGTCAAGAGGCTGCGACGCGAAGACCTGCCGGAGCACGGCGTCGGCCTGGCTGTCGCTGCCGCTGCTGACGCCCCATGCCTTGAACTCGCGCATGAGGGCCTCGCGCGCCCGTGCCACCTGCTCGGAGACGACCCGCGCCTGCGCCCACTCCAGTTCGCGCGACCGAAGGGCGCGCTCGATGGACAGCAGCTCATCGGCCGAGACGGGCAGATCGTACGTGACCGAACACGAAGCGGGCGATGTCCTCGCGGTAGTCGTGCCCGCGTCGCCCGAACGTCCCGGGGATGACGTCCATCGCGTTGACCATGTCGACACCGGTCAGGACGAACGTCGTGCCCGGCCGCCATCGGGTCGACCTCGGCAGTCCCGGCGGGCGCTGGTCCGCCGGCCCCAGCCACCAGGGCTGTCGCAGCAGGATATTCGTGCCGAACTTCGGGATCGGGTCGTCGTAGTGGCTGATCAGCACGTGCCGGACCCGGGACCGGTGCTCCTCGGGGAGGTCCAGGTACTGGCCGAAGTTGTCCACCTCGGCGATCTGGCCGTTGGGGTCCACCTTCTGCGGGTTCAGACGCCACGACTTGGCGAACTCGGTGGCCGACGGCGTCCCGAGGTAGATGGACGAATGGACGAAGTCGCGATCGATCGCCTCCACGGTCCGGTGCCGCCAGACATCCTGCATCGTCAGCGCGCCGAGGCTCTCGCCGAAGAGCACGAATCTCGGCCGGGCGGCAGGGTCCATGCCGCGCAGGTACCCGGTGATCGCGTGCATGAGGTCCCGGTTCTGCTCCACGGCCAGCCCGGTCCGCGTCAAGGACATCGGCGAGGGGAGCAGCGAGTACTGCATCGTCACGATCGCGCTGCTGCCGCGCGTCATGTACTCCAGGGCCTCGGCCAGCACGTAGTTGATATACCCGGAACCGGTGGGCGAGGCGAAGCACAGCACGTCCCGCTGGAACGCCCCCGTGCGCACCAGCTCGTCCATCACCATGTCGACGCGGTCCTCCACCTCGGGCGCGGTGTCGAGGCCGACGAAGACCCGGACGGGGTCCGCAACCGCCGGCGCACCCATGACCTGCTCGATCTCGTCACGCGTCAGGACCATGTTGACGAACCGGCGGCCCTCGCGGGAGAGGGAGTCGAACGGCACGCCGCTGCCCGGTCCGCCGGACACCATCGACGAGGTCGGGGGCAGTTGGTAGGCGGGTTCGACCGCGGCCCCGCCCTGTTCGACTCGTCGCACGGCGTACTCGTAGCCCGCGTAGAGGCCGCCCCCCAGCAGGGTGAGCGCCACGGCGTGACCGATCGGGTTCGAGACGACGTCGTAGTTCGGCGCAGCCCTGGAGACCACCGTCGAGACGCCGGCCGCGATGAGCCGCTCCACGGCCTGCAGCCCGATCACGCCGGCGCCGACCCCCGTGGCGATCCCGACGGAGGTCGCGATGGAGACATTGGCGATCGTCTCGTCGCCGGCCTCTGCGGCGTGCCGGTGGGTCCGGTTGATGTGCCACGCGGAGACGGCTATCCCGGCCGGCAGCGCGAGCGGGATGCGGGTCATCCACCTGCGGTTCGCGTTGGCCTGCACGGCCAGGTCGCTGCTGCCGATGACGGCCGAGAGTCCCGCACTGATCGCGGCCACCCGCGCGGTGCGGTTCGCGGCGACCCGGAGCAGCCCGCGACGCATCTTCTCGTCCTCGCGCGGCGGCAGGGATCGCGCCAGGCCCTCCGCCACCGCCCCGATGAGGACGTTGCTGCCGACGGTGAACGCCAGACGCGCGGACGCGGACGCCGCGTCCGTGCGACCGCCCGTCATGATCCGACCCACCGACTCGATGGCACTCTGGGCCACGGTCACGGCCGACAGGGTCGCGGCCGAGATGACTCCCGTGGCGATGGCCTGATCGACGGTACGGCGGGGCTGCAGCCCAGGCTCGAACGTTGGCCCCACGGATGCGGCCGCGGCGAAGAGCGCCACGCGCTCCGTCAGCGAACGGTCCGGGCCGAGGGTGCCGAGCAGGCGATCGGAAAGCCGCACGCCCGACGAATCCCCCACGACGTCACCAGTGCTCATGGCGTCATCCTGTCATGCGCCTTCGGGGCATGCGGTCGTTCGAGGTCGCCCCGATGGGTCGAGTCGCGTCAGGCGATGACGACGATGGACTGGAGGTTGTCGACGGCCAGCCGGCCGTCCGCCGTCCAGAGCTGGCGATGCTCGCTGGCGAACCCCTGGGCCGCCGCCGAAACCCAGCCGTGATGCAGCAGCGGCTCGTCCGCCCGCACTGTTCGTGGGTCGACGAGGAGGCTGGCCGCGAAGCTCACAGTCGCGATGGGTCGCATCACCGTCAGGGCCGGGAGGGCCGCGGGCCACCACGCGTCGACGAGCGCGAGCAGCGAAGCGGCGGTCGAGGGGGGTGGCTCGGCCAGCCGCACCCAGCCCGCCGTGCGAGCCGAGGCACCCATGGTCGGGATGCCGGAGATCGGTCGGGCCAGCAGATGAGCGGCGAAGACCGGGCCCAGTGGCGGGGGTAGGGGGAGGACGGGGATGCTCGCGGCGGGCGGCGCCTCGGGGGCCGCACTCGTGCCCATCGACGCGACGTCGAAGCCGTCCGTGAACGTCCGAGGGGACCCGAGGATGGCGCTCATCGAGCCCACCTGCCGCAGCTGGTCATCAAGGAGATCTGCACGCCACGTGGTGATTCCCGACCCTCGGCGGGCCTCATAGACCTCGATCAGGTGCGGGCCGACGAGGGCCGGCGCCACGAGCTGCGCGCTCACGGTCCGCACGCTGCGCCCGGGATCCGTCTCGGCCGCCTCGATCGCCCGGACGAGCGCGGCGATCACGAGGCCGCCCCATGCTCCGCGTCCCTGCTGCCACCCGTCGGGGACGTCCCAGTGGAAGCTGCGCTCCCCGGCGGGTCGCACGTCGGTGGCGGTCTCGAAGGGGGTCATGCGCGCATTCTCCGCTCGCAGCGAACTGCCGCCAACGACCATCGTCCTCAGTCGCTCCAGGACACCGACAGCGTGCTACCGCCCGCCTCGCCGCCCGGGCGAACGTCGATGCGCTCGTTGATGGTGCGCTTCATCTCGGTCACGTGGCTGATCACTCCGACAGTACGACCGCCCGCCTGCAGGCGCCCGAGTTCGGCCATCACGTCGTCGAGCCGGTCGGCATCGAGTGAGCCGAAGCCCTCATCGATGAACAGCATTCCGATGTCGACGCCGCCGGCGTGCGCCCGCACGATGTCGGCGAGGCCGAGGGCGAGTGCGAGAGACGCGCAGAACGTCTCTCCGCCGGAGAGCGTCGACGTCTTGCGGTTCGACTCCGTGCGCAGGTCGCGGACCTCCAGGCCCAGTCCGAGGCCGGTCCGGATCCGGGTCGTCCGAGCCTCGGTCGACCTCAGCTCGAAGCGGCCGTCGAGCATCGACGACAACCGCTGGTTCGCGACGTCGAGTACCTCGTCGAACATCGTCTGGACGACGTACGCGCTGAGCGGCTGCGCGAGAGCGTTGCCCTCGCCGCCCCGCACGAGGTTCGCCAGGGCGATGACGTCCGCGGTGCTCGCGTGCACCTCGTCGCGCTGCGCCCGAGCGCGCACCACCGCCACGATCCGCGCGCGGAGGTCGACCAGGAGCGCAGCCGACTCGGTCCACCGGGTCGCGGCCGCCTGCGCCGCGACGGCGAGTGCGGCGCGTTCGGTGTCGAGCCGTGCCTCGACGGCCTCCGCGGCTGCTTCGTCCAATGCGTCCGGACGCGCGTCGACCACCGCGTCGAGCTCTCGCTGGGCCTCTGCAAGGGCGAGCGCCGCGGCCGACGCCTCGGCAGCGGCGGCGATCGCCTGGTCAAGCTCGGCTCGTAGGCCCGAGAGCTCGGCGACCCGATCAGCCACGGTCGCGTGGCCGGCGAGGGCCGCATGCACGCGATCGCGTCGGTCGGCCATCTCGACGGTCAGTGCCAGCAGCGTGGACTCGGCGGCCGCCCGCGTGACCGCACGGTCGGCGGCCCGCCGCTGAAGGCTCGCGACCCGCTCCTGGAATCCGGTGATCGCCCCGGCGACCTGCTCGGGAGCCAGGTCGACCGGCCCGTCGGCACTCGCGGCCTCATCGACACCCACGTCTCCGACAGCCCGAAGCCGGGCGCGCTGACTGACGAGCTCATGGGCGGCGTCCAGCGCGGCAGCGCGTGCCGACGCGGCGACCTCGAGGTCGCGGGCAGTGACGGGTCTACCCGACTGCTGTGCGGGCTGGGGGTGCTCCACGGCCCCGCATACCGCGCAGGGCTCCCCGTCGACGAGCGCGGTCGCCAGCTCGGCAGCCATGCCGTCGAGGCGCGCCTGCACGACCTCGCGCTCGCGATCGGCGGCCTCGTCCGAGGCCTCATGTGCGCTCTCGATGCAGCGGGCCAGCGCCGCGCTGAGGGCGAGCAGCTCACGGGGCAGGTCCTGTTCGCGTTCGACCGCGATCCTGGCCAGCTCGGCGTCGGCGTCATCGATCGACTTCTGGAGTCTTCCGGCCTCCACGGCGTCACGCACGAGGCGGGCTTCGAGCGACGCTGCCTGCTCGAGCCTGCCCAAGGCACGGTCGACCGCCGACAACGCCGCCGGCAGGTCGGCAAGGTCGGCTCCGATCGCCGCCACGACGGCCTCGCGATCGGCCACCGATCGGCGCGCCGTCGCGTCGGCGGCACGGGCGACCGCCAGCCGGGTGTCGGCCTGCCGGACGCGCTCGGTGGCAGACAGTCGACGCCGGACCGCGTCGAGGCGCTCCTGCACCGCGAGCAGCAGGGCGGACTGCTCCTCCGAGCCGGCCGCATGGGCCGCGACGCGGGCAGCGACGGCGGCCTCGAGGCCGACCAGTCGCGCCTGCAACGCGTCGGCATCGAGGTCCTCGATCTCGCCGGCCTCGGGCCGTTCCTCGTCGTCGTCGGGCAACCGCGCGTACACGTCTCGGGCGGCGTCGCGGACCTGCTTGGCCGCAGCCTCGCGGAGACCGTCGGCCGCATGCCGCTGATCCTCGAGGGACTTCTCGACCCGGGAGTAGACCTCGGTGGCGAAGATGCGCTCGAGCACCACCAGCCGGTCCCTGCTCTCGGCGGCCAGGAAGTTCGCGAACTCGCCCTGCGGCAGCACGACGGTCTGCAGGAACTGCGGACGGGTCAGGCCCACCCACCGCTGGATCTCGGCATCCGCCTCCCCCTTCCGGCCCGAGACCGGCTCCCAGCCCTGGTCCCCGATCGACCGAGAGGCATGCACCGTCGAGGCCACGGGCGTCAGTCCCTGCCCTCGCAGCTTTCGGCGCTCGTAGTCGGGCGTGCGTCGCACCAGGAACCGACCGGCCGTGGTGCTGAAGTCGAGCTCGACGAAGGACTCCACGTCGGGGGCGGCGAACCCCGAGCGCAGTCGCTGCCGGTCCGATCCACGACCGGCCACGTCACCGTAGAGTGCGAAGACGATGGCATCGATGATCGTCGACTTGCCCGCGCCCGTGGGTCCGTCGATGAGGAACAGCGAGGATCCGTCGAGGTCGTCGAAGTCGATGCGATGCTCGCCGGCGAACGGACCGATCGCCGCGAACACGAGTCGATGGATGCGCATCAGGCGCCATCGCCGCGAACGGACTCGTACGTTTCGCGCAGGATCCGCCGCTGCACCTCGGAGGCATCCCGGCCCGTCACCTTTCGAAGGAATCCGGCCATGACGTCGACGGGGTCGCGGCCCCGGGCATCGCCTCGGTCCGCTCCGACGACGACCAGCGCTCCGTCGGGCCGGTGCTCCTTGCGCAGCGCGAACGGGAACACCGCGTCGAGGCGTGCATGCATCCGCTCCGGGTACTCGGGGTCGGTCACGATGAGTTCGACATAGTCGTCTCGGCGATGCTGAAACCGGTCACCCGTCAGTTCGGCGAGCGACCCCTGCAGGCGAGTCATGCCGCGCGACGGCGCCAGCGGCAGCCGCTCGACGACGGGCTCGCTGCCCGGCGCACCGATCGTCACGAGTACCGCCGACTTCTCGTGACCCGACTCGGACAGCGAGTAGCGCAGCAGGGAGCCGCTGTAGACGATCGCCGGACCATGCTGGCGCACGACCTGCGGGCGGTGCAGGTGACCCATGGCCACATAGTCGAGGCCGCGACCGGCGAAGACGCGCGATGGCACCACCTGGACGCCGCCCACCGTGAGGTCACGCTCGCTGCCGGAGGTGAGCTCCTCCGGATGGTCACCGGCGTCGGCGACGAACGCATGGCCGACCACGACTGCCCGAGGGCCGCCGCGCCCCGCGAGGTCCGCCTCGATGCGCTCGGCGGCGGCGGTGATGACGGCCTCATGGCTGCGCGCCAGCGGCTCGGCGTCGGCAGCAAGGGAGACCCTGGCGACGTCCGGATCGAGGTACGGAAGCGGGTAGACCAGGACGGGACCATGCTCGTCGGCGAGCACGACGGGCTGCCCGACCTGATCCATCGAGCCCACCAGGTGCACCCCCTCGCGCAGCAGTCCCCCGTACATGGCGAGGCGGTCGCCGCTGTCGTGGTTGCCCGCCGTCAGGATGACCGTGACCCCGGCGGCATCGAGCCTGGTCAGCGCGCCATCGAGGAGGCGCATGGCCTCGACGGGCGGAACCGCGCGATCGAAGACGTCGCCGGCCACCAGGACGGCGTCCACGTGGTGCTGGACCGCCAGCGACACGATCGCGTCGACGGCGCGCTCCTGCTCCTCGCGCAGCGAGAAGCCGTGCAGGGTGCGGCCCAGATGCCAGTCGGACGTGTGGAGGAGACGCACGATGCCGAGGCTACTGCGCCCCCCTGACGTGGACCCGGGTCAACGGCGGGTGTCAGGCGCCGACTGCCGGGCCGCCGCTGCCCTCGGACACGTCCGCGGTGTCGGGGCGGGAGGTCCCGCTGCCGAGGGCCGACTTCTTCAGCCACTGGTCCCAGGGGACGTTCCAGAGTCCGCCCGGACCGTTCCACGACTGCACCGAGTCGCCACCGGTGTTGACGTAGAGCACCACGTCGCCGGGGATGGTCCGGTCGTAGATCCACTTCGCGTCGGACTCGAACATGTTCGTGCACCCGTGCGAGCCGTTGTAGCGGCCGATCCGGCCATACGCCCAGGGTGCCGAGTGGATGAACTCCCCTGTGGGCGTCAGCCGGGTGTTCCAGGGGATGTCCTTGAGCTCGTAGGGCTCCTCAACTGCCGGGTCGAGGTTCAGGGACGTGCTCGTGTACGTGTGGGTCGGCTCCTTGAGGGTGCTGATGACCTTGACGCCGAATCGCGTCTCCCACTCGGACTTGCCCAGGGACACGCCGAACGTCTTGACCTTCTTGCCGTTGACCCACACCTTCATCTGGTGGGTCGAGCCGTCCACCTTCGCGATCAGCTTGCGAGCCGTCCGGAAGGTCCAGACCGTGGCGAGGTCCTTGGAGCCGATGACGTACTTGCCCGCCGCCTTGCCGAGCACGGCGCGATCAAGGGTCGATCGGATGCTGATGGTGGCGTGGCCCGGCCAGAATCGGATCGGCCGGAAGACCGCCGTGTGGTCGTCGAGCCAGCCCCAGGCGCCCTTGACCTTGCGGACCTTGCCGCCCTGCTCCGTCGCCGTGACGAACAGGTGTCCCTCGACGACGGCCTTGTCCGGGATGTTGCGCGTGAAGGTCAGCTGGGGCAGCGTGCCGACGCCCAATCGGACGGTGGCCCCGTCGACGCCGAGGTCGTTGCTGGCCGCATTGAACCGGGCGTTCGTCCAGACCCTCGGCTTGGGCAGCTTCACCGGCTTGGCCGGGTCGTAGCCCACCGGCTGGGACGGCACGCCGACGGCCGGCGGGCTGACCGCGCCCGGACCGGCGGCGTTGACCGCGCGGAGCAGGATCGTGTAGGTACGGTCGTTGGTCAGGTTGGTCACCGTGCACGTGTTTCCGACCGGCGTGCACGGCCACCACGTGAAGCCGTTGTCGACGGAGGCGTCGTAGCGGCTGATGAGGCCGCCGCCGTTGTTCACGGGGGCCGCGAACGACACGACGAGGGCACCGGTGATGACGCCGGACGTGACCTTGGTGATGAACGGCGCGCTGGGCGGAGTGATCGTCGGCGGCGTCGGCGGCGGCACGGGAGTCGCGCTCGGGGACGGCACGGCGGTCGGGGCGGGCGAGGGCGTCTCTGCCGCTCCGGCGGATGCCGGAACCAGGATGACGGACGCCGCCATCGCGAGGGCGGCGAGGACCGACAGGGAGGAGCGCGTGGGCAGATGCACCCCACAAGGGTAAGGCCCCCATGGGGATCCGAATAACGCTACGGTCACGTACCGAGGGACAACGGGCCGCCATGCGGACTCGTGTGAGCAAGATCACGGAGGATGGGATGGCTCACGGGGCACCGATCATCGCCGCCGCCGGACCGGCTGAGGGCTATCGCACGGGGCGCGTCGTCCGCCTGGCGAGCACGGCTGCGATGGGCGGCTTCCTGTTCGGCTTCGACTCCGCAGTCATCAACGGCGCCAACACGGCCATCGCGGAGACCTTCGGGCTCAGCTCCGGGATGATGGCGTTCGTCGTGTCGATCGCCCTGATCGGCTCCGCCGTCGGCGCGTGGTTCGCCGGGCAGCTCGCCGACTCGTTCGGTCGTCGACGGGTCATGCTGATCGCCGCCCTGCTCTTCGCGGCCAGCGCCGTCGGCACCGCGTTCCCGCCCAACGTCGAGGTCCTGATGCTGTGGCGCCTCATCGGGGGCGCCGGGATCGGCGTGGCGAGCGTCGTCGCACCCATGTACATCGCCGAGATCTCGCCCTCGCAGCTGCGCGGGCGCCTCGGCTCCCTGCAGCAGCTGGCGATCGTCCTCGGCATCTTCGCAACCGGCGTCACGAACTACCTCATCGTCCAGGCGGCCGGCAGCTCGACCTCGCCCTGGCTGCTCGGCATCGAGGCCTGGCGATGGATGTTCCTGATCATGCTGATCCCCGCCACCGTCTACTTCCTCATGGCGCTGCGCATCCCCGAGTCCCCGCGCTACCTGGTCGAGATGGGACGACTGGACGAGGCGCGAGCGGTCCTGGAGTCGGTGTTCACGTCCGACCAGAGCGCCAAGGTCCTCGAGATCCAGAAGACCATGGACGCGAACCACACGTTCAGCATGGGAGACCTGCGCGGCCCGCGGTTCGGACTCCTGCCCATCGTGTGGGTCGGCATCCTGCTGTCCGCATTCCAGCAGTTCGTGGGCATCAACGCCGTCTTCTACTACTCGAACCTGATCTGGGAGTCCGTCGGCTTCAGCCAGGACCAGGCCTTCCAGACCTCGATGATCACCAACGCGATCAACGTCGCGACGACGCTGGTCGCCATCGCGCTGATCGACCGGATCGGCCGCAAGCGGCTGCTGCTCATCGGGTCCTCAGGCATGGTCGTGATGCTGGCCACCCTCACGGTCATCTTCGGCACCGCCCCGCAGGTGCCGAACGGGACCGGTGGGATGGAACCCTCGCTCGCCGGCACCAGTGCCACCATGGCCGTCCTCGCCTTCAACGCCTACGTCGTCTTCTTCGGCATGTCGTGGGGCCCGGTCGTGTGGGTCCTGCTCGGCGAGATGTTCCCCAATCGGATTCGCGCCGCCGCGCTGGCCCTGGCCGCCTCGGCACAGTGGATCGCCAACTTCATCGTGTCCACCGCCTTCCCGCCCGTCGCGGCTCAGAGCCTCACCGTCGCGTACGGCATCTTCACCGCCTTCGCGCTCGTGTCGATCTTCTTCGTGCGCGCCAAGGTGCCCGAGACGACCGGTCGCTCGCTGGAGCAGATCAGCGAGGCCGCGGGCTGAATCACGGCCGCCGGGCCGGTAGCGTGGCTGCCGTGGAACGAGTCGGCGAACCCCTTCAGGTGGCCGGACTGACGAAGACATTCGGTCGGCGCACGCCGGTGCACGCCGTTCGCGACCTGTCCTTCGAGGTCCATCCCGCCCGCGTCACCGGATTCCTGGGCCCGAACGGCTCCGGCAAGACCACGACCCTGCGGTGCCTGCTTGGCCTGGTCACCCCGACGTCGGGCCGGGCGCTCGTCGGCGGACGCTCGTATGCCCAGCTCGCCGACCCGGTCCGCCAGATCGGGGCCGCACTCGAGGCCAGCGGCTTCCATCCCGGCCGGACCGGCCGCAACCACCTGCGGGTGATCGCCACCAGCGCCGCGATCCCGGACGCGCGCGTCGACGAGGTCCTCGAGCTGGTGGGCCTGTCGGACGCCGCACGCCGACGCGTCGTCGAGTACTCCCTCGGGATGCGCCAGCGGCTCGCCCTGGCCGCCGCGCTCCTGGGCGATCCGGGCATCCTCATCCTCGACGAGCCGGCAAACGGACTCGACCCTGAGGGGATCGCCTGGCTGCGCGGGTTCCTGCGGGCCATGGCTGCCGAGGGTCGAACCGTCCTGGTGTCCAGCCACGTGCTGTCCGAGGTCCGCCAGACGGTCGACGACGTCGTCATCATCAACCGGGGCTCGCTCGTGCACGCTGGTCCGCTCGCCGACCTCGCCGATGCCGGCCAGACCCGCACGCTGGTGCGCACTCCCGAGGCCGAGCGCCTCGGGCCTCTCATCTCGGCGGCGTCGAGCCCGGGTCGGCCTGTGTCACTCGATCGACGCGACGACGGATCCCTGCTGGTGTCCGGACTGACCGCCGAGCAGATCGGGCACCTGGCGTTCGGTGCGTCGTGCGAGCTGCACGAGCTCTCGCCGCAGGCGGACGACCTCGAGCGGGTCTTCCTGGAGCTGACCGGGGGGCCGGAATGAGCGGTACCTTCGGCCGCCAGCTCGCGTCCGAGTGGCGAAAGGTCACCACCACGAAGATGGCGGTGGCCCTGACCCTGGTGGCGATCGCCTTCGCGTGCGTCAACGTCGTCACGCTCGTCCTCGTGGCGAGCGGCATCATCCCGGGCGTCCCCGTCGGCGAGGGCGGCAACCTCCTGCTCGATCCCGCGTACGCGACGACGCTGATCGGCCAGTCCAGCGGGGCGTCGACCTTCGTCCTGCTCCTGGGCGTGATCGCCATGACCGGCGAGTTCCGGCACATGACCATCACGTCGACGTTCCTGGCATCGCCTCGCCGGACCACGGTCCTGGCGTCGAAGATGGTGCTGTTCGCCGTGCTCGGCGTGCTCATCGCGGTCCTCACCGTCGCGGTCGTGCTCGTCGTCGCACTGATCTCGCTCGCCGGATTCGAGCACGCGCCGATCGCCGCGAGCGCCGTCCTGTCGGTCCTCGTCGGTGCCGTCGTCGGGTTCGCGCTCTATGCGGTCCTCGGCGTCAGCCTCGGTGCGCTCATCAAGAACCAGGTGGCCGCCATCGTCACGGCTCTCGTGTGGGTGATGCTGGTCGAGGCGATCGTGACGGTCGCATTCCCCGCCGTCGGAAAGTGGCTCCCCGCCGGCGCGCTCAACTCGGCGATGGACATCTCGCTCAGCTCGGACATGACCGGTCAGCTCACCGTGGCCGACCGCCTGCCGTCCTGGGGCGGTGCCCTCGTCCTGCTGGCCTACGCCCTGGTCCTGGCCGCGATCGCGTCGCGCACGACGCTGCGCCGCGACATCACCTGACGAAGGAGCGCCCCGAACTCAGCGTCACCACGGCACCACGCGCTCGTCCTCCCAGAGCAGGCCGGTCGGCAGCACGCCGTCCGGCCCTGGCAGGGGGTCCCGCTCGGCCAGCCACAGGATCGTCTCGGCGCCCTCCTCCGCCGACCGGGGCGCGTCCGGACCGCCCATGTCGGTGCGGCAGTGGTTGGGGCACATCGCATCCACGAGGACTCCCCTGCCGCCGAGCTGCAGTTCGGCGGCAAGGTTCTTGACCAGGGCGTTGAGCGCTGCCTTGCTGACCCGGTACGGCGCGAGCCCGCCCGCTGTTCCCGGCCCCGAGAATCGGCCCAGGCACGCGGAGACGGCGATGACCCGACCTCGGCGTCGTTCCACCATGCCCGGCACGAACGCCCGGATCGAACGGAATGCGCCGTCGAGGTTGACGCTCATCACGCGGCGCCACTCCTCGTCGGTCGTCCGCAGCGTCTTCGCGGTCCGCTGGCTCATCACGCCCGCCGACACCACCAGCACGTCGACCGCGGCCAGGGGTCCGAGCCGTCCGGGCAGGCCCGCGACGGACGCCGCGTCGGTGACGTCGCACCCGATGCCGACCGCATCGAGCCCCTCGTCCTGCAGTATTCCGGCTGAGCGGTCCGCCCGGTCGGCATCCCGACCCACCAGCACCACAGTGGCACCTCGCTGTGCCAGGCCACGCGCCGCGGCCAGGCCGATCCCGCGCGTGCCCCCCGTCACGAGGGCGACTCGTCCGTCAAGGGTCGGTTGGGGCATGGGCCAACTGTGGCCCCTGAGTGACAGGAGTGCATTCCGGAGCGTGGAACGACGCTCGGCCGCGCCTCGCGGCCACGCCGGTCCCGACTACGCTTCCCCCAGGATGCGCCCGAGCAGGACGGCGCACGATCGCGAGAGGATCGAGCCGTGGCCACGGAGTCCCCCGAGAGCCGTCTGGTGGCATTCGGCCCCAACGAATGGCTCGTCGACGAGATCTACCACCAGTTCCTCACCGATCGGAACAGCGTGGACCCGGCCTGGTGGGAGTTCTTCGAGGGCTACGCGCCGTCGGAGCACTCGCCCGTGGCTGCGGTCGTCCGTGCGGCGGAGCCCGCGGCAGGCTCGGCGCCTTCCGTCGCCGCACCCGCCCCCGAGGCTCCCTCCCCCGCTGCGCCCTCCCCAGCTGCGCCCTCCGCCGCGGCACCTTCGTCCCCCGAGCCCTCGGCCCCTGCTCCCGTCGACCGCCCGACCGCTGACGTGGTCATGCTCAAGGGCCCGGCTGCGCGGGTCGTCGGCAACATGGAGGCGAGTCTCGCCGTGCCGACCGCGACCAGCGTTCGCGCGGTACCCGCCAAGCTGCTCATCGACAATCGCGTCGTCATCAACAACCACCTGGCCCGCGGCCGAGGTGGCAAGGTCTCGTTCACGCATCTGATCGGATACGCCGTCGTTCGCGCCCTTCGCGACGTGCCCGCCATGAACGACGCCTTCTCCGAGGTCGACGGCAAGCCGGCGATCCTCCGGCACGCGGAGGTCAATCTGGGCCTGGCCATCGACCTCGCCAAGCCCGACGGCAGCCGCCAGCTCCTGGTCCCCAGCATCAAGGGCGCCGGTCACATGGACTTCGCCAACTTCTGGGCCACGTACGAGGACCTCGTCCGCAAGGCCCGTGCCGGCAAGCTGACGGTCGACGACTTCGTCGGCACGACGATCTCGCTCACGAACCCCGGGACGATCGGCACCAGCCTCAGTGTCGCCCGGCTGATGGCCGGCCAGGGCTGCATCATCGGCGTGGGCGCCATGGACTACCCGGCCGAGTGGCAGGGCGCGTCCGCCGAGGCCCTCGCCCGCAACGCCGTCTCCAAGATCCTCACCCTCACGTCGACCTACGACCACCGCATCATCCAGGGTGCCCAGTCCGGCGAGTTCCTCCGCCGCATCCATGCCCTGCTGCTCGGAGAGGACGACTTCTACGACGAGATCTTCAAGTCGCTGCGGATCCCCTACGAGCCGATCCGCTGGTCCCGCGACATCTCGGCGAGCCACGAGACAGACCTGAGCAAGACCGTGCGCGTGCAGCAGATCATCCATGCCTACCGGGTCCGCGGCCACCTGATGGCCGACACCGACCCGCTCGAGTACATGCAGCGCATGCACCCCGACCTCGACGTTCTCGAGCACGGGCTCACGCTGTGGGACCTCGATCGCGAGTTCGCGACCGGGGGCTTCGGCGATCGGCCGATGATGCAGCTGCGCGAGATCCTCGGCGTCCTGCGCGACTCGTACACGCGCTCGGTGGGCATCGAGTACATGCACATCCAGGATCCCGAGCAGCGCGAGTGGATCCAGGACCGGGTCGAGCGCCCGCACGAGCGCACGCTGCGCGAGGAGCAGCTGCGCATCCTCCACAAGCTGAACGAGGCGGAGGCGCTGGAGTCCTTCCTGCAGACCAAGTACGTCGGCCAGAAGCGCTTCTCGCTCGAGGGCGGCGAGTCGCTCATCCCGCTCCTCGACGCGATCCTCATCGAGTCGTCCAAGGACAGCATCGTCGAGGTCGCCCTGGGCATGCCCCACCGCGGGCGGCTCAACGTCCTGACCAACATCGCCGGCAAGTCCTACGCCCAGGTGTTCCGCGAGTTCGAGGGCGACTTCGGCGACGATCAGGTCCAGGGTTCGGGCGACGTCAAGTACCACCTGGGCACGAGCGGCACCTTCGTCGCACCGGACGGCGCCGAGACGCGCGTGTACCTCGCCGCCAACCCCTCGCACCTCGAGGCCGTCAACCCGGTGCTGGAGGGCATCGTCCGCGCCAAGCAGGACCGCCTCCCGCGCGAGGACGCCTTCAACGTCCTGCCGGTCCTGATCCACGGCGATGCGGCGTTCGCCGGCCAGGGCGTGGTGGCCGAGACGCTGCAGATGTCGCAGATCCAGGGCTACCTGACCGGCGGCACGATCCATGTCGTCGTCAACAACCAGGTCGGCTTCACGACGAGCCCCAAGTACAGCCGCTCATCGGTCTACCCGACCGACGTCGCGCGCATGATCCAGGCGCCGATCTTCCACGTGAACGGCGACGATCCCGAGGCCGTCGTGCGGGTCGCCGAACTGGCCTTCGCCTTCCGGCAGACGTTCCACAAGGACGTCGTCATCGACCTGGTGTGCTACCGGCGACGTGGCCACAACGAGGCGGACGATCCCTCCCTGACGCAGCCGCTGATGTACGCGATCATCGACCAGAAGCGATCGGTCCGAAAGCACTACACCGAGTCGCTGATCGGGCGGGGCGACATCACGCTGGACGAGGCCGAGGCTGCCCTCAGGCACTTTCAGGAGCAGCTCGAGCGGATCTTCCAGGAGACCAGGACCGGCGGGGAGTCGACGGCGTTCAGCGCGTCCAAGGCAGACGTCGTGGCCGAGGGCCAGCGCACCCTGGTGCCGCAGGGTCCGGCCGCCGAGATCGACACGGCGATCAGCCAGGAGGAGATCGACACCGTCATCGCGTCCCAGCTGACAACGCCGGACGACTTCACGGTCCACCCACGCCTGGCGCCTCAACTGCAGCGCCGCTCGGACATGGTCGGCGAGGACGCCATCGACTGGGGCATGGCCGAGGCGCTGGCCGTGGGCGGGCTGCTCATGGAGGGTCGAACGGTCCGACTCGCCGGCCAGGACGTGCGTCGCGGGACGTTCGGCCACCGGCACATGGTGATCGTCGACAAGGAGACCGGCTGGCAGTACAAGCCGCTCAAGCAGTGCTATCGCAACGGCGGACGCCTGTACGTGTACGACTCCCTCCTGAGCGAGTATGCGGCGATGGGATTCGAGTACGGGTACTCCGTGGCGCGGCCCGACGCCCTCGTCATGTGGGAGGCCCAGTTCGGCGACTTCGCCGACGGCGCGCAGACGATCGTCGACGAGTTCATCGCGTCCGGCGAGCAGAAGTGGGGCCAACGCTCGGCCCTGACCCTGCTGCTGCCTCACGGGATGGAGGGTCAGGGTCCCGACCACTCGTCGGCGCGCATCGAGCGCTTCCTGCAGTTGTGCGCGCAGGACAACATGATCGTCGCCCAGCCCAGCACCCCTGCGTCGTACTTCCACCTGCTTCGCCTGCAGGCGAACGCCAAGATCGTGCGCCCGCTGGTGATCTTCACGCCCAAGTCGCTGCTGCGCTCCAAGAAGGCGGTGTCGCGCAAGGCCGAGTTCACGACGGGTCACTTCCATCCGATGCTCCCCGACCCCGAGTTCACCGGGCCGCAGATCCGCAAGGTGCTCATGTGCAGCGGCAAGGTCTACTACGACCTGGTCGCCTACCGCGAGCGGAACGGCATCACCGACACCGCGATCCTGCGCTTCGAGCGGCTGTACCCCCTGCCCTTCCGGACGCTGCCCCCCGCCCTGGAGCAGTACCCGAACGCCGAGCTCGCGTGGGTCCAGGAGGAGCCGGCCAACCAGGGCGCGTGGTCCTTCGTCGCCATGAACCTGCCGGAGATCGTGCACCGCCCGGTGGCCGGGGTGAGCCGGGCGGCCTCGTCGTCACCGGCAGTGGGGACGCACCAGAGGCACGAGGCCGAGCAGCAGTCCCTCCTCGCCGCCGCGTTCGCATAGCCGTGTACTTCACCGACCGTGGCATCGAGGAACTCGAGGGCCGACGCGGCGAAGAGGAGGTCAGCCTGGCCTGGCTGGCCGAGCGCCTGCGCGAGTTCGTCGACCTGAACCCGGAGTTCGAGACGCCGATCGAGCGCTTCGCCACCTGGCTCGCCCGCCACGACGACGACGACTGAGCGCCCGAGCGTGACGGCGCCGGGTTTGCGCTAGGGCGTCAGGACGATCTTGCCGTGCACGTCGCCGGACTCCATCGCGGCGAAGGCGTCCCGGGCCTGCGCCAGCGGCAGGACCCGGTCGACCACCGGGCGCACGCCGGTCTCCACCAGCAGGGAGACGAGATCGGCGAGCTCCTGGCGGGTGCCCATCGTCGAGCCGACGATGCGCAGTTGCAGGAAGAACACCCGGTTCAGGTCGGCCGGCGGGTTGGCGCCCGACGTCGCCCCCGAGATGACGACGGTGCCCCCCGGTCGCAGCGACTTCAGCGAGTGACTCCACGTCGCCTCCCCCACGGTCTCCATGACGGCGTCGACGCGCTCGGGCAGGCGCACGCCCGGCTCGAAGGCCGCATCGGCACCCAGGGACAGCGCCCATCGGCGCTTGGACTCATCCCGCGACGTCACCCACACGCGCCGGCCGAGCGCCCTGCCCAGCACGATCAGCGCCGTGGACACCCCGCCGGCAGCGCCCTGCACCAGGATCGTGTCGCCGGCGGCGGTCTCCGACCGGCTGGCGATCATCCGATAGGCGGTGAGCCAGGCCGTGGGCAGGCACGCGGCGTCTTCGAACGAGAGACCGTCCGGCTTGTCGACCAGGTTGCCCGCGGGCACCCGAACCCGCTCGGCCATCGTCCCGGGGTACACCTCGCTGAGCAGGCTGCGGCGCGGGTCGAGGGTCTCGTCGCCGCCGAACGAGACGCCGTCGCCGACGACGGCATGGACGAGGACCGCTCGGCCATCGTCCGTCACACCGGCCGCGTCCGAGCCCAGGATCATCGGCACCCGCTCCGCCGAGAGGGCCTGTCCCTTGAGCGACCACAGGTCGTGGTGATTGAGGCTGGCCGCCCGCACGTGCACGGTCACCCAGTCCGCGGGCGTGGCGGGCTCGGCGATGTCGCCGACGGTCAGGCACGAAAGGGGATCCGCGGCCGAGATGCCGGATGCGTAGACGGCGAGCATGCCGTGACCCTACTCGGGCTCAGTCCCGGTAGCTGAACGCGAACAGTCCCGCGCTGGGGCCGCCATGGCGCAGCCGGATCAGGTTCGTCTCCGCCTCCTCCAGGCTCGGTGTGTGGCCCTCCTCGATGTACCAGCAGACGGTCATCGGCTCGGGGGCGCGCTCGAACCACTCGCTGCGAGACTGGAGGGCCTCGCGGTGGCCTTCGTAGCCGATCACGAAGGCACGCAGCGACGCGAGGTCGCGCCACACGGAGAGGTTGACGAGAAGGGTGTCGTCGCCCATCAGCCGGTAGCTGGTCGCACCGGGTCCGTCCTCGTCCTTGAGCCGCCAGATGAAGCCGTCAGCCATCTCGGCCCCGGCGTTCACCTCGGCGAGCCGGGCCACGAAGCCCGCCATCTCCGGGGAGTCGAGCGGACCGCGCATGTGCGCGATGTTCAACTGGGCCAACGGCATCAGGGCCTCCGCAGGGGGTGATAGCGCATGGCCACCCGGCCGATCATGCACGAGTCTGGCACGACTCCGAAGTGCCGGCTGTCGTGGCTCGCCGCGAGCTGGTCCCCGAGGACCCACCAGCCGCCCTCGTCGCGCCGCACCAGCCGCTTGACGACCAGCAGGTCGGGCCGGGACGGGTGCGCCATCACGGCCACGTCGCCGACCCGGAACCGGGAGGTCCGACGGACCAGCACCCAGTCGCCGTTGCGCAGCGCCGACTCCATCGACGGTCCGACGATCCGGACTCGGGTGAGGGGCGGCATGGTCCCATCCTGCCTGCTGCCGACCCGGTTGTTCGGCGCTATCGTGGACGTCTCACCCCACGGCCCCGATCCACCAAGGAGACCCGATGCTCACCAGTCTCGTCAACAAGCTGCTCGCCCCGCGCACGACCGCCTACGCGCACTGCGACCTGCCGTGCGGCGTGTACGACCCGGCACAGGCCCGTCTCGAGGCCGAGTCGGTAAAGGCCTGCATGCAGAAGTACCACGCATCAGAGGACCCGGAGTTCAAGGCGCGTGCCATCTCCATCAAGGAGGAGCGCTCGCACATGGTCAAGGAGCACCTGTGGGTGCTGTGGACCGACTACTTCAAGGCGCCCCACTTCGAGGCGTACCCGAACCTGAACGAACTGTTCAACCAGGCCACCAAGCTGGCCGGCGCCGGCGGCACGAAGGGCTCGACCGACGTCGCGGTGGCCGACGAGCTGCTGGCCAAGATCGATGAGATCGCCGCCATCTTCTGGGAGACCAAGAAGGCCTGACCGTCAGCATGTGCCGCTGACCAGCGGAAACGCTGTGTGAACGCCGCTCGAGTCCCCACCGAGTCCCACGACTCCGCAGGGACGGGGCGGCGTTCATCAGTTCATCAGTTCACGGCTCCGTTCCGCCCGATGATGCTCCGGGAGCGCGCCGGTCGTGCACGAGCGACTCGATCTCACTGACGAGGCAGGACGATTCGCGCTCGGCTTCGATCGCCTCGGCCAGCCGTTGCGCGGCGCGTCGGTACTCACCTCGCTCGAGGACCCGCGTCAACGCGCTGCCGATCGCGGCCGGGGACGCCGAACTACGCAGGCGGATGCCTGCGCCGTGGTGCACGACTCGGGCCGCTGTGTCGTCCTGGTCGCGCCCCATCGGGATGCACACCATTGGCACGCCGGCCGAGAGGGACTTGAGTGTCGTGCCGTGCCCGCAGTGCGTCAGGGCTGCCGACGAACGCCTGAGGATCGGCCCATGCGGTGCGGAGCGAAGGACATCCACGTTGTCGGGTGCCTTGAGCCCTGCGGGGTCGACCGCCGGACCGGTGGTGAGGATGACGTGGGCCGGCACCGGGGCGAGGCCGTCGAGGATTCGCTGCAGCAGCGCAGTCTGGTCCTGGAACGTCGAACTGAGCGCGACGAGGACGAGGGGTTTGTCGTTGCCGATGCCCGGCGGCGCCCACGGATCCGCCCACGCGGGCTCGTCAAGGACCGGGCCCACGTACCGAACGTTCGGGGGGACGAACGGAGCGGCGTAGTCAAAGGTGGGACTGGTCAGCACGAGGATGCGGTCAGCCGTGAGGACCTGGTCGTAGAAGGACCGCAGGGGTGCCAGCCCGTGCTCGGTTCGTGCCGCGTTGAGCACGGGCAGCGCTCGCTCGAAGATGCGGTTGGTGATCCAGATCAGCGCCGCGTCCCGGGTCCGTCCGAGCGGACCTTTGGCGAGGGGGAATCCGCCGCCGATGGGTGGAACGCCGCGTACCGGGAGCGCCCAGATGTTCGGCACCAGCGCGGCTACGGGCAGACCCGAGCCCTGTCCGGCGATCAGCGCGCCGAACATGAAGTAGTCGGCAAGGACAGCGTCGGGTGAGAAGGCCCGGATCTGCTCGGCGGTGTCGTCCGCCATGTCGGAGGCCGGCCCGGCGATCAGGCGGTCGCGCATGCGCTGCAGGCCGGTGAGCGGGTTCGACACTTCCCAGTCTTTCACCACGTCTTCGGAGGGGTGGCCGGTGACGCGGTGGGGAGTCCGATCCCACGGGGCGAACGTCGCGCCGACCCCCCGCACCTGGGCACGCAGCGTGGGGTCGCCGAGGACATGAACGTCGTGCCCGTGCTCGACAAGCCGGCGAACGATGCCCAGTTCGGGTGGCACCGCACCGCCGCCGTCCCAGGTGGCCAGCAGGAAACGGCTCACGTCCGGCGCTCCTTTGCCTGCTGAGGTGCACCGGCGAGGACGCCGAGGACCAGGCGGAGGATGGTGGCGTGGGTGCCGGCCCGGGACTGCTGCAGGTCGCGTCGGAGCAGCTTCCACACCGTGACGTCGGTTGCGGCATAGAGCGCCAGGGCGACCTCGTCACCCTGCTCGGGGGTGCTCCCCGGCAGCAGTGTGCGCTCGACCCAGGCGCGATGACCGGCGCGTGAGACCTGAAGCAGGTAGTCGATAGCGGGGACGCGGCCCTCGAGTTCGAGCATGCGCACGTTGGCGTCTCCCATCTCCTCGTAGCGGGCTACCAGGCGCGCCACCGCCCCGTCGATGTCGCCCGGCTCGGTGGCTCGGAACGCGTCCTCCTGCGGCTTCTGCCAGTCGACCACCGCGAAGGCCAGCTCGTCCTTCGTGCCGAAGTGACGAGTCACCGTCTGTCGCGACACCCCCGCAGACCGGGCAATCGAGTCGACCGACACCTGGTCGTACGAGCGCTCCGACCACTGGTCGTAGGCGGCCTGCAGGATCCGCTCACGGGTGGCCGTCACGGCATCCCTTCGTGCCCGCATGCGGTACGCCCGCCGATCGGGGATCTGCGTTCCCTTTTTCACGTTACTAAGCGTAACGCTAATATTGGCCCCTGACCAGAGGTGAAAGGGACGTCAGCTGATGGCGACGAGCGGCGCATGCAGTTGGCAGCCCACGCAGCCAGAGGTCATCGGCGCGACCGTGCTGGCCTGGGCCGGCTTCGTCGTCCACAACACCGCCGACCTTCCCGGACAGACCATCGTCAGTCCGGAGTCGCTGCTGCCCACCATGCTGACGTTCACCTTGCTGACGCTCTGGCTCATGCCGGCGACGCGGCGCACGGGTGCATGGCTCCTGCTCGCCTGGACAGCCCTCAACCTGGTGGGTGGCCTCCTCAGCGTCCTGCCGCTGCCGATCCTCCCCTTCACCCCCGCGCAGACCCCCACGCACTACGCGTTCCATGGCCTCTACGCGGTCGCGCAGATACCGCTGGTGTGCGTGTGCATCTGGTGGTTGCGCACCGATCGACGGGTGCCGCCGCGGAAGGCGGGGCATCGACCCGCTCACCGACAGTAGGGTGACCGGATGACGCAGGGATTGATCCGCCGCGCCCGGCCTGACGACGTGCCCGAGATCCTGTCCATGGTGCGCGACCTCGCCGTGTACGAGAAGGCCGCTGCCGAGGTTCGAGCGACGCAGGAGCAGTTCCAGCAGGCCCTGTTCGGCCCCGATCCCAAGGTCTTCGCACACGTTGTCGAGCACGAGGCCGACGGGCATCGGCTCGGCGGCTTCGCGATGTGGTTCCTGAACTTCTCCACGTGGCTCGGACGTCACGGGCTCTACCTCGAGGACCTCTACGTGCGGCCGGAGCTGCGGGGCTCGGGCTACGGCAAGCGGCTCCTGGCGACGCTTGCCCAGGAGTGCATAGACAACGACTACGGACGACTCGAATGGTGGGTCCTGGACTGGAACGAGCCGGCACTCGGGTTCTACGGCCGGCTCGGCGCCGTCCCCATGGACGAGTGGACCGTGCATCGGGTGACCGGCGATGAACTCCAGCGACTCGCGGATGAGGGATGACCATGAGCGACACCGTGACCGTGACGTTCGCAGCCCAGACGCGCAATGCCGCACTGGCCCGCACGGTGGCAGCCGCGATGGCCGCACGCGCCGACCTGCCCCTCGACCAGCTCGAGGACGTGCGCCTGGCCGTCGACGAGGCGGTATCCCAGCTGATCCTCGACGCAGCCGGCGACGCGGACATCTGCGTCGTCTTCACGGTCCGCGGGTCGCAGCTGCACGTGTCGGCATCGGGTCAGACCCGATCCGGTGGGGCACCCGACCCCGCAACGTTCAGCTGGACGGTCCTCACGGCACTGGTCGACGAGGTGACTGCCACCGTTGCGGACGGCCGCCTGACCCTGGACCTGTACGTGACCCGACAGGTGCCGGTGGACGCGTGACCTCAGCGCCGGTGCAGCGGCGGGGCAGCCGTTGGGGGGACGAGGAGCGACGCCGCGAGCGGCTGCTCCTGACGGAGTTCGCCTCGCTCGCGCCGGGCAGCGACCGCCGCGCGGTCGTCCGCGACGAGCTGGTCACCATGCACCTGCCCCTGGTGCAGCACCTCGCCCGACGCTATCGGGACCGCGGGGAGTCACTTGACGACCTGGTCCAGGTCGGCACGATCGGACTGATCAACGCCGTCGACCGATTCGACCTCGACAGGGGGCTGGAGTTCTCGACCTTCGCGACGCCGACGATCCTCGGTGAGATCAAGCGCCACTTCCGGGACCGGACGTGGGCGATCAAGGTGCCTCGGCGGCTACAGGAGCTGCAGGCCGCCGTCACCTCCACAGCTGAAGAGCTGACACGCAGCCTCGGCCGCTCACCCACGGTGCGCGAGATCGCCGCGGCCATGGACGTCAGCGAGCAGGACGTCCTCGACGCGATCGAGGCTCGCCATGCCTACTCGACGGGGTCGATCGACGCCGGTCGGGAGTCGGGATCGGACCATCCGACCACGCTCGCCGAGACCCTCGGTGCCGACGACCCGGCCCTGGAGAGCGTCGACGACCGCGAGACGCTGCGCCCACTCCTGGCGGCGCTGCCGGAGCGGGAGCGCCGCATCATCCTGCTGCGGTTCTTCCACAACCGGAGCCAGTCCCAGATCGCCGAGGAGCTGGGCATCTCGCAGATGCACGTGTCGCGCCTGCTGGCACGCACCCTCGCGCAGTTGCGCACGGACATGGCAGATGCGTGAGCGCGGTCATTCCTCCAGGGCGCGGGTGACGACCGGCGTGAAGACCAGGACGATGCCGAGAATCGCCAGCAGCGCGACGACGATGCCTGCCGAGCGCTCGACGGGTCCCGCCGACTGAGCCAGTTCGTACCCGATCAGCACGCCGATGATCTGGGCCAGCAGGAACGGAGCACGCGCCCACCGCCTGGCCCGCCACCACCCGCGAGCGACCAGCAGAAGGCCGGCGCCGAAGAGCAGGGTGATGACGATCAGCAGCACGATGGCTGGACCGTTGGACACGTCCTGCGGTCCGGTGGCACCGAGTCGCACGGCCTCGACCAGGTCGAAGAGTCCATAGCCGATGAGGGCGAGTCCCTCGACCAGGGCGATGGCCGCCAGGGCTACGAGCGGTCGCGGGGGAAGGGACACGCGGACACCCTATGCGCGAGGCCGCCCAATAGGCTCCGGGTGTGCGCGGACTCCTCGTCGTCAACCCCCGCGCGACAACCACGTCCCCCCGCGTCATCGACGTCATCGTGCACGCGCTGTCGGACGAGGTCGACCTCGACGTCACCGTGACGACTCACCGTGGCCACGCGATCACCCTCGGGCAGAGCGCCGTCGACAAGGGCCTCGACATCGTGATCACCCTGGGCGGTGACGGCGTCGTCAACGAGATCGTCAACGGGATGCTCCACGAGGGCCCGGGCGACCATGTCCCCGTCCTCGCGCCGATCCCCGGCGGCAGCGCCAACGTGTTCGCCCGGTCGCTCGGGATGCCGACGGATCCGGTCGAGGCCACCGGACTGGTGCTGGATCGGCTTCGAGCATTCAGCGTCCGCGAACTCGGCCTCGGGACCGCGAACGACCGCTGGTTCGTGGCGAACGCCGGCCTGGGGATCGACGCGGAGATCATCGCCGCCATGGAGCGGCACAGGAAGGCGGGCCACACGGCAACCCCGACGCGCTACCTGATCACCACCCTGAACGAGTTCTTCCGCTCGACGGACCGCAAGGAGCCGGCACTCACGCTGTCCGGGCACAGCGGGGAGCGGATCGAGGGCGTCTTCCTGGCCATCGTCCAGAACATGTCGCCATGGACGTACTTCGGCACCTGGCCGGTGAACCCCTGTCCCGATGCGTCATTCGACACCGGTCTCGACGTGTTCACGGTTCGGCGGATGCGGGTGCCCACGGCCCTCGTGGCCGCGCAGCGCATGCTGATGAGCCGGACGGGCGGCACGGCCCGTGGCGGGATCATCGTCTGGCACGACGAGTCGACCTTCACGCTCACGGCTTCTCGGCCCATCGCCGTGCAGCTCGACGGCGAGGGCATGGGGAACAGGACGGAGGTGGTCTTCCGGAGCCATCCACGAGCACTGCGCGTCCTGTCGTAGCGCGCCGTCCGACGCGTGATCACTGCAAGCGTTTTCGGGCACGTCCGGTTATCGGATGCACATGTCGGGCAAAAGCCGCGTCTGTGACCTGTCTGTGACCTAATCGACAGTCAATCGGACCGGATATCCGGCTTTTCCCCTTGTGAGTGTGCCCTTACTCTGCGAACCTATAGAAGCCCGTTGCTTTCGTGGGATGGCTTACTTCCTCCGAGGACCGGTAAGGCGAACCCTTCCGGCCCTCTATTGATGCGCCAACACGTGAAAGCAATCACGAGCGCCGGTTACCCGACGCGTGCCCCAATGGAGTGAATGCGCATGGACTGGCGCCACGAGGCCGCCTGCCGTGACGAGGACCCCGAGCTGTTCTTCCCGATCGGCAACACCGGCCCCGCCCTGGTCCAGATCGAAGAGGCCAAGGCAGTTTGCCGACGTTGCAGTGTCGTGGACGAATGCCTTCGCTGGGCCCTCGAGACCGGGCAGGACGCCGGAGTGTGGGGCGGTCTGAGCGAGGACGAGCGCCGCGCCCTCAAACGACGCAACGCGCGCCTGCGCGCCCGGAGCAACGCCTAGCGACGAGCGCATCCCACGCGCGTGGGCGACGCTGACCACGGTGCGGCTATGAACGTCCCTCGACCGGGACGGTGACCAGGACCTGCGTGCCCGATCCGAACCCACCGAAGCTGCACGAGCCATGCAGGTCGTCGGCGATCAGCGACGTGACGATGCTCAGGCCCAGGCCCGCCGCATCCGGATCGAATCCCTCGGGCAGTCCACGTCCGTCGTCGCGAACCGAGAGCACCAGGTGCCGGGCATCATCCCGGTCGAGCGAGACCACGACTCGCGAAGCCGCCGCATGCTCCACCGCGTTCTGGACCAGCTCCGAGACCGACATCGCCAGCGGCGTCGCGAGGTCCGCCGGCAGGGACCCCCAGGACCCCTCGCGGACGATCGTCGGAGCGGCCCCGTCGACGGCATATGCCGGGGCCAGGTCGCGGACCAGGCCGATGATCCGGTCCACCACCGCGTCGAAGTCGACTCGCTCGCCGGTGTCGGCGGACAAGGACTCGTGCACGACTGCTATCGCGGCGACTCGCAGCTCGGCCTCAGCCAGCGCCGCCCTGGCCTCCTGGTTCGTGGCTCGCCGCGCCTGCAGTCGAAGCATGGCGGCAACGGTCTGCAGGTTGTTCTTCACCCGATGGTGGATCTCGCGAATCGTCGCGTCCTTGCTCATGAGAGCGCGCTCGCGGCGCCGGATGTCGGTGGCGTCCTGCACGAACAGGATCGCACCGACCCTGACCCCGGCGCGCACGAGCGGGATCCCGCGCAGCAGCACGACGGCCGCAGCGTTCTCGATGTCGGCACGCCCGGCGGAGCGCCCGCTCGTCACGGCCGACCACGACTCGTCCATCGGACCCGGTCGCCGCGCCAGGCGCACGGCGAGTTCGGAGAAGGGCGAGCCGACCACGTCGGTCGCCAGGCCGAGCCGACGCAGCGCACTGACGGCGTTGGGGCTCGCGTACTCGACGCGACCGGCCGCGTCGAGCCGGATGATGCCGTCCCCCACCCGAGGCGTGCCAGTGGTCTCGGGCCCCGTCTCGACCAGCGGGAACCGGCCGTCGACGAGCATGGTCAGCAGGGCATCGGCCGAGGTCAGGTAGATCTCCTCGAGCTGCCCGGCGACGCGGGGAGCCGCCGATGCGTGGCGCGCGACGATCCCGATGACGCGTTCGCCGCGCTTCACGGGGTAGGCCTCGGTGCCGCGCGGCAGCCACGGCTGCTGGATGTCGCGCAACGTGACCGCCCGACCGAAGGCCGCCGCCTGGTCCACCTGTGCCATCCGACCCCGCGGGGCGAAGGCCCCCACGAGGTCGTCGGGCACCACGGTCGGCGCCGTCGTCGGACGCACCTGGGCGACGGCGACGAGTCCGCCCTCGTTCCAGGTGGGCACCCACAGGACGAGATCGCTCAGGGAGAGGTCGGCGAGCAGCGACCACTCCTCGGTGATGCGTGACAGCAGGTCGATGTCTGTGCGGTCGAGGTCCGTTCGGTCCTCGACCAGCCGGCTCAGGGTTGCCACGAGCGTTGAGGCTACGCCCGAATTCCCCCCGTGACGCGCCGGCTACCAGAAGTGCAGGCGCGAGATGGGCGTGTGAGCCACGGGCTCCATCTGAAGCGGCACCCCGTTCCAGGTCACCCGACCGCCGTCGTCAGCGACCTCGACGTCGCCCACGAGTCCGTGGCGGACGAGGTGGCTCGAGCGCACCGTCCGGCATTCGCGCACCGGAACGACCCGGCGGGCCACGGGCGGGCTGCCCTCCGCCACGGCCGCGGCATTGGAGAACAGCACGGCGAGGTCGGACGGCACCACGCCGTGCGCCCCGTACTGCGGTCCCAGGACGAGCGGCTCCGCCGAGTCGATGCTGGCGTTCGGATCGCCGGTGACTCCCCATGCCGGGAATCCGGACTTCAGGACGAGCTGCGGCTTGGCCGCGAACAGCTCGGGTCGCCATAGGACGATGTCGGCCAGGTGGCCTACGGCGAGTCGTCCGACCTCGTGCGCGAGGCCGTGAACGAGGGCCGGGTTGACGGTGATCTTTGCGAGGTAGCGCAGGATCCGGTCGTTGTCGTCCGCTAGCTCCTCCTGGTCGAGGCCAGCCATGACCGCAGCCAGCGCGAAGGTCCGCCACCAGGTCTCCCCCGCCCGACCCATCCCCTGGGCGTCGGACGACGTCACGCCGATGACGCCCAGGTCGTGCAGCCTGCCCTCGGCCGCCATCGTCACGCCCCGCACCCGCGCCCGTGCGATGCGCACGTCGCTTTCGTTGCCCGGGTTCATGCCATGGCTGAGCAGGATCATGTCCAGGTGCTCGTCGACCGCGTTGACCCCGTAAGGCAGCGTCGGATTGGTGGACGAGGCGAGGATGTTGTCCACGCCGGCCAGTTGCAGGACGTTGGGCGCGTGGCCGCCCCCGCATCCCTCGACGTGATACGCGTGGAGCACGCGTCCGTCCAGCACGGCCAGCGTGTCGGCCACGGACAGGGTCTCGTTGAGGCCGTCCGTGTGCAGCGCGACCTGGACGTCGAACTCGTCCGCGCAGCGCAGCGCGGTGTCGATCGTGCGCAGGGTCGCTCCCGTGTCCTCGTGCACCTTGAGTCCGCAGGCGTGCGCCATGATCGACTCCCGGATCGCGTCCGCACGGGACGAGGACCCGCGGCCCAGCAGGCCGACGTTCACCGGGAACGCGTCCATGGCCCGCAGCCCGCGCTCGAGGACCCATGCCGAGCCGAGCCCGACGCCCCACATCGGTCCGGCCTCCTGGCCGATCACCGTCGTGACCCCTGAGGAGATCTCGGCCTCGAAGACGCGCGGGCTCAGGGTGTGGACGTGGGTGTCGATGCCGCCGGGAGTGGCGAGGAGCCCTTCTCCGTCGATGACAACGGTGCCGGTGCCCACGACGAAGTCGATCCCATCGGCCGTGTCCGGGTTGCCGCCCTTGCCGATCCCGCTGATGCGGCCCTCGCGGATGCCGATGCTGGCAACGCGCACGCCGTCAACGGGGTCGAGGACGACGACGTTGGTGACGACGACGTCGCAGGACTCGCGGGCCGGGACTGCCCGCAGCCCGATGCCGTCGCGTCCCGTCTTGGCGAAACCCACGTGCAGCTCATCGCCCGAGTCGTCCACGCGGTCGGTGATGCGCAGCCGCAGACCGGTGTCGCCGAGGACGACGACGTCGCCCGCCCTCGGACCGTAGGCGCCGCTCACGTCGGCTCTCCCTCTGCCCGTCGCCGGAGCATCAGCGCGGCGATGGCACCCTCGGCGGATGCCACGTCACCGTGCGGTCGTCCGTCGACCACGTCGAGGTAGCCGCAGGCCCGGAGCGTCTCGAGGGCTCGCTCCCGGACGACGGGATCGTCGAGGGGACCATCGACCACGCCGCTGTTGCCCACCACCACCCGCTCCCCCTCGATGGGTCGCACCGGGAGCTCGATGGACTCGCCGGGTCGCAGCCACACCGTCTCGCCGGTGTCGATGTCGGCCCGCATCCCGAAGGCCCTGCCTCGATCGAGCCGGAGGCGCGGATTCACCTCCGCGAGGTGGATGTGCGAGGTCAGGCCGATGGCCGTGGGCGCCTCGTTGACCACGCCCAGCGTCCGTGCGGGATGCGATGGCACGGCGGTCGCATCCTCGCGCGAGGTGTTCACCCCGAAGGGATCGGACACCACGACGAGTCGGGTGCCGTCGTCGAACCGCGCCTCCACACGGACCTGTGCCAGCGCCTCGGGAACGCCGGGCAGCACGTCGCCGGCGTTCAGCAGCCGCCCCGCCCGGTCTCGCGTCTCGACCAGCGACAAACCATCCCTCGCCCATTCGCACACCGCATCGGCTATCAGGGCCCGCGCCTCCGGCACGTTCAGGGCAAGTCCGCGACCGCGCCGCGCCTGCGCCAGCAGCGCCTGCAGATGGAGCAGGAGGCGATCGGACTCACCCGGAGTCAGTGGCATGTCAGCCAGAGTAGACGCGCGTGCCGTCGCACCACGTCGCGATCACGCGGATCGCCGTGATCTCCAGCCGGGGCGTGCGTCGCGGATCGGCGGCCAGCATCACGATGTCGGCTCGGCCTCCGGGCCGCAGCTCCCCGGCCCGCACGTCCCCGGACTGGAAGGCGACGCCGGAGGTGTAGGCGGCCAGCGCCTGCTCGACGCTGATCCGCTCCTCGGGCATCCACGGTTCGAGGAAGTCCCCCTCCGTCATCTGCCGGGACACGGCCACCTGGATGCCGTCCAGCGGCGCATACGTCGTCACGGGCCAGTCGCTGCCGAAGGACACCGGCGCCCCCGTCGCCAGGATGGACCGGATCTGGTACTGCCGGGCGGTGCGCTCGTCGCCGAGGCGGGGTGCGGTGAGCTCGGACTGCCAGGAGTCGAACTTCGCCCAGTACGGCTCGAAGTTCGCGATCACGCCCAGTTCGACGAAGCGGTCGATGTCGGCCTCATCGACGATCTGGGTGTGGGCGATGACGGCACGCCGGTCCCGCGCCCCGTTCGTCGAGTTGGCGTGCTCGATGGCGTCCAGGGCCATCCGGGCGGCCGCGTCGCCGATGGCGTGGATGTGCGGGCTGAAGCCCAGGGCGTCGACGGCCGCCACGGCCGCCTTGAGCTCGTCGGGGTCCCAGTTCGGCAGACCGCTGGAATGGGGGCAGTCGCAGTACGGCTCGAGCATCGCGCCCGTCCCTGACTCGATGACGCCGTCGGCGAAGAACTTCACGGTGCCGGCGGTCAGGCGGCCGGGTGCCTCCCGGGCCACCCGCTCGCGAGTCGCCTCGAAGTGACCGAGCTGCTCGCGCCAGGAGTTCGGATCGCACCACAGGGCGAGGTCGGCCCGGAACGTGAGCGCTCCTTCTGCTGCCGCAGCGAGCCACAGGTCCACATCGTGGGGCTCGACCCAGGCATCCTGGATCCACGTCAGGCCCGCTGCGCTGAAGCTGCTCGACGCGTGACGCAGCGCCTCGACTCCCTGCTCTCGCGTGATGGCCGGCATCAGTCCGTAGACGGGCTTCCAGGCCCCCCACTCCCGCAGCGTCCCGATCGGCTCGCCCTCGTCATCGCGCACGATCTCCCCGTCGTGCGGCTGGGGGGTCGTCGCCGAGTAGCCGACCCGGCGAAGGGCCTCGGAGTTGACCCACACCGTGTGGTAGTCGGTGGCACGCAGGACCACGGGACGGTCGTCGATGACCTCGTCGAGCCAGGCGGCGTGGAAGATGCCCCCCGGCGCGAGCGTGTGGTCGAACCCCTCGCCGCGGATCCACTCGACGTCCGGATGCTCGGCGGCCCATGCCCCCACCGCACTCGCGAGCTCGCGCGGCGTCGCGTGGTCCCGCACCGGGGCAAGCTGCCGCTCGAACCCGCCTGGGATCGCGTGCACGTGACCATCGCCGAAGGCCGGGCAGACGAAGGCGCCCTGCGCATCGATGACGACGTCGGCGGCCATGGCGCGAGCGGACTCTCCGAGGGCGAGCACCCCGGCGTCACTGAACGCGATCGCGTCCGACTCGACGTACGACCCGTCGCCGGACCGGATCCCGGTCCAGGCCGTCGCGTTCTCGATTCGGGTGATGGTCACTGCTTCTCCTCCGGCATCGGTTGGTCCGTGAACGCGGCGGACCCGGCGGGGGACGGTCCTCCCCCGCCGGATCTGCCGGCGCTGCTACTTCTTGAAGCCGGTCCAGACCTGGTCGTACAGGTCGATCGCCTCGACCGGGCAGCCCTCGGTCGGAGTCGCCAGCGCCTTGGACTCCTCGGGAATGATGACCGCCGGGTTGCTCGCGAGCTCAGGCGTCATATAGGCGTCCGAGCCGGTGATGCCGTTGTCGTAGCCCACGAAGTTCGTCGCCTCGCCGATGTTCTTCGGGTCCATCATCCAGTTGATGAAGATCTTGGCGTTGTCCATGTTCTGGGCACCCACCGGGATCGCGAAGTTGTCCTGCCAGAGATTCAGGCCCTCGGTCGGGTAGACGTACTCGAGCTCGGGCTTGTCCGCCTGAGCGCGGGTGAACGCCCCGTTCCACATCATGTGCATCGTCTGCTCGCCGCTGGCCATGCGGCCGATGACACCGTCGGAGTTGATGACGGCGACCGCCGGCTTCCAGTTCTTGAGCAGCTCCTCGACCTTGATGTAGTCGGCCTTGTCGGTCGAGCAGGGCTGCGCTCCCACGGCGCGAAGAGCCGCGTGGATGACCTCGACCTGGTCGTTCAGGGTGCCGACCTTGCCGGCGGCCGGGTTGTCGGCCGCGAAGAAGTCGGCCCAGCTCGTGACCGGACTGCTGGTCTTGGTCGGGTCGTAGGCGATGCCGGTCGTGCCGTACATGTACGGCGCGGTGTACTGGCGTCCCTGGTCGAAGTAGACGTCGAGGAACTCCGGCTTGATGTTGGCGCCGTTCGGGAAGGACGAGGGAGCGACCGCCTCGAGCAGCCCCAGTTCGACCATCTGCTTGACCATGTAGTCGCTGGGCACGATGACGTCGTAGTTGGCGCCGCCGGCCTGCAGCTTGGCCAGCATCGTCTCGTTGCTGTCGTAGTTGTCGAGGTTGACCGTGATGCCGGTCTCGGCCTCGAACCGCTTGAGCAGCTCCGGAGAGATGTAGTCGGTCCAGTTGTACAGGTTCACCTCGCCGCCGTTGGGGGTCGGGAAGTCCACAGCCGGCGCTTCTGATGCCGCCTCGGACGCCGCCGTGCTCGCCGGGGCGGACGCGGCCGGAGCATCGCTCGCCGCCGGAGCCTCACCGCCAACGGTGGTCTCGCCGCCGCATGCGGCAAGTGCCAGGACTCCCGCGACCCCGATCGCGAGCACCCCTCCGATCCTGCGCCGTGCCGTGTTGCGTGCCATGCCGTTACCTCTTCTTCCGTGTGAGTAGATACGAGACGGTGACGATGATGACGCTGGCTGCCAGGAGGAGCGTCGACAGCGCATTGACCCCGGGCGTGATGGCGTTTCGGATCATCCCGAAGATGTAGACCGGAAGCGTGGTGCCTCCCGGCCCGGCGAGGAAGTAGCTGACGATGAAGTCGTCGAGGCTGATGATGAAGGCGAGCAGGGCGCCGGCCACGATTCCGGGCATCAGCAGCGGCAGGGTGATGCGCCGGAAGATGATCCACTCGTTCGCGCCCAGGTCGGCCGCCGCCTCGTAGACCGCCACGTCGACCCCCCGCAGGCGCGCGCGGATCGGCAGCAGCGCGAACGGGACGCAGAAGGCGATGTGGGCAAGGGTGATGGCGTTGACGCCGAGCGGAACGCGCACTTGCACGAACAGCGCCAGGGTGCCGATGGCGAAGACGATCTCGGGGATGATCAGGGGCGCCCCGATCAGCGCCCACGCGAAGGTGCGCCCCGCTCGGTGCATGCGCAGCAGCCCGATCGCCAGCCCCGTCGCGATGAGGACCGACACGATGGTCGCCACCAGAGCGATCCGCAGCGAGTTCATCAGGGCACGCTGGATGTCGTCGTTCCCCAGCACCTCGCCGTACCAGGAGAGCGAGAAACCCTTCCACACGGTCACCACGCGGTTGGAGTTGAACGAGTATGCGACGACGAAGACGAGCGGCAGGTAGAGGAAGGCGAACACCAGGTAGGAGACGAGGCGGAAGGTCGGGAAGTCGCGAAGCGCCTCGCCCGTGCCGTGGGCACGCCGGCGGCGCCGGGTCGGCTCGGAGCTCACAGCATCGCCTCCCAGTTGGCGCTGCCACCGTTCCTCGAGGCTCGACGGGCCACCACGGCGAAGATGACGAGAATGAGCATGGTGATCACGAGGAGCAGGACGGAGAGTGCCGCGCCGAAGGGCCAGTTGCGCGACGCACCGAACTGGGCGGCGATCACGTTGGCGATCATCGATGTCTTGCCGCCGCCGAGCAGCTCCGGCGCGAGGAAGGATCCCAGTGCCGGGATGAACACCAGCAGCATGCCGGCGATGATTCCTGGCCGGACCGACGGCAGGACGATGCGCATCAGCACGGTCCATCGGTTGGCACCCAGGTCGTACGCCGCTTCCGCGAGGCGGAAGTCGAAGCGCTCGGCCGACGCGTAGATCGGGAGGATCATGAACGGCAGGAAGGTGTACACCAGTCCGACCACTGTCGCGAACGGCGTGTAGAGCATGCCGATCGGGCTCGAGATCAGGTGCAGCCACTGCAGGGATGCGTTGATCGGGCCGTTGTCGTTAAGGATGATGATGAACGCGTAGGTCCGGATCAGCAGGCTCGTCCAGAACGGGATCGTCACCGCGAAGACGAGAACGGTCCTGCGATGCTCGGGTCTCGTCGCCATCCAGACCGCGACCGGCACGGACAGCACGAGGCACACGACCGACGTCACCAGCGCGTACAGGAACGAGTTGCCGATGATCTCGAGGTAGGTGGCATCGAACGACCGACCACCCGCAAGGGACTCGCTGAACAGCAGGTCCAGGTACGGCGTGATGCTGAACGTCCACTTGACTCCGACACCGAACTTCGCCCGGCTCAGGAACGAGTAGACGACGATGATGATGAGGGGTCCGAGGACCAGGGCGACCAGGTAGGCGACTCCGGGGATGCCGGCCCACCAGGAACCCTGGCCGGCCGTGCGCGTGTCGACCGGCTTTGCCGACTCCTGCTCCGTGCTCACGCATCCGCCATGATGCGCAGTGATCGGGGCAGGAACGCGGGAGAGACGCGGCTGCCCGCCTGCGGGGGCCTCGCCCCGTGCGAGGGGATGCGAACCGTGAGGCGGTTCTTCCCGAGGTCCACGTCGACGTGCACGTCACCGCCGACGAAGGTCACGTCGGAGACGACGCCGGGACCGTCGGCAACCTCGGTCAGCAGCACGTTCTCCGGTCGGATCGCGACCATCACCGAACCCGTCTCGATCGCCTCCGGGTTCGCCAGTGCCGCCGGGTCGACGGCGCCGAGCCCCTCGATCGTCAGCTTCGCCCCGTCGCGAACGCCGGCCAGCAGGTTGGCCTCGCCGATGAAGTCGGCCACGAACGCGGTTCGGGGATTGCGGTAGATCTCCTCCGGCTCGCCCCGCTGCACGATTCGTCCCGAGTCGAAGACGGCAACCTGGTCCCCCATCGCCATCGCCTCGCCCTGGTCGTGGGTCACGAGCACGAAGGTGATCGACGTCTCGCGCTGCAGCCGCTTGAGCTCCGACTGCATGCCGCGACGGAGCTTCAGGTCCAGGGCGGACAGCGGCTCGTCGAGAAGCAGCACCTGGGGATCCTTCGCGAGCGCACGGGCGAGGGCGACTCGCTGCTGCTGGCCGCCGGACAGCTGCGAGGGGCGCCTCGAGCCGAGACCCGAAAGGCGCACCATCTCGAGCGACTCGCCGACACGTCGCTCGATCTCGCCCTTCGCGACCTTGTCCATCTCGAGTCCGAACGCGATGTTCTGCGCCACGGTCATGTGCGGGAACAACGCATACGACTGGAAGACCGTGTTCACCCGGCGCTTCCACACCGGAACATCGTCGATGCGCTCGTCCTTCAGCAGGATCCTGCCCGCATCCGGGGTCTCCAGGCCGGCAATGCACCGCAGCAGCGTCGTCTTGCCGCATCCCGACGGACCCAGCAGCACCATGAACGATCCGTCCGCGATGTCAAGGCTGACGTCGTCGAGTGCACGCACCTCGCCACCCTCGGGCGTCACGAAGGCCTTGGACACGCCCTCGATGCACAGTGCCGGGGTCGCTGCGCTCACTCATCCTCCAGAATGCTTGACTCGATCGTCGAGAAACCGGAGACTAACGCCGTTAGTTTGGCCGCGTAAAGCGTTTTACGCATTCGTAATCTGCGTTCTCATGAGCGCAATGTCCCGACGAGGCCAGGGAGTGACGTCCATGCACCGCGCGCCCGTGACGCGTGCCCGCATCGGCGAGGCGGCCCTGAAGATCCTCGACGACGCGACCGGGGAGTCGGCGCTCACGATGCGCGCGCTGGCCACCGATCTGGGAGTGCAGGCTCCGTCCCTCTATGCGCACGTCACGGGGATCGACGACGTCCTGGCGCTCGTGCACGCGCGCATCAACGCAGCCATCGACCTCGGCACCTTGGACGACCCGGATCCGCTGGCCGCACTGCGGCGCTTCGCGCATGCGTACCGCGATGCCTACCGCAGCCATCCGGTCGCCGCCACCATCATCATCTCCCGCTCCATCAATGCGGACCACGCCCTCGACGTGTACGAGCCGGTGGCCGCCTGCCTGGTGCGCGCGGGCCTGCCCATGGACACGGTGATGCCGTGCATGGCCCTGCTCGACAATCTCGCCCTCGGCTCTGCGGTCGAGCCGTTCGCGGCCGGATTCACGGGGGCGAGCGCCTCCTATCGACGCCGATACCCGACGCTGAGCGAGGCTCTCCGCCGCAGCCGTCGGCGCCACATCGACGACGAGGGCTTCGCTCTTGGCCTGGACGCGTTCATCGGCATCCTCGAGACGCTCTCCCGGGCCGGTGCGTGAGCTGCTCGTCGATTCGGCCATAGTTGCACCGTGGCTGATCCACGGGACCTCGTCATCCGGTCGGCCGTCGCGGCCGACCTCGAGCTCGTTGGCGACATGTGCGTGGAGGCGTATGCGCACGGCGGCCACCTCGACCCCGCCGACGAGTACGCGGCCACCCTGCGCGATGCGGGCGTCCGTGCCGAGTACGCCGAGCTGCTCGTCGCCGAGCGGGCCGGGGAGGTGGTCGGAACGGTCACCGTCTGCCCGGCCGGCAGCCCGTTCGCGGAGATCCGCGAGGACGGTGAGCTGGAGTTCCGATTCCTTGCCGTGGCACCGGCGAAGTGGCGGTCCGGCGTGGGCGAGGCCCTGGTCGACGCCTGCGAGCGGCGGGCCATGGAGACGGGCGCGAAGGCGCTGGTGATCAGCGTCATCGACGGGAACGAGGCGGCGCACCGCCTCTACCGGCGACTCGGCTTCGAGCGGATGCCGGACCGGGACTGGGAGCCACGACCGGACGTGCAGCTGCTCGCCTATCGCCGCAGTGTGCCGACCCCCTAGAGCAGGATCGCGATGATGTCGCCCTCGCGGACGACGTCACCCGGCGAGACGCTGATCTCGGTGACCACGCCCTCCACCTCGGACAGCACGGGGATCTCCATCTTCATCGACTCGAGGATGACCAGGGTGTCACCGATGACCACCTCTTCGCCCACCTCGGCGACCACCGAGTGCACGGAGGCCACCATCTCGGCGCGAACGGTCTGTTCCACGTGTGCTCCTACTCGCCGAAAGCGTCGGACCGGTACGTGATGCTGATCTGGCGGATGCGCGCGACGATCTGGACGCGCAACCGCTCGGGCGCATGCTCGCACACGCAGGAGCGCTGGACCAGCGCCTTCACAGCCTGCTCGAGCCCGTACTGACGCAGGCATGGGCCGCACTCGTCGAGGTGCTGCGCGATGCGCGCACGGTCATCGTCGCCGACCTCGCCGTCGAGGAAGCCGTAGACCAGTTCCAGGACCTCGGAGCAATCGGTCTCGTGGGGCTGTCCGCAGCTCACGACTCGTCACCTCCGTCGGGTGCGATGGCGGCCGGAATCAGCCCGCGCTCGATCGCATAGTCCTCGAGCAGTTCGCGCAGGAGCTTGCGACCGCGGTGCAGGCGCGACATGACCGTGCCAACGGGAGTACCCATGATCTCGGCGATCTCCTTGTACGAGAACCCCTCGACGTCGGCCAGGTAGACCGCCATCCTGAAATCCTCGGGGACGGCCGCCAGGGCCTCCACCACGTCGGCGTCAGCGAGCCGGTCGAGCGCCTCGGCCTCGGCCGAGCGAAGGCCACGAGACGTGTGGCTCTCGGCCTCGGCGATCTGCCAGTCCGTCAGGTCATCGGTACCCGTCTGGAACGGCTGGCGCTGCTTCTTGCGGTAGATGTTGATGTACGTATTGGTCAGGATGCGGAACAGCCACGCCTTCAGGTTGGTGCCGTCCGAGAACGATGCGAAGGCGGCGAACGCCTTCAGGTACGTCTCCTGGACCAGATCCTCGGCATCGGCTGGATTGCGCGTCATGCGCATCGCGGCGCCGTACAACTGGTCCAGATACTGCATCGCATCCCGCTCGAAGCGTGCCGAGCGATCCTCCGACGACTCGGCAGGTGCCGGGTCGGGGGGCTGTGCCTGACCGCTCTGCGGGGCGTCGTCACTCATCGTCGCCGAGCCTAGCCCGACGCCGGCCCGCGCGAAGTCCAGGGTGGGCAGGCCCCCTTCGGGCGCGGCGATCAGCAGCACACCGGCCACAACACGGGCCCCGGAACGATCATTCCCGAGGCTGCGGAGGAAGTCGACCACGTCGAGGGGGAACGTGGTCTCGTGACCCGTCCCACTCCTCAGCGCGTGGCCCGCGCCCGGTACGTCAACCACGCGCGCCCCGGGCGCTGCTGTCCGCACCTCGTCGGCCGTCCCGAAGGGATCGTGCGAGCCCTGGACCACCAGGACAGGCACCTGGACGCGGACGAGCTCGTCCGCACGGCTTAGCTCCGGCCGCCCCGGCGGATGCAGAGGAAAGGCGAGGCAGACCACCGCGATCGCGCCCGTTCGTTCCGCGGTCCGGCAGGCCACGCGCGCGCCCGCGGAGCGCCCGCCCACGACCACAGGCCCCCGAAGGGACAGGCCCCGTACCACGTCGAGCCAGGCTCGGTCCAGTGCCGCCGGGTGCGGCGCGATCCGTCGGCCGGCCACCCGCCACGGCTGCTCGACCAGGATCACCGGCAGGCCAGCCGACCAGACCGCGCGGGCGATCACCTGCAGGTCGGGGGCCTCCACTCCTCCTCCGGCGCCATGCCCGAGGACCAGGGTCGGGCTCGCGCGCCGCCCGTGCCAGTGGGCTCGGGCGATCCCTGCGGACGTCGCGATGTCGACGACCCGCACTGCCATCAGAACAGGGCGCCCGGGGCGGCGTCCTCGGAAGGCAGCGGCTCGAGCAGCTCCGGACCGTTGTTCCGCACGCTGTTGACGAGGGTCGAGACGGGGTACGCATCCAGTCGGCCGGTCATCGCCGGAGTCAGCAGTGGAGCGGCCTCGGCCGATCCGCATCCCGGATCGAGCCACTGCGCCCAGTTCTCCCTCGCAATGGTCATCGGCATGCGATCGTGGATCCGGCCGACCTCGTCCGAGGCGTCCGTCGTGATCACCGTGCACGTCAAGCGCCAGGCCATGGGGTCGCCCTCGTCGCGCGTCGGATCGCGCCACCACTCGTAGAGCCCGGCCATGGCCAGCGACGAGCCGTCGGCGGGATGGATGTAGAACGGCTGCTTGAGCGGCTTCCCGCCCTTGCCGGTCGGGGCGTCCGGCGACGTCGGCAGGTACCACTCGTAGTAGCCGTCGGCCGGGACCAGGCAGCGCCGCTTGCTGAAGGCACGACGAAAGGCCGGCTTCTCGCCGACTGTCTCGGCGCGGGCGTTGATCATGCGCGAGCCGATGGACGGGTCCTTGGCCCAGGACGGGACCAGGCCCCACCTCGCCACGGCGAGCGACCTGCCGGCACTGGGCTCCTTCTGGACGACGACGTACACCTTCTTCGTCGGTGCCACGTTGTAGTCGGGATGGAGCGCCTCCTCCGGCGCACCGGCGACCTCGAACTCCTCGACAAGTGCGGCGGGATCCTTGGCCGCCGCGTAGCGCCCGCACATGGCTCAAGCCTGCCATGCCGGGAAGTCGTCCAGCTGGCCGCGGATGTGATCGATGCGCCCGAGGATGGAGACCGGCTCCAGTACGCCGCCGAAGCCGTCGTGGCGATGGGCCAGGTCCTCGGCCGTGCTGCGCAGGCGCGCCTGGAGGTCGCGGCTGCGGCGCTCGGCCTCGCCGCGGTCGATGCCGCGCACGGGCAGGCCGGCGCCACCGAGCACGCACTCCATCAGGGCGACCTCCTCCTCGATCAGGGCGCGCAGCCGCCCTCCACTCAGCGCGGGCGCGGGTCCCTCGCGGTCGTACAGCCGGTTGGCCGCTCCGACCACGCCCCTCACCTGGACGCCGATCCCCGAGAGGCGCCGAAGTCGCGCCGCGTGCCCCTCGAGCTCGGCGGGCACCTCACCGGCGCGGGTGTTCAGGTGCGAGCTCTCGACCAGGCGGACGAGCTCGGAACGTGCGACGTCGGCCAGTCCGCGCAGTCGTCGACTCGCCACCACGTAGTCGTGCATCTCGTCTCGCGCAAGCGGATGGCTCAGGGTGCCCGATCCGGCCCCGACGCTGCTCAACGCCTCGACCACACCATCTCGGTATGCACGCATCGCGGCCTCGAAGGAGTCCGGCTTCGGTCGCGTCGGGAAGACAAAGACCGCGGCCAGGCCGATCGACCCGCCGATGACCACGTCGACCACGCGCCACAGGTCGGCGCCCAGGGAATTGGGGCCCAGAGCGAGGACGAACACGACAGCCACGGGGATCTGCAGCTGCCCGCCGAGCGACCAGGGCAGGCGGCGCGCGATGAGGAGGGCGACCAGCACTCCCAGCAGGAACGACCACCACGTCAGGCCCACCAGATTGACCCATACGGACGCGACCAGCACGCCGATGCCGGTGCCGAGGATCCGCTGCACGGACACGCCGAGAGTCGACCACGGTGACGACTGGACGACGAGCAGCGTCGTGATCGGCGCGAAGAGGGCGAACTCGCTCTGCGAGACCGCGGTCGCGACCACCATCGAGACCGTGACGGCGACGGCGATGCGGATGGCGTGCCGGACGGAGCCGATCCCGAGGGGTCGCTGCCTCATCACGTCGGCGATGCCCAGGTCCGGGAGAAGGTCGTCGACGTCCGGAGACCGGTCCATCCTCACAGGCTATGCGAATACCACCGGGGCTCGGACGACGCCACGTGGCCCCCTGGACGCTAGCCTTGCGCCAATGACAACGACCGAGAACGCGACGAAGCCGGACCTGTGGCCCGCACCCACGGCATCGAGTCCCGTCGATGCCGTCGTCGACGTCCCCGGATCCAAGTCGGCCAGCAACCGCGCCCTCATCCTCGCCGCCCTGTCCGACGGGCCAAGCACCATCACCGGCCTGCTTGAGGCGCGGGACACCGCACTCATGCTCGAGGGCCTGCGCGCGCTCGGCAACGACATCCGCGTCCTCAAGCGTCATGGCGTCGGCAACATCGACGTTCGCGTGACGCCCCACTTCATGCGCGGTCCTGCCGCGATCGACGTCGGACTGGCCGGCACCGTGATGCGGTTCCTTCCGCCGCTGGCCACGCTCGCGCACGGCGAGATCACGTTCGACGGAGACGCCCAGGCGCGGCGACGCCCCATGGCGACCGTCATCGAGTCACTGAAGGAACTCGGTGCCGATGTTCACGACCGGGGCACGGGCCGGCTCCCGTTCTCCATCAGTGCCACCGGCGAGCTGCTCGGCGGCGAGGTGACCGTCGACGCGTCCAAGTCGAGTCAGTTCGTCTCCGCCCTGCTCCTGAGCGCCGCCCGCTTCAACACGGGCGTCACCGTGCATCACGTCGGTGCCGCCATCCCGAGCATGCCGCACATCGAGATGACCATTGCGATGCTCGCCGAGCACGGGGTCATTGTGCGGCGCTCGGGTCCCGCGGTCTGGCACGTCGACCCGCACGACCTCACCGCCATCGACAGGACCATAGAGCCCGACCTCTCCAACGCCTCGCCCTTCCTCGCGGCCGCGCTCGTCACCGGCGGACGCGTCGTGGTCCCCCACTGGCCGATCCGGACCACCCAGGCGGGCGACGCCATTCGCGGGCTGCTGGAGGCGATGGGCGCCACGGTCGAGCTCGGGGCGGATTCCCTCACCGTCACGGGCGGGGCGCAGATCGGTGGCATCGACGTGGACCTGCACGAGGTCGGCGAGCTGACCCCGACGATCGCCGCACTCGCCGCACTCGCCACGTCGCCCAGCCGGTTGCGCGGCATCAGCCACCTGCGCGGTCACGAGACGGACCGCCTGGCCGCCCTCCGCACCGAGATCAACAACCTCGGCGGCGATGTCACCGAGACGGACGACGGGCTGATCGTGAACCCCCGGCCGCTGCACGGCGGTGAGTTCCTCACCTACGGCGACCACCGGATGGCGACCTCGGCGGCCATCCTGGGACTGCAGGTTCCCGGCATCCAGATCGCCGAGGTCGAGACCACCGCCAAGACCCTCCCCGACTTCCCGCGACGCTGGGCGTCGATGACCGCGTCCGCGGGCAGTGCGGTCCACGGCGCGTGACGCGAAAGCACCACCTCCTGGACGAGGACGATGTCCGCGTCCGACCCGGACGCGGCAAGTCCCGCCCGAGATCCAAGGACCGTCCCGACCACGCTGAAGCCCTCGTGGGGATGGTCGTGACGGTCGATCGGGGCCGCTTCACCGTCGAGCTGGACGACGGCACCGGCATCTACGCGGTCAAGGCCCGCGAACTCGGCCGCAAGGGAATCGTGGTCGGCGACCGCGTCGACGTGGTCGGAGACGTGACTGGCGACACCGACACCCAGGGCAGGATCGTCCGGCGACTCGAACGCACCTCGACCCTGCGCCGGACCGCGGACGACAACGATCCGGTCGAGCGCGTCGTCGTCGCCAACGCCACCCAACTCGCGGTGGTCAGCGCCACAGTGGACCCGGAGCCTCGGACCGGCCTGATCGATCGTGCCGTGGTCGCCGCGCTCGATGCGGGCATAGAGCCGATGCTCGTCCTGACGAAGACCGACCTCAAGTCCGCGGACGAGCTCCTTGGGATGTACGGACCACTCGAGCTGCCGGTGTTCATCATCGCCGGCAAGCAGGTCCCCGGGGCGCTGCGAGCAGCCCTCGCGGGCGAGCGCACCGTGCTCGTGGGTCACTCGGGCGTCGGAAAGTCGACCCTGGTCAACAACCTCGTGCCGTCGGCGGACCGGTCGACCGGCCGGGTGAACACCGTGACCGGCCGCGGTCGGCACACGTCGACAAGCGTCGAGGCGATCCACCTCACCGGTGGCGGCTGGATCATCGACACTCCGGGGATCCGGTCATTCGGCCTGGCGCATGTCGACGTCACGCGCGTCATCCAGGCGTATCCCGACCTCGCCGTGCTGACCGATGAGTGCCCCCGCTCGTGCTCGCACGACGAGCCCGACTGCGCCCTGAACGACGTGGAGTCCCCCGGGGTCAAGGCACGGATCGACTCGTTGCGTCGACTCATCCGAAGCCGGTCGACCGTCCCGGACGACGAGCCGGCCCTCTAGCCGCTCGGGGTCGTGCCCTCGATCACCGTGGTCCAGACCGCCTGCGCGCCGGTGTGCCCGACGCGGAACACCCACCACAGGGCGAGCACCGACATGACGGCGAGCGCGACCGCGAGCAGGACCAGCCAGAACGGTCGGCTGCGGTTCAAGGGGATCCCCCGGTCGAACAGCCAGAACACGAGGAGCAGCACGAAGAGGACCGTGGCCACCAGGGGCATGTCGTCGGCGACGCTCGCGTGCTGCTCGGGCAGCCCGACGCGGGCGGCGAGTTGCTCGCCGGACGCCTTCGCCACGAAGCACGTCGCCGCCGCGGCCCCACCGACGAGCACGACCAGCGGCCCGAATCGCCGGGAGAAGGACGGCACCGCGGCCATCAGGATCGCTCCCAGCGCCGTCAGGGGGACCAGCACGACGGCCGCGTGGACCACGATCGCGTGCACTGGCAGGCCGTCGATCGTGTCGAGGAAGGAATCCACGGGATCACTGTAGGCAGGACGCGGACCGATCCATGAGCATTCGGCCGTACTTCGTCAGGATAGGTTTCGACGGTGACCCTGCCCCTCGACACGTCGCCGGACGACCTGCAGCTCGCCCTCTCGCTCGCCGACATCGCCGACCGACTGTCGATGAGCCGCTTTCGGGCGAGCGACCTGCTCGTCGAGACGAAGCCGGACCTCTCCCCCGTCTCCGAGGCTGACCGTGCCGTCGAGCTCGCGCTGCGCGAGACGCTGGCCAGGTTCCGAGCCGACGACTCCGTGCTCGGCGAGGAGTTCGGCACGGAGGGCACATCCCGCCGGCAGTGGATCCTCGACCCCATCGACGGCACCAAGAACTACGTGCGCGGTGTGCCGGTCTGGGCGACGCTCATCGCGCTCCTCGAGGACGACGAGGTGACGGTCGGGGTCGTGTCTGCTCCGGCCCTCGCGCGCCGCTGGTGGGCCGCACGCGGCACGGGGGCCTTCGTCATCGAACCCGGTGCCGTCGCGCCGCGACGCCTCCAGGTCAGCCGTGTGTCCGACCTCGCCGACGCCTCCTTCTCGTACTCCGACGCGATCGGCTGGGAGGAGCGGGGTGCCGCGACGGGCCTGGCGCGCCTGCTGGGCACGACCTGGCGGCAGCGAGCGTACGGGGACTTCTGGTCGCACATGATGGTCGCCGAGGGGGCCGTCGACGTGGCGGCGGAGCCGCAGCTCGAGAACTACGACATGGCAGCCCTCGTACCGATCGTGCAGGAGGCGGGCGGACGCCTCACCGCGTACGACGGGGGTCCGGCGATCCGCGGCGGCTCCGCACTATCGTCGAACGGCCTGCTGCATGAGCAACTGGTCGGGCTCATGCGCCCACCGGAGGGGCAATCCGCGGGGCAGTAGTGACATTTGCATCGTTGCAGGGCACGATGGACGCCGGAGGTACACATGCAACTGTCCACCATCATCGCCGCCAAGGGCGGCTTCGTGGCGACGATCCAACCCGACGCAACGGTCGCGGATCTCATCGCGATGCTCGCGGAGCACAACGTCGGCGCTCTCGTGGTCTCGGCTGACGGCCGCACGATCACGGGCATCGTCTCGGAGCGCGACGTCGTCCATGCGCTGACCCACGGTGCCGAGTCGCTCACGAGGCCTGTTGCGTCCATCATGACGTCGCACGTCTACTGCGCGCCGCCCGAGACGCCGGTCGACGAGCTGATGGGAGTGATGACCGAGAAGCGAGTGCGGCACATCCCGGTCACGGATCCGGAGGGCTCGCTCCTCGGGATCGTCAGCATCGGAGACGTGGTCAAGTCCCGGCTCGGCGAGCTCGAGGGCGAGCGCGCAGCGCTCATGGACTACATCACCAAGGGCTGATCTCGGCCTGGCGTCCCGCACGTCGGCTCAGCGACGAGCCACGCGCATGGGCAGTCCCCCTACCGGGCGGACGGTCACGAGGGGTGCGGCCGCAGGCATCGAGGCTCCTGGCGGCAGAGAGAGCGTGTAGCGGCCGGCGATCGCCGCCAGCATCAGCACGCCCTCCACGTAGGCGAAGTCCCGGCCGATGCACAGCCGCGGCCCGGCTCCGAACGGGATGAATGCGCTCCGGTCCACGTCTCCGTCGAGGAATCGAGCCGGGCGGAACTGCTCGGCTTCGGGCCACAGGCCGGGATGGCGGTGGAGCAGCCACGGGCTCAGGATCACCAGGGCCGAGCCGGGGATCGCGTGACCACCCACCTCGTCGTCGCCGAGGGATGAGCGGGTGATCAGCCACGCCGGCGGATACGAGCCGCAGCGCCTCGTCGAGAACGGCACGAGCTCGCGGCAGTCGCCCGTAGTCGTCGAACGTAGCGGACCGGCCGCCCAGTACCGCGTCGGCCTCCTCCTGCAGCAGCGCCTGCTCCTGCGGGTGCGTGGCCAGCAGGGCCCAAGCCCATGTCAGCGCGCTGGCCACCGTCTCGTGCCCGGCGACGATGAAGGTCACCACCTGGTCCCGTATCTCGCGGACGCCCAGGCCCGCGCCCGTCTCGTCGGTGGTGGCCATCAGCAGGTCGAGCATGTCGGCGGGCACGTCGGCCGGACGTCGCCGGCGGTCGTCCATCATCCGGCCGACCGCCCCATCGAGCTCGCGGACCGACGACGACAGCCTGCGGTTCCCGGGAGTCGGAATCCAGGCCGGCGGAGTGATCGGCACCCGGGCGCGCGCGATGACGACATCGAGGGCGGACAGCGTTGCGCTCGCCAGTCGCTCGGCGTCAGCGGACAGGTCGGTTCCGAACAGCGCGTGCCCGACGACCTCGAGGGCCGCGTGCATCATTGCCTCGTCGACGTCGACGGTGGCGTCGGAGGGAACGGCGTCCCACCTCGCGAACATGCGTGCCACGGCCACGTCGACGTGCGCCACGATCCTCTCCAGGGTCTCGTGGTGGAAGGCCGGCTGGACCAGTGGCCGCTGCCTGCGCCACGCCGGGGTGTCCGCCACGAGCAGGCCCTCGCCGGTGACGAGCGACAGCGCTCGGTACTGGATGGTCGACTTGCCGTAGTTGCGGGCGTTGCCCACGAGCACCCTGCGCACGCCCTCGGGGTCGTTGACGAGGTAGCTCGGCGGGCGTGGGATCGGGAACTGCACGACGTCGCCGTACTGCCGCCAGGTGCGCTCGAGGTAGGCCAGCGGGTTCCGCCGGATGGCACCCATGGCCCGCAGCATCTGCGGGCCGACGGGGCCGGGTGCGGTGGCCGGCGTGCCGACGAACGAGCGGGTGGAGTAGTCCCCGCGTGGCTTCCCCTGGCCGGTTCGGCTCATCCCTGGCCGGCGTACTCGTTCTCGGTGACGAAGAGGCGGACGCGGCCGGCAACATGCGCCATCGAGTCGGCGGCCACCGATCGACCCAGCTCGGTCGCGTAAGCCGCCTCGAAATCCTCCTGCGTGTCGAACCAGAGCTCCGAGATCCCGTCGATGCCGGCCGCCTCATGCCCGTCGTCGACCACATTGAGCACGACCTTGCGCACGGCCGGCAGCGCCGACGCAAGCGGGACGTGCTCGGTCAGCCACCAGTCGACGAACTGCTCATGAGTCATGTCGGGTCGACGGGTCAGCATGATCATTGCCTTGAACACGGGATCTCCTATGCGGGCTTCCGCACCCTTGCGTTGGGACGGCCACCCGAGCTGAGGGCGAGCGCGACAACGATCTCATGCGGCCTGGGAGCGTCGGCGACGGACACGTCGATCGCGTCCATGTCGTCGAACACCCATCGGTCGTCCTTGTTGCCGATCGGGATCGTGATGGAGGCACCCGGTCCGCCGACCTTCTTGGTGCCGGGGATGATGTCGGCACCGCCGCCGATCGCGGCCCGCACCGGCGCGCCGAACCTGGGATGCAGGACGGCCGCGGTGTGCTCACGATCACCGTCGATTCCCACGATGGCCCCCTTCCCGTAGCCGCGGACATCGTCCGGTGCGATCCCCGATGCCGCCAGCGCCGCCAGGGCACGCTCGACCAGCAGGGCGGCAGCCTGTGCGCCGAGATCCTCGAGGACGGACAGATCGGCAACACTGCCTCGGCCGGCCAGCGGGTTGCGGACGACGATCACCGCCGTCGCGACCACCGTGGGCGGTTCGACGGCTGCGTCGCACTCGATGAGCGTCTGCTGGACACCGATCATGATCGTGCGCAAGCCCTCCATGGCGATGCCTCCTGTCACGATCGGGTGCCGGCCGGCGATGCGACCAGTTGGTACGACGTGGTGCGCTGCTTGAGGATCCGTCCCAGCGGCTCGGTGATGGCCATGAAGTCGTCGACCTCGATGCCCTGTCCGTGCGCCGCACCCGCCGCGCGCGAGATCGACTCGTCCATCAGGGTGCCGCCGAGATCGTTGACTCCCGCCTGGAGAAGCTGCTGGGCTCCCCGGACGCCGAGCTTCACCCAGGAGGCCTGCACGTTGTCGATGTGCCCGTGATAACCGATGCGGCCGACGGCGTGCATGAGAACGGTCTCGCGCCAGGTGGGTCCGCGGCGGGCTCGACGTTTGAGGTAGATGGGCGAGGCCATGTGCACGAAGGGCAGCGGCACGAACTCGGTGAACCCTCCCGTGCGCTTCTGCAGGTCGCGGGTGCGGACGATATGCCGGGCCCAGTGATGTGGCCGCTCGACGCTGCCGAACATGATCGTCACGTTAGACGCCAGGCCGACCTCGTGCGCGGTCTCGTGGCACTCGAGCCACTCAGCCGTCGTGATCTTGTCGGGGCACAGGACCTCCCGGATGGAGTCGTCGAGGATCTCGGCCGCCGTTCCGGGCAGCGAGGCGAGTCCGGCCTCCTTCATGCGGACGAGGTAGTCGCGAAGCGGCTCGCCGAGCCGGCGGGCGCCCTCCGTCACCTCCAGGGCCGTGAACCCGTGCACGTGCATGTCCGGCACGGCGGCCTTGACGGTGCGGCACACCTCGACGTAGTACTCGCCGTCGAAGTCGGGGTGGATACCGCCCTGCAGGCAGACCTCCGTCGCGCCACGCTCGGACGCAACCCGGACGCGGTCGGCTATCTCGTCGTTCGCCAGCAGGTACGGCTTGCCGCGCAGGTTCAAGGATGCTGGGCCCTTGGAGAAGCCGCAGAAGGCGCACTTGAACGTGCACACGTTGGTGTAGTTGATGTTCCGGTTCCGGACGAAGGTGACGACGTCGCCGTTGACCTGCTCGCGCAGGCGATCGGCGAACTCGGCGACGGCAGCAACCTCCCGTCCTCTCGCCTCGAAGAGCGTGGTCAGCTCGAGGACTCCGGGCTCCTGGCCCAGCTCGACGCCGGTCAGGACTTCCTGCACGGCGCTGCCGGCACTCGCCACCCCCGGCACGATGACGGGCGGCAGTCGGTCCGCGCCCGAGTACCAGGCGGTGGAGCGACGTCCGATCTGGACGACCTCGGCACCGGTCCCGACATTGGCGGCGGCCTCGTAGCGTTCCGGCAGCACCGCACCGGGATCGTCTCGTCCGAGGCCCTCCGCATCGCTGCGGTCCAGCACGGCGAAGCGGGTGCCCGGGTCCAGCCAACGATCGGGCTCGACGGCGTACTCGGGATAGATCGTCAGGCGCGGCGCAAGGGCGAGGCCGCGGGCCTCGACGATCGCCCGAAGGTCGGCCAGGTGCGGCCACGGGCGCTCCGGGTTCACGTGGTCCGCCGTGATCGGCGAGATGCCCCCGAAGTCGTCGATGCCCGCGTCGAGCAGGGCTCCCGGGTCGTCGACCAGGTTCGGCGGTGCCTGCAGGTGCACGTCGTCGGGCAGGATCCCCCGCGCCAGCTCGATCGTCTCGAGGAGCACATCGACCGGGCACGCGGGGTGGTCGCGCATGGCGGTCGCCGGCTTGGGGACGAAGTTCTGGACGATCACCTCCTGGACGTGCCCGAACGTCTGGTGCGCGGCCGCGATCGCCTCGAGAGCCACGAGCCGATCGGTGCGGGACTCGCCGATCCCGACCAGGATTCCGGTGGTGAACGGGATCGCCAGCTCACCGGCCGCGTGCAGCGTCGCCAGGCGTCGACTCGGATCCTTGTCCGGTGCGCCACGGTGGGCCGCCAGGTCCGGGTTGAGCGTCTCGATCATCATCCCCTGGCTGGGCGAGACGGCGCGCAGTCGAGCGAGGTCGGCGCGCCCGAGGGCGCCGGCGTTGACGTGCGGGAGCAGACCTGTCTCGTCGAGAACCACCTGGGCCGCGCTCAGCACATAGTCGATCGTCGATCCGAAGCCCCGCTGATCGAGCCAGTCGCGCGCGACGGCATAGCGGTCCTCGGGGAACTCACCGAGGGTGAACAGGGCCTCATGGCACCCGGCCTCGGCGCCGGCCCGTGCCACGGCCAGCACCTCCTCGAGGCTGAGATAGGCAGCTGGCAGGTGGGCCGGGGACTGCGCGAAGGTGCAGTAGCCGCAGCGGTCCCGGCACAGCATCGTCAGCGGGATGAAGACCTTAGGCGAGTAGGTGATGCGGCGCAGGGCGGTCGCGATCTCCACCACCTCCTCGACGGGTCTGCCGGGCGGCGGATGCCACTCGCCGGACGCGTGCATCGTCGCACACGGGTCTCGGCCGTCGCGGAGGACGGGCGACAACCGGCCTGAGTGCCCGATAATCGGCTGTTCCTGCAAGATCTTGCGTGTCCTTCTTCACAATCGAGCAGATTTGTTTGATCTGACGACAAATCTGAGACACAATCGTTATGTCGATGGGGAGACCCCCCAAAGACACCACAACACAACAACGATTACAGGAGTGATCCTCCGTGAAGCCGTTCGCACGAGTCTTCGCATCAATGTTCGGTACCAGCCCCCTCGACAACGAGAGCGCTCGCAGCCGGCAGATCCACCGGGAGTGGGACCGTCAGCGCGCTCTCGCCCTGACGCCCGCGGAGCGGTCGGAGATCGACGCGATCTTCTCCCGCAACCTCTAGCCCCGGCTGATCCCGGGACGCGTCCCGGTCGACAACCGATCCCAGAAGCACGAAGTGGCGAAGCCCCCTCCACGGAGGGGGCTTCGCCATGTCCGGTCATGGCCCTCATCCCGGACCGGAGCGGTCAGTCGAAGCAGATGACGACGGGTGCGTGGTCACTCCATCGCTCGTCGTAGGTGGGCGCTTTGCCGACCGCTACCGAGCGACAGCGATCGGCGAGATCCGTCGTGGCCAGGGCGTAGTCGATGCGCCATCCACCATCGGTGTCGAAACTGCGCCCTCGCCAGGACCACCACGTGTAGGGACCCGGACCGGGACCGCCGTGCCGCCGGCCGAGATCGACCCAATGCCGGGACATCCAGCGGTCGAGATAGGCGCGCTCCTCCTCCAGGAAGCCGGCCCTGCCCCGGTTGCCTCGCCAGTTCTTGATGTCCACCTCGTGGTGCGCGACGTTGAGGTCTCCGCACACGAGTACCCCGCCACCCGACCCCCGGGCGATCGTGCGGAGCCGGGACATCCTGCGGTCCATCGCCTCGAGGAACGCATACTTCTCGTCCTGCTTCGCCGTGTCGGCCTCGCCGGTGTGCACGTACGCGGACACCACCGCGATGGGACCGACCGCCGTGTCGAGGTCCACCTCGATCCAGCGACCGAGCCCCGACATACCGGCACCACCCGCTTCGGGGCGGACAGCACGGGGCTGCCCCTTGGTGAGGATCGCCACTCCAGCCCGACCGAGCTGGGGGGCGGGAGCGTGGGCGACATGCCAGCCGCGCAGTGGCGACTCGGCGAGGGTCTCGTGCAGCTGCTCGTGCGTCGCCCGGACCTCCTGCAGGCACAGCACGTCGGCGTCCGCCGCGGCCAGCCAGCGCAGCCCCCCTCGCCGGCCGGCCGCGCGAATTCCGTTGACGTTGGCCGTGACGACGGTCAGAGCCGCCGGGCGTGTGGCTCCCAACGTCAGTTCGTCTTCAGCTGGAACTCGAGTCCGATCCACTGCTCGTCGAGTCCCGCCCCGAGCGAGTAGCCAAACACGCCCGTCAGATTGACCTCGAAGGTAAGCGAGAAGCTCCCGTCCGCGGCAACCGCAGCGTGGACGCTGTCGACCGGCTCGAAGTGCCCGGATCCCTTCTTGTCGGTCGGGATGAACCGCTCGAGCGTGAGGATGGTGCCCGGGACGAGCTCCGCCGGTGCCGTCCCCGACACGGTGACGGGCGCCCCGGCCTTGGCCCGGTTCGTGCTGACGGCGGCGGTGCCACCCCAGCCCACGACGTTCGGCGTCCTGGTGAACCCCGCGACCGCCAGCTTCCGGCCCTTCAGGGTGACGATGGTGCTGGAGCCGCCCGGTGCGCCGACGCTGTCGCCGGTGGTCGTGAACTGGAACTGGAAGCCCACGAACTCCGGGCTGGTCCCCGTCGTGCTGTACCCGACTGCGTATCCGAACGTGCCCGGGAACCCTAGCTGGAAGTGCATCGTGTACGAGCGGTCCTTCTGGACGACCGCCGTGATGTTGAGCGGCTGCATGGTTCCGGAGCCGTTCGTGTCGGTCGCCCGGAACCTCGACATCGTCAGGAGTTGCCCGACGGCCGCGTAGGCGGGTGCCTTGCCGGTCAGCACGACGTCCTGCCACTGCGCCGCGACGTTCGTCGGCAGTGATGCGGTCCCACCCCAGCCCGTCACGTTCGGCTTCTTCGGGAACCCGGCATCGGTCAGCTGCTGGGACGTCAGGTCGACGTACGTGTCCGCGCTCACGAGTGTCCCGGCGTCGGCTGCGGCCGGCGAAGCCGTCACGGCCGCCGGCACCAGCGCCAGGGCGCCGATCGCCACGACTGCCGCCCATCGCGCCCGTATGCCTGTCATGGTGCTCCCATCTCGTGTGCCGACGTCGCCGGCTCGGATCATGCCGCCAGCAACGTGCGGGCGCTGGCGCGAGGCGAGGCCTCGCGAACTAGGTATCGGACGACCAGTCCACCTCTGCGGCGACGCGCAGGGCCTGTGCGGCGATCGTCAGGGCGGGGTTCTGCGCTCCCGATGACGGGAAGAACGACGAATCGACGACGAACAGGTTGGGAACGTCGTGCGTGCGGCACCACGGGTCGAGGACGCTTGACGCAGGATCGGTCCCGGCGACCGCCGTGCCGCACATGTGGCTGTTCATCGCGATTCCGAATCGCTGCTCGAAGACGCCCACGTATCCCGCCTTGCGCAGGACCCGCTTGGCCTGGGCGAGCAGCGCCTCGTGCCGGTCGTAGTTGGTGCGTCGCCAGGACACCTGGATCCGGGAGTCGGCGTCGAGGGTGATCCGGTTGTGCACGGACGGCAGGTCCTCGCTCATGACGAGCCACTCGACGCTGCGCTCGGCGGCGCGGTTGAGGGCCCTGAGGGGCGTGCGGGTCGCGTGGGTCTTCATCATCGAGCCCTGGACCTTGCCGATCAGCTGGAGGCTCCCGCCCGGGTGGCCGTCGCCCAGATCGCGGTAGTAGTCGTTGACCGCCATCGTCTTCTGGAACACGACGTCATTGCGACGCCGCGGATCCACGGCCGCGATGTGCGTGTTGTTGTGCACCATGTAGTTGCGGCCGACGAGGCCGCTGGAGTTCGCCAGTCCCGTCGGGAAGTCGACCGAGCGACTCGCCAGGAGCAGGGCAGCGGAGTTGGCGGCCCCCGCGGCCATCACGAACACCGCGCCATCGACCACGATGGGCTCCCCGCCGACGTCGCCGACCAGCCGCGTCACGCGGCCGGCGGGACCCGTCTCGATGCGGTGGATCCGTGCACCCGTGCGCAGCCGGACGCCGCCGCCGGCCAGGGCGGGTCCGAGCGCGCACGTCTCGGCATCGGACTTGGCGCCGAGTCGGCAGGGGAAGCCGTCGCACGTCTGGCATCGGATGCAGGTGCCGCCCGGCCGGATGTCCACGCCCATCGCCGTGCTGGAGGGGTGCAGTCCCTGTTCCTCGAGGCGGATGATCGTCTCGACGATGTACGGCTCGTGCTCGAGCGCCGGGTACGGGAAGGGCCGGCTGCGCCAGGGCTCGCTCGGATCCTCACCGACCACGCCATGCACGCGGTACAGGGACTCGGCCTGGCCGTAGTAGTCCTCGAGGTCCGCGTAGGAGAAGGGCCACGCCGGTGACACGCCTGACGGGTAGACGGTCTCGGAGAAGTCCTCGACCCGCAGTCTCGGCAGGCTCGCGCCGTAGACCTTCGTGTTGCCGCCCACCACGTAGTGGACTCCCGGGCTGAACTCGTTGCCCTCGTCGTCGAGCCACATCTCGGTCGGCTTGTACCGGCGGTCGAGGAAGACCGCCTCCGGCGACCAGTTCTCGGGCTCGCGCGGCAGCACCTCTCCCCGCTCCAGAACCAGCGTGTCGATGCCGCGTTGTGCCAGGCCCCACGCCAGCGTGCCACCGCCCATGCCGCTGCCGACGATGACCACCTGGGCGGACTCGGAGATCACGCCCCCTCCCCGCTGTCGCGCACGAGGAGGGACTCCAGCTGAACGGGGTGCGAGGCCAGGGCCGTGAGGCACCGGCCGTCGATCTTGCCGGCTGCGGCCAGCCGGTCCATCTCCTCCAGGGCCTGGTCGAGGGACCAGCACGGCCGGTAGGGACGCTCCGTGGTCAGTGCGTCGAAGATATCGGCGACCGCCACGATCCGCGCCTCGAGCGGGATCGCCTCGCCGGTGAGTCCGTGCGGGTAGCCGCTGCCGTCGAGGGTCTCGTGATGCAGCTCGACGATGTTGCGCAGCACGTCGTCGCGGTTGAGCCGGGTGACGCCGAGGTCGGCCTTGATGGTGTCGACCATTCGCGCGCCCCGCACGGTGTGATTCTTCATGATCTCCCACTCTGCGGCATCGAGCTTGCCCGGCTTGACGAGGATGCGGTCCGGGATGCCGATCATCCCCACGTCGTGCAGTGGGGCGTACATGAAGACCGCCTCGACGAACTCGTCGTCGAGGTCGAGCGGCTCGACGAGCGCGCTCGCGATCAGTCGCGAGTACCGGGCCACGTGCTCGAGGTGGACGCCCGTCTCGATGTCGCGCAGTTCGGTCAGATCGCGCGCCATCTCGACCCGGCCGATGATCGAACGGACGTTCATGAGCTCGGCGGCCACCCCCGCGGTGATGAGCTGCGCGTAGACGGTCAGCTCGCCCTGAAGGCCGGCATCGAAGGTGTCGTTCCGGCGCGAGTCGAAGAAGAGCATCCCCAGGAACGAGCCCTGGTAGTGCATCGGGACGGTGAACGACGACAGGAATCCCTCGTCCCGGACGAAGCGTGAGTGCGGCGTCGAGTCGTCTAGGGCGGTGGGGATGTCCGTGATGACGCGTGTCTCGCGGCTCTCCGCCAGGTGCGACAGGGACGCCGACTGGCTCAGTCGGTACTCGTATCCGCGGATCGCGTACCCGTCGCGAGTGCTGTTGATGAAGGTCTTCAGCGTGTCTGTCTCGGGGTCGTACAGTGCGCATGCCACGCGCGCCACGTCCGGGGCCATGATCGAGAGGCGATCGTGCAGGTACGCGAGATAGCCGCTCAGGGTCTGGTAGAGGTCCCCCGCCCCGCTGGCTTCCACGACCGCCTCCTGACGTCGCAACGCCCCCGCTTCACGTGTCGTGCCACTGTACTTCCGCGGCGTGCGTTCTGCCATGCGCCGCGCAGGCCACGAATCGCGACTCAGCCAAGCTCGAAAGTGGTCACGCCGTAGACGCGGTCCTGCGCGATCGCCGGATCACCGCCCGCGTACATCCGGGCCGTCTCGAAGACGGGCGACATGCCGAGATCCTCCGCCATGCGACACGCCGCCGCGTTCGGCTCAGGCACGTCCCAGAAGACTGTCTCACCCGTTGCCTCGCGTGACAGGAGCGCGTCAAGGATCAGCCGCGCGATAGCCGCGCTGTCCGCGAAGACCGGTCCGATCTTCGATCCGGTCCGGCAGGTGCGGATGACGCCGTACCCCGAGAGTCCGCCGTCCACGCGCACTCCTACCGCGCTGGCGCTGCCCTGCGCGATCCACGCGCGCAGGAACCTGCGCCGGGGCGCCCCGAAGCACGGCTCGTCGTAGGCGCACACGTCATCGAGGTCGGCCAGGCCCAGGTCGACGACACCAGCGGCGTCGGCCACCCGGCTCGTGACCGAGCCGCCGAACCGGATGTTGCGATGCGCGAGCCGGAAGCCCGATCGCGCGTACGAGCCCTGCATGGCCACGACCCCGTCGAGTCCCACGACCCTGCCCCGAAGGGTTCCCAGGGCGGTATTCCACGCCTGGGTGCCGATCCCGCGCTCACGGTGATCCGGCGCCACGATGTACAGGCCCAGGAAGGCGAAACCATCCCCGTAGCGCACCGCCGAGATCGTGACGACCGGCTGGCCAGCGATGCGACCGATCAGGAACCCCGCCGGGTCTGCGGCACGGAAGCAGGCGGCATCCCGGAGGCCCGGATTCCACCCTTCTGCTGCGGCCCAGTCGACAGCCAGACCCACCTCGGCCGGCGTCATGGTCGACATGCGCACGGCCCCGTCCGCGGCCATCTCCGTCACGCACCCTCGTCGGACGGCTCCGTGACGAAGTCGATGAGCTGCTCGACGCGGCCGAGCAGCGACGGCTCGAGATCGCCGTAGTCGTGCACGCGTCCGAGCAGACGTCGCCACGCCAGCCCGGTGTCCGGACCCCACCCGAGGGCGGCGCACACGCCGGTCTTCCAGTCGACGCCTCGCGGCACCTGCGGCCATGCCTGGATCCCGATCACCTCCGGGCGGATCGCCTGCCACACGTCGACGAACGGGTGTCCGAGGACGATCACGTCGTCGCCCCACTCGGCCGTCACATCCTGCGCCAACCGCGTCTCCTTGGAACCGGTCACGAGGTGGTCCACCAGCACCCCCACCCGGCGCCCTGGGCCCGGGCCGAACTCCCGGAGCCGGCCGGGCAGCTCGTCCACCCCGCCCAGCTCCTCGACGACGACGCCCTCGACGCGGAGGTCAGCGCCCCACACCCGCTCGACAAGCTCGGCATCGTGCCTGCCCTCCACCCAGATCCGGGAGGCTCGTGCGGTTCGGGCGCGGAGATTCGGGACCGCGACCGAACCCGACGCGGTCCGCTGCTGCCCACCGGTGGAGGATGCCAAGGGGCGCCGAAGGGTGACGAGCGCGCCGTCGATCAGGAACGACGTCCCGGACCCGAATGGACGGCGGGTGCGCTGTCGGTCCTCGAGGATCACGGCCCAGCCGTCGGCCCCCTTCTGCCACTCGACCACCGCACCGCACCAGCCGGTCCGGGCGCACTCGACGACCAGTCCCTTGACGGCATCGACGACCGGCACTCGAGCCTTCTCGTCCGGCCCGGGCCCGTCCAGGACGTCGCGCCCGTATCGGTCCGAGTACATGACGGTGACCATACGACAGCACGTCAGGCGGGCCGCGAGGGCGCGCCCCGGGGCCACGGCCGAATCCGATACCGGGACTCCGCCGCGTCGCCGCCCTACGATGACGGCAACATCTCACGGTTGGGAATCGCCATGCAACGAGTCTCCTCACGGCCGCGCACGACCCGGATCGTCGCGCTGGTGGGCGCCTGCGGGCTCGCGGTCCTATCCCTGACGGGCTGCATCAAGGTCAACGCCGACGTCGCCGTCGACTCGGAGGCGAAGGCCAGCGGCACGTTCGCCTTCGAACTGCAGAAGCAGGCCGCGACCATGATGGGCATGACCGACCTCGCCGGGTTCGAGACGAGCATGCAGTCAGGCGACCTGGCCGGTGAAGGGCTCGGGGCCTTCGAGTCGTGCGAGACCTCGGAGTCGTCCGAGGCATTCATCTACACCTGCACCTTCAACGAGGCCGAGTTCACGGGCCCAGACGACCCGTGGACCATCGTCAAGCAGGACGACTCGATCGTCTTCAACATGAAGAGCACCGGCACCGACGCGGGCGACGCGACCGCAGCGTCGGACATGTCGGCACTCCTGGGCGACGCCACGCTCGGTGAGATCACGGTCAACGTCACCATGCCGGGGACCATCTCCTCCATCACGGGCGATGGTGCCACCAAGAACTCCGACACGACCGCCACGATCAGCGGCACCATGGGCAGCAACCTCGACGTGACGATCACGAGTGCGGCATCGGGCGGCGGGTTCTCGATCGCGGCGCTGCTCGTCGTGCTCCTCGGACTCCTCGTCCTGGTCCTGATCGTGATCGTCGTCATCGTGCTGCTCGTCCAGCGCCGCAAGGGACCTGCCGTCGACGCGGTCACCGTGCCTCCGGGCGTCTCCGAGTACGGGTCGGCCGTGGTGGCGGAGGGTGCGGCACCGGGTGCGGCCGTCGCCGAGGCCACGATGACCGAGGAAGTCATCCCTGACGATGCGTCTGCGCCCACTGCAGTCATCGAGGAGACTGTCGTCGCCGAGGAGAACCCGGTCGTGCCTGCGGAAGCCGTCGTCGAAGACGTCCCAGTCGTCGAAGACGTCCCAGTCGTCGAAGACGTCCCAGTCGTCGAAGACGTCCCAGTCGTCGAAGACGTCCCCGTCGTCGAAGACGTCCCAGTCGTCGAAGACGTCCCAGTCGTCGAAGACGTCCCAGTCGTCGAAGACGTCAACCCCGTGAAACCCGAGGACGACCAACCCCGGTCGTAGCGCCAATGCGGGGCCGCTACGGCAGGTCGGCGGGATGCGCCATTCGGGCGCGGAGGGCGCGTTGCGCCTGCGCGTAGGCCTCCGCGGCCTCGTCCACGCCGCTCTCCGCGAACCCCACCAGGTCGCCGGCCTCGAGCAGGCTGACGCGGTCGAGATCCGCTGAGATGACGACGCCCACGACCGGGTAGCCGCCGGTCAGAGCGCCGTCGGGACCCAGGATGATCGCCTCGCCCGAGGGCGTGGCCTGGATCGCTCCCGGCAGCACCGGCATGGACGCGACCGGTTCGAGCACGGCCGTGGGCGTCGAGGCCGCCAGTCGTACGCCGGAGCGCGCGGTGTTCAGCACGGTCCACCGGGACGAGAGCAGGCGGGTGCCGGGCACCCCGGGGATCACCCGCAGGGGGCCGCTCGGGTCGTGCGCCCGCAGATGGAAGGTTCCGACCCTTTCCGGCAGTGCCGAAGGATCCCCCGTGAGCACATCGCCGACCCGAAGGGGGCGTCCGCCGAGGCCGGAGAACGTGTCCACCGACGCCGAGCCGAGGATGCGGGGTGGAGCCCAGCCCCCGACGACGCAGTACACCGGTCCACGGCCGTCGCGCTGGACGGCGAGCGACGATCCGTCTGGCACCTCGACCACGGTCCCGTTGGCGGCCGCGCGCCCATCGACGACGACCCGAGCCGGCCCTACGACCGCGACCGCCAGCGCGTGCCGTGCGAGCAGCTCGAGGGAGCCCGCCAGGATCTCGAGAGCCGGAACGCGATCGTCCGGGCTGCCGGTGAGCAGGGCCGCGGCAACGAGGTAGCGGGATCGGTGCAGCACGCCGGCCTGCGGGACCCCGATGCGCTGGTAGCCAAACCGCCCGCCGTCCTGGACAGTCGCCAGGCCCACTTCCCGAATCGTCGCCAGGGCGAGCGTCATGGCAGGACCGGGACGAAGTGAATGACGTCACCCGGGGAGAGGAGTGCCGGCGTCCGCTCGTCCTCAGGGTCGAAGAGGATCTCATCGGTCCGGCCGATGAGGTGCCAGCCGCCGGGCATGCCGGAGGGGTACACCGCGCTCATGCCGGCGGCGATCGCGACGCTTCCCGTCGGCACCCGACGTCGGGGGCTGCTCCGACGAGGCAGTGCCGCCCAGTCGAGCCGCGGGTCGCCGATCGGCACGAGGTAGCCGAATCCCGGCGCGAAGCCCATCATCGCCACCTGCCAGACCTGAAGCGCATGGGCGGAGACCACGTCATCCACTCCGCAGCCCAGCGCATCCGCGGCGTGCTCGAGGTCAGGTCCGCGGTAGTGGACCGGGATTCGGACCGTACGTGCGGCCTCGTCGACGCCGACCGCCGCCTGCCCCGGTCCCGCCGCGGCGATCGCGGACAGGACGCGCTCCACCCGCTCCTTGAGGCCGGGGTCGGGCTCGGCGACCGACACCATCAGCAGGCTCATCCCGGGCCGCACGTCGACGTCCGGCAGGCGCACCTCGATCTCACGCAGGACATGGCCGCGGTCGCGCCTGTCGGGCACGGGAAATTGGACGGCGCGATCGCCGAACCACGCGACGCTCATGCCGAACCGGGAAGCGACCAGGGTGCGATCCGCACGCCTGCGGCCTCGAGCGCGGCGCGGATCGCACGGGCGTGGCCGACCGCGCCCGGCGTGTCCCCGTGCAGGCAGATGGTCTGCGCTGGTGCGGGCACCTCGTCGCCTCGGGCGGTGACGACCATCGATCGGGTCGCGATCATGACGGCCTGCCGGCAGATGCGCTCCGTCTCGTGCAGCACCGCACCTGGGGCTGAGCGCGGGACGAGGGTGCCGTCCGCCCGATAGGCACGGTCGGCGAACGCCTCGGCGATGAACGTCACGCCCACCTGCGACGCCAGTCGGGAGAGGGCGGAGCCGGGCATCCCGACCACCGGCATGACGTCGAGGCCGAGGTGGCTCTGGGCATCGACAACCGCAGCCAGGAGGATCCCGGCGACGCGTTCGTCCACGGCTGCGTCGCCGTAAAGGGCTCCGTGTGCCTTCACATGGGTGATGACGGTCCCGGACGCGGCACACGACGCGGCCACCCCGAGGATCTGCTCGATCAGAGTTGAGGCAAGGCGCGCATCGGTGAGCGAGTGCGCGTGCGAGACGCGCCCGAAGCCGGAACGGTCCAGGTACGAGGGGTGGGCACCGACGCCCACGCCGAGCACCGCCGCCTGGCGAACAGTGCCGTCGAGCACGTGGCCGCCTCCGGCATGACCGCCGGCGGCCACGTTCGCGGAGGTGACGATCTCCAGCAGCGCGATGTCGTCGCCGCGCTCCTCGCCGATGTCGGCGTTGAGATCGATCACGAGGGCCATGACGGGATTCTAGATACGAGCCGACGGACCGAAAGGCTCCGTGACGCTACGTCTCGGTCAGGACGCTACTTCTCCGTGAAGAAGCGCAGTTCCGTGGGCTCGCGCAGCAGGTCGGCGAGGGCGGCATTGCCCTGGGTCACGTGATCGGTCCTCATGTGCAGGTCCCAGTCCGCGCGTGACCGGAACTTCTCGAACATGTACCAGACGTCCGGCTCGTCCTCTGAGACCACGAGATTCATGTACTCACACCCATCCTCGAGCCGGGTGCCGGCCATCAGGCTTCGAAGATGCCCCTCGGCCTCGCGGGCCGCATCCGCCCGGGGCCTGATCACTGCGGTCAGGTAGAGCGGTCCATCGCCAACGGGCACCATGTCGCGTCCTTTCGCAGGTCTCGGGACGCTAACACACGAGCGGTCTCGGGACGATCACGTCCAGAGGGGGTCCTCGACCGGCGTGGGTCGGCCGAACAGGTAGCCCTGACCCCGGTCCGCGCCCAGGTCCAGGAGCCGAGATCGCTGCTCGGCCGTCTCGACTCCCTCGGCCACGACCGTGAAGCCGAGCTCGTGCGACACCTGGATGACGGCGCTGACGATCGCGGTCTTGCGATCGTCCAGCCCGACATCGTCGGTGAACGACTTGTCGATCTTGACCACGTTGACCGGGAACTGCGTCAGCCACGACAGGCTCGAGTATCCGGTGCCGAAGTCGTCGAGCGAGATCCCCACTCCCGCCCGGCTCAGGGCGGTGAGCTCGCGACCGGACCGTCCCGGGTCGTGCAGCAGGGCGGTCTCGGTGACCTCCACCGAGAGCCATCGCGGGTCCACCCGGGCGAACTCGGCCGCGTCGAGCACGAATGACGCGAACCCCTCGTCCCGCAACTGTGCAGGGCTCACGTTTACCGACATCGTCAGGTCACGCCCCCGGGCCCGCCACTCGTGCAGGTCGGCGAGCGCTCGCCGGATGACCCATGCGCCCATGGGAACGACGAGGCCGCTGGACTCGGCCTGGTGGATGAAGGCACGAGGCGCGATCAGCGTGCCGTCCCGTGCCCGCATGCGCACGAGGGCCTCGGCGCCGATGACGGTGGCGTCGTCGAGCCGGACGATGGGCTGGTACAGGAGTACCAGCCCATCGGCGTCGATCGCGAAGCGCAGGTCGTGCTGGATGGCGACGGCCTGCTGGATCTCCTCGTCGACGGATCGCTCGTAGACGACCACGCGATTGCGACCGGCGTCCTTGGCGCGGTACATGGCCAGGTCCGCGCGCCGCAGCAGCTCGTCCACCGACATCTCGGGATCCGACGTCATGGCGATGCCGACGCTCATGGCCGGGCGGAACGCCTGATCGCCATACGTCCAGGGTGCGCCCACGCGATCCTGCATCCGCAGCGCCATGAGCATTGCGTCCGCGGGTTCGGCGATCCCCTCAACGAGCGCCACGAACTCGTCGCCGCCGAGCCGCGCGACGGTGTCCTCGGGGCGAAGTGCCGATTCGATGCGGCGCGCGACCTCCACGAGCATCAGGTCGCCCACCTGATGACCAAGGCTGTCGTTGACCTCCTTGAACTGATCGAGATCGCAGAAGAGCACCGTGACGATGCCCGGGTTCCGGCGCAGCCGGCGCAGCGCGGACTGCATCCGATCGTGCAGAGCGCGCCGATTGGGCAGGCCGGTGACCACATCGCGCAGCGCCTGCTCCGTCAGGGCCTCCTCGGCCGCGCGCCGTGCCGTGATGTCCTCGAACTGGACGACGACCTCGGTGTTCCCGTCGGCGCCGGGCAGGCCGACGGCCGCGGCGCTCATCAGGACCCATACCTGCCTGCCGTCCTCGGTATGCACGCGCAGTTCCCGCTTGCGAACCACGGGGAGCCCCGGTGCTCCGGACCGGGCGAGGGCGAAGGCCAGGACGTCGTCGGCCACCTCGCGATCCTCGCCGTGGATGCGATCGATGATGTCGCAGGCGGCCACGTCCCCGAGCGGCGCATCCATCAGCTTGCACATGGCCGCATTCGCGTCGACGGCCCGCGTGGCGCCGGACGCGGCGACGGACAGCCGGACCGCGGGCGTCGGCGACAGCTCGAAGACCGCCCTCAGCAGTTCGGAACTCCGTCGCTCGCGGTCGCGGGCAAGGACGGACTCGGTGACGTCCGTGGCTATCCCGCCCACGCCCCAGGGCTTGCCCTCGCCGTCGCGCAGCGGGAACCTCGCGCTCGAGTAGACATGCTCCCTGCCGTCGGCGCCTCGTCGCATCTCCTCGACGACCTCGGCCGCGTTGGACCGGAGGACCTCAAGGTCGCTCGCCCGGGACGTCGTCGCCTCCTCCGGCGGGAAGAGCTCGGCGTCCGAGCGCCCGATCGCCTCCTCACGGGACAGTCCGGTGATCCCGACCCACCGCTCGTTCACGAGCTGGTAGCGACCCTGCCCCGAGTCCTCGCCGTCGTAGGACTTGGCGAACACCAGAGAGTCCGACCCGTCGATCACCTCCCTGAGCAGGCGCGACGACTCACGCGCCCGCGCCAGTGACCGGACGCGGTCGTCCCGCAGGATCCCGAGCAAGAGGATCGTGGTCGCGATCACGATCCCGAACAGCTCGGCAGCGACCAGGCGGTCAAGTGGCTCCTCGCTCGCCGACGAGAAGGCGCCGAGGTCGTTCGCGGTTGCGAGCGCGGCCAGCCAGAAGGTGACGGCGATGATCGGGGCCACGGCCGCCGCGCCCAGCCGGACGGCGATCCACATGGGACCCAGGATCACCAGGTACGGCCAGCCGAGGAGTCCGGGGCTCTCGTGGTCGACGATGAAGAAGATGTAGGTGGCGGCGCCCATCGTGATGGCGGTGACGATGGAGTACTCGACTGCATGGTTCCACGACCACCGCGCCGGACGGTGCATGAGGATGACCGCCGGCGCGATGCAGACGATGCCGAAGACGTCGTCCGCGGCCCAGGACTGGACACTCCACCAGAGTCCGCGCTCCACCTGCTCGGTCATGGCGAGCACGAGGGCACCGACGCCGGAGGTGAGCAGCGACACTCCGATGGCAACGACCAGCAGCATGAGCACGTCCACCGGGGCGGCCAGGCGCGCTGCCCCCGTCCGGCGCAGCAGGGTCGCCATCACCCAGATCTCGGCGCCCACCCCGATGCCGAGCAGGACCGTGGTCTCCAGTGGCATGGCGTCGTGGCCGTACCGGCCGATGATCGCGACCGCAGCACCGAGCGAAACCGCCGGGGTGAGTCGTTCTCCGACCCGGATGGCGAGACCCACGGACAGGCCGAGGACGATCCCGACGAGGATGATGTCGACATGCGCCGCGATGCTGGTCGGCTCGAAGGAGGGGAGGATCGCGTACGCGACCACCGTCCCCAGGAACACGAGCGCCGCCCGAGGCCACGGGAAGGGCTCTGAGTTCGACGTGGCGTCCGGCGTGGGGCCGTCGACCATGCGCCACCTCCCGCTCATCGCGCCACGGAACCGAGCGTACTGTCGGGGGCGCCTGCAACGAGGATCACGAAACAGCCCCGATACACGTCGCGCATAGGATTCGTCCCGAACATTTCCGCCCACGTCGAGGGACGCCCATGCGCAAGCTGCTGATCGCCAACCGCGGTGAGATCGCCATCCGCGCTGCCCGCGCGGCACGTGAGCTGGGCATCGGCTCCGTCGCCATCTACAGCGCCGAGGATCGCAGCGCGCTGCACCGGCTGATCGCCGACGAGGCCTACCAGATCGGTGAGGCCGGCCACCCTGTCCGCACCTACCTCGACATCCCCGCGATCATCGAGATCGCCCATCGCGCGGGCGCGGACGCCGTCTATCCCGGGTACGGATTCCTCTCCGAGTCGGCCGTCTTCGCCCAGGCCGTCATCGATGCCGGCCTGATCTGGGTCGGGCCCACGCCGGAGACCCTGGTGCTCACCGGCGACAAGGTGCGCGGCCGCGAGTCCGCTCAGCGCGCCGGCGTGCCGGTTCTGGGCGCGTCCGGACCGGTGGCCTCCGTCGAGGAGGCCCTCGAGGTGGCCGAGCGCATCGGCTACCCGGTGTTCGTGAAGGCGTCCGGCGGAGGTGGCGGGCGCGGGTTGCGCAAGGTCGAGACGCCGCAGGAGGTGGCGCTCGTCTTCGACGGCGCGCGACGTGAGGCGGCCGCCGCCTTCGGCGACGACACCCTCTTCGTGGAGCAGGCGGTCGTGCGGCCTCGTCATGTGGAGGTGCAGGTCCTCGCCGATGGCGAGGGCAACGTGGTCCACCTGTACGAACGCGACTGCTCGGTCCAGCGTCGCCACCAGAAGGTCGTCGAGATCGCGCCCGCGCCCGGTCTGCCGCGCGACCTCATCGACCGGCTCTGCGCGGACGCCGTCAACTTCGCTCGCGAGGTCGACTACAAGGCGGCCGGCACCGTCGAGTTCCTTGTCTGGACCGACCCGCAGGTCCGCGCCGAGGCCCACCAATCCGGCTACGGCTACGCGTTCATCGAGATGAACCCACGCATCCAGGTCGAGCACACGGTCACCGAGGAGGTCACCGGCATCGACCTGGTGCTGTCACAGCTGCGCATCGCCCGAGGCGAGACGCTCGCCGACCTCGGCATCGCGCAGGAGGGCATCAGCGTGCAGCGCAGTGCCATCCAGTGCCGGCTCACGACCGAGGACCCCGCCGACGAGTTCAGGCCGGCCACCGGCACGATCGTCGTCTACCGCTCGCCCGGCGGTCCCGGCGTCCGACTCGACGGCGCGACGTACGCGGGCGCAGACGTCACCCCCTTCTACGACTCCCTGCTCGTCAAGCTCACGACCAGCGGCGCGGACTTCACCAGCGCGGCGCGGCGCGCGCGGCGGGCCCTGTCGGAGTTCCAGGTGCGCGGCGTGGCCACCAACGTCAGCTTCCTGCGGGCCTTGCTCAGCGAGCCGGACTTCCTGGCCGGCGAGCTCACCACCGCGTTCCTCGACGAGCATCCGGACCTGGTGTCCGCCCAGCCGGGCTCGACCCTCGGCGCGGCCGCCGGCCTCCTGACCCGTCTCGCCGAGGTCACCGTCAACCGGCCCAACGGCGAGTCGCGAGTGCTGCTGCGCGACCCGAGCACGCTGCTGCCCCCGGGCGAGCCAAGTGCCGCACCGCCGGTCCGCACCGCGAAGCAGGTTCTCGACGCCGACGGGCCCGATGCCGTGGCCCGATGGCTCCGCGGCCTGGACCACGTGGTGGTCACCGACACGACGCTGCGCGACGCCCACCAATCCCTGCTGGCGACCCGGGTCCGCACGATGGACCTCGTCGCCGGCGCTCGCGCCCAGTCGTCCATGCTCCCGGGACTGTTCAGCCTGGAATGCTGGGGCGGCGCGACATTCGACGCCGCCCTCCGATTCCTCGGAGACGACCCATGGGAGCGTCTCGAGCAGATGCGCGAAGCAGCGCCCGGCGTCATGACCCAGATGCTCATCCGTGGGCGCAACGCGCTCGGCTACGCGCCCTACCCCGACGACGTCATCAGGGCCTTCGTTGCCCAGGCGCGCGAGAGCGGCATGGACGTCTTCCGGGTCTTCGACGCCCTCAACAGCGTCGAGAAGACCCGGCCCGTGATCGACGCCGTTCGCGAGCACGGCGGCTACGCCGAGGGTGCGATCTGCTACACGGCCGACGTCCTCGATCCTGCGGAGTCGACGTACACCCTCGACTACTACCTCCGCATCGCTGAGCAGTACGTCGCAGCCGGGGCGCACGGACTCGCGATCAAGGACATGGCCGGGCTCCTTCGGCCTCCAGCGGCGGCCGTCCTGGTGCCGGCCCTGCGCGACCGGTTCGACGTGCCGCTGCGCCTGCACACCCACGACACTGCAGGCGGCCAACTCGCCACGTACCTGTCCGCGATCGAGGTCGGCGTCGACGGGGTCGACTGCGCGTCCGCGCCCATGGCCTCCGGCGGCAGCCAGCCCAGCCTCGGGGCGCTCCTGGCGGCGACCGTCCGGACCGCCCGCGACCCCGGCGCGGCGGGTGGCCTCGCCCTCGCCGACGCCGCCCGACTCGAGCCCTACTGGAACGCAGTCCGCGACATGTACGCCCCCTTCGAGGCCGGCCAGCGCTCCCCCGCTACCGGCGTGTACCGCCATGAGGTGCCGGGCGGGCAGCTGTCGAACCTTCGCGCCCAGGCCGACGCCCTCGGCGTCGGGGATCGCTTCAGCGAGGTGCTGGATGCCTACCACGAGGCCAACGTCCTGCTCGGCCGCCCCGTCAAGGTCACGCCGAGCAGCAAGGTCGTCGGCGACCTTGCGGTGTGGATGGTCGCGGCCGGCGTCACGAGGACGGCACTCGAGTCCGAGCCCGCGACGCACGACCTGCCCGCCTCCGTCATCGCCTTCCTGCAGGGTCAGCTCGGCATTCCCGAGGGCGGTTTCCTCGAGCCGTTCACCAGCGCCGTGCTGGCCGGCAAGCCGCCGCTGCGGGAGCCGGTCTTCAGCGCCGTCGATCGCGAGGCGCTCGCGAATCCGGTGGCCCGTAAGGCGGCGCTGACCCGTCTCATGCTGCCGGCCGAGGCCGCGGCCTTCGAGACGGCCCGAGCCACGTACGGCGACGTCTCGCTGCTGCCCACGCACGCCTACCTGTACGGATTGCAGACCGGCACGACGGAGGTCATCGACCTGGCCCCGGGGCAGCAGATGTTCGTCGAGCTCGACGCGATCGGCGACCTGGACGAGACCGCGCGCCGCAGCGTGCACCTGCGGGCCAACGGCCAGCCGATCGTCCTGCGCGTCATCGATGAGCGGGCCCCGAAGTCGACCAAGGTGCGCACCAAGGCAGAGGCCGGAAACCCCGCCCATCTGGCCGCCTCGGTTCCTGGCGTCGTCTCCGTCCTCGTCAAGGTGGGCGACCTGGTTCAGCCGGGCGACCGGGTCGCGGTCATCGAGGCGATGAAGATGGAATCCGCGGTGACCGCCGGCACGGCAGGGTCCGTGGAGGTGATCCACGTGTCCGATACCTCGCAGGTCGAGCCCGGGGATCTAGTCATCACGCTGGCCCCGGCGCCACCGGCATGACGACCACCGGCGGATACACCTCCGAGTCGCTGGCCGAGCAGGCCGCGGCCGTCGAGCTCCCCACGTTCGCGCTCGCCGAGGCGGTCGCGCTCGGGCTGCTCGCCACGGAGCGCGCTGTCGCGGCGTCGCTCCCGATCGTGATCGAGATTCACCACCTCGGGCGACTCGCGTACCGCGCCGCCCTGCCCGGGTCGCTGCCGGACTCCGACGACTGGATCGCGCGCAAGGCGCGCGTCGTGGAGCGCTTCGAGGCGTCCACGATGGCGGTCCGCGTCCGGTACGAGGAGAGGTCGACGACGTTCACCGAGGCCACCGGACTCAGCGAGCTCGCCTTTGCCGCGCACGGCGGCGGCTTCCCGATCGCGGTCTCCGGGGTCGGGATCGTCGGGGCGATCTACGCGTCCGGCCTGCCGCAGGTCGACGACCATGAGTTCGTCGTGGCCTGCCTGCGCGAGCTCAAGGCGGGACAGCGCACGTAGTCGGTGCGCCAGCACCCCGTTGACCTGCCCAGCGCGTCACCGGAGCCGGCTGGTGGTGACGCGCCGGGCAGGTCAACGCGGGATAGCGCGGGTGAGCGGCAGCCGCGGGTCGACGTCCTGCTCGGCCCAGGTGCCGCGCACCCAGGCGTGGGACGGGTCGTCGCAGATCCGCCACGCGCGCTCGGGACCCGGGCCGGCCATCACGTTGAGGTAGTACAGGTCGTAGCCCGGCGCGGCGATCGAGGGGCCATGCCACCCATGCGGGATGAGCACCACGTCGCCCGTCGCGATCTCGGCCAGGACGTCGATCGGGCGCTCGTCGGTGCCGTACACCCGCTGGTAGGCCACGCCCGGCCCAGAGGGCCCGGCGGCCACCTCGAAGTAGTAGATCTCCTCGAGTGCCGTCTCGCCCTCGCGCTCCTCGTCGTGCTTGTGCGGCGGGTAGGAGGACCAGTTGCCGCCGGGCGTGAGCACCTCGCAGGCGATGAGACGGTCCGCCTCGAACGTCTCGGGCGTGCAGAAGTTGTTGACCTGGCGCGAGCACGATCCCGCGCCGCGCAGCTCGACGGACACCTCCGTGGCCGGGACGTACCGGAAGGGAAGTTCGCGCCCGGCTCTCGCCGCCGGCAGTGCGAACCGCCCGCCCGACTCGCTCGAGATCAGGGCCGCGCGGTCCCGTCCGACGTAGGCGAAGTCGCTGACGCCCTCGAAGACGCTGGGACGACCGGTCAGGAAGGCCTCTTCGGCGCCGCAGTGGACCGTAGCCGAGCCCGAGAGTGGCAGGACCAGCATCTCGTTGCCCTGGGACTCGACGGTGACCGCTTCTCCCGGCGCGAGCTCCAGGACCCGAAGTCCGGACCATCCCCAGCCGGCATTGTGCGGGGTGATGTTCACGCGAACGGGCCCATCGGCGGTGGCTCCCGCACGACGGACGAAGTCCTGGCTGCTGCTCATGCGATGGCCTCCTCGGAGTGGACTGCCGCCGCCTCGCGGACCAGGGCGGCAGCCCTGTCGACGGCGCCGGCGACGTCGCCGCCCGGCGGGTAGAGCAGGGCGCGACCGATGACCAGACCGCGGACGCCCGGGACCTCGAGTGCGCGACGCCACGAATCGTAGGTCAGGGCCGGTGCGCCCGATGGGTCACCGCCCAGCAGCAGGGTCGGCAGCGTCGTCGCCGCCATGACCTCCTCCATCCCGTCGACCACGGGGAGCTTGAGCCAGGTGTATGCCGATGTGGCGCCAAGCCCGGATGCCACGCTGACCGAGCGGACCACCCCCGCGGCCGTCTGGTCGTTGACGACACGACCGGCCTGACGCTCGCACAGGAACGGCTCGACCAGGGCCATCAGGCCGCGACCGGCCAGTCCGGTCACCGCCCGTCCGCACGCCTCCATGGTGGGTGCGGTGGCCGGATCGTCGAGGGCGATCCGACACAGCATCTTTCCTCCGTCGAGGCGATTGGCGGCGATCGTCTCGACGTCGTGGCCCGTGAAGCGGTCGTCGATCTCGAACACCGAGCCCTGCAGGCCGCCGCGGTTCATCGAGCCGACGACGACGCGGCCTTCGAGGGCTCCCATGATGAGGAGGTCGTCGAGGATGTCGGCGGTGGCCAGCACGCCGTCGACCCCGGGCCGTTCCAGCGCGGTCACCAGACGGCGCAGCAGATCGCTGCGGTCCGCCATCGCGTAGGGGTCGTCGCGCACCCCCAGCGCGCCGCGCGCCGGGTGGTCGGCGGCCACCAGCATGAGCCGGCCGTCGTCACCGAGCAGCTCCCTGCGCTGACGCGTGCGATAGGCCTCGCCAATTGCGGTGGGACGCCGCGCCCGCAGGTCGCGGACGTGCGCCAGCTGCTTGGCGATCTCGTCGCTCATCCGGATCCCCCGAGCATCGTCTCGACCTCGTCGACCGTCGGCATGGCGGTCGAGCACTCGAGGCGGGACGCGACGATCGCACCGGTGGCGTTGGCGAATCTCAGGATCCGCTCCAGGGACCAGCCCGAGAGCAGCCCATGGCAGACGGCGCCACCGAAACCGTCCCCCGCGCCCAGCCCGTTGACGACATCGACGTGGATCGGCGGGACCTCGACCGCTTCGTCGTGCGTCATGCCCAGCACGCCGTTCGGACCCTGCTTGACGATCGCGAGCTCGACCCCGGCGGCCAGCAGCGCACGCGCCGCGGCGTAGGGCTCCGTCTCGCCGGTCGCCACCTGGCACTCGTCCTTGTTGCCGATGGCGACCGTGACCTGCGGCAGCGCCCTTCGCACCTCAGCGCGGGCGGCTTCTCGAGTGGGCCAGAAGTCGGGCCGGTAGTCCAGGTCGAGGATCGTGTGCGGTTTCCTCTTCCTGGCCAGCCACGCGACGTGGTGGGCCGCCCGGCTCGGCTCCTGCGAGAGCCCGGTCACCGTGCTCCAGTACACCCCCGCGCTGGCGATGGCCCCAAGGTCCAACTCCTCGGAGCGGATCTCCAGGTCGGGCGCCTTGGGGTTGCGGTAGAACCACAGGGGGAAGTCGTCAGGCGGGAAGATCTCGCAGAAGATGACCGGCGTGGGGAGGCCGGCAACCGCCGTCACGTAGCGGTCGTCGACGCCGAACTCGCGCAGCGCCTTGTGCACGAACCGTCCGAACGGGTCCTCCCCGGTGCGCGTGACGACTGCGGCCCGGCGCCCCAGCCGGGCGGCCGCCACCGCCACGTTGGTGGCCGAGCCGCCGAGGAACTTGCCGAACGTGTCGACGTCCTCCAGGCCCCGGCCCGTTTGCAGCGGGTAGATGTCGACGCCGACCCGACCGAGGGTGAGGACCTCGAAGGGCTCTTGCATAACCAGAGTCTGACGAGGCCGGTGCGCCTTTGTCAAGACATAGATATAACGTCATGACAAATAGCCAATATGCCAACAAGCCACTATCGTGACGGGCATGGCACTTGACCTGATGCTCGATCGGCGCAGTCCGATCCCGCTGTACTACCAGCTGTCGCAGCAGCTCGAGGACGCGATCCAGAACGGGACGCTCAAGCCCGGCGACCGCATCGACACGGAGGTGGAGATCGCGGAGCGCTTCGGCCTGAGTCGGCCGACGGTCCGTCAGGCGATCCAGGAGCTCGTGAGCAAGGGCCTGCTGGTCCGACGTCGCGGCGTCGGGACCCAGGTCGTCCACAGCCAGCTGCGGCGAGCAGTGGAGCTGACGAGCCTGTACGACGACCTCGCACGCGCCAGCCACAAGCCGATGACCCGGCTGCTCAAGCTCGCGCCGGTCCCGGCATCGGGCCAGGTCGCGTCCGCGCTCAACATCGAGGAAGGCACCGAGGTTGTCTACCTGGAGCGCCTGCGGCTCGATGACGACGAGCCGCTCTCGATCATGCACAACTGGCTGCCAGCGGACCTGGCGACCTTCCAGGCGGCCGACCTCGAGAGCAACGGGCTGTACGAGCTCATGCGACGCGTCGGGGTGCAGATGCGCATCGCCAACCAGCGGATCGGCGCCAAGGCGGCAACCAGCGCCGAGGCCCGCCTGCTCGGCGTCCGGGCCGGCTTCCCCCTGCTCACGATGGAACGCACGACGTTCGACGACGCCGGTCGCGCCGTGGAGTTCGCAAGCCACAACTACCGCTCGGACTCCTACTCGTTCGAGACCACCCTCGTTGACCGGTAGCCGTCATGCCCGCTCAACGGGCATGACGGTCAGCCGGGGCTCGGCAGCGTGATGTCGCGGACGAGCGCCTCAAGGTCGGTGTTGGCAGCCAGGAACTGGCGCAGCGTGCGCGTCGTCGCGCCGTACCCGGTGAACTCCTGGTAGGTCAGCCCATCCTCGTCGTAGGCCCTGCGGAACTCGGCGAAGTTGTCGTAGAGGTCCTCGACGATCCGCGGGTCGACCGGGTCGTCGAGCCGACGGGTCGGCTCGATGCTGCTGGAGTTGAAGCGCTTCTGCCACCCGAAAGGCGGCGAGATGACCACATTGCCGCCGATGAACTGGCTCCAGTGCATGTGGTTGCGGAACGCGGCCGAGAGCAGGCGCGTGCGATAGCCGCGCTCCTGGTACAAGGCATAGGCCTTCTTGAACACCGCCACGCCCGCCCACTCGGTGATGCCCGGATCGACCGTGATCTGGTCACGCTCGGCCGAGGCCCGCATCCAGTCATCCGTGCGCCCGACCATGATCGTGCAGACCGGTCCCATCGTGCTGACGTCGAGCCCCTCGGCCTCGCGGCGGCGCAGGCCGCGCTCGACCGCCTCGGCGACGGCGATCGCCTGCGGCACGGTGAACGACACCGTGGCGTTGACGCTGACTCCCCGGTACGTCACCTCCTCGAATGCCTCGATGCCGGCCGTGGTCACGGGGATCTTGACGATCATGTTCGGCGCCAGCGCGCTGAACTCGACGGCCTGCTCGATCAGCGCCTCCGTGTCCCGGTAGTAGCGCGGATCCGTCTGGATCGAGAGGCGACCGTTCACTCCTTCGTACCGCTCGAACGCCGGCAGCAGGAGGGCGGCCGCCTCGACCGACAGGCGCTTGACCATCGCCCACCCGATGGCGTCCTCGGTCGCCGTCGGGTGCTCCGCCGCAAACTCGCGAATGCGTCCGGCCCAGGTGGGCAGGTCGGCCTTCAGCGCGCTGAGGGCGATGACCGGATTGCACGTCGCGCCGACCGCCCCCCAGCCGATCGCCTGCGCGAGTTCCTTCGGGTCAGCGGAGTCGTTCCACAGGCACGTGGGCGTGTCCTGGGTCATCCGGAGCAGCGGAGAGTCGGTCATGTCGGTCCTCGAGTGTCGTGGTGGGTGAAGGAGTCAGGACTGGGTCGGGAAGCCCAGGTTGATGCCGCCGTGGCTCGGGTCGAGCCAACGGCTCGTGACGACCTTGCCGCGGGTGAAGAAGTGGACACCCTCGGTGCCGTGGGCATGCGTGTCGCCGAACAGTGAGGCCTTCCAGCCGCCGAACGAGTAGTACGCCATCGGCACCGGGATGGGCACGTTGATGCCGATCATGCCGACCTCGATCTCGTTCTGGAACCGGCGTGCCGCGCCACCGTCGTTGGTGAAGATGGCCGTTCCGTTTCCGTAGGGATGTCCGTTGATCATCTCGACGCCGACCTCGTATGACGGAATCCGCACGACGCTCAGCACCGGGCCGAAGATCTCGTCGGAGTAGATCGTCATGTCGGTGGACACGTTGTCGAACAGCGTGGGACCGAGCCAGAACCCGTCGGCCGCGCCATCCACGTCGACATCGCGACCGTCGACGACCAAGGTCGCCCCGGCCGCCTCGCCCGCATCGACGTACGACCTGACCTTGTCGCGGTGCACGCCGGTGACCAGCGGTCCCATGTCGCAGCCGCGCCGTCCGTCTCCGGTGCGCAGCGCAGGCATGCGCTCGGCGATCTTCGCGACGAGTTCGTCGCCGATCGGCTCGACGGCGAGCACGACGGAGATCGCCATGCAGCGCTCGCCGGCCGAGCCGAAGCCCGCGTTGATGGCCTGGTCGGCGGCGAGGTCCAGGTCAGCGTCGGGCAGCACGAGCATGTGGTTCTTGGCGCCGCCGAGGGCCTGCACTCGCTTGCCGTTCTTGGTGCCGGTCTCGTAGATGTACCGAGCGATCGGCGTCGACCCGACGAACGAGATGCTCTTGACGTCCGGGCTCTCCAGCAGGCCGTCGACAGCCTCCTTGTCGCCGTGCACGACGTTGAACACGCCGTCCGGCAGGCCCGCCTGCTTCCAGAGCTCGGCCACCAGCATGATGGCGGACGGGTCCTTCTCGCTCGGCTTGACGATGACCGTGTTGCCCGTGGCGATCGCGATCGGGAAGAACCACATCGGCACCATGGCCGGGAAGTTGAACGGTGAGATGATGCCGACCACACCGAGGGGCTGCCGGATCGAGTAGACATCGACGCCGGTTGAGACGCCCTCGGAGAAGCCGCCCTTCATCAGATGCGCGATGCCGCAGGCGAACTCCACGACCTCCTGACCGCGGGTCACCTCGCCGAGTGCATCGCTCAGCACCTTGCCGTGCTCCTCGGTGATGAGGGCGGCGATGGACTCCTTGTTGGCGTTGAGCAGCTCGCGAAAGGCGAAGAGCACCTGGGTGCGCTTGGTGAGCGATGCATCGCGCCAGCCGGGGAACGCGGCCTTGGCCGCGGCCACCGCCTCGTCGAGCGTCGCGCGGGAGGCGAAGTCCACCTTCTTCGTCACCTGGCCCGTGGCGGGGTCGTAGACGTCGCCGGTGCGATCGGCGGTACCCGACCACAGTTGGCCGTTGATCCAATGAGTGACGCGAGCGGTCATGTCCAGTCCTTTTCGTTCGTTGTCGTTTCGGTGCGTGTCCGTGGGTTCCGTGCGGGTGCCGGGGGGCGTGGACCTACCATGCCGAGCGCTGCCACGTCTTGCCCTCGCGCAGCTCCTGGCGGGCCTTGTCGACCGCCGGGCGATGGCTTGCCTCGGGCACGCCGACCTCCCAGAACGACCCACCCTCGCTCCACGCGTGAACGGCGACGTCGATGACCATGACGTGCACGCCGGGGCTGCCCTTGGTGCTGCGCAGTGCCGCCTCCAGCTCGTCGAGGCCGTGGACGCGATGCGCGTCGGCCCCCATCGCCGTGGCCATGGCCGCGAAGTCGACTTGGTGCGGCGTGGGATGGTCGACGTCGGCCAGCATGGTCTTGAACGACGCAGCACCGTGACCGAGCTGCAGCCGTTCGATGACGTTGAAGCCGCCGTTGTCGCAGACCAGCAGCGTGAGATCAGTACCGGTCAGGACGGCGCTGTACACGTCCATCGGCAGCATCATGAACGAGCCATCGCCGCTGAACCCGTACACCGTGGAACCGGGCCGCGACGCGGCATGCTCGAGGGCCGCGCCCCAGGTGCCACTGATCTCGTAGCCCATGCAGGAGAAGCCGTACTCGCAGTCGAACGTCGCCACCCCCTTGCTCGACCAGTTCATCACCAGTTCGCCGGCCAGGCCCCCGGAAGAGGTGAGGACGTAGTCGTCAGCGGTGGCCACGGACGACACCGAGCCGATCACCTGGGCGTACGTCGGCAACGTCGCATCCGTCTTCGCGGTGCGCGCGGCCAGACCGGCGACCTGCTGCACTGCCGACGCCCGCGCGACCGCTCGCCACTCTTCCGGCGCCTTCCAGTCGCCCAGCGCAGTCGTCAGGTCGGCCAGCGTCTCGCGGGCGTCGCCGATAACCGGGATGCCGCCGCGCTTGAGGGCGTCGAAACGGGCCACGTTGGCGCCGATGAGCCGGACGTCCGGATGCTTGAAGACCGTGCCCGACTCCGTAGTGAAGTCCTGCAGGCGGGTGCCCACGGCCAGGACCACGTCGGCGTGCCACGCCACGGCCTGTCCCGCCTGCTCTCCGAAGACGCCGATGGGACCGGCGTAGGACTCGTCGTCGACCGTGACGCACGACTTGCCGGCGACAGACTCCATGATCGGGATCCCGAAGCGGTGCGCGAACTCACTGAGCTCGCGCTCCGCGAGCGAGTAGTGGACGCCCCCGCCCGCGACGATCAGCGGCTGGCTCGCCGAGCGCAGCGCCTCGGCCGCCTCGAGCACCTGGTCGGTCGAGGGTCTCGGACGCCGGATGCGATGGACGACCGGCTCGAAGAACGACTCGGGGAAGTCGTACGCCATGGCCTGCACGTCCTGCGGAAGCGCCAGCGTGACCGGGCCGCAGTCAGCGGGATCCAGCAGCACGCCGATCGCCTGGGGCAGGGAGCTGAGGAGCTGGGACGGCGTCATGATGCGGTCCCAGTAGCGGCTCACGGCCTTGAGCGCGTCGTTCGCCGTCAGACCCGGATTGGCGAAGTGCTCGACCTGCTGGAGCACGGGATCGGGCGCCCGGGACGCGAAGGTGTCGCCCAGCAGCAGCAGCAGCGGCAGCCGGTTGGCCATGGCCACGCCCGCGGCGGGCACGGTGTTGAGCGCTCCCGGGCCGATCGACGTCGTCACGGCCATCACCTGGCGACGGCGCGCGGACTTGGCGTAGGCGACGGCGGCGAGCGCCATCGCCTCCTCGTTCTGCCCGCGTATCGTCCGGATCTCGTCGCGATGCAGTTCGAGGGCCTCGCCGAGGCTGAGCGCGTTGCCATGGCCGAAGATGGCGAAGACACCCGGGATCAGGGGCAGCTCCTCGCCAGTGCGCTCGTCATCGATGCGCTGGGCGATCAGGAATCGGACGATCGCCTCGGCCGTCGTCAGCCGCACTGTTGCCATGCCCTCCACCTTCCGGGGACCCGCTCGTGTCGAGAGGGTATAACGCCAGTCGTAACTTCGTCAATATGTCCTTACATTACTCCCGAATGCCTACGAGTCCATTCTGCCCGCCGGCGATCGCGGACGGCGAGGTTGGCGGTGGGCACCCGGGACCCGGTGACCAGGTCACGTCGGGTCGCAGGACTCGCAGACTGCTTGAATGTCCTTCTGGCACACAGGGCGACATCCCCGCGCCGACGTTCGAAGGAGACCCCGATGGCCGAACCCTCGCCGCACCGCGGCACCGCGGTCGTCACCGGCGCCAGCAGCGGGATCGGCGCGGCGACGGCGATAGCGCTGGCCGACGCCGGCTTCCAGGTGATCGCCGCTGCACGACGCGTCGATCGACTGCTCGCACTGACGCGCCATGACCAGCGAATCAGCGCCTTCGAGCTCGACGTCACCGACCAGGACAGCGTCGACGGGCTGGCACAGGCCCTGGCAGATGCCGACGTCACGGTCCTGGTGGCCAACGCCGGCGGAGCCTTCGACGCCGCCACGATCGCTGAGGCCGATGTCGACGCATGGCGACAGGCGCACGAGGTGAACGTCCTCGGCACCGTCCGTACGGTCAAGGCGCTGCTCCCCCGGCTGATCGCCTCCCAGCGGGGCCTCGTCGTGCTGATGGGCTCGACGGCCGGCCGCATCGTCTACGAGAACGGCGGCAGCTACACCGCCGCCAAGCACGCCGTGGCCGCGATCGCCGGCACCCTCCGCCTCGAGCTGTGCGGCCAGCCGGTGCGCGTCAGCGAGATCGCTCCCGGCATGGTGCGCACCGACGAGTTCGCCGTCAACCGTTTCGGGGGTGACGAGGCGAAGGCGGCCAAGGTGTACGAGGGGGTGGCCGAGCCCCTGACCGCCGGTGACATCGCCTCCGCCATCGCCTGGGTCGCGACCCAGCCGCCGCACGTCAACGTCGACCTGATGGTGCTGCGTCCCGTCGCACAGGCGGCTCAGCACAAGGTGCATCGCGTGCTCGATGCCTAGTCACGGCTGTGCCGTCACTAGGCAACGGGCGTCGACATCCGGGACAATGACCTGGAGACGGATGCCCTCAGGTTAGGTGGTTCACATGCTGGCACTGCTGGTCTATGAGTCGATGTTCGGCAACACCGAGGCGATCGCCGAGGCCGTCGCGGAGGGCATCGGGGGCAGCGAGGTCGTCGAGATCCGTGAGGTCGGGACCCGTCCGCAGCTCACGCCCGACGTCGAGCTGCTCGTGGTGGGAGGCCCTACGCACGCCTTCGGCATGACACGCGAGAGCACGCGCAGGTCGGCGGTCGAGCAGGCACCCGACCACCACGTGATCTCCGAGGGCATCGGCCTGCGCGAGTGGCTGCACGACCTGCCTGCGAGCGACAGCCATCCCCTGGTCGCCGCCTTCGACACCCGAACCTCGCCCGGGCACATTCCCGGCTCGGCTGCGAAGGGGATCGCCAAGCGCCTTCGTGGTCACGGATACGACCTGGTCCTCGATCCGCACACGTTCTACGTGACGGGCACGGAAGGTCCACTGGTCGAGGGCGAGCTCGAGCGGGCGCGCGAGTGGGGCCGTCACCTGCGGGTCGCCCTGCCCCTGCAGACTCCGTAGCGGTCGGCTCAGCCGACGACGCGGCCCACGCCGCTGAAGCGCTCGCCGTACCAGGGACCCAGGAAGTCGATCAACTCGACGCCGTCGCTGGGGTTCGACGCGCTCACCATCTTGCCGTTGCCCACGTACATGCCGACGTGGTGCGCGCCGCTGCCGAAGTAGAAGACCAGGTCGCCGGGCTGGATCTCGCTGACCGGGACGCGCCGGGTGGAACTGAACTGCGAGTAGCTGTAGTGCGGCAGCGATACCCCGGCCTGCCGCCACGCCGTCATCGTCAGCCCGGAGCAGTCGAAGGAATCCGGTCCGTCGGCGGCCGCGACGTATCGGTCGCCGACCTGCGAGAGTGCGTACGACACCGCGGCCGCGGCACGGGCCCCGCCCGTGTAGCCCCCGCCTGCCGCGCTGGGACCGGTGTCCTGCCCGCCGCCCCCGGAACCGCTGGACTCCTCGTCGCTGCTGTCGCTCGAACTGCTGTCGCTGCTGCTGCTGTCACTCGAAGTGCTGTCGCTGTTGCTGGGAGTGTTCGCGTTGCTGGCGTCGTTTCGGGCGAGTTCGCGCGCGGCAGCCTCGGCGGCCGCCTTCGCCTCGGCGATCTGGTCGGCGCGCCGTTGTGCCGCGATCTCCTCTAGGCGCTTGCGCTCTGCCTCCTCGAGGCCGGCCAGCACGTCCTCGGCCGCGGCGAGCTCACTCGCCGCCTGACCCTGCGCCGACGCCATGGCGTCGCGGGCCTGCTGCGCCGCCTGCTCGCGGTCGGCGATCTCGGCCTGGGTCTGCGCGACGCGAAGCTGCACCGTCCTGGCGCGGCGGAGCCCGTCGACCTGGGACTTCTCGAGCTGGCCCATCACCGCGGCCTGCGCGAGGAACTGCTCCGGGTCCTCCGCGAGCAGCACCTCGAGGGTCGGATCCATGCCACCGCTGGAGTAGGTGGCGCGGGCGATGTCGTCGATCGTGCTCATGGCAGCACGAAGCTCGGCCTTCTCGCGCTCCGCGCGGTTCTGGACGGCCGACAGGTCGGACTGGATCTCGTTCAGCTGCACCTGGGCCTCATTGGCCCGCTCGGTGGCGGCCTCGGCGCGCATCTGCAGTTCGCGGACCTGCTGCTCGACCTGCTGGAGGTCGGCCCGCGGTGCTGCGGTGACATCGGACGCCACCGCGCCCACTCCGAGCACGAGCAGGCCGGCGACGACTCCGGCGACAGCCGTTCGGGGCATCCGCATGCCCTCCAGCCTGCATGCGGCCGAGGGGTGGGTCGCGCCACGAACGATGAAGTTTCGATGAAGATCGGCCTAGGACACAATGGGACGGTGCCCTCGCCGTTGCGTGTTCTCGTCATCGACGACGAGCGGCCGCTGGTCGGGGTGATCACCAGCTACCTCGAGCGGGAGGGGTTCGAGGTGACCGCGGCGCACGACGGCTTGAGCGCCGTGGCGATGGCACAGGCCGAGCGTCCGGACCTGATCCTCCTCGACGTCATGCTGCCGGGCATCGACGGCATCGAGGTGTGCCGGCGCATCCGGGAGTTCACCAGCGCCTACGTCATCATGCTGACCGCTCGCGACGGCGAGGCCGAGACCGTGCGCGGGCTGTCCGCGGGAGCCGACGACTACGTCCTCAAGCCGTTCTCGCCCCGGGAGCTGGTCGCCCGGATCCACGCCATGCTGCGCCGACCTCGCGGGGCCGGGTCCGCTGAGTCGGAGATCATCCGCATCGGGGACATCAGCCTCGACCCGGCCGCCCGGCGGGTGACCGTCGCCTCCCGATCCGTCGACCTCACCCGGATCGAGTTCGACGTGCTCGCGGAGCTGGCCGCCCGGCCCCAGGCCGCGCATTCGCGGCGCTCCATCATCGACGCGGTGTGGGGCGAGGACTGGATCGGTGACGAGCACATCGTCGATGTCCACGTCGGCCACCTGCGCCGCAAGCTGGGCGACGATGCCAGCCGGCCGCGCTACGTGCGCACCGTCCGCGGCGTGGGGTACGGACTCGGACCGGCGTAGTCGACGCGCCCGATTAGTCCGAAATACTTCAATTCGCACTGCGGATCCGAGACAGTTGCACCATCGGCTGCGCCATCGGCTACCAGCCTTGAGACGTAGGAGGGCACCACCATGTCAGAGCACTCGGGTTCGACCACGACGGCAAAGTGGATAAGCATCGTGATCATGGTCATCGGCGCCGTGATGGTCATCGCCGGCGCCGTGACGTACGCGCAGGTGAGCAGCACGCTGGCGGAGGAGCGGATCACCGTCTCGGACGATGCGTGCCTGGGCGGCACGACGGTCAGCGGTCCGTTCGCCGCCTACTGCGAGGCCCAGATCATTGCCGTGCACGCCAACGAGGCAACGGGTGGCAAGACGTATGCCGAGCTCGACCGCGAGGATCCGCTGCGGGCCACGGCGATGAACGCCTCGTTCCTTCGGGCCTCGCTGTTCACGTCCGTTGTCGCGTTCGGCGTCTCGGTGCTGGTGTTCTTCGTCGGCATCGTCTTCGTCCTGCTCGGAGTGGCGATCCTGAACCTCGCCGGAAGGCACGGTCAGGCGAACTCCGCCTAGCGGCCGGAAACCGTCTCACCGGCACGTCGAAAGGGGTGGGTCCCGTTGGGACCCACCCCTTTCGCGTGACCAGGTCAGCAGGCGTGCAGCAGCTCGCGCTCGTCCGTGTGCATTCCCTCGTGCAGGCGGTTGTTCACCTGGACGGCGACTCGGGAGAAGGCCCGGATGCGGGCCACCTCGGGCTCCTCCTCGTCGATCATCAGGTCGATGAGCAGTCCGTTGACGCCGAGATCGCGGGCGGTGTGCGCGAGGAGCAGCAGGTCCACCGGGTCAGCGCTGATGCCGTCGGCCTCCAGCTGGTAGCCGAGGGACTTGATCCGCGCGGTGGTCGTGTGTGTGGTGGATTCCATGTCGTGCTCCTTTCGTGACTCAAGATTATTGGAGACTCAACATAAAGAAAAGCGATGGATATTTATCGTGTCGATCACTTATGCTGATGTCTATGCCCTTCGCCGACGTTCAGATCCGACACCTCAACGCACTGCGTGCCGTCGCCGATGAGGGCTCCTTCATCGGGGCCGCCGACATCCTCGGCTTCTCCCAGGCCGCCATCAGCCAGCAGATCTCCGGACTGGAGAAGGCCGTCGGCGTCTCCCTCTTCGATCGGCCGGGCGGTCCCAAGCCGGTGACGCTCACGCCGGCCGGCCGACTGCTGCTCAAGCACGCCGACGCCGTCGTCGAACGCCTCGCGACCGCCGAGCGCGAGCTGTCCGATCTGGCGTCCGGCACCGCGGGTCGCCTGATCGTGGGGACCTACCAGAGCGTCTCCGTGCAACTCCTGCCCGAGCTCGTCCGCGAGATGCGCGAGGCCGCACCCAACCTGGGCATCTCGCTCATCGAGCACGCCGACAACGAGCAACTCATCAGCGACCTGATCACCGGCGAGATCGACGTCACGTTCCTCACCGGCCCCTACGAGGACACCCGGCTCGACATCATCGAACTCGGCGTGGATCCGTTCGTCGCGGTGCTCGCCGTCGACGGCGAGCACGCCAGGCTGAGCAAGGGCAAGACATTCCCGACGATGGCCCTGGCGGATGTGCGGATGGTGGGCCAGCACGCGTGCGACTGCCAGGTGGCCATCGACAACGGGCTGCGCTCAGCCGGCGTGATCCCGCAATACGCGTTCCGCTCCAACGACAATGGCGCCATGCAGGGCATGGTGCGCGCGGGTATGGGACCCGCGGTGATGCCGTTGCTGGCCGTCGACACCTCGGACCCCGGCATCGTCGTGAAGCAGCTCGACCCGCCGCTGGACCCGCGGACGATCCTCATCGCGCTTCGCCGCGGGTCGACTCCCCTGCCGGCCGCCGAGCAGTTCGTTCGGATCGCCAAGTCGGAATGCCGCAAGCGCCTGGCGAAGACGCGCTGACCCCACCGGTCGGCGTGGGCTAGCAGTGCCAGCGACCGCCGGCCCAGTGGGCGGCACCGGAACCGGTGTGATCCCAGTTCATGACGGTGTGGAAGGCCGCGTCCTGCCAGTAGCGGGGCCACCGATTCATCGGCATGCCGCGTAGCTTGGCGAGGGTGTGCTTGGCGGACTTCGCGCCCATGAGCCTCTTGTGCTCCTTGAGCATCATCCACGTCGCGCCACGGGCGAGCTCGCGGGACACCTGGTAGGCACCGAAGTAGCTGCCGCTCGCCGAGACGACGTCATAGTGGCCTTCGCTCTCGCGATCCGCGATGCACTTCCGCTTCGGCTCGACGGCCGCCCGGTAGTACCTGCCGCGGTAGAGGCTGGACTCGACGCCGCGCATGTCGCGGGTAGCCCGCGAGCGCAACGTGAACTTCGTGTACGAGGCCAATGCGGCAATGCGTGCCTGCCGGGCCGTAGCCCCCCGGCTCGGACGGCTCGGCGCCTGCCCGGCCGCCGACGCCGTCTCGCGCCACGACACGGACTCAGCAAGCGGCCTGGACTCCGGGCTGGTGGCCACTTCTGTCACGTCGGAGGCGACCGGCGCTGGCGCTGCCGACGCGGACCCGACGGTTGCCGTCAACAGCACCCCCGCTGCCACGGCACTCACGCACTTGACGCTTCGGACGATTCTCTTCTTCGACATCCAACCTCGCGGGACAGCACTCGGTTGACCGCAACCGGTGCGCGGGCGCGATGCGGGTCGATGCCAGCACGAGAACTCTTTACGTCTCGTTCGGCTCGCCAGCCGTGCCGCCGACCGGATCCTTGCGAACTCCGGCAACTGCTGCGCGCACGGCTCCCGGCTCCTGCATACGCCGGGCCATCACGAATCTTGCGCTTCGCTGGACGGCCTGCAGATCGACGCCGTCCTTGCCCAAAAGTGTATGGGCAGCAACGACATTCGACCAGTCGGTCATTCGCACGAGGAGGAAGCGTTTTGTGGCTTTCCTCACATTTATCCTATATTCGAGGTGACGTGTGCCACACCCGTCACACCGCTCCCGCCACGGCCCGATGTGAGTCATGTCACACCGTCCTGCAAACGCTTACGGCGTGTCGTCGGCGCGTCCGCGACCCCGGACACGATTGTCACGATCGATCGAGCAGGCCTCGCATGCGGTCGAGTTCGGCCGACTGTGCCATGACCACTGCCTCGGCCAAGGCCTCCACCTCAAGGTCGCTCGTGGTCTCGAGAACCGACTCGGCCATGACCACTGCTCCCTCGTGATGCCGGATCATGAGCTCGAGCCAGAGTCGATCGAAGGCCGGTCCGGTCGCCTGCGCCAGGGTCAGCATCTCGTCCGCCGAGGCCATCCCCTCCGCACTGCCGTGCTCATGCCCCTGGTCCGGCACCTCGGCGGCCCCGGACGCCGGCGCCGAACCCTCGTCGGCGACGCCCCAGTCCCGGAGCCACTGCCGCATCAGGATCACTTCGCGGTCCTGGTCCCTGGCGATGCCACGGGCAAGCTTCTTCACCGGGCCCGTGGTCGCGTTCTCCTTTGCGAGTTCGGCCATCTCCAGTGCCTGCTCATGGTGCGGGATCATGCCCTCCGCGAACGCGATGTCCGCCGCGCGAGCGGCCTGCGGATCCGGACTGCCGGAGCCGCAGCCCGTGAGCAGCACCACGGCCAGCACGGCCACAACAGCACCGACGCGACCGGGATGGCTGCGAAAGAGGGGCATAGCCCCTACTTTCGCAGCCATCCCGGTCGCGTCGGCGGTGGGGTTGCTCAGGTGTTGTCGATCTGCATGATCACGGCCTTGGGCTCGGTGCAGAACTCGCGGCTGAAGTTGCCGCCCTCGCGGCCGACTCCCGACTCCCCCACGCCGCCGAACGGCGCGCGCAGGTCGCGAATGAAGAAGCAGTTCACCCACACCGATCCGGCCTTGAGCTGGCCGGCGACGCGGTGCGCTCGCGAGAGGTTCTCCGTGAAGACCATGGCGTTGAGCCCGTAGCGGGTGTTGTTCGCCGCGAAGACGGCGTCCGCCTCGCTCTCGAACTTGATCACCGAGCAGACCGGACCGAAGATCTCCTCCCGGCAGACGCGGGCGGTCGGCGGGGCATCGACGATGATCGTCGGCTTCACGCTCCACCCCTCCCCGACCCCGCCGGTGAGGATCTTGCCGCCGTCGAGCTCGAGCGTGTCGAGGTAGCCCTTGACCTTGGTGAAGTGCTCCTCGCTGGCCAGCGCCAACGGGAACTCCGTGCCCGGCTCCTTGGGATCGCCGATGACCATGGCCTCGGCGGCCGCCTTGAACCGGTCGAGGAAACGGTCGTAGATACCCGCCTGAAGGTAGAGGCGCGATCCCGACAGGCAGATCTGGCCCGCGTTGCGGAAGATCGCCTGCACGGCCCAGTGCACGGCGTTGTCGATCTCTGCGTCGTCGAACACGATATTGGCGCCCTTGCCGCCGAGCTCCAGGCTCACCGGCACGAGGTTGCGGGCAGCCACGCCCGCGATGATCTTGCCGGTGCCGGACTCCCCCGTGAACGTGATGCGGTCGATGTCCGGGCTCTCGGTCAGTGCGGACCCCGCCGAGTTGGGGCCGTAGCCGTGCACGACATTGAGGACTCCGGGCGGCATCCCTGCCTCGATGGCCAGACGGCCGACCAGCGTGGCCGAGACCGGCGTGTCCTCGGCCGGCTTCCAGACCACCGTGTTGCCCCATGCCAGCGCCGGCGCGACCTTCCAGGTGCCGAGCATCAGGGGGAAGTTCCACGGCGAGATCGCGACGAAGACGCCGGCCGGATCGAACTTCGTGTAGGCGTGGTGACCGGAGTCCATCGGCAGCGCCTCGGCCGGGGTCATGCGCGCGTGGTCGGCGAAGAACCGGAAGTTCCACGAACTGCGGGCCACGTCGTGCAGGGCCTGCGCGATCGGCTTGCCCATGTCGCGCGTGTCGGCCATCGCGAGCTCGTCCGCATGCTCGTCCATGAGGTCGGCGAGCCGGTGCAGGATCGCCTGCCGCTTCTCGAATCCCATGCGAGGCCATGGCCCCTCGTCGAACGCCCTCCGGGCAGCGGCGACCGCGAGATCCGCGTCCGCCTTGCTGCCGCACGCGATCGTCGCCCACGACTCACGCGTGAACGGGTCGATGTCGTCCATCGTGGCGCCGTCTGTCGACGGCACTTCCTGCCCATCGATGATGTGCCCGTAGAAGTCCATGACAGTCCTTTCGATCGAGCAGAAGTCAGCCGCCGGAGACGACGACGGATCCGAGGTTGGTGAAGTGTGCGGCGACGGTGGAGCCGACGGGCGCGAATACGGCGTCCGTCATCCCTCCAGTGAGGACGATCCAGCCAGCCTCCAGGCGCAGTCCTCGCCTCGCGAGGTCGTTGGCGGCGAGGGCCAGCGCCTCGGCCGGGTGCCCCTGCACGGCAGCACCCGTTGCGGAGTCGACGACCACGCCGTCGACCTCGAGGAGGCAGGCCTCCATCGCGAGGTCGAGCTCATCCGGACGCCGTCCAACCGGCCCCACGATGAACTTGGCGGAGGAGGCATTGTCGGCCACGACGTCCGGCAGCGTGAACCGGAAGTTGCGATAGCGACTGTCGATGATCTCGAGGCCCGCGTAGACCATGTCGACCGCCGCCATCGCGGTCGCTGCCGTCACGCCCGGTCCCTCCAGCGGTGCACCGAGGACGAAGACGATCTCGGGCTCGGCCCGGGGATGGATCAGCTCGTCCTGCGGCACCGGAACTCCGGCCGGCAGGACCATGGCATCGGTCAGCCAGCCGGTGAGTGGCGCGTGCACGTTCATCCGCTGCTGCTTGGCTCGCGAGGTCAGGCCCAGCTTGACGCCCACCACCTTCTGGCCGGCCGCGACCTTGCGCGCCAGGACCTCGTCCTGGACCGCGTAGGCGGTCGCGAGGTCGAGGTCGGGCCACTCGTCCGTCAGGGGCTCGCGGTCGACGCGGTCGTCCTCGCAGGCCATCAGGAGGTCGGCCAGCTGCTTCACGACATCCGTCATGGCTAGCGGACCCCCACGGCGGCCGCGTCGCCCATGTCGCGCTCCTGCGCGAGCTGCAGGGCGATGTCGATGATCATGTCCTCCTGGCCGCCCACGTAGCCGGCCTCGCCCACGCGCTGCAGGATCTCGTGGGCCGGCACGCCGTACCGCACCCCCGCCCGCTCCGCGTGCAGCAGGAAGCTGGAGTACACGCCGGCGTACCCCTGGACGATCGACGAGCGGTCCATGTGCGGGAGCCGGGTGATCATCGGCTTGAGCACCTCCTCCGCGGCGGCCAGTGCTGCCTGGACGTCGATGCCCGTCGGCACACCGAGCCGGTCGAAGGTGGCGGCGAGCACCTCGGTCGGCGAGTTGCCGGCACCTGCGCCCAGCGCGAGCAGGGCACCGTCGATCTGCCGAGCACCCGCCTGATAGGCGAGTACCGAATTGGCCACGCCCATGGACAGGTTCTGGTGGCCGTGGAAGCCAACCTGCGCCTCACGTCCGATCTCGTCGATGACCGCCTGCACCCGCTCCTGCGCGTCGCCCAGCACCATGGCGCCGGCCGAGTCCATCATGTAGACGCACATGGCCCCCGCGTCCACCATGATGCGGGCCTGCTCGGCCAGCTTCGACGGCGTGGCGCGGTGCGACAGCATCAGGCAGCCGACGGTCTCCATCCCGAGCTCGCGCGCCGCCTTGAAGTGCTGGATCGAGACGTCGGCCTCGGTGCAGTGAGTCGCGATACGGGCGACCGACGCACCTGCATCGTGCGCCATCCGCAGGTCCTTGACGGTGCCGAGACCGGGCAGCATCAGCACCGCGATCCTGGCCTGCTGCGCCTCGTCGACCGCCGCGGCGACGAGCTTGATGTCGTCGACGGCGCTGAACCCGTAGTTGAAGCTCGAGCCGCCCAGGCCGTCTCCATGCGTGACCTCGATGATCTCGACGCCCGCGAGGTCGAGGGCGTGCACCACGGCGCGCACCTGCTCCTCGGTGAACCGGTGCGCCATCGCATGGCTGCCGTCGCGCAGCGTCGAGTCGGTGATCCGTACCTTGTCCTTGGTGGGGTCCTTCGCGACCTCGTCGCTGACCGTCAGGGTGCTCATGCGTTCGCTCCAACCTTCGCCTTGGCCATCAGGTTGCCCACATGCGCGGCCGCGGCCGTCATGATGTCGAGGTTTCCGGCGTACGTGGGCAGGTAGTCGCCGTTTCCGAGGACCTCGAGGAAGACGGCCACCCGCGCGTGGCCGTTCCAGATGTCGCGGGGGTCGTCGAACTGCGGCTCCGCCCGCAGCGTGTAGCCCGGCACGTACTCCTGGACCCGGCCCACCATGGCGTGGATCGCCTCGGCAATGGCGTCGCGGTCGCATTCGGCCGGTATGGAGCAGAAGACGGTGTCGCGCATGATCATCGGCGGCTCGACCGGGTTGAGGATGATGATCGCCTTGCCTCGCTGGGCGCCGCCCACGGCCTGGATCGCATGCGACGTGGTCTCGGTGAACTCGTCGATGTTGGCGCGGGTGCCGGGTCCCGCCGACTTCGACGAGATCGAGGCGACGATCTCCGCGTACTCCACCGGCACGACGCTGCTCACCGCGGCGACCATCGGGATCGTGGCCTGACCGCCGCAGGTGATCATGTTGACGTTAGGGGCGTCTAGGTGGAAGTCCAGGTTGACGGCCGGGCAGACGAAGGGCCCGATCGCGGCCGGAGTGAGGTCGACGGCCTGGATGCCGGCCTCCTCGAATCGCGGTGCGTTCGCCTTGTGCGCGTAGGCGCTCGTCGCGTCGAACACGAGGTCGGGCAGCTGTTCGCGCGCGAGCAGCCAGTCGACACCCTCGTGCGACGCCTCCACCCCCTTGGCGCGGGCGCGCGCCAGGCCGTCGGATGCGGGATCGACCCCGATCATGTAGACGACGTCGACGAACTCGCTGCGCTGGAGCTTGGCGAGCAGGTCGGTGCCGATGTTCCCGGGTCCGACGATCGCCGCGGTCGCCTTGCTCATGATGCTCCCTCTGTGGTGGACGGGTTCTCGGCCGTGAATCGGGTGGTGACGGAACCGATGCCCGAGAATTGGGCGCGGAAGGCGTCGCCGGGCGCTACCGGCACGGCAGCGGTCTGCGAACCGGGGAGCACGATCTCGCCCGCCTCGAGCGTGATGCCGAGCGCTCCCAGGGTGTTCGCCAGCCAGACGAGCGACGTGATGGGCGAGCCGAGGACGGCCCCGCCCGCGCCGGTTCCTGCAACCTCGCCGTTGCGGTAGATCACGCAGCCGCTGAGTCGCAGGTCGACGTCGCGGATGCGGACCGGCGTGCTCCCCAGCACGATCCCGCCCGACGACGCGTTGTCAGCGATCGTGTCGAGGATGCCGATCTTCCAGTCGCGGATCCGACTGTCGATGATCTCGAGGGCGGGCAGGACGAAGTCGACGGCCGCGATCGCCTGCGGCACGGTGATCCCCGGACCGCTCAGCTGTCGCTTGAGGACGAACGCGATCTCCGGCTCGATGCGGGGCTGCAGATACGTGTCGAAGGGGATGGCAGCGTGCTCGACGAACAGCATGTCGTCGGTGATGTGCCCGTAGTCCGGCTGGTCGACGCCGAGCTGCCTTTGCATCGCGGCAGAAGTGAGCCCGACCTTGTGCCCGATGACCCGACGACCCGACGAGACGCGGTCGGCGATCTGCAGGAGCTGGATGTCGTAGGCGTCGGCGAGCGTCAGGTCCTCGAGGCGGCCGCTCAGCGGCTCGACCGGGACCCGGGTCGCATACGCGTCCGACAGGTCCCGCGCCGCGCTCACTCGTGTGCTGGCGTCCACAATGCCTCCCTTGGCGTGTCGCATCACGGTACGAGCAAGGCTGCCCGATCGACGAAGCGTGTTCCTGACATCGGAACGGTTGCGCAAAACCGTGGTGGAACTCGCCGGGCGCGGGTCAGACCGGGCTCGGCTGGCGCCGGCTCAGGGTGCGGGCCAGACGCTGCGCCGCCGCGACCACCAGGCGCACCTGCCGGTCCCCCAGCTCATCGACGGAGCCGGTGATCGAGATCGCGGCAACGGCGAAGCCGTGCGGGTCCAGGACCGGCGCGGCCACGGACCCGAGCCGGGCCATCAGCTCCTCGCGCGACGTGGCGTATCCGCGCCGACGTACGGCGGCCAGGTCCGCCCGGAACCCCGCCTCGGTGGTGATCGTCGAGGGCGTGAAGGCCGGCAGTCCCGCCGTCATTCGTGCCTCGGCCGCCTCCGGATCGAAGGCGCAGATGGCCTTGCCCGACGACGTCGTGTGCAACGGCCAGCGGCGGCGGTACTCACCCATCGCGCTCATCCCCCGAAGGGTGGGCAGCCGCTCGAGGAAGAGGATGTCCGCGCCCTGTGCGATGCCCAGGTGAACGGTCCACCCGGAGACCTCGCGCAACTCCTCGAGCAGGGTTCGGGACTGCCGACGCAGTTCCAGCCGGCTCAGCGCCAGGTGACCGAGCTCGAACAGGTGCACGCCGAGGCGGTACCTGCCCGTCGACGAACTCCGCTCGACGAGCCCGCGCGAGGCCAGCGTCGTCAGCAGGCGGTGTGCCGTGCTCTTCGCGACGCCGAGGCGTCGGGCGACCTCCGAGACCCCGAGCTCCTCATCCGTCATGAAGCAGTCGAGGACGTCGAGGGCCGATGCCACGGACTTCAGCCCGCCTTCGACGTCTGCCTCGCGCACTGGTCCGCCTTTGCGTTGCCGGTTTCCGATCCGTACCTGGGTGCTGCACCCGGCAGGCGAGCCTGCCGGGTGCAGCGCTAGACGATGGCGATCAGGTCGCGACCGAGAGGAAGCGGTCGTTCAGCTCGCGCTGGTGGTAGAAGATCGCCTTGCCGAGCTGGTCCGGCGTCCAGGTGACGACGGGACGGTCGCGGAAGCAGCGATAGCCGCCCGAGAAGGTCTCGTTGCGGTTGCCGGCCGGGTCGAAGAAGTAGATCGTCGTGCCCCGGGTGATGCCGTGGCGCGTCGGGCCGATGTCGATCGGGACGTCGTCCATGGCCATGATGTCGGCGGCCTTGAGGATGTCGTCCCACCCGCGCATCTCGAACGCGAAGTGGTGGATCTTGTTCTCGGGCGCCTCGAGGAGGGCGATGTCGTGGTTCGACTCGCCGAGGGTCAGCCACGTGGCGATCGTGTGCGCGTCGTCGTCGAGGCTGGTGCGAACGCGCTCCGTCGGGAACATGCCCACGACCTCGACGAAGAACTTCTCGATGCCGGCCGGGTCATTGACCCACAGGAGGGCGTGGTCGAGGCGCGGTGCGCCGATGCCGACCATATGACGCGGGAACGCGTCTGGGTTGTGCGTCCCGACTTCGAGGCCCCAGGCGGTCATGTGGCTGTAGAACTCGATCTTGTGCCCGCTGGGGAGGGTGACGCGGATGCCGTCGCCCACCTCGGGGTTCTCGCCCGCCTCCATGCGCTCCACCGGGTATCCGAACGCGGTCGCCTTGATCTCCAGGGCTGCCACGTCCTCGGGCGTCTCGCACTTGAAGCCGCACTTGACGTAGCCGACGCCACCCTCCTCGATGACGACCGAGTGGTGGTCCCACTCGTCCCAGCCCTTGTAGTAGACGCGGCCGTCCTGCTCCAGCGTCTGGTACAGACCGACGGTGTTCGCGTAGTGCTGCTTGGCCTCAGCCAAGTCCGTGACTCGTACGTGCATGTAGCCCATTCGCATGACGGCCATTGCGGGTGAATCCTTTCTCGAGTCCAGCTACTAGTGGTGGGCGAGGACCGCCCGGGGGATTCAGGCCTTCTGGTAGAGGGCCAGTAGTGAGTGCACGCGGCGCAGGTTCTCTTCCCTAAGGGCGATGCTGACATCGCCCACCGGGACGGCGCGGCAGGACAGGCAGGTCCCGGACTCCCGCTCCTCGTCGGTGAGCACATTGTCGGCGACGGGCCGGTTGTACGTGACCTCACCGGAGACCAGGTCGACCTTGCAGATGGCGCAGCCGCCCCGTCGACAGCCGATGCGGTAGGCGTAGCCGTTGCGGTAGAGGCCCTCGAGGATCGTCTCGCCCTCGAGGAGCTCGATCGACACATCGTCGGACTCGACGCTCAGCCGTGCCATCCACGCCGCCTTCCGAGTTGCCCGGTCGCGAGCTCGGTCGAGCATCGCCAGTACCCGCACGCTAGGTCCTCGCCGACCCCTCCGGCACGAGCGTTCCTCACAGCGGAACCATCCGTGGAGGCGACCGACCGGCAGGCGGTCGTGGTCAGGCCAGGCCCTTGTCCGTCAGGAACGCCGCGGCCACGTCCGCCGCGGCCGACCGGTCGATGTCGACCGCCTTGTTCATGGCGACCAGGTCCGCCGTGGTCAGCACGGCGGACAGGCCGTCCAGGGCAGCCGTCAGCTCCGGGGTCACCGCAGACGTCACGACGGCGGGCGTGACGTTGTCCACCTGCTGCAGGGACTTGTCGTCCGCCAGCACCGTCAGGTCGAGGTCCGCGACGGCGCCGTCGGAGCTGAAGACGAGTCCGACGTCGACGGTGCCCTGATCGATGGCCTGCTTGGTCAGCGGGCCTCCGGCATCGAGCGGCATGAACTCGGCGATGCGCATGCCGTACGTGCCCTCGAGGCCCGGCTGGCAGAACGGTCGCTTCGGGCACTCGGGCGGGCCGCCGAGGCGGACATCGTTGTCCTGACTGTAGGCCGCGAGGTCCGACAGCGTCGCGAGCGCATTCGCCTGCGCGAAGCCGGCGGTGACGGCGAAGGCGTTCTGATCCGCGGCTGGCGAGGGGGTGAGCAGCGTGATGCCGAGCGGCCCCGCGAGACCCTGTCCCGCCGCCAGCGTGGCTGCCAGGTCACCGCTCGCGACAGCGGCGGCATCCGGCCCGTTGACCTTGAGGTTGAGGAACTCGGTGAACGTCCCGAGGTACTCCGGGATCACCTGGACCTCGCCCGCCTCGAGTGCGGGCTCGAGAACCTCGCGGTTGGTCGACTGGGTGATGCCGACCTCGTAACCCGCGTTCCGAAGCACCCCGGCGTACAGCTCGGCGAGGATCTGGCTCTCGGTGAAGTTGAAGGCGCCGATCGTGATCGACGGTTCCGCCACGGCACTTCCGGCGGACGCCTGCGACGACGCGGAGGTTCCCGTCGAGGCCGAGGTGCAGGCGGACAAGGCCATGAGCGCACCCGCGAGGGCGACCGTCGAGCGCAGCGTGGGTGTCATCCAGCCAGAGTAGCCATCGTCGCCGGGGACCGCCCATGGAAGCGGGACTGGGTGAGGCGCTGCAGGCCCGCGAGGGCGACCTCCGAACCCATCGTGAGCCCGGCCACCAGGGTGACACCAGCGAGGACCATCGCCTGGTCCTGCAGTCCGAAGCCGTCAAGGATGAACCGGCCCAGCCCCCCGCCGCCGACGAAGGCCGCCAGGGTCGCGGTGGCGGTCGTCTGCACCAGGGCCGTGCGCAGCCCGGCGAAGACGAGGGGCGTGGCGAGCGGCAGCTCGATTCGGCGCAGCACCTGCCCACCGCTCATTCCCATGGCGACCGCTGCCGACCGCACATCCGCTTCCACGGAGTCCACACCGGCATGGGCGTTGGTCAGGATCGGGGGGATCGCGAAGATGACCAGCGCGAGAACGGCAGCGGAGGTGCCCACCCCGATCGAGGAGATCGATGCGAAGAGCAGGAGCAGGGCGAACGTGGGGATGGCGCGTCCGAGATTGGCGATGCTGGTGATCAGGATGCCGAATCGACGGGCATGGCCGGCCGCGATGCCCACGGGCAGCGCGATGGCGGCGGCGATGCCCACCGCGACGACAGTCAGCACGATCTGCTGTGCCAGCCTCGCCCAGACGCCACTCGGGCCGCTCCAGTTCGCGGGATCGGCGAACCACTCCCAGACGCTCATGTCCGCGTCCTCCGCCACGGCGTGAGCAGCCCCTGCAGCACCGTCAGGGCCAGTTCGAGGGCGAGTGCCAGAGCCACGGCCAGCACGATGCCGAGGACGATCGGGGCCCGGTAGAAGTTGTTGGTGAACCCGTTGAGCACGAGTCCACCCAGTCCGCCGTGCCCGACGAGGGCACCGACCATGACCAGTCCCACGGTGGAGACCGTCGCCAGCCGCACACCGGCCATCACCGCCGGCACGGCGATGGGCAGGCTCACGCGGAGGAGGATCTGGTTCTCGCGGTATCCCATTCCGCGGGCCGCCGACGTCACGTGATCCGGGACGCCCTGAAGGCCGACGATCGTGTTGCGCAGGATGACCATCAGTGCGTACAGCGTCAATGCCACTATCACCGTGGTCGTCGAGAGCCCGAACACCGGCCACAGTCCCGTGATGAGGGCGAGCGACGGGATCGTGTACAGCAGCCCGGACACTGCGAGGACCGGCGTGATCAGCCGGCGCGACCGCACCGCGAGCATGGCGAGCGGAATGGCGATGGCGGTCGCGAGGCCGACCGAGGCCAGCGTGATGACCACATGCTCGCCGAGCGCTTCGCCGATCGCCGCCCACGACCGTGTGAGATAGTCCGTGCTGAACCAGGGGTTGCTGGCTTCAGCCGAGGGCAGGGCGGCCATTCATGCAGTCTAGGAGCGGACTCGATGCCGCCTAGGGACACTGCGCTGATCGCGTACCGGAACGCGCGCAAGGTCTTCGGAGACGTCGTCGCGATCGACGATCTCTCGCTGGACGTCGCCGAAGGCGAGATCTTCGTGCTGCTGGGAAGGTCCGGATGCGGTAAGTCGACGGCACTGCAACTCGTGAACCGGATGCTCGACGCGGACGCCGGCCGGGTGCTCGTCCGCGGAGCCGACGTGCAGGATCTGGACGCCGTGTCGCTCCGGCGCAGCATCGGGTACGTCATCCAGCAGATCGGACTCTTCCCCCACCGGACCGTCGCCCAGAACGTCGGGACGGTATGCGGTCTCGTGGGCTGGGACCGGAGCCGCACCCAGCGCCGGGTCGGCGAGATGCTGGAGATGGTCGGGCTCGCACCGGGTGAGTACGCCGACCGCTATCCGCACCAGCTGTCCGGCGGCCAGCAGCAGCGCGTCGGCGTGGCGAGGGCCCTTGCGGTGTCGCCGCCCGTCCTCCTGATGGACGAGCCCTTCGGGGCCCTCGATCCCGAGATCCGCCGTAGCCTCCAGCAGGAGTTCCGGACGTGGGTGCGCGACCTGGGCACCACGGTGCTCTTCGTCACCCACGACGTCGACGAGGCGACCGTGCTCGCCGACCGGATGGCCGTGATGGGCCCGTTCGCGCGCCTCGACCAGGTGGGCCGACCGGTCGAGGTGCTCGGCGCGCCTGCCTCGGCGGATGTCGCCTCCTTCCTCGGTGGCGACCGGATCCTCAGGCGCCTGTCGGTGCTTCCGATCACCGTCGCCCTCGACCGCGGAGGGCGCGCTCTGGTTGCGCCGCCGGGCTCGCCCGTCGTGGGAAGCGGCAGCTCGCTGCACGAGGCGCTGCTGTCCCTCATCTCGTCGCCCTCGGGGATCGTGTCCGTCACTGACGCAGCGACCGGCGCGATCGGCGCGATCGACTGGGACGCGCTCGCTGACGTGGCGCGGGACCCAACGGCTGGAGCCGTCGTCACCGAACCGTGACCTTCCCGTATTCCTGCATGCGGAACGCGGCTAGGACCCCGCAACGGGCACCCCTACTTTTCGGACACCCCGGCAGGCCCGACGAGGCACGCCGCAGCGAGTAACCCGGTCGGGTCTCGCCCACACGTGAATGGAGTGCAGATGAGGATCGCGAAGTCCATGCGGGTGGTGGCTGCCGTCGCAGCCGTCGCCTTGTTGGCCTCGGCCTGTGGCAACAGTCTCGACGAGGAGCCGGCCGCCGAGGCGACGGCTGCGGCCAGCGCCGCCGCCAGCGCCGCCTCGAGCGGCGCAGCGGGTGCCACCGAGTCGATCAAGGTCGGCTTCGTCACGCCACTGACCGGACCGCTCGCCGCATTCGGCGAGGCCGACCAGTGGGTCGTCGACACGATGACCGAGTACTTCGCCGCCAACCCCATCCAGGCGGGCGGCTCGTCGTACAGCGTCGAGATCCTCCTGAAGGACTCGCAGAGCGATCCGAAGCGCGCGGGCGAGGTGACGGGCGAGCTCATCAACCAGGACGGGGTCGACGTCGTCATGGCGCATGCCACGCCGGAGACCACCGTCCCCGTGTCCGATCAGTGCGAGGCCAACGCCACTCCGTGCATCACGGCAGACACGCCCTGGCAGCCGTGGTTCTTCGGACGCGGCGGGGATCCGGCCAAGCCGTTCACCTGGACCTACCACTTCTTCTGGGGACTTGAGGACGTCGCTGCGGTCTACTCGGACATGTGGAGCCAGGTCGACTCCAACAAGCAGGTTGCCGCGCTCTTCCCGAACGACGCGGACGGCCAGGCCTGGAGCGACGAGGCCCAGGGCTTCCCGGCACTCGTCAAGGACGCCGGCTACACGATCGACAACCCCGGCCTGTTCCCGAGCGGGACGCAGGACTTCTCGGCGCAGATCTCGCAGTTCAAGAAGAACGACGACCAGCTGCTCATGGGTGTGCTCACGCCGCCGGACTTCACCAACTTCTGGACCCAGGCCAAGCAGCAGGGCTTCAACCCGAAGCTGGCGACCATCGGCAAGGCCATCGAGTTCCCGGCCGCCATCGAGGGTCTCGGCGACCTCGCGCAGAACCTCGCGACCGAGGTCTGGTGGGCACCCAGCTACCCCTTCTCGTCCAGCCTCACGGGCATGAGCTCGGCCGAGCTGGCCGCGGCCTACACGGCCGACACGGGCAAGCAGTGGAACATGCCCCTCGGCTTCTCCGAGGCGCTGTTCGAGGTCCTCGCGGCGGCAGTCACGCAAGCAGGCGGTCCCGACAAGCAGGCCATCGCCGACGCGATGCCGACGCTGAAGGTCAACTCGATCGTGGGCGATCTCGACTGGGCCACCGGACCGGTGCCCAACGTCGCGAAGACCCCGCTCACGGGCGGCCAGTGGCGCATGACGGACGGCGGCGAATTCCCGCTTGAGATGGTCATCGTCTCCAACTCGGTGGCCCCGATGGTTCCGCTCGGCGGCGAGGTCGAGCCGCTCAGCTGACCGGAACGACGGTGTTGGCGGGCGACTCTCGGGGGCGTCGCCCGCCAACCCGCATACGCAGGCCGGAGTCGGCCCCTCGGAGATGAGGAACATGAGCGCCATCCTGGAAGTACGCGGGCTGTCGAAGCGGTTCGGCAAGGTCGTGACGGCCGAGGACATCTCGTTCTCGGTGGAGGAGGGGACGGCCCTCGGCATCGTCGGCCCCAACGGCGCCGGCAAGTCGACGCTCCTGTCCCTGATCGGCGGAGTGCTGGCCCCCGATGGCGGCGCTATCGTCTTCGACGGCAAGGACATCACCGGTACGTCAGCGGGCGCACGCAGCGAGTCGGGCATCGCCCGCTCCTTCCAGATCCCGCGACCCTTCGTCGACATGACGGTGTTCGAGAACGTGTACGTGGGTGCAGCCTTCGGCGGCAGGAGCCATGGTCAGGCCGGGTACGACAGCACGGCCGAGGCCCTCGAGATCGCCGGCCTGCTCCACCTGTCGGACGTGCCGGCCGGCCAGCTGCGACTGCTCGACCGCAAGCGCCTCGAGCTGGCCCGGGCCCTCGCCACTCAGCCGAAGCTCATCCTGCTCGACGAGATCGCAGGCGGGCTGACGGAGAAGGAGCTGCCCCCCCTTATCGAGATGATCCGCGGTCTGCGCGACGCGGGCGTGACGGTCATCTGGATCGAGCACATCGTGCACGCTCTCCTGGCGGTCGTCGACGAGCTGATGTGCCTGGCGTTCGGACGCATCCTCGCCATCGGGGACCCGCACGAGGTCATGCGCAGCCCCGAGGTCGTCGAGGTCTACCTCGGTTCGACGTTCGACCTCGGAGCGACGTCATGAGCCTGCTCACCGTCTCCGGGATCGACGTGCACTACGGGGACTTCCAGGCGATCTACGGACTCGACCTGCAGATGGCCGAGGGCGAGACACTGGCGGTCATCGGGGCCAACGGCGCTGGGAAGTCCACGCTGCTGAAGGCCATCGCCGGTCTCGTCGCGCCCACGGCCGGGACCATCGAGTTCGACGGCGTCGGCATCGACCGGACCCCGGCCCACAAGCGGGTCCCGCTCGGCATCGCCCTGACTCCCGAGGGACGCCGCATCTTCCGAAGCCTCACGGTGGAGGAGAACCTGCTGGTCGGCGGCCACACCAGGCGCCCGGGACCGTGGAACCTCGCGGCTGTCTATGCAGCCTTCCCGCTCGTCGCAGAACGCCGCGACCGGCTCGGCGTCAACCTGTCCGGCGGCGAGCAGCAGGCCACCGCGATCGGCCGTGCGCTGATGAGCAACCCCCGGCTCCTCCTCCTCGACGAGGTCTCGCTCGGACTGGCCCCGGTCGTCGTCGCGCAGATCTACGACGCCCTGCCGGCCATCACGTCGCAGGGCACGACCGTGCTGGTCGTCGAGCAGGACGTCAACCAGGCGCTCAAGGTGGCCGACCGGGTGCAGTGCCTGCTCGAGGGCCGCACGGTCCTGCAGGGCGCGCCGGGCGACCTGACCCGCGAGCTCATCGCGTCCGCGTACTTCGGGATCTAGGGGACCGTCATGCAGTGGATCAACGCAGTCATCCAGGGCATCCTGCTGGGCGGGCTCTACGCCCTCCTCGCGGCGGGCCTGTCGCTGATGTTCGGCGTCATGCGCATCGTCAACCTGGCGCACGGCGCGCTGGCCATTCTCGCCGCGTACATCGGCCTGCTGATCGTGGACTCGACCGGCGTCCCGGCCTTCGTGGCGATGGTGGCCGTGGTGCCGATCATGGCCGCGGTCGGCTACCTGCTGCAGTGGGGCATGTTCAACCGTTCCCTGAAAGTCGGCGGCCTGGCTCCGCTGCTCGCCGCCTTCGGGCTCGCCGTCGTCGTCACGCAACTCCTTCAGGCTGTCTTCTCCGCCGACAGCCAGAGCATCCCCGTCGGCTCGCTGGCCATCAGCAGCATCCACATATCCGACGACATCTCGATCGGCGTGCTGCCGCTCATCACCTTCGCCGCCGGAGTGCTCGTCATCATCGGCCTCCAGGTCTTCATCTCCAAGGCTCCGCTCGGTCGCGCCATGCGCGCGGCCAGCGACGACCCGGACACGGTCAAGCTGATGGGCATCGACAACCGCCAGGTGTATGCCCTGTCCACGGCCCTCGCGCTGGCGACGGTCGGCCTGGCCGGGATGTTCCTCGGCATGCGCACCCAGTTCGACCCCAACTACGGGCAGGCCATGCTGATCTTCGCCTTCGAGGCCGTGATCATCGGCGGCCTCGGGTCACTGTGGGGAACGCTCGCGGGCGGGATGGTGCTCGGCATGGCGCAGGCGGTCGGTTCGCAGGTGAATCCGTCGTACGGCATCCTCTTCGGCCACCTGGTGTTCCTCGCCATCCTGGCCTTCCGACCCAGTGGCCTGCTGCCGAAGGCGGTGACGGCATGACCACGTCCGCCGTCGTCCACCCGCATGTGAAGGTCCGCAGGGCCACCCGATCGTCATGGGCCGGACTGGCCGTGATCGTCCCGCTCATCCTCGTGGCGCCGATCGCGCCGTACGTCCTGGATCGCGGCATGCAGCAGAACCTGGTGATCCTCTTCTCGCTGGTCGTCATGGCGACGATGTGGAACCTGCTCGCCGGCTACGGAGGAATGCTCTCGGTCGGCCAGCAGGCGTACATCGGCATCGGCGCGTACGGGCTCGTCTACATCGCCGACACGATCGGCCTCGACCCCTTCATGGCCGTGCCTATCGCGGTCGTCATCGCCGGCCTCATCTCGCTGCCGATCTCCTTCCTCGCCTTCCGCCTGTCGGGTGGGTACTTCGCGATCGGCACCTGGGTCATCGCCGAGGTGATCAAGCTGGTCACGATGCAGATCCCGGCGCTCGGAGGCGGAACCGGCATCTCGCTCGCGGCCTTCAGCGAGCTCGCTCCAGGACGGCGGATCGCCTACGTCTACTGGCTCTCGCTGGCCGGCGTGATCGTCGCCGTCGGCGTCACCTACTGGATCATGCGGTCGCGCCTGGGGCTCGGCTTCACGGCGATCCGGGACGACTCGGTCGCCGCCAGCTCCCTCGGCGTCCGCGTCACGCAGTCGAAGCGCTTCGTGTTCGTCATCGCCGCGATGGGCAGCGGCCTGGCCGGTGCCATGATCGCCGCGAACACGCTGCGCGTGCAGCCCGAGTCGATATTCTCGCTGAACTACGCGGTCTACATGATCTTCATCGTCGTGATCGGCGGGCTCGGCACGATCGAGGGGCCGATCGTCGGGGCGATCGTGTTCTTCGCCCTGCAGCAGTGGCTGGCCGACCTGGGCGTGTGGTACCTGGTCATCCTCGGCCTGCTGGCGATCCTCATCACCTTGTTCCTGCCGCGCGGGCTTTGGGGCCTGATCTCGGGCAACGGCCGCATTCGCCTGTTCCCGGTCGGCTACCGACTCGTCACTCCGAAGGGCCTCGCGTCAGCGGAACCCGACGACTCGACGGCCACGAGCGTCGGAGTCACCTGATGGGGATGCCCAGCCTGAGGGACCGCTGGGACCGGCATCCGGCACTCGGCGCCTGGCTGTTCCTGCGCGAGCCGCTCACCGCCGAGTCCGCAGCGCGCATGGGCTACGACTACGTGTGCATCGACCTCCAGCACGGATACGCGTCTCAGGTCGACGCGCTCGCGATGATCCAGGCCGCGGCATCGGCCGGTTCGATCCCTGTCGTGCGGGTGGCCTGGAACGACCCGACCTCGATCGGCCACTCGCTGGACGCGGGAGCCCTCGCGGTGATCATTCCCATGGTCAACAACGCGGAGCAGGCGGCACGCGCTGTGGCCGCCTGCCGGTACGCCCCTGAGGGGATCCGCAGCTTCGGCGCGCTGGCGGCGCTCGATCGCTACAGCGGCGACTACGTTCAGCAGGCCAACGCGGCCGTCTGCTGCATCCCGATGATCGAGACGGCCGAGGCGGTCGACAATCTCGACGAGATCCTCGCCGTGCCGGGCATCGACGGGATCTACGTCGGTCCGGTCGACCTGTCCCTCACCCTCGGCCTGCCGCCTCTCACCGATCACGACGACGAGCGCTTCACCTCGGCGATCGACCGCATCCTGGCCGCCTGCGCCCGGCACGGCGTGGCCGCCGGGATCCACGCCGATGCCGTGCTCGCGGAGAAGTGGGCGGACAAGGGCTTCCGGATGATCACCGTCGGATACGACCGAACGCCCATGCTGGCGGGGCTCAAGGCGGATCTCGCGTTCGCCAGGTCGCACTCCGGCTGACGACCGACGTCCCCGCGAGCGGCGTCGGCGTCGACCGGCGCGCCTCAGGAGACGGTGCTCTCGACCGCCTCGGCCGCCTGCCGGGCGATCTCGGCCTCCTCGTCGGTGGGCACCACCATGATGCGGACGCGGCCGGTGCCGTCGTCGATGAACCGCGCCTCCTTCGAGGCCCGCTCGTTCAGTGAGGCGTCGAGGTGGAAGCCCAGGTGCCGGAGCGGCTCGCAGACCTCTCGCCGAAGGTCGGGGTCGTTCTCTCCGATGCCGGCCGTGAAGACAAGTGCCTGAACCCCGGGCACGACCGCGAGATAGGCGCCGACGTACGACCGGATGCGGTAGGCGTACACGTCGAGCGCGCGCTGCGCCGCCTCGTCGCCAGCGGCCGCCAGCTGGCGTACCTCGCGCATGTCCTGGTTTCCTGCGAGGCCCTTGAGGCCGCTCTCCTTGTTGAGCATCCGGTCGACGTCGTCGAGGGACATGCCCGCGACCCGGACGAGGTGGAAGACGACGGCCGGGTCGATGTCGCCCGACCGGGTGCCCATCACCAGCCCTTGCAGGGGCGTCAGCCCCATGCTCGTGTCGACGCCGATACCCCCGCGGACCGCAGCCATCGACGCCCCGTTGCCGAGATGGCAGATCACCAGGTTGACCTCGTCGCTGGCGACGCCGAGCACCTCTGCCGCCTTGCGCGTGACGTAGCGGTAGCTCGAGCCGTGGAAGCCGTAGCGGCGGATGCGGTGCTCGCGGGCCACGTCGATCGGGATGGCGTACGTGTACGCCTCGCGGCGGCATCGTCGCGTGGAAGGCCGTGTCGAAGACGGCGACATGCGGCACGTCCGGCAGCAGGCGGCGCAGTTCGCGGATGCCGAGCAGGCTCGGCGGGTTGTGCAGCGGCGCGAGTGGCACGATGCGCTCGATCTCGGCCTCGACGGCGTCATCGACGACCGTCGGGTCACGCAGGTTCGGGCCGCCGTGCACGACGCGGTGGCCGACTGCGACGAGGTCACCCAGCCCGGGGCCGCCGGCGTCGAACTCGCGCAGCACGAGCTCGAGGGCCGCGCCGTGGTCGGCGAGGTCGGCGGCCACCTCGATGGCCGGCTGGCCCGGAACGTCGTGCCGCAGTCGCGAGCCCGTCTCCCCGATCCGCTCGACGAGTCCCCTCGCGGCGACGGCGCCGTCGGCGGGATCGACCAGCTGGTACTTCAGGCTCGACGACCCGGAGTTGATCACCAGGACGTGCGTCACTCGGGGCTCACCTGCTGCGCCTGGATGGCGGTGATGGCCACCGTGTTGATGATGTCCGGGACGGTGCAGCCGCGGGAAAGGTCGTTCACCGGACGCCGCAGCCCCTGGAGGACCGGCCCGATCGCGACCGCCGCGGCCGACCGCTGAACGGCCTTGTAGGTGGTGTTGCCGGTGTTGAGGTCGGGGAAGATGAGGACCGTGGCGTGTCCGGCGACGGGATTGCCCGGCAGCTTGGCCTCGCCGACGCCCACGTCGACGGCAGCGTCGTACTGGATCGGGCCGGCGAGCGGCAGCTCGGGCCGTCGCTCGGCCACGATGGCCGTGGCGGCACGCACCTTGTCGACGTCCGTGCCGGTGCCCGAGGAGCCGGTCGAGTACGAGACCATGGCGACCTGCGGGTCGATCCCGAACGCCCGGGCCGTCTCTGCACTGCTGATCGCGATGTCGGCGAGCTGCTCGGCGGTGGGATCCGGGTTGACGGCGCAGTCGGCGAACACGAGCACGCGATCGGGCAGGCACATCAGGAAGGCGCTGGACACCAGCGATGCCTCCGGTGTCGTGCGGATGATCTCCAGCGCCGGCCGGATCGTGTGCGCGGTCGTGTGCGCCGCGCCCGACACCATCCCGTCGACGCGACCGGTGTGGACGAGCATGGTGCCGAAGTACGACGGGTCGACGATCGTGTCGTAGGCAGCCTCCCGAGGGTCAGGCCCTTGTGCGCGCGCAGCTTCGCGTAGGTCTCGGCGAACTCGTCCCGCAGCGGCGACGTCGCCGGGTCGATGATCTCCATGCCGGTGAGGTCGACGCCGGTGGCGACGGCCTTGGCCTGCACCTCCGTCGGGTTCCCGAGGATGGTGATGTCGACGACCATCGAGTGGACGAGTTCCTCGGCAGCGCGCAGCACGCGCTCGTCGTTCCCCTCCGGCAGGACGATTCGACGCCGGTCGGCGCGAGCGCGCTCGAGGAGTCCGAAGCTGAACATCAGCGGCGTGATCGCCTCGGGATGGGAGAGCCGGATGGACGACGTGAGCTCGTCGACGTCGACGCCGGCGTTGAACTCGCCGAGTGCCGCTGCGATCTTGCGCCGGCTCGTGGTGCGGATCTCGCCGCGCAGGCTCTCCAGCGCGTGCAGTGTCGAGTAGGTGTCCGGCACCACCGCGACGACGGGCAGCCCCGAGGCCTCCAGCAGCATCTGGGTCATCGGATCGGGTCGGTGGCCGCAGGTCAGGACGACGCCCGATGGCGTCGGCATGTCGCGGCTCAGCGCCGACGCCGCCGTGCCGACGGCGAGGTCGGCGCGGTCCCCCGACGCAACGACGAGGGCACCGTCGGAGAGGACCGGCAGCAGCGTCTGCAGGTGCCCCGAGCCGGCAACATACGCATCGACCTCGCGCTGCAGGCTCTCCGGGCTGCCCACCAGGACGACGCCGTTCAGTCCGGCCGCGACCTCCTCCACCGTGAGGGCGGAGAGCACGGGCAGGTCGCGCAGGACGTACACCGGCGAGCGGTGCGGCTCCTCGACGAGGCGAGCGCGGACCCGGTCGACGCGGTCGGGGTTTACGCGGTTGACGACCGTCGCGACGATCGAGCACCCCAGTCGGGTGAGCTGGCTGGTCGAGGAGTCCATGGCGTTGAGGACCGAGGCCTCGTCGAGGTCGTAGCCGTTGACCACGGCGAGCACCGGGGTGCCCATGTTCGCAGCCAGCCGGGCGTTCAGCGCCAGCTCGGTGGACGGGGACGGGCCGGTGAAGTCCGACCCGATGACGAGCACGAAGTCGTAGTGCTCCTTCAGGTGGATGAAGGCATCGACGAGGTGGGCGATGAGCCGGGCGTCGCCGTCCTCGTCGATGTACGTCGCGGCCTGCGCGTAGTTCACCCCGTACGCATGCTCGGCGCGCAGCTGGTAGCGGTCGGTCAGCAGATCCAGCAGCGCGTCGTGCTCGCCATCGCCGTCGACGATCGGCCGGAACACGCCGATTCTGCCCACCTGCCGGGCCAGGGTCTCCAGGGTGCCGAGCGCCACGACGGCCTTGCCGGCCCGGATCGTCGTGGAGGTGATGTACAGGCTGTCAGACACGGCAAACCGCTCCCGTCGGCGAATGGGTCAAGGGCGACGGTACCCGGTCAGTGCGGGAGGTCGAGAACCATGTCGTCGATCTCGACGCGGCCGAACACCCGGGTCACCCGGTCGGTGCCGTCGGGCACGTGCATGAGGATCCCGCTCAGGTACGCGACGTCGACCGGCTCGGCGCCACGGGCGAGGTCGATGAACGTGCGGACGTCCGAGGTCGCGGCGCGCCGGGCCATGTCGGTGAGCTCGAGCAGGGTGGGCACCTTCGTGGGTACCAGCATCCGGGACAGCCGCATCCGGAGCAGCGACTGCTCGACATCCGTGGCGTCGAGCTCGAAGTGCCGTGCTCCGTCGAGCAACTGGGCCCGGAACGCGGCCAGGGCGCCGCAGGCGGTCGAGGCCCTCGACATGCCGCGGCGCTGCACCTGCCCGATCGACCCGCTCCGCTCGATGCCGATGTGCGGGAAGCAGAAGACGACGAACCGGTGCCGTCCGTCCTCGCCGGGAACGTGGCTCAGCGCGGCGGAGACACCCGTTCGGCCGAGGAACACGAGGCCGGCGAGGGAGCCGATCTCGAACGGCCGCCCCCACGTTCGCGCGACCGACTCCACGAAGCCCGCCATCAGCTCGTCGCGGCACACGTCGACCAGCGGCAGGCAGTTGCTGGGACGGAATCCGACGCGGGCGAGGGACCACTCGGTCCATGTGACGAAGTCATCCACCGAGACGGACTCCTCGAGGAGGGTCTCGGCGTCCTCGCGCAACCGGTCAGGCATGCGTCAACCCTGCCATGCCCGGATCCGGGATCAGCGGGCGATGAGCGCCACGACGACGATCCCGACGGCCACCACGACGCCTATCGCGATCCAGGGCGCGGACCTGCGGGCTCGATGGAACCGTGGTTTCCCGGAGCCGTCGGAGATCTCCCCCGCTGCCCTGAGTCGGTCGTTGCTCCGCGCGATGCGATGTGCCGTCTCGATGCGCTCGTCGGCCGTCGGCTCCTTGACGCCTCCCGACACGAAGTCCTCGTTCAGGACCAGCTCGTCGAACGGATCAGGCTCGGTGCTCATCGGACTCCCCTCGTGCGGCGACGGGTCCAGATTACGGAGCGCCCCGGACGTGCTCGACGACGAGGTCGGCGTAGCGCTGCGGATCGTGCAGGTGCGACTCGTGCGTCGCCCCCGGAAAGACGACGAACCGGCTCCCGGGCAGGAGCGCATGGGCGTGGACGCCGTGCTTCATCGGGATCATCGGGTCCTTGTCGCCCCAGATGATGAGCACCCGCTCGGCCGCCATCAGGTGCAGCTTGTCGAGCGCGGACACCGTCTGTCCCCTGGGGCTGACGACGCTTCGCAAGGTGGCCAGGAACGCCGAACGCCGGTCCTCCTCGCCCAGCCAGCCGACCGTCTCGAGCGCACGGGGACTGAGGGCATGCGGGGTGATCCCGACGCGGGCCAAGCGCTCGCCGAGCCACTTGGCGCCCGTGAGCGTCCGGCGGTTGATGGCCCAGCGGATCGCCAGCTCGGATCCGGGCAACGCGGCCGCACGCAGCCCGGAGAACGCCTCCTCGCCCAGTCCGCCGCTCGACTCCAGGACCAGGGCGTCGACGCGATCGGGGAACTGGTAGGCGAACTGCATCGACACGCCGCCCCCGAGCGAGTGCCCGACGAGGTGGACGCGCTCGAAGCCGAGATGGTCGATGAGGTCCCGCAGCGTGCTGGCGAGCGAACCGAGGCTGTAGTCCCCGGGTGCCTTGGACGACTCGCCGTGCCCGGGGAGGTCGACGGCAACCACGTGGGCCCCCATGGCGTTCATGCGCTCGGGGATGTCAAGCCAGGTCTCCGAGCTCGAGCCGATCCCGTGCACGAGCACGATCGGGGTACCGGCGCCCGGAAGCTGCCGGAACGCGACGTCGCGGCCGTGCAGGTGCACCAGCCGACGGGCCGTCACCGCGTGGGTATCGGGCATCGTCATCGCATCCACCTCTCACTACCTCCGGGTAACTTACTATACCGTAACCTACGGCAGCGTAGGTTCAGTTCGGCTCGCGGTCGCCTCCACCCCGGATCGCCCGTCCCGGCACCGATCGACCGCGAAGCGAATAGATTCCCGGCATGACCTCTCACCTGACCGTGCGGCTGGCCCGCAGACCCACGGGCGTCCCGGTCCCGGACGACTTCACGGTTGCGTCCGAGCCGGCCCCGGAGCCGGGACCCGGACAGTTCCTGGTCCGCGTCACGCTGATCTCCCTGGACCCCGCGATGCGGGGCTGGCTCGACGACCGGCCCTCCTACCTGCCCCCGGTGGGCCTCGGCGAGGTGATCCGCGCGGGTGCCATCGGTGAGGTGGTGGCCTCGAACCAGCCGCGCTTCCCGGTCGGCACCATCGTGATGGGCGACTTCGGCGTCCAGGAGTACGCGGTCGCCGACGGCCGTGGGGTCACCCGCGTCGACCCCGACCTCGGCACCCCGTCGATGTACCTCGGAGTGCTCGGAACGACGGGCCTGACCGCCTACTTCGGCCTCTTCGAGCACGGCCGTCCTCGGGCCGGCGACACCGTGGTCGTATCCGCCGCGGCCGGAGGCGTCGGATCGATCGTGGGCCAGCTGGCGCGGATCGGCGGATGCCGCGTCGTCGGCATCGCGGGCGGACCGGACAAGTGCGCGTACGTGACCGACGACCTCGGCTTCGACGCCGCGATCGACTACAAGGCCGGCTCGGTCCGTCCGGCGCTGCGCGACACCTGCCCGGACGGCATCGACGTCTACTTCGACAACGTCGGGGGCAGCATCCTCGACGCGGCCCTCGGCACTCTGGCCATGCACGCGAGAGTCGTCGTCTGCGGCGCCATCTCGCAGTACAACGCGGAGACGGCCACGCGTGGCCCGTCGAACTACCTGGCGCTGCTCGTGCGCCGGGCCACGATGGGCGGGTTCCTCGTCTTCGACCACGCGGCCGACTACGCGGTGGCGCGGCAGCGACTTGCGGCCTGGGTGGCCGAAGACCGGCTCACGGCTCCCGAGACGATCGTCAGCGGCACCGTCGCCGACTTCCTTCCGACCTTCCTCCGGCTGTTCACCGGCGACAACGTGGGCAAGCTCATCCTCGACGTCACCTCCTGACCCGAAACCACCGATTCACCGACGAAGGGATCGACATGCAGCAGACGGGCCTGAGCCTGGACGGACGACGAGCCGTCGTGACCGGAGGCTCCCGAGGGATCGGGCGGGCCATGGCCACGCTCTTCGCCGACCTCGGCGCGCACGTGACCATCGTCGCCCGCTCGGCCGACAGCCTCGGCGCGGTCGCGGACGAGATTCGCGCGCGAGGCGGGGCTGTCACGCCGGTCGCGGTCGACGTCACGGTCGACGATGCGGCGGCGACGATCGTCGACCGGGCCGTCGAGGCGATGGGCGGCATCGACATCCTCGTGAACAACGCCGGCGGCAACTCGTTCATGGCTCCGCTGCAGACGATGCGCTACTCCGGGTGGCAGAAGGCGATCGCCCTCAACCTGGACGCGGCCGTCCTGCTCACGCAGGCCGCGCTGCCCGCCCTGATCGACGGGGCGCACGGCTCGATCATCAACGTCGCGTCCGTCGCCGGTCTGCGCGGATCGCCGTTCATGTCCCACTACGGCGCCGCCAAGGCCGCACTGATCTCCTTGACGCAGAGTCTCGCGATCGAGCTCGCCACTCAGGGCGTCCGCGTCAACGCGCTCGTTCCCGGGTGGATCGAGACCGACCTGACCGACTTCCTGCGCGGTGATGCGGCCATCGAGAAGGGCGTCCTCGCCGACATCCCCATGGGGCGCTGGGGACGGCCCGAGGAGATCGCCCAGGCGGCAGCATTCCTCGCCGGCGACCTCTCCTCCTACATGACGGGACAGACCCTGGTCGTCGACGGTGGCATGACCGCTCGACCCTGAGTCTCAGCCGTCCAGGCTGCGCCGTTGGGGATGGACCGTCTCGCCCCGCGCCAGCATCTCGACGAACTGCTCGATCCGTCGCGATCGCGTGTCGGGCCGCTTCGCTGCCGAGATCCGCAGGAGCACGGCGTAGCGGTTCTGGCTCGTCAGCATGCCGAACATCTCCAGCGCCCGGGGTTCGGCGGCCAGCGCCACGGCGAGGTCGGCCGGGACATCGATCCCCGACTGGCCCGCGTAGGCGGCCGCCCAACGTCCATCGGCCTTCGCCCGCTCGACCTCGGCGATGCCGGCCGGGTGCATCCGCCCCTCGGCCTCGAGCCGGGCGACGATGCCGACGTTCCGGGCGGACCACACGCTCCTCGCGCGGCGGGGCGTGAAGCGCTGCAGGAAGGTGCCAGCGTCCCGGCTGCGCTTCTGCCCGTCGATCCAGCCGTGGCACAGCGCCTCGTCGAGTGCCAGGTCGTATGTGAGACGGGTGGGCTCGGTCGTCCCCTTCTTCGCCAGCACGAGCCAGGTGCCGGCCTCCCGGTCGATATGCGCCAGCAGCCATCGTCGCCAGGCGTCGGCGTCGGCCACGATGAGGTGCTCGCGCTCGTCCACCCGATCAGCCCGCCCATCCGACGGCCAGCACGAGCAGTACGACGTCGACGACGACCACGGCGATGAGTGCGTGGAAGGTGGCCGAGGCGCGTGCGGAGCGGGTCGACGCCAGCATCGCCCCAAGGTATGCGGTCGCCGCTACCACGGCGAGCGCCGGAGTCACGGCCGCGGTCACCCCCACGATGACGGCGGTGCCGAAGCCGAGCAGGGCCCAGCAGAGTGCGGCGCTGCGGCGAGGACCGAGGCGGATAGCCAGCCCATCCAGTCCCGCCTCACGGTCCGACGTGATGTCGGGCAGCGCGTTGGCCAGATGCGCGCTCACCCCGACGACCGAGAACAGGACGACCGTCCACGCCGGCGGCGCGGAGCCGTCGAGTCCGAACGTCACGAACGGCGGCACCGCGCCGAACGCCAGGGCATACGGCAGCCACGACCAGGACGTGCGGGACAGCACGGTGTTGTACGTCCACGCCATGGCGAGGCTGAACACGTGGAAGGTGCCGCCGACGGGACCGGCGACCGCCCAGCTCATCGCACTGGACGCGACGAGCGCAACGCCCGCGGCGAGCCACAGTGCCCGTGCGCTGACCTGGCCCGAGACGGTCGGCTTGCTCCTGCGCTGCGCGAGCGCGTCCACGCCGGCGTCGAATGCGTCGTTGCTCCAGCCCACGGACAGCTGGCCCACGAGGACCGCGCTCGCCAGCAGACCGACGCCCGGCCACCGCCAACCGACGCCCCAGGCGAACGCCGTGATGACGAAGGTGACGGCGAGCGTGGGTGCGGGATGCGAGGCCCGCACGAAGCCCGTCATCGAACGCGGGCCACCTGCGCCGCACCGGCATCGTCCGGCAGCCCGACGATGGGCCGGTCGTCCATGAACTGGCGGACGATGGCGGCGAGCTCGCGCGGATGGCTGAAGTTGATGGCGTGGGCGGCGTCCTTAATGATGACGACGGACGCACGCACGTGCATCCGCTCGGAGACCTCGGTGATCCGCGACCAGCGGGGCAGCAGGGGGTCCCGCGACCCCAGGACGGCCAGCGTCGGGATCTCCATCTCGATGAGCCGCTCGAGGGCCGGGAACTGCGTCATCGACCGGAACAGCCGGAAGGCGTCGACGACGCCGAAGCGCAGGTAGTCGGGAGCCGCGACGCTGGCCATCGACAGGGGCTCGCGCGGCGCATCGCGCACCAGCTGCCAGATGGCGCGCGGCAGCGGCCGGCTGTTCACTCCGCCGGCCGGCGAGACCATGACCGCGCGGTCGATCCGATCGGGGTGCCGCGCGGCGAAGGACGCGAGGATCGCGCACCCGAGGGAGTTGCCGAGGATGGTCGCCGTCTCGACCCCCATCTCGTCGAGGAACGCGGCCGCGGAGTCGGCCAGCTCGGGGATCGACAGGGCATGGTCGGGATCGATGCTGCGCCCGAAGCCCGGCAGGTCCGGCACGTAGGTCCCGAACTCGTCGGACAGGGCGGCGGCAGTGGGGAGCATGTACTTCCCGGAGATCGCGAATCCGTGCAGGTGCAGGATCACCCGGGCATCGGCGGCGGGCCGAGAGCCTCGGAAGTACACCGGCTGCCCGCGGACGATCACCCAGCCGCTTTCCATCTCGTCAGGAGTCACGGACGCATCCTGACACGTCCGACCCGTCAGTTCGTCCAGGTCGCGGCCCGCGCGTACTGCGGCGGCCACGGGACGGACTGGCACATCGGCGAGACCCGGGCCCGGTTCTCCAACGTGCGACCGCGGATGGTCAGGGGGTGAAGAGTCCCGGCATGGCTCGGACGATACGCCGCGGGCGATGGCTAGGTGGCCGGGAAGAAGGCCCGCTGCGCGTCGGCGGCGGCGAGGTACGCCGTGGCGCCCTTGACCGCGACGAACTCCGTGACGCCCATCTCGTCCCTGGCCCGAGGCGACCAGTCGTACGTGTAGCCGAGCCGGGTCCACGGGAATCCGAGGCAGTCGTTCGTCTGCCAGTCCTTGGCGCACGACACCGCGGTGGCGGGGCGGACGACGTCCGGCAGGCGCCAGGCGTAGTTCGCCTGCGTCCACAGGAATGCCGCGAGCGTGGTCCCGCCTACCGCTTCGGGCATCGGCGATTCCGCGGTACCCGTGGGCACCTGCTCGGGGCATGAGCTGCTGGTCATGCGCGGGTCCGTGCATGGGCGGAACAGGTCGGCCGGCCGGACCCAGAACCGGAGGACATAGCGGTAGTCGGCATCCGGCGGCAGTCCCAGCACCTGCTTGAGTCGCTGATCGAGCCGCGCATCGTCCAGGCGGGAGCACCGGCGCGCCGGGCAGGCCTCGTCGAGCTCCCCCGGCACCGACACCCACCGGTCGCCGTCGAGAGTGAACCGATCGCCGACCTGCACGCCGCTGAATGGCGCCCGTCGAAGGAGCCCGACGAGCAGGTACTCCTCGCCCTCGATCGTCCGCCATTCCGTTCGTGGATCGGCGGGCGTCGGAACAAGGAGATCATCGACGACCTCCCGCGGCCGCGCCGTCGTCGAGTCGACGATGGCGGCCCGGTATGCCCGCCAGGATGCGGCCGGAATGACAGCCGGCGTCGGATCGTCGACGCTGACCGTGGGACGAGGACCCAGCTGATGGTCCGTGGCCGCTCCCGCGGCACCGGGGACCAGGGTGATCGCCATCGCACCCAGGATGATCACGCCGAGGAGCCGACCGCGAGTCGTCATGCAGTCGAGGATAGGCAGCGGGTGCTCCCGATGCGACGCGTTCGACCACGACGTGACGGCGCCGTGCGTGCCACGATGGACCACGCCCACCCGAGGAGAGCCCATGGACTTCGCACCGAGCGAGCGTTCGCGCGACTACCTGCAGCGGATGCAGGCCTTCATGACGGACTCGGTCTTCCCGGCCGAGCCCGTCTACGCCGCTCAACGCGCGGAGCTCACCGCGGCCGGCCGGCCGCACACCCTGCCACCGATCGTCGAGGCCCTCAAGGAGCAGGCCAGGTCCCAGGGGCTGTGGAACCTGTTCCTCCCCGATGCCACGGACCCCGCTCATGGACTGTCCGTGCTCGAGTACGCGCCGATAGCCGAGCTGTCGGGATGGTCTGCGGAGATCGCCCCCGAGGCGATCAACTGCTCTGCCCCCGATACCGGCAACATGGAGATCCTTCATATGTTCGGCAGCGACGAGCAGCGCGCCCGCTGGCTGGTTCCGCTGCTCGACGGCCGGATCCGCTCGGCCTTCTGCATGACCGAGCCGGACGTCGCCAGCAGCGACGCCACGAACATCTCGACGACGATCGAGCGCGACGGGGACGACTACGTCATCAACGGACGCAAGTGGTGGAGCACCGGGCTGAACGACCCTCGGTGCGAGGTGCTGGTGGTGATGGGCAAGACCGACCCCGCAGCCGACGTCCACCACCAGCAGTCCATGGTCGTGGTCCCCGCCGACACGCCGGGAGTGGAGGTCGTGCGATCGACCCCGGTGTTCGGCTACCACGATCAGCACGGGCACGGCGAGGTCCAGTTCACCGACGTGCGCGTCCCGGTGTCCGCGCTGCTCGGCGAGGAGGGGCGCGGCTTCGCCATCGCGCAGGCCAGGCTCGGCCCCGGCCGGATCCACCACTGCATGCGGGTGATCGGCATGGCCGAGCGAGCCCTCGACCTCATGACGAAGCGCGCCATGAGTCGCGTGGCGTTCGGCAAGGAGCTGGCCCGGCAGGGCGTCGTCCGGGAGCAGATCGCCGAGTCGCGCATCGCCATCGAGCAGGCCCGCCTCCTGACCCTGAAGGCGGCGTGGATGATCGACCAGGTCGGCGCCAAGGGCGCCCGCATGGAGATCGCCGCGATCAAGGTCGCGGCCCCGCGAGCGGCTCTCGCGGTGATAGACCGGGCGATCCAGGTGTTCGGCGGAGCCGGCGTCAGCGACGACGTGCCGCTGGCGCAGATGTACGCGGGTGCGAGATCGCTGCGCCTGGCCGACGGACCCGACGAGGTGCACCTGCGCGACATCGCTCGGGCCGAGATCAGGAGGCAGGCGTCGGCATGACGGGGGTGCGGTCCGAGGACGCCTTCGATGTGGCTGCGCTCGATCGGTGGATCCGCGCCAACGTGACCGACCTTCCGCTCGAGGGGCCGGGACAGCCGGCAGTGCACCAGTACCACGGGGGCGCGTCGAACCTGACCTACCTGCTCCACTACGACTCCGGGACCGACCTGGTCCTGCGCCGGCCTCCCGCCGGCCACAAGGCAGCATCCGCGCATGACATGGGTCGGGAGGTCGCGGTTCAGCGCCAGTTGCGCCCGTACTACCCGCTCGTGCCACGGATCCATGGGTACTGCTCGGACACCGGCGTCATCGGCAGCGAGTTCTACCTGATGGAGCGTCTCGACGGCGTGATCCTGCGCCGGGACCTCCCCGACGGCCTGACGCTCACGCCGGCGCGGGCGCAGGCCCTCGCCAGCACGGTGATCGATGCACAGGCCGACCTCCACTCGATCGATCCCGAGGCCGCAGGACTCACGCACCTGGGCCGCGGTCCGGGCTACGTGGGCCGGCAGGTGGCCGGCTGGTCGCGGCGCTTTCGCGATGCGCTCACCGACGACGTCCCCGATGGCGAGGACGTCATGGCCTGGCTGGCCGCCCGCCAGCCTGACGACGTCGCGGCCCGCCTGATCCACGGCGACTGGCGCTTCGACAACCTGGTGCTCGACCTGGCCGACGGGCCGCGCATCGTCGGGGTGCTCGACTGGGAGATGGCCACGATAGGCGACCCGCTGATGGACCTCGGGTCGTCGATGGCCTATTGGATCACCGCGGACGACGATCCGGCGATGCACCTGCTGCGCCGGCAGCCGAGCCACCTGCCCGGCATGCCCTCCCGCGAGGAGTACGTGCAGCGCTACCTCGAGCGAACCGGATTCCCGATGTCGGACTGGACCTTCTATGAGGTCTTCGGCCTGTTCCGCCTCGCGGTCATCGCTCAGCAGATCTGGTTCCGGTACCGCCGGGGCGAGACCACGAATCCGTCGTTCGCCCAGTTCGGCGCCGGGGTGTGCATCCTCGTCGAGCGGGCGAGGTCACTCGTCAACGTTGGTTGACGCCTCTGGCATCGTCAACTACAGTTGACGGATGGCGACCCGGTGGAGCGTGCCCTCGGCGGATGACCCGGCGCAGGCCCTCGCCACCGTGGTGGCACTGCGCACCCTCGCGGACCGGCTCGAGTCCGATGCCGTCGCCGCGGCGATCAGCCAGGGCTGGTCGTGGACCCGCGTGGCCCAGGCCCTGGGGATCACCAAGCAGGGTGCCCACAAGAAGTTCGCCCACCTGATCTCGGAACGAGGAGCCCGATGAAGACGCCCCGGACCATTGCCGACATGCGAAGCATCTCCGAGCTGCTGACCGCCGCCGAGCGCGAGTCCGTGGCCATGGGCCAGGCCGATCCGGGCGCCGAGCACCTGCTGCTGGCCGCACTGACCGTCACGGACGGATCGGCCCGTGCGGCGTTCGCGGCGCTGGGCGGCGGCTACGACAGCCTGTCGGACGCCATCGCAAGGAACGAAGCACAGGCACTCGCCGCGATCGGCGTCACCGCGGACCCGACCGCGCCGGGAGCACGCGCGGTCCCCCGAGGTCGTGGTCCGTATCGATCCAAGGGCTCCCTCCAGGAGCTCTTCCAGGCCATGAAGAGGGCGGCCAACGCTCAGCACGGCCCGCTGAGGTCGGCGCACGTCCTCGTGGCCGCAGCCGATCTCACCGAGGGCACGCTGGCGCGGGCCCTGGCCCTCATGAAGATCGATCGCGACGAGCTGAGGGCCGCCGCGCTCGCCGCGATATCCCCGCCCGGCTGACTACCGGGCCAGGTATCCCCCGTCGATGTACAGCTCGGAACCGGTCACGAACGAGGCGTCATCGCTGGCCAGGTAGGCGACGCCCGCCGCGACCTCCTCCGGTCGGCCCAGCCGACCCATGGGCGTGACCGCGATCATCGCGTCCTCGATCGGCGTGCCAATGGCCTGGGCGAGGATCGGCGTGTCGATGAAACCGGGGTGGATCGAGTTCACGCGAATGCCCTCGGTGGCCCAGTGCAGGGCGGAGTTCTTGGTGATGATGCGCACCGCACCCTTGGCGGCGTGATACGCGGGAGAGCCGCCGAAGCCGCCGCTGGCGCCGAAGATCGAGCTGATGTTGACGATCGACGCATTGCCGGACGCCTTCAGCGCGGCAGCTGCCGACTTCATTCCCAGGAACACGCTGGTCTGGGTGATGGCGATGGTCTTCTCGTACTGCTCGAGAGTGGTCTCCTCGATCGTCAGGAGATCGCCCACCCCGGCATTGTTGACGAGGATGTCCAGGCCGCCGAACGTGGTCGTCGCCGCGGTCACGGCGTCGATCCAGGCCTGCTCGTCAACGACGTCGTGGTGGAAGAAGAAGGCCTCCCCGCCGTCGCCGACGATCTCGGCCACCACCTCGGCGCCCGCCGCGTCCTGGATGTCGGTCACCACGACCTTCGCGCCCTCGGCGGCCAGGCGCTTCGCCGTGGCCCTGCCGATCCCACTCGCCGCTCCCGTGACCAGCGCAACCCGTCCGTCCAGCCTGTTCATCGAGCCTCCCAGGGTCAACCGGCGCATGCGCGCACGGCCACACGGTGCCACGCGTGGACTCGGCGCGCCACCCTGTCCGCGAATCCGGCCATCCCGCACCGCGATGCAGTTGACTTGAGCCTGCGCGGGAATCGGTCGCGCCGAACACGAGGAGCCTCACATGGACTGGAGCATCGGCAACATCCTGTGGATCGTCATCGGCGGGGCGATCATCGGCATCATCGCCCGGCTGATCCTCCCCGGGCGCCAGAGCATCCCGTGGTGGTCGGTCCTGATCGCCGGCATCGTCGGGATGTTCATCGGCGACTGGCTCGCCGGGCTGATCGGGGTCAAGGACACCAGCGGCTTCGACTGGATCCGCCATGGCCTCCAGCTCGTCGTCGGCGTGGCGGCCGTGTGGGTCGCCGCCGCGACCATCGGGCGCCGGGGCGTCGGCTCCCGCGGCTGAACCCTCAACTGCCGCTACGGCAGCTTGCCCATCCGATTGTCGATGGCCACGACGGCGCGGGCGGTGTCACGGCGCTGCCGCGCGCTGACCGGCGATGCGGCGATCAGCTCGAGCTGCGTGATCACGCTGCCGTTGACCAGCAGGACGCCGTACGTCCAGGAGTCCGGGTAGCGCCGGTTCACCTGCGTCGGGTCCTCCTGCCTCGTCGCGCTGTAGACGGCGAACCGGGGAACGCCCGGCAGCGTCTCGGGCAGGCGCGTCGTGCGGTTCGCGATGGTGGCCAGCACCACGACGCGGCCGTCGCCGATGTCGCCGGTGAAGGAGGAGTTGCAGCGAAGAAGGGAGCCGGAGAGCATCCGGGTGAACGAGGCGCGCGCCGCCTGCACGGTCGGGTAGGTGTAGACGCTGTTCACGAAGGTGACGCGGGACCGCGGGTAGGCGAGCTCCTTGACGTAGGTCGAGGCCGCAGCGTCCTCCGTCGACGCTGGCGCCCCGTGCGGGTCGCGCACACGACGTCGGGCTGACCCCTCCGCCGAGATCCTCGGCTCCGCTCACGCCCGGCCGGCCGTAGTCGCCCGACAGGTCGCCCGGACGGATCATGGCGGCCGAGACGACCGGATCGAGCGCACGAGCCTGCGCCGGGGTCGCCAAGCAGACCAGCGACGCGAGCACCGCGCCCACGGTGATACCCACTGCGCGCAGCGCCGGCGTCATCGCTCCCACCCTTCCTGATCACGACCTTAGGCGTCCCGTCCCGGCCGAAGACTAGTCTCGGGCCATGAAGACCCTCCTCACCATCGCGGGCGTCGCCCTCCTCGTCATCGCGGCCATCGCGCTCGGACTGAAATTCTTCAACACCTCCGTGAGCGAGCAGGAGGACGAGAAGGGCTGGAACGACTGAGGTCGAGGATGCCTGACGCGCCCGCCACCATCATCCTCATCCGCCACGGCGAGAAGCCGGGCGACAACGGCCCGCCGCACGGCGTGGACCGGCACGGGGACCGCGACGAGCACTCGCTCTCGGTGCGCGGCTGGACGCGCGCTGGGGCCCTGGCCGCCGTCCTCGCAGCGGGGTCCGGCACGCCTGGCCGGCATCCGGCAGCGCCCGCGCGCATCGTCGCCACTCGACCGACCGCCGCGGACCCCAGCACGCGCGAGCGCGACACGGCGACCCCGACCGCCTTGCGCCTCGGTCTCGAGATCGAGGAGGCGTGGACGCACGGAGCCGAGTCCGAGATGGCGGCGGCCATCATCTCCGGCGGTCTGCCCACCCTCGTCGTGTGGCACCACGGGCGTCTTGCCGACGTGGCCCGCAGCTTCCCGCTCGCCAACCCGCAGGATGTGCCCGGCGCATGGCCCAGCGAGCGGTTCGACCTGTACTGGATCCTGGTCAGGGAGGCCGACGGCTACCGCTTCACGGTGGTCCCGCAGCTCCTGCTCGCGGGCGATGAGGACGTGACGACGGCGCCCGCACCCGACCACGGCGAACGGCCCTCGCCGCCGTCCGGTCGTCATTAGGCTCGGGGCAGCCACCTAAGGAGGACGCGATGCCGGAAGTCCATCAGGCCCGGTTCGCGTCGACCTAGCGCCGTGGCCACCGACGTGCGGGCGATCCTCGGTCGCTGGGTCCCGATCACCGGATGGCTGCGCCGCTACGACCGGCGGATGGTGGCCGGCGACCTCCTCGCCGGGCTAGTGGTCGCCGCCCTCGCCGTACCACAGTCACTGGGCTACGCGGGCATCGCCGGCGTACCCGTCATCGTCGGTCTGTACGCGATCCCGCTCGCCCTGATCGCGTATGCCGTGTTCGGCTCGTCGCCCCACCTCGTCGTCGGACCCGTCTCGACCGTGTCGGTCCTGACGGGCTCCCTGGTGGCCGACATGTCCGGCGGCGACCCGGCGCGCGCCGTGGCACTCACGTCCGCCCTCGCGATCGGCGCGGGCATCGGGCTCCTGGTCGGCGGGCTCGCCCGGCTGGGCTGGGCGGCCGAGTTCATGTCGCGTCCGATCGTGACCGGGTTCGTCTTCGGACTGGTGCTGCTCATCATCCTGGGCGAGGTGCCCAGCCTGCTCGGCCTGCCGCCCGTGACTGGCGACGTGCGCGACCGCGTCTGGTCCATCCTCACGTCGCTCGGCGACCTGACGCCCCTGACCGCCGCGCTTGGCCTGGGTGCCCTCGCGATCCTGTTCGTCGGCGCCCGACTGGCACCGCGCGTGCCGTGGGGGATCTTCGTACTGGTGGGCGCGATCGCTGCGTCCGGCTGGTGGGACTTCGCGGCCCGCGGAGTCGTCACGGTCGGCCCGGTGCCCCAGGGGCTGCCGCCGATCGGGCTTCCGGACGTGGGCGTGGGCGACCTCGCCCCCATCGCCTTCGGCGGAATTGCCCTCGCGATGGTCGGACTCGCCGAGGGATTGAGCGCCGCGCGGCTCTTTGCCGCACGCGAGGGCTACTCGATCGACACGGACCAGGAGCTGCTCGCGACGGGCGCCGCCAACGTCGCTGCAGGCATCTCCGGAGGCATGGGTGTGGCGGGCTCCCTCTCCAAGACCGCCGCGTCCCGTAGGTCGGGCGGCCGGACCCAGGTGACCGGCGTCGTGGCCGCGGTGATCGTCCTGGTCGTCCTTGCCTCGCTGGCCGAGCTGATCGCTCCCCTGCCCAGGGCGGTGCTGTCCGCGATCGTCATCCAGGCGGTCTGGGGCCTGATGGACGTCCGCGCCCTGCGGCGCTACCAGTGGATCCGGCGGAACGACTTCGTGGCCGCGATGGCGGCGATGGTCGGCGTGCTCGCCCTCGGACCCCTGTACGGGTTGCTCGTGGCCATCGGGCTCGCGGTCCTCGGACTCGTCTACCGCTCCAGCCGCGCCGAGATGGACGTCATGGGCAAGGTCCCCGACGAGAAGGCAGCCTGGGGCAGCGTCTCCGGGCATCCCGAGCGCAAGACCATCGACGGCATCCTCGTCATCCGCCTCGATGCGCCCCTGTTCTGGGCGAACGCCACGATGATCCAGGAGCGGGTGCTGGCCGCCGTCGACGAGGACCCGAACGTTCAGGTCCTGCTGCTCGACCTCGAGGCGACCAGCCAGCTCGACACCACCAGCATCGACATGCTCGAACAGCTGCTCCAGCGCCTCCGGGAGCGGAGCATCGACCTGTACCTCGTCCGCGTCTTCTACCAGGCCCGCAAGGTCCTCGCCCGCGCTGGCTTCATCGAGCTGCTCGGTGACGACCACATGTGGCACAGCATCTCGGCCGGGGTCCGGGCGGCAAAGGCGTCGGCCAACGTCACCGCCAAGCCGCACGCGCAGGTTCCGCTCGAGCTCCTCGAGGAGATCGAGCCGAACGCCGAGCGGATCGCAGTCGAGGAGCGGCCCGATGTCGCCGACGGACCGGAGCCGCCCGAGGAGGAGCGGGCGCCGCGCGGCGGCTACCAGGACCCCGACCGCGAGGACGTGGTCCGGCGGCGGAGGCGCCGGTGACGGCGAGGTCACCTGACGCAGCGATCAGAACGATCCTCCTCCGCCGCCACCCCCGCCTCCGCCGCCGCCTCCGCCGCCGCTGAAGCCGGAGCCGCTCGAGCGCGACGTCGTCCCACTCGACAGGCTCGACTGCATGCTGCTCGACCAGCCATTGAGCGCGGCCATGCTGCCGACGTAGATGCCATAGGAGCGCATCTGCTCGGGGGTCACGTCCGGGAACGCCTGCACCCAGGCGTCCTCGAGGCCGAGCACCACGGCGTACGGGAAGTACGTTGCGAAGATCGCGGCCGGCGGCAGGCTGATCCGCTCGGCGAACTCGCGCCGCGCCTCGGCAGAGGGGGTGGCGAGCAGGCGGCGGAAGCCGTCGACCTCGGCGACGAACGCAGCCGAACGCTGCGTCTGCTGCCGCGGCGTCACGACGGCCCCGACGACGCCGCCGATGAGCAGCCCAGCCGAGACCAGGCCGATGAAGGTGGCGACGGTCAGTGCGTAGTCGGTGAGCACGGCGAAGGCAATGACGGATCCGAACAGTCCCAGTACCCCGACGCCGATGAGCAGCCGGTAGGGCAGGTCCGGTCGCGATCCCTTGGCGTTGAAGCGCCCGGAGGCGGTGGCCTCGCCGGCGAGGCGGGTCGAGAGTGCGAGCGAGGCATCGCTCAGCGCCTTGTCGTACGTGCCGATGACGGCAGTGGGCTCGCCCTTGAACACGGCGGAGAGCAGGGCCGTCTCCCAGTCGGCGAGCTGGTCCCTTCCGACACCGGTCCAGCCGACCTCAAGGCCCTCGTGGTGGAAGATCCGGGCGTCCTCCTCCTTCACCGTGACGTGGCCGCGGGCAGCAAGGTCCAGCAGGGTCGCCGACAGTCCCCGCGTGTCGACGCTGCCCTCGAGCCCGGCCTGCACCTGCGCCGGCCGAAGGCCCTCCGGCGGCTGGTAGCGCACGGGCGTCTCGGCCGGGACCACGCCCGCGCTGGTGCGGCGTCGTGCGATCGACGTCGCGACGGGCACCGCGATCGCGCCCAGGGCGACGATCAGGAACACCGGCAACAGCGTCCTCAGGCGCTCGGTGTCGGCCGCCCAGGGGTTGGGCCGGATGTCGGAACGGGGCAGTTCGGAGAAGGCAGCGGCGTCCCAGCCCACGACGCCGGTCAGGAAGCCACCCGACGACAGGTCGGCTGACATCACGGTGGCCGACTGAGGACCGACGTCGTCGGCGAGGGCGCATGGGAGTGGGGAGTCCGGGTACCCGGCGTAGCAGCGCGCCGCGAGCGCGGGTGCCGGTCCGACGATGGACGCGGTGCCCCGGTACACCGGGAACGGCCACTGGTCGCCGATGAAGTCCCAGTAGAGCTCCACGTCACCGGCGCCGATCTCCGGCGGCGCCTGCGAATCGAGGCTCGCTGGGCCGATCACGTCGAGTGCTCCGCCGACGAGGTAGGAGATGACGAACGTGTGCAGGCCGGTGACCACGACGTCCTCGTCGCCGATCCTCAGCGAGAGAGTGCCGTCTGCGGTGTCGGCCGAGTAGGTGACCGCCGCACCATCACGAGTGACCGAGAGGAGTTCGACGTCGTAGGAGCGCACGTTGCCGTCGTCGAGCTCGTCCTCGACCGCGATGTCCCGGATCAGCCCGTGACGCACCTCCTGGGTGCCCGGGTTCCACACGATCGTCTCGGTCAGGATCATGTCGGTGTCCGGCAGCACCTGCGCGTCGACCGAGTAGTCGACGATCGCCTCGTACGGGGCCAGCTCCGGCGGCACGGTCGGTTCGGCGGCCAGGGCGGTGGCGCCCCCGCATGCCAGCAGGGTGGCGGCGACCGCCGCCCACCCCCACCGAAGGGAGCTTCGCACCGCCTAGAACCCCACCTTGGGAACCGCGCGCTTCGCGGCGTCCGCCTCCTGGTACACCGGTCGGACCTCCACCTTGGCGACGCCTGCGAACCACATCGACGGCACGGTTCGCAGCGCCGTGTTCAGGCTCACCACGGTGTCGTTGTAGAACTGCCTGGCGAACTGCAGCTGTCCCTCGAGCTCTGCCAGCTGTGCCTGCAACGAGCGGAAGTTCTCGGTGGCCGTCAAGGTCGGGTACGCCTCTGCGACGGCGAACAGCCGGCCCAGCGCTGACGTGAGCGCGTTGTCAGCGGCGGACTTGGCCTCGAGGCTGCCCGCCTGGACCGCAGCGGTGCGTGCGGCGGTCACCGCCTCGAGCGTGCCTGCCTCGAAGTCCTTGGCACCCTGCACCGTTGCCACGAGGTTGGGCACCAGGTCGGCTCGCTTGGTCAGGAGCGTGTCGATGTCGGCAAGGGCACCCGTGCACAGGAGGTCGAGCCGGCGCAGTCGGTTGAACTGGCTGAAGCCGAAGAGCACGAGGACGATCACAAGGACGATGACGACGATCAGGATCCATTGCACGTGGCGCCCACCAATCTGGTCGACGCCACGCTAACACCCAGCGCGGCCCGCACACGCGCGCAGCGACGCGGTCAGGGCGTCGTCAGCGCGAGCCACCCGCAGGTCGCGAGGCCCGCCTGGGCTGGCTGCCGGCCTGACGCGCTCCCGAGGGCGTGCCAGCTCCTCGCGGCGGTGGGTTGCCCTGCCGCGGTGCCGGGCTCGCGTTGCGGGACGCTGGACTCGCGTTGCGGGACGCCTGACCGGCCTTGCGGGACGGTGGGTTCGCCTTGCGAGATGCGGAGGCGCCGGAGCCGGACCGGTGCGCCTTCGACGCGCCGGGATCCGCCTTGTGCGTCGCAGTGGTCACATGGCCGACGGGCAGGCCCTCCCACGTCGCCGTCACTCCAGCCTTCTTGAGCAGCATGCGCACCTCGGCCACCTGGTCCATCGTCGCGATGGTGACGACCTGACCCGCAGCGCCGGCCCGGGCGGTGCGCCCGGAGCGGTGCACATACGCCTTGTGCTCCACCGGCGGATCGGCGTGAACGACGAGCGGCACGTCGTCGACGTGGATGCCGCGCGCGGCGATGTCCGTTGCGACCAGGGCCGTCGCGGTGCCGTCCGAGAACGCGGCGAGGTTGCGCTCGCGGGCTCCCTGCGACAGGTTTCCGTGCAGGTCGACGGCGCCGATGCCCGTCGCCTCGAGCTTGCGGGCGAGTTGCTTGGCACGGTGCTTCGTTCGGGTGAAGACGACCACGCGGCCGGTCTTCGCCATCCTGGCGATCTGGTCGACGCGGTCGGCGTCGTGCACGACCAGCACGCGGTGCTCCAGCAGGACGGGCGTCTCGATCCCCGCGGAGTGCGAGACGGGATCGTGCAGGTAGCGCCGGACGATCGTGTCGACGCCGCCGGCCAGGGTGGCCGAGAACAGCAGGCGCTGGCCGTCGGCAGGCGTCGCGTCGAGGATCCGCTTCACCATCGGCAGGAACCCCTGGTCGGCCATGTGATCAGCCTCGTCGAGCACGCACACCTCGACGCGGTCGAGGTTGGCGTCCCCGGTCTGCATGAGGTCGAGCAGACGACCCGGACAGGCGATGACGATCTCCACTCCGGCCGAGAGTGCCTTGCGCTGCGCGCCATAGCCGATCCCGCCGAAGACGGTGACGGTCGACATCGAGAAGGCGGCCGCGAGAGGCTCGATCACGGCGGCCACCTGGGTGGCCAGCTCGCGGGTCGGCACGACGACGAGTGCTCGCGGGCGGCCGGCCTTGCGCGGGACCTTCGTCTCCGCCAGGCGGGCCACGAGGGGCAGGGCGAACGCAAGGGTCTTGCCCGAGCCGGTACGGCCCTGGCCGAGGACGTCGCGTCCGGCGAGCGAGTCGGGCAGGGTGGCGGACTGGATCGGGAACGGGTCGGTCAGGCCCTGCGCGGTGAGCAGCGCAACGAGGCGCGACGGAACGCCGAGGTCGGCGAAGGCATTGTGGACGGGGCCGGGGGGCGTAGAAATGATGAGACTCCTTAGGCAGGTTTCCGCGAACCTGTTCTGCGAGGAGCACGCGCCGCGCCAGCGGCAAAAACCCGGGTGAGTACCGAGTCTAACGCCCGTTCGGGGCGTCGAGCGCCATGGCGCCCCGGCCGACCGACGCCGCCACCTCGAAGAGATGGCCCAGGACTCTGGCCAGATGCACCGGTAGGAAGGGGTTGCCGTCCACGTTGGCGGACACCCACAGCTGATCCTCGACGATCGAGACCCGGCAGAACGAGAGTCCCGCGTTCTGGCCGTTGAGAAAGGCAAGCAGTTCCGAAGACTCCGGGAACCCGGGACCGAGGCACAGTTCAAGCGTCAGCACGAAGGACCCGAAGGCGGCCACGTAGAGGGTCCCGGCGTCGGTCTCGACGGTGAGCGACCCCTCGGGACCCGCAGCGAGCGGGAACCCCAGCATGTCCTCGACACACTCACCCGCCACGGCCAGCAGGGCCGCGTCGTCGGCGACCGAGAGGACCGATGTCTCCCCGAGGTCCGCGAGCCCCAGCCCCGGCGACGGTTCCGACTCCAATGGCGTCACGAGTTCCCTTCCATGCCGCCACCCGGCGGACCCACCGCCAGAAACCCTACGCGTTGTCGCGCGCGCCGCCCGCCGGGATCGTCAGGTTCGGCACCTCGGTCTGGACGCCCGGGACCGTGGCGTTCGCGTCGTACGCGTCTCGCGCCTGGTCGCGAACGCCGTGGTAGTACGCGGACGCGCCCGGCGTCGTGAAGAGCGACTCGACCGCGGACAGCCTCGGTCCGCTGACGCACGAGTGGAGCTCGGAGGGTCGCACCCGCCCGGCCAGCCTGCGGCGGCACAGGGTGCCGATGTCGTCGAAGAACTGCGCGTCCACCCTCGCCCTCGACCACGTTCGGTAGTCGATCAGCCGACGCCGGAACGGGTCGAACACCGTGACCCCGGAGTAGCCGGCATCGTGGGCATCGCAGGCCCGGGTGAAGCTGACCGGGATCCCGCCGTACTCCTGCTCGTTCAGGAACCAGTTCTGCGCGCTCGCCGCCCAGGCGCCCCACTGCGCGCCGCCGCACCCGTTCGACACGAGTGCGAGCGGAACCTGGACTGACAGCCAGCGGCACGCGCTCAGCGGCGCGTCGACGGATGCGTTCCCCGTCGGATCCGTGGCCGACACGCACATGTAGAACGGCCCGGGCGATCCGCTCGGCGGCGTGATGGTCTGCCGGACGGCCCGACCCCTGGCGGGGGTCGGCACCGGTGACGTCTGCTGGAGCACCACCGAGCCGTCGGACATGAGCGTCGTCGTCACCTTGGCCCTGCGACTGTCGTCCGTGACGGAGTACTCGATGACGAATCCCTGGCTCGCCCGCACGAATCCCTTGAAGGGCAGCAGGATCACTCGCGGCGGGGTCGCGTCGGCGGGGACCACTCGGGTCCACTCGCCGCACCCGTACGGAGTGCAGTGGTGGAGGATGTCCTCGCTCAGGGTCAGCGTGATGGACATCGGCAGGTCCGAGCAGTCGCTGGTCTCGAAGCCTATGTGCGTGCCGGAGTAGCTGCCGTTGCCACCGGTGAGGGTCCACATGTGCTGGCCGACCGGGTGCGTGCAGTAGCCGGCCAGCGAGATCGCCTGGATGATCGTGCCGTCGAACGAGCCGCCCGAGCCGGTCACGCGGATCACGCCGCCGTTGAGCGCCCAGTCCCCGACGATCGGATCTGCGCCGACCTCGGCCGCCCGCGCCGCCTGCGTCGGCAGCAGGGAGAGGATGAGCGCCGTGGCCATCAGGATCAGGCCGAGCAGCAGCCGTGTCCCGGTCCGCCTGCCGATGTCCGTGCCCACGGTGCCACCGCTTCCCACGCCGATGTGTCAACGGTAGAACGCCGACCCCGGCGCCCCGAGGGACCAAGGTCCCGCCGCTGCCGGGAATCCCCCGCGGTTGACGGGCACCGACCGGGCGAATCGGGCATGATCGGCATATGGGTCCGCCTCGCGGCGCGACCGCCGTCTTGAGGAGTCACGTGGACCAGCCCATCGACCGCCCGTGGTTCGCGAGCTACGCACCGGGGGTGCCGCACGAGATCGACGTACCCGCCGGCTCGCTGGTCGAGCTCCTGGAGCGCTCGGTGGCCCGGTTCCCCGATCACGTGGCCCTGGACTTCTTCGGCCACGAGACGACGTACGCGGAGCTCGGCACCCTGGTAGCCCGCGGGGCTGAGGCCCTGCGACAGCTCGGCGTGGGTCCCGGGGATCGCGTGGCCGTGATACTGCCCAACTGCCCTCAGCACGTCGTGGTCTTCTACGCCGCGCTGCGACTCGGTGCCATCGTCGTCGAGCACAATCCCCTGTACACGCCCGAGGAGCTCGCGCACCAGCTCGCCGACCACGAGCCGGTCGTCGCGGTCTCATGGGACAAGGTCGCAGAGACCGTGCGGTCGGTGGGTCCCGAAGGCCTCGTCGTGATCGCCGTCGACCTCACGACCGAGCTTCCGGTCGCGCAGCGGATTGCGCTGCGCCTGCCGGTGCGAAAGGCCCGCGAGACCAGGGCTGCCATGCATGCTCTCGCACCGGGTCTGCCGAGGTGGGAGCGACTCGTGCGCACGTCCCCGGTGCTCGATCCCACGCACCCTCGGCCGCGTGCGGAGGACATCGCGCTGCTCCAGTACACCGGCGGCACGACCGGCGTGCCGAAGGCGGCGATGCTCACGCACCGCAACCTGCTCGCCAACGCCGAGCAGTCCAGGGCCTGGGTGCCTGCCCTGACCGACGGGCAGGAGGTCTTCTACGGGGTCATCCCGCTGTTCCACGCATACGGCCTGACCCTGTGCCTGACCGCCGCAGTGTTCATGGGCGCGACCCTGGTCCTGTTCCCGAAGTTCGACGTCGACCAGGTCATCGATGCGATGCGGCGCCGCCCAGCGACCTTCCTGCCCGGCGTCCCGCCGATCTATCCGCGCATCGCCGCCCGGGCTGCAGAACGCGGCGTGTCCCTGCGGTCCCTGCGCTACTCGCTGTCCGGTGCGATGCCGCTTCCCGTGGAGACGGTCGAGCAGTGGGAGGCGGCCACCGGGGGACTGCTCATCGAGGGTTACGGCATGACTGAGACGTCCCCGATCGTCGTCGGGAACCCGCTGGCCCCCACACGCCGGGCGGGTGCTGCCGGCATCCCGTTCCCCTCGACCGACGTCCGAGTCGTGGACCGCAACGGTCACGACGCCGACATGCCCATCGGCGAGCCGGGCGAGCTTCTGGTCCGCGGTCCTCAGGTGTTCGCCGGATACTGGCAGCGTCCGGCCGAGACTGCCGCGGTGCTGCTGCCCGGCGGATGGCTGCGCACGGGCGATGTCGTCGTGATGGACGAGCAGGGATTCATCACGATCGTCGACCGCATGAAGGAGCTGATCCTCGTCGGCGGGTTCAACGTGTATCCCTCCCAGGTCGAGGAGGTCATCAAGGCGGTCCCCGGCGTCGCCGACGCCGCGGTTGTCGGGACCTCGGTCGACGGAGGCGAGCAAGTCGTGGCGGCCGTGGTCGCCGAGCCGGGCGCCACACTCGACCCCGAGGCCATCCGGACCGCCTGCCGCCAGCACCTGGCCGCCTACAAGGTGCCCAAGCGCGTGGTGATCGTCAACGACCTGCCCCGCACGGCGATCGGCAAGCTGCTCCGACGCGAACTGCGCGACCGGCTGCAGGCCGACTAGTAGGTGTCCTGGTCCGAACTGCGCTTCGCCTGCTGCATGATCTTCGTGAGGCGATGCGCTGCTGCCTGCGCCAGCCTGCCGAGTCGGTCGGGGTTGGCGCTGAGGTCCTGCACCGAGCCGGTGATCGAGACGGCCGCGCGTGCGAACCCGGCGCGATCCATCACCGGTGCTGCAACCGAGGCCAGGCGCAGCATGACCTCCTCGCTCGCCGTGGCATAGCCGCGGCGGCGGACCGCGGCGAGGTCCGCCTCGAACGCCTCCTTGGTGGTGATCGTGTTCGGCGTGAAGACCGGGAAGCCGGCGTCGATGCGGGCCTGCCTCGCCACAGGGTCGTAGGCGCACATCGCCTTGCCGGACGACGTCGCGTGCAGCGGCCAGCGGCGCCGGTACTCCCCCATCGCCTGCATGCCGCGCAGGGTGGGCAGTCGCTCGAGGAAGAGGGTGTCGGCCCCCTGCACCACGGCCAGATGCACCGTCAGTCCGCTCACCTCGCGCAGCTCCTCGAGGAGCGCCCGGGACTCGCGGCGGAGCTCGAACCGGCTCAGGGCGAGATGGCCTAGCTCGAAGAGCCGCAGTCCGAGGCGGTAGCGGCCGTTCGCCGGATTCTGCTCGATCAGGCCACCGGCCGCCAATGTGGTGAGGAGGCGGTGCGCCGTGCTCTTGGCCACGCCGAGCCGCCGGGCCACCTGGGAGACCCCGAGCTCCTCGTCGGTCACGAAGCAGTCGAGCAGCTCGATGGCGGACGCGACGGACTTCAGGCCACCCTCGTGCTCGGCGTCCGCCACGCTCGCCTCGCAATCGCTCACCGTCGGGAGACGTCCGGGTCCGGACGATGACGGCACTGTATTGCCACGTTACGCCCGCGGCAGATCGGCCGCCACCGACAGGCGCGGGTTACCTCCTGATCAGTGGCGAGCGGACTCCCGTGGCGGCGGCGCTGGCGTCGAGGAACTCCTCCTTGTAGATGTCGCGCGGGAACAGTCGCTTCAGCATGAGCGTCTTCAGGGCCGCCTCGACCATTCCGGGGGGGCCGCAGACGTAGCCGATGTGTCCCTTCAGGTTCTCGTGGTCCGCGTCCAGAACCTCGGTGACCAGACCGGCGGCGAAACCCTCCGCCTCCTCCTCCGAGAGGCACGGCCGGTACGTGAACCGGTCCGGGTGGGCGGCCTCGAGCGCTCGGAAGCGGTCCACGTCGTACATCCACTCGCGAGTGCGCGCGCCTTGGTAGAGCGTCAGGTGGCCGACGTCGTCGATGTCGTTCTCGAGGGCGTGGCGGATCATCGACGCGATCGGCGCCAGGCCGGTGCCACCCGCGATCAGCACCGCAGGCTCCCCGCGGTCGGTGCGCAGGACGAAGCGGCCGTACGGGCCAGTCAGCTCGATCTCGTCGCCAACAGCGAGATTCGCGAAGATCCAGCCGTCGGTCGCCAGACCGTCCTTCGTGCGACGGACCTGGAACTCCAGCAGGCGCGGCTCGGTGGGGGTGTTGGCCATCGAGTAGGTGCGCGTGACGCCGGCCCGACCGGGGATGGAGAGGGCCATGTACTGGCCGGCGTTGAAGGTGAGGTCGCGGTCGAGCTCGATCGTCAGGCGCCGGGTGTCGAGGGCGACCTCCTCCATCGCGACGAGGGTGCCCCGGTAGTCCTCGACGGGGTGGACCTCGATGGCATCGTCGGCCTCGACATCGGCCTCGATGATGACGTCGGAGCGGGGCTTGCACACGCACAGGAGGGTCTTGCCCTCTTCCCGCTCGAAGTCCATGAGGGCGAACGAGGACGCCTCCCCGTGGTCGACCTCGCCCTCGAGCACCTCGGCCTTGCAGGTGGCGCAGGTGCCGTGCGTGCAGGAGTGCGGAACCCACACCCCGGCCCGCAGGCAGGCGTCGAGGATGGTCTGGTCCTCACGACAGGTCACCTCACGGCCGAGCGGCTCGACGGTGATGCGGTACTCAGTGGTCATGGGGTCCTCCTGCTATCGGGAGCGCGCGAGCGGATGTCGCAGACATGCGTGTCGCGGTGCCCGGCAGGGAACCCTGCCGGGCACCGCGACGACGTTCACCTCGAAATGCGGCTAGACGGTGAACTGGATCAGGCTCTTGTGCCCGACGCCGTTCGCCTCGAGGGACGCGGACGGGTCCGGGGTCACGACCTGGTCGTCGATGACCCACTCCGCCGTGTCCAGGCTGTCCGGCACGAAGTCCGGATCGGCCGTGAAGAAGCCCTTGAGGACTCCCATCAGGTCTCCCCAGGGCATCGCCTTCGGGAAGCGGAAGCACGACGCCGCCACGAAGTAGGGATTGCCCTTCCACCAGACGTGGACGAGCTGGTCATCGCCGTAGAGCTCTTGGCGCGACTTGGACGGGAACTTGTACTCGCTGATGGCCACCACCGGCATGGGTCAGCCCTCCTTCACGGTCGATGCGTGCCACGCCTGCCAGTCCTGATGGTCCATGGACCCCAGGTACTCGCCGTTGTCGCCCGGCTCCAGGCCGTACCAGACGGCGACGTCCGGCAGGGTGGGACCGCCGCAGTTGCCCTGGAAGATCTGGTGCACCGGCAGCCACGCCTGGACGTACTTCTCCGGCTCCCGATCGAAGATCCACTGGCAGCCGTCCGAGCACATGTCGTACCGTTCGCCCTCGTAGATCGAGTGCCGCTGGCACTGGATCAGCGGATTGCCGGGCTCGGTGAAGCCCATGGGGATCTGGCAGACCTGGCAGAGCTGCGGCAGGCCCGGGTTGAAGTAGCGCCCACCCTCGTCCATCACGCGCTGCGCCTTGTCCCAGAGCGGCTTGTAGATCTGCTGGAAGGTGTCCGGGTAGGACTCCGTCAGCCAGGCCTGGTCGTCGGCGTTGGGCACCGTGGTCGTGAACGCGGCCGCGTGGCTGAACTGGTAGAGGATCCAGTAGACCTGGTGCGAGAGGATCTCCTTCTCCTGGATTGCCCACTCGAGGTCGCGTGGCGGCTTGATGCCGTAGTACGCGAGGTCGGGGAACAGGCCGCCGAGCATCTGCTGCTCGAAGTACAGCTCGAAGGACTCCTTCCAGCTCATGACCCGCTTCGGGAGCATGTAGTCCATCATCCCGGCGACCAGAGAGATGAGCCGGTATCCGCGCCAGAACCACTTGTCGAGCCAAGCCTGGACGATCGGGATGTTGTCCTCGTCCTGCTCGAGCATGAACTTGATGCCCTCGAGGCCGAGCGTCATGTGCCGCGACTCGTCGGACTGCGCCGAGAACCCGAAGGTCATCGTCGGAAGGTCTCCGTTGAACGCCGCACCCGACATGAACGGGACGAACAGCAGGTTCGTCAGCAGGTACTCGAACGAGAACCCGATGGCGATCAGCCACTCGAACGGACCGGCCGTGCCGGCGTCGTCGAAGAACGACTTCGGCACCGACAGGTACCAGACACGGTCGCTCATCTTTGCCCAGTCGTGCATGCCGCCGAAGTACTTGTTGTAGTGCGACAGCGTGTGGATCTCGGTCTGCGCATGGCGCAGCTCGTCCATGCTCTGGCACAGCGAGGCGAACCGCGCCCCGGGACCGTTGAGGTAGCGCGCCAGGTGCGCGAAGTTGCGATGCGCCTGGTACTCGCCGGCCGGGATGCCCTGCAGGAAGATCTTCATCGCGTTCATGTAGCTCGCGTCGGTCAGGCTGAGCTGGCCCTGGCTCTGCGCGAAGCCGTCGAGCACGGCGTACAGGCGGCGGTCCTTCTCTGCCTGGTACTTGTTGTAGGACTCGACCGTGAGGCGGAACGGGTCCTCCCACTTCGACCAGTCGTGGATCTTGATGCCCTCGAACTTGGTGTACGGGAAGGCGTCGTCCTCCTCGACGTACGACAGTGGCCAGTCGAGGTCGTGCGTGAGCGCCGAGTACCGCTGCTTCATCGAGAGCTTGCGGGCGGGCTTCTGGGTAGGAACGGTCATGTGCGCTTCTCCTCAGTGCTTCCAGGCGATGACGATCTCGTCGTCATCCCACTCAACGATCTCGCCGAAATAGGAAATGATGGCCAGCTGGAACTCGTGGGTCTCCCACGGACGGCCCAGGCGCTCCTCGACGCTTGCCTGCTTGATGACCAGGCGGCCCGGCTTGGTGAGCCGGATCATGCCCGGCATGTGCCGAACCGTGAGGTCGTCGTTGTCGGCCTCGACAGCCTCGACGAGTGCGCGGTTCTCCTCGTTCTCCTGCAGGTCGACGCCGACCATGCGGGGCTCTGCTGCCACGGTCATCGGTTGCCTCCGGGAACGTTCAGGCCGAGCTCGCCGAGCTCTGCGGCAAGGGCGGATGCGGCTGCCTCGGCGGCCGCGACGGCTCCGGCGTCGATGCGGGCATCGATGGCAGCCGAGAAGTCGACGACGGCCTCCACGACCTGCGCCCAACGCGCCGAGAGGACGTCGTCGAACGCCGCCTTGTTCGAGGCGCCGAACTCCTCGTCGGCGAACCACGTCTTGTACAGGTGATCGACCCACCGGCGCTGGTCGGTGAACCAGCCCGCGTAGTGCTGGGCAAGCAGGCTGTAGGCGCCTGCGCCGCCCATCAGTGCCGCCTCGTCGAGGTGCGTGAACATCACCGAGTAGAGCAGCCGGTCGCACAGGTCGAGGGCGATGAGCTCCTTGGCGTAGTCAGCCTCGACGAGGAGCTCCTCGATGAGGCGACGCAGGCCCTGCATGGCCGGATCGCTGATCCACTTCTGCTTGGCGTCGGCAAGGGCGTGATCGTGGCCGTCGGCGTAGACGATCCCGATCTTGGAGATGCTCTGCGCATTGCCGATCCGGTCGAAGGCCGAGTACATGCAGGCCTGCTCGATGGTCGTCCCGTAGGCGAACCGGGAGCCCTCGATCAGGACGAGCTCGGCACCCGCCTCGTAGTGACGCAGCGGCAGCAGCAGGTCGCCGACGAGCGCATCCCAGCCGGCCGGGAGCTTCTTCAGCAGGCCGCGCGACTCGACGTAGTCGAGCGACTTCGCGAAGGCGTCGCCCATGGCGGCCCGGGACTGCACGTAGGGGGCGTAGTAGAACTGCCGCGGGTCCATGAAGGAGTACGGATCAGTCAGCCGGAAGACCGTGTAGGTGGGGTCGTAGAGCTCGTGCTCCGGTGCCCACAGTGGCCGGTAGTGGAAGTTCTCGGTCGCCTGGATATCGACCGAGCCCTCTTCGTATCTGGATGCCGGCCGATCGCCGTACCTCCGTACTAGGTTCGAGAACGTCTTGCGCCGTTGCTCGATGACCTGCGTGCGCAGTTCGAATTGCATGCTCACCTCCTGGATAGTGACGAAACGACGTACTAGTGCGCCGGATGGCGCGGGGTGTCCGACTCCAGAAGGAGGAGTAGGAGAAGGTCCTGCACGGACTCGGGCCCGGCCAGCTCACGCGGCTCGGAGTTGTCCAGGCCGTCGGCGACGACGCGGCCGAAGGCCCTGCCCTCGCCGAAGACCGTGGAGACCACCGCGGTCCTGCCGCGGTAGTAGACGGAGAACATCATCTCGTTGCCCACGATCTCGTCGACCAGGCTCATGTGGTCGTCCTCGTCGGCGAGGAGTGCGTTGACCTCGCAGACCAGCTGCTCGGTCAGGCCCCGGTACGCGATCTGCAGGTCGTTGCCCTGGCCGGTGGACCGGACAGCGGCCGGACGGGTGGCCGGCACGGGCAGGTCGTCCATGTCGACGTCCTCGCCGAGTGCCTCGGCAACACGCACCATGAATGGAGTCATTGCCCTCCCATCGTCGTATCCGTCGAAATGCGAAGTCCGTCGGCCGAGTGGCCGCATTCGGAAGTTAGGCCTCCTCACCGTATGCGCGGCCGAGTCGTTCTGCTGTGCGGAACGAAAACTTCGTTCACTGCCTGCAGGGAATTCTGCAAGCCCTTGCAGTGTGCAACCGGGTGCACGCGGAGGCCGGTAGGCGTACTGTCACGACCCGCGGTTCAATGGGCGCATGACACCGCCGCCCGTTGCATCGTCCGGATCCTTCACCTTCGGCGCCGCCTCCGCCGATCCGCTGACCGTCCGCCGGCTCGGGTTCGGCGCGATGCGCATCACCGGTGCCGGCATCTGGGGCGATCCGCCGGACCGAGACACCGCGATCGCGGTCCTTCGGCGGGCCGTCGAGCTCGGCGTCGACTTCATCGACACCGCCGACTCGTACGGCCCGGCCGTCAGCGAGGAGCTGATCCGCGCGGCGCTCCACCCGTACCACGGGCTCGTCATCGCGACGAAGGGCGGGCTGACCAGGCAGGGGCCCGACCAGTGGGCGGCCGTCGGGCGTCCCGAGTACCTGAAGCAGTCGGTCCACATGTCCCTGCGCCGGCTCGGAGTCGACCGCATCGACCTGTGGCAGTTGCACCGCATCGACCCGCAGGTGCCGGTCGACGAGCAGTTCGCCGCCATCCGGGAGCTGCAGGAGGAGGGCGTCATCCGACACGTCGGACTGTCCGAGGTCTCGGTCGACGACCTGCTGGCCGCGCAGCGACAGCTCGACATCGTCAGCGTCCAGAACCTCTACAACGTCGGTAACCGAGCCAGCGAGGCGCTGCTGGCCCACAGCGCGGCGCACGGCATCGGCTTCATCCCCTGGTTCCCGCTGGGCAACAGGGCGCTCGTGTCGACAGACGGACCCCTTGCGGCCATTGCCGCCCGGATCGGCTGCACTCCGTCGCAGGTGGCCCTCGCCTGGCTGCTGCAGCACTCCCCGGTACTGCTCCCGATACCCGGAACCGGATCGCTCGAGCACCTCGACGAGAACTGCGGGGCCGCGCAGGTGCGACTCGACGAACAGACGATGGCCGAGCTCGACGCCCTGCCGACCACGAGCTGACGGGTCGGAGCGCCGACCCGGATCAGCCCGATGCGGAGCTGTCCGCACCGGAGGCGAGCTGCCTGGCAAGCGCCCCGCGACCGTGGACCCCGAGCTTGCGGTAGACGCTCCCCAGGTGGTACTCGACCGTGCGAGGCGACAGGTACAGGGCCTCGGCCACCTCGCGATTCGTGCGACCCTCGGCGACCGCCCGCGCCACCGCCAGCTCCTGCGGCGTCAGCCCGCCGGCCTCGGGCATCGGCTCGGACTGGCCGCCCGCCGCCCTGAGCTCGGCCCGCGCCCGCGCGAGCCACGGAGTGGCGCCCAGGATGTCGAAGCAGCGCCCGGCGCTGCCCAGCGCGGCGCGGGCCGCCGTCCGCTGTCGCGTCCGGCGCAGGTGCTCGCCGAACAGCAGCAGGGTTCGCCCCCGCTCGAACGGATCCAGGCCCGCCTCGTGCGCTCTCAGCGCGTCCTCGAACAGGGCACCCGCCTGGCCGGGCTCGGCGATCAGGGCGCCCGTCCGGGCGTCGAGGGCGGACGCGTCCGCATCGGACATCGCCTCCAGCAGCGGGTGCAGCGCGTCGCGCCGACGCCGTGCGGCCGCCATGTCACCGGACCGCACGCATGCCTCGACCAGGTCGACGCGCGCGGGCAGGACCCCGTCTCGCAGCCCACGCCCGAGGAATGCGACGTCGGCCGCGGCAGCGAGTGAGGTGATGGCTGCCTCGAGGCGTCCATCAACCAGGGCGGCCAGCCCGATGGCGCGGTCGAGCGTCGCCAGCCGGCGGGCATCACCGACGCGGACGGCCAGCGCGCGCAGTCGCTCGCCGTCCTCCTTGAGCCGGGCGTCGTCCCCGGTCAGGGCTGCCAGCTCGGCGCTCAGCGCCGCCATGCCCAGCTGGACTCCGGTGGCCCCCGTCGCCCAGGCGAGCGGCTGACCGATCGCCAGCAGCCGCAGCGCGGTCGCCCACTCCCCCCGGGCCCGGGCCCGCCACGCCTGGATCCCGTACAGGGCCGCACGTGGCGCCGACTCGTCCGCCATCCGCTGCTCCGCGACGAGCACGCGGTCCGCTGCCGCCGGACCCGTGTCCAGCAGGATGTCGTCCAGGAAGACCGTCGCGAGCAGCCGATCGAATGGCACCGACCAGGGGTCGACGCCCTCGGCCGCGTGGATGGCCTCCCTCCGAAGGGCCACGGCCTCGGCGACGGCCCCGGACTGGAAGAGTGCGGCCGCAACGAGCGCCGTTCCGGTCCAGGGCGGCTCGACCCCGGCCGCAGCCGAACCGAGCGCGTGCTCCAGTTCTGCGTACTCGCGGGCGGCGGCCAGCCCCCCGGCCGCATCCCCGAGGGACCAGGCGTTGTTCGCGGCGTCGTAGAGGAGGGTTCTGACCGACTCCGGGGTGACGACCCTGGCCCGGCGAATCGTGGACCACTGCGCACTGAGCGCTGAGCCCGGATCCGTCTCATAGCGCTCGAGGGCCCGCAGCCACTCGACCCAGCAGGCCGACTCCTCGTCGAGCTCCTCCCCTTCCAGCATCTCCAGGAGCGTCTCCGGACCGGCGTAGTCGAGGCCATTGAGGATCACCAGTCGGATGCCCCGAAGTGCGCGTGCCACGCGATTGGCCTGCGTCGTGGACAGTCGGGCCGCCGCCTGCCAGGCATCGCTCGCCATCATGAGCAGGTCCAGGCCCTCGGCCCGCTCGGCCTGCGCCTCGATGCGGCGCGCGACGTCGGCGTCGGCGGTTCCCACCGATCGGGCCAGGTGCCCCACGATCACCCCGGGGGTCAGTCCGAGCTCCTCGGCCGCCTGCGCCGCCCATCGGTGCGCCGCGCGCACGTCCGCGCCGGCTGCATTGGCCAGGACCGCGTCGCTGATGACGCGGTGCCGGTACGCCGGACGTCCTTGCGCGTCCAGGACCACGAGCCCGGCTCGCACCGCGTCGTCCAGATCGTCCAGCGATGCACCCGAGGCGGACGTGACGGCGGCCAGGAGATCCGGCCGACTGCCGGCGACGGCCAGCTGGACGAGTGCGCTCCGCGTTCGCGGAGGCAGTCGGTCCAGCGTCGGCTGCCACGCCCGGGCCAGGGCCGGTGAGAAGGGCAGCGCGCTCGGGGCGGGGCTGGCTCCCGCGCGCTGGGCGTCCGTGAGCAGGTGAGGTGCGTCGACGAGCGCCAGTGGATTGCCGCCCAGCGAGGCCGCCATCCGTGCGAGCACGTCGACGGGCAGGCCCGGTCCGAGGCTGGTGCGCAGGACAACGGTTGCTGCCTCCTGGTCCAACGGCTGGAGGTCCAGCCGGGGCCAGTCGGCCAGTTGCGGCGGAGGGCACGGACCGCTCGTCAGGAGCGCAAGCAGGGGCAGCCCGGTCCCGCGGACGAGCGCCTGGGCCAGGGCGGCCAGCGAGTCGGGATCGGCCTCGTGAACGTCGTCGACGCCGAGGAGGACGGGACCGTGCGAGGTGTCGCCGCGGAGCCTTCGCAGCAGCGCGTCACCGCGAACAGCAGCGACCCGGCCGGCGTCGGGCTCCCCTGGACCGAGCGCCCGCTCGACATCGTCGAGCATCGCGAAAGGCAACTCGTCCGTGCCGTGCGCGACTCCGACCCGCACCACCCGAACGCCGCGACCACCGGCCCGCCTCGCACCCGCGTCGACCAGCATCGTCTTGCCGATGCCGGGCTCACCGACGATGAGCAGGCGACCGCCGTCGCCCGCCAGCAGCCCATCGACCAGGCGGTCGAGTCGGGACAACTCGGTGAGCCGGCCGACGATCACGCTCGATGATCAGCAGGTGAGCGAGGGGCCGTGCAGGGGCGAAGGTCCCACCTATCGGGGGACACGCAATCGGCCAACGTCCGGTGAGCCCGGTGTTTCCACGGATGCAATGAGCGAGCCGCGCTGTCACGCTGGACGTGGCACGACGACGACCCGGACTGGAGGCGATTCCCGTGAGTTCACCTGTTCTCCATCACATCGGCCTGAGCGTTCGCGACATCGACGCGAGCGCCGACTGGTACACCCGCCTGTTCGATCTCACGCTGGTCGGCGAGATCGACGGGCCAGGACCGATGAAGGTCCTGATGACGCCGCAGGGCCAGGCGATCGACCTCCGCCAGGACCCCAACGTGTCCCCCGAGCTGTTCACGCAGGAGGTGGTCGGCCTCGATCACGTCGGTTTCGTGTGCGCTGATCGTGCCGAGCTCGACGCGTGGCTCGAGCGGCTCGTCGCCCACGGCGTCGAGCAGTCGGGGATCGTCGAGTCGCCGTTCGGCTGGCACCTCAACTTCCGCGATCCCGACCGTATCCCGCTCGAGTTCTTCCTTCCGCGCACGACCGGGTAGCGACAACCGGGTCGCGTTCGGTCAGGCCGTCGGCCCGACTGGTGACCCGATGCCCCTCACGATCGACACGACCAGGGGGACGGTCGACACCAGCCCCACGGCCAGCAGGGCGCCACCCACCGCCCGGCGTGAGCGGGGCTCGAGTCGATCGGCGACCAGGAGAGCGACGCCGGCGCCCAGCGCCGCCCGCGTAGCGGCCAGGGCGCCGATCTTCATCAGGCTCAGGCTCGTCGTCGGCATGAGATCCTCCTCCCGTCGTGTCCGCTGGACCCGGATCAGGCTCCGGTCGGGTCGTCGCCCGCACCGTGGTGAACGGCCTCCACATTGTTGCCGTCGGGATCGCGAACGAACGCCGCGAAATATCCCGGGTGGTACTCCGGCCAGACCCGCGGCTCGTGCAGCACCTCCGCGCCCAGCGCGACGGCCGCGTCGCGGAAGGCGATGACCGCCTCGCGACTGGGCGCCCGAAACGCGAGATGGGACTCGCGAAAGCCGTCGCCGCTGTCGAACGGGCCGATCCAGAACGACGGGAAGTCCACCCCGTAGCCGATGACGGACCCGTAGTTCATGATCCGGTGGGCGCCGAGCTCCCCCAGGACGCGGTCATAGAACGCGGCGCTCGCTGCCACGTCGGCGCACTGCACGGACACATGATCGATCATGCACACAGCCTGCCACCGCTCCCGGCTCCACGCTGACCTGCCCCTCGCGTCACTCCGGCTCGCGTTTCGTGACGCGAGGGGCAGGTCAACGCGGAGGAGGCCATTCGGCGAGCCAGCGCTCGATCGGCGGGGCCGCAACCCCGGCCTCGAAGACGGACAGGTGGTCCTGCCCCGCCACCACCTCGACGGTGACGTCGACGCCGCGCGACCGAAGCGCGTCCGCGAAATCGCGGGTCTGCGACAGGGGAACCACGTCATCCTGATCGCCGTGGATCAGCAGTACGCGCAACCGGTCCGTACGTGCCGCGCCGGACGCCGCTCGAGCGATGGGATTGCCGGACTCCCACACGTCCGGCCCCTCGTCGTACGACACGCCGAAGAATGCGTCCAGCGCGCCGGACCCCCAGCGCACGTCGTACACCCCGGCCAGGCCGACCAGCCCGTCGACGGCCACCGGAGGTGCCGGGCAGTCGCCGCCGAACTCGTCCCCGGTCAGGGCGACGAGCGACGCGAGGTGCCCGCCGGCCGAGTGACCGAGCACGACCACCCGATCCGGCTCATGACCGGCGTCCTCGGCGTAGGCGGCCGCCCATCGGATCGCGCATGCGACGTCGTTCACCGGATCGGGAAACGTCGCGCCGTCCGTCGTGGTCCGGTACGTGATGGCGACGGTCGTGGCGCCCGCATCGGTGAGGGCCTTGGCCAGGGGCAGCAGTCCCTCGGGCGATGCCGACTGCCAGCCGCCCCCCGGAACCAGGACGACCAACGGGGACGGACCCGGTTCAGCGGGCAGCAACACGCTGGCGTCGAGGCCGGGCAGGTACTCGGCAGGGGCGGCACCGGCCCCGCTGCTTGCGGGGGCGATGGCGTGCGACGCGGCAGGAGCGGACGCAGGAGCGGACGCCGGAGCCGACGCAGGGGACGCGCAGGCCACCGCTGCCAGCGCGGTCAGCAGCGCCCCGGCCAACCACATCGGCCTACCCGGCATCGCTGCCGTCCCGGCCGGTGGCGCTCCCATCGCCGCTCGAGCCCCAACGGACTCCGGACAGGAGGCGAACGACCTCGTCGCCACGCGCCCGCAGGATCTGCGGCGACCCTCGCACCTCGACCACGTACCAGCCCCGCGGGGTGCGGACCTGGTAGGCCAGCAACCGCAGGCCAGCCTCATCGCGCGCTCCGACCGGCCAGGCGTCGAGCCCGCCCACCGGAACCGCGAGGCCGTCGACGGTGGGGAAGCCGGAGGCGACCGGGACGATGCCGACGACCACCTCGTCCCCCGCGCTGACCAGTTGCGCCGAGCCCCGCGCGGCGCCTTCCCGGCCCTGCCACCCCGGGGGGATGTCGACCGAGAACCCCTGTCCCGACACCGACGGTGCATCCACGGTCAGGATGCGCGCCGACTGGGCGCCGGCGACCAGAGCGACGACGCCGAAGGCCACCAGCGCCCCGATCAGGATCGCAGCACCCTCTCGCGATCCGCGTGCCCCCGTCGGCGGCGAGGACGCCCTGGTCCGCAGCGCGATCCGGGCGGCCCTCAGCGTGCCAACGATTGCCGCCACGGTCAGGGCGACGGGGGCTGCAGCCACCAGCGGCTGCCACAAGAGCACGTCGAGCGCATAGCCGCCTGGCAGCCCGCAGCTGGGGAAGAGGGAGGGCAGCAGGCCGCACCCGGCCGCCATGCTCGTCGCGACGCCGATGAGCGCCGCAGTCGCGCCCGCCAACGCGCCGGACACCAGCCCGAGGGGCCACCAGCGGCCGCGACAGACGATCGCTCCGACGGCGGTCGCGACGACCGCACCAGTCACGATCGTCGTGTGCGCGCCGCTCTGCAGGACCAGCTCGAAGGGGTCCGACACGCGAACCGATTCAGCCCGAGTGCCCCCCAGCAGGCGAGTGGCAGCCATCGCCAGGCCAGCAGTGCAGCCAGCGACCAGGCCGATTGCCAGAACGGGACGGAGCGCGGGCACGAACGCCGATGCGGTGCCACGTCGGACGAGGGCGATTCGCGTGATCAGGGCCACCGCGCAGCAGGCCGCGAGCGCGACCACCGGTGCCCAGCCCAGGACCTGGCTCCCGACTGCTGCTCCGAGCGGCAGGTCGAGCAAGACTCGGGGCCCGAGCTCACGCAGGAGGGTCAGCGACTGCGCGCCGCCGACCAGCAGGAGTGCGACCAGCAGCCACGTGACGCCGATGTGCGCCACGAGTGCGGCCCGGCGCGGCCGCTGTCCGCCGGTCGTCGCGACCACCAGCCGGGCGGAGTCGGCCACCCACCGGACCACCAGGCAGGTCAGCACCACCGTCAGGAGGGCCCAGATCGCGTAGCCCGTCCACCCGGTCAACCCCACCGCGAACTCCCCGACGGCCGCCTCCAGCGTGAGCATCGGGGCGAGGGCGAGGCCGAGCCCCAGGCCGAGTCCCAAAGGCAGTCCCAGCGGGATCCGGGAACCCGCGACCGCCTCGCGCAGACCCACGCGCCAGGCCTGAACGCACAGGACAGCCGCGATCAGCACGCTGACCGGAAGGGCGGCAAGGGCTGCGGCCGCATCGGCCCTCAGTGCCAGCCCGGCCACCGCGAACAGCGCGGCGAAGGCAGTGCCGCCGGCCAGCCCAGTGGTCAGCGCGGTCACCAGGTCGGCACGGAACAGCCCGGCGGGATGAGTGAGCAGTTCGAGCCGCTCCTTCGGCGTGGGATGCACGCGCAGCCACTGCGGTCGTCGCCCCGTGCCATCGGGCGCCGTGCCCAGGATGCGCACCAGCGCGTCCCTGGAACCCCAGGACGCAGCCTGTGCATCCGCATACGCCTCGCGGATCCGCAGCAGCCCCGCACCGACGACGGCAACCAGCGCGGCGAGGGCCAGCACCCGCCAGCCGAGTCGCAGCACGTAGTTCGGGCTCGAGATCGCGAATACCACCACGACCGGGACGAGGGCCACCGCGATGAAGGACCACCACACCGAGACCGTGTAGTACGTCCAGGCGACGTCCCGATTCGCGACGTGCCCCAGTTCATGTCGCACGACCGCCCGGAAGGCGGGCGGGTCGAGCACCTGCTGCACGACCAGGCCGCCGGTGAGCCCGAGCCGTTGGCGGCGGCCCGCGCCGTAGGCGAACGCCTGGACCCCCGGATTGGCGGCGTCAATGCGGACGGACGGAGTGCGCACGCCGCCGCCGCCGGAGAGGGCATCGACCTCGGCGAGGAGTCCCGCGCCGTCGACGGGGTCGACGGCGCTCAGGTGGCTGCGGCGCTCCCGCCAGGACGGCCGCCACCGGTATGCCACCCACGCGACGACGAGGACCAGCAGGGCTCCGACGGACGCTGCTCCGACCTGCTCCCACGACAACGACGACAGGCAGGCGCGCCGGGCCTCGAAGGCGGCCCACGCCCGGTCGACGTCCACCGCCAGCGAGACCTCGGGGTTGGGTTCGCACGCCGCGGCCCCTTCGACGAAGGCCGCGCCACGCACCGCGAGCCAGAGTGCCTGGAAGAGGTAGAGGCTCGCCGTCGTCACCGTGATCAGGAGCAGTGCGAACCGCACCGCCGTGTCGGTGGGCAGTGCATCGTGTCGTAGTGCGGCCGTGCCGGCCACCGCGGGATCAGCCGCGGGTGGCGAGGGCTGCGATGACGCCATTGGCCAGAGCCTGCGCCTTCTCCGGGGGGAGCCGCAGCCGGGCGGCCTCGTCGACGGCGGCGGCTCCGATCAGCGCGAGCTGCTCGGGAGTGAGCGGTGCTGGTCCGGACTCGTCGGCCGCATCACCGCCGTCGCGACGGAAGATGCGTGCGATGCGACCCGCGATGCCGTCGGCGGCCTGGTCGCCGAGCTGGTCGGCGACCCGGGTGAAGATCCGCTTGACCAGCTCGAGCACGAACGGAGTGACCAGCACGACCGCCGTCTCGAGGCCGAAGCCGAGGGTCTCGTCCTTGGCCGGCGCGGCCGACAGGGTGCCGTCCGGATCACTGCGGAAACGATCGGCCGTTGCCGCGAAGAGCGGCAACTCCGCAGGTGCGTCGTCGGCGACGACCTGTCGTGCGAGCGCGTCGATGGCCCGCCATCGGAGTGCCTCGTCGGCCATGCCCGCCATCCCCTCGCCTGCGCGGTCGCAATTGTCGCGTCCGCGCCCAGTGAAGTCAACGACCCTGTGAGGCTTGCGCGGCAACGCCTTTCGATGACACGGCCAGCGAGCAGGATCGGCGCCCCTTCCGCTGCCACCGGTGAAGGCCTACGCTTCGGTTCACGCTGGGGGGGTCCAGTCGAGCACGGGACGGCAGATGGCGATGATCGGCGGCAACCGCCACGCGGCGGGGCACGAAGTGCCGCGCGTCATCACGATCGGCGTCTCACGGTCGGGCACGGGGTCCGTGGCCGACGACGCGGCAACGACCTACACCGTGCGCATGCACGAGGAGGGCACGCCGGTGGCGTGGCGTCGCGACGTCGTGCTGCGACCCGCCGCACGACAGTCCATGCGCGACGACCTGACGGCTCTGGACGAGTGGTCGATCGGCGAGCGCAGCGACGCGGCCGCCACCATCAAGACCGCCGCCCGTCTGGGTCGACGCCTCTATTCCTCCTTCCTCGGCAAGGACGGCACGGCCTTCCTCGACGAGCATCGGCCCACGGCGCTGATGATCGACGCCGACGAGACCGCCCTCAACCTGCCGTGGGAGCTTCTCACCGGTGACGCCGAGCCACTCGCGCTGCGCTCGCCATTCGGTCGGATCGTCTCCACCCGGACGCGACCGCGCCCCGAGCGCGACCCCGGCGAGGAGGACACCACGATCCGGGTCCTCGCGGTGGTCGACCCCACGTCCGAGATGAGCCACGTCGATGCGGAGCTCGAAGCGATGCGCGACCTGAGCGATCTCGCCAGGCTCCGCGTCGACGTGCTTCGCGGCGCCGACGCCACCCGTGCAGCACTCGCCGAGCGTGTTGCCGCAACGGCCTACGACGTCGTCCACTTCTCCGGCCACGGCGGCTTCACGCCACGACGGCCCGGTCACAGCGGACTCATGCTGGCCGACGGCCCGCTCCTCACGCGCAGCATCCTCGACCTGCCCTGGGCGAAGCCGCCCTACCTGGCGATCGTCAGTGCCTGCTGGAGCGGGCGCTCGGCCGGCGATCGACTCCTGACCGGTCCCACGTCGGGTAGCAACGGCGTGGCCGCTGCCTTCCTGTCGGCGGGCGCCTCGGGGTGCCTGGGGTTCGGTTGGCCGGTGTCCGTCCGCGGCGCCGCCATGTTCGTCGAGTCGTTCTACCGAGCGCTCGCTGCGGAGCAGAACGTCGGGCTCGCGGTGCTCGAGGCGAGGCGGACGTCCGTTCAGAGGCTCTGGAGCCACGGCGACCTCGCCGGGTTCGGCGCCGTGTTCTATGGCGACGTCGGCACCGCCGAGCGTCACGACCTAGTAACCGCGATATGAGGAGGACCCATGGCACGACGCAAGTTCGGTGACCTGATCGTGCTGCTTCCCGGCATCACGGGAAGCGTGCTGCAGCGCGACGGAAAGGACGTCTGGGCGATCACGCCGCAGTCCGCGATCTCGGCGCTCTTCAGCCTGGGCCACAGCCTTACCGACCTCGAGCTGAAGGGGAAGGACGATCCCGCGAAGGACGACCTGGGCGACGGAGTCACCGCACCCAAGCTCGTCCAGGACCTGCACCTGATCCCGGGTCTGTGGGCCATCGACGGCTACACGCAGATCAAGACGCGGCTGTTCGCCGAGCTGACCCTCGAGGAGGGACGGAACTGGTTCGACTATCCGTACGACTGGAGGCGAGACAACCGCGTCCATGGTCGGCAGCTCGCGCAACGGGCGCCGAAATGGCTCGACGCCTGGAAGAAGTACAGCGGAAACAAGGACGCCAAGCTCGTGCTCCTCGCCCACTCCATGGGCGGTCTCGTGGCCCGCGACTTCCTGGAGCGGCATGAGGGCTGGAAGATCACCCGGCACCTCATCACGTTCGGCACGCCGTACCGGGGCTCGCTCAATGCGGTGAGCACGCTCGTCAACGGGATGGAGAAGGGCTTCGGGCCACTCTCGGTCGATGTCAGCGCGATGCTCCGATCGTTCCCGTCGATGCACCAGCTGCTGCCCATCTACCCGTCGGTCAGCGTCGGCGGCACCCTCGTGCGACCGGGTGAGACGGCCCTCCCGGGGGTCAACGCCGCGCTCGCCACGGACGCGCTCCGGTTCCACCGCGATATCGAGGCGGCCGTGACGAAGAACCAGGCGATCGCCGCGTATCGCGACACCGGGTACCAGATCACTCCCATCGTCGGCATCTTCCAGCCCACCGACCAGTCGGCCAAGCTGGTGGGGAACAAGGTCACCACGTACACGACGTACCAGGGCGAGGACGAGGGCGGCGACGGCACGGTCCCGCGCGTATCCGCCACGCCGATCGAGCTGTCGGACACGCCGAGGGAGACGTATGTGTCCACCAAGCACGGCTCCCTGCAGAACGCGGAGGCCGTCCTGTCCCACGTCGTCGGCACTCTCACCCGCAAGCGGCTCGGACGCTACCGAGACACGCCCTTCAACGGATTCGCCCTTGACGCCAAGACCCTGCTCACGGCCCGCCAGGAACTCGACATCGTCGCCACCACTGCGGGTCCGCCGGCCGCCGTGCGGGCGACCCTCGAGGACGTTGCGACCGGACGAGCCTTCCGCCGGCGAACGCTCAAGCGGCGTGCCGACGGGTCGTTCCGGACGACCATCGAGCCACTCCCCGAGGGCGTCTACCGGCTCACGGTCGAGGCCGCCGACGACACGCTGGCCATGACCCCCGTGAGCGACCTGATCACGGTCATCGACACGCGCAAGCGCAACCGCTGAGGAGCGACATGGCCAACGGATACTCCCTGCACATCGGGCTGAACTCGGTCAATCCAAGTTCGTACGGCGGCTGGAACGGGGCGCTGGCGGCCTGCGAGAACGACGCACGCGCGATGGAGGCGCTGGCGTCGTCCCTGGGCTACTCGACGTCGACGCTGCTCACCGCTGACGCGACCTCCCGCAAGGTGATCGCCGCCGTCACGAAGGCGGCGACGTCGATGGCCCCGGGCGACGTGTTCTTCATGACGTACTCGGGGCACGGGTCGCAGGTGCCGGACCGAAACGGCGACGAGGCGAGTACCGAGTCCGGCGAGGTCGGCGAGGTGGCAGACGCCTACGACGAGACGTGGGTGCTCTACGACCGGATGCTCGTCGACGACGAACTGTGGGACCTGTGGTCCCTGTTCCCGGCCAAGTCCCGCGTCATCATGCTGTCGGACTCCTGCCACAGCGGGACGGTGTCCAAGGGCGCCCCGGCGCCGTGGGCCATCCCGAGGCCGTCGGAGAAGGCCAATCCCAAGAGTCGGCGCATGCCGCTCGACGTCGAGGAGGAGACCTACCGCTCCCACAAGCGCACCTACGACGCCATCCAGAAGCGCGCCCTGCCGCGATCGACCGCGAAGGTCGCGGCGAGCGTCGCGCTCATCAGCGGCTGCCAGGACAACCAGGAGAGCCTCGACGGCCGAGTCCACGGGCGCTTCACCGGCGAACTGCTGACGATCTGGGACGACGGCAGGTTCACGGGATCCCTCAAGAAGCTGCGCGATCTGACGAGCGCCCGGATGCCTGCCACCCAGACGCCCAACTTCTACACGGTCGGGGCCACCAACCGCCGATTCAGCACCTTGCGCGCCTTCACGATCTGAGGCCGCCACCGCCAACCGAGGAGTCGTCATGAGCGATCGTCGAGCACTGTGCGTCGGAATCAACGAGTTCGAGAACCTGCCAACGGGCAGTTGGCTCTACGGGTGCGTCAACGACGCCCGGGACACGGCCGCACTCCTGCGCACCGAGTTCGGCTTCGGCCCGCGCGATGTGACGGTGCTCACGGACAAGAAGGCCACCAAGAAGGCGATCATGGCCAAGCTCACCAGCATGGTGAAGCTGGCCGAGGCCGGCCAGATCAGGCACCTCGTCTTCACCTACTCCAGTCACGGCACCCAGGTGCCCGATCTCAACGGCGACGAGTCCGACCGGGCCGACGAGGCGCTCGTCGCGTACGACATCAGGGCCGACGGCGATGCGTGGGATCCCGCCACGGTCATCGTCGACGACGAGCTGAAGGTGCTGTTCGATCGCGTGCCGCCCGAGGTGCTCGTCGAGGTGTTCATCGACACCTGTCACAGCGGAACCGGCCTGAGGGCGATGGACCTCCTGCCCGGCCGCCGGCCCAAGTTCCTGCTGCCCCCGACCCCCGTAGGGCTCGATGCCCTCGCCGACCGCAGCGTGGTCGCCCTCGGGGACACGTCGGTGCGCCGTCGCGGACGCCGGGCGCAGGCCCCGGTGCTCTTCGCTGCCTGCCGTGCCTCGCAGACGTCGGCCGACGCGTCCTTCCACGGCCGCTCGAACGGCGCGTTCACCTACTACCTCCTGCAGTCCTTTGCGGAGGACGCCGGGGCGTCCCGCGCGGACATCCTCAAGAGCGTCCGGGCGAAGCTCAAGAAGGACCGGTTCGACCAGATTCCTCAACTCGAGGCACCTGTCACGGCCAAGAAGGCGCGCATCGGCGCCCCCTCATAGCCGGTTCGAACGCTCGAGCGAGGTCGTCACGAGGTGTGCATCGACGTGAACACGTTCGCCCGCCGCGCGACGATCTCCACCCACGGCGCATTCAGCAGTGAGGGCCCGGCGGCCTCATCGATACGGGACTGCTGCCGTTCCTGGTCCAGCACCGGCTTGAGGGCCGCGTAGGCCAGCCGCCCGCCCTCGTTGAACCTGATCAGTCCGCCGCCGCGCAGGACCACAGGGCCGGACACCCTCAGGCCCAGCCGGCGCCTGGCCTCGCGCTCGCTCATGGGGACCTGCTGCACGAAGCTCGCACCGATCTCGGCGACGACGAATCCGTCCGGTCCCACCCGCAGGCTGGGGCGCACGCGCTCCACGACGACCGGTACGTCCGGATCGATCGCGGCGGCGCGCAGGAGCGCGCCGTTCTCCCACAGGAACCGGTAGACCTCCTCCGGATCCGATGCCAGCGAGGACAGCCGAACCGGGTACCGCAGCTCGCGCAGGCCGTGCAGCCCGTCGAGGTCGCTGTCCGGGTCGGATGCCAGTCCGAAGGCGGCGAACGACTCACGCAGCATGCGCCGATAGCCCATCTCGTCGTCCGGGATGACCGCGAGGTCGGCCGCCAGCATGCCCCGCAGCACGTCCTCGAACGTGACGTCGATCGGCGGCGTGTAGCCCAGGCCGCGAATGAGCATGCCCAGCACCTGTCGTCCCGCCTTCGCACCGGACTCCGCGATCTGATACTCGCTCGCACGGCCGCCGGGGCGGTCCATCCGAGCATGCCAGATGCCCAGCACGAGGTCCATCACCGCTCGGACCAGGACCTCGCCGCGCCGGTGGGGCTCGGTCTCCGATCGCCAGGTCGAGAGTCGCTCATCGCCCACCGATCGCCGCAGCGCGGCCCGCGAGAACAGTCCGTCCGCGACCCCGAAGAGTCCCGAGTCCACGAGCTGCTCGTCGATCGGCGTGCCCTCCCCGGCGATGGCCGCGGCGACGCGAAGCTGCTCGGCCACGCGGTCGGTCGAGGAGAACACCGACAGCATGGCGACCAGGTCGGAGAACCCTTCGTGGATCGCGTGCTCGTCGACCGTGCCATCCGGGTCGGCCAGATGCGGTCGGTACCCGTCGAGGATCGCGTGCGTCACCTCATGCGCCACGAGGTCGCGGTACAGGGCCATCGGCACGTGGTGACGCGAACGGCCGTCCCTCATATGTCCGAACCGGATCTCGCCGCGCTGGGCGTCGTAGCCGGTCTGCTCGAAGGAGATCGGCTCGAAGAGCTTCAACGTCAGGCGATGCCCGCGCGACTTCCATCCGAGGCGCCGTCCCATCGTCGACTCGAACAGGTCGAGCGTGGACGCGGCAACCGCATACCCGTGCTGCGCCAGGAACGCGCGGTCGCCGAGCAGGCGCTCGAGATCGGCCGGGCACGGGACGTCCCGGTAGTTGACCGCCTCGAACGCCGAGTCGAGGACGAGCGGCCGGCCCGCCGAGCTGCCCGAGCCGCGCACCGAGGTGGTGAACCTCGCACCGACCGGCCCACGGGAGAGTCGCTCGTACGGAACGGAGAGCGGGATGGTGAGCGGTCGGTCTTCGAGCCGGGTGAAGGGTCCCTCTGCCAGTGCCGTCATGAGTCGACGACCCCCGCCGAAGTCAGGTATCTGCACGGGCGGTCGCGGCACGGGCGAATCTCCCTTCGCCCCCAGATCCCCCCGGACCAATGCGAGGATCAGTGTGGTTGACACCCATATGCGTGTCAACGACCGGTCGACGGCGAGGGAGGGCCGCGCGTGGCGCGCACTGCCATCGTCATCGGCGCCGGCCCCGCGGGGCTCGCGGTGGGGGCCTGCCTGAGTCGGGCCGGCGTCCCCGCCGTGCTGCTCGAGCGCGCGGACCAGGTGGCCGATTCGTGGCGGCGTCACTACGACCGCCTGCACCTGCACACCGATGCGCGTCACTCCGCACTGCCGTTCGTGCCGATGCCCGAGGCATACCCGCGATATGTGTCGCGTGACCAGCTCGTGGCGTATCTCGAGGCCTACGCGACACGCTTCCGACTCGACGTCCGCCTCGGGCAGGACGTGACGTCGGCCCGGCGCATCGACGGCGGATGGCAGGTCGACGCCGCCGCGAACCGGTACGAGGGCACGGACCTCGTCGTCGCGACCGGCAGGACGCGTGTGCCGTTCATGCCGGACTGGCCCGGACGCGAGTCCTACCGGGGCGAGGTGCTGCACAGCTCCGGGTACGTGAACGGTCGGCGCTTCACCGGCAAGCGGGTCCTCGTCGTGGGCTTCGGCAACTCCGGCGGCGAGATCGCGATCGACCTCGTCGAGTGCGGCGCACGCCCCGGACTCGCCGTGCGCAGTCCGGTCAACGTGATCCCGCGCGAGGTCCTCGGCGTGCCGATCCTGTCCATCGGGATCGCCCAGAGCCGGATCCCGGCGGCCGTCGCGGACGCGCTCAACGCGCCGATCCTCCGCTTCGCGATCGGCGACGTCACGCGCTACGGCCTCCGCAGGCTCCCGTACGGTCCGGCGACGCAGATCACGAGGGACCGGCGCATCCCCCTGATCGACATCGGCACCATCGACCTCATCAAGTCCGGCCGCATCGAGGTGCATCCCGGCGTGGACCGACTGACCGAGCGCGGGGTGGTGTTCGCGGACGGCTCCGAGATCGAGGTCGACGCGATCATCGCGGCCACCGGCTACCGCGCCCGGGTCGACGAGTTCCTCGACGAGCCCGCCGCCACGGACGCCGACGGCACTCCGCTCGTCTCGGGTCGGCCGTCGTCCGTTCCCGGGTTGCACTTCTGCGGGTACTACGTGTCACCCACCGGGATGCTCCGCGAGATCGGCATCGAGGCTCGGCGAATCGCGATGACGATCGCAGCCCAGCGGGAACCGTGACCCCTCAGCGGGCCTTCACGCACCGGCGGTCGGCCGCGTCGTAGGCCTGGTGGTGGACCACGCGACAGTGCCTCCTGGTGTCGGGGCGCCGGGTGGGCGGCGCGCCCACCACGATCGGGGCCTCGGGGATCCCGGCTGCCGGCGGATCGGGCGTCATGGGCGTCGTCGACGCCGCGCAGCCGTTGAGCTCTCGGATGTAGCCCATGCCGGCGAGGTCGCCGGGACCGAAGGCGATCGGGCCGATCGGGAGCATCGCGTGCATGATCTCGTCGGGTTCCGAGGCGCCCCGGTCGACGTCGTGGTCCATTCCGAGCACGTGCAGTGACTCGTGGATGACGAGGGCCTCGCGGATATAGGCGTTGACCACCGGGTCGCGCCAGTCGGGCAGCGCGGCGGCCGGTGCCAGGCGCACGTCACCCGACGTGCTGCCCCATCCCGATACGCCGGCCGGCAGGTCGTCGTCCACGACGTAGCGGATGGCCGCGCTCGGGTCGTCCAGGGGAACGCGGGTGAATGCGATGCCGGTCACGGAGGTCACGTGGGCCAGCCCATCCGCGACAGCGAGCGCGTAGTCGCTCTCGGTGCGCGCGTCCAGGCTGTAGCCGGAGGAGCAGCCGCCATGCCAGGCCATGGCCGGGTCTCCGGCGAAGATGTTGATGCCGTCCGCCGACGCGGAACTCGCCCCGGCGACCGCGATCAGCGCGGCGACTCCAGCCGCTGCTGCCGCCCTTCGGAGCGTCCTCATCAGCGTGTTCCCGACCGTTGCCGGCAGCCCGGACCCCCTTCACCCATGGTTTCGGCCGCCGGCGGGCCGGATCGTGCGGCCACGCGTGGATATGGCCGGCTCTATCCGGCCGATCAGTTGGAGATGCTGACGTTCAGGTTCGCCGGGTAGGACAGGGACCGGTCCCATCCGCGTCGGAGCATGTCGCGCTGGATGCGTGCGAGGTCGGCGATCCACTCGCTCATGACGGCGCGGCCGGCGGCATCCAGAGCGAGCGAGGGCACATCCGCGGACAGCAGCATCGCGTACGGCTTCCAGGTGACGATGAGCGTCGCGATCAGGTCGAACGCCCGGCGCCTGTCCATGCGCTCCCCCGTGACCGGGGCGACCGTGGGCACCAGCCAGCCCAGGGTCGAGTAGTCCCAGGCGACGTTGTTCAGCACGTCGTGCTCGACGGTCGAGACGTGGATCAGGGTCGCGCACAGCCGGGCGAGCCACTCGACGGACAGATCCGCCGGCGTCCCGAGGGGCGCAGGCAGCAGGCGGTTCAGGTCATCGAGCCACGCGCGGACCTGCGGGTCGGACCTGACCCCGGGTTCGTCGAAGTAGAGCGCCAGGTAGCGGCGTGCGTAGTCGAGAGTCGCGGCCCACAGCTCGAGGACGTTGTCGCGGTAGGGGTAGGGGAACGGCGTCTGGGCGGTGCCACGCGCGGCGAAGTGCGCGTCGGGCTCGAAGTCCCAGAAGTCGTACCGCGAGAGGCGATCAGCGGCCATGCGGGCGATCTGGACGTGGTCGTGGGAGAAGATCGTGGCCCCGAAGGCCGACGGACCGCTCAACTGGAACGACGCGAGCTCATGGTTGCCGACGAGCACCGTGTGGAAGCAGTGGTGGAGCAGCCGGCGCACCGGGTGGTCGGACTCGAGCCGGTTCACCGACGCGATGGCGAACGGGGTGAGCGTGGCGAGGTGGACGAGGACGTTGTGCCGGAACGTCGTCAGGTCCTCGTTCATGCCGGCGAGCATCGCGTCACGCTCGATCTGGCGTCCCCGCCAGGAGGACAACGGCACGTCATCGCCACCGCGGCTGAGCCCGGTCGTTCGCAGCGCCCCGTCGACGACGGAGAAGTGCGCCACGCCACCCGGCGCGAGCAGCCCCGGGCGTGCTGGGTATCCGAGCATCCAGTCGAGATCGATCATGAAGCCGCCATGCCGAGGACTCGCCTGAAGGCAGGAGGCGAACGGACCCTCGACGGCCAGGACCGCCAGGGTGTCGGGGACGCCTCGGACCGGGTCGGCGGTCAGGCTCGGCGGTACGGCTGGCGGCTTCGGCCACGCCTGCCGCAGCAACCGCGGGTAAACGTCGCGAAGGAAGTCGGACGACGCGCCGGGGACCGGTCGAGTGCGCTCGGGCGCCAAGCGGCGAACCAGGTCCAGAGCCCTCGTCGAGACCTCGATCCGGCGCAGTCGCCCGGCCTCGTCGGCCGGAAGGTCCGTCGGGTCCAGCAGCCCGTCGAGCGGCAGCATCGGGAACGACTCGCCATACGGACGGCCCGACACCGGATCTGCGGACGGAAGGCCGAGCGCGGACACCTGCTGGGTTCGGAACGACACCAGGGTCAGCAGCGACATGGACGCCTGATAGGCCGAGAAACGCAGGGTGTCCAGCACGGGACGGCTCCCCGGATGACAGTCGAACCGACGCTCGATGCGGTGACCGTACGCCCGAGTCCGAGTGCGCGCAAGGTGCCACCCACGTGATTTGTCCTCTTTTGACTGGTTGGCAGATCGGATAGATTGCGCATATCGCCCAGGACAGGAGCCTGCGTTGACCCCCTCCGTGGACCCGATGGACGACCCGAACGCAGCAGGCGACGTCGGCCGATCCCCTGCTCGCCAGGGCGATGCGTACTTCCGTTCCGGGGACTATGAGCGGGCAGAGGCGTCCTACCGCACGGCCGTGCAGGCGGCCTCGGACCCCGGCGAGCGCGACGTGGCGACACGGAAGCTGCAGCGGGCCGCCGCCGGTGTCGTGACCGGAATGGGCGGTCAGGAGGCGCAGGACATCGTGCACGCGCGCCTGCTGTCCCCCGAACGCCTCACGACCGGTCCGGATCTGCCCCGCATCGATGTCGTGCCACCCGATCTGGCCCCGCGTCGGAGCCCGCTCGAGTCGGTTGCGCACCGGGCCCGGACCGACCTTGGCGCGGTGGCCGGAGCCGTGGGCTCGGTGGTCTTCGAGGCGCTCACGGCCGCGGCCGGTCGCAGCGGCACCAATGACGACGTCTGGACCAACTGGCACACCTCCGGGAAGGCGCTGCCGGGCGAGCTGGGCGTCGTCGCGCGGGTGCTCAAGCTGGCCTACGTCCGAGAGCAGCTGTTCGCGCACAACCTCGTTCGGCCGTACCCAGCGTCGGCCCGGACGGCCTTCGTGCAGGATCCCGGGCAGCCACCCCCGTGGGTTCGTCGCTGGCGAACCGCCGACGGCAGCTGGAACGACCTGCGCACGGACGCCGACGGACAGTACGACCCGATGGTCGGTGCGGTCGGCACTCGGTTCTTCCGGAACGTGGGCGCGGACATCGGGCTCGACGCAGTGCATCCGCGTCGGGACCCGGCAGGCGACCCCGTGAGCGTGCGCGAGATCAGCCGTGCGGTCTTCGCGCCGCGCGGCGAACGCACCCTGGTCCCGTTCCTGAACCTCTGGGCAGCGGTCTGGATCCAGTTCATGACGCATGACTGGGTGAGCCACGGCACCGGTTCCGACAGCCGGACCGGGCGGATACCGCTCGCGGACGACGACCCGCTGCGCGCCTACGGAGTCGACGCACTCACCGTGCGCCAGACGCCGGACGATCCGACCCGGCAGCCATACGAGGCCTCGATGCCGCCGACGCACCTCAACGAGGTCACTCACTGGTGGGACGCATCGCAGATCTACGGCAGTGACGTGCAGACTCAGCACCGGCTGCGGGCCTTCGAGCGCGGGTACCTGATGGTGACAGACGACGGACTGCTCCCGGTCGACGAGGAGGTCGGCACCGAGCGCACCGGGTTCGTCCGCAACTGGTGGGTGGCCATGGGCGTCATCCACACGTTGTTCGTGCGCGAGCACAACGCCATCTGCGACCGCCTGGCGGCCGCCTACCCGACATGGGGCGACGAGGAGCTGTTCCAGACCGCCCGGCTGGTCAACGCCGCCGTCATGGCCAAGATCCACACCATCGAGTGGACACCCGCGATCCTGCCCAACCAGACGCTCGTCGAGGGCATGCACGCGAACTGGTACGGCGCCCTCACCGCAGTCTTCGGCGGCGAGCGCAGGAAGGCCCTCGAGGACATCCCCATCCGCAACCGCGAGCTCGGTGGCATCGTCGGGAACCCCCAGGCGGACTTCGCGAAATACGGCCTCAGCGAGGAGTTCACGGCCGTCTACCGCCTGCACTCCCTGCTGCCCGACGAGATCGAGATCTCACCCGTCGGAGTCGACGAGCCGATCGCGCGCATCCCCCTGCTCCTGTCGCGCCACACCGCATCCCCGGTGCTCATCCGGGAGCACGGCATCGAGACCATTGCGCACTCGCTCGGCCGGCAGAGCCCGGGCGCGCTCGTGCCCAACAACTACCCCGCCGCCCTCCTCGACATGAGCCTGCCCGGTCAGCCAATCATCGACCTCGGCGCGCTCGACCTGTTCCGAGATCGCGAGCGTGGGATCCCCCCGTACAACCAGCTCCGCAAGGAGCTCGGGCTCCACCGGGTGCCGGGCTTCGACGAACTGGTCGACGACCCCGACGTCGCCGTGACGCTGCGCTCCCTCTACGGCCAGTACTCGGACGGCCGGGATCGGATCGACGACATGGACCTTCTCGTCGGCACGCTCTGCGAGGGGCATCGTCCTGATGGATTCGGATTCGGCGAGACCCTCTTCCAGGTGTTCATCCTCAACGCCAGCTGGCGGCTGCTCGGAGATCGCTTCTTCACGGACGACTTCCGCGAGGAGGTGTACACCCGGGAGGGGCTGGACTGGATCGACTCCTCGTCGATGAAGTCCGTGCTCCTGCGCCACTTTCCGACCCTCAACGACTCGCCGCTCGCCAACGTGCGAAACGCGTTCGAGCCGTGGGATGCCGGCCCGCTCGATCCCGCCCGACATCCCCTGCGCGCCTTCGACACGTCGATCCACGGCGATCCCTGGGCCGGCGACCAGTCACCCTCGGAGGGCGGTTTCGCCTGACGGCACCACGCGGCACCGCCCCGGTCGGGTAGGCCCGTTTCGATGCGGACTTCGTGGGAGCATCGGGCCGTGGCATCACCCAGTGCATCGGACGTGCCCTCCACGGCCGGCCCCTCGCCAGCCAGGAACGGCCGGCCCGCGAAGGCGGGCATCATTCTCGCCACCCTGATCGCCGGCGCGATCGTCGCCAACATCAACACGTCGATCTCCAACGTCGCACTGCCGTCCATCGGGAAGGCGCTCGACGCCACGGACACCCAGCTGACCGGCATCACGGACGCGTACCAGTTGGGCATCGCGGCGACCGTGCTCTACCTCGGGGCGATCGGCGACCGGCACGGGCGCAAGAGGCTGCTGCTGCTCGGCGCGGCCCTGTGCGTGCCGTTCTCGCTTCTCTCCGCCTGGGCGCAGACCCCGATCACGCTCATCGCCGCGCAGATCGCGGTCGGGATCGCCTGCGGGATGCTCTACCCGACGACATTGTCGTTGATCTCGTCGCTGTGGTCAGGCGCTGCGAAGACCCGGGCCATCGCCCTATGGACCGGAATCGGCACGGGAACGTCGGTGCTGGGCCCGATCCTGGGCGGCTGGCTGCTGGGGCGCTACTGGTGGGGCTCGGTCTTCCTGATCACGGTTCCGGTCGCGATCGTCGTCTTCATCCTTGGCTTCATCGTGCTGCCCAGGAGAGCCGGCGAGAGCGACCAGCCGGTCGACCATCCCGGCGGCGGGCTCAGCGTCGTGATGATCGCTTCGTTCGTCCTCGGCATCGTCCTGCTTCCCCAGGGATTCACGCCGGTCATCGGCCTGCTCTTCGCCGCGACGCTCGGGAGCGGAGTCCTGTTCGTCCTGCGCGAGAGGCGGGCGGTCAACCCGCTCTTCGACCTCAAGGCGGCGAGCGTGCCGACCTTCTGGGTGGCCTTCGTGGTCGGCCTCATCGCGTTCGGCGCTCTGGTCGGCGGGATGTTCATCGGACAGCAGTACACCCAGAACGTACTCGGTCAGGATCCGTTCACCGCGGTGCTGATCACCCTGGGCCTCGCCTTCGGCATGATGCCGGCAGCTGTGATCGCCGGACGCCTCATCGAGGCCCGCGGCACCCGGCATCCGTTCATGCTCGGCCTCGCGGTCATCGCAGCCGGCTTCGTCGAGATGCTCGTCATGTGGCAGCCCGGCGCCTCCCTGCTGTGGGTCGGACTGGCATACGTGCTCATCGGCATCGGCATCGGCTTCGCCTCCACGGCAGCGATGCGCTCGCTGAGCATGTCGCTGCCGATCAGCAAGGCCGGCATGAGCTCCGGTTCCGCCGACCTCACCAAGGACCTCGGCGGGGCGGTCTTCCAGGCCCTGCTCGGAACCCTCCTCGCGATCGCGTACAGCGACTACTTCGCCAAGGCCTTCCGGAGCCTGCCCGCCGACGAGGCGCAGAAGCTGGGCAAGCGGGCCGCCCAGGAGATCGCCGGCTCCTACGAGGGCGCGGAGGGAGTGGCCGCAACGCTCCCCGGCGCCGATGCCACCCAGGTGATCGCCGCCGCTCAGCAGGCGTTCACGGAGGGAAAGATGGCGGCCATCAGCGTCGCGCTGCTCTCGGTCGTGGTCGGTCTGCTGCTGGTGTGGTGGAAGTACCCCAGGCACGCGGCAGAGCGGGCGATCTTCGCGGAGATTGGGACCGAGAACGCCGCGCCGGAGCCTTCGGAGCCGTCCGGGACGACACCGACGCCGGTGTAGCTAGCGCGTCCGCTCAGCCAGAATCTCGAGCAGGTGGCGGTACGGCTGGCCCGTGGCCCGGCTCATCCCGATCTCGCACGTCCGGTTGCAGGACGCGAAAGCGGAGAAGGTGCCACGGCTCACCGAGGCGGCCTCGGCCGCGGTGGCCGACGCGGTCAGCTCCGGATGCAGCATGCCCCGGTCGCCCGCGAAGGCACAGCATCCCCAGTCGTCAGGGATCACGACCTGGTCCGCGACAACTCGGGCGAGACTGAGCAGGTCGTCGTTGAGCCCGAGCCGCGTGGACGAGCAGGTGGGGTGGAGGACGAGCGACGGCAGGCGTGAGGCGACCGGCAGGGAGGGCAGGACGGAGTCCACGACGAAGGCGACCGCGTCGATGATCGCGATCCGCGCCCCGTGGGCGCGCTCGGCATCTGCGACCATCGCCTCGAGTCCCTCGGTGCACGAGGCCGCGTCGACCACGACCGGCAGTCGTCCGCGATCGGTGGCCTCGAGCAGCCACGGAACCAGGGCCGCTCGCATGGCGTCATGGCCGCGCACCATCCCCTTGGACTTCCACGGCGTGCCGCAGCACATCGCACCGATGCCGTCCGGCACCTTCACGGGCACGCCGGCCCGATCGCACAGCTCGAGGAAGGCGGCGGAGACCCCGGATCCACCACCGTCCGGTCCGAACATGGTCGTGACGCAGGCAGGGAAGAAGACCGCCTGCGGCCTGACGACGTGCCGGGCGACCCGCCTTGCACCGCCCGAGGGCAGACCGGCGTCCCAGTGCGGAACCACGTCGGCGCCGGCCACCTTGCGCGCGACCTGCGATGCCGACGTCAGCGTCCGCGTCGGCAGGCGGTTGGCGACGTCGAGCGCTCGCGAGATCGCCGGACCGGCCGCCCCCCAGTGACGCGCCGCGAATCCCCAGGCGGAGTCGAGGACCTGCCCGCGCTGCTCGGCCCGGAGCCGTCGTACGAGGCTGCCGGTGTCGATGAGGACGGGGCAGGCCGTCTGGCACATGCCGTCAACGGCACAGGTCTGGATCCCGTCGTACTCGTAGTCACGGGCCAGCTCGGCCACCAGCGCCGTGTCGCCCGCGGCGGCGGCCGTCGCCAGCTCACGACGCAGGACGATGCGCTGCCGGGGCGTCAGGGTCAGGTCCCTGCTGGGGCAAACGGGCTCGCAGTATCCGCATTCGACGCAGCGATCGACCTCGTCCTCCACCGTCGGGGTGATCTTGAGGTTTCGCAGGTGGGATGAAGGGTCCTCGTTCATCAGCACGCCGGGGTTCAGAACCCCGCGGGGATCCATCATCCGCTTGATCTCCATCATCGCGTCATACAGGTCGTCGCCGTACTGGCGGCGGACGAAGGGCGCCATGATGCGCCCGGTCCCGTGCTCGGCCTTGAGGGTCCCGTAGTGGCCGAGCACGAGGTCGACCATGTCGTCCGTGAAAGCGGAGTACCGCGCGAGCGACTCGACCTGATCGAACCGCTCGTTGATCAGGAAGTGGATGTTGCCGTCCTTGGCATGCCCGAAGATCACGCTGTCGTCGTATCCGTGCCGGCTGAACAGCGCGATCAGCTCCTCGCAGGTCCCGGCCAGCGCGTCCACGGGCACGGCGATGTCCTCGAGCAGCGCGGTGGTACCGGAGGGGCGGTCTCCCGCCACGGTCGCGTAGAGCCCCTTCCGGATGTGCCAGTAGTCCCCGCGGGCCTTGGCGGCCGACGACATGACCGCTGGCGAGACCAGCGGCAGCCGGTCCAGGACGCCCCGAGCGCCCTCCATCCGCTCATCGAGCTCGTCCTGCGACATCTCCTGGAACTCGACCAGGAGGGCGGCATGCCGGCCCACCTCGAGGGCACGCAGCGCGACGTCGGCTCTCGGGTCCCGCTGGGCCACGCGCAGTGACGTCTCGTCGAGCAGCTCGATCGCCGCCAGTCCCGATGCGACGAGGCCGGGCAGCGCATCCGTCGCCTCGCGAAGGTGGTCGAACACCAGGAAGCCCGTCGAGACGTGCGGCCGGATGGGAACCGTCCGGAACGTCACCTCGGCCACGAAGCCGAGCGTCCCCTCGCTGCCGACCATCAGGTGGGTGAGGATCCCCGCCGCGTCGTCGTGGTCGAGGAAGGAGTTCAGCCCGTAGCCCATGGTGTTCTTCAGCGAGAACTGACGCTCGATCGAGCGGACCGACGCCGGGTCCGCCCGGAGCCGGTCCCGGAGCCGCAGCAGCCCGACGTGCAGGTCGGGCTCCAGGGCGCGGAGCCGCTCGTCGACGCCCGGCGCACCCGTGTCGATAACCGTTCCGCTGGCCAGGATGACGACCATCGACTCGACGGTCCGGTAGGAGTTGAACTCGGTGCCGCAGACCATTCCGCTGGAGTTGTTCGCCACCACGCCGCCGACCGTGCAGGCGGCCTCGCTCGCCGGATCCGGGCCCAGCTTGTGCCCGTACGGCGCGAGTCGGGCGTTGACCGCACGGACCGTCGCCCCCGGCTGGACGCGAACGCGGCGGCCGTCGTCCAGGACCTCGACCGCTCGAAATCCACGACGGGTATCCACCAGGAGCCCGGACGTCGAGGCCTGCCCGCTCAGACTCGTCCCCCCGGAGCGGAACGTCAGGGGAATGCCCTGTGCGCTGCTGAGCGCCATCAGCCGCCCGACCTCCGCGGCCGTCGACGGGGTTGCGACCGCCTGCGGGGTCAGCAGGTAGTGAGAGGCGTCGTGGGCGTAGGCGAGCCGATCGATGGCCCGGTCCAGCACGGCGCCCGGCAGCAGGCCGGCGACCGCCTGCACGACGGCTCGGTCACCGGGCAGGGCACTGCTCGTGTCGGGGCGCACGCCCCCAACCTAGGCGACCGTCGGCTCAGTAGCCGCGCGACGCATCCGCTGCGTCGGCACCGGCGAGGGTGTCCGCGAACTCGGCCGCCGTCATCGGCTTGGAGAACATGGGGTAGTCGTAGGTGATCGCGTTCGCGTGCTCCTCCTGGCTGGTGGCGCCCACACAGTCCGTCAGCGTGACGACCTCGTAGCCCCGCTCGTACGCCGAGCGCATGGTCGACTCGACGCAGCAGTTGGTGAGGAAGCCGCTGAGGACGACAGTCTTGATCCCCTTGCTGCGCAGGATGAAGTCGAGGTTGGTGCTCGCGAACGCATCAAGCCCGCGCTTGCCCTCCAGGACGATGTCTCCCGCCTCGGGTGCGAGGTCCTCGATGATCTCGGCGCCCCAGCTGCCCTTCACGAACGAGTTGGTGTCGACGACGCCCTTGAGGATGCCGTAGGGGGTCGAGGTGATCTCGTTGTAGCCCTCTGCGAACTGGATGGGCGCGTGCACGATGGTCGCTCCGGCGGCGCGGGCCGCGGCAACGGCCGACTTGGCGTTCTCCAGCATCCCGGTCGACTCCATCACGCCTTCGACGGCGCCATGAAGCGAACCGCCCTCGGTGGTGAAGTCGTTCTGGAACTCGACGAGGACGACGGCAGTGCTGTTCGGATCCATGGATTCCCTCGCAGGTCGAAGCGGATTGAGTCGCCAGTCTCGCACCATCGGCACGGCACAGACTGGTGTTTCCACGGATGCCGGCCGGTGGCGGAGTTGCGACAGTGGAAGGGCAAGGACAAGGAACTCACACAAGGAGTTGACATGAACACCGCCCCGGCAGCCCCGTCCGCCTTCACCGGAATTGGAACACCGACCACCGGCCTCCCGGGCCGCACCGGCCGCCACGCGGGCCATGGCGTGCGCAACGCCGCCCTGGCTCTCGGCGCCGCCGCCCTGACCCTCACGGGCCTCGCCACGGTCCAGTACCTCCAGAACCGGGAGGCCACGGCCTCGGGCACGAGCGGCGTCACCGCCGTCACCGCGGACGTCACCGCGTACGCCCCCGGCGGCAGCGTCTACGCCCAGCAGGTCCCCACCGCGCTCACCGCGGACGTCACCGCGTACGCCCCCGGCGGCAGCGTCTACGCCCAGCAGGTCCCCACCGCGCTCACCGCGAACACCCGCGACACCAGCGTGTACGACCGCAAGATCCCCACCGATCGCTGACTCGGGCGGCACCCGGCCATCGGCTCCTGCCAGGGGCAGTCAGCCGAGGCCGGACCTCGATCCTGCTCAGGCGCAGTAGCGATCGTTGGCCTTCGCGCGGACGCAGACCGTGGTGGGATCGCCATAGGTCGCCAGGTACTCCGGCGACTCCGGCACCACCACCCGGAACGTGCGCAGGGCGAACGGGGCGGCCGGCATGCTGATGTGCATCGCCGTCATGAACGGGAACCCCGCCTCGCAGAAGGGGTCCTCCTCGACCGTGACAGCGATGTCCGGACGATCGGTCCAGGCGCCCTTGACCCTCTCCTGCGCATAGGCGCCCTGAACGGCGCGCTGCCAGCACTGGACGCCGACCTCGGCGGTCACCACCGTGCCCTTGTGGTAGCGCGAATCGCAGTTGAAGGTGTCGTCCTTGTCCCCGTTGATCCACGAGCAGACCTGGTACTTGCGGACCTGCCGCTCGTCGGCCGATGCCGGTGACAGGCCCATCGAGCCAAGCATTCCGACGGCGACTCCGACGACCACTGCAGTGCGTCCTCGGCTCACGAGTCGTGCGCGAGGCATCTGCCACCCCTCCCCTAGCGGCACACCAGCGGTGCCAGCGTGGAGGCGACGCTACTCCGAGCGATCGGCGGATGCCCGGGACGCAACCGGGGTGTCGATCCCGGGCCCGATCAGCGCAGCCGACCGATCTTGTAGCCCTTCAGGACGGCCTTCGCGCTGGCCGAGCCCTTGTGCTGGGCGTTGAAGGCCACCGAGCCCCTGCGCCCGCACAGGCCCGCAATGGTGCTGGAGCCGCCCGGATGCTTGCTGACGAATGCGGTCAGGTTGTACACGCCCCCGTTGATCGCCGACCAGCAGTTGGCCGCTGTGCGATGCCGTCGCACCTGCCGCATCGTGTAGGTCTTCGTCGCGGTGGGCGGCGTCGTGGTCGTGGTGGTCCCGATCGTGCCGATCTGGAGGCTGTCGAGGGCGCCGCGCGCACTCGTCGAGCCCTGATGCCTGCTCGCGTACATGGCCGTGCCGTTCGTCCCGCACATGGCCTTGATCACCGCAGGGCCGCCCGGATGCTGCCCGACCCATGCGGTGAGGTCGTAGACGGCGCTGCCGACAACGGACCAGCAGTCCGCGGCCGTGCCGTGCGCCGCGACCTGCGCCATCGTGTAGGTGGTCGTGCTGGGGGCGGTGGGCTGGAAGGCGCCGATCCGGTAGCGAGCGAGCACCGCACTGACCTCGTTGCCGTCGTCTCCCGGTTCCTCGCGACCGCCGAGGTGCTGGCTGTTGTAGGCCGCGGTGCCGTTGATGCCGCACATCGCCTTGATCACCGCGGCGCCGCCGGGGTGCCGATCGATCCACGCGGTGAGGTTGTAGACGCTGGACTCGACGACGGACCAGCAGTCGGCAGCCGTGGAGTGGGCTCGGACGTCCGTCAGCGTGTATGTCGCCTCCGCATGCGCGGCCGGCGCGGTCAGCAGCGCGCTCGCGATGGCGATCGGAACGACGGCCCCAACGGTCACGAGTCCGAACCTCGACATGCTTGTCCTCATCGTCACTCCCTGGATCAACGGTCGAATGTTGAAGCATCGTCGCATGTTCTCGGCATCGGCTCGACCAGCACGGCGTCCACGCGCCTGGAGGAAACGCAGTCTTAACCTCGTGCCAACCGGATCGTGAGGTTGCCGGCCCGGACTCCCGCGACGAGATCCGCTTTCGGGCTTGACGCCCCGCAGCGGTAGGTTCGACGCACCTGCTGACCGGAGGACGACATGGTCGACAACCACGATCACGCACCCGACCAGGGGCCAGGGCATGCGAACCACCTGCCGGTGACCGTCGTCGTGTCACGGCTTCCCCGGCCCGGTCGCGAGGCCGACCTCGTCGCCTGGGGACACGGCATCAGTGCGACGGCATCGCGCTTCCCGGGCCACCTCGGAGCAACGGTCTACCCACCGGATCCGCCCGACCGTGAGGACCTGGTCATCGCGTTCAGTTTCGCGACCGCCGCCGAACTGTCCGCATGGGAGACCAGTCCCGAGCGCGACGAGTGGATCGAGAAGGGCCGGCCGCTCATCGCCGGACCGCAGCACGCCTACGACTACACCGGGTTCGAGGGGATCTTCTCCCCGAACGTGCATGCCCCGCGCAAGCCGCCGCCGCGCTGGAAGACGGCCACGATCATCGGACTGGCGCTGTTCCCGGTGTCGCTCCTGCTCAGCTGGCTGCTCGTGCCGCGGCTGATGGACCTGAATGTCGTCTTGCGCGTCCTGATCACCACCGCCCTCATCGTCCCGTACATGACGTGGGTCGGGGTTCCGTACCTTTCCCGGTGGCTGCACGGATGGCTGAACCCGGAATCGCGGACCTGATCGGACCCCGGACAAATCGGGAAGATGCCCGTTCGAGAGGCATCCGTGGGACATGGGCATTACCGTGAGAAACCGAGTCGCACCGCGAGCCTGACGCACGGGGAGCCGATGGAACACACCTAGACACCGGTCTCGGCGCGGGCACCCCCCGTACCGCGCTGGGGCCGGCCCAGCCCACGAGAGCCCCCGTACCCCCGTCGGGGCTCTCGTGCTGTCTCAGGGTCAGCCAGCGCCGACCAGTTGGGTCAGGGCGGGATCGGTGAACGGATTGGCGAGCGTGGTCCCGTTGACGACGACCGTCGGCGTGCCGCTGACGCCGCGCGTGAAACCTGCCCTGGTCGTGGCGGCGACGAACGGCACGTACGCCTCGTCCCCGATGCAGGCGACTGCCTCAGGCGAGGCGCCCGCCTCCTCGGCCAGGGGCGCAAGCTGCTCAGCGGTGAACTGGGTGGGCGGCTCGGTGGGATCCGCGGCCGCGAACACGGACTGCGAGAACGCGACGAACACCTCGGCCCCGTCCGCGTGGAGGACGCAGGCTGCCGCGTTCGCGGCACGCGCCGACGCACCGGCCGGCGTCAACTGCGCGTTCTGCTCGCCGAGGAAGGCCAGGTTGTACTGCTTGACCAGGAGGTCCGAGCCCGGCTCGAGCGCCTTCTCGTGCAGCGCGGCGCCGATCTCGGCGTCCCACTTCTGGCAGAAGGGGCACTGGTAGTCGATGTACACCTCGACGACGTTGCTGGCGTTCGCATCGCCGATGAGGACGGCACCCGCCGAGTCGACACCGGCCGGGACGCCGTCGACGGGGTCGAGATCCGCCACAGCGCCCAGCTGGGTCTCCTCCGCGGGCTGCTGCTGCGCCGGCGCCTGGGCCGATTCGGCGGCGGGCGCGGCCAGTCGGGCATCGAGTGCCGCAACGCGGTCGCTCAGCTCACCGACCTGCGAGAGGGCTCCGGCCAGCGCGACGCCGAGTCCGACGGTGAGCACCACGAGCAGCGCCAGGCACGCGACAACGAGCATCCGCAGCGTGCGCACCTGGCCGGGCAGCTTCTCCAGGGCCTTCGATCCCGGCGTCGGGCCGCGCCCGGAGGCCAGGTCGGGATAGCCGACGACGGTGGTCGGTTCGGCGGGGCGCAGCCACGGTTCGGTCACGCCTTCACATTAGTGCGAGGCGGTGCGCGGCGAGCCAATGGCTCTACGCGGCCAGCCGGTCGACGATCCGTGAGAACACGAACGGCAGCGAGCGGGCCGCGGGGACGATCATGGGCCGCAACGGTCGTCTCGAGGACGCCCACAGCAGGCTGCTCGTCAGCCAGCGGTACGAGCGGGTGATTCGCTGCCAGTCGACCTCGTACGCCGAAGGGTCATCGCGAAGGATGGCCGAGACGGCGGCCTCCGCCTCGGCGAAGGCGATGCGCAGCCCCTCGCCCGTGAGGGCGTCGACATAGCCGCCGGCGTCGCCGACGAGCAGCACCCGCCCGGTGCAGCGCGCCCTGGCCCGCTGCCGCAGGGGACCGGCGCCGCGCGGAATGCTGGCGCGCGGTCCCGCGCCCAAGTGGGAGGACAGCTCCGGAAGCGCGGCGAGTGCGGCATCCAGGTGCAGGGGGGCCGCGCCGAGGACGGCGACGCCGACCACGTCGGGCGCCACCGGCGTCACGTACACCTCGACATCGGGCAGCCAGTGGACCTCGACGAGGTCCGACCACGGGGACACCCCGAAGTGCTGGCGGATCCCGTACCGCTGGCGCCCCGCAGTGGCCAGCGACAGGCCGACGGACCGCCGGACGCTGCTGAGCAGGCCGTCGGCACCCACGAGGTAGCGACTGCGGATGCCCGCCGCCTCCACCGAGTCGGCGTCCTGGACGATGTCGGCGACCCGACCGACGACGAACCCGACGCCCAGGTCATGGGCGCGCTGCCGCATGGCCTCGTGCAGAGCCGTGCGCCTGACGCCCCGGCCCGGGCCGGACGTGAAGCGTGCCTGCGCGACGCGCTCACCGGCCACATACCGGATGCCCGTGAAGTCGACACCCTCCGGCTCGACCCCGATCCGCCGCAGCCGGGACACGGCATCGGGCATGAGGCCCTCGCCGCAGGCCTTGTCGATCGACCCCGTGCGGGGCTCCACCACCACGGCCGCCAGGCCGGCAAGGGCTGCGTTGATCGCCGTCGCCAGGCCGGCCGGCCCGCCGCCCGCGACCAGCAGGTCGATCACGCGGCGGCCTCCGGAAGCGTGGCCAGCGCGGCGTTCTCGACCCTGAGCCTGACGGCGAGCAGCGGGATGTTCATGATGGTGAACAGAAGGGCAGTCATCCAGGCGAAGCCCACCATCGGCAGGGCGATGCCCTCGATCACCACGGCCACGTAGTTGGGGTGCGACATCAGCCGGTAGGGGCCCCCAGTGACCCGTGGCAGCCCGGGCACGACGACGACGAGCGTGTTCCACCGTGGCCCGAGAGTCCGGATGCACCACCAGCGGAGCGCCTGTGACGCGGCGACCAGGACGAGCATCGACCACGACAGCCACGGTACGAGCGGTCGCTGCCACACCCAGACCTCGACGAGGCACCCGACGAGCAGGAAGACGTGCAGGAGCACCATGAACGGGTAGTGCGAGTGACCGTACTCGACGCCGCCATGGGCCCGGCTCCATCGCAGGTTCCGCTTCGAGACCACGAGCTCGGCGACGCGTTCAAGCGCGACCAGGACGATCAGGAGCGTGAACGCGACGAACCCGGTCACGGAGTCACCACTCCAGCAGCACGAGCTCGGCGCAGAAACCGGGTCCCATCGCCATCAGCATTCCCGGCGTCCCCGCACGAAGGTTGCCCGCGTCGAGGGTGTCGCGCAGCACGTGCAGCACCGAGGCGGAGGAGAGGTTGCCGATGGCGGCCAGCGAGCGCCATGTCACGTCCAGCTCCCCGTCGTGGAGGTCCAGCGCCGACTCCATCGCCTGGAGCACCTTGGGACCGCCCGGATGGCACACCCACCCCGTGATGTCCGGTGCCGCGAGGTCGTGCTCGGACAGGAAGGCGGAGACGTCGTCGCCGAGGTACCGGCCGATCACGTCGGCCACGCCCGTCGACAGCACGATGCGGAAGCCGCTCCCGCCGATGTCCCAGCCCATCGTGCGCTCGGTGTCGGGATAGAGCCGGCTGCGCGAGGCGATCACCCGCGGACCTGCCAGCCCCATCGTCGCCGCCCGGCCCGCCCCGACGAGCACGACCGCGGCAGCGCCGTCGCCGAACAGTCCGCTCGCCACGATGTTCGCCATGCTGGCGTCATCCCTCTGGACGGTCAGGGAGCACAGCTCCACGGAGAGCAGGACGGCCACCTCGTCCGGATGGCCGAGCAGGTAGTCGTGCAGCCGGGCGATGCCGGCGGCGCCTGCCACGCAGCCGAGCCCGAAGACCGGGATGCGCTTGACGTCCTGGCGAAGCCCGAGCCGGGGCACGAGCATCGCCTCCATCGACGGGGCGGCGATGCCGGTGACGGACGTTGCCAGCACGATGTCGACGTCCGCCGCCACCAGTCCCGCATCGTCCAGCGCGCCGCGGATCGCGGCCTCGCCGAGGTCGAGCCCCACGCGGATGAAGGCGTCGTTGGAGTCGCCGAAGCCGTCCAGCAGCGGGTACTGCTCCAACGGAAGCGCGAGGCCGCGGTGACGCACGCCCGTGGCCCGATGGATGCGGTCGATGATCTCCTCGTGCGTCCCGTCGGGTGACACCACCGCGGTGAACGCGCTCGTGATCTCCTCCTGGCGGTAGCCGTGAGGGCCGACGACTCCGTGCACTGCGGCAATGGTCGTCATCACGTGATCGTAGGCGCACGCGCCGGCATCGGATAGCCGGTGCCGTCAGCGGGCGTCGACGGTGAGAGCGCGCCCGACCCGGATGCAGTCGTGCAGCGATTCGTCCGGGCCGACGAAGCCGCCCGGCCAGACGACCGCGCGGTCGAGCCGACCCCGCACCACTGCCCCGGGCCCGACGACGCTCGCCCCACCACTGGCGATCATGTTGGCACGCAGGTACTCACGCGGGGTTCCGCAGTCGACCACCTCGCCCAGCGCCATCACGAAGTCGAGCTCGCCACGCTCCAGCGCGGGCCGCCACGCCAGCTCGAGGAGGCCCGCCACGCGGTCCGGCATGGCGGCGGCGACGTGTCCGGGCAGCAGGCAGGCCCCCACGTACTGGATGTCGCCGAAGTCGCTCGCGCCGTCCCGGCGCACCCCGAGCAGCCGCGTGCGGCGGCCGTCCCATCCGGCGACGAGCGGACCGAGGTCGCCGGTCAGGTACGTGTCGCTGTTGCGGACGAGCACAGGACGCCCGGCGATCCACTCGCGCAGGTGGCCGATCGCTCCGGCGCTGCCGAGGAGCCGACCGGTCTCGTCCGAGACGTGCACGGACCGGCCGGCCAGGTGCTCGCGGACCGCGTCTGGCAGGTAGTGCACGTTGACCGCGACGTCGGACGCGAACGGACGCACCGAGTCGAGAGCGAGGTCGAGGAGGGGCACGTTGCCCACGGGGCACAGCGCCTTCGGCACCTGGAGCGTCAGCGGGCGCAGCCGCGTCCCGCGTCCCGCCGCCAGGACCACCGCGCACAGCCGGTCGGTTACGGCCGGCGACGTCACGTTCGGCAGCCTAGCCGCGTGGAGAGGGGATCGGTCACTCCCCGATCTCCTTGCACGTTGCTAGCATCCGGGCGGGAGGCCCGCCATGGACCACGACGATGTGCTGGAGCACTGCCTCGCCAAGCCCGGAGCCTGGGCCGACGAGCCGTGGGACGGCGACGTCGTCGCCAAGGTGGGGAGCCGGATCTTCGCGTTCCTCGGCTCCCCCGGCGGCGACACGGTCGGCGTCAAGTGCGGCGCCTCGCGCGAGGAGGCGGACGAGTGGCTGCTGCGACATCCCGACGACGCCGGGGTGATGCCCTACCTCGGACGGTCCGGATGGAACAGCCTGCGCATCGCCTCGGGCATCCCCGACGACGAGCTGCTCGAGGCGATCGACGGCTCCTACGCCTACGTCGTGGCCAGGCTCCCGAAGCGGGAGCGCCCCGCGATCGACTGAGTCGGCCCGCTGCGGAGGTCGGCTCCGGCCGTGACCACCGGGCCGCACCGATGAGCACCGTAGTCTCGTCCCACCGACAGCAAAGGAACAGACGTGGCTGGCACGATCGGGCAGATCCTGCCGCTGGCCCTGGGCATCGGACTGATCCCCATCCCGGTCATCGCCATCATCCTCATGCTCCTGACACCGCGGTCGCGGGCGAACGGAGCGAGCTTCCTCATCGGCTGGGTCGGCGGCCTGCTGCTCGTCGGCTCGATCGCCATCGCGGTCGCCAACCGCACGTCGGTGTACGGCGACGAGGACTCGAGCACGGTCAACTGGATCACCATCGCCGTCGGCGTGGTCCTGATCGGGCTCGGGATCCGCAAGTGGCTGGGTCGCCCGCGGTCCGGCGAGGCAGGCGCCCTCCCGAAATGGATGTCCGCCGTCACCTCGTTCACGCCCGCCAGGGCCTTCGGCCTGGGCGCCACGTTGTCCGCGGCCAACCCCAAGAACATCGCGCTGACGATCGCGGCCGCCGCGACGATCGCCGAGTCGGGACTGCCCATCGGCCGCGAGGCGCTCGCACTGGTCGCCTTCGTCGTGGTCGCGACGGCCGGCGTCGCGACGCCGTTCGTGGTGGTGCTGGCCAAAGGCACGCGCGCCACGACGACGCTCGAGGGCTGGCGGTCCTGGCTCGAGCGGCACAACGCCGCCCTCATGGCCGGCGTGCTGCTGGTGATCGGCCTCGCGCTGGTCGCCGGATCGATCTGACGCCGACCGCTCAGCCGACTCGCGCGGCCACCGCGTCGGTCGCTCGCCGCACGGCAGCGGTGTCGTCATAGCCGTCGCGGTGCACCGCTGAGCCCTGGACGAGGCCGAGTCCCGTGTGCGCGCGCGGCCGGTAGTCGCAGATGACGTCGAAGTCCTGGCACACGCTCTGGACGCGACCCGCCAGCCGGACCGCCAGCGCCGCCGCCCGGGAGCCCGATGCCGCGAGAAGGGCTGTCGCGATGCCGCGACCTCGCCGAGACGTCCCGTAGGAGGTGACGTGGTCGCGCAACCGACGATCGCCGTCCGCGATCAGGACCGCTCCGTCGACCCGTCTCAGGATCCCCCGTGCTGCGGGCTCGACCTGCAGGTCCTGGAGCTCGCGGTGCATGATCATCGCGCCCTGCGAGTAGCCGGCCAGCACGATGCGCTGCCGGGGGCAACGGGCCGCCTGTTCTCGCAGCACACCGTCAACCGAAGCGACGCCCGCTTCCAGCCCGCCGAGGTAGCGCGCGGGGTCCACCAGGATCACCTCGACGCCCTCGGCCGGGTAGTCCACCGCACGGGCATCGATCGTCCGCCCCGGGAGCTCGGCCACGAGGCGACGGGCCACGTCGTGCACCTGGGGGCCCATGCCCGTGCCGCCGTCCTCGAGGGTGCCGCCAGCCGGCTGGCCCGACCCGCGGGCGCCAAGGAAGAGCACGTCCGCGCACGCCGGCCGCGCATGGACCGTGGTAGTGGGCACGATCAGCAGCATGGGCACCAGCGCGAGCGAGAGCGCACGGAGCACGGCTACACCGGATCCCAGGCGTGAACCGGCGCGTTGCTGTTCATGCGGGCGGCGTACTCTCGCGTCATGCGGTGCAGGGCCTCCCAGCGGTCCAGGCCGCTGGCCTCGAGGGCGTGCACCGCCGCGACCTGCCACGTCGCCCCGTTGCGCCCCGTGGTGCACCGGGCCTCGATGATGCCCAGCAGCCGCTCCCGGATCCCGTCATCGACACCCCACGCCCGCAGGCCGTCGTGGGCCAGCGGCAGCAGGCGGCGCAGCACGAGCTCGGCGACCGGCACCTCGCCGCTTCCGGGCCAGTAGACGCTGGCGTCGATGCCCCGGATCGCCGCTGCCGTGAAGTTCTCCTCGGCGGCACCGAACGACATCTGCGACCAGACGGGACGCTCGAGCTCGGAGAGGGCGCGAAGCGCCCCGAAATAAAGGGCGCCGTTGGCGAGGATGTCGACGACCGTGGGGCCCGCCGGCAGGACGCGATTCTCGATCCGCAGGTGCGGTGTGCCGTCGACCGTGTCGTACACCGGGCGGTTCCAGCGCCACACGGTGCCGTTGTGGAGGCGGAGCTCCATGAGCGACGGCGTGCGGCCCGCGGCGAGCATCTCCTGCGGATCCTCGTCGTCGATCACGGGCAGGAGTGCCGGGAAGTATCGGGTGTTCTCCTCGAAGAGGTCGAAGACGCTGGTGATCCACCGCTCGCCGAACCACACGCGCGGTCGAACGCCCTGGGCCTTGAGCTCAGCCGGACGCGTGTCGGTTGCCTGCGTGAAGACGGCGACCCGCGTCTCCCGCCACAGCTCACGCCCCAGGAAGTACGGCGAGTTCGCGCCCAGGGCCACCTGGATCGCGGCCAGGCACTGGGCCGCGTTCCAGGAGTCCGCGAAGTCGTCCGGACTGACCTGGAGGTGGAACTGCACGCTGGTGCACGCGGCCTCAGGAGCGATGGAGTCGGCGTACGTCTCCAGCGACTCCGGACCGCCCCGGATGTCGATGTGGAGGTCCTCGCCGCGGGCCAGCAGCATCTGCTCGTCCAGCAGCGCGTATCTCGGGTTGCTGCTGATCGACTCGTGGGTCATGTGCTCCGGACGCAGGGTGGGCAGGATCCCGATCATGACCATGTCAGCGCCCACCTCGTGCGCACGCTGGTCGGCGATGTTGAGCTGCTGCCGCACCTCGGCCTCGTACTGGGCGACCCCGTCCCCGCTCAGGCTGTGCGGGGGCACGTTGATCTCGAGGTTGAACTGACCCAGTTCCTCGACGAAGGCCGGATCGTCGATATGGGCGAGGACCTCGGCGTTGCGCAGCGACGGTCGGCCGTCGGCGTCGATCAGGTTGAGCTCGACCTCCATGCCGGTCAGCGGCGTGTCGAACGTTGAATCGCTCCTCTGCCAGCATCCGCGCGAAGACGTCGAGGCACCGATGGACCTTGTCCCGATAGCGCTGCCGATCCTCGCGAGTGAACGTCCGACTCGCAACCCCGTCACCCATGGGGGTCAGCGTGCCGCAATCAGCCGGATTGCGGAAGTGAGGGCCTGACTGCGCGGCGCGCGGCATTGACGGCCCGGAGCAGACCGGCGAATACTTCCTCGTGGTGGGGTCATGGGAGGTCGCATGAGGCGACTCGTTCTCCTGGTCGGCGCATTCGCGATCGTCGTATTGGCATGGTCGCCGCCAGCCCACGCCGTTCCCGAGTTCGCGCTGTCGGCGTCGACGGCGCGGCCAGGCGACTCGATCGTCGTGACGGGCTCCGGGTGGGACCCCGCCTCGGGGGACATCGCCTTCTTCCTCGACACCCCGGAGTCCGCCGAACCCACGCGAGAACTCGCCCGGGCGATCGTGCGTGACGACGGCACGTTCTCGGATGAGTTCGTCGTCCCGGATGTCTTCCCCACCAAGTACGCCGTCTACGCGTGCCAGGGCTGCGCGACCCTGCCGGCGGAGTTCTTCGGTCCCGGGACGACCCTGGTGGTCGAGGAGGCCACGCCGCTGATCGTCCTCGATCGGGAGCGCGCCCGACCCGGAGCCATGCTGACAGCGCGAGGATCGGGGTGGCACGACTACGCCGGGCCTGTGACGATCGGCCTGCAGAGCCTCGACGACAGCGGGTTCCTCGTCATCCTGGTTGAGCAGGGCCCTGACGCCTACACCCTGTTCACGGCCGGCTTCCCCGTACCCGACGTGGCCGCGGGAGACTACTCGGTGCTGGCCTGCCAGTCGTGCGACGACTCCGAGGGGTTCGTCGGCGCGACCACGGGCCTCCAGATGATGCCGAGCCCGACCCTGACGGTGACGCCCTCCACGGCCGGCCCCGGCACGACCGTGCGGATCGAGGGAACCGGCTGGCTGGCCGAGGACGGCCCGGTCACGCTCTTCCCCAGCGAGGCGGCGGCGCAGGACCCCGGCCTGGCCATCGGATCCGTCGACCCCGATGCGGCAGACTCCTTCGCCGAGAGCAGCGACCTGGCATCGGCACTCGAGCCGGGATCGTTCGACCTCTTCGCCTGCCAGGGGTGCCTCGAGGGCCGGGGCAGCCTCCCAGGCGTCACGACCGCCCTGGTGGTCACGGTGGCGGCTGCGTCGACGCCCGCCTCCACCCCGACGCCCATTGCGGCTTCGTCCACCCCCGCGACGCAGCCAACTGACCCCGACACCGCATCCACCGCTGCCTCCACGCCTGGGTCGTCGGAGGCCGAGTCGCCGGGTGGCGACACTGGCGTCGTCATCGCGATCGCCATCGCGATTGCTGCGCTCGTTGTGGTCGCGGCTGTCGCCGCGGCTGCGGCCGCGATCGTCCGCAACCGCCGCCGCGCTCGGGTAAGACGCACCGCCACGGTCCGGCCCGACTTCGTGCCGCACCCCGATCGCACTGCCCGCACGACGACCGGTCCGCCCCGGGGCCTTGACCTGCCCGCCGTCCGGCTGCGACCGCTGCCGGACAACCTCGCCCGGGTTCGCCTACTGGAGGTCAACAATGAGCATGGCAGCTGACACTCGTCCGCTCGCTCGGCCCACGACGGCCCTGGCCATCCTGGAGGAGCGGGGCCCGTTGGACCTGACGCGCCGGCTGACGGAGAAGAGGTCGCTCGGCGAGGCGCAGCTGACTCTCGGCACGGCCGGCACGTCGCTGTGGGAGGGCGCCTACGACGGGCTGGCGCATGCCGCTCGGGGCTTCCTCGTCGTCGACGTGCTCGACGTGCTGAAGGAGGGCTGGCAGCACCACGCCGAGCTGATCGCGGCCGCCGAGCGGACCCGAGGGACCGATGCCACCGAGGTTGTCTCGCTCGGCTCACGTGACCTGAGCCTGGTCCAGAAGCCCTCGGTCGACGTGGTGGTCGCCGATCGGACGATCGCGAGGGTGGCGTTCGAACTGCGCATCGAGGCCACCTCCGTGTCCGTCAGCGGGATCGTGCGTGGCGGGTCCCTGGTGGGCCTGACGAGCGGCGACTGCACGGTCACGGTGACCTTTGACGTCGCCGGCCAGCGCCTGGCCACCGCCGAACGGACGATCACGCCGAGCCGAGAGATCGACCTCGGGTCCGGAATCCCATTGCTTTCCGAAGGGACGGCCGGAAGCCGGCCGGACGCGGACCCGGCCGCGATGGGCGACCTCTGACACGTCCGCATCGCACAGCCGCTCGGGCGGAGAACGGTCCGATACCGACTACGGAGGCCGGCCGAGAGCGGGAGGGGCGATGGCGAGCGACGTATCTGCTCGTACGCGCGCTACGGCCGGCCACCAGTTCGTCCACGTGCCGCCCGTCCCCGAGCGCAGCGACGACCCCAGCAACGTCTACGGCCGCCTTGTGGTCGCGGTCGTGATCGCGGCCGTGGTCGCCATCTGGGCGATCGCGGCCGCCGTCGGGCAGCTGTACGCGGGAACCCAGGCCGTTCAGTCGCCCGAATCGGTCGCCGTGGGTCCCGCATGGACGCTCGTGTCCGGTGAGACCCCGCCCACGAACCTGATCCTTGCCGCCCTGCTGGCGATGGTCGGTGTCGCGGCGGCCGCCGTCATGTTCGAGGTCTTCGCGGCGATGATGGCGATGAATCCACGCAGACGCGTCCTCAGCTCCTACCGGCCGCATGTCCGGGTCCACGATCCAGCCGACGGTCCCGTCACCGTCACGGTCCTGATACCCGCGCACAACGAGGAGTTCTCCCTCCCAACGACGCTGAGCGCCCTGTCGCAGCAGACCAGACCGCCCGACCGCGTCATCGTCGTTGCCGACAACTGCACCGATCGCACGGTCGAGATCGCTCACGAGATGGGCTACGAGTCGTTCGAGACGGTGGCCAACTCCCACAAGAAGGGCGGCGCGCTCAACCAGGCCCTCGCGGCCCTGCTGCCCGACACGACGGCCAGCGACGTCGTGCTCGTCATGGACGCCGACACCAGCCTCGGCCCGCGCTACCTCGAGGTCGCGGCCCAGCGCATGGAGTCCGACGGCGAGCTCTCGGCGGTCGGTGGCGTCTTCTACGGCGAGCAGGGACATGGACTCCTCGGCCTGTTCCAGCGCAACGAGTACACGCGCTACAGCCTCCAGATCCGGGCCCGTCGCGGGCGGGTCTTCGTGCTCACGGGCACGGCGTCGATGTTCCGGGCCGATGCTCTTCTCGACGTCGCGGCCGCCCGCGGCGTCTACATCCCGGGGGACACGGGACGGGTCTACGACACCGCCGCGCTGACCGAGGACAACGAGCTCACCCTCGCGCTGAAGTCGCTCGGCGCCACGATGACGTCACCGAGCGAGTGCACGGTGGTGACCGAGCTGATGCCCACGTGGCGCAACCTGTGGGTCCAGCGCCAGCGCTGGCAGCGCGGGGCCCTGGAGAACCTCAGCGCCTATGGCATCACCCGCGCGACGATCAGGTACTGGGGGCAGCAGGTCGGCATCGGCTACGGGACCGTCGCCCTCAACACCGCACTGCTGCTGATGCTGGTCACGGCACTGGCCGTGGACGAATGGGTGTGGTTCCCGTTCTGGTCCGTCATCGGGATGATCTTCGTGGCCGAACGGGTCATCACCGTCTGGCGGGGCGGATGGCGGGCGCGGATCCTGGCCGCCCTCCTCTTCCCGGAGCTGGGGTACGACGTCTTCCTGCAGGTGGTCTTCGTCAAGTGCCTGGTCGACATCACGCTGGCCCGCAGGGCCAGCTGGGGTCACGTCCAGCACGCGGCAGCCGGCGTGCCGGCATGATCGCCGTCCCGGCCGGGATCCTCCTTCCGACCAGCATCCTGAGTTCGCCGGGCTTCACGCTGCTGGCCACCGTCGTCGCCTTCAACACCCTCATCTACGTCGGCCTGACCCTCGCCAAGCTGATCCCCCTGCCGAGGCAGTTCCACCCCAGCCGGGTGCGACGCTGGCTCGGCCGCACCGACACCGCCGTCGAACAGGACTCCCCCATGGCCGCGATCCCCATCCCCGTCGTCCCCGAGTCCGAGAACCCCTACGAGGAGATGCGACGAGGCATTGCCAAGCGCGACATCCCACAGGCCTTCGCGCTCACCGGTGGCCTCCTCGTGGTGCTGGCCGTCACGTCGCTCTTCGCCTTCCCCAAGGCCGGCCCCGCGCAGCACGTCACTCAGTTCGTGACCGCGCTGGCCTTCCTCGTCGCCGCCCAGGTCCTCGGCCGACGCCGCTTCCGCGCGGTCACGCTGATGTGGACCTGGGCCGCATCGAGCCTGGTCCTGGTCACGCTCCTGCTCGTCGCGACGATCCTCACCGACGACCTGGTGGTGCTCGCCTACGTCGTGATCATCATGACCGCGTTCGCACCGGTGGGCTTGTCGTGGCGCCCCAGCCTGATGGCCGGGAGCATCATGCTCGTCGGCATGGTGACCGTCAGCCTCAACCTCGACGGCCAACGGGCCGCCCCGTGGATCCTCGCGGCCGTGGGCGCGCTGCTGGCAGGAGCGACCCTGCTGCGCCTGCGGCTGGTGGCGATCGACGCCCTGAGCGACGAGGAGTCGCGCTCGAGAGCGCTGGCCACCACCGATCCGCTCACCGGTTCGCTGACCCGGCAGGGCCTGCTCACCCTGGTCCCCGGGCTGGCCTCCACGGCCACGCGCGCCGGTCAGGAGGTCTGCGTGATGATGTTCGACGTCAACCGCCTGTCGACGGCGAACGACCAGTACGGAATGGCGTACGGCGACGATGTGCTGCGCGCCGTCGGCCATGCGATCGCATCGACCGTCCGCCAGGGGGACCTCGTCGCGCGCTGGGGAGGCGACGAGTTCCTCGTGGTGGGCCTGGGGAGTCGGCCCAGCGCCGAGCACCTTGCGCTGCGCATCCAGGAGGCGGTTCGCATGAGCGGCGTCAACCTGGGCAAGTGGCCGACCACGGTGCGCGTCGGCACGTCGTCCGGGGACCCGCAGGTGACCACGCTCGACTCCCTGCTTGCGGAGGCGGAGGAGCACATGCGCAACGCCCCCAGTGGATCCTCGTTCGCCGGGTCCGCCGCCTGATCCGATCCGGGGTCCGTGCAGACCCGGTCGGCACGGATAGGCTCGCCACCATGACGAATGCTCACATCGAGCCCGCGAACCGCTCCTGGACCGCCACCAAGGTGGTCGCTGTGGTTGCCGCGATCCTGACCGCCGGCTACCTCCTGCCGTGGGCAATCGCAGCGGTTCGCGACGTACCGCACTGGTCGGTGTTCTGGGTGAATCTCCTGCTCGGATGGACCGTCATCGGCTGGATCGTCGCCCTGGTGATGTCGCTACGCGCCCAGCGCCTCATCATCTCCTGACGTCCCGACAACTCCTGATGGAGATCGCTCGAGCGCGGTGGCACCACTGCCTGATCGCTCAGTCGGCGATCGACCACGCGATGCTGAGGGTCACCGAGACCTCGGTCGTGCCCGCCTCGATCGGCGTCGGCACCTTCTCGGCCATGGCAGCCGAGTCGGCATATGCGATGGGCGACGGGGGCATCGACGTCGTCGACTCCGAAACGGTGGCCACCGGTCCCAGCGTGAAGCCAAGCAGCTGCGCATACTGCTCCGCCTGCGCTCGGGCGACGTCGACGGCCTCGGAGCGCGCCGCGGTCGTCGCCACGGTCGGATCCGTGACGAACGTCGTCAGGGAGTCGACCCGGACAGCGTTCCCTCCTGCCGCGACGACCGCATCGAGTGTCGCCCCCGCCGTCGCGAGATCCCGCAGCGTCACGGTCAGCGTCTGGGCCGCCCGGTACCCGGTGAGCGTCTGACCACCGTCGGACGTGTAGTTGTAGACCGGCCCGACATTGATCGCCTGGGTCGCGACGTCCGCGTCGGCCACGTTGGCGGCCGTGAGGGCACCAAGCACCTTCGTCGTGGCCGCGGCGGCCGCCTCCTGCGCCGCCTGAGCCGACGTCGCGTCGAGCGTCTCGACCGTGAGCGATGCCTTCGCGGCATCAGGAGTCGCGTCGGCCGTGCCGGTCGCGGACACGCTGACGGTCCGGGGGCTGACGGAGTCCGGCGCGACCACCGTCGTGGACGGCGAGCAGCCGGTGACGAGCAGTGAGCCGGCCGCTGCCAGGGCAATCAGCCCTGCGGCAGTGCGGCGGTTCATGACCTGAGTGCGCATGGTCCGGTCTCCCTAGATCGGCAACTTCCCTCACCCACGCTTCCCGTGGGCTTACTGGTCTTGACGCAGTCGACGGAGCATGAGTTCCATGCGGTTGAGCGGACCGCGGAGCAGATGTGCGGTCCCCGGTCTTCTCGGCCGGCACAGGATCGCGGTGGGCGTGAGCGTGATCGGACTCCACGGGGCGCCACGCACCTCACGGCTTGTCCACGACGTCCGGAGGAGCCGTGACGCGACCCGCATGCGCGATCGCGGATGGATCGCGTCGCACCCTGATCCACGAGGCGACGGTGACGACCGCGAGGACGCACCCGATGAACACCAGCGATGCGTTGGTGCTGATCTCCGGGATGGCTGCCCAGTGCTCGTGGGCGAAGATCAGGATCAGCTTGACGCCGATGAAGACAAGAATGACGGCCAGGCCCGACGAGAGGTAGATGAGCTTGTCGAGCAGCCCTTTCAGCAGGAAGTAGAGGGCCCGCAGACCCAGCAGAGCGAAGGCGTTCGCCGCGAAGACGAGGTAAGGCTCCTGCGTCACCCCGAACGATGCCGGGATGGAATCGAGCGCGAAGAGCAGGTCGGTGGCGCCGATCGCGATCATCACCAGAAGAAGCGGCGTCGGCCCGATCCGACCGTCGACGCGACTCAGCAGCCGGGTGCCGCCGTACTCGCGGTCGACCGGGAACCGGGTCATGATGCGCCGCATCAGGATGTTGTCCATCGGATCCGGATCCTCATCGCGATGCCTCGCCAGTTGGACGCCGGTCCAGATGAGCAGGGCACCGAAGATCACGAAGGTGAACGAGAAGACTGTGATGGCTGCCACGCCGATCGCGATGAACACACTCCTGAACGCCAGCGCCAGGATCACGCCGAACAGCAGGACGCGTTGGTGCAGAAAGGTCGGCACGGCGAACTGCGTGAGGATCACGATGAACACGAACAGGTTGTCGACACTCAGGGACTTCTCGACGAGGTACGCGGCGAAGAACTGTGCGCCGATGTCGGGTCCCTGCGTCAGGAAGAGGCCGTAGCCGAAGAGGAGGGCCGCGCTGACGTAGAAGACCGAGAGCAGCGCTGCCTCGCGAAACGCGACCTCGTGGGCCCTGCGGCTGATGGTGACGAAGTCGAGGGTCACCAGGACGGCGATACCCACGATCGTGAGCATCCACACGGTCGGTGACACGGTCCTCGCACCCCCGATGGCCGCGACGAGGGCGATACCGCCTGCCGTTCCATCGACTTCCCCTGCCGTTCCATCGTAGCCAGAGTCCTCGTCCATGGCCTCGTGAAACGGCGTCCACTGCCCCTTACCGGCGACTCGGCAGCACCCCTCAGGTCTGGGGCAGGAGCAGTCTCGCCACGATCTCGGTCATGATCTCGTTCGTGCCACCGCCGATGCCGAGGATGCGACTGTCCCGATAGTGCCGCTCCACCTCGCTCTCCCTCATATATCCCATGCCGCCGTGCAACTGGACGGCCGCATCGACTGCATGGTCGCATGCGAGCACCGCAGTGTTCTTGGCCATGGCGACACGCTTGACAACGTCATCACCGGCGATCCAGTCGTCGATCACGGACCTCGTGTAGGTGCGCGCCACATCGATCTCCCGCGCCATCTCTGCGAGCCGGTGCCGGACCACCTGCCGGCTGGCGAGCGGGCGGCCGAAAGTCTCCCGCTCCGTCACCCACGCGATCGTCAGGTCCAGGCAGCGCTGCGCGGTCGCATACGCCTGGACGGCGATGCTCAGTCGCTCGGCCGCGAACTGGCTCATGATCGCGAGGAAGCCCTCGTTCTCGGCACCCACCAGATTCGCCGTGGGAACCCGCACCGCGTCGAATCCCAGTTCCGCGGTGTCCGAGCACCACCAGCCCATCTTCTTCAGTGGCGCCGAGACGCTGACGCCAGGCAGATCGCGATCGATCACGAGCAGGGAGATGCCGCCGAACCCCGGGCCGCCGGTGCGGACGGCCGTGGTGACGAAGTCGGCTCGGGTGCCCGACGTGATGTAGAGCTTGGACCCCGTGACGACGAAGTCGTCGCCGTCGCGCACGGCCCGGGTCCGCAGGCCGGCGACGTCCGAGCCGCCTTCGGGCTCGGTCACCGCGAGGGCGACGATGCGCTCGCCCGACAGGACGGGACGCGCGACCCGGTCGATGAGCGCCTGGTCCCCCGCAGCGACCAGGTGCGGCAGTCCGATGCCATGCGTGAACAGCGCTGCCACGAGGCCCGACGAGCCACCCGACTCGATGATCTCCTCGGTCACGATGAAGGCGTCCACAGGGTCGCCGCCGCTCCCGCCGACCTCCTCGGGGAATCCGATTCCGAGCAGGCCCGCATCCGCGGCTGCCCTGTGCGCCGAGATGGGCACGAGGCCGCGCTCTTCCCATTCGGGCAGGTGCGGCACCAGCTCGCGTTCGCTGAACCGGCGCACCGTGGCCCTCAGCAACCGCCGCTCCTCCGTGTCCCAGGCGATCGACATCGCTCGACTCCCTAACTGGAAAGGATGCTTTCCTCTTGTAGGCTCAGGTTACACATCGCCGGCGCACGAGGAGGGCAGATGACCGATCGCCGCTATGGAGGCCTGCTCCGGGACGAGCGCGAGGCGCTGCGCCGGGAGAGGCTGCTCGAGTCGGGGCTCGACATGTTCGCGGAGCTCGGCTGGGCCGGCAGCACCGTGCAGGACATCTGCCGGGCGGCCGGCCTGAGCCCTCGGTACTTCTATGAGCTGTTCGATTCGCGCGAGGACCTGTTCCTCGCCGTCACCCAGCGGATAGCGGACGAGGTCGAGGCCATGGTCCTGGCCGCCGCGTCGACAGCCGACGACCCGCTCACGACAGCGGCAGCCGTCCTCGCAGCCATCGAGGACTACTTCACGGCCGACCCCCGCACCATCCGCGTGGCCCTCATGGAGTCGCTGGCCACCGAGCAGTTCCGGCAGCAACGGCGCGAACTGCTCCTCGGCTTCAGCAGCCTGGGTGCCCGGCTCATGCGGCCGCTCCGCGCGGAGCCGGCCGTCGGTCGGAGCGCGAGGCGGCGGCTGCAGATGAGCGCGCTGGTCCTCACGGGCGGCGTGGTCGAGGCCCTCATCGCCTGGGAGGCCCAGCCCGACCGGCGCACCGCCACTCCGATGGTGGGACACCTCACGGCGCTGTACTCCGCGGCGGCGCAGTTGTGAGCCGCCCTGACGACGACCCTGCGCCGGGCAGGACAATGAGCACGTCAGCCCGCGATTCGACCGATGGAGCGCCATGAGCCCGGCCCTGCCCGACCGCATCGAATTCGATGGGAACTTCCCGTTCGGTCGGCCCAACGGTCCGCGTCCGACCCGCATGGCGGCCGGCGGTCCGGTTCGCCAGGTGGTGATCGGCACGTACCCGAGCGCCCTGCATGTCGACTGGACGGCGCCCAGGTTCGCCGTGCTCCCGCCTCGCGCGAAGGGCCGCGTCGGGGCCTTCGCAGTCGACGTCGAGCCGGCAGCCTTCTGGGACGGTGCCGACGCCCACGACCGCATCCGGAGATGGGCCGCGGCGGTGGGGTTCCGCGAGGGCGATGAACCGGGCTGCCACGGGCACATCAAGGACGCCAACAACGGCCCGTCCGGCAGCGGCCTGAGGTCGGAGTACTTCCCGGCGCTGCCCTTCACCTTCGAGCAGTCGGCGCTCCTCGACGTCTACCCGGTCTACTTCGTCAAGCAGGGCACGAAGCGGGCCAACGGCGCACGCGGCAAGCGCGGCCAGTCCGAGGCGATCGCGGACGAGTACAACGCGATCGTCGACCAGCTGGAGGGGTTCTCCCCCGCGACACTTCCCAATCGGCCGACAGCGAAGCGGCTGCCGCACATGGCGATCGATCGGTTCGGTGACTGGCTGCGCGAGACGCTGGAGGAGCTTCAGCCCGCGCATGTCGTCACCCTGGGCGAAGAGGCGTGGAACACGCTCGCCGGAATCGAGGGGATCGAACTGGACCATCCGTGCGTCTCGCTGTCTGCAAGCCGCATCGAGGGATACGGACGCACCAGCACGATGACGGTGTCGGGTCGGACCATCGCGTGGACTCCACTTGCCCACCCGGGGCTGATCCGGATGTCGAGCGAGGATCCCGGCTCCTGGGGCGCCGTTCATCGCCGCTGGCTTCGCTCCGGCCCGCGCTGAACGGCGACGGGTCAGCAGGGTCCCTCGCTGCCGTCGGGGCATCGGGTGTCGTCGTCGGTCAGGGCGCTCTCCAACGACGCGTCGGCCAGCGCGAGCCCCAGCAGATTGGCGCCACGCAGGTCAGCACCACTGAGGTCGGTCGCGGAGGCCGAGGCATCGGCGAGGCTCGCACCGGAGAGGTTCGCGCCCGACAGGTCGACCTTCTCGAGGCTGGTGCCCGACAGGTTGGCGCCCGACAAGTCGGCGCCGGCGAGCGTCACCGTGTCCAGTTGCGCGCCGGACGCATTCGCCCCGGACAGGCCAGCGTGCGACAGGTCCACCATCGACATGCTCGCGCCCGACAGGTTCGCGCCACTGAGATTCGCCTCCGACGCATTCACGTTCGTCAGGCCCGCGCCCGACAGGTTCGCGCCCGACAGGTGGGCGGACGAGAGGTCAACCTCCGCGACCGTCGCGCCCGACAGATCGGCTCCCGAGAGATCCGCCCCCGACAGGTCCGCGGCGGCCAGTTCGATACCGGCCAGATCGGCTCCCGAGCACATGACTCCCGGCTGGATCGGGCAGTCCGTGCCGCCGCACCCCGACAGCATCGCCGCGACGGCGACCAGCCCCGCGCCGGCGCGGGCACCCGAACCCGAGATGCGCATGACCCCTCCCGGTTCGCGTCGACGGCCGCGGGTCACGGTATCGGCGCGCCTCCGGCTGAGTCCTGCCGAGATTTCACCCGCCGGGAATGTGCCGTCTATGGCACGATCCATAGCCGGTCTATGGCACGATCTACACGTTCGGCTGCGGGGGAGTCGAGCAGGCCGGCATTCCGCCTGCGGACGCGTGACCGCGCGGGGGTTCCGCGGGCGGAATGCCGGACCCCGGACGATGTTCCGCCGCCAGCCCGCCAGCCCGCCAGCCCGCCAGCCCGCCATCTCCGGCTGCCTCGGTGCCCGACGCGCGAGTATGGTCCGGGGATGCCCGACGATGGACCCCGACCCGCCACGATGCGCGACGTCGCAGCGCGCGCGGGCGTGTCGCGCTCCCTGGTGTCGACCGTCTTTCGCGGTGTGCCCGGCGCCGGGCCGGCTACCCGGGAGCGGGTGCTGGCCGCGGCCGCTGAGCTGGGCTACCGGCCCGACGACCGGGCCCGCGGTCTGCGCAGCCGCAGCCGTCGGGTCGTCGGCGTCACGCTCACTGCGGTGCACCCCTTCCACGTCGCGCTGACCGAGGCGCTGCATGTGGACGCCGACGTCCACGGGTACCAGCTGTCCCTGAGCTGGACGACCGGCCACCGGTCGCTCGCCCGGGCCGTCGACATGCTGCTCGCCCAGCGATGCACGGCACTCATCCACATCGGACCGACCGTGACCGTCGAGGAGCTCGGGCACCTGGCCGAGCTGGCGGACCCGGTGCCGACGATCGTGGTCGACCGGTATGTCGATCTGCCGACGATCGACGCGCTGCGCGTCGACGATGCCGCCGGGATCAGGCTCACGGTCCAGCATCTGTTCGAGCTCGGCCACCGGGAGATCTGGTACACCGACGGCAGCGAGTACGTCAGCGCCCCGCCACGCCTGGCCGGCTACCTGGCAGCCATGGACGCCTATGGCCTCGGCGATCGCACGCGCGTCCTGCCGTCGGGTGGCACCCGCGCCGATGGGGCCACCACCGCGCTGGCCCTGCTCGCCTCGGGGAGCCTGCCCACGGCGCTCGTCGCCTACAACGACCAGTCCGCCTTCGGGCTCATCGACGTGCTGGTGCGCCACGGCGTTCGCGTACCCGAGGACATCTCCATCGTCGGCTTCGACAACGACGCCGAGGCCGGCATGCCGCACCTGGCGCTGACCACCGTCGAGCAGCGGGCCGACCTGCTCGCGGTTGCCACCTGCGATGTCACCCGATCACGGCTCGACGGGGCCGCGAGCGGCGGGCTGCACCTGCAGCCCCCGGGACCGCTGATCCTGCGCTCGACCACCGGACCACCACGTCCGGATGCCCTCTGAGCACCCGGCCGCACGTCACGCCGGGCGCGACCGCCGGGAGCGCACGGCCTGCCACCCGGCGCGGGCCGAGCGGGCCAGGGCGACAGCAACCGCCACGGCGCCGGCCAGCAGGACGAGGGCGATGGTTGCGGCGACCCAGGGGTTGATGACGGCAATGATCACGACGCCGGCCACCGCGACGTCCTCGGCGATCGAGACGGCGACGTTGCTCACGGGCTCGGGGGACGTGTTGACACCCAGGCGCGTGGTCGCCTTGGCCAGGTGGGTGATCAGGGCGACGAGGCCGCCGCCGGCAGCGACGACCGCGGCCGGCAGATCCACCGTCGGGGCGGCGATGAGGGTGGCGATGACGGCACCGGCGACGGGACGGATCACCGTGTTGAGCGCATCCCATGCGGAGTCGACGAGCATGATCTTGTCCGCGATCGCATCCACCACCACCAGCACCGCGAAGACGGCCAGCACGTCGGTCCGCTCGAAGCCGGCGGGCACGTCGACGCCGGCGAACCGGCCGAGCAGCCCCATCAGGAGCACGAGGAGGTAGGGATTGATGCCGCTGGCCCACGACGCGGTGAAGGCCAGGGGGATCACGGACTCCATGTGGTCATTGTCCACGGGCGAACCGGCGGTCCACGACCGCGCGACGGTCGACCTGCAACGGCCCTCATCGTCGGCGTAGCGTCGGATCCGGCGCGGTGCGGCGCGAAGGCTGGCCGTGGACCGATGGAGCCGAACATGACCCGAACCGCGGACGCAGCCGAACAGTTCCTGGCCAAGCGCCGGATCGCCGTCACAGGGGTGTCTCGCACACCCGCCGGGCACGGCGGCAACCTCGTCTTCCAGCGGCTCCTCGAACGCGGGTATGAGGTGTTCGCGGTCAACCCGAATGCCGAGACGGTCGAGGGCGTCGCCTGCTTCCCGGACCTCGCGTCCATCCCCGGCGGAATCGAAGCGGTGGTCATCGCGACCTCCCCTGACCACGCCGAGGGGACGATGCGCGAGGCCGTCGACCTTGGTGTCCGGCACGTCTGGATGCACCGCTCGTTCGGCCGTGGCAGCGTCTCTCCGGCAGCCACGGACTATGGGCGGGCCAACGCGGTCACCGTCATCGATGGCGGCTGTCCGCTGATGTTCGGGCCCACGTCCGACGGGGGACACCGGTTCATGTGCCGGCTGCTCGCGCTGACCGGCAAGGTCCCGCGCAGCGTCTGACCCGGGTCACGCCGACCGCGGCAGCATCCCGTAGCAGCCCACCGGCGTGAGTCGCGCCACGAGACGGCCCTCAGCAACCATGGCCGACCGGTACTGCGACCAGTCCGGATGCTCGCCCGCCAGCGACCGGTAGACGTCCACGAGCTCCTCGACCGTTGCGTCATCGATGTCGGCGGCAGCCGGGGTGAGGTACGCATCTGCCTCGATCACGACGTACGACCAGAAGTCGGGGGCTGTCACGTGAAGAGACACCCGCGGGTCGCGTCGCATGTTCGCCGTCTTCGCCCGCGAGGTCGTCACCGACACGCGGATCAGGCCATCGTCGCCCACGGCGAACATGATGTTGGACAGTTGGGGGCGCCCTCCCGCCTTGAGGGTGGCGAGGGTGCCGCGCCGGATGGGACGGGCGTAGTCGAATGCGTCGCGGAGGTCCATCACGGCATTCTGGCCGATGGTCGGGGGTTCCGCGGGTCTTTGCCGTGCGGCGCCTGCGGTCTACCGTGGTGCCGTACAAACAGTGCAATCCGGGCATTCCTCGCACGCGGTCGCGACCGCGGCCCATGCCGGGCGTCGATGCCCCGACCCCGCACCCGACTAGAGGAGGCGCCATGTTCGTACAGATCATCAAGGGCAGGATCGCTGACGAGGACCTGCTCCGGCGGCAGGTGGCCCGCTGGGTCGCCGACATCCGACCGGGGGCGACCGGCTTCCTGGGATCCACCTTCGGCATCTCGCCCGACGGGATCGCCGTCGAGATCGCCCGCTTCGACTCCGAGGCGAACGCCCGCGCGAACAGCGCTCGCCCGGACCAGTCGGCCTGGTGGGCGTCGACGGCGCTCGCCTTCGACGGTGAGGTGACGTTCTACGACTGCCCCGAGGTGGACCTGTTCCTCGACGGCGGCTCAGACGACGCGGGATTCGTCCAGGTGATCGAGGGACGAGCGCTCGATCCTGAGGCCGTTCGTGCTGACGGACGCACGCGCGAGACCGACCTGCCCACCCGCCGACCCGACGTGCTCGGCGGCTTCGTCGCCTGGCACGACGACAACCGTTTCGCACAGGTCGTGTACTTCACCAGCCTGGAGGAGGCGCGGGCAGCAGAGGCCTCGATGGCCGACGGGGATGCAGCCCAGATGAGCAGTCTCATCGATGGTCCACTGACGTTCACCGACCTCCCGCACCCCGAGTACGCGTGATCAGTCGGCGCTGACTCGCGCATCGTCCCGCCCGGTACGTCGACCGCGTACGAGGTGCCGTGGGACAGTGCGCCATGCGCTTCGTGGGCCTCGACCTTGCCTGGGGCGAGCGAGCCCGGACCGGCGTCGCGCTCCTGGCGACCGACGGCACCCTCGTCCGCTCCGCCTCTGTGCGCACCGATGACGAGATCGCCGGCTTCCTCGGCGAAGACGCGCACCGCACCGGACTCGTCGCGGCGATCGACGCCCCGCTGATCGTGCCGAACGAGACCGGACAGCGGGCCTGCGAGCGCGAGGTCGGCCGCCTGTTCGGTCGCTACCATGCAGGCGCCTACCCGGCGAACCGCGGCAACCGGGCGTTCGTCCCCGAGCCGCGCGGCTCTCGAGTCGCGGCCCGGTTCGGCTGGCAGCTCGATCCGGGCCTGGCCGCGAACGGCGAGCGGTCTGTCGCGATCGAGGTGTACCCGCATCCCGCGATGATCTCCCTCTTCGGACTGGAGCGCGTGCTCCCGTACAAGCGCAAGCGCGGCCGCGACGTCCCCGGTCGGCAGCGCGCGTTCGCCGAACTCGTCGACCACATGGAGGCGATCTGCGGCGCTCTCCTGCGCCTTGATTCGTCAGCGAGGTGGCGGGAACTCACGGGGCGCCTCGACGGGAACCCCCGACAGGTCGACCTTGACCTCGTCGAGGACGAGGTGGACGCGATCTTCTGCGCATACCTCGCCTGGATGTGGGCACACGACCGGGGTCGGATGCTCGTGCTGGGCGACCACGCCGATGGCTACATCGTCACGCCGCGAGCGCCAACTCGACAGGGCGGCACTCCTCAGCCGGGCTACGCGGTCGAGACCACCGGTCCGTCGGGGGGTTGACCTCGTCCATAGCCTGCAATCAGTACTCGAGCCGATCGGATGAGGAGACGGACGATGACGATTGACATGTTCCTGCGGGTGGACGGCATCGATGGCGAGAGCACCGACGACAAGCATGCGAGGTGGATCGAGGTGCTCAGCTTCGACCATGGCGTCTCGCGAGCCGTCCCGGTGGAGGCCGCATCCGGTGGCCGCACTCGTCGGGCGGCCGAGTTCCAGAACCTCCAGGTGGTCAAGGCCCTGGACCGCTCGACACCAGACCTGAGCATCAGGTGCGCCAACGGCAAGCACATCAAGAGCGTCGAGCTGGAACTGTGCCAAGGCTCGGGCGACCGGCTGAGATTCATGAAGTACACGCTGCAGGACTGCATCGTCACCTCAGTGGCGTCCAGCGGCACGACAGACGGCTCGTCCCCGCCCGTGGAGTCCGTCACGTTCGCCTACGGCATCATCACGTGGGAGTACACGCCCATCGATGCGAAGGGCCGACCGGGCGCGGCGCTCATCCGGACCTGGGACGTGGCGGCGAACAAGCCCGCCTGACGGTCCGGAGCACCGGCCGCGGCTCGTGCGCATGGGGGACCTTGCCGCGATCTCACCTATCGTGAGCCGCTCGAACCCCACGCGGTCGGAGATGACGTTGCCGTCCATAGCCGGGTGACCGTACGCATGCGGTTGTCACGCACGGGCGGGCGGCGCTCCTCGCGGTCAATACGAGGAAGCCGGTCAGCAGGCGGGCAGGCCCAAGTGGCTCTCGGACTTCGTTGTCCAAACAGCTGGCACGAAGCCTCGCCCGCCACCCCAGTCCACTCCGAACCACAGCGAGGACGTGAACTGACGCGCATCGTCCTCGGCGGTCTGGTCACTGCCGTCCGTGAGCTGACGCCCGGGCGCCCAGCAGCGGGCGGTGAGTTGCGTGCCGCGACTCACATCGGCGATCCTGCTGCTTACTCCGGGCGAGCTATGGACCCAGATTGGATTCCAGACATCGCAGTTGCCATACGTGTTGCACGTGTTGACCGTTATGACGGTCGAGGTCGGAGCCGGAGGTGGCACAACGGGGGGCGCCACAGGAGGTGATGTCGGCGTGACGGGTACGGGGGTGACGGGCGTCGGCTGCACCGGCGTCGGTGTCCCGGCTCGGGCACCGACACGGAAGCCCGCACCCAGCTCGCCCGCCGGTCCAACGATTATGCCATCGACGAAGAGGTCCAGGACATTCCACCAGACGCCGAAGGCGACGAGGTACTTGCCGACCATCTTCGCCGTGCGGAGCGCACCCACAGTCGATTCAACCCTGGACACCTTGACCGCGTCGACGAGCCCGGCGCCGGCCATGTTCGTGTAGGCGTCGGACAGGCACCCGGCGGAGCCCACGAATGCATCCCGCAGGTCGGATGCGGAGTTCGAGGGGATCGGAGTGGACAGCGCGTACCCCGCGCAGCTGCCTACGCCCGGGATTCGGTCGATCAGCAGGTCGGAGGTGATTTCGGTGGCTACGTCGGCGATGAACGTCCGGCGGTCCATGCCAATCTTGAACGGCGCACTCATACCCGGTGACAACGGCAGGATGCCGACCGATGCCCTGCCAAGCGGCGGCAGGTAGAGCTCGTTTGAACGCACATGCTGGTCGACCATGCGATTCCTGGCCATGTCGACCTGCGTAGTGCCTGGCTCATGCCAGCCCCACTGAACGCCGGACCCGTACGTCAGGATCATCCCGTACGGCCGGTTGTTCGTGATCTGCACGTCGAGCACGCTGCCTTCGGACTGGGCGCAGGATCGAACGGCGACAGACGCGTCCATGGACACGCCCGCGAGGGAACTCACCCACGCCGGTGCACCCGAGCGGCAGCTCGGCTGACCGGCACGCTTGCCCACGAGCTGGCCGACGTCCTGATTGACTCGGGCCGCCAAACCTGACCAGTCCCACGTTGTCGGGTTCCACCACGAGAAGTGCGGCACCTGAGCGATGACCATCTGGCGCGCCGCGTCGTACGTCGTCGAGACGGCCCGCCACGTGCCATATCCCTCGTCAAGCGTCGCGATGCCGAAGGCACTGGCTGGATCGGTTCCCGGGGGCACCTGGGACGCGGGGATGGGGAACTCGAGCGTGAGCAGTCCGTGAATCGAGTCGGGGGGGTCAGCCACAAGTTGCACTGGTGCTGAGATGGGCTGGGTCGAGTCCCAGCTGCCACTGGGGCTGCCGGAATAGGTAGCGCGAACCGTTGCCCCGGGCGTCATCGCCCCCGGAGGGATGATCAGGTGGGCGCCGCCACCGAGATTGAGCGTGGTCGCCTGGTTGGCGATGACCCGCACCGGGGTGGGATCAGGGCAGCCGCTCCGGGCACCCTTGCCCTTCGATGGCACCCACCGTAGCGAGCAGGCAGCAGACAACTGGTACCGCAGGGAGCGGTGGATAACCCGCGGGAATCCCACGGGCCGGGGGCCCTTGAAGACGACGCGAAGCCGCGTGAAGCCCGAGGCTCCATTGAACGTGCGGGCCCGGTCAAGGACGAACGTCGCTGGATACCCGGCATCGCCGGTGGAAGTCATGTGCAGGTAGGCACCCTTGGCCTTCGCACTCTTGCGCGCGTATCGCTCCCAGCGAAGGGCTGCGGCCCGATCACCTGCCGCGTCGCACCCCACAGAGAACTCCGCGGGCCGGACGCGGAAGTCCATGCAACTCCATACCCGCGATGCGACGCTCGTCGGCCGCAATCGCGCTGCGGTCAGCGCTGTTGCCGACAAAGCATGCGCAGTGGCGGGGGCAATCGACGCACCACTCATTGACGGGGGCGTCCCCTGCCGCTCACGGTCGGGGCCTTCAGCCCCGGCCGGCGGCGCTCCAGCCAGGGAACCCAGCAGCGTCAGACATGCGACACCAATCAGACCAGCGCGAATCCGCATCGACTCTCCCCCGTAAGACGCTCGTTGACGGAACCCTAGCGATCGATGCCCGAGCGGGGAAGCCTCCTCGGCGGGGTCTCGTCCGTCGGTGACGCGACCAGTATCTTGCCCCGATCTCACCTGCCGTGAGCCGCGAGTTAACCGTTGGAGCCGAGTCGCCGGTTACCCTCGAAGGACCATGCACAAGCCAACCCGGAGTCTGCTGGCACTCGTGACGGCCGTCGCCGCCATCAGCACGACCGTGCTGCTCGGCACGGCCCCGCCTGCCATGTCCGAGCCGGCCCCCGCACTCACCTTCGCCACGTGGAACGTGTGCAAGACGCAGTGCCCGTCCCCCGCGCCGTCGTGGTCGATACGTCGAGGCCGGGTGGCTCGGGTCATCAACGAGTCCGGCGCCGACGTGATCGGCGTTACGGAGGCGACGGAGTGGCCGTTCCGCTCCGGCACGCAGTGGCAGGACCTCCAGCGCATCACCCGGCCAGCCGGGTACGCCTCACCGAGGATCGGCAACGACCAGTGCCGGCGGCTGGGCTGCACCTACACCGCGCGCCTGCTGATCCGGCCGTCGACCGTGCAGCAGGTCGACCTTGGGCGCCGGGCCAGCGCCGGTTACACGCGCGTCGACCGGATCGCGCCGGGGATCGGAATCGACGCGGACCGCCAGGTGGCGTGGGCCATCCTCGAGGGCCGGAACGGCACCGGACCCTTCCTGGCGATCAGCGTTCACCTGACGAACTACAAGACGTCCGCCGGGGAGCAGCATCGCGTGCGGTTCGGGCGGGCGGCGACCGCGTGGGCCGATCGCCTCGCTGCGGCGCGTGGCCTCGCGGGGATCCCCATCATCCTGATGGGCGACCTCAATTCGATCGACGACCGCCAGCCCCAGGGCGTGCAGCAGATCCTGCGCGACAGCGGCTGGAACGACGCGATCGACGCGCCCGTCCGCGGCAATGTCGACGTCAACTCCATCAACCGCAACCCGGACCAGCCCTCGGGCTGGCCCACGAACCCGATTCGGAACACCCGACGCCCGGCCAGTCGGATCGACTACATCCTGCTCCGCGGACCGGTGTCGGCCCGCGCCTACGACGTCGTCGTGCACCTCAACCCGGACGGCTCGTTCGATCGCGCCTACCAGGGCTCCGACCACCAGATGATCCGGGCCGTCGTAGCCTTCAACGGGTGACGTCCACGGACAACTGACGTCCACGGAGCCGGCGACGGGCAGGCGAGGAATCGATGACACAGACCCGAACGATCGTCTTCGTGCATGGCAAGAGCGGTCAGGAGCGGATCGAGCGCTGGCTCGCCCCGCTCAACAGCGGACTCACGTCGCTCGGCTACCCGACGCTCGACGCGTCGCACGACCGCATCGTCAACCCCGAGTACCTGGGCGCGATGCTGTCCGGCCAGCCGGGCGAGGAACCGCCGACCACCTGGGAGCGCCCGCCGGACGCCGACCAGCGCCAGTCATGGGCCGACCTGCTGGTGCGCCGAGAGGCGTTCGCCGACGCGATCGAGGGAGTGCGCAACGACCCGTCCGACCTGCGGCTCCACCTGCTGGCCGACACCTTCGTCCCCGACCTCGTCGCCGGATCGATGCAGGCCGTGGCGCAGTACCGGGATTCTGCCGAGCATCGGAGGGCGGCCTGGCGCGCCCTGCTGGCGAGCATGCCCCAGTCCGGGCACGTCGTCATCATCGCCCACAGCCTCGGCTCGATCGTCATGCTCGACATCCTCAAGCGGATGCCGCCCGGGCTCGTGGTCGACCTGCTGGTGACGATCGGCTCCCCGATGGGCGTACCGAGCCTGCGCGCCCGGCATGACGGACTCGACGACCCCGACCGGTTCCCGGCCCAGCGGGTGCGGGCCTGGGTCAACTTCTATGACGCCGGCGACGTCGTGACGGTCGGCCGTGGCGCGAGCTCCTTCTTCGCAGCCGCGCTCGACGCACCCGTCCACATCGACAGCTCGCACAGCCTGGTCGGGTACCTGAGCCACCCAGCCCTGGCCGCGGCGGTCGGCCTGGCCCTCTTCGGGCCGCGGCAGGAGGACAGCGCCGCCAACGTGCCGGCGCGCGCCCTCGACCAGCGGTGGAATCCCCTCCTGCTGCAGTTCGCATACAGCCAGGAGCTCGTGTCGTCCTGCGACACCGGCAAGTGGGGGTTCCGTCGGGAGCTCGACACCGCGCGCCGCGTGCTCGCCGAGCGGGCCACGACCAATACCGTGAACAAGTACCACGAACTGCTGTGGCGGGCGGAGGCACTTCAGGGGCAGGGTGATCCCTGGGACGCGCAGCAGGTCATGGCCGGGCCGTTGAGCCCCGAGCGCGCACCCGACCGAAACGACCTCCTGCTGCATGCGGGCTCGCTGGTCAGCGGGCAGCTGACGGACGACCGGCTCGTCGTCGTTTGCGTCTCCCTGCTGCTCTCTCCCGTGCTGCCGCCCTTCGACATCGACGTTGACAGCGACCACCACCGGCTCGCGCTGACAGCTCTGCTCCACCGCATCCGCCGACCCTCGACCGACCTGACTTCCGCGGACTACGCGGCCGCCGTCATCGACGCCGTCGACGAGGCGAAGGGCGAGATGAGCGCCTCCGGCTTCCCGTGGGGGAAGGTGCTCATCGGCACGGGAATCGGCCTGCTCGCCGCGACCGGCATCGGGCTCGCGGCCGCCGTTCCGGTGGGACTGGCCGGGGCTGCCCTCATCACGAGCACCCTCGCCACGTTCGGACCGGGCGGGATGGCCGGTGGCATTGCCACGCTCGCTGCCCTGACCGGGGCGGCATCGGCCTTCACCGGACTCGGCGTCGCCGTCGAGCTCACGTCCGGGTCGTCCGGCACCGACCAGCTGCGGCGATTCCGCGCCGAGCAACTGGCCGACCTGTCGTCGGCCGACCTGCGCGTCATCGTCACGTCGATCGTCGCCGTGCTGTCCACGCAGCAGCGGCTCGGGCTCACGTCGATGGCGAGCAGTACCGAGGCGCTCCTCCTGGAGACGCAGGCGATCGTCCTTCGCGACAAGGCGCTGCACGACGACATCGCTCCCGGACGGCCAGGCACGAAGGACTGGGCACGCAAGGAGCAGGTCCTGAACCGCGCGCTCTCCTGGCTGGCGGGGCACGGCGCCGAGCTCGGGCTCCCCGCGCTCGAGCGGAGTGCGGTCGTCTTGGAGATCGAGACCGCCCCGCCCGCGGCGGACTAGGCAGTCGCGGCCGACGCGTCCGCGGGCGACCCGCCGCAGCGGTGCCACGCGCAGCCGTGGGGCACGCAGCGGTCCACTGGCGATGGACCGACAGTACGGTGGGGCGTGCCCAGGAAACGCCTGCTCCTCCTGCTGGCCGCCCTCACGGCATTCGGGCCGATGTCCCTCGACCTCTACCTGCCGGCCTTCCCGGCCATCGGCGAGACCTACGGGACAGACTCCGGCTCCGTCCAGCTGACGATGTCGACCTGCCTGGTGGGTCTTGGTCTGGGCCAGGTGATCTGGGGCCCGACATCCGATCGCTACGGCCGCAAGAGGCCGCTCGCCGCGGGCCTGGTCATCTTCATCGTCGCGTCGCTCCTCATAGCCGTCGCCCCCAACTTCACGGCCCTGGTGCTGCTTCGACTCCTGCAGGCGCTGGGCGGCTCCGCCGGGATCGTCATCGCCCGGGCAATCGTGCGCGACCTCTACAGCGGCGTCGACCTCGCTCGCGCGATGTCAGCGATCGTCACGGTGTTCGCGCTGGCACCCGTCGTGGCACCGATCATCGGATCCGGCATCCTCGCCGTGGCCTCGTGGCAGTGGATGTTCGCGTTCCTCGCGCTCTTCGGCGTCGGCTGCCTGATCGGAACCGTGCGGCTGTCGGAGACCCTGCCGGCCGAGCGGCGGACCGACCACGGCTTCATCGGGGCGATGCGTCAGTACGGCACGATCGTCGGCAATCGGCAGTTCCGGTACGCAGCCGTCATCGCCGCACTCGGCTCGATCGCCCTGTTCACCTACATCTCGTCGTCGCCGGCGGTCTTCATCGACTCGTACGGCGTGAGTTCGGGTGGCTTCGCCTTCGTGTTCGCCGGTCTGGCGCTCTGCTTCGCGTTGGGCGCACAGATCAACATGCGACTCCTCCGCCGACACCGCGTCATGACGCTGCTCCGCGCATCCGTCGCCACCCAGGTCGTCGGCTCCCTCGTCGTGCTGACGGCGGCGTTGCTCGCCGCGCCCCTGCCGCTCCTCATCGTCCCGCTGGTCGTCGTCCTGATGACGGTGGCCGGTGTGAACAGCAACGGCATCGCGCTGGCCCTCGACCCATTCCCGCGCGCTGCTGCCTCGGCTGCCGCCCTCGTCGGCGGGCTGCAGATGACGATGAGCGGCATCGCATCCGCAGTCCTGTCGGCGCTGACGCTGTCCCCGCCGATCGAGATGGGGCTGGGCATGGCGACGGCGGGAATCGCCGCGATCACGATCGTCGCATGGAGCCTGCGCCGGGTCAGCCTGCGCGAGGCAACCTGACCCGACTGCGTCCCATCCGATCCGGCTGCCGCCTCATCAGCGCGCGCCCTTGCCAACGACGCGCCGCGGACCGCAGCTCACGTGTCCCCGGCTGCCTCGTGGTCGGCGGGCATGACCTGGGTTCCCGGTCCCGGGAACACCAAGGACTCGTGCTCGTCGTCGGACCACCGGACCAGGAACGGCGCCGTGCCGTCCGGGCCATGGACCTCGATGATCTCGCCTTCGCGGACCTGATCGCTTACGTGCGCGCCATGCACGACGATCCGGTCGCCCACCTTCGCATGCATCGTGACCTCCCTGCTCGGGACTCCATCGCCTGCATTTCCAGACTAGCGCTGATGCCGGCGCCGAACATTCCTGAACCCGTGCAAGGGCACGGTCACTGTACGTTGACAGATCCGGACGGCCCGGAGGACAGTTCCAGAAATTGGGACCCATCGCCCAATATGGACGCATCGACGGAGGACGGCCATGGCAGCGACGAAGGGCACGGCGGCATCGGCATCGGGCAAGGGCGGCAACGGCAACGGGGCTCAGCGGGCGGAGCAGTTCGGCACCATCTCGGATGATCCCCGGATCGGCACCGCCCTGATAACCGGCACGACGTTCGGGGTCAAGGCGATCCAGTACGTCGATGTCGGCGGCATGGCGATCGTCGACGGCGACATCGCGCTGGGCACGGTGGAGGAGGTCGACTCGGCTACCGTCGCGATGCGCGACCAGGGCGGGCCGGCCGTGGCACGGGGCGTCGGCATCACCGGCAGCCAGTTCCGCTGGCCCAACTGCCGCATCCCGTACGAGGTCGATGCTGCGCTCCCCAACAAGGCTCGGGTCACCGACGCTATCGCGCACTGGGAGGCCAACACGTCCTTCCGCTTCGTGGTTCGAACCACCGAGGCCAACTGGGTCTACTTCACCGACAGCGGCGGCTGCTGGTCGATGCTGGGCATGCGCGGCGGACGCCAGACCATCAGCCTGGGCACCGGGTGCACGACGGGCAATGCGATCCACGAGATCGGCCACTCCGTGGGCCTGTGGCACGAGCAGAGTCGCGAGGACCGCGACCAGTTCGTCACCATCAACTGGCAGAACATCCAGAACGGGATGGCATCGCAGTTCTCGCAGCACATCACCGACGGCGACGACCTCGGCGCATACGACTACGGCTCGATCATGCACTATCCGCGGACCGCGTTCACCAAGAACGGACTCGAGACGATCACCCCGGTGACGGCCGGCGCCCAGATCGGCCAGCGCACGGGTCTGAGCCCCGGCGACATCGCGGCGGTCCGGGCGATGTACCCGGGCTGCGGCGGCCCCGTCGTCGCCAAGCCGGTCTGGAAGGAGACGCTCAAGCCGGTGCGCGACCCCAGCACGACGACCTTCAAGAAGATCGTCGACGACGAGCGCGTCCTGAAGCCGGTGCGCGACAACGCCAAGCCGATCCGCGATCCCGGCCTGATGAAGCTGGCGGCGAAGGACGTGCCGAGCGTGCTGGCCGGGATCCGGCCCCAGGTCAATCCGAATCCTCTGGCGACGGTCCGTCCGTTCGCGCTCGCGACGGGTCACCATGCCGATCTCGGCGAGGACGAGCAGGCCGCGATCGCGGCGATCAGCGCGGTCGAGACGCTCCAGACCCAGCTGCTCGAGGTCGACGCGGCGATGGGCCGTGCGCAGGCGGCCGCTGCCGAGGCCGCACTGGAACTGGCCCAGCTCACCAGCATCCGCGATGTCATTGCCGCCGCCTACGAGGAGGTCATGGGCGGGGAGTGACGCAGACACATCGCCGTCCGACTGGCAGGGTGGTCACGTGATCGTCATCGCCTCGCACGACGAAGACGATCACGCGGCCGCCGTGATGCGCGACCTCGACGCGAGTGGCGCCTCCTTCGCCATGGTCGACACCGGGGACTTCCCCGTGTCGAGCCGGCTCACGCAGCGTTTCGTAGGCGGCCAGGTGCGATCGAAGCTGGCCACCACGCGCGGCACGCTCGACCTCGACGAGGCCCGCGTGGTCTGGTGGCGCCGCCCGCGCCCGTACTCGCTCGATCCGTCTCTGGACGCGTCGACGACCGCGTTCGCGGTATCCGAGGCGCACGAGGCCATGTCGGGCATGTGGCACAGCCTGGCCGCCGCATGGGTGAATCCCCCGGACGCCGACGAGACCGCACACCACAAGCCGTACCAGCTCGCCGTGGCCGCGGAACTGGGACTGGCCATCCCGGACACGCTCATCACCAACGAACCCGAGGATGCGCGGGCGTTCGTCGCCGAGCACGGTCCGCAGCACACGGTCTACAAGACGTTCCTCGCCACCGAGGCGAACTGGCGCGAGACCCGGGTGCTGCGGTCCGAGGAGGTGGCGATGCTCGACAGCGTCCACCTTGCTCCCGTGATCTTCCAGGCCCGCGTGCCCGCGGTGGCCGACCTGCGCATCACGGTGATGGGCCCGGAGATGTTCGCGACCGAGATCACCAAGGACCCCGGCGGCTACGACCTCGACTATCGGGTCGACCTCGGCCGGGCACGGTTCCGGCCGACGACTCTCCCCCGCGACGTGGAAGCCGGGCTGCGCCGGCTGCTCGATCGCCTCGGCCTGGTCTACGGTGCCATCGACCTGCTCCGGACGGTCGACGATGATTTCGTCTTCCTCGAGATCAATCCCGCGGGCGAGTGGCGCTTCGTCGAGGAGCGCACCGGGCAGCCGATGACCTCGGCCATGGCCGACCTGCTCATCCGGCTCGACAAGGAGGCACCGCATGAGTGACCCCACACCGACGAGATCCGTGCATGTGCACGTACGCCTCCCCGAGGGCGTCACCATGCCGCCAGGGGCCCTGCTGCGGGTCCAGGTCGGCGACGTCTCGGCGGCCGATCGGGCGACCGAGGTGATTGCCGACGCCGTCGTGCCGATGACCGGCGGCGAGTCCGAGGCCGACCTCGACGTCCCCGTGCCGGCGGGACTCGTGGACCAGCGTGCGAGCTACAGCGTCTTCGTCCACATCGACGGCAGCGGGTCGGGGGAGATCGAGGTGGGCGACCTGCTGTCGCCCGCCAGTCACCCCGTGCTGACCCGAGGGGCGGCCGACGAGGCCGACGTGCCCGTCATCCGCGTCGGCTGACGCCATGGCTCTGTCCGGGCCGCGTGGCACCACTCGGCGTGGCACGATGAGGGCGTGCTCATCGCCCAGGTCATCGTCGTGGCCGCGCTGTTCGTCGTCTTCCTGGTCGTCTGGTACCGGACGGAGGACAAGAGGTGGCGAGCCCTGGTCGGCGGCCTGCTCGCGCTGTCCGTCATCGCCCTGACGGTCTCCGCGTTCTTCACCTGAGCGCGGTCGTCACCTGACCGCGTCCCGCAGTCGACCGCGCCGGACCTCGCGTCCGGCCGCGCGTAAAGGGCTCCGCGCAGGCCTCAGCCCCGCGCCTCGGCTGCTCGCAGTCGCGCGGCGAGGACCTTGAGCATCGCCAGCGCGACCGGCGGGTTCTGCTCGAGGATGGGCGCGAAGGCCCAGGCCGACAGCGCGAACGCGGTGACCCCGTTCGGCCCGGCGATGACCGTCGCCGAGCGTGGCTCGCCGTCGATGAGGGACGTCTCGCCGAAGTACTGGCCCGCACCGAGCGTCGTCCGGTACACCCCGTGCACCTCGACGTCGGCCGTGCCCTCGAGGATCACGTAGAAGCACACCCCGTCCGGCGAGAACGGTGCCCACCCGCCGACCTTGGACCCCTCCTCCGTGACCGGGGCACCGGCCGCGAAGGCCTTGGTGTGCCCCTCGGCCGCGATGCTCTTGATGACCTTGCTGGGCAGGCCCGCGAAGAGGTCCACGTCGGACAGGGTCTTGTGGAGTGCGTCGTCGCTCATGGCGGCAGGCTAGTGGACCGTTGGGGCATCGGGGGACGATTCGCCCCCAATGCCCCTCTGCCCACGACCGCCGCGGCGCTGTGCGATGGGCGGTCAGCCCGCCTGCACGTACGTGACCTGCGTGGCGCCGGACGCATCGCGCAGCGTCAGCGTGTTCCCCTCGAGCTGGTAGGTGGCCACGTTGCCGAGCGCGGCCAGGTACTCCTGCTCGATCTGCATGGCGGCTTCCTCGCAGGCCATCTGGGTGGAGGCGAGCGGTCCGAAGGTCAGCCCGTCCGGGTCCGTTGTCGTGTAGCCGCCGGCAAAGGTGTTGCATCCGCCGGAGCCGCTGACGGTGCCGTCGTCGGCGAAGGCGATCGTGGCCTTCTCGGTACCGGCCTGGGCGACGACGGCCTCCTTGCCGTTGTTGATGCCGGTCGCCTGCCATGAGGTACCGGCCAGTCCGGCGATCCCGGGTGCGTACGTGAGGAGCTCGGCTCCCTCGGCGGACAGGAGCACCAGCGCCTCACCCGAGGTGAAGGACGCGACCTGCGGGAGCGCGGCCACGATCGCGGCCTCCTGCTCGACGACCGGTCCGGTGCACGCCATCTTGGTCATCGGCCCGGATTCGATGGTCAGGGTGGAGCCGTCCTGCGTGTAGGTGCCGGCGATGCGGTTGCATCCGGTGGAGCCGGCGTAGGACCCATCGGCCGCGAATGTCAGCGATGCCAGTGCGTTCCCGGTGACGGCCGCCACGGCCGCCCCGTCGGCGCCGGCGTAGGACGTCAGGTTCCACGATGTGCCGCTGAGGTCGGCTGCGGGGGCGGCGGATTCGCTCACGGCTGCTCCACTGGTCGATTCGGTCTCAGATCCACAGGCCGCCAAGGTGAGCACGGCGAGGGTGGCAAGGGCGAGGGCGGGAAGGACGCTCCGGGTCCGTGTTGAAGTCATGGCACACGGTAACCCATGGCCTCATTCGGTGCTGATGGCCTCGAGGACGTTGAGGCGTCCAGCACGGAATGCCGGCCAGAGCGCGGCGAGGATGCCGACGGCGGCGGCCAGCAGCAGGAAAACGAGCAGGCCGAGCCACGGGATGTCGAGCACCTCGATCCCCTGCTCCACGAGCGTGCGCTGCAGCGCAACGGCGAACCACACGCCGAGGACGAGGCCCACGATCGCGCCGTAGACCGCGATGACGAGCGCCTCCAGCACCACCATGGACCGGATCTGCCGACGCAGCGCTCCGACCGCGCGCAGCATGCCGATCTCGCGCGTTCGCTCGACGACGGACAGCACGAGGGTGTTCACGATGCCGAGGACGGCGATCAGGATGGCCAGGCTCAGGAGCATGACCATGACGAGCAGGACCTGGTCGACGCTGGCCGTGATCTGGTCGCGGAACTCGGCCTGGCTCTGCACCTGCACGGTCGGGTAGTCGGCGAGGGCGGCGGTCATGCCGGCCTGCACGACAGCGAGGTCCGCGTCCGGTGCTGCCTTGACGTAGACGAACGAGGCACCGACGTCGACGCCGGCCGCCGCCATCGAGTCGCTGCTGACCACATACCCGGTGTAGGCGCCCGCCGGTTCGTACACGCCCGTGATGGCGTGGTCGCTGCCGCCCGTCGAGTACGTGACGCTTACGGTGTCGCCGAGGGCCAGGCCGGTGTCCGCGGCGGTCTGCGAGTCGACGAGCATGCCGCCGTCATCCAGCCCGGTGTTCGATCCGGCCGTGAAGGGGAGGGACACGAGGTCACCGAAGGTGGCGGGGTCGACTCCGACGACGGCGGTCGCCTGCCCGCCGACCTCTCCGGGCACCAGCCGTACAGGGGACACGGCCGCCACGCCCGGCACGCCTGCGGCGGCAACGACCACCTGGTCGGGGAACGGCCGCTGCGCCTGGTTCGATATGAGGAACTCGGCCCCGACGACGCGGTCGATCACCTGGGTGATGGACGTCTTGGCGGAAGTGGCGAAGATGGTCAGCGCGGACACGAGTGCCAGGCCGATCATCAGCGCGGACGCCGTCGCGGCGGTGCGTCGCGGCTGCCGCTCCGCGTTCTGCACCGCCATCGAGCCCACCGTGCCGAAGAGCCTCGGAAGGGCAGCCCCCAGGATTCGGACCAGCGGTCCGGCGATCGCGGGGCTGAGCACGATGGCGCCGACCAGCGCCGCCACGACCCCGAACCCGACGTACTGCGAGCCCGAGGCGCCACCCACGATCGCTCCGGACGTCATCGCTCCGAGTCCGAGCACGAGCAGGATCCCGCCCCACACGGCCCGTCGACGCAGCGACCTCGACGGCAGGGCGACGTCATCGCGGAGCGCCGCCATGGGCGGGATGCGCGAAGCTCGGATCGCCGGAGCCAGAGCCGCGACCACCGTGACGAGGATGCCGATCACGATGCCGACGATCACGGTGCGAGGGAGCAGGACCAGGCCGGTCGTGGGGATCTCCGCGCCGATTGCGGCGAACAGCCCCTGCAGTCCGTAGGCGACCGCCACCCCCAGCACGAGTCCGATCAGTGCGCCCACGAGGCCGAGGCCGAACGACTCCGCTATCAGCGAGCGAACGACCTGGCCACGGGTGGCGCCGAGCGCCCGGAGCAGGGCGAGCTCGCGACTGCGCTGGGCGACGAGCATGGAGAACGTGTTGAGGATGATGAAGCTGCCGACGAACAGGGCGATGCCGGCGAACACCAGCAGGAAGACGTTGACGAAGGCCAATCCGGCCGAGATGTCCGCGGCGGCCTGATCGGCGGCCTCCTGCCCGGTGCGGACCGTCACCCCGTCACCGACCGCGGCGCGCACGTCCGCGGCCAGCGACTCCTGACCGACTCCCTCGTCGGCGACCGCGTCTATCTCCGTGTACTCGTCCCTGCCGTCCAGCAGCAGCTCCTGCGCGTAGGCGGTGTCGAAGGAGGCGATGGTGGCACCCGCCAGGTTGCCCGAGGTGCCGTAGCGGAAGACCCCGACGAGCTCGACCTCGAGGGCACCCCCAGGGCCGACGAGAGCCACGGTGTCGCCGATCGCGTAGCCCGACTTCTCCGCAGACACCGAGTCCAGCGCCACCTCACCCGGTGCGGACGGGCCCCGGCCCTCGGTGAGCCGGAACGGCGTCAGCTCCTCGTCGTCGTCCCAGTTGCTGCCCAGCTGCGGTGCACCGGTCGTGCCGAGCACCTCACCGGAGGCGCTGATGATGCTGATGCCGTCGGCGACGACCTGGCCGCCCGCCTTCGCCACGCCGTCGACGCTCCGCACCTCCTCGAGAAGCGCGGCGGGCAGGGTGGTCACGTCGCCGGCGATGCCACCGGCGGTGATCGCCTCCTGAGGCGTGACGACGACATCAGCCGTGGTGTCCGCGAACAGGTTCGTGAAGGTGCTGTTCAGGGTGTCGGTGAAGATGAGGGTGCCGACCACGAAACCCACGCCGAGGACGATGGCCACGCCCGACAGGACCAGGCGCAACTTGTGGTGCAGCAGGCTTCGCCATGCGCTGCGCAGCATCGGCCTAGGACCTCCGCCCCTTGCCGTCGAAGCCCTTCATCCGGTCGAGCACCAGTGCGGCCGTGGGCTCGTCCATAGTGTCGACGATGCGACCGTCGGCCAGGAAGAGCACGTGGTCGGCATAGGACGCAGCGGTGGGGTCGTGCGTGACCATCACGATCGTCTGACCGAAATCGTCGACACTGCGCCGCAGGAAGGACAGGACCTCAGCCCCGGCGCGCGAGTCGAGGTTGCCGGTCGGCTCGTCGGCGAAGACGATCTGCGGACGACTGGCCAGTGCCCGGGCAGCTGCTACGCGCTGCTGCTGGCCGCCGGACAGCTGGCTCGGGCGGTTCGCGAGGCGGTCGCGCAGTCCGATCGTGTCGATGACCGCGTCCAGCCACGCCTGGTCGACCTTGCGGCCCGCGATGTCCATCGGCAGCGTGATGTTCTCCAATGCGGACAGCGTCGGCACCAGGTTGAACGCCTGGAAGACGAACCCGACCGCATCGCGTCGCAGGCGCGTGAGGTCGTTGTCCTTGAGCGTCGTGAGATCGACGTCACCGATGAACACCTTGCCGGAGGTCGCCGAGTCGAGTCCCGCGCACACGTGCATGAGGGTCGACTTGCCGGAGCCGGATGGACCCATGATGGCGGTGAACCGGCCACGGTCGAACTCGACGGTGACGGTGTCGAGGGCGGTTACCGCGGTCTCGCCCTCGCCGTAGATCTTGGTCAGGTCGACCGCTCGCGCGGCAGGGCCGGCGGTCGTCGGCTCGACTGGCGCGGAGGCTGTGCTCACATTCGTCTCCCGGCGGGTGGGGCGGGCGGTGCCACTCGTGCTGCTTCGCCACATCCTAGGCAGGCTGGGTGCGTCGCATCCGCCACGTCGTCCATGCGGAGGTGCACCACAGCGCCCACACGACGAGAACCGGCTGGAACACGAGGCGGAGGCCGCGCGCGAGGTCGGTGTCGAGTCCGAAGGCATCCGTCTGAGTCACGAGCTGCGAGATGTTGCCCGGGAAGACCACGACGAAGAAGGCAGCGACGACCCAGCCGACCTCGGCACGCCTGCGGGAAGCGGCGACCAGGGCCACCGCCAAGGCGATCTCGACGACCCCCGAGACCACGACGATGGCGTCCGGCGCGGGGAACGACGGCGGGACCTGCGCGAGGAACGAGGTCGGATTGACGAGATGGCCGATCCCCGCCGCGGCCAGGAGTCCCGCCAGGACCAGGCGTCCGACGGACCGGACGGCTGAGTCGGTCGGCGCGGTCACGGGCAGGGGGATTCCACGCGGGCGAGCATGGCGGTGAGCTGCTCACGGGCCGTGCGGTAGTCGTCGACCGACCCGGCGAGGCAGGCGCCGACCGCAGGCGGCACCTCCCGCGCCCGCTTGCGCATCGCCCGTCCCTGACGGGTCAACGAGACCACGACCGAACGCTCGTCCGTCTCCGCCCTCGCTCGCTCGACCAGCCCGGCCGCCTCGAGCCGCTTGAGCAGTGGCGACAGCGTGCCGCTGTCGAGGTGCAGCCGCTCGCCGATCTGCCCCACGGTCAGCGGCGCCGACTCCCACAGGACGAGCATGGCCAAGTACTGCGGATACGTCAGCCCGAGCCGGGCGAGCACCGGCCGATAGCGGTCGGTGATTCCCCGGTGCAGCCGATAGACGAGGAAGCAGAGCTGGTTGTCGAGCAGCAGCGCCTGGTCGGCCGGCGCCTGGTCGGTCATGCCGCCGGCTGCTCGAGGAGGGCCGCGATGTCGTCCGCCAGGTCCGCCGGTGCGGTCGCCGGCGAGTAGCGCTTGACGGTCTGGCCGTCCGGAGCGACCAGGAACTTGGTGAAGTTCCACTTGACGGCGGAGCCGAGTCGGCCCCCAGCGCGCTCCTTCAGGAAGTCGAAGACCGGGTGGGTGTTCTTGCCATTGACGTCGACCTTCTGGGAGAGCGGGAAGCTGACGCCGTAGTTCAGGCGGCAGAACTCCTCGATCTCGCTGTCATCACCGGGCTCCTGGTGTGCGAACTGGTCGCAGGGGAACCCGAGGACAACGAGGCCGCGGTCCTTGAACTCCTCGTGGAGCTGCTGCAGGCCGTCGTACTGAGGAGTGAAGCCGCACTTGCTGGCGGTGTTGACGATGAGGATGGGGTTGCCGGCGTATGCGGAGAGCGAAACCTCCTCGCCGTGGTTGTCGGTGAAGGTCAGGTCGGCGATCGATTCTGTATTGGGCACGTTTTGATTGTGCCCAATACATATTGGCACGTCAAATCGAGCGGCAACTCCCCCGTCTGGACGGACGCGCCGTCGCGACATCGGCAGTGCTGCGAACTCTGGCCCCGTCCCGGCGACGCCGGGGCGGGGCCAGACCGGTCGCTGGGCGACCGCGTGGCCGATCAGCGCCCGCGGGACGTCACCACGCGGGTGACCGCACCGACGGCACTGGACAGGGCAACCACGATCAGCGCCAGTCCCCAGAGCGGGATGCCGGGGGCAGGCGTGGAGGATCCATCACCGGCAGGAACCCCTGTCGGGATGGTCTCGGTCGCCGGGACCGGGGCGACCTCGATGGTTTCCGGCGTCTCCACCACGATGGCCTCCGGCGGCTCGATGACGACGTCGACCGGCAGTTCCGTCAAGGTGTTGTTCGTCGTCACCGTGACGCGCTGTCCCGCAGCGGTGATCGTCACCGTGGCATCGGCCGGCTGGAATGTCGGCGTTCCGAAGGTGTAGCCCTCAGGGGCCGTCGGCAGGTTGGGTTCGCTGACGACGCAGGTCGATCCCTTCGGGATGTTCCAGACTGTCATCGAGCCACCCGCCGTCACGGGCACGCTGCCATTGATCCCGCCACCGCAGTTGTAGGCGATGGTGAACGGGCCGGCGTAGTCGGCCGGGCCACCGTTCAGCGTCTTCGCCAGGATCAGGGCCCCATCAGTCCGCTGCTCGTTGAGGGTGTTCCTCGTCGTGACCGTCACAACCACACCCTTCTCGGTGATAGTCACGGTGTCCGACGGATCGAAGGTAGGCGTCCCGAACGCATACCCCGACGGAGCCGCCGGAAGTGTCGGCTCGCTCACGACGCACCTCGTGCCGGTCGGAATGCCGCTGACCGTCGCCGACTCGCCTGCAGCCAGCTCAACGGTTCCGGTGTGATCCGGGCCGCAGTTGTAGGCGATGGTGAACAGTCCGGTGTACGCGGACGGCCCTCCGGACAGCGTCTTGGCGATCCGCAGGCTGCCCAGGTCACGGGTCAGCGCGTTCGCGACACCCACGTCGACCGTCGCGTTCTTGGCGATGGCCGCGGTCGGGGACCCGGTGACCACCGGAACCGACCACGTATACCCGGTCACCGCGCCCGGCAGCTCCTCGCTGACCGTGCACACCGACCCCGTCGGGATCCCCGACACCGTCCGGGACTGCCCGGCCGGCACCGACACCTGACCCGACTTCGTCACCACGTCACCGATCCGGCACACGTAGTCGATCGCGAACGGCGCGTCATACCCCGACCCGCCATCGGACAGCGTCTTGGCGATCCGCAGGCTGCCCAGGTCCCGGGTCAGCGCGTTCGCGACACCCACGTCGACCGTCGCGTTCTTGGCGATGGCCGCGGTCGGGGACCCGGTGACCACCGGAACCGACCACGTATACCCGGTCACCGCGCCCGGCAGCTCCTCGCTGACCGTGCACACCGACCCCGTCGGGATCCCCGACACCGTCCGGGACTGCCCGGCCGGCACCGACACCTGACCCGACTTCGTCACCACGTCACCGATCCGGCACACGTAGTCGATCGCGAACGGCGCGTCATACCCCGACCCGCCAGCGGACAGCGTCTTGGCGATCCGCAGGCTGCCCAGGTCCCGGGTCAGCGCGTTCGCGACACCCACGTCGACCGTCGCGTTCTTGGCGATGGCCGCGGTCGGGGACCCGGTGACCACCGGAACCGACCACGTATACCCGGTCACCGCGCCCGGCAGCTCCTCGCTGACCGTGCACACCGACCCCGTCGGGATCCCCGACACCGTCCGGGACTGCCCGGCCGGCACCGACACCTGACCCGACTTCGTCACCACGTCACCGATCCGGCACACGTAGTCGATCGCGAACGGCGCGTCATACCCCGACCCGCCAGCGGACAGCGTCTTGGCGATCCGCAGGCTGCCCAGGTCCCGGGTCAGCGCGTTCGCGACACCCACGTCGACCGTCGCGTTCTTGGCGATGGCCGCGGTCGGGGACCCGGTGACCACCGGAACCGACCACGTATACCCGGTCACCGCGCCCGGCAGCTCCTCGCTGACCGTGCACACCGACCCCGTCGGGATCCCCGACACCGTCCGGGACTGCCCGGCCGGCACCGACACCTGACCCGACTTCGTCACCACGTCACCGATCCGGCACACGTAGTCGATCGCGAACGGCGCGTCATACCCCGACCCGCCAGCGGACAGCGTCTTGGCGATCCGCAGGCTGCCCAGGTCCCGGGTCAGCGCGTTCGCGACACCCACGTCGACCGTCGCGTTCTTGGCGATGGCCGCGGTCGGGGACCCGGTGACCACCGGAACCGACCACGTATACCCGGTCACCGCGCCCGGCAGCTCCTCGCTGACCGTGCACACCGACCCCGTCGGGATCCCCGACACCGTCCGGGACTGCCCGGCCGGCACCGACACCTGACCCGACTTCGTCACCACGTCGCCGATCCGGCACACGTAGTCGATCGCGAACGGCGCGTCATACCCCGACCCGCCATCGGACAGCGTCTTGGCGATCCGCAGGCTGCCCAGGTCCCGGGTCAGCGCGTTCGCGACACCCACGTCGACCGTCGCGTTCTTGGCGATGGCCGCGGTCGGGGACCCGGTGACCACCGGAACCGACCACGTATACCCGGTCACCGCGCCCGGCAGCTCCTCGCTGACCGTGCACACCGACCCCGTCGGGATCCCCGACACCGTCCGGGACTGCCCGGCCGGCACCGACACCTGACCCGACTTCGTCACCACGTCACCGATCCGGCACACGTAGTCGATCGCGAACGGCGCGTCATACCCCGACCCGCCAGCGGACAGCGTCTTGGCGATCCGCAGGCTGCCCAGGTCCCGGGTCAGCGCGTTCGCGACACCCACGTCGACCGTCGCGTCCTTGGCGATGGCCGCGGTCGGGGACCCGGTGACCACCGGAACCGACCACGTATACCCGGTCACCGCACCCGGCAGCTCCTCGCTGACCGTGCACACCGACCCCGTCGGGATCCCCGACACCGTCCGGGACTGCCCGGCCGGCACCGACACCTGACCCGACTTCGTCACCACGTCACCGATCCGGCACACGTAGTCGATCGCGAACGGCGCGTCATACCCCGACCCGCCAGCGGACAGCGTCTTGGCGATCCGCAGGCTGCCCAGGTCACGGGTCAGCGCGTTCGCGACACCCACGTCGACCGTCGCGTCCTTGGTGATGGCCGCGGTCGGGGACCCGGTGACCACCGGAACCGACCACGTATACCCGGTCACCGCACCCGGCAGCTCCTCGCTGACCGTGCACACCGACCCCGTCGGGATCCCCGACACCGTCCGGGACTGCCCGGCCGGCACCGACACCTGACCCGACTTCGTCACCACGTCACCGATCCGGCACACGTAGTCGATCGCGAACGGCGCGTCATACCCCGACCCGCCAGCGGACAGCGTCTTGGCGATCCGCAGGCTGCCCAGGTCACGGGTCAGCGCGTTCGCGACACCCACGTCGACCGTCGCGTCCTTGGTGATGGCCGCGGTCGGGGACCCGGTGACCACCGGAACCGACCACGTATACCCGGTCACCGCACCCGGCAGCTCCTCGCTGACCGTGCACACCGACCCCGTCGGGATCCCCGACACCGTCCGGGACTGCCCGGCCGGCACCGACACCTGACCCGACTTCGTCACCACGTCACCGATCCGGCACACGTAGTCGATCGCGAACGGCGCGTCATACCCCGACCCGCCAGCGGACAGCGTCTTGGCGATCCGCAGGCTGCCCAGGTCACGGGTCAGCGCGTTCGCGACGCTCACGTCGACCGTCGCGTCCTTGGTGATGGCCGCGGTCGGGGACCCGGTGACCACCGGAACCGACCACGTATACCCGGTCACCGCACCCGGCAGCTCCTCGCTGACCGTGCACACCGACCCCGTCGGGATCCCCGACACCGTCCGGGACTGCCCGGCCGGCACCGACACCTGACCCGACTTCGTCACCACGTCACCGATCCGGCACACGTAGTCGATCGCGAACGGCGCGTCATACCCCGACCCGCCAGCGGACAGCGTCTTGGCGATCCGCAGGCTGCCCAGGTCACGGGTCAGCGCGTTGTTCGTGGTCACCGTCACGGTCTGGCCCTGCGTGCTGACCGTCACCGTCGCGTTCGCCGGCGTGAACGTCGGCGTGCCGAACGAGTACCCCGTCGGCGCGGCCGGCAGCGTCGGCTCCGAGACCACGCACGTCGACCCCGTCGGGATCCCCGACACCGTCTTCGACGACCCCGCCGCGACCGTCTCGGACCCCGACTTCGTCACCACGTCACCGATCCGGCAGACGTACTCGATCGTGAACGGGCCCGTGTAACCAGCCGGCCCACCCGTCAACGCCTTGACCAGCTCCAGGCTGCCCAGGTTCTGGGCGTTGTGGAATGTGCAGCTCGCGTTCTGCGGCTCCACTCCAGCCCGGGCGATGACATCCGCTGTGGCAGTGCTGCCCACGAACGTGCAGTAGGTGCCCGACCCCGAAGCGAAGCTGTAGCCAGGAACGTTCGACTCAGTCACTGCGTAGGCACCGGTGGCGAGCCCAAGGAACTCGACCGAGTTCTGGCCCGTCGCGATGCATCGCTGCACCGGGATGCCGTCAGGACCGGTGACGGTGAAGCACCACTGGTCCGGCGATGCCGTGCCACTGTCGACCACCTTCGTGACCGTCAGCTTCGCCAGCCGGATGACGGCCGACGGGTTGATGCCCGACGTCTTGTCCGGCGAGGCGAGTCGCATCTGAAGGCTGCCACCCGAGTAGTAGCCGGCGCTCTGGCCGTAGGGCACGTCCGGATTCGTGTCTCCGGGCGCTGCGAGGTAGCCACCCCACAGCAGGTACGGGTTCCCGGTGCCCAGCGAGTTGAACTTCACGATCGTCAGCCGCTGCGTCGGGGACTGGCAGTCGAACGCGTTCCCGTCGAGCGACCCCGCGGATGCGCCGATCTCGGCGATCTGCAGCAGATCAATCCCGACACCGGTGAAGGGGAACATGTCGTCGCGCGTTCCCGCGGGCAGCTCGGCCGCGCGATCCGTGTCGAACGTGTCGAGGCGCGTGTAGCCGTAGACGTCACTGGTAAGGAAGTCCCGGCAGATGGGCGCGTAGTAGGGATTGAACTCGGAGGGAAGTGACTTCATGTCGATCATGAACGGCACGACCTCGCCCTCGGAGTAGTCCGAGTTGTTCTGCGCGAGAGTGGCGGTCACCCAGGCGCCGCCGTTCTTGGTCTCCCAGTTCAGGGCCTGGACGTCGGCAGGGAGCACCGCATCGGTGAAAGTCGTCGTGGCCACGCGTGCCGTGTCACGCCCAGTGACCTTCACGTCGTAGTCCGAGACGAAGTACGTCGGCAGGTAGAAGACGTCCAGAACGCGGCCCTCTGCGCCGACCGGGATGTCGACGCTCCTCCGCCAGGTCTGGCCAAGCGTGTCGTTCACGACGACATGCACGGTTTCGTCGCCCGTCCAGCCGGTGCCGGCCAACTCAACTCGGCTGCCCGGCTGGTAGTCGGGCTTGTCGCTCTCGATCGTGACGGGATCCAGCTTCGCTGCGTCCATCCCGATGCTCGCGCTCCGACCGGTTTCGGTACCGGTGGCCGTGATCACGATGGACGGGACATATGCCGTGGGCATCGCGAAGGAATGGACGATCACCCCATCCTCGGGGACGGCCCTTGCCTCCTCGTGGATCACCGTCTGGTCCGGTCCCGTGGTGACGACGATCCGCAACGACTCGTCGCCCGTCCAGTCCGACGTCGACAGGATGACATTCCCGGCAGGCAGGTAGGTGGGTGCCGCGACGGACACGGCGACGGACGCCAGTACGGCGTCCGGCTCCGCTGCTGCCTCGTCGGCTGGCGACAGCAGGACAGGATCGGGAACCGGGGCAATCGGCTGGTCGGTGGGCTGCTCCTCAGCAGGCTCCGCCGGCTCGTCAGCGGGCGCCGGGTCGGGCACTTCTGCCGGCTCGTCGGCCGGTGCAGCGGCAGGGTCCTCGACCGGAGTCGACGGCGCCTCCTCCGCGGGCTCGGCTGCCGGCTCCGAGGCCGGCTCCTCTGCCGGGGTCGCGGGCTCCGCGGCCGGCTCCTGCGCCGGCTCGGACTCCGGTGCGGCGGGCTCCTGCTGCGGCTCGGAGGCCGGAACCTCGACTGCGGCGGAATCATCCACGACGGTGACCGTGGTCGAATCCGTCGTCTCCGCCGCAGCGGGATTGACGATCACGAATCCGTTGAGCAGCAGGCTCAGCGTCGCGATGAGCGTGACGACGATCGATGCCGACGACAGTCGCGATCGATGCGTCCGTGTCTCCGACTCGTGCCTAGGCGTGTGCATGGACATGACTGCCCCCTACCGATTCCTACCGATGACGCGCCTGAGCACCCCCGTGTGCCCCCAGCGCCCGATGCCGTTCACAGCGATCCCCGCGTTCAGGATTGACTCCGAAACTCCACTTTCATGGTGCTCTCCGGGCACGGTGCGAGGTCAGGGCGAAGAGCCGCTCATTGTCAACAAGGACGTTCCAATGACTGGTCATGACAGGCCTCGCCACGACGAATGTGTCGTCAGCCTTTCCGCGAAGCCGAAGCGATCGCGACCGTCAGCGCGAGGATCAGCAGCGCGACGAGCGGGACGTACGGGACGGCGATGACGGTGCGCACCGTGGCCGCCTGGCCGAGTCCGGACTCGCTGACCAGGAGAAGCACGAAACCGGCCACTCCGGCGGCAAGCAGCCCGATGGCGGGCGGCAACCGGTCGAGACGGGTCCATTGCGGGGCGAGCGCACCGAGCCCTCGGGCCAGACCGCTGGCCGCCGCCCGGGCGACCGGTGCCAGGGTCCACGCCGAGGCGACCACGACGAGCAGAGCCAGCATGTGGCCCAGCCACCACAGCGGGCTCAGCACCGGCGGGGCGAAGCCCACGGCGATGGCGAGTGCGATCGCCATCGTGAACAGCATCATGTGCCACAGGTAGAGCTCCATGGCTCGGGATCCCGGCACTGCCACGACGACCCAGACTCGGTCGCTGCGCAGCCGCGCGTCGAGCGCGGGCCACGCGAGCGCGAGGGCGAACATCTGAGCGAGGCCGGCGAAGGCCAGCACCAGCGTCGGCGGGGCCAGATTGCTGATGCCGGGCAGGGCGTCCGTGCTGATGAGAGCCGGCGAGTAGGGACCCCAGAAGATCAGGCAGCAGAAGGCGATCACGCACAGTCCGAGCGCGACGGCGAGGGTGCGGCGCGGAAGATTGCGGATGCGCTCGAGCTGCGTCCCGAGGGAGGCGAACAGAGCCCAGACGAGGACCAGGTTCACCCAGCCGATCGTCGCGCTGACGTTGACGCGCAGCACGTCGATGACGGCGATGGCGGCGAGCCAGCCGGCAAACGCGACGACGCGGCGCACACGGACGAGCAAGGGGGCCAGCGCGACGACGACCAGGTAGATGCCGAGGAACCACACCAGTTGGACCGGCAGGAGTCCGGCGGCCTCGGCAATGTCCGGCTCCGCAACCACGTCCACGATCACCGACAGCACCATTGTCACGACCATCAGCGGCAGCGCCGGCGCCACGAGCCGGACGATCCTTCGTGCGGCCTCGTCGCCCGTCGGCCGGCGTCCCAGCCGGACGAGGCCCTGGCCCGCCAGGACGAAGAACAGCGGCAGCAGCTGCAGGACCCACGTGAGCGGGAACGCCTGCGGTACGGATTCGAGGGTGTTCGCGACGGTGCCGTCCGAGGCCGTCGTCCACGCGAGCGAATGGCCGACGATCACCAGCAGGAGCGCAACCGCCTTCACCGCGTCCACGACCCGGTCCCTGCCGGTCGTTGCGGCGACCACGCGATCCCGCCACCCGCCCACGATCGCGATCGTCTCGCACCCGTCGCATCGATGGCGCGCGCAGGCCCGCTGAGGGCCGGTCCGCACGGGCCCTCGCTCGGCTCGCGTGACCCCTCGAATCCCTTGACACTCCGAACGGGTTAGGCAAGCATGACCTAACTTTATCCGGCTAAATCCTGCTTTATAGGGACGAACGGATCGGTGCGTTCACCTCCGCCGGGAGACCGGCGCGCGACTGAAAGGGCAGCACATGGCAATGAGATCCCCCTCGCTACGAGGCCCGGCCGTCATCGGCGTCGGTGCCCTGTTCCTCGGCACCCTCGCCATCGCCCCCGCTGGGGCCGCGTCCACGTCGGCCAACAACAACACCTCAGCCAAGCTCCGGGCAGCCGTCACGGCAGCCGGGATGTCCGAGCACCTGATGGCCCTGCAGACGATCGCCGATGGCAACAACGGCCACCGGTTCGCGGGCACGGCCGGTCACGACGACTCGGCCTCGTACGCCGAGGCCGTGTTCGAGGCGGCGGGGCTCAACGTGACGACGCAGGAGTTCGTCTACCAGACCTTCATCCAGGTTTCCGCGCCCATCCTCGAGCAGGTGGCACCCGGCGCCCGTGGGTCCGATCGCCAACAACATCCTGAGCTACTCCGGCAGCGGTGACGTCACCGCGCCGTCAGCACGGTCAACGACATCAGGGGCTGCAATGCCGGTGACTTCGCCGGGTTCCCGGCCGGGAACATCGCGCTGATCAGCCGTGGCGTCTGCACGTTCGCGCTCAAGGCGCAGAACGCCGCCGCCGCGGGCGCGTCCGGCGTGGTGATCTACAACAACACCGCGGGCGTCCTGAACGGAACGCTGGGCAACGCGTTCGGCCTGGACATCCCCGTGACCTCCGTGACGCAGGCCGTCGGCCTGCAGCTCGCGGCAACGCCGGGGCTCATTCTGCGGCTGAAGACCGAGACGATCCGCGGCGACGCCACGACACGCAACGTGATCGCCGAGACCGTCGGCGGCGACCCGAACAACGTCGTCATGATCGGCGGGCACCTCGACTCCGTCAACGCCGGACCCGGGATCAACGACAACGGGTCGGGTTCAGCCGCCATCCTCGAGATCGCCGAGCAGATGGCGAAGGTCAAGACGAAGAACATGGTCCGCTTCGCGCTGTGGTCGGCCGAGGAATCCGGTCTCGTCGGCTCCAACTACTACGTCGCGAACCTGCCCGCCGCCGAGCTGCAACGGATCGCGATGTACCTGAACTTCGACATGATCGCGTCACCGAACTTCGCGCGCTTCGTGTATGACGGTGACGGCTCGGAATTCGGCCTGGTCGGTCCGACCGGCTCGAACGCCATCGAGTCCGCCTTCCACGACTACTTCGGTGGTCAGGGTCTGGCGTCGGCGCAGACGGCGTTCAGCGGGCGCAGCGACTACCTCGCCTTCATCAACGCCGGCATCCCGTCGGGCGGCCTGTTCACGGGCGCCGAGGGCATCAAGACCGCGGCCGAGGCCGCGGCCTTCGGCGGCACGGCCGGCGTGGCGTATGACGCCTGCTACCACCAGGCGTGCGACACGTTCGCCAACGTCAACCAGCAGGCGCTCGAGGAGATGGGCGACGCCGTCGCGCACGTCCTGCTCACGTACGCGTTCGATACGCGCACGGTCAACGGCGCCGGCAAGGGCCACCCGGTCAGCCCGCCCGGGCAGGCAGTGATCGGCATCCCGATCGACTCCGCGGCATTCAGCAGCGGCCTCCACGACGGGCACGAGGAGGAGGCTGCCTGACGCTCGCGGCAACGAAGGCCCGGCCCCTACAGGGCCGGGCCTTCGTGGTGCTGCTGCATCATCGAGACGGTCAGGCGGACGGTTCGCCCTTGCTCGTCAGCCCGTCGATGAGGATGTCCAGGCCGCTCTCCAGCTCCGCCGCGCCGTCGTAGGACATCAGCGCGGAGGCCAGTCCGCGCAGGAGCGGGAACTCGTGGATCGGCAGCCGGTGCAGGCCAAGGCGGAGGAGGTCGTCTGTCTCCTCGGGGTTGTCGACGATCTCCTGCAACTCGTTGAGCACGTGTCCGTACAGGAGGCCCATGAAGGAGCGGTAGACGTGCAGAGCCTCCACGTCGGTGAATCCGGCCCGCATCAGCAGGTCGAGGGTGTCCTCCAGCGGACGCAGCGTGCCCAGGGGGCGAAGGGCGAGGGGGGTGGCCAGCGGTCGCGTCACGAGAAGGGGCACGACGTGCGGATGGGCGATCGCAATGCCCCGGAAGTCGTGGGCGAAGGTCCGCAGCTGTCCGGCCCAGTCCGGGTCGAGCGGATCGAGCCGCGCCTGCCCCATGACGAGCTCCACCACCCCGTCGAGCAAGGCGTTCTTGTTCGCCGCATGCCGGTAGAGGGCCATCGGATCGCAGCCGAGGGCGCGGCCGAGGCGTCGCATGGTCAGTCCCTCGGCACCCTCCCGGTCGACGATCTGCAGCGCCGTCGTCAGGACGGCCTCGCGCGTGAGCGGCACCGGAGGACGGGGCTCACTGGCCATGGTTCCGGGCACGGGGATCACGCCTTCCTCCACCTGAGCGCCCATGCGGGCGACTGCCGAAGCATACCGATGTAGACAGTGTAGACCTACGTCGTTGACAGGCGCGGTATGTGTTGATAGGCTTTGACTACAACGTAGACCTACATCGTAATCCCCGGCCCGGGGATGACCACTCCCGAACAAAGGAACATCATGGGAATCGGCTTCAGCATCTTCCTTCTCGCAGTCGGCGCGATCTTGGCCTTCGCCGTCAACGCCACTGTGGCCGGTCTCGACATCAGCGTCGTCGGCTGGATTCTGATGGCGGCCGGCGCCATCGGCCTGGTCTTGACCATGGTCGTGCTCACTCCCCGGCGCCGTCGCACCGTGACCGAGACCCGCTCGACCGGCGTGCCCGCCACGACGGAGACGAGCACGACGTCGACCGTCGAGCGCCAGGCCACCGAGGGCGTCGTCTGAGGACCCGAGCGGATCGGCAGCAGCCGGATACCGGCGTCGGGACAGACGCGTCGCAGTTCGACATCATCAGGAAGGCCGTCCTCGACTGCCACGTCGGGATGAACGACACGCCGATGGACAATGAAGGTGGTCGTCGATTCGTCCGAAGGTGATCACGGCGCAGGTGGAACAGCATCCGCCTCCGCGACCGCGGTGGTGACGCACGAGTGAGAGGACACCAACATGGGCATGAACGCGGACCAGGCCAAGGGCAAGGTCAAGCAGGCCGTCGGAGACCTGACGGGAGACGAGAAGCTGAAGAAGGAAGGCCAGGCGGACGAGACCGCAGGCAAGGCGAAGGAGTTCGTCGCCGACGTCGCCGACAAGGCGGAGGAGCTCGTCGACAAGGTCAAGGACACCGTCCAGAAGTAGTGACGGAGAACATTAGCTAGCACCTGTGCTCCCGCCGTGCCGACAACCTCGCGTTGCCGGCACGGCGGGAGCACACTTGTTGTTAGGTGGAAGTCCTCTTCGGGCAGTCGTCCAGACCGGAGGTGGGTCATGAACCGCACGCGTGAAGCCTTGGCGTCGCTCGTCTCGGCCGGAACCCTCACCGAGGAACAGGCCACGGCGGTGAGCAGCGCCCTCGAGGAGGCCGGGCAGGCCCGCGAACTGGGTCGCCGCCGCATCATCTCCGAGATCCTCAGCTACGTGGGCGGCGCGCTCGTGGTCGTGTCTGGCGCCTTCATCGTGGCCCAGACCTGGGAGCCCCTGGGCGCCGCGGGCCGATCCGCACTCATCGCAGCGATCGCGGCAATTCTCTTCGCAGCAGGGTGGTTCCTCAGCGGGCGAGTTCACGACGATCCGGCCCGGCGTCTTGCCTCGACGCTCATGACGGCCGCCGCCGCGCTGGCCGCGCTGGCCGTGTGGAACACGCTCGACGCCGCCATGGGGCATGCCGTGGTCGACACCCCGAACGGGCCGTTGTACGACCCTGAACGGCAGTGGATCGAGTCCTTCACGGTCATGTGCTCGGCGGTGAGCTGCCTCGTCGTGGCCACCATCGGCTATATCCGCAGCCATTCGGCTTTAGGCCACATCGCCATGGGTGCCTCCGCCGGCCTGATGCTGGTGTCCGCGGCGGCGACCGTCACCTCGGCCCTCACCGACAGCGACGAGTTCCCGGTCGCCGGCTCGGTCCTGCTCTTGGCGATGGGGGCTGCCTGGCTCGTAGCGAGCCTTCGGGGCCTGTTCGCCGAGCGCGTGGTCGGGCAGTTCGTGGGCATCGCGGCGCTGTTCATGGGCACGCAGGGGCTGCGCGACGCGGTGGACGCGGCGTGGGTGATCCCCGCGATCATGCTGGTCGGCGGTCTCCTGCTGATGGCCGCCTACGGGTACCTCCGCCAATGGCCCCTGCTGGTCGGTGGCGTCGGCGGCGTGATCGTGGGCGGTGCCGAACTCCTCATCGAGTACACCGAGGGCATTGTCGCGGCCGTCGGAATCCTGGCGCTCGGCCTGGTGATGCTCGCCGCCGGACTTCGCCTGCTTCGCGAGCGCAGGCCACCTGCGGCCATCGATGGCGCTGACGCACCACGGGCACACGAGCCCGTGTCATGAAGGACAGCGACCCGTCGAACGCGTCGCACGACGACCTCAGCGAGGCAGCGGCCGCCAGCGAGGCGCAGATCAAGGACACCCTCAACAGCCTCGTCGACCTGGACGCCTTCCAACGGGCCGGAGACACGCCAACCGGCGAGCGCTCCCAGCGGGTCGAGTGAGCCGCTGTCGCCTGAGGCGAGAGGCATGGCGGTCGGTTCCGTGGTCGCTGACCTCGTGGCCGAGGACGCCGCCGACCCGGAGCGTCGGACCGAGCCGGGGGTGTTTCGCTCGCGGGGCCGGTGGCTCAGGATCCTGATGCTGCTCTTCGCCCTCGTGGTCCTGGGCGGGGCGATCCTGGCAGCCGCGATACTCGTCATCGGCAGTCGCACCGACGAGCCCACGGGCAACGGATCGGCACCGATCGTGGCCCAGGATGGTGCGGCAGGTCCCGAGGCCCCGCCGCCGGACGCCGGCGACTGCGCGGTGGACCCGGGTGCCGTGGCCGTCTCGACGACGACCACGTCCAACGTTCCCGACTCGCACGGCACCACCATCCGCGGCGAGACGACGATCACGAACACCGGCGACGTGCCCGTGAACGTGGCCTGGCGGTCATCGCAGAGCACGGGACACGACAACAGTGGCGCGGAGCTGCTGGACGAGGGCTGGTACGGCGGTCCCTTCCTGCTGCAGCCCGGCGAGACGCGCACCGAACTCGTCGGTGTCCGGGTCTTCGACAGCGGCGAGCGCACCTGGACCCTCATCACCGACCTGGCGGCATTCGCCGACAGCCCGGCCTGCCTCAATCAGGTCCTGCAGGAGCCGGACACGGCCTACGAGCAGTACGCCCGCCCGGTGGAGAACCCCTTCCCCGCGGGCCCATAGCCCCCACGATTGGGTCCTGCGGCCGCGGCGTGCTACCTTCGAAGGGCATGCAGGCCGACCATGGCCGCGTGCTCGTCCGGACCCGGCACGGTGAGCAGCCCCCAACGGCAGCTCCTGTGCGAGGCGGACCACCACAATCACTTTGGTGCCATGGCTGCTCCGTGCAGACAGGCGCCGCGAGAGAGGCAAGACAATGACGTACTCAATTATTCTCGATGACGAACGCCGTGCACCGATGGGCCTTTCGGTCCGCGAGCAGTGCCGCAGGTGTCACGGAGCCATCAGCCGCACCGATGCCTCGGGACTCTGCTGGACCTGCGTGCCCTGCTCATAGCCTGACGACGAGGGACCCCGGCCGACGATCTCGGCCGGGGTCCCTCGCCATGTCACTCAGGGTCAGTTCATGACGCAGGTGTCAGTTCATGAACGAGGTGACCCAGTCGAGCGCCCACGGGCGATCCATCCGGAAGACGCCTCCGGTGCCGGCACAGTTGCCGTTGATGCCGAACGACGTGACTGCCGCGACCACGTTGCTGTCATTGAGGAAGTTGGGGCCACCGGAGTCCGCCGAAGCAGGTGCCGCCGGTCTTCGCGTTGTTCGACAGCAGCATGGAGAAGTCGCCCGTGAAGCCCGGGGTGTTGATCTGGTTCAGCTTCGGGTGCGCGACCAGGCGCACTCGCAAGTGCCACGGAGTTGTTGGCCGACTGCGCCGGGAAGCTCTCCTGGAGGCCGTAGCCGACGGCCGTGAACGTGACGTCCTTCTGCCCGCGACCCGTCTTCAGCGCATCGAGCTGGTTCAGCGCCGGCAGGACGCCGAACTGCCCGTTCGTGCCGGTGTAGGGAGCGTCGAGGACCACGACGCCCACGTCGCGGGTCACGAAGTTGTTGGGGTTGAAGTCCGGGTGGGCATACGCGCGGCCGCCCGTCTGTCCCGTGAAGGGGTAGTCCGCGGCAGCCGGGTTCGCCGTCGTCATGTCCGACTCGAACCAGATCTCGGCTCGCGCGGCCGGAGCCTCGGTGCAATGGCCCGCCGTCAGGAACACGCTCTCCGAGATCAGCGTGCCCGAGCAGCGCCATAGCGGAGTGCCATCCTCGAGCTGCGCGACCATGAGGCCGACATACGGGTGCCCGTCGCCGTCGAGCTGGCCGTCCGTGATGGCGGAGACCGGCGAGGCCAGTGCGCCGGTGATGAGTGCGGCACCAGCAAGCAGGAGAGCGGCGCGACGCGTGAGTCTCGACATAGGGATCCCTTCCACGGTGATCCCGGACCGTAGCCGACCCGGGATCGGCCACACTACGCAGATCCGCCGTCTCAGACGCGAAAACGGACGACTTCGACCGGTCGGGCTCGCGGCAAGATCGCCATCTCGATCTGAGCCATTCGACTAGAGCCCCGTGGGGTAGGTCTCTGCCGGCTCCCCCTGCTCCCACAGTGCCGTGCGCTCCAACGGGTTCAGGGCCATCGTCCGATCAATGTGGATGACGACGTCGAACTGCCGGGCCAGGTCGGCGTGGAACCAGTGGCTGGTGCGCTCGGTCTCCGGCCGGTAGATGACGCCGATGGCGCGCTCCAGCAGGTTGTCCGCGAGGCCTTCCACCTGGTCCATTCGCGCGACGAACGCCGGGCCCGAGCCGGACCTCGACAACTCGTGGAAGTATCGCTCGTAGCTGCCGGGAAGGGACGGGCGCACCCGCTTGCGCTCGGCGGGTCCGCCCCACTCGCTCGCCGCCGTCACCGTCCCATCGTGCGTGGTGAAGCCGATGCTCAGGCAGTCGCCGGGCCACGTCTCACGGGCCAGCTGGCCGAGGGTGAACTCGCCGTGCCGCCCCATCTCGGTGTGACGCGCATCGCCGACATGCGAGTTGTGCTCCCAGACCACAACGCGCGAACGATCCCCCCGGCTGTCGAGATGCTCCATCAGGGCCTTGAGGGTCTCGGCCATGTGGGCGTCGCGCAGGTTCCACGACGACACGTTGCCCCGGTACATCTGCCGGTAGTACCGCTCGGCGTTGAGGACCAGTCGGGCGTTCTGCTCGGCATAGAAATAGTCGTCGCGGGCCAGCCAGCCGTCCTGGGCGAGCAGCCGTTCGCGAATGCCGCGCAGGTCGATCAGCTGCTCGACGACCTCGTCCTCGCAGGCCGCCATGCGGTTCGTCGTGACGGCATGGCCGTAGCGCTGCCCCTCCCCCTCGACCATGTCGAAGCAGCCGTACCGCTGCCTGGCCTCGGCGGCCGCCGTGGGTTCCCGGCCGGACAGATAGGAGACGACGGCCTCCATCGACGATCGCATGCTGTAGAGGTCGAGGCCATAGAAGCCGACCTTCGACTCGTCGAAGGCCTGTGCGTCGTTCCGGGCGCGCAGCCAGTCGAGGAACAGCACGACATCGGCGTTGCGCCACATCCACGCCGGGAAGCGCCGGAAGTCGGCCAGCGCCGATCGAGCGTCGGCGTCCGGCGAACGCCCGCGAAGCCAGCGGTTGACGCGGTAGCTGTCCGGCCAGTCCGCCTCGACCGCCACCGCGGTGAAGCCGAGGTCGTCGATCAGTCGGCGGGTGATCCGCGCGCGCTCGCGATAGAAGTCGTGCGTCCCGTGCGACGCCTCACCGATGAGCACGACGCGCCTGCCCTTGGCCATCGACAGCAGGTCGTCGTAGTCCGACATGTGGCCCGTCACGGGCCTGATCCCGCGCACGCCTCCATGCTGCGCGGCAGACCGCTCGCGCGGGAGAGCCCAAGGGCCCGGCGCGCCCGGACGGACGTGCAGATAGGCGCCGCTCGCTCAGGCCGGCCAGATCCGTCGTCCGCCGCCGGGGGGCACCAGCAGGTCGACCCCGGCCGACTCCGCGTCGGACAGCAGTGGCGCGAGACCGGCCGCCGCGTTCGCCTCGGACTGCCGGCGATCTCGCGCGCCGGGGATGACGGTGCTGACGGCGGGATGACTGCGGGTGAAGCGCAGGGCGAACTGCGCCATCGACTGGCCCGGCGGCACGACGGCGCGCAGGCCAGCGACCGTCTCGAGGTCGCGGAGGTACTGCTGATGCTGCTCGGGGTCAGCGATCCAGGCGGCCCTGAAGTCGCCCTCCGGGAAGGTGCTGGACGTGGAGAACTTGCCCGCCAGCAGTCCCATCGCCAGCGGGCCGCGCACGATGACGCCGATGCCGTTCGCCTGGCAGTAGGGCAGGATCTCCCGCTCGGGTGTGCGGTTGAGTATCGAGTAGTCGATCTGCAGCACGTCGCAGTCGCCATCGGCGTTGAAGTACCTCAGGAGCTCGAAGTCGCTGGTGCTCACGCCCCACGCGCGCACCTTGCCCTCCTCCTTGAGGCGGCGGAAGCCCTCGATGAAGACGTCGGTGTGGGGCTCGCGGTAGTTGATGTGGCATTGGATCGCGTCGAGATGGTCGGTGCCCAGCCGACGCAGCGAGCCCTCGACGCCGGCCACGAGCCGGTCGACGGTGTCGTACTGCGAGTGGTTCGCCTCGCGATCGAAGTCGATCCATCCGATCTTGGTCGCCACGATGAACCGCTCCCGGCGACCGGACATCGCGCGACCGAGCAGCTCCTCGGAGTGCCCCGCCCCGTAGACGTCGGCGGTGTCGAAGAACGTGATCCCGGCCTCGAGGGCGGCCTCGACAGCGCCGAGCGACTCCTCGTCCTCGCCGGGTCCCCACTCGCTGCCGGCGACCGCCCACAGGCCCAGGCCGACGTCCGTCACCTCGATGCCCGTCCTGCTGCCCAGTGCCCGGTGGATCAACTGCGCGCCGGTATCCGTCACGATGTGCTCCTTCTGAGGTTGCCTTCATCGTATGCACCGAGTCGTGGCGATGGTTCGCCCACGAGATGTCGACGCCTTCCTTGAGCGCGATGGACGGCGGTCAGCGCTGGGGCAGCTGCACGTGCGCCGGCAGTCGAGGCACCTCGGCCACGGCTGCATTCGCGGCCATCTCATCGGTCGGGCTCGCCAGCAGGGCACCGCACTCGGGCGTGTCCCTGACCGCACGGACCCGGTCGACGAAGCGCCAGGTCGTGGCACCTGTGGTGCCACCCGCGTTGTTGGTCACGTAGCTCGCCGGCCAGAGGTGCGGGACACGGTGTTCATCGTGCCCTCCCACCCGCCGCTGCCGTCGGACGACGCGATGAGCGCCGTCACGACGCTCCGGACGCATACCCCTGGGGGTACGATCAGGGCGAACGCTCCTGAGGAACCCGCCACCGAACGGAAGGCCGACCCGACGTGACCGACGAGCACGAGCACGACCGTCAGCACGACCGGCGGTACCGCATCTTCGCGGTCGCGTTCGGCGCCGCGGTCCTCGTCTTCGCCGCCATCTCGATCTCGATCGTCATCCTCACCGCCTGACCCCCGCATCTGCTCGACCGACCATCGAGGGCAACCCGCTGTTAGCGTCGACGGATGCGTCGAGAAACGATGATCGGCACCACGGGCGCACTGGCCGCCTTGGCCCTCGCCGTCGGTCTGGCACCCATCGCAGCGACCGCCGCACCGACCGTCGGCCCCCGCTCGCCCGTATCCGTCGCGACGGCCCCGCTCCAATCGGCCAAGGTCGACGGGGCCACCCTCGGCTACCGCGTGGCCGGCACCGGGAAGCCGCTGGTCCTCATCGCCGGTTCGTCCAACACGATGGCCGAATGGGACCCGCGCCTGCTCGACGAACTGGCCCGCCGGCATCGGGTCGTCATCTTCGACAACCGCGGGGCGGGAACGTCCACCGGCTCGGTCGCGCACCTGACCATCGACCTCATGGCCCGTGACACGGCACAGCTGATCGCACAGGTGGCCGGCGGCCGAGCCGACGTCCTCGGCTGGTCGATGGGCGGATTCGTCGCCCAGTCCCTCGCGATCGACTATCCGGAGCGGGTCCGCAGGCTCGTGCTGGCGAGCACCGACTGCGGAGGCAACGACACCGCTCCCCCGCGACCGTGGGCGCTGGCGGTTCTGACCAACCCGGATGCCACTCCCGCCCAGCGGATGAGCGTGCTCTTCCCGAGGGATCGCCGCGGCGCCGGCGTCGCCTGGTCGGCGGCGATCGGTGCGGCGTACGCCGCCAACGACTATCAGCCAGAGGACGCGTTCACGGTCAGCCCCGAGACCGCCACCGCCCAGGTCGCCGCAGCCGGTCCGAAGTGGCTGCGGCCGGGCCGCGGCACATGCGATCGGCTCGACCGGGTCACCCAGCGCACCCTGATCGGCGCCGGCGCCGACGATGTCATCGTGCCGGTCCGCAACCACCGTGCCCTTCTTCGGGGCATTCCGCGAGCCGAGGCCCGGGTGTACCGCAACGCCGGTCATGCGTTCCTCTTCCAGCCGGGGCTCGACTACGCGGCCAGCGTGAGCGCGTTCCTGCTCCGCTGAACGCCCGCCGGTTGCGAGCGTGACGGCTCCGTGCCCTCGTGCGTGACGGCAGTCCCGCCGCTCACGTGGCACGCTCGTGGTGTACCGGATTTGCGCGGCGATGTTAGCCTCATAGAACCAGCCTCAGCGGGCACCCAACCTCCTGGCAGCCTGGCGCACCTCTACGACGCCGCCCATCCGCACCAGGTGAAGGACCCGCCTTTGAGCATCCAATCGACCGTCGTGCAACCCTCGTCCGATATCCGGACGCCAGGCGCCACCGCACCGACACACGCCCCCGGACCCCTCGAGCGGGCGATCCTAGGCACCTTCGTGGCCATCCCGCTTGCCGCAGTCGTCGTCGGCGCACCCATCGCCCTCGTCTACGGCTGGGTCACGGTCCTCGACCTGGCGATGCTTGCCATCATCTACGTGGTCGGCGTGCACGGCATCACGATCGGCTACCACCGGCTGTTCACCCATGACGCCTTCACCGCCGGGCGGACGATGCGAGCCGTGCTTGCCCTCGCTGGCAGCCTCGCGGTCGAGGGTCGGGTCGTCGACTGGGTCGCCGACCATCGCAAGCACCACCAGTTCTCGGACGTCGACGGCGACCCGCACTCCCCCTGGGAGTACGGGCCGGGGGTGCGCGGCCTGAGTCGCGGCTTCCTCCACGCACATGTCGGGTGGCTGTTCACCTACACGGGCACGGACACCCGCAAGTACGCCCCGGATCTCATCGCCGACCGCGCCATCGACCGCATCTCCCGGCTGTGGCCCCTCATCGCGATCATCAGCATGGCCGTGCCGACGGCGATCGGCTTCGCCGTCGACGGCTGGATGGGGGCGGCGCGCGCCTTCTTCTGGGTGACGCTCGTTCGGGTGGCCCTGGTGCACCACATGACGTGGTCGATCAACTCGGTGTGCCACGTGTGGGGCAAGCGCCCGTTCGCCACGCGCGATCGCAGCACCAACGTGGCCTGGCTGGCGCCGGTCTCCGGTGGCGAGTCATGGCACAACTACCACCATGCCGACCCGACGAGCGCCCGACACGGCGTGCTGCCACGGCAACTGGACACGTCGGCGATCGCGATCAGGCTGCTGGAGCGGCTCGGCCTCGTGTCGGCCGTCAAGTGGCCCAGCCCCGAGCGCATCGCTCGTCGGCTCGCGAAGCCGGCCGACGGCGTCAGCACGGATCAACGGCGTCAGTAGCTGCGCAGCTCGATGACGTTGCCGTCGGGGTCGCGCACGTAGAGACTGCGCGCGAATCCCAGCGCACCGAATAGCCCGTCAGTTGGCCCGCTGGCCACGTCCAGCAGCCCGCTGGTCGCCAGCGCGTCCAGGTCGGCAGGCTCGATGACCAGGCAGAAGTGGTCGAGGTTGCCGCCCGACCGCTCGCCCCTCATCAGGTCGATCAGCGTCGTCGCGTCAACCCGCACGGACGGGAACGGCACTTCGCCGCGGGACCACTCGTCGACGCGCACGCCGGCCAGGCCGAGCACGCCGGTGTAGAACCCCAGCGCGCGCCCGACATCCGGCGTGGTGAGAACGATGTGGTCGAGGCCGACGACGCGCACGAGAGGCTCCATGGCGGCGAGCGTACGGCCGGGCGTCAGGGATTACCACCGGCCGCGGACGCTCGCTCGTAGGCTGCGGGCATGGCGCCGCGACCCGAGCTCACCAGCGCCCGCGTCGACGCGTGGACGTGGGCGGTGCGCATCTACCCGACGCGATCGGCCGCGACCGCGGCCTGCAAGGCAGGGCACGTCAAGGTCAACGGAGCGAGCGCCAAGCCGGCCCACCCCGTGCGACCCGGAGACACGGTGAAGGCCCGGACGGCGGGTGGCGAGCGGATCGTCGTCGTCACGGGCCTGATCGACAAGCGCACGAGCGCCGCGCTCGCCGTGCAGCACTACGAGGACCACTCGCCACCGCCCCTGCCGCGGGAGGATCGGCCTGCGCCGATCGTGCGCGAGCGCGGGGCCGGGCGGCCGACCAAGCGCGACCGGCGACTGGTCGAGCGCCTGCGTGGTCGAGGCTGATCGTCAGTCGTTCACGCGCGCACCGCCCGGAGGGACCGTGCTGCCCGGCGGGTCGGGCTGGACGCTCGGAACCGTGACGTCGGCGTCGAACGACATTCGTCCGATGGCGCCCCGCACCAGGCCCACATACGTGACGGCGTCCTCCTTGCACTGCTGCAGGTGCGGCACGTTGGCCGGCCCCCGCAGTGACCGTCGGCACTGCCGGACGATGTCGTTGTAGAACTTCTGGTCGACCTGCGACCTGCTCCAGGTGCGGTAGTCGGTCGCCTTCCGGGTGTCGATGCCCGCCACAGTGGCACCGGAGTAGCCGGCGTCGTGCTGGTTGCAGGCCTGCCGGATGTTGACCGGCGTCCTGCCGTACGTCTGGATGTCGCCTGCCCAGTTCAGGACCGTCTCGACGGTCTCCCCGAGCGCGGCCGTTCCGCAGCCGTTGGACACCTTCGGTACCGGGACCTGGACGGACGACCACGCACAACTCGACATCGGCGCGTTGACGCTCGTGTTGCCCGCGGCGTCCTCCGCCCAGACGCAGGTGTAGAACGGTCCCGTGCCGCCGCCCCGGCGGCTCCATCGCCCGGTCCGAACGGCCCCCGTGGCCGCGACCAGCCCGTTGCTCTGCGATGTGCTCACCCGGGTGCCGCCGGAGTAGAGGGCCGCATGCCATCGGGCCTTGCCGCTGTCATCACTGACGGAGAACGTGATGGGGATGGGCTGACCTATGCCGACGACGCCGGTGCGCGTCGACACCGTGACCTCTGGGGGCGAGGTGTCTGCCGGCTCGGGCACCAGGCCGATCCGGTTGCCGACCCAGCTGCCCCCGCCGACGCCGCCCTCGTACGTCCAGGTCCCCCGGAAGGCGGCTCCGTCGGCAGACATGCTCCACGTGAACGTCCCCGCGTCGGTCGGACCGGCGTAGGACGGAGACTCCGACCAGCGGCCAGTCACGGTGCCTCCGCTCGCCGTGCCCTCGACGCGCCCCGAGTCGTAGGTGTAGCGGCCCGTCACGGTGCTGCCCGACTGGGCAAGGGTCAGGGTCCCCCAGTCAGTGGACCACTCCCCCGCCCACGTCGGCGTGGCTGCTCGCGGCTGCCGGCCGACCGGGCCGTCGACCAGACCCGAATGCGGCGAAGCGAGAGCAGGTGGGACGACGAGCAGAGCCGTCACTCCGAGGATGGAAGCAGCGATGAGTGCCCGGCCCCCGGGCGTGCGCAGGATGAGCATGACGACACCCCGAGTCCACGAGCGAGCTAGCCGAACTTCCTCAGCAGTCTCACCGTCTGGGTGAAGGTGCGGTTGGCCGTTGCCCAGTCCTGTTCAGCGGTGGCCGCCGCCTGGTGGTATCCCGCGACGTCACCGTTGGCCAGGGCCTGGGACATCTTCGTGACGTCACCGCCCACCGTGAGGATCAGCTGGGTCTCCTGGGCGAGGCGCAGCCGGCCGAACTCGAAGGTGATGAACTCCCGGTCGTCCTGATTCCTGACGTACTTCCGGCAGGTGGCCGCGAACTTCTCGATGCGGGCAACGTCCAGCGGCATCTCGACGTCGGTGGTCGCGAACAGCTCCATCCCCCACTCCGCCGCGCGCTTCTGGTACTGGTCCACCAGCGGACTGCCCGCCCCTCCGGGAATGGCCTGGGCGGTGGCCATCGAGCCGGCCAGCTGGTCGCCGTACCTGACGACCTCGGCGAACCACGCCTGATTGCTCGACCACATCGGACTCGACAGCGTGTCGATGATGGCGCGGTACTTGGCCCGGTACTTGGGCAGCACGCCGGACGTGACGACTGCCGGAGCCGCTGCACCGGCCTGATGCGCGCCCGCTGGCTCGGTGGCGGCAGCCGGCGGCGCGCCGACTCCCGTGAGCACCACGCCCAGCAAGGCGAGCCCGATCACGTCGCGCCGATGGTTCCTGATGTGCATAGCAGCCCCCTCGTCCCTCATCGCGCCCGAGGCGCGGCAACGAGTCATCCGACCTACTTCACGGTACTCGCGGGGAACGGCTGTTCGCGCGCTCGAGGGCCACCGTCCGACGCCGTGACGAGCCGGGACCGGCACTAGTCCCGGCCCGACTCGGCGATGACCTTGAGGATCGCGACCCCGTAGCGCTCGGCCTTGACCGGCCCGATGCCGTTGACGGCGAGCAGCTGCTCGAGGCTGACGGGTCGCAGGCGAGCGATGTCGCGAAGCGTCTGGTCCGACATGACGACGAACGCCGGGACCCCGGCCGCGTCGGCAGTGGCCTTGCGCCAGTGGCGCAGCGCCTGGAACACCCCCTCGTCCCTGCTGTCGACCGCTGCCGGCGCCGGCGCGCGCCGTCCGCCCTTTCGGGACTTCGTCGGCCGCCTCAGCTCGACGCCCGTCGTGCCGTCGAGGATCGGACGTGCCTTCGGGGTCAGCCGCAGGGCACCCATGGCGCCCGGATCGGGCCACAGGATGCCCTGCGCGATGAGCTGCCGGATCACGCCGCGCCATTCGCCGGCATCCCGGTCCGCGCCCACTCCGAAGGTGGGCAGCCGGTCGTGGCCGCGGCTCGCCACCTTGTCCGTGGTCACACCGCGCAGCACGTCGATGAGGTGCCCCGCTCCGAATCGCTGGTCGGTTCGCACGACCGCGGACAGCACCATCTGGGCCGCGATGCTGCCGTCCCAGAGCTCCGGCGGCGTACTGCAGTTGTCGCAGTTCCCGCAGGGGCGGGATGCCTCGCCGAAGTAGTTCAGCAGCACCACCCGCCGGCAGCCGGCCGCCTCGGCGTAGCCCAGCATGGCGTCGAGCCGGATCCGGTCGACGCGCTTGTGCTCGTCGGATGACGTGGATCCCGCGATGAAGGAGCCCTGCTGCACCAGGTCCGCGAGGCCGTAGGTCATCCACGCCTCGGCCGGCTCCCCGTCCCTACCCGCGCGACCGGTCTCCTGGTAGTAGCCCTCGAGGCTCTTGGGCAGGTCGACGTGCGCGACGAAGCGGACATCGGGTCGGTCGATGCCCATGCCGAAGGCGACCGTGGCGGCCACCACCACCGCGTCCTCGCGGCGGAAGCGCTGCTGGACCCGTCGCCGCTCGTCGGGGTCGAGGCCGGCGTGATACGCCTCCGCGTCGAATCCGGCGTCGCGCATCCACGCCGTGACCTGCTCGGTCCTCTTGCGCGACTGGCAGTAGACGATGCCGGTCTCCCGGCGGTGATCCTCGAGGAATCCCGTGAGCTGCCTGCGGACCTCGTCCTTCTCTGCGACGGAGTACCGGATGTTGGGCCGATCGAAGCTCGAGACGAACTCCGCGGCGTCCTGCAGCGCCAGCCGATCGCGGATCTCCCGACGCGTGACGGCGTCCGCCGTTGCGGTCAGGGCGATCCGGGGCACGTCGGGGAACCGCTCGCGAAGCAGCGAGAGCTGCAGGTACTCGGGTCGGAAGTCGTGGCCCCACTGGGAGACGCAGTGGGCCTCGTCGATCGCGAACAGGGCGATCCCTGATCCGCGGTGCACCTGGGCGAGGATCGACAGGAAGTCGGCCATCATGAGCCGCTCCGGCGCCACGTAGAGCAGGTCGAGCTCGCCGGCGAGCAGGCGCCGCCGCACGGACGAAGCCGCCTCCGCGCTCAGGCTGGAGTTCCAGAACGCCGCCTGCACATCGAGCAGACGAAGGGCGTCCACCTGGTCCTGCATCAGGGCGATCAGCGGGGACACGACGATGCCGACGCCGGCCTGGGCGATGGACGGGACCTGGTAGCACAGCGACTTGCCGCCGCCGGTGGGCATCAGCACGACGCTGTCCAGTCGGGCCATCGCGCGGTCGATGATCTCCTCCTGCTGGCCCCGGAACGAGTCGAAGCCGAAGACCTCGCGCAGCACGGCGCGCGACCTGTCCCCCATGCTCGACAGGCTACCGACCCCCCGAACAGGGGCAGCGGGCCCAGTCGGTCGAACCGTCCGGGTCCCGGTCCGGCGTCCGACCTCGCGCAATCCGTGCCCCGCGTAGCCTGACGGCCATGACTCGTCGTGGCGTAGCGGCCGCCGTATCCCTCATGACCACGGGGCTGCTGGCCCTGACGCTGCTCGCACCGGCGCAGGCGCAGACCTCGACGGCGGTGCTGCCCGACTGGGCGAGGACCGCGACCATCTACGAGGTGAACACCCGGCAGTACACGCCCGAGGGCACCTTCGCGGCCTTCGAGCGATCCCTGCCCCGACTGCAGCAGCTGGGCGTGACGATCCTGTGGTTCATGCCCATCCAGCCGATCTCGGTGGTCAAGCGCAAGGGGACCCTGGGCTCGCCGTACTCGATCGCCGACTACACCGCCGTGAACCCCGAGCTCGGATCGCCTGAGGACTTCCGGCGCCTGGTCGAGCACGCCCACGCGATGGGCTTCAAGGTGATCCTCGACTGGGTGGCGAACCACACCGGCTGGGACAACCCGTGGATAGCGAACCCGGACTGGTACCACCAGGACGCCCAGGGGCGCATCATCCCGCCCAACGCCGACTGGACCGACGTGGCGTGGCTCGACTACGACAACCCCGCCGTGAGCACGGCCATGATCGACGCCATGCGGTACTGGGTGACCGAGTTCGACGTCGACGGCTTCCGCGCCGATCACGCCGGCGGCGTGCCCGTCTCGTTCTGGAACCGGGCCAATGCCGAGCTGCAGGCGATCAAGCCGCTGTTCATGCTGGCCGAGGAGCAGTCGCAGACCGCACTGCTCGAGCATGCCTTCGTTTCCAACTACAACTGGACGTTGCTGGGCGTGCTCAACCACTTCGCCAGCTCCGGTGCCACCGCGACGGACCTCGACGACCTCGGCACGACGCTGCCCGACTACTACCCGACCGGCACGTTCCCGATGAACTTCATCACCAACCACGACGAGAACACCTCCACCGGCAGCGAGTACGCGCGCATGGGCCGCGGGGTCCGGGCGATGTCCGCGATCTACTTCACGTTCCCGGGCATCCCGCTCATCTACTCCGGACAGGAGGTGGGCAGCCGCAGGCAGGTTGCCTTCTTCGAGAAGGACCTGATCCCCGGGCTCACGGCCGCCAACGCGACCAGCGCGTTCCTCGCCCGGCTGGTGTCCCTCAAGAAGGCGAATCCGGCACTGTGGAACGGCTCGACGGCGCCGTACCGGCCCCTTCGCACCGGCAATGCGGGCGTGGCGGCGTTCGCACGCGTGGCCGGTGACAACCGGGTCATCACCATCGCGAACGTGACGGGCACCCGGCAGCGGGCGACCATCCGGGTGGGTGCCCTGGCCGGGCGTTACCACCAGTTCACGACGATGGCTCAGCGCGCGCTGCCGCGGACCTACTCCGTCACGCTCGCCCCCTGGCAGTACCAGGTGCTGTCGACCAACCCGGCCTGACGGACCGACCGTCTCGGCAGCGGAGCCGGACACGAGCCCTCCCCTGCGCCTCGGGACGGGACCGGGCCGCCTACCCTGACGTGGTGAGACGCACGGTGATCGCCCTCAGCGCCCTGGTGTGCGCGGGCGTGGTCGCCGGTTGCACGGCGGCACCGACCGGCTCGCCGCCAGACTCGACGCCACCGGCAGCGTCCGGCTCGACGGCCCCGGCCACGACCCCCGCCCCCTCGACTGCCTCCGCGACCGCTTCGGCGACGCCGGTCCCGGCGGCCCCACGGCCCCGGCCACCGCCTCGGCGTCCGCCCCGGCTGCCTCCGCATCCCCGTCGAGCGCCGCCACGGCCGGGCCAACGCCGTCCGCCGAGCCCACCGAGACGGGTGCCGCCACACCGAGACCGAGTCCGAGCCGAAGCCGACCCAGCGTCGTGCCCGCGCCGGACAACCGGCCGGCCGTGCCGCTTCCCGCGAACCCGATCGGCATGTCGCCCCTGACCGGCCGGCCCATCGGCAGCTACAAGCCGGTGCTCGTCATGAAGCTCGACAACACGCCCAACGCGCAGCCGCATGCCGGCCTCATCGACGCCGACGTGGTCTACATCGAGGAGGTCGAGTACGGCATCACCCGGCTCGCCGCGGTGTTCTCCAGCCAGGTGCCGAAGCGCATCGGCCCCGTCCGCTCGGCGCGCATCACCGACATCGACCTGTTCGCCCAGTACGGCCGAGCCCGCCTTCGGCTACTCGGGTGCGCAGCGCCAGATGTTCCCCTACCTCCAGGCCGCCTCGATCTACGACGTCTCCCCGTACACGTCGTACTCCGGCTACAGCCGCGACAGCCGTCGTCGGGTGCCGTACAACCTGTTCTTCGACGGTCGGGCCGGCATCGCGCGCGCACCGAGGGCGACGCCTGCCCGGGACATGGGGTTCGTCTTCGACGAGCAGGTGCCCGATGGCGGCCTCAACGCCACGAAGGCCTCGATGAAGTGGGGCTACGCCTCCGCCGGCTTCGCCTACGACAAGAAGGACGAGGAGTACCGCATCACGCTCAACGGCCAGCCGGCCCGCGCCGAGGAGTGGAGCGGCGGCCAGCGCGCGGCCACGGTCGTGATCCAGTACGTCAAGCAGGAGAGGTCGCAGTTCTGGGACAAGGGCGGCGGCAACACCCCGCACGCGGACACCATCGGCACCGGCACGGCCATGGTGCTGCGCGACGGCCGGGTGTGGAAGACGACGTGGACGCGTCCGAACGCGAAGTCCGGCACGACGTTCACGCTGCGTGACGGCTCGCTCACTGCCGTTCAAGCCCGGCCAGCTGTGGGTCGTCCTGCTCGACAGGAAGCGGCCGGCGACGATCACGCCGCTCACCCGGCCGAAGGAGCCCAAGCCGACCGTCACGCCGACGCCGACGCCGACGCCGACGCCGACAGCGACGGAGTCGGGAGTCGCATCGTCGGACCCGCCCGTGCAGCCCGCAGCCTTCCGGTAGGGGCCGAGGTCGCTGCCCGGATGACCCGCCATCACAGGTGATTTCGGATACCTTGACCAGCACCCGCGGCGATGCCCCGGCCATACGGAACGAGGCGGACATGAGCCGGCAGCATCCGACCCAGGCACTCATCGGCGGCTCGTGGGTCGACGGCGGCAACGGCACGTTCCCCGTGCACTCGCCCCAGTCCGGAGCCCTGCTGGCCGATGTCGCGCGCTGCGACGCCGGCGACGTCGATCGCGCCGTGGCCGCGGCCCGCGCCGCCCAGCCCGGCTGGGCGGCCATGCCCCTCATTGAGCGCGTGAAGATCATGAGGCAGATCCACGCCCTGTTCGCCGCCCGCGCGGAGGAGGTCGCGCAGGTCCTGATCCTCGAGATCGGCAAGACCGTCGCCGAGGCCCGCGAGGAGGTGCACGAGTACGCGGCGCCGTCCTGGCAGAAGGCCGGCGAGGAGGTGCTGCGGCACCGGGGCCTGTCCTTCCCGTCCACGCAGGAGCAGACCAACAACAAGCGCCTCGTGCTGACGCATCGCCCGCTCGGCGTGGTCGGCGTCATCACCCCCTACAACTTCCCGACCGACATCTCGTCCATCGCGCTCGCGCACGTGATCGCCGCGGGCAACACCGTCGTCTGGAAGCCGTCGGAGTTCTCCCCCATCTGCTGCAACATGGTCGCGGAGATCTGCGAGGAGGCCGGGCTGCCCCCGGGAGTCCTCAACGTCGTCCACGGGCTCGGCGACGTCGGCGCGGCGATCGTCGACCATGAGGGCGTCGACGGCCTGTTCTTCACCGGCTCGACGGCGACCGGCAAGCTCATCGCCGCCAAGGCCGCACTGCGGCCCCACCTGCTCGAGCTGGGCGGTGACGGGCCGGTCATCGTCCTCGCGGACGCCGACATCGACGCCGCGGTCGAAGGGGCCATGAACGCCTGCTTCTACTACGCGGGACAGGTGTGCACCTCGGGCGAGCGGCTCCTCGTGCACGAGGACGTGCACGACGAGTTCGTGGCCAAGCTGACGGCACGGGCTGCTCAGCTGCGGATCGGAGACCCCGGCGACGAGAGCACCGACATGGGACCGCTCCGCAACGAGGCGACCCGCAGGCGCGTCGTCGCGCACGTGGACGACGCCCGGGAGCGCGGGGCCGAGATCACGCAGTTCGGGCCGACGGAGGGACTGTACTTCCCGGCGACGATCCTCACCGGCGTCACCCCGGACATGCTCATCGCCCAGGAGGAGACCTTCGGCCCGGTTGCACCCATCATCAAGGTGTCCTCGATCGGCGAGGCCGTCCAGATCGCCAACTCGAGCAAGCTCGGGCTCATCGCATCCCTGTGGACGCGCGACCTGGCCACCGCGTGGCGCGTCGGCGAGGCGCTCCAGCACGGGACCGTCAACATCAACGAGACCAGCAACTACTGGGACCAGCTCGCCCCCTTCGGAGGCACCGGGAACAGCGGAGTCGGACGCGAGCTGTCGCAGTGGTTCCTCGAGCGCTTCACCGAGCAGAAGCTCCTCGTGTTCGACCTCGGCGACACCGACGTGCGCTACAACCGGCGCGCGGAGGGCGGCTGGTAGCCGGTCGGCCCGTGCGTAGGCTCATGTGATGCGTGACGACCGGACAGCGAGTCTGCCGGCGCTGCGCGCGTGGCTCCTTGCCCTGACGGCCTTGGCGTCAGTCGCATTCGTCGTGGTCGCCCTCCTGGTGACGGCCCACGAGTCCGGGACGGCGCTCGACCTGGCGGTGGCGCCCGCGCTCGTGCAGACGGCTGTCGAGCACCCGGCCGTCGCCGGGGTCGGGCGGGTGCTCGACGTCCTCGGGGGCACCGTCGTCGCGGTGCTGGCCGTCGCGGCTGCGTCGGCCTGGCTCCTCGTCGCTCGACACGTGCTGCTCGCCGCCTGCCTGGTCGCCAGCGCGCTGGGCATCCTCCTGAACAGCGCGGTGAAGTACCTCGTCGACCGGCCTCGTCCTGCCACGGTGGGACTGCTGCTCGACGAGTCCACGCCGTCCTTCACCAGCGGCCACGCGACGTCGAGCATCACGGTCATCGCGGCGCTGGGCATCGTCGCGCTGGTCGCCGTCCGCTCCCGGTGGCGGTGGGCGCTCGCCCTCCCGCTCTTCGCCCTCGTGCCGCTGATCGGCCTGAGCCGGGTCTTCATGGGCGTGCACTGGCCGACGGACGTCCTGGGCGGGTGGGCCCTCGGCGCGGCGTGGACGTCGATGGTCGCCCTCCTGGCGATCCTGATCGCGACTCCTCGAGCCGGCCCGGTCCTATCGGACGAACGCGTCGACGCGTCAGCCGCGGCGCGCGACGCGAGCGGCTGAGGCGACCTCGGTCGCGAGCAGCTCGCCGTCGCGCGCCGTCCCACGACCCCTGCTCGGCGCCCTCCTCGCCAGGGCCGCCCTGACCGCGGACATCAGGATCGCGTTCCCGGACGCGCCGATGCCGCCACCGAGCACGACCGGCGCGTCGGCATCCTGGAGGTCCGCGAGCAGCGCGACCCGGCGATCAGCCCGATCTCCTCCCCCTGCCGGGTCACCAGCCGCCTTGCCTGGGGGTCCCCGCCGTCGGCGAGGGCGAAGAGCTCGGGCACGTATGCGGCCCGCGCCCCCAGGTCGATGAGCCCGCGATGCACGCCCACGGACACCTCCGCGATCGACGAGGCACCGGACCAGCGCAGCACCGCGTCGCGCAGCGCCGTCGGCTCGCCGCGCCCGTCCTCCGCTCGCGCGGCCGACCACAGGACCTCCGCCACCAGGTCGGACCCGCCGCCCCAGTCGCCGGAGCATCGGCCCGAGCGCCGGGATCCGCGCGAGCCGCCTCGCGCCGAACGGCCAGCCCGTTGATGCCGGTTCCGCAGACCACGACCGCGGCGTCCGGGCGCGTCGTCCCGGTCCGCAGCAGCGCGTACACGTCGTTGTCGACCGTCAGCGACCGTCGCCCCATGCCGTGCGACGACAGTCCGGCTCGCCATCACGGCCTGCTCGTCGGGCTGATCGATCGCGGTGAGATAGCACCCGCATGGACCACCATTCCGGGCGGCACCTGCGCCTGCGCGAGTGCGGCGGTGACCACCTCGTCGATGACGGCGGCCGCCCGGTCCGCGCCGATCTCGTGGTGGGAGCAGGGCGGACCCCGATGGCGCCCCAGAACCCGACCGGTCCCTGCGTCGACCACCGCCGCGTCGGTCTTGCTGCCGCCGCCGTCCACGGCGACGACGACGCCCTCCCCACCGGTGGTCATGCCCACGGCAGGTACTCCCGGTTCTGGGCGATGAGGGCGTCCGCGAGCGTGTTCGCCTGGTCCCACTGGCCGACCAGCGGATGCGCGAGCAGCGCCGCGACCACCCGGTCTCGACCGCCCCGGACGGCCGCGTCGAGAGCCAGCTCCTCGTAGGCGCTGACGTGCGCGATCAGCCCGCGCATCAGCGATGGCAGGGGCTCCACCGGACGCGGTCGCGCCCCCGCGGCGGTGACGTCGCAGGTCGTCTCGATGACGGCGTCGCCGGGCAGGAAGTCCAGCGTCCCGTCGTTGCGGACGTTGACCACCTGGGCGCCGCCGGCGTCGGGGGCGCCCAGCAGGGACGCCAGGAGCGCGACCGCCGCCTCGGAGTAGAAGGCGCCGCCCCGCTGCTCGAGCAGCGGCGGGCTTGGTCCGTCAGGCTCGGATCCCGATACAGGGAGAGCAGTTCGGCCTCGATCGCGCGCACCTCCTGCGCCCGCGTGCCGGAGCCGTCGCTGGGCGACGACCTCCTCGTCGTGCGCGTAGAAGTAGCGCAGGTAGTAGGACGGGACCGCGCCGCAGCGCGTGCAGCAGGGAGCCGGCAGCTCCAGCCGGTCGGCGAGCTCCGCAGCATGCTCGTCGAGCAGTCGCGGCAGGAGGTCGCGACCGCCGTCGACCGCACGGCCCGTGATCCCAGGTCAGGTGGTTGAGGCCGACGTGATCGAGGCGGACGCTGCGCCGGGTCCGACACCCGAGCACGCCGGCGAACAGCCGCTGGAACCCGATCGCCACGTTGCACAGGCCGACCGCGCGGTGGCCCGTCGTCGAGCAGGGCGCGGGTGACGATGCCGACCGGGTTGGTGAAGTCGACGATCCACGCGCCGGGAGCGGCGCGGCGCACGACGGCGTCCGCGATGTCGCAGCACCACCGGCACCGTGCGCAGCGCCTTGGCGAGCCCGCCCGGCACCGGTCGTCTCCTGCCCGATGCAGCCGCACTCCAGCGGGAAGGTCTCGTCCCGCGCCGGGCCGCCTGGCCTCCGACGCGCAGCTGCAGCAGCACCGCGTCGGCATCGTCGAGCGCCTCGTCCCGGTCGCCCGTGAGCACCAGCCGCGCCGGGGAGCTCGGCCTGCCGCAGCATGCGCTGCGCGAAGCCGCCCACGACCTCCAGCCGCTCGGCGTCGGGGTCGAGCAGGACCAGCTCGTCGACCGGCAGCGTGCCCGCAGCCGGGCCAGGCCGTCGACCAGCTCCGGCGTGTAGGTCGAGCCGCCGCCGACCACCGCCAGCTTCATGACCCCAGCCTGCCACGGGGACCGGCGCCGCCCCGCGACCCGTACCGGCGCGCGGCGACGGGTCCGCGCGCTACGGCCGCACGACCTTGCAGCGGTCGCTCCCCTTGGGGATCGCAGTCTGGTCGTCGATGTACTCGTACCCAGGGCAGTTCCAGATGCTGTCGCTGATGCCGATGTAGATCTGCTCCCCCACGCTGTCGTCCATGGCGGTCGAGCAGCTCAGCCCCAGGTTCGGGTCGGCGATGCACACCGGGTAGGGCATCGTGCGCCGACCGAGTTCGACGAGGCGCTCGAGCGGGACGACTCGCGCACCGGCGAAGCGCGCCTTGCGGGTCGCGGTGGCGGGGCTGATCGCGATGCGCCCGAACGACATCGAGCAGGTCTCATCGGCGAACGGGGCCAGGCACGGGACCCGATTGACCGTGCCGCCGGCCATGCCGAACCGGACGATCTCGTTCGAGCGGACCAGCAGGCACTCCAGCCAGACCCGGTCCCCCGAGACGCGTCGACAGGCGACGGTCCGGTCCGGGTTGGCGAACACCGCGCGCCTGAGGGGATCCCCGACGCCGGTGTCGAACGGAGGGCGGGGAGCGGTCGATCCGGCGACCTCGCCTGCCGGGACCCGGGGAGCCGCGGTGGCGGTCGACTGGCCCATCGCCGCGATCGCCACGACCGAGACGACCAGTGCGATCCATCGACGTCGTGCTGCGCTCATGAGCGCTCACCCCTTTGACACGCTTCCGATCGGACCACGCGCTGCAGTCCGGGTCCATGGCCCTTGCGGCGACCCTACGCGTCGCCCGGCATCGTCGCGCGATAGGCGAAGCCGCGGTCAGACCCTCCCCAGCCTCTCGCGCAGGCGAGCCGAGCGGCGCTCGCGGACCTGGGCGGCCGGACTGGAGATCCGTCCACCTGGCTCAGGGCTGCCGCTCGGCCAGCCACGGACATCGCCCAGGCGCGGCTCGATGTCGACGAACCAGGGCTGCTGCCGTGCGATCAGGCGGACGAAGGCGTCCGCCGACGCCGGGCGGCCCGGCGGGAACCACTCCTGCCAGGTCGGGAGGGGAACCGGCTCGTCCGGCCGCACGCCGAGGTCCGTGACGCTCGCGACGAGACGCTCGCTTCGACCTCGGCCCACGCGGACAGGTCGTCCCAGCCCCGGCCGAGCGCGGCGAACTGCTCGAACGTGGCCTCCAGTCCCGGGCCGGCGCGGTCGACAGCCGGATGCCGCGGCCGTTCATGATCGAGTGCTGGCCGAGCGGAAGGATCCGCTCGCCGCCGAGAGGGGCTGCCGCGCGCCGATCGACGGCCCGGCACGCCTCGCACCCGAACCATGACCACGGCGGCTGACGCGCAACGGCACTCGCCGGCACACGTGGCACAGCCATCCGGACCAGCCGACCATTCGCAGGTCGGGCAGCAGGACGTGCGCCGCCTGGAGCCGTTCGCGCTCCTTGGCCCGTTGCGTCGGCGCGGCCGACGTGGCCGCCACCGAACGCCCTGCGCCCGGGCCTCGTCGGGCGTGAGGTACTCAGGACTATCCATGGACGTTCCTTCCGCTCTTCCCCTGTCGAGGGGCGGATCTTCCACCGGAGCCACCGTGCGCGTCGCGCGGTTGGCGCCTGGCGGGCCGGAGGGCTTGTCGCCAGGACTCTTGATCCATCGGTCAGGCTACGCCGAGGCCCTGACACTGGCGACGGACCCGTCGCCGGAGATCACCTGCCGCTGAGTGCTACCGGCAATGGGGGCGTGCCAAGTAGGCTTGCCGCCGTGAGCAGGATCTTCACCACCAGCGTTGCGTCGGTCTATCCCCACCACGTCGCGAAGGTGGAGCGGAAGGGGCGAACCACCGATGAGCTGGATCAGGTGATCCGGTGGCTCACCGGCTTCGACGAGTCAGCGTTGCGCCGCCAACTGGCGGATGGCACGACCTCGAGACGTTCTTCGCCGAGGCGCCCATGAACCCGAATGCACGCTCATCACCGGCGTCGTGTGCGGCGTGCGCGTCGAGGACGTCGAGGACCCGCTCATGCAGAAGATCCGCTACCTCGACAAGCTGATCGACGAGCTCGCCAAGGGCAAAGTCCATGGACAAGATCCTGCGGGCCTGATCGTCACCAGAGGTCTGGGGGCGCCGATGCGCGACCCCGTCTCTTTGTGCCCGTGTGTCAAGCGGCAGTCCATCCTCCATCGACCGTGACGGCAGTGCCTGTGATGTATCCAGATGACCTGGATGCCAGGAAGAGGGTGGCGCCTATCAACTCGTCGGGATGGCCGAACCTTCCGAGCGGCACCCTTGCGAGCAGTTGATCGTGATAGTGGTCGATGCCCAGCAGCGCCTCGGTCATCTCCGTCTCGATGTAGCCAGGACTAGCAAAATCACCCGAATGCCCTCGCTGGCCCACTCCAGTGCCAGGGTGCGGGTGAGCGCGTCGATCCCACCTTTGCTTGCGCTGTAGGCGGCCAGCCGTGCCATGCCAACCCGCCCGTGGATGCTGCTGAAGTTGACGATGGAGCCACCTCCGGCACCGAGCATCAGGAGGGCCGCGGCGCGCGCGCTGGTGAACGTACCCGTGAGGTTGACGTCGACCACGAGGCGCCATTCGGCGTCGGAGACCTCCTCGGCCTTCTTGAAAGTTGGACTGACGCCCGCCGCGTTCACGAGTACATCCAGGCCGCCCCATTCGCGACGAATCGCGTCGCTGACCGCAACCTCTGCCGGCTCCGAGACGGAGGCTGGCAGCACAAGGATCTCGCGCCCGAGCGAACGCTGCTCCTCTGCCAGCTCCTTGAGGTCCGCCTCCGTCCGCGACGTCACGGCTACCTTCGCTCCTGCCGCCGCGAAACCCTGGGCGATCGCCCGCCCGATGCCACGCCCGGCGCCGGTCACCCACACGCGGCGACCCGCAAGATCCGGGTAGATCGCCTGTCCGATGTGGTTCATTGGCTGGCCTCCTGAAGGTGTCGCTTCAACGCAACCGTGAATCGCGCTGCCGTAGCGCCGTCAACGGCGCGGTGATCGAAACTGCACACGATCGGGCACATCGGCCGGATGCCGATCAGTCCGCCACCGGCACGACCTGCTTGGTGATCGTGCCGATGAAGACGATGCAGGCCTGCGGGGACGTCACCAGCGGCATGCCGCCCTCGATGCCGAACATCCCGAGATTCGAGAGGGTGATCGTTCCTCCGGTGACGTCGTCCAGACTGAGCGATCCATCCCGGGCCAGCCCGGTGCGATGGCGAAGGACGCGGGCCCGTCCCGCCTCGCTGAGGTCCTGCAGTCGATGCAGTACCGGGACCTGCAGTCCCCGGGGGCTGTCCACGGCCAGTGAGACGTTGATGCTCCAGTTCGGCTATCCGCAGGACCTCGCCGGCGTACGAGCTGTTGGCCTCCGGCACGTCTTGCACCGCCCGGACCAACGCGCCGATCATGAGGTCCGTGTAGCCGATGTCGAGCCCGGTCTGCTCGCGCAGCCTGTCTCTTCGCGCTGGCCACGAACTCGTGTCGACTGTCACGGACTGGCTGAACTGCGGGACCGTGGCCCAGCTCTTGGTTAGGACATCGGCCATGCGACGACCGACGGGACCGATCGGACGCGACTCTCTCAGCTCGGGTCCGCCTGCGGATTCAGGCGGGGTGTCCCGGGGCGCAGGATGTGGCACGCGCATGACAGGAGCGGGGGTCTCCGGTCTGGACGGCACGGGATCTGGCGGGACCGGTTGCTGCAGGTCGGGCCCGGGTACGAGCGTGGAGGCGGCGCGCACGGCTTCCTCGGTCACGCGACCCGAGCGGCGATCAGGCTCGAGAGCGCGCAGATCCACACCCGATTCCCTGGCGAGTGCGCGGGTTCGGGGCATCGCGCGCACGACCGAGTCCAGCGGAGCGGATTCGGCAGCCCGCTCGACCACTGGTCCCGGTGCGCTGTCGGGCGCGGTCTCTACATCGCCGCCGACAAAGGCGTCGATCTCGGCCTCGGTGGGCTCCTCGCCCGGCTCTGCGATGACGGCAAGGACGGCTCCGACACGGAGGTCCGCCCCGTCTTCCACGAGTCTCCTGACCAGGGTTCCGTCGACGGTTGCCTCGACGCCGGTCGTGACCTTCTCGGTCTCGACCTCGTAGAGGACCTGGCCGGTCGAGAATGCGATGCCGGGGTCGATCATCCAGACCTCGAGCCGCGCCTCCTCCATTGTCTGCCCCAGCCTGGGCAGGATCAGCTTCAGCACGTCGATCTCCCTGGTGTTCGGCCGGTGATCATCGCGCCATCACCGATTCGATCGTCGAGAGCGTGCTCCGCGACATGGGCGGACAGTTCGCTCGCGACGTTGCCGGGTCCGGGTGCCTCGTGGACGATGCCCAGTCGCCCCGTCTTCTGGACCGAGGTCACCACCGTGTCGGTATCCAGTGGGAGAACGCCACGCCGATCGCTGATCTCCGCATCGATGCCCAGGGCCGCGCAGCATCTGTCGAAACAGATCTCGCTGGATGTCCGCGCTGCAGGTTGCAGTCATCGTGAAGTTGCCTCTCCAGGACGTGGGCTACTTGATGGCCAATGCGTTGGGCGGGGATCCGACGCCGCCGAGCAGGTTGAGCGGTGCGGACGTGAGCAGGAACTCGTAGACACCGTCCTCGGCGCAGTCGGCGGCCAGATCCTCGAGGAACCACATCTCGCCCAGCGGCATCCCGGCCAGCCCGATCAAGCGGTAGTGGACATAGCTGTCGACCTCCGACTTGTGGGCCAGGCCTTGAGCGCCGGGTTGTCCGGGCCACGGCGGAGATGTGAGGTCCCACAGGTACTCGGCTGTCGCCCTTCGCCACCGTCGAGACCGGGCGACCTGACGGCCGTCGACGATCCCGCGCGAGATCCCGCCGGGTCTCCTCCGACGCGTCGAGGTACCAGCTCCATCCAGCCCGTGCGGATCCCAGGATGTCGCCCTGCTCCACTCGACGCCTTGTGCCTTGCGTACAGCCTCGAGGTCATCCCCCGTGAAGTCCTGGACGATCGCCCCCGTGCACGGGCCGACCCCAGCGGCCATGTGGCGAGCCACGTCAAGAAGAACGCCCCGTCCGACGATGCCCTTTCTGGCCATGTGCTCGATGCCCGAGCTGAGTGCCAGGCAGTCCCGTAGAAGTCCGTATCCACGTGGCCGTTGTAGAAGCCGTACTTCGGATGCCCAACGTGGCACAGCGCGTCCCACTGGCTCGATGCCTGGGTGAAGAACGTGTCGAGGGAATCGTCGAGGATCGGAAGCCCCTCAAGCGGTCGGTCGATCCTGTGACGAAGAGCCTGCCTGCCGTAGAAGGGCGGTTCGGCTCCTCGACGCTCCAGTTCAGCGGGAACACGCGACCATGTCGGGCGCAGGTCAGTCCCCGCACCGCCCGGTCCTGGGTGAGCAGGTTGATGGTCCCAAGCTGGTCCTCCTCGCCCCCAGAGGCCCCACGACGACGTGGCGGTTTGTCGGGTGAGATGGGGAGTTCCGAGTACCTGGGCAACGTCACGACGTGACTCCCTTGGTAGTGGTCGCGTAGTTCATCGCGAAGCACGTTCTTCTGGATCTTGCCGGTGGCGTGTCCGGGGAAGTCGTCGATGACCACCGCGGCCTTGGGCACCTTGAACCCCGCCAGCGCGCCCGAGGCGGTCGAGGACCTCCTCGGCCGTCAGTCCGACGCCCGGCTCGGGATCACGACCGCGGTGATCGCCTCGCTCCACCGCTCGTGCGGGAGCCCGACCACCACGACCTCGCGGATCCGCGGCTCGGCCTCGTAGAGCGCCTTCTCCACCTCGAGGGAGGCGACGTTCTCGCCGCCGGTCTTGATCACGTCCTTGTTGCGGTCGGCGAACCAGAGCACCCCGTCGTCGTCGAAGCGCCCGACGTCGCCGGAGTGGAACCAGCCGTGCGCGAACGCCGTCGGCCGTCGCCTCCGTCGTCGCGCAGGTACTCCGTCATCGCGTGCGGGCCGCGGTAGACGATCTCGCCGCTCCTCCCCGCTGGGCAGCAGGTCGCGCCCTCGTCGTCCATGATCCCGACCTGGACGTTCGGCGACCGGCGTGCCGACCGACCCGCGTGGGCGAGCTGGTGCTCGGGCGGGAAGAGCGTGGTGATCGGGCTCATCTCGGTCTGGCCGAAGAGCAGCGCGAAGTCGCAGCCGAACACGTCCATTGCCCTGCAGCAGGTCCGCGCGTCGGGCATCGGTGCCATCGCGTAGACCGCCCGCCGCAGGTGGACAGTCGCGCGGTGTCGAATGTCGGGGTGGTCCATCATCGCGCGGTACATCATCGGCAGCCCGAAGATCCTGGGTGATCCGCTCGCGCTCGATCGTCTCCAGCAGAGCCGGCCGGGTCGAAGCCCGCGCATCATGCACGAGCGTGCCGCCGACCATGACCGCCGGCGTCGCGAAGGCGTTGAGCTGCGCGGTGTGGAACAGCGGCATCATCGCGCCGAGCGGTCCTCGGGACGATCCGCATCTCGATGGCCGCGGTCAGCGACTCGAGGTAGATCGCCGAGGTGGCTGCGAGACCACGCCCTTCGGGACCGACGTGGTGCCGCTGGTGTAGAGGTAGGACAGCGGATCGCGGTCCTCGACGAAGACCTCGACGTTGCGAACTGTCCTCGCCGGCGTCGAGGTCCTCCACGGATTCATGACGCTCGCGTGCCTTCGCGTACGCGACGTCGTCCGTACCGGGACTCACGAATACGGACCTCACGGCGGGCAGCGCAGCGAGGAGGTCCTCGACGCGATCGAGGAGCTGAGCCTCCACCACGATTCCCTTGGCTCCGGAGTGGTCGAGGACGTAGGTAATCTCCGTGCTCGCGCCAGACGAGGCTGAGCGGCACTGCAACGACGCCGATCCTCGCGGAGGCGAAGTACACCTGCAGGAAATTCGAAGCTGTTGCCCGAGAAGATCGCCAGTGCATCGTGTCGGGCGAAGCCCCGCCTGAGAAGGCCACGCGCGATGCGGTTGACCGAGTCGTCGAACTCGCGGTAGGTCAGGCGGCGGTCGCCGTCGACGATTGCTTCCTTGTCGGGGTACCGGGCGGCCGATCGCGCGAGCGAGTCGCCGACGTTGACCCGCTGGACAAGGTTCAGGCTGAGTTCGGTCGTGTACTTCGGCAGCGGGCCCACGGCTACTCCACCGAGGAGTTTCCGGGTGCCGCAGGACTCCACACCGATGTCGTGCCGCCGTCAACCGCGAAGTTCGCCCCGAAGACGTAGGACGATTCATCGGATGCGAGGAAGACTGCAACGGCTGCCACTTCCGCAGGTTGGCCCAGGCGTCCCGCGGGCACTCCGCCGGTGATGGCGGCCGTGACGTCCGGATCCGCCAGCGCCGCAGCCAGGAGCGGGGTCTCGATCGGTCCAGGCGAGATGCTGTTCACACGCACTCCACGGCCGGAGAGATCGGCGGCAAGACCCTTGGTCATGCTGACCAGCGCGCCCTTGGATGTGGCGTAGATGCTCCCGCCAGGGGAGGCGAGTGTGGCGTTTCCGGACGCGACGAGGACGACCGATCCTCCCGGGCCAAGGTGCGGGATCGCCGCCTGGACGATGAAGAAGGGCGCCCTGACGTTGATGCCCATCAGCCGGTCGTACATCTGACGCGTCACCGACTCAGCGGGACCGGTCTCAAGAACGCCCGCCGAGTTGACGACCACGTCCAGTCGACCGAACGCCTCGACACAGGTCGCGACGATGGTGGACGCAGCGGCATCGTCGGTGATGTCGACCTCAAGAGTGCGAGCCTGGTCCCCGAGTCCGCCAGCCACGGAGGCAAGTCGCTCGCCGTCGCGATCGACGAGTAGGACGCTCGCTCCCTCTGCCACCATCGCGGTCGCGATTGCCGCCCCGATGCCGGACGCGCGCCCCGGTGACGATCGCCGACTTCCCGGAGAGACGGGACCCACCGTGCCGCTCACTGCGCGGCCTTCCAGTGCGCTCCGACCATGAACACTGCGAGGAGGCAGTCGCCCGGCCCGGGGTTCCGCCAGACGTGACGGGTCCCGTTCTGGACGACCGTGTCACCGACCTGGAGCAGCTTCTCGACGCCGTCGTCCACTTGCAGGTACACCTGCCCCTGCATCACGATCTCGAAGTCGATGGTGTCCGTGCGGTGCATGCCGTCAGGCTCAAGGTGCCCCATCAATCCGGGCAGCGCGGTCTCCACCTCGGCCAGCGCTCTTTCCACATCGAGACCAGGCTCCCCGAGGGTTCCTTCGGGCGGGATGATCGAGAAGCTGAATCGGAAGCCGTCGACGGCGGGGAAGTATGTCGCGGCCGGGGGCTTCTGGCCCGCGTCCGGGAAGGAGGGCGTCTCGTCACCGCCCCAGATGTCGAAGAACTCCCACCCCGGCAGCAGATCCAGGGCGAGCCCCGAGACCTCGACGTCACTGGCGAAGACGGCCTTTCCTGACGCATCGTGGCCCGTCGCCACTCTCCGGAACTTCATGGACGCTCTCCTCAATCGATGGGTGGGCCGGACGACACCTAGACGGTCGACTCCGTCTCTGCGAGGTAGGCGGCTTCGATATCGAGCATTCGCTCCCGTGCCTCAGCGGCGGGCATGTCCATGCGCACCTTCCCCCGTCTCATCACGAGGACCCGGTCGGAGTACTTCAGGGCCTTGCGTGCGTGCTGCTCGACCATGAGGACGGCAGCGCCTTCGTCGGCGCACTTGCGCACCGACTTGAGGAGACGCTCAACGACGAGTGGGGCCAGGCCCAGGGACAGCTCGTCGGCCAGGAGCGCCTTGGGCTTTCGGGCAAGGGCGCGCGCGAGCGTCAGCATCTGCTGTTCGCCGCCGGAGAGCATCCCCCCGCGCACGTCGAGACGCCTCTCCAGTTCAGGGAACAGAGCAAGGGCCGCATCGAGGTCAACCTTGCCCACCCGGAAGTTGTCGCGGCACGACAGACCCTTGAAGACCGACCGCTCCTCGGTCACATACGACAGGCCGTTGCGGGCGCGCTTGTACAGAGGCTCGTGGGCCGACGACCCGCTGAGCCACACCTCGCCAGCCATGAGCGGCAGCTCGCCGCTGACCGCGAGGAGCGTCGACGTCTTGCCAGCGCCATTGGGTCCTAGCAGGCAGACAATCTCACCCGCATGGACGGTGAAGGAGACATCCTGCACAACGGGCTGACCGACGTAGCCGGTACTCATGCCCTCCACGCGGATCACGACATCTGCGCTCATGTCGAGTGTCCTTCCGCCGGAGCGATCGCATGGCCGGTCGCGGCAAGTTCCTCTTCCACTTCGTCCTCGTCCTCGCCGAGATACGCCGCGATGACAGCCGGGTCGCTGCGCACCACATCCGGCGCACCCGCGGCGATGCATCGTCCGAAGTCGAGGACGACGAGCTCGTCGCACACCGACATGACGAAGTTCATGTCATGCTCGACCAGCAGGATCGCCATACCGAACTGGTCGGCGAGTCGACGCACCAGGCGAGCTAGCTCGGCCGTCTCGATCTCCCCGAGGCCGGCAGCTGGCTCGTCCAGCAGGAGCACATTCGGACCGGCCGCGACGGCGCGGGCGATCGGCAGCAGCCGTCGCTCGCCGTAGGACAGATCCTCCGCCTTGCGACGCAACGCGCCCTGAAGCTTGAACTCGCGGATGGCAAGCACGACCTCGTTCGTGAGTGGCGGGTTCGTCGGCCACACCAGGTCCCGCACATAGGAGCCCACGCTGGGCTGGTCCGATCCCACGCGGAGGTTCTCGAGAACCGTGGTGTCCTCGAAGAGCTCAAGGGACTGGAACGACCGACCCAGCCCGGCCCGTGCACGCTTGCCCGGCGACCAGTGCGTGATGTCGACGTCATCGAGGAACAGTCCTCCATGTGCGGGCTTCGTGAACCCGGTCACCGCATCGATGAATGAGGTCTTGCCGAGCGCCGTTCGGTCCGATGAGTCCGAGGATCGTGCCCGGCTTGAGGGTCAGGGAGACCCTGTCGACGGCGGTGGTTCCGCCATAGACCACCGACACCTCTTCGACCCGGAGTGTCACCGGGCTCACCATCTCGACCTCCCCCAGGGCAGGGATCTCGATCTCCGGTCGTGGGCGGGCGGCCATGAAGGGCATCGCCTTGACGAGCCTCGACCGCACCCAGGCCACCTGGGCGATCGACTCCTTGGCGATGCCGTTCTGGTTGGCCAGCACCATGAGGATCAAGAGGATCCCTCCGATGAGCGGCACGTACTTGCCGAAGTCGGTCCCGAACAGGTCGAAGATCTGGAAGTTCAGGGCACCCGGAGCCATGGTTCCGCCGAAGATCGGCCCCGTGATGTAGCCGATGCCGCCGAGCATGGCGTAGCCAACCGCGGAGATGGACGAGAAGCTCGTGAAGCTCTGATAGTTGATCGACGTGCTCTGGTAGGCCAGCATGATGCCGCCGAGCGCCGCGATCCCGGCGGAAAGCCCGAAGGCGTAGAGCTTGACTCGCGTGACGCTGATGCCAAGGGCCGCCGCAGCGCGTTCGTTCGTGCGGACAGCAATGAGACGGCGACCACTGCGCGCACGCCGGATGTTCGCGACCGCGAGCGACACCATGATGAGGACGAGGAGGTTGAACACGCCCCACTGGAAAGGCGCCCCGACGGCGCTGATGTCCATGCCGAAGAGCGACGGAGAGCTCACCTGCGTGCCCGGGATCCCGCCGGTGAAGTCCTTGTTGTTGAACAGCATCAACTCGATCGTCGTTCCAAGCCCGAGCGTGACGATTGCGAGGTTGATCCCTCGCGTGCGTACGGCGGGCAGCGCTAGCAGGACTCCGACGGGAACCGTCGCCACGACGCCAATCGCCAACGCCGCCCAGAAACCGATGCTCGTGGTCGCGTCGAGTCTGCCGGCCACCCAGGCTCCGAAGCCCGCGATGGCGTACTGGGCGAGCGACAGCTGCCCGGTGTAGCCGGTGAGCACGACGATCGACAGCAGGATGATCGCGGCCGCCATGGTGGTCGTGATGGCCGCACTCCACTGGAGGTTGGAGATCGACAGCAGGATGATGACCACTACGGACGCGAACGCGATCGCATACGGGTGGATACGACCGGTGCCGACGCTCGGGAGCCGCTGAAGCACGAAGTCACGCAGGGGCAGGGCCTGTCCCTTGATGACGAGCCAGATGACGATGAGGAGGAACGGAATCGCCTGCCCGACTCCAGGCGTCTGGACGAAGCGGTTGATCTCGGTCTGGAGGACGCCGATCAGGATGCCGGCCACCAGGGCCAGCGGGAAAGAGCGGAATCCTGCCAGCAGGGCGGCGGCCGTGGCGGCGAGGATCAGATTCGTCATGATCGTCGGCTGCAGTGTGACGATGGGAGCGATGAGGATCGCGGCCAGCCCGGCGAGTCCGCAGCCGATCGCCCAGTTGAGGGTGGCGATCCAGTCCGGGGACCAGCCCAGGCTTGAGGCGGCACGCTGGTTCTCAGCGACGGCCGTCGTCCCGAGCCCGAACTGGGTGTAGCGGTAAAGCGCCCACAGTCCGAAGCTCACCACGACGGCGATCGTGATGAGGATGATGCGATCCGCGGAGATCACGATCTTCTCCGTGATGTGCCACTTCGTCGTCGGCAGGCTGCTCACCACCACGACCGAGTTCGAGCCGTAGCGGATGATCGCAAGCGACTGCAGTGTCATGAGGACACCAAGCGTGGCGATGACTCGGACGAGCGGTGACACCTGCCAGAGGTGCTTCATGATCAGGATGTGCGTCAGCGCCCCGAGTAGCGCTGCGACAGCCACCCCGACGGTGGACGCCAGGATGAAGGGCACGCCGTAGTTGACCTGCAGCTCCCACGCGGCATAGACGCCCACCATCCCGATCGCTCCGAGGGCGAAGTTGAGCACCCCCGCACCGCGGTAGATGACGATCAGGCCCTGCGATGCCAGTGTGTACAGCGCCCCTACGCCGAAGCCCAGCAGGGCGAACCTGATGACCTCTTCCACGTCGGCTACCTACCTTCCGCTGTCCGTCACCTCAAGGGTCGTGAGGAAGCGGTCCTGCCGGCCAGCCTCGGCCGGCCGGCAGGACCTGGTGCTCGGTTACTGCGGCTTGCCCATGGCGAGGTTCGACATGTCCTCGAACTCCGACGTCAACGGAACAACGAGTCCGTTCTGGAGCTGGCTGAGAACGGCACCGCGGTTGAACAGGCGGGTGTAGCCCTCCAGCCCGTCGGTCCACGGCTTGGTGAAGTCGAGCTCCGGCACCATCCCGCCCGTATCCAGCGCCGTGGTCTTGTTGGCCTGGTCGAGGAAGGTCTGGTTGTTCAGTTCGCCCTCGACCTGGCTGGCGACATCACGGAAGCCGGTGTACGCAGCCCAGGTCCCGAGACCGGCCAGCGTGTTGAAGTCGAGGTCCTCAGGAACCCCGTAGCCACCGCTTCCGCATGGATCTCGATCAACCGATCCAGGTGTCGCTCAGTGATGATCCCCGTGCAATCGTCCGTGGTGGAATAGGCCGGCATGCTCGCACTGACGTGCGCCTTCGCGATATCGACGAACTCCTGAACCTGGCCCCTGGGGACCAGGCAGTAGTCGACCGTGTTACACATCTGGCCGTTCTTGATCGTCTTGATTCCCAGGATGTGGCTGACCGACTTGTGGTCGACCGCGTCCTCGGTGACGATCGCCGGGCACTTGCCGCCGAGCTCAAGGGTCATCGGAACGAGGGTGCCGCCAGCGACCTGCGCGATCTGCCTTCCGAGGGCGGGGCTGCCCGTGAACATCAGGTGATCCCAGCGCAGCGTTGGGAAGTACTTGGCGAGCTCGAGGCCACCTACGGCGACATCGACGAGGTCGCGGTCGACGCCTCCGAGATCATGTCCTGCAGTAGCTGGCCGCAGGCGGGCCCGAGATCCGATGGCTTGATGATCACGTGGTTGCCGCCCGCGAGCATGTCGATCAGCGGCCCGATGCTCAGGTCATAGGGGAAGTTCCACGGCACGATGTTGCCGACCACGCCGAGGGGGTCGTTGCGGACCTCTGCATAACCCGTTCCGAAGCGTGAGGAGTCGGAGTACCGCCGATCCGGTTTCATCCACTCCTCGACATTCTCGATGGCGAACTCCGCTCGGGCGATCACACCCAGCGTCTCGACCATGTCCGCGAACAGCCCCGGGTGCGAGCCGAAGTCGGCGACGACCGCGTCCCGGATGTTCATGCGGTTCTTGAGCATCATGGGCCCGACGGCGCGCAGGCCTCCTGGCGCTCGGCGGCGGAAGGGCGGGGATTCTGCAGGAAGGCCGCCCGCTGCAAATGGAACGACTCGTCGAGTCGAGCGATCGCGCCCTGGTCGTCGTTGGCACGCCACACCTCCGGTTCAATCGTTCCCGACCGAATAGTCGGTTTGTCTGGTGGATCAGCATTCATCACGCGTGCACGGCTGTCAATGGTTTTCGAGTAATGTCTCCGCCGCGGTCAGGGAACGATGGCGATCTTGACGACCGACGGGTCGGTCCGATTCGACCTGAAGGCCTCGTTGATCCGGGCGAGCGGGAACGTGGCGGACACGTACGACCCGAGCGCGACGGCACCCGACGCGATCAGCCCAGCAGCGAAGCGGAAGTCGGCATCGGTATAGGCGAAGGACGCGACGACCTCCACGGGTCCCCGCCCTGCCGGCAGCTGCGCATCCCCGAGTCCGACGCAGACGATTCGGCCGCCCGGTCGAAGGCGGTCGGTCGCCGAAGCGATCGCGGCGCCCACCCCGGACGTATCGATCGCGACGGCCCACGGTCCTCGTCCGGCAAGCTCCCCGGGTGCCATCGCAACGGCTCCGAGACGTGACACGGCAGTGCGTCGTTCGGCCATGGGCTCGGAGACGGTGATGGCGTCGACGCCCGCGGCGCGGGCTGCGGCGGTGACGCAGAGGCCGACGGAACCACCCCCCAGTATCAGGACGTCATCGTCGGGCGCGAGCCTAGCTCGCTGGACCGCATGGACGGCGACCGCCAGCGGTTCCGTCCACATCACGTCGAGCGCCGACGGCCCGTCCATCTTGAAGACCTCATTGGCGAGGTCCGCATCATCGAGGACGATGACGTCCGCGAAGCCACCCGGCGTGCCGTAGCCGAAGGAGCGCCTGCCGGAATCACCGCACAGCTGCGGTGATCCGGCCCGGCAGTAGTAGCAGTGATCGCACGCTCGCGCGGTCTTCACTGCCACCCTGTCGCCCACCTCGAGCCCACCGGCGGACCTGAGATTCTCGCCGAGCGCCAGAACCCGCCCGCTGATCTCGTGCCCGAGGACCTGCCCCGGAATGACGTAATGGCCGTGGAAGTAGCTAGCCAGATCGGATCCGCAGACCCCGCACGCCTCAACTCCGATCACGACGTCGTCGGGACCAGGGCGTGGATCGTCCACCCTCACAACGGACAGCGACCCTGGCTCGACGAACGTCGCCACACGCATTCAGCCTCCCCCCTAGTCCTTCGATGGGTGCCCGTCCCGTGGCGGCGACGGCGCGAGCGACCACGTCGGCGCCACCGGCTGATGCGACGAAAGCCCTGAGGTTGCGGGGCGAGACGATGCACAGTTCGCGCTGGACGAACTCGGTGACCGATGGGGCATCGGTGAGTGGGCCGGCAACACACACGAAGCCACCCCGTTCCACGGCCTTCGCTGCGTCCCGTACCGATCCGGTCGTGGCCACGATGCGGGCCCGACCACTGGGGGACAGGCGACCCACCTGCTCCCGCAGCTCGGCGTCGCGCGTCGTGGGTCCCGAGAGCACCCGCCCCCCATGGACCAGGCTCACCATCGCCACGGTGAGGGCCCGAGCACCCTCGTCCTGCTGCACCACGGCAACCACAGCGTCAGCGCCGAGGTCACCACGAACGGCCAGGCAGGCGTCAGCAAGCAGCAGCGCCTGCAAGATCCGGTCGGTCCGGTGATCGGTCAGGCACGCAAGGAGTTCGTTCCCCTTCTCCTGGGGTGTGGGGCACCAGAGCGGCCAGCCGGCCACACAGCTCTCGCATATGCCGCAGGAGAAGTCCTCGACTCTCACGAACGATCCGTCTCCCAGGGCTCGCGCACTCCTCGCGTCGTTACCGGTCCTGATCTCCGGGAGCGTCACGTCGCGAGGAACCCGCCGTCGATGGCGAGTTCCGCGCCCGTGATGAACGAGGATCCCGGTCCGGCGAGGAAGGCGATGGCCTCGGCGACCTCCTCCGGTTGGCCGAGTCTTCCCATAGGGGTCATGGCAATCAGCGCGCTGTGGTCTTCAACGCGATCGATCAGAGGGGTGACGATCACCCCAGGATGGATGGAGTTCACCCGAACCCCCTCCTTGGCCCACCCGAGCGCAGCGGACTTGGTGAGGACACGGACCGCACCCTTCGCGGAGTGATAGCCCGGCGACACTCCCCCGAAACCACCGCTGACGCCGAAGATCGAGGACATGTTGACCACCGATCCAGCCCCCGACGCCTTCAATGCCTCGGCGCAGTGCTTGAGGCCGAGGAACGTACCGACCTGGGTCACCGCGATCGTGTCCATGTACGTCGTGAGCGACGTCTCCTCTATGCGATCCCAGTCCCCGATTCCCGCGTTGTTGACGAGGACGTGGATGCCACCGAAGATCTCGAGTACCGTCGCAACTGCGTCGACCCAATCTTGCTCCACGCAGACGTCGAGGTGCACGAAGATGGCCCGACCGCCGGCCGCAGCGATCTCGTCGACGACCCCCTGCCCAGCGTCGTCCGAGATGTCGCAGACGGCGACAGGTCCGTCGGCCGCCAAGCGCTTGGCAGTGGCACGTCCGATTCCGCTGGCCGCTCCCGTCACGAGCGATACGCGCTGACTGATCACTGGATGCCTCCCGCAGCTGACCGGACTGCTCTTCCCGTCCGACCCGTCGGTCGGTTAGGCTGACGGTAAGCGCTTCCCCAGCACAGGTCAAGGGCCTGCGGCAGACTCGTATCCACGATCGGGATCACGCTGTGAAGCTGGAGTACCAGAGCGCAAGAATCAAGCCGACCGCGCCCACGAACCAGCCGTATCGGGTGCTGGCGGCGACTGCGGGTTCACGGTACCCGTAGACCGTCGAGAACTGCGCGGGTCCGAAGGCCGGTATCGACAATCCGCAGAGCACGGCGACCAGGGCGACGGCCCGGTTTGGCGCGTACCAGGCGATCGGCGCGAAGAGAAGGACGCGCAGACCCACCAGCAGCACCCACGCGCGCATGCCCGGCCGCGCGCTCATCCGCTGAGCCGGATGCAGGATGGAACCAACAAACAACGCCGACCCGCTGACGGCCAGGAGCGGAACAAGCAGGAGCGGAGTCACGGTCGTCCAATCCGGCGCCGGCGTGGTGGCCCGCAGCACGAGCCCCACGACAAGGGCAAGCATCGGGGACTGGTCAATCCACGAAGTGGCCCTTCGCTGCGGACGCGGCGCATCGCGCCGAAGCAGCCAGATGAACACCGCCCAGAGCGGCGCTCCGAGCCGGTCGACGAGTACTGCCACCACGACCGCACTTGGCCCGATCGAAGCCGCCGCGATCGGGATCACCCAGAACGAGATGTTCGACGTTGCTGCCCAGGCTCGCATGGCCGCCCCGCCCGCCTGGCCCTTCCCGGTTCCGGTGGTCGCGAGCGACGCCCCGAGGACCACAGCGAAGGCCCCTATCATGATGACCGGCCAAAGGAAGTCTGCTAGGCCCTCGATGCGCCACACCGCCACGATGGACAACGCGACAGTGGCAACGAGCAGCTGCGCGCGCACGAGGCGAGGCCATACTCGGGCCAGGCCATCGTGGCGCGATGACAGGAGTCCGAGGATCGCGCCGACTGCGTACGCGATGACGATGGCGCTGCTCACAGGTGCACCAGAACACTGTCGCGCGTGGGTTTTGGCGGCCTATTGTGAATAGTTCCCCAACGATGTGAAGGAGCGTGGCCCGCATGCAGGACAAGGTTGCCATCGTCACAGGAGCTGGTGCAGGCATCGGTGAAGCGATTGCGCGACGACTCGCCTTGCGCGGCGCCAAGGTGGTGGTCGCCGACATCAACGGCGAGGGAGCCGCACGGGTGGCAGCCGACATCGGTGACGCAGCGCGTCCGTTCGAAGCCGACGTCTCGGATCCTGTTGCCGCGCAGCGGATTGTGGACTTCGCGGTGTCCGAGTTCGGAGCGCTGCACATCGGCGTGAACAACGCAGGCATCGGTGGTGAACAGATGCCGATCGCCGACCTTCCCGTCGACTCGTGGCGCGCCGTGCTCAGCGTCGACCTCGATGGCGTCTTCTTCTGCATGCGGGCGCAGATCCCCGCGATGATCGCCAGCGGAGGCGGTTCCATCGTCAACATGTCCTCGATCCTGGGATCGGTGGGATTCGCCGGAGCCTCCGCATACGTGGCGTCCAAGCATGGAGTCGTCGGTCTCACTCGCACAGCAGCGATCGAGTACGGGCAGCAGGGCATCCGTGCAAACGCCATCGCGCCCGGGTTCATCAGGACCCCGCTGGGCACCGATGCCCTTACACCCGAGGCGCTTCAGGCGATGCTGGCCACGGTCCCTCAGGCTCGTCTCGGCGAGCCAGAGGAGGTGGCTGCCCTGGTCGCGTTCCTCGCCAGCGACGAGGCGTCGAACATCACCGGCAGCTACTACACGGCCGATGGCGGCTACACCGCACGCTGATCGGCCGCCGGGGCGAACGTGCCTGTGACCATCTGCGACCAGTCGTCCATGCGCCCGTATGCAAAGGGGAGGAACGCCGCGGCGTCCATCTTCGCGAGCTCCCGACATGACGCGGTCATGTCGGCCTCCACGTAGCGAGCCGACAGAATCTGCACGGGAGCGACCTCGTCCAGTGGGTCGTGCACAGTGCCACGCAGTGTCAGCACGGCGTCACCCTCTCGATGCAAGTCGATTCGCGTGTCGAACTCGGCCAGCGTCAGGACCGGATCGTCTTGCAGTCCCACGCCGTTCGCGCCGAGGAGTGACTTCACGTTGAAGTTGCGCCCCACCCCCTGTGACGGGGGCACCTTGGTGGGAAGGTCGGCGTCGATCTCGATCAGGCGCACGCCACCTCGCTCGATGAAGCCGTTGAAGGTGCTGCCCTGCCGGTAGAGGCCGCAGCGGGCGATCTTCTTCGGCTCCCCGTAGAGGTCGCGGCCGAAGATCAGGGCCGAGTCGGAGTCCATGAACATCGTGAGGACGTAGTCGCCCGCGATGTCGCCGTACCGCGCGGCGATGTAGAGCGCGCCGCCCCCGAAGTCACCGACGCAGTTGCTTCGCCACCGCCCCACAGTGGCGGTCATCCGAGGAGTGCTGGCCGGCTGCAGCGGAGCTGGCAGTATTCGCTCCACCGTCGCGGGATCGACGAGGAAGTCGACGGACAGCATCTCCCCGCCGACGAACTCCACGCCGGTCAGGGCGCCTTCGATGGCCTTGATCTCCTCTGACGTCTTGACGAAGCCCATGGCTACTCCTCACCTCTGTCGCGGCTTGTTGCCTCAATGCCCAATGCGCCCACGGATTCGGCGCCCTCGAGGTACCTCTGCTGAGCCGCGTCGACGATCGCGATGGTGTCGGGCAGCACTGCGAGTTCGGCCCAGACGTCGCTCTGCGTGCGACGTCTCGCGCTCGTCCTGGTCGCGTGCCGCGACCACGAGGTCACGAGCGGCCACCACAGCCCTCTGCGGATACCGGTCGATCTGCTCGCAGACGGCGATCGCAGCCTCGACCGACGTGCCGGCAGCGACCATCCTCGTCACGAGTCCCCAGTCGAGTGCCTCTGCGGCGGAGAGGATACGCCCGGTCAGGAGCAGGTCCATGATCCGCCCTTCTGGCAGCGCAGCAATGGCTCGATGCGCCGCGACGCCCGGCACGATGCCAAGCGCGACCTCCGGAAAGGCCAGCGTGGCCACCTCATCCATCACCCTGATGTTGCAACTCAGTGCGATCTCCAGTCCCCCACCCCATGCCTGCCCGTTGATCGCAGCGACCGTGATGAACGGGCCTCGGTCGAGGAGCCTGAGCACGCGAATCCACGACGTCGGATCGCCGGAGACCGGTCGGCCTGGCCGCCGTCGACGCCAGGTCCTCCAGGTCGGCATGGCGCACGAACACGTCGCCCCGACCCGTGAGCACCACGGCTCGACGCTTCTCTGCCACCGCGGTGACGAGATGGGCTTCGAGATCCTGGACGTCGCGATACCGGATGGTCCCCAGCGGAGGTCGCTCGAATGCGAGGACGGCGACGTCGCCGACCACGGTCGACGACCACGCGGAGGTGTCGCTCACTCGGAGATGTCCAGGATCAGCTTGCCGACGTTGGCACCGGTGAACAGCCGGTTGAACACTTCGTCGAAGTCATCGAGCGAGCCCTTCACCACGGTGTCGGGCGCCACGATCTGTCCGCCTCGAACCCAATCCGCCAGGCGTCTTCGTGCGACGGCGTACTCCATTGCGTGGTCGAAGACGAGGAACCCGCGCATCGTGCCGCGGTTGACGAGTAGTTTCCAGTAGTTCTTGGGACCGGTGGGAGCCTCGGTGTCGTTGTACTGCGCGATCGCTCCGCAGATGACCACGCGTCCGTGCATGGCGAGGTTCGCGAGCGCGGCATCGAGGATCCGACCACCGACGTTGTCGAAGTACACATCGATGCCGTTCGGGCAATCCGCGGCGAAGGACCTCCGCAGGTCAGCGGTCCGGTAGTCGATGGCCGCGTGATAGCCGAGCTCGCGGGCGAGCGAATTCGCACTTCTCCGGGCCGCCCGCCAGACCGACCACCCGGCGGCCCGACAGCCGGGCGATCTGGCCGACGATCGACCCGACCGCTCCCGCGGCGGCGGACACGACGACCGAGTCACCAGGTCGAGGCTTGCCGTACTCGAGCAGGCCGAAGTAGGCAGTCAGTCCCGTCGAACCGAGCACCCCGAGGTACATCTCAGGTGAGCCCAGGCTGTTGTCGACGACGGTCACGCCCGCGCCATTGGACGCGGCGAACCTCTGGGCGCCGAACATCCCCTGAACGACGGTGCCTTCCGGGAAGCGAGGGTGGCGCGAGGAGATGACGGTGCCCACCGCTCCCGCGCGCATCACATCGCCGAGCTTCACCGGCGGCAGGTACGAGGGACTCGTCGAGCCATCCCCGCATCGCCGGATCGAGCGAGACCAGGTCCACGCGAACGACGAACTCTCGCTCCCGTGGTCGCGCGCCGGCTTGTCCGCAATGCTCCAGTGGTCGGCGCGGTGGTCGCCCCGACGGGACGGCGAGCCAGACGGACGGTCCTGTTGGTGGTCACGCAGATGTCCAGCCGCCGTCGACCGTCAGGCACGAACCCGTCATGTAGCTCGACAGCGGAGACGCGAGGAAGAGGACTGCTGGCACCATCTCGTGCGGCTCACCGAATCGGCCCAAGGGGATGCGATCCAGAAGTCGCTCTCGCCACTTGTCGCTGCTGCGCAGGCCCTCGGTCATCTCGGTGGCGAAGTAGCCGGGTGAGACCGAGTTGACGCGGATTCCTTCGGCTGCCCACTCGAGGGCGAGCGTTCGCGTGAGCGCCTCGATCCCTCCCTTGCTGGCGCTGTAGGCCGCGAGGCGGGCCATCCCGACACGCGCGTGGATGCTCGTGATGTTGACGACCGACCCGCCACCGCCCGAGAGCATCACCAGGGCGGCGGCGCGTGAGCAGTAGAAGGTGCCGGTGAGGTTCACGCCGACCACCGATTCCCATTCGTCGTCCTCGACCTCCTCCGCACGCTTGAACGTCGGGCTCACGCCGGCAGCGTTCACCAGGACGTCGAGGCCACCCCTACGCCGCGGCGATCTGTGCCGCCGCCCGGTCGACCTCACCTGAGTCACCGACCGAGCACGGGAGAACGAGGATTCGCTGTCCAGTGCCCTCGTAGGTCCGACGCAGGTCCTCCAGCGGTTCCACGGTCCGGGCCGTCAGCGCGACGTCTGCTCCGGCGTCCAGGAATCCCTGCGCGACCGACCGTCCGAGGCCGCGACTGGCACCCGTGATCCAGACCCGACGTCCGTGCAGGTCGAACCCAGCCGACATACCTGTCTGTGTCTCCGTGGTCATGACCCGTCCTCCTGAAGTAGCCCTCGCAGCGTGGAGGTGAAACGAGCAGCAGTGGCGCCGTCGACGGCGCGGTGATCGAACGCGGTCACGATCGTGCACATCGGCCGCACGGCGATGCCGCCGGCAGCGGGAATCACCTTCGGGACGATGGCCCCAACGAAGACGATCGCTGCCTGCGGGGTCGTGAGCATCGGCATGCCACCTTCGATCCCGTATCGACCGAGGTTGGACATCGTGATCGTGCCGCCCTTCACGTCGTCGAGGCCGAGGGCTCCCTCGCGCGCCCGGGCCGTGCGATCGCGAAGAAGTCGAGCGCGACCGGCCTCGCTCAGGTCCTGCATTCGGTGCAGCACAGGAACTTGAAGGCCCTGCGGTGAGTCCACGGCGATCGAGATGTTGATGTCCCGGTAGATCAGCAGTTCCTCGCCTGCGTAACTGCTGTTGACCTCGGGCACCTCCTGCACAGCCCGCACCATCGCGGAGAGGATGAGGTCGGTGTAGCCGACGTCCATGGCGGTCAATGTCCGCAGCTCATCGCGACGACGCTCCCAGCTCGACGCGTCGACGTCGACCGACTGGCTGAACTGAGGGACGGTCGTCCACGTTCGTGTCGTGACCTCCGCCATCCGCCGCTGGATTCCCGAGAGCCGTCGCCGCTCGCGGATGTCGATGCCGTCGGGCAGCGGTGCAGGTTCAACGGGAGCAGTTGCAGGTGCAGGTACCGCGAGGGGTGCCACCACCGGAGCCAGGACAGCAGTGGGTGCTGGAGGAGTCACAGCAGGCGTGGCAGCAGGTGCGTCGACGCCTGCCCGCACCCGGTCCTCGGTGATCACCTCACCCGGCGATCGTGGTGCCACTGCCGCGATGTCGACACCGAGCGCCTTCGCCAGGGCCCGGGTCTTGGGCATCGCTCGCACCGGCTCGGAACCATCATCACCGGGCGGGATGTCGGTGGCTGCCGGAGGCGCTTCAACGATCGGCACCGGCGGCGCGGGAACGTCGGAAGCGATCGGTTCGCCGGAGATGAAGGCGTCGATCTCGGACTCGGTCGGCATCTCGCCGGGTTCGGCGATGACGGCCAGCAGGGTCCCGACCTCGACGCGGTCACCGTCAGCGGCTAGCGACCGCACGATCGTCCCGGCGACAGTTGCCTCGACGCCCGTCGTTACCTTCTCCGTCTCAACCTCGTAGAGCACTGCGCCGATCTCGAACGGCGTTCCCGGTGACACGACCCAGACTTCGAGAAGGGCTTCCTCCATGGTCTGCCCCAAGCGGGGCAGGAACAGCTTCAGCACGGTGTGTGTCTCCGTCTCGTGATCAGTTCAGGGTCGAGCGAATGGCAGCGGTGATCGAGTCGACCGAAGGGATCGCAAACTGCTCGAGGCGCGTGCTCTGCGGGATCGGCACGTCCGCCGCGCACACGCGCTTGATGGGTGCAGCGAGGTACTCGATGGCGTTCTCCGCGACGTAAGCGGAGACCTCGCTCGCGACGTTCCCCGGTGCCGGTGCCTCGTGCACGACGACCAGGCGACCGGTGCGCTTGACCGACTCGATGATCGTGGGCATGTCCAGCGGGCGGACACCACGCGGGTCGATGATCTCGACTTCGATGCCCTCCGCGGCGAGCGCTTCGGCCGCCTTCATCGAGCGATGGACCATCTGCTGCCAGGCCACCACGGTCACGTCGCGTCCGGGACGCACCGTATTGGCAACGCCGATGGGCACGAGGTGCTCACCCTCGGGCACCTCGCCCTTGAGGCCGTAGAGACCCTTGTGCTCGAAGTAGATGACGGGGTTGTTGGATCGGATGGCGCTCTTGAGCAGGCCCTTCGCGTCGGCGGGGGTCGACGGCGTGACCACATGGAGTCCGGACGCGGACAGGAGCAGGCTCTCGGGGCACTGCGAGTGCTCTGGGCCGGCACCGTTGGCGGCACCGCTTGGCCCCCGTAGCACCATGGGCACCTCTTGCAGGCCACCGTGCATGTAGCGCCATTTGGCTGCCTTGTTGTAGATCTCGTCCATCGCGACCTCGATGAAGTCGGCGTACTGGAGTTCCACGACGGGGCGAAGTCCGGTCAGGGCAGCCCCTACCCCACCGCCGGCGAGGAAGTTCTCCGAGATCGGGGTGTCGAAGACCCGCTTCTTGCCAAAGCGCTCCTGGAGGCCCTTCGTGATGCCGAAAGCACCCCCGAACGCACCGACGTCCTGCCCCATGATGAAGACCATCGGATCGTGCTCAAGCTCCTCCGCCAATGCCTCGCGGATTGCCCGTGCGTAGCTCATGACTGCCATCAGTCGACTCCTGGTCAGACGTAGAGGTGTTCGTGGATGCGGGACTCGGGCGGCAGAGTCCCCTGGAGGGCAAGTGCGGCTGCCTGCTCGATCTGTGCCTCGACCTCCGCCGCGATGTCAGCGATCGTCTGCTCCGTGGCGATGCCAGAGGCAATCAGGCGCGCAGGGAACGTGACCAGGGGATCCTTGGCACGCCACTCGGCAACCTCCTCATCGGTGCGATAGGAGGTGGGGTCTCCCTCGTAGTGACCGCGGTAGCGGTACGTCATTGCCTCGATGAGGGACGGTCCTTCGCCTCGGCGAGCGCGCTCGACGGCCACGGCTACGGCGTCGTAGACCGCGACCGGATCCATTCCGTCGACAACGGTTCCCGGCATCCCGTAGGCAGACGCGCGATCGGCGACCTGCGGAACGCTCAGTGCCTCGGAGGCCGCGACGGAAACGGCCCAGCCGTTGTTCTCGCATAGCCAGATGACCGGGAGGTTCCACAGCGATGCGGCGTTGGCCGCCTCGTGGAATGTGCCGCGGTTGGACGCACCCTCGCCGAAGAAGCACAGGACGACCCGCTCTTGCTCCAAGTAGCGGATGGAGATGCCGGCACCGGCCGCAATCGGGAAGCCGCCGCCTAGCGTCCCGCTCTGGCCGAGCACGCCGACCTCGGGCCACGCAATGTGGACGATGCCCGCTCCGAGCCCGCGTGTCGTGCCCTGCTCGAAGCCGAGGAAGTCGGCGAAGAGCTTGTCGAGAGGTACGCCCTTTGTGATGGCGTGGCCCATGCCGCGGTGGTCGTACAGCAGGTAGTCCTCGCGCCCGAGGGCCGTAACAGCGCCAACGGCAGTGGCCTCCTGCCCTCGGCCTGCGTGGTAGAAGCCGAAGGTCCGGCCTTCCTCGATGAAGCGCAGGAGCTTCTGCTCCCAGAGCGCGACGCGGAGCATGCCGCGATAGAGCTCGAGCTGCGTTTCGGGTGAGCAGGTGGTCATGGTGTCCCTTCCGAGGCGGGGGCCAGTGCTGGAATGACGACGGACTTGACGACCGTCGGCTCCTCTTTGGATGCGACGATGGCGAGCGCGGTCTCTTCGATGCTGAATGCGTGCGTGACCAGAGGGGCGAGCCGCACTGCGCCACTGATGAGGAGGTCGACGGCCCGGGCGAAGTCTGCGTCCGTGTAGGCGAAGGAACCGACGAGGTCGACTCGGCCGCCGAACCAGGGCAGCGGCGCCTCACCGAGTCCGACGAGGACCATCCGCCCACCGGGACGCATGGCCGTCATCGCCACGCGGATGGCCGCCACGGAACCTGAGGCGTCAACGACACGTGACGCCTCCCGGTAGGGCTCGCCATTCGAGCCGTCCGCCGTTCGCATCCCCAGCGCCCGGGCCGCGTCACGGCGGTTGGCCCTCGGCTCGACGACGGTCACGTCGGTCGCGCCGCTCGCCTTGGCTGCTGCCGCGACACACAGGCCGACTGAGCCACCTCCGATGACGACGAGCGGGATGGTGGGATTGTCGCCACTCAGGGCCACGGCGTGCAGGGCGACGGCCAGCGGCTCACCCCACATGGCGTCGCGGGGATCCAGCGAGTCCGGGACGACGTACAGGTCACGTCCCGCGACGGCGTCGGTCATCAGGACCTTCTCGGCATAGCCTCCCGGTGTCCCGTAGCCCAGGGAGCGACCCGTCGTGGCTCCGCACAGGTGGGTTTGCCCGTCACGACAGTAGCCGCACTCACCGCAGGACCTCATGGGGCGCACGATCACCCGATCGTCGAGCTCGATGCCGACGACTCCGTGTCCGACCGCACTGACCCGGCCGCAGAGCTCGTGGCCCATCACCTGGCCGGCGTCCACGTAGTGACCATGCGCGTAGCTCGCGACGTCCGACCCGCACACTCCGCAGGCCTCGACGTCGATCACGACGTCGGTGGGTCCTGCCACCGGTGACGGCACAGACTCGACGGCGACGTGCTCGGGTGCGTGATAGACGGCGGCGCGCATGGTCAGTGCATCTCCTGTCCGCCCGTGACGTTCAGGGCCTCGCCCGTCACGAAGGACGCGCCAGGGGACAGCAGGTAGGCGACCGCGTCCGCCACCTCGCCCGGCTGGCCCATCCGGCGGAGCGGAATCTGCCGCGTCAGCCGCCGCAGGTAGTCGTCCTCCGTCAGCCCCGTCGACTCGGTGTAGGCCTCGATGACGCCACCCTTGACGCGGAGCAGCGGCGTGTCGATCGTGCCCGGACACACAGCGTTTACCGTGATGCCCTCAGGACCGAGTTCGGCGGCCATGGCCTGCGTCAGGCCGATCACCGCGAACTTCGCAGCGCTGTAGGCCGTGAGCAGCGGCAGTCCCGTCTTGCCCGCCTGGGACGCGATGGTGACGATGCGCCCGCCTTCGTGCTGAGCCACGAGCGATCTGGCGGCCTCGCGTGCGAAGAGGAACGCTCCCGTGGCCATGACGTCGATGTTGATGCGCCAGTCGTCGAGGCTGAGGTCAACGGTCGGCACGAGGCCGATACCCAGACCCGCGCAGTTCACCGCCGCATCGACGCGACCGAACGTGTCTCGCGCGAAGGCGAAGAGGGCAACGACGTCCGCCTCCTTGCTGACGTCGCACGGCAGCACAGCGAGCTGCCCCGTTCCGCGATCGCTCGCGCCAAGGGCCCGGAGGTGCTCCGGCGGAGCGCTCTCGTAGCCGGGGTGCGACTCGAGCGGACGCCCGAGGTCGGACGCGACGACGCGGTAGCCGTCCGCGAGAAGTCGATCGACGACCGCGCGGCCGATACTGCCCTCACGACCAGCGCCCACAACGACCGCGACGGGACTGCCGCTGGTGACGGTGCGATCAGCGGTGATTGTCGCCTCGTCGAGAGCAGGCCGGCGCCGAACACGGCGACGAGGAGCAGGAGACCGCGGACAACGTACTGCCAGAACGTCTCGACGCCGAGGATCGACAGGCCGTTGTTGATGACGCCAATGAGGAGCACGCCGATGATGGTGCCGAGGATGTGGAACCGCCCAGGGCGCAGAGTCGCTGCTCCGATGAAGGCAGCAGCGAACGCATCGAGCAGGTAGGTCTCACCGACGCCCTGCGGGCGTCCGACTCCGAGGTTGGCCGAGACGACCATGCCGGCCAGTGCCGCACAGGCCGCCGAGATGGCAAGGGCGAGGAGCGGATAGCGCTTGACGGCGATCCCGGAGAGTCTCGCTGCCTCGGCGTTGCCGCCGATGGCGTACATGTTGCGACCGACCTGTGTGAACGTGAGGAAGATCCACAGGATGATCGCCACACCGGCCATGATCAGCACAGGGAAAGGAATGGGCCCGAGCTTGCCCTGACCGAGCGTCAGGAAGGCGGGTGGGATGCCGGACAGCACGGTCTGTGACTTGGAGATGCCGAGCACGGCCCCGGTCATGATCGAGCCGGTCGCCAATGTTGCAATGAACGCGGATATGCCCGCATAGCTGACGATCACGCCGTTGATGGAACCAATGAAGAGCGCGAGGATCAGCACGACACCGATCGCCAGGAAGACGTTGCCGATCGTCTGGTTCGCCAGCAGGAAGGTGACCAGGAAACCACCCAGCGTCGCCATCGCGCCGATGCTCAGGTCGAACAGTCCCTGAACCAGCGGGATGGTCAGACCAAGGGCGATGATCCCGAGGATCGACACCTGATTGAGAATGTTGAAGAAGTTGAGGCTGGTCGGGAACACCTGCGGCCGCAAGGCGCTGAATAAGATCACGAAGATCAGGAGGCTGGCGATGGTTCCGTACTTGCTGAACAGGACCAGGAACTTGTTGGGTCCGGTCCCCCGCTTCGCCTGAGGCTCGACTGCGGTGCTACTCATCGTTCTTCCTCCCGAAGGAAAGCCGCATGACGGAAGCGACGGTGATGTCGTCCCCGACTAGTTCGCCCTGGATCCGGCCGTCGGCCAGGACAATGACTCGATCGCAGACGCGAGCAAACTCCTCGACCTCCGTCGAGGTGAAGACGACGCCTGCGCCGCTGTCAGCGATCGAGCGAATGAAGCCGTAGATCTCGCTCTTGGCGTGGACGTCCACGGCCGCGGTGGGTGAGTCGAGCAGGTAGACATCCGCCTTGCGGATCAGCCACCGGCCGATGATCACCTTCTGCTGATTCCCGCCGGAGAGCGATGAAATGGGGACGTCGAGCGACGGCGTCTTCACGCGCATCTGCTGAACGACCCCGGCCGCAGCTGTTCGAGCGGCTCTCCGCTTCACGAAACGCAGGATCGGATCGGTGATGTACTCGGCGCTCACCGCGAGCAGAGCGTTGTCCGCCACTGAGAGGTCCGGGACGATCGACTGCTTCAGGCGATCCTTCGGAACGAGCGCGAAGCCCGACGAGATCGCCGCACTCGGTGAACCGAGTTTGGCACGCCTGCCACGCACCGTGACCTCACCCGAGGTCTTCTTGATCCCGTACAGGGCATCGATCACTTCCGGGGCGCCCTCGCCCGGGAGGCTCGCGATGCCCAGGACCTCACGGTCGCGGACGGTGAAGCTCACTCCGCGCACCGTCGACCCCACGAGGTTCTTGACCTCAAGCACGACGTCGCCGAACTCGACATGGCCGCGGTCCACCGGGTCGGCGAGCGACTTCTCCGGGCCCACGAGTTGATCGACGAGGCTGTCGTGGTCCAGTTCGCCGGCATTCCAGGTGTTGACGAGTCGGCCGTCACGCATGACCGTGATGCGGTCGCTGATCTTGAAGACCTCGGCCAGTCGATGAGTCACGAACACGAAGCCGATTCCCTCCGGGCCTCCCAAGCTTGGGCGCCTCCGGTCGGGCTGGAGGGTTGGGCCCCCCCCCCGGCCTTTGCCCCGACCCCTTGATCAGCTACTTCCCTGCACCTTCTCCCCAGAAGTGCGTGGATCTCCCCCTCCATGACGTGAAGCTCATCCATCCAGGGCGCGCTGCCCCGGATAATCCTTGATCGCACCCTCCACCGAGAGGAGGGTGCCGGGACGGCCGTCAAGCGGCCGTCCCGACACCGACTCAGTCACGACTCCGACCTCAGCCAATCTCGCCCGGGAAGAACGCGCAGTTCTCCCAGTCGGGGAACTCACCTTCGGCGGGGACGGTCTCGGCGTTGATGAGACACGGCTTCATGTAGATCGTCTTCGTGGGAAGCGTCTCACCGTTGATGAGCTTGGTGACCGTCGAGACGGCCTTCTCGCCCATCGGCTCGAACGGGTTCGCCGGCTCCATCTTGTAAGGCGAGCCACTGCGGATCAGGTCCCATGCGAACGGGTTGCCGTCGAAGCCCACCACGAAGGTCTTGTCCTGGAGGCCAGCCTCCTGAATGGCGCGAACGGCCGGCGGTGCGAGTTCGTCCCAACCGATCCAGACCGCGTCGATGTTCTTGTCGGACGCGAACAGGTTGGTCAGCTGTGCGTAGACGTCGTCAACCTGACCGGGGACCTTGACCTCGATCTTCTTGACGACCTCGACACCCTTGCTCTGGCCCATGACCGCGTCGAACGCTGCGGTGCGGTCGGCGAGTGCGGCCAGGGTGTTCCAATTCAGCTGGACGACGCGACCCTTGCCGTTCAGCATGTTCACCATCTCCTGAGTGATCAGGGACGAGTTGATGAACTCGTTGGTGCCGACCTCAGCGTCGATCGCGCCATTGGGGGCGCCGCCGTAGATCGAGACGAACGGGATGCCCGCCTCCTCGGCAGCGTCGGCGACGGCCGTCATCTGCTCGTTGGGCGAGGCATCGTTGATGATGGCCGCGAAGCCGCGCTGGATGAAGTTCAGCGCCGCGTTGTTCGTTGCGTTCTGGTCGCCCTGACCGTCAAACACCTCCACGGTGTAGCCCTGCGCCTCGGCGGCCTTCTGGAAGGCATCCTTGATGCGGGTGACACTAGGGGAGTTCAGGTTCACGGCGACGAAGCCGAGCTGCTTGCCAGCACCTGCCTGGCCGTCCGCAGCAGGCGAACCAGCGGCCGATGCCGCGCCACTGTCCGCCGATGCCTCTGCCGAGCTCGCCGCGGAGGCTGCAGCCGCAGCCGAGGTCGACGCGTCGGAGGTGGTGCTGCTAGTACAGGCGCTGAGCGCCACAATTGCCGTGACGGCCGCAAACGCCGCACCAGCAAGACGAGTCCTGCCTGTCATCATGTTCTTGCTCCTTTGTTGACATCGCCGATGTGGCTCCGTCGTGGTGGGTGTGGAGCCGCCCTGCCAGGCGGTTACTGCGAGCCGGACTCGACGTGTCGAGCGGCAAACTCCTCCTTCAGCGTTGCCTTGATGACCTTGCCCCCCGCATTGCGCGGCAGCTCATCTCGGAAGACGACGAACGAGGGAACCTTGAAGCCGGCCAGACTGGCGCGGCAGTGATCCCGAAGAGCCTCAGGATCGGCGTCGAACCCGGGCTTGAGGACGACGACGGCGAGCACCCGCTCCCCCAGGGTGGGATCAGGCACTCCGGTGACGCTCGCCTCGAGCACGGCGGGATGCTGGTACAGGATCTCCTCGACCTCGATCGAGAAGACCGACTCCCCGGCACGCTTGATGACGTCCTTGAGGCGATCAGCGAGGACCACGAAGCCGTCGACGAGACGGGCGCCATCACCCGTGCGCAGCCACCCTTCGGCGTCGACGAGCGGCCTGATGCCCTGGAGGTCCAGTAACCGATGGCGACCTGGGGTCCGCGGACCGTGACCTCGCCAACCTCTCCGTCGGGGGTCTCCTGATCACTCTCGGGATCGAGGATCCGCAGGTCGGTGACGGGCAACGGTCGCCCGACGCTCTCGGACCGCTCGACGGCGTCCTCATCGCCGACGTAGCAGACCATCGAGCACGTCTCGGTCATGCCGTACCCGTTGCCGAACGCCGCGTTGGGAAGCGCGGAACGCATGCTGTCGAGCAGCGCTCGCGGCATCGGTGCGCCGCCGTAGAGCGCGAGTCGCAGAGTCGGGAGGCCCTCGTCTCCCGCAGCGTCGAGCAGTCGCCACCAGAGAGTTGGGGCTCCGACGACCGAGGTGACCCCGTGCTCGCGGATGGCTGCGACGCCGCGCTCGGCATCGAAGGCGTCCATCAATACCATGCACATGCCACTGCGAACGACCGGAATGGTGGCCGAGCACAGGCCCGTCACGTTGAACTGAGGCGCGACGATCAGCTCAATATCCTCCGGGCGACGACCGATGACCTCGATGCACGTGATGCTGTTCTGCAGCGCATTCGCGTGACTGACCACCACCCCCTTCGGACGGCCGGTGGTCCCCGACGTGTAGAGGATGGCCAGCGGCGAGTCGCCGGTCAGCGGCGCCGGCGTGTAGGACGCTTCTGGATCCTCGGCTAGGAACGGGCGTCCTGCCTCCTGGAAGACCGCGTCCACGCCGGTGAGGGCGACGACGGTAGCGCCGAGATCGCGCCGGGTGCCGCCGATGAGAAGGAGCGAGGGTCCAGAGTCGGTCACCTGCGCCGCGAGGTCGGCAGCGGTGAGCCGGAAGTTCAGCGGGACGAGGATGGCACCCAGATCCCAGACTGCCCAGCACGCTGCCGTGAACGCGATGCTGTTCCCGCCGAGCAGTGCTACACGGTCACCTGCCGTGATCCCGCGCGCAGCCAGCTTGCCAGCCAGCGAGGTCACCTCGAAGCGAAGCCCCTCGTAGGTGATCGTGCCGTGATCGTCGATGGCCGCGACGGAGGTCGGGCAGCACGCGACGGTCGCGTCGAGACTGCGCGAAGGTCCGCTGCTGTCTCGACGTCATAGCGCAGCAGACCGGACGCGTCACGCGTCGCGGTCGGCATCGAGGCGGTATGGGTCACTGCCCACCGCCCCCGAAGAGGTCGACGTACTGATCGCGAAGTTCGCGGCGCAGGATCTTTCCCGCGGCGTTTCGCGGGAGCGCGTCGACGAACACCACTCCGCTGGGCTTCTTGTACGAGGCCATGCGGTCCTTGGCGAAGGCGATCAGTTCGTCTTCCGAGGGAGCATCCCCGCGCGGAACCACGACCGCCACGGGCGTCTCGACCCACCGCGGATGCGGGACTCCGATGACGGTGACCTCGGCGACTCCGGGGTGTTGCTCGAGCACCCTCTCGACCTCGACGGGGTAGATGTTCTCACCCCCGCTGATGATCATGTCCTTCTTGCGGTCGACGACGGTGATGAAGCCGTCCTCGTCTGCGCGGACGAGATCTCCGCTGTGGAACCAGCCACCGGCGAACGCCTCGGCGGTGGCCTCGGGGTTGTTGTAGTAGCCCTTCATGACGGTCAGGCCGCGGTAGACGATCTCGCCGATCTCGCCTGACGCGACGTCGTTCATCTCGTCGTCGACGATGCGGGCCTCGACGTTGACCGCCGCTCGCCCGACAGAGCCCATCTTCCGGATGGCATCGGCGGGCTTGAGGAAGCACGTGTTCGAAGACATCTCCGTCTGCCCGAATGCGTTGACGATGCCCACCGACGGGAAGGTCGAGACCAAGAGCTCGAGCGTGCTCTTGGGCGCCTGCGAGGCTCCCCACAGAGCCTTCCGCAGTCGACTGGTGTCGACGTCCGAGACCTCCGGCAGCGAGCAGATCTCCAGCCACTGGGTCGGGACGAAGTAGCACATCGTCACCTCGTACTGGCCGATCTTCTTCAGGGAGTCGGCAGCGTCGAAGTTCGTCGACGGCGTCAGGATGCTCGTGCCGCCAGTGAAGATGAAGGGCAGCACTCCGTTGATGCCGCCGATATGGAAGAGCGGCAGCCCGGACAGCCACACGTCGTCGTGACCGGCCTCCATCTCGATGGTCCAGTTGATCGTGTTGGACATGAGGTTCTGATGCGTGAGCATCGCGCCCTTAGGGCGACCGGTGGTGCCCGACGTGTACATGAGGAAGGCGAGGTCTTCGTCGTCGACAACGACGTCGGGCTCGACATCGGCTTCCGACGACAGCGCCGTTTCGTAGCCGTCGACCGATTCACCGTCGCCGGCGAGCGAGAGCACGAAGGTCACGCCCGGGATCGTCGAGGCCGACTCGACCGCGAGCGCCTCAAGGTCGGCGTCGACCAGGATCCCGACCGACTCGGAATTGGCGAGGATGAACTCGACCTCGGGGCGGGCGAGCCGGAAGTTCACGGGCACCGGGGTGGCGCCCAGCTTCTGGCAGGCGAAGTAGGACTCGATCACCTCCAGCTTGTTGAACATCAGGACGGCGACCTTGGACCCGCTGGTGACACCGCGTCGGGCCAGCGCCCCGGCGAGCCTGTTGACGCGAGAGTTGAGCTCGCCGAACGTCAGTGACCCGCCCTCGAAGACCAGAGCAGTCTTCTCCGGGTACTGCCGGGCATTGCGGGCCAGCATCTCGCCGAGAACCATCCGACGGCTGCGCTGAAGCTCGCGAGCAAGGGTTTCAGTGCTGCTCAACTCGATCTCCATTCTCAGGACGTGGAGGCGGTCCGCTGTCCGCCGGGCGATTCGTCGATCGCCCGGCGGACAGCGAGGAACGACCGCTAGAGGACCGCGACAGGGTTCGTGGGTGAACCCGAGGCGTTGGTGACATTCAGTGGTGGTGCAGAGATGAAGAACTCGTACCGACCCTCGGCCGCGCACGCGTCCGCCAGGTCCTCGAGCCACCACACCTCACCGAGCGTCAGGCCCAAGTCCCGAATGAGCATCGAGTGCAGTGGGTACACGTGATCAAAGGGCTCCTCGAAGGGCTCGACCTCGACTGCGATGTTGTCCATCGCCAATGCGGCCACGTCCTTGTCAGCGAGCCACTGGACGCAGGCTCGCCCGATGCCCGGTGCCCGGCCGTCCCAGAACGACATCTTGTCGGTCAACGAGTAGTAGAAGGGGATGTGCCCTGTGCGCACGATGAGGATGTCGCCCTCGCGAACCTCGACACCCTCGGCCTCTGCGGCGGCATCCAGGTCGTCGGGAGTGATGGCGTATCCGGGCTGCAGGCGATCGACCCCCTTCAGACGCGGGATGTCGAGCAGCACGCCGCGACCGACGAGTGTGTCCTTCTGGTTGTGGATCGAGCCACGACGTGCCCCGGCGTAGGACTCGACGTTGCCGATCCAGAAGCCGTTGTACATCGTGTCCTTGTAGAAGAAGTGCGCCATCCCATCCCACTGGGTGCTGCCTTGGAGCGGCATGAAGATGTAGTCATCCGTGCCCTGGAAGCCGGGGTACTGCTGACCCATCACCGAGCCGGAGATGAAGTCGGTGCCCGTGTAGCCGTACATGTGCACGATGCCGGTACGTGTCGGGTGGACCGGACCCTTGCTGTCGAGAGGAATGGCGCAGCTGATGACCTGTCCGGTCTTGATCAGCGACGCAGCAGCCGCGACCTTGTCCGGCGTCAGGAGGTTCGTCGTGCCCTTCTCGTCGAGCTCGCCCCACCGATTCCAGTTGTTCGGCTGACGATCATTGACGTAGCCGACGATCTTGCCGTTGCGATCGATCGTGTAGGTCGGCGGAGTCCACTCCTCGGACCAGGTGCCATCTGGCGTGCGACCCATCTCATCACCTTTCGCTGATGCCCCGGTCGGGGCGGTTGCCGTCATGCAGAAGTTCAGGAGGGCGTGTTGCCCGCGAGCGTGAACAGGTCAGACAGTGCGTCGGAGCCGATCGCCAGTGCAGCGCCGACCACGTCGGCTGCCCCGACGATCGCGACCTCGCGCTGAACCACCTCCGTGATGGACGGCATCTCGAACGCGATGTCATCCGACGCCGCAGCGCAGACGCGGCCCCCGCGACGCACGGCCTTGACCGCAGCGCGCACCCGCGTCGTCGTCACGACCGCATCGGCTCGCCCGGTGGGGCGGTTCGAGGCGAGCTGGTGCGTGACCTGAGGATCACGAGGATCCTCTGCCAAGAACACCGCCCCGATGTGGACTCGCTCGATCATGCGGGCGAGCGGTGCGCAGGACTCATCGCCCAGAACCAGAACCGAGTGGTCCGTGGGAACGTCGGCCCGCGCGAAGGCGGCGACACATCCCAACATGGTCAGAACCGCGTCCGCCTGAGCGTCCATCGACCACTGCAGTCGCGTCACAGCCTGGTGGAGCGGTTGCGACACCACACCGGGTATCCGTCGAGGCAGAGCGCGCAGGTTCCGCACGCGGTGTCGAGGAGCAACCCGCGGCCAGCTGTGCTCTGCAGCGCCACCGTGCCTAGGGTCGCCGTCTTCACCGCCGCTCTCCCATCCTGGTGTGGCTTCCACCCGACTCGTCGGTCGGTAGATGGCGAAGATAGAGCGTTCCTCGACCGCGGTCAAGGGGTTTCTGTGTCCTCGGTCACGACCGTGACCAACTCGATACCTGAACCGGATACACAGGGTGAAACTTCTTTACCCAGGGGGGCGTTCTCGGCTACTCTCGGGTCGTGCTGGGGGGTGACCATTCGGTACAGCAGGTTTCGAGGCCTGCTGAGGTTCACACAGGAACCAACCGACCAGTTCAGTTCTGAAGTGGGCAGGGGCACGAATTTCGCGGGACTGGTCGACACGTTTGCCGAGGCCATCCACAAGGAGTGGAGGAGCAAGTCCATGGGAGAAGGCGAGGCACCGCCTCTCACGACGCGACAGGCCCGACGCCTGCTGACCGCGGAGGAGCGCAAGGCTGAGATCGTGCTCACCGCGGCCGAGCTATTCGACGAGGCGGGCTACTCGAACACGACCATGGAGGACATCGCCCGTGCGGTCGGCGTAGCCAAGCCCACCCTTTACCACTACTTCCCAAGCAAAGACGAGATTCTGTTCGACATCCACGGTGAGTTCATCGACCTGCTCATCGACCGACACCAGCAGCGGATCGCCGTGGGCCTCGGACCCGAGCAGCAACTGCTCGAGGTGATCGCAGACATTCTCGAACTGATGGAGACCCATCGTGGTCACGTACGCGTGTTCTTCGAGCACTACCGTGAACTTCCCAAGGCGCAGCAGGTGACCATCAAGCTGAAGCGGGACACATAACCGAACACTGGTGGACGGCACCTTGGCGGTCCTCACCGACCCTTGGAGCAACGCCCCCATGGGGGTCACGGCAGAGAACGTGGCTCGCGAGCACGCAGTGTCGCGGGAGGACCAGGATGCCTGGGCCTTCGCCAGCCAGCAGCGCGCCGCCGACGCCGTCGCCCGGCATGCCTTTGACACGCAGCTCCAGCCCGTCAACGTCGTCGGCCGCAAGGGCGCCATCACCACCATCGCCGACGACGAGCATCCGCGCCCCGAGACCGATCTGGACTCCTTGGCCAACCTGCGCCCGGCGTTCGCGAAGGACGGCACGGTGACGGCCGGGAACGCCTCCGGAATCAACGACGGTGCCGCGGCCGTCGTGCTGATGCGCGAGGACGACGCCAGCGCCCAGGGTCGCGAACCCCTCGCGCGCCTCGTGGACTGGTCACGCGCAGCCCTGGAGCCGTCCCTGATGGGATTCGCCCCTACCTTGGCCGTGGAACGCCTGCTCGACCGTACCCACTTGGCCATCGAGGATCTGGACGTCATCGAGTTGAACGAGGCATTCGCCGCCCAGGTGCTCGCCGTCATGCGGGCCACCGGCATGAGCGACGAACAGGTCAATCCGAACGGCGGCGCCATCGCGTTCGGTCATCCGGTGGGGGCCACCGGGGCGATCCTCACGGCAAGCTCGTGCACGACCTCCGGACTCGACGACCTGCAGGCCGGCATGGTGACGATGTGCATCGGTGGCGGGCAGGCGCTGGCCGCCATCTTCGAACGCATCTGAACCACCCACACCGGCTGCCGACGAAGGAGAACGCCCATGACCCTGAAGACCCCCGAGCAGTACGTGGACAGCCTCCGCGCGCTGAAGATCCGCGCCTACGTCGGGGGCGAGCTCGTGGAGGGCTCGGTCGTCGACCATCCCGTCCGTCGCGCCTCACATCAACACGGTCGCGAAGACGTACGAACTCGCGCACGTGCCCGAGCATCAGGACCTGATGACGGCGACCAGCCACCTGACGGGCAAGCAGATCCACCGCTACACCCACATCCACCAGGGGCCCGACGACCTGGTCAAGAAGATCCAGATGCTGCGCCTGCTCGGCCAGGCCACCGGCACCTGCTTCCAGCGCTGCGTGGGCCTCGATGCGCTGAACACGATGTACGCGGTGACGTACGAGATCGACGAGGCCAACGGCACCGACTACCACGAGCGATTCAAGAAGTACCTGACGTACGTCCAGGAGGAAGACCTCATGCTGGCCGGCGCGATGACCGATCCGAAGGGGCACCGGGCCAAGAAGCCCGGCGAGCAGGCAGACCCCGACCAGTACGTGCGGGTCGTCGAGCAGCGCCCCGACGGCGTCGTCATCCGCGGCGCGAAGCTCCACAACACCGGCGGCATCAACTCCCACGAGATCCTCGTCCTGTCCGGGCACGGGCATGCAGCCCGGCGAGGAGGCGTACGCGATCGCCTGCGCGGTCCCGGCGGACGCCGACGGGCGTGGTGTTCGTGTTCGGCCGTCAGTCCAACGACACCCGCAAGCTCGAGAAGGGCTGCGACATCGGCAACACCCGCTTCGGTGTCGTCGGCGGCGAGGCGATGATCGTGTTCGACGACGTCTTCGTCCCGAACGAGCGCGTCTTCCTCAACGGCGAGATCGGCCACTGCGCCACGATGGTCAACTACTTCGCGACCTGGCACCGCGCCAACTACGGCGGCTGCAAGGGCGGCAACGCCGACGTCCTGATCGGCGCCACCGCACTCATGACCCGCATCCTCGGCACCGACAAGAACGCCATCGTCAAGGACAAGCTCATCGAGATGGTCCACCTGACCGAGACCACCTACGCCTCGGCCATCGGCGTCATCCGCGATGGGCTACCAGCTGCCCTGCGGCTCGTGGATGGTCGACCCGATCAGCGCCAACACGGTCAAGCAGAACATCACGCGCAACGTCTACGAGATCGGCCGACTGTCCCACGACCTCGCCGGCGGCTTCATCGCCACCATGCCCGGCACGGACTCCCTCGACAATCCCGAGATCGCACCTTGGGTCCGCAAGTACTACTCCGCCAACCCCGACTACGACGTCATGGAGCGCATCGAGGTCGGCCGCTACATCGAGAACATGACCTCCGTCACGACCATGGTCGAGGCGATGCACGGCGCCGGCTCCCCCCAGGCACAGCGCATCAACATGCTCGCCCAGGCCGACATCAACGACAAGATCGACCTCGCCAAGAACGTCATCAACGGCAAGGACGACGTGCCCGGACTCCCCCTGCCACTCAACGGATTCGGAGAAGACGCCAAGTAGTGCCGGTGCTCACTGACACGGCGGACCTACGGTCCCGCGTCGGCCAGAGATTCGGACCCAGCGGATGGCTCACTGTCACGCAGGAGCGAATCGAAGAGTTCGCCCGAGCCACCGGTGACCTCCAGTGGATTCACGTCGACCCCGAACGCGCCGCCGCCTCCGCCTTCGGTGGCACGATCTCGCACGGCTTCCTGACCCTGTCGTCGATCCCCGCCTTCGCCGAGGAGCTGCTGCGATTCGAGGGCGAGGTGACCGGGATCAACTACGGGCTCAACAAGGTGCGCTTCCCCGCGCCAGTTCCTTCGGGGGCCCGCATCCGCGGCAGCGTACAGATCAACGACGTCACGCCCATCGACAGCGGGATCCAGGTCGTCGAGACCTGGGAGATCGACCTGGAAGGAGCAGCGAAGCCGGCGTGCATCGCCGAATGCGTCGTCCGGTTCATGGACGTCGTCCGATAGCGGAACCCAGTAGAGGAGAGAACGTGCGCGCACTTCGACTGACCGCCTGGCGCAGCGAGCCCGAACTGGTCGAGATACCCATGCCGACAGCAGGGCCGGGGCCAGGTCGGTGCCATCCGGGTCGGAGGGAGCCGGGGCCTGTCACTCGGATCTCCACGTGATGCACGAATTCGACGAAGGCGGCCTTCCTTGGGCTGTCCCCTTCACGCTCGGTCACGAGGTTGCCGGCTGGGTGCACGAGGTCGGCGAGGGCGTCACCTCCGTGACCGTGGGAATGGGTGTCGCCGTGTTCGGCGCCTGGGGCTGTGGCCGCTGTGCGCCGTGCCGCCTCGGCATGGACGGAATCTGCGAGGACCAGGCCAACGCGCCCGTCGTCGCCGGAGGTGGGGGCCTCGGGCTGGACGGTGGCATGGCTGACTACATGCTCATCCCCGATGAGCGGTTCCTGCTCCCGCTGCCGGCCGGGCTCGACCCCGCGGTCGCGGCGCCTCTGACCGATGCGGCCCTCACGCCGTACCATGCGGTCAGCCGATCCCTGCCGAAGCTGACCCCCGACTCATGGACACTCGTGATTGGGGTGGGCGGCCTCGGTCACATGGCGATCCAGATCCTCAAGGCCCTGACGGCCACGCGCGTCATTGCTGTGGATCCTCGCCCGGAGGCCCTTGCCCATGCCCGCGACCTGGGTGCTACGCACGGGTTCGTCTCGGGGCCGATGCCGCTGAGAACATCCGAGACGCGACCGAAGGTCTGGGTGCTGACGTCGTGCTCGACCTTGTCGGATCGGAGTCCTCACTGGCGTTGGCCATGGGCAGTGTCCGTGCGCGTGGTGACATCAATCTTGTGGGCGTGGCCGGTGGGGTGTACCCGCTCTCGTGGTTCAGCGCCCCCAAGGAGACAGACATCCGGGCCACGTACTGGGGCACGCGCAGCGAACTGGCCGACGTCCTCCTGCTCGCGGCCCGAGGCCTGCTCACTCCCGAGACGACCGCCTACTCGCTCGACGCGGGGGTTCAGGCCTACAGGGACCTTTCCGAGGGCAAGGTCCGCGGTCGTGCCGTCATCATCCCGTGAAGGTTCCACGCTGGTGACGCCTGCACTCCTTCGCGACACGTACACGTACGTCAGTGTGCAGCGCCGGCGGCGTCCTTGTAGTGACCATCAACCGCCCTGCCGCCCTGCGCAACGCCATCCATCGGGACGCCAACGACGAGCTTGAGCACATCTTCGACTGCTTCTTCAGCGATGACGATTGTCCCACGTAGCCATTCTGACGGGCGCCGGTGACAAGGCCTTCTGCGCCGGATTCGACCTCGTCCACTCGAACGAGGGCGATCCCTTGGAGTTCGGTCCCACGGGAATGGGCGGCGTCATCAGCCGTCACGGGATGACCAAACCGGTCATCGCCGCCGTCAACGGATACGCCATGGGCGGAGGCTTCGAAATCGCACTTGCCTGCCACCTCATAGTGGCCGACCCAGGGGCTGCAATCGCCCTGTCTGAGGTGAGGCACGGGCTCATCGCCGGTGCGGGCGGGATCGTACGGATCACCCGCAAGATGCCGGCGATGATCGCCACGGAACTTCTCCTGACGGCAGGCGAATGGGGGCCGAGGAGGCCGCCCGATGGGGTCTCGTGAACCGGATCAGCAAGCCCGGCGAGGTGGTGGAATCCGCTCGCCAACTGGCCTCGGAGATACTCCAGGGGTCACCCATTTCGATTCGAACATCGCTGCAGGTCCTCGACTCGACTGAGTCAATTCCGGACACTCTCGAAGCGGTCCGACATTCCATGAGCATCGCTTTGGATGTGCTGCGAACTGATGATGCACGCGAGGGCATGCGCGCATTTGCCGAGAAGCGCCCACCTAAGTGGACTGCCCGCCAGTGACCAACGAACCCCTCGTGCCGACTGACCCGTCAGCCGAAGGCAGATTCACGGGACAATGACGGCTCGACCCTCCACCCGACCCGCCCGAAGATCCTCATAGGCAGTCGGCGCGTCATCCAGCGCGTAGGTCGTGATGGCCGGCACCAGCAGCCCCCGAGCACCGAGTTCGAGCACGTCCGCCAATTCCGGTCGCGATCCCCAGTTGATGGTTTGGACGCTGACCTCATAGGGGATTGAGAAGAATGACACCGGGAAGGATCCCCCTCCGACACCTGCGATCGTCAAGTCGCCGAACGGAACGGACGACGGCCGCGCCGAGCGCGATGGTCTCGTCGCTGCCCACGCAGTCAATCACCACGTTGGCAAGTGCTCCGCCCGTGTAGTCGCGGATCGCCTCCGCAGCCGCGTCACCGAACTGCACGACGAAGTCCGCGCCAACGCTGGTGGCCAACTGCAGAGCCTCTGGCCGAATATCGACCGCCACAACCCGCACGGCAGTAGTTGCTTTGAGTATCTGCACGGCAAGGTGGCCAAGACCCCCAGCCCCGATTACGACCGCGAACGATTCGGGAGTGAGTTTGTCTCGCGACCGCGAACAGCGTGATAGGGAGTCAGGCCTGCATCGGTCAGTGGCGCCGCCTGCACCGGGGTGAGGCCGTCAGGCAGCGGTAGCAGCAAGCGTTCATCCGGCACCAGCATGAATTCCCGCCATGCCGCCGTCCGCACCGAGACCACTCCCCCACCAGGGACGATGGCCGCCCCTGGGTTCTCGCACATTGTCTCGATGCCAACGCGGCAGCGAGAGCAACGCCCACACCCCCACCATCCATAGACCGCCACGGCCTGTCCCTCGGTGACCCCGGTGACGCCGGCGCCGACGCCTCGACCCATCCGGCCGTCTCGTGGCCCAGCGTGAATGGCGGGGCCCAGGGGAAGATTCCGTCCTCAAACTCGTGCATGAGATGCAGATCCGAATGGCAGGCACCCGCCCCTCCGACCCGGATGACCACCTGACCGGGACCGGGAGTCGGCTTGTCGACATCTTCCAGTACGGGCTCGGACTTCCAGGCGTTCAGCCGCAGTGCGCGCATGAGAATCGCCTCCCTGCGAAGGTAGTCAAGCGGTGACTCCACACACTAGCGAATGCCCTGATTGCTGGTGGCGCGAAAGGCGGGTGACGTCCCCTGGCGTGGCGGCTTCTCGGGTCATGGGCGATGGGCGGGTCAGTGCGCCTGGCCAAGACGTACCGCGTCCGCGGATTCACCTACCGGGAGCTGGCCCTGTTTCGACGGTTCGGTGTCGGGGTCAGCCAACCCTGAGGTCGTCATCGAGTGACAGATCCAGCTCTCCCTCGAACGACGCCTCAAGCGCGGGTCGAACGCCGATCAGTCCCGCCTCCCACTTGTCTTCGATGCGACCGAATTTCCAGACGGCGAGCGCCACGAGCCAGGTGAGGATGAACAGGCCCACGATGTAGAAGCCCACGACGTTCAGGTCGAGGCTGCCCACGAGCGCCACGGGCCCGGCGGTGATGTCGAGCTTGTCGACGAAGATCGACGTGACCTCTATGCCTCCGATGATCAACGCGACGGCCACGCCGAGCGCCGTGACGGGGATGTTGTAGTAGACCTTGCGCACCGGCTTTGCGCCCGGCGCGATGCGTAGCCGCGGCCAGTCGATGAGCACGCCGCTCGTCGTCGGGCGCCACAAGCACGCCGAACTGCAAATCCGGAATGGACACGACACTGATGGCGATCTCCCCCTCGATCGGCGCAGTGCCCTCGGAGATCAGGATGCTCGTGTTCAGAATGGCGAGCACTACCGCTCCCACGGACCATGAAGACCGGTCGCGCCGTAGTCACGACGCTCGGCGTCCCACGCCGGATCGGTCGGGCTGCTGAAGACGGTGTGCACGCGCTCCCAGGTGGTCCACTGTTCCGCACGGATCGGAACGATCTGCGCCACCGGACGCCCCGCCACGGTCACTGTCGCCGTCTCGCCCGCCTCAACCTCGCGCAGGATCTCGCTCGCGTTCTGCCGAAACTCGCGGACACCTACCGTGGACATGGACACCAGGTAGCACAAGTGCTACCTGGTCTTCAGCCTCGACGGCTCCCAAGGCGTGACCGAAATGGGCTATGAGCATCACTCCTACGCTGCCAGTCCTCCGTGGCGCCAGAGCCTGTGGACAAGGGCCGCTCGCTGCGCGGATCTTCCCTAGGCTCCGTCCATGACAGACACCAGCGAAACCGGCGACTACTTCGTCGATTCCAACGGCTGTCCGGCGGAGCACGTCGTCATCGGCGGTCACGACGTGATCGTCCACTACGACGACATCCCCGAGTCGGACATCACATCCGTCGACGGACTCCGATGCACCACCCCACTGCGCACGGTGATCGACGTCGCACCCCAACTGGGGAGGGACGATCTCGCGCTAATGGTGCGGCACTGCCTTGATCGGGGACTGTTCACAGCCGACGAGGCGTTTGCCCGGGTTGCCGAGCCGGACATGCAGGCTCGTCGCGGCGCGACGTTGCTGCGGCAGATTCTGAGTGATCCCAGCATGCGCGCCTGAGGCTGCTCCTGACCCAGCGCCTCACCCATGCCAACGAGGTGGTCCGGTCCTTCGTACCCGGTAGCGGGGAGAAACTGTGCATGCACGATCACCGGGTTGCGAACCCTGCGAGTTACCATCGCAAACAGCCACTTGTGCCCCCCTCTGTGCACCCCTAGGGAGTGCAAGCCTGCAGCACCCCGCACACGTTCGCTGAAGCCGTACGCATCTCGGGGCGGGACCGAGCATGATGTGGCTGGTCGACCGACGTGGTCGCCGTGGCGCATTGACCACCTTCACTTCCAAGGGACTGCCGTGAAGCTTCTACTCACCTCAGCGGGCGTGACCAACGCCAGCATCCGCGATGCGCTCGTCGAGCTCCTGGGCAAGCCGATCGCCGAGTCCACCGCGCTGTGCATCCCCACCGCCCAGTACGGGCATCCGATGGTCGGCCCGGGGGTCATGGCTTGGCAGTTCATCAGCGGTAACTCCCCAAACCCCATGGTCGACCTGGGTTGGAAGGCTGTCGGCGTGCTGGAGCTGACCGCGCTGCCGAGCCTCGACAACGAGTCCTGGGTGCCGCTGGTCCGGCAGGCTGATGCCCTGCTCGTCGCGGGCGGCGACGTCCTCTACCTGTGCCACTGGATGCGGGAGTCCGGGCTGGCGGACCTGCTGGCATCGTTGAGCGAGACCGTGTGGGTGGGGCTCAGCGCCGGGAGCATGGTGCTGACCCCCGCGGTCGGGGACGACTTCATCCAGTGGCGACCCCCCACCGGCGACGAGACCACACTTGGCGTCGTGGACTTCTCGATCTGTCCTCACCTGGCTTCCGACGGCCAGCCAGGCAATTCCATGGCCGAGGCGGAGCAGTGGGCAGCCGGCATCTCGAACCCGGCATACGCTATCGACGACCAGACCGCCATCACGGTGGTCGACGGCAACGTCCGCTTCGTCTCCGAAGGGCGCTGGCAGCAGCTCAAGACCTGAGTTCTGAACCACGACCAGGTCGCAGACGGCCCAGGCACACCCGCACGGCAAGGCGTGCATGAGACAGAACGCGCGCCTGAGAGGGCTCTGGCGAACTCCTGCGCCGCTTCGCCGCGGCCGACCATGTGTCCGCTTACGACCTGATGCGCAGGTCAACGTCCGTCGAGTCATAGCTGTACTCGCCCTCGAGGGGGGCCACCCTCGGTCCGTCAACCGTCAGGAAGACGAGCCCGAAGAGCGGCCCCACCCCGTGGGGGTGCAAGCCTGCACCCCCTCCGCCCACTTTCGATCCTGTCAGGCGACTTGGACGGCGTCCTTGAGCCTGGCCGGCACGGTCTCGGGGAAGGAGACGACCGAGCCGACCCAACGCGTAGCACGCAAGCAGGTCGTCGCGCGATGCCGCGAACCCCGCTGCGGTCGCATCGCGATGGCGAATCATCCGCGTTGGGAAGGCGTCAAGGCCAAACGCCCGCCAGTTCCGGCGGACACACGCTCGGCGCTGGAGCAGGACTTCCGCCTCGCGCAGATGATCTACGACCTGCGTACCGAGGTCGGCCTGAGCCAGCGGGAGCTCGCACAGCGCATGGGAACCACGCAGTCGGTCATCTCCCGCCTGGAGGCAGGTTCGCGGGCATCAGAGAAGGTCGGCGAGCATGGCTGCGGCTCGACTCGCGCCGTCGGGCTCGACCGGGCGATAGTTCGTCGTGCTGCCGACCTCGGCGGCGATCACCTCGGCGAGGACATCCGGGGTGAGGTCGGCGTAGTCGAGTCGTCGGCCGGCGCCGTACTGATCGAGGCGGTGCGAGACGTGGAAGTTCTGTTCGAAGTGGTGCTGGAGGGGGATGTAGATGAACGGCGTGCCGGCGGCTGTCAGTTCCATCGTGGTGGTCAGGCCGCCTTGCACGACGGCGAGGTCGCTGGCGGCGAGCTGTCGGTAGAGGTCCGGGACGTAGTCGAAGACCTCCAGACCGGGCCGGGCGGGGATCACTGACGATTCGATGCGGGGACCGGTGACGACGACGATCCGCAGCCCGTCAACGCGGTCCCGCGCCTCGTCGAAAGCCTCATTGACCCGTCGCAGGAGGTGGCTGCCGACGCCTGTGCCGCCGACCGTGACGACGCAGACTCGCTCGTCGGGCCTCCAGCCGAGTTCGCCGCGGATCCTGGCCCGGTCTGCGACGGACACGGGATCGATTCCGGTGATGTAGCCGCAGAAGTCGTAGTGCTGCTCGGTCCATGCCCGGATCTCGGGCAGGTTGGGGCCGAATGCCTCGGGCACGATGTCGGGCGGGTTGCCGACGAAGATCGCCCGGTCTCGGAGTCGGGGGTAGCGCTCGACGTGCTCGATCATCTCGGCGTTGTAGTCGGCCGTGACCAATCGCTCGCGGGCGTCGTCGTCGGGCATCGGAAGGTAGCCGACGAAGTCGGTCAGCCAGGCGTAGGCGGAGCGCTTGAGCTCGGGGTTCTCGTGCAGGAAGTGGTCGATGTCCCAGGCCTCGTCGCCGACGACGAGGTCGTAGTCACCGTCGCGCACGACGTCGTCGAAGACGTGGAAGTTGTTGACCAGGATCGCGTCCATCCGACGCAACGCCTCGAAGCAGTGCAAGTCGTGCTCGCCGGACTCGGACTCGATGTGACCGGACTCGCTGGCGAGCCAGGCGCTCCCAGGGTGCACGATCTCACTCGCCCCTTCCAGGACGCGGGTGACGGGATGCTGGGCCAGCCAGTCGATCTGAACGTCTTCATGGCACTTACGCAGGGCGCGGGCGATCGCGAGGTCTCGGCGGGCGTGTCCCAGCCCGATGGGCGAGGCGATGTAGAGGACCTTCTTCGGCCGGTTGCGACCTCGTGCCCAGGTACGGCGAGGATCGGTCGGCGCAAACCGCGAGGCGAAGTCACGGATCAGGTGGTTGACCTTCACAGGGTCGCGGGCAAGCGGGATGTGGCCGCCACCCTCGATCACGACGAGCTCGGCGCCGGTCAACTCGGCGATCGTCTCGCTGCGTGCCAACGGGCTGATCAGGTCCAGTTGGCCGTGGATCGCGAGTATGGGCAGGTCGATCGACTCGCACCAGCCGTGGACCTCTTCCGGGGTTGGCCAGCTGTACCGTCGCTCGGCTGCGAGTATGTCGTGGGACACCGAGGAGCCCCAGCCGACACAGTCCTCGATCTGCTTGGTCGAGCGGGGCTCGGGGAAGCACATGCCGAAGAAGAACCAGCGGAAGTCCTCGAAGTCGTGCGCCCAGTACTCGGTGTCGTACTTTGCCCAGTGTTCGAGCGGATCGCGTCCCAGTAGCGGCACCTGTGACTTCGGCAGCGCGCGCGCCCCGTCGTTGGAGGGTCGATCGCCAGCCGCGCCGATCGGGACCGAGGCGCCGATCAGGACCGCACCAAGGACCCGCTCCGGGTGGAGAGCCGCCAGTTCGAGCGCCCAGCGAGCCGCCCATGGAGAGCCCCACGATGACGGCCTGGGACGTCGCCGTCACCTCGAGTACGTCGACCGCGTAGTCGACCTGACGGCTGTGCGCGTAGGCCCTCGGATCGAGCGGCCGGTCCGACTTGCCGTTGCCTGGGCCGTCGTACAGCACGACGCGGAAGTGGCGGGCGAGATAAGGGACCTGGGCCTTCCAGAACTCCTTGTGGATGATCGTCCAGGTCGGCAGGAGGAGGATCGTCGGCCCACGTTCGCCGTGGACCTCGTAGTGGATCTTGACGCCGTCACGCTCGACGAAACCGTCCGTGTCGGCCTCGCGTGCCCGCATGTCGGCCTTCTCTCGATTCGGTCGGGCGACCGAATATGGATAAGCTAGCATTCGGTCGATCGACCGACAATCCCTTTCGGCACCGGGATGAGATGTCAAGCGAAACGAGTCAACGACTGCTCGAGGCGGCCCGTGTCTGCCTGCTCGAATCCGGCTATGCGAACCTCTCCACGCGTCGCGTCGCCGAGCAGGCCGGGACGCCCCTGAGCCAGATCCACTACCACTTCGGCGGCAAACGCGGCCTCGTGCTCGAACTGCTGACGTACGAGAACGCGCGGCTCGTCGAGCGCCAACGCGCGATGTACGACGAGCACGTGCCGCTGTCGGAGCGATACGACCAGGCATGCGACTTTCTCGACGACGACCTCGCCTCCGGCTACGTGCAGGTCCTGCACGAGATGATCGCGGTCGGCTGGTCGGACCCCGACGTCGCTTTGAAGGTCAACGAGTTTCTGGGTGCGTGGTTCGGTGTGCTGCGCTCGGCGCTGACGGAGGCCGAAGCGGTGCTCGGTCGCCTCGGACCGTTCTCAGCGGACGAGATCGCGACCCTGGTCGGCACCAGCTTCCTCGGTGGTGAGGCGTTGCTCCTTCTGGACGACGCGACCTGGGGCTCTGGAGTGCGCGCCGCGCTGCGTCGCGTCGGCGACCTCATCCGCCTCGCCGAAAAGTAGCCCCGCGCCGAAACATTCCGGCTGGATCCGCTTCTCGGTCGCAAGTCCGCACGGGTCCGGCGTTATAACGATAACGATGAGTGACCTGCCGACCTGCCGACCTGCCGACCTGCCGACCTGCCGACCTGCCGATCCTCGTGTACGACGATGTCTCACACCGTTGACTCGGTATGCCTTCAATGCGACCGATCGCTCGACTCAGGTGCCGAGGACCCCGGAAACGACAAAAGGCCCCCCCCCGATACCTCAGGGACCCTCAGTCGTACCGATGTCCACTTAGTTGAACGCTCAATTTGGTAGCGGGGACAGGATCCGTCGCTACGCTCCTCCCAAATCCTGGCGCCTCAACACGAAACGGAAAATGGACCGACCCATCGGGCCGGTCCATTTTCCGTTGGTAGCGGGGACAGGATTTGAACCTGTGACCTCTGGGTTATGAGCCCAGCGAGCTACCGAGCTGCTCCACCCCGCGTCGCTTGTTGCAGTCGTAAGGATACGTGCCGCGTCCGGATCGTCCAAATCGGGACCGCGCCCGTGCGGATCCCTGAGGGAAACGGGCATTCCGCCTCCGTGCCGGCCAGTCGCCCCTACTGTGCGGAGATGTCCACGATCACGCGCGTCGCCCGCGTCACCATCGCCTTGAGCGCCATCGGTCTGGTCGCTGCCGCGACCATGCCCGCGGCCGTCGCCGCGAACGGCGGCCCGCCCATCAAGGGCACCGTCACCTGGACGACCACCGTCACGCTGAACGACGACCAGCAGGACGAGTTCGGCTTCGGCGACCTTCGGACCGGGACGACCACAACGACCGCGACGCTCAAGGTCAAGCTGCAGCGCGACCTGCGCTACGGCAAGACCTTCAGCGTCCAGGACGTCGGCAGCTCCTACACCGGCACCTTCACCGACAACCACACCACGCTCGATCGCAGCAGCACCGGGGCGGTCAACTGCACGACGACGACCACCGGCACCGGCAACGGCGGCGGGCCCTTCCCGAAGCGGCCGACCAGCACGTCCGCGCCGGCCCTGTTCGCGCACGTGGTGCCCATGTCGCCGCCCCGGCTGGGCGCGCGGACGAAGGCGATCATCCTCACCCCGATCATCCGGTACACCGGCTCCGAGACGATCACCTACGCCGGGTCCGGCATCAGCCCCTGCGAGCCGGGCACCGACAGCGGCAGCATCGACGGATCCCTGTCGCCGTCCGACAGCGCCGCCCGCATCTGCCTGCCGGCGGGCACGAGCCCGAACGTCTCGTCGACGGCGAACGACGTGGTCGGCCGCTGGGTGAAGGCCAAGCGGGCCTTCGTCTTCGACTGCAGCAAGACGTGGACCGAGGGCAAGTCGACCATCACCACGACCATCAAGGGGACGCTCAAGTACGGATAGGCGCGCTGCCCGGCACGTCTAGTCCACGTCGCGGCCGGCCGATGCCCGCAGGCGCTTGGTCATCCCGCGGCTCTTCTTCGCCTTGATGCGCCGCTCGGTCGCGGCCTTGCTGGGCTTGGTCGGACGGCGCTTGCGGGGCGGGGGCGCGATCGCCTCGCTCAGCTGCTCGGCGAGGCGGCGCTCAGCGGCCCGGCGGTTCTGGAACTGAGACCGCTGCTCGGATGCGGCGATGACCAGGCATCCGTCGACGAGCCGGGGACCGAGCCGCTCGAGGGCCCGCTCGCGCAGGTGCTCGGGAAGGCTCGGGGTGGCGCCCAGGTCGAAGACGAGCTGCACGCGCGAGTCCGTCGTGTTGACGCTCTGGCCGCCGGGGCCAGACGAGCGGGAGAACCGCCAGGTGAGCTCCGACTGGGGGATCACGATCGATCCCCGCACCCGGATGTCGTCGGCCATGCGACAAGGATGACGCATCGGACGGGCGGGGCGGGCAACGCCTCAGGCGAGCTCCTCGGCGACCTGCTCCCAGACGTCTCGCTCTCCCGTGTCGTCCATGCCGTCGTCGACCGCCGACATCCTGGCCAGCTCCCGGGCGGCGGCCACCAGCTCGTCGTACCGGTCCACGCTGACCAGCACGGCGGCCGGGGCTCCGTCGCGGTACAGGAAGACGTCCTCGGCCTGAGCCGTGTCGACCGCCGCATGGAGCGACAGCCTCGCCTCGTTCACGGTGATGGTCGCCATGGAACGATCGTACGAAAGGTCCGGTCCGGATACCCCGCGAATGCGACTCGCGGCCGGCGACTCACCGGTGCCTGGGACTCAGGAGCGCTGCGCGAGGAGCCAGATGAAGCTCTGGGTGCCGCCGGTGGGCGTCGTGTGCTGCTCGCGTCGGGTCTCGACGACGACGAAGCGCTCCCCCATCGCCGCAGCGAGCTCGGCCGCGCTGTAGCGCGTGATCGGCAGGCCGGAGCACATCTCCGGACCGTCCTCGGCGAACGTCGCCACGATCACGTGGCCGCCCGGCACGACGCTGTCATGCACGAGCTGCCAGTAGGCCTGCTGGTCGTCCGGGTCGGTCAGGAAGTGGTACGCAGCGCGGTCGTGCCACACGTCGAAGGTCCGATCCGGCTGCCACTCGCGGACGTCGCTGACCACCCACGTGATGGGCGCCTCCCCGATGCGGCCGTGCGCCGCGTTCAGCGCCTCCTGGCTGAGGTCGACGACGGTGAGGTCGCGGAACCCGAGGGCCAGCAGGTTGTCGACGAGACGGCTCGCGCCTCCCCCGACGTCGACGACGCCCGCGGACGTGCTCGCCACCTGTCCGATCAGGTCGAGGCTGGCCGTCGGGTCGGCCTGGAACCAGCTGACGTTGGCATCGCCGATGGTCGCGTAGCGGTGGTCCCAGTACCCCCCGGACCCCGGCGTGGGCTCGGCCGTCATATGCCGCTGCCACCCGCCGGGTTCAGCTGGGCCTGCGCAGCCGCGGCCGCGTCGAGTGCCCGCTTGAGGTCGTCCATCGCCTCGCCGTACGCCGCGAAGTCGCCGCGGGCCAGGGCCGCCTGGCCGTCGTCGTACGCCGACTGCGCCTGCGTGAGCGCGATCGTCAGGTCGGTCTGGGGGTCGCCGCTCGACTCCGCGGTGGGGGACGGACTCGGCGTCGCCTGGCCCTCACCCTCGCCGCTCGGCACCTCGGTCTCCGGCAGCGGCTCGGTGATCGTGCCCGGGTCGGCGTCGAAGACCTTCGCCAGCGCGACGCTCAGCGTGTTCTCCATCGCGACGTTCGAGCCGTAGCCGACCAGGACCTTGCGCAGCAGCGGGTAGCCCTCGGTGTTGGCCCGGATGTAGACCGGCTCGATGTAGAGCAGGCCGCCGTTGAACGGCAGGCTCAGCAGGTTGCCGAGCTCGACGTCGGAGCCGCCGGCGCGCAGCAGGCTCAGCTGCGAGGAGACCAGCGGGTCGGACTCGAAGTTGTTCTGCACCTGCTGCGGTCCGGGGATCGTCGTGTTGCTCGGCAACTGCAGCACGCGCATCTTGCCGTAGCCCTCGCCCGGGGCGGAGTCGACCGCCATGAACGCGGCCAGCGTCTGCCGTCGCTGCGGCGCGAACGTCGTCGTCAGCGAGAAGGTCGGCGCCGGCTGGTCGGGCATCTGCAGCGTCAGGTAGTACGGCGGCTGGAACACCTGCGCCGGCGAGACCGTCGGGTCGTTGGGCACGATCCACACGTCGGTGCCGTTGTAGAAGGTGGACGGGTCCGTGACGTGGTACCGGCTCAGGATCGCCCGCTGCACCTTGAACATGTCCTGCGGGTACCGCACGTGCTGCAGGACGTCCTCCGACATCGCAGAGACCGGATCGACGACGCCCGGGAATGCACCCATCCACGTCTGCAGGACCGGGTCGTTCTCGTCCCACGCGTACAGCGAGACCGTGCCGTCGTAGGCGTCGACCACGGCCTTCACCGAGTTGCGCATGTAGTTCGCCTGGTCCCGCGGCAGCAGGCTGCTCGGCAGGGTGCGGGTGCTGACGGAGTCGCTCGTGGCGTCGGTCAGCGACACGCGGCTGCTGTAGGGGTACTCGTTCGACAGGGTGTAGCCGTCGACGATCCACTTGATCCGGCCGTCGGCGACGATGGGGTACGGATCCTGGTCGAGGGTCAGCCACGGGGCCACCTTCTCGACACGCGTCACCGGGTCGCGGTCCCACAGGATCCGCGAGTCGACGTTGACCAGGTCGCTGAGCAGGATGTTCGCGTCCTGGAACTTCGTCGCGAACAGCAGGCGCCCGAACAGCGAGCCCATGGCCACGCCGCCCTTGCCCTGGTAGGTGTTGGTGGCCTGGCCGGTCGGGTTGGCGTCGTCCGGGTAGTCGAGCTCGACGGGCGGTGAGCCCTCGGGCGCGCCGACGATCGAGTAGATGGGCGAGAGCTCGCCGAAGTACACGCGCGGCTGCTCCACGTCGAGGCCGCCGGTCGGCGGGATGTCGCTCTCGAAGAAGTCCGGCTGGCCGTTCGTCTGCGCCGTGTTGTCGTATGCCGCGACGAGGCCGTAGCCGTGCGTGTACACGAGACGGTCGTTGGTCCAGTTGCGCTGGCCGTCGGGGATGCCGGCGAGGTTGATCTCGCGGGCCGCGACGATGGCGCCGCGCTTGGCGTCGTCGAGGGTGTAGCGATCGACGTCGAGCTTGTCGTTGAACCCGTAGTAGCCGCGGATCTGCTGCAGCTGGTTGAAGGTGGGCGACACGACGGCCGGGTCGAGGAGGCGGATGTTGTTGAGCGTTCCGGCGCTCGCCTCGAGCACTGCGGCGCTGGGCGGCGACACGGTGCCGGCGTAGTCGGAGACCTCGGAGTCGGCGATGTCGTACGCGTCGCGCGTGGCGTTGATGTTGCGCTCGAGGTACGGCTGCTCGCGGACGAGCTCACTGGGCCGCACCTGGAACTGCTGCACGATCATCGGGTAGACCGCGCCGACGACGACGCTCGTCAGCACCATCAGGCCCGCGCCGATCACCGGGATGACCCAGTGGCGGCGGAACACGTTGATGAAGAAGAGGATGGCGACCAGGATCGAGACCACCACGAGGATGTTCAGGGCCGGCAGCACCGCGTTGACGTCGGTGTACTTCAGGCCGGTGAACCCTGCCACCAGGCTCTCGCTCTTGGTCGCCAGGCCGAAGCGGTCGTACCAGTAGGAGACCGCCTTCAGCAGCAGGAAGATGCCGATGAGCAGCGAGAGCTGCGACTGCGCCGCGCCCGAGGCGCGATCGCCCTTGGGCTGCAGGCGCAGGCCGCCGTACACGTACTGGACGACGACCACCGCGATCAGGCACAGGAAGACGACCGCGAACCCGAACCCGATCAGGAACCGGATGAACGGCAGCGTGAAGGTGTAGAACGACAGGTCCATGCCGAACTGGGGGTCGGTGATGCCGAACGGCACGGCGTTGCGCCACAGCAGGTAGGTCCCCCACTCGGACGACGCCGTCAGGCCCGTGATGAAGCCGAGGCCCACCGCCGTGGCGATCGTCAGGCGTCGGCGGAAGGGCTCGATCGCGATCCGGTACCGCTCCAGGCTCGCCTGCTCCGGCGTCATGCCGCGGAACGTCGGGCGGGTGCGCCACGCCAGCCACATCGACAGGCCGACGGCCACGCCCATGACCAGCCCGAACGCCACGAACATGATGGCGCGCGTGACGATCGAGGTGGTGAACACCTGCGTCTTGTCGACGGACTCGAACCACAGCCAGTCGGTGTAGAAGCCCGAGAAGATGACGAAGCCGCCCACGAGCAGGGCGAGCACGATCAGCGTCGGGAGCAGCACCCCCCGCCGCCTCGGGGGCGCGTCGACGACGGAACCGCCGGGACCGCCCATTCCGGGCATGTCGAAACTCATCTCAGCAACCTACGACACCGAGGCGGGGCTGAACGCAATGGCCCTCCCGTGCTCTGCTCACGTCGCTCACTCCCCGGACGCCGGGCAGGAGGCAACGGGCTCGCCAGCCGTGTACGCCTGGATCGCCTCGATGCTCTGCGTGAGCGTCTCGACGGGCACGACGGTCAGTCCGTCGGGAACATGTCCGGAGGCCTCGGTGCAGTGCGCCTTCGGCATGACGAACAGCGTGGCGCCCGCCTCGCGTGCACCTGCCAGCTTCTGGCGGATGCCGCCGATCGGACCGACGGTGCCGTCCGGCTCGATCGTCCCCGTCCCGGCGACATGGCCGCCGCCGGTGAGGTCGTCCGGCGTGAGCTTGTCGACGATGCCGGTCGCGAACATGAGCCCCGCGCTGGGGCCCCCGACGTCCTCGAGGGTGAAGTCGATCGGGAACTCGGCCGCGTAGAAGGTGTCGACGCCGATGCCGATCATCGGGACGCCGGCATCGTCCGGATTCTCGACCGACGTGACGGTGACCGTCTGCTCCACGTTGTCCTGCATCGCGCCGTCGACCTCGACGCCGTCGCGGCGGACGACGATCTCGAAGGTGGTGCCGACGGGCTCGGCCCGCACCGCCGCAGCGACCTCGTCGGGCCGTGTCACCGGCGTGCCGTTGATCGAGACGATCTCGTCCTTCGGCAGCAGGTTGCCGTCGGACGGCGAACCGGAGTACACCGCGGACACCACCACAGTCGTCAGGACCGGCAGGCCGAGGTGGTTCATGGCGGCGGCCACGGCATTCGACTCCGAGGTGCTGAACAGCAGGGCCTGGCGCTTCTGCACGTCCTCGCCGGAGACGTCGTCGGGGAAGATCAGCTCGCGCGGGACCACGGCGTCGCTCGGGTCGAGCCACGAGGCGATCGCGGTCACGAAGGTCAGGCCGCCGCGCGGTCCGCCGGACTCCATGACCGTCGTCATGTCGAGGCTGCCGGTGGAGGGGTAGGTCTGGGTGCCGGTGATGTCGATGACCGGCAGGCCGTCCTGCTCCCCGACCACGTTGAAGGTCGGTCCGGGGGCCAGACGCACGAAGGGGACCGGCAGGAGGAAGGCGATGCCGAGCAGCACCAGGGTGGTCAGGCCGCTGGTCAGCAGGACCCAGCCGCGGCGGCTGGGATGGGTGAGCGCGTCGAACCAGCCGGACGGCGGCGGGACCTCCGTGCTGCCGGTGGGCTCCAGGTTCTCGATGCCGGTCTCGGTCACGCGTCGGTCCCGGGCTTCGTCGGGTCGGCTTCGGCCGGCTTGTCTGGGGTCCCGGCCTGCGGCGGCATCGGCCGCTCCATGGCCTCCTGCATGCGGCGCAGTCGCGCCATCGAGTCCTCGGCCGTGGTGGGCTTGCTGGGTCGGCTACGCAATGCCACGAAGGCCACCGCCAGCACCGTCGCCACGAGGGGAATGAGCCACCAGGCCAGCGCTGACACGCACGACTCCCTTGCCGAGTTCGACCATCACCATCTGCATCCCTCTGGGACGAGGGGGCCTGGCCACTGGTTCCCTGTCAAGGGTACGCGCTGCGTCGCGTGGGGAGAAAACGACGGACCCCCGGGTCTCTCCGCGCCGTTCGCCTTCCCCTTGCGAACGTGGCGTGTTATCCCGGGGGTCCAACGCGACCGAACCTAGGCAGTAGCGGATCCGGTAGTCAACGCGAACGGCACTATCCGTTCACCAACCCTGTGGACATGCTGTGCGCAGGCTGGGGACGCATGGGCGTGTCGCTGTGGACGGGACGTGCACGACGTTGTGGACGAACCTGAGGATGACCGCGGAAAACATCCTCTGACCAGCGGAAACGTCATGCCCACCCTGTGGACGAAAAATAGTTGCTCCGGTTTACGTCGTGTTTACCCGACGGTTTACGAAGTCGCCCGGCCGGTGCCGGCGGACGCTGCGGCGCCAGCGGCCTACCCGGTGGCCAGCGCCGTGGCCACCATCGCCCGCACTGCCTGGTCGAGGTCGCCCGGCAGGTCGTCGACGGCGAACCAGCGCAGATCATCGGACTCGGCGCTGATCACCTCTCGGGCGTGCGCGGGCACGAGCGCGAGGTACTCCACGTCGAGATGCTCACTCATCGCCCCACCGCACGGCACCGGGTGCCGATCCAGCCGGATGGGCGCCGCGGAGATGTCGACGTCGGCGATGCCGCCCTCCTCGATCGTCTCCCGGAGCGCGGCCGCCCGCAGGGAGGCGTCCGGCTCCTCGCAGTGCCCACCGAGCTGCAGCCAGCGGCCCGCCTTCGGGTGCAGGGTCAGCAGCACGCGCGTGCGCTGCTCGTCCATGACCAGGGCGCTGGCGGTCAGGTGCCCGATCCGGCACGCCCGGGACATCGCGTCGTCGTGCTCGTCCAGGAACGCGAGGTACGCGTCGCGCAGAGCGCGCTGGCTGGGGTCGGCATGGTGCCAGGCACTCAGCACCGCGCTCGCGTCGACATGCAGCCGGGCAAAGCCCGTCACTCGTCGGCCGGGCGTTCCGGGTCGCCGCCGTCGGTGTCGATCTCGAACGTCATCTCGCTGGCACTGGTCTCGATGAACCCGAGCGGATCCGACAGGTCGGCCGGCCCGGGCAGGAGGTCGGGGTGTGCCCAGAGCGCGTCACGGGCCTCGGCCCCTCGCCCGGCGCGCACCACTGCGAACAGGGTGGCCGCCTCGCGGGCCAGGCGGGGTCGCAGCTCCATCCCGACGAGCGTGGCGAACGTCTTCTCGGCCGGGCCGCCGGCTGCACGTCGTCGCCGCATCGTCTCGCGCAGCTGGACCGCAGACGGCAGTCGCTCGGCGATGGCCGTGTCGACCACGTCGTCGACCCAGCCCTCGACGAGCGCCAGGAGGGTCTCCAGACGCGCGATGGCGGCCCGCTGCTCCTCGGTGTCCTCGGGCTGCAGCAGGCCGCTGCCCAGCAGCTGCTGAAGGGCCTCGGGGTTCGTCATGTCGACGCCCTCCATGGCCTGCGAGAGTCGCGACTCGTCGACCCGGATCCCGCGGGCGTACTCCTCGACGGCGCCGATGACCCGGGGACGCAGCCATGACACGTGCGCGAACAGGCGCTGGTGCGCCGACTCGCGAAGGGCCAGGTACAGACGGACGTCGTCGACGGGCAGGCCCAGCCCCTCGCCGAACGCCTCGATGTTGCGGGGCAGCAGCGCGCACTGCGGCGCGGTCGTCAGCGGGATGCCGATGTCCGACCCGACCACGACGTCGGCGGCGAGCCCGGCGAGCGCCTCTCCCAGCTGCATGCTGAACGCGGCGACACCGAGCTGCCGGACCATGCCGAGCATCGGACCCATCATCTGCGCCATCTCGGGCGGGATGCCGCCCGGGAACATGCCCCGCAGCTGCTCCGGCAGGTTCTCGTTGAGGGTCGCGATGTCCATGCCCTCACCGGGCATCGTCTGCCCGACGACCTGCTGCATGTGCTCGGCGATCGGCTCGATGACCTGTCGCCAGACGGGTGTGGTCGCCTCGAGCCACTCCGATCGGCTCCAGGCCACCGGCGCGGACGTGGTCGCGGGGAAGGTCACGGCGGGATCCAGCCAGACGTCGGCCAGGCGCACCGACTCGACGACCGCCCGTCGCTGCGCATCGCTCACCGACGGGTCCCCGTCGGTGGCCAGCTTCTTGCGGGCCAGGTCGATGACCATGGGCCAGTTCACCGGGCCGGTGGCCTCGCCCCCCGCCTGCTGATTCTGGAGCATCGCGCCGAGCTGCTGCAGGGCCGCGCCCAGCGAGTTGATGTCGAACCCGCCCGCACCGAATCCCATCGGGCCGCCGGGACCGCCGGGGCCTCCCGGACCACTCGGGTCGTCGGGATCCTGGCCGCTCATGCCGAAGCCGAAGGGGATGTCACCGCTCATGTGTCAACGGTATCGGCACCCAGCGCAATGACCCGCATGCGCGGTGTTCGCCCTGAGCGAGCGCAGTGCACCACAATCGGGTCCACGGCGGCACGTCATCGAGGCCGGCCAGGCCCGCGAAAGGACACCCAGGTGCGCCCAGCATCCATCCGGAGGCGGCTTCGGCCCCTCGTCGGGATCATCTGCATCGCGCTTGCCGGGGCGGCAACGGGGACCCCGCCGGCCCTGGCCGCGCCGTCGTCGGCCGACTCCCTGCGCTGGCACGCATGCGAGGGTCGGAACCTTCGTGGCGCCGAGTGCGCGACTCTCGACGTCCCGGTGGACTGGGCGAGTCCCGGACCGGCCCGGTTCCGGATCGGCGTCGGGCGCGTGCGCGCGGACGGCCCGGCGAGCGAACGGCTCGGTGTCCTGGTCTTCAATCCGGGCGGGCCCGGCGGCGACGGGCTGTCGCTGCTCACCGACATCGCGTCCGTCCTGCCTCCGGAGGTCCGGGAGCGCTTCGACCTCGTCACCTGGGACCCCCGCGGGACCGGGATCACCACCCCCGCCCTTGCCGACTGCCGGATGGCGCTGCCCTCCGAGCTGCCGAACACCGGACCCGTGGACTGGCCGGCCCTCGCAACGATCGTCTATCAGGAGGAGTCGGCGGCCATGGCGACGTGCCTGTCCGCCAACGCCGGCCTCGCCCCGTTCCTGGGCACTTGGTACTCCGCCCGCGATCTCAATGCCCTGCGGGCGGCGCTCGGGGAGGACCAGATCACGTACTGGGGAATGAGCTACGGCTCGACGATCGGCCGGGTCTTCGCCCAGGCCTTCCCGGGCCGGCTTCGCGCGATGGTGCTCGACGGGACAATCGATCCGCTGAGCACCGCCGGGTCGTATGCGCGGGAGTCGATCTGGTCCGTGGCGACCGGCTGGGCACGCCTCGCAGCATGGCTCGGGCCGGACCTGCGCGCAGCCCACCGCAGGGTCATGACCGCACTGCAGGAGCGCGTCATCACCGCGTCGTCGGGAGCGGTGGTCGGCCGCTGGGAGATCGACGGCGTCCTGAACGACCTGAGCTCCAGCCAGTCCAGCTGGCCGGAGGCGCGGCTGATCATCCGGGCTGCGCGGATCGCGCTCTTCGATTCCCGGCCGGCGCTACGGCAGCGAGCGGCGGACATGCTGGCGCGAGCGCTGGTCCCCGATCCGGACGATCCCCCGGATCTCGGCTTCGACCCGGTGCTCTCCCTCGTCAACTGCGCCGACCTCCCTGAGCGACTCACGGTTGAGGACGCGATCCAGATCACGGTGCAGGCGGCCCGCGTCGGTGGACTCAGTGCCGGTCTGGGCGCCGCGAGCGAGGCCAGCAGCTGCGCCGGGCTGCCGGCACTCGGCCGGCCCCTTCGACCTTCGACGGCGATCGCCCTGCCGACCCCGCCAGTCATCGTCAACTCCGTGGCCGACCCGCGCACCCCCTGGGTCGGCGCCCGCACGGCCGCGAACGTCTTCGTCGGCTCGGCGATGATCACCTACGACAGCGCGCAGCACGTCAGCTGGCTGCAGACGCGGTCCGGGTGCGTCAACGATCCGGTGACCAGGTACGTGCTGACCCGGCGCCTGCCGGTCCGCGACGTCACGTGCGCGCTGGCCCGCCCAGCCAACTGACCCCCAGCCAACCAACCAACCTCGCGAGTGGGGAGATGTCGGGGTCGACTTTGCATCCGGAGCCCCGACAACTCACCGCTCGGCAGGAAGCAGGTGGAGCTCGGGACGTGGGCGGGGGTGGGGTGGGGGGTCTCGGACACAGCACGAGGCGGCAACCTCTCGGTTGCCGCCTCGTGGTGCGTCGTGAGGTGCGGTGGTGCGTGTTGCGCTTACGCCTTGCCCAGAATGCGCGTCACCTTGGTGCCGCACACGGGGCAGATGCCCTTGGCGAAACGGCGACCGTTCGTCTCCTCGACGTGGCCGGTGAACTCCCGCTTCTCCTTGCACTTCACGCAGTACGCCTCGCCGGTGTAGCTCTCGGCCATCGGGCCCTCCTGTTGTCTCGCTCAGAACCGCGTGGCCGCGGTCAGTGGCGGGTGCCACCTAGGGGTTCCCCCTGCTTGGTCGGCTCCACCCTAGGGCAGCGGGGCGCCCAATCTGCACACCCACGCCTGTGGGGAGCCTCGTGGCGCCATTTCCCTGTGGATAAATACCGACATTTGGAACATTACGGAACAAACGTATAGCAGAACGTCCTCTTGGAGCCGGTGTCCCACGTCGCCGCGGTGGGGTAGGTGAACTCCCGTCCGGGTCCGCACATCTCACCCGCCGCGGCCGCCATGACGTCCTCACCGGGGTACGCGTCGTAGATCCCGGCCCACATGATCCACCGCTGGACCTGCCAGCGCGGCGTCCTCGAGCACGGCACCGTGACTGCCGGCGCATATGCCTCCCGCCCACCGGCGGCGGCATTGCAGTAGAGCAGCGACGCCCGGGTCGCGGTGCTCATGCCCCGGATCCGTCCCGTCATCGACGTCAGCACCGCGCCCTTCGCGCCCCGGAGCACGACCGGGCTCGCCCCGCAGACGTAGCTCGGTGGCGCCGCGCCGCGGACGACGAAGTAGAAGGCCTCGATCCGGATCGGATTGCGCACCACGCCCCCGCGCGGCTGGTTGATGCCGACGTCCTTCCACACCGTCAGGTAGTCGCAGGCGTCCTGCGCGAACGTCACCGCATCGGCGTCGGCCCGGCAGGGCACTCGCCCTGGTCACCTCGAAGCTGTGGCGCTGGGCGCAGGTGACCGCCTTCGCACCGGACCAGTAGTCGTCGTACGTCTGCTTGTCCGTGATGAGGAAGCACTGCCCCACCTTCGGGACCGCCGCTGCGGCCGAGGCGGGGGCGGACGCGAACAGGGGGGCCAGTGCGATCGTCGCCACGGCGAGCAGGGCGGCACGGGGCAGGCGCATGGGTGACCCTTCGGCTGGTCGGCTGACGTCGTGCGTCGAATGATGACGGGGCACGGTAGGCCGCACAAGGAGCCGCGCGGCAGGATGCCTCCCGTGAGCGAACCCGTGATCGACGCCGAAGCCCTGATCGCCGACCTCCTCGAGCTCCTGCGCATCCCATCCATGGGCGGGACCGAGGCGGAGGTCGCGATCCAGCGTCACCTCGCACAGCGCTGGCGCTCCGAAGGCCTGGCGGTCGACGAGTGGGACATCGACCTCGACGCCATGCAGAGTGACCCCGACTTCCCGGGCATGGAGGTCGTGCGCACGGCCGCCGTGGGCGTGACGGCCAGCCTGCGCGGCGACGGCACGGGACCGACGTTGCTGCTGAACGGTCACACCGACGTGGTGCCGCCGGGTGATCCCGCGGCGTGGACGGGTGACCCGTTCGACCCGCGCCGGTTGGACGTCAACGGCAGGGACTGCGTCGTGGCGAGGGGGGCGTGCGACATGAAGGCGGGGGTCGCGGCCATGTGGGCGGCGGTTCGAGCCGTTCAGGCGTCCGGGATCCCCTTGCGGGGCAACGTCATCCTGGCGCCGGTCGTTGGCGAGGAGGACGGCGGGCTCGGCACCTTCGCGCTGCTCCGGCACGGCGTCACGGCCGACATGTGCGTGGTGCCCGAGCCGACCAGCATGGACATCGTCCCGGCGAACGGCGGAGCGCTGACGTTCAGGCTCACGGTTCGCGGCCTCGCCACGCACGCCTCGCGGCGGACCGAGGGCGTGAGCGCCATCGAGAAACTGACCCCCGTGCTCGCCGCCCTCGACGAACTCGAGAGGCGCCGCAACGCGGACGTGGACCCGCTGATGCAGCGGTGGTCGCTGGCGTACCCGCTGTCGATCGGGACGGTGCACGCCGGGGACTGGGCCTCGACGGTGCCCGACCTGCTCGTCGCGGAGGGCCGTCTCGGCGTTGCACTGGGCGAGTCCACCGCCCACGCCCGCGCGGAGTTCGAGGCGGCGGTCGCCGCGGCCGGCGACGCTGACCCCTGGCTGGTCGACCACCCGGTCGAGGTGACCTGGTGGGGCGGGCAATTCGCCTCCGGCCGCACACCCGCCGATGCCGAGGTCATCACCGCCGTCGCCGACGTGCACGCCACCACCACGGGCCGGGTCGCTGACGTCTACGGCGGACCGTACGGCTCCGACCTGCGCCTGCTCATGGGCCTCGGCGGCATCCCCACCGTCCAGTACGGACCGGGCGACGCGGTCGCGGCCCACGCACCTGACGAGCACGTGCCGGTCGACGACGTGATCGACTGCGCCCGGGCACTCGTCCGCCTGATTCTGCGGGTGTGCGGGTGAGCCTCGTGGCACAGTGATGCGCATGACTGCCATCGCGCGCCTCGGCTGGACGGCCATCGACTGCCCCGATCCGGTCGCACTCGCGGCCTTCTACTCGGCCATCACCGGCTGGCCCGTCGACGACGACATCTCGGACGACGAGTGGATCCAACTCGCCAGCGATGCCGGCGCGACCATCGCGTTCCAGCGTGTTGACGGGTATCGGGCTCCGGCGTGGCCGGGACAGGAACACCCGCAGCAGGAGCACCTCGACTTCGAGGTCGACGACCTCGACACCGCCGAGGCGTCGGTCCTCGCCCTCGGAGCCCGCAAGCACGCGGTGCAGCCCGGTACGTCGTTCCGCGTCTACCTCGACCCCGCAGGGCATCCCTTCTGCCTGTGCGCCGAGTAGGCCCGGGCCCCCGATCCCGTTTGGTACCAAGGTGATTCTTACCCAGCCTTAATCCAGGCTTGGCTCGGTGGGGATGCCGCTGCCCACGGGACCGCGACAGACTCGATCCTGTGGGCGCTTCGCGCGCCCCGGCGCGACCGGACACGGAAGGCAGGAGCCCGGAGCATGTCCCTCTCTCGCGGTATCGGCCGCCCCCTGGCGCTCGCGGCCTCGATCGCGCTCATCGCCGCGACGCCCGGCGTGACCGGGCTGGCCCTGGCCGGGGAGAACGGCGCCGGGTACAGGTCGTCGGCCCACTCGCGGATCGCCTCCGACGACGACGGGGACGAGTCGTGCACAGCCCGGGTGGCCCTGACGTCGGCACAGGAGGTGGCGGTCCACACAGCCCAGTCGACGTTCGACAGAGCGAGATCCGCTGCGAGGTCCACGCTCAAGGGGTCGCTCGCCACCATCCGAGCGGCGATCGTGGCCGACCCCGCAGTGGTCGCCGCGCGGGCCGCCGCCATCGCGGCGCATGACGCCCTGCTGGCCGCTGAGGACGCCGGACGCGACCATGCCGCACTCGAGCTCGCGTTCAGGAAGGCGGTGACGGCGTACCGTACGGCACTGTTGACCGCGCGCACGGCGGCCAGGGCTCAGGTCGAGGCCGCGTTCGCTGGTTATCGCAGCGCCGTCACGGCGGCGATCTCCGCGTACACGACGGCAGTCACCGCGGCGTTCGCCCCGGCTGCCGTCCCACCTCCTCTGCTCAACCCGCAGGGCCGCGACCGCCACCGTCACAACGAATGCGACGAATACCACGGTCACGAGAACGATGACGACTGACGACTGATGAGGAGGAGTGACCGAACCGAGCCTGGGCGCCGCCGTACCGGCGGAACCCACGCCTTACCTGTCCTTAATCTGCGCATGGTGTTCTCCGGCCGGTCGCTCGCGCAGACTGACCTCGACTGCGCCCCCGCCCCCGATCAGAAGGAAGCTCACACATGAGCCTTTCCAGAACCGCACGTCGAGTCCTGACCATCACCGCCGGCGTGGCCCTGATCGCCGGTGCGCCGGGCGTCACCGGCGTCGCGATGGCCACCGACCACGGGAATGGCATCACCTCTGCGACCAGCGGACCCGATGCCGGCAACCCGAGCCTCGTCAGCGCCGTCCAGGACGCTCGCAGCGCGTTCAAGACCAGCGCGCGGGCCGCGAGGGACGCCTACCGCACGGCGATGACGGCGATCAGGACGGCGATCATGACCGAGACGTCGACCCAACGAGCCGCCGTCCGGACCGCTCACGACGCCCTCGATGCGGCAGAAGACGCTGGTCAGGACACCACCGCCCCCAAGGCAGCGCTCGAGAAGGCGATCACGGAGTACCGCGACGCGATGACCAAGGCCAGGGCGGCGCACCAGGCCGAGATCGACGCGGCCCGCAAGGCGTACACCGACGCCATCGCGGCGGCTCGAGCCACCTACCTCGCGGCCGTCAACGCCGCCTACGCCACCTACGCCCCCGGCACCCCCGTCCCGGCCGGCCTGCTCAACCCGCTCGCCTTCGGCCACCACGGCTTCGGGCACGGCAACGGCGGACCGGGCAACGGTGACGACCTCGATCGTGGCAACGGCGGCCCGCGGCCGCTGAGCCACCGGTAATCGCCGGCACACCCGGCGCGCGGACGCCCCGGGTGACTGGGCCAGGAGGCGGGGAGTCCCTGATCACTCCCCGCCTCCGACTTCGTCCGCTGCACCGTGACGACCGGGCCGCCGTGCTGGGGATGCACAGCCATCCCGACGTCTGGCGGGTCTTCGGTGACGATCCGGGAGACGTCGTCGAGGCGGCGATCGGCTTCGTGGACGGCTTCCTGAGCGAGGACCCCTGGCTGGGCCGGGCACCCTTCGCGGTCGAGGCCGACCCCACCATGGCGGGGTCGGACGGGCATCTGCCCGACGGGCCGATCGGCATCGTGGGCCTGTTCCCTACCCGCTTCGAGCCGCCGTTCGCCCATCTCGAGGACCCGTGCGTCGAGATCGGCTGGCGTCTGCACCGTCGCTGGTGGGGCCAGGGGCTGGCCACCGAAGCCGCCCTCGCGTGCCTTGACTTCGCGCGAACCGACCTCGGTCTCGCGGAGGTCGTCGCCTTCACCAGCGCCGGCAACGACCGGTCCCTTGCCGTGATGCGCCGCATCGGCATGGTCCGTGACCCCGGCGCCGATTTCGAGCATCCACGCCTGGCCCCCGGCGACCCGCGTCGGTCGCACGTGGTCTGCCGCACCGCCTGGCCGTCCTGACGCCCCGGAGCGCGCGCAGGACTACGCCGTGATCACCCGCTGATCGGGAAGGACCACCGCGACAGCGCCCGACCGCCGGCGGTCGCCGACCGCCTCGACGGTGCCGTCGGCCGAGCGGCGCAGTGCGTGCACGCCGCCGAAGTACAGGTTCGCGTCGGGCCACGGCTCCAGTCCCGGCCAGTCGCGTCGCTGGGCCAGCGCGGCGAGCCCGATCAGGTCGTCGTCTGGCAGTCCCGGCTCGACATGGATCGGCCCGCTGCCCGTCGCATGGACGCGGGGCGCCGCCACCGCGTCGGCGAGGCTCAGGCCACCGTCGATGAGGCGCAGCAGCACCCCCAGCAGCGCCGAGCGGATCCGCTCGCTGCCCCCGGTGCCCAGCACCGCGCGGGATCCGTCCGCGAGCTCGACCAGGGTGGGCGCCATCATCGACCCCATCCGGGTACCCGGCACCAGGTCCGATGGGCTGCCGTCGATGAGGTCCTCCTCGCCCAGCATGTTGTTGAGCGCCACGCCCCAGCCGGGCACCACGGTTCCTGAGCCGGCGCCGTTCGAGGTGGTCAGGGCGGCGACCGCGCCCTGGGCATCGATGACCGACAGGTGGGTCGTGCCCGTGGGCACCTGGCCCGGGCCGCGTCGGGCCAGGGTCGCATCGGCGAGCGCCTCCGCGACCGCCGTCCAGTGGACGACTCGGCCGCGAGGGCGGCGCGACCCGTCCGCGAGCCGGTCCAGCGCGTCCCCGACGATCCAGCCCCCCACCGACGGCGGGGGGTTGGTCCAGACGTGCGCACCGTGCCGTTGCAGGGCCAGCGGCTCACGCAGGGTCGCGCGATACGCCTCCAGATCGGACAGTGTCAGGAGGCCTCCCCCCTGGCCGGACGCCGCGAGCATCGGCTCGGTGAACGCCGGGTCGGCCGGTCCGGTGACGGACCCGTCCGCCAGCGCCTCGAGCAGTGCCGCGTAGTGCGGGTTGGCATAGCGTCCGGAGGCCTCGGCCTCGCCGAACATCGCTGCGCTCTCTGGGGTCAGGCTGAGCAGACCGATGGTCAGATGCACGAACCCGACCTGGATCGGCGAGAGTTCCGCTCCCGCCCGGGCCAGGGCGGCGGCCGGCGCGACGATCTCGCTCAGGGGAAGGCGCCCGAATCGCCGGTGCGCCTCGAGGTAGCCCGCGAAGCATCCCGGCACGGCCACGGTTCCCCAGCCGCCGTGGAACACCTGCTCGCTCGCCGCCGCGGCCGGTCCGGCCCGCGAGAAGTCGACCACAACGGTCTCGACGTGCGCGTCCGCGCGCCTCCCGCCGCCTATGCCCGGAACGTCGACGAAGAAGTCAAGGATCTCCGGCTCGTGATCCGGCGCGGCGTGGAGCAGGAAGCCGCCGCCGCCGAGACTGGTCAGCACCGGCTCGGACACCGCGGCCGCGAACCCGGCGGCCAGCACCGCGTCGACGGCCGAGCCACCTGCCCTGAGCACGCCCACCGCGGCCGCGACGGCCTCTCGCGAGCCGCCCGAGACCGCGGCCGATCCGGCCGGACCGGAAGCGGCGACGGGCGTGGACGGCAGGGAGGTCACGGTGCGCACGCTATCGCCGCCCGGTCCGGGTACGCCTACCGCAGACGGCCTGTGGATCGCCACTGTCCGTCCACAGGCCACCCACGGCAGCGTCCGGCCATGGCATCCACCGAATCGACCCCATCCCGGTGCACGCTCCTGCCCGAGCTGGCGGGGATCCGACGGCCCCGCCTGAGGGACGACGTGCCGATCATGTGGCGCGACGGCTCGAGCGTGCAGCTCGGCGATGACGTCGTCGTCGACCGAATCGAGCGGACGCACGTCTCGTGGCTGGTCTCGCTGGACGGCCTGCGCTCACCGGACGAGATCGAGCAGCGAGCTGCCGATCCCCGTCGACGTGGCTCGACGGCTGCTCCGGGCCCTGCGCGCCGCCGCGTGCATTGACGATGCGGCCGCGATCCCGGACGCCGTCCGATGGGCGGCGGCCGACCAGCGCGACACTGCCACCCGACGCTTCGGGGCGACCCTGCGCACCTACCGCGACCTCGACAGCGCGTTCACGGCGACCGCGCGGCGGGACGCCATGGTCGTCGCCGTGCTCGGCACCGGAGTGCTGCGCGACCGCGTCCTCGAGGCGCTGGACGCGGCCGGCCTGCGGGTCGGGAGTGCGGCGGACGCCACGCTGGCCGTCCTGGCCGACAGCCACCACCCCGATGTCCCGGCGCACTTCGACCACCCCCTGCAGGACCGGCCGCACCTGCACGCGGGGCTCTTCGGCGAACGCGCGACCGCTGGTCCGCTCGTGGTGCCCGGGACGACTAGCTGCCTGCGCTGCGCGCACCTGCACCGCCGCGACGCCGACCGGGCCTGGCCGCTCCTAGCCGTCCAGTGGGCGCAGACCGCGCCTGCCCTCGCGACCCCGCCCATCGACCCGCTGCTCGCGCGCGCCTGCGGTGATCACGTCGCCCTGCTGGCGCGCGCGTGGGCGGATGCACCCGAGCATCCCGCGCTGTGGGCAGATCGGGCGATCGAACTGCACCTGCCGGACGGGGTGGGCCGCTGGGTCCCGCGGCCGGCGCACCCGCTGTGCGGCTGCCGGTGGCCCGCGGGCTGACCGAGCGGGCGTGGGGGTGGCGCGACACAATGGACCGGTGCCGGAGATCCCGCGGAACGCCGTGACACGCAGCGTCAAGCTGGCGACGCTGCCGGCTTCCTACGCGGGTCGCACGGCCTGGGGATTCGGAAAGCGCATCGGCGGCAAGCCCGCGGAGGTCGTCGCAGCCGAGCTGCAGCAGCGCACCGCGGAGCAGGTGTTCAAGGTCCTGGGCGAGCTCAAGGGCGGCGCCATGAAGCTCGGTCAGGCCATGAGCCTGTACGAGGCCGCCATGCCCGAGGAGTTGGCCGGTCCCTACCGCGCGGCACTGACCAAGCTGCAGGACGCCGCTCCCCCGCTGCCCGCGAAGTCGATCCATGCGATCCTCGCCGACGAGCTGGGGGCGGACTGGCGCTCGCGATTCGCCGAGTTCGACGACACTCCCGCCGCGGCGGCGTCAATCGGCCAGGTGCACAAGGCGACCTGGCATGACGGACGCGTGGTAGCCGTCAAGGTCCAGTACCCCGGAGCCGACAAGGCCTTCATCGCCGATCTGAACCAGATGACCCGCATGGGGAAGATGTTCGCCTCGTGGATCCCCGGCATGGACATCAAGCCGTTGCTCGAGGAGCTCAAGGAGCGGGCGATCGAGGAGCTCGACTACCTGCGCGAGTCGCGCAACCAGCGGGCCTTCGCGGTGGCGTTCGAGGGCGATCCCGAGTTCGTCATCCCGCACGTCCTCGCGGGGGCGCCGCACGTGCTGGTCTCCGAGTGGGTCGACGGGACGCCGCTGTCGGCGATCATCACGGACGGGACGGTCGAGGAGCGCAACCGTGCCGGCGAGCTCTACGAGCGATTCCTGCTGGCCGGACCCGCGCGCGCCGGACTGCTGCACTCCGATCCGCACCCGGGCAACTTCCGCATGACCGCCGAGGGCAAGTTCTGCGTCCTGGACTTCGGGGCGGTGGCCGAGCTTCCGGGCGGGCTGCCGACCGCCATGGGCATCGCTCCTGCGCATCGCACTGTCGGGCGACGCGCAGACGGTGGCGGTGGGCCTGCGGGACGAGGGCTTCATCCGCCCGAACGTCGAGGTCGACCCCGAGCAGGTGCTCAACTACCTGAGCCCGTTCGTCGAGCCCGCCCGACATGAGGAGTTCCACTTCAACCGGCCGTGGCTGCGAGGCCAGTTCAGCCGCATGAACGATGTTCGCAATCCCGACTTCACCATCGCGCTGAAGCTCAACCTGCCGCCGTCCTATGCGCTGATCCACCGGGTGTGGCTGGGGTGCATCGCGGTGCTGTGCCAACTCGATGCCACGGTGCCTATGCGCGGCGAGATCGAGCGCTGGGTGCCGTCCTTCGTCCGCGACCCCACCTGACCGGCAGCCCCGCCACCCGGATACCCCGACGCACCCGTCGACCTTGAGGTTGGCGGCGATCCGCTGCGCGGATTCCGCCGCCAACCTCAAGGTCGACGGGTGCGCCGGACGGGGTGGGTGGGTCAGGTGTCGGCGTGGGTGTGCACGAGGGCGAGGACGTCGGCCCCGTACAGGTCCAGCTTCTTCGGGCCGATGCCCGGAATGGCGCCCAGGCCGTCGAGGTCGGCCGGCACCTGCTCCGCGATCGCCATCAGCGTGACATCGGTGAAGACGACGTAGGCCGGCACGGACCGGCTCCTGGCGATGTCCAGGCGCCAGGCCCGCAGGGCCTCGAGCAGCTCCTCGTGAAGGTTTGCCGGACAGCTGGCACAGCGGCCGAGGGTCCGCTCCGGAGCGGTGACGAGCCCCTTGCGGCACACGCGGCAGCGGGCCGGACCCTTGCGGGTGCGCTCGTCGCGCACTCGACCGGAACCGCGTCGCACCACCCCCCCGGAGAGGGCCTCCGCGGCAGCCGACGTGCCGGCCATTGCCTCGGCCAGGAAGGGACTGACGGAGCGGACGGCCCGCCCGCCGGGCTGCCGGGCCCGGGCCCAGGACAGGTGCAGGCGGTCGGCCGCCCGCGTGACCGCCACATAGGCGAGCCGGCGCTCCTCCTCCAGCTGAACGGCCGTCTCGGCGTACTGCAGCGGCAGCAGGCCCTCGCTGCAGCCCACGACGAACACGATCGGCCACTCCAGTCCCTTCGCCGAGTGGATCGAGGCGAGCGTCACGCCGTCGGCCACCGGGGCGTGCTGCAGCTCGGCTCGCCCGTCCAGCTCGGTCACGAACGCCGGCAGCGAGTCGGCCATCGGCTCGGCCAGCTCGTCGGCCAGGGTCGCGAGGGCGGCCAGCGACTCCCAGCGCTCCCGGACGGCACCCGCCGTGCGCGGCGGCTCGGGGGTCCAGCCGACCGCGCTCAGGACCGCTCGCACCTCCTCCCCGAGCGAGCCTGCGGCCGCACCGCCACGGGCGGCACCGCGCAGCCGGGTCACCGCCTCGCGGACCTCCGGCCGGTCGAAGAACCGCTCCGTTCCCCTCAGGACGACCGGAACGCCCGCGACCGCGAACGCCTCCTCGAGCGCGGCGGACTGCGCGTTGATCCGGAAGAGGACGGCGATGTCACGTGCGGGGACGCCGTCGGCCAGATGGGCGCGGGCCCGAGCCGCGACCTGCTCGGCCTCGGTCGACGTCATCGCTCCAGGCCTCGACGGTCGGTTCCTCGCCCGCGGGTCGCTGGGAGCGCAGCACGAGCGGTGCCGAGAGGTCGGTGGCGGCCGCACCCGCGCCGCCCGCAGCGGTGCTCCCGCCGATGAGCGCATTGGCGAGGGTGACGATCTGCGGCGTGCAGCGGTAGCAGCGCACCAGGCGCACCTCGGTGGCATCCGGGAACGTCGACCGGAAGCCGGTCAGGTACGCGGGTGACGCACCCGTGAACGAGTAGATCGTCTGGTTCGCGTCACCGACGACGCACAGGTCGTCGCGGTCACCGAGCCAGAGCTCGCAGGAGCCGGTTCTGCAGCGGATTGACGTCCTGGTACTCGTCGACGGTGAACCACCGATAGGCCGCGCGCACCTCATCGGCGATGTCGGGGCGCTCGGCGAGCGCACCGGCCGTCACCAGGAGCACGTCCTCGAAGTCGAGGAGACCACGATCGGACTTGAGGGCCTCGTAGGCCGCCTGCAGCGCGGCGAGCTCGGCGCCGTCGACCGCGAGATTGCGGCCGATCCGTGTGGCCCGCTCGCCGATCGCCGGCCCCGCCAGGAAGTTGACCTTGGCCCATTCCAGGTCGGATGCGAGGTCGCGGACCGTCGCCGAGTCCGTCGGCAGCCGGCACCGGCTCGCCGCCTCCGCCACGATGCGGGCCTTGCTGGGCAGCAGTTCGGGGAAGGAGCCGCCGCTGACCCTCGGCCAGAAGAACCGCAGCTGTCGCAGCGCGGCCGAGTGGAACGTGCGCACCTGCACGCCGTCGACCCCGAGCTCCCGCAGGCGCGACCGCATCTCGCCGGCGGCGCGGGTCGTGAAGGTGACGGCCAGCGTGCGTCGCGGGTCGTGCTCGCCCGTCGCGACGCCGTGGGCGATGCGGTGCGTGATGGCCCGGGTCTTGCCGGTGCCCGCCCCCGCGATGACGACGACGGGGCCGTTCAGGGCCTCGGCGACCGCGCGCTGCTCGTCATCGAGCCCAGCGAGGGGCCCGAGGAGGTGACCGGCCATGGCGCGATGCTCGCATGCCGGCCCGCCGACCCCGACGTCGGGCGCGGACGATCCCACGGTTCCCGGGAGGGCTGGCTGGCCGTCTCGGGTATCTGGCTGCCGCGATGCGGGACCGTCGGCCGAGCGATCTGCGGGCCTTCGAGATGCTGACCTCGGGGGCGTACCGATAGCGTCCGTTCCATGCGGATGTATACGACGGTGTGGTGCGGCTACTGCTCTCGGCTCAAGGCCCAGCTCGGGCGCGAGGGCATCGCCTTCGAGGAGATCGACATCGAGCTCGACCCGGCAGCGGCGGCTCTCGTCGAGTCCGTGAACGGGGGCAACCAGACGGTGCCCACCCTCGTCTTCGAGGACGGCACTGCCATGACCAACCCGTCGATCGGGCAGGTCAAGGAGAAGCTCGCGGCCGCGTAGCCGCGTCAACCACGGATCGCGGCGCTAGGGTGCGCCTCAGGACGCAGATCGACTTCGTCCACCATCCGAAGGGAACGCCGTGAGGACTCGGCCCGCCATCGCAATTGCTGCCCTCTGCGCCAGCGCCGCACTCCTTGCCGGCTGCTCGGGAGCGAGCACCCTGGACAACACGAAACTGACCGACGGCATCTCGAGCGGGCTCACCGAGCAACTGGGCGGCGAGTGGACCGTGACGTGCCCCGAGGACCAGCCGCTCGAGCAGGGCTACACGTTCACCTGCGATGTCGAGAACGCCGAGGGCACGTCGGGCCAGATCAAGGTCACTGAGGACGACGCCGAAGGCAACGTGTCGTGGGAGACCATCACCGAGTAGCCCGCGGGCGGCTCAGCGGGCGAGAGGTCGCGACCACTCGCCGGGCAGTTCGCTGCCGTACCAGCGCTCGACGAGGCGCCGGGCGATCGAGACGGGCGGCGGGCAGCCGCACCTCGCCCGAGCGGCAGGACTCGGCCAGGTCCGCACGCGTGAACCAGCGGGCCTCGGCGATCTCGACGCCGTCCACCGTGATCTCGGGTCGGTCGGTCCAGGCGTGGTAGCCCAGCATGAGCGAGCAGGGGAACGGCCACGGCTGGCTGCCCAGGTAGCGGATGTCGTCGGGCCCGTCGGCCACCACGACTCCGGACTCCTCGCGCACCTCGCGCCGGAGGGCGGCCTCCGCGGACTCCCCGGACTCGACGAAGCCCGCGAGCGTCGAGAACCAGCCGGGACTCCAGCGCTCCTGGCGGCCGAGCAGCGCGCGATCCTGCCGGTCGATGACCAGCACGATGACGGCCGGGTCGGTGCGCGGGAAGTGCTCGCTGCCGTCACTGGGGCAGCGGCGCGACCAGCCCGCGGCGCTGAACTCGGTGAGGGCGCCGCATCGGGGGCACCGCTCGTGCGCGCGCAGCCAGTTGTCGAGGGCGACGGCGGTGACCATCAGGCCCGCGTCGCGCGCGTCGAGGCTGCCGCCGACCTGGCGGAGGTCGGCCCACCGGTCGTCGTCCGGCGACCGCTCGGCCACGTGCTCGGCGAAGTAGGCCGTGCCGCCCTCGTCGAGGCCGAGGAACGTGACCTCGGTCGAGGTCGGCACGTCGGCCGCGCGCTCGAGGTCGAGGTGGACGCGACCGTCGGGGCTGCGGGCGACCAGCGTCGCGGCGTCGCACACCCGAAGGACCCGAGATCGCGGGTCGGCGCGGCGGGCCGCCAGCCAGGCCGGATCGGTGCGGTGAACGGCGGCGCGGTCGACCACTCCCCTCGCGAGCATCAGGTTGTCGAGCAGGTAGCGGTCGGGGTCCACGCCCGTGAGCCTAACCGCGTCCGCCGCCTGCGCCCCATGTCCGCGGCGTGGCGCCGGGCGGCGGTGCGCCAATCCGCGGCGCGGCGCGAGGCGCGTGACACGATGGCCGGAACCTATCCCCGGGACGCATCGTGAACGTCTTCATCCGTCAACTCACCGGCATCCGCTTCGTCGCGGCCGCCTGGGTACTGCTGTACCACCTGCAGGGGCCCTTGAACACGCTTCACCTGCTGGTGCCCGTCTTCGCGGACGTCCTGAGGGTCGGCCGACTCGGCGTCGACCTGTTCTTCGCGCTGTCCGGCTTCATCCTCACCCATACCTACCTGCGCCGGCTCGGCCCCGCGCTGCGCACGCGCGGCGCCCTCGACTTCTGGTGGCTGCGCCTGGCCCGCATCTACCCGGTGCACCTGGTCATGATGTTCATCGCCGGCGGAGCAGTCGTCGCGCAGGCCAAGGTCACCGGCGAGGAGCTCGACCGCGACTGGCTCAACCCGGTCGACTTCGCGAAGAACCTCCTGCTGATCCAGGAGTGGGGTCCCGAGCCCCAGCGCGGCTGGAACTTCGTGGCCTGGTCCCTGTCGATGGAGTGGCTCGCGTACCTCATCTTCCCGCTGCTCGTGCTCGTCCTGTGGGCCTTGCATCGCAAGGTCGCCACGCCGTGGCTTGTCCTGGCCTGGCTGGTGGCCCTGGCGCCCCTGGTCGTCTACGGCCTGTCGACGTCGGATCCGTACTACACGGACAACTGGGGATCGACGTACCGCATCCTCACCGAGTTCACGGCGGGCGCGATCACGTACCTGATCGTGTGCCGGCTCCTGCCCGGTGACCGGCTCTCGGAGCCGGCGGCGCCGCGCATCGAGCGGACCGCGAGCGTCATGTCGGTCGTCCTGCCCCTGCTCGTGGTCGCCGGCGCGGTGTTCCTGGGCCAGTGGTCGGGTGCTCAGTCGCCGCAGGTCGCACTCGACGGGGACGCCGAGCCGCTCCCGCCCTACTACCACCTGCTGCTCGTGCCGCTGCTGATCCTGTGGATCGGGGCCCTCGCCCTGTCGCGCAGGGGCCTGGCCAGGTTCCTGTCGACCCGGGCCCTGGTGCTCGGGGGCTTCATCTCCTACTCGCTGTACATGACCCACCTGGTGTGGTTCGGCCTCTGGCGGGCCGGGATGCGGGCCATCGGTGTCGACGGCGGGCCGCTGTACGCACTGGCGTTCGTCGTCCTGGTGGTCGGTGCCCTGGCGCTGGCGTGGCTGATGTGGCACGTCGTGGAGGAGCCGGCCCGCGAGTGGATGCGGGGACTGGTGGGCGTGCGCCGCACGCCGACCGAGGAGGCGGGCGAGGCCATCGCGGAGACCGCACCCGACGTGGACAGCGCCGAGCCGGTGGACGTCCCGACCCCCGAGACCGACCCCTTCGAGCAGCAGGCACGCAACCCCGACGCGCTCAACTGATGCGGCACCCGGGTCCAACACGGGGACCCGGGGTCACAGGCTCAGGAGGCTGGACAGCTCCGCCGAGGTGTCAGGCCGGAGCACCTCGCCGGTGCCCACCACCACGAAGGCGGCGCCGATCTCGTCGATCGGAACCCCGCGCAACTGCGACCAGGCGAGGCGGTACAGCGCCAGCTGCATCGGATCGAGGTGGCTGGCCGATCCTGTCTTCCAGTCGATGACGTCGAACCGGCCTTCGGCCTCGAACACCGCGTCGATGCGACCGCTGACCACCCGGCCGGCGACGAGCAGCGCGAACGGCGCCTCGACCGCGACCGGGGGGCGATGGGCGAACGGGCTGCGCTCGAAGGCCGCCTTGAGCTCGGCAAGCGCCTGGTCGGAGACGATGTCGGCGTCGGCGGAGCCCGGGAGGTCGTCGGGATCCAGCAGCGACTGCTGGCCGTAGCGGGTCTCGACCCAGGCATGGAACTCGGTGCCGCGGCGAGCGGCAGGGGCCGGCGGACGTGGCATCGGCCGGACCAGGTCGAGCGCCACCGCCGCCGGCTCGCGCAGAGCGCGCATCAGCAGGCTTGCGGACACCGCCCCCGGCAGCCGCACGGTCCGATCGCGCGAGGTTCGCGCTCGTTGCTCGTCGACGAGGGCCGCGCACAGCAGGTCCCAGTTCGCCACGCGCGCGCGTTCGTGGTCGTCGTTGCTCGCGACCAGGTCGGCGTCCAACCCCGGGATCGCCTGCTGCAGCGACGCGACCGTCGTGACCTGCGCGCACGCCTCGTCGAGGCGGTCCTGCCGCTCCGGCGTGATCGGCGCCGGCCACGCCATCGGCTCCCGCCCCTGGGCGGCCTCGGGATTCACCGCGTCGTCGGCGGGCGCGTCGGCCCAGTGCACGACCAGACCAGCCCCGTCCAGGCAGGCCTGGCGCACGGTCTCCAGGAAGGGATCGGGACCGCGAGGCCTGGTCTGCGTCGGTCCCCACCAGTGACCGGTGACGGTGAGGCCCCGCTCGGCCCGGGTGAACGCCACGTAGGCCAGGCGCTGGTTCTCGAGCTCGGCGACCTCGCGCAGCACGGTCCGGTACTCGTCGTGGTGCTTGGCCCGGGGACCCTCGTCCCGGGACGGGAAGGAGTCGAGGGCGTCGGTCGAGTCGGTGCGCAGCGGCCAGGGCACGGTCCGCGCCGAGGTCGTCCAGACCGGGCGACCACGGCCGCCCGGGAAGGCCCCGGCCGACACGAACGGCACGAAGACGTAGTCGAACTCCAGGCCCTTGGCCTTGTGCACGGTGAGCAGCTGCACGGCATCCGCCGGTCCCGCGATATCGAGCTCGAGGTCGATGTCGAAGCGCTCGGCATCGCGGAGTCGGCCCAGGAACGCACCCAGCGTGAGTCGCCCGTCGAGCTCGTCGAAGTCGGCGGCCAGGTCGAGGAAGGCCGCAAGGGCGTGCTGCTGCTGCGCGGAGATCTCGGGCGGGCCGAGCGCCGCCTCCACCTCGAGTCCGCTGGTGCGCATCACCCGCAGGATCAGCTCGGCGAGCGGCTCGCCGGCATGGCGGCGAAGGTCGCGCAGCTCGTCGGCCATGGCACGGAATCGCGCTCGGGCCATGAGCGAATAGGAGGCCGGATCCCCCGGATCCTCGAGCGCCTCCGACAGCGAGACCGACTCCACGACGTCACTTCCGGAGACGGCGTCGTCGAGGGCCGCCGCGATGCCGGTCTCCTGCGTGCGACGACGTCCACCGGCCAGATGAGCGGCCCGGTCTCCGAGGGCGGCAAGGTCCCGTGCCCCGATCCGCCACCTCGGGCCGGCCGCCAGGCGCACGAAGGCGGGGTTGGCGGTCGGATCGTGGACGAGCTCGAGCATCGAGCGCAGGTCGATGACCGAGGGCTGGGCGAGCAGGGCGGCGGCACCGACGAGCTGCGTGGGAATGCCGCGCCGGCGCAGTGCCGAGTCGACGGCGACGAGGTCGCGGCCGGTCGCCGCCAGCACGGCGATCCGGCTCCAGTCCACCGGCCGCGGGTCTCGGCGCGCATGCGTCGCGTCGACCTGCTGAACGAGCCAGTCGAGCTCCTGCGCGGACGTGTCGAACAGCGCACAGGCAACCTGGCCGTGGCCCTTGCCGTTGTCTCCGGCCAGCAGGGGCGCGACGCCGGTGTGCACCGTGCGCAGGTGTGCGGAGGTGCGGTTGGCGATCTCGAGGATCGCCGGTCCCGATCGCCGGTTCTGGGACAGGACGAAGCGGGCGGCCCGTCGGGTGGTGCCATCGGCAGCCACGGCGGGGAAGTGGTCGGGGAAGCTGTCGATGTTGTCGACGCTCGCGCCGCGCCAGCCATAGATCGCCTGGCAGGGGTCGCCGACGGCCATCACCGAATGGCCCTCGCCGAACGCGGCCTGCAGCAGCTGCCGCTGGGCGATGGAGGTGTCCTGATACTCGTCGAGCAGGACGAAGCCGAAGCGGGCGCGCAGGTCGGCGACGATCTCGGGGTACTGCCGGACCAGATCCCCGGCGAGGCGGATCTGGTCGGCGAAGTCCATGACGTCGCGCTCAGCCTTGGCCGCCCGCCAGTGCTCGACGAGGTCGGCGAGCACCGCCCGCTGGCCCGACGCAGCCAGCATCTCGCGCCCGATCCTCTGCAACGGCTCGAAGGAGCGGAGCGTCGAGAGCAGGTCCTCGTCGAACTCGCGCAGCTGCTCGGGGCTGATCGACAGCTCGGTGAGCTCGTCGTCGAGGCTGAGGACATCGCCGGTGATGGCGACCGGCGACCGGCCGAAGCCGGACAACGGCAGGCTGGACCGGCAGACGACGCGGTAGGCCAGCTGATGGCGGGCACCGTCGGTAAGCATGCGGGCGCCCGGCTCCCGACCCAGGCGGATGCCGTGCTCCGCGACGATGCGGGCCGAGAACGCGTGGTAGGTGAGGACCTGCGGCTCCCCGACCGGGTCCAGGTCGTCAGCCGCCGCCGGCGCCGAGCCGTCCGCGGCCAGCGCGGACAGGGTGCGGCGCATCGAGGTCAGCAGCTGGGCGGATGCCTTGGTCGTGAACGTCAGACCGAGGACCCCGTCGGGCCGGGTGAAGCCACTGCCGACGAGCCACGCGACGCGGGCCGCCATCGCGGTCGTCTTGCCGGATCCGGCACCGGCGACGATCACGGCCGGATCGACCGACGCCGAGACCGCGGCCCACTGCTCGTCGGTCAGCGCGAACCCGACGGCCTGGTCGAGGACGCCGCGACGCAGTCCGTCGTGGGCTCTCATGTCACCACCTGCTCGCCCTCGGGCTGCGCCGGGCAGGTCGAGCGGTACGCGCAGTACCGGCAGGTCGGCCCGACCGTGGCGACGAACGCCTCTGTGCGCAGGGTCCGGGCCGCCTCGCCCAGGCGCACCTCGACCCAGGTCGGCCCGGTGTCGGCGAGCGCCTCCTGGAACTGCACCTTCGGATCGTCACCGAGCGTCGCCGCCGCAATGCGCAGCTGCACCAGGGCCGCTCCCCCGACCCGGGCGTCGGGTTCGGTCGGGAGTCCGCCCTCGCGCAGGATCAGCTGGTAGACGCCCAGCTGCCCATGCTCGGGGATGTCCGCTTCGCGCACGCCGCCGCGCATGTTCTTCAGGTCGATCGGCACGAGGCGGCCCTGCGCGTCGCGCTCGACCCGATCGATGAAGCCGCGCAGGTGCACGGCGTCGGTGCCCCCGTCAGGGGTCGGGACGCTCACCAGTGCGCCGACCGACGCCTCCGTGCCCACCAGCGCCCGGTCCCCGCGCAGGTGGTAGGCCAGGAAGCGCCCCAGCGCAGCCCTCGCCTCGACTCGCTCGGCCTCGGATTGCCACCGTGCCTCGAACCGCAGCTCGCCCCAGATGCGATCGATCTCCGCGTCCATGTCGTCGAGGCGCTCGGCGATGTCCCCCTTGGCGACATGGTCGGCGATGGCATGGACGACACTGCCGAAGCTGGTCGCCGAGTGCCGAGGAGTCTCCGCGTTGACCTCGCGCTCGAGGAACCACTTGAGCGAGCAGTCCACGATGGCATCGAGTCCGCTGCCCGACAGGGCGATGGGCTGGTCCGGATCGCGGACCGGACGGTCGCTGTGCGTCACCGGGAGCAGCCCCCACCAGGCGGCGGGATCGGCCAGCGGCACGATCGGATCGCCGTCGTCGTCGCGCTGGGCGGCGAGCAGCGCGAGCCGCGTGGCGGCCGCCTCGCGCAGGCCTGCCGAGGCGCGGGGATCCTGGGCGACACCGCGCAGCTCGGCCACGAGTCCGTCGAGCGAGAGCGGGTGCGGCGGACGGCCCGGCACGCGCTCGAGGCCCGGGCCGCCAGCCGCGCCGACCAGGTCGTCGATGAATCGGCTCGGCCGGTCGCCACCCTGATCGTGCTCATCGATCGTCGCCACGTGCAGCTGGGTGCGCGCGCGGGTGCAGGCCACGTAGAACAGGCGGCGCTCCTCGTCGAGCAGGTCGGCCGGCCGCGGCCCGGAACCGACCCCGTCGGCCGTCAGCTCCTCGGCACGCAGCGTGGAGCCGCGCGCCCGCAGGTCGGGCCAGACGCCCTCCTCGACGCCCAGGACCCAGACTTCGTCCCACTCCAGACCCTTGGCGCGGTGGGCGGTGAGGACGCGGACGGCATCCGGTCGAGCCCCGCGGTCGGCGACCGGCTCAGCCGGGATCTGCTGATCGGCCAGCGAGTCCAGGAACATGCGAACCCCGAGGAAGCCGGGATACCGGCCGCTGAGTCGCTCGGCCGCATCGAACAGCGCGATGATCGCGTCGAGATCGTGGTGCGCCGACCGCGAGCCGGCGACCGCGGCCGCCCGCAGCCGCTGCGGCCAGCCGTGCGGCACCGGGCCCCCGGTCCACAGCGTCCACAGGACGTCCTGCGGCGACGCGCCACCGGCGATATCGCCGTGCGCGAGCCTCAGCAGGGTCCGCAGGCGTGTGACGGTGACCATGACGGGGTCGTCGTCCGGCAGCGCCGCAAGCCCGTCGACCGGCGCCTGATCGGGTCCGGCAGGCCCGACAGGGTCGTCGCCGATGCCAGTGATCACCAGGTCGCGGATCAGCAGGTCGGAGGCCGGCGACGCGAAGCCGTCGGCGTGCCGCTGACCGCGCAGGGCGCGCCCGAGCCGGCGGATGTCCGAGGCGGTCAGGCCCACGAGCGGGCCGGTGAGCGCGTCCAGCACGGCGGCCGGCGTGGCGGTACGCGGGTGCGCGGCCAGCGCCAGCACGTCGAGCAGGGCGGACACTGCCGGCTCGGCGCGCAACGGGATCTCGTCGCCCGCCACCACGACCGGCACGCCGGCACCGAGCAGCGCCCGATGGACGGCCGGCACCTGCTGGCCCGATCGCACCAGGACCGCGAGATCACCCCAGGCCACGCCGCGCTCGACATGAGCCAGTCGGATCTCGCGGGCCACGTGGGCCGCCTGCGCCCCGCGGCCGTCGTAGGACCGCACGGTGACGACGTCGAGGCCCGGTCCGGTCGCACCCGGTTCGCAGGCCGGATGCCGATGCGCCCACTGGTCCTCGGCCGTCAGTCCGGCCGCGAACCGTCGGCCGAGCACCGTGGTGGCCGCGGCGCGGATCCGCGGGCCGAAGCGCCGCGTCCGGCCCAGCACGATCACCGGGGCGGGCTGCCCCGACCGGGCGGGGAAGGCGCGCGGAAAGCGCAGGATGCCGCCGACGTCGGCTCCCCGGAATCCGTAGATCGCCTGGTCGGGGTCCCCGACCGCCACCAGGCTGGCCTGCGGACCGGTCAGCGCCTTGAGCAGCGCGACCTGCAGCGGGTCGGTGTCCTGGTACTCGTCGACGTAGATCGCCCGGTACTGCCGGTGCAGCATGGACGAGACCTCGGGCTCGCTGGCCCGGATCAGCGCCCGCAGCAGCAGTTCGCCGTAGTCCATGACGTTCTCGAGGACCATCACCTCCTGCTCCTGGTCCAGCAGCTGGCCGATGGCCACCCAGGCCGGACGGCCCGAAGCCTGGCCCATGCGGCGCAGTTCGGAGCCCTGCATGCCGAGCTCGCGGGCCCGCGCCAGGACCGCCCGCACCTGGTTGGCCAGGCCGAGGGTCGGCAGGGCACCGGCCAGGTCGGGGGGCCACTCGATGGTGCCGTCCTCGACGGCGCCGCGCAGCAGCTCGCGGATCCGGACGTCCTCCTCCGCCCCGGACATCAGGCGCGGCGGGTTCACGTACTCCTCGGGGCTCGCCGTGCGCCGGAGGAGGGCGTAGGCGAACGAGTGGAAGGTCGAGACCGTGGGGATCACGCCGCCGCCGAGGCGGCCGGCCACCCGCTCGCGAAGCTCGGTCGCGGCCCGGCGGCCGAAGGTGAGGGCGAGGACGGATGCAGGCGGCACGGGATCGACCGGATCGGCGAGCCGACTGCCGATGGCCTCGACGATCGTCGTGGTCTTGCCGGTGCCCGGACCCGCCAGCACCAGCAGCGGGCCATGGCGGTGCGCCGCCACCCGGGCCTGCTGGTCGTCGAGGACGCCGGCCGGACCGCGCGGGTCCGGTCGGGTGTCCAGGTGCCACTGCATGAGGCATGGATACCACCCGGGTCCGACCAAAGACCTCCGGCGTCTGACACGATCACTCCGTGAGCGACGTCGTCCCTGCCGATCCGGGCGTGGTCGAAACCCCGGTCCACGAGGAAACCCTCGTGATCGAGGAGGGCGTCATCCCGCCGCGCCTGCGACGGCCGCTCGACCTCGCGCGCTTCGTCCTGGCGATCTCCATCGCCGGAGCGATCGTGCTGATCGCCTACTTCGCCACGAGCACGGCCGCCGGCATCGACTCCGACATCACCAGCGGGGCCTCGCTCCTGCCGTCGCTCGTCGTGCTGGTGCTGAACGTGATCGGCGGCATCGGCACCCTCGGCCTGCCGATCGCGGCGGCGGTCACCCTGCTCGTCAGGAAGCGAGCCCGCCAGCTGTTCGACGCGACCGTCGCGCTCCTCATCGCGATCGTGCTGCTCACCCTGGCGTCCATCGCGCTCACGTCCGCCGACATGCCCCGCCTGCTCGCGGCCCTGGCCGGGTCGACCAGCGCCGACAGCGTCGCCACCACGCCGATCCTCGGCGGGCTGATCGCGTTCATCACCGTCACCCGTCTCATGGGTCGGCGGCCCTGGAACGGCCTGACGGTGATCGTCATCGGCTCGCTGGTCATCGTCACTCTGATCAGCGCCGGGATCGCCCTCGCCGGGGTCGGCCTGTCACTGGCCATCGGCTGGGCCGTCGGCCTGATGACGCGATACGTGGCCGGCACGCCGACCACCCGACCGACCGGCCTCGAGGTCGCGGACGCGCTGTCGCGCGGCGGCTACCCGGTCGTGCTGCTGCAGGCCCGCGAGTCCACCGATCGAGGTCGCCGCTACGTGGCGACCACGCGTACCGGCGACCGGCTCATCGTCACGGTCCTGGACCGCGACCTCGAGGGCGCCGGCCTCGCCTCCGCGATCTACACCGGCCTGAGACTGCGCGACGACACCAGCGCAGGCGCGTTCAACATGCGCCGGGCGCTCGACCACGCGGCCCTGACCGCCTATGCCGCCCAGACCGCCGGCGCCGCGGTGCCACGCCTGGTGCTGGCCAGCGAGATCGGCCCCGACTCCGCGCTCCTCGCCTACGAGTTGGTCGAGGGCACGCGCCTGAGCAACGTCCGCGAGGTGACCGACGCGGACCTCGAGCACGCGTGGCGGGCGATCAGGACGCTGCACGAGAGTCAGATCAGTCACCGCTCGCTGACGGCCCATCACCTGATCAGGGCCGAGGACGGCTCGATCTGGCTGATCGGCGGCGAGACCGGGGCCATCGCCGCCGGCGACGTGGCGCAGCGGATCGACGTGGCCGAACTGCTGTGCACGCTGGCCATGCTCACCGACGTCGACCGCGCGGTCGCCACCGGGCGCACCGTCCTCGGCGTCGCGGGCCTGGCCCGCGCCCTGCCCGCCCTGCAGCCGGTGGCGATGTCGTCGACCACGCGCTGGGCCGTCCGCAAGCGCAAGGGCCTGATGGTCGAGCTGCGCGATCGGCTCGCCGAGATCCGGCCCGACGGCGAGGTCGAGCAGATCCAGTTCGAGCGCATCCGGCCACGCACCCTGGTGATGATCGTCGTGGGCAGCATCGCCGGCTACCTGCTGCTCTCACAACTGGCCCAGGTCGACCTCGCGACCCTGTTCAGCACCGCGAACTGGGCGTGGGTGGCCGTGGCGCTCGCGCTCAGCATCGTGACCTTCGTGGCCGCCGCCTGGTCGCTGTCCGGGTTCGTGCCCGAACGGCTGCCCCTGCACCGGACGATCCTGGCCCAGCTCGCCGGCTCGTTCGCGACCCTCGTCTCGCCGCCCACGATCGGGTCCATCGCGATCAACGTGCGGTTCCTGCAGAAGGCGGGCCTGCACCCCGCACTGGCTGGAGCCAGCGTCGGGGTGGCCCAGGTGATGGCCTTCGTGTTCCACATCGTCCTGCTGTTCGCCTTCGGCATCGCGGCCGGCACGCAGTCCGACCACACCTTCGACCCGCCGCAGTTCGTCGTCATCGGCGTCGTCGTGGTCGCCGTCATCGCGCTCGCCCTGCTGGCGGTGCCCGCGATCCGCCGGATGATCGTCAAGCGCGCCCGACCGACGCTCCGGGAGGTCGTCCCCCGCCTGGTGACGGTCGTGCAGCGCCCCATCAAGCTGCTCGAGGGCATCGGCGGCATCCTGCTGCTCAACGGCGCCTTCATCGGCGTGCTGTACGCCTGCGTCGTGGCGTTCGGGGGCGAGATGAACGTCGCCGTGGTCGCCGTGGTCTATCTCGCGGGCGCGACGCTCGGCCAGGCCGCGCCCACGCCCGGTGGCCTGGGCGCCGTCGAGGCGGCCCTCGCCGCAGGACTGACCGCGGGCGGGCTCGACGCCGGGCTCGCCGTGTCGGCCGTGCTGCTGTTCCGGCTCGTCACGTTCTGGCTGCCCACCGTCCCGGGCTACTGGGCCTTCAACTGGCTGACCAAGAAGGGTGCACTATGAGCGACCACACGGGTGCGAGCCACCTGCGCGTGCGACTGACGTTCCCGCCGGGGCCGGCGACGGATCCCGTCATCTACGAACTGGTCACGCGGTTTCCGGTGGTGCCCAACATCCGGCGGGCCAAGATCGAGGACCATGTGGGCTGGATGGTGCTCGATCTGGCCGGCGAGCCGGCCGCGCTGGATGCCGCCGTCGCCTACCTGACCGAGCGCGGCGTCGACGTCTCGCGTTCGGAGGGCGACGTCCTCGAGGGGTGAGGGCGCCCGGCGGGCGCGATGTCGTTGTTGACGGCAGACTGGCGACATGAGCGACGAGAGCGTGACCATCACCCCGACCGTCAACGGGCCCTACGAGGTGACCGGAAGCGTCCGCATCGTCGAGCCCGACGGCACGGTGATCCGCGAGACCACCAAGGCCTTCCTGTGCCGCTGCGGGCATTCGGCCCGCAAGCCCTTCTGCGACGGCAGCCACAAGCGCGAGGGCTTCATCAGCGCCTGACCGCGCGGTCATTCGACGCGGTCGCGAAGCAGCGCCTTCCTGCGGTAGAGGTCCGCATCGGCGATCTCGACGGCCTCGTCGAGCTCCTGGCCCGGCTGCCACCTGCTGACGCCGGCGGTCCACCGCGCCAGGACGTCGGAGGTCCGAAGCTCACCCCCGGTCGACCTTGAGGTTGGCGGCGATCCGCTCCGCGGATTTCGCCGCCAACCTCAAGGTCGACGGCCGTATGCCGGGCTCAACAGCAGCGAACGCGCGATGAGGACGGCGGAAGCGACCGGGATGTTCAGGAACCACTGGCCCACCCGTCCTGCCATGAGAATCGTGACGATCGACATGGTCAGGGCCAGCCCGCCGATCAGGTAGTTCATCGTGCGGCTCGTGTCCGCGTGCGGTGGCCAGGTCGCAGTCGCGAAGGCCTGGGCGGCGCCGAAGACGCCGATGACCGTCAGGATGACGAAGGGTCGCCGCGACGGGTACCCCCACCCGGGACTTCGACGTGGCCCCGGTGAGGACCCTCCGACCCGCGTCACCACTGCCTCCCGATCTGCTCCCAACAGCGTAGGGCGGCCCAATCGGGATGCAACCGCTCAGTAGGCGGGCTTGTCGGGCTCGATCTGGTTGACCCACGCGAGGATGCCGCCGCCGACGTGGATCGCGTCGGCGTATCCCGCGCCCTTGACAACGGCGAGCGCCTCGGCGGAGCGGCCGCCCACCTTGCAGTGCAGCACGATGCGCCGGTCCTGCGGCAGCTCCTCGAGTGCCGAGCCGTCAAGGAACCGACCCTTCGGGATCAGGATGGCGCCGTCGATGCTGACGATCTCGAACTCCCCCGGCTCGCGGACGTCGATGAGCACGAAGTCGGTCTCGCCCGCCGAACGCGCGTCGAGCATCTCCTTGAGCTGCACGACCGAGATGGTCGAGTCCCGCGCCGCCTCCGCCGCCTCCTGCGAGATCGTCCCGCAGAAGGCCTCGTAGTCGATGAGCTCGGTGACGGTCGGGTGCTCCCCGCACACGGCGCAGTCCGGATCCTTGCGGATCCGCACCTGGCGGTAGGTCATCTCGAGAGCGTCGTAGACCATGAGCCGGCCGAGCAGCGAGTCGCCCACGCCGGTGAGCAGCTTGATGGCCTCCGTGACCTGGATCGAGCCGATCGACGCGCACAGGACGCCCAGCACGCCACCCTCGGCGCACGACGGCACCATGCCCGGCGGCGGCGGCTCGGGGTACAGGCAGCGGTAGCACGGGCCGTGCTCGGCCCAGAAGACGCTGGCCTGGCCGTCGAACCGGTAGATCGATCCCCAGACGTAGGGCTTGCCCAGCAGCACGCACGCATCGTTCACCAGATACCGCGTGGCGAAGTTGTCGGTTCCGTCGACGATGAGGTCGTACTGGGCGAACAGGTCCATCACGTTCGACGAGTCGAGTCGCTCCTCGTGCAGGTTCACGGTGATCAGCGGATTGATCTCGCGCACGCTGTCGCGGGCGCTCTCGGCCTTCGACCGGCCCACATCGCTCTGGCCGTGGATGATCTGCCTCTGCAGGTTGCTCTCGTCCACGACGTCGAACTCGACGATGCCGAGGGTTCCGACGCCGGCCGCGGCGAGGTACATGAGCGCCGGGCTGCCGAGGCCGCCGGCACCGACGCAGAGCACCCGGGCGTTCTTCAGTCGCTTCTGGCCGGACATGCCCACGTCCGGGATGATCAGGTGGCGGCTGTAGCGGCGGACCTCGTCGAGGGTCAGCAACTCGGCCGGCTCGACCAGCGGGGGCAGGATCACGGCAGCTCCTGGATCACTCGGGCGGATCTCGACTGCTGCGCAGCCGACGTAGACCCTAACCCTGCCCCGCCGATCGGGATTCCCGACCACGTGGGCCCCGCACCTGCAAGGCCCACGCAGGAAGGGTCAGCCCTTCTGCAGGTCGATGGAGAACTCGTACTCGACCGGGGTCCCGATGGGTCCCTTCCTGATGCCCTGCATCAGGCCCATCCCCGTGTATCCGCGCCAGGCGCCCTTGGCACCGAAGACGCGCAGGGTCGCGAAGATCTTGGCGCCGGCATCCGTCTGCTCCGTCTGACCGCCCACGCGCATGGACAGGCGGCTGCCGTCCGGCCAGGTCAGGGTGAGGAACCCGGTGATCGGACCGCTGCCGTTCGTGTACTCGTAGACGCTGATGCGCTCGATGTCGACGCTCTCGCCGCGGACCGTGGTCTTCCCGGTGAGCACCGTGACCCCGTATTGGTGCCGGCCATAGGCGATCTCGTCCTTGTAGCCCGCGTCCAGCGTCGCCGAGAACGTGATCGACGTCGACTTCCCCAGGCCGACGGCGCCGGACGTCACTGCGCCGGCAGCCGACACCGGCAGCACGAGTGCAGCGAGCAGGGCGAGCGACGCGGCCACGACGACGGCCGGCCGGAATCGACGATGAGCGTTGTGCATGATTGCCCCCTCAGGCGGTCTGCGACCCGGACGATCCGGGTCAGGCCATGAAATTCCCCCGCTGATGCTCGAAGACCAGGTGCGTCTGGGCGCCGGCGACCGCACCGTCGGACGTCAGTGACGACAGGACGAACGCGCGCAGCCGTTCGGGATCCTCGACCGCGACATGCACCAGGAAGTCCTCGGTGCCGGACACGTGGAACGACTGGATGACCTCGGGCAGCTCCGCGACGCGACGGGTGAAGCCCATGACGTGCTTGGGGTCGTGGCTCCTGAGTCGGAGAGCGACGATCGCCTGGACCGGACGCCCGACGCGCACCGGGTCGACCTCGGCCGTGAAGCCACGGATCACCCCGCGCTCGACGAGGCTGCGGACCCGCGTCAGCGCGGTGGACGCAGCGATGCCGACCCGCTCGGCCAGGGTGTTGTTGGGAATGCGCCCATCGGCGACCAGGGCGCTCAGCAGGGCCCGGTCGATGGGATCCAGGGGTCGAACATCCTTCGGAGCGACCACCTGCCGACACCTCCTCGGCCGAAGATACGGAGCGCAATCCATCAGTCTGCTGCGGATTATTCACCCGCTATGGCGTCGACGCGAACTTCACGTCACATTTGCCCCATGATGCCCGCCTCGCAAAGCCCCGATCTGCGCACTCTCGCCGTCCACGCCGGTCGCGACGGCCTCGCGGACCTCGGCGTCCACGCCGTGCCGATCGACCTGTCCACGACCGCACCCCTGCCCAGCATCGACGCCGGCGGCCTGGCCTACGAGGCCCTGGCCAGCGGCATCCCGCTGCCGGCCGGCATGTCGACGGTGTACCGACGGGCCTGGAACACGACGGTCGCTCGCTTCGAGGACGCGATCGCCGCGCTCGAGACGCCGGCCGACGGGAACGTCCGCCCGGAGGGCATCGCGTTCGCGAGCGGGATGGCGGCGCTCTCCGCCGTGCTGCTCTCGCGCGTGGCCGCAGGGCTTCCCCACGTCGTCGCCGTCCGGCCGCTGTACGGCGGGAGCGACCACCTGCTGGCGACGGGCCTGCTCGGCACGACAGTCACGTACGCCGAGCCGGATGCCGTCGCGGGCGCGATCAGGAGCGACACCGGGCTCGTCATCCTGGAGTCCCCCGGCAACCCGACCCTGGACCTGCACGACATCCGCGACATCGTGACCATGGCCGGCGACGTGCCGGTGCTCGTCGACAACACCTTCGCGACCCCGGTGCTGCAGCAGCCGCTCGCGCACGGCGCGGCCTACGTCATGCACAGCGCGACCAAGTACCTCGGCGGTCACGGTGACGCGATGGGCGGCGTCATCGTCACCGATCCCGCTCGGGCGGCCGCGATCCGCCCCATCCGCACGATCACCGGCGGGGTCCTGGACCCGTGGTCGGCCTACCTCCTGCACCGCGGACTGCCCACGCTGCCGCTGCGCGTGCGAGCCCAGCAGGACACCGCGCAGGTCGTCGCCGAGTGGCTGGTCGGGCAGTCCCCGGTGTCCCGGGTGTTCTATCCCGGTCTGCCGGGCGCCGACCCCCGCGGCCTGATCGGCACGCAGATGTCCGGCCCCGGCGCCATGGTCTCCTTCGAACTCGCCGGCGGACTGGGATCGGCCGAGAAGCTCTGCTCCGAACTGTCGCTGATCACGCATGCCGTCTCCCTCGGCGGGGTCGACACGCTGATCCAGCTCCCGGCCGCGCTCACCCATCGGCCGGTGTCCGAGTCCGCCCGACCCGGTGAGGGCATCCTTCGCCTGTCGATCGGCCTCGAGGCGCCCGCGGATCTGATCGCGGACCTCGAGCAGGGCATGCGCGTTGCCTGACGATCGCACGCCCCTCGACGACGACCGGCTGTCCGCCATCCAGGCCAGGGTCCTGTGGCTGGCGGTCCGCATGGTCGACCACGCCAACCGGCCGGGTGCCCACGCCGACGGCCTCAAGGTGGGCGGTCATCAGGCGTCCAGCGCCTCGCTCGTCAGCGTGATGACGGCGCTGTGGTTCTCCTTCCTCGACGGCGGCGACCGCGTCAGCGTCAAGCCGCACGCCTCGCCCGTGCTGCACGCCGTCAACTACCTGCTGGGCGGGCTGGACCGCTCGTACCTCACGACCCTGCGCCAGTTCGGCGGCCTCCAGTCGTACCCGTCACGCACGAAGGACCCGGACCGCGTGGACTTCTCGACCGGCTCGGTGGGCCTGGGAGCGGCGGCACCACTGTTCTCCGCGGCGGCGCGACGGTACGTCGACGCTCACTTCGGCGCCCGCCCTCGATCGCGATTCGTCGCCCTCATCGGCGACGCCGAACTGGACGAGGGCAACGTGTGGGAGTCCGTCTCCGATCCGGTGACCGCCGGCCTCGGCACGGTCATGTGGGTCATCGACTTCAACCGCCAGTCCCTGGATCGGGTGATCCCGGGCGTCCGCATCTCGCAGTGGACGGCCCAGTTCGCGGCCGCCGGCTGGCACGTCGTCGAGGTCAAGTACGGGCGGCTGCTGACCGCGGCATTCGCACGACCGGGCGGCGGCGCCCTGCGGCACTGGCTCGACCACATGCCCAACGAGCAGTACCAGTCCGTCTTCGGCCTCGACGCCCGTTCGGCCCGCAACCGGTTCCTCGAAGGGGCCCCGCCCGAGGTCGCGACGCTGCTGGAGTCCTACGGCGACGACGAGTGCCTGTCCCTCATCACCGACCTCGGCGGCCACGACATCCCCGCCCTGCTCGAGGCGTTCGACGCATGCGACGCGGAGACGAACCGGCCGAGCGTCGTCTTCGCCTACACCGTCAAGGGCTGGGGACTGCCCATCGCCGGCAACCCGCGCAACCACTCGGCGCTGCTGAGTGCGGCTCAGATCGACGCACTGCGGGCCGCGAACCGGCTCACGGCCGAAGACGAGTGGGACCGCTTCGACGAGGCGTCGGCGGAGGGCGCCCTGTGCCGCGCGCGAGCCCGGCACCTGCAGCTGCCGCCGCCCGCCGCAGCACTCGACATCCCCCTGCCGGCATCGACCGGCGTGCGGTCGACGGGGACCTCGTCGACGCAGGAGTCGTTCGGTCGCATCGTCGCCGACCTCGCCCGCGACGACCGGATCCGCCCGTACCTGGTCACCACCGCCCCGGACGTCGCCACGTCCACCAACCTCGGCGGCTTCATCAACCGGGTGGGGGTCTTCGCACCCGAGGCCCGTCGGTCCTGGAACCAGGACGCGGTGCTCAAGTGGGCCGAGGGTCCGACCGGGCAGCACCTCGAGCTCGGGATCAGCGAGATGAACCTGTTCATGATGCTGGGGGCGCTCGGCCGCTCGGCGGAGCTGAACGGCCAGCCCCTGCTTCCGATCGGGACGGTCTACGACCCGTTCGTCCTTCGCGGGCTCGACGCGTTCATCCACGGCGCCTACTCCGGCGCCCGCTTCGTGGTGGCCGGCACGCCGTCGGGAGTCAGCCTCGCCCCCGAGGGCGGTGCTCACCAGTCGACCATCACGGCGTCGGTCGGCATGGAACTGCCGGGTGTCGTGCTGCACGAGCCGGCGTTCGGCACCGCCCTCGACTGGCTGCTGTGCGACGCGCTCGCGCACGTGGCCGGCAGGGCCGCCGAGACCACCCCGGACCTGCTGGCCGTCGAGACAGCCCACTACTTCCGGCTGACCACGCGGTCCATCGACCAGTCGCCGTTCGAGGACGCTCGTCAGCGCATCGGGGATGCCGTGCTCCGCCGGCAGGTGCTGGCGGGCGCGTACCGGCTGATCGACGGTCGGACCCAGCTCTCTGGTGCGTTCGACCCGGTGGATGACGAGGTCGCCCCGACGGTGCACCTGGTCGCCTCGGGGGCCGTCCTTCCGGAGGTCCTGGCTGCCGCGCGCGAGCTGGCGGACGAGGGCGTCATCGCCCACGTCGTCGACGTCACCTCTCCGGGCCGCCTTTACCGGAGCTGGCAGCGGACCATCCGGCAGGCCGTTCGCACGGCCACCACGCCGTCACTGCCCGGCACGCTACGGGCCGCACTGCCCGACCGAGCGCCGATCGTCTCGGTCCAGGACGCCTCCTCGCACGCCCAGGCCTGGCTGGGCTCGGCGCTGGGCGTGCCCCAGGTCTGCCTGGGCGTCGACGCCTTCGGGCAGTCCGGCACCATCGACGACCTGTACCGGGCCCACGACATCGACGCCGGCTCGATCGTCAACGCGGCCATCGCGGCGCTCAGCCTAGGTCGCTAGGCGCTCGAGCCGGACGACGTGGTGCCCTGCGCCACGAGGTTGCGCATCGCGCGAAGGGCCACGGACAGGGTGGCCAGGTCCGGGTCCTCGACCGCGGCGATGTCCTGCAGCGTGCTCCTCGCGCGGTCGACGCCCTCGATGTGCGCGTGCTCCCAGGCCGACAGCCGCTCGACCGGGGTGTCCGTCGGCGGCGTGGACGACACCACGCGGGCCGTCAGCCCCGCGACGACGGCGTACAGGTCGCTGCGCAGGGCCTGCCGGGCCAGCGAGCTCCAGCGGTCGTTGCGCGGCAGCGAGGTGATGCGCACCAGCGTGCGATCGATGTCGTAGCGCTCGGACACGATGAAGTACAGCGGGATGACCGTCTCGACCGGCTCGCCCGTGCGGAAGCTGATGTCCGTGATGTCGAGCAGCGCGAAGACGTCGAGTGCGGAGGCAGCGCTACGGGCGAGGTCATCGGGGGCCCCGGCCGTCACGAATCGCTGGCACAGCCGCTCGAAGCGCTCGGTCTCCTTGCCGCGCAGCGCGGCCGGCACGCCCTGTGCGTACACGGACACCACCGCTCCGAACCTGTCCACCTCGCCCTGGACGTCGAGGGATCCGCCGCGCGTCTGCAGGAACCACCGGGTGGCGCGGTCCAGCAGCCGGCGCGTCTCGAGATGGAGCGCAGTCTGCGCCGTCGTCGGCACGACGTTGTCCTGCTCGTTGATCCGATTCCACATGCCCCGGATGTCGAAGATCTCGGCGGCGGCCGACGCGGCGCGCACGACGGCGACGGCACTGGCACCGCTCTCCTCCATGGCCCGGAAGACGAAGGTGATGCCGGCGAGGTTGATCAGGTTGTTGCACGTGACCGTGCTGATGATCTGGCTGCGGAGCGGATGCCCCTGCAGCGCCTCGCCGAACTGCTCGGCGAGTGCCGTGGGGAAGTAGCGTGTGAGCGACTGCGCGAAGTACGGCTCGTCGGCGATCCCCGAATCGTTGAGCAGTTCGGTCAGCTGGATCTTCGAGTAGGCGAGGAGCACCGCCAGCTCGGGCGAAGTGAGGCCCTCGCCCGCCATGCGTCGGGTGCGGAACTCCTCGTCGTCCGGCAGGAACTCGATCGCGCGGTCGAGCGTGCCGAGCCGCTCGAGCTCGCGGACGAGGCGCTGATGCACCGTGACGAGGTGGGATGCGCCCGCGCGGGCGTTGCCCAGCACCACGTTCTGGCCGTAGTTGTCCTCGAGCACCTGCTCCGACACCACGTCGGTCATCTGCGCCAGGAGTTCGTTGCGATCGTCACGCGGCAGGTCGCCGCCTCCCACGAGGCGGTCCAGCAGGATCTTGATGTTGACCTCGTGGTCGGACGTGTCGACTCCGGCGGAGTTGTCGATCGCATCCGTGTTCAGGCGGACGCCGTGCCGGGCGGCTTCGACGCGCCCCAGCTGCGTCATGCCGAGATTGCCGCCCTCTCCGATCACGCGGCATCGCAGGTCGTTCCCGTTGATCCGGATGCGGTCATTCGCCTTGTCGCCGACGTCGGAGTTGGTCTCGGTCTGCGCCTTGACGTACGTGCCGATGCCCCCGTTCCAGAGCAGGGCGACGGGCGCCTTCAGCGCGGTGCGGATCAGCTCGTCGGGCGTCAGGCTGGTCACGTCGAGCGGGATGCCGAGTGCTTCCGCCATCTGCGGGGTGATGTCGATCGACTTGAGCGAGCGGGCGAACACCCCGCCGCCGGCGGAGATCAGTCCGGGGTCGTATTCGGCCCACGACGAGCGGGGCAGGTCGTACAGGCGACGGCGCTCGGCGAAGGACACTGCTGCGTCCGGGTCCGGGTCGATGAAGACATGGCGGTGGTCGAACGCGACGATGAGCCGGATGTGCTCGCTCAGCAGCATGCCGTTGCCGAAGACGTCACCGCTCATGTCGCCGATCCCGGCTACCGTGAAGTCCTGCGTCTGGGTGTCGATCCCCATCTCGCGGAAGTGGCGCTTGACCGACTCCCACGCGCCCTTGGCGGTGATACCCATCGCCTTGTGGTCGTAGCCGACGGAGCCACCGGACGCGAACGCATCGCCCAGCCAGAACCCGTACTCGGCCGCGATCGAGTTCGCCAGGTCGGAGAACGTGGCGGTGCCCTTGTCCGCTGCGACCACCAGGTAGGGGTCGTCCGCGTCGTGACGGACCACGTCGCGGGGCGGCACGATCTGCCCGCCGACGAGGTTGTCGGTGATGTCGAGCATCGACATGATGAACTCGCGGTACGCGGCCTTGCCCTCGGTCAGCCAGGCCTCGCGGTCGACAGCCGGGTCGGGAAGCTGCTTGGCGTAGAAGCCGCCCTTGGCCCCGACCGGGACGATGACGGCGTTCTTGACCTCCTGGGCCTTGACCAGGCCAAGGACCTCCGTCCGGAAGTCCTCCTGCCGATCGCTCCATCGGAGCCCGCCGCGAGCGACGGAACCGAAGCGAAGGTGCACGCCTTCGACCCGCGGGGCGTACACCCAGATCTCGAACCTGGGCCTCGGCAGCGGCAGGTCCGGGATCATGCGCGGATCCAGCTTGAAGGCGATCGACGACCGGTCGATGCCGTCGTCATCGACCTGGAAGTAGTTGGTGCGCAGCGTCGCCCGGACCATCGCGAGGAAGGTCCGCAGGATGCGGTCCTGGTCGAGGCTCTCGACCGCGTTCAGCCGCTCCTCGATCTCCGCGACGATCGCGTCCTGGCGCTCGATGCGGTCGCGGGACTCGCCCGTCGCGAACCGGGTCTCGAACAGCGACACCAGCAGACTCGTGATCCCCACGTTGGCGATGATGACGTCCTCGAGGTACCGCTGGCTGAACGTCGAGCCGATCTGGCGCATGTACCGCGCGTAGGCACGCATGATCAGCGCCTGGCGCCAGCGCAGACCGCCCCGCGCAACGAGGGTGTTGAAGCCGTCGACCTCGCAGCGGCCGTTCCAGGCAGCGGCGAACGCGTCCTCGAACCGCTCCGCGAGCGAGGGCCGGTCGGGGATGTCGACGTCGGGCAGCAGCATCCCGAAGTCGAGGATCCACGCCGGCTCCTTCAGGGCCCGGGCGATCTCGTAGGGGTACTCGTCGACGACGTCGACGCCCATCGACTGGAGGATCGGCAGCACCCGCGAGAGCGACATCGCCGGCCCGACGCGGGTCACCTTCAGCCGCAGCTGGCGGCGCGTGCCGTTGGCCGGCTCGTAGATCTCCAGGGACAGCTCGCCGGGGCTCAGTGCCTCGATCACCATGGCGTCGTTGACGCCGCGAGCCGCCCCGAAGTCCTCCTTGTAGGCCTCGGGGAACGCATGCGCGTACGTGCCCACCAGGGGCGCGGCCGCCTCGTCGCCCACCCGCCCGACGAGCGCGGTCTGGAACTGGTCCTGCCAGTTGCGGGTCGCGAGCGCGATGCGTGCCTCGAGTTCGGCGACGTCGACGTGCGGCAGCCCCTGACCGGCCGGCACCCGCACGACGTAGTGCAGGCGGGCCAGCAGGGACTCGGTGACCCGGGCCGTGTAGTCGACCGCGGTGCCGGCGAACGCCTCCATCAGGATCCGCTCGATGCGAAGGCGGACCGGAGTCGTGTACCGGTCGCGGGGCAGGTACACCAGGCAGGACATGAACCGGCCGTAGTCGTCCGGCCTCAGGTACAGCTTGGTGTGCCGGCGCTCCTGCAGGTGCAGCACCGATTCGGCGATGTCGGCGAGCATCGCGTCGTGGGTCTGGAAGAGCTCGTCTCGGGGGTACGTCTCGAGGAACTGCAGGAGGTCCTTCGCGTTGTGCGAGCCGGCCACGTAGTCGAGCTCCCCGATGAGGTGCTCGTACTTGCTGCGCAGGATCGGGATGTCGAGGATGCTCTGGGTGTAGGCGCTCGACGAGTACAGGCCCAGGAATCGTCGCTCGCCGACCACCTTCCCCTGCTCGTTGAAATCCTTCACGCCGATGTAGTCGAGGTACACCGGACGATGGACGGTCGACCGCGAGTTCGCCTTGCTGAGCACGAGGAGCTTCGGCTCCCGCGCCAGGGCGCGGACCGCCGGGGGCAGCGCGGCGAAGCTCCGGGAGGCGGTGTCCGCCTCGGCATCGGCGTCGACACTCAGGATGCCAAGGCCGCTGCCGGCCACCGGGACGAGCGTGTCCTCACCGTCGCGGGTCTCGAGGCGGTACTCCTTGTACCCCAGGAAGGTGAGGTTGTCGTCAGCCAGCCAGCGAAGCAGGTCGACGCCCTCGCCCACCATGTCGGCCGGGATCCCGGCGGGCGGGTACGCCGTGATCTCCTCCGCGAGGATGAGGGCGCGCGAACGCATGGCCCGCCAGTCCCGGACGGCGACCCGCACGTCGCGCAGGACGCTGACGACGCGCTCCTGCACGCCCAAGAGCCCGTCCATGGCGAAGTCGCGCTCGATCTCGAGCCACATCCACGACTCGGCCAGCGTCCCGGAGGGCCGATCCTCGTCGACGTCGAGGTCGAGGACCTCCAGCAGGACACCGTCGGCGTCGCGGCGGACGACGAGCTGGGGGTGCACAACGAGGTGGACGCCCCGGCCCATCTCGGCCAGTGCCTGGGTGACGGAGTCGACCAGGAAGGGCATGTCGTCGGTGACGATCTGGAGGACGGCCTGCAGGGTCTCGGTCCCCGTGGCGTTGACCGCCGAGACGAGCGCCTGGGCGGGGTTGCGCTGCCGGGCCAGGGCGAGCATCGAGGTGGCGCTGGCGGTGACGACGTCGAGCGGATGACCGGCGAGGTCCTCCTCGGCGAGGTAGCGATAGAACCGTGCACACAGGATCCGCACGTGCGGATCCGCCATCGCCTCGAGCTCCTGCTGCCAATGCGGGGCCGGGGTACCAGTCACGTGATCGCCTCTTCACACGACGAATCGATCGCGCACGCGCGCGCACTCGAGGACCGCACGCCGTTGTGCGACCGATCGCTACGGTATCCCGGTCGGCCGCGCCGCGTGCCAAGATGCAGACTCCACTGCGGAGGCGTCCGACGCGGAGATGTGCCTCCTTGGAGGCTGTGCCTCGCCGGCCCTCGGACGAGGACGCGAATCGATTGACGCGGGGCATCCCGCGGGGACGGACGGAACGTGGCGACGAGGCTGGACTTCACGCAGGAATTCCCCGGCGACCCGGCGGCGGTGCTGGCAATGCTCCGCGACCCGGACTACGTCCGCGAGAAGGGCGAGCGCACCGGGTCCCACGACATCGCGGTCGAGGTGACCGACACCGCTGACGGCGGGTGCGTGATCACGAGCACGCGGACCATGCCGGCCAACGTGCCGTCGTTCGCCGCCCCGTTCGTCGGCGACACGATCACCCTGACCGAGGTGCAGACGTGGGGCGCGCCCGCTGCCGACGGCTCGGCGTCCGCCGCCGTGACCGTCGAGTTCAACTCCCCCATCGCGTACCGCGGCACCATCGTGCTCTCCGTCGGCCCGTCCGGCGCCACGGCCCGCAACGAGGGCGAGTTCAAGGCGGGGGTCCCGTTCATCGGGGGCAAGGTGGAGAGGGTGGCGGCCGAGCAGACCGAGCGCTACCTCGCCAAGGAGGTCGTCGTCAGCGCGGAGTGGCTGGCCCGATAGCCACCGGGGTTCGAGGTCTCAGCCGGCCGCTGAGACGTCGTCGGACTCCCGCCAGGCCCCGATGCTCGTGCGCAGCGAGGTCTCGAGAACGTGGGCGCGTCGCGTCGCGTCCATGAGGTTGGCGCCGATGGCGGCCAGGTCCTCGGGTCCGGGGCCGACCATCCGCACGCGAACGCCCGCCGCCCGTACGACCGCCGCCTCGTGCCGGGCCGCCTTGGTGACTTCCCCGCGCCAGCGCCGCTCGAGCCGAGCCGTGACGCTCCCCGGATGGTCCATCGCGAAGGAGACCATCGGCGCGACCACATAGACCTCGTCGAGTCCCGCGTGGGCCACGACGTCGATCGAGGTCGCCGAGACGGCACCGCCGTCGACGTAGGTGCGGCCGTTGATGCTCACCGGCATGAACCAGGCGGGGATGGCGCAGGAGGCCATCACCGCGCTGGACAGCGGCGCGACCGGGGCGCCCGGACGGCCGAAGACCACGCGCTTGCCGTCCTCGTAGTCCATCGCGACGATCCAGACACCGCGGTGGGACGACCACTCCCCCATCGGGGTCACGGCGTCGATGAGATGCCCGATCCGCTCGAGGGAGCGGGTGCCCTCCGGCAGGAAGGCGGACAGCACCGTCGTGGCCGGCACCTGCCCGATGCGGCGCAGCGTGGACCCGAGCAGTCGAGGGGATCCGGGGCCGAGCAGCCGCGGCAGCCCCGGTCGATGGCCGCCCGTGGCTGTCTCCTCGTCGAAGTCGTACCCGGCCAGCGGTCCGTCCGTCACGTCCTGCCCGGAGTAGTGCTGGCGAAGCTGGTCGACCGTGACGCCGGAGCCGACGAGGGCGGCCAGAACCGATCCCGCCGACGTCCCGACGATGACGTCGGCGTCGGCGACGGCGAAGCCGAACTCCTGCTCGAGGGCGCAGAGGGCGCCCACCGCCCAGGTGCCGCCCAGCACGCCGCCGCCACCGAGCACCAGGCCGCGACGAGGTGGGCGGGCCGTTGCGGGGCTCATGCCCCGCCCTGGGCCTTCGTGTCGGGGATGCCGCTTGGCGGATCGCTCGGTACCGCCCGAAGGTTGGGCGAGTTCGCGGCACCGCGCCGGCGTTGCTCGCCTCGCTGCTCGCTGCGCTTGATCCGCGCCGCGGACGCGCGCGAGATCTCGGTGCGCGCCAGGAGTTCGTCCATCGAGTCCTGGATGCACGAGACCAGGACGTCGAGGTCCGGGAGGGCATCGCGGTCCGCGTAGAGGCCGAAGTAGACGCCCCCGTCGTAGGAGATCAGCCCGATGCTCAGCGCCTGGTTGTGCGTCAGCGGGACCACCGGGTAGGCGGCCAGCATCTGCGAGCCTGCCGCGTACAGCGCACGCTGGGGACCGGGCACATTCGTGATGACCAGGTTGTAGACCTTGCTCGTCAGCGTGGAGCCGACCCGAGCGCCGAGGGCGTGCAGGGTCGAGGGCGCGAAGCCGGCGATGTTCACGATCGCGTCCGCACCGATGAAGTGACCGCCCTCCTCCAGCTGGGCGAGCTGGAAGCTGATCTGCTGAAGTCGCAGGGCCGGATCCGGCTCGCCGACGGGCAGCTCGACCAAGGTCGCCGTGACGCGGTTGCCGCCGGCGTGGCCGGACGTCGCGGACGGCACGGCGATGCTCACCGGCAGCAGCGCCTTCAGCACGTCACCCTGCTTGACCGCCTCGCCCCGGGTCATCAGCCACGCGCGCAGAGCGCCCGCGACGACGGCGAGGACGGTGTCGTTGATGGTCCCGCCCAGGGACCCGCGAATGCGCTTGAGGTCGGCGAATTGCAGGTCGACGGTGGCGAACCGGCGTTGCTCGCCGATCGGCACGTTGAGCGGGCTCGATGCCGTGGGCCGGGCGACCGCGAGTGCGGCGGACAGCATCCCGGCCGCCCGGGTGCCGACTCGCGCGGCCACCTTCGACACGTCGCTGACCGTGTCGCGAACGGCCTCGACTGCGGCGGCCGGTCGCGTCGTGACCTCCGTGAAGGCCTGGGACAGCAGCTCGACGTCGGTCGGCTCCCGTCTCGGCCGCCAGCTGTCCCCCGCCACGGGCGCGGTCTCCTCGGTGGGATCGAGCATCACCTGCGCGATGTCGACAGCCGACAGACCGTCGACCAGTGCCTGATGGCTCTTGCTGACGATCGCGAAGCTGCCGTCGGCGAGGCCTTCGACCAGGTACATCTCCCACAGCGGACGGCTGCGGTCCAGGGGCCGGCTCAGCAGGCGCGCCACCAGCTCGTTGAGCTGCTCTCGGGTACCCGGCCTCGGAAGGGCGGACCGACGGACGTGATAGGTGACGTCGAAGTGCTCGTCGTCGACCCAGACGGGCCGGGCCAGGCCGAACGGGACGTCGCGAACGCGCTGGCGGTACCGCGGCACGAAGGGGATGCGCTGCTTGATCAGCCGGACCAGGCGCTCGTGGTCGAAACCGCCGGGCGGCGGCTTGAAGATGGCGACGCCGCCGGTGTGCATGGGCGTGCTGGCATCCTCCATGAAGAGGAACGAGGCGTCGAGTGCGGAGAGCCGGCTGGGCATCGTGGCCTCCCCTCTGGAACGGACGCTCGAGTGATCCGCTCACGCGGGCGCAGCGGATTCATCCCTATCCTGACATGACGGCGCTCGCCAAGGTGACCAATGACCGGCGCACGGGGGATCGTCGGGCTCCCTCGGCCAGCGTCCGGCCGTTCGACCAGGCGGCCGCGAGCGCCTTGCGGTCTTCGGGGATGCGATGCGGGCGGGCGCCCACCCCCGCCTCGCGCACGGCCTCGTCCCAGCCCCTCCGCCGCTCGCGGACTCGGCCGCCGGCCCGATTCTGGACGAGGACGAGGGTGGCGCCGGGCGCGCGCGCGGCCACCCCGGGCCACGCGGCGGCCAGCCGAGCCGCCCCGAGGGCCGTCGAGTCGGCAACCGCCACCACCTGATCGGCCGTCTCGAGAAGGCTGAGCGCCGCCGAGTTGCGCGGCTGGCGCCAGGCGGAACCGGGGCCCTCTCCCGCTTCCGCGTCCTCGACGCTGAAGCCGGCGTCGACGACCGTCACGTCGAAGGCGGACCGGCACGCCAGCCACACGCGATCGAGCGCCGCAGGTCGCAGGTCGCGCCACCGTTCGGGCTGACCGACGCCGCCCAGCAGGTACAGCTCCCCTCGAACCCGGCCGGCCACGGTGCGCAGCCGCTCGGCCGTCAGGTTCCCGCTGTCTGCCAGCCGGCAGGCGGCCACCAGGCCGCCGGCGTCGTCGACGACCCCGAGCGCCATGGTGATGGAGGGGGCGTAGGTGTCGGCGTCGACCAGGCAGGTGCGGTGACCGGAGTCGGCGAGCGCCTCGGCCAGGCCGATCGCCACGGTCGTGCGACCGGGCGCTCCCATCGGACCCCATACCGCGACGACCCGGCCCGATGATCCCGCTTCCGACGCTGCCCCTTCCGATGATCCCCGGTCCGATGCCGGCCGGACCGCCGGCCGCAGCGCCCTCCTCGTCCCAGCAGCCGGTGGTCCACACGCCGTCGAGGGGCCCCGTCGGTGTCGCGCCACGGGCGGCATGGATGGCCGCCGCGCAGGCACGCAGGGTCGCCTCGGCCCCCGGCCCGACGCGCACGACATGGGTCACGCCCAGGTCCCGCAGGCGCTGCCCGTCGGACGCCTCGGCGGCCAGGCCCAGCAGCACCCGGTTCGGAGCCGACAGCCGGTCCACGACGTCGCGGCCCAGACGCGGCAGTCCGGCCGACAGGATGATCGACGGACCGGACTCGGCGGCCGCTGCCGCGAACAGGTCCACCGCGTCGACGCAGCGTCGTCGCACCCGCAGCCCGGCCGACGCGGCCGCGACCACGAGATCGGGCTCCTGCGGCAGGTCGGGCACCGCGAGCAGCACATCGATCACGCGGGTGCCTCGTGACGGGAGATCGGAGCGGCGGGCTGACTGGCGATGGGAGTGACGGACTGACTCGAGATCGGAACAGCCGTCAGGTCGAGGACGCCGGAGCGGGAGGCAGACACGATCTCGTCGACCAGGTCGGCCGGCACGTCGAGCACGACGCCGACCTCGCCGCCCACCCCCATGGCCTCGTCCGTCGCACCGGCCACCGGCACGGACTGCAGCACCAGGGCCGGGCGCGCGGCCCCCGCATCGGCGGCCGCCCGCTCAGTTGCCCAGACATCGACGAGGTCACCCGCGCGGAGCGCGGCAGGCGCGTGCAGGGGGTCGACGGCGACCGTGACCAGGCGGGTGCTGCGAACGGAGGGGTCGACGAGAGCGGAGCGCGGCAGCAGTTCCCCCGCGGCCACCGGCCAGCGCAGTACGCCCTCGACCGGCTCGTCGGTTCGCACATAGCGATCTCCGGCCGTCACGCGGGCCACGGAGACCGGCTCGAGGTCGGCAGCCTGGGACCCGATCGACAGGTCGCGCGACGCCTGCCACACGGTCACGCTGTCGTCGCCCGCCGTCAGCACCTTGGCCCCGAGCAGGGTGGCCATGGCCACGAGCACGACGCCGAGCCACAGGCGCAGGTCACCGATGCGCGCCCGCACCAGTCGCCGGGTCCGAGGTGGCTCCCCCGGGACCGCCACCCCTCGCCGAGATCTCGTCCAGACCATGATCGCTCCGCCTCCCCGTGTGCTGCCCCCAGCATCGCTCCGGTTGCCCGAAACCGGAAACGACTGTCCACAGGCGGCGCGGCTGGGCGCCCTGCCGCGCTCCGTTTGGGACGATGTCCCGGTGACCCCGCGGTTCCTGACGCTCGCCGACGTCGCCGAGACGCTCAACATCTCGGCCGCCCAGACGTATGCCCTGGTGCGCAGCGGCGACCTCCCGGCGATCAAGGTCGGCGGTCGAGGGCAGTGGCGGGTCGAGGCCAGCGCGCTAGAGGAGTACATCACGCGCATGTACGACCAGACGCGTGCCTTCGTCAGGGCGCACCCCTTCGGCGCCGAAGACGAGCCGGACGCCTGACGACGGGACCGGACGGTACGCGCCGCGTCTCGTCCATGCGTGGCCGATGCCCCGGAGCCTCAGCCGATGACCCATACGTCCACGGCGCCCAGGGCGACCACCATGCCCGTCGCCCCCTCGTCGAGCTCGACATGGTCCGCGCCGACGTGGAGCAGTCGACTGCCGACCGAGCGTCCGTCGACCAGCAGCGCCCGGACCGACTCGTCGAGGATCCACGCCTCCCGCAGGCGGGCGGTGATCGAGCGGGCCGCGCGTGACGGCTCCTCGGCCCGCAGGCCCGGTCGGGAGCCGGTCATGACGAGGACCGACGCTGCCGGGATGAGCAGGCGTCGGCCGGTCACGTCGACCAGCTGCAGATGCCCGGCCACCTCCCCCTCCGGGGTCGCGTCCAGGTCGCCGATCACCACGTGGCCGCAGCGCACGGACACCCGCACCGACCCGACCCGATCGGCCAGCCTGGCACGCGCGGCCTCGGCCACGAAGACCTCGAAGGCCTCGGCGCGCACGTCGGCGTCCATGTCCGCCTGGAGGTCGGCTGCGGCAGCCAGCCACTGCGATTCCGGATCCTGCATGCCCGCGGTGTTCCCGGACCCGGCCGGGCGCAAACCCCCGTGACTGCACCGAACCCCAATTCTGGGGGTTCTCGCGGCGCAGGTGGGGGTTGGCTGGCGTCCACGACGGTGGCTGAATGGACCGCAGAGCACACGTGGTCACGTTGGCGGGCGCCGGAACCCATTCGGCGACTCCGACCGTCGACGCAGCCCCGGCGCCCACCCCCCCGATGGGCGCCGGGGCTTTGCCATGCCGGCGCCCAGCCGCTTCGCGCACCAGACCGGCCGTCAGTTCGGCAGCATGCCCGCCACGCGGGCACCATGCCCCGGCGTGGAGTCGATGATCAGCGAGCCGCCGGCGTCGGCGACGGTCTCCTGGATCAGCCTGAGCCCCAGGTGCCCCTGCGGCCCTTCGCGATCGGCATCGAAGCCGACCCCGTCGTCGATGACCTCGAAGCGCAGCGAGCCGGCCTCCTGCCGGAGCCGTACGACCAGCGATCTGGCGCGAGCGTGCTTGGCGACGTTGCGCAGGGACTCGCGGATCACGCGGAACGCCAGGCGCGCCGTCGTGGGCGAGGGCGCCAGCGGCTCATCGACGTCGTACATCACGTCGATCCCGGCGAACGCCTCCTGCGTCAGGAGATCGCGAACCGCCTCGGCCAGGCCGCGGGTGTCGAGGTCGGGCGGGTAGATGTCGGTCATCAGCGTCCGGAGCGAGGCCACGTCGCGTCGCACGATCGCGCCCACCTGATCGAGTCGCGCGCGCGACTCGGAGTCGGCCGGCAGCTCACGCGCGACCGAGGACAGCGAGTAGCCGACCCCAGCCAGGTCCTGGATCACCTCGTCGTGGAGATCCTGGGCGATCCGGCGGCGCTCGAGGTCGGACGCCTCGATCGCATTGTGGAGCAGCCGGCGCCGGTCGGCCTGCGCGCGATCCACGCGCCGGGCCAGCGAGACCGCCAGCGGCAGCGTGCTCAGCGAGAGCACGAGCAGGGCCCCGAGCGTGAGGGGCAGCAGCTCGCGCGTCAGGGAGAGCGTGTCGTCGGCCACCCGGGCCGCCGGGATGTACGCCTCGAACAGCAGGTGCGCGCCGGTCGCGTCCGTCAGTCCGGCGTAGACCTCGACCAGCTCGCCCGCGTAGCGCTCGAAGGCGTTCTCGGGCTTCTGCAGGTCGGAGATCTCGGTGACGACGCGATCGGTGCCGAACAGCCCGTACTCGAGCGGGTCCATTGCGAACGTCTCGCCGACGATCGCCGGCTCGTCCGCCCACAGGATGCGGCTCCGGCCCCCGCCGGCGTCCTCCCACAGCTTCACGTGCAGGACCGAGCCGTCCCGCGATCGCAGGGCCATGGCCTCCTCGAGGTCGGCGACGGCGACCGGGTCGCCGGCATGGAAGTCATCGTCGAGCAGCGGTGCGACGATCGTGTCGGCGACGGCGCGCGTCGTGAACTCGGCGTCCCGCATGGTCTCGTTGCGGGCGATGCCGCTGCTCAGCAGGACCACGCCGGCCGAGACCAGTACGAGGGCGACCAGGCTCCACAGCAGGTACCAGCGCAGGGCGCGCCGAACCGCCACGTTCGAGGGCGTGCGGTCGGTCGGCCCGGCCTCCGGCTCCGGTTCGCGTTCCGGTTCGGGGGCCATGGTGGTCACGGACGCTCGCCCACCGTGATCAGGCCGGCGCGAGTGGCGACGACCACGGCCTCGAGTTGGGAGTGGACGTCGAGCTTGGCCAGCAGGCCCTTCACGTATCCGCGGCAGGTGTGGAGGCTGACGCCGAGCTCCTTGGCGATGGCCCGCGGATCGCGACCCTGACCGAGCAGGCGCAGCACCTCGAGCTCGCGCGGGGTCAGACCCGGGTCCGCGGCCGGCTGCCACTCCGGATCGCGGGCCGCAAACCCGGCCAGCACCGAGGGCGGCAGGATGAGGCTGCCGCGCTTGGCATTGCGGATCGCCGCCAGCACGTCGGTGAGCGAGCCGTCCTTGGCGAGGAAGCCGGCGGCCCCGGCGGCGCCCGCCCGAGCCATCTCGGTCGGGCCGGCATGCGCCGTGAGGATGAGCACCTTCAGCTCGGGGTGCTCGCGGGTGAGCTCGGCAGTCGTCGTGATCCCGTCGCGGTCGGGCAGGCGAAGGTCCATGATCACGACCTCCGGAGCCAGGGCCGACACCGCCCGCACCGCCTGTGCGGAGTCCCGCGCGTACCCGACGCATTCGAGGTCCGGCTCGCCGTCGAGCGCCCGGGACAGCAGCTCGGCGAAGGTCCGGTGGTCATCGACCACGAGGACCCGGGTCGGACCGGGGTCGTTCCGTCCGCCGGCGTCGGGATCGTCCATCTGTCCTCCGAGACCGCGCCGGTCGACGCTCGGCCATCGTAAGGGACATATCGGACCTGGACGGCGCTGTTGCGGCAGAATCACCGCGACTGACGCTCCACCCACCGGAACGCCGCGGGTTTGGCGCCGACCCCCGCCGGGAATACCGACCGGCGTCATGCCCCGTCCACCGGCACGGATTCGGTCTTGACACGGCATCATCCGATGCCATACAAAAGCAAACACACGCAAACGCACGTATTCAGCCATCAGCAGTGCCCCTGATGACCCCGCGAGTCCCCCGGCGCGGCTTCACCGCGAATGCCCGACCGAAGGACTGTGCCGACATCATGTCAACGACGCATCCCACCTCATCCCCCGACGACCCGGCAGCCCAGGAGCCCGAGGCCTCGCCGCCCGCCCTGCGGGTCGTCAATGGTCACGGCCGCTCCAGTGCGCGGCAGCTGGCGCTCGACTACGACTGGGAGGTTTCGCCGGGAGTGCCGGCGATCCCGCCGGTGCCCCGGGGCCTGCGCCTGGTGGGGGCCGCTGCTCCCGACGATGTCGATCCAGGCGAAGGCCTGCCGGACCCCGGCCCGTGGGTTGCGCGGCTGGCCCGCGCGGTGGTCGAGGTGTCCGTCGGCGAGCGTCCGCCCGGCCAGCTGACGCGCTGGGTCTCGCGGGACGTGCTGGCGGGACTCGCTCGGCGCGGCACCGTCGTGGCCCGGCATCCGTCCGCCCGGGCGCAGCGCGGCGTCACCCGGATCCGGACGGTCAGGGCGGTGCGGGTCTGCCCGGTGGCGCCGGGGATCGTCGAGACGTCCGCTGTCCTGGTGGGCACCGACCGCGCGCAGGCCATCGCCGTCCGGCTCGAGGCGGTCGAGGGTCGCTGGCTCGCGACCGCCATCGAGATGCGATAGGTCCGAGATGCGATAGGTCCCGGAAGGGACCGCTCGGGTTCGGCGCGTCGTGGACCTGTTACTGAAGTGACGTGCGGGACAGTTGGGACATGGCTTCCCCGCCCGGACCGCTGCGTGCCCTGCGAACCCCGCGAGGCTGGCAACTCACCGCATCGGTCGCGGCCATCGTCGCCTTGGTCCTGGTCTCGGCCTGGATCATCCCGGCACGGGCGTCGCAGCCCACCGAGCAGCCGGCCTCGCCGGCGACCGAGTCGTCCGCGGCCGGGGCCCGCTCCGCCACGTCAGCACGTCCGGCCATGCCCAAGCCGGCCAGCGCGACACGCAAGGCGCGCAACGTCCCCGACTACCCCCGCGACCGACGGCACCACGGCAAGCGCATCGTCTACGACAAGGCCCTCATGACGGTCTGGCTGATCAACGAGGCCGACGAGGTCGTCGCCCGCTACCCCGTCGTCGGCCGGTTCGACCGGCCCGTCAAGGGGACGTACCGGATCTACTCCAAGTCGAAGCACAGCTCCAACCCGTTCTCGAAGGTGACCTTCGACCACATGGTCCGCTTCGCCTGGGGCCCCGACACCAAGTCGTCGATCGGGTTCCACAGCATCCCGCGGTACTACGACGGGAGCCGCATGCACTCGCCGCGGCAGCTCGGACTGGCCATCGCCCGTGGCGGCTGCGTCCGTCTCAGCGAGACGGCCGCGGCCAAGGTGTACCGATTCCTCGACGTCGGCGACCTGGTCGTCGTGCTGCCGTCGCCCTAGCGCCTCTTGCGGTTGGCCCGCTCGGCACGACGGCGCTCGGCCCGGGACGCATTGGGGTCGACCTCGACGATGCCACCGTCCTCGTACTCCATCTCGCCGTGCGTCACCTCGCCCGTCTCGCTCGGCGCCGAGTACTCCAGGTGCTGCGGGCGTGACGGCCCCAGGCCCTTGGCGACGATGTCGGGTCCGTGGGTATCCGCCGCCTTCTTCGCCGCGGCGCTGCCGGCGCTGACCGCGGCGGCCAGCGCGGCCGTCGCCTCGCTCCGACTCGCGTCCTCGAGCTCCTCGACCGCGGCAGCCGCCTCCTCGGACACCGGTGCGTTGACCTGCACCTCGAGGTTGAACAGGTAGCCGACCGTCTCCTCCTTGATGGACTCCATCATCGCCGTGAACAGGTCGAAGCCCTCGCGCTGGTACTCGATCAGGGGGTCACGCTGCGCCATGGCGCGCAGGCCGATGCCGTCGCGCAGGTAGTCCATCTCGTAGAGGTGCTCGCGCCACTTGCGATCCAGGACCGACAGGATGACCCGTCGCTCGAGCTCGCGGGTGACCTCGTCCCCGAGGGTCTCCTCGCGATGGTCGTAGGCACGCTGGGCATCGTCGATGAGCTCGTTGAGCAGGAAGTCGCTGCTCATCCCGGCTCGCGAGCCGCCCGAGGCCTCTTCGGCCTCCTCGATCGTCACGCCGACCGGATAGAGCTGCGCCAGGGCGGTCCAGAGCTGTTCCAGGTCCCAGGACTCCGGGTAGCCCTCACCGGTGGCGGCGGTCACGTAGCCGGTGACGGTGTCGGTGATGAACTCGCGGACCTGCTCCTCGATGTCCTCGCCCTCGAGCACCCGGCGGCGCTCACCGTAGATCACCAGGCGCTGCCGGTTGAGCACGTCGTCGTACTTGAGGACGTCCTTGCGGATCTCGAAGTTCTGCGCCTCGACCTGCGACTGCGCCGAGCGGATCGCGTTCGTGACCATCTTGGCCTCGATCGGCACGTCGTCCGGGACGTTGAACCGGCGCAGGAACGAGTCGACCATGTCGGACTTGAACAACCGCATGAGGTCGTCCTCGAGCGACAGGTAGAACTGCGACTCGCCCGGATCGCCCTGGCGTCCGGACCGGCCGCGCAGCTGGTTGTCGATGCGTCGAGACTCGTGGCGCTCGGTGGCCAGCACGTACAGGCCACCGAGGCCGGTGACCTCCTCGTGCTCGGTGGCCACTGCCGTCTTCTGCCGGGCCAGTTCATCGGGCCACGCCGCCTCGTAGGCCTCGGGGTCCTCGATCGGGGACAGTCCCTTCTGAGACAGCGCAGCGGCCGCCATGAACTCGGGGTTGCCGCCGAGGATGATGTCCGTGCCTCGTCCGGCCATGTTGGTAGCGACCGTGACCGCACCGCGACGGCCGGCCTGCGCAACGATCGCGGCCTCGCGCTCGTGGTGCTTCGCGTTCAGCACCTCGTGCGGCACGCCGTTCTGCTTCAGCAGCTTCGAGAGGTGCTCGGACTTCTCGACGCTCGTCGTGCCGACCAGGATCGGCTGACCCTTGCCGTGCCTCTCGACGATGTCATCGAGGACGGCGGCGAACTTCGCCTGCTCCGTGCGGTACACGAGGTCGGCGTTGTCGAGGCGGACCATGTCGCGGTTCGTCGGGATCGGCACGACGCCCAGGTTGTAGATCTGGTTGAACTCGGCCGCCTCGGTCATGGCGGTGCCGGTCATGCCGGACAGCTTGGTGTAGAGGCGGAAGAAGTTCTGCAGGGTGATCGTCGCCAGGGTCTGGTTCTCGGCCTTGACCTCGACGCCCTCCTTCGCCTCGATGGACTGGTGCAGTCCCTCGTTGTAGCGGCGTCCGGCGAGGATGCGCCCGGTGTGCTCGTCGACGATCAGCACCTCGCCGTCGATCACGACGTAGTCCCGGTCCTTCTTGAACAGCTCCTTCGCCTTGATCGCGTTGTTCAGGAATCCGACGAGCGGGGTGTTGACGGTGTCGTAGAGGTTGTCGATGCCGATCTGGTCCTCGACCTTGTCGATCGCCTCCTCGAGGACGCCGACGGTCTTCTTCTTCTCGTCGACCTCGTAGTCGGCATCGCGCTTGAGGATGTTGGCGATGCGGGCGAACTCCGCGTACCACGTCGTGGCCTGGTCGGCCGGGCCGCTGATGATCAGCGGCGTGCGGGCCTCGTCGATGAGGATGGAGTCGACCTCGTCGACGACCGCGTAGTTGTGGCCGCGCTGGACCATCTCCTCCTTCGACCATGCCATGTTGTCGCGCAGGTAGTCGAAGCCGAATTCGTTGTTCGTGCCGTAGGTGATGTCGGCGGCGTACTGGATCCGACGCTCGGCCGGGGTCATCGGCTGCAGGATCACTCCGACATCGAGTCCGAGGAACCGGTGGATGCGTCCCATCCACTCGGAGTCGCGCTCGGCCAGGTAGTCGTTGACCGTGACGACGTGGACGCCGTTGCCGGACAGTGCGTTGAGGTACGCGGGCAGGGTGGCGACCAGCGTCTTGCCCTCGCCGGTCCGCATCTCGGCGATGTTGCCCAGGTGCAGCGCGGCACCGCCCATGATCTGCACGTCGTAGTGGCGCTGGCCCAGCGTGCGCTTGGCAGCCTCACGGACGGTTGCGAAGGCCTCGGGCAGGAGGTCGTCGAGGGTCTCGCCGTTCTGGAACCGCTGCTTGTACTCGTCGGTCAGGGCCCGCAGCTCCGCGTCCGTGAGGTCGGTGAAGTCCGCCTCGATCGCGTTGACGGACTTGGCGATGCCGTCGAGCTTGCGCAGGATCTTGCCCTCGCCGGCGCGAAGAATCTTGTCGAGCACTCCCACAGCGGTGCGACCTTTCCATCGGCACGCATCGGGCCCGTCCGGGCGCACGAATGCCATCGACCGGTGTGGTCGATCCCCTCATCGTACGGGTGCCAGCCGAGTGGCCGCCTCCTGCGGGCCTCCCATCCCCCGGCACCGCTCGTCCGCTGCGCGAACCGCCTCGCGGCCGAGCGACCCGCGGTCGCGCACGGGCCTGTCACACTTGCGCCCATGCCGTCCGCGCCGAGATCGACGCCGCCCGTCCTGAGCGATGGCGTCGTCACCCTGCGGCCCCCTCGACCGGGCGATGCGGACGACATCACGACCGCCTGCCAGGACGCGCAGATCCAGCGCTGGACCACCGTGCCGGTCCCGTACGCGCGGGCGGACGCGGAGGAGTGGCTGGCCAAGCGGCCGACGCCGGCAGCCTGGTGGGACTACCCCGCGTGGGCCGTCACGGTGGCGCCGTCCGACCGCTGGTCGGGCAACCTCGACCTCTACCTCGACGGCGAAGGCGGGGCTGAGGTCGGCTACCTGCTCGCGCCATGGGCCCGCGGTCACGGACACTCGGTCCGGGCCCTGCGACTCGCCTGCTCGTGGGCCTTCTCCACCCTGCGTGTCGAGGTGGTCACCTGGTACGCGACCGTCGGCAACGAGGCATCGCGCGCCACGGCGCGCCGCGTCGGGTTCCGGATCCCCGACGTCGTCATGCGCCGGCACGGGACCCACCGTGGGCGGCGGGTGGATGCCTGGGTCGGCGACCTGCTGGCCGAGGACCTGGTCACCGCGGCGCGACAGGTCGACCAGCGCGAGCGATTCCTGGGACCTGCCCTCACCAACCGCGAGCACGACGTGCTGGGCCATCTGGCGCGCGGCGAGTCCAACCGCGTCATCGCGGCCGCGCTGGGGATCAGCGAGAACACCGTCAAGAACCACGTGAGGAGCATCCTGGAGAAGCTCCAGGCCTCGTCACGATCGGAGGCCGTCGTGATCGGGCTGCGGCAGGGTCTGACGTCGCTTCCGACCTGACGTCGCTGCCCAAGCGACCGTCCCGCGACGTTCCCGCGACACCGCGACAGACCGGTGCCACGCTTGACGGGACGGCATCGGACTGGCAGGAGGACGCCATGGCTGGCAAGGTCGTTCACTTCGAGATCCCGGTCGACGACGGCGAGCGCGCGGTCGCGTTCTACTCAGCCGCGCTCGGCTGGAGCCTCGAGCGCTGGGGGCCCATGGAGTACTGGACCACGACGGGCGGCGAGGGCGAGGGCATCGGCGGCGCCCTCTCGATCCGGAGTCCGCAGGCGCCCGCCCCGACCTTCTACGTCTCCGTGGACGACATCGATGCGGCCCTTGCCGCCGTGGAGGCGGCGGGCGGCCGGCGGCTGACCGAGCGCATGCCGATCCCGACCGTCGGATGGTCGGCCCTGTTCGAGGACTCCGAAGGAAACGTGCTCGGCCTGTTCCAGCCCGACCCGGACGCACCCATGCCCGAAGGTGGGCCAGGCTGACCTTCGTCCACACCGGATAGGGAAACCGGCCGACGTCCACAGGTGCACCGACGACCGGTGCCGGCCGGCCGGCCCTGCGCCATGGTGGACGGATGATTCCGCAGCCCCTGGCCCGCGCGTTCACCGACGTCACCGACCTCGTGCTGGGCCGCTGCTGCCTGGGTTGCGAAGCGATGGGGCCAACGCTGTGCCCGGCGTGCCTGTCGTCACTTCGGGGCCGACCGGCTGCGGTGGCCGCCGGCGCCCGCATGCCGATGATCGTCTCCACCACCCGGTACGAGGGCCTCGGTCGTGCTGTCGTCATCGACTACAAGGAGCATGGCAACCGCAGTCTCGCCGCGCCGCTCGGCATCCTGCTCGCAGACGCCGTCCACGCCGTGATGCGGTCCGCCGGGCTCGGCACGGCGGTCCTCGTGCCGGTGCCCGGGCATCGACGCAGCACCCGTGGCTTCGACGCCCTCGGGGCCATCGCACAGCGGGCGGCCGAGTCGCTCGGCGGGCAGGGGGTGCGCGCGCCCGTGCGCCGACTCCTGCGGCCGGCGGCCGACTACGGCCCCATGAAGCGGCACGGGCGGCAGGACCGGTTCGCGGCTGTCTCCGGCGCGTTCCGGCCGGCTCGTCGGTGGTGGCCCGATGTCGGTCCACCGGGCGGCCCGATCATCGTCGTCGACGACGTCGTCACCAGTGGCGCGACGGCCACGGAATGCGTCCGTGCGCTGGTCGCGATCGGACTGCCGGTCGTCGGGGTGGCGACCGTCGCGGCCACACCGGCGGGCCGACGGACCCGATAGCGGGCCTCGGTCCGACGCCGAGGTGGCCGGTCAGCCCGGGTAGCTGGGCGACGAACCGCGCAGGCGCTCCTGCCAGGTGCCGGTGGCGAACTCGTAGACCAGGCCGTCGGCGGCCCCGACCAGGGTCGGCAGACCGGGCGCCGCCGCCACGGTCACGGGCGCCTCCGGGGTGCCGCGCGGCGTCGACGAGCCGCGGGCCAGGTCGATGTCGAACACCTGCAGGGAGCCAGCGCTCTCGCTGCCCAGCACCGAGAGGGTGTCGGCGCCGGACCAGGCGGCATCGACGACCTCGACGAGCCGGGACTCGATCCGCTGGGGCGCGTTGATCAGGATGCTGGTCGCGCTGCCGGAGGTTCGGATGACGCGGGACAGGACCACGCCCGTGCGCGGCCCGCGCCGGATGATCAGGGCCGCCCGGGTGCCGTCGCGAGAGGGCACGGCGGCGATCAGGACCGCCCTGCGGGGCAGGCCCGTCACGGAGATCGGCTCGAAGCTGCCGTCCCCGTTGACCGCGATGAGTCCCTGCTCGGGATCGACCATCCACACCGACTCCGACCGGTCATATGCCAGCCCCGTCGGGGCTCCGGACGCCCGGATCTGGATGAGCGGCGCACCCTCGAGGAGCCTGCCTTCCCAGACCGCCCCCTCGGCGTCGATCCCGGCAATGGACTGCGAGTCGTTCGAGACGGCGATGTCGACCAGGGCGATCTCCCCCGCTCCCGCGCTGCCGGGCACCGGCCGGACGCCGCCCGGGATGAGCCGGACCACCCCGTCGGGGCGGGCCGCGTACGCAGACGAGCCCGGCGGCAGTCCGTTCGGATCGACCGCCGGCCACGAGTCGCGGGGCTGGGGCGAGGGGGCCCCGGGCACCAGCAGCGGCTGGCCCCCGGCGGTGATCTCCACCGCCGCGATGTCGGGCAGCTGACGCAGCGTCCAGACGATCTGCTGGGACAGCGCCTGACGGGTGCTGTCGTCGGCCAGGCGCGCATTCGCCGTCAGGTCCACCTTGGCGATGCCCGCCTCGATCGGCACGGCGTCGATGTTGAGGCCGACCTTGTCCGGGAACCCGGTGCGCACGGCCGGCAGCAACCAGTCGCTGGGGCCGGCGACGAGGCGCCGGACCAGCGTCGTGGCCAGTCCGGGTCCGATGACCGGCACCATGCGCGAGTCCGGCACCAGCGTGTCGAACGACGGGTTGAAGAAGTAGACGGCGAAGCTGCGGAACGCCCGGTCGACGTCAGACTGCGAGAGCAGCAGGCCCTTCGGCAGCCCGTCGATCCGCCACTCGCCACTCACCTTCACCAGGCTGAAGGTCTCGCGCAGTTCTGTGCCCGGACCGGTCACCTCGTAGCGGCCGTTGGTGGCGATGTGGCCGGCCTCGGCAGCGACCATCACGACCGCCCGGCCGATCTCGTTGAGCGAGGGCGCACCGTCATAGACGGTCACCCCGTCGTTCGTGTCCCACTCGGCACTGGCCGGCAGTGTCAGGTACTGACGTGCGACCGCGTGATCGCCGTCGAAGGATGCCGAGGCGTCCAGGAAGCCCTGCACGACCTGCGAGGGTGCCATTCCGTCGCGAGGCCCACGCGCGATCACCCGGATGAACTGGTCCTCCGGATCGACGCCGACCTGCTCGCCCTGCTCGATCGGTCCGGCCGTCGGCACCTGCGCCGTGAGCGAGGACGGCACGCCCGAGCACGCCGACAGCGTGACCAGGGCCACCATGACGGCCAGTGCGCGGGCCACGACCATGCCCGTCCGGCTCGTCACGACGCGTCACCGCTCTTGATCACGAACGTCGCGGCCGGCGATGCGGCCACCGGCTCGTCGCGGACGACCCTCGCGGGGGCGCTCGCGCCCGTCTCCTCCGGCTCCTGGGGGTCCGCCGGCTCGAGCGGCAGCGGCGACTGGTCGAACCCGACGCGCCGGTCGCGCGGCAGCGTGAGGCGGAAGCAGGCCCCACGCCCGGGCTCGCCCCACGCCTCGAGCCAGCCGCCGTGCAGCCGGGCATCCTCCAGCGAGATCGACAGCCCGAGGCCGGTGCCGCCGGTCGTTCGCGCCCGAGCCGGATCGGCACGCCAGAACCGGTTGAACACCAGCGCCGACTCACCCGGTCGCAGGCCGACGCCGTAGTCGCGCACCAGCACGGCGATCGCGTCGTCCGCCTCGCCGACCGTCACGTCGACGCCACGGGAGTCGCCGTGCTCGATCGCGTTCTCGATCAGGTTGCGGACGATCCGGTGTACGCGACGTGGGTCGCACTCGACGCTGCAGGCGTCCTCCGGCCCGTGCAGTCGGACCTGCATGCCGCCACGCTCGGCCAGCGGCTCGGCGGACTCGATCGCCCGCCGGATCAGCGACATCAGGTCGACGCGCTCGTCGTCGAGGACTGCGGCACCCGCATCGAACCGCGAGATCTCGAGAAGGTCCACGAGCAGCGCCTCGAACCGGTCGAGCTGGTTCTGGAGCAGTTCCACGGCGCGGGCGGTCGGGGTGTCGAGCACGTCGCGATCGTCATAGACGACGTCGGCTGCCATGCGGATGGTGGTCAGGGGCGTGCGCAGTTCGTGCGACACGTCCGAGACGAAGCGCTGCTGCACCCGGGACAGCTCCTCGAGCTGTCGGATCTGCCTGGCGAGGCTGACGGCCATGGCGTTGAACGACGTGCCCAGGCGGGCCAGGTCATCAGTTCCCTTGACCTTCATGCGCTCCGAGAGGTTGCCCTCGGCCAGCCGCCCGGCGGTCTGCGATGCCGCGCGCACCGGGACGACCACCTGGCGAGTCACCAGCCAGGCGACGGACGCCAGCAGCAGGACGAGCAGGATCCCGGTGTAAACGACCGAGGTGCGCACCAGGTCGAGAGTCGACTGCTCCTGGGTCAGCGGGAACAGGTAGTACAGCTCGTACGGACCGACGGTGGGCACCAGCAGCGGCGCGCCGACCACCAGGCCCGGCGTGGTCCGCCCGTCGAGGAACGTGATCTCCGTGAACGTCCACGACAGCCGCTGGGAGTCCACGACGGCCTCGCGCAGGGCCTGCGGCACGCTGGACTCCGCGACCAGGTTCGTGCCTCGCTCAGGGGCGTCGCCGTCGGGCTGCGAGGACAGCAGCAGCACGTCGAAGGTGGAGGGCGACCCGGCGCGGACCGCCAGTGCGCTCACGACGCTGTCGACGATCCGCGACGGTGCCGGTGTCGAGGGGCCGGTGTCGGCGGCGTCCAGGATGCGCTGCGCCTCGCCGAGGCCGGCGGTCGCCTCCCCCACCGAGATGCGGTCCTTCGCCTCGAGCAGGCCCGACGTGACCCGGGAGAGCAGGGAGACGCCGAGCACGCCGACGACCACGATGGACAGCACCAGGGTGGTCACGGTCACGCGCAGCCACAGGGACCTACCCCAGATCCGCCGCAGGGCACGCGGCACTGCCAGCAGGAAGCGGGGAACGGCCAGGAGGAATCGATTCATCGAACGCCAGCGGCTAGGCCGGACCCGCCTTGTAGCCCACGCCGCGCACCGTCAGGACGATGTCGGGCTTCTCCGGGTCTCGCTCGACCTTGGCCCGGAGGCGCTGGACGTGCACGTTCACCAGGCGCGTGTCCGCGGCGTGCCGATAGCCCCATACCTCCTGCAGCAGGACCTCGCGGGTGAAGACCTGCCCCGGCTTGCGGGCCAGGCAGACCAGGAGATCGAACTCCAGCGGCGTGAGCGCGAGCACCTCGCCCAGGCGCTTGACGGTGTGGCCCGACACGTCGATCTCGAGGTCTCCGACGACGAGGACGGCCGAGGGCGTGTCGTCGTTGCGGCGGATGCGGGCCCGGATGCGGGCGACGAGCTCCTTGGGCTTGAAGGGCTTGACGATGTAGTCGTCGGCACCGGACTCCAGGCCCACGACGACGTCGACCGTGTCGCTCTTGGCCGTCAGCATGACGATCGGCGTGCCCGACTCGGCACGGATGGCGCGGCAGACGTCGATGCCGTCGCGTCCCGGCAGCATGAGGTCGAGCAGGACCAGGTCCGGCTTGGTCTCCCGGAAGGCCGCCAGCGCCTCGGCGCCATCGGCGCAGAAGACCGGCTCGAACCCCTCGCCCCGCAGGACGATGCCGAGCATCTCGGAGAGCGCAGCGTCGTCATCGACGACGAGGACACGCCCGCGCGCGGGACCGGGTTGGGAGACCGTCATGCGCCTATGGTGACACCTCCGGCAGACCCACGAGCAGCAATATGGCTCCTGGCGCGTTCACCACGCCGTGCGCGACCATCGCCGAGCCCGTCGAGCCGGTCTTCGATCGCACCCAGCCCAGGACCAGCCCGGTGGGCAACAGGACCAGGAATCGGGTCGGCTCGAAGTGGAAGCCGGCGAACACCACGCCCGTCAGGAGAACGGTCAGCACGGCCCCGACGCCGGCCTTGCGCAGCGATGCGAACAGCAGGCCACGGAAGAACACCTCCTCGACCATGGGCGCACCCACCATCACGAGCAGCGCGAACACGGTGATGGCCAGACGGCCCCCCGATGCCTCCAGCTCGTCCGCCGCCTCGGCAGCCGTCGACGTGAGGTCGGGGACGAGCAGTTGCGTGATCGCGGCCGCGATTCCCGCCAGCATCAGACCGGCGACCCCGGCCAGGGCGCCCCAGCCCGCGTCGGACCACGTCAGGCGCAGGCCGAGGTCGATGCGCGGCCCATTGCCCCGCCGCGCCGTCGCGACCAGCGGCCAGGCCCCGAGGGCCAGCCACGGGGCCGTGACCCCGACCAGTACCTGGATCCCGACGGGTGCGTCCAGCGCATACAGGGCACCGGCCACGGAGACGCCGATGAGGACCGCCGCGATGAGACCGATGACGACGTCCCACAGCCCCCAACGCGGCGACCGGAGCGCGGCGCCCGAGACCATCGCCTCGGGAACCGTCACCGGACACCCCGGGTAGTCGGCCGGCGGGCGCTCTCGGGTCACTCGGCAACGGTAGTGCGCGCGACCACCGGGACGTCCGGGACCGGCGTCAGGAACTCCACCCGGAACGACTCGAGCATCTCGGTGCGATCGGCGAGGAACCGGCGCACGTGGGGCTGCTCCTCATGCGCGCGAAAGGCGGCCTCGCTCGCATAGACCTCGAAGAAGACCCTCGATGCGGGGGCGCCGGTGACGATCGTGGGCAGGTAGGTCAGCGTGCCCGGCTCGTGGGCGATGATCTCGCGGACCGTGCGCGCCGTGAGCTCGTCGAAGTCGCTGAGGCGCTGCGGATGGACGTCGAACCGAACGACGAGCGCGTACATGCGGACTCCCTTGCGATGTCACGGACGTGCCTCGGAGCACGAGCGCACGGACGGGTGGGAATGACGAGATCCCCGGCTGAAGACCGGGGATCTCGTCATGCGGCCAGACGGCCGGGGGAACGATCAGTAGCGGTAGTGATCGGCCTTGTAGGGGCCGGCCACGTCGACACCGAGGTACTCGGCCTGCTTCTTGGTGAGCTCGGTGAGCCGGACGCCGAGGGCGTCGAGGTGAAGCCGGGCCACCTTCTCGTCAAGGTGCTTGGGCAGCACGTAGACGCCCAGGGGGTACTGGTCGAGCTTGGTGAACAGCTCGATCTGCGCGAGCACCTGGTTGGTGAACGAGTTCGACATGACGAACGACGGGTGACCGGTCGCGTTGCCGAGGTTCAGCAGGCGGCCCTCCGACAGCATGATGATCGAGTGGCCGTCGGGGAACGTCCATTCGTCGACCTGCGGCTTGATCGTCTTGCGCACGATCCCCGGCATCGCCGCGAGCCCGGCGATGTCGATCTCGTTGTCGAAGTGGCCGATGTTGCCGACGATGGCCTGGTGCTTCATCCGCGACATCTGCTCTGCGGAGATGACGTTGAAGCAGCCCGTGGCGGTGATGAACAGATCGGCCACGCCGATGACGTCCTCGAGCTTCGCGACCTGGTAGCCGTCCATGGCCGCCTGGAGCGCGCAGATCGGGTCGATCTCGGTGATGATCACGCGGGCGCCCTGCCCGCGAAGCGAGTCCGCCGAGCCCTTGCCGACGTCGCCGAAGCCGCAGACGACGGCGACCTTGCCGCCGATCATCGTGTCGGTCGCGCGGTTGATGCCGTCGATGAGCGAGTGGCGGCAGCCGTACTTGTTGTCGAACTTGCTCTTCGTGACGGAGTCGTTGACGTTGATCGCGGGGAACAGCAGCGCACCGTCGCGCATCATCTCGTAGAGGCGGTGCACCCCGGTCGTGGTCTCCTCGGTGACACCCTTGATGCCCGCGGCCACCGTCGTCCAGCGCTGCGGATCCTCGGCCAGCGAGCGGCGCAGGGTCTCGAGAACGACCGCGTACTCCTCGGAGGTCGTCTCGTCGGGGGTCGGGACGAGGCCCGCACCCTCGAACTCCTTGCCCTTGTGGACCAGGAGGGTCGCGTCGCCGCCGTCGTCGAGGATCATGTTCGGGCCCTTGCCGTCCGGCCACATGAGGATCTGCTCGGTGCACCACCAGTACTCCGGCAGGCTCTCGCCCTTCCAGGCGTACACCGGCACGCCCTGTGGCGCATCGACGGTGCCCTCGGGGCCGACGACGACCGCTGCGGCCGCGTGGTCCTGGGTGGAGAAGATGTTGCAGGAGGCCCAGCGAACGTCGGCGCCGAGGGTCACCAGGGTCTCGATCAGGACGGCGGTCTGGATCGTCATGTGGAGTGAGCCGGTGATCCGGGCGCCGGTGAGGGGCTTGGACTGGCCGTACTCCGCCCGCATGGCCATCAGGCCGGGCATCTCGTGCTCGGCGAGGCGGATCTCATCTCGGCCGAACTCGGCGAGGGAGAGGTCGGCGACCTTGTAGTCGGGGGTCCCATCTGGCTTGACGACGGACATGCATGGCTCCTTGGAGTCGAAGGTGGTGCGAACGGCACGAGGCTTCGATGGTTCGCCAGAGGTTCGAAATGGGGTGATCTCGGTAAGGCCGCGACGGGAACCAGGGCTCCGGACCATCTGCGACGGCCCCATTCTGCCAGATCGGGCGGGATCTGCTCGCCGGGGCGCCGCTCGCGGCCCGGCGTCGTCGGGACGGGCGGTGTCGGGCCGGACGGTGTGCTGGGGGTGCCCTTGGGCCTACCATTGCGCCACACCGGGGAGGAAGGCAACCGTGCGGCCCAGCGGCGTGAGCGAATCGGAGGGCAGCGAGGCGGCCCGAACGCCGGACATCGCCGCTGAGCTGGCCACCGAGCTGGCCGACGTCGTCTACGCGCTGCGCATCCACCCGACGCTGGCCTTCGAGTACCTGTCCGCGTCCGTCCTCTCCCTGAGCGGCTACTCACCGGAGGAGCTCTACGCCGACCCGGCCATCGCCCTCGGCTCGACGGATCCCGAGGACGACGCCCTCGTCAAGGAGGCGTTCGCCGCCCCGCCCGGCGTCGTCAGCGACTTCACGGTGCGCTGGCGCACGAAGGACGGTCGGCTGATCACGACCCATCACCGGTGCCGCAAGCACGTCCGCGACGACGGCTCCGTGGTCGTGTATGCGGCCGCTCGCGACGTCACCGCGCAGGCCCACGCAGAGGCGGCGCTGGCCGCATCCGAGGCGGCGTACCGCATGCTCGCGGAGAACGCCTCGGACATCGTGTGGCGCACCACGCCCGACGGCGTCGTCGAGTGGGTCTCCCCCTCGGTCACCGCGGTCCTCGGCTGGTCGCCGAGCGAGATGGTGGGCGGTCGGATCATGGACTTCGTCCATCCCGAGGACCACCTCAGGGTGCGGGCGGCAGGAACGGCCGCGAACGGCGGCGACCGCGTGTTCTTCGAGGCGCGCTACCTGTGCAAGGACGGCAGCCCGCGCTGGCTGGAGGTCACGGCACGTCCGCTGCTGGACGCGGAGGGCGTGGTGACCGGCAAGGTCGGCAGCTGCCGCGACGTTCACTCCGAGGTCGAGGCCTACCAGGCCCTCGAGCGCAGTGAGCAGCGCTTCCGTCTGACCATGGAGTCGGCGCCGACCGGGATGGCGGTCATCGATCTCGACGGCCGGTTCGTGGAGGTCAACTCGAACCTGTGCCGCATGCTCGGTCAGGATGCGTCCTGGGTGCTGGCGCACCGCCTCAGCGACGTCGTCCATCCGTCCGATGACGCGATCGACCTGCGCATGCGCGACGAGGTGCTCTCCGGTCGCACGACGTCGGCCACGCATGAGCTCCGCCTGGTGCGCAACGACCGGGCCAGTGTGTGGGTCCAGCACTCGATCGGACTCCTCCGCGACGAGGAGGGCGTCCCGGTCTCGTACGTCTCGCAGTTCGTCAACGTGACCGAGGCCCGCGAGGCCCGCGAGGCGCTGCACTTCATGGCGACGCACGACTCGCTGACGCACCTGCTCAACCGCAGTGAGCTGGTCGCCCGGATGAGCAGGATCCTGGCGCATGCGCCGCGCTCCGGGTCGCGGCTCGCGGTGCTCTACACCGACCTCGACGGACTCAAGGTCATCAACGACACCCACGGCCACGCGACGGGCGATCAGCTCATCATCGAGGCCAGCCTTCGCATCGCGCACCAGCTGCGGGACGACGACCTCGCCGCGCGGATCGGCGGCGACGAGTTCGTCGTGGTCCTGCCCCACGTGAGCTGCCTCGCCGATGCCGAGGCCGTGGCCGACAAGCTGCACGATGCCGTGCGCCGACCCGCGCGCATCGACGGGCACGACGTCGAGATGAGCATCAGCATCGGCATCGCGCTCTCCGGACCGGGCGTCGACGCGGCCACCCTGCTTCGTCAGGCAGACGCGGCCCTCTATCGGGCCAAGAGGGCCGGGCGAAGCCGCACGGAGGCCTTCGAGCCGATGGCCGGCTGACCCTGCGACGGGTTCCTTGCCGCCCGATAGGCATTGCGGTGCAACGAAATTCTGAACGCACCGATCGGGCCGCGACGCCGTCACCGCAACGGTCGGCGTTCTAACTGATCCGCCGCTGCAGCAGTTCCTTGACGGCGTTGGTCTCGGCGACGGGGTAGCCGAACGCCTGATGTTTGCGAGCCCAGCCCTCGACATCGCTGCCGACCGAGACCGTTCGGTACAGGCCGATGAACTCCTCGGCGATCTCGATGCTCGCCCCGCGGCCGAATGGGTCGCCGAGCCACCAGGAGCCGCCCATCTCGACCAAGGGAGTGCGTGACGTCACCATGTGTCCCCCGCGCTTGGTCGAACGCCCTCAGGCCGTGTCTTCGCGATCGAGATCCGGCTCGAGGAACACGTACCTCGCGGTCGGGACCGCGGCCCGGATGTCGCGCTCGGCGTCGTCGATGTCCCGGGCGATCTGGGCACCCGTGTCGTTGTGGTTGATGGCGATCTTCGCGGCCACCAGGAGCTCGTCCGGTCCGACGTGCAGGGTGCGGAGGTGGATGACGCGACGAACGCCGCTGGAGGACTCGAGGGCGAGGCGGATGGCCGCGGTCTCCTCCGGCAGGGCCGACTCGCCGACCAGCATGGCGGTCATCTCCATGGCCAGGAAGATCGCAATGACCACCAGCAGGGTGCCCACGGCCATCGCACCGACGGCATCCCAGCGCCCGTCGCCGGTGATTACGGCCATGCCGACCCCGAACAGGGCGAACATCAGGCCGACAAGAGCCCCAGCATCCTCGAGGAGGATGACGGGGAGCTCCGGCTGGCGGGCCGCCTTGACGAAGCCCGGAAGCGATCTGGTGCCTCGGGCGTGGTTCGCCTCCCTGATCGCCGTGCGGAACGAGAGGGACTCCAGCACGATGGCGACGGCGAGCACGAGCACCGCGATCCACCAGTCGTTGAGCGGCTCCGGCTGCTGCCACTTGTGCATGCCTTCGTAGAGCGAGAAAAGCCCGCCCACGAGGAACAGCACGATGGCGACGACGAAGCCGTACACGAATCGACGTCGGCCGTAGCCGAAGTTGTGGGCCTCGTCGGCCTGCTTCTTCGATCTCCTGTTGCCGATCAGCAGCAGGATCTGGTTGCCCGAGTCGGCCACCGAGTGGATCGCCTCCGAGAGCATCGAGGACGATCCGGTGAAGGCGAAGGCGATGAACTTGCTCACCGCGATGCCAAGGTTGGCGAGGAGCGCCGCGACGACCGCGCGCATTCCACCTTCTGTGCTCACTCGATTCCCTATCGCTCGGTTGACTGGACGATGGCGACGAGCCCATCGGCCTCGACGAAGATGTCGGGATCGTCGGATGAGATCACCGCGGCGATGCCCGGTCGAAGCGTCACCTCCGCGAGGTCGGACACGACGCGCGCCGCCCCCTCCACGAGGAGCACGATCCGGTAGGCGCCGGACGGGATGCGCTCGGTGCCGGACGCCAGCATCCGCACGACGAAGGGCGAGTTCACCGGCCAGATCCGATCGCCGTGCGCAGCGTCCATGAACTGCGGTGCGAGGTCCGAGTCGAGCGCGGCGAGCGCGTGCTCGACGAAGACCGGCTTTCCCGTCAGGCCGAGCCTGATGACGTTGTCCGACGACGTCATCACCTCGAGGCCGATGCCGCGGATGTAGCTGTGCGGCACGCCAGCCGGCACGTACACCGCCTGGCCGGCGTGCATGGACAGGTACGCGAGCAGCGGCGTGAGCAGGGCCCCCGGATCCGTGGGATACGACTCGGCGACCGTCCGGTAGGCGGCGACCTGCGCGTCGGGCAGTCCGGCCGCCCCGGCGGCCTCGCCGAGACCCGCCACCGCGCCGGCCGGTGCCGTGGCGAGCAGCGCGCGGATGGCGCCGGCCCGATCCCCGCCGTTCAGGCAGGCGATGGCCTCGTCGGTCCCGGTGAACTGCGCGAGGATCCGGGCGGCCTCGTCGATGTCCCGCCAGCCCACGAAGGCCTCGAAGCTGTCGAGGGCGACCAGCATCTCCGTCTTCTCGAAGGGGTCGCTGTAGACGCGATCCGAGCCGGGTCGTTGCTGCTCACGCCACCCGGCAGCAGCCAGCGCCGCCTGCGGGTGCACCTGCACCGAGAGCGGGCGCGCCGCGGCCAGCAGCTTCACGAGCAGGGGGATGGCCTCGATGTCGAAGTGGTCGCCGAGGTTCTCGCCCGTCAGGCGCCCCTCCTGGTCGATGAGCGGCGACGGTCCCCCCGGGTGCACGCCGAACCACAGCTCGGCCTGCGGGCCTCCGGTGACCTGCCCGCTCCAGGGGGTCAGGCCGTCGACGATGCCCCAGTCGTAGTCCTTGATCGCTCCCCGGACGATGAGCATGCGCGTCAGCCCTCGACTCCGACGGGCCGGCCGACGCCCTGCGGACCGGGCGTGGCGTCGTCGAGCAGCATCACGGGGATGCCGTCCCGGACGTCGAATCGCGTGCGGCATCGCGTGCAGACCACCTGCCCGGCGCCCAGGTCCGCCTCGACTGCCGCGTGCTCCGGGCACGGGCAGGCGAGGACGTCCCAGAGCTCGGCCGGGATGCCGAGGGGGGCCGGACGACCCTCGAGGTTCGGCATCGTCAGGCTCCCACTCGCATCATGCCCAGCACCTCGTCGCGCAGCTCGATCATCGTGTCCTCGCTCGACGCCTCGACGTTGAGTCGAAGCAGCGGCTCGGTGTTGCTCGGGCGGACATTGAACCACCATCCGTCGCCGCCGATCGTCAGGCCGTCGAGCTCGTCGACGTCCGTCGCTCCACGGGCGGTGAAGACGTCCTTGATCGACTGCGTGATGCCGACCTGGTCCGTGACCTCGGTATTGATCTCGCCGCTCGCGACATACCGGTCAAAGGGTGCCAGCAGGCTGGAGAACGTGGTACCCGGCGGCGTCTCGCCCAGTGCGGCCAGCGCGTGCAGCGCCGCCAGCATCCCGGAGTCTGCCCGCCAGAAGTCGCGGAAGTAGAAGTGACCCGAGTGCTCGCCGCCGAACACGGCGTTCGTCTCCGCCATCGTCGTCTTGATGAACGAGTGGCCGACCCGGGTGCGCACGGGCGTGCCCCCGCATTCGATGACGACCTCGGGCACGGCCTTGGACGTGATGAGGTTGTGGATCACGATCGAGCCGGGGTGCTTCGCCAGTTCCCGGGAGGCGATCAGGGCGGTCAGCGTCGACGGGTTGACGATCTCGCCGCGCTCATCGACCAGGAAGCAGCGGTCCGCGTCGCCGTCGAACGCCAGGCCCAGGTCGGCCCCGGTCTCGCGTACGCGGGCCTGCAGGTCGCGCATGTTCTCGCTGTCGATGGGATTCGCCTCGTGGTTGGGGAATGTGCCGTCGAGCTCGAAGTACATGGGGTCGACGATGAGCGGCAGGGCCGGCAGGCCGGCCGCGTCGCCGAGCACGGCGGGGACCGTGAAGCCACCCATGCCGTTGCCGGCGTCGATGACCACGCGCAACGGGCGGCTGCCGGACACGTCGACCAGCTCGCGCAGGAAGGCCGCGTACTCGGCCAGCATGTCCTGCTCCCGCTCGTCCCCCTTGGGGCCGTCGTAGGCGGGGATGCCCTCGTCGATCATGCGCCGGATCTCGCGCAGCCCGGAGTCCTGGCCGACGGGGGACGCCCCCGGCTTGCACAGCTTGATGCCGTTGTACTGGGCCGGGTTGTGGCTTGCCGTGAACATCGCACCCGGCAGGTCCAGGCGCCCGGAGGCGAAGTACAGGCCGTCCGTGCTGGCCAGGCCGATCAGGATGACGTCGCAGCCCTGCTCGCGAACGCCCTCCGAGAACGCCGCGACGAGCGAGGGACCGGACGGACGCATGTCGTTGGCCACCACGACCGCACCCGGGCCGCCGTCACGGGCGGCCGCGCCGATCACGCGCACGAACGCCGCGCCCACCTCGCGGGCCAGCACCTCGTCCAGCTGGTCGGGGTAGGTGCCACGGACGTCGTAGGCCTTGATGATGGCGTCGAGGTTGCGCATCGGGCAAGGCTATCGGCCGGGCCGGGCCGGCTCGGACGGCAGCAGCCGGACGTGTGCCGTGGCGGCCGGATGATCAGTCGTCGTAGCCGGAGAACAGGTCCGGTTCGGGCGCGTCGGACCGGTCATCCCGGTCCACGACGGACGTGAGCATCCGAAGGTGCCCCTTGCGCGCGACCTCGACCGACCCGACCGGAACCTCGGTCGGCAGCGGGCGTCCGGGATCGAACCGGGGGCGGGCCGCCTCGCGGACGGCGTTGGCCAGCGCCTCGAGATCGTCGCTGGTGGGCTTGAGGGCGTCCGGATCGGGGGTGATCCGCACGATCTCCCAGCCGCGCGGCGCCGTCAGGCGCTCGCTGTGCATCAGGCACAGGTCGTAGCAGTGCGGCTCGGCATAGGTGGCCAGCGGCCCGAGGACGGCGGTCGAGTCGGCGTAGACGTACGTCAGGGTGGACACGGCCAGGCTGTTGCACGACGGCTTCGAGCATCGACGACGACTCACGCTCGCACGGTAGTCCGATCCCGTGGACGCGGGGGCGCGGCGCGCCGAAGACCCAGTCGTTGCTCAGCGGTTGCCGACGGCCGGATCCTGCACGGCCGTCGGGACCACGACCTCGGTCCGCAACTCGCGCCACGGGTAGCCCGTCACCAGGTCGCCGAACCTCGACTGCTCGCGCAGCCGGTGGGCGACCAGTACGGGGCCTGAGCCGTCCACCGGCGTCACGACCGCCGTGTACCAGTCCACCCCGGCCGGCGGATCGAGCTTGATGTACTTCATCTTGCCGGCGTCGACCTTGACCCGTCGCGGCGTCGTGGGCTCGGCCGCCTCCTTGCCCCCACGGAACGGGAGCAGCACGATGTCGACTTCGACCGCCGTCTCGGGGGCGGTGATGGAGACGCGCACGTCGGTCGCCGCCCGCACCGGCAGGCCGCTCACCGCTGCCGGTCCGCTGAACGGCTGGGCGCCGGCCGTGAAGGCTGTCTCGTCCTGGACATTGCGCCCGCCGAAGAACTGCCGCATGCCGGCCACGATGGGGACGTCGGAGGTGAGTTCGAGGGTGGCGGGCTGGTTCTCCAGCACCGGTGCCATGTCGATCGTGACCACGGAGTCGGCGCCGACCTCGAGCCGGGACCGCTCGGCTGGGGCGTACGTGCCATCGGGCGAGATGATCCGGATGTTGACGATCGCGTCGTCCTCGCCGGGGGCCGCGACGGACAGGACACGGGCGCCCTCGCCGTTGATGATCCCCGGCACGTACACCAGGGTCGCCGGCGGCGCCGCCTGCGGGATCCAGTCGGTGCCTACCGTCGCCAGGCCCGCCTGCTGCTCGTCGTCGACCGAGGCGCCGACCCGCCCGGTGCGCGCGAGAACCTCGACGGCGGTGGCGGTGACTCCCGGCGCGAGCACGTCGAGCCGCGCCACGAGCCGCTCTTCGCCCTTGACCACGAGGCCGCGACCGGCCGGTGCATCGATGAGGCCGTCGGGCCCGTGGATCAGCACGTCGACGACGGCCGAGGTCTCGTCCGGGTTGACGAGCACGATGCGCGTCTGCCGACCCGCGATCGCGCCGCCGCCGACGAACCAGAACTGCGAGGCCGCCGGTGCGCAGGCGGTACTGGCCATGCCGCGTCCGCGACCCCCCGGGTCGCGCCCCCACTGGTCGGCGACCAGGCCCGGCGCGAGGCTGCCCTCGCCGAACGCGCGGATCGCCGGGAGGGTCGTGCCGAAGGCCTCGATCTGCGCCTGCCCGCCGGGGACCTCGATCCTGGACGAGGCCGACTGCCTGCCGGGCAGCGTCTCGAGCCCGGCGGCGCCGTCGGCTCCCTCGGCGGTCTGCCCCGGCTGCCCGGGGACCACCGCGGCGGTGACCCGGACGCCCAGGTCGGTGCCGGCCCCGGGCTCAGGGCACAGCAGGACCGACGATCCGATCGGCTCCACGACGACGGCGCCCACCTCGACCTCGGGCGTCGGCCGCTGGACGAGGGTCGCCAGGCCGGTCAGGACGATGGCCGAGACGACCGCGATCGCGAACGGCCGGACGCCGGAGACGGTCATCCGCGGCCGGCGACGGCGCGGTGCCCTGGCCTCGGGCGCAATCCCCTCCTGGGCGACGGCGTCGTCCGCGAGACCGCCCACCTGCTCGGCGACGTCGCCCGTGACCGGCTCGGGGGCGGCAGTGGCGGACGCCGGGCCGCCCGGGATCACGGCGCGCTTCTCCAGGCGGATCTTGCGACGAAAGGCCATCAGGACTCCCCCGCCCTCGGGTCGGCCGCCGGGCCGGACGCCATCGCGCCCGGCAGCCCCCCGAGCTCGCCGTGCTCGGCATCCTCCGCGTACGCCATCGGCTCGACCGGCTCAAGATCATCGACGAGGTCGTGGTCCTCCATCGGCACCCGCTCGTCGTCGAGGTCCGGGTCCGGATCGTCGCGCCGGCGCTCCGGCAGCGCCATGACCAGCAGGACGAGCAGGGCGATCAACTGGACCCACAGCCAGGTGGCGCGCGCGGTTCCGTCGAAGCGCACCTCGACCCTGACTGCTCCATCCGGCGCGGTGAAGCCCTGAGACCAGTCGAGCAGACCGGGGCCGGGCACGGCCGCCAGGTCGGTTCGGGTGCCGTCGGCCGCGATGGAGACTGCCTGCCAGGCTGCGTCTGCGGTTGCGCCGATGGCCAGCACCCGACCGACGCCCCCTTCCGGCAGGGCCTGGTCGAGGTACGGGTCCGCGGTCTGCGTGCCGGAGTCGGCCAGACCCACCGGGGTCTGCTTGTCCTCGGTGACCACCCGGGCGCGAGAGGTCACCCCGGCCACGCGCCAGAGCACCTCGCCGCCCGAGCTCGACAGCCGTCGCAGGCCGGGCTCGCCGTCGAGAATCGGGATGAGAGTGCTCGTGGTGCCCCGGGCCAGCACGACATAGCGGATGCCGTATCCGGCCAGGGCGGCCATCTCGTCGCCACCACGCCCCGAGGCCATGGCCGCGACGTACGGGTCGAGTCGGGCCCAGTCCTCGACCGGCGGCGTGGTCTCGGCGTCGCCGAGCTCGGGACCGGGCCCGTTCAGCAGCGTGTAGCGCACGCGGCCCGCTGCATCGTCGTCGATGACCAGCGTCCTCGGCGCCTGGGCGCTTTCCGAGTCGGCCGCCACGAAGGCCGGCACGGACGAGGCGGGCGCCCTGCGTACCGCCGTGCTCAGCCCGCCCATGTACCAGAAGGCGGTCAGGACGGGGGCCAGCAGGGCGAGGACGACCAGGACCGCGGCCAACGGCTGGCCGAGGGTGAAGCTGGTGCCGACGAAGCGGGTCCGCAGGCCATGCGCCGCGACCGCTGCCGCGCCGATCATGGCCATGCCGAGCAGCAGCGTCGCCTGTCCCGGCCACGGACGCACCTCGAAGGAGGACCCGGGCGGGGTGACGAGCACGATCGACTGCAGGAGCCCGACGAGGAGCGCAAGCCCGCCCAGGACCGCGAATCCGCCGATGACCCGGAGGCGGTCGGTGCGCAGGAGCGCGAACAGCCCCGCCAGCACGATGCCGGCGGTGAGCCACACCGGCGTCATGCCGGGCCCGCCCGGATGCAGCAGCAGGACGTCCCACGGCATCAGCTGCGGGTCGGTGATCGGGGCGGTGCTGACCCCGGGCTCCAGGAGCCACAGGACCGGATTGGTGAACAGGGTCAGGGACCACGGCACGAGCAGGACCAGGGGGCCAAGGAGGCTCAGCGCCAGCCTGGCCAGCACCGGGCGGGCCACTCGGCCGGCCGTTCGACGCAGGAAGACGGCGCCGATCACGCCCGCGACGAGCAGGACCAGCCACAGCGCCGGCGCGACCGCGAGCACGATGCCCACGAGGATCGCCGTGCCGGCCGATCGACGCAGCGTGCCCGTTGGGGTCGAGATCCGGATCAGCGACCGGATGGCGAAGGGGAGCACGATGGCGGCGATCGTCGTGCCCAGGCGCCCCCCGGCCACGGCGCCGGTCATCGCGGGCAGGAGCGCGTAGGCGGCGCCCGCCCACGCCCGGATGCCGCGGCTCGGCACGAAACCACGCAGGGCGATGTAGGCGCTCCATCCCGCGAGCGGCATCGCGAGCAGCAGCAGGACGGTCACGGCCAGCGGCGCCTTGCCCAGCAGGACAAGAGCGACGGCGGAGACGATCGCCAGGTACGGCGGCGCGGGCGTGGTCGAGCCGGGGCCGACGTCGTGCCAGGCCTGACGGTAGACCTGCCAGAGGTCGCTGGCACCGGGTGGTGCGGGAAGCAGCGCCCCGCCCTGCAGGACTCCGTCGCCCAGCCACAGTCCGCGGGTCCCGACGATCGCGATCAGGACGAGCACCAGCGAGAGCAGGACGCTGGGCATCAGCAGCACGCGTCGGACCAGTCCCGCGGAGCCATCGTCGAGGAAGTCGGCGTCGTCGCCCGACGGGCCGCTCTCGAGTGCACTCACGGACCCCGTCGAGCCGGCGGCGCCGCTCGTCGTGACGACGCCCGCGACGGTCTCGAGCACGTGGCGCGCCTGATGGCCGACGCTCTGCCTCAGCGGCCGAACGACGCTGGACGGCTCGGTGGACGTCCGCGCCACGAGTGCGCGCGACGCCCGCACCTTGGAGGGATGCAGGGCCAGCGACAGCACCGCACCGACCTCGTCCCGCGCCGCCTCGACATCCTTGCCGAGGAGGTAGGCGCCGGCACGCACCAGGCTGCCCAGCAGCAGCCGCAGTGCCACGAGGGGGGCCAGGAGCGGCGCGGCATGCGCCAGGAGCACGTGCACCGCAGCCTCGCGGTCGGCTCGATGCGGTCGAGGGCCCGAGGTGCTCGGGCGGCGACCGCGACGCCTCCGGCGTGCGGGCTGCTCGACGGGACCGCCGTCGGCGGCCCGGCGGCCGTGGGCCGACGCCTCCCGGTGATGGATCACCGCATCAGTGGCCACGAGCACGCGCTCGCCCATCCGATGGGCGCGCCAGCAGAAGTCGAGGTCATCGCGGAACAGGGGCAGCGACGGGTCGAACCCATCGAGGGCGTCCCACACGTCGCGCCGGACCAGCATGCCCGCCGAGCTCACGGCCAGGACGTCTCGGGCGCCGTCGTGCTGGCCCTGGTCGTGCTCGCGACGCTCGAGGTTGGTGACCCGTCGGCCGGACCCGCTGACCGTCACCCCGGCCTCGAGAAGCAGGCGCCGGTCATGCCACCCGAGAATCTTCGGTCCGAGCACGGCCACGCTCGGGTTGTCGTCGGCCGTGTTGAGCAGCGAGTCGAGGCAGTGCTGGTCCGGGGCACTGTCGTCGTGCAGGAGCCACACCCACTCGACGGCCACCGGGCTGAAAGGCTCGTGCTGCGGCTCCCCCAGTCGGGCCAGGCCCGCCTTGACCGCATCGCCGAAGCCCATTCCCCGGTCGACGCGCACCGTGCGGGCGCCCCCGAAGGAGCCGGCCAGCAACTCCGGGCTGCCATCGGTGGAGCCGGTGTCGACGCCCACCGCGGCGTCCGGCGGGCGGGTCTGGTGCGCCAGGGTCGTCAGGACCGCCTGGAGCCAGACCGCGCCGTCATGGCTGACGACGACGGCGGTCACATGGTGGTCGCGGCGCGGCAGCGGCGGGGGTCCGTCGTCGAGGGCGAGGTAGTCCTCGACGCTGAACCACTCGGTGGCCATTGCGTCCGATGGCGCATGGTCCGTGGGAGGCGCGTCCGAAGGCGCATGGTCCGTGGGAGACGCGTCCGGGGGCGCGTAGTCCGGTGGGAACGCGCCTGTCGACAGCGGGCGGGCGGTCCCATCCTCGAAGGACGCGAAGCCGGCCCCGTCGTCGTCGCCCGGCTCGGAGATGGGCGGGTCCCCGGAGCGATCCCCGCTCCGCGTCTGGTCGTCGTCCATCACTGGTTCACTGTACGTGCTGGACCTGCGGCGGGCGTCGATGCACGCCGCGCGTCACCGCGTCGTTCCGAGCCGTCAGACCGCGCGCTTCTTCAGACGACGCCGCTCACGCTCGGAGAGTCCGCCCCAGATCCCGAAGCGCTCGTCCTGGCCGAGCGCGTACTCGAGGCATTCGACCCGGACATCGCAGGACAGGCAGACCTTCTTCGCCTCGCGGGTGCTGCCACCCTTCTCGGGGAAGAACGCCTCCGGGTCGGTCTGCGCGCACAGTGCGCGCTCCTGCCATTCCAACTCCTCGACGTCGGACAAGGGCACCAGCACCATGTCTGCCACGCGAAGAACCTCCTCGACCCCACCTACGGCTGCATACTGCCGCCCGCACGCATTACACCGGTGTGATTTACCCAAGTCAAGTGGTAATCGGACATATCGGACACAAAGTGGCCTTATTAGCCAATAATTACCCACGAAGGCGGCGTGGCGGCTGGCTTTGTCCCCATTTTCGCTTCCGGTGTCCCCCGTCAGGAGGCAGCGGGCGAGCCGGCGACCTCGGTCAGGAAATCGGACAGCAGGGCCTCGTAGCGGGGTCGGTCGACGTTCCACGACATGACGTGACCGGCGCCCTCGAAGAGCTCGAGTCGCACGACGGCGGGATTGGCCGCTGCGGCGAAATCCGCCGCCACGGCCATCGGAATGGTGTCGTCCGCCGTGCCCTGGACGATCAGCATGGGCGTGGTGAACGAGGCGGCTGTCGTCGTGTAGTCCATGGCCGGCCAGTCGAAGCCGTATCGCCACGACGCCACCTGCATGCCGGCCGCCGTAAGGAACGAGGGCAGGCCCATCTCCGCGCCGCCGATCTCGACGACCTGGGCGAAGTTCGCGACCGGCGCGTCCAGGAAGGCACCGACGACCCGGTCGGCCAACTCGGAGTTCTGGAGGAAGCCGAGCACCACGGAGCCCCCCATGCTGGCGCCCGCCAGCACGACCCGCTCGGCGCCGTTGTCGAGAGCGAACCGGACCGCGGCCTCCAGGTCGGACCATTCGGTGTCCCCGAAGTTGCCCAGGCCGTCCTCCGCGGCGGCCCGGGCGTCGTCGCGATAGGTGATCAGGAGCATCGGGTGGCCCAGCGGGCTGATGGTGCTCGCCATCCGCAGCCCCTCCAGCGGCGTGGCGCCGCGGCCGTGCACGAAGACCACCCAGGTGCTCGAGGTTCCGGGGATCAGCCAGGCCGGCGTCGGGCCCAGCGGGCTGTCGTAGAGCACGTCCTGGTAGTCCAGGCCGAGTCCCACCCGTGGGTTGCGCGGGAAGTACCAGCCGTCGAGCGTCGCGCCCTCGCCGGCTGCGGGCGCCGGCGGCACCACCGTCGCGAGCAGGCGGCGGGTCGAGACCGCGGCATCCCCCGAGCCCGCGCTGGTCGGGTCGTCGGTCTGGACGTATCCGCCCTGGACCGACGCGATGCCCATCAGGCCCTGGTCGTCCCAGCCGCCGTTTGGCCCCTGGTACGAGACCTGCTCGTCGTCGGACGACACGATGCTCATCGGGAAGCCCGCAGAGTCGCGGTCGACCGCGGCGCCGGCGCCGATCAGGCCGCTGACGTACCACAGGCCGGCAGCGGCGGCCGCGACGAGCACCACGAGCAGGAGGCCGAGGCTCACCCACGGCCAGCGTCGGCGGCGCCGGGAGGCGGCGTGGGCGGCGACCGGCCGCACGTCGCCGGCGGCCGCGGCGGCGGGTGCAGGCTCCGGCTCGGGCACGACCTCCGGCTCGGCGTCGGCGTCCGGCTCGGCGTCCGGCTCGGGCACGACCTCAGGCTCCGGCTCGGGCACGACCTCCGGCTCGGGCTCAGGCTCCGGCTCCGGCACGACCTCCGGCTCAGGGTCGGGTTCCGGGAGTGTCGCGACGACGACCACCGGTAGCTCGGCCGTGGCATCATCCCCGAGGGCGTCGCCGGCAGCGCGCTCCTCGTCGGTCATGGCGACATTCTGCGACACCGGACGGCCGAATCCCGGCCTTGCCACGATCGCGGGCGCGTACAGCCGCCGTCATCGGCTCTTCGCCCCGCCCTCTCCCCCGCCGTCGATCGGACCGCGACCATCCGGACCGGATGACACGGTCTGACAGGATTGCCCGATGCGCATCACGGTCCTCGCGGGCGGCATCGGCGGCGCCCGCTTCCTACGCGGCCTTCGCCACCACCTCGACACCACCCACCCCGGCTCGCAGATCACGGTCATCGGCAACACGGGCGACGACATCTGGGTGCACGGGTTGCGCGTGTGCCCCGACCTCGACACGGTGATGTACACCCTCGGCAACGGCATCAGCGAGGAGCGCGGCTGGGGTCGCGAAGGCGAGACCTTCACCGTCAAGGACGAGCTCGCCGCGTACGGCGTCGAGCCGACCTGGTTCGGCCTGGGCGACAAGGACATCGCCACCCACCTGGTCCGGACCCAGTCCCTCGCGGCCGGATACACCCTCACCGAGGTCACCGCGGCCCTGTGCGACCACTGGCGGCCCGGCGTCCGCCTGCTCCCGATGTCGGACGAGCGAGCCGAGACCCACGTCATCGTCGACGAACCCGATGGCGCCACGGCCCCCGACGGCTCGCGCCTGCGTACGGCCATCCACTTCCAGGAGTGGTGGATCCGCTACCGGGCGGCCCTGCCCGCGCATGGCTTCGTCATCGTGGGCCTCGACAGCGCCCGACCCGGACCGGAGGTCATCGACGCGATCGCGACCGCCGACGTCGTGCTCTTCCCGCCGAGCAATCCGATCGTTTCGATCGGCACCATCCTGCAGGTGCCCGGGATCGCGGACGCCGTGCGCCGCACGACCGCTCCGGTCATCGGCGTGTCACCGATCGTCGGCGGTGCGCCGGTGCGGGGCATGGCCGATGCCTGCCTGGCGGCGATGGGGATCGAGACGACGGCGGCGGCCGTGGCCGGGCACTACGGCGCGCGAGCCGGTGGGGGCCTCATCGACGGGTGGATCGTCGACGCATCCGACGAGGCGAGCGTCGACGAGGTGCTCGACCTGGGCCTGATGTGCCGGGCCGTCCCGGCGATGATGACCGACCTGGCGGCCACGTCCGCGATCGCGGCGGCCTGCCTCGATATGGCCGAGTCGGCGCGCGCCGCGCGATGAGCCGGGCAGTGCTCCAGGTCGCGGCCGTCGAGGGGCTGCCGGTCGTCCGGCAGGGCGACGATCTCGGTTCGATGATCGCGCACGCCATCGAGACGACCCGTTGGGCGGATGGCACCACCGGCGTGCGCGACGGCGACATCGTCGTGGTGACCAGCAAGATCGTCGCCAAGGCGGAGGGGCGAATCGTGGTGGCCGACTCGCGAGACGAGGCGATCGACGCCGAGACCGTCCGCGTCGTCGCGACGAAGCGCACGCCGCGCGGCACCACGCGCATCGTCCAGACGCGGCACGGCCTGGTCATGGCGGCGGCCGGCGTCGACGCGAGCAACGTCGAGGCCGGGCAGGTCGTCCTGCTGCCGGTGGATCCCGACGCCTCCGCCCGTGGCCTTCGTGCGGCCATCGCCGCCGCCCACGAGATCACGGTAGGTGTCGTCATCACCGACACGATGGGCCGACCCTGGCGCATGGGGGTCACGGACGTCGCGATCGGAGCAGCGGGCATCGCGCCGCTGGACGACCACACCGGGCGGGTCGACGGCTTCGGCCGCACGCTGGAGATGACGATCGTCGCCACCGCCGACGAGGTCGCGGCGGCGACCGACCTGGTCAAGGGGAAGATCGGCGGGAGCCCGGTGGCGGTGGTGCGCGGCCTGGCGCAGGTCGTGACCGAGTCCGACGGTCCCGGGGCCGCGGCGATCGTGCGACCACTCGACGAGGACCTGTTCACCCTCGGGACGGCGGAGGCGCTCGCCGCCGGCCGACGCGATGCCCCGCTCGCGCGCCGCACCATCCGGTCGTTCACCGACGAGGCCGTGCCCGACGCCGCCATCACGGCGGCGGTGTCGGTGGCCGTGTCCGCTCCGGCACCCCACCACAGCGAGCCGTGGCGGTTCGTCGTGCTGCGCGACCGGGCCCGGCGCGATGCGCTCCTGGACGCGATGGCGGAGCAGTGGCGGTCGGACCTGCGCACCCTCGACGGCTACGACGACGACGCGGTCGCCCGGCGGCTGCGACGGGGCGACCTCCTGCGCACCGCCCCCGCCGTCGTGCTGCCCTTCATGGCGCTCGAGGGCAGCGCCCACGACTACCCCGATCCGTCGCGTGCCCGCGCGGAGCGAGACCTGTTCATGGTGGCGGGCGGCGCCGCGGTGCAGAACCTGATGATCGCCTTGGCCGCCGACGGCTGGGGCTCGGCGTGGATCTCGTCGACGATGTTCTGCGCGGAGACCGTCCGCGCGGCACTGGTCCTACCGGCGACCTGGCAGCCGCTCGGCGCCGTGGCCGTCGGTCGACCGGCAGCAGGCGCGCCGACGCGGACCGACCGCGCACCGGAGCGATTCGTCCGGAACATCTGACCTCAGCGCCCGCGATGGTCCGCGATCGTCATGCGGGCACCCCTGGGCGGCCGCACGATCCCGGACAATTCGACGATCCGCTGGACGCGGTAGCGGTGACCGGCGAACGGGGCGAGGAGCTCGGCCATCCCCTCGTCCGTCCCGCCGCTGCGACCGGTGAACGCGTATTCGACCGCCTCTGCCAGGTGGAAGTCGCCGAACGAGACGGCATCGGGATCCCCCAGCGCGCGCTGGGCGGTCTCGGCGACCGTCCAGGGGCCCACGCCGACGATGGACCCCATGCGGCGGGCCGCCTCGTGCGCCGGCAGGGTGACGCACTCCTCCAGCCGGCCGGCGGCCTGCGCCACGCGAAGGATCGTCGCCGACTGATGCGGGCCGACTCCCCAGGCGTGCCAAGTCCACGACGGGACCCGGCGGATCGCTGCCGGATCCGGGAACACGCGCATGGGTCGCGGGGTGGGACCGGGTGCCGTCTCGCCGATGCCCTGCAGCATGGACTGCCACGCCCGTCGTGACTGCACGCCGGTCACCTTCTGCTCGAGTGTCGCGATCACCATCGCCTCGACCACCCGGCGACTGCGCGGCACGCGCCAGCGGTTCGCGTAGTGCCGCCACGTCGCCGTCAGGGACGTGGGCAGCGCGGCGCCGTCGAAGCCGGCCGGATCATCCTCGAAACCGAGCAGCGAGGGCGCCGCGTCCAGCGCCCATTCCGATCCCGGGCCCCACGCCGACAGGGTCAGTCCGGCACCACTCGCCGCGATTCGCAGGGTTGCCGCCCCGGAGGGCGTCCGGGTGGTTCGCCAGATCGTCCCATCGGCCTCGACGTGCATGGCCGGGTCGCGGCGACCGCGGCCGAACGACCCGAGGACCGCCGCGACGTCGATGCGAAAGGGCGCCTCGAGGTCGCGGTGCAGGTCAGGGCTCGGCGGAGAAGCGGATGGAGCCATCGGACACCCGGGCATCCGGCCACACGCGGACCCCCTGCAGGAGCTCGTTTCCGGCGCCGATCACGGCCCCGTCGCCGATGACTGCCCCACGCAGCACCGTCCCGCGACCGACGCGGGCCCCGACGCCGACGATGCTGTCGATGACGTGCGCGCCGTCCTCGATGACCGCGTCGTCGAAGACCACCGCTCCGTTGACGACCGCTCGCGACCCGACGGTCGCGCCACGGCCGATGACGCTTCCGCTGTGCACGTTGGCGTCGGGCGCGATCTGCGAGCCGGGAAGCGCGAGGAAGTCGCCGCAGGCCGGCACCGCCGGGGACGGCGCGATGCCCAGCACGAGGTCGCGGGAGCCCTGCACGAACGACAGGGGCGTGCCGAGGTCGAGCCAGTAGCCGCTGTCGACGACGCCGGTGACCAGTGCGCCATCGGACAGCAGACCGGGGAACGTCTCGCGCTCGACGGACACCGGGCGACCCGACGGGATGGCGTCGATCAGGCGTCTGCGGAACACGTAGCAGCCGGCGTTGATGTTGTTGGTGACGATCTCGTCGTCATTGGTCGGCTTCTCGAGGAAGGCCGTGACGCGCCCATGCTGGTCGGTGGGCACCAGGCCGTAGGCCCGCGGATCCTCGACCGGCGTCAGGTAGATCGTGACATCGCTCTGCGTCGCCCGATGGTGCGCCACCAGCCTGGCGATGTCGAGCCCGGTGAGGACGTCGCCGTTGAAGACCAGCACCGGCTCGTCGGGGCCGCTGTCGAGGTAGGGCAGCGCGTGCCGGATCGCGCCGCCCGTGCCGAGTGGCTCGTCCTCGGTGGCGATCACGATCTCGATCCCGAGGTCGTTGTCGTCCAGGAACGCCCGGAACACGTCGGCGCGGTAGGACGTGGCGAGCACGATCCGCGTCACGCCTGCGTCGCGCGCCCGGGTGATCTGGTGGACCGTGAACGGCACCCCCGCCACCGGCAGCATGGGCTTGGGCGTATGGACGGTGAGCGGACGCAGGCGGGTTCCCTGCCCTCCGACGAGCAGGACGGCTTCAGTCACCCGGCTAGCGTCCCACACGCGCTGGGTATCGTGACGGCGTGGCCGACGTGTGGTCGATGCTGGGCGCCCGCAAGCGCGCGTCTGGCGGCCTGCCCCTGGTGACCTTCGTCGATGTCGACCGCCGTGAGCGCTCGGAGCTGTCGGCGACGTCCGTGGAGAACGCCGCCGCCAAGATCGCCAACGCCCTGCGCGACGAGTACGCGCTCGAGCCCGGTGCCGTGGTCGCCCTCGACCTGCCGCTGCACTGGCAGCGCACCGTGTGGTGCGGGGGCGTCTGGACGGCCGGGTGCGTCGTCGTGATCGACGCCCACGACCCCGCCGCGGAACTGGTGGTGACCGTGGTCGACCGCCTCGAGGGCCCCGGGCAGTCGGCGGATCGACCCCGGATCGTCGTCTCGCTCCATCCCTTCGGACTGCCCATCGAGGGCGCGCTGCCCGCCGGAGTCACCGACGCGACGATCGCCGTGCGTCAGCAGCCGGACGCCTACCTGTTCGAGCCACCCGCCCCGACGTCGCCCGCCCTCGTCCGGGCCGACGGGACGCTCCTGAGCCACGACGGCCTCCTCGCGCTGGCCCGGGAGCGCGCGACCGAGTACGGCCTGGGGCCGGGCGGCCGGCTCCTGGTCCGCGAGAGCACGGACCCGGCCGACGACTGGCTGTGCGCTCTCGCAGTGCCGCTGGCGGCGAACGCCTCGACCGTCATGGTGTCGGGGGGCGGCGCCGACGCGGTCGTGGCCGAGCAGGAGGGCATCACTGCACGACGACGGTGAACTCCGGGCTGACGCCGACCACGGCCCCCTTGCGGACCACGAGCACGCGGAACGTGCCGGCTCCCGTCGGGCGCACCTTCTTGACCACGAAGCGGTAGCGGCCCTTGGCGCTCGTCCGGTCCTTGTCGACGGTCTGCCACTGCCCGTTGACCAGCTTCTGCCGCCAGGCCTTCAGCTTCGCCTTGGCCGGCCTCACGACACCGGCCACCACGTACCTCGAGCCGCTGCCGACCGTCACGGCGGTCGGCGTCAGCAGGGAGACCGTCCGCTGCCTGACGGTGGGCGGCGCCGGAGCGGGCGCGGGCGCTGGTGCAGGGGCGGGCGCGACGACGCCGTTTCCTCCCACCGAGGTCACGAAGGACGACTTCAGCCGAAGTGCGGACTGGAACTGGTTGCCGGTGCGGGTCACGACGCTGCCATCGATGAGGGTCGCAGCCACGGTCTTGGCCGCCCCGGACGCGAACCGCTCGATGACCTCCACCTTCGACACCGCACCGACCCCGAAGGCCTGCGCCATCGTGGCCTGGGGCACGCTCACCGTCCAGGCGCGGTTCGGGTTGTCCTCGTGCGCCATCCACGGATCGGGGACGCTCACCGCATAGGGCAGAGAGCCGCCCCACACATCCTTGGCCGACTGCGTGGCACCGCCGCTCGACGAGCTGTAGAAGGCGCTGATCGGCTTGCCGTCGAAGAGGATCGCGAAACCGGCGGTGTCAGAGGCGCGCGTGGCGTTTACGTTGTCGACCCACTTGTCGCCCTTGGCCGACGTCGCCTTGATCCACCCCGTGAACGTCTGGTCGTAGTACGGGCCGCCGCCGTCGTCCATGTGGCATCCGCACGCCTGGCGCACGCCCCGGCCGACCTTGCTGAGCGCGTACGTCCGAGCCGCCAGCACCTGCGCCTGCTGCGCCGCGGCCGGCCACGAGCTCGAGACCTCGGAGATGCCGTAGAGGTACTCGTCGTGTATCCGCACCGAGTTGACGACGTTGAGCCGCACGCCTCCGGACGTCGACACCGGCAGCACCTCGACGAGCCCGTACCGGTAGCGATGACCGGTCGAGTCGAGGGACGAGCTCGGCCCGACCACGTTGAGCTGGGTGGCCCCGCCGGCCGCCGCGCCCGGGGTGCGCGTGCCCGCCCACCGGACCGTGACGCTGGGCGCGGTGCCCAGGTCGGTGTTCTGGCCGCCCGAGACGCGTTGCACGCCGACCGAGGCCCCGTTCACGGAGAACCGGAACTCGTCGGCCGGTCCACCGACCGTGACGTTGGGTCCGACCGTCACCTCGATCGCTCCGCCACCTGCCTCGAGGGCCTCGCTGCGCACCTTGGCTCCCGACACCTGGTACAGGAGGTTGATCCGGGCGTCCATGTCGTCCTGGACCGGGGTGACCGTCGTTCCTGAGTAGTAGTGCGTCACGATTCCGGTCGCGTCGTAGCCCGCCTTGGCCATCCCGTAGGCGCCCCACTGCGACATGCCCACGCCATGCCCGAAGCCCGCCCCGACGACGGAGAACGCTTCGGGCGGTCCGCACGGGTCCGGCGGCGAGTCGACCGTCGACAGGACGCGCGCCGAGCCGGTCCACGGGTAGGTGCCGTCGGCCCCGTTGGCACCGGTCACCGTGACCGAGTAGTCGCCCGGCGGCACCGGCTGGCCGGCGTCGTTGAGCTTGTCCCAGCCGATCGACAGGGGCGATCCCTCGGGCTGCTGCCCCGCAAGGGTGCGCACGACCTCACCGCACTTCGACCGGACCGTCATCCCCCAGGCGAGCGGGGCCGTCGTCGACGCGGTGACGACGACCGGCTCGGGAGCGCCCCACGGCACGGCGGCGGCCACCGACGGGTTGAGCATCGTGACGCCCATCTTCGACGCCGCCATCGCCCGGATGGCAGGGATCTGGGCCGACAGCACCGCGCCCGGGCACGACGTGGCGCCGATGTCACCGTGGCCGCCGACGACGAGGGCGGTCGCCGCCTGCCCCGCCGCGTACCGGGAGGTGCCCGCGCCGGAGTTCGACGTCAGCACCGTGCTGCCGTTGGGATCGCGCTGGCTCAGGGACAGCTTCCAGGCGATGAGCGAGGCAAGGGACTCGTTGATGGCCGCCTGCTCCGCCGGGGCGGGTGCGAAGGCCCGGAAGTCGCCGATCGCGGACACCGCGAACGTGTCCACGTTGAAGCCTGCCGTGTGACCCCCGATGACGGCCTGGTCCATGCCGCCGCCACGGCCTTCGTAGAGGCGGCCGAACCGGTCGATCAGGAAGTTGTAGCCCATGTCCGAGTAGCGAAGGCCCTTGGTGAACCACCTGTAGAGGTTGCGCACCTGCGTGGCGGCCTCCTCGGGCGTGTAGGCGTTGGTCGAGACGGTGTGATGGATGAAGGCCGCCTTGATCGTGCCCGAATAGCTGGCGCCGCGACTGCGCAGCGACTCGTCCGCTCCCCACATCGCGCGCGTGATGATCGGCGGCATGGGGGCGCTGGCCGTGGCCGCCGCCACCGTCGAGATCGGCGCGGATGCGTCGACGTCGTCGGGCATCGGCAGGTCGCCGTCCTCCGGGGTGACCGGGCTGTCCAGCAGCACGACCATCGGCTCGTCGACTGCCTCGCCCCCGGGGGTGTCGATGCGCACCTGCACGCCGTCCGCCGAGTCGGTCAGGAGCGGGTCCGTGCCGTGCCGTGCGTCGCTCGCCTCGGCAGTGCCCTCGTCCGGCGCGTGATCGTCGTGGATCCCGAGCTGCGTCCAGGCGGACCAGGCGCCGGACTCGCGAACCCGCACGAGTACCCGGCTGCCCTCGGGCAGCGGCGCCTCGGTGGCGATGCCCACGAGGCCGAATGGCTTGGTGTCGATGGCCCTGGTGGCGATGACCGGATCGAGGTCTGCTCCGGCGGCCGCCGGGGCGGCGACCGCGGCCATCGCGGCGAGGGCGACGGCCGAGCTGCGGACGACCTCGGTGTCGAGACCCGACAGCGGGATCTCCTGCTCGGACCCACCCACCGACGGTCGATCGCGCAGCGCGGAGCCGTCGCCCGTTGAGCCCATGCCCAACACGGGCAGAGCCAGCCCGGCGAGCACCACGGTCGGCACGAGGATCGCCACGACGGAACGGCGAACGGTCACGTCGGATCTCCTCAGGGGCAGGGGGTTGGTACCACGGTGCCACACCGGGGGCGTCAACTCCACTTCCCACCGCCCTCGTGTGTCACATTCGTCACAGGAACGGCACCGGTGCGCCCCGGGCGGAACCGTGCCGGCTCCAGGTGCGTCGGTTCATTGCACTGCCTGGCACGCCTTACCATGGCCAGAAGGCGTTCACCCGCCGTGCACCCGCCCGACACGAACGGAGCCGTCCCCGCGCCATGAGTTCCGCCCGACCGAGCTCGGCCCGCCGCGTCTCGCGCGTCCTGCTGACCATCCTGTCGGCGATGGTCCTGGTGGCCACCGTCGTGGGCGCGGGCGTGAGCGTCGTCATGGGGCAGCTGCAGGGCAACATCACGGCCGTCGACATCAGCGACCAGATCGGGACGACCGCGCCGAAGCCCATCGCCGAGATCAACGAGGAGACTGGCACCTTCGAGCCGCTCAACATCGTCCTGATGGGCAGCGACACCCGCGAGGGCAAGGGCAACGGCGGCTTCGGCAACGCGACGGAGATCGGCGGTCAGCGCTCCGACACCACCATCGTCATGCACATCAGCGGCGACCGGAAGTCGGCGATCGGCGTCAGCATCCCGCGCGACACGATCATCACCCTGCCGAGCTGCAAGAACAAGGGCAAGAAGGTCGGCGGCTACGAGGCTCGATTCAACGTCGCCATGGACATCGGCGGACCCGGCTGCACCATCAAGGCCGTCTCCGAGATGTCCGGCCTCGACATCAGCAACTTCATGCTCGTCGACTTCGGCGGGTTCAAGCGCATCGTCGACGCGGTCGGCGGCGTCGAGATCTGCGTGTCCGAGCCGGTCGACGATCCGCTGAGCGGCCTGAAGCTGAGCAAGGGCAAGCACGTGGTGCAGGGCGAGGAGGCCCTGGCCTTCGTTCGCGCCCGCAAGACCCTCGGCGACGGCTCCGACACCTCGCGCATCCGTCGGCAGCAGGCGTTCATCTCCTCGCTCATGCGAAAGGTGCTGTCCAGCGGGACGCTGCTCAACCCGGCGGCCCTGCTGGGGGTCCTGGACGCGTCGACGAAGTCGCTCACCGCCGACCCGCAGCTGGCCGACATCAACAACCTCAAGGACCTGGCCCTGAGCCTGAAGGACCTCAAGCCGGCCAACGTGACCTTCACCACGATCCCCTGGACGCCCAACGGCGACAACGCCACGGTCAGCGTGAACACCGAGAAGGCCAAGCCGATCTGGGCTGCGATGGCCAACGACACGCCGTGGCCGCCCAAGGGAGCCGCGGGCGAGGAGGCGCCGCTGCTGAAGGTCGCACCCGACCAGGTCGTCGTCAACGTGCTCAATGGCACCGCGACCAAGGGCAAGGCCAAGCAGGTCGCCAAGCAGCTGCGCAAGCAGGGCTTCCGCGTCGAGCTGGTCGGCAACGCGGAGACGTCCGACTACGCGGTCACCACGGTGCAGTACGACCCGCGCTGGGACACGTCGGCCAAGACGCTGATCTACGCGTCCGGCGCGGCCGAGTCCGAGAAGGTCAAGGGTCAGGGCGAGGTCATGAACCTGATCATCGGCAGCGACTTCACGTCGATCCGCGACGTCGAGATCCTCGATATCACGCAGGACTACACCGCTCAGGTCAACACCGCCGACGAGAACTACTGCGCCTCCTGACGGTCCGGTGCCTCCCGGGGGGCCGGGTCAGATGACGGGCGGACGGCCGGCCTTCGTCAGTTCCCAGACCGTGCGCCACTTCATGCGCCGGCGGCCGGCGGGACGCTGCTCGATGCCCTCGCGCAGGCCACCGAACCAGGCGCGCAGGGCCGCTCGGTCATGCACCCGCAGGAGCGTCATCCCGACCCAGGTGCCGACGTACAGCGGCTCGAGCAGGACCGGCAGGTTGCGACGGGCCAGCCACACGCGGTTGCGCGCATTGAGGCGGTAGTAGACATCGTGGCGGGCGGGGTCTATCACCGGGTGGTTGGCCACGAGGTCGGCCGCGTACCAGGGCGTGTACCCCTCGTCCCAGACCCGCCACACCAGGTCGATGCCCTCGTGCGCATAGAAGAACTCGTCCGGCCAGCCCCCGATCGCATCGAAGACGGACCGACGCATCACCACCGCGCCCTCCCACAGGGCGGTCGCGGCACTCGACGCGTAGGGGTCGCCGACGCGAAGCCGAGGCACCCATCGCCGGGGCGCGGCGAGCCCGGTCGGGTCGACGACCCTGGGCTGGATCAGCCCCAGGCGGGGATCCGCCGCGAACCGGTCGGCCGCTGACCGCAGGAAGTGCGCGTCCGGCAGCGACGCGTCGTCGTCGAGGAAGAGCAGCAGCGCGCCGGACACCAGCGGCACTCCGGCGTTGCGCCCGGCCGGGATCCCCACGTTCTGCGGCAGGTAGTGACCGCGCACGCCCTCGGGCAGGCCGGCCGGGTCCCACGAGTTTCCGACCACGACGACGTCCGTCGTCACGCCCTGCTGGGCGAGGATCGACCGCAGGCCGCGATCCAGGTCTTCGGGACGCGTCCCCATGGTCAGCACGACCACGCCGAAGTGCGGAGCCACGGGGGTGCTGTCCGGAGTCGTCATGGCTCAGCGCAGCCGACTCGAGGAGAGGATGGACGCGAGGTGCCCGATGACCGTCACGACTCCGAACACCGCCAGGAAGGCAACCAGGAACCGCGTCGCCGCAAGGCCGCCCAGCGGGACGTCGATCACGGCGGCGACCAGCGCGAGGATCGTCAACTCGACGGAGTGGTAGGCGCGATGGAACGGGAAGAACCGCGCGACCGACCGCAGGCGGCGTAGGCCCGTGGAGCGGGGTGCCGCGACGTCCGCCTTCTCCTGCAGGCGCGGCAGGTCGTTGTAGGCGCGCGACACGTGGACCATGTCGTTCAGCGCCTTGTTGTAGAGCACGATCACCGATACGAGCGCCCCGATCAGGGGCCACGGCGTGTCGAGCCAGCCGTCACTGGGGAAGCCGGCTGCCCGCAGCCCCAGGGCGATCGGGATGAGGCCCTCGGTGGTGTAGTGACCCACCCGGTCGATGAAGACGCCCTTGGGCGACGTCGTCGCCCGCCATCGGGCCACCTCGCCGTCGCTGCAGTCCCAGAGCATCTGCAGCTGCCCGAGCAGGGCCGCGAGGAATGCGCCCGGCAGGCCCGGGATCAGGAGCGCGAACGCAGCCGACATGCCGGTGGCCACCATCAGCCACGTCACCCCGTTCGCCGTGATGGGCGTGCGAAGGAGCAGTCGGGTCAGGTACGGCGAGATGCCGCGCAGGTACACGTCGGCGACCCAGTGCTCGGAGTTGCGGCGACCGCGCACCGCGGGCGGCTGGCAGACCTCGCGGATCTGGGCGACCGTGGGCCTCGTCGGTCGGACGACGGCACCCTGCGCGTCGCTCATCGGGCACTCCCCTTCGACACGGACGACCTCTCCCCTGCGGCTGACGTCTCCTGCACGGACAGCCACTGTACGGATGCGATCACCACGAACAGCGCGGCCAGGATCCAGGCCCCGGCGACGAGTCCCGTCGAGAACGCCCCGAGCCCGACCGCCGCGAGTGCCACCACCAGGATCGTGCGCCCTTCCCATCCGAGCCCGGTCCAGACGATCCAGCGGGGCGGCTCCGCGCCCTGCATCGCGCGGTACAGCGTGTCGTAGTGGTGGAACGCCACGATCGCCATCCACCAGAAGGCGGTCACCGTCACCTCGGGGTAGACCGCCAGGGTGATGACGGCGACCATGGCGAGCTCGACGAGTCGCAGCCCCGACGGGACCGCCCACGCGGCCCGTCCGGCCCACCATCGCCGACGGGTGGCTTCCGGCACCGCCCGGCCGACGAGCCCGAGAAGCGGGCCCGAGTCCCCCTGCCGACGCAGGAGCTGGACGCCGGCGACGGGAGTCGGCCCGTGCCACGTCGTGGTGCGGAGAACGCGCCCGGCGGTGACGTAGGCGAGGGCCAGGAGCCCGGCAGCGAGCAGGACCCCGAGCGCCCAGGTGGCCCCGAGGACCGCGGCGAACACGCTGATGATCAGCCAGCGCTCGCCGATCGGCAGGTGGATCGCTCGCTTCGCCCATCGCACCGCGTCGCGGCGGTTCATTCGCGTCGACATCTCCATCGCGCCGCTGACGGACCAGCCGCCCGCCGACCCGGCGGCCCCGTCGTCTGCGATGCGCACGTCACGCGGCGGCACGTATGCCTCGCGCATGCGCTGGATGCGCGAGAAGTCGTAGTCGGCCATGTGCCTGGTCGTCTGGAGCACCACGAGGACGACGGCCAGCCACCAGATGTCCGCGCCCTGGCGGAGCGCGCCATACGCCAGGCCCGCGTAGGCCAGGAACTCCTTGACGCGGTCGGTCGACGCGTCGAGCCACGCGCCCAGTGCCGAGAACCGGCGCGTGGCGCGGGCCACCTCGCCGTCGACGCAGTCGACGACCAGGCTCAGCTGGAGCAGGAGTGCGCCGCCGAGCAGGGCCCAGCGGTCGCCTACCGCGAACAGCGCGGCGGCGGCGATGCCGATGGCGAAGGAGAGCAGGGTGATCGCGTTGGGGCTCCACCCCAGGCGCAGCGCCAGCCGCGTCAGGGGCTTCGACGCCTTCCGGACCACGAACGTCGAGTAGAAGCCGTCATCCGCCCGGTTCGCCTGCAGCTGGGCGATGCGCGCGTCCGGCACGGAGTCGGCGGCGGCTCGGGCCGCGGCCGCGTCGACCGGCGATCGGGACCATGGGACGTCGACCATGTCCACGGCCTTGACGGTGACGCCGCCCCGGGCGACCGCGACCGCGACGAGCTCGACCAGGTCCGCGCCCGTGGTCGTCACGGCTCCGGATGCGATCGCCTCGACCAGGTCGTCGACGGCGAGGGCCACGGCGTCGGCATCGGCGAGCGACACCGCGAGGACCCCGACGGAGCGGTGGTCGGGCGCGGTCACGCCGTGGAATCCGGTTCCGACGCTGGTCACCAGGTGATGCCGGACCCGCACGTCGGCGTCGTGGGTTGCGGGACGCACGAGGAGGGAGGTTGCGACGAAGGGGTCGGCGGTGAGCGGCGCCAGCGCGGCGGGCGCCACGACCAGGTCCGCGGCGCACAGCACCACGGGCGCCTGGGTGGCGCGCAGTCTGGCGACGACGTCGCGCAGCGCCTCGACAGGCGGCGTGCTGCCCGGTAGTGCGACCGGCTCGATCACGATGCGGAAGGAGCGCGACGGAACCGGTCTCGCCCCTGCTGGCGCGTGCGGCGCCACAGCTGGCCGGCCAGGTCGCGGGAGCTCGGGTTCTCGCGGGCGGCCTGGATCACGGTCATGACGGCCTGGACGCCGGCGTCGACCGGGAGCATCCCGGCCGCCGCGGGGTCGACGGGCGCGGTGGACGGCACGCGCGTGGCCAGGGCTTCGAGGTCGCCCAGCACGTTGACGCCCAGCGACCGGATCGTCTCGACCGAGTGGCGTCCGCGATCGGCGGCCGCGTCGAGCGCCCAGTCAGGGGTGTGGAGGCGCGGCTCGTCGGCCGCGGGCTCGCGTCCCTCCACCATCCCCAGGGCGACCCCCCGCCGCACGAATCGCACGTACTCGTCCCACTGGAGCTCCTTCTTGACCTTCTTGTTCAGGCGTACGAGCAGCTCGGCCTCCGCCGCTGTCATCGAGCGGTTGGACGTGAGGTCCATGCGCGAGACGAGGATCTCCTCGGGTACGTCGAGCAGTTGTGCGAACGACCGGAACATCGCGCTGCGGTCGATGTCCTCGAGGACCAGCACCGTCACGTTCTCGGGACCCACGGCCTGGCTCCAGCGCGAGACGACACCCCCGTGGTCGTGCCGCTTCCAGAAGGTGGGGGTCATGCGGGCGACGCCCGGCTCCTCGAAGACGTCCTTGAGCCACTTGACGTACGGCGTCGTCAGCCCGTACTTGAGGTACTGCTGCCACGACGAGGGCAGGAGCTTGCCGAGATTGCGCAGGGTGACGACGACGCGCACGCGATCGCCTCCCAGGTCCCGGGCGACCGCCGCCGCCGTTGCCTCGTCGGCCTCGCAGAAGAACTCGCTGCTCACCACGACGCGCTGACCATGCGATCCGACGCGGCGGGCGAGCCTGTCGAAGTGCCGTCGGTCCATGACGGCACCGCCTCGCTGGTTCCAGCCCCAGGGCCGGCCCAGCACGGCGAGCGCGGCCCGGTGCTGGGCCTGCAGCTTGCCCGGGTAGGTCACGCCGGCCGCCTTGAGCTCGGGCCGCGCGTCGGCGAGTGCGGCCTGGATCGCCGTCGTCCCCGTCTTGTGGACCCCGACGTGGAGCAGGACCCCGTTGACCGGGATGGCCGGGGCCTCGGGCAGCAGCGACATGGGCACAGCCTAGAGGTCGTCGTCCGCGGGCTCCGCCGCCGATTCGCCTGTGCCTCCATCGGCTGGCGCGTCGCGTCGCCTCAGCTCGCGGAACATCGCGATCGCCTCGGGAACCGACGTCTGCGCCACGAGTCGGCCCTCGTCGAGCAGGATCGCCCGGTCGCAGAATCGCCGGAACTGCCGAGGGCTGTCGGACGCGAGCAGGAACGTGACGCCGTCCTCGCGCATCCGGTCGACTCGGGTCCAGCACTGCTGCCGGAAGTCGCGCTCGCCCACGATCAGCACCTGCTCGATGGCGTAGGCACGGGCCTGCGTCGACATGGCGATCGACCAGGCGAGCCGCTGGCGGATCACGGGTGGCGCGGTGCCGAGGTACTTGTCGAGGATCTGCTCGACACCGGCGAAGGACACGATGTCACCGAGGCCCTCGCCCACCTGCTCGGGCGTCATGCCGAGGAGCCCGCCGACCAGGTAGATGTTCTGCCGGACCGAGTACTGGCGCACGAGCGAGCGCGCGACGTCGATCATCGGGATGACCGGCATCCGTCGGGCCACCGTGCCCTCGTCGGGCACGAGCGTGCCGGCGGAGAGCCGAAGGAGGGCCTCGCGGCCGGAACCCTTGCCGCCCACGATCGCGACGGACTCGCCCTCGGCGATCGAGAAGGTGGCGTTGCGCAGGCGCCAGACCTCATCACGCTTGACCTCCCCCGCGATCCGGCGCAGCCGCTGCCGCCGTCCGTCGCCCTTGCGCCGGCGTCGCCGCGGCATCCGGACGCCCGCGTCTGCGAATTCGACGACGGACGCCAGGTCCGGGGTCAGGTGCTGGCGGGCCATCTCACGCCTCCTTCAGGATGCGCGGCTCGGTGCGCCGGAAGACGACGATGCCGATGACCAGGATCGCCAGGCTGATGCCGATCGAGATCCCGTACCCCGTCAGGGTCTCGACCTCCTCCGGCCAGAACCCGATGCGGTACAGGCCGAAGATGCCGACCAGCGGGTTCAGGGCAGCCAGTCCCTGGACCGACTCGGGGATGTTCGAGATCGAGTACAGCACCGGCGACAGGTAGAACATCGCCCGCAGGACGATGCGCACGATGCGCGCGAGGTCCGGGATCACGACCGATCCCGCGGAGATCAGGAGCGACAGCCCGTACATCAGCACGAACTGGAGGGCGACGGCGACCGGGAAGAGCACGATGTAGGGGCCTGGCCACGTCCGCGTGACGATCATGGCGACCAGGATCACCGGGAGCGAGAACAGGAATTCGATCATCGACACGAGCAGGACGCGCAGCACCCAGATCTCGGTCGGCAGCAGGCTGATCCGGAGCTGGCCCCCCGTACGCCGGAACACCCGCGTCGACGCGGCGACGCCCTTGGTGAACCACCACCACGGCAGGATCGCGATCGACAGGAAGAGCAGGTACGGCTGAAGGCCAAGTGCGCGAGCCCCCAGGAGCACCGAGAACACGAACCAGAGCACGATCGACATGCCCAGCGGCTCCAGCAGCGTCCACAGGTAGCCCAGGCGGAACTTCGTGTACTGCTTCTGCAGGTCGCGGAGGACCAGCATGCGGAGCACCTGACGGTGCTCCCAGAGAGATCGCACGCTGGTTACGATAGGTCACACCCGTAGCCGCACAGTCAGGTGCCACGCGGTTGCCACACGACAGCAGGCGGAGACAGTGACGACACCAGGCAAGTCAGGCGGCGGGGCCATGCATCGCTTCGCCAAGAAGGCGGCGCGCGGAGCGGCGCGCCGCATGCGCGAGTTCGGTGCCGTGGAGGCAGAGGGATTCGACCTGTCTGCGGTGCCGAGCGCCGACGTGGCCCTCTACTTCGCCGATGGCCCGCTCAAGCTGTACCAGCTCACGCAGTGGCTGCCCGTCTTCGAGGCCAGCCCGGACATGACCACGATCGTGGTGGTGCGCCACATCGAGACCTACCGCGCCCTGCTCGGCATCACGTCCCTGCGCGTCCTGCTGGTGCCGCGCTACGAGATCCTGATGGCGCTGTACGACCGGGCCGACTTCCACGCCGTGGTGTACGTCAACAACGGCTGGACCAACTTCCAGTCGCTGTCGTTCCAGCAGGCCGTGCACATCCACGTGAATCACGGCGAGAGCGACAAGATCTGCATGGTCAGCAACCAGGCCAAGGCCTACGACAAGGTCTTCGTCGCCGGTGAGGCCGCCGTCCGGCGTCACGCGGCCGCCCTCGCCTGGTTCGACCCGTCGCACCTGGTTCGCGTCGGGCGTCCGCAGCTGGACCTCGAGGTGCCCAGCGCCCTGCCCCCCTTCGACGGCCCGACGATCACCTACGCCCCCACCTGGGAGGGCGAGGACGATGCCAACAACTACACCTCCGTGGACCGCTACGGACCCCGCATCGTCGCGGCGGCCCTCGCCCAGCCCGGTGCGCGCGTCGTCTACAAGCCCCATCCGCGCGTCGCGGAGTCCGACGACGCCGGCGTCAGCCGGGGGCACGCCGAGGTGGTCAAGCGCCTCGAGAGGGCGGCGGCGGCCGATCCGTCCCGCGGTCACGCGGTCCTGCTGCGGGGGGACGTCCTCGGCGTCATTCGCGACACCGACCTCATGATCGCCGATGTCTCCAGCGTGAGCCTGGACCATCTGTACCTGCGTCCGGACGCGCCACTTGCCCTCAGCGACCGGCGCACGAACCGGCTACGACTGCTCGAGGACGCACCCGTGGCCTCGGGGGCGCTCGTGGTCGACGAGTCCACCATCGCGACGCTGGAGCAGGACCTTGCGACCGCGCTCCGCGACGACCCCATGCGCGAGCGACGCACCGAACTGCGCGACCTGTACTTCGACTCGCTGGCGCCCGGGCAGAGCACCGTGCGCTTCTGGGAGGAGCTCAAGAACGCCATCCACTACCACGATGCGGCCTTGCACGAGCTGAGCCGCGTTCGCGTCGTCGAGGAGAACGCATGACCGTGCAAGCAGTGATCCTGGCCGCCGGCATGGGCACGCGCCTGGGGCGGCCGTGGCCCAAGCCCCTCACCCCGCTGTCCGATGGCCGCACGATCATGCAGCAGCAGATGGACAACCTCATCGCCGCCTTCGACGACCTGCGCATCACGACCGTGATCGGCTTCAAGCTCGAGCTGATCATCGAGGCCTTCCCGAATGTCGGCTACGTCTACAACGAGAGCTACGACCAGACGAACACCAACCGCAGCCTGCTCAAGGCCCTGCGGCAGTCCACCGACGGCGGAGTGCTGTGGATGAACGGCGATGTGGTCTTCGACCCACAGGTGCTCGAGCGCGTCAAGGGGCTGATCGCCGACGAGCAGTCGTTCATCTGCGTGAACACGGCCGTCGTCGGCGAGGAGGAGGTCAAGTACACGGTCGATGCCGACGGGTTCGTCGACGAGCTGTCCAAGACCGTGGTCGATGCCCTCGGTGAGTCGGTGGGGATCAACTACGTGAGCGCGGCGGACAAGGCGAGCCTGATCGAGCGACTGGCCGAGTGCGCCGACTCCGACTACTTCGAGCGCGGCGTCGAGCTGATGATCGAGAAGGACGGCGCCCGCGTCGTGCCGTTCGACATCCGTGACCTGTTCGCCGTCGAGGTGGACTTCGAAGAGGACCTCTCCCGCGCGAACCAGCACCTCTAGCCCAACCCCCGCACAGCACTCCCCTCCCCCTCCCCAACTGCTTTGCCGAGAGGGGAGTTGTCGGGGTGCTCCCGGCGAATTCGACCCCGACATCTCCCCGCTCGCCGAGGAGGGAGGACGGGGCTAGCGCAGGACGGACGCTATGAGCCGCTCCCACGCGTCGATGACCTCGTCCACGCGGTACCGACGCACGGACTCGCGAGCGCGGCCGCCAAGGCTCGCTCGGCGGCCCGGATCCGACATCAGCCCCGACAATGCACCGGCCAGGGCCGCTGCGTCGGCCCGCGGGACCAGCACTGCATCCTCGCCCTCGCCGCTCAGCAGGCGCACGCCAGCCGAGCAGTCGGTCGCCACGCACGGCAGGCCGACCGCCATGGCCTCCGCCAGCACCAGGGGCAGTCCCTCGGTCAACGAGGGCAGGGCCACGATGTCGGCGCGGCTCAACTCGGCCTCGGCGTCGGTGACCGGCGGGGCGAAGACGATGCGGTCGGCACCCTGGGGCACCCCCGCTGCCTGCTTGCGCAGGGCTGCCTCGTCGGGGCCCGAGCCGACGAGGCGCAGGGTCCACCCCGGGTGGCCGTCCGCGATCAGCCCCCACGCATCGATGAGGAACCGCACGCCCTTCTCCGCCGACAGCCGGCCCAGGTACAAGACGGTGTCCCCTTCGGCCGGAACCGCAGCTGCATCCGGCCAGAACGCGAGGGGGTTGGGCAGCCAGGTCGTCGAGTTCAGCCCCGCGCGCCGGAAGGCGGAGGCGTCGGCGGCCGTGAGGAGCGCCACGACGTCGACGTCCGCATACAGGGTCAGGGCACGTGCGAGATCGCGTCCGGCCGCCGCCGCCTCGAACGACGAGTGATACTGGCCGATGACCGCCCAGTCGTCGTGCGGCACCTCGGCGAGGTGCTCCATGGCCCACAGCTGCGCCGTCACCACGATCCCTGGCGGGCCATCGCGGAGGACGTCCCCGAGGCGGCTCACGGCCGCCGCTCGCAGCGCCGCGCGCCGGGCGATGAGGCGGCGGACCGATGGCCGGAGCCTGGTGGTGAGGCGCGCGTCCGGCGGCGGAGCGGGCCAGGGCTCCGGCATCAGCGTGAAGCGCCGGAACGCCGGATCACTGACGTAGGCGTGCCTCGGCTCGACGGGAGCCACCCCGACGAGGTCCACGGGATGACCCCGCTCCCCCAGCCGCTGGGCGATGACGTGGACGACTCGCTGGGCGCCACCGACCTCGTCGATGTTGTTGGCCATCAGCACGATCCGCGGGAGGCTCACGACGACGCACCCATCGGCCCGAGGAAGGCGTCGACGGCGCGATCGGCTGAGGCGCCGTCCGGCGGTCCGCAGCGATCCGCCGCGAAGGCGGCTCGCCTCTCGGACCACCGCGATTCCCACTGCCCAGGGTCGTCGAGCCACTCGTCCACGCTCGCGATCAGCCCCGCGAGGTCATCGAAGGCGGGGCCCACGTCGCCGAGCCCCGCATAGACACCGCGGGTGCGGTTCACGTACATCTCGCGGTCCGGCTGGTAGAGCACGACCGGCAGCGCGGCGAGCGCCGCATCGCCGATGAGCCAGGAGTAGTCGGACACGAACAGGTCGGACGCGGCCAGGAAGTCCATCAGGTCGTCCGTGTCGCCGAGGTCGCGGATCGCGAAGCGCAGCGCCGTCGGCACCGTGAAGCTCCCGGACGGTGGCGGACGAAGCAGCAGGTAGGCGCGCGCGCCGAGGCGGGCGGCCCATTCATCGAGGTCGATGGGCGAACCGGTCCCGTCGCGGTCGTCTCGCCTCGACGCCGGCGCGTACAGGACGATGCGCCGGTCCGTCGGCAGATCGAGCCGCTGGCGAAGCGCCTCGATCGCGGCGACGTCCGAACGGGATCGAACGGCGTCATCCGCACGCATGAGCCCGACCTCGGCCACCCGACCGCGGTAGTCGAAGGCGCGAGCCGTGACGTCCGAGGCGAAGGCTGACGGGGTGAGCGCCACGCCCCACCGCCGGGATCGGCGACGCACGTCGCGCACGTCACCCTTGCTCACCAGGACGCTCGGGTCGTCGAGTCCGATTCGATGCACCGGCACCCCGCCGCCGGCGAACACCGACACCGTCTGGGCGGGCTTGCGAACCGTCAGAGGTGCCGTGCCGTCGTCGACCCAGAGACGCGCGCGCGATGCGAGCCAGTGGTGCCGGAGGCTGAGGCGCTCGACCGACGTCGCGAAGGCGGGTGCCCGCGACGGATCGGCGCGGTAGACCCATGCCTGCTCGATCCGCGGATGCAGCTGGCTCAGGGCCTCGCTTATCGCCCGGGCGTTGCCGCTGGCCGTGCGGCCCGCATCGCTCTCGAACAGCGCGAGCTGCTTGGGCGGAAGCGCTCCCCCCAGTCGATGGATCACGGCCGGCATCCAGTCGCGGCGCACCAGCGAAACGACCGTGGCCGCCCGGCGCGCGCCCGGGATCGTGAACCATGCGTGTCGGATCGAGGCCAGCCCGCTGCGAACTGGCGAGGAGGTCACGGCGCGCCAGCCCACGGCCCCATGGTCGTGCGGGTGCAGCTCGATCGCGTCGACTCCGGCCCGTGCCGGACGTCCGGGAAACGGCACGCGGATCCGTGGCGCGGATTCCTCCGTGGCCCTCGCACTCGTCGCATTCACCAGTCCGCCACGACGAAGCGCAAGTGCCAGCGTCCCGCGATCCCGGCTGTCCAGCCGCCGCCCGATCCCGTCCCGGACCGGTCCGCTCGCGCGCCACGTCCAGCGCGTTCCGTCGCGACCGGACCACCGGGCCGGAACCGTCATGGCCGTACCGCCGGCCCCGGTCAGCAGGCGCAGTTCCAGTCCGTCCACCTCGCCGAGGGAGCCGTCGTAGTCGACGGTCGACCCGTCGACGTGCAGCTCGCCCCCGGCGAAGCGGACGCTGTCGACCCGGTGCAGGAACCGGCGCTGAGTGAACGGGATCGACAGGATGCGCAGGTCCGTGACGTCGAGCCATTGGTCTGCCCCGAAGCCCGCGGCCGCCGGACCGGCACCCAGGTGCTCGCAGCCCCACATCTCCCGCCCCCTCGAGGCCACGATCGGCTGGTCCACCACCGAGGCCCACTTGACGAAGCGCATGGCCGATCGGACGCCGTCGAGGTCGCCGATCAGCAGGTGGTAGATCGCGACCCGCAGCACGGGACGCACCTGCCAGGCGGGTTCCAGGTTGACCCCGGCCACGTACGGACGGAGGCGGGCCATGAGCGACAGGGCTGTCTCGTCGTCGGCATCCAGCATCGACGCCAGGTACAGGTACAGGTCGTGCTTGAGGAACTTGAGGTCCTTCACGACCTGGACCCGCTGAAGGCCGTGCTCCGACAGGTAGGCATCGATGCGCCGGTTGACCTCGATGCGGCTCTCGACGTTCCGGGCCTCGTTGCGACGCTGCGTGATCGACGGCTCGTCACTGAGCCGATCGACGTACCACCGGTAGACCACCTCGGGGATGGCGGCGACACGCCGCGCAGACGCCATCGCCTCCAGCGTGAACAGCTGATCCTCGAAGAGCAGCCCTTCGGGAAAGCGAATTCCGTTGCGCTCCAACAGGTCGCGGTGGTAGATCTTGTTCACCGAGATGGTGTCGTAGAGCAGCTCGGCGAAGTCGGCCAGCCCGTCTGCGACGCGCACGTCGTCATGGACGTCCGGACGCCAGCGGCGCGTGCGCCCGGACCTGGCGTCCACGCGCTCCGCCGTGCCGCAGACGACCTCGGCATCAAGTCGCTCCGCCGCCTGCAGCAGGTTCTTGCACGCATGCCGCTCGTACTCGTCATCGGAGTCGCAGAACATGATCCACGGGGCCGTGGCGAGGTCGATGCCCCGGTTCCGGGGGGCACTGCAGCCTCCGGAGTTCGCGGGCAGCCGCTCGTACCTGATGCGGGGATCTGTGTCAGCGATGTTCCGCACGACCGCCTCGGTGTCGTCGGTGGAGGCGTCGTCGACGACGATGATCTCCAGCGCGCGCAGGGTCTGCCGCTGGAGCGAGGCGAGGGCGCGCGGCAGGCGTCCCGCGTCGTTGAAGGAGATGACGACCACGCTGACGTCGGGGGTCATCGGAGGCCCCGAAGCTCCTGGGCGCGCCGGATGAGCGTGGCGGCCCGGGCGTCGAAGCTGTGATCCCTGGCCACCCGCTCGGCGAGCTGCAGCCGGCTCGCACGGGACGGGAACGCGTCGTCTCGCGGACGAGAGAGGACGTCGACCAGGTCGGCGTCGTCGCGATACGTCACCACATCGGGACCGAAGACCTCGTGCAGCCCGGTGGCATGGTCGCTGAGGACTCGGGTGGCGGTGGCGGTCGCGTCGAACAGGCGGTTCGAGAGGAATCCCTCGGTGGCCATGTCCGCCCAGTGATCGTTCAGGACCACGCCCGCAGCCGCGTAGGCGGCCGGGAGCTCGTCGTTGGGGATGAACTCGCCGCGAACCCGTCCGGACGGGAGGTACTCCTCCCATCCGACGCCGAACACCGACACGTCGAGCCCGGCAGCAACGACCGCGCGCACAGCCAGTCGGTACTCGCCCCGGGTGGATCCCACGAACAGCACCGGCTCGCCGGTGTCCGGCACGGCGGCCGAAGGCGTGAAGCGCCGGGGGTTCGTGGCCTGAAGCAGAGGGGTGACCGGCACGCCGAACTCCTCCGACTGGCCTCGGTGCCAGTGCTCGCTGGCGGCGAAGACGCCGTCGTACTCGGCCGGCTCGTCCGGCGCCACGAGCTCGGGATGGCTGATGACCCACAGGAGCCAGGTCGCGTTGCCCCGCCGGGGCACGACGCGACGCAGTCCGCGCAGGACGAGCACCACGTCATCCGTCTCGCGTGACTCGCTGGTGGCGCCGCCGCGGAAGACCGTCCTCGCCTGCTGCCCCGCCCGATTCAGCGCTTCGACGAGGTCGGACGCGAACCACGTGTCGCCCCAGCGAGCCCCGTCCTCGCCCTTCGGTGCCGAGATCACGACCGACCACCTGAGGGGGGGCGCCTCGCGGCGCCGCAACCGCATCACGGTCAGCCCTTCGGCCCGGCTGCGCCGTGTGGTCGGCCACGCAGGAAGCCAAGACCCCACGCTCCGTGCATCGTCGCGTAGACGGCCGGCAGGTGCAGGGCCTCGCGGGCGCTGAGTCGAGGGGCGGCTGCGGCCGTGGCGGCGCTCGCCAGCAGGTTCGCGGCCGCATAGCCGACGGGTGCGGCCAGCCCGACAGCCGCCACCCACGGGTGTCGCGTCGCCGCGCCCACGCCCGCGACGACGAGTCCGGCACCGACGGCGACCACCGTGGCGGGAGCCGCCAGGTAGCGCACGGAGATCGTGTCGGGGTGGCGTCGGGCCACCTCGCGGCGCCACCTGCCGTAGTCGTGGTACTGACGGGCCAGCGCCTTGATGTTCGGCCTGGGCCGGTAGGTCACGCGCATCTGAGGGGTGAACCAGACGGTGCCACCTGTCTGGCGGATGCGCAGGTTCATCTCCCAGTCCTGCGCACGCTCCATCGACTCGTCGTAGCCGCCGACGCGATCGAGCGCAGCACGCTGGAAGCACCCGAGATAGACGGTCAGCGCGGGACCGGCCTCCCCCCCGACGTGGAAGCTCGCCCCGCCCACCCCGAACCTGGACGTCATGGCGCGCGCCACGACGCGCTCGAAATCCGTCGTGCCCTCGGCCGCCATGATGCCGCCGACGTTGTCCGCGCCCGTCTCGATGAGCGTCGTCACGCCGGTGCGCACGTAGTCGGACGGCACCATCGCGTGGCCGTCGATGCGCACGACGACGGCACTGCGGGTCGCAGCGATCGCGGCATTGAGTCCGGCCGGAGTCTTGCCCGTCGGGTTGTCGACCACCCGCACATGGGCGTGCTCCGCCGCGACGGACTGGGCAACCTCGCGGGTCCGGTCCTTCGACGGCCCGACCGCGATCACGATGTCGAGCACGCCGGGGTAGTCCTGGTGCAGGAGCTTGTCGACGGCATGCCGCAGGTGGCGCTCCTCGTTGATCACGGTCATGACGACTGACACGTCGGGCCACTCGGTGATCACGATCCGTCACCCGCCTCCTGCGCAGTGCCGAACTCGGCATGCCGCACCAGCCCGGCATGGCGTGCCACGTTCTTGGTCATGAAGTGCGCATCGGCCACCGACGCCGTGTGGCCGGCCGCGTGCCGGACGTAGACGTAGCCGAGCCCATGCGTCCGGTACACGAGGCCGCCCTCCGCCAGGACCCGATCCAGCAGGGCCCGGTCGACCGACTTGGGCACCGGTCGCCAGCCTCCGACCGCGAGGAGGTCTGCCTTCGAGACCAGGATCGTGCCGCCGGCGACGAAGTCCGAGTACTTCTCGGCCGGGTAGACCGGACGGAAGACCGTGGCATCCTCGGACGCGACATGGATCCAGTCGAGGGCCTTGCCCACGATGGCGGCCCCCGAGTACTGGCGCGCCAGGACCAGGTCCCAGACGTGCTCCGGCCCGTAGAAGTCGTCATCGTCCATCTTGGTCAGGAGCGCTCCCTCGGCCCGATCGCTGCACTGCTGCAAGGCCTCGCCCAGGGTCTTTGAGGCCGCGACCCCGACCACGGTGACCGGATGGCGGACGTCCTGCGCGAGGTCCCACACCCGCTCGGCGTCCACGCGGTCCCCATGGACGCCGACCACGATCTCGAGGCGCGGGTATCGAAGTCCCGCGACCTGCCGCATCGCATGCTCGATGTGGTCGGGCCGGTTCGTGACGAGGATGACGCTGACCGACGGCCAGGCGTCCAGAGCCACCGTCGGCCCGAACTGCCGCAGGGCGTGCCGTCGGTCGCGCACGGACCGCACCTGCCAGGCGAGCTCGTCATCGGGATCGGGGAGGTGCTCGCGACTGCTCGCGACGACGACGCCGCAGGCGTTCAGCTGTCGGACCAGCCGGACGGGTACGTCGTCGCACACGACGGCCAGGACCTGCCGGAGGGCACGGGCGTCTGCAGCGGTCACGTCGCCGCGCACGTGAACGGCCTCGCCCGGCGTGCGGATGTCGAGCGTGTCGCCCGATAGGGACCCCTGGGCGACGCCCGACACACCGGAGGACCGGCGCCCGATCGGCCGATGCACCGCCGGGTCGACGCTGACTTCGCAGACGTTCCCGTCCCGGGTCCAGGTGCCCGCCTCGACGACCAGCGAGACGTCGCGCTCGACGGCCGGGCAGGCGTCGGGACCGGGGAGGACGAGGACGTCGCTGCGGCGCACGTGCCGGTCGCGCTTCTCTCCGGCGAGCACGACGTCGTGCATCCGGTCGGCGAGGGGGGCGGCGGACTCCGGGAGACCCGGGCAGAAGGTCAACTGCGGTCCGACGTCACCGTTGGGAGTCGGCCGAAGGCAACGGACCGCGGCCGCGAGCAGCAGACCCGGGTCCGCCGGCTCGGTGACGCGGAGCGACACCCGGACCCCGGCGCCCCTCGGCTCGACGGACATTCCGGCGACCCCCACGATCCCGGGGCGGCCGATCCAGCCGGCGATCGGCGGACGCCAGCTGTCGACGTCGACCTCCAGTTCGCTGATCGACGCCATGCCAACGGACGTGACCGCCAGTCGCGCGAGCACCTGCACGCGCTGGGCCTGGACCTCCCACCGCGTGTCGCCGCGGCGGGAGCGCACCCGCGCACCCGGGATCTGCGGCACCGTCACGCGCGCCACTGTATTCGGTCCCCGTCGACCTTGAGGTTGGCGGGGAAAACCGGCGGGCGAACCGCCGCCAACCTCAAGGTCGACGGGGTGGGGGTGGTCCGGCGGACGTCACTAGCGGCCCAGGAGCTTCTTCGCCATGACGATCCGCTGCACCTGGTTGGTGCCCTCGTAGATCTGGGTGATCTTGGCATCGCGCATGTACCGCTCGACCGGCCAGTCCTTCGTGTAACCCGCGCCGCCGAGGGCCTGGACCGCGTCGGTCGTGATCTCCATCGCCATGTCGGACGCGAAGCACTTCGCGGCCGCTCCGAAGAAGGTCAGGTCGGGATCCTGTCGCTCGCTCTTGCCGGCAGCCACGTAGACGAGCTGCCGTGCGGCCTCCAGCTTCATCGCCATGTCGGCGAGCATGAACTGCATCCCCTGGAACGAGGCGATCGGCTTGCCGAACTGCTGTCGGTCCTTCGCATACGCGGTGGCCACGTCGAGGGCGCCCTGGGCGATGCCCACGGCCTGCGCACCGATCGTGACCCGCGTGTGGTCGAGGGTCGCCATCGCCGTCGCGAAGCCGGTGCCGGGTGCCCCAACGATGCGGTCGCCGGGGATCCGGCAGTCGGCGAACAGGATCTCGCGCGTGGGCGATCCGTGGATGCCCAGCTTGCGCTCGGGGGTCCCGAGCGAGAAGCCCTCGTCGTCCGCATGCACGACGAAAGCCGAGATGCCCCGGGGTCCCGCGTCGGGGTCGGTGACGGCCATCACGGTGTAGTACGTCGACACGCCGGCGTTCGTGATCCAGCTCTTCTGGCCGTTCAGCACCCAGTCGTCGCCGTCCGCGACCGCGCGCGTCCTCATGGCCGCCGCATCGCTGCCCGCCTCGCGCTCGCTCAGGGCGTAGGAGAACATCGCCTCGCCGCTGGCCACCTTCGGCAGGTAGGTCTGCAACAGCGCCTCGTCGGCCCCGACCAGCAACGGCATCGTGCCCAGCTTGTTGACGGCCGGGATCAGCGAGCTCGACGCGCACGCCCGGGCCACCTCCTCGATGACCAGGCAGGCGGCGAGCGCGTCGCCGCCCTCGCCCCCGTACGCCTCCGGGATGTGGATCGCATGGAAACCCGCCGAGCGAAGCGCCTCGTAGACGTCCCACGGGAACTCCGCCGTCTCGTCGATCTCAGCGGCTCGCGGAGCGATCTTGTCCGTCACGAGATCGCGCACTGCCTCGCGGAGCGCCTGATGCTCCTCCGACAGCGCGAAATCGCGAAAGTCCGGGTTACCAGCCACGGTTCACTCCCCATACCTGCCGACTACTAGCCTGTGGGGATGACACTACGACTGTCGGTCATCGGAACGGGCTACTTGGGCGCCACGCATGCCGCCTGCATGGCCGAGCTCGGTTTCGACGTGATCGGCCTCGACGTGGACCCGGCCAAGATCGACCTCCTGCGGACCGGAACGGTCCCCTTCTACGAGCCCGGCCTGGAAGAGGTGCTGCAGCGCAACATCGAGGCGGGACGTCTCAGCTTCACGACCTCGCACGAGGAGGTGGGCGCGTTCGCCGACGTCCACTTCATCTGCGTCGGCACGCCTCAGGCCGCCGGCGCGCAGAAGGCGGACATGTCGCAGGTCTTCGGCTCGGTCGAGGCACTGAAGCCGTTCCTGCGCCCCGGCGCGCTGATCGTCGGCAAGTCCACCGTTCCGGTCGGCACGGCGGCCGACATCGAGTCCGACCTCGCCAAGACGGCTCCCGACGGCGTGGAACTCGCCTGGAACCCCGAGTTCCTGCGCGAGGGCTTCGCCGTCAACGACACGCTGCACCCCGACCGGCTCGTGGTCGGTGTGCGATCGCAGCGGGCCGAGGACCTCATGCGCGAGGTGTACGCGCCGATCGTGGCCGAGGGTGTCCCGTTCCTGGTCACGGACTTCCCGACTGCGGAGCTCGTGAAGGTGGCGGCCAACTCCTTCCTCGCCACGAAGATCTCCTTCATCAACGCGATGGCGGAGGTGTGCGAGGTCTCGGGCGCCGACGTCACCAAGCTGGCCGAGGCGATCGGCTACGACCCGCGGATCGGCAACCGCTTCCTCTCGGCCGGGCTGGGGTTCGGCGGCGGCTGCCTGCCCAAGGACATCCGGGCCTTCATGGCCCGCGCCGGTGAGCTGGGCGCCGAGGACGCCGTCGCGTTCCTGCGCGAGGTCGACCAGATCAACCTGCGGCGACGATCCGCCACCGTCGACCTGGCCCGCGAGGTGCTGGGCGGGTCCTTCCGCGATCGGCACGTCACGGTGCTCGGGGCCGCGTTCAAGCCCGACAGCGATGACGTCCGCGACTCGCCGTCCCTCGACGTGGCGGTCGCGATGAGCAATGCGGGCGCGCAGGTCGTCGTCCACGACCCGAAGGGGCTCACGAACGCCGAGCGCGTCTACCCCCACATGGCATACGTCCCGGACCTGCGCGAGGCACTGACGGGTGCCGAACTCGTCGTCCTCGGCACCGAGTGGCGCGAGTACCGCGAGCTCGATCCGACGAGCATCAACGACCTCGTGAGCGCGCGAAGTGTCATCGATGCACGCAACGCCCTCGATCCCGCAGCCTGGCGCAACGCCGGTTGGACCTACCGGGCGCTCGGCCGACCGACCGCGTGAACCGCGCCGCCGAGATCTCCGCTGCCCTGGGGGCGACCTCGACGTGGTTCGTGGTCGGCCTCGGCGACAACCCGGCCCGCGCGGCGTATGGCGTCGCGCGAACGCTGCAGGCCCACGGCAAGCGCGTCGTGCCCATCCACCCGCGCGCCGAGATCGTGCACGGCGAGCAGGGGTTCGCGACCATCGAGGAGGCGGTCCGCGCGGTCGGCATCCCGGACGTGGTCGACGTCTTCGTCCGCTCCGATCGCGCCGGAGCCCTCGCCGACCAGGCCGTCGCGGCCGGGGCCCGTTTCGTCTGGTTCCAGCTGGGAGTGATCGACGACGAGGCCGCCGAACGGGTGGAGGCGGCCGGGGTCACCATGATCATGGACCGGTGCCCCACCCTCGAGTTCGGCGGGTAGTCGCCCCCGGCAGTGCCTCGCGCCGGCCGCCTAGGCGGAGTCGGGTTCGACGGCCCGCATCGCCTGCCGCACCGTCTCGCGCAGCCGCTCCCAGGCGTCGATGAAGGACGCGACGCCGTCGACCTCGAGCCGCTGGCAGACCTCCTCGCGGCCGATACCGAGGACCTCGAGCTGCGACCACACGAGGGCGGCGCTCTCGCCCGTACCCGTCACCGTGTCGCCACGCACGAGACCGTGGTCGCGCACCGCATCCAGTGTCGCCTCTGGCATGGTGTTGACACTGCCGGCGACGGCGAGGTCGACCACGTAGCGCGTGTCGTCGTAACGGCGGTCCTTCACGCCCGTCGACGCCCAGAGCGGACGCTGCGGTCGGGCCCCGGCCGCGGACAGGCCGGACCACTCGTCCGTCCCGCTCATCTCGAGGTGCGCCTGCCATGCCAGCCGGGCATTGGCGATGGCGGCCTGGCCTCGCAGCGCCTCGGCCTCCGGTGACCCGATCGCATCGAGTCGCGGATCCACGGCCGTGTCGACGCGGCTGACGAAGAAGGAGGCCACCGACCCGATCGACGCGAGGTCGACTCCGGCGGCACGGGCCCGCCGCAGTCCCTCGTGGAAGGCGGCAACGACCTCGCGGTAGCGGTCCACCGAGAAGATGAGCGTCACATTCACGCTGATGCCCTGGCCGACGACCTCACTGATGGCGGGAAGCCCCGCGAGGGTCGCGGGAATCTTGATCATGACGTTCGGCCGGTCGACGATCGACCACAGCTCGCCGGCCTGGGCGATGGTGGTCGGCGTGTCGTGCGCCAGCCTGGGGTCCACTTCGATGGAGACCCGGCCGTCGACGCCGTCCGACTCGCGCCACAGAGGCAGGAGCAGGTCGCAGGCGCGTCGCACGTCGTCAGTGGTCAGCCGACGGATGATCGCATCCTCGTCGAGGCCCTCGAGCGTGAGGCGCCGCAGGTCGTCGGCGTACGCGTCCGAGCCCTCGGAGATCGCCTTCTCGAAGATCGACGGATTCGACGTGACGCCGCGGACGCTGCTGCCGGCGATCAGGTCGGCCAGGCTCCCCGAGTCCAGCCGCGTCCGGCTCAGGTCGTCGAGCCAGACCGACACGCCCAGGTCGGTGAGGGCGGTGAGCGGAGCAGTCGTCATTCGGTCTCCTCGATATCGGTGTCGGTCTCGCGGTGGGTGTCCGCCTCGCCAGCGGCGAGCGTGCTGCGCAGTCCGGCCAGTCGCGGCCACTCCGACGCGATCGTGGCGCCGGTGGCCTGGAAGGCCTCGTACAGGTCGTCGTAGCGACCGGTCAACTTCGGATCCGGCTCGAACGTGTCGCGTGCGTGCACGTAGGTCGCGACGGCATCGGCCATCGACCTCTCCTCGCCGAGCGCGACCAAGGCGGTCAGGAAGGCGCCCTTCGCGCCGATCTCGGCATCGACGGAGCGGGTCGTGGGCACACCGGTCACGTCGGCCAGGATCTGGCACCACACGGTGCTGTTGGCCCCGCCGCCGCACAGTCGCAGGTCGGTCAGGTCGTCGGTGCCGAACTCGAGGCAGTTGCGGATGACGTAGCTCATGCCCTCGAGGAGGGCACGTGCGATCTGCGGGCGGGAGTGCTCGAAGGACAGTCCGATGAGCGAGCCCCGCGCCTGCGAATCGCGGAACGGAGCACGCTCGCCCGCCGGGGAGAGGTAGGGGTGGAACAGCAGGCCGCCCGCACCCGGCTCCGCCGTCGCGGCCAGGTCGGACAGCCAGTTGGGGTTGTCGAGCCCCATCAGCCGCATGCCCCAAGCGACGATCTCGACGCCGGCCATGGCGGCCAGCGACTTGACGTAGGTGCCGGGCACGCCGCTGGGCAGGGTCATGCCGGCGGGCGTGCCGCCCGTCTCCGGCCGGTCGAGGATGATGTCGGTGCACAGGGTCGTGCCCAGGATCGTGCACGCCTGCTCCGGTGCGATGGCGCCGATGCCGATGGCGGTGGCCGGGATGTCGAACGGCGCCAGCAGCACCGGTATCCCCGGTCGGAGCCTCAGCTCCGGGGCCACCGACGACGAGATCTCCGCGATGCGGTTGCCGTCGCGTCGGATCTCGGGCAGCAGCCGCTCGACCCACGGCATGTCGTACAGCTCGAGCAGGTCCGTCGAGTACTCCCCCGACCGGATGTCGAGGAAGGGCGACGCGGCGTCGGACTCGTCGGCGGCGAACTCGCCAGTGAGCCTGTTGAAGATCCAGCCTGTGCAGTAGAGCGCCTTGTGCGACTCCCGGAGCCGATCCGGGTCGTTGCGCCTCAGCCACGTCATGATCGCGCCGGACGTGCCCGGGAAGCCCAGGGTTCCGTTGATGCGATAGGCCTGCTCGAGGATGCCGCGCTCGTCCCAGTCGTCGACGATGTCGCTCGCCCGGGCGTCGTTCCACAGGATTGCCGGTCCGGTCGGCCGCCCGTCGGCCCCGACCAGCCAGCAGCCGTCGCCCTGCCCGGTGATGGCGACCGCCCGGACGGGATCCTTCACCTGGTGCACGACGGAACGCACCGTGTACACCACGGCGTCCCAGACCGAGTACATGTCCTGCTCGCTCTGGCCGGGCCCGCGCCGATGCACGACGGTCCCCTGTCGGGCGACCTTGATCTCCCGGCCCTCGTGATCGAACATGACGGCCTTGACCATCGACGTGCCGACATCCACGCACAGGACAGCCACGATTGCTCCGGATCCGCTAGTTGCAGGCTTCGTACGCCGTGATCACGGCGACCTTCTCGTTGGACGGCGACGAGGTGTCGAACTCGTATCCGAGCCACTCCCTGGCCAGCCGCCGGGCCAGCTCGAGGCCGATGACCCGCTGGCCCATGGTCAGGACCTGGCAGTTGTTGGACAGGATCGATCGCTCGACGCTGTAGGAGTCGTGCGCCACCGTCGCTCGGATGCCCTCCACCTTGTTCGCAGCGATGGCCACGCCGATGCCGGTGCCGCAGATGAAGATCCCGCGGTCCGCCTCGCCGGCCTTGATCATCTCTGCAGCGGCGAGCGCCACCTGGCCGTACGAGCTGTCCTCGAGGCCTTCCGCGAAGACGCCGACGTCGACGACCGACACCACGCGCGGATCCTTCTCGAGGTCCGCCAGGATCGCGTTCTTGTAGTCGAACCCCGCGATGTCCGAGGCGACCACCATGCGGAACTGCGTCATGCTTCTACTCCTTCTTCGTGGGGCGGGTTTCAGGCTTCGTGGGGTGACGATCGCGTCGGCCTCGATGCCCGGCACGGTGCGCGCCGCGCCGTCATGGCTACTCGGCGACCTCGTACTTGATGCCGGCTGCGTCCCACGCGGCCAGCACGGAGGGATCGGCCCGCTTGTCGGTGATGATCAGGTCGAACTCGGTCAGAGGGACGATCTTGTGGAGGGCGAACTTGCCGAGCTTGGTGTGGTCGGCGAGCATGTAGCGCTTGGTGGCGGCGCCGACCATCGCCCGCTTGAGCGACATGATGTGCTCCTCCTGGTGGTACGCGTCGACAGTGGACAATGCCGACGTCGACATGAACAGCGCGTCAGCTCGGATCGATGAGATCTGGTCGACGGCCTGCGCCCCGACGAACGAGTCGTGCAGCGGGTCGTACCGGCCGCCGATCCCGATGACCCGCAGGTCGGTGTCCTCGATGAGGTCGGCGAGCCGCCGGATGCCGCCGAGGAACGTGGTCGCGACGTACAGCGGCGTGCGGTCGGCGAGCCCGGGGATCATGTGCAGGATCGTCGTCGAGTCGTCGAGGATGATCGACATGCCCGGCTCGACGTACTTCAGTGCCGCATGCGCGATCGTGCTCTTCTCGGCCGTCCGCGACGTCATGCGGTGGGACATCCGGGCCTCGAACACGCCGGACGGCTGCGCGGTGACGCCACCGTGGAACTTGCGCACGATGCCGCGGCGCTGGAGCTCGTCGAGATCGCGGTGGATCGTCATGATGCTGACCTCGAACTCCGTGGCCAGTTCCTGGGCGGTGCAGGACCCCTGGGCCACGACGCGCTCGGTGATCAGCCGCTGGCGGGTCTCCGACTTGCGCTCACGTCCGGCCCTCACCGCGGACCCCTCGACAACGGACACCTCTAGTCCCCCTCCGACGGTGGAATCGACTCCGCCACGACAAGCCGGAAGTCCTTCACGGCACTCCGGATGGCGATGGCCTCAGTATCGGTGGGAACCTGCTGTGCGGCTACTTCGACAGCGACCCGATCCAGGTAGTGGGCGACCTCCTGGGCCGCTGCCGCCTCGTCCCAGTCCAGGAACGGAGCGATCAGCGCGGCGACCTCGGGGGCCGCGGCCACGCCGCGATCGCGGGTGAGGATGGCGATGTGCGTGCGCCGCGTCAGGACGTCGTCCAGGTGCAGGGCACCCTCGTGCGTCACCGAGTAGACGGCCTCGACCGCCAGGTACTCCGGGCAGCCGGCGATCGGCTCGGCCAGTTCGGGTCGCGCCTCGATCTGCTCGAGAAGCTCCTCGGTGAGCACGCCGTAGCGGCCCAGCAGATGCGTCGTGCTCTGCTCGGACAGGCCGATCCGAGATGCCCAGGCGCGCAGCAGCGGAGTGTTCGCCTCGAGTGAGCGGGCACCGAGGAGCGGGATCGTCGCGGTTCGGCAGGCAGGGATGGAGCGACCCATCCCCTTGGTGGCCTCGTCGATGACGTCCTTCGCCATCACGCGGTAGGTCGTGTACTTGCCGCCGACGATCGTGGTGAAGCCGGGGACGGTGGTCTCGATGGCGTGCTCGCGGCTGAGCTTGCTCGTCGCCCCCGGTCGGCCGCCCACGAGGGGCCGCAGGCCGGCGAAGACGCCGTCGATGTCGTCGACCGTGATGGGCTTGCGCAGGACCCGATTGAGGTTGCGCAGCAGGTAGTCGATGTCCTCCGACGTCGCCACCGGGTGGTCGAGCCCGCCCTTCCACGGCGTGTCGGTGGTGCCGATCAGCCAATGGCGTCCCCAGGTGCGAACGAAGAGCACGCTGTCCTCGGCCCGCACGAACATCGAGATCGAGCAGTCGATCTTCTCGCGCGGAACGAGGATGTGGACGCCCTTGGACTGGGTCACGGTGAAGCTGGGCTTGCCGCCCGCCATGTCCTGCAGCACGTCGGCCCAGGGGCCGGTCGCGTTGATGACCCTCCGGGCGCGGATGTCGAAGACCCGCCCGGTCTGGAGGTCGGCCACCTTGGCGCCGACGACCGCATCGCTCTCCTTGAGCAGGCCGACGACCTTGATGGCGGGTGCGACGTCGGCACCCTGCTGCGCGGCCGTGCGGACCAGCTCGACGGTGTGGCGCGCGTCGTCCATCTGGACGTCGTAGAAGGTGAGCGCCCCGGCCATCTTGGTCTCGTCCAGGCCGGGCGCGATCGCCCTGATCCCGCCACGTGTGAGGTGCTTGTGCCGGGGCACGGCACCGGCGCCGCCGATCGTGTCGTACAGGATCATGCCCATGCCCATGTAGGGGCGCTCCCAGACGCGGTGCTGGATCGGGTAGATGAACTGGATCGGGCGGGTCAGGTGGGGGCAGAGCGTCTTGAGCATAAGTCCGCGCTCGGTGAGCGACTCGTGGACCAGCTTGAAGTTGAGCTGCTCGAGGTAGCGCAGGCCACCGTGGATCAGCTTGCCCGAACGGCTCGAGGTCCCGGCCGCCCAGTCGCGCATCTCGACCAGCGCGACCGAAAGGCCGCGCGACGCCGCATCGAGGGCGGTGCCGGCACCGGTGACTCCGCCGCCGATGACGAGCACGTCGTACTCGGTGCCCTCCATCCTGCTCAGGGTCGATGTTCGCGTGCTCGGACTGAGTACCGCGCGCTCGTTGAGCGATGACATGGTCGGGCCTCCAGGTTGACGTGCTGAATGCGTAGGGGCCGGCCCGGCATCGCTGGGCCGGCCCCTACGGGTGATTCAGGTACTACTCGGCGAGCGTGAAGCCCGACAGGTTTCCAGCGTTGTCCTGCGTGATGAGGATGCAGTCGATGGACTGCTTCTCCTCGGCCACGCCGGTCTCACCGGTGGTCAGGAAGCTGTTCATCTGCTCCACTGCCGCCTTGGTGCCGTTCACGATGGGCTGCAGGACGGTCGCGACCATCTCGCCCTTCAGGACTGCCGCGGCAGCGTCGTCGTTGCCGTCGAAGCCGAGGACCTTGACCTTGTCGAGCTTGCCTGCGTCACGGAGTGCCTCGATGGCGCCGAGGGCCATCTCGTCGTTGCCAGCGATGACACCGGTGATGTCAGGGTTGGCCGCGATCATGATGTCCATCTTCTCCTTGCCGGTCTGGCGATCCCAGTTGGCCGTCTCCTGCTGAACCATCTCGAGGCCCGGGTACTGGTCGATGACCTCGTGGTACGAGGTCGAGCGGATACCCGCGTTGTTGTCGGTCGGGTTGCCGAAGAGCTCGACGTACTTGCCCTCCTCGCCCATAGCGGCGACCCACTCCTGCGCGCCGAGCGCTGCGCCCTGCGCGTTGTTGGAGACGATCTGGGCCTTGGCGATGTCCTGCTTGGAGATCTCCGCGTTGACCAGGAACACCGGGATGCCGGCGTCCGTGGCCTTCTGCACCGCGCCGACCGACTCGTCCGCACCTGCGGGGTCGAGGATGATCGCCACGACGCCCTGGCTGATGGCCGCGTCGATGAACTGGTTCTGCTTGTCCGGGTCGTTGCCGTGCGCGTTGACCGTGGTCTCGTAGCCCAGAGCGGATGCCTCGGCGACAGCCGTGTCGACCTCTGCCTTCCAGTACGGGTTCGACGGGTCGACGGTGATGATGGCGACGGTGCCGCCGGCGGCAGCAGCCTCGGAAGCCGGAGCCTCGCTGGCAGCCTCGGACGCCGGAGCCTCCGATGCCGGTGCCTCGGACGCGGGAGCCGCCGAGGACTCCGTTGCGGTGGATCCTCCGCCGCAGGCAGCAAGCCCAAGGGCCATCGCGCTGCCGGCAACCACGATCGCGAACCCGCGACCGATGCTGTGTAGCGACATAACATTCCTCTCGATGGTTGGTGATGCGTTTCCCGGGCTTGATCGCCGAGAGACGTCGTGCCTAGGAGGCAGGAGCGTCCTGCTTCCCAGAATCCGTGGGTGGTGCACCCGCTGACGCGAGGACCTTCGCCTGCGTCCGCTTCATGGCTCGCGACTTCTGCAGTCGCTGCTGCGCCTGGTCGATGGCGACCGCGAGCACGATGACGGCGCCCTTGATGACGACCTGCCAGAACACCGACACGCCGACCAGGACGAGACCGTCGACCAGGAAGCCGATGACGAACGCGCCGATGATGGTGCCGCGGACCGTGCCTCGTCCGCCGGACAGCGCCGCGCCGCCGATGACGACAGCCGCGATGGCGTTCAGCTCGTAGAACTCACCGGCCTTGGGCACTGCGGCCTTCAGGTCGGCGACCAGCAGCAGGCCGACCATCGCGGCGCAGAGTGCCGAGATGACGTAGATGCGGGTCTGCACCTTCTTGATCGGGATTCCGGACAGCACCGACGCACGCTCATTGCCGCCGCTGGCGTACAGCCAGCGGCCGAAGGGCGTGCGGTTCAGCAGGATCGAGGCCACGATGGCCACCGCGATCATCACCCACACCGGCATCGGGATGCCGAGCGGTGCCGCGAACAGGATGCTGAGGAAGCCCGTGTTGCCCAGGCTCGGGTCGCCGGAGATCTCGGTGAACGTCTCGCCGTTGGAGATGAGCAGGGCGGCGCCGCGGGCCATGTACAGCATGCCGAGGGTCGCCACGAAGGCCGCGACCCCCCACCGGGAGATGATCACCCCGTTGAGCCAGCCGACGAAGGCGCCGACGGCGAGGGCGATGAGGATCACGACCCACACGGCCGGGTAGGCCATGTTCTCGGTGAACGGGATGCTCACTCCCTGCAGGAGCCAGCCGGCCACGACGCCGGACAGGCCGACCACGGACCCGACCGACAGGTCGATGCCGCCGTTCAGGATGACCATCAGCATGCCGACCGCGAGGATCGCGTTCATGGCCACGTGGCGGGTCATGATGATGAGGTTGTCCGGCGAGAGGAAGTTGGAAGACATCGCGGAGAACACGACGATGATCAGCACCAGGGCGATGAGCGCCCGGCCTTCGACCATAACGTTGTTCCAGTTGATCTTCTTCTTCCCGTTCACGGCGACGAGGGTGTCATTGCTCACTGGTCTGCTCCATCCGGGCGTGACTCGATCGCCTCACCGGAGGCGGTCATGACTTCTTCGCGCGAGGCGAGTCGGGGGTCGAACTCGCGCACGATCCGCCCCTTGTTGAGAACGATGATCCGGTGCGACGCCGACAGCGCCTCGCCGATCTCTGACGTTGCGTAGAGCACCGCCAGGCCCTTGCGCGCCTGGCCGAACATGAGCGTGAAGATCTCTCCCTTGGCACCGACGTCGATGCCGCGGGTGGGCTCGTCGAGGAGGAGCACCTTCGGATCGGTCATGAGCATCTTGCCGATGACGACCTTCTGCTGGTTCCCGCCGCTCAGCGACGTGATCGGGGCGCCGGGACCCTCGGTCTTGACGTGCACGTCCTCGATCTGGACGTTCGCCAGCTCCTTCTCGCGGGTCCTGCTGACCAGCCAGCGCTTGACGGTCTCGAACATGCTGGCCAGCGTGAGGTTCGCTCCGACGGTCATCATCTGCACCAGGCCGTCGCGCTGGCGGTCCTCCGGCACGAGCCCGATGCCGAGCGCGATGCGCTCCTCGATGCTCTGGCCGACGATGTCCTGCCCGACGACCGTCACCCGGCCCGCGGCGAGCGGCATCCGCCCGGCGAGGCATTCGAGCAGCTCCGTCCGGCCCGCGCCCATGAGTCCGTACAGGCACACGATCTCACCGGCCCGCACCTGCAGGGACAGGTCCCGCACCGCCACCCGCTCGCTGTCCTCCGGGTTGATGACGGACACGTGCTCCAGCGAGAGCAGCACGTCGCCGAAGTCGCGGGGCTCGTCGCGGAAGTCGTACTCTGCGCCGCGGCCGACCATCTTCGAGATGACCCAGGCCAGGTCGATGTCGTCGGCGTCGGCCTTCGCGACCAGCTCGCCGTCGCGGAAGACCACCGTGTAGTCGGCGATGGCCAGGGCCTCCTCGAGGTGATGGGAGATGTAGACGATGGCCACCCCGTGGGCTGTCAGGTCGCGGATCACCTTGAACAGCACGTCGACCTCGGGGGCGCTGAGCGCCGACGTGGGCTCGTCCATGATGAGGATGCGGGTCTCGGCGGCGAGGGCGCGCGCGATCTCGACGATCTGCTGCTGACCCAGCCGAAGGTCGGCGACCATGGTCTGCGGCGTGATCTTCTCCTCGAGGCGCTCCATGACCGTCTTGACCAGGTCGGCCTCGTCGCCGTACTTGATGCCGCCCCGGCCGTTGGGGATCTCGCGGCCGAGGAAGATGTTGTCGCGCACGTTGAGGTTGGGGCAGAGGTTGAGCTCCTGGTGGATGATCGAGATGCCGCGGGAGACAGCGTCGGTCGTGGACTGGAGCACCACGGGCTCACCGTCGAGGACGAGGTGGCCGCTGGTCGGCTGCTCGACACCGGACAGGATCTTCATGAGCGTCGACTTGCCGGCTCCGTTCTCGCCGAAGAGCGCGGTGACCTTTCCGGCGCGCACGTCGAAGTCGACGCCCTTCAGCGCCCGGGTGACCCCGTAGATCTTGGCCACGCCGACCGCCTCGAGCACGACGTCGGTCTGGACCGTCGGCGCCGTCATGCCGCGGCCTCGATCTTCACCGGCTGGATGATGAACGTGCTCTTGGGTCCGCCGTTCTTCCATGCTCCGTAGACGACGACGTCCTTGCCGGTCAGGCTGGCCGGATCCGCGGGGTCGAGGACCTGGGTCTTGACGAGGGCCTTGAGCTCCTGGGCCAGCGACTGGTAGGCGATCTGATCGGGGACGTCGCCGAACTGGACGTTGCCGAGCGCATCGCGGATCGGACCGCCGTTGAGCGCGGAGCTGAGGGGCACCACGACCGTCTGGTCCTCGGCCAGTCCGCTGACGGTCAGCGTCATGAACTTGTCATCGACGCTGAGGACCGTGCCCTCGACCTTGACGGGTACGGCGAAGCTCCCGGCGCCGAGGTCCTGGCCGTACTCCGCCCCCGCGGCCGCCTCGTTCTCGGCCACGGCAGGGGCGAGGACGGCGATGTCGACGGCCTTTCCGGGGAGTTCGGCGACGATGCTCGGGAAGAGCGTGGCCGCGAACTCCGCGGCGTTGAAGTCCTTGGCCGGGTTCAGGCCGGAGGCCACCTTCGCGCCCTGCTCGGCCGTCGTCACGGTGGTGCTCATGACCATGGCGCCGACGAGGCCGACGCACAGCGCGATCACGATGCCGCGGCGGACCCACGGCGATCTCTTCGACTCCCGGCTCACTCGAACCTCCTTGACTGGCACATCACGATCGCTTCCTGACTGGTGGTATTAATCGCAACTCATGCGAGAAAACTTCACCAATTACTGAGAATAGAACCACAGATCGCGTGATTATTGCACGGTCGTTGTGAAACTGTTATAAACCACGCGTGCTGGACGCATACGCATCCGCGATGGCCACCAGCCCGAGGAGCCCGGCGGCCGTCCACGCGGCACGACCCACGAACAGCCCGTCGGTGTGCGGATCGCGCAGCAGCTCATCGGCGTTCTGCGCGTTGACGCTGCCGCCGTAGAGCAGCGCCAGGCAGCCACCACCGCCGGTCGCCTCCGCGAGATCGCCGGCCAGCGCCGCCATCACCGGTCCCGTCTCGGCCGCGGTCGCCGGCCGGCCGTGCTCGCCGATGGCCCAGACGGGCTCGTACGCCACGATCACCCCGGGCACCTCGTCCGGACGAAGGAGCGAGACGGCCGCACGCGCCTGTCCGAGCAGGAACTCCTCCGCGTGGCCGGCCCGGCGGATGTCGTCGGTCTCGCCGATGCAGATCAGCGGCACGAGCCCGGCATCGAGCGCGGCCCGCGCCTTCAGGCCCACCGTCTCGTCGGTCTCGCCGAATGCGGCCCGCCGCTCCGAATGACCCATCTCGATCAGCCGCGCACCCGCGTCCGAAGCCATCCGCATCGAGATCTCGCCCGTCTGCGCCCCTTCGGGACCCCAGTGCGCGTTCTGGGCGCCGATCAGCACCGGGCTGTCCGGTGGCAGCTCGTCGCGCACGGCCGCCAGCGCCGTGTGCGGCGGCAGGATGAACGCCTGCACGGTCTCCGGGATCGTCGCGGCCGCCAGCTCGCGCGCATACGCACGCGCCTCGGCGATCGTCTTGTTCATCTTCCAGCCCGTGCCGATCCAGACCTTCGACGCGCTCATGCCTGACCTCCCCAGAACGGGACCAGGGCGGCGATGACCGCCTGGTACGTGGCGTATGCGCGGGCCTGACGTGCGACGCCCGCCGGCTCCGGCTCGTAGCGGCGTGCGACGTGGACGGTCCTGGCGACCGCGTCGTCGAGCGACGCGTACGCCCCGGCGGCCACGCCGGCGAGAAGCGCGACGCCCAGCGCCCCCGTCTCGCCGGCGGACGTCACCTCGACCGGACGCTCCAGCACGTCGGCGAAGAGCTGGCTCCAGTACGCGCTCCTGCTGGCCCCGCCGGTGAGTCGGATCTCGTGGCACGGGAAGGAGGTCGCCAGCTGGTCGACGTGGTACCGGTGCGTGAAGGCGATGCCCTCCATCACGGCGCGCAGCAGGTGGCCGCGCACATGCCAGCCCTTGAGCCCGATGAACGTGGCACTCGACTCGACCCCCAGCGGCGAGCCGTACAGGAACGGAAGGAACACGACATCGCTCGGGCTGTCCGCTATCGCGGCCACCTCGCGATCGACGAAGCCGAATGCGTCTCCCACGGCCGCGCCGCGCGCCAGCTCGTCCGCGCACAGCTGCTGCGTGAACCACTCCATGTTGGCCGAGCTGGTCGGGCTCAGCGACATGTTCATCCACTGCCCCTCGCGCACGAAATTCCGCGCGCACCAGCCACTGCCCACGAGCGGCGCCTCGGACACCACCTGGTTGATGCTGAACGAGCCCGCTACAACGGAGGCCGTGCCCGGCCGGATGACACCGGAGCCGACGGCCGAGCAGTCGACGTCGTGCGCGCTTGCGGCGACCGGGGTCCCCACCGCGAGACCCGTCGCCTGGGACGCCTGCGGCGTGACGATGCCCGAGACGTGCGTGCACGGCAGCACCGGGGCGAGCAGCCGGGCGACGTCCGGCAGGCCGTAGAGGTCGACGACGGCCCGGTCGTACTGCTGCGTCGTGACGTTGGTGAACGACAGGCTGGCCTCGGTCGGCTCCGTGGAGATCACGCCGGTGAGCCGGTGCCTCAGCACGTCCTTGGCCGGCAGCGCCCACCGGGTGCGCGCCATCACCTGCGGCTCGTGCTCGGTCAGCCACGCGAGCAGGGCCACGGGCGCCGAGGGCCACGGTCGCTGCCCGGTGAGCCCGAGCGCCCGGTCCGAGACCCCGGACGCCTCCCAGCGCTGCACGATGTCGTGGGCCCGCGTGTCGAGGGACATGATGCCCGGCCGCGTGGGCCGGCCGTCCTCGTCCACCAGGTAGACCCCGTCGCCGTGCGACGTCACGCCGACGGCCAGAACGTCGGACCCGGACGTCCCGGACGACGCGAGCACCTCGCGCACGGTCTCGGCGACGACGTTCCAGAGCCCGTCCTGGTCCCGCTCCACGTGGTGGGGGCTCGGGTAGCTCAGTGGCACCCGGCGGCTCGCGCTCGCCACCTCACGTCCGTCGAGGTCGAAGAGGACCGACTTCGTGACGGTCGAGCCGGAGTCAATGCCCAGCAGAAGGCTCATACGGCTCCTCGATGACCTCGAATCGGCGCAGGTACTCCTCGTATGCGGCCAGTTCGGCGGCCACGGTCGCGTCGTCCCAGCCGAGCTCGCCTGCCATCACGGCCGCCACCCGCGGTGCGCATGCCCGGCCCAGGTCCGCCTCCAGTCCCACCATGACGCGGCGGGCGAGGACGTCCGACAGGTGCACGGCCTCCTCCTGTCGAAGGGCGAACAGGACCTCCGCGGCGATGAGTCCGGTCCCGGCATCGAGGGTCTCGTCGCCGCCCTCCTCGCTCAGCGCGATGATCGCGACCTCGGGTGCCTGCGCGCCGTAGATCCTCAGCAGGCGCGCCCACAGGGGGCCCGCGATGCCTGGGGGCATGGCCGGTGGGACGTCGGCGTACCCCGGCAGGTAGTTGTTCTCCAGCTGCGAGGCGCCGACGGGGATCTTCCGGCCGATCGCCTTCAGGGTGTGCTTGGCCAGGGCCCGGAAGGTCGTGAGCTTGCCTCCGATGACCGAGATGAGCCCGTCGACCTTCGGAGCGTGGTCGTGGATGTCATGGCGACGCGAGATGTCGGCGGTGCGCTCCGCATCGACGTACGGCAGCGGTCGCACGCCGGTGTACCAGTAGTGGATGGACTCTCGGGTCAGGCCGCTGTCCGGGAACACCTTGTTGGTCTCGTAGAGGATGTAGTCCAGCTCCTCCTCGTCCGCGGACACGGTGTCGAGGTCTCCGTGGAACCTCTTGTCGGTGCTGCCGATCAGGTACATGCCCAGCCAGGGGATGACCATCATGGGCCGGCCGTCATCGGACTCGTAGTACATCGCCGCCTCGGGCGCGCCCGGGAAGGGTCCGACCACCAGGTGCGTGCCCTTGGTGCCGCCGATCCAGCGCTTGCTGGCCTCCGGCGTCCCCTCGAGGATGTCGTCTACCCACGGACCCGTCACGTTGACGGTGACCTTGGCCCGAACGGAGTACTCCGTGCCGGTCACCTCGTCGCGGATCGTGGCGCCCACGACTCGGTTCCCGTCCAGCGTCAGGCCCTGGAGGCGGGCGTAGTTCAGGGTGACGGCCCCCGCCTGCCGGGCCGCGACCGCGAGCTCGACGCACAGCCGCTCCGCGTACTCGACCTGCGCGTCGTAGTAGCGGGCGGCACCCTGCAGCCCCTCCCGCTGCAGGCCGGGGAGCAGCTCGATGATCTCGTCGCGCGTGTACGTCCGATGCCGCGGGACGGACTTGTCGAAGGAGAGCACGTCGTAGGCGATCATCCCCATGCGCAGGAGCGACTTCGAGTGCGCGCCGTCCTTGTAGAACGGAAGGATGAAGGGCAGCGGCTTGACCAGGTGCGGAGCCCGCCGCAGCAGCCATTCCCGGTCTCGCAGGGACTCCCGCACGAGCGGCACGTCGTAGACCTCGAGGTACTTCAGCCCGCCGTGGATCATGCGCGACGACCACGACGAGGTGCCGCTGCCCCAGTCGCCCTTGTCGATGACGAGCACCGACAGGCCCGCCAGCGCAGCGTCCCACGCGACCGCCAGACCGTTGATGCCACCACCGACCACGAGGACGTCGAAGGATCGGCCCAGCGCCCCGATCGACTCCTGTCGATGGGCCGTGGCATTTAACGCTGACATGACTGCTCCTCACATTCCGAATGGGAAAGTGTGTTAAAGATATCGCAATTGGTCGTCAGATGTGGTTCGATTCCACCAATTGCCCGCGACACACCCGATCAATGGGAGCCTCCGTGACCGACCTGGACTGGACCGACCTCGATGCCCGCGCGGTCGACACCGCGCGCGCCCTGGCCATGGACGCGGTGCAGAAGGTCGGAAACGGCCACCCCGGGACGGCGATGAGCCTGGCCCCTGCGGCCTACCTGATCTTCCAGCGGCACCTGCGTCACGACCCCTCGGATCCGGCCTGGCTGGGGCGCGACCGGTTCGTCCTGTCGGCCGGCCACAGCTCGATCACTCTCTACACCCAGCTGTACCTGTCCGGCTACCCCCTGACCCTCGACGACCTGCGCAGCCTGCGCACCTGGGGCTCCCAGACCCCCGGCCACCCCGAGTGGGGCCACACCGCCGGCGTCGAGACCACCACCGGGCCGCTGGGCCAGGGGATCGCCAACGCCGTGGGCATGGCGATGGCCGCCCGTCGCACGCGCGGACTCCTGGACCCGGACGCCCGTCCGGGCGAGAGCGTCTTCGACCACAACGTGTGGGTCGTCGCCGGCGACGGCGACCTCCAGGAGGGCGTCTCAGCGGAGGCATCCTCACTTGCCGGCACGCAGCGACTGGGCAACGTCACCATCCTGTGGGACGACAACCGGATCTCGATCGAGGACGACGTCACCATCGCGTTCACCGAGGATGTCTGCGCCCGGTACGAGGCGTACGGCTGGCACGTGCAGCGCGTCGACTGGGTCCGTCCGGACGGCTCCTACGCCGAGGACGTCACCGCGCTCGACGACGCCCTCACGGCCGCGCGCGCCGAGACCGATCGGCCGTCCTTCATCGCGCTGCGCACCATCATCGGCTGGCCGGCACCGAACCTACAGGGGACCGGGAAGGTGCACGGGTCGGCTCTCGGATCGGCCGAGGTCGCCGCCACGAAGTCCGCCCTCGGCCTGGATCCGGCTGAGGACTTCGCGGTGCCCGCCGACGTCCTCGAGCACGCTCGCCGCGTCGTCGACCGCGGCGCCGACCTGCGACGGGCCTGGGACGAGCGCTACCAGTCATGGCGGGCCGGCCAGCCGGACCGCGCTGACCTCCTCGACCGCCTGCTCAGCCGCGAGCTCCCCGACGGCTGGGACGCCGACCTGCCCGTCTTCGACCCCGCCAAGGGGGTGGCGACGCGGGTCGCGTCCGGCGCGGCCCTCAACGCGCTCGCCGCCCGCCTCCCCGAGCTGTGGGGTGGCTCCGCCGACCTCGCCGGCTCCAACAACACCACGATCTCCGGGGCCACGTCCTTCCTGCCGCCGGATCGCTCCACCAAGGCGTTCAGCGGGGACCTGTACGGGCGTGTGCTGCACTTCGGCATCCGCGAGCACGCGATGGGCTCGATCATGAACGGCATCGCCCTCTCGGGGCTGACGCTGCCCTTCGGCGGCACCTTCCTGGTCTTCAGCGACTACATGCGTCCCGCGGTCCGGCTCGCGGCGCTGATGGGCCTGCCCGTCACGTACGTGTGGACGCACGACTCCATCGGGGTGGGCGAGGACGGACCCACCCACCAGCCGGTCGAGCACCTGGCCGCCCTGCGGGCGATCCCCGGCCTCGACGTGATCCGCCCCGCCGACGCCAACGAGACCGTCTTCGCGTGGGCCGAGGTCGTCCGGCGGCACAAGGGCGGGGCGCCGCGACCGGCCGGGCTCATCCTGAGCCGCCAGGACCTGCCCGTCCTCGTGGACGCCAGCGCCGAGGGCGTGGGACGTGGCGGGTACGTCCTCGCCGACTGCGATGGGGTGCCCGACGTCATCATCGTCGCAACGGGATCGGAGATGTCCCTGGCCCTGGCGGCCCGGGGGGCCCTCGCCGGCGAGCTGGCCGTCCGGGTCGTGAGCATGCCCTGCCTGGAGTGGTTCGACGAGCAGGACGCCGCGTATCGCGAATCGGTGCTGCCGAGTCGCGTCCGGGCCCGGGTCAGCGTCGAGGCCGCCATCGGCCAGTCGTGGTGGCGCATCCTGGGCACCGACGGCCGGCACGTCGGGCTCGAGCACTACGGCGCGAGTGCCGATCAGGCGACGCTGTACCGCGAGTTCGGCATTACGGTTGACGCAGTCGTGGACGCAGCTCGGGCATCGCGCCGCGCCGTCACGTCGAGGTAGGGGAAGACGATGCCGAAGTTCTCCGCGAGCCTGGGGTTCTTCTACACGGACGTACCCCTCGTCGCAGCGCTTCCAGCGTGCCAAGGACGCCGGCTTCAACGCCGTCGAGTTCTTCTGGCCGCAGCACGTCGATCCGGCCGGGCTGGCCCGGGCGCGGCAGGAGGCCGAGGTCGACGTCGTCCTGTTCAACATGGACGAGGGCGACTATGCGGCCGGGGAGCGCGGCTTCGTCGGCGACCCCGATCGACGGGCCGACTGGCGCGCGAGCCTGATGGCCGCCCTCGACCTCGCCACGGCGGTGCAGTGCCCGCGCATCAACGCGCTCACCGGCAACGCGCTGTCGCCCGACCGGCGCGAGGAGCAGCTCGACTGCATCGTCGAGAACCTCGCCTGGGCGGCGCCGCTCGCCGATGAACGCGGGGTCGCACTCCTCCTCGAGCCGCTCAACGCCGCGACCCACCCCGACTACCTGTGTCGCACCACGCGCGAGGCCCTCGCTCTCATGGATCGCGTCGGCGCGCCGAACGTGCTGCTCCAGTACGACGTCTACCAGGCGCAGCGTGGCGAGGGCGACATCGTGGCGACGATCCGGGCCACCCTCGACCGCATCGCGCACATCCAGATCGCCGACGCCCCCTCACGTGCCGCGCCCGGAACGGGCGAGCTCAACTTTCCGTACATCCTCAGCGAGATCGATGCCGCGGGCTACCGGGGGTACGTCGGGCTGGAGTACCAGCCCGCTCCCCCGCCCGCCGACCCGTTCGCATGGCTGCCGAGGGAGCAGCGGGGCTGATCAGTCGCGCCACTTGATGCTGCAGCCGAGGGACGGCCGGCCCAGGCCGGGGACCTGCTCGCCGGCCAGGGCCGCATCGATGGCGGCGTCGAGGTAGTGGCCGTCAACGGGCGGCTCCATGTTGGGGCGGGCATCGTCCATCGCCCCGCGGTAGACCAGGCCCCCCTCAGCGTCGAAGACGAAGAAGTCGGGCGTGCAGACGGCCCCGAACGTCCGCGCGACCTCCTGGGTCGTGTCGACCAGGTACGGGAAGTCCCAGGCCGCGCGGGCAGCCTGGTCGCGAAGGCCGGGCACGTCGTCGTCGGGGTAGGCGACCGGGTCGTTGCTGCAGATGGCGACCCACGACGCATCCGTCCGACGGGTGGCGATTCCCGACAGGCCGGCCTCGACCCACTTGACGTAGGGGCAGTGGTTGCACGCGAAGGCGACGACCAGCGGTCGGCCGCTCGCGAGATCGGCCAGGGTCACGGCAACCCCGTCGAGGTCCGTGAGGGTGACCGAGGGCAGTCGGTCGATGGCAGTGGTCGAGGACTCAACGGCCATGGGGATCGTCCTTCCGCTGCTGGTACCTGATGGTCGTGCGGACCTGCATCATCTCGTGAGGTTCCTGCCCTTGGCCTTCGCCTGCGCGTTGAGATCCGCCTGGAAGGCCGACATCGCGACGACGAGGTCGGGATCGCCGATCCCCAGCATGCGCACCGCCAACAGCCCCGCGTTGCGTGCGTTGCCGATCGCGACGGTGGCGACCGGGACGCCCGCCGGCATCTGGACGATCGACAGGAGCGAGTCCATGCCGTCGAGGGTTCCGACCGGGACCGGCACCCCGATCACCGGGATCGGCGTCAGGGCGGCGAGCATGCCCGGGCAGGTGCGCAGCGCCGCCGGCCCCGGCGATCACGACCTTCAGCCCGCGCGCGACCGCCGCCGTGCCGAACTCGACCATCTCGAGCGGCATCCGGTGCGCCGAGAGCACCAGCACCTCATAGGGGACGTCGAACTCGTCGAGGGCCGATCGCCGCCGCCTGCATCACCGGCCAGTCGGAGTCGCTGCCCATGCAGATGGCGACCAGCGGTGCACTGGCGTCCGTCTCGCTGTCACTCATCGATCACTCCCGCGAAGTAGTCGGCCGCGTGCCGGCCGCGTGCCAACAGGTCCTCGACGTCCGTGCCGATGACCGTCACATGCCCGACCTTGCGACCGGGCCGAGCCTGCCTTGCCGTACAGGTGGACCTTGAGACCAGGATCGCGGGCCAGCACGTGCCGGTACGCCGAGTAGAGGTCGTCGACGTCGCCGCCGAGGATGTTGACCATCACCGCATGCGGCGCCAAGAGCGCGGGGCTGCCCAGGGGCAGGTCGAGGACCGCTCTCAGGTGGTTCTCGAACTGGCTCGTCACCGCGCCCTCGATCGTCCAGTGGCCGGAGTTGTGCGGACGCATCGCCAGTTCGTTGACGTACAGGTCGGAACCGTCGTCGAACATCTCCACCGCGAGCATCCCCGTGACGTTGAGATCGCGGGCGATCCGCAGTGCCGTCTCCTGCGCCGCCACCGCCCGCTCGGCCGGGAGCCCGGGGGCTGGGGCCACGACCTCCGCGCAGATCCCGTTCACCTGGACGGTGCGAACCACCGGATACGCCACCGCCTGCCCGTGCGGTGATCGGGCGACCTGTGCGGACAGCTCCTGAACGAAGTCGATGCGCTCCTCGGCCAGCCACTGCGACCCGGCGGCCAGCGGGCTGGCGAGGACCGTCGCCGCCTCAGGCGATCGAGTCGACGGTCCACACGCCGCGGCCGTCGTATCCGCCGCGCGAGGTCTTCAGGACGAGCGGCCAGCCGGCATCGAGCGGCGAACTCCGCGACGTCGTCGACCGTTGCGACGACCCGCCACCGCGGGCACCGGACGCCGATGTCGGTCAGGGACTGGCGCATGTGCACCTTGTCCTGCGCGTGGAACAGCGCCGCGGGACCCGGCCGCACGGCGACGCCCATCGCCTCCAGCTGCTCGAGGTGCGCCGGCGGCACGTGCTCGTGGTCGAAGGTGACCACGTCGCAGCCCGCCGCGAACCGCTTCAGCGCGCCGAGGTCGTCATGGCGCCCGAGGGCGACGTCGTGGATCACCTGGGCGGCGGACTCGCCGGGATCCGACGCCAGGACACGCAGGCCGATGCCGAGCGCGGCCGCCGGGGCCGCGCTCATGCGGGCCAGCTGTCCGCCGCCCACCATTCCGACCCGCGGAGCCCCGTCGAGATCCACGGACGAAACCTACTGCCTGTCCGATTACACTTCAGCCCATGCCCGAGACGGAGGCCCCACGGCGCGGGCGCCTGGTGGAGGCCCTGGAGGCGCTCTATGCACCCGTTCGGGCGCTCCTGCACGAGATCGCCAAGTTCGGCATCATCGGATCGATCTCGTTCGTCATAGACGTGGGCATGTTCAACCTGCTGATGTTCGGCGTCGGCCCCATCCAGGACAAGCCGCTCACCGCCAAGGCCGTCAGCGTGGCGATCGCGACCACGTTCGCCTACTTCGGCAACCGCTTCTGGACGTTCCGCCATCGGGGCCGCACCAACATGGGCCGCGAGTACATCCTGTTCTTCCTGCTCAACGGCGTCGCCATGCTGATCGCCCTCGCGTGCCTGGGCATCAGCCACTACGTGCTGGGCTTCACCTCGCCCCTGGCCGACAACATCAGCGCCAACGTCGTCGGCCTCGCGTTGGGCACGCTCTTCCGCTTCTGGTCGTACCGCAAGTGGGTCTTCCCGGCCGTCCCGCAGGACGAGGCGTCCCAGGAGCTGGCAGACCGCGACGCGGCCACGCCGATCTAGCGTCCGTCAGGTGCCGTCGGTGGGCGGCACCGGATCGCCGCCGAGCTCCTGCGACCTGCGCCGCCGGCGCTCGTCGTCCTCCTCGTGCAGCCGGTAGACCTCGCGCTGGATGACCTCGACGTTCGGCACGTCGTCGATGATGAGGTCGCCGTTCTCGCTGGCCGACTCCACCGACAGGGTCCCGTAGTTGAGGATCCGGCCCATCACGCTGACGTCGAACGAGACGTTGTTGACCTTCGACAGCGGCATGTCACGACCCTGCTTGCTGACCAGGCCGCGGCGCACGATGATGCGCCGGTTCGTGAAGACGAACTGCGTCGTGATCCACCGGGCGAACGGGATGGCCGCCCCCCAGATGACGCACGATGAGGCCCGATGATGAGGACGACCCAGCGCACCCAGGAGATGCTGATGCTCGACGAACAGGAAGGCCAGGATGAACACGTCGATGAGCAGGATCACGATGCGGCACCAGCAGGGCGCGCCAGTGCGGCTTCATCTCGAACGCGATCGTCTCGCCGTCGGACAGGAGGTTCTTGGGGTACGCCATGGTCAGATCGTGGCATGGATGACGTCGCCAGCGGTGACGGTCGACTCTGATCTCGCCGTCGCTGACCCGAAGATGCCCGTCGTTGTCGATGCCCGTGACCATCCGCGCACCGTCGATCCGTCCGGCAGGCCGACCTCGACCATGCGACCGATCGTCACGCAGGCCTCGCGGTAGTCCGACTCCAGAGCCCCGTCGCCGGCCCGCCACTGCACCAGGCGCTCGCGCAGCGACTGCAGGATCGCCGCGAGCAGCGGCTCGCGATCGGAGCTGCCGCCCTCGAGCACAGATCGACGTCGCCTGCGGTACCGGCAGCTCGTCGCTGGCCAGCCCCACGTTGATGCCGATGCCGATCGCCACCGCGTCGTCGTCGATGACCTGGCTGAGGATCCCGCCCAGCTTGCGGGGACCCGCGTCGCCGCCGCACGCCGCGGCGTTGACGACGAGGTCGTTGGGCCACTTGACCAGCGCCGGCACCCCGGTCGCGGACCGGATCGCGTCGGAGGCGGCCAGTCCGGCGAGCAGCGACAGCCAGCCCCAGCGCTCCTTCGGGACGTCGCCCGGGCGAACGAGGACGGACAGCCACAGGCCGGCACTCGGCGGGCTCACCCACTCACGCCCCTGCCGGCCGCGACCGGCCGTCTGCTCCTCCGCCACCACGACCGTGCCCTCGGGTGCCGCCGATCGGGCCAGGTCGGCCATGTCGTCATTCGTGGAGCCGGTGGTGGCGACCACGATCGGCAGTCGGCCAGGCCCCCTCGGAGCCTGTGAGAAGGGACTCAAAGTGAGTCATGTCCAGTGGCGGGCGAGAGACAGTAGGTTTCACGGCAATAAGGTACGCCTGGCGAGGAGAATCCCATGACTTCAGCAGCAGAGACGCCGAATCCGGCGATCGACCGCCGCACGACCGTCGGGAAGGCGCAGGACCTCAAGGCGCGCCGGGACCAGGCGTTGAGCCGTCGGCAGACGGCCGTCGACAAGCAGCACGCCCGTGGCAAGAAGACCGCCATGGAGCGGATTCTCGAGCTGCTGGACGAGGACTCCTTCCAGCAGCTCGACGGGCTGGCCAAGCACCGGTCGCACGCGTTCGGGCTCGAGGCGAACCGTCCGTACGGCGACGGCGTCGTGACCGGCTACGGCACCATCGACGGTCGCCCGGTGTGCGTGTTCGCCCAGGACTTCACGGTGTTCGGCGGATCTCTGGGCGAGGTGTTCGGCGAGAAGATCGTCAAGGTCATGGACATGGCCATGAAGATCGGCTGCCCGGTCATCGGCCTGAACGACTCCGGCGGCGCCCGCATCCAGGAGGGCGTCGTGTCCCTGGGACTGTACGGCGAGATCTTCCGCCGCAACGTCATGTCGTCCGGCGTGATCCCGCAGATCTCCCTGGTCATGGGACCCTGCGCCGGCGGCGCGGTCTACTCCCCCGCGATCACCGACTTCACCATCATGGTCGACCAGACGTCGCACATGTTCATCACCGGACCCGACGTCATCAAGACGGTCACCGGCGAGGACGTGGAGTTCGAGGAGCTGGGTGGCGCCCGCACCCACAACTCCAAGTCCGGCGTCGCGCACTACATGGCCACCGACGAGGACGACGCCATGGAGTACGTCAAGGCGCTGCTCTCCTACCTGCCCAGCAACAACCTCGAGGACCCGCCGACGTACCCGTTCGAGGCGGACCTGTCGTTCACGGACGAGGACTACGAGCTCGACACGCTGATGCCCGACTCCCCGAACCAGCCGTACGACATGCACCGCGTCATCGAGCACATCCTCGACGACGGCGAGTTCCTCGAGACCCAGCCGCTGTTCGCCCCCAACATCATCTGCGGCTTCGGCCGCGTCGAGGGCCACGCGGTCGGCATCGTCGCCAACCAGCCCATGCAGTTCGCCGGCACCCTCGACATCGACGCCTCCGAGAAGGCCGCCCGGTTCGTGCGCACCTGCGACGCGTTCAACATCCCCGTCCTGACGTTCGTCGACGTGCCCGGCTTCCTGCCCGGCACCGACCAGGAGTGGAACGGCATCATCCGGCGCGGCGCCAAGCTCATCTACGCCTACGCCGAGGCCACCGTCCCCCTCATCACCGTCATCACCCGCAAGGCGTACGGCGGCGCCTACGACGTCATGGGCTCCAAGCACCTCGGCGCCGACATCAACCTCGCCTGGCCCACCGCCGAGATCGCCGTCATGGGCGCGCAGGGCGCCGTCAACATCCTGTACCGCAAGGAGCTCGGCGCCGCCGAGGACCCCGAGACCGAGCGCAAGCGCCTGATCGACGAGTACACCGACGAGCTCGCCAACCCGTACACCGCCGCGGAGCGCGGCTACATCGACCGCGTCATCTTCCCCCACGAGTCCCGCATGATGATCACCCGCGCGCTGCGGGCACTGCGCAACAAGCGCGCCAGCCGCCCGCCCCGCAAGCACGGGAACATCCCGCTGTGACCGGCGAGAGGTCCTGGCCGTGAGTCCCGACGCGATCCCGCCGGCCGCCCGCCCGGAGCAGGACCACGAGCATCGAACGCCGCTCCTTCGGATCGTCTCCGGCAACCCGACACCGGAGGAGGTGGCCGTCGTCGTGGCCGTGGTGACCGTCCGCGGCTCCGGCTCGGCGGAGGAGCCGAAGTTCAGCCTCTGGGCGCGCAAGAGCCGTCAGGTCCGACCATCCCTGCGGCCTGGCTTCGGCGCCTGGCGCGCCTCGACGATGCCGCGGTAGCGAGGCATCCGTTGACAACGCTGGTCCTCGCCTCGGCCTCGCCCGCGCGCCTCGCCCTGCTCGTGAACGCCGGTGTGGTGCCGCACGTCGTGGTCAGCGACGTCGACGAGGACGAGCTGACGCGCGCGCTTGCCGACCTGGCCCCCGAGGACCTGTGCATGTGGCTGGCCACGGCAAAGGCTCGCGACGTGGCATCGCGCGTCGGTACCTACGACGACCCGGTCGTGATCGGCTGCGACTCCATCCTCGAGATGGACGGCGTGGCGCACGGCAAGCCGGCCACGGCCGAGGAGGCGAAGCTGCGATGGCGCGAGATGGCCGGCAGCCGCGGCACCCTGCGCACGGGTCACTGGATCGTCCGCCCGGCGACCGGGCAGGAGGTCGGCGCGGTCGCGAGCACCGAGGTGTGGCACGCGACGCCCAGCGAGCAGGAGATGGACGCCTACATCGCGACCGGCGAGCCGCTCCGCGTGGCGGGCGCGTTCACGCTGGACGGACTCGGGGGGCCGTTCGTCGAGCGAATCGAGGGGGATCCCTCGAATGTCATCGGACTCTCGCTGCCGCTGCTCCGGTTGCTGCTGCGCGACATCGGAATCGTCTGGACCGACCTGTGGTCACCGCCATAGGCGGTGACCACCCCATGCGTGGAGCGTTGTCGATATCGTCGGAACATCACCAAAGAGAGGGTCCAGTGACGTGCATACCGTCCTGATCGCCAACCGCGGCGAGATCGCCGTCCGCGTCATCCGCGCCTGCAGGGATGCCGGTCTGCAGTCCGTCGCCGTGTACGCCGACCCCGATCGCGACGCCCTGCACGTGACGCTCGCGGACCAGGCCTTCGCGCTCGGCGGCAACACGTCGGCCGAGTCGTACCTGGACATGGGCAAGATCCTCGACGCTGCCGCCAAGGCCGGCGCCGACGCGGTGCACCCGGGGTACGGATTCCTGTCGGAGAACGCGGACTTCGCGCAGGCTGTCATCGACGCAGGCCTGACCTGGATCGGGCCGCCGCCGGCCGCCATCAGGTCACTCGGCGACAAGGTCTCGGCCCGGCACATCGCGCAGCGCGCCGGTGCGCCGCAGGTGCCAGGCACCGCCGATCCGGTCACGGGCGCCGACGAGGTCGTCGCGTTCGCCAAGGAGCACGGTATGCCGGTGGCGATCAAGGCGGCATTCGGCGGCGGCGGCCGCGGCCTCAAGGTGGCCCGCAACCTCGACGAGATCCCCGACCTCTACGACTCCGCCGTCCGCGAGGCCGTCGCGGCGTTCGGCCGTGGCGAGTGCTTCGTCGAGCGGTACCTCGACAACCCGCGCCACGTGGAGACCCAGTGCCTGGCCGACATGCACGGCAACGTCGTCGTGGTGTCGACCCGTGACTGCTCGCTGCAGCGCCGGCACCAGAAGCTGGTGGAGGAGGCACCCGCTCCCTACCTCTCCGACGACCAGCTGCGTGAGCTGTACGCGTCGTCCAAGGCGATCATCAAGGAGGCTGGCTACTACAACGCCGGCACCTGCGAGTTCCTCGTCGGCACCGACGGCACTATCTCCTTCCTCGAGGTGAACACCCGCCTGCAGGTCGAGCACCCGGTCACCGAGGAGGTCGCCGGGATCGACCTGGTGCGCGAGCAGTTCCGCATCGCCGAGGGCGGCGTCATCGACTACGACGACCCGGTCCTGCGCGGGCACTCCTTCGAGTTCCGCATCAACGGCGAGGATCCGGGCCGGGGCTTCATGCCCGCCCCGGGCGCCCTCACCGTCTGGAACCTGCCGACCGGCCCCGGCATCCGCGTGGATTCCGGCTTCCGGGCCGGTGACGTCATCGGCGGCAACTTCGACTCCCTGCTCGCCAAGCTCATCGTCACCGGAGCCACCCGCGAGGAGGCCCTCGCACGTGCCCGGCGAGCCCTTGACGAGTTCGAGGTCGACGGCATCGCCACCGCCCTGACGTTCCATCGCGTCGTCGTGCGCGACCCCGCGTTCGCTCCCGTCGATCCCGACGACGCGTTCACGGTCCATACCCGGTGGATCGAGACCGAGTTCGACAACCAGATCCCGTCGTACTCGGGGGTCGTGGACGGGATCATCGAGCCCGACGAGCGCGAGACGGTCGTCGTCGAGGTAGGCGGCAAGCGCCTGGCCGTCACCCTGCCCGCCGGACTCGGCGCCGGCAGCGCGGTCGGCGCCGGTGCTGCCGGTCCGAAGAAGCGCAAGGCCGGCAAGAAGGCCGGCTCCGGTGCGACGGGCGACTCTCTCGTGGCTCCGATGCAGGGCACGATCGTCAAGGTCGAGGTCGAGGAGGGCCAGACCGTCGCCGAGGGCGACCTCATCGTCGTCCTCGAGGCGATGAAGATGGAGCAGCCCCTCAACGCGCACAAGTCGGGCACGATCGCCAAGCTCACCGCGGAGAAGGGCGCCACCGTCCCCACCGGCACGGTCCTGTGCGAGATCAAGGACTGAAGTCGCCCGTGGTCGGCCGACGACGTAACGTGGAGGCATGACCGCACGCCGGACCGCCGCCCCCGTACTCGCCGTCCTCTGCGCCCTCGGCCTCGCCGTGGGTCTGGCCCCGTCGGCGTGGTCCGCCCCGGACGTGTCGGAGGCGGCTGCGGCGCTCCGCGGCGGCACCTCGGTCTACAGCGACCCGACCGCCGAGCTCGCCCTGTCCGACGGGGAGGTCGCCGATCTCACGTCGCAGGTGTCGGCCACGCTCGAGGCCGACGGCGTGCCCATCTTCATCGCCGTGCTGCCGGAGTCGGCGCTGGGCGGAGGGGACGTCAACGAGGTCGCAACCGCCCTGGGCAACGAGGTCGGGCTCGACGGGGTGTACGCCGTCGTCGTCGGCAACCAGTTCCGCGCCGACTCGACATCGTCGACGTTCCCGGCTCCCGCGCTCGCGACCCAGGCCTTCCAGCAGGCCAAGGCCGACGGCGTCTACGCGGTGCTGTCGCAGTTCGTCACGCTCGTGGGCCAGGAGGCCAGTGGCGGTACCGCCTCGTCGGGCGGTGAGTCCGGCAGTGGCGCTGGAGCACTCGTGTTCCTCCTCGTCCTGCTCATCGGCGGGGCGGTGGTCGTCGTGGTAGTCGTGCGCAAGGCCCGCAAGAAGCAGGCCGTCCAGCTCGCGTCAGTTCGTCGGACCGTCGACGACGACATCACCGCATACGGCGAGCGACTGGGCTCCTTCAGCCTCGACGATCCGGACTTCGACGACGCCACCCGCGCTGACATGCAGCACGCCCTCGACAGCTACGACCGGGCGAAGTTCGCCGTCTCGGCGATGCGGAGCCCGGCGGACGCCGTCAACGTCACCACCGCCCTCGAGGACGGTCGATACTCCCTGGCGTGCGTCGATGCCCGGCTGGCCCAGGAGCCGCTGCCCGAGCGTCGACCCCCGTGCTTCGTCGACCCGCGGCACGGACCGAGCATCGCCGACGTGCTCTGGGCGCCACCGGGACTCGCGGCCCGCGACGTGCCGATGTGCGCGGCGTGCCGCACGACGGTCGAGTCGGGGCAGCAGCCACAGGGACTGCAGGTGGCCACCGCAGGGGGCGTCCGTCCCTACTGGCAGGCCGGACCCGAGTACGGCGCCTACACGCGTGGGTACTACTCCCCCTTCGGTGACGTCATGACCGCGGTCATGGTGGGCACGATGATGAGCAGCATGTGGCACTCTCCGGGGGTCACCACGTCCGGCGTCGACTCGGCGGGCTTCGGCGGCTGGGGTGGCGGCGGAGACGGCGGCTGGGGCGGCGGCGGCGGGGACTTCGGCGGCGGAGACTTCGGCGGCGGAGGCGACTTCTAGCACCCCCACGCCGACGCGACCCGGAAGGTCGCGAAAAGGGCGGTTCAGGGGCAGTTTGGCGACCTTCCGGGTCGCGTCGCGGGGTCAGGGGAAGTCGCGGGGTCAGGGGAAGAGGGCGCGCCTGATCCGGTTCAGCATCGGCTCCGGATCCGGCACGACGTCCGGCATGCCCCAGCGCACGAAACGCCACCCCTGCGCCTCGATCGCCTCCTGACGGCGCTTCTCCTGGACCAGCGCGTCTCGATCCACGTACTTGACAGCCCCGTCCGCCTCACCGATGACGCGGTACTCGTCCCATGCCATGTCGACCCAGTAGCGCCGGCCGTCGTCGCCGACCACGGGGACCCCGAGTCGCGGCACGGGAATGTCCGACTCCGCGATGCTGGCCCTCGACACCGATTCGAGGACGGTCTCCGCTGCCGGATCGGCGATCTCGACCGCGACCCGGACGAGCCTGACCCAGCGGTGTCGCGCATATGGTCCGAGTGCTGCATGCCAGTGCAGTCGAGCCGCGGCACGGAGTCGAGGGTCGTGGACTGCCTCCCGGATCGGCACCCGGCCGGCCGCCTCGGCGACCCACAAGCGCATCCCGGCGTCTAGGTAGACCACGGCCGTCCGAAGGGACCGGGTCGCCGACAGTTCGATACTGGTGCGGGCGAGGTCGGTCACCGGCACGTCGCCGAGGTCCGTCACGAATGACCGGGGGGTGTCGCAGCCGTGGATCCGCAACCAGTCGTCTCGTCGACCCGCACCCAACCGTGTGATCGTCGTCGCGGGCACCGGGCCGTCCGATCTCGACTCGCGGCGGTAGTCGGGCAGCCCACGCAGCCAGGCTGCGGTGTCGTGGCTGGCGAAGGCCCGGGGGTAGGCGATCAGGGCGGCCTGGAGTGCCCATCTGCGACGCACGTCGAGGGAGCCGGACTCCCAGTCCTCCCCCGGTAGCACGATCCCGCGTCGCAGGACGATCAGGCCTCCCGCCGACACGGCCGATCGCACCTGTGCGCGGGTGAGGCCGACGTCAAGGAGACGTGAGACGGGCACGGGCCCCGTCGAGATGGCGCGGACGCGGTTCGCGGTGGCATCGATGCGCGCGGGGTTGGGCACCGGCGCACGATGTCGCGTCCGGGCGCGGCCGGCAACCCGCTGTCCACAGCCCCGCCGAGACGACCCAGATGGTTGCGAAAGGGGGCTTTGCGCAGCGTTTTCGCGACCATCTGGGTCGCGTCGGCGAAGTGGGGTGGGGTGGGGTGGGGTGGGGGGGGTGGGTCAGTCGTCCGGCATCGCCTGGCAGGGTTGCTCGCGCAGCCACGTGACGTAGTACGCGGGCGCCCCGGCCAACTCGGCACTCTGCGCGATGACCTCGACATGCTGCTTCGACGGCAGCCCGCCCTCGTAGGCGTCCAGGACGTAGAGCCAGGCGAGGGGCTCGTCGTCGTACGTGTGGACGCGCACGCGGATCTTGCGCCACAGTCCGAGGTCGAGGTCCTCCCACACGTCGAGGAACTGCTCGTCCATCGGGGGCACGTCGTAGAGCATGACGAAGACCGACGCATCCGGATCCTCGACGACCGTGGCCATCGCCCCACCCCAGCCGAGTTCCTCGCCCGCGAAGGTCAACCGCCAGCCTCTGAGCCAGCCGGTCCCCCGCACCGGCGAGGCGGGCGCACGCTGCGCCATGCGATGCGGATCCAGGTTGGACCCGTAGGCGGCATACAACGTCACACGCACCAGAGTAGGGACCTGAGGGGGCGTACGGAAGAATGCCGCGCGTGACCAGCGTGGTGATTGTCGGAGGAGGCCCCGGCGGATACGAGGCGGCCCTCGTGGCCCGTCAGCTCGGCGCCGAGGTGACAGTGGTGGACCGCGACGGCCTGGGCGGCTCCGCCGTGCTGACCGACTGCGTTCCGAGCAAGGCATTGATCGCCACGGCGAACGTGATGACCGAGACCGCGAACAGCGCCGATCTCGGCGTCCTCATCCACGGACTGACGCCGGACCGCTCGCTCGTGGGCGTCGACCTCGCTGCCGTCAACGCTCGCATCCTTGCCCTCGCGCAGGCGCAGAGCGCCGACATCCGTGACCGCCTGGAGCGTGAGGGCATCCGCATCGTCAAGGGCCTGGGCCGACTCGACGACGCCGGACGCGTCGTCGCGACCCACGCCGACGGACACGTCGAGGTGCTGGCGTGCGACGCCGTGCTCATCGCTACCGGCGCGCGCCCGCGGGTGCTGCCCGAGGCGCTGCCGGACGGCGAGCGCATCCTCACCTGGGAGCAGGTCTACGACCTGCCCGAGGTGCCCGACGCGGCTGATCGTCGTCGGGTCGGGCGTGACCGGCGCCGAGTTCGCCGGCGCGTACCACGCACTGGGCAGCAAGGTCGTCCTCATCTCCTCTCGCGAGCACGTCCTGCCGAGCGAGGACCCCGATGCGGCGCGGGTCCTGGAGGAGGTCTACCGCCGCCGCGGCCTGGAGGTCCTGAGCCGGTCGCGGGCCGTCGCCGCCCACCGGACCGACGACGGCGTCGCCGTGACGCTGAGCACCGGCGAGATCGTCACCGGCACCCATGTGCTGATGGCCGTGGGATCGCTGCCCAACACCGACGACCTCGGCCTCGAGGCGGCGGGAGTCGAGACCGACGAGCGCGGATTCATCCAGGTCGACCGAGTGTCGCGCACGTCTCGCCGCGGCGTGTACGCGGCCGGCGACTGCACCGGCGTGCTGATGCTGGCGTCCGTGGCCGCCATGCAGGGGCGTATCGCGATGTGGCATGCGCTGGGCGACGCCGTGACGCCGATCGAGCTGACGCAGGTGTCGAGCACGGTCTTCACCAACCCGGAGATCGCCACGGTCGGGCTGACGCAGAAGGACCTCGACGACGGCAGCTTCCGCGGCGACGTCGCCATCGTGCCGCTGGCGCACAACGCGCGCGCCAAGATGGAGGGACACGCGGACGGATTCGTCAAGATCCTGTGCCGCCGCGGCTCGCGCATCGTCGCCGGGGCCGTGATCGTGAGCCCTTACGCCAGCGAGCTGATCCACCCCCTGACGATCGCCGTCGAGCAGCGGCTGACCGTCGACGAGGTCGCCGCCACGTTCACCGTCTACCCGAGCATGTCCGGCACCATCGCTGAGGCAGCCCGCCGGCTGCACATCGCCGCCGAGTAGCGCAGAGGACGGCTGCTGCGCGAACCGCAGGCATCGGCCCGTGTCCGGCCGATATCGTCGGGCGGTGAGCACACACCCGAGCACCGTCATGGCAACCGAGCGCGCGAACGAGGCGGCGGTCGCGCTGGCCGACCTCACGGGGAGCCCCAACCACGAGGTGGCCGTCGTCCTGGGGTCGGGGTGGGTGCCCGCCGCCGACATGCTCGGCGAGACCCTCGCCGACTTCGCGGTGACGGACCTGCCGCACTTCGCGCCCCCGTCCGTCGCCGGCCATGCCGGTCGCGTCCGCTCCGTCGACGTCGCCGGCACGAGGGTCCTCGTCTTCCTGGGGCGCACCCACCTCTACGAGGAGCACGGCATCGATGCCGTCACGCACGGGGTGCGCACCGCAGCGGCGGCCGGCTGCTCGATCGTCGTGCTCACCAACGGCTGCGGCGGCCTCAACCCCGACTGGGCGCCGGGCACCCCCGTCCTGATCCGCGACCACATCAATCTCACCGGCACCTCCCCGCTCCACGGGGCGCACTTCGTCGACCTCACCGACCTGTACTCGCGTCGTCTGCGCTCGCTGTGCAAGGAGCTCGAGCCCCAACTCGCGGAGGGCGTCTACGCGCAGTTCCGCGGACCGATGTACGAGACCCCGGCCGAGATCGCCATGGTGCGCGCGATCGGCGGCAGCCTGGTCGGCATGAGCACGGCGATGGAGGCCATCGTCAGCGCCTCGCTCGGCATGGAGGTGCTCGGACTGTCCCTCGTCACGAACCTGGCGGCTGGCATGACCGGGGAGCCGCTCAACCACGAGGAGGTCCTGGCGTTCGGCCAGGCATCCGCGACCCGCATGGGCGGCCTCCTCTCGCGCGTGATCGGCGCCCTATGAGCGCCCTCCTGGACGAGGCACGCGACTGGGCTTCGGCCGACCCCGACCCCGACACCCGCGCGGAGCTCGAGGCGCGCATCGCCGCCGCGCGAAGGGGGCGACGCCGGGGCCGTAGCCGAGATCGTCGACGCCTTCACCGGCACGCTGGAATTCGGCACGGCCGGGCTGCGCGGCAAGCTTGGCCCCGGCCCCAACCGCATGAACCTCGTGGTGGTGGCTCGCGCCGCCGCCGGACTGGCCGCCTACCTGGGCGAACGAGGCGGCGGAGCGGTCGTCATCGGCTACGACGCGCGGCACAAGTCCGACCAGTTCGCGCGGGCGACGGCGCAGATCATGGCCGGCGCTGGCATCGGCGCCATGGTCCTGCCTCGGGCCCTGCCCACTCCCGTACTGGCGTATGCCGTCCGTCATCTCGGGTGCGCCGCCGGGGTGATGGTCACGGCCAGCCACAATCCGCCGCAGGACAACGGCTACAAGGTCTACCTCGGCGACGGCGGCCAGCTGGTCACTCCCGGCGACGTCGAGATCAGCGCCCACATCGCGTCGGTGAGCGAACTCGGCCCGGTGGCCGACCTGCCGCACGGCGACGAGTGGACGACGCTGGGCGACGACGTCCTCGACGACTACGTCGGACAGGTCGCCGACCTGATCGGCGCGGGCTCGCCCCGCGACATAGCCGTCGTCTACTCGGCGATGCATGGCGTGGGCGGCGACGTCTTCACGTCCGTTCTCGACCGAGCGGGTTACCCGCGCCCGATCCCCGTCGTCGCGCAGTTCGCGCCCGACCCCGACTTCCCGACCGTCGCCTTCCCCAACCCCGAGGAGCCCGGGGCGATCGACCTGTCCCTCGAAGCGGCCCAGGCGAACGAGGCCGACGTCGTCATCGCGAACGACCCGGACGCCGACCGCTGCGCCGTCGCGGCGAAGGGACCGGACGGCTGGCGCATGCTGACCGGCGACGAGGCCGGCATGCTCCTCGGCTGGTGGATCATCCAGCGCGGGGCGACCAGCGGGACGTTCTCGCAGTCGCTCGTGTCCTGCTCCATGCTCGAGGGGATCGCCCGCGCCGCCGGGCTCGACTACGCCCAGACCCTCACCGGCTTCAAGTGGATCGCCCGGGCCGACCACCTCGTCTTCGGCCAGGAGGAGGCGCTCGGCTACTGCGTCGACCCGGCCCACGTCATGGACAAGGACGGAATCTCGGCCGGCCTGCTCGTCGTCGAGATGGTCGCGACGCTGAAGGCCCGAGGGCGCACCGTCTTCGACGTCCTCGACGATCTGGCGCGGCAGCACGGCGTGCACGCCACCGGCCAGGTCGCGGTGCGCTTCACCGACCTGGCCCGCATCGCCTCGATCATGGCGGAGCTGCGCGCCCGGCCGCCGGCGGAGATCGGCGGCCTGCCCGTGCAGCGGCTCGACGACCTGGAGGAGGGATGGGCCGGTCTCCCGCCGACGGATGGGCTCCGGTTCGACCTCGGCGGCGGCTCACGCGTCATCATCCGGCCGAGCGGCACCGAGCCCAAGGTCAAGAGCTACCTGCAGAGCGTCGTGCCGGTCACCGACGGCGACCTCGACCTCGCGCGGGTCACCGCCTCGGCCCGGCTCGCGGCCATGGCTGACGACCTGCGCCGATGGCTACAGTAGGCAAAGTGACGTCCGTGCTCGCCGACATGCTCCCCGACTCCGGCCCGGGATCGCTTCGACGCTTCCTGCACGGCCTCGCCGGCGTCGACGAGGTTGGGGCCCACGCCAGGACCGCCGCCCTCGGCACCCGGTCGATCAAGAACGAGTCCAAGTCATGGGCCATCGACATGGCGATCCGCATGGTCGACCTGACCACCCTCGAGGGCGCCGACACCGAGGGCAAGGTTCGCGCGATGTGCGCGAAGGCGCTGCGTCCCGACCCGACCGACCCCGGAACGCCCAGCGTCGCCGCGGTCTGCGTCTACGGCGACATGGCGGGCACGGCCCGGGCGGTCGTCGGCGACGCCGTGCACGTCGCGGCCGTCGCCACGGCGTTCCCGTCCGGTCGCGCCAGCCTGGGCGTCAAGCTCCTCGACACCAGGGACGCGGTGGCCGCGGGCGCCGACGAGATCGACATGGTCATCGACCGCGGCGCCTTCCTGTCCGGCCACTACGACCGCGTCTTCGACGAGATCGTCGCGGTCAAGGAGGCGTGCGGAGCGGCACACCTCAAGGTGATCCTCGAGACCGGCGAGCTGCGCACTCTCGACAACGTCCGACGTGCCTCCTGGCTGGCGATGCTGGCCGGCGCCGACTTCATCAAGACGTCCACGGGCAAGGTGTCACCGGCCGCCACCCCGCCCGTGACCCTGGTCATGCTCGAGGCGGTCCGCGACTTCCAGCGCGCCACCGGACGCACCATCGGCGTCAAGGCCGCAGGCGGCATCCGCACGAGCAAGGACGCCATCAAGTACCTGGTGCTCGTCAACGAGACCGTCGGGGAGCAGTGGCTGACGCCGGAGCTGTTCCGCTTCGGCGCATCGACGCTCCTCAACGACCTGCTCCTGCAGCGGCAGCGCATGGCCACCGGCCACTACTCCGGCCCCGACTACGTCACGATCGACTGACGGGAGATCCAGTGAGCTTCGAGTACGCCCCTGCGCCCGAATCGCGCAGCGTGGTCGACATCGCCTCGTCGTACGGCCTGTTCATCAACGGCGAGTTCGTCGATGCGAGCAGCGGCACGACCTTCAAGACGGTCAACCCCGCGACCGAGGAGGTGCTCTCCGACATCTCCGAGGCGGGCGCCGACGACGTCGATCGGGCGGTGCGGGCGGCCCGCACGGCGTACGACGACGTCTGGGGACCCATGAGCGGACGGGACCGGGCCACGTACCTGTTCCGGATCGCACGGCTGGTCCAGGAGCGCGCTCGCGAGCTCGCCGTCCTCGAGACGCTCGACAACGGCAAGCCGATCCGCGAGTCGCGCGACGTCGACATCCCGCTGGTGGCGGCGCACTTCTTCTACCACGCGGGCTGGGCCGACAAGCTCGACCATGCGGGGCTGGGCCCGGATCCGCGACCCATCGGCGTCGCCGCCCAGGTCATCCCCTGGAACTTCCCGCTGCTCATGCTGGCCTGGAAGATCGCGCCGGCCCTCGCCTGCGGGAACACCGTCGTCCTCAAGCCGGCCGAGACCACCTCGCTGTCCGCGCTCGCCTTCGCCGACATCTGCCGACAGGCCGACCTGCCCCCGGGCGTCGTCAACATCATCACCGGCGCGGGTGACACCGGACGGCTGCTGGTCGAGCATCCCGGTGTCGACAAGGTCGCGTTCACCGGATCCACGGAGGTCGGCAAGGCGATCATGCGCCAGCTGGCCGGGACCACGAAGCGGCTGTCCCTCGAGCTCGGCGGCAAGGCGGCGAACGTCATCTTCGACGACGCCCCGATCGACCAGGCCATCGAGGGCGTCGTCAACGGCATCTACTTCAACCAGGGCCACGTGTGCTGCGCCGGCTCGCGCCTGCTCCTGCAGGAGTCGATCGCCGACGAGGCCATCGATGCCCTCAAGCGTCGGCTGGGCACGCTTCGACTCGGCGATCCGCTCGACAAGAACACCGACATCGGGGCCATCAACTCGGCCGCTCAGCTCGCCAAGATCGACGAGCTCGTCGCCTCCGGCGAGGAGGAGGGGGCCGAGCGCTGGAGCGCGCCCTGCGTGCTCCCGGACCGCGGCTGGTGGTTCCCGCCGACGGTCTTCACGGGAGTGACGCAGGCCCATCGCATCGCCCGCGAGGAGATCTTCGGCCCGGTCCTGTCCGTGCTCACGTTCCGCACGCCCGAGGAGGCCGTCGAGAAGGCCAACAACACCCCCTACGGCCTCTCCGCGGGCATCTGGACCGAGAAGGGCAGCCGCATCCTGTGGATGGCGGAGCGGCTGCGAGCGGGCGTCGTGTGGGCGAACACATTCAACCGGTTCGACCCGGCCAGCCCGTTCGGCGGCTACAAGGAGTCCGGGTTCGGTCGCGAGGGTGGCATCCAGGGCCTCTCCGCGTACCTCGATGCGGAGGCGTCACGATGACCGACCGGCTCGAAGTCCGCAAGACCTACAAGCTCTTCGTCGGCGGCGCGTTCCCGCGGAGCGAGTCCGGACGCAGCTACGAGGTCACCGCGGCCGACGGATCCTTCCTCGCCAACGCCGCGAAGGCCTCCCGCAAGGACGCCCGCGACGCCGTCCTCGCCGCGCGCAAGGGCTTCGGCGCCTGGAGCGCGGCGACGGCGTACAACCGCGCCCAGGTGCTCTATCGCGTGGCCGAGGTCATGGAGGGCCGTCGCGCCCAGTTCGTGTCCGACGTGCGCGCCGCCGAGGGCACCGACGAGGCAACCGCCGGGCGTCAGGTGGAGGCCGCCATCGACCGCTGGGTCTGGTACGCGGGCTGGGCCGACAAGCTCGCCCAGGTGCTGGGGTCAGCCAACCCGGTGTCGGGGCCCTACTTCAACTTCTCGATCCCCGAGCCGACCGGCGTGGTGGCCGCGGTGGCACCGCAGGACTCGTCCCTGCTGGGACTGGTCAGCGTCATCGCCCCGATCGTGGTCTCCGGCAACGCGGTCATCGCGATCGCCAGCACCGCGCGTCCGCTGCCCGCCATCACGCTGACGGAGGTGCTGGCCACGTCGGACGTCCCCGGCGGAACCATCAACGTCCTCACCGGAGATGCCGGCGAGATGATGCCGTGGCTGGCCAGCCATGCGGACGTCAACGCCGTGGACCTGACGGGCATCGACGACGCGGTCGCCGCCGCGGACCTCGAGCGGTCGGCGGCCGGCACCGTCAAGCGCGTGCGGCGGCCGACGGCCCCGACTGGTTCGCCGATCCGGGCCTGTCGCGCATCCGAGCGTTCGTCGAGACGAAGACCGTCTGGCACCCGCTGGGCGTGTAGTCCGCGGTTCCGACGCCCGGAGCCGGAGACCGCGGTCAGAGTCGGATGCGGCGATGGAAGAACGCCCGCCGCGACAGCATCCGACGCCGGTAGTCGGCGGCACCGTCGAAGTGTCCCCGGTGCCTCAGGAACCACACTCCCGTCCAGATCTGCACCTTGGCCGCGCGTGACAGGACTCGCGGGTCAGGGCCGGTCGTGACGATGGTCGAGGGCACCTCATCCCGCGTGGGGTGCCCGACCAGTCCCGTCAGGTCCAGGCAGTACGTGACCTCTGGTGGCTCCACCGGCCAGTCGGCAACCGACGAGACGGGCTGCTGCCGATCCGCGATCAGCGCCGCGGCGGCGCCGTTGACCAGGTAGCCGACGCACATGCCGAGCGTGAAGGGCAGCGCCAGCGAGCCGGGCACGGGTCCCTGCGCGAGGCCCGACGCCCGGATCTCGCCCTCGGTGAAGAACGAGTACACGAGAGGCTCCGGACCCGGCCACGCGGACATCACCTGACCGACCCGATCCACGAGGGCAGCGGCGTCGCGGACCACGGCATCGTCCTCGAGGACGAGGGCCCAGTCGTGCTCGCCCCTGACTAGGGCCGAGCAGGAGGCCGCGTGCGCCATGGCACAGCCGACCTCCTCGCGAAGCGGGGGGCGACCGTTGAGTGCGGTGAACCGGGCCACGTCGGCGACCGCCTCGAGATCGGCGGGCAGGCTGTCGGCCGGCACCGCCGGGACGATGCGGACGGTGAGCCCCAGTGCCCTGAGCGCGGAGGCGCCTCCCCACGGCACCCGGTCCGCGTCTCCGACGACATGGGCGACGAGGCGTCCGTCGAGGGGCGACGTGGGCACCACGGCCTCCTCACCCCCACCGCGCGACGTCGTGCGTATCGGGTCTGACGATAGCCTCTCGACGACGACGCACGGGGAGGGCCGCACCACGATGACCGCCGACCGCACGACGCTCTTCGACGAGAGCGGTGCCGTGCTCGAGTTCGTCGAGGGGCGCCGCGACGACCTGCCGATCGCCGACCTGGTCGCGGTCGCCGCCGGACGCAGCCGTCAGGCGGCCGCGGACGCTGCCGTTGGCCAACTGGGCGGCTGGCTGCTCGCCACGGATGACCTCCGACTGGCCGCTGCGCTGACGGAGGCGGGGTGCACCGAGCACCGGCACTCCTTCGTCATGCAGTGCGCGCTGGACGAGCACGTCGGGGCACTCTTCGACGACCCCCGCTTCCGGCTGGTCGGACTGCCGGTCTCGCCCGATCCGGCACTGTGGTCGCCGATCCTGCCCAGCTGGCGGGCGGCGTTCCCACCTGCTCATCCCGATCACTTCGCCGGCGACGATCGGGCGTCGATCGACTTCATCCAGCGCATCGTCGACGGCACGACGATGGGCCCCATGCACCGCTCGACCACGCTGCTCGCCGACCGGTCGGGCACGCCGGTGGCCGGCATCATGGTCAATGTCCGCGACCGGGAGCCGCCGCTGGGCGGCCCGTGGATCGCCGACATCTGGCGCGATCCCACGCTGCGCGGGTCCGGCGTCGGGTCGGCGATGATCGCCCACGCGCAGCGCCTGCTGGTCGAAGACGGTTTCGACTCGCTGTGCCTGGCGGTGACGGCGGGCAACGACGCCCGACGCACCTACGAGCGGGCCGGATTCGACGTCGTGATCGAGGCGATGACCCTGCTGATCCCGCCGGACGTCGACTGCCGCCGGACGCTGCCGCGCCGACGCCGGCCTGATCGCTCCCACCCCGCGACGCGACCCAGATGGTCGCGCAGGCGGCCCTTGGGCCGTCTTTTCGCGACCATCTGGGTCGCGTCGCGGTCAGGCGGGGCCGGCGTCCCCCTCCAGGTCCAGGTCGCGGCTGCGCCGACGCCAGACGACCAGGGCAACCGCGCCCACCACGGCCACCGCGACCACGGCCAGCACGATCGGCGCCACGCGGCGCCCGGTGACGATGGCGCCCTCGGCCCTGACCAGCGCGCTGTCCGTGGTGCCCAGCACCGCGTCGGTGCGGTCGAGCGCGTCGCGCACCTTGTCGAGCTCCAAGCGCAGGTCGGTCACCCGCTCGTGCCCGGACTCGACGACCTCCAGGAGAGCCATGTCAGATCCTTTCCGTGAGGCGTTCCGCCAGAACTGCCCTGAGCGAAGCGTACTGCGGCTTGATGCGCTCGTTGATGAGAGCGAGCCGCTCGTCGAAGGGGATGAAGGCGCTCTTCATCGCATTGAGGGTGAACCACTGCAGGTCGTCGAGTCCGTACCCGAACGCACCGCTGAGCAGCTCCATCTCGTGGGTCATCGACGTCGCCGACATGAGCCGGTTGTCGGTGTTGACCGTCACCCGGAAGCCGAGACGCCTCAGCATGCCGATGGGGTGGTGCGCGATGCTGTCGGCCGCTCCCGTCTGGACGTTGGACGAGGGGCACATCTCCAGCGGGATGCGGCGATCGCGGACGTAGGCGGCCAGCCTGCCCAGGCGCGGCCGTCCGTCCGGGCCGACCTGGATGTCGTCGATGATCCGCACGCCATGGCCCAGGCGGTCCGCGCCGCACCATTGCAGGGCCTCCCAGATGCTCGGCAGCCCGAACGCCTCACCGGCGTGGATCGTGAAGTGCGCGTTCTCGCGGCGCAGGTACTCGAAGGCGTCGAGGTGCCGCGTGGGCGGGAAGCCGGCCTCGGCGCCGGCGATGTCGAAGCCCACGACGCCCCGGTCGCGGTACTCGACCGCGAGCTCGGCGATTCGACGCGAATGGGTCGCGGTCCGGATGGCCGTGAGCAGCACGCCGATGCGGATCGGACGACCTGCCGCCGCCGCCCGGCGCTGGCCCTCGGCGAAGCCGGCCAGCACCTCCTCCACGATCTGGTGCTCGTTCAGGCCCTGCTCGATGTGCAGCTCGGGCGCGAACCGGACCTCGGCGTAGACCACGCCGTCCTCGGCCAGGTCCTCCGCCGCCTCGCGGGCCACCCGCCGCAGTGCGTCGGCCGTCTGCGTGACGCCCACCGTGTGCGCGAACGTCTCCAGGTACCGCTCGAGGCTGCCGGACGAAGCCGCCTCCACGAACCAGTCGCTGAGCTCGCCGGCGTCCGTGCTGGGCAGGCCCGAGTAGCCGCAGTCCGTCGCCAGCTCGATGATCGTCTCGGCACGCAGGCCGCCGTCGAGGTGATCGTGCAGCAGCACCTTGGGCGCCCGCTTGATCAGGTCGGACGGGACGGGCGAGTAGGAGCCGGCATCAGAGACCATGCACAGAACCTAGTGCCACGGCCCGGTGGTTCCCGGCCCTGGTGAGAGGCGCTACGTTCACGCGGTGATCAGCATCGTCTGCGGCCTGGGGACCGCCCTGTTCTTCGCGAGCAGTTCGCTGCTGTCCTCACGGGCGGTCAAGCAGATCAACTCCTGGTCGGTCGTGGCCTGGTCGATGCTCGTCGGCCTGGTCGTCACCCTGCCCTTCGTCCTGGCGTCGGGTGTGCCCGAAGCCCTGTCGGGGGCGAACATCGGCTGGCTGGTGGCTTCCGGCATCGGCAATGTGACCGGGCTGGTCTTCTCGGCCCTCGCCTTCCGCATCGGCAAGGTGGGCGTGATCACCCCCATCCTGGCGACCGAGGGAGCGCTCGCTGCGGTGATCGCCGCGATCCTGGGCGAGAGCATTGCGCCCATCGTCGCGTTCCTGCTGCTTCTGATCGTGTGTGGCATCGTGCTCGCGGCCATCGCTCCCGACCCGGCGCCCCTCGAGCACGAGCGACCCATCCTCGCCGTGGTGCTCGCCACCTGCGGAGCACTCGTCTTCGGCGTCTCCCTCTACGCCAGCGGTCACCTGAGCGGCGAGGTGCCGATCTCCTGGGTGCTGCTTCCGGCGCGGCTGGTCGGGGTCCTGGCCCTGCTGATCCCCCTCCTGGTCCTCCGCCGGCTCGAGATCTCCCGCGCCACCGCGCCCATGGTCGTCGCCATGGGGTTCGCGGAGGTCATCGGCTTCACGCTGTTCGCCATCGGTGCGCAGTACCAGGTCGCCGTGACATCGGTCCTCGCGTCGCAGTTCGCCCCCATCGCCGCGATCCTCGCCTACGTCCTGTTCCGGGAGCGGCTGGGCCGGCTGCAGATAACCGGCGTCGCGATCATCGTGGTCGGGGTGGCCGCGCTCAGCGTGCTGGGCTGATCACTCGACGGGATCGCGGTCGTACTCGTCGTCGTCGTCGCGATGGACGATGCCCCCGTGGAAGGCCGGCAGGCAGACCGCGATGTAGCGAGCGCCGTGCGCCGACGTGTACCGGATCCGCTCGCCGGCCCGAGTGATGATGGCCTGGCCTGAACGAAGGTGCAGGGTCCCCTCGTCATGCTCGACGTCGATCGTGCCGTCGAGCACGACCGTGAACTCGTCGAACTCCGGGGTCTGCGCCGGCTCCTGCCAGCCCGCAGGAGCGATCATGTGGGCCACCGAGACGGCGTCGTCGCCGCTGGACGCGTGACCGACGTACTCCTCGATCACCTTGCCGCCGGGGACGGGGATGATGGCGGGCGCGGGGATCAGCTCAGGCATGTGTCCAGCGTAGTGACCCGGCTCGGCTCGCATCCTCCGCAACCGACGAGCCCCGCACAACCGACTCGCCCGGCCCTGGAGATCCAGGACCGGGCGAGGCGTTCGGAGGGGAGGGAAAACCCCTGTCGAGGTGCTACTGGTTGGCGTGGCACATGTTGCAGATGCCGCGGTTGTCCATGCGGAGCAGTCGCGAGCTGGAGGAGGCGACTCCACCGGCACCCGGCTCGGGAAGCGAGCTGGAGAACTGTCCGTCCATCACGGCGTTGGAGCCGTGAGCCACGTGGCACTGCAGGCAGTTCGCGCTGCCCTCGGTGCCGTTGGCGCTGGTGTGGCGGAACTTGAACACGGTGTCGCCCTGGTCGAACTTGCGCGCGTTGGAGCCGCCGGCGAAGTACCGCGTGTGGCAGGTCGAGCACCACTGCGAGATGTTCGAGATCATCGCGCGTCTTGGTACGACGGTACCTGTGGCGAACGTGCCGGTGTAGTTGTGGTCATCCGCACGCCAGAAGTTGTCCTGGGTGTAGACCTTGGTGACCGCATCCGGGATGCCGTTCACGTAGCCGCCGCTGACGTACGCCGTGACCGGCAGCGCGTTGGCAACGGTGAAGGTGAGCGGATCGTCGACGTCGACGTCGACCGCGGTGATCGTCTGGCGGGACAGGTTGTAGGCCACCGGGTTGACGCCGGCGACGCTGACCTTCTGGCCCACGATCATGCCGTGCGGTGCTGCCGTCGTGTAGACGATGCTCGTGCCGTTGGCGACCGCGCTCGTGATCGAGTTGGCGAAGGCCTGGGAGACGGTGCCGCCCGTGGTCATCGCACCCGGGTCAGCGGCCTGATTCGGGATCGTGAACGTCGTGGTGCTCGGGGTCGTGGTGACGATCTGAGCGGCCACGTTGTAGCCCGCAGGCGCTCGCACCCGTGACGCTGACCGGCTGGCCCGGCATCAAGCCGTGCGCTGCGGTGGTCGTGTAGGTGAAGACGAACCGGCCGGCGTTGAACGTGTCGGCTGCGACGGACACCGAGGCGATCGTCGCAGGCGTGGCCTGCAGGGTCGCGCCGAGTGCGCCAGCCGGCTTCAGGATCCGGTAGTTGCCGTTGCCGTGCGGGTCGTGGCAGGAGCCGCACTGCAGGGCAGTGGCGGAGCCGGCCGTCATCGTTGCACCGGCGCCGGAGTTGAGCGCGCCGCTGCCCCACATGGTCCCGCTCACGCCGAGCGCATGCTTGGACGTCGTGGTGGTCGCGGTGGCCGCGGCCGGGATGACGTGCAGGGTCTTGTCGGTGCCGGTCTGCGTCGCGTTGAGACCACGCGTAGCGTTGCCGCTGCCGATTGCCGCCGTGGTGAAGCCGCCGCCGCGAAGCGCGCCTGGCGTGCCCACGCGTGCGACCGATGAGTAGCCGAGGCCGGACACGACGTCCGTCGAGGCTCCCGTACCGGTGGTGCCGTGGCATGTGGTGCAGAGCGTCGTCTCATCGGACGCTCCGCGGAGAAGGAACTCCTGGCCGTCGGCCGAGTGAGCCCTGTGACATCCGGCGCAGCCATCCGGGCCGCTGCCGATTGCCGTGGTTCCTGCATTGGACACGTGCGGGCCGTTGTCAGCCAGCGCGGGCGAGCTGGCGATCAGCACGCCACCGATGAAGATGAATCCTGCCCCCGCAAGGATCCCGCCGATACGGGCTGTGGCCCTCTTCGAGATTCCAGTCATTTTCCCAAACCCTCCATAGCGCGATTGGTCTCGCACAAGAGGATTCTCGGCCTGCGCGCAAGGGTATGGGAGGGCGAAAGGTCCTGTCGCCTATGGTGTGCATCACATTGTTCGGGTCCGAACGATCCGTTCAGGACCAAGGTCCCGACTTGGGCGACCGTAGGTCAGGTCCGGAGGTCCCGCCAAAGGGCCTTAGGCCGTGGCGGGCGACACCTCACGGAGCGATGAGGGCCAGGTTCTCCTCGAGCGCGGCCTCGTCGATCGACGAGATGAACTTCGACGCGATGTGGCCGTCGGGCGAGATGAAGAAGGTCTCCGGATAGCCGGTCACGCGCCACGCGGCCGCGGTCGTGCCCTCGGGATCGACGACGGAGTCGTACTCCACGCCGTACTGCTTCTCGTAGGCCTTGGCCGGCTCGTCCTTGTCGACGCTGTCGATGCCGATGAAGACGACGCCCTTGTCCCGCCACTTCTTCTCGACGTCGGCCATGATCTGGGCCTCCGCCTTGCACGTCGTGCACCAGGACGCCCAGAAGTTCACGACCACGGGCTTGCCGGCCAGCTCGGCCAGCGTCAGGTTGCCGGTGCCGTCCAGCTTCGGCAGGTCGAGGGAGGGCACCACGTAGCCGACCGGATCGGCCGGCAGGACGCCGTCCGCCGGGGTGCCCTTGGGTGCGAGGGCGAAGACGAGAACCATGATCAGCACGACCACGATGCCGACGAGCACCAGGATGCCGGCGCGACGACCTGACGAGGCCGGTGCCAGCTCGGCTTCCGCCTGCTCGGTCGCGTCCGGCGACGGTCGGGATCCCGCTGCTGTCCATGCTGTCCATGCCCACGATTGTGCCTCCAACGTCCGGATTGTGCTGCTTCGGGTCCTACTCCGAGGTCAGCCGGACCTGTGCGAGTTCGGTGGACGGCGAACTGGTGGCGCCGTCCATGACATTGTCGTTGGTGTGGCAGGTCTCGCAGTAGACCGGCTGGTGGCAGTAGGCGCAGGCGTCCACCGACGCGTTGCGGACCGACTCCGCGTGGTTGTAGAGCATCTCGTCATGCGTGACGTTGATGGCACCGGAGTCGTGGCAGTTCTCGCAGTACGACTGCTGATGGCACGTGGCGCAGTTGGCGCTCGCCGGGGCATCGGGCTGGAACGGCTCGTCCACGGACGCGACGGTGTCCTTGTGGTTGAACACGTACAGGTTGCTGGCATGCGACTCCGGCGGTACGCCGAGCTGCAGCCCGGAGATGTTCTGGCCGACCTGCGGGAAGGTGTGGCACGTCGAGCAGGTCGACGGGATGACCTGATCGGTGGCGACGCCATCGACGACCTTGACGTGGGCGCCGTCGTGGCAGCGGAAGCAGCCGGGTCCACGCTGGTGGCCGAGGTTGTCGGCGTACGTCTGCGAGTTCGTGTCCATGGCCGGGGTCGACGTCTCGTGGTAGATCGCCCGGATCTCCTCGGTGGCCTCCGACAGCGCGCCGGGATTTCCCGTCACCGCCAGCGGGTACCGCACGGCGTACGACTTCTCGAACGTGTCGATCGCCTGGTCGGCCGCCTCGGTCGAGGGGTAGAGGCTGTCGATGACCTCGACGGCCTCCTTCTTGATGAAGGGCAGGTCCGGCGAGATCGTGCCCTCGGCCATGGCCGCGTCGACGCTCGCCGGCACGTCGGGGATGTTGTGCCCGACCCGGTTATGGCAGTCGATGCAGTCCATCGTGCGCTCTTCGGTCTCGTTCTTGACCCGCTGGATGTCCGGCTCGACGTTGGTCGGCAGCCCGATCTCGCTGGCCTGGATGAAGCTCTCGACCGAGCCGTCCGGCGTGGTGTACTCGACCAGGGGGATCGTCTGCAGGTGCTCGTCCTCGGAGAACAGCGCGACCGGCTCCGCGACGTGCCAGTGGACGCCGCGCGGATTCAGGACGTGGCGACGTCGCCCGCGCTGGTCTCGACCTTGCTGGCGTCGATCTGCGCCGTCTCGACGTCAGCGCTCCGGCTCGAGCCCAGACCCGTGGGACGGATGGCGACCGCCACCATCTGCATGGTGTTCTGCTCATCGAGCTCGTAGCGGGGTCGCAGGATCAGCTTGATCGGGTTGCCCGGGGTGTTGATGCGATCCAGCGAGTGGCACTCCATGCAGGTGTCCTCGGTGCTGGGCAGCGCCGAGTGCTCGATCGCGGGGATCGGCGTCGGGTAGTTGTTGAGGATCAGGGCCTTCAGCTCCTGGGTCCCGGCCAGCTTCGCCTTGACCCAGCCGGAGATGCCGGGGCCGACGTGACAGTCGCCGCACGGCACCTCGGCGTGCGCAGAGGCCTCGAAGGCCTTGTGCTGCGGGATCATGGTGTGGCACGTGGTGCAGAAGGCGATCGACTCGGAGTACGGGACGAACCACATGACGCCGCCGACCACGCCACCTACGACCAGCGTGGTGCCCGCCACGAGGGCGAAGACGCCGCGCTTGGAGTGCAGCGGCGGATGCGGGATCTTCGACAGCAGGGCGCGCGAGCGGCGGAACCGGACCTTCTTGGCCGTGACCGGTCCAGCCTGGGCCGCGGGCCCGGGCTCGATCGGAGCACCCTCGGGGGCCGTCTCATTCACCGTATGTCACCGTCATTCAGCGCTGGTTAGTGTGCACCCAGCATCTGTGATGATCCACGCGGCCCGATGGGGTCTTAAGTCACGAACTCCCCCGCGATGGACCCTCGAACAGGGCGTCCATCGCGGAGGAGCTCGCGGCTACGAAGCCGACGGCGTCGGGGCGGGGGTGCTCAGCGAATCCAGGTGGGACTCGACCGTCTTGGCGAGGTCCGACGTGGGATCGATGGCGATGACCTGCTCCCAGGCCTCCTTGGCCTTGTCGTTCTCGTTCTGCGACAGGTACAGGAAGCCCAGGTCGTAGAAGGCCTCCGCGTTCTTCGGATTGACCTCCACGGCCGTCTGCCACGCCGTGAGCGCCGCGGCGCTGTCGCCGTTGTTGAACGCCGCTGCTCCCGATGCCACCCAGGCGTCGTCGTTCTCCGGCGTGATGACCACGACCTTGTCGTAGAACGTCGCGGCGTTCTTGTAGTCGGCCGCATTGAAATAGATGTCACCGAGGGCGAGCAGGGACTCGGCGTCCTGCGGGTCGGCTGCGATCTTCTCCATGAGCGCGCCCACGGCCGCCTGGTCGACCGGTGCGGCCGAGGTCGAGGGGGCGGCCGATGCGGCATTGGTAGGCGTGCCCTCGATCCCGGGCAGGTCGGAGCCGGACGCCTGCCCGAGGGCGTAGGCGCCCCCACCGATCACGAGCAGCGCGATGAGACCACCGATGACGTAGAGGGCAGTCCGGTTCGGCTTGCCTCCCGAGCCTGGGGTGGCCGCGCCGCCCGGCGGCCGTCCACCCCCGGCTGACCGGGAGGTGCCCTGCGCCGGCACGCCCGGATCGGCGCCGCCGAGTCGCTGCTTTGCCTGCTCGAGGAAGGCGACGACCTCGTCCGGATCGGAGTCCGCCTGGCCCTGCGGCCGGGAGAGATCCTCCGCCTTCGCGAGCAGCTCGGCCACGGCGTCGGACGGTGCCGCGGCGCCCGCGGCGCGGGGTGCGCGGGCGGCCACGATGGCCGCGTCGAGGAGCTCGGCGAGGTCGGCGTCCGCGTCGTCGAGCCCACGTCCGTCATCGACCACCACGTCGACGCGACGCCGGCGCGGGATGGCGAACAGGACCCCGCCCAGGGTCAGCAGGGTGCCGCCGATCCAGATCCAGACCACCGCCGGGTTGTCGTAGACGGTCAGCAGCGCGAACTCGGCGCCCGGCGTGGCATCCGCCTCGTCGACCACCACGTAGATGTCGGTGGCCGGGGTCGCGAGGATCCCCACCTCCGCGTGCAGCTGCTCGGCGTTGGAGAACTGCTCGAGCTTGGGTCGCACGATGCCCACCGGCGAGCCGTCGGCGCCCAGGATCGTGACGGTCGCCATGAAGGAGTCGCGATCCGCGAAGCCGTTGACCTCGACCTTCTCGAGCCGCACCACCGTGCCGCCGATGGTCGCGGTCTCGCCGAGCGCCACCTTGCCCTGGCCGTTGAGCTGGAAGGCCACGTTCAGGGTGATGGCCGCCAGCATGATGACCAGGCCGACGTGCCCCACGTACGGGCCGGAGGCGCGCACGGCGCCCCAGAGCGGCGCAGCGTCGTTCTGCCAGGCGTCGATCAGCCGCGGCTTCGCCTTGCGGACCACGGTCATGAGAGACAGGGCCGAGAGCGCCAGCACGAGCGCCACGCCGAAGTTGGCACCGTGCGTCACCAGCATGATGCCGCCGAAGACGACGAGGAACACCGCGACCCGGATGCCGATCTCGCGTCCGCGGTTGACCACCGCCTGACCCGGCAGCAGGGGCGAGATGGCGAACAGGCCCAGGATGGCGATGCCCATCGGGGTGACCACCACGCGGAAGAACCCCGGCGTGACGGCGATCTCCTCGCCGTTGATGACGCGATTGAACAACGGGAACAGCGTTCCCCACAGGACGGCGACCGTGATGGCGGTCAGCAGGATGAGCAGGATCAGCTGCCCCAGCCAGCCATGACTGCGGCGATCGGGGTCGACGACTCGCAGCTGTGGCAGTCGCCACACCACCAGCGCGCCGCAGGCGATGACGATCGCGGCGATGGCGGCGCCGAGGGTGGAGCCCATGTTGGACTCGCCGAAGGCGTGCACGGACGAGACGACGCCGGACCGCGTCAGGAAGGTGCCGAAGAGGCACAGGCTGAACGTGACCATCACGATGATGACCGAGGCGAGGCGCAGTCGGGGGGACCCGCGAAGGGTCAGGCCCGTATGCAGGGCCATGGTGCCGGTCAGCCAGGGCAGGAGTGAGGCGTTCTCAACCGGGTCCCAGGCCCAGTAGCCGCCCCAGCCGAGCTCGGCGTACGCCCAGCGGGCGCCCAGCACGATGCCGGCGGTGAGCGCGATCCAGGCCAGGACGTTCCAGCGGGTGGCGATCTTGACCCACGGACCCGAGACGTCGCCGGCGAGCAGTGCGCCCACGACGATGGCGAAGGGCACGGTGTACAGGACGTAGCCCGCGTACAGCGCCAGCGGATGGATGATCTGCAGCGGGTCCTGCAGCAGGGGGTTGAGCCCGAAGCCCTCGGTCATGACCTCGGTGGCGGCCACGAACGGGCTGGAGAAGAAGGTGGTGAGCACGGCGAAGAGGCCGGCCACGACGGCGAAGACCATCATCGTGTACGGCGACATCTGCCAGCCCTTTGCCCGGTTCGCATACGTGATCCAGGCGGCGCAGAGCGAGACCATCCAGGCCCACAGCAGCAGGGATCCGCCCTGACCGGCCCACATGGAGCCGATCCGGTAGGGCACCGAGAGCGTCGTGGAGGTGTACTCCGCCACGTACATCAGCGAGAAGTCGAGCGTCATCAGTGCGAGCTGGAGCACCCCCACGGCCGCGGACAGCGTGATGGCCGTGCCATAGGTCGCGTACTCCGCGATCCGGGCGAGCCCGTCGTCCGACTTGCGCGCTGCGGCGATCGACACGGCGACCGTGACGACGATGAACAGCAGCGCCGCGTACATGAAGAGCGTTCCGAAAGTGCCCATGGTGCTGGTTACCTAGCCTTCTTCGACTCGAGCATGGCGGTGAGCTTGGCAGTCCGCTGGCGCAGGTAGAGCCAGTAGCCGCCGTACAGCACGACCGCGAGGCCGTACCCGATGATCAGCGTGCGTGTTGCCTCGGCGTCACTCATCGTGAGGCCTCCTTCTTCAGCTCGTTCTCGATCCGGTTCAGCTTCAGGCGCATGCTCACGAAGTACACGTAGATGAGGGTGGTGGCGACCAGGCCGATCATCAAGGTCGCGAGCATCTCGGCGGGCAGGGCGTTGTCCTCCTCCGCGCCGATGATCACCGGCTGGGGATGGATGGTGCGCCACCACATGATCGACAGGTACACGATCGGCACGTCGAGGAAGGCGACGATCCCGATCACCGCCGAGAACCGCGCCCGACGCGTCGGCTCGGGTGTGTAGGCCCGGATGGCGACGTAGGCGAGGTACAGGAGCCACAGGACGAGAACGGACGTCAGCCTCGGGTCCCACGACCAGTAGACGCCCCAGACCGCCTTGCCCCACAGCATTCCCGTGACCAGGACGACGGTGGTGAACAGCAGGCCGACCTCGGCCGACGCGCCGGCGACGGCATCCCATCGCATGTCGCGCTTCCACAGGTAGACGATCGACCCGAGGAACACGACGAAGAAGGCGACGGCGGCGATCCACGCCGACGCCACGTGGACGTAGAAGATCCGCTGGACCGACCCGGTGGTGACGTCCTCGGGCGCGTAGAAGAACACCGCGTACATGAACACGACGACGGAGATGGCCGTCAGGGCACCGAGCCACGGCACCGTGCGCCTCGACTTCGTCGCCTGCGGCAGTGTTGCTTGCTCTGTCATGGACCTCACTCCTCGATCACGAAGCTGAATGTGGCGATGCCGGCGAGTGCGACCATGAGGTCGAAGCCCGCAAGAATACCGAGCCATTGCCAGAACGACGAGGAGTCCGACGTGCCAAGGGCCACGCGGGTGAGCTCGACGGACGCCACCATCAGGGGGATGGCGACGGGCATGACGAGAAGCGGAAGCATCGACTCGCCCAGTCGGGAGCCGACCGCGATCCCCGAGAACAGGCTCGCGACCGTCACCAGCCCGAACGTGCCCAGCGCAACGGTGCCGATGAGGGCAAGGGCGTTCGCGCCGTCGCCGTCACTGGTCATCATGACGATGAACAGCGGGATGATGAAGGCGTTCACGATGGCCATGAGCACCAGGCTGCCGGCCGCCTTGCCGAGGAAGACCGAGTCGCGGGGCGCGGGCGAGAGCAGCAGTCCCTCGATGCCTCGATCGGCGGACTCGCGAGCCATCGTGCGTCCGGTGCCCAGCAGGACCGCGAAGAGGATGCTGATCCACAGCACCCCGGTGGCCAGTCCCGTCTGCGCCTCGCCGGGCGGCATCGTGAAGCTGGCCGTGACGAGCACCGCCAACGCGAACAGTCCGGCAGAGCCGATGACGTCGCGGGTCCGCAGCTCGACCCGAAGGTCCTTGGCCGCGATGGCGGCGGCCGATCGGAACCGCCCTGGCGGGGTGACCAGCCGCGGCCGGAGGAACTCCGGAACCGCGGGCTCGGCGACGGTGGCCGGATCGGCATCCGCCTCGACCTGGACGAGGGTCGTCACTGGTCCCGCCTCGGAGGCGACGTCCGTCGCCGCTGCCGACGGCCGGCTCGCCCGCGGCTTCGGCGTGATCTGACGGTCGACCGAGACCAGGCCGCCGGAGAGCACGACCAGGCGCCGCGGTCCGGCATCGGCCACGTACTTGTCGTGAGTCGTCATGATGACGGTGCGCCCGGAGTCGACCACGTCGTCGATCACCGACATCAGCCGATCGGCGGACACCTCGTCGAGCCCGGTGAACGGCTCGTCGAGGAGCAGGACGCGGGGACCGTGCAGCAGGGCGCGGGCCAGGGTCAGGCGCTGCCGGTTGCCCCGGGACAGGACGCCTGCCGGGCGGTCGAGGATGGGGTCGAGGTCGAGCATCTGGGACGAGACCTCGATGACGCGCTCGGCGTCGGCGACGCCGAAGAGCCTGGCGTGGAACATGAGGTTCTCGCGGCCGGTCAGGTCGGGGTAGAGCAGGGACTCATGCGACACGAAGCCGAGACGCCGACGCAGCCCGGGGCCGGCGCGGCGCAGGTCGACGCCGGCGATGGACACGGTGCCGGCGGTGGGCATGGACAGGCCGGCTGCGATGCGAAGCAGGGTGGTCTTGCCGGCTCCGTTGGAGCCCATGAGGGCGACGTACTCGCCCTCGTCAATGGTCAGATCGATGCCCCTGAGGACATGAGTCCATCCGAAGTCCTTGCCCACACCGTCGAAGACAATGCGAGTACCACTCACTCCTGCCGTATCCACGCGTGCGACTCAGCCCTTTAGGACTCTTCGGGAGCGAGGGTCGCTCCGTCTGCCGTCTGGAACTTGGACGGGCACTTCGCCAGCAGGTTGGTCGCGGTGAAGGTGCCGTCGGGACCCAGCGTGCCCTCGGCGACCATCTGGGTGCCGGGCTTGGAGGCCGTCGTCAGGGCCGTGGTCGCCCCGCCCTTGTACACGACGGTGACGGTGCTCGCCCCATCGGTGACGTCGAAGGTGGTGGAGCCGGTCGCGGTCTCGCCGATCGAGCTGACGACCAGCTGCCCCGCGAGGCGAACGGCCACGCCTTGGGGCTCTGCGAGCACCTCGGTGGGCGTCTTGTAGTACATGACCGAGCCGCCGACCATCGAGATGGCCGCGAGTCCTATCCCGACCACGAGGACGAGTCCGATCGCCACCCACAGCACGGCCTTCGATCGGCCGGCCTCCAGTCGTGGTTCCGGATCGTCGAGAAGCGCGCCGGCCTGCCCCCCCGATGCAGGCAGGTCCTGGTCATTGTTTTGGGTCACGTCGGCAGTCTACGGCCTGCATTTCTCCCGGTCACACGGCAAAGGTCCCGCATATTCCGGTGGCAAAGGTCCCTCGTATCCGGCAGCGGTTGCAGGCATGATTGAGGGGGTCGGGCACTCCGTGGCTGGCCACGTTTCATGTGACGGGGACCACGAGAACTCCCGGCACGGCCGAGCGGTCGCGCCGGGGATGATGGGATCGAAGACTGATGACCGAAGCACCGTCCACCACGGACGATCCGCAGCCGGGCCAGGCGGCAACGCCCCCCGGCCGGCCCGCCGACCCCGGAACCACGAAGCTGACGCGACTCCTGACGATCCTGGCGATCGCCACGGTGGCGCTCGTCGTCGTGTTCGGCGTCGTCTACTACCTCGGCCAGCGCAACGAGGCCGGGCCCTCGCTCGCCGAGCGGACCGTGACCGTCGCAGAGGACGCCCTTCGCGAGAACCCCAACGACATCGGCGCCCGGCTGATCCTCGCGGCCGCCTACAACGACGCCGACCGTCCCGACGAGGCCCTCACCCAGTACCAGGAGATCATCCGGGTCGAGCCCGGCAACCGCTCGGCGCTGCTCGGTGCAGCCGCGATCCTGTACAAGAACGACGACCTCGGCGGCGCCAAGGCGTACTACGAGCAGGTGGTGGAGCAGTCCGGGGGCGAGGAGTTCTCGACTGCGGACCCGCAGCTGCAGGAGGCGTTCTACTACCTCGGCGTCCTGAGCCTCGGCCTCAACGACCCGGCGGGCGCCGTGGCCAATCTCGAATCCGCGCTGTCGATCGACAAGACCGATGCTGATGCCTGGTTCATCCTGGGCAACGCCCAGTACCGCAACGGCAAGTACAAGGAGGCCGCCGCGGCCTACCAGCAGGCGCTGGCCTTCGTGCCCACCGGCTGGTGCGAGCCCTACAACGGCCTCGAGCTCGCCTACGGCAAGCTCCGCAACGCCGACGGTGTCACCTTCGCGCAGGCGATGAACCAGGTCTGCAGCGGCGAGGGCGAGGCCGGCACCGAGCGGCTGGCCGGGCTGACCAGCGGCGAGTTCCAGCTGCCGGCTCTGCTCGGCCTCGGACTCGCCTCCGAGACCACGGGCAGGACGGCCGAGGCGATCGACTGGTACCGCAAGGCCGTTGAGCTCGACCCCACGAACGTCCCAGCACTCACCGCACTGGCCCGCCTGGGCGGCGCTGACGGCAGCACGCCGGCGAGCGCCTCCCCCGACACGTCTGCGAGCGCTTCATGAGCAGCGAGACCACCAGCGAAGCACCCGTCGAGCCAGGCCCCGAGCCGGCCCCTGAGCAGCCGACCGGCATGAGCCGGCGTACGGTGATCATCCTCATCGTGGTCCTCTGCGTGGTCCTCGCGCTGGTAGCAGGTGCGTTCGTGTGGTACCTCAGCACGCGCAAGCCGCTGTCGCAGATCCCGCTGTTCAGCCAGGAGACGCCGCCCACCTACTCGTACGCGATGTACGACGTGGCCCAGCCCCTGGGGGTCGCCCTCGACGAGACGAACAACCGGGTCTACGTCACCCAGTCGTCCGGCGACCGCACCGTGCTGATCTTCGACTTCGACGGCAACAAGGTCGGCGCGCTGGAGCCCCCGGACGACGGTGCCGAGATGCACATGCCGGTGTACGTCGCCGTCGATCCCGCGACCGCAGAGGTGTACGTGACCGACCGGGCCACCGGCGCCGTCAACGTCTACGACTCGGGCGGCGGCTACCTTCGCGAGTTCAGGCCGGAGGGCGTGACGGCGTGGACGCCATTGGCAGTCGCCTTCGGCAAGGACGGCAACCTCTATGTCAGCGACGTCACGGAGGAGGCCCAGCAGATCTGGGTCGCGAGCACCGACGGCAAGCTCATCCGCAAGATGGGCCTGCCCGACGACCTCGCGTTCCCCAACGGGATCGCGGCCCTCGACGAGGTGCGTGTCGCGGTTTCCGACTCCAACCACGGCCGGGTCGTCGTCTACGGGGGCCAGGAGGCCGCCATCGGCGCCCTGGCGCGCGGCAACGCCGACGCACCGCTCGGCCTGCCTCGCGGCCTGGCTGTCGACGACACGGGTCGCCTGTACGTGGTCGACACCGTCAACCACGTCGTGCGCGTGTACAAGCCGACCGACGAGGAGGCCGGATATATCCCCGAGTACTCCTTCTCGTTCGGCGAGGAGGGCTCGGTCGACGGTACGTTCGAGTACCCGAACGGCATCGCCGTCGACAGCCGAGGACGCCTGTTCATCACCGACCGCGAGAACAACCGAGTGCAGGTCTGGAGCTACTGATGATCCCGAGGACACCTGACAGGGAGGCACGCGTGGCGCACGGTCGCTCCGCGTGGGTCTCCGCTGCCTCGTTCCTCGCCACCACCGCGCTCATCGCGCTCGCCGTCGGTGCCCCGGCCGCCTACGCCGTCTCCGGCGAGGATGTCCCCGTCGTGGTGACCGTCGATCCGATGGCCACGACCGCCCCCCTCGCCACCCCGGATCCGGTACCGCCCGTCTCGCCGGATCCCACGGCGTCGGGCTCCGGTACCCCCACGGTCCCGACTGCGGCGATCACCCCCGCCCACCAGGCCGTCGACGCCGTCGTCGATGCGCCCATCAATCCCCCACGACGGCCTTCACGGCCGACGGCCTCTCGGGCTCGATCACGTACACGATCGAGCCGGCCCTGCCGTCCGGGCTGGACCTCGACCCGGCCAGCGGCGTGATCAGCGGTACCGCCCGATCGGCCCAGAAGGCCACCGGCTACATCGTCACCGCGAGCGACGGCACGGCCAGCGCGACCGCCACCATCGCCATCACCGTGGCGGCAGCACCGGTCAGCGGCCCGTCACTCACGCCGGCGACGCAGGTCGTCAAGGCGGTCAGCGGCGAGCCGATCACCGCCACGGAACCCCTGACGGCGAGCGGCTTCGACGCGGACGTCGTGTTCTCGGTCGCGCCGGGCCTGCCGCACAACCTCACGCTCAACCCCAACACCGGCGTCGTCTCCGGCATCGTTCTCCAGGCGCAGAAGGCCACCGACTACGTGATCACCGCGTCGGACGGCTCGTCCGCGGCCGAGGCCTCCGTCACGATCTCCGCCGCGCCCGTCATCACGCCCACGGAGCAGCTGGTGGAGGGAGTGATCACCGAGCCACTGACTCCGACCGCACGGTTCGACACCGCCGGCTTCGCCGGCCTGGTGACCTACTCGATCCTGCCCGAGCTGCCGGGCGACCTCGTGCTCGAGCCGGCGACCGGGATCATCACCGGCACCCCGACGACGATCGAGACGGCGACGCCGTTCGTCATCGTCGGGACCGACGGCACCTTCGAGGCGACCAGCCTGCTGACCCTCACCACCACGTGCCCGAAGGTGTACGTGGCGGAGCCCCTTCCGGCCCAGTGCCCGGTCTTCGAGGCGCCCCCGCTCGTTCCCGGCGGTTCCAACCCCCAGCCGATGGGCCTGCTGGTCGGCGCGGCGGCCGTCGATCCCATCCACGGGCCGTATGCCAACGCCACCACGGTGGACACCTGCGCGAGGTGCCACAGCACGCACAATGCAGACGACAACAAGTTCCTGAGCAACGGGTCGTCGACGCAGCAGGCCCTGTGCTTCACCTGCCACGACGGCACCGGAGCCCCGGCCCCCAGCATCTCGGCGCAGTACAGCGCGGCCGGGCACGACGGCCGGCTTCTCGCACAACATCGCCAACCCGACCAAGCCGCATGTCGACGCCATCGTCGACGAGGACGGGGTGGCCACCCCCGTCGAGGAGTTCAAGGCCACCTTGAACCGGCACGCCGAGTGCACCGACTGCCACAACCCGCACAGCTCGTTCATCTCGACCGGCAAGCCGCTCTCGACGATGACCGCGACGGGCTGGACCGCCAGCGGGCGCATCCAGCGGGTGTCCGGCGTCGCCGTCACCAACGGCGCGGCCGGCCAGGCGCCGACGAGCTACACCTTCCTCAACGGGGTGACAGATCCGCTGAGCGCCGAGTACCAGTTGTGCTTCAAGTGCCACTCGTCCTACACGACGCTGCCGGCGGGTGCGGCGGATATCGCGCTCGAGTTCAACCCCGCCGTGAAGTCGTACCACCCCGTCGAGGCCCCGGGCAAGAACACGTCCACGGCGATGGCCAACAGCCTGGCGGGCACCTCCTCATACAAGATCTGGTCGTTCAAGGTCGGCGACACGGTCCGGTGCCTGCACTGCCACGCCAGCGGCACCAAGACCGAGGTCACGACCTCCGGTTCGACGATCGTGCCGCAGGACCCGCATGCGGTTCCGAACACCTCCCCCAACCGCGACGGGATCCTGCTGCTCAACTACCGCCGCAGCGACACACGCGCCCTCGAGCTTACGTCGAGGGCGACTACGCGCTGTGCTTCGCCTGCCACGCAGTGGCCCCATTACGAACTCGGGCCAGCCGACGACGAACTTCTCTCGGCACCACGAAGCACGTGGGCAAGGGCTACACCTGCCCGGAATGCCACTACCGCCTGCACTCGACCGCGCGGCCGGTGACGCCCAACGAACGGCGGCACCGTGACGATCGACGGCGGCGGGCTCGTCAGCTTCCCGCCCATCGGTCACGTGCCACCAGCGGGACGCTCAGGTTCACCCGAGCATCACCCGGAAACGGCACCTGCACCCTCGTCTGCCACGGCAAGGACCACCACAACTGGTCGTACTAAGCACGCGGCCTCAGCGGCCGTTCGCGGACTCATCCCGGCTGCGGCGTAGAGGTCGTCGATCAATTGCATCGTCACGACCGCGTCGTCGCTGTCGGTGGTCATCGGCACCCCGTCGCGCACCAGTCGGGTGAACGCCTCGAGCTGGTAGGTGTAGGTGGTGCGGGCACCCAGGTGCTCGGTGCGCTGCTCGGTGCCGATGGTGACGATGATGCGATCGTCCTGATGCGGCTGGAGGTAGGCGGGCGCGTACGCCTCTCCGCGTGAGCCCACCAGCCGCAGCGAGAAGTCCCAGACCCCGTGCGTCATGCTCGACTCGAAGATGGCCGGCAGCCCGTTCGGGAACTCCAGGCTCGCGCTCAGCCAGGCATCGACACCGGGGTACTCGGGGATCTCGCCGGCTCGGGCCGTCCGGATCATCGGCTCTCCTCCCGCGAACGGGGCAAGGTCGCGGATCGCGTGCACGGCGTAGCAGCCCACGTCCATGAGCCCGCCACCGGCGAGGTCCGCCTGCCAGCGGGGATCACCCGCCGCGGGGGGCGGCATGAGCATGCGCGCCTCGACGAGCACGAGCTCGCCGATCTCGCCGCTTCCGGCGATGTCGAGCATGCGCTGCATCAGCGGGTGGTACCGGTAGTGGAAGGCCTCGACGACGTGCACGCCGGCCGCGGCAGCCGCGTCGCGGACCGCGCTGGCCTCGACCGCGTTGCTAGCGAAGGGCTTCTCGGTCAGGACGTGCTTGCCCGCGGCGACCGCCGCGAGGTTCCAGGGGCCGTGCAGCGCGTTGGCGAGGGGGTTGTAGACCGCCTCGATCTCCGGGTCGTCGAGGACCGCACGGTAGTCGTCGAGAACGCGCTCGAAGCCGTGCTCCGCGGCGAACGCCTCGGCGCGGGCCCGATCACGCGCCGCGACCCCCACCAGCCGGGCGCCAGTGGCATGCGCTGGATCGATGATCGCGATGCGGCTGATGCGCGCCGCTCCCAGGACGCCGAGTCGCAGCGGCTCGGGCGTCGTCGGATCGGACGTCGGCTCAGGCGACGCCGGTTCGTGCGACGTCACGCGTGGTCGGGCTTGGCCAGCGACAGCACGACGTAGCAGCCGAATCCCAGCAGCAGGACGCCCGCCATGGCCGCTGAGGCGATGTCACCGTCGTTCATGAGCCCGATCCCCCACGTGACCAGTGCCACGATGGCGATCAGGGCGATGAACGCCCCGATGACGTGCCCCTTCTCGACGTGCTCGCTCATGTCCGTGTCCTCTCCGTCATCGACGCGCGCACTGACTCATCGCTACGTCAGCCGCTCGATCACCAGCGGCAGTCGGTCAATCGTAGAGCCCGCGGGTCCAATGGCGACGGCCCCCTCGAGCGCCTCGCCGGCGAACCCGAAGCGTGCGGTCTCGTCCGTGTGCAGGGTCATCACGGGATCGCCCTTGGACACCGGGTCGCCCGGCTTGACGTGCAGCATGACGCCGGCGCCCGCCGACACGGGGTCCTCCTTGCGGGCGCGGCCGGCTCCCAGTCGCCAGGCCGCGACTCCGACGCCCAGCGCGTCGAGTCGCGTGATCACGCCATCGGCCTCGGCCCGGACGACCTCGGCATGCCGGGCCACGGGCAGAGCCGCGGACGGATCACCTCCCTGCGCGCGGACCATGCGGTTCCAGACATCCATCGCCGATCCGTCCGTCAGGGTGTCGGCCGGGTCGATCCCCGTGATGCCGGCCAGGTCGAGCATCTCCCGGGCCAGCAGCACCGTCAGTTCGATCACGTCGGCCGGTCCCCCGCCGGCCAGGACGTCGACCGACTCCTGCACCTCGAGGGCGTTGCCGACGGCCATTCCCAGCGGCACGTCCATCGCCGTTATCAGGGCCCGGGTGGTGACGCCGGCATCGTTTCCCAGCCGCACCATCGTCTCCGCGAGGCGACGGGCCTGGGCGGGATCGGGCATGAATGCTCCCGAGCCCGTCTTCACGTCGAGTACCAGTCCCCCGGCACCCTCGGCGATCTTCTTGCTCATGATGCTGCTCGCGATCAGCGGGATCGCCTCGACGGTGCCCGTGACGTCCCGCAGCGCATAGAGCTTCTTGTCGGCGGGGGCGAGGCCGTCACCTGCGGCGCAGATGACCCCGCCCACCTCGCGCAGGACCGTCATCATCTCGTCGTTGCTCAGGAGCGCGCGCCAGCCCGGAATCGACTCCATCTTGTCGAGCGTGCCGCCGGTGTGGCCAAGACCGCGTCCGCTGAGCTGAGGAACGGCGGCACCGCAGGCCGCGACGACCGGCACGAGCGGCAGCGTGATCTTGTCGCCGACACCACCCGTCGAGTGCTTGTCGACGGTGGGCCGGGGCAGGCTGCTGAAGTCCATCCGCTCGCCCGAGTCGATCATGGCCGTGGTCCAGCGCACGATCTCGTCGTCGGTCATGCCGTTGAGCAGGATGGCCATCGCGAGGGCCGCCATCTGCTCGTCGGCGACGGCTCCGCGGGTGTAGGCGTCGATCACCCAGTCGATCTGCCCGTGGGTGAGCACCTGGCGATCGCGCTTGGCCTTGATGACGTCGACGGCCGCATACGGCTCAACCATGGAAGGTCCTGTCCTCGGCCCGCTCGACGAGATCCTCGGGGCCGAACGCCTGAGGCAGGATCTCGCGCAGCGGCAGGATGCCCGCCGGCGTCTTGACCAGCGTGGTCGGCCGACCGTTCTCCCACAGCAGCTGCCGACACCGGCCACAGGCCATCAGCGGCTGCCCGTGCTGGTCCACGCACGATACGGCCAACAGCTTGCCGCCGCCGGTCGCGTGGATGTTCGAGACCATGCCGCACTCGGCGCACAGGCCCAGTCCGTAGGACGCGTTCTCGACGTTGCAGCCGATCACGATCCGGCCGTCCTCCATCAAGCCCGCGACGCCCACCTTGAACCGCGAGTAGGGCGCATACGCGTGCTGCATGATCTCGAAGGCAGCCTCGTCCAGGGCCGTCCAGTCGATCCCCGGCACGGGATTGTCGCTCACGTCGTCACTGCTTCTCGTACGGGACGCCGTCCGCGGCCGGCGGTCGAGCGCGACCCACGAGCCCGGCGACGACCACGATCGTGACCAGGTAGGGGGCCATGGCGAGGAACTCCGTCGGGATCGGCGTGTCGAGGAGCGCGAACTTCTCCTCGAGCGACTCCGAGAATCCGAAGACGAGAGCGGCACCGAGTGCACCGACGGGATTCCACGCCCCGAAGATCATCGCTGCCAGTCCGATGAAGCCACGTCCACCGGTGAGGCCCTCGTCGAAGCGGCCGACCGTTCCGAGCGTGAACCAGGCGCCGGCGAAGCCGCCGACCATGCCGCCGTATATGACGGCGAGGTAGCGCACCTTGGCGACGCTGACGCCGAGGCTGTCTGCGGCGCGCGGGTTCTCGCCCATCGCCCGGGTCCGTAGACCCCACCGCGTTCGGAAGAGCGCATAGGTGACCGTCCCGACGAGGATGAACATGGCGTACACGATGATCGTCTGGTTGAAGAACATCGGCCCGATGATGGGGATGTTCGACAGCACCGGGATCGCCAGCGCCGGGAAGATCGGGGCGTCGTTCCACTCAGGACGCTCCACCAGCAGCTGCGACGTCAGGAACGACGTGAGCCCCAGCACCAGGATGTTGATGACCACGCCGATGATGATCTGGTCGACCCGGAAGTTGACCGCCAGCACGGCCAGCAGCAGGGCGAGGAGGCCGCCCGTCAGGGTGGCTGCCAGCAGTCCGACCCAGCCGCCGAGCAGCGAGCCCATGACCACGCCGGTGAAGGCACCGCCGAGCAGCATGCCCTCGATGCCGATGTTCACCACACCCGAGCGCTCGCACAGGATGCCGCTGAGCGCGCCGAGCGCGATCGGCGTGCAACGGGCGACGGTCGCCACCAGCATGCTCTCGAGGTTGAACTGCTGGCCCGCGGTGGCCCAGACCATCATCGCCATCACGAAGACGCCGAAGGCGATGCCCAGGATGAGGGTCGACTTGCGCCGGAAGCCGCGCACGAACTGGGACCCGCCCAGGAAGCCCAGCACCAAGGCGAGGAACCACAGGGCCGGCTGGACCGGGATGACGAGATCGTCGAGCTGGATCGACTCGTACGGCATGCTCAGCCCGAACGTCGCGTCCCCCTCGACATTGGGCAGGAAGAGGACGACGACGACCGCTGCCAGGGCGAGCATCACGATGCCGCTGACGCGGGCGCGGGTGATCTGGCCCTTCGAGAGGGCCCTCACGGGTCTCTGGCCGGCCGCGTAGGGCTCGGTCTTGGGCTGCTCGTACGTCTCGCTCACGATCCCCACCCCTGGCTGATCTGCGTCGCGGATGCATTCGACTTGACCCGGTAGATGGCGCTGATCAGCGCCGGGGCCGCCACGAAGATGATGATGAGCGCCTGGATCACCGAGATGAGGTCGATCCCGACGTCGGCGTTCGCCTGCATGTACTGGCCGCCGGCATTGAGGCCGCCGAAGAGCAGGGCGGCCATCACCACCCCGAAGGGGTTCGATCGCCCGAGCAGTGCGACGGCGATGCCGTCGAAACCCAGTCCGGCGTTGAAGCCGGGACTCGCCCGGTCGAGCACCCCGAGGACCTGCCCGGTGCCCGCCAGGCCGGCCAGCGCGCCGGCGGTCATCATGACCAGGATGTAGACCTTCGACACGGACATGCCGGCGTATCGGGCGGCACTGGGGTTGGCGCCGACGGCGCGGAACTCGAAGCCCGTGTTGGTGCGGAACAGCAGCCACCACACGAAGACCGCGGCGCCCAGGGCGAGGAACAGGCCGAAGTGCACCTTCATGGCCGGATCCAGCCAGGCCAGCAGAGCCGGAAGCTGGGCGCTCTGCTCCACGGTCTTGGAGATCGGGTCGTTGCGGCCCTCGCGCTGGAACAGCTCCGTCTTGAGGAAGTAGTCGACCAGCCGGTACGCGATGTAGTTGAGCATGATGGTGACGATGACCTCGTGGGCGCCGGTCTTCGCCTTGAGGAAGCCCGGGATGAAGCCCCAGATGGCCCCGCCGATGATGCCGGCCACGATCGCGAGCGGCAGGTGGACGAACCACGGCAGTCCGGTGAAGGAGAAGCCCACCAGAACGGCCGCCATGCCACCGGCCAGAAGCTGGCCCTCGCCGCCGATGTTGAACAGTCCGGCTCGGAAGGCGATGGCGACGGCCAGCCCGGTCAGGATCAGGGGCGTCGCCTCGGTGAGCGTGGCCGAGATGGCCCGCACGGATCCGACGGAGCCCTTCAGGAGCGCGGCGTACGCCTCGATCATCTGCTGGAAGCTGGAGCCCGTGAGCATGATGATGATCGCGCCGATGACGAGTGCCGTGAAGACGGCCAGGAGCGGGATGACGAATCCGGTCCGCCAGTCGGTGGCAGTCGTGAGGCGACGGAAGAACGACGGTCCCGGACCGTCGTCCGGCTCGATGGTGACCGACCCGTCCGGCGACGTGATGCTCATGCGGCCTTCCCTGCCATGTAGAGGCCGACCTCGATCGGGGTCGTCTCGGAGGCCGATCAGCTCGGCCACGATCCTCCCGTCGTACATGACGAGGATCCGGTCGGACAGCGCGAAGATCTCGTCGAGCTCCGTCGACACGATCAGGATCGCCTTGCCCTCGTCGCGCTTGCGGACGATCTGCTCGTGGATGTACTCGATGGAGCCCACATCGATGCCGCGGGTCGGCTGGGCGCAGATCACCAGCGGCACGTCGCGGCTGAACTCGCGGGCCACGATCATCTTCTGGGCGTTGCCCCCGGACAGCGCACCACCCGTGTTCTCGATGTGGGGCGGTCGCACGTCGTAGGCGTCGACGAGTCCGACGGCGCTCTCGCGGATCGCCTCGCCGTGGAGCAGTCCCCTCCTCGAGAAGGGCGCCGCGTAGTAGGAGTCGAGCACCAGGTTCTCGGCGACCGTGAAGGACTCGATCATGCCCATGTGGTTGCGATCCTCGGGCACATGCGCGATCCCGGCCGCGTGCCGCTGCCGGGGGCTGAAGTGGGTGATGTCGGTGTCGAGCATCTCCACGGTCCCGGAGGCGATCGGCAGCAGTCCGGTGATCGCCTCGACGAGCTCGGTCTGCCCGTTGCCCTGGATGCCCGCCACGCCGACGATCTCGCCGGCCCGCACGCTCAGGTTGATGTCCTTCAGGACCGGCCGGCCGAAGTCGTCCACCATCTGCACGTCGCGCAGCTCCAGCACGTCCTCGCCGGGCTTGGCCGGGGTCCGGTCGACGACGAGGTCGATGTCGCGCCCGACCATCAGGGCGGCAAGCTGCTCCTGCGTCGCAGTCCGGGGGTCGGCGTGACCCGCCACCCGGCCGCCGCGCAGCACGGTGATGTCGTCGGCGATCGCCAGGGCTTCCTTGAGCTTGTGGGTGATGAAGATGATGGTCGCCCCCCGGCCCTTGAGCTCGGCGACGATGCCGAAGAACTCCTCGACCTCCTGCGGGGTGAGGACCGCCGTCGGCTCGTCGAACACCAGGATCCTCGCGCCGCGCAGCAGCACCTTGATGATCTCGACGCGCTGCTGGATGCCCACCGGGAGGTCCTCGACGAAGGCGTCGGGGTCGACGGCCAGGCCGTACTTCTCGGAGATCTCTCGGACCTCGGTGCGTGCCTTGCCCCGGTCCATGACGCCCGGGCCCTTGACGGGCTCGACTCCGAGTACGACGTTCTCGTAGACCGTGAAGACGGGCACGAGCATGAAGTGCTGGTGCACCATGCCGATGCCGGCCTTGATCGCGTCACCCGGGTCGGCGAACTGCTGCACGACCCCGTCGATGACGATCTCGCCCGCGTCCGGGCGGTACAGCCCCGAGAGCACGTTCATCAGGGTGCTCTTGCCGGCGCCGTTCTCGCCGATGAGCGCCAGCACCTTGCCGGACCGGGCCGTGAGCGAGACGTCGTCGTTGGCGAGCACGCCCGGGAACTGCTTGGTGATGCCCCGCAGCTCGAGTTCCATCTACCGTCCTTGTCCTGACCGCGTGAGTGCCGGGTTCAAACCTAGTGCCCAAAGCGAAGGGAGGGGTCCGAATCCGGACCCCTCCCTCGCCTGCAGTGCGGGGTGGTGACTACTCGCCCTTGACGCTGATGGAGCCGTCGATGATGCCGGCCTTGATCGTCTCGATCTGGGCCGCGAGCTCGGCCGGGACGGCCGTCTCGAAGTCGTGGTACGGGGCAAGGCCGACGCCACCGTTCTCCAGCGTTCCGACCGTGACGCCACCGGCGAAGGTGCCGTCGACCACGGACTGGATCGCGTTGAACGTCGTGACGTCCATGTTCTTCAGGACCGAGGTCAGGTAGACGCCGGAGTTGGCCGTGTCGGACTCGAACTGGTCGCTGTCGACGCCGATGATCATCAGCTTGTCGGTGCCGAGCTCGCTCGCGAGCGCAGCCGAGCCGAGGCCGACCGGGCCGGCGACGGGCATGACGATGTCAGCGCCCTCGTCGACCAGGTTCTGGGCGAAGGTGCGGCCGTCGTCGAGGCTCTCGAAGTTCTCGGTGAACAGGCCCTTCTGCTTCTTGGGGTCCCAGCCGATGACCTTGACGTCGGTGCCGTTGTCGGCGTTGTACTTCTGGACGCCGTAGTAGAAGCCGTCCATGAAGATCGTGACCGGCGGGATGTTGATGCCGCCGAAGGTGCCCACGGCGCCGGACTTGCTCATGCCGGCGGCGAGGTAGCCCGCGAGGAACGCGGCCTCGTCGGTGTTGAACACCTGACCCAGCACGTTGTTGTTCGTGATGTCGCCCTCGGCGTACGCGTAGTCGACGATCGTGAACGGCGTGTCCGGGTTGGCGTTCGCGGCCTCCTTGGTGGCGTCACCGAGGAGGAAGCCGACGGTGACGATGACGCCGCAGCCCTGGTCGATGAACGACTGGATGTTGGTGGCGTAGTCGGTCTCGGCCTGCGACTCGAGGACGATCGCCTCGACGCCAAGCTGGGCCGCTGCGTCCTGCACGCCCTTGTAGGCCTTCTGGTTGAAGCCCTTGTCGTCGACGCCACCGACGTCGGTGACCTCGCATGCCTTGATCATCGCGGCAGCGGGCTCGGAGGCGGGAGCCTCGGATGCGGCGGCCGAAGCAGCCTCGGAGGCCGCGGCGCTGCTCGCCGGAGCGGCTGCGCTGGACTCCTCGGAGGTGCTGCTGGAGCTGCACCCGGCCAGTGCCATCGCCGAGACGGCAACAAGAGCCGCGGCGAACTTGAGATTGGTCTTCAATTCTTCTCCTTGATTCGTGGCATGGCGCCGTCATGGCGCGCGCACATGGACCCACCCTAACCACTGCGACGGCTCCATCGCGAATGCCCCGGGGCCGTGTGACAGATCGTTACCGCACGTTCACAATCGGCCGAGACGGCCGCCTCACGGGAGTGCGCCGATATGCGCCAAAAGCATTGTCACGAAACGATTACGGTCGATGTCGAGACCGACCGCGGCGTTCGGCTCGCGGTCGGTGACCGACCATCGATCGGCCACCGTGCGGCCCAGGCACAGGGGTGACTCCGTTTCGATCTGAACATTCATCGGCAGGGTCGTCACCAGCGTCGGATCGATGAGGTGCGCGATCGTCACGGCGTCGTGGATGGGTCCGCCCTCCCAGCCGAACCGGCGCTGGTGGAACCCCACGAAGTGGTCCAGGAGCTCGGCGACGAAGCGGCCGGCCCGGCCGGTGCCGCGGAGCGCGTCGGCGTGGGCGTCCGTGAGCCAGGCCTTGTGGGTGACCTCGAGGCCGATCATCGTGAGGTCGATCCGACCGGAGGCATGGGGCGTGAGGTCGATCCGACCGGAGGCATGGGGCGTGAGGTCGATCCGACCGGAGGCATCGGGCGTGCCTGCCATGTGTCGAGGATCACCCCCTGCCGGCACGCGTCCGGCCCGGAAGACGATGTCCGCGGCGTGCGGATCGACCCAGATGTTGAACTCGGCGGCCGGCGTCCAGTTGCCCAGGTCGACCGCGCCGCCCATGATGACCAGTTCGCGGATGCGGTCCAGCAGGTGCGGCAGGCGCTCGACCACGTCGGCCATGTTGGTGAGCGGCCCGGTCGCCACGAGCGTGACCGGTTCGTCGGCGTCGAGCAGGACCTGTTCGATCAGCTCGATGGCCGGCACGTCGAGCGCCGCGCGGGACGGGGTAGCGGACAGCGGCCCCTCGAGGCCTCCCTCACCGTGCATGACGGCGGCCGTGGACAGGTCACGCACGAGGGGCCGGTCACGGCCCGCGGCGACCGGGATGTCCGGTCGCTCGACGAGGTCGAGGACCCGCAGGGCGTTCGCCGTGGTGTTCTCGAGGGTCGAGTTCCCGGCGACCGTCGTCACCGCCCGCACCTCGATGGACGGATCCGCGACCGCGAGCATGATGGCGATCGCGTCGTCGTGGCCTGGATCGCAGTCGAGGATGACGGGCCGAGGTCGGATCATTCTCGATTTGTAGCAGACGGGCCGTCGAGGTCAGTCGATGCGCGCGATCTCGGCACCCTGCGGGACCGCCGCCTCCTCCTCGACGAGGAGGGTGACGATCCCGCCGACGGGTGCCTCGACGTCGAGCGAGACCTTGTCGACCATGACCTCCGCGATGACCTGGCCCGCGCGCACCGCCTCACCCGTGCGGACGAACCAGGTTGCGAGCACCCCTTCGGTCGCTTCGTTCTTCGACATCACCGGGAAGACGATGGTCTCGCTCATCTGGCGTTCCTCGTTCCCGCTACGCCGTCACCGCGGCGATCGCCGCCTCGATCTTGTCCCGGGTCGGCAGCGCCTCGTACTCCAGCACGCGGGCGTACGGCACGGGCACATCCGGATACGCCAACCGCTGGACGGGAGCCTTGAGCATCCCGGGATCCCGGTCGGCGATCGTCGCCACGACCTCACCACTCAGTCCGAATGACCGGTAGTCCTCGTCCACCACGACCAGCCGTCCGGTCTTCGCGACCGAGGCGAGGATGGCCTCGCGATCGAGCGGCACGATGGTCCGCAGGTCCAGGACCTCCACGCTCGTCGTGCCCTCGAGCCGCTCGGCGACGTCGAGGCAGTGCTGAACCGACAACGACACGCTCACGACGGTGACGTCGGTGCCCTCGTGCACAACCGCGGCCTTGCCGATCGGAACGGTGTACTCGCCCTCGGGCACCGGTCCGATCGAACGGGGGTTCTTGGCCATCCACGGAAGTCCCATGACGCCCTTGTGGAACATGTAGAGGACGGGATTGTCGTCGCGGATCGCGGAGATCATCAGCCCCTTGGCGTCGTAGGGATTCGAGGGAGCGACCACCTTCAGGCCCGGCAGGTGCGCGAACGTCCCCCACAGGCACTGGGAGTGCTGGGCCGCGTCCGAGTACCCGCCGCCGGCGGCCATCATCAGCACGATCGGCACCTTCACGTTGCCGCCCGACTCATAGTGGATCTTCGCCATGTGGTTGTAGATCTGGTCCATGCACACGCCGAAGAAGTCGACGAACATGAGCTCGACGATCGGACGCATGCCCTCCACGGCCGCGCCGATCCCGGCGCCGATGAAGCCGGTCTCGGAGATCGGCGTGTCGATGATGCGCTCGGCGCCGAACTCGTCGAACAGGCCGCCCGTGGAACCGAAGATGCCGCCGTACGGGCCGACGTCCTCGCCCATCACGAAGACCTCGGGATCGGATCTCATCTCCATGGCGATCGCCTCGGAGATCGCCTTGGCCGTCGTCACCCGACGGATTCCCACATCAGGAAGGGTCGCGGTCATGGGGTGCTCCTCTCACGCGAAGACATGCAGGTGGACGTCACTGGGGGCAGGCTCCGGACTGGCCTTGGCATAGGCGATCGCCGCCTCGACCTCGTCGCTGCAGGCGGCCCTGATCGACGCGATGGCAGCCTCGTCGAGCAGTCCGTCCGCGACCAGCTTCGCCTCGTAGGCCGGGATCGGGTCGTGGGACTCGGCGATCGGCGAGCTCGTCTCCCCGATACGCCTGGGCGTCACCCTCGAAGTGGCCCCAGAGGCGAACCGTGTGCACCTCGAGCAGGGTCGGCCCTTCGCCGGCCCGCGCGCGGTCGACCGCCCGCTTGCACGCTGCGTAGATGGCCTCGACATCGTTGCCCTCCACCCGCTCTCCGGGAATCCCGTATGCGGCGGCGCGCTTCGAGTTGTCGGCGACCGACGTGGAGGCCGCGCGCGGCACCGAGATGGCCCAGTCGTTGTCCTCGATGAGGAACACGACCGGCAGCCGCCACCTGGCAGCCAGGTTGAGCGCCTCGTGGAACGCGCCCTGGTTCGCTGCGCCCTCACCCGCAACAGCAACCGCCACGTTGTCGGTGCCGCGACGGCTGAAGGCGAATGCCTGGCCGACCGCCACCGGCATGCCCTCGGCGATGATCCCCGAGCACGAGAAGTGCTGGCTCGGGTCGAACAGGTGCATATGACCGCCCTTGCCCTTGCCCAGGCCCGTGGTGCGACCGAAGATCTCCGCCGTCATCGCCTTCATGTCGACGCCCTTGGCCAGCGCCAGATGGTGCGGCCGATGCGGGCCCGTTATCGCGTCGCCCTGGACGAGATTGGCGCACAGCCCCACGGCCACCGGCTCCTGCCCGGCCGAGAGGTGCATCTCGCCGGGGATGAGCCCCGCGCCGATGTCCCACGCGGGAGCCTTGTCGGCGTGGTAGTCCCGCCGGATCGCCTCCTCGTACGTGCGGATCCGGACCATCTCCCTGTAGAAGCCCACCCGCATCTCGTTGTCTGCCATGACGCTCCAATCGCCGGGAACCTGACGGGCAGTGCCAGTGTCAGCCCGTTTCGGCGGCGGCCGCAAGGATCGGAATTTCACATGACGGCACGCCGGCCCGGCTCAGGCGGAGGCGGGCAGTCCCAGCGAGCGGACCATCCGAGCCGCTCCGCGCATCAACGCCTGCGTCATGCGTTCATCCGCACCCGGGGCGACTGCGGGAGTGACGTCGGGCCACCGCCACCGACCCGACCAGCTCGGATGTCACGACGGGCACCGCCAGGCACTGCACGCCGAGCGCGTACTCCTCCTCGTCGCGCACGAGCCGCGGCGAGCGGCGGATCTCGTGCTCGAGGACCCTCGGGTCGGTCACGGTCCGTCGCGTCAGGGCGTGGAGCGGGTGCCGGGCCAGGTACTCCCCGCGCACGTCCGCCTCGAGGACTCCGAGGATGCACTTCCCCAGGGCGGTCGCGTGTGCCGAGTCATGGATGCCGACCCACAGGTCGATGGACGGATACCGCGGCGAGTCGACGATGTCGACCACCGCGATCTCGCCGTCCTCGTAGACCGCGAGGTACACGGGGCATCGCAATTCGTCGCGCAACTCCTGCATGACGGGCCTCACGCGGGAGGTCATCGACGCGGCACCGCCGCTCCCGGTCACCCGCGCGAATGCCGGTCCCAGAACGTAGGTGCCGTCCTCACGTCGGTGCAGGTAGCCCTCGAACGCGAGGGTGCGGAGCAGGTGATAGGTCGTCGAGGGAGACAGGCCCACGGCTCGGGCGAGTTCCTTCGCGTGCGCGCGCCCCTCCAACGCGCCAACCGCCTCGACCAGCCGAAGGGCGCGCTGCACCGACTGGATCAGGGTCGGTCGATCATCCGTCGATCGTTCAGCGTCTGCAGCCATGCTCGCCCCAATCGTGCAGGGGGACAACGCTACCGACGCAAGCGCTTTCCTTTCTCGGAAACCGTGATCCGGTCCGCCTAGAACGAGTCGCGCGGGATGTACTGCCCCCACACGTCGCGAAGGGCATCGGACACCTCGCCGACCGTCGCCTTCGCCCGCAGGGCCTCCTTCATCGGGTACAGGAGGTTTCCGGTGCCGGTCGCCGTCTCGCGGATCTCCTGCAGGAGGCGCTGGACGAGGTCGTTGTCGCGGCCGCCCCTGAGCGCCGCGAGGCGCTCCCCCTGCTCGGCCTCGATGGCCGGGTTGACGCGCAGCGGCGTGTAGTGCTCGTGCTCGTCGGTCGTGAAGCGGTTGACCCCGACGATGGTCCGCTGGCCCGAGTCGATCTCGAGGGCGATCGCATAGGCGGAGTTCTCGATCTCCGACTTCTGGAAGCCCTGCTCGATGGCCGCCACTGCCCCGCCCATGTCGTCGATGCGGGCGATGAGCGCACTCGCCGCGTCGTCGATCCCGTCCGTGAGGCTCTCCACGACGTACGAGCCCGCGAAGGGATCGACGGTCGAGCACACGTCCGTCTCGTATGCCAGCACCTGCTGAGTGCGCAGCGCCAGGCGGGCGGCCTTCTCGGACGGCAGCGCAATGGCCTCGTCGAAGGAGTTGGTGTGGAGCGACTGGGTGCCACCCATCGCCGCTGCGAGACCCTGCACGGCGACGCGAACCATGTTGACCTCGGGCTGCTGTGCGGTCAGTTGGACGCCCGCAGTCTGGGTGTGGAATCGCAGCATCCAGGACTTCGGGTTCTTGGCGCCGAACCGGTCGCGCATGATCCGAGCCCACATCCGGCGGGCAGCGCGGAACTTGGCGACCTCCTCGAGCAGTGTCGTCCGCGACACGAAGAAGAAGGCCAGGCGTGGCGCGAACTCGTCGACGTCCTGTCCGGACTCGACGGCCGCCTTCACGTACTCGATGCCGTCCGCCAGGGTGAACGCCACCTCCTGCACGGGGGTCGCACCCGCCTCGGCCATGTGGTAGCCCGAGATCGAGATGGTGTTCCAGTTCGGGATCTCGTTGCGGCAGTAAGTGAAGATGTCGGTGATGAGCCGAAGCGACGGCGCGGGTGGGTAGATGTACGTGCCGCGCGCGATGTACTCCTTGAGGACGTCGTTCTGGATGGTCCCGTTGAGGTCGGTCGCCGCGGCCCCCTGCTCCTCCGCGACCAGCTGGTACAGCAGGAGGAGCACGGCTGCCGGGGCGTTGATGGTCATCGACGTAGATACCCGGTCGAGCGGGATCCCGTCGAACAGGATCCGCATGTCGTCGATCGAGTCGATCGCCACGCCGACCTTGCCCACCTCGCCGTGGGCGAGCGGATGATCGGAGTCGTAGCCCATCTGCGTGGGCAGGTCGAAGGCAACGGACAGGCCGGTCTGGCCGGCTTCGAGGAGCTGCTTGTATCGCGCGTTCGACTCGACGGCCGTCCCGAAGCCGGCGTACTGGCGCATGGTCCAAGGGCGCCCCGTGTACATCGAGGGGTAGACCCCACGCGTGTACGGATACTGGCCGGGCTCACCGAGCCGCTCCTGCGGATCCCAGCCGTCGAGTGCGCCGGGACCGTACACCGGGGCGAACGGGAGGCCGGACTCTGTGCTCTCATCCATGCCCTGACCCTAGGACCGCACGGTGCCCGATGCATATGACGATCCCCACAGCGGAACAGGCCTCGGACCCGCGCCCCCAGCGGGCCGGGGGTTCGATGTGCGGATAGGCTGGGCGCATTCGGGTTCGAGAGCTTGGAGGCACCCGTGGTTATGTCCCCGGTCGGGACCGTCTATCGCGGTGGACAGGGCATGTGGACCTGGGTTCTTCACCGCATCACCGGCGTCTCGGTCTTCTTCTTCCTGCTCGTGCACGTGCTCGACACCGCCCTGGTGCGCGTGTCGCCCGAGGCCTACGACCTCGTCATCGCGTCCTACAAGACGCCCATCGTCAACCTGCTCGAGGTCGGCCTCGTGGCAGCGGTGCTGTACCACGCGCTCAACGGGGTTCGCATCATCCTCGTGGACTTCTGGTCGAAGGGCCCGCGCTACCAGCGGCAGATGACGTGGGCCATCGCGGCCGTCTGGGTCGTGCTCATGCTGCCCGGCACCTACTTCATGCTGAAGCACACCGTCGAGGCGATGTTCGGGAGCACCTCATGAGCGCCACGAGCCAGCAGGGTCCGGTCAGCATCCCGGCACCGCGATCCCCCCAGCGCAACCACCAGCGCAGCAACTTCGAGCTCTACTCGTGGCTGTTCATGCGCATCTCGGGCGTCGTCCTGGTGTTCCTGGTCCTCGGGCACCTGCTGATCATGAACGTCCTCGACGGTGGCGTGCAGCGCATCAACTTCGCGTTCGTCGCCGGTCGCTGGTCCAGTCCGTTCTGGCAGACATGGGACCTGATGATGCTCTGGCTCGCGATGCTGCACGGGACGAACGGCATGCGCACGATCATCAACGACTACGCCGAGCGCAATCAGACCCGCTTCTGGCTGAAGATGCTGCTGTACGTGGCGGCAGGCTTCACCGTGCTGCTCGGCACCCTCGTCATCTTCACCTTCGACCCCAACATCGGCTAAGTCGCCGACGACCACCAACGGCAACGGGAGACGCGCCACCATGCAGACCCACTCATTCGACGTCGTCATCGTCGGCGCCGGTGGCGCCGGGATGAGGGCCGCACTTGAGTCCGGCCCCCGTGCCCGCACCGCGGTACTGACCAAGCTCTACCCGACTCGCTCCCACACCGGAGCGGCACAGGGCGGCATGTGCGCCGCCCTCGCCAACGTCGAGGACGACAACTGGGAGTGGCACACCTTCGATACCGTCAAGGGCGGCGACTACCTCGTCGACCAGGACGCTGCGGAGGTCATGTGCAAGGAGGCCATCGACGCGGTCCTCGACCTGGAGAAGATGGGCCTGCCGTTCAACCGCACGCCTGAGGGACGCATCGACCAGCGCCGCTTCGGCGGACACACGCGCAACCATGGCGAGGCGGCCGTGCGTCGCGCCTGCTACGCGGCCGACCGCACCGGCCACATGATCCTGCAGACCCTCTACCAGAACTGCATCAAGGAGGGCATCGAGTTCTACAACGAGTTCTACGTGCTCGACCTCCTGCTGACCGACGTCGACGGCGAGCAGGTCACCTCCGGCGTGGTCGCATACGAGCTCGCGACCGGTGAGATCCACATCTTCAAGGCGAAGGCGGTCGTCTTCGCGACCGGCGGCTTCGGCAAGGTCTGGAAGACGACGTCCAACGCGCACACGCTCACCGGCGACGGAGTGGCCATCGTCTACCGCAAGGGCCTGCCGCTGGAGGACATGGAGTTCTACCAGTTCCATCCGACGGGCCTGGCCGGCCTGGGCGTGCTCCTCACCGAGGGCGCCCGCGGAGAGGGCGGCATCCTGCGAAACGCGACCGGCGAGCGGTTCATGGAGCGGTATGCGCCGTCGATCAAGGACCTGGCGCCGCGCGACATGGTGTCGCGGTCGATGGTGCTCGAGGTGCGCGAGGGCCGCGGTGCCGGTCCGAACAAGGACTATGTGTACCTCGACCTGACCCACCTGCCCAAGGAGCAGATCGAGGCGAAGCTGCCCGACATCACGGAGTTCGCCCGCACCTACCTGGGCGTCGATCCGGTGACCGAGCTGGTTCCCGTCTTCCCGACGGCCCACTACGCGATGGGCGGCATCCCGACCGACATCGACACCCGGGTGCTGCGCGACAACGAGAACGTGGTCCCGGGCCTCTACGCCGCCGGCGAATGCGCGTGCGTGTCCGTCCACGGAGCCAACCGACTCGGCACCAACTCGCTGCTTGACATCAACGTGTTCGGCCGCCGGGCGGGCATCGCCGCAGCCGAGTACGCCACCACGCACGAGCACGTCGACGTGCCGGATGACTCGCAGGGCTACACCATCGCCCTGGTCGAGAACCTCCGCTCCAGCACCGGCGGCGAACGGGTTGCCGCACTCCGCAAGGAGATGCAGGAGACGATGGACATGAACGCGCAGGTCTACCGCACCGAGGCAACGCTCAAGCAGGCACTCGTCGACGTCCAGGAGCTCAAGCGCCGGTACCGCAACGTCGCGATCCAGGACAAGGGCGTCCGCTACAACACCGACCTGCTTGAGGCGATCGAGCTCGGCTTCCTGCTCGACCTGGCCGAACTGGTCGTGATCGGTGCCCTGGAGCGCAAGGAGTCCCGTGGCGGCCACGCCCGCGAGGACTACCCGACGCGGGACGACGTCAACTTCATGCGCCACACGATGGCCTACCGGCGCGACGAGGCCGACGGCGAGCAGTCCGTGCAACTGGACTACAAGCCGGTCGTTGTGACCCGATACCAGCCGATGGAGCGTAAGTACTGATGACTGCCACCGTCGAGGTCCCCGCGTACGTCGTCCCCGTCGCCACGGATGTCACGTTCCGCATCCGTCGCTTCATCCCCGAGGTGGACACCGAGCCGCACTGGGAGGACTTCACCCTCGCGCTCTACCCCACCGACCGTGTGCTCACCGCGCTCGACCGGATCAAGGGCGAGCAGGACGGCAGCCTCACGTTCCGGCGCTCGTGCGGGCACGGCATCTGCGGATCGGACGCGATGCGCATCAACGGCCGCAATCGTCTGGCCTGCAAGACCCTCGTCAAGGACCTCGACATCAGCAAGCCGATCACCGTCGAGGCGATCAAGGGACTGCCGCTGGAGAAGGACCTCGTCGTCGACATGGAGCCGTTCTTCGCGGCCTACCGTTCGGTGCTGCCGTTCCTGATCCCCGAGGGCCACGACCCCAGCAAGGAGCGCCTCCAGTCCGCGGAGGAGCGAGCCGTCTTCGATGACACGACCAAGTGCATCCTGTGCGCCTGCTGCACGACCTCGTGCCCCGTGTACTGGACCGACGGCCAGTACTTCGGTCCGGCGGCGATCGTCGCCGCGAACCGCTTCATCTTCGACAGTCGCGACGCCGGCGCCGAGCAACGCCTCGAGATCCTCAACGAGAAGGAGGGAGTGTGGCGGTGCCGCACGACCTTCAACTGCACCGATGCCTGCCCGCGCGGCATCGAGGTCACCAAGGCCATCCAGGAGGTCAAGCGCGCGCTGATCTTCCGCCGCATCTGACCCCAGCACGCAAGACCACCCAGCCCCACCCAACCACCCCTGTCGAGTGGCGAGTCGTGGCGGGCCTCGCCGAAGGCGAGCCCGCCACGACTCGCCACTCGACTGTTGGGGTCCGGGGTGCTTGTGGGTTACAGGTCCACGGCGAAGTACTGGGTCTCCAGGAACTCGTGGATGCCGGCGAACCCGCCCTCGCGCCCCAGGCCCGACTCCTTCATGCCGCCGAACGGCGCGGCCGGATCGGACGCCAGCCCGCGGTTGATCGCCACCATGCCGGACTCCATGCGGCGCGCGACCTTGACGCCGGTCCCGGGGTCCTTCGCGTACACGTACGAGATGAGCCCGAACTCGGTGTCGTTGGCCATGCGGATGCCCTCGTCCTCGTCAGAGAACGTCACGATGGGCGCCACGGGGCCGAACACCTCGTTGCGGGTGAGGGTCGAGCCGTGCAGCACGTCGCGGACGACGTACGGCGCGATGAACGCACCGAGCTTGGGCGCCACGGACGCGGCCGACACGTTCAGGCCCTCTCCCTCGGCCTCGGCCAGCAGGTCGAGGATCTTGTCGCGCTCCTTGACGGACACCATGGCGCCGAGGTCGTTCTCGGCATCCACTCCGGGACCGACCTTGAGCCCGGCGAAGGCCGACTCCAGCTTCGTGGTGAAGTCCTCGGCAACCGAATCGTGCACGTAGAAGCGGTTGGCCGCGGTGCAGGCGGCACCGCCGTTACGCATCTTCGCGACCATGGCTCCGGACACGGCAGCATCGACGTCGGCACCCTCGAGGACGATGAAGGGCGCGTTGCCGCCCAGCTCCATCGACGAGGGCAGCACCCGGTCGGCCGTCTGCTTCAGCAGCATCTTGCCGACGTAGGTGGAGCCGGTGAACGACAGCGTCGCGATGCGCTGATCGGCAAGGATCGCCGACGACACATCGCCGGTGTGCGTGGTCGTGATGACGTTGACGACGCCGGCCGGCGCCCCCGCCCGCTGGAGGACGTCAGCGATCCACAGGGACGTGAGCGGAGTCTCGCTGGCGGGCTTGAGAATGGCGGTGCAGCCGGCAGCCAGGGCCGGCGCCAGCTTGCGCGTCGCCATCGCCGCAGGGAAGTTCCAGGGGGTGATCATGTACGCCACGCCCATCGGGCGGTGGTCGGTGATGATGGTCTTGTCACGGGCGGGCGCGTAGCGGAAGCCGCCCTCGATCCGGGCCGCCTCCTCGGAGAACCACCGGAAGAACTCGGCGGCGTAGGTGGCCTCGCCGAGTGCGTCCCTGGTTGCCTTGCCGTTCTCGAGCGAGATGATGCGCGCGCACGTGTCCAGCTCGGCGGTCATGATCTCGAAGGCACGTCGCAGCACCTCGGCACGCTGACGGGCCGGCGTGACCGACCAGGTCTGAAACGCGTCGTGAGCGGCGGTGACGGCATCGAGGCCATCGGCCACCGACGCGTCCCCGATCTCGGCCAGGACGGTGAAGGTGGCCGGATCCATGACCGGCAGCTTGCTCTCCGTGGGGATCCACTCGCCGCCGATGAGCAGGCCGGTGTGGACGGGAAGTGACGACATGGGACCTCCGAAAGGGCGTGGGTTCGACCGCGAGCCTACCCTCGCGGCTACATTATTGGACGTGCCGAACCGACTCCCTGCGCTCCGAGGCGGAGTGCTGCTCCTGGCGGCACTGGCCATATCGTCCATCGGGCTCTCCGCACCGGCCGCCGCGGACACGATCGGGGGCGAGAACCTCTCCCGGCCGCACCGAACCGTGCTGCTGGAGGCGGGCGCCGACCCCCTGCCCGAGATCTGGGCGGACACCTGGATCCTCGCGGATGCCACCACCGGCGAGGTCCTGGCGCAGAAGGGCTCCCACGTCCGGCGTCCGCCGGCCAGCACGCTGAAGATGCTCACTGCCCTGACCGTGCTGCCGAGGACGACTCCCGAGCAGCAGTACGTCGCGACCCGGCGGGCCGCCACGATCTACGGTGCGCGCGTGGGGCTTCGACCCGGCAAGACCTACACGCTCGACGAGCTCTGGTACGCCGTCTTCCTGCCGAGCGCCAACGACGCGGCCATCGCGGTGGCGCAGGCGAACGGCGGCGTCCGCAGGACTGTGCACCAGATGAACAGCGTTGCGCGAGACCTCAACGCCCTCGATACGCACGCGGTGAACACGAGCGGACTCGACGCGCCGCGTCAGCTCTCCAGCGCGTACGACCTGGCCCTGATGGCCCGGTCCGGACTGCAGCGTACGGACTTCGCGACCTACGCCGGCGCTGCCCGCGCGCAGTTCCCGGACGTCAAGGGCAAGGGCAGTCACACGATCTACACCACGAACCGGCTGCTGCTGCACGGATACAAGGGCATGTTGGGGGTGAAGACCGGCTTCACCAGCAGAGCCGGGCGGACGTACGTCGGCGCCGCCGAACGCCACGGCACCACCTTGATCGTGTCGCTCATGGGGATCCACGAGGCCAGCGAGACGGCCGCGCGCAAGCTGCTTACCTGGGGCTTTCGCAATCGCGACTCCGTCACCCCGGTGGGCATGCTGGTCGATCCGGGTCCGCTGCCCGAGTCCACGTCGGTCGACGAGTCGGCGCCCGACGAGGCCGCGGCCGGGGGCGGCACCGGCGACGTCGGCGAGACGGTCCTCAGCGCTTCGCAGGCTGCCACGCCCGACGCACCCTCCAGTGCCGCGCTGTGGGGAGCCGCCCTCATCGCGATCCTGCTGGCGGCCGGGTCGGCGGTCGGCGTACGGGTGCAGGCCGCACGGGACGGGCGTGCAAGAGGACGGACGGACGCGAGGTCGCCGTCAGGTGGCAGTGAAGTCGAAGTCCCTCAGCAGGATCCACTTGCCGTCGACGTGCTCGTAGAGCCCCATGCCACGAACGTCGACTGAGGCGGCGAAGTCAGCCAGCTCGGCGTAGGCGTCGTCGAGCACGCGTTCGGGCACGTCGTGCGCGATCGTGACATGCGGGTGGTACGGGTACCGCGACTCGACGGCCATGTCGCCGGATCGGACCTGGCCCTCCAGCCGCGCACAGGCCTCGACCCCTTCCGACACGTTCACGAACACCACGGGCGAGACGGGCCGGAAGGTCCCGGATCCGGACAGCGACATCCGGAAGGGCGTGGTCGCAGCAGCCACGGCCGACAGGTGCGACAGCACCGCCCCCATCGCGTCGACGTCGACGTCGACCGGAGCGAGGATCGTCACGTGTGCGGGCATCTCGCCCGCCTCGGGCTCGAAGCGCTCACGCGTGGCGTCGAGCAGCTCGCCGAACGGCGACGGGATCACGATGGCTACCCCGATCGTGTGACCGGGCATCCCGTCGCGCTTCGTCACGAGTGGTCCATGGGGACGAAGCCGACCCGCTGGTAGACCGCATCGAGCGTGGTCGCAGCCGTCGCGCGGGCCTTGTGCGCCCCGACGGTCATCTGCCGTCGCAGCTCGGCGGGATCTCCCATGAGCTCCCCTACCCGCTCGCGGAACGGTCGGACGTGATCGACGACGATCTCGGCCGTGTCCGCCTTCAGGTCGCCGTAGCCGCGTCCCTCGTACGACCCCACCAGCGCCTCGATGGTTCGCCCGGTGAGGGCCTGCTGGATGGTGAGCAGGTTCGATACGCCGGGCTTGCGCTCCGGGTCGAACACGATCTCGCGCTCCGAGTCGGTGACGGCGCTCTTGATCTTCTTGGCGAGGACCTTGTCGTCATCGAGCAGGAACGCGCAGCCGGGCGGACTCGACTTGCTCATCTTGGCCGTCGGATCCTGCAGGTCGAGGATCTTGGCCGTCTCCTTGACGATGAACGGCTCCGGGACGGTCAGGGTCTCGCCGAAGGTCGTGTTGAACCGCTGGGCGAGGTCGCGGGTCAGCTCGAGATGCTGTCGCTGGTCCTCGCCGACCGGGACGGCGTCGGCCTGGTAGATGAGGATGTCGGCCGCCTGCAGGATCGGGTAGGTGTACAGGCCGACCGTGACCCGGCCCGCGCCCTCCTTCTGCGACTTGTCCTTGAACTGGGTCATCCGGCCGGCCTCGCCGAAACCCGTCAGGCACTCCAGGACCCACGCCAGCTGGCTGTGCTCGGGCACGTGGCTCTGCACGAACACCGTCGACCGCTCCACGTCGAGGCCGATCGCGAGCAGCTGGGCGAACGACGCGTAGGTGCGCCGGCGCAGGACCTCGGGATCGTGCGCGACCGTGATCGCATGCTGATCGACGACGCAGTAGTAGGCGTCGTGGGATGACTGCAGCTTGACCCACTCCCGCAGGGCACCCAGGTAGTTGCCGAGGTGGAACGCGTCAGCCGTGGGCTGGATGCCCGAGAGGACGCGCGGAGGACGGGGGTGCTGGTTGGTCATGGCGTCATTCTGTCGCATCGTCCGACGCCGCCGACTCCGCGTCGTCGCCGTCGTCCAGCGGGCGCGCGACCCGCGTCACCCGCACGCGCGCGACCCGACGGCCGTCGAGCTCGACGACCTCGTAGCGGTGTTCTGCCTCGGTCACCTGGTCGCCGAGGAGCGGCACCCGGCCCAGTCGCGCGATGACGAAACCGGCCACGGTCTCGTAGGGCCCGTCGGGCAGTTCGATTCCGGTCTCGTCGGAGAAGTCCTCGAGATTGAGCAGGCCGTCGACCGTGGTGACGCCGAAGTCCTCGATCGGGGACTGGGGTCGTTCCACGTCGTACTCGTCCTGGATGTCGCCGATCAGCTCCTCGACCAGGTCCTCCATCGTGACGATGCCGGCCGTGCCTCCGTACTCGTCCTGCACGATCGCCAGGTGCTGGCGCAGGCGCCGCATCTCGGTCAGCGTGCTCAGCACCTCCTTGCTCCCCGGGAATGACGTGATCTCGCGTGCGAGGTCGCCGACGCGGATCGACCGCTCCGACACCGCCGGCGCGAGGATGTCGCGGATGTGCACGAAGCCGATGACGTCGTCCGCCGAGTCCCGGATGACCGGATACCGGCTGTGCGGCTTGTCGGCGATCGCGGTTGCCGCCTTGAACACGGGCATCGACGCATCCAGGAAGTCGACCTCCGTTCGGGGCAGCATCACCTCGCGCAGCTCGCGGTCGCCCGCCGCGAACACGTCGTCGATGAGCTCGCGCTCCTCGACCGTGAGCTCCTCGTGCGCGGCGACCAGGTCGCGCAGCTCCTCGCCGCTGATGGCCTCCTTGGCGCCGTGCGGGTCGATGCCGAGGAGCCGGACGATGGCGTCGGTGGCGACCGACAATGCCACGATGAAGGGCTTGAAGAGCTTGGCGATCACGTCGATCGGCGCGGCCACGAACAGCGCGACCTTCTCCACCCGCTGGAGCGCGATCCGCTTCGGCACGAGCTCGCCCAGGACCAGCGACACGTATGCGATGACGATCGTGACGAGGATGAAGGCCAGCGTGTCGGCAACGCCCTGGCCCATTCCCCAGCCCGCGAACAGGGGCGCGAGGACCGGCGCGATCGTCGAGGCGCCGAAGCCAGCCGAGATGAAGCCGGCCAGCGTGACGCCCACCTGGCCGGCCGCGAGGTAGCGGTTGGGATCCTTGGTGAGCTGGGCGAGGCGGCGTCCGCGGCGGCCCTCCTCGGCCATCCGCTGCACCTGCGACTCGCGCAGCGACACGAGGGCCAGCTCGGCCATGGCGAAGAAGCCCCCGAGCAGGACGAAGAACAGCACGACGAGGACGTTGACCCACAGGTCACTCATGGCTCGCACCCTACTGCCCGACGCGACAGCACCCCCGACGCCGGATGACAATGAGGTGAAGCCCACTCGAGGAGGTCGACATGGCCCTTGAGACGACGACCCACAGCCTTCGTTGGGCATGGGTGACCATGGGGCTGGCCCTGATCGCGATGATCCCTGCGATGCTGGTCGCCGAAGGGCTCATCGTCGTCATGGGGTTCGACGTGACCCATCAGGAGCCGCTGCCGCTGTGGGCCGGCGCCCTGCTCAGCGTCCTCGTCCTGGTCCTCGAACTGACGCCCTCCGCGCTGGCCGTCATGTTCGGCCTGCGGGCCCGTCGAGAGGGACGCGAGATCGGCCTGGTGCCCGCGATCGTGGGCGGCCTGGCCGGTGCCTACTACCTCATCACCGCGGTCATCGGCCTGATCGGCTGGGCGATCGGCGCCTGACCCCGGGCAGCGCGATGCCCCGCCACGGATGGCGGGGCATCGCGGACTGCTACAGGTTCATGGCCTTCTGCAGGTTCTCGTCGATCGAGGCGAGGAACTCCTGGGTGGTCTGCCACGGGGCGTCACGGCTGATGAGCAGGGCGAGGTCCTTGGTCATCTTGCCCTCCTCGACGGTCTCGACGCAGACCCGCTCGAGCGTGCGGGCGAACTCCGAGACCTCCGGGGTGCCGTCGAGCTTCCCACGGTGCTCGAGTCCCTGGGTCCAGGCGAAGATCGAGGCGATCGGGTTGGTGGACGTCGGCTCGCCCTTCTGGTGCTGGCGGTAGTGGCGCGTCACGGTGCCGTGCGCGGCCTCCGCCTCCACCGTGCGGCCGTCCGGCGTCATCAGGACGGACGTCATCAACCCGAGCGAGCCGAAGCCCTGGGCGATGGTGTCGGACTGCACGTCGCCGTCGTAGTTCTTGCAGGCCCAGAGGTAGCCGCCCTCCCACTTCATGGCGGCTGCGACCATGTCGTCGATGAGCCGGTGCTCGTAGGTGATGCCGGCCGCCTCGAACTCGGCCCGGAACTCCGTCTCGTACACGTCGGCGAAGATGTCCTTGAACTGGCCGTCGTACGCCTTGAGGATCGTGTTCTTGGTCGACAGGTACACGGGGTAGTTGCGGTTGAGGCCGTAGCGCATGGACGCCCGCGCGAAGTCGCGGATGGACTCGTCGAGGTTGTACATGCCCATCGCGACACCCGCGCCCGGGAAGTCGTAGACGTTGAACTCCATCGGGGCGGAGCCGTCGGCCGGCTGGAACGTCATGGTGAGCGTCCCGGCGCTCGGGACCTTGAAGTCCGTGGCCTTGTACTGGTCGCCGAAGGCATGACGGCCGACGACGATCGGCTTGGTCCAGCCGGGGACCAGGCGGGGGATGTTCGAGATGATGATCGGCTCGCGGAAGATGACCCCGCCGAGGATGTTGCGAATGGTGCCGTTCGGCGACTTCCACATCTTCTTCAGGCCGAACTCCTCGACCCGGGCCTCGTCGGGCGTGATGGTGGCGCACTTCACGCCGACGCCGTACTTCTGGATGGCGATGGCGGAGTCGATGGTCACCTGGTCGTCGGTGGCGTCGCGGTGCTCGATGCCGAGGTCGTAGTACTGCAGGTCGACGTCGAGGTACTTAAGGATGAGTTCGTCCTTGATGAACTGCCAGATGATGCGCGTCATCTCGTCGCCGTCGAGCTCGACGACCGGGTTGACAACCTTGATCTTGCTCACGTGTCTCTCTCCTCCTCGCCGCTTGCCCCGCTATGCGGGAGAACCGGTCGAATCTGTGCGTTCAGCGGGCGGATTCGCTCGCCTGTCCCGCGACACGGGACAAACGGCGGGGTGGTTCGGGGGTGGCGCCTAGAGGTCCTTGACGTCGGCCTGCTTTGCCTTGACCGCCTCGTACGCCTCCACGAGCAGGGCCTTCTCGGCATCGGTGAGAGGCGTCTCGACGACGCGGCGGATGCCCTCGCGGCCGATCTCGGCCTCGACGCCCAGGTACGCGCCCGAGAGGCCGTACTCACCGTCGACCCATGCGCAGACCGGCATCACGGCGCCCGAGTCCTCGTGCACGGCCTTGGCCATCCGGGCTGCGGCGGCGGACGGCGCGTAGTAAGCCGAGCCGGTCTTGAGCAGCGCGACGACCTCCGCGCCACCGTTGCGGGTGCGCACGACGAGCTCCTCGATCTCGTCGGCCGACAGCAGGTCCGACAGCGGCTTGCCGTCGACGGTGCAGGCGGAGGCCACCGGGACCATCGTGTCGCCGTGCGAGCCCAGGGTCAGCGTGTTGACCGATGCGACCGGCACGCCGAGCTTCTCCGCCACGAAGTGCGTGAATCGCGCGGTGTCGAGCATGCCCGCCTGGCCGATGACGCGCTTGTGCGGGAAGCCTGTGACGAGCTGTGCGAGCGCGGTCATCTCGTCGAGCGGATTGGCGACGTTGACGATGACCGCCTCGGGCGCGTGCTTGGCGATGTTCTCGGCGACGGCCCGCATGATGCGCGCGTTCGTCTCGATCAGGTCCATTCGGCTCATGCCCGGCTTGCGCGGCAGTCCGGCGGTGATGACGACGATCTCCGAGCCCTGGATCGCCTCGTACCCCTCGCCCTGCGGACCCGTCGTCTGTCCGACCACCTTGGTCTCGAAGCCCTCGATCCAGCGCGACTGGTTGAGGTCGAGGGCCAGGCCCTCGGGCTTGCCCTCGATGACGTCCGTGAGGACGACCGTCTCGAAGATGTCGTACTGCGCCAGGCGCAGGGCGGTCGTCGAACCGTAGAAGCCTGCTCCGATAACAGAAACCTTGCCGCTGCGTGCCATGGGTGGGGGATGCCTTCCAGACGGGGGCCAGAAATCTTGACGTCAAGATACCTTAGGCAAATGGCGCGTGGCCATGGGAATGCCTGCCATGTCAGGCCGTTGGGAGGATGACGTGACGGACCTCACGGTGTGGCTGCCGCGGGCGGTCGCGGCGGTCGGGCGGTGGGAGGCGCAGTTCGGGCAGTTCGCGACGCATCCCAGCCTGGACGTGGACGATGCGCGCCTTGCCGGAGCCTTCGACCGGCTGACCGACCGCCTCCAGGACAACTACCCGTTCTTCCACCCACGGTACGTCGGGCAGATGCTCAAGCCCCCGCATCCGGCCGCCGTCCTCGGATACGTCACGGCCATGCTGATCAACCCCAACAACCACGCGCTCGACGGCGGTCCGGCCACCGCAGCGATGGAGAAGGACGTCATCGCGCGGCTCGCGGCGATGTTCGGGCTCCCGCGCCACCTCGGCCACCTGACCTCGAGCGGCACCATCGCCAATCTCGAGGCCCTCTTCGTCGCACGCGAGTCGCACCCCGGCAAGGCGGTGGCGTACAGCGCTGATGCGCACTACACGCACGCCCGGATGTGCCACGTGCTCGGCGTCGAAGGCCTGCCGATCCCCACGGACGCGCGCGGGCGCATGGACGTCGACGCCCTCGAGGCCACGCTGGCCGGCGGCCGCGTCGGAACGGTCGTGGCCACGCTGGGCACCACCGGACTGGGCGCGCTCGACCCGCTGGCGGACATCATCGGCCTGGCCCGAGCGCACGGCGCCCGCGTCCACGTCGACACCGCGTACGGCGGGTTCTTCGCTCTCATCGCCGACGACTCCCCCGACGGGGTGGCGAGCGCGCCCTTCGCGGCCATCGCGGACGCCGACTCGGTGGTCGTCGACCCGCACAAGCACGGGCTGCAGCCGTACGGCTGCGGTGCGGTGCTGTTCGCCGATCCGTCCGTGGGCCGCTTCTACCAGCACGATTCGCCGTACACCTACTTCAGCTCCGACGAGCTCCACCTCGGCGAGATCTCGCTCGAGTGCAGTCGGGCCGGAGCAGCGGCAGCCGCCCTCTGGCTGACGCTCGAGGTGCTGCCCCTGACTCGCGACGGCCTCGGGGCCGCCCTGCGGCCAGGACGACGCGGCGCCCTGGCCTGGCACGACCTGCTCGGGCGCTCGACCGCCCTTGCGCCGTATCAGGAACCTGAGCTCGACATCGTCACCTACCTGCCACGGCGTCGATCCATGACCGCGGTGGACGCGGCCGCGCAGGCGGTCTTCGAGCGCGCGGCATCCGGCGAGCCGGGCGAGCAGGTGCATGTGGCGACCTACACCGTGACCGCCGACCAGCTGGCCTCGCGGCGGCACGCCCTCGAACCCGACGCACCGGCGGCGCGGATCCTGCGCAGCGTGGTGATGAAGCCCGAGAGCGAGGATCGGATCCCCGAGATCCACGCCCGGCTCGAGGCGATCGCTGCCCCCCGCTAACGTCCAACTTCCCCGACGCGACCCCAATGGTCGCGAAACCGAGGTCTGAAGGCTCTTTTCGCGACCCTTCAGGTCGCGTCGGCGGGGTGGCAGGGCCAGGTGACGATGGTGCGGGGCTGGGCCACCTCGGGACCGTCGAGGTAGGTCTCCCACGGCGCACCGGTGCCGACATAGCCGTGCTCGGCGAGCCACTGCTCGATGGCGAAGTACGCGGGCGCGACGGACTCGTACGGTCCGACGTTCGTGGTCGTGGCGGCCTGGCCACCGGGCAGCGAGGAGTTGACCACCCGCCCGCTCTCCGTGATCTCGGTCGGGACGGGGAAGCCCACCTCGAGCGCGAACTGCTCGCCTGCCATGTCGATCCGGCAGAACGGCGGACCCGACACGCCGGTCTCCCCGCCGATCACCGCCAGGACCTCGCCGAACGCCTGGCCGATGAAGGCGCCAACCTCGCCTTGCGGCACCTGCCCGCACACGACAGCGGTGTGCTCGTGCGCGCGGTCGACCACCTCGATGTCGTACCCCATCGTCGCCACCTCCACGGGAATCACGTCAGGTCGATCACAGCACAATCATCGCCGCTACGTACTCCCCAACCGCCAACGAGCTCGTCCACGCAGGGGACACCGCGTTGAGCACGTGCGTCGAGCGGTCTCCGCGCTCGACGACGAAGTCCATCTCGAGGCGGCGTCGCGTCACGTCGAACAGCTGCGCGCGAATGCCGGGTCGGCCCTTCTCCGTGAAGTCGGCGGTGCGGACGGACGGGACGAGCAGCGCGGCCTGCTCCACCAGATTGCGCCGCCAGTACTTCGGCAGCTCGGATCGCAGCAGGCCGGGCACGTCGTGATGCGGACTGGTCAGGAAGCGCGGGTAGGAGCGCGCAGCCTGCCAGGCCTCTGGCAGCGAGAAGCCGGAGAATCGGCCGTAGTCCTCGCGCCAGGCCACCGGTATCGCCGTCGGGCCGATCTTGACGCGCCCGCCGACGGTCACCGTCAGGTGCACGCCGAGGAACGGGTTGCGCGGATCCGGCACGGGATAGACATGCCGCTGTAGTCGGCCCGCCGGCCAGTTGCCGTACCAGTACAGGCCCTTGAAGGGCAGCATCCGGTACTGGCGGCCGACGTCGAACCAGTGGGCGACCGTGTCGGCGTACAGCCCCGCGGCATTGACGGTGTGGGCCACGCTCGCGAAGCCCTCGGTGTCGCTGTGCAGCCAGCCCGGCCCGGCCGAGACCACGCGCGAGCCGAGCGCGATGCGGCCGCCCCGCTCGCGCACGCGTTCGGCCAGCGCCTCGACGACGGCAACCGGGTCGGCCACGCCCGTCGTCGGCGACCAGAGCGCCTCCCCCGCGGTGACGGCCAGCGGCTCGAGCTCCCGCAACCCCCGCTCGTCGATGAGCTCCACATCGACGCCGTTGGCCAGGCCACGCTCCAGCAGCCCGTGCAGCGCGGGCACCTCGCTCGCATCCCGCGCGACCACGACCTTGCCTACGTCACGGACGGGGACGCCGCTAGCGCGGCAGAACGCCCGTAGCATCTCGTTGCCGCGGCGCGTCAGCTGCGCCTTCAGCGAGTCGGGTGCGTAGTAGAAGCCGGCATGCAGCACACCGCTGTTGCGTCCGGACGCGTGCTGCGCGAGCGACGTCTCCTTCTCGTGCACGACCACGCCGGCCCCGGGGAACCGCGTGAGGCAGGCGTCCGCGAGGGCGAGGCCCACGACGCCGCCGCCGATGACGGCGATGTCGCACGAGCCGGATCGCGGTGTCATCCGTCGGCCGAGGTGGGCATTCGCCCGCCTAGCTCGGCGCCGGGACCCAGAAGGTGAAGATCGTCAGGCCGACGCCCATGACGCCCAGCGTGACGATGTCGACCTTGCGGGATCGGACCGCGAGCATGCCCGCGTCCGCGTCCGGAAGGAGCATCCGCAGGAAGGCGGCCAGGAGCACGCTGGCGGACAGCACGACACAGCCCCGGCGGAAGAAGTCCATGCCGATCATGACCATGGCGACGCCCACGCCGATCAGGACGAGAGTCAGCGGCCACTCGGCAAGCCAGCCCCGACGAGTGGCTGGACGGATCGGTACGACGGGCGCCCGCGGGCCGTCGTCGCGTCTCCTTGCCGGCTCCACCACACTGCCATCCTGCCACCGAGGACCGAGTGCGGCGCTGCGCGGTCGCCTCCGAGCCCACGGCCTACTCGGTCGCATCCCGCGTGACGAAGGCATTGAAGGAGTCATTCCGCCACGGGTAGTGCGTCGGGGTGAAGGCCACGACGGTGTAGCGCGACACGCCCGCGGACACGAAGGGATCGGATGCGACGAAGGCCTCAGCGTCCTGCTGGCTGCTCGCGCGGAAGGACAGCACGCCCCCGACGGGGGGAACCTGCCGACCCGAGAACAGCAGGATGCCCCGGTCGTAGGCGTCCTTGCTCCACGCCCGGTGCTCCGCCAGGTGATCGAGGACGACCTCCTCGGTTGCGAGGTACTCGGAAATGGCCACGTAGAACAGGTCGTCCATGGACCGCTCACTCCTTACTGGAAAGGTTGGCATCCGGGAATCGACCTGCTGGTTCGACATCCTGTCGGGCGCGGTCCAGGAGCTCGTCAAGGTTATCAAGGCCCGGAGACAGCTCGCCGCGCTCGATGCGGTGTGCCAGATCCACGACCGCACTGTTGACGGGCGCTCGCCGCCCCAGCTTCGCACGCTCCGCGACGACCCGCCCGTTGATGTCGTCGACCTCGCTGTGCCGTCCCTTGGTCCAGTCCTGCAGGACGGTCGTGGTGGTGTGCGGCAGTACGAAGCCTTCGAGCAGCGTGTCGAGGAGCTGCTCCACGAGCCGGTCATCCGCCCCGAGGTCGGCTGCCCTCAGGCCGAAGATCGGAAGTGCCGGGAGCCCGAGCAGGGCGCCCGCCTCCAGGGCCTCCTGCCCGGCACCGATCATCAGGGCGCGCATCGCCGGGATCTGCACCGCCTCGGCCATCGGGAGCCCGACGATCGCGGTCGTGACCAGCGTCGTGCAGTTGCTGACGAGCTTCATCCACTTGGTGGCCACGATGTCGTCCACGACGTCGACAGCGCCCGAGTGGGCCAGGAGTCCGGCGACCTCGGACTCGCGCCCCGCCGCGGCCGGGTGGACGGACCCGACCGCGAACCAGGAACGGTCCGGCGGGGAGTGCCGCTCGACGACCCCGGGCTCGTACATCGTGGACGAGATCTCGATGACCGAGCCCATCGTCCGCTCGCTGCCCACGACATCGGCGACGACCCCCGTCGTCATACCGTTCTGGACGCCGACGACCAGCCCGTCGGCCTTCACGTACGGCTCGATGAGCTGGCAGGCCCACCGTGTGTCGTAGGCCTTCATCAGGACGAGAACGGTGTCGAACTGCTCGCGCAGCGTGGCGACCTCGCACAGGTTGTGGACGCGTACCGGCGTCACCTGGGTCTCCCCGGGCATCTCGACGCGCACTCCGCGCTCGCGCATCGCCTGCACATGCTCGGGCCACTGCTCGATGAGAACCACATCGAGGCCCGCGCGCGTCAGGTCGGCGCCGATCGACGCGCCGTTCGCCCCCGCTCCGAGGACGGCGATGCGGCTCATGCGCTCAGGGCCGCAACCTGCCGCCCGAGCTCGTCCCGGACGTACTCGAGCTCGCGCACGACGTACTCGGTGATGTCGCCCGTCTTCAGGTGGTCGGGAAGGACGTCCCAGGTGTAGGTCTCGATCTCCAGGTGCGTGGAGAGCGGCGTCTTCGCATGCACCGCCAAGGCGGCATCGATGCCCGACCTGGTGGTCTGGAAGGGACCGAGATCCTTCAGGAACACCGGCACGTGGAAGTGCGTGCGCCACTCGCGCGGTCCCGGGTCGGCCTCCCAGCCGGCGATCGCATCCTCGAGGTTGAGGAACTTCGTCAGCACGCCGTCGCGGAGCTCGGTCGTCTGGCTGAGGTAGATGGTGCCGGTGTACTTCCTGAGCTCCTCGACGATCTCCGGCGTGACCTCAGGGACCAGGAGCGCGGCGGCCTCCTGGAGCTTGAAGATGGGGATTCCCGCGTTCATCAGAAGGTGGAGGTCATCGGTGATGTCCTCGAACTCGACCGACTGGTGGCAGATGTCGAACACCACCCCGAGGTGGCGTCGGACCCCACCGAACACCTCGGCCAGCGGCTGGCCGCTCAACTGCGACAGCCGGATCGCCGCGTCCAGCGAGTAGACGTAGGCGTTGAAGTACTCCACCGTCTCCTCGATGGTCTCCAGGAAGCAGTACGGCTCCGGCTCGAGGGCCAGCTTGACCCGGCGTCCGGTGCTCTTCTCCAGATCCATGAGGTGGGCCACGACGCGCAGCAGGTTCTCGGTGAACTCGGCGATGTACGCGTCGTCCGCCACCTTCGGGCGGAAGGCGAGCGGGGCACTCTGGATGGTCGGCTCCACCTCCGGTCCGGTGATCTCGGTCAGGATCGTGGCCACGTTCATCGTGTAGCGCGTGCGCTCCTCCGTGCTCCAGTCCGGCTCGTAGACGCGCTCCTTGACGATCTCGCCCTTGAAGGGCCCGAAGGGAAACGCATTGACCGTGTACACATACAGGTCGTTGTCGTCGAGGAACGCCTTCACCCAGGCTCGCTCGGCCGGGTCGTTGATCAGCGTCTCCGCCGAGGAGTTGGAGATCCGCAGCGAGACGCCCATCGGGGCATCCGGACTGAACCGGCGCTTGACCTCGGGCAGATACGTCTCCAGGCTCTCCCGCATCTCGACCCAGGTGTCCCCCGGATGCACCAGGGTCGAGTAGGTCAGGTGGCCGTAGCCGTTGCCGAGATCCATCAGTCGTGCCCTTCGGTGGTCTGATCAGGCCTTCGGCTCGGCTGCGTCGGCAGCGAACTCCGCATGGGTGGACGTGTTCCGGTGCGACTGCGAGTCGCGCAGGGTGTTCAGGGGGCCACCGGTCGTGTAGTAGCGCTTGCCCGCCACGAGAAGCTCCTCCGCCGGGAACTTGGTGATGACCTCGGCACCGTCCTTGCGCACGATGACCTCCTCCTCGATGCGCGCGGCGCCCCAGCCGTCCTTGGCCGGCCAGTAGGTCTCCAGCGCGAAGACCATGCCCTCTTCGAGGGTCTCGGGGGCGTCGAAGGACGTCAGGCGGCTGAAGATCGGGCGCTCCCAGATGCTCAGTCCGACGCCATGGCCGTACTGCAGGGCGAAGGCGGCCTCCTCGTTCGCGAAGCCGAACTCCTGTGCCGTCGGCCAGAGCTCGCAGATCTCTGCCGTCGTGACCCCGGGCTTGACCATCTCGATGGCGCGGTCCATGTACTCGCGGCAGATCGTGTACGCATCACGCTGCGCCGGCGAGGCGCTGCCCACCGCGAAGGTCCGGTAGTAGCAGGTGCGATAGCCGTTGTAGCTGTGCAGGATGTCGAAGAAGGCCGGATCACCCGGACGGATGATGCGGTCGCTGTACACGTGCGGGTGCGGTGAGCACCGCTCGCCGGAGATCGCGTTGACCCCCTCGACGTGCTCGGACCCCAGGTCGTACAGGGTCTTGGCGACCAGCCCGACGCACTCGTTCTCCTTCACGCCCGGACGCAGGAACTCGTACAGGTCCTCGTAGGCGGCGTCGACCATGGAAGCGGCGTGAGTGAGCAGGCCGATCTCGTCCGCGGTCTTGATCTTTCGAGCCTCGAGGAAGACCTGCTGGCCGTCGACGACCTTCATGCCCAGGGCCTGCATGGCGAACAGCACCGGCATCTCGATGATGTCGACGCCGATCGGCTCATTCTGGAGTCCGCGCTCGGCGAGGACCTCGTAGACCTTCTTCGCGACGTCATCCGCGCGCTTGGCGGCCGGGCCGATCGTTCCGCGAAGGGTGGAGATGCCCGCCCGCGCCCCCGAGCCGACTACGGCGCCGTGGTGCGGCTCGTGTCCGGACAGCCCGGCGTCCGCATGCGCGGCCGTGTAGTCCAGGTCCAGCCAGGGAGTCTGCAACTGGTGGTGTCGTGCGGCGGACCCGAAGTCCCACAGGACCGGAGCTCCGCCGCGAGGAAGTACCGCGAATCGGATCATCTTGTCGATCGCCCAGGTGCCGATGTGGGTCCCGGTCATGTACCGGATGTTGTTGAAGTCGAACGTCAGCAGGGAGCCAAGCTCCGACCCGGCGAGGGTGGAGTTGAGGCGGCCCAGCCGCTCCTTGCGGAGGCGCTCCATGTCGAGCCGGTTCTCCCAGTCAACGCTCATGCTTCCGTAGGTCGGCGAGGCCATCAGTACCCTCCAGTGGCGGACAAAGCACGGTGCTTTGTTCAGTATCAGTTAACAGTATGGGTGAAGTCGGGTCAAGCGTTCAGTGATAGTCATCAATCAGGCGTTGCGGGCTTCGCATTCGGCCAGCGTGGGTCGGGTGGCCAGGTACGCAGCGATGGCCGCCTCGCGCTCTTCCTTCAGGTAGTAGGCGATCTCGACGAGCTCGAGGGCCAGGCCGTCGGGGTCGCTGAAGTAGCACCACCGCCACCCGGCCAGCGGGCCCTCGTCGACGACGTTGACATCCGTGTAGAACACGACGCCCTTCGACTCGAGCTCCGCCTTGGTCGCCTCGATGTTCTCCACCTTGAAGCACACGTGCGCCGCGCCCAGGTAATTGTTCGGGATGTGGGTGGTGTTGTCCGCAGGACGATTGCCGTACTCGATGAGCTCCATCGTCGAGTGCTCACCGACCCACAGGCTGGTCTGGCGAAGGGTGGCGCCGGGCACCCCGACGCCCTTCTCGAGCTGGGGTCCCGAGAACCAGGGGGTCACCTCGTTCGCGAACGGCAGGCCCAGGATGTCGTGGTAGAAGTAGATGGAGCGGTCCAGGTCCTTCACGACCAGTCCGACGTGATGCACTGCCTGAAGTTCCATGCCCATGTGACTCTCCTCTGCAGACGCGGACGACTAGTTGGATCGGACGAGGACCTTGAGCTGATCTCCGGTGGGATCGACCAGCACGTCGAACCCCAGGGTCACGACGTCGGGGAGATTGATCGTCGTGGTGACTGCCTTCGCGACGGGGAACTTGCCAGCGGCGACCATCCGGATGACTCGGGGCCAGTCCGTGAGGTAGTAGCACCAGCTGCCGTGCAGTGAGATGTCCTTGTTGGCCAGTTCCATCATGTCCACGGTCGCCGGCTTGGTGTGCAGTCCGGTCTGCACGACGCTCCCCCTCGCTCGGGTGGCCGAGATCGACGTCGCGAGGCCGGGTGTCGTGCCCGAGCACTCGACGGCCAGGTCGACGCCGACGCCATCGGTGAGGTCGGCGATCATCTCGGCGAAGCCATCCGCGGTGGGATCGACGACGTGACCGATGTCCATCGCACGCGCAAGGGCCGCACGGTTGGGATTGGGCTCGGCGATGACGACGGTCGCGGCGCCGACGGCGCTCGCGTACATCGCGGACAGGATGCCGATGGGTCCCGCACCGGTGACGAGGACGATGTCCCCACCGGTGACTCCGGCGCGGTCGACTCCGTAGGCCGCGACGCATGCCGGCTCGATCACGGCACCCTCGAGATCGGAGACCTCGTCAGGAAGCTTGGCCACCTGGGACTCCTTCACGACGGCGAAGTTGGCCAGAGCCCCCGTCTCCGCGCTCAGTCCCGTGCACGCGAACCTGACGCACAGGTGGCCGTTCCCGCGACGGCAGTGGTAGCAGCGACCGCAGACGATCGCCGGGCAGACCGACACCCGATCGCCGACTCGCACGTCATGGACGTCGGACCCGATCTCCGCGACGGTCGCCGAGAACTCATGGCCCAGGGTCTGCGGCAGGGTCACGCCCGTCAGCGGGTGCGGCGACGTGGGCGTCACGATGGGGCCAACGAGGTACTCGTGCAGGTCGGTCCCGCAGATTCCGCAGTAGGAGATCTCGAGCAGCACATCGTCGGGTGCCTTGATGCTGGGCACGTCGACTTCCTCGATCCGGATGTCCTTTGCGCCGTAGAAACGCGCTGCGAGCATGTTCAACTTCCTTTCGGGGTGGGCCTAGACGACGGCGCGCCTGCCGCGCACCTGGCTGTAGACGATGGCTGCGACGACGATGAGCGTGCCCTGGAAGAAGTACGTGGACCATTGGTCCAGCCCGAGGAACGTCGTGGCGTTGAGCACCTGGATGATCAGTCCGGCACCGAGCAGCGTGCCGACGAAGGTGCCACGACCACCGAGCAGGCTGGTCCCGCCGAGGACTACGGCGGTGATGGACGTCAGCGTGAAGTTGGCCCCCTGGGACGGATCGCCGATGCCGATCTGCGCCATGAGCATGAGGCCCCCGATGAACACGCACAGGGATACAGCGACGTACGCCAGCATCACCGTGCGGTTGACGCGGACGCCCACGCGGCGAGCGGCCTCCTCGTTCGATCCCACGGCCCGGAGCGTCAGGCCCCAACGGCTGTATCGCAGGGCGGCCTCGAGTGCGAAAGCGAAGATGACAAGGACGATGAACGCGACCGGGAAGGGCCCGATCTTGGTCTTGATCGCGCCCGTCACCGACGAGTTGATGATCCCGTCGGGTCCGTCGCGCAGCACGTACGACAGCCCCTGAAGGGCGATATACACGGCGAGGGTTGCCGCTACGGGCGTGAACTTGCCGTACCGGATGAGGAATCCGTTGACCGATCCCGTGATGACGGAGGCCAGGAGCATGAGCACGAATCCGAGGAGGATCTGGCCGAACGTGCTCTCGGCACCGACGAAGAATGAGGCGATGACGACGAGGAAGCCGGCTAGTGGTCCGACGGAAAGGTCGATGCCCCCCGCCATCAATGCGATCGTCTGGCCCATCGCGATGAAGCCGAGCGCCGCGATCAGACCCTGGATCGCCGTGATGTTGAACGCCGTGAAGTACCGATCGTTGGTGCTGTAGACGTACGCGCCGAGAACAACGATGACCACGGCCAGGATGAGGACGGGCGAGTAGTCGCCCTGGAGGAAGCGCTTGACCCGGCTCGACCGGACGGTCTTGGCTCCCTCGCCCTTCGTCGAATGGGCCGTCGCGCTGACCGCGGCCGAGACGATGCGCTCCTCGGTGACCTCGTCGCCCGCCAGCTCCTTCACCACGTGTCCGCGGGACATGACGATGACCCGGTCGCACAGGCCCTCGAGCTCCTTCGCATCCGACGAGTTGACGATGACGGGAGTCCCGACCTCGGCGACCTCGCGAAGGATTCGGTAGATCTCGGCGCGGGCCCCGACATCAACCCCCTGTGTCGGCTCGTCGGCGATGACGATCGAGGGCTCGGACAGAAGGGCTCGCGCCATGACGACCTTCTGCTGGTTGCCGCCGGAAAGCGATGCGACATTCGCATCCATGTTCGGGGCCTTCACGGCCAGCTCGGTCAGTTCCCGGCCCACATCCGCGACCTCGCTCTTCGAGCTGACGAAGAAGCCCTTGGTGAATCGCCTCAAGGCGACCACGGCCGCGTTCTCGCGCACGGAGAGCGTCATCATCAGACCCTCCCGGTGGCGATCTGCCGGCATGTATGCGGCGCGTGCCCGCTGGTCCTTGGCAGTCCGGGGCTCCCCATGGATCCGGACGGACCCGTCGAAGCGACTCAGCCCGGCGAGCGCCGCCATCAGCTCGCTCTGCCCGTTGCCCACCACGCCGGCCACCCCGACGATCTCACCCGTCTGAGCGCTCACGGAGACGTCCGTGAAGCCGTCGCCGGTCAGGCCTTCGATGGACAGGTACTCGCCCGATGTCGCGCCGGCCTCGTGCTTGGGCGGGAACGTCGACTCCAGCTGGCGCCCGACGATCCAGGAGAGCAGCTCGTCGTCGGTGACGTCCTCGACATTCGACGTGCCGCGGTACTTGCCGTCGCGCAGCACGGTCACGCGCTGCGCGATCAGGCGGATCTCGGCGAGGCGATGGGTGATGTAGACGATCGCGGTGCCCGAGGCCGCGGCCATCCGCACCCGCTCGAAGAGCAGGTCGACGGAGGCCTGGCCAAGGGGGGCCGTCGGTTCGTCGAGAATCAGGACCTTGGGCTTCATGACGAGCGCCTTGGCCAGTTCGAGCAGGTGCTTCTGGGCGATGCTCAGGCTGCCCACCCGGTCCTCGAGATGCGCGGTCGACCCGACGTCGTCGAGCATCGCCTGCATGGCCTGCTTGCGGGATCCGGGGCCGTTGAGGAACTGCGATGGCACGGCGAGGCGAATGTTCTCCGCGACCGTGAGGTCCTCGAGGACGGCGGGATGCTGATGCACGATCGCGATGCCGAGCGACATGGCGAGCGGAGGAGTCAGCGCCGTCACGACCTCGCGACCGATCGAGATCGTCCCCGAGTCGGGCTGCGTCGTGCCGGATGCCACGTTCATGAGCGTCGACTTGCCGGCACCGTTCTCGCCGAGCAGCGCGTGGACCTCTCCGGGGCGCACGTCGAACGAGACGTCCGTGAGTGCGGCCACCCCGGAATAGTTCTTGGAGATACCGGACAGGACCATCGTGGCTTCGATTTCGACCATCGTGGCGGTGTTCTCGGTCACCAGTTCACCTGCTCCTTGGGCAAGAGTGGGGATTGCCTTCCATCGGATCGTGGGTGGCCACGGATTGCGACCATGGCCACCCACGCGACCCAATGACTACTTCATGAGTGCTGCCTGAGCCTCACCCGACAGTTCGGCGGAGAGGTAGATGTCACCGGGCAGGTCCCGCTCGCACTGGACCGGCATGCCCGGGTCCAGGCTGTCCTCGAACAGGGCGTGCTGGTGAGCGGCCGTCGCCGGCACCTCGCCACCCGTCGCTACCGCGACGGCGTAGTCGATGGCCGTACGAGCGTGATCGTTGCCGGTCGCAACCGTCATCATCGGGAACTCGTTGCCCGCAGCCTTCTGGTCCTCCCAGAAGCAGCCGAGGACGTTGCCGTCCGAGGTGGCCAGTGCCGGGATCTTCTTGCCGGCCTTGGTGAACTCGGGCAGCGCGCCGACGAGGGACGGTCCGAAGTCCGACGCGATCGCGTCGATCTGCGGGTACTTGGCGATCGCTGCGGTGAGCACCTGCTGGCTCAGCGCCGGATCCCAGTTCGTGACCTCGAAGGGCTCCTCACCGATGAAGGAGTACTTGTCGCCCTCGGCGCCAAGCTCGGTACGCAGCTGCTCCGCCATGAGCGTGCCCTGGCTGTTGCCCTTGGGTCCGCTCAGCACCAGGACAGTGCCGCCGTCCGGCAGTGCCTTCTTGATCCACTCCGCGTAGTTGTGCCCGTCGTTCGCCGCATCGAGGGCGACGTACTTGGTGTAGTCGACTCCGTCGGCACCACCGGGGAACACGCGGTAGGGAACCGTGACGACACCAGCGTCGAACGCCTCCTTGAGGGTCGGCAGGATTGCCTCACTGGCGTCCGGGAAGACAACGAGGGCGTTGACGCCCTTGGCGACCATTCCCTGGATGTCGGAGATGGACTTCTGCAGGTCGCCCTGACCGTCGGTGTAGATCAGCTCCTTGACGCTGGGGCACTTGGCCGCCTCGTCCTTGCCGGACTCGGTCGTCACCAGGCGCCAGCTGTTGCCGCCGAAGCCGTCAGCGAACCCGAGTGTGATCTCATTCGGACCGCACCACGCCGGAACGTCTCCGGCGGCCTCGGTCGTTGCCTCGGGTGCTGCCGACGATGCGGCGGGTGCTGCAGACGAGGCTTCCGCGGCGGCAGAGGTGGATTCGCTGCTTGTCGACGAGCCGCCGCACGCAGACAGTGCAAGAGCGGCAACTCCAACAGTTGCAACCAAGATGACGCGATTACGCGAGCGTGTCATCCGTTCTTCCCTTCTTGTTGGGGCGGCACTTGCGCCGCGGACTTCCCGATGCAGTCACCGGAAATTCATGGTGGTGAAGGTCGCCGCGGTGCGACGACCCCTGGAAGCTAGGTACTTGGGGCTACGGAACTACGGCCACGGAAGACGCGTTCACGGATCGCCTTCCAGTCGACGGTGTAGAGGGCGACGCCGATGGCCAGTGCGGCGGCCTCGACCAGCGTCCTGGCCGCGAACGAGACACCGAGCGCCAGCACGAACGAATCGAGCTGCGACAGGAAGAGGGCTGCAAGGACGGTGGCCACCGGGAAGCCTCGGCCACCCAGGAGCGACGTGCCGCCGAGGACCACGGCAGCCACCGACGGAAGCAGGTAGGAGTCGCCCTGGTAGGCGGTCGGCTTGTTCAGGATTCCGGCGAGGAGGCATCCGGCCAGCCAGTACAGGACCATTGCCCAGACATAGGCACCTGTGCGGTGACGCTTCACACGCAGCCCTGCGGCCCAGGCGGCCACGGTGTTCGCCCCGACCGCCTCGAACCGACGACCAGCGACCGTCTTCTTGACGGCCACAGTCACGACGACCGTGGCGGCGATCGCGAAGAAGACGGAGTTGGGAATGCCCAGCGTCAGCCCTGCAGCGATCTTCGCCAGCAGGTCCGTCGTCTGCCGCGGGATGCCCCCGGACAGCCAGAGCACGACCGCATACAGCAGCGCGTTCATGCCAAGCGTGGCAATGATCGGATTGAGGCCCAGCCGGCCGATGACGACCCCGTTGAGGGCTCCGGCGACGAGGAGCACCACCAGCGCGATCATGACGGCGGGCAGCAGGCGGGCATCGTCGCCGCTCGCCTGATGCGTCGCGATGACGACCGTGAGGGACACTGCGCCAGGCACGGACAGGTCGATTCCGCCCTGCTGGACGACGAGTGTCTGGCCCAGGGCCACGATGGCGAGTACCGACGCGAACGGCAGCATTCCCAGCAGCGGTCCCTTGGTGACGCTGGAGGGTGCGATGAGGGCACTGAGGACGAACAGTCCGACCACGGCCACGGTCACCGTGATCATGCCGCGCGGGACCCGGTCCCAGAACGGTGCCCGCTCTGCGACCTTCGCCGCTCCCGCGTCTGCCATCTCGCCTCCCGCTCTGTCTGCTCAGGCTGAACTGTGATCCGGGCCATACGTTTAGCGGGACTTTACAGTTGGCCCATACTGTTCACAAGGGATTCACATAACGATGTGGTAAAGACGATTGGCCGGGACCGGTCGGGACGCCGAGCTCGCGGACACCGCGACGGGGTGCCCCCTGTGGTCGTCCGGACTCAGTCGGCCGACCGGGTCACCAGGTAGCGGGACAGGGCGGCCATGTCCTGGTCCGAGAAGCCCGCATCGCACGCAGCCGAGACCTCGTCGCGGACTGCATCCACCACGCCGGCCAGCAGGCCCTGCTCGGCCGCGAACGACGTGATCAGCTCAAGGTCCTTGCGCGTCAGCGCCAGGCTCATGGCCACCGGAGTGCTCGGATCAAGGAAGGCCGGTCGCTTGTAGTTGACGAAGGGTGCTGCTATCACGCTGTCCTGGAAGATGTCGTATGCCGCCTCCAGGCCAACACCTGCTCCAGTGGCGAGGGCCAGCGCCTCGCTGACGGCGGCGTTCAGGGTGTGCACCACGAGGTTGACGGCCAGCTTCATGGCCTGCCCCGCCCCCGCCTCACCCACACGGACGACCTTCTTCGCGAAGGCGGACAGGATGGGCTCGGCGTCCGCGACTCCGCTCGCGCTGCCGCTTGCCATGACCAGGAGCTGACCGGCCGCGATGGTCGGCACGCTTCCCGACACGGGAGCATCGACGAAGCGGACTCCGACCGCGGTGAGCGCCTCGTCGAGCTCCTTCGCGGCCGGGACGCCGCTCGTGGCCATGTCGCACACGATGACGCCCCGCGCCAGCGCACCCAGGACGGCGGGGTCGAGCAGGACCGAGACGGTGGCCGGTCCGTCGGCGAGCATCGAGATGACCAGATCAGCGCCTGTGACGGCGTCGTGCGGCGTGGCCGAGACCGTCACGGAGCAGTCGGTCGCCAGCGCCTCGGCCGCGGCCGGGCTGCGGTTCCAGACGGTGACACGATGCCCCGACTCGTCCAGCTTCCTTGCCATGGCGGCGCCCATTCGTCCGACGCCCAGGACCGTCACGTCAGCCATGGCGCGGATCCACCAGGAGCTTGCCGTGGGCCGTGCCCTGGGACAGGGGATCAAGGCCCTGCGCGACCACGTCTTCCAAGGACACCACGTGAGCCGGAAGGATCTCCGAGAGATGCGTCCGGTCCAGCAGTTCGAGTGCCTCCGGGATGTCCGTTCCGCACACGTGGGCGACTGTCGTCTGGACGTTCACCTCTCGCAGGACGATGTCCGCGAGGGCCAGTGGCTGGGGGGTCTTGTTCAGCCCCACCAGGACCACGTTGCCGCCGCGTGCCGCGAGGGCGAACGCCCGTTCGGCCGAACCCAGCACACCCGAGGTCTCGAACACGGTCTCCGCGCCCGCGGGCAGGAGTCCCCTGATATCGCCTGGCGCCGCGTCCGGGGCGATCAGCAGGGTGTCCGTCGCACCGAGCCGTCGGGCCACATCAAGGCGTCCCGCGTCGATGTCCATCGCGATCACCGGTCCGTCGTGCGCGCTCAGCGCCGAGCAGATGAACGAGCCGATGGCGCCGACGCCGAGCAGCACGATCGTGTCACCCGGGGAGATGTGGGCGCGTCGGACGCTGTGGATGCCGACGGCCAGCGGCTGGGCCAGCGCGGCATCCATGTCGGCACACGAGTCCGGGATCGACACGCAGATCCGCGACGGGGCAGCGACGAACTCCGCGAGGCCGCCATGGGTGCTCAGGCCGAGCGTGTAGTAGGTCGCGCACAGGTTCGTGCGCCCCGCCAGGCACCACGCGCACACGCCGCATGACACGCCCGCACCGCAGGCGATCCGCTCGCCGACCCGGTGCCTGACGTTCGCCCCGGCATCCACGACCGTCCCGATGAACTCGTGCCCGAGAATCGTGGGTCCGACATGCCCGCTCCCCGGGTGCGGAGTGTGCAGGGGGACCATCATCGGGCCCTTGGAGTACTCCGTCGCGTCGGTCCCGCACAGGCCGTTGTACGCCACCTGGACGACGAGGTCATCGTCACCGAACGAAGGGTCAGGACGCTCCTCGACGCGAAGATCGTGCGGCGCGTAGAGAACTCCGGCTCGCACGGCGTCAGCTCGCCGTCGACGTGTAGTGGACCTTGACCTGGCTCTTGTCGTCGAGCACCGTCTGGATCGCCTTGTCCGCCTCCGAGATGTCGAAGGTGCTCGTCACCAGCGGTGACAGGTCGATACCCGTCCGCGCGAGGAAGGCGATGGTCTGCGGCCAGACGCCCGGTGAGCCGATGATGCCCCGGGCCTGGAGCTCCTTGGACTGGAAGAGTCCGAGCTTGGCGGGAGCACTGCCGCCGACGTCGATGCCGATGTACACGAGTCGAGCCTGGAAACCCGCCACCTCAAGGGCAGAGGCCATGGCCGCGGGCTTGCCGCTCGCCTCGAAGACGACGCTCGCTCCCTTGCCATCGGTCAGCTCCGCGACACGATCAAGGAAGTCATCGCTGCTCGGGTCGACAGCGGACTCGGCTCCGAGCTTCATGGCGATCTCCACACGCGCGGCCGAGGGCTCGGCCACGATGACCCTGACGCCCTTCGCCGCAGCAGCAGCGACCACGCCGAGGCCGATGGGACCGGCACCGAGCACGACGGCCGTGTCGCTGCCATCAAGGTTGTCGGCGCGAACCGTCGCGTAGTAGCCGCAGCTGAAGGGCTCCACCAGAGCGCCCTGCGTCCAGCTCACGTTGTCCGGGATCTTGTGCAGCCAGGAGGCCTTGGCCACGAAGAACTCCGCGCCCGCGCCACTGATGCTGAAACCGAAGTGCTCCATGCCGATCACGCACTCGCCGACCACCCGGTCGCCTGGCTTGAGCCCGCTCACCTTCGAGCCCGTGTCGATCACTTCCGCCGACCACTCATGTCCCGGGATGATCGGGTAGCCGAACGGGATGATGTAGCGCCCTTCGAGCAACTCGATGTCCGAGTGGCAGATGCCCACCGCTCGACTGGCGAGGAGCACCTCATCGTCGGCGATTACCGGGATCTCCAGGTCGTTGACGGAGAACGCGCCGGGCGCCGTGAACTGCAGAGCCTTCATGATGAGCCCATCCCGAGGGTGTAGGTGTTCAGCAATGGTTGTCACACTCTAGGAATGAGTGGCGCTGTTGTCCACCATTACTGAACAATTGGCGCTGGTCGCGCCGATCCAGGGGCGTCTACTCGCCCGCGTCCGTCGCGGGCACGAAGTGATGCACGACCCAGATCCCCCGGGCCGGCGCGGTTCCCGGGTTCGTCAGCAGGTGCGGCACCGACGGGTCAAGCGACATGGACTCGCCGGGGTGCAGGGTGTACGTGTCGAACCCGTAGGTGATCTCGAGGACGCCGCTCAGCAGGTAGCCGTACTCCATGCCGTGATGCCTGAGCATGCGGCCATCGTTTGTCGAACTGCTCCCGGCCGGATAGATGATCTCCATGAAGTCCAGGTTCCGATGGCGGTTCGAGGCCAGCTGCTCCCAGATGACGCCGGAGTCCATGACCAGGCGGGGGCGCTCCGAACTCCGCACGATGGAGATGCGCTCGGTACTGCCCTGGCTGGGCCAGGCATCGGCCGGCGAACTGAAGTCGGAACGGTTGACGGTGCCGTGAACAGGATCGACAAGCGTCAATGGCAGCGGCTCGATCGAGTCCCCGTCCAGCCGGAAGAGCTCGTCGATCGACACCCCCAGGAGCTGAGCCATCGAGTAGAGGGTGGCCACGGATGGCTGCGACTTCCCGTTCTCCATCTGTGAGATGAACGACGGCGACACCCCCAGCTGCCGCGCCACCTCCCGAAGCGACATGCCGGAGCGCAGTCGGACATCCTTGAAGCGGGCACCCAGATTGACGACCGGATCGCCCTGACCCGCGTCGGCATCGGCGAGCGTCTCCGTCATGTGTCCGATTCCTCCGATTTAGCTGGCGTGCGGCAAGCGTAGCGGTCAGTGACCCTTAACGCCCTCAGCGGTGTCGTCGTGCCGTGGTCGACCTAGATCAGGACCATGCCGCCGTCGATCATGATGACCTGCCCCGTGAGGTAGTCAGAGTCCGAGGACGCCAGGTACATGGCCGTGCCGACGATGTCCTCCGGATCGGCCGCCCGGCCTCGCAGGATGGGCGCCGAGAAGTCCTCGACGGCCTGGCCGGGGCGCGCTGAGTCGCCGATGCTCATCAGGTCCTCGTCGAGCTTGTCCCACAGCGGCGTGAGCACGACACCGGGTGCGAACGCGTTGCAGGTGATGTTGTACTCGGCCAGTCCGCGGGCGGCGGCCTGCGTGAGGGCGTTGACCGCATGCTTGCTCGCGCAGTACGGCGCGAAGCTCGGGTAGCCCTGACGTCCGGCGATCGACGACGTATTGACGATCTTCCCGCCGCCGGTGGGGATCATGCGCTTGGCACCCTCCTGGATCCCGATCAGGACTCCCAGGCCGTTGACGTCCATGATCGAGCGCCAGTTCTCCTCCGTGACGTCGAGCAGGTGCATGGGCACGTTGAATCCGGCGTTGTTGAACAGCACGTCGAGTCGGCCGGTCACGGCCATGAAGGCGTCGAACGCCGCCACCACCTGATCACGCTTGCTCACGTCGGCGGACAGCGCGACCGCAGCGTCACCGTCCGCGGAGATCTCGTCGACGACCGCCTGGGCCGCATCCGCTCGCAGGTCGAGCACGCCCACGGTCGCCCCTTCGCGGGCCAGGGCTCGGGCGAAGGCGCGCCCCAGGCCGCTGCCCGCACCGGTGATGATGATGGCCTTGCCATCGACCCTGCCGCCCATGCCTACTCCCAGCCTTCGAAGTGTGCGACCGAATAGGATTCTCCCGGCCTCATGAAGCTCACGGCGAAGGCGAAGCACCGCACGCCATCGTCGCCGGCCCGCAGGGAATGGTCCTCGTTCGGACCGATGTGGACGAGGTCCCCGGCGCGCATCTCACCCTGCTCGTCGCCGACTCGCATCGTTCCGCCGCCCCGAAGGACGTAGTAGAACTCGTGCGAGTTGTGCCGATGCGGCTCGATGGATACGCCGGGTTCGAGCTGGAACTCGTTGACGAACTCCAGGTACGACCCATCGGTGGCGGTCCGGAGGCTCTCCTTCGGATACATGAACCAGCTCGTCACCGTCCCGCCGTGCTCCGAGATCGGATCCATGTCGGTGTTGAGGATGCGCAGCATCTGCCCTGCCTCCTGCTCGGGTCGGTTGTCCGATGTGTACGAGGGGATCCAGCGGCCTAGGAGGGGATCACGCGCTCACGGCGAAGCCGTGCGAACAGCGCCTCGAAGGAGTCGATGGTCACGCTGGCGTCCATGAACCCATGGCGCCGGCTGTTTGCCATGTCCGTGAAGCACTCGAGCGGTCGGTTCATGTCGGCATCCGTGTGCCACCACGAGGCGACGCGGCTCAGGTCCGACTCGGCCAGGCCCTCGCGCTCCGCGATCTGCGCCCAGGTTCCCTCCATTCCGACCATCTGCTCCACCAGTGGTCGCGGCTGGTCGGCGTAGCCCTCCGGCTCGACGCCGAGGAGCTCGGCCATCGCGCGGCCACATCCACTTCCAGCGGAACACGTCGCCATTGGCCGTGTTGTACGCCTGGCTCGGGAGTCCCTCGGTCTCCGCCGTCCAGACCATCTGGCGTGCGAGCAGGTCGGCGTCGGTCATGTCCGTCAGGCCGTTCCACTGCACCTCGTTGCCCGGGAAGACGAACGGCATGCCACGCTCCTTGCAGATAGCCGCCTGGACCGCGATCGTCATGCCCATGTTCATCGCGTTGCCCACGGCGAAGCCGACGACCGTGTGGGAGCGGTGGACGCTCCACGAGAAGCCATGCTGCTCGGCGGACGCCCACATCTCGTCCTCCTGGGCGTAGTAGAAGTTGGGCAGGTCCAGCCGTGGCTCGTACTCGTGGAACGGCGTCTCCCGGCTCTCACCCTGCGCATAGGACTCGAACGGCCCGAGGTAGTGCTTCAGGCCGGTCATCAGGGACACGTGCCGAAGACGTCCCCGATGGCGTGACGGCGGCCAGCACGTCGCGCACGATGCCGCTGTTCACCCGGATGTTCTCGGCCTCGGTGGGCATGCGCATCCAGACCGCGAAGAAGACGGCAGTCGGGGCGAGGTCGCCGAGGGCCGCCGCGACCGCTCCGGGATCAGTGAGGTCGACCAGGACCGGGGTCACCCCCGGGATGTCGACGGGCGATCGCCGGGATACGCCGGTCACCCGCCAGCCGTGGGCGATCAGGTCGTGGCAGAGCGCCTGACCGGCGATGCCGGTCGCTCCGACGACGAGTGCGTGACGATCGCTGGGGGCCTGCTGGGACATGTCCGAGCTCCTTGCTTCTGTTTGCCGTGACTGCACGGATGGTAGAAGCAGGTGGTCCAGATGTAAAGCATTACTGCACAATTGCAACGTGGACGGGGCAGTCCGCTACCCGTTCACGCCAGCGGCACGCTCAGCGGCCTCGACAACGTTCGCGATGAGCATGGCGCGCGTCATCGGCCCGACGCCGCCCGGCATGGGCGCGACGAAACCGGCCACGTCCATGACATCGGGAGCCACGTCACCGACCAGGCCCGACTCGGTACGGGTGATGCCGACGTCGAGGACCGCGCATCCGGGCTTCACGAGAGCCGCGGTCACCAGGTGCGGTACCCCCGCCGCTGCGACGATGATGTCCGCCGTCCGCAGGTGGGACGCAACGTCCCTGGTGCCGGTATGGCACAGCGTGACGGTCGCGTTCTCCGACTTGCGGGTGAGCAGCAGGCCCAGCGGCCTGCCGACCGTGACTCCGCGGCCGATCACGACGACCTCGGCCCCGTTGATCTCCACGTCGTAGCGGCGGAGCAGCTCGACGATCCCTCGGGGCGTGCACGGCAGCGGCGCGGGCTCGCCCAGGACCAGGCGCCCGAGATTCATCGGATGCAGCCCGTCCGCATCCTTGGCCGGGTCCATGAGGGTCAGCACGCGGTTGGCATCGAGGTGCTTGGGCAGCGGCAGCTGGACGATGTACCCGGTGACGGATGGATCCTCGTTCAGGCGGGCGATCTCGGCGTCCAGTCGCTCCTGGGTGGTGTCCGCTGGCAGGTCGATCCGGATGGAGGCGATCCCGACCTCCGCGCAGTCCTTGTGCTTACCGCCCACGTACGCATGGCTGCCGGGATCGTCGCCCACCAGCACGGTGCCGAGGCCGGGAGTCACGCCCAACGCCCGCAGCGCGTCCACGCGGATCCGCAGATCCGACTTGACGCTCGCCGCGGTTGCCTTGCCGTCCAGAATCACTGCCGTCATGGCGACATTGTGTCGGTGCGACCGCCGCGTCGCAGGTCAACCGCTCATCGCCCACGGTGCAGAGGACGCTAGATGATGTTGCGAATGCTGCCACCGTCCACGCCCCACACGCTGCCCGTCACGAACGCCGCACGTGGGGAACTGAGGAACACGACCACGTCCGCCACCTCCTCGGGCGTGCCCAGGCGGGCGGCCGGCAGCTCTCGCTTGCGCATCTCGTGCTCGACCGCCTCCTTGGGCGGCAGCCCGTAGAACTGACCCATGGTCTCGGCGAAGCCTCCCGGCTTCGTCCAGAACTCAGTCCATACCGGACCCGGGGCGACCGCGTTGATCCGGATCGCCGGACCCTCGGCCCGGGCGAGCGCCTTCGTGAGCGACAGCACGGCGGCCTTGGACACCGAGTAGTCGATGGGCACTCCCTCGGGTTGACGAGCGAGGTCGGATGCGTTGTTGGTGATCACGCCGTGACCCTGAGCGCGCATGACCACCAGCGCTCGCCGGATCGCCCGCACCTGCGACATGAAGTTGATCTGCATGGTCGCATCCCAGTCGGCATCGCTCAGATCGTCGAACGAGCGGACCGCACCCTTGCCGACGTTGTTGAAGAGCACGTCGAGCCGGCCTCCGGTAATGCCCATGAGGGCGTCGAAGGCCGCGTCGACCCCCGCTGCACTGGACAGGTCCGCCACGGCCGTGTGCACCGGGGAGATCTCCCCCACGAGTCTGGCCGTGACCTGGAGCTCCGTCTCGTCGTTGTCCGCGAGGGCGAGGATCGCACCCTCGCGGGCGAAGGCGAGCGCCGTGGCCCTCCCGATCCCGGTGGCCCCACCGGTGATGAGGACGACCTTGTCCCTCAACTCGACATCCATCAGCGCTGCTCCTCTGGTTGGGTTCTCTCCACGTCCACATCAGCCGTCAGCGCCTGCGCGATGGCCAGCTGCTCACGGGTTCGGCTCACGACGTCGGCCAGGGCCTCATCGAGGTCTCGCACGCGGTAGGTCTCGCTGATGATCTCGACGCCCCACGGCAGCGACCAGCCCAGGCGCATCAGGACTGCGGCGAACTGCGCCACCCGGAAGTCCCCCTCGCCGGGCAGCATCCGCCGCAGGCAGGTGTCGTCGTACGGATCGCCCTGCGGCTCGGCAGAGCCGTCATCGAGCTCGACCGCCATGATCGATGCGATCGAAAGGCGCGCGAGGTCGTCCGGGCTCGCCCCGGAGCGTTCGAGATGCCACACATCCAGCAGGAGTCCGCCGGCGGGATGCGCCGCGGCGGCGACGATCGCAGCAGCGGACTCGAGGGTGCTGATGTTCGCGAACGGCATGAACTCCAGGGCGACTCGAGTGCCGTGCTCATGCGCATCCTCGGCCAGGTCCCGGAAGGCCTCGGCCCAGACGTCGACTTCGGGCGGAGACACGTCGATCAGGTCCGGCGCCACCTTGACATGGTGTGCGCCCAAGGCCTGCGCGGCGTCGAGCAGGAACGCGCGACTGCGGTCGGATTCAGCTCGCTCCGCACCACCGGTCCACCATCGCGTCAGGAACTCCAGCTCGACATGGTCCATGCCGTTGTCGCGCAGGATGGCGTCGAGTGTGCGCAGATCCGACGTCTCGAGGAACCGCTGCAGGTCGAAGTCCAGGATGCCGAAGGCCGTGAAGCCCGCTCGCCGGGCACTCTCGATCCGCGTGCGCAGGTCCAGCGGGCTGGTGTGCCGTCCGGGGTAGGGCGCAGCGTCCCCCGCAGTCGTCCAGCAGGTGGCCAGCAGGCCGGGGTCCGTCACCCGGCCGAGTGTTATGCATCGCTTAACTTCTGTCCATCCCTCGCGCAGGACGCTCGTCGACTTCCTGCGGATGATCGCTGGAACGTTCATCCTGGCTGATCCGCACCTCGGACGGACGTCCGCCCCGCGCTCGACGCGAACGACAGGCGCCCGGGAGCGTCGAATCAGGCGAAGACCTCGGGGTGCTGCTCCAGGGCGATGCGGGTGCGGCGGATGTGGCCGCTCAGATAACGCTCGGCATCGACCGCGTCCCGTCGCACAATGGCGTCCAGCAGGAGGGCATGCTCCGCGTTGACGACCCAGCGACGCGCCGGTCCGCTGAACCTCATGAACTCGCGCCGGTAGTACTGGGTGGAGTTCCAGAACCTCGTCACGGTCGTCAGGATCTGATCGCTGCCGCACTTCGTGTATGACAGCAGGTGGAACTCGCGGTCGAGGCGCAGGAAGGTCGCGACGTCGTCGTTCGCCTCGATCCGCTCGTGGATGTGCGTGAGCTCGTCGATGTCGCGCTGGTCCATGCGCACCAGGCTCTCGATGAGGGCGAGCGGCTCGATCCGCTCGCGCAGCTGGTACAGGACGCTGACCTGGTGCAGGTCCAGCTTCGGGACCCGGGCGCCCTTGTTCGGCTCGAGCTCGGTGAGTCCCTCGACCTCCAGCATCCTCAGAGCCTCGCGAACCGGGAGCCGACTGGCGCCGAACTGCTCGGCGATGGTCTCCTGGAGAATCCGCTCCCCGGGTCGGATCTCACCGCTGAGGATGGCGTCCCGAAGGTAGCTGGCCACCTGCTCGCTCACCGCCGGCGATGCGACGTCGGGCCGCACGTTCTCACGAAGGCGATCTGGCTCCCGAACGCGATCCAGCTCACGAAGGCGATCTGGCTCCCGAACACGATCTGTCATGTGCTACTCCCAGAGCGTCGGGTCATGATCGAAGGCCTTGCCTCCCGGGTAGGAGACTAGTTCGAACTGCATGCCCCAGGGCGCCAGGAAGTAGACCCAGCGCTGGCCCTCGCTCGCGCCCTTGCTGCTGGTCGGCTCGCCCAGCACGGTGACGCCGTGCTCCTTCAGGTACGCGACGGCCTCATCGAGATCCTCCACGTACAGGGCCACATGATGACCGCCGATGTCGCTGTTTCGCGGCAGCGACCGGTCCTGGTCCGGCGATTCGTACTGGAACACCTCGAAGACCGCCTGGCCACCGCACCGGAAGAAGCGCAGTTCACGCATCACCGCACGCGGATGGACGTTGAGGTGCTCGGTCATCCAGTCGCCGTCGTTCTGGAACGGTCCGAGCCGGTACATGTACTCGCAGCCGAGTACGTCGACGAGGAAGCGTGAGGCCTCATCGAGATCGGGAACGGTGATCCCGATGTGGTCAACACGGGTCAGGCCAGGAAGTCCGGCAGCCATGCGTCCTCCATAATGGATCCATATGTCGGGTATGACAACGAGCTCAATGACCAACTATCGCATGAACGTCTTGAAAATGGATCCATTTGGTGCCACACTCCTGCTGTTCCCGAGTGAATGAGGCCACCGTGACCGAGCACAAGCCCCTTGCAGCGACCGCTCCCTGGGTCGAGGTGGAGACCACCGACGCGGACTGGGACGCGGCAGATCCCGCACTGCTCACGGCGATGCTGAGCCAGTTGGTGCTGATCCGAAGCTTCGAGGAGTACGTCCTGGACCTGGCTGCCGCCGGGCTCATCCACGGTCCCGCGCACTCCAGCATCGGCCAGGAGGGGGGCGCGGTCGGATCGGTGATCGGACTGACCAGTCGCGACACGGTCAACGGCTCCCATCGAGGACACCACCAGTTCCTCGCCAAGGTCCTGACGCACCTCGCGCCCGAGGGGATCGACCCGACGCAGCCCGTCCCCGACGAGGTCAGGGCCGCGCTGCTGCGGACACTGGCCGAGATCTGCGGGCTGGACCGGGGGTTCACCCACGGTCGGGGCGGCTCGATGCACCTGCAGTGGCTCGAGGCCGGCGCGATCGGCACGAACGCCATCGTCGGCGGCGGCGTGCCGCTCGCGGCCGGCTCGGCATGGGCGCACCGTCACGCCGGGACCGACAACGTGGCGGTCACCTACTTCGGGGACGGGGCCACGAACATCGGCTCGACGCTCGAGACCCTCAACCTGGCCGGCGCCTGGGACCTGCCGATCTGCTTCTTCATCGAGAACAACCAGTACGCCGTGTCGACGCACGTGAGCGAGGTCACCGCCGAGCCCCGGCTGTCCGGACGCGGACCGGGCTTCGGCGTGGCGAGTTGGAAGGTCGATGGCATGAACCCGCTGGCCGTCTACCTGACGATGCAGGAGGCCCTCGCCCACATGCGGGCGGGGAAAGGTCCCGCCGTCATCGAGGCGGACGTCTATCGCTACTTCCACCAGAACGGGCCCTTCCCCGGCAGCGCATTCCGCTACCGCACCAAGGAGGAGGAGGCCGAGTGGCGACAGCGTGACCCGATCGACCAGGTCGCGCACCACCTGGTCCGACGCCAGATCATGAGCGAGGAGGCCGTCGCCGCGGCCGTGTCGAATGCCAAGGAGCTGATGGCCGAGATCGGCGACACCCTCCTCGAGCCCCTGCCGGGCGGCAAGCCCGGCCAACGCCAGATCAAGCCGTCCGAATGGCCCGACCCCGACTTCGCCGACGTCGGCATCCGAGGGGACCTGAGCGAGTTCGAGGGCGTCCGCTTCGAAGACCGCGACACGCTTCGCGGGAGAGATCGCCGAGGTCAGGTTCATCGACGCCGTGGCCGGCGTCATGGCCCGTCGGATGGAGACCGACCCGACCGTCGTCATCATGGGCGAGGACATCCACCGGCTCGCCGGTGGCACGAACGGCGCCACCAAGGGCCTGAGCGAGTCCTTCCCCGACCGCGTCCTGGGCACGCCCATCAGCGAGAACGCCTTCACCGGCCTCGGCGGCGGGATAGCGATGGACGGCCGGTTCAAGCCGGTCGTGGAGTTCATGTACGCCGACTTCATGTGGGTGGCCGCCGACCAGCTTTTCAACCAGATCGGCAAGGCCCGTCACATGTACGGGGGGACCGGCGCCGTGCCGTTCGTGCTCCGCAGCAAGGTCGCCATGGGCACCGGATACGGGTCGCAGCACTCGATGGATCCCGCCGGCATCTTCGTCACGGCACCGGGCTGGCGGATCGTCGCGCCGTCGACGCCGTTCGACTACGTCGGACTCATGAACAGCGCGCTCCAGTGCCAGGACCCGGTGGTCGTCATCGAGGCGGTGGACCTCTACACCTCGAGTGGAGAGGGACCGGTCGACGACTTCGACTACTGCCTGCCGGTGGGCAAGGCGGCCGTCCGGCGTTCCGGAGCCGACGTGACCATCCTCACGTACCTCGCGATGACGAACTACGTCCTCGAGGCCGTCGAGCAGGTGGGCACGGTCGATGCCGAAGTCATCGACCTGCGGTGGCTCGACCGGGCGAGCATCGACTGGGACACGATCGGTGCCAGCATCATGAAGACGAACAACGTGGTGATCGCCGAGCAGGGTGCCCTCGGCACGAGCTACGGCGCATGGCTGTCGGACGAGATCCAGCGCCGCTACTTCGACTGGCTCGACCAGCCCATCCAGCGCGTCACCGGCCGCCAGGCGTCTCCGAGCATCAGCAAGGTGCTCGAGCGAGCAGCCATCGCCCAGGCGCGCGAGGTCGCCGTCCTGCTCACCGAGATCGCGGAGTCCTGACGATGCCCGAACTGCTGCGGATGCCCGAGATCGCCGCCGGCGCAACGCATGCCGTGCTGTCGCAATGGCCTCAGCCGACCGGCGAGTCGTACGTGGCCGCAACCGTCATCGCGATCATCGAGACCGACAAGGCGATCGTCGACGTCGAGGCCGAGACCGACGGCGTGATCCTGAGGACCCTGGTCGCGGAGGGCACGGAGGTCGCCATCGGCGACCCGATCGCGCTCCTCGCGGCAACGGGCGAGGTCGTCGATGACGTCGACGCCGCGCTCGCCGAGCTGGCGGGATCGACGCCGGCATCGGAGGCGTCCGCCGCGGGCGCGCAGATCGAGCCGACGGAGGCAGCCGACGCCCCCGCGCCGACGACCGCCGCCGCGCCGACTCCGCCCGCGCGCATCTTCGCCAGTCCGCTGGCCCGGCGCCTGGCCAAGGAGCGCGGCCTGGACCTGGCCAGCCTCGAGGGCACGGGCCCGGGCGGACGCATCCGCAGACGCGACGTGGAGCGGGCGCCGGCAGCCGCGGGCCTCGACGCCGCACCGGCGCCCGTCGCCGCCCCGACGCCGCCCGCGGGACGAGCGCCGGCATCGGCCGGCTTCGTCGACGTACCCCACACGCGGCTGCGGCGGGCCATCGCTGCCCGGCTGACCCAGAGCACGCAGGAGGCTCCGCACTTCTACCTGCGTGGCTCGGCGCAGGTCGACCGGCTCATGGCGCTGCGAGCCGAGCTCAACTCGGGCGACGACGTTCGGGTGTCCGTCAACGACCTCGTCATCAAGGCCGCGGCCCGCGCCCACATGCGGGTCCCAGCCGTCAACGTGATCTGGACCGACGACGCCGTGCGCATGTTCGACACCGTCGACATCGCGGTGGCGATCGCCACCGAGCAGGGCCTGGTGACGCCCGTGCTCAGGGGGGTCGAGTCGCTGTCCATCACGCAGGTGGCGCTGGCCACCAAGGACTTCGCCGCCAGGGCGCGGAGCGGTTCTCTTCGCCAGCATGAGCTCGAGGGCGGCAGCACGAGCGTGACCAACCTCGGCATGTTCGGCACCGAGGACTTCGCCGCGATCATCAATCCCCCGCACTCCTCGATCCTGGCCGTCGGGGCGGCGGCCCAGGAGCCGGTCGTCGTCGACGGTGCCATCGCCGTCGGGACGGTCATGCGGGTCACCCTGTCGGTCGATCATCGACCCATCGACGGCGCGACGGCCGCGCAGTGGATGCGGGAGTTCATCGGTCTGCTGGAGCAGCCGGCCCGAATCCTCGCCTGACCGCCCGGACCGGGGAGGGTGCCGCGGCCTCAGCCGTTGCGGCGGGGCGACGCCGCGATGAGGATCGCCACGAAGGTCAAGACGACTCCAGCGACCAGGTGCCAGCCGACCGTCGTCCCGGGCGTGGGTGCCAGCAGGTCGAGCAGGAAGGCACCGGTCAGCTGGCCGAACACCGAGGCGAGTGAGAACACCAGGACGCCGAGCTTCGGGACGGTCCACGCGGACGCGACGATCACCGTCACGCCGAGGACCCCGCCCAGGTAGGCCCACGCCGGCGCACCGAGCGGCTCGACGATCGTCACCTGCAGGGCGAACACCGCCACGGCGATCGACGCCGTCATCACGGCGCATCCGCCGACGAAGTTGACGAAGGCGGCGCTGAACGGGCTACGGGCAAGGACGGCGATCCGCCCGTTCACCGCCTGCTGCGGCGCGATGAGCACCCCGGCGGCGAACGCGAGGAACGCGTAGCCCAGCGCACCGGTGGCCGAGCCCAGGCGATCGGAGATCCCTACCGCCACGGCAACGACCGCGAGGACCGAGGCCAGCACCCGCTGCCAGGTGATCGCCCGCTTGCCGGACGCGCTGATGCCCATCCGGTCCACGGCCAGGGATCCGGTCGTCTGCCCGGCGACGATCCCGACCGAGAAGACCGCGACCCCGACCAGCGGCACGGCGATGCTCTGCGTGATGAGGAAGAAGGCGCCGAAGACGCCGCCGGTCAGCGTGTAGAGGGGCAGGTGCCGCGCCCGCACGGACGTGCGGACCAGGGCCAGGCCGGCGCGTGAGGGTCGGTGCACGAGCAGCAGCACCAGGAGCAGGGCCAGTCCGCTGGTCATCGTGAACCACGCGGGGAACATGCTGGTTCCCGTGTCGTGCGCGAGCTCGCCGTTCACCCGCGACTGGACGGCGATCAGCGAGCCGCTCACCACGGTGACGGCGAGCGCCAGCAGCCGCCGGCGGCCGATGACGGCAGGGCTCATCGTCGGCGCACCGCCCCGATGCCCACGGCGACGAACGTCAGGATGACCCCTGCGACCAGGGTCCACTGCACCCGGTTCCCGCCGACCGGCGCGATGATGTCCAGGAACAGCGCGGCGCTGAGCTGGCCGGCGATGGTGACGAGGGCGAAGACGAGCACCCCATAGCGCGGTACCGCCCACGCCGCGGTGATGATGAAGACGAGCCCGAAGAGCCCGCCCAGGTACATCCACCAGGGTCCGCTCGTGGGCGCCTGCAGTCGGGCGTCGAAGAACGCCAGGCCGATCAGCACCCCGACCGCGAGTCCCGCTGTCCCGAACACGAAGTTGAGCCAGGTGGTCGCCACCGGCTGCCGCGAGGCGACGTTGACCCGGCCGTTCAGGGCCTGCTGGAGCGCGACCAGGCACCCGCCGCCGAAGGCGGCCAGCATGGCCGTCGTCGACAGCTCCGCGCCCGACGTGCGACTGGACACGGCCAGCACCACGGCGCCGGTCGCCAGCACCGCGGCCACCAGCCGCCGCGGGGAGATGGAGGTTGCGCCGATCGGGCTGAGACCGACCCGGTCCACGACCAGCGAGTTGGCTGTCTGCCCGGCCACCATCCCGACGGAGAACAGCGCAACGCCCACCAGCGCCGTCGAGTAGCTCTGGCAGGCGATGAAGGCACCGCCCAGCAGCCCCGCGGGCAGCGCCCACCAGGCCAGGTCGCCGCCGCGCACGGCGGCCGGAATGCGCTGGACGCCGGACCGCACGGACGGCGCCGCGATGACGGCGATCGAGAGCATGACCAGCCCGGATGCGAACGAGACGAATGCCGCCTGGACGCCGTTGCCGATGTGCAGCGTGAGCTCGCCGTTCGCCCGCGCCTGGAGGGCGTTCATGAATCCGCTGAACACGACGATGACCGCGAACGAGCCGAGGCCCAGCGGCCGGACCGCCATCAGTGGAAGAAGTGGCGCGTGCCCGTGAAGTACATCGTCACGCCGGCAGCCCTCGCGGCCTCGATGACCTCCTCGTCACGGACGGAACCACCCGGCTGCACGACCGCGGTCACCCCCCCGTCGATCAGCACCTGCAGGCCGTCGGCGAACGGGAAGAACGCGTCGCTCGCGGCCACCGAGCCCGCCGCACGGTCACCCGCGCGGTCGATCGCGAGACGGGCCGAGTCGACGCGGTTGACCTGGCCCATGCCGACGCCCACCGCCGCGCCAGCGGATGCCAGCAGGATGGCGTTCGACTTGACGGAGCGCACCGACCGCCATGCGAACTCGAGGTCGCGAAGGGTCTCGCGGGACGCCGCCTCGCCGCTGACCAGCCGCCACGCGTCGGTGCTGTCACCCTCGGCCTGGATGCCGTCAGCGACCTGCAGGAGCAGACCCCCCGAGATCGACCGGGACTCGATGTGGGAGCCCATATGCGGCCCGCCCACCTTGAGGACGCGCAGGTTCTTCTTCGCCGCCAGCGCCTCGAGTGCGTCGTCCTCGTAGTCGGGAGCGACGATGACCTCGGTGAAGACGTCCGCCATCGCCACGGCCAGCTCGGCCGTGACGGTCCTGTTGGCCGCGACCACGCCGCCGAACGCCGAGACCGGGTCGGTGGCGAAGGCGCGTCGGTAGGCCTCGGAGATGTCGATGCCGATGGCGATGCCGCAGGGGTTGGCGTGCTTGATGATCGCGACTGCCGGCTCGATGTGGTCGTACGCGGCACGGCGCGCGGCGTCGGCGTCGACGTAGTTGTTGTACGACATCTGCTTGCCCTGAAGCTGGGTCGCCCCCGCGAGCGCCGGCTCATGATGCGCCGACAGGTAGACGGCGGCCCGCTGATGCGGGTTCTCGCCGTACCGCAGCACGTCACCGCGACGCCAGGCGCCGCCCAGCCACTTCGGGAAACCGCCACCGTCCGGATCCGGGGCCACCACGCTGCCCAGCCAGGAGGCAACGGCGATGTCGTACGTGGCCGTGTGCGCGAAGGCCTCCACGGCCAGGGCCGCCCGCTGCTCGAGGGTGAATCCGCCGCGGGCGACCGCGTCGAGCACGTCGCCGTACAGCGATGGCGACGTCACGATGGCGACGTTGGCGTAGTTCTTGGCCGACGCACGCACCATGGCCGGTCCCCCGATGTCGATCTGCTCGACGCAATCGTCGACGCTCGCCCCGGAGGCGACCGTGTCCTGGAAGGGGTAGAGGTTCACGATGACGAGCTCGAAGGCCAGGATGCCCAGGTCCTCGAGCTGCTCGCGGTGCGACTCCTTGCGGAGGTCGGCCAGCAGCCCGCCGTGAATGTGGGGGTGGAGGGTCTTCACCCGGCCGTCGAGGGTCTCGGGGAACCCCGTCACGTCACCGACGGCGGTGACCGCCACGCCGGCGGCGGCGACAGTCTTCGCCGTCGAGCCGGTCGAGACGATCTCGATCCCGGCGAGGGCCAGCCCCCGGGCCAGCTCCTCGAGCCCCGTCTTGTCGTAGACGGAGACAAGGGCTCGGCGCACGGGACGCCTGCTGTCGTCGGTCACGGGCTCTCTCCGATCGATCGTTGCTGGGTGAGCTCGAACAGGGTCTGCACGAGCAGGTGCCGCTCTTGGGTCTTGATGCGCTCGTGGAGCGAGGCCTCGTCGTCGTCCGGTTCGATCGTGACGGGCGCCTGGGCGAGGATCGGCCCGGTGTCGACGCCGTGATCGACGAGGTGGACGGTGCAGCCGGTGACCTTCACCCCGTGCGCCAGGGCATCCCGCACGGCGTGCGCGCCGGGAAACGAGGGCAGCAGCGCCGGATGCGTGTTGATGATTCGGCCCGCGAACACGTCGACGAACGCGGGCCCGAGTATGCGCATGAACCCGGCACTGACGACCCAGTCCGGCCGGAAGCCGGCGACCTCGGACGCCAGCGCCTCGTCCCACGCGGCCCGCTCGGCGAAGTCGGCCGGGCGCAGGTCGAACGTCGAGATGCTCGCGGCCCTGGCACGATCCAGAGCCGCACAGTCCGGGACGTCGCTTCCCACCGCGACCAGGTCGACGGGAAGGTCCCCCGCCGCGACCGCATCGATCAGGGACTGCAGGAGCGTGCCGGAGCCCGAGGCGAGCACGACGACGCGGGCGGTCACGGTCGAACCCTATCGACCTGTGGCGGACCGCCCCGCACGCGTCAGGCGATCGGCTCCTTGTTGAACTGGCGGTACATGTGAGCCGTGAACAGCGAGGCGAACGGCAGGGTCAGGAGCGTCAGGAGGCCGAACGAGATGCCGCCCAGGATGGACACGAGGGCGTTGACGATCGTCATGATCAGCGCCGGCCCGAAGTTCTTCGTGACCGCGTTGAAGCTCGCCTTCATCGCGTCGACCACGCCGTACCCCTTGTCGAGGACGTAGTACGGGCCGAGCTGCAGGAGGAACAGCACCGCGATGCCGGGCAGGATGCACAGCGCGAGGCCGATGAAGAACAGGACGGCGAAGGCGATCACGAACAGGATGTACTTGACCAGGTTCTCGCCGGTCAGCATCTGCGCGAACGACGGCGTGACACCCTGCGTGCTGCGGATCGCGGCACGCTGGACGCCGATCTGGGCGATGAACGAGATCAGGCCGAACACGACCGACAGGAAGATCGTGATGACAAGCCCGACGCCGAGGGTCGCGGTGCACGAGTTGACCTGATCCAGCGTGGTGACGTCGTCGCAGTTGAGGAACATGTTCGAGATCGACGACGAGCTGAGCTGCTGGATCAGCTGGATCACCGTGACGACGGCGGCCAGCCCTACGAACGCTGCGGCGTTGGCCTTGAAGGTGTCGAAGGCCCATGAGATCGCACTGCCCACGTCGGGACGAGATCCATCGCCCGGCGGCGGGGGCGGCGGCGGCATGGCGCCAGGGGGGTTCTGCTCGGACACGGGTTTGTCCTCTCGTCGTGGGTCGTCAGGGACAGTCTGACCGGTTGGCGGGCCGAAGGTGAGGGGAAGTGCGTCACCACACCGGCTCGCCGGCGAATTGCCGGTACATGTGGGCGGTGAACAGGCAGGCGAACGGCAGCGTGACCAGCGTCGGGATGCCGTAGAGCAGGCCACCGAGCAGCAGCGCGAGGATGTTGACCGTGGCGACCGAGAACGCCGGGCCGATGTTGGCCATCACGACCGAGGAACTGGCCCGGATCGCGGCGAAGACGCCCGTGCCGCGGTCGAGGACGAAGTAGAAGCCGAACTGGAGGAGCAGGTAGGCCATCAGCCCGGGCAGCAGGCACAGGACGAGGCCGACGCCGATGAGCAGTCCAGCCGCCACGGAGTACAGGAGGTAGCGGCCCAGATGCCGGGTCGAGCGCATCTGCGCGAAGGTCGGCGGCGTGCCGCCCGTGCTCCCCAGCGCTGCGCGCTGGACGCCCGCCGTGGCCGCCGCCGCGACGGAGGACGAGCGCGAGGGTGATGCCCGACGCGGGCAGCGCCCCCGTCACCGCCGCCTCGCAGGCGCTGGCCTGACCCGGAGTGGCCGTGTCGAGGCAGTCCTGAAGCACGATGAGCAGCGGCTGGGCACTGACCTGCTGCAGGAACTGGATGACGGTCACGACCGCGGCCAGGCTCGCGTAGGCCACGGCGTTGTCCCGGAACTGCCGACCGGCCCACGCCATGGCGGCCCGGGGGTCCGCCGCCGGACGCGGCACGCCGATGCCGTCAGCCATCGACTCGACGCTCAGCCATCGACCGAGGTGCCGGCCGGCACGCCGTCGTCGCTCGTGGTGGGCAGCACGGACAGCGCTGGTTTCGCCGGCGGTGCTCCGATCACGGCACTGGGCACGGCGCCCAGCGTCACCAGCACGGCGGTCAGCACCGCGACCGTGACGGGCGAGGGGCCGACCTGCGCCAGGCGCAGGTTGCCCAGTGACCCGCTCGCCAGGTAGGCCAGCACGAGCATCACCCCGCCGGACACGGCGGCGGCGGCCAGCGCCATCGCCAGCCTGGTCAGTCGCGGCTCCGTGCGGGCCCGGCGCGCGATGGCCAGTCCGGCCAGGACGCCGCCGACGATGCCGACCAGCGGGAGGGCCCACATGACCGGGGTCGTCGCCTGCGGAAGGGCCGCCAGCAGGGGGAACGGGGGCAGCTGGGTCGGCGCGGTCACCGGGATGAACGGTGAGATGGCAACGGCGGGTCCGATCACGACGCCGGCGCCGATGACGTACGACGAGGCCCACACCGCCATCACCGGCAGGTACGCGATCCCGAGGATGAGGAGCCCCAGGCCGCCCCCCACGCCCGCATGAAGCGACTGGGCCATGGTGATGGCATCGTCCACGTGCACGAGCAGGGAGGCCGTCGCCGCCAGCGCGCCGAGACCCAGGATCGCGACGGCACCGATCAGCCCGGCACGCACGGACACTGCGAGCCATGCGGGTACCCGTCCGATGACGTCGACGCGGGCGTAGCGGACCGCACCCCAGCCGAACGCCACCAGGGCGAGGACACCCGCAGTGCCCGCGGCGACCCCCGGGCTGACCTCGACGGCCGCCTGCGAGGTCACCGCGGCGACGGTCCCCACGATGCGCCGCGTATCGCGCCGGCTCCCAGGCACACCAGGACGAGCAGGCCCCGCGTGGTGGCCACTTCTGAGCGTCGCGCCGCCCAGCCGCCGGAGTACCCGAGCAGCAGGACCGGGACAACGGCCAGACCCCACGGCAGCAGCGAGTACGTCACGCCGGACAGCGTGACCGGCACCCCGTGCGCGACCACCCACAGCAGCCCCGCGAGACGCAGGGATTCGAGCCACGTCAGGCCCGACTGCGGAGTGGCCATCCAGATCACCAGGAGGGGGACGGCCGCGACGCCCAGGCCGATGACGGCCGCCCAGGCCGCGGCGACGATCGCCATGAGCCAGGCGGGCCGTGGCCCGTCGGCGGACAGTCGCGCCCGGATGCCGTCGCGCAGTCTCCTGACGGTGCGCATCGCCGCCGTTCGGGCCCTCGCACGCCGCTTCGGCTCGACGGGAGCCTGCTCCGGCTCCTGCGAGACGGGCGGAACGGTCGGTGCGGTCACCAGCCCAGAATCTCAGGTCGGCAGTGCTCGAACGGGGACCGCCACGCGCGAGTCAGCCGTGGATGATCAGCCACCCGGCGGCGATCGCGCTCAGGGCGAGGGCGACATTCGTGAACACCGTCTGATTCATCCGGCGGAACACGACGACGCCGAGCAGGGCCCCGACCACGACCAGCGGTGCGAACCACAGGTCGGCGAGGAGCGTCTGCGGCGTCATCAGGCCGAGCGCAACGACGATCGGCACCTTGATGACGTTGATCACGAAGAAGAACCAGGTCGAGGTCCCCATGAAGGCGAGCATCGATACGCGCATCTTCACCAGGTACAGGGTCATCGCCGTGCCGCCCGCGTTGGCGGCCATGGACGTCACGCCCGCGAGGGCGCCGAAGAACGCGATGGCCGCCTTGCTCTCCATGACCGGAAGCTCGCGGTGGTTCGCCTTCTCGGAGCGGCTGCGCCACACCTCGAGCAGCACCGAGGTGAGGATGAGGATCCCGACGATCCGTCCGATCGTTCGCACGTCCAGGAATCGGAAGAGGATGGCGGTGATTCCGATCCCGAGCAGCACCCCGGGGATCAACCGCCGGATGAGGCCCCAGTCCGCATGCTGCCGGTACAGCGCGAGAGCGAAGATGTCGCCGAGGATGAGCAGCGGCACCGCGAACGCGGACGCAGTGGTGGCCGTCAGCGCGACGGCCAGGACCGGTCCGGCGAGGACTCCCGCGACCGGCATGGCCGTCTTCGAGAAGCCGTAGAGGAACACCGCGGCGGCGACGCTGACGATCAGGACGGGCGTCCAGACGTCAGGCACTCGGGCACACTCTCGGGCGAATGGCCCTCGTCACGTCCGCACCCACGAGCCGAGCCTACGGCCGAGGGGCATCGCCGCCCGCCCGGACCCGGGATGACCTGGCCGCCCTCACCCACGTCCGCCGCAGGTGCGCGATACTTCCACCGACCGACGAAGGGACGGCGAGGCATGGGTGCGCTGCTCGCCCTCGTCTCGAGCATGTCGTGGGGAGTAGCCGACTTCGTCGGGGGACTCGCGGCCAGGCGTGCCGGGAGCGCACTCGTCCTGTCGGTGTCGTATCCCGCGGGCGCGCTCCTGCTGACGTTCATCGCCCTCGTGGTGGTTCCGGGTCAGCTCACCGCCGAGGTCCTCCCCTACTCCGTCGCCGCCGGAGTCATCGGCGGAATCGCCATGTGGCTGCTCTACTCGGCCCTCACGCGGGGTCCGATGGGGATCGTCTCGCCGGTCACGGCCGTGATGTCCGGCGCGGTGCCCGTCGTGGTGGGCGTGGCGCGCGGCGAGGCGCTGTCACCCCTTGCCCTCGCAGGCATCGCCGGTGCCGCTGTCGCGGTGATCCTCGTGAGTCGCGAGAGCGGGCACCCCCACGAGCGGACGCCACCCTCGGCCATCGCCTTCGCGCTGGCCAGCGGGGTGGCCATCGGCCTCTACCTCGTCGCCGTCGGCGTCGCGCCGGCCACGTCCGGCATCTGGGTCGCCACCGTGGGTCGCTGGATCACGACGATCGGGATGGTCGCCGTGGTCGTCGTCTTCCTCAGGGCACGGCCCGGCCCGGGATTCCCGTGGCGCCTCGCCGTGGGAGCCGGGGTCCTCGACGCCACGGCGAACGGTCTGTTCCAACTCGCCTCGCAGCGCGGGCTGCTGTCGGTCGTCGCCGTGATCGGGTCGCTGTACCCAGCAGCCACGGTCGTCCTCGCGCGCGTCGTCCTGCACGAGCGGATGAACCGCGTGCAGGGCGCGGGCGTCGCGCTGGCCTTCGTGGCCGTGGTCGCCCTCACCCTCGGGTGACGCGGTCACGACCGCGAAGCCCGTCGCCCTAGGCCATGAGCTCCCGCATGATCTGGGCTGCTGCGCTGGGGGTCTTGCCGACGCGGACGCCGACGGCTTCGAGGGCTTCCTGCTTGGCGGCGGCGGTGCCGGCGGAGCCGGAGACGATGGCGCCGGCGTGGCCCATGGTCTTGCCCTCGGGTGCGGTGAACCCGGCGACGTAGCCGACGACGGGCTTGGTGACGTTGTCCTTGATGAAGGCGGCGGCGCGTTCCTCGGCGTCGCCGCCGATCTCGCCGATCATGACGATCGCGTCGGTGCCGGGGTCGGCCTCGAACGCGGCGAGGCAGTCGATGTGGGTGGTGCCGATGATCGGGTCGCCGCCGATGCCGACCGCGGTGGAGAAGCCGATGTCGCGCAGCTCGTAGAGCATCTGGTAGGTCAGGGTGCCGGACTTCGACACCAGGCCGATGCGACCGGACTGGGTGATGCCGGCCGGGATGATGCCGGCGTTGGAGACGCCGGGAGTGATGATGCCGGGGCAGTTCGGGCCGATGATCCGGGTGGTGCCGGCGTTGACCGCGTACTGGAAGAACTGCGCGGTGTCGTGCACCGGGATGCCCTCGGTGATCACCACGACCAGCGGCAGCCCGGCGTCGACGGCCTCCTCGACCGCGGCCTTCGCGAACCGGGGCGGCACGAACACCACCGACACGTTCGCGCCGGTCGCGGCCATCGCGGCGGGCACGTCACTGAACACGGGGATCCCGTCGACGTCCTGACCGGCCTTGCCGGGCGTGACCCCGGCGACGATCTGCGCCCCGGACGCCCTCATCAGGCGGGTGTGCTTGGTTCCCTCGGAGCCCGTCATGCCCTGCACCAGGATGCGGGAGTTCTCGTCCAGCCAGATCGCCATCGTCCGTGCCCTACTTCCCGGCCCTGCGGGCGGCGGCCAGCTCGGCCACCCGTCGCGCAGCGCCATCCATGGTGTCGACAAGCTCGATCAGGTCGTGCTCGGCCTCATTGAGGATGCGGCGGCCCTCGTCGGCGTTGTTCCCGTCGATCCGGCACACGATCGGCTTGGTCACCGGCTCGCCCCGGGCCGCCAGCATCGCCATCGCCTGCACGATGCCGTTGGCCACCGCGTCGCAGGACGTGATCCCGCCGAACACGTTGACGAACACCGCCTCGACCTCCGGGTCGTTCAGCACGATGTCCAGCCCGTTGGCCATCACGTCGGCCGACGCACCGCCGCCGATGTCCAGGAAGTTCGCCGGCTTGATCCCGCCGAACTCCTCCCCCGCATACGCCACCACGTCCAGGGTGCTCATCACCAGGCCGGCACCGTTGCCCACGATCCCCACCTGCCCATCCAGCTTCACGTAGTTCAGGTCGAACTCCTTGGCCCGCAGCTCGATCGGATCGGTGTTGTCCCGGTCGACGAAGTCCGCATGCGATGCGTGCCGGTAGTGCGCGTTGTCATCCACCGTCACCTTGCCGTCCAGCGCCAGCACCTGCCCCGTCGGCGTCAACGCCAGCGGATTGACCTCCACCAGCGTCGCGTCCTCCTCGACCAGCACCCGCCACAGCCGCTCCAGGATGAACGCGACCTGCCCCTTGACCGCATCCGGGAACCGCGCCGCCTCCACGATCTCCTGCGCCTTCTGCGGCGTGCAGCCCTCCAGCGCGTCGACCCGGACCATCGCCAGCTCATCAGGGCGCGTCGCGGCGACCTCCTCGATCTCCATCCCCCCGGCCACGCTCGCCATCGCCAGATACGCCCGGTTCGCGCGGTCCAGCAGGAACGAGACGTAGTACTCCTCGGCGATATCGCTCGCCTCGTTGACCAGCACCTTGTAGACGGTGTGACCCTTGATGTCCATCCCCAGGATCGCCTTAGCGATCACCTGCGCCTCATCCGGCGTCTCCGCGAGCTTCACCCCGCCCGCCTTGCCACGGCCCCCGACCTTCACCTGCGCCTTCACCACCACCTGCGAGCCGATCTTGCGGGTCGCCTCACGCGCCGCATCCGCCGTCACGCACACCTCACCCGGGGTCACCGGCACCCCATGCTTGCCGAACAGGTGCTTCGCCTGATACTCGTACAGATCCACGCGTACTCCTTCGCGATGAGCGTTGGGCGAGCCTACTGAGCGCGCCGGGGGCGGTCAGTCCTTGTGAATGTGATCTTGGACCCACTGGACGATCTCGTGGGTCGGCGTGCCGGGCGTGAAGATCTTCGCCACGCCCATCTCCTCCAGCAGGGGGATGTCGTCCTCGGGGATGATGCCACCGCCGAACACGACGATGTCGGTGGCGTCCTTGGCCGTCAGCAGGTCCATGACCTCCGCGAAGAGGGTCAGGTGGGCTCCCGACAGGACCGACAGTCCGATGATGTCGGCGTCCTCCTGGATGGCGGCGTCGACGATCTGAGCCGGAGTCTGGTGCAGCCCGGTGTAGACGACCTCGATCCCGGCGTCCCGCAGTGCGCGCGCCACGACCTTGGCACCCCGATCGTGCCCGTCGAGGCCCGGCTTGGCCACCACCACGCGAATCGGTGCCGACATGACGGTCCCCTCCTGCTGGGCGATGATGTGTCGGCAGAGTACCGCGCCGGGTCGGGTGATTGACTTGCCATGATCCGGACTGCGGAACGGCAGTCGCACCACTGCAGGATCGACGACCCCCGCGGCGTCGCCATACGGACCGGAGACACGCCTGTGACCCACGATTCGACGCTCCGCCCGCCGGTGCGCGTGCTCGCCCTCGGCGGGAGCACGCGACCCGACTCCGCGGCGGAGCGAGCCCTTCGGATCGCTGCGCAGGGAGCCACCTCGGCGGGTGCCGTGGTGACCTACATCACGGGGCGGGACCTCATGGTCCCGATCTTCGACACCGAGACCAGCGAGCGCGCCCCCATGGCCCGGCACCTGGTCGAGTCCATGCGCGAGTGCGACGGCCTCATCCTGTCCTCCCCTGGCTACCACGGGTCCATCAGCGGACTGCTCAAGAACGCGCTCGACTATGCCGAGGACCTCAGGCTCGACCAGCGGCCCTACCTCGACGGCCGGGCGATCGGCTGCATCGCCGTCGCCCATGGCTGGCAGGCCTCCGTCGGGACGATGAACCACCTGCGTCAGGTGGCCCACGCCCTTCGCGGGTGGCCGACGCCGATGGGCAGCGCGGTCAACGACGCGACCTCGTTCCTCGGCAGCGACGCGGAGTCGACCGACACGGCCGTCGCCCGTCAGCTCCAGACGATCGGCCGCCAGGTCGTCGACTTCGCCACCGCCCTCCGGGCCCTGCACCGGGGCTAGGCTGACGGCATGGTGACCGCGCTCTGCTTCATCCACGTCGAGCCACGCCTCGTCAACGAGGTGGGCTCCGAGATCGCCCGGGTCCCGCAGGTGCGCACGGTGTACTCCGTGACCGGCCAGCTCGACATCGTCGCCATCATCGAGGTCTCCGATGTCGAGGCGGTCGCCACCGTCGTGACCGACAGCATCGGCTCGATCCCCGGTGTCAGCTCGACCGAGACCCACATCGCCTTCCGCACCTATCGCCCCGAGGACCTGGGGGCCGGCTTCTCCCTGGGCTATTGATGTCGGTCATCAGCCGGGCCTACGAGACCCTCGACGGTGCGCGCAGGGCACTCCTGTCGCCGGCCGGCATCGCCGGCGTCGCGGTCGAGGGCGTCTGGGTGACGCTCCACCTGGCCCTGTATCCGTGGGGACTGCTGGAGGACCGCCTGGACGAGGCGTCGCACCTCGGGGTCTCGCACCTGTCGCCCGTGCAGCGGGGCCTGATCGTCGGCGACGTGGAGGCCGCCGGGACCCCGATCATCCTGATCCACGGGGTCATCGACAACCGCAGCATCTTCACGCTCCTGCGCCGGTCACTGCGCGGTCGCGGTTTCGGGCGCACCTACGCCCTCAACTACTCCCCTTTCACCGACGACATCGCCGACGTGGCCGAGCGGCTCGGCACGCTGATCGACGAGGTCTGCGAGCAGACCGGCTACGAGCGCGTCCACATCATCGGACACTCGATGGGCGGCCTCGTGGCGCGCTACTACGTGCAGCGGCTCGGCGGCGACCGCCACGTGCACACGGTGTGCACACTGGGCACGCCGCACAACGGCACCATCCCCGCGCAGTTCGTGCCATGGCCGGTCATCCGCCAGATGCGGGCGAGCAGCCACATCATCACCGCTCTCGCCGAGCCGGCACCCGGCTGCCGCACGCGGTTCATCGCCATCTGGTCGGACCTCGATCAACTGGTCCTGCCCCAGCGCAACGCGCGGATCATCCACGACGACCTGAGGGCCCGCAACGTCTTCATCAGGGGAATCGGCCACATGTCCCTGCCGGTCGATCGCCGCGTCGTGCACGAGATCTCGACAGCGCTGGCCCAGCTCGACCACGACGGGACGCAGATCTCGTCGGGAGTGACCTCGATCGAGAGCACCCCGGCCCGGGAGGTCGGCGAGCGCCCTACAGCTTCTCGACCGGGGCGTAGCGCAGCAGCAGGCGCTTGACGCCAGCCGAGCCGAAGTCGATCGTCGCCTCCGCCTTGTCGCCGGCTCCGGAGGTCGAGACGACCGTCCCGAGCCCGAACTTCTGGTGCGTCACGCGCTCGCCGGCGGTGAGGGACACCACCGGACCCGTGCCGACGATCCGGTCGCCCAGGCGCAGCGCGGCGCTGCTGCTGCTCGGCGACGATCCGTATCCGCCCTGCAGTGGGCTCCGGCCGACCGGCTCCTCACGACGCCAGTCGATGACGTCGCTCGGGATCTCGTCCAGGAACCTCGACGGCGGATTGAATGCCGGCGATCCCCAGGCCGATCGCATGATCGAACGCGACACGTACAGGCGCTGGCGAGCCCGCGTGATGCCCACGTAGGCCAGCCGCCGCTCCTCCTCGAGCTCGCGCGAGTTGCCGAGGGACCGCATGTGCGGGAAGACGCCGTCCTCCAGGCCGGTGAGGAATACGACCGGGAACTCCAGGCCCTTGGCCGTGTGCAGCGTCATCAGGGTGACCATGCCTCCACCCTCGCCCGCGTCGGGGATCTCGTCGGAGTCCGCGACCAGGGAGACGCGCTCGAGGAAGTCCGCGAGCGACCCCTGGGGGTTCTCCGTGCCGAACTCGTGCGCGACCGACTCGAGTTCGGCAAGGTTCTCGACGCGAGTCTCGTCCTGCGGGTCCGTCGACGCCTGCAGCTCCGCGAGGTACCCGCTCTGCTCGAACACCGCCTGGAGGATCGTCGCCGGATCCGCACCAGACTCCGCGATCGTCCTCAGGTCGGACATGAGGGTGACGAAGGACTGGATCGCGGCGAGCGACCGCGTGGCGATGCCCGGCGCCTCAACTGCCCGCTCGAGGGCGGCCGCGAAGCCGATGCGCTCGCGCTGGCCGAACGCCTCCACCATCGCCTCCGCCCGCTCGCCGATGCCGCGCTTGGGCGTGTTCAGGATGCGCCTGAGCGAGACCTCGTCGTCCGGGTTGGCGATGGCGCGCAGGTAGGCGATGGCGTCGCGCACCTCGCGGCGCTCGTAGAAGCGGGTGCCGCCCACCACCTTGTACGGCAGGCCGACCCGGATGAAGATCTCCTCCACGGAGCGGGACTGGGCGTTTGTCCGGTAGAAGACGGCGACGTCCGAGGGCGTGAACCCCTCGTCGTCGCACAGTCGGTCGATCTCGTTGGCGATGAACGAGGCCTCGTCGTGCTCGTCGTCCGCCACATAGGCCACGATCGGGCTGCCCGCGCCGGCATCGGTCCACAGCCGCTTGTCGCGGCGGCCCTCGTTGCGCGCGATCACCGCGTTCGCGGCGGTGAGGATCGTCTGCGTCGACCGGTAGTTCTGCTCCAGCATGACCGTCGTGGCGTTGGGGTAGTCGCGCTCGAACTCCTCGATGTTGCGGATCGTCGCACCGCGGAAGGCGTAGATCGACTGGTCGGCGTCGCCGACGACGCACAGCTGACCGGGGGGCAGCTCGGCGGTGCCCTGGCCCACCAGCTCCTTGATCAGCACGTACTGCGCGTGGTTCGTGTCCTGGTACTCGTCGACGAGGATGTGCCGGAATCGACGTCGGTAGTGCTCGGCGACGTCGGGGAAGAGCTGCAGGACGGCGACCGTCGAGGAGATCAGGTCGTCGAAGTCGAAGGCGTTCGCCCGGCGCAGCCGCGCCTGGTAGTCCCGGTAGGCGTCGGCCAGCATCTCCTCCATGTGGTTGGCCGTTCGCGACCGATAGGTCTCGTAGTCGATCAGCTCGTTCTTCAGGTTCGAGACCTGGGCGAGGAAGGACCTCGGGGTGTACTTCTTCGAGTCCAGATCGAGGTCGCGGATGACCATGGTCATCAGCCGCAGCGAGTCGGCCTGGTCGTAGATGGTGAAGCTGCTCGCGATCCCGAGCCGGCTCGCCTCGCTTCGCAGGATCCGCACGCAGGCGCTGTGGAAGGTCGAGACCCACATGACGCGGGCCCGCGCGCCGACCAGCTCGGCAACCCGCTCCTTCATCTCGCCGGCCGCCTTGTTCGTGAACGTGATCGCGAGAATCTGCCCGGGCTGGGCGTCGCGGGTCGCCAGCAGGTGGGCGACCCGCCGGGTCAGGACCCTGGTCTTGCCCGAGCCGGCGCCGGCGACGATGAGCAGGGGGCCGCCGCGATGCTCGACCGCGGCACGCTGCGAGGGGTTCAGGTCGTCGACCAGCCGCGACAGCTCCCGAGACGGGTGGCTGCCCGTGTCCAGGCTCAACTGGTCGCCGAGGACCGGGGCATCGCTCACCCGTGCATCCTAGGCAGGCGGGCCGACTGGGCTCAGCGGTGGACGTAGCCCACGATCGTGGCCTTGACCTTCGCCTGGACGCTCGGCGAGAACACGAGCTTCCCATCGGTGCCGACCTCGGCGACGACCAGGCTCGTGTACGGCTTGCCGGGCATGACGGGTGCCGAGCGGGTGCCGGGCGCGCTGCCGTCGAGCCCGTAGACCTTCACGCTGCCGACGTCGGCGCCCTTGGTCTTCGTCCGCACCTGCAGGATCACGCCGGTGACCTTCTTGCCCTTGCGCGGGATCCCGTTGATGCCGGTGACCGGCCCGATGACCAGGGCCGCACCGGGATCGAGCTTGGCCTTGACGACCCGCATGGCCGGCAGGCTGCGCACCTTGATCGGCCGGCCGTTGATCGCGTAGCCCATGACCTCGACCCGGAAGGAGACGCCGGCCCGCTTCGATGTCACGAACCGCACCTGGCCGCCCGAGAGCGGCACCACCATCACCGCTGACCGGACCCCGCGCTTCGGGAAGGCGAAGCTGGCGGCGGCGCTCTTCTCCCCAGCGAGGCCGATGCGCAGCTTGCCGCGCTTGGTCGCCTCCCGCGTGGTGATGAGCACCAGGGCCGATGTCGCGGCACCCGGGACGCCGGCCAGGCCGACGACCCGCTCCTCACCGGGCTGCAGCGGGTTCGGCGACTCGTAGCCGAGCTCGGAGCCGATCGAGACGAACTGGTCCTCCTTCGGCTGCTCCGGCGCTGGCGCTGGGGCGGGTGCCGGTGCCGCCGGCGCCTCGTCTCCCATGGGCATGGCCGCACCGGGCGTGGCGATCGTGTCGTTGGGCACGTCACCGGGCGGGAAGTACCCGGTGACGTCGACGGCGATGTCGGTCGCCCCGGCCGACGTCGCCAGCGCGATCGTCCCGTCCGACGACACCGGGACGATCGCCGTGCCGATGGCGTCCATGTTCATCGGCACCTGGACGACGACCTGGCTCTTGGGCTGGCCCGGCGACCAGATCCGCACGTTGGACGCGGCGTTCGAGGCCATCGCCGTGACCTGCACGGTCACAGCGGCCACTCCGGTTGCGGGTACGCCGCCCTGCCCGAGCACGTTGGCGTACAGGCGGTGGCTGTCGCCGCTCCAGCGGTCCTGCTGGAGTCGGCAGCGGACGTCGATCCCCGTGGCCTTGCGGGTGCCTAGGACCCGGACGGGCTGGACGGGCACCACGTCGGCGGCTCGTCCTCCGGCCGGGAGCGTGGCGCCGGAGCGCTTCGGGGCGCAGTAGGGGCCGTCCATCGGCGTGCCGTCCCAGAAGGACGTGCGGCCGCTGGCGCCGTCCCAGGTGAACGAGATGTGGATGTGGTTGCGATGGCACGTCGTGTCGCTGCCCGGTGCGGGCGTCGCGAAGCAGCCCTTGAGCTCGGTCCAGCCGCGCTTGACGTCGTACCCCCGCCAGATCCGGTCGTTCCAGCCGATGTACATGACCCCCAGCCGCATGGCGTTGCCGTAGGGATTGCCGAACTGGTCGGGTCCCAGGAGCCAGGTCAGGAACGTCTCGGCGTTCGCACGCTGCTGGGCATCGCGGACGCTGGTCATCCAGTCGAGGGCGCGTCCCTCCTTGTGCTCGCTCTGCCCGCCGATGTCGCAGGCGCGCGGGATCCAGACCGTCTGCTCCTGCCCGTACGTGGCCTTGATCAGGTCGGCGAGGCGCTGCGTGCCGGGCTTGGCAGCGGGGTCGCACTGGCCCTGGCCCTCGTAGGTGGGGGCCACGTCGTATCCCTCGGGCAGCGCCTGGGCGATCCCGGGCACCGGGGCGGGCGGCAGGCCCTGGCCGGGCACCGGCGGCCCGGCGGCCTCACCGGTCCAGTCCGAGGGGGTCCATACGTCGCCATCCTTGGCACCGGCGCTCATGGGGGCGGCCAGGCCGATGCCCGCGACCAGAGCCAGGGTCAGCGCACCGGTCAGGACGCGCCGCTGCCCACGCCCGCGCCGGAACGCGCGACGGATCGAAACCCGGGCTCGAGGCCCCGGTGGGCGGGGAAGCACAGGCCCTACTCTGTCACGGAAGTGACGGAAGTGACGACTGTGGCATACCGTGCCCACCCGAATACTTTGGCTCTCACGATGGTCTCCGCAGGCGTATTTCGGGTGATTCGCCCACCACGTTACCGTGCGAGGCGCGCCGATACAGTGCGCAGATGAGCTCCCCCTCCCCCATGACGCCCTGCTTCACAACCTCGACGGCCAGCGCATCGAGCGGGTCCTGGCGATCATGGCGCACCCGGACGACGTCGACTTCGGGGCCGGCGGCACCATCAAGGCCTGGACCGAGGCCGGCGTCGAGGTCAGCTACTGCCTCGTGACGAACGGGGACGCCGGCGGGTTCGACCCGGCCGTGCCCCGATCGGAGATCCCGCGGATCCGCCAGGCCGAGCAGCGGGCCGCCGGTGCCATCCTCGGCGTCCACGACGTGCGCTTCCTGGGCTATCTCGACGGCGAGCTCACGGTGACCCACGACCTTCGCCGCGATCTCAGCCGTGTCATCCGCCAGGTTCGCCCCGATCGCGTCCTGATGCAGTCCCCCGAGCGGAACTGGCAGCGCATCCAGGCGTCCCACCCGGACCACCTGGCCGCCGGCGACGCCGCGATCCAGGCGGTCTACCCCGATGCCCGCAACCCGTTCGCCCACGCGAGCCTGCTGCTCGGCGAGGGGCTGGAGGCCTGGACCGTTCCCGAGGTGTGGGTCATGGCCAGCCCGTCGCCCAACCACTGGAACGACGTCACCGACACCGTCGACGCGAAGCTCGCCGCGCTGCGGGCCCACGAGAGCCAGACCGCCCATATGGACGATCTCGACGAGCGGATCCGCGGCTGGCTCGCGATGTGGGCCGAGCAGGGCGGGCTGCCCGTGGGTCGACTCGCCGAGGCCTTCATGATCGTCGGCACGGCCTAGTCCGGCGAGATCGGGCTCCTGCCCCTCCGCGCCCCCCGAGCGGGCGGCGTGCAGGGGCGTCAGCGGCCGCTAGACGAAGACCGCGATGACCACGTTGAGCAGAGTGAGAGCGCCGATGGTGGCCCACAGGGGGACCTGCGGCGGGGTCTTCTTGCGGCCGACGAAGGCGAGCACCGTGATGATGAGGACGATGATCAGCTTGATGCCGATCTTCATCATGTTGAGCTCGTCCTCCTCCTCGGCGCCAAGCGCCCCGGACTCGATCATGCCGACCATCAGCACGCCGGTGACCAGCTGAGTGAGCGCACCGTGGAACATCGCCGGGTTCACGCCCTTGTCGGGCGACGACATCTGGACGAGGAACCCGCCCAGCAGGCTGGCCAGTCCGACGAAGTGCAGGACGACGATGACGTGGAACAAGAACTCCATGGAAACACTCACTCCCATTCGATGGTGCCGGGTGGCTTGCTGGTGACGTCGAGCACGACGCGGTTCACTTCGCGAACCTCGTTCGTGATGCGGGTCGAGATGCGGGCGATCAGCTCGTACGGGAGCCGCGACCAGTCCGCAGTCATCGCGTCCTCGCTGGAGACCGGGCGCAGCACGACCGGGTGACCGTACGTGCGCCCGTCACCCTGAACTCCGACGGATCGCACGTCGGCGAGCAGGACCACGGGGAACTGCCACACGTCGCGATCGAGCCCCGCGGCAGTGAGCTCCGCGCGGGCGATCGCGTCCGCCTCGCGCAGGATCGCCAGCCGGTCCTCGGAAACGGAGCCGACGATGCGGATCGCGAGCCCGGGGCCAGGGAACGGCTGGCGCCACACGATCTCAGCTGGGAGCCCGAGATCCAGGCCGACCTGGCGCACCTCGTCCTTGAACAGCGAGCGCAGGGGCTCCACCAGGGTGAACTGAAGGTCGTCCGGCAGGCCGCCGACGTTGTGATGGCTCTTGATGTTCGCCGTGCCGGTACCGCCGCCGGACTCGACGACGTCCGGGTAGAGGGTGCCCTGCACCAGGAAGTCGACCGACTCGCCGTGGGCGCCCGCATCGTCGATGACGCCCCGGGCCGCGTCCTCGAACACCCGGATGAACTCGCGCCCGATGATCTTCCGCTTGGTCTCGGGGTCGCTGACGTCGGCCAGCGCGTCGAGGAACCGCTCACGGGCGTCGACCACGACGAGCCGCACGCCGGTGGCGGCCACGTAGTCGCGCTCGACCTGCTCGGCCTCGCCCTTGCGCAGCAGCCCGTGATCGACGAAGACGCAGGTGAGCTGCTCGCCCACCGCGCGCTGGACGAGTGCGGCCGCGACGGCTGAGTCCACCCCGCCCGAGAGCCCGCAGATGACGCGCCCACTGCCCACCTGACGGCTGATGCGATCGACCTGCTCGTCGATGACGCTGGTCATCGTCCACGTCGGCTCGCAGCCGGCAAGGTCGTAGAGGAAGTGCTCGAGAATCCGCTGCCCGTGCTCGCTGTGCAGCACCTCGGGGTGGAACTGCACGCCCGCCATCCGGCGGCTGGCGTCCTCGAATGCCGCCACTGGGGCCCCGTCAGAGGACGCCGCCACCGTGAAGCCCTCCGGGGCCGCCGCGACGGAGTCGCCGTGCGACATCCACACGTTGATCGCGTCCGGCAGACCGGCGAACAGGGCGCCCGGTGCGCTCACGGTCAGCGCCGTGCCGCCGAACTCGCTGAGCCCGGTACGCGCCACCGACCCGCCGAGGGCCTGGGCCATCGCCTGGAAGCCGTAGCAGATGCCGAAGACCGGGATGCCGGCCGAGAAGATCGCCGCGTCGACGGAGGGCGCTCCGGGCTCGTACACGCTCGAGGGTCCACCGCTCAGGATGATGGCGGCCGGGCGCATGGCGACCATCTCGGCCACCGGCATCGTGTGCGGGACGATCTCGGAGTAGACATGCGCCTCGCGCACGCGGCGGGCGATGAGCTGCGCGTACTGCGCGCCGAAGTCGACGACGAGGACGGGATGGGTCACTGGCCGAGCCTATCCAGACCGACGTTCACGCCGAGAAGGCGCCGAGCAGGATGAACACCACGCCGATGAAGGCGTAGACGACCAGGCCGATGACGATGGTTGCGACCAGCCATCCCCGGGCCACGTGGGAGGCGTGGGTCGCGGCCTCGAGCCGGTCCTCGGCGAGGGCGCGCTGGACCCGCAGCCCGTAGTAGAGCGTCACGAGCCCGAGCGGGAGGAAGCACAGCATCGTGGCCGCCAGACCCCACCCCAGGTAGGCCCGCGGGGCACGGACGCCGGCTGGCGCCTCGAGGGGCATGGACGGATCTGACATCACCTAGACCCTAATGGCCCGACCCCACCCCCACCCCGCGGCCCCCACCCCGCCGAGGCGACCCAGATGGTCGCGAAATCCCCATTTTCAGCCGTTTTCGCGACCTTTCAGGTCGCGCCGGCGGCAGGGGTTCCGCGGGCGGGCAGCACGTAGGCGACCACGATGCCGAGTACGGCGCCGCCGCCGGCCAGGATCCCCAGCCACATCAGGGTCATCGGCACGACGCCGAAGACGAAGAGCACCAAGGCGATGCCGATGCCGAGGAGCAGCCCGGCGAAGAACCCCGTAACGGGATGACGTCGCGCCTTCATCACACCGCACCTCCCCCGGCCGTGCCCACGGCTACCAGCTTCGTCCCGACCACCATGACCACGACCAGGATCCCGCCGACGGCGATGAAGCCCACGCCGGCCAGGAAGATCGGCGAGCCCATGGGCGATTCGCCCGTGCCGGCGATGAATCCGCTGCCACTGCACGTGCCGCCCTGCCCCGACATCTCTCCCGAGACCGGGATGAGCGCGCTGGTCGCCAGCACCCACTTCACCTGTGCCGGCGCCGTCGCGACGTCAACGACGCCGTCGGCGGACGTCGACCCGTCCGAGTTGTCGAAGGACCCGCTCAGGAAGGGCACACCCATCACCGTCACCGACCAGGTGCCGTCGGTGATCACCGAGTCCGTCGAGCCCTCCCACGCCACCGTTCCGTCCGGATCCACGACCAGCGGATCGTCCTGCGTCCCGCCCGCACCGGGAGCACTGGCGCTGGACAGCACCGAGCCGTCCGCAGCCAGCGAGTCCGCCGAGCCCGAGCAGCCGGTGGCGTCGGCCGCGTGAGCAGCCGTCATCGGCAGCGCCATCAGGAGCGCCGCAGCGCCCGCTACGGCCAGCAATCTTCCCCGGTTCCGCATCGGACCTCCTCCTGCCGTGGTGTCCCGGCACGGTCGGCATGGCCGCACACAGAACCACGCGATCGCGTCACCTACGAGGGTAGAAGGGACGCGCGCCGATGTCGCGGCAACGGGCGTGCGCCCGGGACTAGGTGCGGACGACCGGCAGCCGCAGCGCTCCCGGAGCCGTCACGGGGACAAGCGGGTGGCGAGGGGCGACCGGAGCAACGCGTTCGTACGGGGCACCCTGCTCCGGTCGCGGATCCACGTCGCCCTTGTTCGGCCACATCGACATCGCCCGCTCCGCCTGCGCCGTGATCGTCAGCGACGGATTGACGCCGAGGTTCGCGGTGATCGTGGACCCGTCAACGATGTGAATTCCGGGATGTCCATAGGCACGGTGATACGGATCGATGACCCCGCGGTCCGCGTCGGCGCCGATGACGCAGCCACCCACGAAGTGCGCCGTCAGGGCCGCGTCCACGTTCTCGAAGATGCTCGCGGCGGGGATGCCGTCAACTCGGGCGGCCAGTCGCCGCACCACGTCCTGCGCCACCGGTAGGTAGGTCGGAGCCGGCTTCGACTCGTCCTGCTTCGTCGTCAGGCGCCATCGCCCGACCTTCGATCGCCGGCCCGTCAGGGTCAGGGAGTTGTCGACGGTCTGCATGACCAGGGAGATGATCGAGCGCTCGCTCCAGTGCCGCACGTACATCAGGCGCGCGGCGTCGGCGGGCTGGCGGGCGATCTCGCCCGCCCAGGTCACCCACCGCCTACGGCCGGCGCGCGGCACGGTGAGCACAGACGTGAGCAGGCCCATCGCATTCGAGCCGCGGCCGTAGCGCACCGGCTCGACATGGGTGTCCGGCTGCGGGAAGAAGCTCGACGTGATGGCCACCCCGCGCGTGAAGTCCGTCGACGCCTTTCGCGCCACGGCCCCGAGGAGTGACTCCGAGTTGGTGCGCGAAAGGCGGCCGAGGGTCTTCGACAGCCGCGGCAGACGTCCGTCATCCTTCATGCGGTGCAGCAGCTTCTGCGTGTTGTACGTACCGGCCGCCATGACGACGTGCTGCGCCGAGAGCCGTCGCGTGCGGCCGGAGCCCCATGACCCCGTGCGCACGGTGTCGACCGTGTAGCCACCGCCCGTCCGCTCCTCGAGGCCGGTGACCGTGGTGAGGGGGTAGACGACCGCACCTGCGCGCTCGGCCAGGGCCAGGTAGTTCTTCGGCAGCGTGTTCTTGGCGTTGAACCGGCACCCCGTCATGCACTCGCCGCACTCGATGCAGCCCGTGCGGTCGGGCCCGACGCCACCGAAGAACGGATCCGGGGTCGTCACGCCCGGCCCGTCGCCGAAATAGACGCCGACCGGCGTGCGCGTGAACGTGTGACCCACGCCCATCTCGTCGGCAACGGCCTTCATGATCTCGTCACTCGGGGTCATCGTGGGGTTCTGGACGACCCCGAGCATCCGCGCGGCCTGGTCGTAGTGCGGCGCGAGCTCGTCAGCCCAGTCCGTGATGTCACGCCACTGCGGGTCGTCGAAGAAGTGCTTGCCGGGCACGTACAGGGTGTTCGCATAGACCAGCGAGCCACCACCGACGCCGGCTCCCGCGAGGACCACGACGTCCTTGAGCACGTGGATCCGCTGGATGCCCGTCATCCCCAGCCGGGGTGCCCACAGGAAGCTGCGCAGGCGCCAGGAGGTCCGGGGGAAGGTGGACTCGTCGAAACGCCGTCCGGCCTCGACGACGCCGACCCGGTAGCCCTTCTCGGCAAGGCGCAGCGCAGAGACGGATCCGCCGAACCCGGAACCGACGATCAGGACGTCGAAGTCGAAGGCTGCCACGTCGGCCAACCTACTTCAGGCCGAGCTTCTTCATGGCGCCGAACAGGGTGGCGAGCGTGTTGCCCCACGTCTCGTCGCTCAGTCCCGCTGGGGCGCCGAAGCCGATGATCGACGAGGTCGCGATCGACTGGGACTCGGTGTACTTCAGGAGACCCTCGTCGCCGTGCCGCCGACCGAGTCCCGAGCTGCCCATGCCGCCCATCGGCGCCCGGGTGCTGCCCCAGGTCGGTCCGTAGGCCTCGTTGATGTTGACGGTGCCCGCGTGCACCCGCGCGGCCATCGCCCGGCCGACCGTCGTGTCGCGCGTCAGGATCGCGGCGTTGAGGCCGTACTCGGAGTCGTTGGCGCGCGCGACCGCCTCCTCGTCCGAGCCGACCGGGTAGATCGCGACCACCGGACCGAAGGTCTCCTCGTCGCACAGGATCATGTCGTCGGTCACGCCCGACAGCACGGTCGGCTCGTAGTAGAACGGCCCGATGTCCGGCCGCGCCCGGCCGCCCGTCAGCACCGTCGCGCCCCGCGAGACGGCGTCGTCGACATGCGCCGCCACGCGCTCGAGCTGGCGGGCACTGATCAGGGAGCCCATCTGCGCGCCCCAGCCGATGCCCGGGTGCATGACCATGGCCTTCACCCGCTCGACGAAGGCCCGCACGAACGCCTCCTCGACGCCCTTGTGCACGTAGAGACGCTCCATCGAGATGCACAGCTGACCGGCGTTCGCGAAGCAGGCGCGCACGGCGATCTCGGCCGACCGGTCGACGTCCGCATCGGCCCGCACGATCAGGGCGTTCTTCCCGCCGAGCTCGAGCGAGCACCCAACCAGGCGCTCCCCGCAGCGCGCGGCCACCTCTCGGCCGACCCGGGTCGAGCCGGTGAACATGACGTAGTCAGCGCGATCGGTGACCATCGGGCCGACCACCGGCCCCTCCCCGGGAACGATGCGCATGACGTTGTCGGGCACTCCCGCCTCGCGCATCAGCTCGAGGACCCACAGTGCGGTCAGGGTCGTCTGGACATCAGGCTTGAGTAGCACCGCGTTGCCGGCCATGAGCGCCGGGATCGCGTCGCTGGCTGCGAGGGTCAGCGGGTAGTTCCACGGCGACAGGATGCCGACGACGCCCTTGGGATGCTGCCTCTGGACGACCCGGACGATGCCCGGGAAGACGCCGCGATGGCTGCGCGGAGCCAGCAGGCGCCGGGAGTCGCGCGCGTAGTGGCGAGCGTTGATGCAGACGTCGAGCAGCTCCTCGATCGCATCCCGTCGTGCCTTGCCGGTCTCCCACTGCACGAGGTCGAGACCCTCGTCGCGGTTGCGGAGGATCAGGTCATGGAAGCGCAGCATGATGCGGGCCCGCTCCTTGAGCGGCCGATCCGCCCACCCCGCCTGGCCGGTGCGCAGGGCGGCCATGGTCGACTCGACGTCGAGTTCGTCCGCAAGCGGCAGGTCGTAGAGCCGCTCACCGGTGAACGGCGCCCTCACCTCCAGGGTGCGTGGCACCGAGCCCACGCTGGCGTGACCGACCAGTCGCTCGACCAGTCCCGGATCGATCGTCACGCAGTGACCACCATCTCTACGCGCTGGAACTCCTTGGTGTCGCTGTAGCCCGTCGTCGCCATCGCCTTGCGCAGGGCACCGACGACGTTCATGGTCCCGTCAGCGCTGCGGGACGGGCCGTTCAGCACCTCCTCGAAGGTGCCGACCTGGACCGTGATGTTCCGCTCCCCACGCGGCAGGTGCGGGTGCCAGGCTTCCGGTCCCCAGTGCGCGCCGTGACCCGGTGCGTCCGAGGCTCGCGCGAGGACCGAACCGACCATCGCCGCATCGGCACCGCACGCGAACGCCTTGACGATGTCGCCGCTGCGTCCCATCGAGCCGTCGGCGATGACGTGGACGTACCGGCCTCCCGACTCGTCGAGGTAGTCGCGCCGGGCTGCGGCGACGTCGGCGACCGCGCTGGCCATCGGCACGCGTACGCCCATGACGTCGGCAGTCGTGTGCGAGGCGCCGCCGCCGAAGCCGACCAGCACTCCGGCAGCACCCGTGCGCATCAGGTGCAGAGCAGCCTGATGGGTAGCGCATCCGCCCACGATCACCGGAGCGTCGAGCTCGTGGATGAACTGCTTCAGGTTCAAGGGCGCCTCACCGGCGGACACGTGCTCCGCGGACACGGTCGTGCCCCGGATGACCACGATGTCGGCGCCGGAAGCCGCGGCCAGCGGCGCGAGCCGGGTCGCCGCCTGGGGGGACGTGGCGACCGCCACGGTGATCCCCGCGGCCCGCAGGTCGCCGATCCGGGCGGCCACGAGGTCAGCGTCGACGGGACGGGCGGAGTAGAGGGCCTGCATGCGCGGCGTGACGACGGCCGGCTCGAGGGCGGCGATCTCCCTGAGCAGCGGCTCGGGGTCCTCGTAGCGGCCCCACAGGCCCTCGAGGTTGAGCACGGCGAGCACGCCAAGGCCGGCGAGCGTGACCGCGCTGGCGGGCGAGACCACCGAGTCCATCGGTGCCGCCAGGATCGGCGTGTCGAAGCGGTACGCGTCGATCGTCCACGCCGTCGAGACGGCCTCGGGGTCCCGCGTGCGGCGACTCGGCGCGATCGCGACCTCGTCGAACGAGTAGCCGCGACGACCGCGCTTCGCGCCGCCAATCTGGATGTCGGTCACGAGCGTCTACCGTCCTGTGTAGTTGGGCGCTTCGATGGTCATCTGGATGTCGTGCGGGTGGCTCTCGCGGAGTCCGGCTGCCGTGATCCGTACGAACGTCCCCCTGGCGTGCAGTTCGGCCATCGTCGACGCGCCCGAGTAGCCCATCGCCGCCCGAAGCCCGCCAACCAGCTGGTGGGCCACGGCGCCGAGAGGGCCGCGGTAGGCGACCATGCCCTCGATGCCCTCTGGCACGAGCTTGTCGTCGCTGAGGACATCGTCCTGGAAGTAACGGTCCTTGCTGTAGGAGCGGGCCTCGCCCCGCGACTGCATCGCGCCCAGGGATCCCATGCCGCGGTATGACTTGAACTGCTTGCCATTGACGAAGACGACGTCCCCGGGCGCCTCCTCGCAGCCGGCGAGCAGCGATCCCAGCATGACGGTGTCGGCGCCGGCGACCAGTGCCTTGGCGATGTCGCCGGAGTACTGCACGCCCCCGTCGCCGATGACCGGGACACCGGCCGGGCGGGCCGCCAGCGTGGCCTCGTAGATCGCCGAGATCTGGGGGACGCCGACGCCGGCGACCACGCGGGTCGTGCAGATCGAGCCTGGGCCCACGCCGACCTTGATCCCGTCGGCGCCCGCGTCGACAAGAGCCTGCGCACCCGCCCTCGTCGCCACGTTCCCGCCGACGATGTCGATGGTCGACTGGCGCTTCAGCAGCCGGACCATGTCGACCACGGCGCGCGAGTGGCCGTGCGCGGTGTCGACGATGAGGAAGTCCACGCCGGCGTCGATCAGCGAGCGCGCCCGCTTCTCGGCGTCGTCTCCCACGCCCACAGCAGCTCCGACAACCAGTCGGCCGTTGGCGTCCTTGGTCGCGTGCGGGTACTTGTCGCTCTTGACGAAGTCCTTGACGGTGAACAGTCCCTGCAGTCGACCGCTGGAATCCGTCAGGGGCAGTTTCTCGACCTTGTGCTGGGCGAGCAGGGCCAGGGCGTCGTCGGGCGAGATGCCGACCGGTGCCGTGACCAGCGGCATCGGGGTCATCACCTCGCGCGCGGTGCGGCTCATGTTGTCCTCGAAGCGCATGTCGCGGTTCGTGACGATGCCCAGGAGGACGCCGCTGCCGTCCACGACGGGCACGCCCGAGAACCGGTACTTGGCGCACAGGCGATCGACTTCGGCGAGCGTGTCGTCCGGCCCGCACGTGACGGGGTTGCTGATCATGCCCGCCTCGGAGCGCTTCACGAGGTCGACCTGAAGGGCCTGCTCCTCGATCGGCAGGTTGCGGTGGAGGACGCCGACCCCGCCCTGTCGCGCCATCGAGATCGCCATGCGCGCCTCGGTGACGGTGTCCATCGCGCTCGACACCAGCGGCATCTGAACGGTGATGTTTCGAGTCACGCGCGACGAGGTGTTGACCTCGCTGGGCACGACGTCGGACTCACCGGGCACCAGGAGAACATCGTCGAAAGTGAGGCCCAGGTAGCCGAACTTCTCGGGCACGCCGTCGAAGGCGAGTGAATCGGAAATCGGGCGGGGCTCCATGAGGTCTCCGAGGGGGCACGCGGGCAGTGGCTGCTAAGGCTACCCGCCGAGCACCTGGGTGATTCGCGCCACCGTGTCCGGGAGGTCGTGGACGCGGGTGACGCCGGCCGGCAGCTCCGCCGGCCAGCCCGGACCGCCGACGAGCACGGTGGCAGCGGGTCGGAGTGCGGGGACCGCGTCGGGAAGCACCGGGTCGGCCGTCTCCGGCAGCTGCGCCCAGATCAGGACCACCGCCGGGCCGAGCCGTCGCACCGCGTGCTCGAGCGACGACGCCGGCAGGCTCGCGCCGAGGATCCGCGACCCGATCCGCCGCTCGGCGAGTGCCGCACCGACCGCCCAGAGGGCGAGCGAGTGCCGCTCCTCCGGCGCGCAGGCGAGAAGGACGGTGCGGGCGTTGGCCGGGGCGGGAAGCGTCCGGATCCGCTCGGCCAGGGCGTCCTGGATCACGGCGCTCAGCAGGTGCTCCACCTCGACGCCGTCGCCAGTGGCGCTCCACTGGCGACCGATGCCGACGATGACGGGCAGGATCAGCTCCTCCCAGGTCCAGATGACGCCGCGCTCGTCCAGCGACTGCCGGATGATCGACGAGCAGGTGGCCGCGTCCAGCGACGTCGCCGCGCGCGCCAGGCCCCGCGTGCGGGGGGCGCGACCGGGCAGCGCGATGACCTGGCCACCGCCCTGCCGCCCGGGCGCGATGTCGGTCACTACGGACGTCGGCTGGTGGCGCACCGCGCGGGCGGCGTCAGCCGGTGTCACCCCGGAGGTGATCAGGACACGCATCCGGTCAAGGAGCGCGAGGTCCTCGGCGGTGTACCGCCGGTGGGCGCCGGGCGCGTGCTCGCTGGGACCGATGCCGTAGCGGCGGTCCCACGTCCGCAGCGTCGCAGGCGCGACGCCCAGTCGCCGCGCCACCGCCGACACCGTCAGCGCCGCACCCACCTGCTCGGCTCCGCCGTCGATGCTCACGCGGCCATTGTGGGTCCGCACGGTCAACCACGCGACCCGAAGGAGCAGGTGTCGCAGATATTGGCCTATTCACGATCTTGACCAACCTATGAAGCGTTTTGTACACTCGAGGTCACGCGGTGGCGCGCCCACCCCCGATTACGAGATGAGGACGATCCGAGATGGCAGACGTGTCCCGGCTCCCCGGACCCAACAGCGACTTCTGGGACTGGCAGCTGCAGGGTGCCTGTCGAGGCGAGGATCCGGCTCTGTTCTTCCACCCGGACGGGGAGCGCGGTCCGGCCCGCGACACGCGCGAGCGCGCGGCGAAGGCCATCTGCGCAAGCTGCCCGATCATGGCTCGGTGCGCGGCGCACGCCCTGGCCGTCCGTGAGCCGTACGGGATCTGGGGCGGCCTGTCCGAGGACGATCGCGAACTGCTGCTCCGCCGCCGCCGCATCGCCCAGGCCTCCTAGCCGACCTACCCTGCGCACCCCCCTACCCGACCTACCCCACCCCCCTGCCGAGTGGGGATTTGTCGGGGTGGTTTCGGCGAATTCGGCCCCGACAACTCCCCGCTCGGCGGAGGGGGGGACCCGGGGGGACCGGACTTGGAAAGCGGAAGGGCCCCGGAGCGCGATCGCTCCGGGGCCCTTCTGGATGGTCGTATCTAGTGCGAATGCCCGTGGTGGCCGTGCCCGTGGCCGTTGCCGTCCTCGGACTCGTCCTCCTTCTTCTCGACGACGAGCGCCTCGGTGGTCAGGAGCATGGCCGCGATCGACGCCGCGTTCTGCAGCGCGGAGCGGGTGACCTTGACCGGGTCGATGACGCCGGCCGCAATCAGGTCGACGTACTCGCCGGTGGCCGCGTTGAGGCCGTGTCCGGCCGGCAGCTCGGCAACCTTGGAGACCACGACGTAGCCCTGCTCGCCCGCGTTCTCGGCGATCCAGCGCAGCGGCTCGGCCAGCGAGCGTCGCACGATGCCGACGCCGGTCGCCTGGTCGCCCGTGAGGCCGAGGTCGCCGTCGAGTGCCGACGCGGCCTGGACCAGCGCGGTTCCGCCGCCCGAGACGATGCCCTCCTCGATGGCTGCCCGCGTCGCTGACACGGCGTCCTCGATGCGGTGCTTCTTCTCCTTGAGCTCGACCTCGGTGTGACCGCCGACCTTGATGACGACGACGCCACCGGCGATCTTCGCGAGCCGCTCCTGGAGCTTCTCCTTGTCCCAGTCCGAGTCCGACCGCTCGATCTCGGCCCGGATCTGCGCGACGCGACCGGCGACGTCGTCGGGGTTGCCGCCGCCGTCGACGATCGTCGTGTTGTCCTTGGTGACGACGACACGACGCGCGGAACCCAGCACCTCGAGACCGACCTGGTCGAGCTTGAGGCCGACCTCAGGCGAGACGACCTGCGCACCCGTGAGGATGGCGAGGTCCTGGAGGATCGCCTTGCGACGATCGCCGAAGGCCGGGGCCTTGACGGCACAGGACGAGAACGTGCCGCGGATGCGGTTGACGACCAGGGTCGACAGCGCCTCGCCGTCGACGTCCTCGGCCACGATGAGCAGCGGCTTGCCGGCCTGCACGACCTTCTCGAGCAGCGGCAGCAGCTCCTGGACCGAGGAGACCTTGCCCTGCACGAGCAGGATGCGCGCGTCCTCGAACACGGTCTCCATGCGATCGGGATCCGTGACGAAGTAGGCCGAGATGAAGCCCTTGTCGAACTGCATCCCCTCGGTGAACTCGAGCTCCAGCGACGTGGTGCTGGACTCCTCCACCGAGATGACGCCGTCCTTGCCGACCTTGTCGAAGGCGTCGGCGATCAGGCCGCCGATCTCGGAATCCTGCGACGAGATGGTGGCGACGTCAGCGATCTCCTCCTTGCCGGCGACCTCGCGGGCGTTGTCGAGCAGGCGCTCGGAGACGGCCGCAACGGCCTTCTCGATGCCCCGCTTGACCTCGAGGGGGGAGGCGCCGGCCGTGACCTGCCGCAGGCCCTCGCGGACCATGGCCTGGGCCAGGACGGTGGCCGTCGTGGTGCCGTCGCCGGCGACGTCGTTGGTCTTGGTGGCGACCTCCTTGGCCAGCTGCGCGCCGAGGTTCTCGTACGGATCCTCGAGCTCGATCTCGCGGGCGATCGTCACGCCATCGTTCGTGATGGTGGGCGCACCCCACTTCTTGTCGATGACGACGTTGCGGCCCTTCGGCCCGAGGGTCACCTTCACGGCGTCGGCGAGTGCGTTGACGCCGCGCTCGAGGCTGCGTCGCGCGTCCTCGTCGAATTCAAGAATCTTTGCCATCAGTCAGCTCTCTCCCAAACGACAGTGCTAGTGGTGTGACGGGCAGTCATGTGACTGGCCCGCCGGGGACGCGAAGTGCGCACCACGACGGGCCAGTCAGCGAAAAGACGGTGTGGCTACTTCTCGACGATGGCGAGCACGTCGCGGGCGGACAGCAGGAGGTACTCCTCGCCGTCGTACTTGACCTCGGTGCCGCCGTACTTGCTGTAGATGACGATGTCACCGACCTTGATGTCGAGCGGGATGCGCTTCTCGCCATCCTCGTCGAAACGGCCCGGGCCAACGGCCAGGACCTTGCCCTCCTGGGGCTTCTCCTTGGCGGTGTCAGGGATTACGAGGCCGGAAGCAGTGGTCTGCTCGGCGTCGAGGGTCTGGACCAGAATGCGGTCCTCGAGCGGCTTGATGGAGACCGACACGGTTACATCCTCCGGGATGTCGATGGGCCGCCGGTTGAGACGGCGATCGGCTGGGTCAGTGGTGCATTTCAGTGGATCGTGACTGGCAGTCCCCGGGGGGGAGTGCCAGATCAGACAGTACGCACCGATTAGCACTCCGTCAAGTTGAGTGCCAGCGGACAGGACCGCCGCGGACCGCGCAGAATGGGGCCATGAGCGACCCGGAGATCGCCGCCTGGCTGGCCTCGGGCGACGCCGACGAGGCCCTCGCCGCCGCCTCAGCCGCCCTGGGCCGCTCGCCGCGCGATCCCCTCGCGGCCGGCGCAGCGGTGCGGCGTGCCCTCCCCGACCTGCCGTCCGACCGCGTGGCCGCAGCACTCGCCCAGGCGGACCTGCGGCGGGTGGCGACGCAGCGCTACGGGCTGGCATCGGGCGGTCTGCTGCTGACGCGGCCGGGGCTCGAGCAGGCCACGCGCACCGAGGTGGCCGACCGGCGGGCCGAGGTGCTGCGCGCGTCGGGTGCCCGCCGCGTGCTGGACCTCACCGGCGGACTGGGATTCGACGTGTCGGCTTTCCTGCGGGCGGGTCTGGCCGTCACAGTCCTCGAGCGGGACCCGGTCACGGCGCGCTACCTGGCGCACAACGCACCCGGTGCCCGCGTGCTCGGGCTTGACGCGACCGCACCGGGCGTCCTTGGTCCGCTGCTTGCCGACCTGACGGCAGACGACGTCGTGTTCGTCGACCCCGCACGCCGTGACCCCGCCGGCCCCAGCGACCTCGCTACGGGTCGGGCCAGGCCCGAGCGCGACCCGGCGCGATGGTCTCCGTCGTGGCCGTTCATCGCGTCGATCAGGCACCCCAAGGTGGCCGCCAAGGTCGCACCGGCGTTCACTCCCCCCGAGGGCTGGCAGGCCGAGTGGGTCAGCGTCCACCGCACCGTCGTCGAGTGCTCGGTCTACTCGTGGCCGGCGCTGCCGCATTCGCGCGGCGCCGTGGTCATGACAGGTTCCGGCCCCATCGTCGTGGCGGACTCGGGCGCAGCGGTCGAGATCGCCGTCGCGGCCCACGTCGGGCCCTGGGTGCACGAGCCCGACCCGGCGATCGTCCGAGCGGGGGTCCTGGCCGGGTTGACGACGTCCGATCCGACCTTGCAGCGCATCGACCCCGGCAGCACGTGGCTGACCAGCAGCGGGCCCCCCGCGACGCCGGGCGTCCTTCGCAGCTACCGGGTCGTCGCCGAGCTGCGGGGCAGCACGAAGGAGCAGCGACGGCAGCTGACGGGCCTCGGCGTGCGCACCCTGACGGTCAAGTCACGTGACGTCGACGTCGAGCCGGGCACGGTGCTCCGCTCTCTCGGGGTGATCGAAGGCGGCGGGCCGGTGCTCATCCTGACGCGTCGGGCGGGGTCGGTGGCCCGGATCCTCACCGAGCCGGTGGATGCAGGAGGCTCGCGATCCGGCTGATCGTGCGGGAGTCGGTGCCGCAGCAGCCGCCGATCGCGGTCGCCCCCGCGGCGAGCCACTGGGCCACGAGGCCGTCCGCGAAGGCGGCGCCCTCGTCGTCGCCGTCGCCGTCGTGCCACTGGCCGTCGGCGGGATCCCAGCGACCGCCCGCATTGGCGTAGACCACGATCGGCAGGTCCGTCACGTCGTGCATCCGTTCGACGAGCTCGCTGACGTAGCGAGGATCCGTGCAGTTGACGCCGACGGCCGTCATGGACGGGACGGACGCCGCCACCAGCACCGCCTCCTCGATCGGCTGGCCGGCGCACACCCGGGTGCCGTCCATGGCGCTGAACGACATCCACGCGGGCAGGTCGGGATGGTCGCGCAGCACGTCGGCCAGTGCCTCCGCCTCTCGCACGTCGGGGATGGTCTCGACCGCGAGCAGGTCGGGCCGCGTGGCCGCGAGGACGTCCAGTCGCTCGCGGTGGAAGGCAGCCAGCTCAGCGCGGCTTCGACCGTAGTGGCCGCGGTACTCCGAGCCGTCGTGCAGGATCGCGCCGTACGGCCCGACGCTCGCCGCGATGCGCACCGGCCGGCCGGCGCCCTGCGTGGCCGCCCGGGCCGCGGTAGTGCTGGCGACGAGGGCGTTGTCGGCCTCGGCGGCCGACATCCCGGCGCGGACGAAGCCCTGGCGCGATACCTGGTAGCTCGAGGTGATGACGACGTCGGCGCCGGCGGAGATGTAGGCGGTGTGTGCCCGCGCGATCGCGTCCGGGCTCTCGAGCAGGACGCGACCGGTCCACAGCAGCCCGGACGTGTCCTGACCGAGTCGCTCGAGCTGGGTGGACAGGCCACCGTCGACGACGACCGGCGAGGTGCCGAACAGGGCGTGCCACGCAGCGTTCATCGGGCTCCCGTCGTCGCGCGTCCGGCGTGGCTCACGGCCGGTCCGGAAGGTGGTCGGCGAGACTGGCCGGGCGCAGGCCTGCCCTGGCCGCCGCGCGGACGGCGGCCCTGAGGTCCTTCTCGAGGCTCGGCGTGAAGTGCAGGAGGATGATGCTGCCGGGCGTGAGCCCTGCGCCGGACGTGATGACCCTGCCGTGCTCGACCACGGCGTCCCACATCACGATCCGGCTGATGCCGCACCGGATGGCCGTCATCCGGACGGCGACCCGGTCGTGGCCGTCGCCGTACGGGGGACGAAGCATCCACGGCTCGGACCCGAAGTCGCGAGTCAGCTCGCGCTGGGAGTAGCAGATCTCGTGCGGCAGGCTGGTGGACTCCTTGGCCATGCTCGCGTGGGTGGCCGAGTGGTTCTGGATGCTGCCCCAGCGCGTGATCCGCCGGAAGTACTCGGCCGACTCCTTGATCGTCCAGGTGCTCAGGAACGCGGTGACGGGGAGTTCGGTCGCCTCCACGTAGCGCAGGCCGCGCTGGCTCTGGTGGACGCCGTCATCGATGGTGATGAACACGACGGGCTCCGACGTGCGCATGCGGAACGTGACGTCGACGGTCGGTGTGGCGATCCGGCCGGGCTGCCGGGTGACGCCGAAGGGGGCCGTTGAGGGTCTGTCGGCCGTGACCTCGGCTGCCGACGCGACCGGACCGGAGGAGCCCACCGCGAGCAGCGTGGCGATGAGCGCGAACAGCCCGGGAACGCCCGTCGCCACGACGACGGCGCGCGCGCGCAACACGCCCATATGAGGTCCTCGCCCAGGGGAAGCCAGCCGTGAGGCCGGTGAGCCAGAAGGTGCTAGTGGGGTTCGAGTGTACGCGAGTGGTCACCAGGCCGTCACGGTCACCGGCAGGTTCGAGGTGGTCGCGAAGTCGAGTCCCGAGACCGGGGCCCCGCGGCGCGCCAGCAGGGAGCCCAGCGCCGCGACCATGGCGCCGTTGTCGGTGCACAGGTCGCGCCGGGGCACGCGCAGCACGATGCCGGCGCGTTCGCACCGCTCCTGCGCCATCGCCCGCAGCCGCGAGTTGGCCGCCACGCCCCCGCCCAGCACGACGTGCTCGACCCCGTGCGCACGGCAGGCCGCCACCATCTTCGCGGTCAGCACGTCGGCGATCGCCTCCTGGCACGACGCGGCGACGTCGGCCACCGGAACCGCCTCGCCGGCCTCCTGCCGGGCCCGAACCCAGCGGGCCACCGCGGTCTTCAGCCCCGAGAAGGAGAAGTCGTAGGGGTGCCGCTCGAGGTCACCGGACGCGGTCAGACCCCGTGGGAAGGCGATGGCCGCCGGATCGCCGTCGACGGCCACCCGATCGATCCACGGACCGCCGGGGAACGGGAGCCCGAGCAGTCGGGCGACCTTGTCGAACGCCTCCCCCGCGGCGTCGTCGAGGGTCTGCCCGAGCGGGGTGATCGTGGCGGCGTCGTCGGAGACGAGCAGCAGGGACGAATGGCCTCCCGACACGAGCAGGCCGATGGTCGGGTCGGGCAGCTGCCCGTGCTCGAGCTCGTCGACGACGACATGGCTCGCCAGGTGATTGACCCCGTAGACCGGGACGCCGAGCGCCACGGACAGCGCCTTCGCCGTCGCGACGCCCACCAGCAGCGCGCCGACCAGTCCGGGCCCGGCCGTGACGGCGAGGACGTCGACGTCGGCCAGGGTCACCCCCGCGTCCGCGCACGCTCGGGCCAGCGCGGGCTCGATCGACTCCAGGTGCGCTCGGCTCGCGACCTCGGGGACGACACCCCCGAAGCGAGCGTGCTCCTCGACGCTGGTGGCGATCTCGTTGGCCAGCAGGTCGCGACCGCGGACGATGCCGATGCCGGTCTCGTCGCAGGACGTCTCGATGCCCAGGACGAGGGGCTCGGCGGATGGTGGCCTCACATGTCCTCCGTGGCGATGGTGCCGGTGCGCAGGGGCCGGCGCATGATGATGGCGTCGCCGCCGTCGGGGTAGTAGCGCGTGCGCCGGCTGATCGACTCGAAGCCGGATCGCCGGTACAGCCCGATGGCGCGCTCGTTGTCCGAGCGGACCTCGAGCAGCAGGTGGGTGGCGCCGCGCCGGGCGGCCTCGTCAACGAGGGCGCTGAGCAGTCGGGATGCGATGCCCTCCCCCTGCCGATCGGCGCGCACGCCGATCGTCTGCACGTCGGCGTCCGGCGGCAGCACGAAGACGCCGGCGTAGCCGAGCACCTCGTTCCCGTCGAGGGCCACGACGTACTGCCGGGTCCGTTGACCGAGCTCCTGCCAGAACTGCTCGAGCGACCAGGCGTCCTCCGGGAACAGGCCGAGCTCGAGCTCGTGCACCCTGCTGACCTGCCACCAGCGCATCGGGCGGATATCGATGCCGCCGGTCTGCGTGCGGCTCATGACGGAGCGGACGCGACGGCATCGGGCCGACGCAGGTAGAGCGGCTGAGGCGGCAGCAGCGTGCGGCCCACCAGCGCCGAGGACGTCGCGGCGCCCTCCGCGCCGTGCACGTCGAGCTCGAGGTGCGTCGCGGCGACCTGCACGCCTGCCGCAATCAGATCGTGAGCAAGGCGACCGACCCAGCTGGCGTGCGGATACGTGATCGCCGAGCCCTCGTCGGATCCGAGCACGGTGCCGAACGCGTCGGCGTGCACGTGGGCTCCGTGACCTGCCCAGACCCCCGATCGAACGGCGTCCGCCAACTCGTCGGGACGGTTCACGAGCGGACCCTCCATGCGGGTGCCGTCGGCTCCGTAGCGGGCCCAGTACACCTCGCGGCGGCGCGCATCGGTCGCCACCCCGAGCACCTGGTCGGGATGCGCGACTCGAGCGGCGGCCGCGATGGCGTCGAGCGAGCACACGCCGACGACCGGCCGGTCCCAGGCCGCGCCCACCGCGAGGGCCGTCGCGATGCCCACCCGCAGGCCGGTGTACGGACCCGGACCGACCCCGCAGGCGATCACGGTCACGCCGGACGCGCCCACGCCGGCCTCGGCGAGCACGTCGCGGAGCATCGGGGCGAGCACCTCGGCATGACGCCGGGCGTCCAGGTGCAGCGACTCGGCGACGACCTCGGCCCCGTCGGTGATGGCGACGGAGGTCAGCGCCGTCGAGGTGTCGAAGGCCAGGATCATCGACTCGCCACCCCGGTTGCGAGGTCACCCAGGGCCTCCGCCCAGTGCCCGCCGCGCGCCGTCAGCGTGACGACGCGGGTCTCGTCCGCCTCCTGGCCGGATCTGTCGATCAGCACCTCGAGCCGCGATTCGGAGAGATCGTCCGCCATCCCGGCACCCCACTCGACGACCACGACGCTGTGATCGAGATCCGTCTCCAGGTCGAGGTCGTCCATCTCCGCCAACGAGCCCAGCCGGTAGGCATCGACGTGCACGAGATCCGGGCGGCCACCGGGATTGCGGTGCACGCGCGAGATCACGAACGTCGGACTGGTGACGCGCTCGGAGATGCCCAGCCCCTGCCCGATGCCCTGCGCGAGCGTGGTCTTTCCGGCTCCGAGCTCACCCGTCAGCACGATGACGTCACCTCCGCGGGACGCCCGGCCGAGTGCCGCGCCGAGCTCGCGCATGCCCGATGAGGTCGGGACGGGCAGCCGCAGGGACGACTGCGCCGTCATGCGCCGCCTCCCGGCACATTCTGCGAGATGTCGCGCTGGACCCGCTCGAGCAGCTCCAGCAGGTGCGCGTCGACCTCGTCGGGCTTCTCCAGCGTGACCATGTGGCCGCTGTCCGCAATGACCACGAACTCCGCACTGGGCACCCGGCGGACGATCTCCTCGCTCTGCTCGCGCGGCGTCAGGCGGTCGGACGCACCGACCATGACCAGGAGCTCGACGCTATGCAGGACGGCTAGGGCCTCCCGCTTGTCATGCTCCTGGAGCGCGGGCAGGAACTCCGCCACGGTGTCGATCGGAGTGGCTGACACCATGCTCGCCACGAAGCGCCCGGCCTGGTCGGATGCCGTGGACCCGAAGGAGTACAGGCGGGTCAGCAGGAGCCCGAGATCGCTGTGATTCCATCGAGAACGCTCGACCAGCCCCTTGCGACGCGCCACCGCTGCGGCGACCGACGGAGCCAGGCGGTGCAGCACGTGCCCGAAGCCCGGTGGCAGTCCCAGCATGCCGCCGGCCAGCCCGCCCGGTGTCGTGGCGATCAGCGCGACGCCGTAGATCCGATCGCCGAACAGCTCGGGACGCTGCTCCGCGAGCGCCATGATCGTCATCCCGCCCATCGAGTGTCCGACGAGCATGAGCGGTCCCGTTGGCGCGACCGCGTTGATGACGGAGCCGAGATCACGGCCGAGCTGATCGATGTGGTGGGTGTCGAAGTCGGCCTCCTGGGAACGGCCGTGGCTGCGCTGGTCGTAGAAGACCAGACGGGCCCGTCCGCGCAGTGCCTGCCGCTGGAAGTGCCACGAGTCAAGGCTGAGCGCATAGCCATGGCAGAACACGACGGTCAGCCCGCTGGACGAGGCGTCGTCCGCCTCGTCGATCTCGACGTGGAGCATGGTCCCGTCGTCGGCCACCACCTGGCGGGGCTCGCTGTGGATGCGACCGAACCCCTGGTCGTCGTCGACCTCGGGCGGCAGGGCCGTTCCGCGCAGAAGCGAGCGCTCCGCGACAGCACCGAGCGCCGCTCCGGCGGCCAGGGCACCGGCCGCGAGCAGGCCTCGGCCCGCGGCCCGGAGCGCGGGCGTGACGTCGGGGCTCATTCGTGGTCCTCCTGACGGGACGTGCCGGACGGATCCTCGTCGGGACCGCCGATGTACTCGCGGGGCACGCGCGGACCGATGCGCGTGACGATCTCATAGCCGATCGTCGCGGTGTCGGCTGCCCACTCGTCGGCCGTGGGCTCGCCGTGGCCGCCGGGACCGAACAGGTGGACGGAGCTGCCGGCACCCGTCGACGGATCGGCATCGCCTAGGTCGACCACGAACTGGTCCATGGCTATGCGGCCCACGGCCGGGCACCGGCCGCCCCCGATGCTGACCTCGACCCGGCCACCTGCCGCGCGCGGGACGCCGTCGGCGTAGCCGAGCGGAACCAGGCCCAGGCGCGTACGTCTCGGCGTCGTCCACGTGCTGCCGTACGACACGCTGGTGCCGGCGGGCACGTCCTTGACGTTGGCCAGTCGGGCCCGAAGCGTCATCGCCGGGACGAGCCCGAGTTCCGCCGCTGAGCCCACGTCGGGTCCCGGGGTGAGGCCGTACATCGCGATGCCGACGCGCACCAGGTCGAACCGGCACTCGGGATGCGTCCACAGGGCTGCGCTGTTGCTGAGGTGCCGCAGGCGGGGACGCAGCCCGAGGCCTGCTGCCCGCGCCAGCCCCGAGAGGTAGGCGTCGACCTGCACCGGCACCGTGGCGCTGCCCGGCAGGTCGGCATCGGCCAGGTGCGACCAGATCGCCTCCACCTCGATGAGTCCGTCGGCCTGCGCCCGCACTGCCCGCCGGGCCAACTCGGGCCAGTCGACGGCCGTGACCCCGTTCCGCGAGAGCCCCGTGTCGAGCTTCACCTGCACGCGGGCGGCACGACCCGTGCGGCGAGCCGCGTCGACCACCTCGGCCAGCGCCCAGCTGCTGGACACGGTCAGGTCGATGCCCGACCGCACGCAGGCGGCGATGTCCGGATCGCCAGGGGTCCACAGCCAGGCCAGCACCCGTCCCGCGTCGCCCGACGCCCGCAGCGCCAGCGCCTCGCCGGGCAGCGCCACGCCGAGCCACTCCGCTCCCCACGCACGGGCTGCTCGGGCGACCGGCACCATGCCGTGCCCGTAGGCATCGGCCTTGACCACCGCCATGACGCGCGCCGGACCGGCCAGCTCCTGAACCCGATCGAGGTTGTGTCGGATCGCCCCCAGGTCCACGACCGCGCTCGCCCGGGCCATCACGACGACCTGCCCCGGACCGCGGGTGCGGCGGCGCCACGTGCGCGACGGATCGCATCCGGGATGGCGGCGCTGACGTCCGTGGCGACCACAGGTGCGCTGCGGCCCGCAATGCGACCCGCCGCTCCGTGCAGCCAGACAGCAGCCGCGACGGCCTCGGTGAGCTCGGTCGGATGCCGGCGCCCCGCGGACCACGCACCGGCGAGCAGGGCGCCGATGAGCCCGGCGAGCACATCGCCCGATCCCGCCGTGCCGAGGTCGGCCGTCCCCTCCACGTCGACGAGGACCCGACCGTCAGGTGCGGCGATCACCGTGCCCGGACCCTTGAGGACCACGACGGCCGACAGCCGGGCGGCCCCGGCGCGCGCGGCGTCGACGCGGCCGGACGAGGCCGCGAGGAGCCCGGGCAGGATCCGCTCGAACTCACCCTGATGCGGCGTGATGACGGTCAGGAGGCCGGCGCGGTGCCGTTCGGCCAGGCGCGAGCGGATGTCGGCGTCGTCCGCGACCACCGACAGGGCTCCGGCGTCCAGGACCACGGGCCGAGCCGTGGCAAGGACCGCGGACACGGTGAGCGCGTCGAGGTGATCGCCGACGAAGCCCGGTCCGCACGCCCACGCGTCCGCCCGAGCCTGATCGGTCGGGTCCGACCCGTCAACGACGATGTCGGGATAGTGCTGCACGACGCTGGCCGCGGCTCCGTCGGATCGATCGAGGAATCGGACCATGCCCACATTGGACAGGCGGGCGGCCGAGGTGGCCAGCAGCGCCGCACCCGGGTAGGGAACGGACCCGGCGCTCACGCCGACGACCCCCCGGGCGTACTTGTACGCGTCCGACTGCGGCGCAGGCACCCAGCGTGCGACGTCGCGCGCCTCCAGGATGTCGAGCGTCCCCCCGGCCGGCAGGTCCAGGCCGATGTCGATGACGTGCACCCGACCCGACCGAAGGCTGCCGGGGGCGACGACCAGCCCGGGCTTGAGGCAGCCGAACGTGACGGTGACGTCGGCGGTCACCGCATCGCCGGCAACGGCCCCGGAGTCCGGGTCGACTCCGCTCGGGACGTCGACGGCGACGATCAGCGCCCCGCTCTCGGCGGCCGCGGCGACGAGCAGGGCGGCGGCCGGCCGCAGTCCGCCCGTGCCGCCGATGCCGACGATCCCGTCGAGTGCCAGATCCGCACGGGCGAGGGTCGTCCGCTGCGCAGCGTCGTCCGGGTTCCAGCGGCGGACTCGGCCACCGGCCCGCCGGAGGGCTGCCGCGCCCTCCGCGTGGACGTGGTCTGCAAGCGTCAGAGCATCGACGCGGCAGCCGCGTCGGGCCAGCAGCGCCCCTGCCCACAGGGCATCGCCCCCGTTGTTGCCCGAGCCGGCCATCACCAGCACGCTTGCGCCGATGGGCGTGCCGCGCTCGGCCCGCAGCAGGCCGACGCACTCGAGGGCCAGCGCATGGGCCGCGCGGCGCATCAGCTCACCGGGCGGGACGATCGCGAAGGCGCGCTCCTCCGCCTCCCGAACCTGCTCGACACCGTGGACGCGGATCACGATGGTTCACGCGCCGTCGGCTGAGCGCCCCGGCCGGTGGCCAGGACGAAGGCAATGGCCATGCCTCCATCATGGCTCAGCGACAGGTGCCATGAGTCGATGCCCCGTTCCAGCGCGGCGGCCCGCACCGTCCCGGTGACCTCCAGATGGGGCTGGCCCAGGTGTCCGTTGAGCACCTCGCAGTGGTGCCACTCCAGGCCGCGGTTGTCGACGAGGACCTTGGCCACCGCCTCCTTCGCTGCCCAGCGCGCGGCGAGGGAGGCGACCCGCGGGCGGTCGCCCCCGGACAGGTCGACCTCCCGGGCCGTGAAGACCCGGGCGATCAGGGCGGGGGTCCGCTCGATGGCGGCGGCGAATCGGCGCGTGTCGACGAGGTCGACGCCGACGCCCACGACACCGGCGGGCAGGTCAGGGATCAGGGCGCTACTCCACCGTGACGGACTTGGCGAGGTTGCGCGGCTGATCGACGTCGTGACCCTGCGCGGTGGCCATCTCGCACGCGAACACCTGCAGCGGCACCGTCGCTACCAGCGGCTGCATCAGCGTCGGCACCGCGGGGATGCGGATGACGTGATCGGCATAGTCGGCGATCACCTCGTCCCCCTCCTCCGCGATCGCGATCACGAGCGCGCCGCGCGCCCGGACCTCCTGGATGTTCGACACGATCTTGTCGTGCAGGATCGCCCGGCCCCGTGGCGACGGCACGATCACGATGACCGGCACGCCCTCCTCGATCAGCGCGATCGGACCGTGCTTCAGCTCGCCGGCCGCGAAGCCCTCGGCGTGCATGTACGCCAGCTCCTTCAGCTTCAGCGCCCCCTCGAGCGCCACCGGGAAGCCCACGTGCCGGCCGAGGAAGAGGACCGACGACGAGCCGGCCAGCTGGCGGGCCAGTGACCGAACCGGCTCGGTGGTGTCCAGGACGAGGTCGACCTTGCCCGGCATGTCGTTCAGGTCGGCGAGGACGGCGTTGATCTCGTCCTCGAACATCGTGCTTCGCACCTGCGCCAGGTACAGGCCCACCAGGTACGCCGCGATGATCTGCGTGAGGAACGCCTTCGTAGAGGCCACGGCGATCTCGGGACCGGCGTACGTGTACAGCACCGCGTCGGCCTCGCGCGGGATCGTCGAGCCGACCGTGTTGCAGATGGCCAGGGTGCGGGCACCCTGCGCCTTCGCGTGCCGCAGCGCCATCAGGGTGTCCATCGTCTCGCCGGACTGCGAGATCGCGATGACGAGGCTGTCCGGGCCGACGATGGGATCGCGGTACCGGAACTCGCTGGCCAGCTCGACCTCGACGGGCAGGCGCGTCCAGTGCTCGATGGCGTACTTGGCAACCATGCCCGCGTTCGCGGCGGTTCCGCACGCGATGACGACCACCTTCGTGATGGAGCGCAGGATCGCCTCGTCCATCTTCATCTCGTCGAGCTGGATGCGGGAGTCCTTCGAGACCCTCCCCCGCAGCGAGTCGGCGACCGCCTTCGGCTGCTCGGCGATCTCCTTGAGCATGAACAGCTCGTAGCCGCCCTTCTCGGCGGCTGCGGCGTCCCAGTCGACGTGGAAGGGGGTCGGCTCCACCGGCTCCCCGTTGAAGTCCGTGATCATGATCGACGTGGGCGTGATGGAGACGACCTGGTCCTGGCCGAGCTCGAGTGCCTCGCGGGTGTGCTCGACGAAGGCGGCGACGTCGGACGCGAGGAAGTTCTCGCCGTTGCCTACGCCCACCACGAGCGGGGAGTTGCGTCGCGCGGCGACCACCAGGTCGGGTCGGTCGCGGTCGATCGTCACGAGCGTGAAGGCGCCTTCGAGGCGGCGGCAGACGCGGCGCAGGGCCTCGGCGAGGTCGTCGTCCGAGTCGGGCAGAGCCTGGGCCAGCAGGTGCGCGACCACCTCGGTGTCGGTCTCGGATGCGAGGTGCACGCCGGAGGCGGTCAGCTCGGCCCGAAGCTCGGCGAAGTTCTCGATGATGCCGTTGTGGATCACGGCCACCTGGCCGTTCTCGCTGACGTGCGGGTGGGCGTTGCTGTCGGTCGGGCCGCCGTGGGTCGCCCACCGCGTGTGCCCGATGCCCGTCGTCGAGTCGGGCATCGGGTCGGATCCGAGCAGTGTCTCGAGGTTGGCCAGCTTGCCGGCCTTCTTGCGCACGACGAGCTCGCCGCCGCTGATCACCGCGACCCCTGCCGAGTCGTATCCCCGGTACTCCAGCCGCCTCAGTCCGGCGACGATGATCTCCAGGGCCTGCTTCTGGCCGACGTACCCGACGATTCCGCACATGGCCGACAGCGTACGCGGCCGGTCCCGGCCGCGGAGCGGCACAATGTGCGCATGATCACGGTCCGTGTCTGCTGCCCGGCCGGACTGTCAGACCAGGTCATCGAGCTGCTCACCGCCGAGCCCACCGCGAGCAGCCTGGTGGTCATGTCGGGCGCGAGTAGGCGACCGCCCGGCGACGTGATCGAGGCGGACCTGCCCCGTGAGGCGGTCAACCCGGTCGTCGACGCGCTGATGGCCCTCGGCGTCCAGGCCGAGGGCACGATCCAGCTGCTTCCGGTCCAGACCTGGGTGTCCCGCAGGGCGCTCAGCGCGGAGCAGGCGGCGCCGGGCGCCAGCTCGGACGCCGTGGTCTGGACCGAGGTCATCGAGCGCGCCTACGAGGAGTCGTCCGTCACCTGGACATTCCTGTCCTTCATGGTGCTGGCCACGCTGCTGGCGGCGATCGCGGTGGTGACGGACTCCGTCATCCTCATCATCGGCGCCATGGTGCTCGGCCCGGAGTTCGTCCCCATCGCGTCCCTGGGACTGGGCCTGGTCCGGCGTCGGTACAACCTCCTCCGGCAAGCGGCGCGCACCCTGGCGATCGGCTTCTCGGTCTCGATCGGGACCGTGACGGTCCTGGCCGCGATCGCTCGACTTGCCGGGCTCATCAGCGTCGACGACGTCATGGAGGAGAGCCGGCCCGGGACTGCGTTCGTGTACGCACCCAACGTGTGGTCGCTGATCGTGGCCGTGATCGCCGGCGCCGCTGGGGTGCTGGCGCTCACGTCGGCGAAGTCCGGCGGCCTGGTCGGCGTGTTCATCTCCGTCACGACCATCCCCGCGTCCGGCAACATCGCCGTGGCCGCGGTCTTCGGGCTCTGGCACGAGGTGTGGGGCAGCTCGGTGACGCTGATCGTCAACATCACCGGAATGGCGATCGCGGGGTGGCTCACGCTGCTCGCACAGGAGCGCGTGTGGCGCAGGATCAGCCGATCGCGAGCTCCTGGCTGACGACGTCGGCGAGCTCCTGCCCGATTCGCGCGGCCATGTCATGGCTGGGTGCCTCGACCATGACGCGGATGACTGGCTCCGTGCCCGATGGCCGCAGCAGCACGCGGCCGGTCTGGCCGAGCTCGCCCTGCGCGCGTTCGAGGGCCGCGGTGACGCCGTCGGACGAGGACAGCCCGGCGCGGTCGACGTCCGTCACGTTGATGAGGATCTGGGGGAGCTTGGTGACCTGCGCGGCAAGGTCCGCGAGGGTCCGGCCGCTGCGCGCGACCTCAGCCAGCACGTGCAGGGCGGTCAGGATGCCATCGCCGGTGGTCGCGTACTCGGACATGACGACGTGGCCGCTCTGCTCGCCGCCGAGGACGTAGCCCTCGGCGCGCATGGCCTCCAGCACGTAGCGGTCGCCGACCCCGGTCTCGACGACGTTGATGCCGGCCTCCGCCATCGCGAGCCGGAAGCCGAGATTCGCCATCACCGTCGCGACGACGGTGCCGCCGACGAGGTGCCCGGTTCGATGCATCGCGGAGGCGAGGATGGCCAGGATGTGATCGCCGTCGACGACGTTGCCGTCGGCATCCACGGCCAGGCACCGGTCGGCGTCGCCGTCGTGGGCGATCCCGGCGTCGGCGCCGTGCTCGCGCACAGCCGAGATGAGGTCCCCGAGGTGCGTGCTGCCGCAGCCGTCATTGATGTTCAGGCCGTTGGGCTCGGAATGGATCGCGATGACGCTCGCCCCGGCACCCGCATACACCTCAGGGCCCAGCCCCGAGGCGGCACCGTTGGCGCAGTCCACCACGATCGTGAGTCCGTCGAGGTTGTGCGGCAGGGACGCCAGCAGGTGATGCTCGTAGAGCTGGACGGACACCGGGTTGGCATGCACGCGCCCGACGGCTCCGCCGATCGGTCGGTCCCAGGGCTCGCGCAGCCGCTTCTCGATGGCGTCCTCGATCACGTCGTCGAGCTTGTTGCCGCCCCGCGAGAAGAACTTGATGCCGTTGTCGGGCATGGGGTTGTGCGATGCGGACAGCATGACGCCGAGATCGGCGTGCAGCGCATCGGTCAGGAACGCAACCCCCGGCGTCGGAAGCACGCCCACCAGGGTGACGTCGACGCCGGCGCTGGCCAGCCCGGCCACCACCGCCGCCTCGAGGAATTCGCCGCTGGCCCGTCCGTCCCGGCCGACGACCGCCGTCGGTCGATGCCCTTCGAACGCACCGGTGTCCGCCAGCACATGTGCGGCGGCCACCGCGAGGTCCAGGGCCAGCTCGGCCGTGACCTCGCGGTTGGCCAGGCCCCGGACTCCGTCGGTGCCGAAGAGCCGCTCGCTCACCGCTTGCTGTACTGCGGCGCCTTGCGAGCCTTCTTCAGGCCGTACTTCTTGCGCTCCTTGGCGCGCGGGTCGCGCGTGAGGAATCCGGCCTTCTTGAGGATCGGACGGTTGCCCTCCTCGTCGATACCGTTGAGGGCACGAGCCACGCCCAGGCGCAGGGCGCCGGCCTGACCGGAGATGCCGCCGCCGTGAATGCGGGCGAAGACGTCGAACCTGCCCTCGGCGCCAAGGGCGGTGAAGGGCTCGTTCACCTCCTGCTGGTGCACCTTGTTCGGGAAGTACGACTCGAGGTCGCGACCGTTGATCGTCCACTTGCCGGTGCCGGGCACCAGGCGCACGCGGGCGATCGCCTGCTTGCGCCGGCCGGTTGCCGCGCCGGGCGCGGTGACGATCTCACGGGTGACGGCCGGGCGGGCGGAGGGCGTCTCGGAGGTGTACTCCGTGACGATCTCCTCCTCGACGCTGTCGTCGATGTCGGTCTCGATGATGGTGGCCTCAGACACTGCCACGGTTCCTTTCGTTAACGCCGATGCGTCGCTGGACTACTGCGCGACCTGGGTGATCTGGAACGGCTGCGGCTGCTGGGCCGTGTGGGGGTGCTCCGGGCCGGCGTAGACCTTGAGCTTCTTGATCTGCTGCCGGCCAAGCTTGTTGTGCGGGAGCATGCCCTTGACCGCCTTCTCGACCGCGCGGCGCGGGTTGGACTCCAGCAGTTCGGTGTACGACGTTGCCGTCATGCCGCCCGGGTAGCCGGAGTGGCGGTACTCCATCTTCTGCTGCTTCTTGGCGCCGGTGAGGGCGACCTTCTCGGCATTGATGATGATGACGAAGTCGCCCGTGTCGATGTGCGGGGCGAACGTGACCTTGTGCTTGCCGCGCAGGAGCACTGCGGCGTGGCTGGCGAGTCGGCCGAGGACTACGTCCGAGGCGTCGATGACATGCCACACGCGATCGATATCGCCGGGCTTGGGGCTGTACGTGCGCACGGGACGCCACCTTACGTTTCTCGTCGGAACCGGACTCTGTACGCGCCATCGCTGGCACGCCGTACTAGGCGCCATCCCTGACGCCTAGGCTGGGAGGGCCTCCTGAATCCAGGAGGGCGCCACAGCAGCACCCCAGACTACCGTTGCGGTCCCGACGCCTCCAAATCGGGCCACCCCACCGCCGATCGAGGCCTACCACTCCGCCCAGACCGGCTCCGGGGTCTCCACCACCGAGCCATCGGCGCGGAACACCCAGAAGCGATCGAACCCACGGGCGAACCATCGATCGTGCGTCACGGCGACCACGGTCCCCTCGAACCGGTTCAGTCCGTCCTCCAGCGCCTCGGCACTGGCCAGGTCGAGGTTGTCGGTGGGTTCGTCGAGCAGGAGCAGGGTCGCGCCGCTCAGCTCGAGCAGCAGGATCTGGAACCGCGCCTGCTGACCGCCGGAGAGCGTGTCGAAGTCCTGCTCGGACGCACCCGCGAGCTCGTAGCGATCGAGCACCCGAGCCGCCTGCTCCCGCGGGAGTCCCGAGCGGCGGTCATCGCCGCGGTGCAGGATGTCCAGCAGCGTGCGGCCCGAGAGGTCCGGACGCACATGCGTCTGGGCGAACCAGCCCGGGCGCACGCGGGCGCCGAGCCGCGCCGACCCGGCATGCCGAACAGGGGCGATCGCGACATCGCCGACCGGCTGATGCTCGATGTCCGGGTCGGATCCACCGAGCGCCAGCAGGCGCAGCAGGTGGGACTTGCCCGAGCCGTTCGCCCCGAGCACGGCGAGCCGCTCGCCGAACCAGACCTCGCCGTCGAAGGCCTTGGTGAGGCCGGTGAGCTCCACCGACTCGCAGACGATCGCCCGCTTGGCGGTGCGACCGCCGCCGAGCCGCATTCGGACGCTCTGCTCCTTGGGCACCGCGATCGGCGGGCCGGCCTCCTCGAACTTGCGCAGGCGGGTCTGGGCGGCCTGGTAGCGCGACGCCATGCCGTCGTTGTACTTGGCCTTGACCTTGAGCGACTGCACGAGCTCCTTGAGTTTGACGTGCTCCTCATCCCACCGCCGTCGCAGCTCCTCGAGTCGGGAGAATCGATCGGCCCGCGCCTCGTGGAAGGAGGCGAAGCCCCCACCGTGCACCCAGACGGTGTTGCCGACGGCCCCCAGCTCGACGGACACGACGTGGCTCGCGCACTGGTTCAGCAGCTCGCGGTCGTGGCTGATCAGCAGCACGGTCTTCTGGGTCTCGCGCAACTGCGCCTCGAGCCAGGTCTTGCCCGGCACGTCGAGGTAGTTGTCCGGCTCGTCCAGCAGGAGGATGTCGGCAGCGCCCCGCAGCAGCAGCTCGAGCACGATGCGCTTCTGCTCGCCGCCCGACAGCGACGCCACCGGTCGCCATCGGATCGACTCGTACGTCTCGGCCATCGCCGCGGTGGTCACCACGTCGAACAGCACCTCCGCGTCGTAGCCCCCGGCGTCCGCGAAGTCCGAGATGGCATGCGCGTAGCGCATCTGGGTGGCCTCGTCGTCTGCGTCCATCAGCGCCAGCTCGGCCCGGTCGAGCGACGCTGCCGCCTCGCGAAGGGTCGGCGGGCTCACGCCAAGCAGCAGGTCGCGGACTGTGCCCTCGGACATCTGGCCGATGAACTGACGCATCACGGCAACGCTGCCCCCGCACACGATGGAGCCCTCGTCGGGTCGGGCGTCGCCGGCCATCATGCGAAGCAGCGTGGTCTTGCCGGCTCCGTTGGCGCCCACGAGCGCCGCGGTCGCGCCGTCCGGGACTCGGAAGGACACGTCATCGAGCAGGACCCGACCGTCCGGGAGCGAGTACGTGACGTGCTGGACGTCGATGTGGCCCATGTCAGGTCCCGTCCTGGTCGGTCGGCGGCTGAACCCCGCCGGGCAGGGTCCGCACCGTGCGGGTGCTCGTCTGCCGCAGCAGCAGCTGGTCGTCCGGCGGATACTCGACCCGCTCCAGGATCAGTCCGTGCGCCGGCATGACGGTCACCGCTGAGTGCCGGAGTCCGGCGGCCCGCACCTGCTCGGGCCACGTGACCGGTCGACGCCCATCGCCGACCGGCAGCAGCACGCCGACCAGGCTGCGCACCATCGAGTGGCAGAACGCGTCGGCCTGGATGGTCATCACCGCCACGCCGTCCTCGCTCCGCTGCCAGTCGAGGCTCTGCAGCTCGCGGATGGACGTTCCCCGTGGTCGATGGCGGCAGAACGCGGCGAAGTCGTGCTCGCCCACCAGCCCCGTCGCGGCCTCGTTCATCCGGTCGACGTCGAGGGGCCGGCTCCATCTCAGCGTCATGTGCCGGACCAGCGGATCCGGGCCGACACGGCTGTCGCACACGCGGTAGGTGTACCGGCGCCACAGCGCCGAGAAGCGTGCGTCGAAGCCTTCCGGTGCCCCACCGATGCCGTGCAGCCGGATGTCATCGGGCAGCGCGCGGTTCACCCGGCGGACGTCGACCCCGGCAGCCCACACGGACACGGGAATGTCGAGGTGCGCCACCTGTCCGCGGGCGTGCACGCCGGCATCGGTGCGCCCCGCGCAGGTCACGTCGACCGGCGTCCCGGTCACCTGGCCGAGCACCCGCTCAAGCTCGCCCTGCACGGTTCGCAGGTCGGTCTGCTTGGCCCAGCCGGCGAAGTCCCGGCCGTCGTAGGCCAGATCGAGGCGCAGACGAATCAGCCCGTCGCCCGGCGTGCCGGGGACGGGCTGATTCAGGTCGGCTGAGTCGGTCAGGACTCGTCCTTCTTGTCCGTCGCGTCCGTCTCGTCCGCCTCGACGGCCGCGGTCTCGCTGGCCTCGTCGACAACCGGCGCGTCCTCGACCACGGTCTCGACGACCGCAGCGGTGGTCGAGGCCTCTGGCGAGGCCTTCTCCTGCCCCTTGGTCGAGGCCTCTGACGAGGCCTTCTCCTGCCCCTTGGTCGAGGCCTCTGACGAGGCCTTCTCCTTCACCGCGCGCTTCGTCGCACCCGTCGCCTCCGCCACGACCTGCTCGGCCATCGGCTCGACCAGCTCGATGACGGCCATCGGAGCGTTGTCGCCCTTGCGCGGCCCGATCTTGGTGATGCGCGTGTAGCCGCCCGGACGGCCCGCGTAGCTGGGGCCGATCTCGGTGAACAGCGTGTGCACGACTGACTTGTCGCGAACGACCGTCATCACCCGACGACGGGCGTGCAGGTCGCCGCGCTTCGCGAACGTGATCATCCGCTCGGCCAGCGGGCGCAGGCGCTTGGCCTTCGCCTCCGTCGTCGTGATGCGGCCGTGCTCGAACAGCGCTGTGGCCAGGTTGGCCAGCATGAGCCGCTCGTGTGCCGGACCGCCGCCGAGGCGGGGACCCTTTGTTGGCGTAGGCATTCTTTCTCCTCAGGCTTTCTGAAAGCTGTCGTTCGGGCAGGGGCCGACTAGAGCTGCTCGTCCTCGGCGAATGCCAGGTCGTCATCATCGTCGTCGTTGAAGTACACGGCTGCGCCGGGATCGAATCCGGGCGGGCTGTCCTTCAGGGCCAGTCCGAGGCTGGCCAGCTTGACCTTGACCTCGTCGATCGACTTCGCACCGAAGTTGCGGATGTCGAGCAGATCGGCCTCGCTGCGCGTGATCAGCTCGCCGACGGTGTGGATGCCTTCGCGCTTGAGGCAGTTGTACGACCGCACCGTCATGTCGAGCTGCTCGATGGGGGTCGACAGCTGCTCGGCCACGAAGGCGTCGGTCGGCGACGGGCCGATGTCGATGCCCTCGGCGTCGACATTGAGCTCGCGGGCCAGGCCGAAGAGCTCGACCAGGGTCTTGCCCGCTGACGCGACCGCGTCGCGCGGACGCATCGACTGCTTGGTCTCGACGTCGAGGACCAGCTTGTCGAAGTCCGTGCGCTGCTCCACACGTGTCGCCTCGACCTTGTAGGTGACCTTCAGCACGGGGCTGTAGATCGAGTCGACCGGGATGCGGCCGATCTCCTGGCCGGGCTGCTTGTTGAGCACGGCCGAGACGTATCCGCGGCCGCGCTCCACGACGAGCTCGATCTCGAGCTTGCCCTTGGCATTCAGGGTGGCGATGTGCAGGCCCGGGTTGTGGACCTCCACGCCGGCCGGCGGCTGGATGTCGGCCGCCGTGACGGTGCCGGGACCCTGCTTGCGCAGGTACATGACCACCGGCTCGTCGTGCTCCGACGAGATGACCAGCTGCTTGATGTTCAGGATGAGCTCGGTGACGTCCTCCTTGACACCGGGGACCGTCGTGAACTCGTGCAGCACGCCGTCGATGCGGATGCTCGTCACGGCCGCGCCCGGGATCGAGGACAGCAGCGTGCGACGGAGCGAGTTGCCGAGCGTGTAGCCGAAACCGGGCTCGAGGGGCTCGAGGACGAACCGCGAGCGGAACTCGCTGATCGTCTCCTCGGTGAGCACGGGGCGCTGACTGATGAGCACGATGAACTTCCTTCCCGCGACGACCGCTATTTGACGTCGCGTGTCTGCCCGTCTCCGGGCGTCGGATTACTTGGAGTAGAGCTCGACGATCAGCTGCTCGTTGACCTGCGTGTCGATGACCGCGCGAACCGGCAGCGAGTGCACCAGGATGCGCATCTTCGAGGGGGTGACCTCGAGCCACGCCGGCACGCTGCGCTCGCCGACCTCGGCATGCGCGACGATGAACGGGGTCAGCTCACGCGAGCCCGCCCGCACCTCGACGATGTCGCTCGGGGACACGCGGTACGACGGGATGTTCACCTTGTGGCCGTTGACCGTGAAGTGACCGTGGGTCACCAGCTGACGGGCCATGTCACGGGACTTCGCGAAGCCCGCGCGGAACACGACGTTGTCGAGCCGGGTCTCCAGGATCTGCAGCAGGTTCTCGCCGGTCTTGCCGGACTGCCGCTGAGCCTCCTTGTAGTAGTTCGAGAACTGCTTCTCGAGCACCCCGTACATGCGGGTTGCCTTCTGCTTCTCACGAAGCTGCAGCAGGTACTCGCTGTCCTTCGAGCGACCGCGGCCGTGCTGGCCCGGAGGGTAGGGACGCTTCTCGAAGGGGCACTTCGGCGACTCGCACTTCGCGCCCTTGAGGAAAAGCTTCATCTTCTCGCGGCGGCACCGCTTGCAATCGGCGTCTGTATAACGCGCCATGTCTCGTTATCTCCTAGATTCCGTATGAACGCGAGGTCAGACGCGACGACGCTTGGAGGGACGGGTTCCGTTGAACGGCACCGGGGTGACGTCGGAGATGGTCCCGACCTCCAGCCCCGTCGCCTGCAGCGAACGGATAGCGGTCTCGCGGCCGGAGCCGGGACCCTTCACGAACACGTCGACCTTGCGCATGCCGTGCTCCATCGCGCGTCGCGCAGCGGCCTCGGCGGCCAGTTGGGCGGCGAACGGTGTGGACTTGCGGCTTCCCTTGAAGCCGACCTGGCCGGCACTGGCCCAGGAGATCACCGCTCCAGTGGGATCGGTGATCGAGACGATGGTGTTGTTGAAGGTGCTCTTGATGTGCGCGTGGCCGTGGGCCACGTTCTTCTTCTCCTTGCGGCGTACCTTCTTGGCTACCGCAGCCTTGCCTGTCTTGGGGGCCATGAATCAGTTCTCCAGAGTCTCGTAAGCGGCTTACTTGCCGGCCTTCTTCTTGCCAGCGACGGTCTTGCGCGGACCCTTGCGGGTGCGGGCATTGGTGTGGGTGCGCTGGCCACGAACCGGCAGGCCCTTGCGATGACGCAGGCCCTGGTAGCAGCCGATCTCGACCTTGCGACGTACGTCAGCGGCCACCTCTCGGCGGAGGTCACCCTCGACCTTGAGGTTCTCGTCGATCCAGTCGCGGAGTGCGACGACCTGCTCGTCGCTGAGGTCCTTCGAACGCAGGTCGGGGCTGATGCCGGTGGCCTCGAGGGCCTTGGCGGCCTGCGAACGACCGACGCCATAGATGTAGGTGAGCGCCACCGCCATGCGCTTGTCGCGCGGCAGGTCGACGCCTACGAGTCGTGCCATAAGGGCGTTCTCTCTTCTCTTCGTGCACGAGGTTTGCGGTGCAGAACCACTCCTGCCCGCCAAGGCAGGTCCCCGGCCTCGTGACCGGGGGTGTCGTCCCGTTGCTGCGCACGCGCGGCTGCGGGGGTCGGGTTCTGCTTGTTGTTCGGCCTTGCGGGTTGTCTCCCCTAAGGCCGCGTCAGGAACTGGTGTCAGCCCTGGCGCTGCTTGTGGCGAACGTTCTCGCAGATGACCATGACGCGACCGTGGCGACGGATGACCTTGCACTTGTCGCAGATCTTCTTGACGCTTGGCTGCACCTTCATGATGACTCTTTCGTGACTCGTTCGAGTGGGTCGTTGTAGCGGGGACGAGTGGGTCGGGTGGGCTTACTTGTAGCGGTAGACGATCCGTCCGCGCGTGAGGTCGTAGGGCGACAACTCAACGACGACCCGGTCGTCCGGCAGGATCCGGATGTAGTGCATCCGCATCTTCCCGCTGATGTGCGCGAGCACCTTGTGCCCGTTGTCGAGCTCCACCCGGAACATGGCATTGGGCAGTGACTCCGTGATCGTGCCCTCGAGCTCGATCGCGCCGTCCTTCTTGCCCATAACCTCTGCTTCCTTCGTGGTGCCGACTCCCTCGGAGCCCCAGCGGAGCAAGCGGCAACCCACGGCTGCCCGCACGACAGCCACCGGAATCGGGCGACAGCATGCGGACGAATGGGGGAAGCCCCTTATCGGCCCCGTGAGTCTACGCCCCCACGGGTGCGATAGCGAAATCCGGGTCCCCGCTCCCCTTCGCGGGCCGCGCGGCCCAGAAGCGGCCACGCGGTCACAGGTGGACGTCGTCGAGGGCGGTGAGGACCCAGGGTCCGGCCTCCGTCACAGCGACGGTGTGCTCCCAGTGGGCCGCACACTGACCGTCCGTCGTGACCACGGTCCAGTCGTCGGCCAGGACGCCGACCTCGGGACTGCCCAGGGTGGCCATGGGCTCGATCGCCAGGGCCATCCCCGGCCTGAGCAGCGGTCCCTGGCCGGCGCGGCCGTAGTTCAGGACATGCGGATCCATGTGCATGCGCGAGCCGATGCCGTGACCGCCGTACTCCTCGACGATGCCGAAGTCGCCGGCGGACCGGATCGACTTCTCCACGGCGTGGCCGATGTCGGACAGGTGGGCGCCGGATCGGGCCGCGGCCAGACCGGCCCACAAGGACGCCTCCGTGACCCGGGACAGCTCGGCGATCTCGGGCCGGACGTCGCCGATCAGGACGCTGATCGCGGCATCGCCGTGCCAGCCTTCGACGATCGCGCCGAAGTCCACCGACAGCAGGTCCCCTTCGCGAAGCCGGCGCTCCCCCGGGATGCCGTGCACGACCTCCTCATTGATCGAGGCGCACAGCACGCCCGGGTACGGGACGGTGCCGTGGGCTCGGTATCCCAGGAACGAGGACTCGGCTCGGTGATCGGCCAGGACGTCCCGGGCGATCGCGTCGAGCTGACCCGTGGTGACCCCGGGCGCCGCGGCGTCGCCGACGGCCGCGAGGGTCCGGGCCACGACGAGTCCTGCCTGACGCATGACTGCGAGCTGATCGGGCGACTTGATCTCGATGGCGCTCTTGCGGCGGAACATGCGCTACTGCGGATCGAGGCCGAGGGCGGCGGCGATCCGCGCGGTGACCTCGTCGATCGTCCCGAGTCCGTCGACCTGGACCAGCAGTCCGTGGGTCCGGTACATCTCGGTCAGCGGGGCGGTCTGGTCGAAGTAGACCTCGAGACGCCGCCGGATGACCTCCTCGGTGTCGTCATTGCGACCCTGGTCGATGGCCCGGCGCACGAGCCGCGCCACGACCTCGTCGACGTCGACGGTCAGCTCCACCACGGTGTCGAGCCGCTTGGACGAGGCGCTGAGCATCGCGCTCAGCTCGCCGACCTGCTCCACCGTGCGGGGGTACCCGTCGAGCACGAAGCCGGGACGGCAGTCGTCCTGCGACAGGCGGTCGCGCACCATGGCGTTGGTCACGCCATCCGGCACGTACTCCCCCGCCTCCATGTAGCGCTCCGCCTCGATGCCCAGCGACGTCCCGCGAGCGACGTGCTCCCGGAACAGCTCCCCGGTCGAGATGTGCGGAACGCCGACCAGTCCGGCGACGATGTGGGCCTGCGTGCCCTTGCCGGCCCCAGGGGGGCCCATCAGGACGACTCGCATCAGCGGAGGAAGCCTTCGTAGTTGCGCTGCTGGAGCTGGGCCTCGATCTGCTTGACCGTGTCGAGACCGACGCCGACCATGATCAGCAGGCTGGTGCCACCGAAGATGAAGTTGTTGGCCACGCCCAGGAATCCGAAGGCGAAGACCGGCATGACCGCGATGAGTCCGAGGTAGAGCGAGCCCGGTGCGGTCAGTCGCGTGAGAACGTAGTCGAGGTACTCGGCGGTCGGCCGGCCGGCCCGGATGCCCGGGATGAAGCCGCCGTACTTCTTCATGTTGTCGGCCACCTCAACCGGGTTGAAGGTGATCGAGACGTAGAAGTAGCAGAAGAAGATGATCATCGCGAAGTACATGGCCAGGTACCACGTGCCCGTGCCGGTGCCGAGGTTCTGCTGGATCCAGATCGCCCACTCCGCCTGGCTCCCCGTCAACTGCACGATGAGCGTCGGAAGGAACAGCAGCGACGAGGCGAAGATGACCGGGATGACACCGGCCATGTTGACCTTCAGCGGGATGTACGTGGACGTCCCGCCGTACATCCGTCGGCCGACCATGCGCTTGGCGTACTGGACCGGGATGCGCCGCTGCGCCTGCTCGACGAACACGACGAACGCCACGACCGCAAGACCGACCGCCAGCGTCAGGGCGAAGGTGAACGGCCCGTGGCTGCCCCAGATCGACGCGAACTGAGCAGGAATGGTGGCGATGATCGAGGTGAAGATGAGGACGGACATGCCGTTGCCCACGCCACGCTCGGTGATCAACTCGCCGAACCACATGATCACGGACGTTCCGGCCGTCATCACCGTGATCATGACGAGGATCACCCAGACCGACTGGTTGGGGATGATCTCCTCGTTGCAGCCGCTGAACAGCGCCCCGGGCGTGCGGGCGAGCGACAGGATCGCGGTCGACTGGAGGATCGCCAGGCCGATGGTCACGTAGCGCGTGTACTGCGTGATCTTCGCCTGACCGGCCTGGCCATCGGCCTTCAGCGTCTCCAGTCGCGGGATCACGACCGTGAGCAGCTGAAGGATGATGCTGGCCGTGATGTACGGCATGATGCCGAGCGCAAACACCGACAACTGGAGTAGTGCACCGCCGCTGAACAAGTTGATCAGCGCGTACACGGAGTTGTCCTGCACCACGTCGATACACCGCTGGATGGCGGAGTAGTCGACGCCTGGCGTCGGCATGACCGACCCGAGTCGGTACAGGGCCAAGAGGCCTAGGGTGAAGAAGATCTTCTTGCGTAGATCCGGCGTGCGCAGTGCAGCCCCGAACGCACTGATGTGCACTGTGCCTCCTGCTTCGATCTCGGTTGACTGACGGGTACGGCAGAGCCCTGACTACAGCTCGGCTACCGAACCACCTGCAGCCACGATCTTGTCACGGGCCGTGTCGGAGAATGCATCGGCAGTCACATTGACGGCAACGCTGATGTCACCCTGGCCGAGAACCTTGACCGGAAGGCCCCGGCGCACGGCGCCGGCCGCCACGAGTCCGGCCACGGTGACGTCGCCGCCTTCGGGGAAGAGCTTGTTGAGCATGGCGACATTGACGACCTGGAAGTGGACCTTCGCGGGGTTCTTGAACCCCTTGAGCTTGGGCAGACGCATGTGCAGAGGCATCTGACCGCCCTCGAAGCTCGCCGCAACCTGGTTGCGGGCCCTGGTGCCCTTCGTGCCACGTCCGGATGTCTTGCCCTTTGAACCCTCGCCACGACCCTTACGGGTCTTGGCCGTCTTTGCGCCCGGTGCCGGGCGCAGGTGATGGACCTTGAGTGCCATCGTCAGTCGACCTCCTCAACAACGACCAAGTGCCGCACGGCGTTCACCATGCCGCGGATTTCCGGGCGGTCTTCCTTGACGACGGTGTCGCCGATCCGCTTGAGACCCAGGGAGCGCAGCGTGTTGCGCTGCACGCTGGTGCCACCGATCTTCGACTTCTTCTGGGTGACCTTCAGTCGCGCCATCATGCACCAGTCCCTGCACGCGCCCGCAGCAGGGCGGCCGGCGCGACGTCCTCGAGCGGGAGGCCGCGGCGCGCAGCCACCGCCTCCGGCGACTCCAGCATCTTGAGTGCGGCAACCGTGGCATGCACGATGTTGATCGCATTCTTGGAGCCCATCGACTTGCTCAGCACGTCGCGGATGCCGGCGCACTCCAGCACGGCCCGGACCGGGCCGCCGGCGATGACACCGGTACCCGGTGCAGCGGGGCGCAGCATGACGACGCCCGCCGCAGCCTCCCCCGTGATGGGGTGCGGGATCGTGCCCTGGATGCGCGGGACCTTGAAGAAGTGCTTCTTGGCCTCCTCGACACCCTTGGCGATGGCGGCCGGGACCTCCTTGGCCTTGCCGTAGCCGATGCCGACCATGCCGTCACCGTCACCGACGACGACGAGGGCGGTGAAGCTGAACCGACGTCCGCCCTTGACGACCTTGGCGACGCGGTTGATGGCAACGACTCTCTCGACGTATGCGGACTTCTCCTCGCGGGGCGCACGTTCCTTGCGCTCCCGACGATCGCCAGCGCCACCACCGCGGCGCGACGTTTCTGACATGGTCTACCTCTTCCGTTTCGAAGTTCGTACGTCGTTAGAAGGTCAGGCCACCCTCGCGGGCGCCCTCAGCGAGGGCCGCGACGCGACCGTGGTACTGGTTGCCGCCGCGGTCGAAGACCACAGCGTCGACTCCGGCCTTCTTGGCGCGCTCCGCGACCAACTGGCCCACCTTGCGGGCCTTGGCGGTCTTGTCGTCCGAGGCACCGCGCAGATCGGACTCCATCGTGGAGGCCGAGGCCAGCGTGACGCCCTGGGTGTCGTCGACGATCTGCGCCAGCATGTGGCGCGCCGAGCGAGTCACGACCAGACGCGGCCGGACAGCAGTGCCCGACACCTTCTTGCGAACGCGCAGATGCCGACGCGAGCGACCGACGCTCGTGCGGGTGCCCGTTCCGAGCTTCGGGGCGAAGGAACTCATCACTTACCAGCCTTTCCGGCCTTGCGGCGGACGACTTCACCCTCGTACCGCACGCCCTTGCCCTTGTACGGCTCCGGCTTGCGGATCTTGCGGATGTTGGCGGCCACTTCTCCGACCTGCTGCTTGTCGATGCCCTGCACCTTGAACTTGATGGGGCTGTCGACCTGGAAGCTGATGCCCTCAGGAGCCTTGACGAGGACCGGGTGGCTGAAGCCGAGCTGGAACTCGAGGTCGGTGCCCTTGGCCGCAACGCGGTAGCCGGTGCCGACGATCTCGAGGCCCTTCTCGTAGCCCTGCGTCACTCCGGTCACCATGTTGGCGAGCAGCGTGCGCGTCAGCCCGTGCAGCGAGCGCGAGGCGCGCTCGTCATCCGGGCGGGTGACGACGAGATTGCCGTCCTCCTGGGTGATCTCGATGGGCGCGGCCACCGCGAGCGAGAGCGAGCCCTTGGGGCCCGTGATCGTGATGTCGCTGCCGTCGATGGTCGCGGTCACTCCGGCCGGGACCGGGATCGGCTGACGTCCAATGCGTGACATGTCGAATCCCTCCCCTACCAGACGTAGGCGAGGACTTCTCCGCCTACGCCCTTCTGTGCGGCCTGTCGGTCGGTCAGCAGACCGGACGACGTGGACAGGATCGCGATGCCCAGACCGCCGAGCACGCGCGGCAGCGCGGTGCTCTTCGCGTAGACGCGAAGGCCGGGCTTGGACACGCGGCGCAGGCCGGCGATCGAGCGCTCACGGGACGGGCCGTACTTGAGGTCGAGGGTCAGCGTCTTGCCGACGGGTGCCTCCTCGACCTTCCAGCCGGCGATGTAGCCCTGGACCTTGAGGATCTCGGCGATGTTGGCCTTGATCTTCGAGTGGGGCATCGAGACGGTGTCGTGGTACGCGGAGTTCGCGTTGCGCAGTCGCGCAAGCATGTCCGCGATCGGGTCAGTCATTGTCATGTCGTGGCCTAGGGCCTTCCTCGATGTGGTTTCCGGGCGGCTGTTGCCGCCGGACCTGCAACGTCGTGGTTTACCAGCTGCTCTTGGTGATTCCCGGCAGTTCGCCGGCGTGGGCCATCTCCCGCACGCAAATGCGGCAGAGGCCGAACTTCTTGTACACCGAGTGCGGACGACCGCACTTGTTGCACCTCGTGTAAGCGCGGACCTTGAACTTCGGGGTCTTCTGCTGCTTCTGGATCAGAGCTTTCTTCGCCATGTGGCTCAGGCCTCCTTGAAGGGGAATCCGAGAAGGCGAAGCAGGGCGCGGCCTTCGTCATCGTTCTTGGCGGTGGTCACGACGGTGATGTCCATGCCGCGCACGCGATCGATCTTGTCCTGGTCGATCTCGTGGAACATGGACTGCTCGTTGAGACCGAACGTGTAGTTGCCACGGCCGTCGAACTGCTTCGGCGACAGTCCGCGGAAGTCGCGGATGCGGGGCAGTGCAACCGACAGGAGCCGGTCGAGGAACTCCCACATGCGATCGCCGCGAAGGGTGACGTGGCAGCCGATGGGCTGGCCCTCACGGAGCTTGAACTGCGCGATCGACTTGCGGGCCTTGGTGACCTGCGGCTTCTGGCCGGTGATGTCGGCCAGGTCGCGGATCGCGCCCTCGATCAGCTTCGAGTCGCGGGCCGCGTCGCCGACGCCCATGTTCACGACGACCTTCGTGACGCCGGGCACCTGCATGATGTTGGTGAAGGAGAACTCCTCGCGCAGGGCGGGGACGATCTCCTCGCGGTACCGCGCCTTGAGGCGGGGCACCGAGGTCTCGGTGGTGGTTTCGGTAGCCATCAGTTCGCTTCCTTAGATGTCTTTGCCGGTCCGGCGGGAGATGCGGACGCTGCGCTCGGCCTCATAGGTGGAGCCGTCGGTGCGACGCTTCTCCACCGACTCCTTGCGGTAGCCGACGCGCGTGGGGCGGCCATCCTCCGGGTCGATGACCATCACGTTGGACACGTGGATGGGTGCCTCGGTCGTGATGATGCCACCGGTCTTCGCACCGCGAGCGTTCTGCCCGACCTTGGTGTGCTTCTTGATCCGGTTCACACCCTCGACGATCACACGCTCGGACTCGGGGTACACCTCGATGACCTTGCCCTTGACGCCTCGGTCCTTGCCCGTGATGACCTGGACCAGGTCGCCCTTGCGGATGCTGAGCGCCATGATTACAACACCTCCGGTGCGAGCGAGATGATCTTCATGAACTTCTTCTCGCGAAGCTCACGACCCACGGGCCCGAAGATGCGGGTGCCGCGCGGCTCGCCGTCGCCCTTGAGGATGACGGCCGCGTTCTCGTCGAAGCGGATGTACGAGCCATCCGGACGGCGACGCTCCTTCTTGGTGCGGACGATGACCGCCTTGACGACCTCGCCCTTCTTGACGTTGCCGCCGGGGATTGCGTCCTTGACCGTGGCCACGATGACATCACCGATGCCGGCATACCGACGTCCCGACCCACCGAGCACGCGGATGCACAGAATCTCCTTGGCACCCGTGTTGTCGGCGACTCGAAGTCGCGACTCCTGCTGAATCACTGCATTCTCCTGATCGTCTGCCGGTTCTCGTGGAAGAGCCTGGCGGAACCTTGGTTGGCTACTTTGCCTTCTCGAGGATCTCGACCACGCGCCAGCGCTTGGTCGCCGAAGTCGGCCGGGTCTCCATGAGGAGGACCCGATCGCCAACGCCCGCGGCGTTGGCCTCGTCATGTGCCTTCAGCTTGCTCGTCCGACGGACGACCTTGCCGTACATCGGGTGCTTGAAGCGATCCTCGACCGCCACGACCACCGTCTTGTCCATCTTGTCGCTGACCACCAGGCCCTCACGGGTCTTGCGATAGCCGCGGTTCAGCTCGCTCACGCCTGCCTCATTAGCACTCATGCGACACCCTCAGTGCCGTCCGTGGGGGTAATGCCCAGCTCGCGCTCGCGCAGGATCGTGTAGATCCGCGCGATGTCCTTGCGGACGGCGCGCAGCCGACCGTGGTTCTCCAGCTGGCCGGTCGCCCCCTGGAAGCGGAGGTTGAAGAGCTCCTCCTTCGCCTCGGAGAGCTTAGACGTCAGCTCTGCGTCGTCGAGATTGCGCAGCTCGCCGACCTGCGTACCTGCTGCCATCAGTTCTCACCTGCCTCTTCGCGCCGAATGATCCGGCACTTCATCGGGAGCTTGTGCATGGCACGAGTCAGTGCCTCGTTCGCCACCTTCTCGTCAGGGAAGGACAGCTCGAACATGACGCGGCCGGGCTTGACGTTGGCCACCCACCACTCGGGAGAGCCCTTGCCGGAACCCATGCGGGTCTCGGCCGGCTTCTTGGTCAGCGGACGGTCCGGGTAGATGTTGATCCAGACCTTGCCGCCACGACGGATGTGACGGGTGATGGCGATACGAGCGGCCTCGATCTGACGGTTGGTCACGTAGGCCGGCTCGAGAGCCTGGAGGCCATACGTGCCGAACGTCACTTCCGTGCCGCCCTTCGCCACACCACGACGCGTGGGGTGGTGCTGCTTGCGGTGCTTGACCCTGCGGGGAATCAACATGGTGCCTAGCCCTCCTGGCCTTCTGCTGCCACGACGTCGGCTGCGACGGTCTCGGCCACGACCTCAGGGGTCTGCTCCGGGGAGCTCTCCACGGCCGTGCCCTCGTCCTCGCGGCGGGGGCGACGCGGACGCTCGGGACGCGCACGCGGGCCGCTCAGACGCGCCGCAGCGGCGGCCGCCTCGCGCTCGGCGCGGGAGGCAAGCGCATCGCCCTTGTAGATCCAGACCTTGACGCCGATGCGCCCGAACGTGGTGCGGGCCTCGTAGAATCCGTAGTCGATGTCGGCCCGCAGCGTGTGCAGCGGTACGCGACCCTCGCGGTAGAACTCGGTGCGCGACATCTCAGCGCCACCGAGGCGACCGGATACCTGGACACGGATGCCCTTGGCACCGCTCTTCATGGTGCTCTGCATGCCCTTGCGCATCGCACGACGGAACGACACCCGGCTCGAGAGCTGCTCGGCGATGCCCTGGGCGACCAGCTGCGCCTCGATCTCGGGGTTCTTGACCTCGAGGATGTTCAGCTGCACCTGCTTGCCCGTGAGCTTCTCGAGGTCGCCGCGGATGCGGTCGGCCTCTGCTCCGCGGCGGCCGATGACGATGCCGGGTCGAGCCGTGTGGATGTCGACGCGGACACGCTCACGCGTGCGCTCGATCTCCACTCGTGCGATGCCGGCGCGCTCCATGCCCTGCGACAGGAGCTTGCGGATCTGGACGTCCTCTGCCACGTAGTCGCGGTAGCGCTGGCCCGGCTTGGAGCTGTCGGCGAACCAACGAGTGTTGAAGTCGGTGGTGATGCCCAGCCGGAAGCCGTGCGGGTTTACTTTCTGGCCCACTGTCGGGTCACCCCTTCGTCTCTGCGTCGGCGCCTGGCGCCGTCGCCGTCGCTGCTGCGTCGGCAGGAGCCGCCGCGGTCTTCTCGGCAGCCGGCTTGGCGGCGGCCTTCTTCGTCGCCTTGGGAGCGGAGTCGGCCGAGTCGGCCGTCTTCGCCGCTGCCTTGGCAGCCGGCTTGGTGTCGACCTTGGAGCTCGCCTTCACCCGCGGCTCCGGCACGATCTCGTTGCCGTCGGACACCACGACCGTGATGTGGCTGCTGCGCTTGCGGATCCGGTAGGCGCGGCCCTGGGCGCGCGGTCGGATGCGCTTCATGGTCGGACCCTCGTCGACGAATGCCTCGCTGACGACCAGGCCGCGCACATCCATTGCGTGGTTGTTCGCCGCGTTGGCGATGGCGCTGTCGAGCACCTTGCCGATCGGCTCACTGGCCGCCTGCGGAGCGAACCTCAACACCGCCTGGGCGTCAGCCGCGTTCATGCCTCTGATGAGGTCGATGACGCGACGCGCCTTCATGGGCGTGACGCGGACGTACCGCGCCTGGGCCCTGGCTTCCATGTCTATCCCCTTGCTACTTCGTGGTTAGTGAGCTGTCCTGGTCGAGCTGGGTGTCTCACGCTGTGCTCGCCGGCCCAGCGCCTGACGGCGCCTGGGCTACCGCCGCTTCGCCTTGCGGTCGTCCTTGACGTGTCCGCGGAAGGTGCGCGTCGGTGCGAACTCGCCGAGCTTGTGGCCGACCATGTTCTCGGACACGAAGACCGGAACGTGCTTGCGGCCGTCGTGCACAGCGATCGTGTGGCCGAGCATCGCCGGCACGATCATGGAGCGACGGGACCACGTCTTGATGACGGTCTTGGTGCCGGCCTCGTTCTGCACGTCCACCTTCTTCATGAGGTGGGAGTCGATGAACGGGCCCTTCTTCAGGCTGCGTGGCATGTCTATCCCTATCGCTTCTTGCCGGACTTGCGGCGGCGGACGATGAACTTGTCGCTGGCCTTGTTGGCCTTGCGGGTACGGCCCTCGGGCTTGCCGTTCGGGTTGACCGGGTGCCGGCCGCCGGACGTCTTGCCCTCGCCACCACCGTGCGGGTGGTCGACCGGGTTCATGGCCACGCCGCGCACCGTCGGGCGCTTGCCCTTCCAGCGCATGCGGCCGGCCTTGCCCCAGTTGATGTTCGACTGCTCGGCGTTGCCCACCTCACCGACGGTGGCCCGGGAGCGCACGTCGATGTTGCGGATCTCGCCGGACGGCATGCGCAGCTGGGCGTACGGGCCGTCCTTGGCGACGAGCTGAACGGACGCACCTGCGGACCGGGCGATCTTCGCCCCGCCGCCCGGCTTGATCTCGACGGCATGGATGACCGTGCCCACCGGGATGTTGCGCAGCGGCAGGTTGTTGCCCGGCTTGATATCGGCGCTGGGGCCGGTCTCGATCGGGTCGCCCTGCTTCAGCTTGTTCGGTGCGATGATGTAGCGCTTCTCGCCGTCCGCGTAGTGCAGCAGCGCGATGCGCGCGGTGCGGTTGGGGTCGTACTCGATGTGAGCCACACGAGCCGGCACGCCGTCCTTGTCCGCACGACGGAAGTCGATGATGCGGTAGGCGCGCTTGTGACCGCCGCCCTGGTGACGAGTGGTGATCTTGCCGGAGTTGTTGCGACCGCCCCTCTTGGGCAGCGGGCGCACCAGCGACTTCTCCGGCTCGGACCGGGTGATCTCGACGAAGTCGGCCACGCTGGAGCCACGTCGGCCCGGCGTCGTCGGCTTGTACTTGCGGATTCCCATAGCTGTCTTTCCGTCTCGTGTGTGTAAGGCCCGTCAGATGCCCGGTCAGGAGACCGGGCCTCCGAAGATGTCGATGCGGTCACCGGCGGCAACCGTGACGATGGCGCGCTTGGTCGCGGCACGCCGGCCGAAGCCAGTGCGCGTGCGAAGGCGCTTGCCCTCGCGGTTGTGCGTGTTGACCGAGGTCACCTTCACCCCGAACACCTGCTCGACCGCGATCTTGATCTGCGTCTTGTTCGCATCCGGCGCCACGATGAACGTGTACTTGTTCTCGTCGAGGAGCGAGTAGCTCTTCTCGGAGATGACCGGGGAGATCAAGATGTCGCGGGGATCAGCGATTCTCATTCCGCCGCCTCACTTTCCGTGGCAACTGCCTTGGCCGACTTGCCCGTGGCCGGGCCGGCAAGGAAGGCGTCGAGGGCAGCGGAGGTGAAGATCACCTGATCGCTGACGAGGACGTCGTATGTGTTCAACTGGTCGACGTACAGCAGATGCACCGCGGGGACGTTGCGCAGGCTGAGTGCCGACACGTCATCTCCACGATCGATCGCGATGAGCAGGTTGCCCTCGAGGCCCAGGGCCGAGATCGTCGCGATGGCGGCCTTGGTCGACGGCGTCTCGCCGGTGACCAGCTCGGTGACGACGTGGATGCGTCCCTCGCGGGCCCGATCCGAGAGGGCGCCGCGCAGGGCAGCAGCCTTCATCTTCTTGGGAGTGCGCTGGGAGTAGTCGCGCGGCTTGGGTCCGTGCACCACGCCACCGCCGGTGAACTGAGGTGCCCGGATCGAGCCCTGACGGGCCCGGCCGGTGCCCTTCTGCTTGTAGGGCTTGCGGCCACCGCCACTCACCTCGGCGCGCGTCTTGGTCGACGCGGTGCCCTGACGTGCGGCAGCGAGCTGCGCGACGACGACCTGGTGGATCAGGGGCACGTTGACCTGCACATCGAAGATCTCAGCGGGCAGCTCGACGCTGCCGGAGGCCTTGCCTGCAGGGGTGCGAATCTCTACGGCGGTCATGACTAGTTCTCCTTCACGGCCGTGCGGACGAACACGAGTCCGCCCTTCGGGCCCGGAATGGCGCCCTTGATGAGCAGCAGGCCGCGGTCGGCGTCGATGCCCTGGACGACGAGGTTCTGCGTCGTCTGGCGAACGCCGCCCATGCGACCGGCCATCTTCATGCCCTTGAAAACGCGGCCCGGGGTGGCGCAGCCGCCGATCGAGCCGGGCGAGCGGTGCTTGCGCTGCACGCCGTGCGAGGCCTTCAGCCCATGGAAGCCGTGGCGCTTCATGACACCCGCGAAGCCCTTGCCCTTCGTCGTCCCGATGACGTCGACCATCTGGCCGGTCTCGAAGGTGTCGGTGCCGAGCTCCTGGCCCAGGGTGTACTCCGACGCGTCGTCCGTCCGGATCTCCACCAGGTGCCGCCGCGGCGTCACGCCCGCCTTCGCGAAGTGTCCCGCCTGCGGCTTGGTGACCTTGCGGGGGTCGATCGCGCCGAAAGCGATCTGGACGGAGGAGTAACCGTCGGTCTCCGGCGAGCGGACCTGGGTGACGACGCACGGCCCAGCCTTGACCACGGTCACGGGGATGACTTTGTTGTTCTCATCCCAGACCTGGGTCATGCCGAGCTTCTCGCCCAGAACGCCCTTCACGTTGGTGCCCATCTGATGTGTCCTTGCCTTGGTAGTCGTGGCCTGCGTTGTCAGAACGCCGCTAGAGCTTGATCTCGATGTCGACACCGGCCGGAAGGTCGAGGCGCATGAGCGAGTCGACGGTCTTCGGCGTGGGATCGAGGATGTCGATGAGGCGCTTGTGGGTGCGCATCTCGAAGTGCTCGCGGCTGTCCTTGTACTTGTGGGGCGAGCGGATGACGCAGTACACGTTCTTCTCCGTCGGCAGCGGCACCGGCCCCGCGACCTGCGCGCCCGTGCGGATCACCGTCTCGACGATCTTGCGCGCCGATGAGTCGATGACCTCGTGGTCGTAGGCCTTGAGCCGGATGCGGATCTTCTGTCCCGCCATGATGGCTTCGTGTCCTTACTCGTGTAGTGCCGCTACGAAATGTGGGTGGTGCTGGCCGTTCGGTCGTGCCGTGCGCTCGTGTTGTGCTGTCGAGTTTCGTGGTGGGCGACGGGTCGCGTCGCCCACCACGAAGTACTCGGCTCCTGCGGACTACTTCAGGATCTTGGTGACGCGGCCGGCGCCGACCGTGCGGCCACCCTCGCGGATGGCGAAGCGCAGGCCCTCCTCCATGGCGATGGGCTGGATCAGCTCAACGAACATGTCGGTGTTGTCGCCGGGCATGACCATGTCCTTGCCGTCCGGCAGGGTGACGACGCCGGTGACGTCGGTCGTCCGGAAGTAGAACTGCGGCCGGTAGTTGTTGAAGAACGGCGTGTGACGGCCGCCCTCGTCCTTCGAGAGGATGTACACCTGGCCCTCGAAGTTGGTGTGCGGGGTGATCGAGCCGGGCTTGCAGCAGACCTGGCCGCGCTCGACGTCCTCGCGCTTGATGCCACGAAGCAGCAGCCCGACGTTCTCGCCGGCCTGACCCTCGTCGAGCAGCTTGCGGAACATCTCGACGCCGGTGACGACGGTCTTGGTGGGCGGGCCGGGGTGGATGCCCACGACCTCGATCTCCTCGTTGACCTTGACGATGCCGCGCTCGATGCGGCCGGTGACGACGGTGCCACGGCCGGTGATCGTGAAGACGTCCTCGACGGGCATGAGGAAGGGCTTGTCGACCTCACGCTCGGGCGTGGGGATGAACTCGTCCACGGCGTTCATGAGCTCGAGGATCGTCTCACCCCACTTCTCGTCGCCCTGGAGCGCCGGGAATGCCGCAACGCGAACCACGGGCAGGTCGTCGCCCGGGTACTCGTAGCCGGACAGCAGCTCGCGGACCTCCATCTCGACGAGCTCGATGAGCTCCTCGTCATCGACCATGTCGCACTTGTTGAGGGCGACGACGATCGAGGGCACACCGACCTGGCGGGCCAGGAGCACGTGCTCCTTGGTCTGCGGCATCGGGCCATCGGTGGCGGCGACCACGAGGATCGCACCGTCCATCTGGGCCGCGCCGGTGATCATGTTCTTGATGTAGTCGGCGTGACCGGGGCAGTCGACGTGCGCGTAGTGACGCGCCTCGGTCTGGTACTCGACGTGCGCGATCGAGATGGTGATGCCGCGCTGACGCTCCTCCGGAGCCTTGTCGATCATGTCGAACGGCGTGAACGGGTTCACGTCCGGGTACTTGTCGTGCAGCACCTTGGTGATCGCAGCGGTCAGCGTCGTCTTGCCATGGTCGATGTGACCGATGGTGCCGATGTTGACGTGCGGCTTGGTGCGCTCAAACTTGGCCTTCGCCACCTGAGTTCTCCCTTGTCCTCTTGCCGTCCGGCGATGTCGCGGATCGGGTTGCTGTTCTGTTGGTTATGGGTGATTCGTGATCCGCGACTATTCGCCGCGAGCCTTAGCGATAATCTCCAGCGCCACGTTCTGCGGAACCTGTGCGTAGGAGTCGAACTGCATGCTGTAGCTGGCGCGCCCCTGAGTGCGGCTGCGCAGGTCTCCCACGTAGCCGAACATCTCGGACAGCGGCACCAGCGCCTTGACCACTCGGGCTCCCGAGCGCTCCTCCATGGCCTGGATCTGACCGCGGCGGGAGTTCAGGTCGCCGATCACATCGCCCATGAAGTCCTCGGGCGTGGTGACCTCGACGGCCATCATCGGCTCGAGCAGGACGGGTCCGGCCTTGCGCGCGCCGTCCTTGAACGCCATCGAACCGGCGATCTTGAAGGCGAGCTCGGACGAGTCGACGTCGTGGAACGCGCCGTCGAGCAGCGTCACGCGCACGTCGACCATCGGGTAGCCGGCGAGGACGCCGCTCTCCATGGCCTCCTGCGCGCCGGCATCGACGGACGGGATGTACTCGCGCGGGATGCGACCGCCGGTGACCTTGTTGAGGAACTCGTAGCCGCCCTCCTCGCCACCGGTGGGTGCCAGCGCGATCTGGACCTTGGCGAACTGGCCCGAGCCGCCGGTCTGCTTCTTGTGCGTGTAGTCGACGCGGTCGACGGTCTTGGTGATCGTCTCCCGGTACGCGACCTGGGGCTTGCCGACGTTGGCCTCGACCCGGAACTCGCGCTTCATGCGGTCGACGAGGACCTCGAGGTGCAGCTCGCCCATTCCGCCGATGATGGTCTGGCCGGTCTCCTCGTCCGTGCGGACATGGAAGGTCGGGTCCTCCTCGGCCAGCCGCTGGATGGCGACGCCGAGCTTGTCCTGGTCGCCCTTGGTCTTCGGCTCGATCGCGATGTGGATGACCGGGGCCGGGAAGTTCATGGACTCCAGGACGACCGGGTTCGAGGGGTCGCACAGGGTCTCGCCCGTGGTCGTGTCCTTCAGCCCCATCACGGCCACGATGTCGCCGGCGCCCACCGAGTCGATCTCCTCACGCTTGTTCGCGTGCATCCGGTAGATCTTGCCGATCCGCTCCTTGCGCTCCTTGACCGAGTTCAGCACCTGGGTGCCGGTCTGCAGGCGCCCGGAGTAGACGCGGATGTAGGTGAGCTTGCCGAGGTGCGGGTCGGTCATGATCTTGAAGGCCAGGGCCGCGAACGGCTCGCTGTCGCTGGGCTGGCGCTCGATGACGACGTCCTCGTGGCCGGGCTTGTGACCCTCGATCGCCCTGATGTCCAGCGGTGACGGAAGGTACGAGACGACGGCGTCAAGCATGGGCTGCACGCCCTTGTTCTTGAACGCCGAGCCGGTCAGGACCGGGGTGAGCTTGTCAGCCAGGGTCGCGCGGCGGATCGCCGCGTTGATCTCGTCGACCGACAGCTCATCGCCATCGAGGAACTTGACCATGATGGCGTCGTCTGCCTCGGACAGGGTCTCGAGGAGCTTCTCGCGGTACTCGGCGGCCTGCTCCATGAGGTCGGCCGGGATCTCCTCGATGGCGTAGTCCTCGCCCTTCTGGGTCTCGCCGCGCCAGGTCAGCGCGCGCATGCCCACCAGGTCGACGACACCGAGGAAGTCGCCCTCGTTGCCGATCGGGATCTGCAGCACCAGAGGAGTTGCTCCCAGACGCGAGACGATCATGTCGACGCACCGGTAGAAGTCAGCGCCGGTGCGGTCGAGCTTGTTCACGAAGCAGATGCGCGGCACGTTGTAGCGATCGGCCTGGCGCCACACGGTCTCGGACTGGGGCTCGACCCCCGCAACGCCGTCGAACACCGTCACGGCGCCGTCGAGCACGCGAAGCGAGCGCTCGACCTCGACCGTGAAGTCGACGTGGCCCGGGGTGTCGATGATGTTGATGGTGTGGTCGTGCCAGTGGCACGTCGTCGCGGCGGACGTGATCGTGATGCCGCGCTCCTGCTCCTGCTCCATCCAGTCCATCGTCGCGGCGCCCTCGTGCACCTCGCCGATCTTGTAGTTGATGCCCGTGTAGAACAGGATCCGCTCGGTGGTCGTGGTCTTGCCCGCGTCGATATGGGCCATGATCCCGATGTTCCGGGTCTTGGCCAGATCGAGGGCGGTCTCGGTCGACACGTGGTTCTCCGTTTGCTTTCGAGGGTCAGAGCGAAGTGGTGGGTACTACCAGCGGTAGTGCGCGAAGGCCTTGTTGGACTCGGCCATCTTGTGCGTGTCCTCGCGCTTCTTGACAGCGGCCCCGAGGCCGTTGGACGCGTCGAGGATCTCGTTCATGAGGCGCTCGGTCATCGTCTTCTCGCGACGCTGACGGGAGTAGCCGATCAGCCAGCGCAGGGCGAGGGTGTTGCTGCGACCTGCCTTGACCTCGACCGGCACCTGGTAGGTGGCGCCGCCGACGCGGCGGGAGCGGACCTCGAGGGTCGGCTTGACGTTGTCGAGCGCGCGCTTGAGCGTCTGCACCGGGTCGGTGCCCGTCTTGTCGCGGCAGCCCTCGAGGGCGCCGTAGACGATCTTCTCAGCGGTCGAGCGCTTGCCGTCGAGCAGCACCTTGTTGATGAGCTGGGTGACCATGGGGGTGCTGTACACCGGGTCGATGACGACTGGCCGCTTGGCAGCGGGACCCTTGCGAGGCATTAGCCCTTCTCCTTCTTCGCGCCGTAGCGGGACCGAGCCTGCTTGCGGTTCTTCACGCCCTGCGTGTCGAGGGCGCCACGGATGACCTTGTAGCGAACGCCGGGAAGGTCACGGACGCGGCCGCCGCGCACGAGCACGATCGAGTGCTCCTGCAGGTTGTGTCCCACGCCGGGGATGTAGGCCGTGATCTCGATGCCCGAGGTCAGGCGCACGCGGGCCACCTTGCGAAGCGCCGAGTTCGGCTTCTTCGGGGTGGTCGTGTAGACACGCGTGCAGACCCCACGACGCTGCGGGCTGCCCTTGAGGGCGGGCGCCTTGTTCTTGGAGACCTTGTCCTGCCGGCCCTTGCGGACCAGCTGCTGGATGGTTGGCACTGTTGCCTTCCTGCCTTCTCGTCGAGTTCTCGTGCTTCGTTTCCGTGCTTCGGGCCGTGCATTCTCCGACCCACGCGGTCGGGCGTGTCGCACCTCGTGCATGCGCTCACGACGGCCAGATCGTGGGTGGAGCCCCTGCGGCGCGAGCCGCCCGCAGGCGCTTACCAGAGGCAGGCGACCAGCAGTCGGTCACCGCGTTTGGGGAAGTCACGCACGGTGGGACATGCCTGAGGGGTCAGGCACAAGGGTCAAGATTAGCCGTGGCCCTCCGGCAGAGTCAAAACGGGGTCCCCCGGCCCTGCTGCGAGCGGGCGTCAGTACCCGGCCGCGCTGCTCGTGCCACCCGCGATGAGGACGATCAGGGCGAAGAAACCGAAGAAGATGATGCCGGCCACGACGACACCGATGTTGATCCAGGAGACGATGCGCGCCGCGGTGACCAGGCCCTCTCCCTGCATCCGCCCGCCGGACGCCGCGATCTCCTTGGCCGCCGTCGACGCGAACACCAGCGCCACGACCGCGGCGATCAGCGGGCAGACTGCCCAGGAGACCACCGCGAGGATCAGGGCGATGACCGCGTTGCTGGAGGTCGGCGCTGTGGCGGGGGCGTACCCGGGCGGCGTTGCGGCGTAGCCGGGCACCGGGTAGCCGGGAGCCGCATACCCCGGGGCACCGTAGGCAGCAGGCGCGGCGTACTCGGGTCCCCCCGGGGGCGGAGTCGGTGCCGCCGGCCACTGCGCGGGTGCCTGTGACGGCGCCTGCTGTGCGGGTGCCGGCTCCTGGGGGCGGGTGCCTGGGGTGCCGATGCCGGCACGTCGGCCGGCACCGCTGCCACCGCCTCCGCTGCCACCGGCTCGGGCACGTCCGGCGTGACGGCCGGTGCCGCCTCCGCCGGCTGCGCGAGGTCAGCTTGGTCGTCGGACTCTGGGGTCGGGGCAGTCTGGTCGCTCATCCCGCCAGCCTACCTCGGTGGATCGCCGGAACCCGAGGACGCGCAGCCCACGCGGCGGACGGGCCCGGCGCTGCACCACTGACGGAAGGGGGGCAGGCTCAGGCCGTCGTCGGCGGGTGCGGCGCAGTAGCATCGCCAGCATGGGGGACATGGCTCCCGAGGTCGATGGAACGGGCCTCCAGACGGTCGCACCTTCGATGTCCTGCGTCCTTCGCAAGGCCACCCGCCAGGGGCTGCATGTGGTGGGTGGCGTGGTGGGCACCCGGCCGCTCGCCGGCTACCCGGCCTAGGCACCGGCATGACGGTGCCCTTCTGCGGATCGCCAGGCCCGACGATCGGCATCGAGATGGAGCTGACCATCGTCGACGTGCACACCGGTGCCGTCTCCTGCGTCGCGGACGAGATCCTCGAGCGACTGGGCGCCGGGTACCCCGGCGGCGTGCATCCACGGGTCAAGCGCGAGGTGTACCAGTGCACGCTCGAGGTGATCACAGAAGTCTGCACCACGGTCGCCCAGGCCCGCGCCGACCTCCAGCTCGGCATCGACGAGTCGTCGTGCGTTCTCGCGGAGCGCGGCCTTGGCCTGGTGTCGGTCGGAATGCACCCGTGGGCGCACTGGAGCGAGGTGACCAGCACCCCCGACGAGCGTCATCAGTGGCTCATCGAGAGCCTCCAATGGCCCGCGCACCGGATGCTGTCGCACGGCATGCACGTGCACGTGGGCGTACGCGACGGCGACCACGCCGTGGCGATCGCCGCGGCGCTGACCGGATACCTTCCGCACCTGCTCGCACTGAGCGCTTCGAGCCCGTACCGCCACGGTCACGACACCGGCCTTGCCTCGGTCCGGATCAAGGTGATGGAGGCACTCCCGATCGGCGGGCTGCCGCCCGTCTTCCCGACGTGGGCGGCGTTCGAGGGCTTCATCGACGCGATGCTCCGGGCGCGGGCCATCACGTCCGTCCGCGAGGTCTGGTGGGACATCCGGCCGCACCCGGACTTCGGGACCGTCGAGGTGCGCGTGTGCGACAGCCTTCCGACGCTCACCGAGTCCGTCGCCGTTGCCGCACTGGTCCAGTGCCTCGTCGACGACCTGGCGCACCGGCTCGATTCGGGGACGCCGCTCGAGGCGCCCCCCGACTGGCTGGTTCGTCAGAACAAGTGGCGGGCAACTCGCCACGGCCTCGATGCGCGCCTGCTCGTCGACGCCACCGGCACCACGCGCCCGGCACGGGACGTCATCGAGGACCTGCTCGCCAGCCTCGCGGCCGCCTCCCGACGACTGGGATGCGAGAGCGAGCTGGCCGACGTGCGCGCCATCCTCGACCACGGTCCGAGCTACGAGCGCCAGCGAGCCATCGTCGCGGCGGGTGGCACTCTCGCGGATGTCGTCCAGGCCCTGAGGCGCGAGCTGGCGACCGACCAGGTCAGCGCGCCACCGGCCCCACAGGGGTGACGGAGGGCATTAGCGGTCCATGCGAACCAGGAGGGGCAGGCGGCCGAAGCCACCTGCCCCTCCTGGTTCGATCAGCTCGCTCAGTTCGGGTAGCCCCGGAAGTCGAACTCCTCCAGCGGCACGGCGGCGCCCGACGAGGCGCCGAAGGCGCTGTAGTCGAGGTCGTCGTAGGCGCCGAAGCTGGCGTACATCGCCGCCTTGGCCTCCTCGGTGGGCTCGACCCGGACGTTGCGGTAGACCGGCATGCCGGTCCCCGCCGGGATGAGCTTGCCCAGGATGACGTTCTCCTTCAGGCCCAGGAGCGGGTCGCTCTTGGCATGGATGGCCGCGTCGGTCAGGACTCGCGTGGTCTCCTGGAAGGAGGCCGCCGAGAGCCACGACTCGGTCGCCAGTGACGCCTTCGTGATGCCCATGAGCTCCGGACGGCCGGAGGCCGGCGTACCGCCCTCTGCGACGACACGACGGTTCTCGGCCTCGAAGATGGTGCGCTCCACGAGCTCTCCAGTAAGGAACTCCGAGTCACCCGCCTCGACGATGATGACGCGCTTCAGCATCTGACGCACGATCACCTCGATGTGCTTGTCGTGGATCGACACGCCCTGCGAGCGGTACACCTCCTGCACCTGGTCCACCAGGTGCAGCTGCACCTGACGCTGGCCCAGGATGCGGAGCACCTGCTTGGGATCGACGGCCCCGACGATGAGCTGCTGGCCGACGGCCACGTGCTGGCCGTCCTCCACCAGGAGGCGCGACCGCTTGGAGACCGGGTGGGCCATCTCCTCCGAGCCGTCGTCCGGGATGACGACGATCTTGCGCGTCTTGTCGGTGTCGTCGATGCGGATCCGCCCGCTGAGCTCGGCGATCGGCGCCACGCCCTTGGGGGTACGCGCCTCGAACAGCTCGACGACGCGAGGCAGGCCGTGCGTGATGTCCTCGCCGGCGACGCCGCCGGTGTGGAAGGTGCGCATGGTCAGCTGGGTGCCGGGCTCGCCGATCGACTGCGCGGCGACGATGCCGATGGCCTCGCCCACGTCGACCAGCTTGCCGGTGGCCATCGATCGGCCGTAGCACATGGCGCAGGTGCCGACCGAGCTCTCGCACGAGAGCACCGAGCGGACCCGGATGACCTCGACGCCCTGCGACACGAGCTCCTCGAGCCGTGGCGACGTGAGCTCCTCACCGGCAGGCGCGAGGACGACGCCGTCGACCTCGACCTCACGGGCGAGCGTGCGGGATGCGACCGAGGTGTCGAGGTTCTCGACCGGTCGAAGCTCGCCGTCGATCCGCTCGCCGATGACGATCTGGGCGCCGCGGTCGGTGCCGCAGTCGACCTCGCGGATGATGACGTCCTGCGAGACGTCGACCAGTCGACGGGTCAGGTAGCCCGAGTCGGCCGTGCGAAGCGCCGTGTCGGCCAGGCCCTTGCGCGCGCCGTGCGTGGAGATGAAGTACTCCAGGACCGACAGGCCCTCGCGGAAGTTGGACTTGATCGGGCGCGGGATGATCTCGCCCTTCGGGTTGGCCACGAGGCCTCGCATGCCGGCGATCTGGCGCACCTGCATGAAGTTACCGCGGGCCCCCGAGTCGACCATCATGTGGACGGGGTTGGTCGGCGGGAAGTTGTCCTGCATCGCATGGGCAACCTCGTCCGTCGCCCGCGTCCAGATCTCGATGAGCTCCTGGCGACGCTCGGAGTCGGTGATCAGGCCGCGCTCGTACTGCTTCTGGACCTTGTCCGCCTTCTCCTCGGCGTTGGCCAGCAGCCCGGCCTTGGCCGGCGGCGCGATGACGTCGGAGATCGAGATCGTGACGCCGGAGCGGGTCGCCCAGTAGAAGCCGAGCGCCTTCAGCTGGTCCAGCGTGTTGGCGACCTGGACCTTCGGGTAGATCTCGGCGAGACGGTTGACCGTCTGGCCGAGGACCTTCTTGTCGACCTGGCGATTGACGAAGGGGTAGTCGTCGGGCAGCGCCTCGTTGAACAGGGCGCGGCCCAGCGTGGTCTCGAGCAGGAAGGGCATGCCCGGCTCCCAGCCCTCCGGCGCCTCGTAGCCCTCCGGCGGAAGACCCGACTGCAGCAGGATCTTGACCGGTGCCTGGATCGAGATGGACTTCGCGTCGAACGCCATGAGCGCCTCGGCGACCGACACGAACGCACGACCGTCACCGACGGTGTCGGCCCGGTCGGACGTCATGAAGTAGATGCCCAGGACCATGTCCTGCGTGGGCGTCGTGATCGGACGGCCGTTGGCAGGCGACAGGATGTTGTTGCTCGACAGCATGAGGATGCGGGCCTCGGCCTGCGCCTCCGCGGACAGTGGCAGGTGCACGGCCATCTGGTCACCGTCGAAGTCGGCGTTGAACGCGGTGCAGACCAGCGGGTGGATCTGGATGGCCTTGCCCTCGATGAGCTGAGGCTCGAAGGCCTGGATGCCGAGGCGGTGCAGCGTGGGTGCTCGGTTGAGCAGGACGGGGTGCTCGGCGATGACCTCTTCGAGGACGTCCCACACGACCGGACGCGACCGCTCGACCATGCGCTTGGCGCTCTTGATGTTCTGAGCGTGGTTCAGGTCGACGAGTCGCTTCATGACGAACGGCTTGAACAGCTCGAGCGCCATCTGCTTGGGCAGGCCGCACTGGTGCAGCTTGAGCTGCGGACCCACGACGATGACCGATCGGCCCGAGTAGTCGACGCGCTTGCCGAGCAGGTTCTGGCGGAACCGGCCCTGCTTGCCCTTGAGCATGTCCGACAGCGACTTCAGTGCCCGGTTGCCCGGGCCCGTGACGGGGCGACCGCGACGGCCGTTGTCGAACAGCGCGTCCACGGCCTCTTGGAGCATGCGCTTCTCGTTGTTCACGATGATCTCGGGCGCGCCGAGATCGAGCAGGCGCTTCAACCGGTTGTTGCGGTTGATGACACGGCGGTAGAGGTCATTGAGGTCGGAGGTCGCGAAGCGGCCGCCGTCGAGCTGCACCATCGGGCGCAGGTCCGGGGGGATCACCGGGACGGCGTCGAGCACCATGCCGGTCGGCGAGTTGGACGTCTGCAGGAACGCGGTGACGACCTTGAGCCGCTTGAGGGCGCGGGTCTTCTTCTGCCCCTTGCCCGTCGCGACGATCTCGCGAAGAACGAGTGACTCGTTCTCGAGGTCGAAGGACTCGAGGCGCTTCTGGATGGCAGCGGCGCCCATCCCGCCGTCGAACCAGCGGCCGTAGCGATCGCGCATCTCGCGGTACAGCATCTCGTCGCCCTCGAGGTCCTGGACCTTGAGAGTGCGGAAGCGGTCGAAGATCCGGTCGAGCCGGTCGATGTCGGTGTCGGCCTTGCGGCGGATCGACGCCATCTCGCGCTCGCCCGACTCGCGCACCTTGCGGCGCACGTCGGACTTCGCGCCCTCCGCCTCGAGCTCGGCGAGGTCGGCCTCGAGCTTCTGCTGACGCCCCTCGATGTCTGCGTCACGCCGGTTGGCGATCTGCTTCTTCTCGACCCCGAGCTGGTTCTCCAGGGTGGGGAGCGCCTCGTGGCGGCCGTCGTCGTCGACCCACGTGATCATGTAGGCGGCGAAGTAGATGACCTTCTCGAGGTCCTTCGGCGCCAGGTCGAGCAGGTAGCCGAGCCGGCTCGGCACGCCCTTGAAGTACCAGATGTGCGTGACTGGAGCAGCGAGCTCGATGTGACCCATGCGCTCGCGACGCACCTTGGCCCGGGTGACCTCGACGCCGCAGCGCTCGCAGATGATGCCCTTGAACCGGACGCGCTTGTACTTGCCGCAGTAGCACTCCCAGTCACGGGTTGGCCCGAAGATCTTCTCGCAGAACAGGCCGTCCTTCTCAGGCTTGAGCGTGCGGTAGTTGATCGTTTCGGGCTTCTTCACCTCGCCGTACGACCACGTGCGGATGTCCTCCGCCGTGGCCAGGCCGATGCGCAGTTCGTCGAAGAAGTTGACGTCAAGCACTCTGTGTGTCCTTCGTTCGGTTCGGTCTTCGGGTCGTGTGGGGGACGAACTCGGCCGCAGCCGGGGCTACAGCTCCTCGACGCTGCTCGGCTCACGCCGGGACAGGTCGATACCGAGTTCTTCCGCAGCGCGGAAGACGTCGTCATCACTGTCGCGCATCTCGATGGACATGCCGTCGCTGGAGAGCACCTCGACGTTCAGGCACAGCGACTGCATCTCCTTGACGAGAACCTTGAACGACTCCGGGATGCCCGGCTCGGGGATGTTCTCGCCCTTGACGATCGCCTCGTAGACCTTGACGCGACCGAGCACGTCGTCCGACTTGATCGTGAGGAGCTCCTGGAGTGCGTACGCGGCTCCGTACGCCTCGAGCGCCCACACCTCCATCTCACCGAATCGCTGACCGCCGAACTGCGCCTTCCCGCCCAGCGGCTGCTGGGTGATCATCGAGTACGGGCCGGTCGAACGGGCGTGGATCTTGTCGTCGACCAGGTGGAGCAGCTTCAGGATGTAGATGTAGCCCACCGCGATGCGCCCGGGGATGGGCTCGCCGCTGCGACCGTCGAACAGATGCGCCTTGCCGTCGGGACCGACCAGCTTGAGACCGTCGGCCGTCGTGCGGGTGGAGTCCAGCACGAGGGCCAGCTCCTCCTCACGGGCACCGTCGAAGACCGGCGTGGCCACCTTGGTGCCCTTGGGCACCGACTTGGTCTCCTCCGGCAGCCGGACCCCGCGCGGATCCGAGGGGTCGACCTCCCAGCCGGCCGCGGCGGCCCAGCCCAGGTGCGTCTCCAGGATCTGGCCGATGTTCATGCGGCCGGGAACGCCGAGGGGATTCAGGACCACGTCGACCGGGGTTCCGTCCTCCAGGAAGGGCATGTCCTCGGGGGGCAGGATCTTGGCGATGACGCCCTTGTTGCCGTGTCGGCCGGCGAGCTTGTCGCCCTCGGTGATCTTGCGCTTCTGGGCGATGTAGACCCGCACCAGGCGATTGACGCCCGGCGGGAGCTCGTCGCCCTCGTCGATGTCGAAGACGCGAACGCCGATGACCTTGCCGGACTCGCCGTGCGGGACCTTGAGCGACGTGTCGCGCACCTCGCGGGCCTTCTCGCCGAAGATGGCGCGCAGCAGGCGCTCCTCGGGAGTCAGCTCGGTCTCGCCCTTCGGCGTGACCTTCCCGACCAGGATGTCGCCGGGCACCACGTCGGCGCCGATGCGGATGATGCCGCGATCGTCGAGATCGGCCAGCACCTCGTCCGACACGTTCGGGATGTCCCGCGTGATCTCCTCCGGGCCCAGCTTGGTGTCGCGGGCGTCGACCTCGTGCTCCTCGATGTGGATCGAGGACAGGACGTCGTCCTGCACCAGGCGCTGGTTGAGGATGATCGCGTCCTCGTAGTTGTGTCCCTCCCAGGACATGAAGGCGACGAGGAGGTTGCGACCAAGGGCCATCTCGCCGAGCTCGGTCGACGGGCCGTCGGCCACGACCTGGCCCTTCTCGACCCGGTCGCCCTCGCTCACGATGGGCTTCTGGTTGAAGCAGGTGCCCTGGTTCGAGCGGTGGAACTTCTCGAGCCGGTAGGTGGTGTACGTGCCCTCGTCGTCCGCAACCGTCACGGAGTCGGCGGAGACCTCGGAGACCACGCCTGCATGCTGGGCCTTGATCACGTCGCCCGCGTCGTACGCAGCGCGGAACTCCATGCCGGTGCCGACCAGCGGCGCCTCGGCCCGCAGCAGCGGGACCGCCTGGCGCTGCATGTTCGAGCCCATGAGCGCGCGGTTGGCGTCGTCATGCTCGAGGAACGGGATCATCGCGGTGGCGACCGACCACAGCTGGCGCGGCGAGACGTCCATGTAGTCGACGTCGACCGGGAGCACGAAGTCGACCTCGCCGCTGGCAATGCCCTTGCGGCGGCAGAGCACTCGCTCGTCGAGCATGGTCCCGTCCGCACCGAGCACGGTGTTGGCCTGCGCGACGACGTGCAGGTCCTCCTCGTCGGCGGTCAGGTAGTCGACCTGGTCGGTCACCTTGCCCTTGACGACCTTGCGGTACGGGGTCTCGACGAAGCCGAACGCGTTGATGCGGGCGTACGTGGCCAGCGAGCCGATCAGGCCGATGTTCGGCCCCTCAGGGGTCTCGATGGGGCACATGCGGCCGTAGTGCGAGGGATGGACGTCGCGGACCTCGAAGCCGGCCCGCTCGCGCGAGAGGCCACCGGGCCCGAGCGCCGACAGCCGGCGCTTGTGGGTGAGACCGGACAGCGGGTTCGTCTGGTCCATGAACTGGGACAGCTGGGACGTGCCGAAGAACTCCTTGATCGAGGCCACCACGGGGCGGATGTTGATCAGGGTCTGCGGCGTGATCGCCTCGACGTCCTGCGTGGTCATGCGCTCGCGGACAACGCGCTCCATGCGGGACAGGCCGGTGCGGATCTGGTTCTGGATCAACTCGCCGACCGTGCGCAGGCGGCGGTTGCCGAAGTGGTCGATGTCGTCCGTCTCGCACGACACCTCGCCGCGCGGGCCCTCGATCGTGGTGAGGCCGGCGTGGAGGCGGACCAGGTACTCGATCGTCGCCACGACGTCCTCGACCGTCAGGACGCTCTGCTCGAGCGGCTGGTCGAGGCTGAGCTTCTTGTTCACCTTGTAGCGGCCGACCTTCGCCAGGTCGTAGCGCTTGGGGTTGAAGTAGAAGTTGTCGAGCAGGTTGCGGGCGTTCTCGACCGTCGGCGGCTCGCCGGGGCGCAGCTTGCGGTAGATGTCCAGGAGCGCGTCCTCCTGGCTGCCGATGTTGTCCTTCTCGAGCGTGGCCATGAAGGTCTCGTACTGGCCGAACCGCTCGCGGATCTGCTCGGTCGTCCAGCCGAGGGCCTTGAGCAGGACGGTGACCGGCTGCTTGCGCTTGCGGTCGACGCGGACGGCGACGAGGTCCTTCTTGTCGATCTCGAACTCGAGCCAGGCGCCACGGCTCGGGATGATCTTGGCGACATAGACGTCCTTGTCGGTGGCCTTGTCGACCGACCGCTCGAAGTAGACGCCCGGCGACCGGACCAGTTGCGAGACCACGACGCGCTCGGTGCCGTTGATGATGAAGGTGCCCTTGTCGGTCATGAGCGGGAAGTCGCCCATGAAGACGGTCTGCGACTTGATCTCGCCCGTCTCGTTGTTCATGAACTCGGCCGTGACGAACAGCGGCGCGGCGTAGGTGAAGTCCTTCTCGCGGCACTGGTCGACCGTGTACTTGGGCGGCTCGAAGCGGTGGTCGCGGAACGAGAGCGACATGGAGCCGGCGAAGTCCTCGATCGGGCTGATCTCCTCGAAGATCTCGGTGAGGCCCGAGGACTGGGGGATCTCGGTGTTGCCCGCGGCGATCTGCGCGGCCACCCGGGCCCGCCACTCGTCACCACCGAGGAGCCAGTCGAAGCTGGCCGTCTGCAGAGCCAGGAGATCCGGAACCGCTAGCGGCTCACGGATCTTGGCGAAGGAGACCCGGTTCAGTCCCGGGGAGAGCGGCGTTACGTCGGAACGCGAGGGGGCCAAGATCAGTTCCTTCCACAGTGCGCGGCTACTGCATCCGCGCTGTCATCCCGCCCACGCCTCGGAAGCCTGAAACTGTCAAGTCCGTGCGGGCACGGGACACGACTGGTCAGGTGAGCGAGGGTTGGAGGGCAGCGCAAAGAAGCAGCATACCCGCGGGGCACACCGCTGTCCAACCCGGTGGTCGATCGTCGCTCGCCCTCGACCCGGTCCGACGGCCTCGGCGGCGACAGCGGAACTGCGCCGGGCACCTCGGGCGGGTCCTCGTCGAGCGGGCCGAAGCCCCGGGACCAGCCACACGACAGAAATCGTGCGCAGGAGGATGGTGACGCTGATTCGCCGAAACGTCAAGCGCCTGCGGGGACTTCAACCGGGCCGTGACCAACACGTGACCAAACCCCGGACGCCCCGGACCGCCGCGACGGCCGGTGCCGAACGGGCCCCCGCATGCGCAGGAGGGGCGGACCCAGCGGGCCCGCCCCTCCTGATCTCGTGCGAGTGCTACTTGAGGGTGACCTTGGCGCCGGCGCCCTCGAGGGCCTCCTTGGCCTTCTCGGCGGCCTCCTTGTTGACCTTCTCCAGGACAGCCTTGGGAGCGGCCTCGACCAGGTCCTTGGCCTCCTTGAGACCCAGGCTGGTGAGTGCGCGCACCTCCTTGATGACCGGGATCTTGTTCTCGCCAGCGGCCTCGAGGATGACGTCGAACTCATCCTGCTCGGCGGCCACGTCGCCCGCGCCAGCGGCGGGGGCAGCAGCAGCCACGGCAACCGGGGCGGCCGCGGTGACGTCGAAGGTCTCCTCGAACAGCTTCACGAAATCTGAGAGCTCAAGCAGCGTCATTTCCTTGAACGCGTCGAGAAGCTCATCGGTGCTCAACTTCGCCATGGTGGCGTCCTTTCGGGTAAATCCGGCCGAGGGCCGGGTGGGCCATTAGCCCTCGGTGGTCTCCTCTGGGGCGACTGCATCGGCGGACGCCTCAGCAACGGACCCATCAGCGGTTTCTTCGGTCACGGCCTCTGCGGGTGCATCGGCCTCGTCAGGCTCCACGGCCGCGTCGGCGGGTGCCGACGGAGCCGAAGTGGGATCTGCCTCGAGCTTGGTCTGCAGTGCGCCGAAGGCGCGGGCAGCCTTCGACAGCGGCGCTGCGAACAGCGACGCGGCCTGGGACTGCTTCGCCTTCATCACACCGGCGAGCTTGGACAGGAGAACCTCGCGCGACTCGAGGTCGGCGATCTTCTGGATGTCGGACGCACTGAGCGTCGCGCCATCCATGTAACCGCCCTTGATGACCAGGGCGGGGTTCTCCTTCGCGAAGGTCTTGATCGCCTTCGCCGCGTCGACGGCGTCGCCCCGAACGAACGCGATCGCGCTCGGTCCGGCCAGGAGATCATCGAAGCCGGAGACGCCGGCTTCCTTCGCTGCGATCTTGGTCAAGGTGTTCTTGACGACCGCATAGGTGACCGTGGATCCGAGGGAGCGACGCAGCGTCTTCAGCTGCGCGACCGTCAGTCCGCGGTATTCGGTGAGCACTGCCGCGTTCGACGTGCGGAAGTGGTCGGCGAGCTCGGCGACGCTCTTCGCCTTGTTCGGCCGTGCCATGGGGCTCCTTTCAAGTCGCCCCGGCACAGCGAAACGCCCCGGCGCAGGCGCACGGGGCGTGGGTCCGAGGAGGTCGCGAACGAGTCCTCATGCCTTGCATCGTTCACCTGCGCGGGCCGCCCACGGTGTGGGGCCTTCGACCGGTGCAGTTGACTGCCACCGGCGACCAGCGGTCTTTGGTAGTGCGAAGGCTACGCGGTCGCCCGGGACGGCGGCAACTCGCCCCCCGGCGCCGCCCGTGAACGCGGCTGGGGGCGGGCGATTGCTCGCCCGCCCCCAGCCGTGGTGCGTCGGTGCCTAGCGACCCGCGAGGTTCGGCTTCTTCAGCGGATCGGGCGCATACGCGCCGTCACCGTTGACGCCCGGGACCCGCCAGTACAGCCGCTTGATGACCCTCATCTGCCGGGCCGTGGAGGCCTTCGTGACTCCCGTCCAGGCCGCCACCGCGCCGAACAGCTGCTCGCCGGTGAACACGCAGTGACCGACGCCACTGCCGCCCAGGGCTGCCAGTGACAGCGCGGTGCTGGGTGCCTTGGCGCCCGGCTCGAACGAGGTCCAGCCGTCCTCCGGCGGAACCGTGTAGAAGGTTGCGACCTTGAACAGGCCCTTCTTGCCCTGCTTCTTGAACGACGCGGCGAGCCGGTCCGACAGCCATCCGGTGTTGCCCGCGGGCACGGCCGGATCGTAGGTCGTCGACAGCAGCAGCGTCGGCACGCCGTACGTGCCCTTCGGAGCCGGGATGGCGCGGACCGCGGCAATCGCCTTGGGGTTCGCCGCAAACCGCTTGGTGGCATCGCCCTTGGTCGCGTCGAGTGCCGCCAGCATCGCGTTCAGTGCGTTCGGCATCACCGTCGTGGCGTTGAGCGTGTCGCCGAACTCACCACGCTGCTCGGGTGAGAGCAGAGCGGTGTAGGAGACGTTGACGTTGTCGTTGAAGTTGGCCGACTCGGTCGGCGGGATCTGCGCCATGAGGCGAGCCCGCATCTCGAGGTCATACCGGCCCAGGATGCCCAGTGCCGCCGCCGTGCCCACGTTCTGGAGCATCGCGACCGCCGAGCTCGCGCCCGCCGAGGCCGGCTGGAAGCCGCCCGCGAGGGCCGCCGCCGTGCCGAGGGTCCCGAACGCCGGGTTGACGGTCTGGCCGTCGTAGACCGACGACTTGGTCGGCAGCCCGCCCATGAGGCCGCCCAGCAGGTTCGCCTGGGCCAGCGGGTAGCCGACCGGAGTCACCGGCGTGGTGGCCGCGCCACCGAGCAGGGTGAAGACCGTGCCCAGGTCCTTGAGCGCCTCGCCGTAGCCGACCGCACCCGCGGTGTAGTTGGCGACCTTGAGCGTCGGGGCCACGAGCGTCTTCCAGGTGTAGAGCACGGTCATCGCCGTGCCGAACGCCTGCTCGGGACCCGCGACGGCGCCGCAGAACGGCATGACACCGCTGATCTTGCCCGGATTGCGCTCGGCGATCGTCTGGCTGATGAGCCCACCGAGCGAGGGTCCCCACGCGCGGATGCTCTTCACGCCGGCGATAGCGCCGCCATTGATGTACTTGATCAGGTTCTCGCCGGCCTCCACGCCTTCGGCGGCCGCCCAGCCCTGATTCGCGTACCCGGCACCCGCAAGGGCATAGCCCTGCGCGAGCAGGTTCGCAGCGGCTGCCGGACTCGGTGCGACCTCAGCCACATTGCTCGCCTGGTAGGCGACCGCGCTTCCGAACGACGGCGCGAACGTCGGCACGGTGATCGGCTGGTACACCGGGTTCGCTGCCACGTTGAGCGCTGTCGGCCCGGCGAACGCCGCCGGGATGGGGCCGGAGAAGCGGTAGCCGTGCGAGTAGAGCAGCACGGTGCCGTTGAACTGCGCCGGCATCTGGATGGTGATGGGGCTGGTGCCCAGGGAGCCCGCAAGGGCTCCCTGGCACGTGGCCCCCAGCGCGCAGGCGTCGGCCGCACTGGCCGGCGTCAGCGTGGGTGCGGCGACGAGCAGCAGGCCCGACGCAGCGACCGTCGCGACGAGGCGTCGCGTGACATTCATCTTCATGTGAGTCCTCATCTACGGCAGCAGCTTGGGAGTGGGAGCGAGAGGCCGGTACGTCGTCTTCTTGGCAGTGCCCACTGGGGCGCTGGTCGCGGTGATGACGTAGCTGGTCTTGCGGACGAGGTTTCCGGAGCCGTCGTACTGGCCCATGTAGTAGCCCTGGAGTCCTTGGTGGGTCCGTGGGCTGATCACCAGCGGCACGATCGCGGCCGAGCGGAAGGTCGCGGCCTTGGTCTGCAGCGCGTTGATCAGGCCCTTGCGGGTCAGGTTCGGACCAGCGGCCTTGAGCGCCTGGGACAGCACGTACGCGGTGTTGATGCCGTAGTAGGTGTAGAAGTTCCAGGGCAGGTTGTTCTTGGTCGCGATGACCTTCATCTGGCTGACGAACGGGTTCGTCGTGTCCTGGATCGGCACCAGGAAGCTCGGGGAGTAGATGCCGTTCATGAGGGCACCGGTGGCCGCCCCCAGCGATCCGCCGAGGACGGACGGGTCGGAGCCGACCGAGGTGATCATCCACGTGGGCTTGAAGCCGGCCTTGGCTGCGGTGCCGAGCATCTGCGCAGTCGCGGACGTGACTCCGAAGAACACGACCAGGTCGCAGCCCGCGGACTTGAGCTTGGTGATCTGCGACGTGAACGGCTGGACCTGCTGACCGGAGAAGTAGGACACCGTGGTGTCGAACTTCATGCCGGCTGCGTTGAACCCGAGCTCGGCGTTGTCGCCGAACTCGCCGTCCTGGTAGAACAGGCACCTCTTCTTGGCCTTGAGGGCGCTGTCGCCGTTGATGTAGAACGCCATGGTCTTCGCCTCGACCACGTACGACGGGAAGTAGGGGAAGGTCGTCGGGTAGCGCCGGACGTTGTCGAAGTTCGACGACCCCGTGTTGACGAAGATGTCCGGGATGCCGCGACGGTTGATGTCAGCGACGACGGCCGAGTGCGTGGGCGTGCCGAGTGCTCCGAAGATCGCGAAGACCTTGTCACGGAGGATCAGCTGGCTGGTGGTCTTCTTGGCGAGCGCGGGGTTGTACTGGTCGTCGTAGACCACGTACTTGATCTTGCGACCGTTGATTCCGCCGTTCGCGTTGACGTAGTTGAAGTACGCCTGAGCGGCGGGAGCCACGTCCTTGTAGCCCGGGGACGCCGGGCCGGTCAGCGGAGTGGTCGTGCCGATCACGATCTGCGTCGCGCTCACGCCGGGGTCGGCGGCAGGTCGAGCCGCCCCCGCCGGTGCGGCGAGGGCGAGCGCTACCGCTGCCGTCGCCCCAAGTGCGACCGCGCGGGTCGCAAAGACTTTGCTCACGGACAATCCTCCCCAAGAAGGGCGCGCGGACCACGCCGTCTGAATCGAGTGTGTCGAACTGGTGACGTTTCGGTTGCGGTCCGCTGACGCAACGTCCTGCGAGGCTACCCACCAGTAGGTGGCCCCGCAACGGGTTTGGTCGACTCGTTATACGAGTGCCCGATTCGCGCTATTTCGCGGAGCGTTTCGTGACCTTGGCTACAAGCGCTTGCAGTGAACCCACGATGCCGCCCGGTGCCACGAGCACGACCAGCACCACCAGCAGGCCGTAGATGAGGTTCGGCGCGTTGTTGGTTATCTGGTCGTCCCAGCCGCGATCGTCGGACAGCTGGTGGACGAACTCAGGCAGCCACACCAGCAGCACCGCGCCGATGATGGCGCCCAGCAGGGACGAGCGCCCGCCGAGGACCACGCCCACGAGCAGGGAGAGCGACAGGCCCAGTCCGTACGCTCCGGGACCCACGTAGCTGAGGATCTGTGCGAAGACGGCGCCGGACAGGGCGGCGAACAGGCTGCTCATCACGAACGCCGAGACCTTCGAACCGGCCGGGGAGATGCCGCTGACCGCTGCCGCGACGGGATCGTCGCGCACGGCTCGCCACACCCTGCCCTGCCGACCGCGCACCAGGTTGAGGGCCACGAAAGCGACGATGCACGCCACGGCCACCGCGAGAGACGCCTGCCACCGCTCCAGGATGAAGCCGGGGTCGAATCCCAGGTCCGTGCCGCCCAGGTCCGTGCCACCCAGGTCGGTACCGCCCAGATCCGTGCCCACCGAGGCGCCGTCCGAGGGGAAGTTATCGACTGTGAGCAGGTCGTCCGGTGCGACCGATGCGCCGGCCGACGGGAAGTTGTCCAGCGTCAGCAGATCGTCGGGATTGACGGATGCCGCCTCCGACGGAAACGCCGATGCTCCCTCGGACGGGAAGTTGTCCAGCGTCAGCAGATCGTCGGGGCTGAGAGAGGCCGCCTCGGAGGGCAGCGGCTCCTGCTCCGTCGGGAGCTCCTCGGCGAACCGATCATCGAACGCCTCGTCGGCCGCGTAGCCGCCCTCGGGGTAGGGCACGGTCAGCTGAAGGCCCGTCTCGCCGCCCAGCAGCTCGGGGAAGCGGTTGGCGATGGCGGGGATGCCGACCGCGATGCCGAGCGTGAGTCCGGCGAGGTAGGGACCCTGCAGGCGCGCCGCGAGGCCGCCGATCAGCAGGCCGAACAGCAGGCCGCCCACCGCCGCGAAGGCCATCGCCCAGATCCCGTTCATGGGCACGCCGATGATCGGCACCGTCTGCCAGTTCATCGAGGTCAGCGCGAACATGTACCCGCCGACGGCCATCAGCGCGCCGTTGCCCAGCGACACCTGCCCGGACAGCCCGACCAGGATCACCATGCCGAACATCGCGGTGGCGTACATGGCGACCAGGGCGATGTAGTAGTTCATCAGGGGGTCGACCGCGTTGTTGACCCACATCATGACGATGAAGACGACGACGACCAGCAGCGCGTGCGTCACGAGTCTGGCGCCGGGCAGGCGCATGAGCTGTCTCATGTCGTCCCCTACACCGCTCGGGCCTTGTTGTGCCCGAAGAGTCCCTCGGGCTTGATGAGCAGGTTCAGCGCCAGCAGGACCAGCGCCGCGACGGGAGCGTTGCTCGAGTCGCTGTAGCCGGACACGACCGACAGCACCAGCCCGGTGGCGATGCCCATCATCACGGCGCCGATGAGGCTGTCGAGGCCGCCGATGACGGCCGCCGTGAAGGCGAAGACCAGCAGGATGTCGAAGCTGTTGGGCGAGATCGTCGATGTCGGCGCCACCAGCACTCCCGCGCACGCGCCGACGAACCCCGCCAGGGCCCAGCCGATCGTCAGCGTCCGGCTCACGCGGATGCCGGACAGCCTGGCCACCTCGGGGTTGAATGCGGTCGCCCTCATCGACAGGCCCAGCGACGTCCGCGTGAACAGCAGGGTCAGGCCGACCACCAGCACCGCGGCGAAGCCGATCACGACGAGGTCGTACACCGAGAGCGGCCACTCCCGGCCGAAGGCGGTGATCGCGGAGTTGTCGAAGGGCTGGGGATAGGCCTGGCTGTCGCCGCCCCAGATCATCCCCGCGGCGGCCTGGAGCGCGATGAGGACCCCGAAGGTGGCGATGATCGCACCGGAGGTGTCCATGCGGGAGACGGGCCGCAGCACGAGGTACTGCACGATCACGCCCAGGATCGCGCCGGCGACCATGGCACCCAGCAGCGCGACGAGCCAGCTTCCGGTCGCGTTCTGGATCGAGAGGGCGATGAACGTCGTGAACATCGCCTGTCCGACCTGCGCGAAGTTGACCACCCTGGTCGCGCGCCACGTCAGGACGAGCGCAAGCGCCATCAGCGCGATGACGGCCCCGGAGCCCACGCCACCGAGCAGGTAGTCGACGAGATTGGTCATCGGACGGCCCTCCGGGCCCGACCGCCGCTAGTAGCCGAGGTACGCATGGCGCAACTCCTCGTGCGAGGCGATGTCGGACGCACTGCCGGACATCACGACCTGACCGAGGTTGAGGACCACCCCGGTGTGCGCGACCCGCAGCGCCGTGACGGCGTTCTGCTCGACGAGGAGCACGGCGATGTTCGCCTCCTTGGCGAGGTCCCGGACCATCTCGAGGATCTGCGTGACGATGAGGGGTGCCAGGCCGAGCGAGGGCTCGTCGAGCAGAAGGCACTGCGGACCGCACATCAGGGCCCGCCCGATCGCCAGCTGCTGCCGCTCGCCGCCGCTGAGGGTGTCGGCGCGCATCTTGCGCCGCTGGCCCAGAACGGGGAAGAGGTCGTAGAACTGGGCGTGCAGGGCCGCCCGCTCGGTTCGGTTGCGCCACATGCCGCCGAGCCGCAGGTTCTCGTCGACCGTGAGCTCCGGCACCGTGGAGCGGCCCTCGGGCACGAGCGCGACGCCCATGCGAACGACGTCCTCCGCCTTTCGTCCGGTGAGGACGACGCCGTCGAGGGTCACCGTGCCCGAGGCCGGCCGTACCAGGCCGGCGAGCGTCCGCATGAGGGTGGACTTGCCGGCGCCGTTCGCGCCGATGACGGCGGTCACCTCACCGCGCGGCACCTCGATGCTCACGTGGGACAGCGCCTGGACGGGGCCGTAGTTGACGGAGAGGTCGGTGATCGAGAGCATCAGGCGGCACCGTCCTCTCCCAGGTAGGCGGCGAGCACGGCCGGATCGTTGCGCACCTGGTCAGGCGTCCCGGACGCGATGACCCGGCCCGCGTCGAGCACCCAGATCAGGTCGCATACCGCCATGACGAGTTCCATGTGGTGCTCGACGAGCAGCACGGTGCGCTCAGGGACCCAACTGCGGATCAGCCGCCCGAGCTCTGCCATGTCGGCGGAGCTGACGCCACCGGCCGGCTCGTCGAGCAGCAGCAACTTGGGGTCCGAGATCAGCGAGCGCGCGAGCGCCACCCGCTTCTGCAGCGGGTACGGCAACTCGCCGGGAAGTCGCGATGCGTGCTCGGCCACGCCGAGCACCTCCATCACCTCGAGGGCGCGAACCCGAAGACGCTCAGTCTCGATGTCGGTCCACGGCATCGCGAAGGACTGCGAGACCAGTCCGCTGCGCACGTGCGACGAGCCGCCGAGCATCACGTTCTCGAGGGCCGACAGGCTCGGGAACAGCCCGACGCCCTGGAGCGTCCGGGAGATGCCCATCCTGGTGAGCCGGTGCGCGCGGATCCGGCCGAGCTCCTTGCCCTGGTAGTGGACCTGACCGGACTCGGGCTTGACGAATCCACTGATGACGTTGAAGACGGTGGTCTTGCCGGCGCCGTTCGGCCCGATGAGCCCCGTGACGGTGCCGGGCGGCACGCTGATGCTGACGCCGTCGAGGATCTGCAGGCCGCTGAGCCGGACGCGAACGTCGACGAGCTGCAGCAGCGGCTGCTCCTCGGTCGTCACGGAAACCCCCTCGCGCCGCAGCTCCGGGGTCGGAGGTGGCATGGTCCGCACAGTGTGTCCCCGGGCACACACCCGGTCAACACGATTGCCACTATTGCCCGACGAAGTGCCGAAAGAAATTGGTGGCCACCGCGCAGGGGATGCTCGGCGCCGGGATCGCGGGCCTAGTCAGCGGCGGCGGGCCGGGCGGGCACCACGAGGGCGCCGATCATCGCAAGTACCGCAAATCCGGCAGCACAGCCCGCCAGCCAGCCGATGGAGACCGGCACCACGCCGAACACGAAGAGCAGCATCGCCACGCCCACCCCGAGCACCAGCCCGCCCAGGAAGCCCAGCACCGGGTGCCGATCCTTCTCGGTGCCGAACTCGTCGAGGTCGTACCCCGCTGGGAGGTAGTCGGCCTGTGGCAGCTCACGGGTGGTCGCGACCACGCCGACGAGCGCAGCCACGCCGAGGAGGAGGGCGACCAGTCCGGCGTAGAAGAACGGCGAGGACGTGGGCTGCCCCTGACCCGTGACGTAGCCGCTGGCGGTGCACGTCCCGCCGGTTCCCGAGATCGTGCCGGTCACGGGGATGACCATCGCGCCCGTCAGCAGCCATGAGGCGGGCGCGGGGAGGGTGGCCAGGTCGAGCGTGCCCTCGTAGATGCGCACGCCCTCGGGGTTCGGCGCGCCGCCGCTGAGGAACGGGATGCCCACCGCGGAAACGGACCAGGTCGCGTCGGTGATGGTGCTGCTTGCCTCGCCGTACCAGGTGACTCGGCCCTGCGGATCCACGACGAAGGGGTTCTCGGGAGTGGCACTGGCGTCCGGCGGGCGGGCGAGGGAGATCTGCTCACCGTCGACCGAATGCGAGACCAACGACCCGTAGCAGCCCTCCGCCTCGGATGCGATCGCGGACGTGGCGCCGATCATGATCGCGACGGCACCGACGGCCAGGACGGTCAGCACCCTGCGGAGCCTCACCACCGCACCCCCTCAGCCACCGCGATCCCCGGTCGTCCCCCGATCCTGCCACGAAACAGCGGAGCGGGCGTCGACTTGCGTCGGCGCCCGCTCCCCGCGACTGCTCTATTGCTCGTCGTCGGCCAGGAGGTTCTTGACCCGGTTGGGATCGAGCGGGACTCCGGGACCCATCGTCGACGACATCGTCGCCTTCTTGACATAGCGGCCCTTCGCGGCGGAGGGCTTCAGGCGCAGGATCTCGTCGAGGGCGGCCGTGTAGTTCTCGATGAGGGCCTCCTCCGTGAACGATGCCTTGCCGATCGGGAAGTTCAGGTTGGAGTGCTTGTCGACGCGGAACTCGATCTTGCCGCCCTTGATCTCGGTCACGGCCTTTGCGACGTCCATGGTGACGGTGCCGGTCTTCGGATTGGGCATGAGCCCACGCGGGCCGAGCACCTTGCCGAGCGTCCCGACCTTGCCCATCAGGTCCGGCGTGGCGACGGCGGCGTCGAAGTCCGTCCAGCCGCCCTTGACCTTCTCGATCATGTCGTCGGACCCGACGTAGTCGGCGCCGGCCGCACGGGCCTCCTCCGCCTTGTCGCCGTTGGCGAAGACCAGGACCCGGGCGGTCTTGCCCGTGCCATTGGGAAGGTTGACCGTGCCTCGGACCATCTGATCGGCCTTGCGGGGGTCCACCCCGAGCCGCATCGAGACCTCGACCGTGGGGTCGAACTTGGTGCTCGTGGTGTCCTTGACGATGCGGACCGCCGCGAGGGGCGTGTAGAGGTCGTCCGGGTTGATCTTCTCTGCTGCGGCCAGGTAGGCCTTGCTGCGCTTCATGTCTGCTCCTTCGCAGTGCGTGGTTGGCGAGCCGCGCTGGCTCTCCCACGGTTGGTGGTCTGGTGCGAGTCCGCCGAGGCGGGCTCGTGGTCGGCGCTAGGCGCTGACGGTGATGCCCATCTGGCGAGCGGTGCCCTCGATGATCTTCATCGCGGCGTCGACGTCATTGGCATTGAGGTCGGGCATCTTGGTCTCGGCGATCTCGCGCACCTGTGCACGGGTGATCGAGCCGGCCTTGACCTTGGGCGCGTTGCCCGAGCCCTTCTCGAGGCCGGCTGCCTTGAGGATCAGGCGCGATGCCGGCGGGGTCTTGAGCGTGAACTCGAACGAGCGGTCCTCGTAGACCGTGATCTCGACCGGGATCACGTTGCCACGCTGGCTCTCGGTGGCGGCGTTGTAGGCCTTGCAGAACTCCATGATGTTGACGCCGTGCTGGCCCAGGGCAGGGCCCACCGGCGGAGCCGGGTTAGCGGCCCCAGCCTGGATCTGAAGCTTGATCAGGCCGGCAACCTTCTTCTTCTTGGGTGCCATGGTGTGTCGGGTCCTTCGTTGTGGTTCCTCCGCGGGCGGCGCCTGCGGAGGTCGTGCAGTGAAGCCGTTCTCGTGCGTGCTGAGGCGGTGCTAGTTCTTGTTGATCTGGCTGAAGGCCAGCTCGACGGGGGTCTCGCGGCCGAAGATCTCGACGAGGCCCGTGACCTTCTGGGCCTCGATGTTGATCTCGGAGACCGTGGCGTGCAGCGTGGCGAAGGGCCCGTCGACCACCGTGACGGAGTCGCCGACCGCGAAGTCGATCTCGACCGTCTGGGCCGGCGAGGCGCCGGACGGACCGGACCCACCCGGCGTCGAGGCCTTCTTCTCCGGCACGGGGGCCAGGATGGACACGACCTCGTCCAGTGAGAGCGGGGCCGGCTGGTGCCCGTGGCCCACGAAGCCTGTGACGCCCGGCGTGTGCCGGATCGCGCCCCACGACTCGTCGGTCAGCTCCATGCGGACCAGGACGTAGCCGGGGAACTTGTTGCGGCGAACGAGCTTGCGGACACCGCTCTTGATCTCGGTGACCTCCTCCATCGGCACCTCGACCTGGAAGATGTAGTCCTCCATGTTCATGGTGGTGATGCGGGTCTCGATGTTGCCCTTGACCTTGTTCTCGTAGCCGGCGTACGAGTGGATCACGTACCAGTCGCCCGGAGCGATGCGCATCTGCTCGCGGAACGCGACCGAGGGGTCCTCCTCCTCGGCCTCCACGCTCTCGACGATCTCCTCGGCCTCGGCGACGACCTCCGCCTCCCCCTCAGCGGTGACCTCCTCGGCGGTGACCTCCTCGGCGGTGATCTCCTCGGCGACGGCCTCGTCGGCCACGATCTGCTCAGCAGCCTCGACGGCCGCCTGCGCGTCGGCATCGTCAGGGAACGTGTAGTCCGGTTCGGACACGGTGGTCAGTCTCCTTGCTTGGGTGGTGGGGAAGCAGTTGTCGGGTGCCGGATCAGCCGAAGACGAAGAGGACCGCCTTGGCGAACACGAAGTCGAAGCCGGCGATGATGCCGGCCATCGCGACCACGAAGACGACGACGACGGTCGTGTAGGCGATCAGCTCCTTGCGCGTCGGCCAGATGACCTTGCGCAGTTCGACGATGACCTGCCGGATGAACAGCGCGATACGGGAGAACACGCTGCCCTGGGCACGGTCCTTTCGACCGCGGCCATCGGACCCGCGATCGGACAGGGCATCGGTATCCGTCATGCCGTCCTACCTTCGTCTCGAACTCCTCGGACCGCACGCGGTGCGCGCGGGCCGTCCTGCAACCCGATCCTCGATCGACTCGCAGGGCCGGAGGGACTTGAACCCCCAACCGCCGGTTTTGGAGACCGGTGCTCTACCAATTGAGCTACGACCCTTCAAGCAGTGCGTCCGACAGCCGGTTGCCCCCACCGAGCAGTCCGGAGGGCAGGCTGACGCCGACCTACTTCGCGGAGGAGTCTACGGGCCGCCCGTCGGCCCGGTCCAATCCGGTCCCCCCGCCCGGACGGCCTGCCGCCCGTCGCCGACTACCGGCTGCAAGGATGTGCCCATGACTTCTCGCGTCTCCCGCCGAATCGGATCCATCACCGAGTCCGCCACCCTGGCCGTGGACGCCAAGGCCAAGGCCCTCAAGGCGGCCGGCCGGCCGGTGGTCGGCTTCGGCGCCGGGGAGCCCGACTTCCCGACCCCCGGCTACATCGTGCAGGCCGCCATCGAGGCCTGCTCGGACCCGCGGTGGCACCGCTACACCCCCGCGGGCGGCCTGCCCGAGCTGAAGGAGGCCATAGCCGCCAAGACCCTGCGCGACTCGGGACTGGCCGTCCCCGCGAGCCAGGTCCTCGTCACCAACGGCGGCAAGCAGGCCCTCTACAACGCCTTCGCGACCCTGCTCGACCCCGGCGACGAGGTGCTCCTCCCGGCTCCCTACTGGACCACCTACCCGGAGTCGATCCGGCTCGCTGGCGGAGTCCCCGTCGAGATCATGACCGACGAGACCTCCGGCTACCGGGCCACCGTCGACCAGCTCGAGAGCGCCCGCACCGAGCGCACCAAGGTGCTGGTCTTCGTCTCGCCCTCCAACCCCACCGGGGCGGTCTACTCCCCCGCGCAGGTCAAGGCCATCGGTGAGTGGGCAGTCGCGCACGGGCTGTGGGTGGTCACGGACGAGATCTACGAGCACCTCGTCTACGGCGAGGCGCAGTTCTCCTCGATGCCCGTCCTCGTTCCCGAGCTCGCCGAGCGGTGCGTGGTCGTCAACGGGGTGGCAAAGACCTATGCGATGACCGGCTGGCGGGTCGGCTGGATGATCGGGCCGGCCGACGTCGTCACGGCCGCGACGAACCTGCAGTCGCACGCCACCTCGAACGTGGCCAACGTGTCCCAGATTGCCGCCCTCGCCGCCGTTCGCGGGGATCTGTCCGCCGTCGCGGAGATGCGCGCCGCCTTCGACCGACGCCGGGTGCTGATGGCCGGCCTGCTCGACGCAATCCCTGGCGTCACCTGCCCCCTGCCCGAGGGCGCCTTCTACGTCTATCCGTCCGTGCGGGACCTCGTCGGCACGACGCTGCGCGGCGTGGTCGTCGAGTCCTCGGCCCACCTCGCGGGCCTGATCCTCGATGAGGTCGAGGTGGCCGTCGTGCCGGGTGAGGCCTTCGGCACGCCCGGCTACCTGCGGCTGTCGTACGCGACGTCGGACGCCGACATCACCGAGGGCGTCGGGCGGATGGCGACGTTGCTGGCCGAGGCCCAGTAGCGGCTTCGGCCCGGCCGCAGGGTCAGCACGAGCGGACCAGGTGCCACGGTCCCGCGCTACTTGGTGAGGCTGCCTCGCCAGATGCCGACGTCCGCCTGGTCGATGTCCTCGCCCGTGAAGCCGAACGCCAGGACCGTGTCGCCGCCCGTCAGGATGCGGCTGACGGCCAGGGCCGTCCCGTTGCCGGGCAGGGTCGCGGAGGGCTCGAGCTGGCCGCCGCTGAGGGCCCAGAACTGCACGTCGGGCATCGGGTAGACGCCGTCGGCGCTGCCCCAGGCGACCAGGGTGTCCTCGTCCCACAGGATGCCGTCGAGGAACTGGCCCTGCGGCGTGCCGCCGGCGACCGGCACGCCGGAGTCACCGAGCCGGGCGAGGTCGTGGCCCGGCACCGCCAGCCACATCGCCGAGACGGTGGAGTGCTCCTCGTCCGTCACCTCGTCCCATCCGAGGATCGCCACCGAGCCGTCGTCGTTGATGGCGATCCGGTTCGCCCCCTGGTCGAAGTCGCCAGTGAGCACGTCCGTGCCCTGCAGGGTGAACGTCTTCCCACCATCCGTCGATGTCATCCACATCGGGTCGTACTGACTGATCAGGTCGCCGCTGGATACCTGTCCGACGGCGTTCCACGTCCCGTCGGGGGCGATGACCAGCTGCTTGATCACGGTGTCCTGGCCGCCCGGGACCTTCAGCACCTGCTTGGTCCAGTTGGCGCCCTCGTCGCTGGAGCGCCACAGGACCGCGGTCTGCCTGGTGCGGCCCTTGTCGTCCGGCTTGCCCTGCGTGTAGCCCGCGATCACCCACTCGCCGTCGACCGCGACGATGTCCTGCAGGTGCACGCCGTTGCCCGCGAACTGCTCGGGCAGGTCGACCTCCTTCGGCTCGAAGCCCGGTGCGGCAGCCACGGCCACGAAGGCCCGGCTCTCCAGGCCTCCGCCCTTGTTGACCTGGTTCGTCCCGACGATCACGGCGCCGTCCGCCACGAGGAGGATGCCCTCGGGGAAGGTCTGTCCCGCATCGGCGACGAGTCCGCCCCAGGCCCAGGTCGCCCCGGCGTCCTGCGAGTACACGATGCCGGCGTCGTAGTCGTCGGCGGACACCTCGGACAGCACGCTCGCCACGGCCGTGCTGCCGTCGGCGGCCGCGTCGAACACCAGTTGCGCCCCGTCCTGCCCGAGGTCCTGGCTCACGATCTGCCAGTCGGCGGCGGCAACGGCACCGGTCGGCGCCGCCGATCCGGAGGGCGTGTCCGTCGGCGCGTCGTCGATGGGCGCGATGGCCGTCGACGACGGCTCGGGCTCCACGGTTGCGGAGCCGCTCGGCGACGTGGAGCCGTTCGGGGACTCGTCGCCGATCGACACGCTCGCCGAACAGCCCGCGAGCAGGATCGCGGTCAGGGCCACGGGGACGACCATGCGCATGAGGTACCTCCAGCACTCGGACCTCACGTTAGATGCCCATCGGACACTCGAGGAGCCGAAAACGTCACCCGCGGGTAGGACCAACGCCCTGCAACGAGCAATTGACCAGCCGGACCTCGGGCTGCAGCTCGATCCCGAACCGGCTCAGGACTCGGTCCCGGATCTCCCCGGCCAGGGCCAGGAGGTCGGCGGCTGTGGCTCCGTCGGCGTTCGTCAGCGCCAGCGTGTGCTTCGTCGAGACCCGAGCCCGTGCGCCGGGCGCGACGCAGAACCCGGGTGCCACGCCGGCGTTCTCGATCAGCCAGGCCGCGCTGAGCTTGACCCCGAGCTCGGCCGGATAGCGGGGGCACTCGGCGGGGATGCGTCCGCTCGTGGCCCGGTCGACGATCGGGTTGGTGAAGAAGGAGCCGGCACTGCGCGTGTCGGGGTCGGCCGGGTCGAGGACCATCCCCTTGCCTCGTCGCAGCTCGAGCACGGCCGCCCGAACCTGGCGCACGTCGGCCGTGGCGCCGATCTCGACGCCGAGCCGGCCGGCCAGGTCCCGGTAGCGAACCACGCCCCGCCGATCCGGGCGCAAGGCCAGGGTGACGCCGAGCACGACCCACCCGTCAACGTCCGCCGTGAACCGGCTCGTGCGGTAGCCGAATCCGCACTCGCCCGACTCGAGGGTCTCGATCCGGCCACTGGCGCGATCCAGGACCCGAATCGTGGTCACCACCTGGCCGACGTCCTGCCCGTAGGCACCCACGTTCTGGATCGGGGTCGCTCCCGTTCGGCCAGGGATGCCGGAGAGGGCCTCGATGCCGGACCAGCCCTCGATGACGGCCCGGGCGACCACGGCGTCCCACGGCTCGCCCGCCGCGACCTCGAGGAGCACTGTCTCGGGGTCCACCGACGAGTGAACGCCCGTCGTGGCGACCTCGATGACCGTCCCCGGAAAGCCCGCGTCGCCCACGAGCACGTTGCTGCCGCCGCCCAGGATGAGAACCGGGGTGCCGGCGTCGTCGCAGGACCGCACCGCGTCGACGAGCTCCTGGTCGGTGCGCGCCACGATCCAGTCGGCTGCCGGTCCGCCGACGCGCAGTGTCGTTCGCTCGGCGAGCGTGGCGGGAGTCTGCACGCGGCCACCATAGGCGAGCGGACCGGGCGCGTGCGGCAGCGGACCGGGTGCGTCAGGCGAGGCGGACGGTGGCCGTGGCTCGGCCGAGCACCGTCGCACCCTCGCTCGTCGCGACGATCGCGACGACGACCGTGCCGTCCTCGTTCTTCGCCGTCACCGTGGCTCGGACCACCAGCGTGGCGCCCTGATCGTCATCGGGTACGACGACGGGCCGGGTGAACCGCACTCCATAGTCGATCACCGCGCCCGGATCTCCCGCCCAGTCGGTCACGACGCGGATGGCCTCGGCCATGGTGAGCATGCCGTGGGCGATCACATTGGGCAGTCCCACGGACGTGGCCACGCGCTCGTTCCAGTGGATCACGTTGAAATCGCCGGAGGCGCCCGCATAGCGGACGAGATCCACGCGCTGCAGTGAGAAGGACTGGGCGGGCAGCTCGTCCCCGACCTCGACGTCCGCGAGCGCGAGGCGGCTCATGCGGATTCCCCGTCCGGGCCGCGCGACACGATCAGCGAATGCGTGGTCGCGACGTGCTCGCCAGTCAGCGTCTCGATGTCGCCCCGAGTGGTGATCATGTCGTTGCCCGCGGCGGTGCGGATGTTCTCTATGGTCGTGATGACGACGAGCTCGTCGCCCGCGACGATCGGCCGGTCGTAGGCGAAGCGCTGCTCGCCATGCACGACGCGCGTGTAGTCGAGTCCGAGGTCCGGGTCGAACGTCACGACCGAGCTGGCTCGCATGGACATCACGATGGCGAAGGTCGGCGGTGCGACCAGGTCGGCGTGGCCGAGGGCCTGGGCGGCGGCGACGTCGTGGTACGCAGGATTCGCGTCGCCGACGGCGCTCGCGAACTCGCGGATCTTCTCGCGGCAGACCAGGTAGGGGGGGCTCGGCGCGTACACGCGCCCGACGAACTCCGGATTCAGGGCCATCAGCGCGACCGTGGGCGAATCCCTGGCACCCGGACTAGCGGGTTTCCTTGTGGTTCGTGTGCTTGCGGCAGTTCGGGCAGAACTTCTTCGCCTCGAGCCGGTCGGGGTCGTTGCGGCGGTTCTTCTTGGTGATGTAGTTGCGGTGCTTGCAGTCCTCGCACGCCATCGTGATCTTGGGGCGAATGTCGGTAGCCTTGGCCACTGGTCTTCCTCTTTCGTGTGGTCTCAGCAAGCGGGCTTGCCAAGCGCGATGGTCGTGCGGGTCCTGCTGGTGGTTCGCTTCGTGTCGGTCGTGCTGGTCGAGTAGCGGAGGCCGGACTTGAACCGGCGACACAGCGATTATGAGCCGCTTGCTCTACCAACTGAGCTACCCCGCCGAGCAATGGGGCAACGAGCACCCCACCGAGCCCCTTTACGGAATCGAACCGTAGACCTTCTCCTTACCATGGAGACGCTCTGCCGTCTGAGCTAAAGGGGCCTAAAGCCTGCCAAGCGTACACACGGGGCGTCGCGGACGTGAAATCGAGGTGCGTTCAGCGCGGTCCGCCCAAACACGGTTGACTGTGCCGGTGCCCGATACCCCGAAGTGGACCCCCGCCGACATGCCCGACCTGACCGGTCGACGAGCGATCGTGACCGGCGCCAACTCCGGACTCGGATTCCACACGGCTCACGAGCTCGCCGCGCACGGGGCCCAGGTCTGCCTGGCGGTCAGGAACCCGGCTCGCGGTGACGACGCAGCGGCCCGGATTCGCGCCGTGGTCCCGCACGCCGACGTCGAGGTGCTTGCCCTGGACCTCGCCGACCTCGCGTCGGTCCGGGCCTTCGCGTCCGGCTGGTCCGTCCTCCACCCCGATGGCCTCGACCTCCTGATCAACAACGCCGGCATCATGGCGATCCCGAGGATGACGACGGCCGACGGCTTCGAGATGCAGTTCGGCACGAACCATCTCGGCCACTTCGCGCTCACGGGCCTGCTGCTGCCCGCCCTGATCGCCCGGCCGCGGTCACGGGTCGTCACCGTGTCGTCCGGTGCCCACCGAATGGGCTCGATGCACTTCGACGACCTGATGGGCGCTCGGCGCTACCGCTCCTGGGGCGCCTACGGCCAGAGCAAGCTGAGCAACCTGCTGTTCACCGCCGAACTGCAGCGCCGACTCGACCACAGCGGCGTCCATGTCGGTGCCTTTGCCGCCCATCCGGGGTTCGCCTCGACCAACCTGCAGGCCGCCGGACCCACGCTGAGCGGTCGCGGGTGGCTGGTCGGGCCGACCGAGCTGGCCACCCGGGTCCTTGGCCAGAGCGCCGAGATGGGTGCACTGCCGACCCTCTTCGCCGCCACCGCGGCCGGGCTGCCCGGCGGCTCCTACATCGGGCCGGACGGCTTCCTCGAGCAGCGCGGCCACCCGCGGATCGTGGGTCGGAGCAAGGCTGCCCAGAGCGTGGTCGACGCCGTCCGGCTGTGGTCGATCAGCGAGGACCTGACCGGCGTGACGTACGCCCTCGAGGCATCGTGACCAGCGTCGACGACAGCGCTCCCAGCCTCCGACCCCCCTCGGCATGGCGGATGCCCGCCGAGTGGGAGCCGCATGACCGCACGTGGATGGCGTGGCCCACGTCGGGATACACGCTGGGTGACACACCGGCTGCGGCCGACGAGGCCCGACGGGCATGGGCGGCTGTCGCCAACGCCGTGGTCGACTTCGAGCCGGTGACGATGGTCGTCGATCCGTCGGACACCGGCATCGTCGCGGACTGGCTGGACGACCGGGTCGAGCTCGTCACGGCGTCGCTTGACGACGCGTGGATGCGCGACATCGGGCCGACGTTCGTCATCGGTGCGGGCGGAGAGGTCGCCGGCGTCGATTGGGTCTTCAACGGCTGGGGAGCGGCGGACTGGGCCACCTGGGAGCATGACGCGCGCATCGCCTCCGTCGTCTGCCAGGCGGCCGCAGCGGAGATCGTCCCGTCCTCGATGGTCAACGAGGGGGGTGGCATCCACGTCGACGGCGAGGGCACCGTGCTGGTGACCCGGACGGTGCAGCTCGGCGAGGGTCGCAACGCGCACTGGACGCAGGACCAGGTCGAGCTCGAGCTGCACCGCACCCTGGGCGTCGACCGGGTGATCTGGCTCGATCGGGGCCTGACGCGTGACTACGACGAGTTCGGCACCCGGGGGCACGTCGACATCGTTGCGTGCTTCGCCGGACCCGGCACGGTCCTCTTCCACGATCAGCGCGCCCCCGAGCATCCCGACTTCGCCGTCACGCAGGAGGTCCGCGCCGCCCTGGCCGCGCACGGCGACCTCGAGCTCATCGCGGTCCCGGCTCCCGATGTGCTGCGCGACGAGGAGGGCTGGGTCGACTACAGCTACATCAACCACTACGTGTGCAACGGGGCGGTCATCCTGTGCTCGTTCGACGACCCGGGCGACGAGCGGGCGGCCGCGCTTCTCCGGCGGGCCTACCCGGGCCGCGAGGTGGTGCTGGTGGACGCGCGTGCGATCTTCGCCCGCGGCGGCGGCATCCACTGCATCACCCAGCAGCAGCCATCCCCCACCCGCACCCCCTAACCCCCCCCCCCGACCCCCGGCGAGCGGTGAGACGTCGGGGTGGAAATGCGAGAAATGGGCCCAACAACTCCCCACTCGCGAAGGTCGGTGGGGGTGGGGGTGGGGGTGGGCTACTGGGCGGCGCGGCGCAGGTTCGCCTCGTGCAGGGACCGGTTCGAGGGATCGACCACCCGGGGGTCGTCCGAGGGCAGACCGGACTGCAGCGCGTCGAGGTAGCGCAGGTCGGCGTCGAAACGATCCCGCGGTCGGTCCGTGGGCGTGCCGTGGCCCGGGATCAGCCAGGCCGCCTCGGAGACGACGTCACGCAGCCGCTCGAGACCGGATCGATACCCGTCGAGCGTGGCGTCGGCGTCCGCAGGCATCGGCAGTTCGACGTCGCTCAGCATGTCTCCTGCGACGAGCACCCCGCTCTCCTCCACCAGGACCGCCAGGTGGTTCGGCGCATGCGCGTCGTGGACGACGCACCGGGACCGCGGGCCGGCCCAGGGCAGGGCATCACCGGGCAGGGGAACCAGCCGACCGGCGATGGCGATCAGGTCGGGGGTCAGGTACTCGGCGAGCGGACCCAGCAGCTCGTCGCGGCGCGAGGCCAGGCGCGCGACCGTCCCGGGCGATGACCAGCGGGGAACCTCACCCAGGTCGGGGTGCCACATGACGTGGTCGTAGTGCTCATGGGTCGCCAGGCCGGCAAGGCAGCGCACGCCGAGAGCCCGGAGGTCCGCGGGGATGGCTGCCAGCTCATCCGGGTCCCAGGCCGGATCGATGACGACGGCGCCGCCCGATCCGTCGAGAAGGACGGTGGACGTCGTGGCATAGCGCCGGGACGTGGCCACCAGGACGCCGGGCAGCAGTTCCCGAAGGCGCGTCGGCCGGTTCATGGACGGGACGCTATCCCCCGGCGCACGAGCAAGGGCCGCCCCCGTCGGGAACGGCCCTTGCAGCGCGTGGCAGGTGAAGGATTCGAACCTTCGAAGGCATCGCCGACGGATTTACAGTCCGCTCCCATTGGCCACTCGGGCAACCTGCCTGGTCGCTCGCAGAAGGATACACAGCCCGCTCGGGGATGGACGATCGGCACCGGTGGATCCATCTCCCGGGCGCGCGCGCCGCAGCGACACCCGTCACCGTGCCTTCGTGGACACGTCCCGATGGCCGACGTCGCTGGGGGCATGAGGGTGAGGCCACGACGCTCCTGTGGCATGCTCGGCGTTCGACGTCCGCGCCCTCCGCCCGGTCCCCGGCACGACCGACGCAGCACCAATCGATACGCCCCGGAGGGTCGCGGGCCGGCCGCCGAGGAGGGCTCATGGGGCTGGACCCACGGCACGCCATCCTGTTCGAGCCGGTCCGAGTGGGCCCGAAGACGCTCCCCAACCGCTTCTACCAGGTGCCCCACGCGTCCGGATTCGGGACCCGTCAACCGATGGGCCAGGCCGCCTTCCGCGGGATCAAGGCAGAGGGCGGCTGGGGCGGGGTCTGCGTCGAGTACTCCCCCGTCTCCGAGGACGCCGACGAGGAGTCCAACGTCGCGGCGTACAACCGCGACGAGCGCGACGCCGACGCCCTGCGGGCCACCGTCTCCGCGGTGCACGCGCACGGGGCCCTGGCGGGCCTCGAGCTCTACCACGGCGGCAACTCGAGCAAGAACGTCCACACCCGCCATACCCGCATAGCCCCGAGCCGCGCGGGTGCCCGCATCCGCTGGGGCTCTTCCGCCCGTGAGATGACTCTCGACGACATCACCCGCGTGCAGCAGGACTTCGTCGATGCGGCGAGGCGGGCCCGCGACGTCGGCTTCGACATCGTGTACGTCTACGGGGCGCACGGCTACCTGATGACGCAGTTCCTCTCCACGCGCACCAACCTGCGCACCGATGGGTACGGGGGCTCCCTGGCCGGGCGAGCGCGCTTCCAGCTCGAGACCCTGGAGCGCGTGCGGGCCGCCATCGGTGACGAGTGCGCCGTCGCGACGCGCATCTGCATCGACGGACGTGACGGCCTGCCGGGCGTGCACATCGACGAGATGCTGGAGTTCGTCGCGATGGCCGACCCCCTGGTCGACCTCTTCGACGTCACCGTCGGCTCGTGGCCCGAGGACTCCGGCACCGCCCGGTACTACCCCGAGGGCCATCAACTGCCCTGGACGAGTCGCGTCCGCGAGGCCACCGGCAAGCCCATCGTCGGCGTCGGGCGCTACACGAACCCGGACCAGATGGCCCAGGTGATCCGCTCGGGCCGGTTCGACCTGATCGGCGCCGCTCGTCCGGCCATCGCCGACCCGTTCCTGCCCAGCAAGATCCGGACGGGTCGGCTGGCCGACATCCGGGAGTGCACCGGCTCGAACGTGTGCATCCACCGCGAGGAGGTGTTCGGCCACATCGGGTGCATCCAGAACGCCACGGCGGGTGAGGAGTTCCGGCGCGGCTGGCACCCCGAGCGTGTTCCCGCCACGGTCGACCCCGACCGATCGGTCCTCGTGGTCGGCAGCGGCCCGGCCGGTCTCGAGTGCGCCCTCGTGCTGGCCCGACGCGGGTTCCAGGCCGTCCACCTGGTCGAGGCGGCCGGAGAGATCGGCGGACGCATGCGCTGGACCCGGCGCCTCCCGACGCTCGGCGACTGGGGCCGCATCGTCGACTGGCGTGCGACCCAGCTGGCGCAGCAGCCCAACGTCGAGGTCATCGTCAACCGCCGGCTCACCACCGCAGACATCCTCGACTATGGCGCCGACATCGTCGTCGTTGCCACCGGCAGCCACTGGGCGGGCGACGGCAGCCAGCCCGACGGCGTCGCACCCATCGACGGGGTCGTCGACGCCCTGACACCGGAGCGGATCATGTCCGGCGAGCGGCCCGCCGGCCGGCGGGTGGCCGTCTACGACTGCGACGGCTACTACGTGGGCCCGGGGATCGCCGAGCTACTGGCGGCGCAGGGGTACGACGTCCACCTGGTCACCCCCGAGCCCGTCGTCTCGCCGCTGTCCGACGGCAGCCTGGAGGGGCCGATGCTGCGAGCGCACCTCCACGACGCCGGCGTCCGGATGCACGTGGGAGCCACGATCACCGGTCGTACGAGACACGGTGTCGAGGGGCGGACGGAGTACGGCGAACGCACGACCCTCGAGGTCGACGATCTCGTCCTCGTGACGCACCAACTGCCGGACCGCGGGCTCCACGACGAACTGATCGCCGATCCGGCAGCCCTGGCCGCCGCCGGGATAGCCGCGGTCCACCTGATCGGCGACGCGGCCGCGCCACGATGGATCTCCGAGGCGGTCTTCGACGGCCACCGCCTGGCCCGCGAGATCGACGCGGACCGGCCCGACTTCCCGCTGCCGCTGCGGCGAGAGCCCCCGACCTGACAGGCACCTGACACAATGACCCGACCTGAGGAGGTCACATGGCAGACAGCAGCTTCGACATCGTTTCCAAGGTCGATCGGCAGGAGGCCGACAACGCCGTTAACCAGGCGGCCAAGGAGCTGGCCCAGCGCTTCGACTTCAAGAACACCGGTACCACGATCGAGTGGAAGGGCGAGCTCGCCGTCGAGATCACGTCCGGTACCGAGGAGCGCGCGAAGGCCGCCCTCGAGGTGTTCCGCGAGAAGATCATCAAGCGTGGGCTCAGCCTCAAGTCGTTCGAGGCCGACGACCCGCGGTCGTCCGGCAAGGAGTACAAGATCTCCGGCACCTTCAAGGCCGGCATCAGCCAGGAGCAGGCGAAGAAGCTGGGCAAGCTCATCCGCGACGAGGGGCCCAAGGGCGTCAAGGCCCAGGTGATGGGCGAGGAGCTTCGGGTCAGCAGCAAGAGCCGCGACGACCTACAGGCCGTCCAGGCGCTCGTGAAGGCGGCCGACCTCGACTTCGCCGTGCAGTTCGACAACTACCGGTAGCGCGACGACCCGGCGGCCGGGTCAGGCGGGACCGTCGAGCCACGCCGACAGCTGCTCGATCCCCTGGACGAGGGCGGTCCGATCGCCGGACGCGTAGTCGAAGGCCGGCCGCCACTCCAGCGCGTCGAACGGGCAGACGTCGACGCAGATCCCGCAGTACATGCACAGGCCGAAGTCGATCTCGAAGGCGTCCAGCACATTGACGGACCTGGGGCGCCGAGCCCCGGGCTCGCCGACGTCCTGCGAGTGGGAGACGAGCGAGATGCACCACGTCGGGCACTCCCGGACGCAGAGCATGCATGAGGTGCAGGCCTCGGCTCTCAGCCCGATCACTCCGCGCGGGCCGGAGCCCCCACCGCTCATGGCCGATCCTCGAGCCAGGTCTCGGCAACGCCCGGGACCCGCTGGCGCCGGCCGGTCGCCGCTGCCGTGTCGACCGATCCCGGCCAGGGGGTCTGGACGCGAGCGGGCAGGGGCGCCTCCTTGCGCAGCGGTGGCACCTCGACCGGCGCTCGCAGCAGAAGCGGCCGCGGATCCGGATGGCCCGCGAACCGGACGCCGAGCATCTCGGCGGTCTCGCGCTCGTGCCACCCGGCGCCTGGATACACCGGCGTGACGGATTCGAGGGTCGGGCTCTCGCGTTCGATGAGGGTCCGGACGAGCACATGCTCCCCGGTGCCGGTGCGGAGCAGGTGCGCGATCACCTCGATCGCGTCCAGGCGATCGATGGCCGTCAGGTAGTCGAGGAAGTCGAAGCCGTCCGCACGCATCTGCGTCAGCGCTGCCCGCCAGTCCTCCGACATGACCGTCCTCATGGGCCCGCTCCGGCCGCCGCCGCAAGGATGCCGGCGACGAGCGCCTCGGGGCGGGGCGGGCAACCGGGCACGTACTCGGCCACAGGGACCAGCCGGTCGACGGCCTCGACCATGGGCGCGTCCCAGTAGGGACCTCCCGACGTGGCACACGCCCCGAACGAGACGACGGCGACCGGCCCGGCACATGCCTCGAAGGCGCGACGCACCGCCGGAGCCAGTGCGCGCGTCACCGTGCCGGACACGAGCAGGACGGTGCACGCGGCCTCCGGGTGCCCCGACTCCGGCACCAGGAGTCCGCGGATCACGGCTGCGTCGACCTCCAGGGAGCAGCAGGCCAGTCCGAGATTCGCCAGCACGATCCGGACATCGGGCTCGCGGGCGACCCGCATTGCGGGCCAGAGCTCCTCCGCCGGCTCGATCATCCCCCCAGAGTAGTGACGCCGCGGACACCCACTGCCCACCCTTCTCGTCACGAGGGGCAGAATGTAACCCTGAAGACTTCTCGTGTTTCCGTTACATGCACTCGCCGGCGCTGGGTCGGCAGCCAACCCCATCCCGAAAAGGGGACACTGTGAGCAAGCAGGTCGTCCAGGTGACCAGGGTCGTGATCCGCTTCGCCGGTGACTCCGGCGACGGCATGCAGATGACCGGGGATCGGTTCACGTCCGAGACGGGTGGCCTGGGCAACGACCTGTCCACCCTCCCCGACTACCCGGCGGAGATCCGGGCGCCAGCGGGGACCATCGGCGGGGTGTCGGCGTTCCAGCTCGCCTTCGCCGATCACGACATCACCACGCCGGGCGATGCGCCCAACGTCCTGGTCGCCATGAACCCGGCGGCCCTCAAGGCGAACGTCAAGGACCTGCCGCGCGGGGCCGACATCATCGCCAACACCGACGAGTTCACCAAGCGGGCCCTGGAGAAGGTCGGCTACGAGGCCAATCCGCTCGAGGATGGCTCCCTCGACACGTACAACGTGCACGCCGTCGCGCTGACAGCGCAGACCGTCGAGGCACTCAAGTCGTTCAACGTCACCAAGAAGGAGGCCGAGCGCGCCAAGAACATGTACGCGCTCGGGCTGCTGTCCTGGCTCTACTCGCGAGGCGCCGACGGCACCCGGCGCTTCCTGCAGAAGAAGTTCGCGTCGAAGCCTGAGATCCTGGCGGCCAACCTCGCCGCTTTCGAGGCGGGCTGGTCCTTCGGCGAGACGACGGAGTCCTTCTCCGTCCAGTACGAGATCGCACCCGCGCACCTCCCTGCCGGGGGTGTACCGCAACATCACCGGCAATCCCGCCCTGGCCTTCGGCCTCATCGCCGCCAGCCAGGAATCGGGGATGCCCCTGTTCCTGGGCAGCTACCCGATCACGCCCGCATCGGACATCCTGCACGAGCTCAGCAAGCACAAGAACTTCGGCGTGGTCACCTTCCAGGCCGAGGACGAGATCGCCGGCATCGGCTCCGCACTCGGAGCCGCGTACGGCGGCGCGCTCGGCGTCACGACGACGTCGGGGCCCGGAGTCGCCCTCAAGTCCGAGGCCATCGGTCTGGCCGTGTCCCTCGAGCTGCCCCTGGTGATCGTCGACGTCCAGCGCGGTGGTCCCTCGACGGGCCTGCCGACCAAGACCGAGCAGTCCGACCTGCTGCAGGCGATGTTCGGGCGCAACGGCGAGTCCCCGGTGCCGATCGTCGCGCCCCAGTCGCCGTCCGACTGCTTCTTCGCGGCCATCGAGGCCGCGCGGATCGCCATCGAGTACCGCACCCCGGTGTTCCTGCTCTCCGACGGCTACCTGGCCAACGGTTCGGAGCCCTGGCTCGTCCCGGACGCCGATGCCCTGCCGACGATCGACCCCAACTTCGCCACCGCGCCGAACCACACCGCCAAGGATGGCTCGGACGAGTTCTGGCCCTACCTGCGCGATCCTGAGACGCTCGCCCGCGCGTGGGCGGTTCCCGGCACGCCGGGACTCGAGCACCGCATCGGCGGGATCGAGAAGGCCGACGGGGTCGGCAGCATCTCCTACGATGCCGACAACCACGACCTGATGGTGCGACTGCGCCAGGCGAAGGTCGACGCGATCGCGAAGACGATCCCGCGCCTGGTCGTCGACGATCCCTCGGGCGATGCCCGGGTCCTCGTCCTGGGCTGGGGCTCGACCTACGGTCCGATCGGCGCAGCGTGCGAGATCGCGCGCCGTACCGGGGTGTCGGTCGCCCATGCCCACCTTCGGCACCTGAACCCGTTCCCCGACAACCTCGGCGAGGTGCTGGGGTCCTACGAGCGGGTGCTCGTCCCGGAGATGAACCTCGGCCAGCTGTCGATGCTCCTGCGAGCGAAGTTCCTCGTGGACATCAAGGGAATCAACCAGGTACGCGGCATGCCGTTCAAGTCCACCGAGCTCGTCGAAGCCATCACCGACGCCATCGAAAGCCTGTGAGGTCCGCATGACTGACACCATCGAGTCCCTGCGCCTGGTGCCCAAGACCGAGATCCCGCTGTCCGCCAAGGACTTCAAGTCCGACCAGGAGGTGCGGTGGTGCCCCGGTTGCGGTGACTACGCGATCCTCTCGGCCGTGCAGGGCTTCCTTCCCGAACTCGGCCTGCGCCGCGAGAACATCGTCTTCGTCTCCGGCATCGGCTGCTCGTCGCGCTTCCCGTACTACATGAACACGTACGGCATGCACTCGATCCACGGCCGCGCGCCCGCCATCGCGACGGGGCTCGCGGTATCGCGACCCGACCTGTCGGTATGGGTCATCACCGGCGACGGCGACTCGCTGAGCATCGGCGGCAACCACCTCATCCATGCGCTCCGACGCAACGTCAACCTGAAGATCCTGCTGTTCAACAACCGGATCTACGGCCTGACGAAGGGGCAGTACTCGCCCACCTCCGAGCAGGGCAAGATCACCAAGTCCACCCCGCAGGGCTCGCTCGACTACGCCTTCAACCCCGTCTCCCTCGCCCTCGGCGCGGAGGCCACCTTCGTCGCGCGCACGATCGACTCGGATCGAAAGCACCTGACCGAGGTGCTGCGCGCCGCGGCGGGTCACGAGGGGACCGCACTGGTCGAGATCATGCAGAACTGCAACATCTTCAACGACGGCGCCTGGGAGCCGCTCAAGGACAACGACGTCCGTGACGACAACCTGATCCGGCTCGTCCAGGGTGAGCCGATCCGGTTCGGCAAGGACAACGACAAGGGCGTCGTCCGCACTGCGGACGGGCACATCAAGATCGGCGTCGTCCGGGAGGTCGGCGAGGACTCGATCCTGCGGCACGACTCCCACGCCAAGGACCCCGGCCTGGCGTTCGCCCTGTCCCGCCTGTCCAACCCCCGATCCCTCACCGACACCCCCATCGGGATCTTCCGCGACATCGAGCGGCCCTCCTACGACCGTCTCGTCCGCAACCAGGTCCAACGCGAGATCGACGCCCACGGCCCCGGCGACGTACAGACCCTCCTCAACGGCGGCGACACCTGGACCGTCACCTGAGCCTTCGCCAGCGACTGCCCCAGTCCCAGGGGGGCATCGGCGTCCTGCTCGGGTTAGTCGCCTACGGACTGTGGGGGCTCTTCCCGCTGTACTTCACCCTGCTCGAAGACGTCTCACCAGTCGAGGTCGTCGCCAACCGGGTCGTCTGGTCGCTCATCTTCCTGGCCATCCTGACCACGGCGACTCGGTCGTGGGCCAAGACCATCCGGGCCGCACACTCCGCCCGAAACGTCCTCATGCTCGCGGTCGGCGCGGCGTTCCTCGCCATCAACTGGGGCACCTACGTCTACGCCGTCGCGACGAACCAGGTGGTGGAGGCGTCGCTCGGCTACTTCATCAACCCGCTCGTCTCCGTCGGGCTCGGCGTGCTGCTGCTTCGCGAGCGCCTTCGTCCCGGTCAGTGGGCGGCCGTCGGGGTCGCCGTCCTCGCGGTCGCGGTCCTGACGGTCAGCTACGGCCGGCTGCCCTGGATCAGCCTCGTGCTGGCCTTCTCGTTCGGCATCTACGGCTTGATGAAGAAGCAGGTCGGCGTCGGCTCCGTCGAGAGCCTGACCATCGAGACCGCGGTCCTGTCGCCGATCGCCGTCGTCGTGATGATCGCGGGGCTCGCCTCCGGCACGTCCGCAGCGTCTCAGGGCGGAGGACTGCTCATCCTGCTGGTGCTGCTCGGTCCGGTCACCGCCATCCCGCTGCTCGCCTTCGGGGGTGCAGCCACCCGCATTCCGCTGTCGTCGCTCGGGATCATGCAGTACATCACGCCCGTGTTCCAGTTCCTGCTCGGCGTCACGGTGTTCCACGAGGCGATGTCGCCCTTGCGGTGGGTCGGCTTCCTCCTGGTCTGGGCGTCGCTCGTCGTCATGTCGGTCGACGGGCTGCGCCAGGCCCGAAGCGGATCCCGCGGCAAGGGCCTTGACGTCATCGAGCCCGACTGACGCCGTGCCGGCGTCCTTCCAGGACCACCCCGACCTACGTCAGCCCGTGCGGGACACGACGTAGTCGCAGAGCAGCTCGAGGACGTCACGGGCTGCCCCTTCGGGCAGGGACGTGAGCTCGCCTCGAGCTGAGTCTGCCCACCGGTTCGCCTCTGCCCGCGCGGACTCGATCGCCGGGTGGGAGCGCAGCAGGGCCAGCGCCTCGGCATGCTCGGCGTCGTCGGGTAGGGGCCGGCTCAGGAGTTCGCGGAGCCTGCGGTCACCGGGCAGGTCGCCGGCCAGGGCCAGGAGCGAGGCCAGCGTGGGAATGCCCTCGCGCAGGTCGGTGCCGGGCGTCTTGCCGGACTGCATCGACTCGGACGTGATGTCCACCAGGTCATCGGCCAGCTGGAAGGCCACTCCGATGCGCTCGCCGAAGCGGGACATCGCCTCCACCGCCTCGGACGGGGCGCCCGACATGAGGGCCCCGTAGCGGCCGGATGCCGCGATCAGCGAGCCGGTCTTGTCGGCCACGACGGCAAGGTGGTGGGCCACCGGATCCTGACCCGTTCGCGGGCCGACCGTCTCGCGGATCTGGCCCGTGCACAGTCGCTCGAAGGTATGCGCCTGGATGCGAACGGCCTCCGGGCCGAGATCTGCCAGGATCGCGGACGAGCGGGCGAACAGGAAGTCCCCGGTGAGGATGGCGATGGTGTTGTCCCAGCGGGAGTTCGCGGACTGGGCGCCGCGCCTGAGCTCTGCCTCGTCCATGACGTCGTCGTGGTACAGCGTGGCCAGGTGCGTCAGCTCGACGACGACGCCGGCCGGGACCACTCCGCTCGCCTGCGGATCGCCGAACTGCGCGGCGAGCAGGACGAGGAGCGGACGGAACCTCTTGCCGCCGGCGTCGACGAGGTATCGGGACGCGTCGGCCACGAACGGATCGTCGCTGGCCACCGCGGCACGAAGGCCCAGCTCGACCTGAGCCAGCCCGTCCCCGAGGCTGGCCTCAAGGTCCGCGTCGGGCAGCAGGAGGCCAAGCAGGGTCGACGTCATCGCAGCAACGTACTACCGGATGAACACATCGGCCTGCGTCACCAGTTCGATGACCGGCTGCGGCACGATACCGAGCACGACGGTGACCGTCGCGCCCGCCGCAAGTGCGATCGTGGTGAAGGCCGACGGGACCACGACGGATGCCGTCTCGGGAGTCGGATCTGAGAAGAACATCAGGACGATCACGCGCACGTAGAAGAACGCCGCAATGAGGCTCGCGATGACGGCCACGATCACCAGCCAGATGGCTCCACTGTCGATCGCCGCTGTGAAGACGCCGAACTTGCCGATGAAGCCGCTGGTGAGCGGGATCCCGGCGAGTGCCAGCATGAAGATCGCGAAGACGGACGCCACGAGCGGCGACTTCTTGCCCAGGCCGACCCACTTGGACAGGTGGGTGGCCTCCCCCGAGCCGTCGCGAACCATGGCGATGACCGCGAAGATCCCGATCGTCGTGAACGCGTAGGCGATCAGGTAGAACATCGAGGCCGCCAGTCCCTCGCGGCTCGCCGCGACGACTCCGACCAGGATGAAGCCGGCCTGCGCGATCGAGGAGTAGGCGATCATCCGCTTGATGTCCGTCTGCGTGATCGCCACGATCGAGCCGACGAGCATCGTCAGCACCGCGATGATCCACAGCATCGGCTCCCAGTCCCACCGCATGCCGCCCAGGCTCACGTAGAGCACGCGCAGCAGCGCCCCGAAGGCGGCGATCTTGACCGTGGCCGCCATGAAGCCGGTCACCGGCGTGGGTGCGCCCTGGTAGACGTCCGGCGTCCACTGATGGAACGGCACCGCCGCGACCTTGAAGAGCAGGCCCACCAGCAGCATGGCCATGCCGATCGCGACCAGCGTCCCCTGGCTGGGCTTCGCGGCCAGCGCATCGGCGATTCCGACCAGTGAGACGGTGCCGCTGAAGCCGTACAGCATCGCCACGCCGTAGAGGAAGAAGGCCGATGAGAACGCGCCCAGCACGAAGTACTTCAGGGCCGCCTCCTGCGAGAGCAGGCGACGGCGACGGGCCATGCCCGCCAGCAGGTACAGCGGGAGGGACATGACCTCGAGCGCGACGAACATGAGCAGCAGGTCGTTCGATGCGGGGAACAGCAGCATGCCGGTCAGGGCGAAGAGGAAGAACGGCCAGATCTCGGTCTGCAGGTAGCCGAGCTTCGTGAACTCCTGCTCGTCCACCGAGCCCGGAAGCGCCGACGCCCGGGGGGCGAAGGCATCGCCGAGCGGGTCCAGCGACCGCTCGGCCATCAGCAGCGCGCTGAGCAGGGCGATGACCAGCAGCGTCCCCTGGAGCACCAGGGTGGGCCCATCGACGGCCACGGCACCCTCGGCGGTGACCAGCCGGGTGCCGCGAAGGTCGATCACGACGCCCAGCGCCGCGACGATCGAGACGATCACGATCACCAGCTGCATCGGTCGACGAGCGCGGCGTGGCGCGAACGCCTCGACGAGCACCGAGACGATAGCGGCACCGAAGATGATCAGGATGGGTGCGATCGCGTAGTAGTTGATGCCCGGCAGCTCGAACGCCGTATCGGTCTCGGCGAGCACCGTGAGTGCGGGTGCGAGGGCGCTCACTTGTCAGTCCCTTCCACGGTGGCGCTGGAGACGACCGTCGGCGCCGGGTCAGTCGCGCCGATCGTCGTCATGACGCGGTCGACCGCGGGGTTGATCACGTTGAGCAGGGGCGCCGGGAAGATGCCCAGGATGATGGTCAGTGCGGCGATCGGGACGAGCGCGGTTATCTCGCGACCGTGCAGGTCGGGCATCCCCTCGAGCTCCGGCTTCAGCGGACCGGTCATGGTGCGCTGGTACAGCCGCAGGACGTACGCCGCCGTGATGACGATGCCGACGGTGGCGAGGGCACCGACCCACATGTAGCGCTCGAACGCTCCCAGCAGGACGAGGAACTCACCGATGAAGGACACCAGGCCGGGCAGCGCCAGCGACGACAGTGACGCGATCATGAAGAACCCGGCGAGTACCGGCGCCGTCTTGTTCACGCCGGCGTAGTCGGTGATGCTGCTCGATCCGCGGTAGCGCGCCATCAGGAAGCCCGCCGTCAGGAACAGCGCGGCAGTCGACAGTCCGTGGGCGACCATGTAGACCACGGAGCCGCTCTGGCCCTGGGTCGTGAAGACGAAGATGCCCAGTGTGATGAAGCCGAAGTGCGACATCGACGAGTACGCGAAGAGGCGCTTCATGTCGGTCTGGCTCAGGGCGACGAAGGCGCCGTAGAAGATGCCGATCAGCGCCATGCCGATGACGATCGGCGCGTAGTACTCGGAAGCCGCGGGGAAGATCGGCAGGCAGTAGCGGATCATGCCGAAGGTGCCCACCTTGTCGAGCACGCCGAGGAGCAGGACCGAGGTGCCGGGCTGCGACTCGGCGGCAGCATCGGGCAGCCAGGTGTGGAAGGGCCACAGGGGCGCCTTCACGGCGAACGCGAAGAAGAAGCCGAGGAAGAGGAGCTTCTGGGTCGCCGGGTCGATGTCGAGGCCCACCAGAGTGGCGTAGTCGAACGTCCCGGTACCGGTGATCTGGGCGGACACCACGTACAGGCCGATCAATGAGGCGAGCATGAACAGGCCGCCGAGGAGGCTGTACAGGAGGAACTTCACGGCCGCGTAGGAGCGCTGGACGCCTCCGTACCGTCCGATCATGAAGTAGACCGGGATCAGCATGACCTCGAAGAACACGTAGAACAGGAAGACGTCGGTTGCCGCGAAGACGCCGATCATCAGGGTCTCGAGGACCAGGATCAGCGCGAAGTAGCCCTTGACGGAGCCGCGGTTGTCGTCGACGTCCTTCCAGCCGGCCAGGACCACGATCGGGACCAGGGTCGCAGCGAGCGCGATCAGGACCAGGCCGATGCCGTCGACGCCGACCGAGTAGGAGATCCCGAACGACGGGATCCACGGGTAGGACTCCACGAACTGGAATGCCTCCGTCGAGGACCCCTCGAACTGCAGCGCCATGAGGACGGTGAGCACGAGGGTCGCGAACGAGAACACCAGCGCGACCTGCTTGGCGAGCAGGGCCCGGCCACTCGGGAGCAGAGCGACCACGATGCTGCCGACGAGCGGCACCACCCCAAGCGTGGTCAGCCAAGGAAACGTATTCACGACACCCTCACCAACACCAGGGCGAGGACGACCAAGACGGCGCCACCCACCATCGACAACGCGTACGAACGGGCAAAGCCGGTCTGGTACCTGCGCAGGCGCCCCGAGAGCCCGCCCACGAAAGCGGCGCTCCCGTTGACGAATCCGTCGACTCCCTTGTTGTCGAACCACACGAGCCATCGGGAGGCGTAGTAGGTGGGCTGGACGACCAGGGTGTCGTTGACCGCGTCGCCGTAGAGGTCCTGACGGGCTGCGCGCGTCAGCCACGATCCGCGTGGGGCCTCCACGGGAACCTCACGGCGGGCGTACATGAGCCAGCCGATCACGGCGCCTACGACGACGACCGTCAGGGTGATGGCGATGAGGACCGACTCAGGCAGCGGGATCTCGCCCTCCTGGAAGCCGACGACCGGCTCCAGCCAGGTCTCGATATCGCCCCAGAAGACGAGCGCCAGGCCCAGGAAGGTCGAGCCGATCGCCAGGATGACGAGGGGCACCGTCATGACGGCCGGCGACTCGTGCGGGTGCGCGTCGTCCTCCCACCGCGCCTTGCCGAAGAAGGTCATCGCGATCATGCGCGTCATGTAGAAGCCGGTGATGCCGGCCGCGACGATCGCCAGAGCGCCGATCAGGGTGCCGCGCTCGAAGGCGGCGTGGATGATCGCGTCCTTGGACCAGAAGCCCGCGAACGGCGGGATGCCGATGATGGCCAGGTACCCGGCCATGAAGGTCACGAACGTGACGACCATCAACGCGCGGAGCGCGCCGTACCGGCGCATGTTGACGTTGTCCTTCATGCCGTGCATGACGGAGCCGGCGCCCAGGAACAGGCCGGCCTTGAACACGCCATGCGTGAGCAGGTGGAAGATCGCGAAGACGTAGCCGACCGGGCCGAGCCCGGCGGCCAGGATCATGTAGCCGATCTGGCTCATGGTCGAGCCGGCGAGGGACTTCTTGATGTCGTCCTTCGCGGCACCGATCGTGGCGCCCATGAAGATCGTGATGAGGCCGACCACGATGACCGCGGTGGCCGCCCATTCGGCGTTGTTGAAGATGACGTTGCTGCGGACGATCAGGTAGACGCCCGCGGTGACCATGGTCGCCGCGTGGATGAGGGCGGAGACCGGGGTCGGACCCTCCATCGCGTCCAGCAGCCAGGCCTGCAGGGGGAACTGCGCCGACTTGCCGCAGGCGGCCAGCAGGAGCAGGAGCCCGATCGCGGTCAGGGTGCCCTCGCTCGCCTGGTCCGCGACTCCGAACACGTCCTGGAAGGACACCGAGCCGAAGGTGACGAACAGCAGCATGATCGCCAGGCTCAGGCCGACGTCGCCGACGCGGTTGATGATGAAGGCCTTCTTGCCGGCCGCTGCGGCGCTCGGCTTGTGCTGCCAGAAGCTGATGAGCAGGTAGCTGGCGAGTCCGACGCCCTCCCAGCCCACGTACAGCAGCAGGAAGTTGTTCGCGAGGACGAGCACGAGCATGGCCGCGACGAAGAGGTTGAGCATGCCGAAGAACTTGCGCTTGTTCTCGTCATGGGACATGTAGCCCAGCGAGTAGACGTGGATGAGCGTCCCGACGATGGTGATCAGCAGGACGAACACCATCGAGAGCTGGTCCAGCTGGAACGCCATGTCGGCCTGGAAGGAGCCGACGAACACCCAGGAGAAGAGCGACTGGTCGAACGTCCGCTCCTCCGGCGAGTTCTGCATCATGCCCAGGAGCATCAGGACACCGATGACGGCCGATGCGGTCACCGTCAGAACGCCCAGGTACGGACCCCACGAGTTCGTGCGTCGGCCACCGAACAGCAGGATGGCGGCGCCGGCCAAGGGCAGCGCGATGAGCACCCAGATGAGCGAGAACACCCCCTCGGCGGGCATGAGCTCTGTCACTTTGCGGTCCTATCCGTCGTCGGTTCTGGTGCGGTCACGTCTGCGGGCGCTCAGTACTTGAGCAGGTTGGGCTCGTCGATGGACGCCGACCTTCGGGTCCGGAAGATGGTCACGATGATCGCGAGGCCCACGACGACCTCGGACGCCGCCACGACCATGACGAAGAACGCCACGACCTGGCCGTCCAGGTTGCCGTTCATGCGGGCGAACGCCACGAAGGCGAGGTTCGCCGCATTGAGCATCAGCTCGACCGACATGAACACCACGATCGCGTTGCGCCGCACCATGACGCCGATGGCGCCGATGCTGAAGAGCAGGGCCGAGAGCACCACGTAGTTGGACGGGTTCATTCGCTCGTGCCTTCCATGATCTGGTGCACCTCGTCGAGGTCGGCATGGTCGATCGGCCGTGCGTCCGCCCGAGCCTGCACCGGCGGTGGCACGCTCAGCTCGCTCGTTCCGCCGTCCGGGAGCAGGGCCGGCGTGTCGACGGCGTTGTGCCGCGAGTAGACGCCCGGGCTCGGCAGGTTGCCCGGGTGGCCGCCGCTGCGGAACCGGGCGATCGACAGCTCACGCTGCGTCGGGTTCGCCTTCCAGCGGTCCCGGTGCGACAGGACCATGGCGCCCATCGCCGCGGTGATCAGGAGTGCCGATGTCACCTCGAAGGCGATGAGGTACTTGGTGAAGATCAGATTCGCGATGCCCTCGACGTTGCCACCGAACTCCTCGTTGGCCCCGTCGAGCCCGACTGAGGTCGCCTCGGCCAGTCCGTTGCCGATGCCCCAGACCAGCATGATCGCCAGTCCGAGGCCGAGCAGCAGCGAGGCGAGCCGCTGGCCCTTGATGGTCTCGACGAGGGAGTCTGACGCGTCCACGCCGACGACCATGAGGACGAACAGGAACAGCATCATGACGGCGCCCGTGTACACGATGACCTGCACCATGCCCAGGAACGGGGCGGAGTTGGCGACGTACAGGACGGCGAGGTTGATCATCGTCAGCGCGATCCACAGTGCGCTGTGCACTGCCTTGCGCGACAGGACCATGCCGAGCGCGCCCAGGACGGCCAGTGCCGCACAGACCCAGAAGACCACGAGTTCGCCGACGTTCACGTCTGCGGCCACGTCCGTCATGAAGCCACCTCTTCCTGCGTGACCTGCTCCGGACTCGCGCCCTTCACGCGATTCGCGTAGTAGTCGCGCTCCGTCGTGCCGGGCACCATGTCGTGCGGGGGCGCGACCATGCCCGGCAGCAGCGGGGCCAGCAACTGCTGCTTCTCGAAGATGAGATCGGCCCGATTGTCGTCGGCGAGCTCGAACTCGTTGGTCATCGTCAGGGCCCGGGTCGGGCAGGCCTCGATGCACAGGCCGCAGAAGATGCAGCGCAGGTAGTTGATCTGGTAGACGCGGCCGTAGCGCTCGCCGGGCGAGAAGCGCTCCTGGTCGGTGTTGTCGGCGCCCTCGACGAAGATCGCGTCGGCCGGGCACGCCCACGCGCACAGCTCGCAGCCCACGCACTTCTCGAGGCCGTCCGCCCAGCGGTTGAGCTGGTGGCGGCCGTGGAAGCGCGGCTTGGGCGGCAACTTCTGGTCGGGGTACTGCTCCGTGACGACCTTCTTGAACATCGTCAGGAAGGTCACCCCGAAGCCGCGAACGACCTGCGGCATCTCAGCCATGCGTGTCCTCCTCGGGAGATGTCTCAGGCTGGGACGTCGTCTCGGGTTCGGCGGTGTCAGCGGCCCGCTCCTGGACGATCGTCGTTCCGCGCGCCAGTTCGCGGCGCGACGTGTAGGTGAACTGCTGGCCGGGCAGCGGCGGGACGGGGAAGCCGCCGGACATGGCGTCGAACTCGGTGTCCAGGGCTGCCGCCTCGTCGCGCGCCTCGGCCTCGGCCTTGCGGTCCTGGCGGGTCTGCACGATCCACGAGCCGATCAGCAGCAGCACGATCAGGATCGCGCCGCCCGCGAGGATCTCGGTGGTCGTGATCTCGACGTCGTTGCGCAGGGCCCGGGCCGTGGCGACGATCATGATCCACGCGATGGAGACCGGGATCAGGACCTTCCAGCCGAACTTCATGAACTGGTCGTAGCGCAGGCGCGGCAGGGTGCCTCGCAGCCAGATGAACATGAAGACGAACAGCTGGACCTTGACCAGCCACCACAGCATCGGCCACCAGCCGGTGTTGGCGCCCTCCCACAGCGAGAGCGGCCATGGCGCGAGCCACCCGCCGAGGAACAGCGTCGTTGCCAGCGCGGAGACGGTGACCATGTTGATGTACTCGGCCAGGAAGAACATCGCGAACTTCAGCGACGAGTACTCGGTGTGGAAGCCGCCAACAAGCTCGCCCTCGGCCTCGGGAAGGTCGAAGGGTGCCCGGTTGGTCTCGCCGATCATGGACGTCACGTAGATCAGGAAGGACGGCAGCAGGACGACGGCGAACCACACGGGCTCCTGCGCCGCGACGATCTCGGACGTGGACATGGAGCCCGCGTAGAGGAACACCGCGACAAACGAGAGGCCCATGGCGATCTCGTAGGAGATCATCTGCGCGCTCGATCGAAGCCCGCCGAGCAGCGGATACGTCGAGCCGGACGACCAGCCGGCGAGCACGATCCCGTAGATGCCGATGGAGGCGATCGCGAGCACGTACAGGACGGACACGGGGAAGTCCGTCAGCTGCAGTGGGGTCTCTACTCCGAAGATGGAGACCGTGGGGCCGAACGGGATGACGGCGAACGCCATGAAGGCGGCCGTCGCCGAGATGATGGGCGCGATCCAGTAGACCGCGAGGTGCGCCGACCTCGGGATGATCTCTTCCTTGAGAGCCAGCTTCATGCCGTCCATGAGCGACTGCAGCAGGCCGAGGGGTCCGGTGCGGTTCGGGCCGATGCGATGCTGCATCCGGCCCACCACGCGGCGCTCCCACCAGATGGTGAACAGGGTCAGAAGCACGAGCATGACGAAGATGGCGAGGACCTTCAGGAGCACCAGCCACCAGGGATCGGTGCCGAAGAGGCCGAACTGCGAGCCGGTCATGCGGCACCTCCAGCTGTGATCGTGACGGCATCGCCGGCTACGACGCCGAGGTCCGCGTGGATCTGGCAACCCGGCGAGTTCGTCGGGAGCCAGATGACCCCATCGACGACGTCGTCGATCTCGAGAGGCAGCGCTACCGAGCCCTTGGGTCCGGTGACCACGACCGACTCCGCGACGCCGACCTGCTCAGCCGTCGCCACGCTCATGCGGGCGACGGTCGGCCGGGCCGTCGCAGCCAGGTACGGCTCGCCCTCCTGCATCAGGCCCGCGTCGATCAGCTGCCGCCAGCTGGCGACGACCACGCCGTCGGGTCCTGCTTCGGCCTCCGTTTGGGGGGCCGGGGTCCGGGCGCCCGTCCAGGGACCGAGGGACCCGAGCTCCTTGCGGATCGCGGCCACGTCACCGGGGATCGATCGACCCATCGCTCCGGCGATCATCGACAGCACCCGGGCGTCGTGCATAGTCAGTGCGTCGCGGAATACCTGGCCGAACGGTCGCGGACGGCCCTCCCAGTCCAGGAAGGTCCCCGACTTCTCCGTGACGACGGCCACGGGCAGGACGACGTCGGCGAGCGCAGTGACAGCTGAGTGGTGGTTCTCCAGGGAGACGACGAAGCCGACGCCCTCGACGGCGGCGAGCGCCAGGTCGGGATCCGGGAAGTCGGCGAGCTCCACGCCGCCGATCAGCAAGGCCCCGAGCTCGCCGGCGGCAGCCGCGTCGAGCAGTGCGCAGCCGTCGAGGCCGGGCGCCGCGGGAAGCGACGACTCCTCGATCCCCCACGCGGCAGCCACCTGCGCGCGGGCCGACGGGTCGGTCAGCGGGCGTCCGCCGGGAAGCAGGCCGGCGAGGGCACCCGCATCGAGCGCACCCCGCTCCCCTGCGCGACGAGGCACCCACCCCAGGGCGGCGCCGGTCTGACGGGAGAGGGCGAGCGCCGCCGTTGCGGCGCCTGCGGATCCGGCGACGCGCTCTCCGACGAGGATCACGGCACCGGGCGCGGACAGGAGCGCACGGGTGTCGTCGTCGAGAGACGCGAGCACGCTCGCCTCCTGGCCCGGCCGGGCGGCGATGAGCGTGCCGGCAACCTTCTCCAGGCCACGCGTGGTCGTCGCCGACACGGACAGCACCTTCGTGCCCGAGCGAGCAGCCTTGCGAAGGCGGAGGAACACGATGGGCGACTCGTCCTCCGGCTCAAGGGCGACGAGCAGTACGGCCGGGGCCGACTCGAGGGCCTCGTACGACACGTTGATCGGCGTGCCGGCGACGCTCGAGGCGAGGAATGCGGTCTCCTCGTCGGACGACGCCCGCGCGCGGAAGTCGATGCTGTCCGTGCCGAGCACGGTGCGCGCGAGGCGGGAGTACGCGTACGCATCCTCGATGGTGCTGCGACCTCCGACCAGGATCCCGACGTTCCCGGCCGCCGCAGCCAGGCCGCGTGCGGCCGTCTCGATGGCCTCCGGCCATGAGGCCGGGCGAAGCTCGCCGTTCTCGCGGACAAGCGGTCCGGACAGGCGGCCGTGAGCCTGGTACGCGAACGCGAACCGGCCCTTGTCGCAGTTCCACTCCTCGTTCACCGATGGGTCGTCCCACGCCAGTCGACGCGTCACGACGCCGCGGCGGTAGTCGGTGCGCAGCGCGCAGCCGGACGCGCAGTGCTCGCACGTCGTGGGCACGGACACGAGGTCGAACGGGCGCGAACGGAATCGGTACGAGGCGCTGGTGAGGGCGCCCACCGGGCAGATCTGAACGGTGTTGCCCGAGAAGTACGAGTCGAACGGCTCATCGGACGCCGTTCCGACCTGCTGCTTGGCGCCGCGCTCGAGCAGGTCGATCATCGGGTCGCCCGCAATCTGCTCGGCGAACCGAGTGCAGCGTGCGCAGGAGACGCAGCGCTCGCGGTCGAGGAGGATCTGGGCGCTGACGCTGATCGGCTTCTCGAAGTGACGCTTGGTGCCGTCGAACCGCGAGTCCGGGCGGCCCACCGACATGGCCTGGTTCTGCAGTGGGCACTCCCCGCCCTTGTCACAGACCGGGCAGTCGAGGGGATGGTTGAGGAGGAGGAACTCCATGACTCCCTCCTGCGCCACGCGAGCCACCTCGGAGGAGTACTGCGTGTGAACCTGCATGCCGTCGGACAGCACCTGCGCGCAGGCCGGCTGCGGCTTGGGCATGCCGTCGACCTCGATCAGGCACGCACGGCAGGCCGCGACCGGGTCGAGCAGCGGGTGGTCGCAGAAGCGCGGGACCTCGATGCCGAGAAGCTCTGCGGCACGAATGACCAGGGTGCCCTTGGGCACCCTCACCTCGACGCCGTCGATGACCGCGGTGATCATGTCGACGTGGATGTCGACCTCGGATCCGGTGCTGTTCGTGATGGTCATCGAGCCACCGCTCCCGCAAACACGTAGGACGCCACCGGGTCGAACTGCTCGTCGGCCGGGGTAGTGGTCGCGGCGAGGAACTCGTCGCGGAAGTACTTGAGCGCAGCGGGATACGGAGTCGCGGCCGCATCGCCGAGCGCGCAGAAGGAACGTCCCGAGATCTGGCTGCAGAGCGTCACGAGCGTGTCGACCTCGGCCTCGGTGCCGTGGCCGTGCTCGAACTTCTCGAGCACCCCGGTGATCCAGTAGGTGCCCTCGCGGCACGGCGTGCACTTGCCGCACGACTCGTGCTTGTAGAACTCGAGCCAGCGGGTGACCGCCTTCACGACGCTCACCGTGGTGTCGAAGATCATGGGCGTCCCGGTGCCGAGCATCGTCCCGGCGGCCGCCATGTCCTCGTACGTCATCGGCACGTCGAGGTGCTCGGCGGTGAGCATCGGGACGGACGACCCGCCGGGCAGCCAGAACTTGACCTCGCCACCGTCGCGGACACCGCCGGCGTAGTCGAGCAGCTCGCGCATCGTGATGCCCAGCGGGGCCTCATAGATGCCCGGCCGGTTGACGTGACCCGAGATCGCGAAGACCTTGAACCCCGGGGACTTCTCGGTGCCGAACTGCCGGAACCAGTCGACGCCCCGGTCGATGATGTACGGGATGTTGCAGATGGTCTCGACGTTGTTGATGACGGTCGGCGACGCGTAGAGGCCGGCCACCGCCGGGAACGGGGGCTTCAGCCGCGGCTGGCCGCGGTAGCCCTCGAGCGAGTCGAGCAGCGCCGTCTCCTCGCCGCAGATGTAGGCGCCGGCTCCGGCGTGCACGACGACGTCGACCTCGAAGCCGCTGCCCAGCACGTTGTCGCCGATGTAGCCGGCCTCGCGCGCCTCGCGCACCGCGTTGGCCACGCGTCGGAGTGCCTCGGGCACCTCGCCCCGGATGTAGATGAAGGCGTGCTTGGCCCGGATCGCGTACGCCGTGATGAGGACGCCCTCGACGAGTGCGTGCGGATTCGCGAGCATGATCGGGATGTCCTTGCAGGCGCCCGGCTCGGACTCGTCGCCGTTGACGACGAGATAGTGCGGCTTCCCGTCGTTCTGGGGGACGAAGCTCCACTTCAGGCCCGTGGGGAAGCCGGCGCCGCCTCGTCCGCGCAGTCCGGACTCCTTGACGACGCTGATGATGGCGTCCGGATCCTGCTTGAGCGATGCCTCGAGCGCGCGGTAGCCGCCGTAGCGCCGATAGCCGGCCAGCGTGTAGAGCTCGGGGTCGTCCCAGTGCTCGGTGATGACCGGGGTCAATGCCATGGATCAGCCCTCCTGACGGGCCGGAGCGCCCGGGGTCGTCATGCCGCGCTCCTTGGCGACATTGAGGCCGACGAGCATCTTCGCGTCGACCGGGGTGCCCTCACCCGCCAGTCCGTCGTCCGGGAAGGCCATGGTGCGCTCTGATGACCGGAAGTCGCGGATGACGGGACCGCGGGTCGATCGCACCTCCTCGCCGCGCTCGAGGCGGTCGACGATGTCGACGGCCGAGGTCGGGGTGACGTCGTCCATGTACTCCCAGTCCACGGTCATGACAGGAGCATGCGTGCAGGCCGCCTGGCACTCGATCCGCTCGAGCCAGAACTGGCCGTCCTCGGTGGGGGTGTCGTGACCCACCCCGAGCCGCTCGTGCAGCGCGTCGTAGACGGCGTCGCCGCCGAGGACCGCGCACAGGGTGTTGGTGCACACGCCGATGTGGTGCGTGCCGACCGGGCGGCGCTTGTACATCGTGTAGAACGTCGCCACGCCCGTCGCCTCCGCTGCGGAGATGCCCAGGACGTCGGCGCATACGGCGATCCCGTCGGGGGTGACCTCACCCTCGACGCTCTGCACCAGGTGCAGCATCGGCAGGAGGGCGGACCGCCCCTGCGGATACCTTGCAGCCAACTGCTGCATCTGCTCCCGCGTGCTCTCGCTGATCGCCATTGTCGCCTCTCTGGATTCCTAGCGGTCCACGCCGCCCATGACCGGGTCGATGCTTGCGACCGCGGCCACGACGTCGGAGATCATGCTGCCCTCGCACATCGCGGCCAGCGCCTGCAGGTTGTTGAACGACGGGTCCCGGAAGTGGACCCGGTAGGGACGCGTGCCCCCGGAGCTGACCAGGTGGCAGCCAAGCTCGCCCTTGGGCGACTCGATGGCGGCGTAGACCTGTCCGGCCGGGACCCGGAAGCCCTCGGTGACCAGCTTGAAGTGATGGATGAGTGCCTCCATCGACTCCGACATGATCTCCTTGATGTGCTCGGGCGAGTTGCCCTGGCCGTCGCTGCCGATGGACAGGTTGGCGGGCCACGCGATCTTCTTGTCGGCGATCATGACCGGGCCGGGCCGGAGCTGGTCCAGGCACTGCTCGACGATGTTGAGCGACTCAGTCATCTCCTGGATCCTGATCAGGAATCGCCCGTACACGTCGCAGGTCGTGGCGGTCGCCACGTTGAACTCGTAGTTCTCGTAGCCGCAGTAGGGCTGGCTCTTGCGCAGGTCGTGCGGCAGCCCCGTGGACCGGAGCACCGGGCCCGTGATGCCCAGGGCCATGCACCCCATGAGGTCGAGGTAGCCGACGCCCACGGTGCGGCCCATCCAGATCGAGCTGTCGACGAGCAGGTCGACGGTGTCCTTGAGCCGCTTGCGCAGGAGCGGGAGCGTGTCGCGGATCTTCTGCTCGCCGTCCGCGGGCAGGTCCTGCGCGACGCCGCCCGGCCTGATGTACGCGCTGTTCATGCGGAGTCCGGAGACCATCTCGAAGATGTCCATGACCAGCTCGCGCTCGCGGAACCCGAACTCCATCGCGGTCAGTGCACCGAGCTCCATGCCTCCGGTGGCCAGCGCGACGAGGTGCGACGAGACGCGGTTGAGCTCCATCATCATCACGCGGATGACGCTGGCGCGCTCGGGCACCTGATCCGTGACGCCCAGGGCCTTCTCGACCGCGAGGCAGTAGGCGGTCTCATTGAACATCGGCGTGAGGTAGTCCATGCGCGTGACGTAGGTGACGCCCTGCACGAACGACCGGTACTCCATGTTCTTCTCGATGCCGGTGTGCAGGTAGCCGATGCCGCAGCGGGCTTCCGTGACGGTCTCGCCGTCGAGCTCCAGGATCAGGCGGAGCACGCCGTGGGTCGAGGGATGCTGCGGGCCCATGTTGACGACGATCCGGTCGCGCTCGCCCTCGGGTGCGCCGGTGACGGTGTCCCAGTCGCCGCCGGCGACGCTGTAGACGCGTCCCTCGGTGGTGTCGTAGGAGCCTGCGTACGCGTCGGGTGCCTCATCGGCCTCGGCGTCCGCGCTCGAGTAGGTGACGTTATCGGTCGACATCAGTTGTACGACCTCCGCTGATCCGGTGGTGGGATGGTGCCGCCCTTGTACTCCACCGGGATGCCGCCCAGCGGGTAGTCCTTGCGCTGCGGATGACCGGGCCAGTCGTCGGGCATGAGGATGCGGGTGAGGGCCGGATGACCGTCGAACACGATCCCGAAGAAGTCCCAGGTCTCCCGCTCGTGCCAGTCGTTGGCCGGGTAGACCGCGACGATCGACGGAATGCGGGCATCGTCGTCGGGAACCGAGACCTCGACGCGAACGCGCGTGTTGTGCGTGATCGACAGGAACGGGTACACCGCGTGCAGCTCACGCCCGGTCTCGTTGGGGTAGTGCACGCCGTTGACGCCCAGGCAGATCTCGAACCGGAGTCCGGGCTCGTCGCGCAGGGCGGTCACGAAGGCGACGAGGTGCTCGCGCCGGACGTGGTAGGTGATCTCGTCGCGGTGGATGACGATCTTCTCGATCGCGTCGGTGGCCGGCAGCCCCCGCGCCTCCAGGGAGAGCTCGATCTCGTCCGACACCTCGTCGAACCAGCCGCCGAACGGGCGGACCGCCGGGGCCGGCATCGCGATGGGCTCCACGAGCCCGCCGAACCCACTGGTGTCGCCGGATCCCGAGCCGCCGAATGCGCCGTGGCGCACGCCGATGATGTCGAGCTCCCGGGCGCCTTCGGGCACCGCGGGCACGGCTGCCTCGCTCATCGCATCAGGCCCTTCATCTCGAGCGTGGTCGGTGCGCCCAGTGCCACGGTCTCGAGTTCGGAGACCTCGGCTCGTCGCTGGGCACCGAGCTTGGTGTGCTGGATCTTGTCGTGCAGCTTGAGGATCGCGTCGAACAGCATCTCCGGCCGCGGCGGGCAGCCCGGCAGGTAGATGTCGACGGGGACGAGGTGGTCGACGCCCTGCACGATCGCGTAGTTGTTGAACATGCCGCCGCTCGACGCGCACACGCCCATCGAGATGACCCACTTGGGACCGGGCATCTGGTCGTAGATCTGCCGCAGGACCGGGGCCATCTTCTGGCTCACCCGCCCCGCCACGATCATGAGGTCAGCCTGCCTCGGAGAGGCGCGGAAGACCTCCATGCCGAAGCGCGCGATGTCGTAGCGCGGACCGCCGGCGGCCATCATCTCGATGGCGCAGCAGGCCAGGCCGAAGGTCGCCGGCCACAGCGAGCTCTTGCGGGCGTAGCCGGCGAAATTCTCCACCGTGGTCAGCAGTACGCCGGACGGCAGTGCTTCCTCGAGTCCCATTCGTGTCTCCGGTCAGTCCCACTCGAGTCCACGGCGCCGCCAGACATAGGCGTACACGACGAGGACGGTGACGATGAACAGGAACATCTCGATCAGTCCGAACGTCGCCAGCTGGTCGAAGGCGACCGCCCACGGGTACAGGAACACGATCTCGATGTCGAAGACGATGAAGAGCATCGCCGTCAGGTAGTACTTGACCGGGAAGCGGCCACCGCCGATGGGCTGGGGGGTGGGATCGATTCCGCATTCGTAGGCGTCGTACTTGGCCCGGTTGTAGCGCTTCGGTCCCGTGAAGGATGCGATGGTCACGGAGAAGGCAGCGAACAGGAACGCCAGGAGGCCAAGGACGAGGATCGGGGTGTAGACGTTCAAGCCCGCATCTCCTCACGCTTTGCGCATTTGTGAATCACTTCACGACCGTCGAAAGCATAGTGGCCCACATCCACCCCCGTGACACCCCCGGCACTCGAAGTCCGCGAGTGTTCTGCGTCACCGCTCAGGTACTCACTTCGCTCGCTCCTCGCGGACTCCGCGCACCCCCGGCGTCACCGCTCCGGTACTCACTTCGCTCGCTCCTCGCGGACTCCGCGCACCCCCGGCGTCACCGCTCCGGTGCTCACTTCGCTCGCTCCTCGCGGACTCCGCGCACCCCCGGCGTCACCGCTCCGGTGCTCACTTCGCTCGCTCCTCGCGGACTCCGCGATGCAACGCCACGATGCCCCCCGACAGATCGCGCCACTGCACCCGACCCCATCCGCAGGCCCGGATGTCGGCCGCGAGGGCGCGCTGATCGGGCCAGGCGCGGATGGATTCCGCGAGGTAGACGTACGCATCCGGGTTCGACGACGTGCGTCGGGCGACAGTCGGCAGCGCCTTCATCAGGTACTCCGTGTAGACCGTCCGGAAGGGAGCCCACGACGGGTGCGAGAACTCGCAGACCACCAGCCGGCCGCCAGGCCGCACGACCCGGTGGATCTCTCGCAGCCCGGCCAGCCGGTCGTGGATGTTCCGCAGACCGAACGAGATCGTGGCCGCGTCGAAGGACTCATCCGCGAAGGGCAGGTGCATGCCGTCGCCGGCCACGAACGGCAGGAAGGGCTGGCGCTGCTTACCCACCCGCAGCATCCCCAGCGAGAAGTCGACGGGGACGACCGTTGCCCCGGCGCGCGCGAACGGCACGCTGGAGGTGCCGGTGCCGGCCGCGAGATCGAGGATCCGCTCGCCCGGCACGGGAGCCAGGGCTTCGACCACGGCGGACCGCCACCTGCGGGTCTGCCCGAGCGCGAGCACGTCATTGGTGAGGTCGTAGCGCTCCGCCACGTCATCGAACATCGAGGCGACGTCCTCGGGTGCTTTGTCCAGGTCGGCTCGGGCCACGGCGTGATCCTTTCACCCCCGCTGCCGACTCGCCGGAGTCGGCCTAGGCTTTGCCCGTGACCTCGCCGCTGCCGTCCTCCCCGCGCGCAGGGGCCTCGGCCGATCACCCGTCCGCGGGCGAGCGGATCCACGTCACCACCCGACCCATCGCCGACCCGGTCGAACTCCTCGCTCGCCTGCCGATTGCGGACCCGGTCGCGTGGGTCCGCGACGGGGAGGGGCTGATCGGCTGGGGCGTCGCCGCCCGGCTGGAGGTGCGCGGCGACGAGCGGTTCAGCCGTACCCAGCGATGGTGGTCGACATGGTGCCGGGCCGCTGACATCGACGACACGGTGAGCATGCCCGGCACCGGGCCGGTCGCGTTCGGCTCGTTCGCCTTCGATGCCGATGGCGCGTCGTCCGTGGTCGTCATCCCGCAGGTCATCGTCGGCCGCCGCGCCGGCCAGGCCTGGATGACCGTCGTCGGTGCCGGACCCGGCACCCGTCCATCGCTGCCTCCCGTCTCGGTTCCCGAGCGACCGACGTCCGTCACGTGGGCCGAGGGCAGCCGGACCGCGATCGAGTGGCAGGCCTCCGTGGCGGAGGCCGTCTCCCGGATCAAGGCGGGCGGTCTCGACAAGGTCGTGCTCGCGCGTGACGTCATCGCCCACGTGGAAGGCCCGCTCGACGCCCGCCATCTGCTGCTGAGCCTCGCCGAGGCGTACCCGTCGTGCTGGACCTTCAGCGTCGACGGCCTCGTCGGTGCCACGCCCGAGCTCCTGGTCCGGCGAACCGGCGACCTCGTGACCAGTCGCGTCCTGGCCGGCACCGTCCGGCGGCGCGGCGACGAGCGCACCGACGCCGGACTGGCCCGGGCGCTGATGGCGAGCGGCAAGGACACCGAGGAGCACGAGTACGCGGTGCACTCCGTGGCGCGGGCCCTTGCGGCCCACTGCACGGACCTCGAGGTCCCCGCCCGACCGCACGTCCTCGAGCTGGCCAACGTGCAGCACCTGGCCACCGACGTGACCGGTCGCCTCGCCGACGCGGCTCCCGTCCTCGCGCTGGCGGCCTCGCTGCATCCCACCGCCGCGGTGTGCGGCACCCCGACCGAGCGCGCCTTCGGTGTCATCCGCGAGCTCGAGGGAATGGATCGCGGCCGATACGCCGGCCCGGTGGGATGGTTCGACGCCCACGGCGACGGGGAGTTCGGCATCGCCCTGCGCTGCGCGAGCGTGGATCCCGAGGCCGGCCAGGTCCGCTCCTACGCCGGGTGCGGCATCGTGGCCGGCTCCGATCCGGCGGACGAGCTTGCCGAGTCGGTCGCCAAGCTGGTCCCGATCCGCGACGCGCTCGAGGCGAGGTAGCCGGCAGCCCGCCGGACGCCGTTCAGTTCAGGCTTGCCTCGAGGCTGACGACCGACGACCCCAGCTCGTGGTCGTGCGACGGGATCCACTCGACGCTGGACGCCTTCAGCAGGCCGAGCATGGCCCGGTTGTCCGCGAGGACGAAGGCGACCAGCCGAGCGAACCCCATGCGGCGCGCCACGTCGATGAGCCGCTCTGTCAGGAGCAGTCCCACGCCATGCCCGTGCCAGGCGTCATCGACGATCACGGCGATCTCGGCCGCGTCCGCGTCGTCGGGCCCGGTCGGGAACACGTTGCCCAGCGCGACCACGTTCTCGGCCAGGTCGGTGACGACGAGCGTCGCTCCCCGGTGGCCGCCGGCGATCCGCCGCAGGTTGTCCTCGCGCCACTCGTTCATCGGCGTGAAGTAGCGCTGGTAGCGCGAGGACTCCGAGGCGCGCTCGTGCATGAGGGCCACGCCCGCGGCGTCCTCCGGTCGGCTCAGCCGAATCGTGATCGCGCGCCCGTCGGCCAGGTTCTCGCGCCAGCCGTAGGCGTTTGCCTCGCCGCGTGCCTCGGCCAGGGCGGACACCAGGGCCAGAAGGGCGGAGGCCCGCAGCTGCTCGCTCTTGGTGAAGGGGGCCTTGACGCGGCGCAGGATCACGTGGCGCTCAGCGGTCCACTGCAGGCGCAGGACGAACGCTGTTGCGTCATCCCCCGACATCGCCGTCGTCACCTCCCACGAGTCGGCGAGCACCAGGTCGGCTGCGGCCTTCGGCGCCTCGTCGGGGTCGGCAGCCACTCTCGCGCTCAGCTGCAGGACGCGCGTCGCCACGTCGGCAGCGTCGTCCGGGACGCCTCGCGTGACGATCACGTCCGTGCCGACCGAGCCGATGGCGTGGACGATCGTCGCCCGGTCGACATCCGTCGGCGATGCGAGGATCAGGTCGACGAGCTGGGCGGGACGAATGAGCTGTGCCGTGGACAGCGCAACGACACGAACGCGCAGGAGCGACAGCACGTGCAGGAGCCGGGCCGTCGCCGTCGGGGAGCTGGACACGGTGACCCGCGCGCGCCAGCGGGTGCTCGCCTCGTCGTCGACCGCTGGCTCGCCCACGGCCAGTGCCTCGAGCAGCCGGGCGGCGAGGGCGGTCCAGGAGCGCGCATCGCTCCACCGGTCGGACAGCGGCGCGAGCATCGCCAGCCCGAGTCCGACGGAGATGATGTGGAGGGCGGCGGAGTCCTCGTCGAACTCGGTGTCGCTGGCACCGGCCCGCAGCTGCCCGATGACCTGTCGTGCTGCGTCCCACCGCTGGTTGAGGCGCGCCACGACCACCTTGCGCAGTGCCGGATCGTACGGCGCCGCCGTGATCGCCTGCACCTCCAGCGGGTCCCACGCCGCACCGGGATCGCCGAGCACGTCGCGGGCCGCCCGCATCAAGGCCTGCAGCGCAGGCTCCGCCGGGTTTCGCGCCTGAGCCGCCAGGTGCTCGGCCACGGGCGGGAACGGGAGTCCGTCGACCACCTCGCGCAGGAGGTCGACGCGATGGCGGCCGACGGCGCTGACCGTCCGAAGGGGCAGGTCGGCCGCCCGGGCGATGTCGCGCCGACCGGCATTGGCGATGCTGCGCGCCGAGTAGACCTCGGCGGCCGCCTCGATGACGCGCTGACGCTTCTCGGGGTCGATGGGCACGGACGACACGCTACGCGCTGCGAGTGGCGCTACGCGGAGCCGAGGGCCTCGCCGACCGCCCGCTGCACGTTGACGAGGATGGCGGCCTCCTGCTCGCGCGTGCAGGTTCGGGCGACGACCACGCGGACCCCTCCCATGCCGACGGCGTCGTCGATCGCCTTCGTCAGGACCGCGGCCGTGTCGGCGACGACCGCCGTCATGCCCATCGCCTGGCTCAGGGCCGCGATGTCGATCCCGAGCGGCACGCCGAACACCCGCTCGAACACGTCGGAATGCTCGGCGCCCCCCTGCTCCAGCGACGAGAAGATCCCGCCCCCGTCATTGTCCGACACCACGATCACGAGGTCGGGTCGCTCCTCCTCGGGCGGGGCGAGGAGCCCGTTGCTGTCGTAGATGAACGCCTGGTCGCCCATGAGTGCGAGGGCGCCCGCACCGCCGTTGCGCTGGAGGGCCGTTGCCGCGCCCCAGGCGCTGGAGACGCACCCGTCGATGCCGCTCGTGCCGCGATTGCCCATGATGACGGCGTCCTGCACCGTGTTCGCCGCGAACGAGCCGACGTGGCGCACCGATGAGGAGGCTCCGATGAACAGGAGCCCGCCATCGGGCACGGCGTTCGCCGTGATGCGGGCCACGTGCATGCCGGTGAGCGAGTCGTCCGCCGCGAACAGCGCGGTCTCGACGGCCGCCGCGGCCAGCACGTCGGCTCGCTGCCAGGACTCCAGCCAGGAGTCGTCGACGTCGGCCTCGGCGGGGGCGAGCGGCACCGACGCCACAACGACATCGGCCGAGCGGGTCGGGTCGCTCCACTGCGGCTGGGGGTCGACGGCGACATGCAGCCCCGCGCGTCCGACCATGTGCAGCACCGATCGGTTGAGGCCGATCCGGCCGACGGTGACCACGATGTCGGGAACGTGCGCGGCCGCGAAGCTCGCGTCGGCGAGGAGCAGCGGGCCGTGGGACAGTGCCGTCGAGCACCCGGCCCCGTTCCCGCTGGGCTCGGCGATGACCGGCCACCCCATGGCGTCGGCCAGCTCGTCGACGAGCTCCACGGCCTCACCGTCGTCGTGGTCGCCGAGGATGACCAGCCCCCTGACCGGGACCTCGTGGTTGTCCAGGAGCGCATCGAGGACGTCGTCCAGGGGCGTGCTCATACCCGCCACCAGCCGGGAGTCGGCAGTCCACGGTCGCCCGTCCGGGCGGCCATCGAGATCCTCGAGCCACTCCGTGTCGCCGTCGGGGACCAGCGGCTCGTCGAAGGGCACGTTGAGGTGCACCGGGCCGGGCCGGACCGCGTCGGTTGCGGATGCGACCACCCTGGCGACCGTCGAGCGCCAGTAGCGAACCGACGACTGCTGAGCCGTCGCGACCGCCATGTCGACCGCGAGCCGCACGTCGCCCCCGAACACGCCGGCCTGCCGAATCGTCTGGTTGGCACCGACGCCACGCAGGCGGGGCGGCCGGTCGGCGGTGACCACGATCATCGGAACGCCCGACTGGTCGGCCTCGACGATCGCGGGATGCAGGTTGACGGCGGCTGTGCCCGAGGTCGTCACGACGATCGGCGGGATGCCCGTGACGCGCGCGATGCCCACCGCGAGGTAGCCCGCACTGCGCTCGTCCAGGCGAACGTGCAGCGTGATCTCGCTGCGCGCCTCGGCGGCGGCGAGCGCCATGGCCAGCGGCGTCGATCGCGACCCCGGCGACAGCACGGCGTCGGCGATGCCGCAGCGGAGGAACTCGTCGACCATCACGGTCGCCTGGGCGGTCGAGGGATTCACCGGATCACCCTTTCATGCCATCTCGGAGACGAGCGAGCCGCTTCGCTCGCCGGCACCGGCCGCCCACGCAGCCACCAGCCGCAGGCGCCACCACGCCGCGCGCTCCTCCGACATCCGGTCCCGGGCGCTGAGCATCGGCTCCAGGTCCGGGCTGGTCCGAAGGACCGTGAGCCGGCCATCGGACGGCATGCGCGAGCGGGCGACAAGGTCCTCGGCGAGGAGGGCACCCGTGCCGAACCCGCAGGCGAACGGCAGATCGGGAAGCGCGGCGGCGGCGGCGATCGCGACGTCGAGACCGACGGAGGAGTCCAGGGATCCGCTCACGACGACCGGCACGTCGAGGGCCTCGACGATGCGCAGCGTGGCGGCGGCACCGCCCAGCGGTGCCGGCTTCACGACGGCGATGTCGGCGTACTCACGCACCCGGACTGCGCCGGGATCGTCCGACGTGCGGATCGTCTCGTCGACGGCGATGGGTACGTCAATGACGCGACGCAGAGAGAGCATCTCGTCCGCCGTCCGGCACGGCTGCTCCACGTACTCCAGCCCGTAGGCAGCCAGCCTGCGCAGGGCCGCCGTGGCCGTCGGAACATCCCACGCCCCATTCGCGTCGATGCGGATGGACCCCGCGCCGCGCCCCAGCGCCGTGTCGAGCACGTCGCGCACGCTGGCGACGCGGGCCTCGTCGGCGGCCAGGTCGGGATCTCCCACCTTGACCTTGACGGTCCGGCACCCGAGCCCGAGGACCGCCTCCCGGGCGAGTCCCGCCGCGTCCGCCGCATCGACCGCCGGGATGATCGCGTTGACCAGCACGTCGGGCCGCAGCGGTTCCGGCCAGACCCCGAACGCCGCCTCGAGCGCACTGTCCAGCCAGCGGGCCGCCGCCCGGTCGGTGTAGTCGTCGAACGGCGCGAACTCGCCCCAGCCACTCGGCCCGCGGATCACCATGCCCTCGCGAGCCGAGATCCCCCGGAACGCCCTGCGCAGCGGCAGCGAGAACGGGACCGCGGCCTCCAGCACCGCCCGGAGACGGGGATCGGACTGCGGCATCAGGGTCGCTTGGGGAACTGCCGGAAGTCCGGCTGCCGCTTCTCCTTGTAGGCGTCGCGACCCTCCTGGGCCTCCTGGGTCATGTAGAAGAGCAACGTCGCGTCCCCCGCGAGCTGCTGCACTCCGGCCAGCCCGTCGTCGGCCGCGTTGTGCGATGCCTTGAGCATGCGCAGTGCCAGCGGCGACATGTCGAGGATCTCGCGGGCCCACGCCACGGTCTCGATCTCGAGGTCCTCGATCGGCACGACCGAGTTGACCAGGCCCCAGTCGTACGCCTGCTCCGCCCCGTACTGGCGGCAGGTGAACCAGACCTCACGAGCCCGCTTCTGGCCGACGATGCGCGCCAGCAGTCCCGAGCCGTAGCCGCCGTCGAAGGAGCCGACCTTCGGACCGGTCTGCCCGAAGCGCGCATTGTCCGCGGCGATCGACAGGTCGCACACGACGTGCAGGACGTGCCCGCCGCCGATCGCGTAGCCCGCCACCATCGCGATCACCGGCTTGGGCGTGCGACGGATCTGGATCTGCAGGTCGAGGACGTTGAGCCGTCCGATGCCCTTGCGCGCGATCTCGTCATCGCCGATGTACCCGTCATCGCCCCGAATGACCTGGTCGCCTCCCGAGCAGAAGGCCCAGTCGCCCTGCCCGGTCAGGATGATGACGCCGACCTCGTCGTCGTCGCGCGCGCGGTTGAAGGCGTCCTGCAGCTCGAACAGCGTCTGGGGGCGGAAGGCGTTGCGCTTGTGGGGGCGGTTGATGGTGATCTTGGCGATGCCCGCGGCGTCGCCCGTCGAGACCTCGTAGCGGATGTCGCCGAAGTCGCCGCTGCTGCGCCACTCGCAGGCCGGGCGGGCCGACGAGTACGACGGGTCGGCGAGCGCCGGGGAGCCCTCCGGCGCGACCGGGGGCAGTGCGTATCGGGTACGGGTGTCCATGGCGGGAAACCTATCGCCCTACGCTCGTCGTGATGTCCAGTCCCAGCCGTCGCCGCGCTGCCCGGCTCCTCACCCGCGTGCCCGTGCCGCCGGGTCCGGCCGGCCCGCACCTGCTCGCCCCCGCGCTGGCCGCCGCCCTGGACGGCACCGGCCCCGCGATCGCTCCGGTGCCGACCGTCTCGGCATCCGTGTCCACCACGTTCGTCACGTCCGTGCTGCGAGCCGTCCGTCCCGACGACCGAGATCACCCGCTCGAGTCCGACGACATCGCCGTCGTCATGCCGACGTCCGGCTCCACCGGGGCGCCGCGGGGCGTGCTGCTCACCCCGAACCAGCTCACCTCGATGAGTGGCACGGTCAACGGGCCCGGTCGACCCCAATGGATCCTGGCCCTCCCGGTGACGTCGATGGGCGGGCTGAACGTGCTGATCCGCGCCATCGGTGCCGGACGCGATCCCGTCGTCGTGCCGAGCATCGGCGGGGCCGGGCCCTTCACGTCGGCGGCGTTCCACGACGCCGTCGCCGAGGCCGTCCGGTCCAGCGACGACGTGCGCGTGTCACTCGTGCCCGCCCAGCTGAGCCGCCTGCTGGCCGACGAGGCCGGCGTCGCAGCCCTGCGGGCGTGCACGTCGGTCCTCGTGGGAGGTGGGGCCACGCGGCGACCTCTGCTGACGATGGCCCGGGACTCCGGCGTTGCCGTCACGACGACCTACGGGGCCACCGAGACGTCCGGGGGATGCGTGTTCGACGGCCTGCCGCTTCCGGGTGTCAGGCTCGGCACGACCGGATCCTCCATCGGCACGCCCGGCATCCTGACGATCTCCGGGCCCTGCGTGGCCACCGGCTACCGCCTGGATCCCGAGCGCACCGGTCGGCACTTCACTGCGGCAGGCTTCGTCACGTCCGACCTCGGCACGGTGGCCGCTGACGGCTCGGTGCGGGTGCTGGGGCGCAGCGACGACGTCGTGGTCATCAACGGCGTCAATGTCTCGGCCAGCGCCGTCGAGCGGATCATCGCCGATCTGCCGGATGTCGTGGCGGCGGCCGCGATCGGGCTCCAGCCACCGGACCGCGAGGCGTGGCTGGCCGCGTACGTCGAGGTGCGGGACGATGCCCCCGGTGTCGAGTCGGCCGCGCTGGCCGCGGTGGTCGAACGGCTCGGCGTGGCCGCCGGTCCGCGCCGGATCCGACGGGTGGGACGGCTGCCCCACCTGCCCAACGGAAAGGTGGATCGCCTGCTCCTTCGGGAGTGGGCCGAGGCGGACGGACGGACGGACTGACATGGCCAGACCAGCGGAATGGATCGAGGGGGCGCGACCGCGCACCCTCCCGGCTGCGATCGCGCCGGTGGCCGTCGGCGCCGGCCTGGCCGCCCAGGTGGACTCCCTCATCGCGGTTCGGGTCCTGCTCGCCCTCGTCGTCTCGGTCGCGCTGCAGGTCGGCGTCAACTTCGCCAATGACTACAGCGACGGCATCAAGGGCACCGACGCCGCGCGCGTCGGACCGGTCCGCCTCGTGGGCCAGGGTCTGGCGGCTGCGAGCCGGGTCAAGGCGGCGGCCTTCGCGTCATTCGCCGTGGCGGCGCTCGCCGGCCTGGTCCTGGTCGCCATGACCGGGCAATGGTGGCTGCTGCTCGTCGGCGCGGCGAGCATTGCCGCGGCCTGGCTGTACACCGGGGGTCCCCGGCCGTATGGCTATGCGGGGCTCGGCGAGGTATTCGTCTTCGTGTTCTTCGGCGTCGTACCGGTGGTCGGCACCGCCTACGTGCAGACGCTGGTCGTGTCCGCTGCGGACGTCGCCGCGTCCATCGGCGTCGGTCTGCTGGCGTGCGCCATCCTCGTCACGAACAACCTCCGCGACATCCACGGCGACGTGGAGCACGGCAAGGTCACGCTCGCGGTGCGACTCGGCGCGGCCCGGACCCGGCGGCTGTACGCCGCGATCGTGGTCGCGGCCCTCGCCGTGCCCATCGCGGTGGCGGCACTGACCTCGCCGTGGGTGGCGGCGACGTGTGCGACGGGGCTGCTGGCCGTTCGCCCCATCGCCCTGGTGGTCGGTGGAGCCACCGGACCGGGGCTCATCCCGGCGCTGAAGCAGACGGGCGTGCTCCTGCTGGTCTACGGCCTCGTCCTAGGACTGCTGCTCGGCCTGACCTGAGTCCGGGGCGCTGCTCGGGGCGACGTCCTCGACGTCCTCGGCGCGCGCCGAGGCGTCGATTCGCGCGTTGATCCGACCGAAGAACCGGGCCGCAGCCTGGCCGACCGGTCCTCGCTGACGGTCGAGCACGACAAGGCTGATGGCACCCGACATCAGGATGGCTGCAGCCGCCGCCCAGATCCCGTGGATCGGCGTCAGGAGATCGATGACGACGAAGACCACCGCGAACAGGGCGACCCGGAGCAGCGTGTACACGAGCACCGCCACCCAGGTGGGACGCGGCGTGGGCGCATCGGTCCCCGCCGAGGGGGCCGGGGCTGGGGAGGGGCCCGAGGCGTCGGGCGACCCGGCTGATGTCACATCCCCACGGTACGCCACGCGGCGCGAACCACCCCGGCTGCTCCTACGATGGGCGGGAGAGGAAGGTGACGGGGGACGGACATGACGATCAGCGTTTCCCCGCGCGCGAGCGTGGACCCACTCGTCTGGGTCGACGACGCCCCGCCCCGCCTCAAGGAGGGTGCAAGCCGGCTCGCGGCCACCAACCCGGGCCGCGCACTGCTGGTCCAGGACCGCTCGGGCGCACTCGTGGCCGCCAACGGCGCGGCCTGCTCCGTCCTCGGGCTCCCCTGGAACGAGCTCGTCGCACGCACGACCTCCGACCCGCGCTGGACATCCGTGACGGAGCAGGGGCTGACCATCACCGGCGACCAGCACCCGTCCCGACGAACGATGCTGACCGGGCTGCCCGTCCGCGGCTTCCTGATGGGCGTCCTCGTGCCCCACGCGGGCCAGGGGTCGGTGCGTCCGGGACGAACACGCTGGCTGGACGTGTCCTGCTACCCCATCGGCGAGCAGGTGCAGGACCACTCCACGACGGAGATCCTGACGACCGCCAGCCTGCAGGCAGGGGTGCTCATCGTCGCGAGCGACGTGTCGGACACGGCCCGCGGCAAGGCCGCCACTGAGACCCTGCTCGCCTCGTACCGGCTGCTCGGCGAGGCCGCCTCCGACATCGTCCTGCGCACCGACGAGCACGGGGTCATCGTGTGGGCATCCGACTCCATCCGCCGCGCCCTCGCCATCGAGCCGACTCACGTCGTGGGCCAGCCGATGACGTTGTGGCTCCACCCGGACGACATCACGGCGGCCGACGCCATCAACGTCCACCTGCCCGCCGAGGGCCGACCCACCGAGTTCGAATGCCGTTGGCGCATTGGCGCTCACGCCTTCCGGTGGCTGTCGGCCCAGGTCCGGCCGATCAGCGACCAGCGCGGCACCATCGTGGGCGCTGTCATCGGGCTGCGCGACGTCCACGATCAGGTCCTGGCCCGGCAGGAGCTGGCGCGCCGCGAGAGCCAGTACCGGCTGCTCGCCGAGAACGCGACCGACGCCGTCTACCTGATCAGCACCAGCGAGGTGGTGCAGTGGGTCTCACCCGCGGTGACGCGCCTCCTCGGGTTCGAGCCCTCGGAGCTGATCGGCGCGCGGACCGCGGACCTGGTCCATCCGGACAGCCGCGAGACCCTGCGCGCCGTGCAGGCACGCGCCCAGCTCGGTGAGAAGGGCATTCACGTCGAGCTGCAGCTGCGCACGGCGTCCGGCGAGTACCGCTGGATGTCGTCGGTCTCGGGACCGGCCACGGACGAGCGGGGCTTCGTCGTCGGCCGGATCGCGGCGCTCCGCGACGTACACGAGCAGGTCCTCGCACGCCAGGCGCTGGCCCGAAGCGAGCGCACCCTCCGCCTTGCCATCGACGGAGCGCCGCAGGGCATGGCCCTGGTCGGCCTCGACGGCCGGTTCCTCCTCGTCAACGACGCCTTGTGCCGGCTCGTCGGTCGCGACCGTGCGTGGCTCACGAGTCACCACGAGGACGAGCTGCTGAGCCCGGACCGCCAGGGCCCCGACCACGCCATCCGCGACCGGCTCCTCGCCCATGAGGCGCTGTCCGTGTACGACATCCACGACGGGAGCGTCGTGACGTCCGATGGACGCACCCTGCGCATCCTGCACTCCATCGGCCTGGTCCGCGACGAGGACGGACGGCCGCAGTTCTACGTGTCCCACTTTCAGGACATCTCCGGGAGGGGTGTCGTCGAACCGGAGGCGGGTTAGCGCCACCCGGCCGACGCACCTAGTCTGTAACGCGTCCGCACGATCGCAGAGGGGAGCACGCGATGCTCAGGGTGGCTGGCGCGCTGTTGGCAGTGGCGCTGTACATCTACTTCATCATCGACGTGGCCCGGACGCCCCGAGGCGAGACCCGGACGCTGCCGAAGTTCGTCTGGCTTCTCGTCGTGATCCTGCTCCCGCTGCTCGGCGGGGTGTTCTGGCTCGCGCTGGGCCGGGTCTGGCCGGCCCGCGGCAGCCGGTTCGGTCGTGGCCGCGCCCCGCTGGCACCCGACGACGACCCGACGTTCCTCAAGCAGCTCGGCGACGACGTGTGGAGCAAGAAGATGCAGCGTCGCCGCGGCGACCCCCGCTCGGACGGCTCGCCGACCTGAGGCAGGCGGCGCGAGGGGACTACATCCCGGCGTACGAATGCAGGCTGTTGACGAACATGTTGACGCCGAAGTAGTTGATGATGAAGGCCAGCCAGCCGGCGATGGCGATCCACGAGGCCCGGTTGCCGCGCCAGCCAGCGGTCGAGCGGGCGTGCAGGTAGGCCGCGAACACGACCCAGGTGATGAACGCCCAGGTCTCCTTGGGATCCCAGCCCCAATAGCGACCCCATGCGTTCTCGGCCCAGATGGCTCCCGCCACGACGGCGAAGGTCCACAGCGGGAACGCGAACGAGATGACGCGATGCGTGAGGACCTGCAGCCGTTCGCTCGTGGGCAGGCGACCGGTCCAGCCGGTGACCGCGGACGGCGCCGCCCGGCGCTCGGCACGCGCCTGGGCCAGCGACAGTCCCGCGGTTGCCGCGGCGAGCGTGAAGGCACCCGAGCACAGGATCGCGGCCGACACGTGGATGACGAGCCAGTAGGACTTCAGCGCGGGGACCAGCTGGGCCGCCTCGGTGTACAGGACGGTGACGGCCATGCCCAGGGTGAGGAGCGCCGGGATGACGATGAAGATCCCCAGCCATCGCAGGTCGCGCCGGGTGGACATGAACAGGAACACGCCCAGGATCCCGAGCGCCGCGGTGATGGAGAACTCGTACATGTTGCCCCAGGGGACCCGCCCCGCCCACACGCCGCGGAGCACGACCCCGACGAGCAGCGTCAGGAACGAGAGCCAGGTCAGGGCCATGGCGATGTTCGCGGCGCGGCGACCCGGGTCCGGCGGCGCCTCGACGGACGACTCGACGCGGGTGATGACCGCTGTCCCCCCGGCACTGTCGACCAGATGGGACGTGGCACCGGTAGTCGACGGACCGCGTCGGCCGACGGCGAACGACACGGCGAAGCACACCATGGCGATCGTCAGCGAGATCATGGACGCATACACGGCGGCATTGCTCGCCTGGGCCAGCTCGACACTCGTCACGTTGGCTCCCTCTCCGGTTCGGGCGCAGGACTCAGCAGATCGACGAGGGCGGCAACCTGGTCGGGCAGGTCGCCCTCCTCCGTCCTGGCCAGGCCGGCGACCTGCACGAGGGTACCTCCCCGAGGATCGGGCAGCGCCTTGACCCAGATGCGGCGACGGCGCACCAGAAGCGAGAGCATCAGGCCGCCGATCGCGGTCATCGCCGCCGCCAGGGCGAGCTCCTTGCCGGGGTCGTGAGCGATCTGGAACGACGCCCAGCGCTGGAATCCGGTGAACTCGATGCTGCCCATCCCGTGCGGCAGCGTCCACGACTCCCCCGGCCGGAGGGCCTCGAGGCCGAGTTGCTGCAGGGCGCTGGTGTCGAGCTCGTACACGCTCTGCGGAGCCCCCGAGTCCAGGCCCAGGTCCCCGGTGAAGGCCGACAGGAAGACGGACGGGTCGTCCGGGCCCGGGAAGGTGGAGTGCGGCCCGCGGACGTCGTCGAGCGCGCTCGTGGGCAGGAAGATCCCGCTGAACCCGAGTGGGGGGCTGGAGTCGGGCACCTTCACCACGCCCGTCGACGTGAAGTTGCCGTCCTGAGGCAGGAACACGACGGCGTCGTCGAACACCACCTGCCCGGAGGCGTCGCGCACCACGAATCGGGGTGCGTACCCATGGCCGACGAGGAAGACCTTCGCGCCGTCCGCGACGAGGGGCTCGTTGACCTCGATCGTGTCCGACTCTCCCGGAGACTGCGGCGTCGGCCGGTAGGTGATCCCCGCCTCGAACAGTCGGGGCGCGCCGCGCTGGGCTGATCCACGCTCGAAGTCGACGGCGAAACGGTCGAGGGTGAAGGAGAACGGGGCCAGGGCGCTCGGATCGACGAAGCGGCCACCGCCCCAGGCGTCGTACTGCGTCAGCGTGTTGGAGAAGCCCGACCCCTCGGTCACGATGACGTTGCCCTTCCAGCCGAGCAGGCCGCCCACGGCCACCGCGACGAGCACGACGACCAGCGCGAGGTGGAAGACCAGGTTGCCGGTCTCCCGCAGGTAGCCCTTCTCGGCAGCCACCCACACGCTGCCGTCGCCGCCGTCGTCGATCGCGTACGCACCGCGGCGAGTCCGCCAGCGTCGGGCGGTCAGGTAGGCCTCCGCCGCGGCCCGCACCTCGTCCGGCGACGCCGGCGAATGGCCGACGCGCGCCAGCGGCATCCGCATCAGCAGTCGGGGCGCCGGTGGCGGCGGCTGCCGGATGACCCTCAGGTGCTGGCGACTGCGTGGCAGCACGCATCCGATCAGGGAGATGAACAGCAGCAGGTACACGGCGGCGAACCATGGCGACGCATAGACGTCGAAGAAGCCGAGGCGATCCAGGGTCGGGCCCACGGTCGGGTTGTCCTGCAGCCACTGGTCCACCCGGATCGGGTTGGTGCCTCGCTGCGGGAGTACGGATCCCGGGATGCTCGCGAGGGCGAGCAGGAACAGCAGGATGAGGGCGGTGCGCATGCTGGTCAGCTGCCGCCACACCCATCGGAGCAGGCCGACGGAGCCGAGCGGAGGCTCGACCGTCACAGGGGCGCCTCGAAGCCGGGCATCTGGACGCGCAGCCAGACCGTGAAGTCCATCCACAACCCGGTCACCAGCAGGACGCCCACGACGATGAGCATGCCGCCGCCGAGGCGCATCACCCACACGTAGTGGCGCCGCACCCAGCCGATGGCACCGGCCATCCGGCTGAAGGCGAGCGCGAGCAGTACGAAGGGCAGGCCGAGGCCGAGGCAGTAGACGAACGACAGGATCGCGCCGCGCAGCGCGCTCGCCTCGTTGAAGGCCAGGCTCTGCACCGCCGTCAGCGTGGGGCCGATGCACGGCGACCATCCGATGCCGAACACGATGCCGAGCAGCGGAGCTCCGGCGACGCCCCACTTGGGGGCCTTGTGGAACTTGTACTCGCGCTGCAGCCCCGGGATCAGGCCCACGAAGGCAAGGCCCATGACGATCACGAGCACCCCGAGGACGCGGTTGATGACGTCGGAGTACTGCAGCAGGAGCGAGCCGGCGCTGCCGAACAGCACCCCGTACGAGACGAAGACGATGCTGAAGCCGAGGACGAACAGCAGGCTGCCGAGCAGCACCTGCCCGCGCTTGCCGCGGACGTCGGCGAGCTCGGCGCCGGTCAGGCCGGTGATGTACGAGATGTACCCGGGCGCCAGTGGCAGCACGCACGGGCTCAGGAACGCGACGATGCCGGCGAGGAAGGCGATCGGGAGGGCAAGCCACAGACCGCCGTTCATCACGACGTCGCGGATGCCGTCCACTAGGCGCCCTTCCCTACCGGCTGCTCCGCCGGCCGCTCGGCCAGCAGGGGTTCGATCATGCCACGGAGGGAGGATGCCGTTACTCGCCCCAGTGCGCGGGCGGCCACCCGGCCCTCGGCGTCGATGACCACGGTCGACGGGATGGACTGCGGTGGCAGCGAGTCCCCGAACAGGAGCTGCAGCCGCCCGTCCCGATCGATGACGTTCTCGTAGTCGAGACCGAACCTCTCGACGAAGCCCAGCGCGGAGACCGTGGAGTCACGCGTGTTCAGGCCGACGAACGTGACGCCGTCATCGGCGAGGTCGGCCGCGACGGTTCCGAGGGTCTCGGCCTCCGCCCGGCAGGGCGCGCACCACGAGGCCCAGACGTTCAGGACGACGACGTCGCCGAGGTGGTCGGACAGCGTGAAGGTCGAGCCGTCGAGGGTCTGGCCGGTCAGCGCCGGGGCGGGCTGTCGCTGGGCGGCCGGCAGGACCACCAGCGACCCGTCACCGGCCACGAAGCCGCTGTCGGCACCGGTCGAGGAGTCCGCGGACGAACCGCACCCGGAGAGCAGGGTCGCCGTGACGGCGATCACGGCAGCCGCGATCACGGCCCGTCGTGGGTCCATGCGCGAATCAGGCTCCCGCGATCTTGCTCGACTTCGCGAGGAGGTCGCGCGACGGCTCCGAGTACGTGATGGCAACGAGGGCGTCCCCGTCGTAGGTCAGGGAGGTCAGCGAGGCCAGGGAGCACTGCCGGCTGCGCGGGTCGTGCCACAGGCGTCGCTCCTCGGCGCGCAGGCGCGCGATCCAGATCGGCAGCTGATGGCTGACCAGGACGGCCTCATGCCCGCGGGCCCGCTCCCGGGCCGTCGCGATGGCGCTGTGCATGCGATCGGCGACCACGTCGTAGGGCTCGCCCCACGATGGCTTGAACGGGTTCCACAGATGCCGCCAGGCCCTCGGCTGCCGGAGCACGCCGTCGCCGACGCTGACGCGCTGGCCCTCGAAGACGTTGTCGGCCTCGATGAGAAGCGGGTCGACGTCGATCGCCACCTCGTGGCGCGCCGCCACCGGCGTCGCGGTCTGCTGAGCCCGCTCCATCGGCGACGAGACGACGACGGTGACGTCGCTGCCCGCCAGCGCATCGGCGGCCCGGACGGCCATCTCATGGCCGAGGTCGGACAGCCGGTAGCCGGGCAGGCGCCCGTAGAGCACGCCCTCGGGATTGAACACCTCGCCGTGGCGCAGCAGGTGCACCACGGTGCGCTGGGCCGGGCCGGCCACGATCAGGTGGCCTTGCGGCGAGCCGCAGCGCGGCGCCGGCTGGGACGCCAGGTGCCCTCGCCGGCCTCGATGGCGGCCAGGCGCAAGGACTCACCGTGTGCGGCCAGCGCTTCGACCAGTCCGGTCACCGTGCTGGTCTCAGCAAGCACGTCGACGCGCAGGCCGTGCTCCTCGGCCGCCTTGGCGGTCTGCGGGCCGATGCACGCGACCACGGTGCTGTGATGCGGCTTGCCGGCGATCCCGACCAGGTTGCGGACGGTGCTGCTCGAGGTGAACAGCACGGCGTCGAACCCGCCCGTCTTGATGGCCTCGCGGGTCTCGGCCGGCGGCGGGGCGGCGCGGACGGTGCGGTACGCCGTGACGTCCTCGACCTCCCAGCCGAGCTCGGCGAGCCCGGCAACCAGGGTGTCGGTTGCGATATCGGCCCGCGGCAGGAAGACGCGATTGATCGGATCGGTCAGCGAGTCGTAGGGCGGCCATTCGTCCAGCAGCGCGCTCGTCGTCTGCTCGTCCCTGGGCATGATGTCAGGCCGAACGCCGAATTCGATGAGGGCTGCCGCGGTGGGCTCCCCCACCGCAGCCACCTTCAGGCCGGCGAACGAGCGGGCATCGAGGCCATACTCCTGCAGCTTCTCGCGGATGGCGCGCACCGCGTTCACGGACGTGAACCCGATCCACTCGTAGCGTCCCGACACCAGTCCATGGACCGCGCGGTCGATCTGCTGGGGCGTGCGAGGGGGCTCCACCGAGATCGTGGGCACCTCGATGGGGACGGCGCCGTGGCCGCGGAGCAGGCCGACGACGGAGCCGGCGTGATCCTGGGTGCGGGGGATGAGGATCCGCCAGCCGAACAGGGCCTTGACCTCGAACCAGTCGAGCTTGTCGCGCTGGCCGACCACGTCGCCGATGACGACGAGGCCGGGTCCGACCTGCTTGGCGGCCTTGGCAACGGTTGCGATCTCACCGAGCGTGGAGACCACGGTCCGCTGGTCCACGGTGGTGCCGCGGCGGGTCACGGCGATCGGCGTGCGCTCGTCTGCACCCGCAGCGACCAGGCGGGCGGCGATGTCGACGGCGCGGTCGGCTCCGTCGAGGAACACCAGAGTGCATCGGGGGGTGACGAGCGTCTCCCAGGCGAGGTCGGTGTCGTTGGCATCGACGATCCGCACCTGGCGGGTACGGCCGCCCGTCAGGCCGAATCCCGCGTACGCCGGCACCCCGGTGATCTCGCTGACGCCCGGCGCGACCTCGAACTCGATGCGCGCCTTGCGCAGGGCGCCGGCCTCATTCAGGAGCGTCCCGTCGATGACGGGATCTCCCGCGATGAGGCGAACCGTGCGCCGGCCCTCACGGGCGGCCTCGATCACGAGAGCGCTGCGGTTCGCCTGCTCGAGGGGTACACCGTCCGGGTCGACCGCCACCGTGACGCACGACTGCGGGCCGGCGTGGGCCTTCGCCACCGCGACGGCGTCCGCATCGACGACGATGACGTCGGCCGCCCGGAGCAGGCTGGCGGCCCGGATCGTCAGCAGGTCGGGGTCGCCCGGGCCGGCGCCCACCAGCGCCACATGGCCGTGGGCGACCTTCTTTCGCGCCTTCGGGGCGGTGTCCTTCACGGGGGTGACGTCCTTCGCTGCTGCGGTGCTGGCTGGTGCGGGCGTGGCGGTTGCGGTCGCGTCCGCCTTGGCGGCCGACGGCTTCACCGGGGCTGACTTCGCCGGGGCGGTCTTCGCGACTGCCGTCGTGGCCGGGGCAGTCTTGGCCGGGGCAGTCTTGGCCGGGGCAGCCTTTGCCGGAGCAGTCTTGGCTGGCGCAGCGTTGACCGGCGCAGCCTTTGCCGGAGCGGTCTTGACCGGGGCAGTCTTCGCCGGGGCGGACTTGACGGGCGCAGCCTTGACCGGCGCAGCCTTGACCGGCGCAGTCTTCACCGGCGCAGCCTTCGACGCCGATTTCGCACGGGGCTCGGGCGTGCCCGTGGAGGCGGCCGTCCGAGCGACCGGGGTCCGCGCGGCCGACGACCTGGTCGCCCCTGCCGATGTCGACGCGGCTGACGTGCTGCTGGCGATTCTCGTTGTCATGCGGTGATCGCCTCTCCGAGCGACTCTGGAACGAAGGACCCCGGATCGAGTGAGGCCGGGGACTGGCCTGTTTCGGACGCCGACTCCAGGGCCCGGTTCTCCTTGGCCGACTCGTCGACGCGCCGCTGCTCGTGGAAGGCGAGGATCTGCAGTTCGACGGCCAGGTCGACCTTGCGCACCTCGACCCCCTCGGGCACGGCAAGCACGACCGGCGCGAAGTTCAGGATGCTGCGGATGCCTGCGGCAACGAGCCGGTCGCACACGTCCTGTGCGGCCTCGGCCGGCGTCGCGATGACGCCGATCTGGGCGCCCCCAGCGGCAACGATCGACTCGAGTTCGGTCATGGGCTGGACGACGACCTCGGTGCCCCTGACCCCCAGCCGCTGGCCGATGACGTCGGGATGCGAGTCGAGCAGGCCCATGATCGCGAATCCACGCGAGGCGAAGCCCCCGTACGCCCCCAGGGCGTGCCCGAGGTTGCCGGCGCCCACGATGATCACGCCCCAGGGCTGCGTCAGGCCGAGCTCGCGGGCGATCTGGTAGCGAAGGAAGCGGATGTCGTAGCCGACCCCGCGGGTGCCGTAGGACCCCAGGTGCGACAGGTCCTTGCGGAGCTTGGCCGACGAGACGCCGCACGCGGCCGCGAGCTCCTCCGAGGACACCGTCGTCAGGTCGGACTCGGCCAGTTGGCCCAGGACGCGGTGGTACACGGGCAGTCGGGCGATCGTCGCGTCGGGGATCTCTCGCCCGGCCTCACGGCCGCGATTCGGTCGTCGGACGTCCGCCGTGGCGATCGTCCGGGCCGAACGGGATACAGGCACGATGCTCCAGTGGGAAGTGTCGACATCTGGGGCCGAACGGGCCAGGAAACAGGTGTTCGACGCCCATAGGTTAAGCATTCGCGCACGAAGTCACAAAGTTGACCGGACGTCCGCGTCCGATTAACGGTCGAACGGGGGGTGGCTATGAGGGCCGGGTGCCTGCGAGGGCCGCGCGCAGTCGCTCCGGGTTGACGCGCCAGTACTCGTGCGGACGCCCGTCGACCAGCACGACGGGCACTTTCTCCCAGTACGCGTCGTAGAGCGCGGGATCGTCCTCGATCGACAGTTCCACCCAGGTGTCGCCCGTTTCCAGGCACACCAGCTCGATGACCTCACGGGCCACGTCGCACAGGTGGCACCCGGACTTCCCGACGAGGGTGACGCGAGCGTCGCCGACCTCGTCCACCCCATCAGCCTCCATAGCCTTCGTCGCCGTACACCTCGCGCAGCCGGCCCTTCGCGATCTTGCCGGTCGCCGAGTGCGGCAGCGTCTCGACGACGCGGATGACGCTGGGGCACTTGAAGCGGGCCAGACGCAGGGCGCAGTGGGCGGACACCTGCTCCGCCGTCAGGGTGACCCCGCTTCGCGGCACGACGACGGCGCTGACCGCCTCCCCCGTCACGTCGTCCGGGATGCCCACGACGGCCGCCTCGGCGACGCCCTCGAGGTCGTCGATGACCAGCTCGATCTCCCTCGGGTACACATTGAAGCCGTTCACGAGGATGACCTCGCGGCGCCGATCCACCACGTGCAGGTCGCCATCCTCGTCGGCGTAGGCCACGTCGCCCGACCGGAACCACCCGCTGGCGTCGGGACCTCCTGCACCGTCCGGCCAGTAGCCGCGGAAGACCGACGGCCCGCGGACCCAGACCTCGCCGGGGTCGCCGTCGTCGACGTCGGCTCCCGACTCGTCGACGAGCCGGATGTCCAGGCCGGGCAGTGGTCGTCCCACCGATCCCGCCTTGGGGGTACCCGACACGAGGGTGGTCGCGACGACGGGAGCAGTCTCCGTCATGCCGTAGCCCTCGAAGATGTGCAGGCCGGTGATCTCGGCGAAGGCGCCGAAGACGCGCGGCGGCAGTGGAGCGCCGCCGCTGGAGAGCATGCGCACGGTCGACATCGCCTCGCGCAGGCCAGGAGTCGCGCACCAGGCCTGGTACATCGCCGGGGCACCCGCGATCGTGGTGACCCGGTGCTCGGCGATCAGGCTGAGGGTCTCGACCGGGTCGAAGCGGTCGCTGATGACGCAGGTGGCCCCCGCGGCCACGGCGAGGCCGAGGCCGGTGTTCAGCCCGTAGACGTGGAACATCGGCAGCACGAGCAGCACGACGTCGTCGTCGACTACGGCCGGCGGATCGGACAGCGCGAGCAGCAGCTCGATGTTCGCGCGGAGCGCGCCGTGCGTGAGCATGGCGCCCTTGGGACGGCCGCTCGTGCCGGCCGTGAACAGCAGCAGGGCCAGGGCATCGGCGGGCGTCTCGGCGGTGATCGGGAGCTCGCCGGTCCCGGCCGCTCCGACCGAGCGCCACTCCTCGCCGCCGACGGACAGCACGTCGCAGCCCGGGAGGGCGAGGGCCGCCTCCTCCCCCACCAGGTGCGTCGAGGGCTGCACCACCAGCATGCGGGCACCGGAATCGGCGAGCATGACCGCGACCTCGGCGCTCGTGTAGGCAGGGTTGAGCGGCACGCTGACCAGTCCCGCGCGTGCGGCGGCGAAGTAGGCGACGACGAACTCGACGCTGTTGCCGAGGAGGAAGGCGATCCGGTCACCCGCGTGCAGGCCGCGCTGGAGGAGGCCCGCGGCGTAGGAGTCGACGGCCCGGTCGATGTCTGACCACGTGTGCGCCCGGCCGCCGGAGATGACGCACGTGGCGTCCGGATGCCGGCCGGCGGACTCGCGGAGGAATCCCGCAATGTTCGCGTCCACCCTGCTCGCCTCCCGGATCGGTGCCCTGCGCGCTCGACGCCGAGTCTGGCACAGATGCATGCGCGGCTGGGTACTCTCGGCCTGTGAGCGACACGCAACCGGGCGAGGGCAGTGCGCCGACCCCCGACAGCCCCGACCGGCCCCTGCTGCCCCGCGACGTGCTGTCGCGCTATCGGCAGGCGGGTCAGGCATCCGCGGCCGCGGCCGGCCCCGGGCACTCCGTGACGGCCACCGACGATCCCACCGGAGCCGCGTTCTTCGACGTCGACAACACCGTCATGCGCGGGGCAAGCATCTTCCACTTCGCCGTCGGCCTGGCTCGGCGCAACTACTTCAGCGGTCGCGAGCTGGTCGGATTCGGCGTCAAGCAGCTCAAGTTCGTCTTCAGCGGCGAGGATCTCGAGGACATGGCCTCCGCCACCGAGGCCGCGCTCTCCTTCGTCGAGGGACGTCGGGTGGACGAGCTGTCCCGGCTCGGCGAGGAGATCTTCGACGACACGATGGTCGACAAGCTCATCCCCGGCACCCTCGCGATCGCGCAGGGACACCTCGATGCCGGGCAGCAGGTGTGGCTCGTGACCGCGACCCCCATCGAGCTCGCGTCGGTCATCGCTGCCCGGCTCGGACTCACCGGAGCCCTCGGCACCGTGTCGGAGATCCGCGGCGGCATCTACACCGGTCACCTCGACGGACCGCCGCTGCACGGCCTGGCCAAGGCCGAGGCGATCCGGGCCCTGGCCGCCCGTGAGGGTCTCGACCTGTCGCGCTGCTCCGCATACTCGGACTCGGCGAACGACATCCCCATGCTGTCGCTCGTGGGAAACCCCGTCGCGGTCAACCCGGACGCCACCCTTCGAGCCCATGCCCGCGAGAACGACTGGAAGATCAGGGACTTCCGCCGCCGCGAGCAGTTCAAGCGGGTGGCGCTGCCGGCCGCGTCCGGCGCCGGCGGCATCGCCGTGGGCATCGCGATCGGCTACGCGTCGGCCCGCGCCCGCCGATCGGGCTGACCGAGCGCGACCGTCCTGTCAGCCGAAAGCCGACGGCCGCTTGACCAGGAGCCGGTAGAGCGACTGCTGGATCTGCTCGCGGACCTGATCGGTCAGGTTGAACACGATCATGGGGTCGTCCGCCGCGCCCTCCGGGAAGTGATCGGTGGGAATCGGATCCCCGAAGTGGATCAGCCACTTGCTCGGCAGCGGGATCATGCCCAACGGGCCGAACCACGGGAACGTCGGAGTGATCGGGAAGTACGGCAGGCCCAGGATGCGTGCCAGCGTGCGGGCGTTGGCGACCATCGGGTAGATCTCCTCGGCGCCGACGATGGCGGTCGGGATGATCGGGGAGCCGGTGCGAAGCGCCGCCGCCACGAAGCCGCCTCGGCCGAACCGCTGAAGCTTGTAGCGCTGGCTGAACGGCTTGCCGATGCCCTTGAAGCCCTCTGGCCAGACCCCCACGACCTCGCCTGCCGACAGCAGGCGCTCCGCATCCGGATGGCAGGCGAGGGTGTGTCCCGCCTTGCGGGCCACCTCTCCCATGAAGGGCGTCTGGAACACCAGGTTGGCCCCCAGCATCCGCAGGTGGCGGTGCGCGGGGTGCTCGTCGTGCAGGGCGACCTGGGTCATCACCGAGTCCCAGGCGATCGTGCCCGAATGGTTCGCCACCACCAGCGCGCCCGAATCCGAGGGGACGTTCTCCAGCCCGGAGACCTCGACCCGGAACCACGACTGGTACAGCGGGCGCGCGAGCGCGAGGAGCACGCGATCGGTGAGCTCCGGGTCGAATCCGAAGTCGTCCACGGGGTAGTCGCCGCTCATTCGGCGGCGTAGGAAGTCGATCCAGCCCTCGTCCTCGACGATGCGACGGACCTCAGCGTCGGTCAGGACCTCTGCCGGCCCGGCCGGCAGTCCGTCGGTGACGGAGGCGGCGGCTGCCGGAGGCCTCCTTGCGGCCGCGGGCCGGGGACCGGTGTTGCCGACGAGCCGGGCCGCCTTGGAGGGTCCCGTGCGCGCCGGACCGACGCTCGCCGGTGGCTCGGGGTCGGGGGCGCCCAGGGGGATGACGTCGGCGTCAGGCAACGTCCACCTCCACGTCGACGTCGTCGCGACGTGCGAACTGCATGAAGGTCTCCTCGCTGGTCCAGCGTGGCTCGAAGCCGAGGGTACGACGCATGGCCCGCGTGTCGAGCGCACGGCCGAAGGTCAGGTACCGCACGGACTCGGACGAGAAGTCGGCCAGGCCCCGGGGACTCAGCGCACGGCCGACGGTCGGGAACAGTGGCCGGGGCACCGCGACCGTGCGGCGGCGGGCGCGCCGAACCGCCTGGGACAGCAGTACCACCCCGTCCGCGGCGATGTTGAACGTGCCCTGCCGGGGCGAGCGGATCGCGGAGATGATCGCCTCGAGGCCGTCGTCCTCATGGATGAACTGCAGGCGTGGGTCGAAGCCCAGGACCGTCGGGATGATCGGCAGCGAGAAGTAGGCGGTGAGGGCGGTCTGCACGCGGGGGCCGAAGAAGTTGGCGAAGCGCAGCGTCGTGACCGACACATCGGGTCGGCGACGGGCGAACCCGCGCACGTACGTCTCGACCTCGACCGAGTCCTTCGCCCAGCCCGAGGACGGTGCGTGCTTCGGCTCCATGTCCTCGGTGAACAACGCCGGATCCTTTGCGCCCGAGCCGTAGACGGCCGCAGTCGACTTCACGACGAGCGAGGCCACGCTCGGCGTCCGCTGGCAGGCGGCGAGCAGCTGCATGGTGCCGATGACGTTGATCTCCTTCATCGTCGACCGACCGCCGGCCTGCTTCGGCGTCGCGATGACCCCCATGTGCACCACGGTGTCGACGGCCGCCTCGCCCATCACCTTCGCGATGACGGGATTGCGGATGTCGGCACGGACGAACTCGGTGCCCGGAATCCTGGTCTCGGGTGCAACGACATCGACCCCGATCACCCTGGAGATGTCGGGGTCGGTCGCGAGGAGCGCGGCCATCCGGCCGCCGAGGTACCTCGACGCGCCCGTGACGAGCACGGTGCGCCCCATGAGACCCCCTTGCTGCTCGAACTACTTCTTGTTGCGGCGCTGGACCCGGGTACGACGCAGCAACTTGCGGTGCTTCTTCTTGGCCATCCGCTTGCGCCGCTTCTTGACCACTGAGCCCATCGAGTGTCCTTATCGTTCGTCGAGCTGACAAGAGCTCGATCGTGGTTCGGGCGGACCCGCAGGCCCGCCCGTATGTCTGCTGGTGCCCACCAGCCTATCGCCGGTGGGCCGGACGACTCCTACGCGGTCTCGACGAACGAGTCCCGGAGGTAGTCGTGCACGGCCTGCTCGGGGACCCGGAACGACCGGCCGACCCGTACAGCGGGCATCTCGCCGTTGTGGACGAGGCGGTACACCGTCATCTTCGAGACGCGCATGACGGCGGCCACCTCGGCAACCGTCAGGAAATGCACCTCGGAGAACGCCCGATCAGGGGTCGTCGACATCTCACACCGAACTTTCTGCGCAGGGACGCACCGGCTTCCCCTCCGGTGACACACGGCCCTGCAGGCCTTGCGAAGACTAGTGGCCCGTGATGCCCTTGGGAAAGTTGATCCGGAAATTCGTCCTGATCCGTGAGCAAAGTCTCCTGCCGGCGAGAGCGTCCGGTGGCCCACCGCTGCGAGAACCGGGGTGTGCGTTCAGAACCAGAGGTTGGGCTCGGCGGTCAGCCCCCAGTGGGGGTACACCGCGGTTCGGGTAGCCATGATGGCCCCGTCGATCGCGTCGTCCGGATCGAATCCCTGGTCGAACGGCTTCGGCCACGGCTGGCGGCCGTCGGTCATCCGGCCGGGTGCCTGCCGGCCCAGCGCCTCGAGGACGAACTCGTGGAAGGCGGCCGGGACGGATGTGGCCGGCTCGATCGGGTGCCCGATCGCCTCCGCGATCAGGTGCGCCCACGCCCGGGGAACGACGTCCACCCACTCGTAGCCACCGCCGCCCGTGGCGATCCACCTGCCGCCGGCGTACCGGTGCGCCCAACGATGGATCGCCTCGAATGCCATGCGCTGTCCGTCGAGGGAGACCAGCAGGTGGGCGAGCGGGTCCTCGAAGTGCGTGTCGACACCGTGCTGGCTCACGATCACCTGCGGCGCGAACGCCCCGAGCACGTCGGGCACGACGGCGTGCAGCGCCCGGAGCCAGCCCTGATCGCCCGTTCCGGCCGGGATCGCGATGTTGACCGCGGTTCCGGGCGCCGACGGACCGCCGCTGTCGACCGCGTAGCCACTGCCCGGGAACAGCGACTGCGGGTTCTCATGGATGGAGATGGTCATGACCCGCGGGTCGTCCCAGAACATCGCCTGGACCCCGTCGCCGTGGTGCACGTCGACATCGATGTAGGCGACCCGCTCGACGCCCTGGTCGAGTAGCCAGGCGATACCGACCGCGAGGTCGTTGTACACGCAGAAGCCCTCGGCTGCACCGGGGAGCGCATGGTGCAGCCCCCCGGCCAGGTTCACCGCGTGGTCGTACCCGCCGGAGTGCACCGCCTGGACCGCCATGAGCGTCGCGCCGGCGATGCGACTCGACGCCTCGTGCATGTTGGGGAACACCGGGTCGTCCGGGGTGCCGAGCCCCCGGGCGGCGTCATAGAAGTGCGGATCGGACGATGCGCGCCGCACCGCGGCGACGTACTCCGCCTCGTGCACGCGCAGGATCGCGTCCTCCGGGGCCAACTCGACCGGGGTGAGCACCTGCACGCCGGCATGCCGGAACAGGCCGAACTCGGCGGCCAGCCGCATGGCGAGCTGAACCCGCACCGGAGCCATCGGGTGACCGGGGCCGAAGTCATACTCGGACAGTCGGTCGTCCCAGACGATCCCGACCCGATCGCTCATCGATCAGCCCCCTGACAGCTCGCGGCTGCGGTCCCGCGCGGCTCCGATCGCGGACACCACGGCCTCGTGCACCCCCAGCTGCTCCATCGCCTGGATGGCCGCGGCCGTCGTGCCGTTCGGAGACGTGACGTTACGCCGCAGGACCTGGGCTGTCTCGCCGGACGACTCGAGCAGCGTGGCCGCTCCGAGGATCGTGTGATGAACCATGCGCTGCGCGGTCTGAGGGTCGAGCCCGAGTGCGATGCCGGCGTCGATCATGGCCTCGGCGAGGAAGAAGACGTACGCCGGTCCGCTCCCCGACACCGCCGTGACCGCGTCCTGGAGCTCCTCGGGCACCTCGACCACGATGCCCACGCTGTGCAGGAGCCCGACCGCTGTGGCGAGCGCCTCCGGCGAGCAGGTGGCACCCGGGCTCACGCCCGTGACGCCGCGATCCACCCGCGCGGGGGTGTTGGGCATGGCGCGCACCACGTTGGCCCCTGCCGTGATCCGGTCCTGGACGAACGCGGTCCGGATGCCCGCGGCGATCGAGATCACCAGGCAGCCGGGCTCGATGGCTGGGCCGACCTCGGCGAGCAGGGCCGCCATGTCCTGCGGCTTCACGACGAGCACCACGACGTCGGCCCCGCGCGCGGCATCGGGGGCCTCCTCGATCGAGATGCCGTGGGTGCGGGCGAGCTCCGCGGCCCGCTCGGGGCGGCGCTCGGCGACGACCACCTCGGGCACCGGCGTCACGTACCGCAGGAAGCCGCTCGCCAGGGTCTCGCCCATCACACCACCGCCGAGCACGGCGATCCGCATCGTCATTGCGCCTCCCGGCGGATAGGGAACGAACGTGGGGTCACGGCAGCAGGGACCGGACCGCGGCGGCGATCGAGCTCGGCTGCTCCGCCAAGCCTCCCATGAGCCGCTGGAACCAGTCCGGCCCGTAGGGGACGTAGACGCGCACCCGCTCGCCGTGGTCGGCCAGGCGTTCCTGGGCGGCCTCGAGGCGGCCCATGTACATGGCGAACTCATACGAGTGCTTGGACCGGCCGTAGCGCTGGACCAGGCTCTCGAGGACCTCCAGGAGCCGGGGATCGTGCGTGGCGAACGACGGCTCGCCGGTACCCGCCAGCAGTTTCTTCGCGCAGCGCACGAAGGCCTTGTCGATCTCGATGGGCTGGTCGTGGGCCAACCCCGGCTCACCGTGGTGGCTGCCCTTGACCAGGCGCACGCGACCGCCGCCGTACGTCTCGCAGTCGCGCTCGGAGCGCTTCAGGCAGGCCTGCAGGGTCATCCCCACGCGCAGGCCCTCGTCCGTCAGCTCGCCCACCCAGGCGATGGTCCGGTCCACGTCCGGGGCCGGCCCCATGCCGACCATCACGGCGACCCCGCGGGACGTGGCGTGCCCGCACAGCGCGGCGAGTCGTCGTCGCGCATCGTCCGGCCGCGCGTCGGTGCCCATGGCCTCGACGAAGACCGACACCTCGCAGGCGTCGGCCAGCCCGGCGGCGACGATCCGGTCGACCAGGTCGACGTACTCGGTGAGCACGCCATCCGCCTCCGCCTCGTCACGGACCGTCGGTGCGGCCCGCTCGAGGCTCACCCAGAAGCCGCGGTCCGCGAGGTCGAGTGCCACGGCCAGGGCGGACTCGACCGTCTCGCCCGCCACCAGTCGCCGGACCACGTCGCGGGCGACCGGGGTGCGGCTGATGAGGCCGCCCAGGGACTCATTGCGGGCCACCGCGGAGATGGCCTCGCGAATCACCGCTCCCCGGCCTTGCGGGTCGGGTCGAGCAGGGCCTGGATGGTCGGTCCGACCAGTCGGACGACGTCCTCGTCGGACACCGAGGCGATCGGCTCGACGCGAAGCAGGTAGCGCGTGGTCGCGATGCCCACCAGGTACGACGAGATCAGGGTGACCCGCAGTCGGGCATCCGGCACGCCGACGGCGGTCACGACCCGATCCACCACCTCGCTCTGCAGGTACTCCGCCACGAACCGCAGCTGACCCAGGGGCGCAGCAGCGGCATCGGGGTTCATCGCCGCTCTCGCGGCGCCGGCGGACACCGATGCGGCCGTGTCGGACTTCAGGAGCCGGGCGAGGTCGTTCCTGACCTGGTCGTCGTCCATCAGCTGCAGCGTCATGCGGACGAGCCGCTCGCCGAGGCCGTCCAGGCCCGGCGCGATCATCTCCGGGACGGCCTGGGCAGGGTCGAAGGGCAGCCGCATGGCCGCCGCGAACAGCCGCTCCTTGTTGTCGTACAGCGACTTGACGACCCCCGGTGCCACGCCGGCGGCCGCCGCTACGGACTTCATGGTCGTGCTCGCATACCCGCGCGACTCGAACGCGAACCGGGCAGCGCTGAGCACGGCGTTGGCCGCGTCCTGCGGACTGACTCCCAAGCTGCGCGGTTCGTTCGCCACATCCCCACACTAACCGCCCGACCCCTGGTGCGTGGCTACTCAACCGCCGGGGAGCAGGTGCCAGCGGGCGAAGGCCAGCGCCTCCGCGAGGTCGAGTTCGCGCGCCGCGCGGTCGGTGGCCCGCCGCGTGCTTACCTCGACGATGACGTCGCCCGAGAATCCGGACGCGGACAGCAGGCCGAGCACCTCGGACACCGGCTGGCCGCCGCGTCCGGGGATCAGGTGGTCGTCGCGCGCGGAGTCGGTGCCGTCGGCGAGGTGGACGTGGGACAGGCGGTCGCCGAGGTCGCGGGCCATCTCTACGGCGTCACTTCGCGAGACAGCCGTGTGCGAGAGGTCGAGCGTCGTGTGCGGGTAGTCGTCGTTGCGGACGTCCCAGTCGGGCAGGTAGGCCGCGACCGAGCCGGGGCCGGCGCGCCAGGGGAACATGTTCTCCACGGCGAATCGCACGTCGGTCTCCGATGCCATGCGCTCGAGTCCGGTGACGAACTCGCGCGCGTAGTCGCGCTGCCACCGGAAGGGCGGATGGACGACCACCGTGTCCGCGCCCAGCCGCTCGGCGACCTCCTGCGCGCGCTGGAGCTTGCCCCACGGGTCCGTGCCCCAGACCCGCTGCGTGACCAGGAGGCACGGGGCGTGGATCGACAGGATCGGCATCTCGTAGTGGTCGACCAGCGCCTTGAGTGCGTCCGGATCCTGACTCGTCGTGTCGGTGCCGACCATGACCTCGACACCGTCGTAGCCGAGCGACGCCGCGAGCTCGAATCCCGCCGCCGTCGTCTCCGGGAAGACCGACGACGTCGACAGCCCGACCCGGGGCCTGCTGGTCATGCCCGGCGCCAGCGATCGGTGACGAGCGTCGCGACCCAGACGAGGACGGCGCCGACGAGCCCGACCGCGACCGCGACGACGGCGTATCGCTCGGGCGCCAGCGAGAGGGCGAAGAACTCCGAGAACCAGGGAATCACCAGCACCCCGATGAAGGCCACGACCATGGAGCCGACGATCGCCAGCCGAATGGCGTTCAGCGGACGGGCAGCCTGGAGCAGCACGGCGATGCCGACGATGAACAGGGTCGTGGTCGCCGCGGACTGGGCGCTGAGCGTCGGCTCCCCCACCCTCAGGGCCAGTCCGTAGCTCGTGAACGCGCAGGTGGCGGCGATCACGCCGGCCGGGACCGCGAAGAGCAGCACGCGCCGGAAGAAGCCGGGACGGAAGCGCTCGGTGTTGGGCATCAGCGCCAGGAAGAAACTGGGGATGCCGATCGTCAGGCCGCCGATGAGCGACAGGTGACGCGGCAGGAACGGGAACGCGACCGCGAAGACGCCGGTGACCAGCGAGATGATGACCGCGTAGCAGGACTTGGTCAGGAAGACGTCGGACACCCGCTCGATGTTGCCGAGCACGCGGCGCCCCTCGGCCACGACGCTGGGCATGACGGACCACTTGTTGTCGAGCAGGACCACCTGCGCGACGGCGCGCGTCGCGCCGGAACCCGATCCCATGGCGATGCCCAGGTCCGCGTTCTTCAGGGCCAGGACGTCGTTGACGCCGTCACCCGTCATGGCGACGGTCGACTTCTTCAGGTGCAGGGCGTCGACCATGTCCTGCTTCTGCGACGGTGACACGCGACCGAAGACATTGGACGCCGTGACGGCGTCGGCCAGGTCGGCCAGGGCGGTCGGCAGGGTGCGGGCGTCGATCGGCCGGTCCGCACCGGGCACTCCGGCCTGAACGGCGATGGCGCCGACCGTGGCGGCGTTGTCGCCGGAGATGACCTTGACGGTGACGTCCTGCTCCAGGAAGTAGGCGACGGTCTGGGCCGCGTCCGGACGCAGCTGCTGGTTGATCACGACGAGCGCCACCGGGGTCACCGGCCCGGTACCGGCGTCCGCGGATGGCACCCCATCGGCGCGAGCGAGCAGGAGGACCCGCGCCCCATCGGCGGCAACCGCGCCGGCCTTTGCGAGCAGGGTCTCGTCCGTCGGGGCGACCATCTCCGGGGCACCGAGGACCCACGCTCCCTGGCGCTCGAATCCCGCGGCCGACCACTTCCGCGCACTCGAGAACGGCACCGATGACGTGGCCGCCCAACCCGGCGACGCGTAGGCGGCGGCGATGGCCTCGAGTGTCGGGTTGGGGTTCGACTCGCTCGCGCCCATCGCACCGAGCACCTCGTCCAGGGCTCCGGCGGGATGGGCGGAACCGTCGAGCACGACGATGTCGCGCACGCGCATCCCGGGCTCGGTCAGGGTCCCGGTCTTGTCGACGCAGATCGTGTCGACGCGCGCCAGTACCTCAACAGCCGGCATGTCCTGCACGAGCACGCGCTTCTGCGCCAGCCGGATGACCGACACCGCCATCGCGATGCTGGTCAGGAGGACCAGGCCCTCCGGCACCATCGTGATCACGCCGGCGATCGTCCCCCGGACGGCCTCGTCGAAGGGAAGCTCCGCCCGCACCAGCTGCGACCAGAGCAGCAGCAGGCCGACCGGTACCAGCAGGAAGGAGATCGCCCGGATGAAGCCGTTGATCGCATCGCGCAGCTCGGAGTTCGTCAGGTGGAACTTCTTCGCCTGCTCGGTGAGCCCGGCCGCGAAGGAGTCCCGTCCGATGCGGGTGGCCCGGTAGACGCCCGACCCGGCCACCACGAACGATCCGGACATGGCCTGGTCGCCGAGCGCCTTGTCGACCGGGTCCGCCTCGCCGGTGAGCAGGCTCTCGTCGATCTCGAGCCCGTCGGAGGCCAACACCTCGCCGTCGACGACCAGCTGGTCACCGGTGCGCAGCACGATGAGGTCGTCGAGGACCACGTCGTGCGGGCTGACCTCGACATCGGCGCCGTCGCGCCGCACAACCGGCTTCGCCTCGCCGAGGACGGCGAGCTTGGCCAGCGTCCGGGCGGCGCGGTACTCCTGGATGATGCCGATCCCGGTATTGGCGACGATGATGAAGCCGAACAGCGAGTCCTGGATCGGCGCGACGAGCAGCATGATCACCCAGAGGGTGCCGATCAGGCCGTTGAACCAGGTGAGGGTATTGGCACGGACGATGTCCGACAGGCTCCTGCTGCGCGCGTCGGGCGCCTCGTTCACCTGACCCCGGGCGACGCGGTCGGCCACCTCGTCAGCGGTGAGCCCGGCGAGCACGACCTGGCTCGCGGTCACGAGGTCAGCCCGTCGAGCCGGCGCAGGATCAGCCCCTCGCGCAGCGCCCACGGGCAGACGACGAGCTCGTCGAGCTCCAGCAGGTCCATCGCCGACTCGGCGACGATGGCACCGGCCAGCATCTGCTCCGACCGTCCCTCGGACACACCCGGGATCCGGCCGCGCTCGTCGACGGTCATCCGGGCGAGGCGTGGCACCAGCTCGTGCAGGTCGCCCGCGCGCAGGACCCGTCGCTCGTACGGACCCTCGCTCGACGGGGCCGCGCCGGCTATCCGGGCGAGTTGCTTGAACGTCTTCGACGTGGCAACCGCCACGCGTGGCTCGCCGACGCGGCGCAGCCGTCCGACGACCTCGGCGATGCGCGCCCGCGCGTGCCGCCGCATCTGCCGGACCACCTCGGGCTCTGGCGGGTCGCTCTGCACGAAATCCCGGGTGAGACGGCCCGCGCCGAGAGGCAGCGAAAGGGCGACGTCCGGCTCCTCGTCGGCTCCCGAGGCGAGCTCTAGGGAGCCGCCACCGATGTCGAGCAGGAGGATGCGACCGCTCGACCAGCCGAACCACCGTCGTACCGCGAGGAACGTCATCCGGGCCTCGTCCTCGCCGGAAAGGACCTCGATGTCGAGCCCGGTCTCGAGGTGCACCCGGGCCAGGACCTGCTCGCCGTTCGCCGCCTCGCGCACCGCCGACGTGGCGAAGGCCATGACCTCCGTCGCGCCCTTGTCCTCGGCAAGTTGCATGCCTCGGGTGATGAAGTCGATCAGCCCGTCGACGGCGGAGTCCTCGATCCGCCCGTCGGCCGTCAGGTGCTCGGACAGCCTCAGCGGCATCTTCAGTTTCGAGGCCGGCACTGGCGCCGCACCGTAGTGGGCGTCGACCAGCAGCAGGTGGACCGTGTTCGATCCGAGGTCAAGCACACCGAGTCGCACAGGTCGAAACTATCGGCACGCACGCGGCTCGCGCAGCGCGGCGTCGACATTGCGGGAGCCGCCCTCGAACCACGTAGGCTGACGTCATGCCCGAGGTTCCCCTTGACTTCCCGCGCCAGTGGGTGGAGTTCGTCGATCCCGCCGATGCCGCACACCTCATCAAGGCCGACCTGACCTGGCTCACCTCGCGGTGGACCTGCATCTTCGGCAGGGGCTGCCAGGGCATCGATGCCAGCCGCCCGGATGCCGGGTGCTGCGTGCACGGAGCGCACTTCTCGGAGAAGAAGGATCGAAAGCGGGTTGCCGTCGCGGTCGAGAGGCTGACGCCCGAGACCTGGCAGCACCACCGGACCGGTCAGAAGAAGGGCTGGACCGAGATCGAGGACGGCGCCGAGAAGACCCGCGTCGTCAAGGGCGCCTGCATCTTCCACAACGACATCGACTTCGCCGGCGGCTACGGCTGCGCACTGCACCACCTCGCCAACGCCGAGGCCATCTCGTTCATCGAGACGAAGCCCGAGGTCTGCTGGCAGTTGCCGGTGCGCCGCTCGTACGAGCACCGCACGATCGAGGACGGGACCGAGTACCTCGTGATCGTGCTCGGCGAGTACCAGCGACGCGACTGGGGTGCCGGCGGCCACGACTTCCCCTGGTACTGCACGGCCAACACCGAGGCACATGTGGGCACCGAACCGGTCTTCGTCTCGAGCCGGGACGAGATCGTGGCACTGATCGGCCAGCCGGCGTATGACGAGCTCGCCCGGCTGTGCCGCGCCCGCGACCTGCTGCTCCAGCAGAAGCGGTTCGACCTCGGGCTCTCCCCGCACCCCGCCGACCCGAGGTAGCGGCGATGGCGAAGCCGCAGGCACCCCCGTACCGCTGCACCGACTGCGGCTGGACATCGCCGAAGTGGGTGGGTCGCTGCGGCGAGTGCCAGGCGTGGGGCACGGTCGACGAGGTCGGCGCCCCACGGACACGCACCACCGCCGCGACCGCCACCCGCACCCCGGCGGTCCGCATCGGCGACGTCGACGTCGCGACGGCGCGAGCCGTCCCGACGGGCATCGGCGAGCTCGATCGCGTGCTCGGGGGCGGCTTCGTGCCGGGCGGGGTGCTGCTCCTGGCCGGGGAGCCCGGAGTGGGCAAGTCGACACTGCTCCTGGACACGGCCGCGGCGTGGGCGCGCGGCGGTCGACGGGCGCTGTACGTCACGGGCGAGGAGTCCGCTGCGCAGGTGCGGCTGCGTGCAGAGCGCATCGGTGCGATCGCGGACGAGCTCTACATCGCGGCCGAGACCGATCTGGGCAGCGTCCTGGGCCAGATCGATGCGACGGCTCCCAGCCTGCTCATCCTCGACTCGGTGCAGACGATCTCGAGTGCCGACGTCGACGGGGCGGCCGGCGGCGTGACCCAGGTCAAGGAGGTGGCCGCCTCGCTCATCGCGGTCGCCAAGTCCCGGGACGTGACGGTCGTGCTCGTCGGGCACGTGACCAAGGACGGATCCGTCGCCGGTCCTCGGACCCTCGAGCACCTCGTCGACGTCGTCCTGACCTTCGAGGGCGACCGTCAAGGGCCCCTGCGGCTCGTGCGTGCGGTCAAGAACCGGTTCGGCGCGGCCGACGAGATCGGCTGCTTCGAGCTCGTCGACGACGGCATCATCGGCCTTCCCGACCCGAGCGGGCTATTCCTCGGGGACCGCCGCGATCCCGCGCCTGGCACCTGCGTGACGGTGACGATGGAGGGCCGCCGCCCCCTGGTCGCCGAGGTCCAGGCACTGGTCGCCCCGACGTCCGCGCCGCAGCCGCGACGCGTGACCAGTGGGCTGGACTCCTCGCGGATCGCCATGATGCTCGGCGTGCTCGAGCGCCGTGCGGGCGTCCGGCTGGCTACCGCAGACTGCTTCGTCGCCACCGTGGGAGGTGTGCGCCTGGCCGAGCCGGCCACCGACATGGCCGTGGCGCTCGCGATCGCGAGCAGCGCATCCGACACCGCGCTGCCGTCCGGTCTCGTCGCCTTCGGCGAGATCGGCCTGGCGGGCGACGTCCGTCCCATCGCGTCGCTGGACCGGCGGCTGGCGGAGGCCCAACGGCTCGGCTTCACCGATGCCATCACGCCGGCGAGGGCCCTGCGCGCACGCGCCGCCTCACCCGCGCCGCCTGCGGGCATGCGCATCCACGAGGTCTCGTCCATCCACGAGGCCATGGCCCAGGTACCGGGCCTTTCGCAACGAGGAGCACGGCCACAGCGGGGAGAGAAATGAGCCAAGAACCGACCTCCGACACCCGGATCCGAGACGTGCTTGCGATGGTGGCCCCCGGATCCGCGCTGCGGGACGGCCTCGAGCGCATCCTGCGCGGGCGCACCGGCGCACTCATCGTGCTCGGCTGGGACAGGTCCGTCGAGCAGGTGACCAACGGCGGCTTCTCGCTGAACGTCGGGTTCTCGGCGACGCGCCTGCGCGAACTGTCGAAGATGGACGGCGCGATCATCCTTGACGACCAGGCGCAGACGATCATGTGGGCGGCCGTGCAGCTCATGCCCGACCCCAACCTGCCCACTGAGGAGACCGGCACCCGCCACCGCACCGCCGACCGCGTCTCCCGGCAGACCCGGCAGCCGGTGATCAGCGTCAGCAAGTCGATGAACACCGTGGCCCTGTACGTGGACGGCCGTCGCCACGTGGTGGAGGACTCGGCCGAGATCCTGTCCCGCGCCAACCAGGCCTTGGCGACGCTGGAGAGGTACAAGTCACGGCTCGACGAGGTCAGCGGCACGCTGTCCGCGCTCGAGATCGAGAATCTGGTGACCGTGCGCGACGTGGCCGTCGTGGCACAGCGGGTCGAGATGGTCCGGCGCATCCACCGCGAGGTGAGCAACTACGTGATCGAGCTGGGCGCGGAGGGCAGGCTGCTGGCGCTCCAGCTGAACGAGCTGGTATCCGGCGTCGACAACGACCGCGTGCTGCTCGTGCGCGACTATCTCGTGCCGGCCAGCAACCGGCGTCGCAAGGGGGTGGAGAAGGCACTCGGCGACCTCGACGCCCTCACCGAGGCCGACCTGATCGATCTGGTCAAGGTGGCGACCGCCTTCGGCTTCGCTGACTCTGCCGACTCCCTGGACCACACGGTCATGCCGCGCGGCTTCCGGCTGCTGGCCCGGGTGCCGAGACTGCCCGAGGTCATCACCGACCGCATCGTCGGGCACTTCGGCGGCCTTCAGAAGCTCCTCGCGGCCACCACGGAGGACCTGCAGCAGGTCGAGGGCGTCGGCGAGGCGCGGGCGCGATCCGTGCGCGACGGCGTGTCGCGTCTGGCCGAGGCGAGCATCCTCGACCGCTTCGTCTAGCCGACGCGACCCAGATGGTCGCGCCGAGGCCCGTAAACGGGCCCCTTCGCGACCATCTGGGTCGCGTCGACGGCAGTGGGCGTCAGGCGGGGTCGGTCAGGGCGAACGGCGTCGACTCGCTGGTGACCTTCCCGTTGCGGCCGACCAGGTCGTACCGCCCGGCCTTGGCCGCCGCGCCCTCGCCGTCCGGGCAGCCCTTCTGCGACAGCCGGCCGTTCCAGGTGATCGTCGACGCGTACTTCTTGTTCGGCTTCAGCGTCGTGACCTCGCTCTTGCTGCTGGCATTGCAGTCGTCGCTCGACCACACGTGGTAGCCGCCCGACGTGATCTCGAGCTCGTTGGCCTTCGGCCCGATGTCGCGCGTGCAGGCGACGTCGCCGGTATTGGAGATCGTGAGGGTGAGCTTGGGCGTGGACCCGACCGGGTACGTGGACGAGTCGGTGGTCGCCTCGACGGTGATGACCGAGTCGGGGCACTCCTCGGGCTCGCCCGCGGACGAGGGGGCGGTGGATGGCTGAGTACTGGCCGCCGGATCGGTCTCGGCACTCGCGGACGGCGCGGCGGACGCCTCCGGCTCGGCAGACGGCGAGCCGCCACCGCGGACCGCGCCGAACAGCCACACCAGGCCCAGGATCAGCGTGACGATCACGAGCACGATGGCGCCACGACGGATCCAGTACACCATCGGCGGCTCTGGCCCCGTGGGGTGCATGAACGTACTCACAGGGCCACGCTACTGCGCGTTCCGTTGCTTCGTGAAACGATCCCGTCGTGGTGTCGGACGGTGTCGCCCCGCACGAGGAGCCGATCATCGCGTCGGTTCTCGCGTGGTACGACGTCAACGAGCGTCCGCTGCCATGGCGGCGCACGACTCCGTGGGGCGTCCTGGTGAGCGAGTTCATGCTCCAGCAGACCCCGGTGGACCGCGTCCTTCCCGCGTGGGAGGCCTGGCTGGACAGGTGGCCGACACCATCGGATCTGGCCGCGGCCCGCGTCGCTGACGCCCTGCGGGCCTGGGGCCGGCTCGGCTACCCCAGGCGTGCCCGCTGGCTCCACCAGGCGGCCACCGTCATCACAGTGGACCTCGATGGCTGCGTCCCCTCGGACGAGCCGTCGCTGCGCGACCTCCCGGGTGTCGGCGAGTACACCGCCGCCGCCGTGCGCGCCTTCGCCTTCGGCCTGGCGTCCGTCGTCATGGACACCAACGTGCGCCGGGTCCTGGCTCGCGCCCTGGACGGGACCGCGCGGCCGGCCGCGTACATCACCGCGGGCGAGCGCCGGCGGGCAGTGCTGCTGTGGCCGGCAGCAGACGCTCGGAGTGCTCGCTGGTCGGCAGCCGTGATGGAGCTGGGTGCGCTCGTGTGCACGGCGCGGGCCCCTGCCTGCGCCGACTGCCCGCTGGTTTCGGACTGCGCCTGGACCCGCGCCGGCCGGCCCGGGAACGCCGGCCCGGTGCGCCGGCAGGCCGCGTTCGCCGGCAGCGACCGCCAGGCCCGCGGTCGGCTGCTGGCCGTGCTGCGCGAGACGCACTCGCCCGTGTCCGCGAGCGCCCTGGAAGCGGCTTGGCCGGACGAGATGCAGCGGGAGCGGTCCCTGGCCGGGCTCATCGACGACGGACTCGTCGTGCGCGTCCGGAACCGCCGCTACGCGCTGCCCGACTGAACTCCTCAGCCCGGCGTCGACTCCTCGCGGGGAAGGGGCTGGCGATCCGTCGCCCGGATGACGGACCGGCTCCCCAGCGGCTCGTCGAGCTCGACGTCGACCCAGGTGACATCGCCACCGATCGTGGCAACGACGCAGCTGTCGTCGCGCGGGCGCGTGACCGTGCTCTCGACCTCCACCCGATTGCTGCGCTCGAACGCCGTCACGTCGACCAGGTCGTCGCGGCACAGGCCCGAGGGCGGCATGGCCACCGAGACCTGGATGACCCGGTCATTCGGCGTCGGCCGATAGCCGACGGGCGACAGGTCCGCGGTGGTCTGGCCGAGGCGACCGAGTGGGCCCACCCCTCCCACGAACCCCGCGGCCACCACGAGCGCCACCAGGACGACACCGCTCACCAGGACCCAGGTCAGCCACGCGGGCCACCTTCGGCGCGGCACGTCGAACTCCCGCATGCCGGGGATGAGCGGTCCGTGGGCCAAGGGGGGTCACCCCGCTAGGGGGTCACTCTCGGAGCTCGCCGCCAGCGGGGGCACGTCGGGCAGTTCGGCCTTGGGCATGGCCGCGAAGGTGAACGGCTCCTCGCCGCCATCGACCGCGACGTCGACCAGGACGATGGAACCCGGCTTCATGTCGCCGAAGAGCATCTTCTCGCTCAGCGGGTCCTCGATGTCGCGCTGGATGGTGCGACGCAGCGGTCGGGCGCCCAGGCTCGTGTCGTACCCCCGGTGCGCAAGGAGCGCCTTGGCCGCCGGCGTGAGCTCGATGGCCATGTCCTGCTCCTCGAGACGCTTCTCGAGATTGTCGATCATCAGGTCGACGATCTGGACGATCTCCTGCTCCGTCAGCTGGTGGAACACGATGACGTCATCGATGCGGTTGAGGAACTCGGGGCGGAAGTGCTGCTTGAGCTCCTGCTGCACCTTCGCCTTCATGCGCTCGTAGGCGCTCTCGTCGTCGTTGTCGGGGGCGAACCCGAGCGTCTGCCCCTTCGAGACGTCGCGGCTGCCGAGGTTCGTGGTCATGATGATCACGGTGTTCTTGAAGTCGACGACCCGACCCTGTGCGTCGGTCAGCCGGCCCTCCTCGAGCACCTGCAGCAGCGAGTTGAAGATGTCGGGGTGCGCCTTCTCGACCTCGTCGAACAGCACGACCGAGAACGGCTTGCGCCGGACCTTCTCGGTCAGCTGGCCGCCCTCCTCGTAGCCGACGTACCCGGGCGGAGAGCCGAACAGCCGCGAAGCCGTGTGCCGCTCCGAGAACTCGCTCATGTCGAGCGCGATCAGCGCGTCCTCATCGCCGAAGAGGAACTCCGCGAGGGTCTTGCTCAGCTCGGTCTTGCCGACGCCGGACGGCCCGGCGAAGATGAACGAGCCCGACGGGCGCTTGGGATCCTTCAGGCCGGCCCTGGTCCGGCGGATCGACTTGGACAGCGCCTTGATGGCCTGCTCCTGGCCGATGACGCGCTTGTGCAGTTCCTCCTCCATGCGCAGGAGGCGGGCGATGTCATCCTCCGTGAGGTCGGAGACCGGGATGCCGGTCATGAGGGCCAGCACCTCGCCGATCAGCCGCTCGTCGACCTCGGCTACGACGTCGAGGTCGCCGGCCTTCCACTCGCGCTCGCGCTCGACCTTCTCGGCGAGCAGCTTCTTCTCCTGGTCGCGCAGCGCCGCCGCCTTCTCGAAGTCCTGGGCGTCGATGGCCGACTCCTTGTCGCGCCGCACGTTCGCGATGCGCTCGTCGAACTCGCGCAGGTCCGGGGGCGCCGTCATGCGACGGATCCGCAGGCGGGATCCGGCCTCGTCGATGAGGTCGATCGCCTTGTCCGGCAGCTGCCGATCCGAGATGTACCGATCCGACAGGCGGGCGGCTGCCTCCAGCGCGCCGTCCGTGATGGACACGCGGTGGTGCGACTCGTAGCGATCGCGCAGTCCGCGCAGGATCTCGACGGTGTCCTTGACGTCGGGTGCCTGGACCTGGATCGGGGCGAAGCGCCGCTCGAGCGCGGCGTCCTTCTCGACGTACTTGCGGTACTCGTCGAGCGTCGTCGCGCCGATGGTCTGCAGCTCGCCGCGCGCCAGCATCGGCTTGAGGATGCTGGCCGCGTCGATCGCGCCCTCCGCGGCACCGGCGCCGACGAGGGTGTGCATCTCGTCGATGAACAGGATGATGTCGCCTCGGGTGCGGATCTCCTTCAGCACCTTCTTCAGGCGCTCCTCGAAGTCGCCGCGGTAGCGGCTGCCGGCGACCAGGGCGCCGAGGTCGAGGGTGTAGAGCTGCTTGTCCTTGAGGGTCTCGGGCACCTCGCCCTTGATGATGTTCTGGGCGAGGCCCTCGACGATCGCCGTCTTGCCGACACCCGGCTCGCCGATGAGCACCGGGTTGTTCTTGGTCCGGCGCGACAGGACCTGCATGACGCGCTCGATCTCCTTCTCGCGGCCGATCACCGGATCGAGCTTGCCCTCGCGAGCGGCCGCCGTGAGGTTGCGGCCGAACTGGTCGAGGACGAGCGAGGTCGACGGGGTGCCCTCGGCCGGCCCGCCGGCGGCGGCCGGCTCCTTGCCCTGATAGCCACTGAGCAGTTGGATGACCTGCTGGCGGACCCGGTTGAGGTCGGCGCCCAGCTTGACGAGGACCTGCGCGGCGACGCCCTCGCCCTCGCGGATCAGGCCGAGCAGGATGTGCTCGGTGCCGATGTAGTTGTGGCCGAGCTGCAGGGCCTCCCGCAGGCTGAGCTCGAGGACCTTCTTCGCGCGCGGGGTGAAGGGGATGTGACCGCTGGGGGCCTGCTGGCCCTGGCCGATGATCTCCTCGACCTGCTGGCGCACCGCCTCGAGCGAGATGCCCAGGCTCTCGAGGGCCTTGGCCGCGACACCCTCGCCCTCGTGGATGAGGCCGAGGAGGATGTGCTCGGTGCCGATGTAGTTGTGATTGAGCATGCGCGCCTCTTCCTGCGCCAGCACCACAACCCGTCGAGCCCGATCGGTGAACCTCTCGAACATGCCTCACTCCGTCCGTTTGCCCAGCAATGAGCAGATGCTAGCCGCGGTTTCGAGCAGCCTTGTCCTGCCAGTGTCCTGCACTGGGTCAACCTTCGTCCACGGGCCGGTGTTCCGCATCCTGTACGCCAAGCGCGAACACACTCGTTACCTGCCCGAAATGCACCGCCCTCAACCGGTCACCCGGGCGCCGATCACCGGCCCCGACGCGCGCCGCACCGACCGGCACACCCCCGAGGCCGACAGCGCGACGGCGATGTCCAGGGCGTGCTCCTCGTCGCGAGCCACGAAGGCGCAGGTGGGGCCGCTGCCCGACACGATGCCGCCGAGTGCGCCGAAGTCCTCCCCGACCTCGAGCACCTGGTCGAGGGCCGGGCGCAAGGAGAGGGCCGCCGCCTGCAGGTCGTTGTGCAGGGACTTGCCGAGCAGGACCGGGTCGCCTGCCCGTACGGCCTGCATCAGCATGTCGGAGACGTACGGCTCGGGCACCTTGCGACCGCCCCGAAGGCGGTCGCACTCGCCGTAGACGGCCGGCGTCGACAGTCCCCCGTCCGCAAGAGCGAAGACCCAGTGGAACGTGCCGCGCGACAGCACCGGAGTGAGGTTCTCGCCGCGGCCGGTGCCGATGGCGGTGCCGCCGTGCAGAGCGAACGGCACATCGGAGCCGAGGCGACCGGCCAGCACCATGAGCTCCTCGCGCGGGGTCGCCTGCCGCCACAGCGCGTCGCAGGCCAGGAGGGTGCCGGCCGCGTCGGCACTGCCGCCGGCCATCCCGCCCGCCACCGGGATGGCCTTGTGGATGTGGATCTCGACGGACGGCTCGACGCCGACGTGGTCGGCGAGCATCTCGGCCGCACGATAGGCGAGGTTCTCCGGGCCCAGGGGCAGTGCGCCCTCACCCTCGCCCGACAGCGTGATCGTGATGCCGGGGCGGCGACTGGCCTTCACCACGATCTCGTCCGAGAGGCTGACCGCCTGGAAGACGGTGACCAGCTCGTGGAAGCCATCGGGACGCACCGGACCCACCGACAGCTGCAGGTTCACCTTTGCCGGGACCTTGACTGTCACGGATGACGTGGCCACGTCTGGAAGGCTATGCGGAATCCGGGGAGGAAGCGCGCCCGCGAGCGATGGCCAGCTCGTCGCTGACCCGCGCGAACTCCTCCACCGTGAGCTGCTCGCCCCGGGTCGACGGCGCGATGCCCGCCCCCACCAGCGCCGCCTCGGCGGCTGCCGGTCCACCCGCGATTCCGGCGAGGGCGGCCCGCAGGGTCTTCCGCCGCTGCCCGAAGGCGGCGTCGACCACCGCGAAGACGGCGGCTCGGCCGCCCGCGGCCGCGGGCGGCGCATGCCGGGTCATCCGAACGAGGCCCGAGTCGACGCGAGGCACCGGCCAGAAGACGGACGTGCCGACGTTCCCGGCGTACTCGACGTCGCAGTACCACCGGGCCTTCACGCTCGGGATGCCGTAGACCCGGCCCCCCGGCGACGCGACCAGCCGGTCGGCCACCTCCTTCTGGACCATGACGAGCACGTTCGCGATCGACGGGACGGCCTCGAGCAGGTGCAGGACCACCGGTACTGCGACGTTGTACGGCAGGTTCGCGACCAGCGCGGTCGGCGCCTGGGCCAGGTCCGGCAGCCGCATGGCGTCGGCGACCAGGACGTCGAGGCGGTCGACGTACTGCGGCAGCCGCTCGGCCACCGTCGATGGGAGTCGGGCCGCGAGGACCGGGTCGATCTCGACCGCCACGACCCGGGCGACGTGCGGGAGCAGGGCGAGGGTGAGGCTGCCCAGCCCCGGACCGACCTCGAGCACCACGTCGTCCGGCGAGAGGCGCGCGCTGCGCACGATGCGGCGGACGGTGTTCGGGTCGGTGACGAAGTTCTGGCCCCACTTCTTGGTCGGCCGGATACCGAGCTCGGCGACCAGTGCCCTGATGTCGCCACCGCCGAGCAGGGCCGAGTCGGGATCGGGGTCCCCGGCGGGCCTGGTCACCATGCCCCGAAGGCCCGCTGGGCGTTGTCGTAGAGCAGGCCGCACATGGCGGCCTCCGGCATGCCCCGTTGCGCAGCCATGAACCGGACGGTGTGCGGCATGAGGTAGGACGCGTTCGGCTTGCCGCGATGCGGGACGGGTGTCAGGTAGGGGGCATCCGTCTCGACCAGCAGCAGCGCGTCGGGCACGACGGCGAGGGCCGCGCGCAGGGCGTCGTTGGCCTTGTAGGTGATCGGCCCGGCGAACGACATGAACCAGCCGCGCTCGGCGCAGTGCACGGCCATCGCGGCGTCGCCGCTGAAGCAGTGGAACACCACCCGCTCCGGTGCCCCCTGCTCCTCCAGCACCGCCATCACGTCGTCGTGCGCGTCGCGATCGTGGATGACGAGCGCCTTGTCGAGCTCCTTGGCCAGCTCGATGTGCCACCGGAAAGCGCGCTGCTGCGCCCCGTGCAGGTCCTCGCCCGTGCGGTAGTAGTCGAGCCCGGTCTCGCCCACGGCCCGCACGACATCCTCCCGGGCGAGCTCGGCGATCTCGGCGAGCGCGGCATCGAGCGCCCCCGGACCGCCGTCGCGCTGGATGCGCGCGGCGTCGTTGGGGTGGACGGACACGCCGACGATCACATCGGGACGCGTTCGGGCCATCTCGACCGAATCCCTCGCGTAGTCCACGTCGCAGCCGATCTGGACGACCTTGGCGACTCCCACGCCCGCAGCCAGCGCCAGCAGTTCGTCAGCGTCCGGCACCGATGCGCCGTGGAGGTAGCGATCGTGCAGGTTGAGATGCGTGTGACTGTCGATCACCGGGGCCGGCAGCGGCTCCGGTGGCGGCAGGAACGTCACGGAGTCTCTTCGAGTCTCGGGAACAGGCTCACGCCCTTGGTGACCGTGGCCCCGGGTGCCAGCTGGCCCCAGCGCGCCACGTCGGCGATGCGCTGGTCGGCGATCGGGCCCAGTTGATCCGCGGCACCGAGCTGCTCCCACAATGACGCCATCGCCTTCGGCATCAATGGGTTGTAGAGCACGGCGACCGCCCTCAGCGACTCGCAGATGGTGTACAGGACGACGTCGAGGCGTGCCCGATTCGCCTCGTCCTTGGCGAGGACCCACGGCGCCTGCTCGGTGACGTACCCGTTGACGCGATCGACGAGGTCCTTGACGGCGACGATGCCCGTCGAGAAGTCGAGGTCCACGAAGGCACGGTCCGCGGTCGCTGCCGCCTCGGCCAGGGCCGCGATCACCTCTGACTCGGCCGGGCCGAAGTCGTGCGCCTGGGGAAGCGTGCCGTCGCAGTACTTGCCGACCATGGCCGTGGCCCGCGACGCGAGGTTGCCGAGGCCGTTGGCGAGCTCTGCCGTGTAGCGCGCCGACATGTCCTCCCAGGAGAACGATCCGTCCTGACCGAACTGGATTGCGCGCAGGAAGTAGTAGCGGAACGCATCGGACCCGAAGTGGTCGATGACCTGCTCGGGCGAGATGCCGGTGAGCTTGGACTTGGACATCTTCTCGCCGCCCACGAGGAGCCAGCCGTGCGCGAACACCTTCCGCGGTGGCTCCAGACCGGCAGCCATCAGCATCGCGGGCCAGTAGACCGCGTGGAAGCGGAGGATGTCCTTTCCGACAAGGTTGACGTCGGGCGGCCAGCACTCGGCGAACCTGCGACCCTCGGCCGAGTCCTCGGCCGCCCCGTACCCGACGGCCGTCGCGTAGTTGAGCAGGGCGTCGAACCACACGTAGACGACCTGGCCCTCGTCCCAGGGCAGCGGTATGCCCCAGCTCACGCTCGACCGCGACATCGAGATGTCGGTGAGCCCCTGCCGGATGAACGACATCACCTCGTTGTGCGCGCTGCGCGGCTGAACGGCACCGGGATCGGCTTCGTAGTGGGCGATGAGCCGGTCCTGGAAGGCGGAGAGTCGGAAGAACCAGTTCTCCTCCTGCAGCTCCTCCACCGGCCGACCGTGCACGGGGCACACCCGCTGGCCGGTGAACTCGCCCGTGCCGTCGAGGAGGTCGCCGGGGAGCTTGAACTCCTCGCAGCCGACGCAGTAGGGACCCTCGTACGTCGACGAGTACACGTACCCGTTCTCCCGCACGACCTCCCAGAACCGCTGGACGCGCTCGACATGCCGCGACTCGGTCGTGCGGATGAAGTCGTCGTTGGCCGCGTCGACCGTCTGCAGGACCGGGAGCCACGAGTCCGCGACGAGCCGGTCGACCCACTGCTGCGGCGTGACGCCACCCGCCTCGGCGGCGCGCTGCACCTTCGTGCCGTGCTCGTCGACGCCCGTGAGGAACCAGACGTTCTCGCCGCGCTGGCGGTGCCACCGCGTCAGGACGTCGCCCGCCGTGGTCGTGTAGGCGTGGCCGATGTGCGGGGCATCGTTCACGTAGTAGATCGGCGTCGTGAGGTAGAACGCCTTCGAGTCGGCCATGGGCCGATCCTACGGTCGCGACGCCTTGCCCTTCACGACTGCGTCGTACACCTCGCGACGCGGAACCCCCGCCCTGCGGGCGACGTCGGCGATCGCCTCGCGGCGATCGGTTCCGGCCTCCTCCTGCGCTGCGACGGCTGCCGCCCAGCCGGCCGGATCCTCGAGTCCGGCCGCCCGACGCAGCTGCGCGGGGTCGGCGCCGCCGACCACGACCGTGATCTCGCCGCGCACACCGTCCGCCGCCCATGCGGCCAGCTCCGACAACGGGGCGCGTCGCACTTCCTCGTAGGTCTTCGTGAGCTCGCGACACACAGCGGCGGGGCGCTCGGCCCCGAGCCCGGTGACGAGCGCCCCCAGCATCGCCGCGAGCCGGTGCGGAGCCTCGAAGAACACCATGGTGCGCGGCTCACCGGCCAGCTCGGCGATGCGCGTCGCGCGCTCCCCCGACTTGCGCGGCAGGAACCCCTCGAAGCAGAACCGATCGACGGGCAGCCCGGACAGGGCGAGCGCGGTCAGCACGGCTGACGGTCCCGGCAGGACGGCGAGCGGCACCCCGCGCTCGATGGCCAGGGCGACCAGCCGGTATCCGGGGTCGCTGACCGTCGGCATGCCCGCGTCCGACACGACCACGACGGTCGCGCCGCCGAGGGCCAGGGCGACCAGCTCGTCCGAACGCTCGCGCTCGTTGGCGTCGAAGAAGGACGTGATGCGCCCGACCGGCGTCACGCCCAGGTCCGACAGCAGCCGTCGCACGCGTCGCGTGTCCTCGGCGGCGATGACGTCCGCCGTGGCCAGTGCCTCGGCCAGGCGCCGGGACGCGTCTCCGGGGTTTCCGAGAGGCGTCGCGGCCAGGAGGATCCGTCCGGTCGCCTGAGGGCTCATCCACGCATCCTGACAGCCCGCGCCCGTCGCGGGGCGCACTGACGTCCCCGGCACCGGCCGATGAATACGATGACCCGGTGACGGGCCCCTCCACGACAGTCGAGCAGTTCGACGACGCTGTCGACGTCGACGAGCCCGCCCGGCCCAGGTACGACCGAGCGCCCGCACCGCGGCGCGGCGTCGCCTCGCTGCCCGAGCGCCTGTTTCCCCCCATGCCGTCACGCGGGATCCGCGGGTGGATCGGACCCATCCTCGTCATGGTCATCGGCGGACTGCTGCGGATCGTGAACCTCGGCCAGCCGCATGCGATCGCCTTCGACGAGACGTACTACCCCAAGGACGCGCTCGGGCTGCTCGCCCACGGCTATGAGCAGGGGATGGCCGAAGGGGCGAACGAGACGCTGCTCGCGTCGGACGGCAACTGGCGCCTGCTCGACATCTTCACGGATGAGCCCGCGTTCGTCGTCCACCCGCCGCTGGGCAAGTGGACGATCGCGCTGGGCGAGTACCTCTTCGGCGCCACGCCCTTCGGCTGGCGCATCGCCGTCGCCGTGCTGGGCACGCTGTCGATCCTGATGGTGGCCCGGATCGCGCGTCGCCTCACGCGCTCGGACCTCATCGGGACGCTGGCCGGATTCCTGCTCGCGCTGGACGGCATGCACCTGGTGATGAGCCGCACCGGCCTGCTCGACATGACGCTCATGTTCTGGGTCCTCGCCTCGTTCGGACTCCTGCTCCTCGACCGTGACCGGACGCGTCGTCGCCTCGCGCGGATCGTCGAGCGGGACGGCCTGAGCGGCCTCAGCACCGAGTGGGGACCCCGCCTGGGACTTCGGCCGCTCCGTTGGGCGGCCGCCGTGACACTGGGGCTCGCCTGCGGCGTCAAGTGGTCCGGCCTGTGGTTCCTCGCCCTCTTCGCACTCCTGTCCGTCATCTGGGACGTGTCGGCGCGGCGCGCCGTCGGAGTGCGTCGGCCTTGGGCCGCCACGGTGCTTCGCGACGCCCCCGGCGCGGCGGTGTCGATGCTCGCCATCGCCGGCATCGTCTACCTGGCGACCTGGAGCGGCTGGCTCCTGACCGACGGCGGCTGGTCGCGGCACTGGGCGGACTCCGACACCGAGTCGATCATCCCGGCGGCACTGCGATCCCTGTGGCACTACCACGGCGAGGCCTGGCGATTCCACGTCGGCCTGAACTCCGAACACGCCTATGCGAGCAACCCGCTGTCGTGGCCGTTCATGACCCGTCCCACCTCGTTCTACTGGGACTCGATCAAGGACGGCTCGCGCGGCTGCCCGACGGACAACTGCGCCGCCGAGGTCCTGGCACTCGGCAACCCCGTCATCTGGTGGGCCGCCATCCTCGCCGTGGTGCACCAGGCCTGGCGCTGGGTCGGCCGGCGCGACTGGCGCTCGGGGGCGGTCATCGTGGCGATCGCCGCCGGCTGGGTGCCGTGGCTGCTGTACCTCGACCGCACGATCTTCACCTTCTACACGATCGTCTACGCACCGTTCGTCGCGATCGCACTGGCCATGAGCCTCGGCACGGTGCTCGGCCCCTCGGCGGCCCCGTTGGCCCGGCGCCGCAACGGAGCACTGGCAGTGGGCCTGTTCCTCATCGCGGTGGTGGTCGTCGCGTGGTGGTTCTACCCGGTGTGGACCGGTGAGGTCATCCCCTATGAGGCGTGGCGCCTGCGCATGTGGATGCCCACCTGGACGTGACGGCCCGGGCGTGGGTGACACTCTGGCATCCTGTGCCGGTGGAACTCGTCCGTCCGTCCGAGGAGTACCTGGCCAGCTACCTGTCCTCGCTGGGGCACGGGTGGTCGTCCGAACTGGCGATGGTGGACGCCGACGCAGCAGCGGCCGAGCATCAGGGAATCGCTGCCGATCCGGCTGCCTTCCTGGCGGAGCTGAACGACCCGATCCGCGGTGGCCGGCCCATCACGCTTCCCGACGGATCCCAGGTGCCTCGACTCCCCGGTGAGCGGCGGTGGATGTGGGACGGCGACTACTGCGGGGCGATCTCGCTGAGATGGCAGCCAGGAACAACGGACCTGCCGCCCTACTGCCTGGGGCACGTGGGCTACGCGGTCGTCCCATGGAAGCGGCGCCGCGGGTACGCCACGCAGGCCCTGGCCGGCATGCTCGACGTGGCACGCTCCGCCGGTCTTCCGTTCGTCGACCTCGTCACCGACACGCAGAACCTCGCGTCGCAGTCGGTGGCCCTGGCCAATGGAGCCGTGCTCGTTCGCGAGTTCGTGGCGCCCGAGGCCCAGGGCGGCTTCGAGGCACGACTGTTCCGCATCGACCTCGGCGTCCCAGGGTGACGGCGCACGTCACCGGCTCACAAACGTCGAAGAGGGCCGGGAGTCCCGGCCCTCTTCGACGATGTGGAGCTGAGGGGACTCGAACCCCTGACCCCCTCGTTGCGAACGAGGTGCGCTACCAGCTGCGCTACAGCCCCGTGATGGGTGCGGGCAAAGGGTAGCAAGCCCGTGGACGGAGCAGCCAGACGCCTACTCGTTGACCGCCCTGCGCGGTGCCTGCGACTCGGTGATCGCCGGTAGCTCGGCGGTCATCGCGCCGTGGTCGACCTCGGCCTCCGGCCGGAGCAGGGGATCGGTGGTCTGCCGGGACCGCATCGCGCGTGCCTCCTCGACCATTGCAGAGCCTGTCCACTCGCCCGGCCGCGACCGATCGATGCCGCGGGGCACAGCAGACGCCCGCGGGGCCGTCACGTAGGTCGGCAGCGTGGTGGGAACCGCCTCCCAGGAGTCGGCGTCGTCCCATGCGTTCCAGGTCTCCCAGTCGTCTGCGACCGCGTCCGCGGCCACCACCTTGGCCGGCTCCGCGGCGGCACTGCGATGGACCGGGCGGGACGCCGGACGCTGCCGAACCGCCGACCGGCTCGACGCCGTGAGGGCTGAGGCGAGCACGAAGGCGATCACCGGGACGGCCGCAACGATCGGTGCCCATCGCGGCACGATCGCCAGGACCGCCAGGACCAAGGTCACGAACAGGATCAGGACCAGTCCGCCGAGGACGACGGTCCGGCGCGTGGCCGCCGACGTGCGGGCGAGCTCGCGCTCGTCGTCGCGGCGGGAGGACGGGGATCGGTTGTCGGTCGTCGGTCGCGTCATGCGGACCTCCGCATCGGGTGAGCGCAGCGGCGAGATGCCCATCTCCATCGCGTATCCGTCCGTCGCGTAGCGGGGCTGGCCCGGGGCGGCGAGGGTCTTCATCGCGGAACTGAACCGAGCAGTGGATCGAACCTCACTGATCTGGTCATGGCGGCGCAGCCACATGGGTATGAGAACCGCGGCCCATAGGGCAATGATCACAATGTAGATCAGGCCCGTCACGGAACGTAACGTTAGGCGGTCGCCTCGTGAACATCCGGCAGGCGAGCCGCAGTGGAGTCGGCGTGTCGCACCCCGGCGGGCTCAGCTGCGCGAGGCGAGGTAGCCGGCCAGCACTCCGTCGGGGAACTCACCGGCATTCACGACGAACGTGATGTGGTCGCGCCAGGCTCCGTTGATGTGCAGGTACTCGCGTCGTTCGCCCTCGCGTCGCAGCCCGAGCTTCTCGACGACCCGCAGGGACGCGGCGTTCTCGGGTCGGATATTGATCTCGACGCGATGCAGTCGGAGCACGTCGAAGCAGTGATCGAGTGCCATGGCGACCGCCGTCGGCATGATGCCGCGCCCCGCCACCTCGCGGTCGATCCAGTACCCGATGTACGCCGCACGAAGGGATCCCCACGAGATCCCGCCGACGGTCAGCTGGCCGGCGAGGCGCCCCTGGAAGGTGAGCGCCCAAGGCAGCGTCCGGCCTTCGCGTGCCTCGCGCTTGAGGCGCCGGACCATCATCCCGAAACTGGGAACGACGTCGCCGTCCGCCGCCGCCTCCGGTGGCAGCGTCGCCTCCCACTCCTGCAGCCAGTCGACGTTGCGCCGGCGGACCTCGCGCCACCGCCCCGCGTCGCCAAGCCGCAAGGGACGCAGGACGATGTCGTCATGGGTCAGGGTGACCGGCCAGGCGCGCGTCACCGGGACGAGGCCGGATCGAACGTGGCGAGCCAGGTCCGCAGCGCCGGGCCGATGTCGTCGCGCTCGCAGGCGAGGGTGATGACCGCCTGCAGATAGGAGAGCCGATCTCCGGTGTCATAGCGCCGGCCGGTGAAGACGAAGCCCCGCACCCCGCCCCCCTGCTCGGCAGGCAGGGTGGCCAACGTGCGCAGAGCGTCGGTCAACTGGATCTCGCCGCCGCGGCCCGGCGCCGTGCTGGCCAGGATCGAGAAGACGGCCGGATCCAGCAGGTAGCGGCCGAGCACGGCGAAGTCGCTCGGCGCAGTATCGACGTCCGGCTTCTCTATCAGGTCGGTGACGACGACGACCTGCGGATCGTCCGTAGCGGACACGGCCGGGCAGCCGTAGAGCGAGATGCTCTCGACCGGCACCCTCATCAGGCAGATGACCGACCCGCCGAACTCCTCGCGCACCTGCATCATGCGGGTCAGCACCGGATCGCGGGGATCGATGAGATCGTCGCCGAGCAGCACCGCGAACGGCTCGTTCCCGACGTGGTTCTCGGCCATCAGGACCGCATGGCCCAGCCCTAGGGGATCGCCCTGCCGGACGTAGTGGATCCGAGCGAGGTCCGAGGACTCGGTGACGCTGCGCAGGCGCTCGGTATCGCCCTTGTCACGGAGGAAGGTCTCGAGCTCGAGGTTGCGGTCGAAGTGATCCTCGAGGGGCCGCTTGCTCCGACCGGTGATGAACAGCACGTCCTCGAGCCCGGCCGCGACCGCCTCCTCCACGACGTACTGGATGGCCGGCTTGTCGACCACCGGCAGCATCTCCTTCGGGGTGGCCTTCGTGGCCGGCAGGAAGCGCGTGCCCAGGCCCGCGGCCGGGATGACAGCCTTGCGGACCACCGACTCGCGCCCACCGATCATGGCTCGACCCTAGACGATCCGGCACGATGACCCCATGTCCACGACGCAGCCCATGGCGAAGTCGCACGCGCGCGCCGCGATCCGGTCCCGGCGCGCCCGGCGGACCCCTGAGGAGCTGGGCAGCGCGGGCGAGGCGCTCGCAGCCGCTGCCGCGGCATTCCTCATCGGCGGCCCCACCACCATCACCGCCTATCTGTCGATGCCTGCCGAGCCGCCTACCGATCGGCTGGTCGAGAACGCCACCGGGATGGGCCACACCGTCCTGGTCCCGCGCATTCGGGGCCGCGAGCTGGACTGGGTCCCCGCCCGATCCGACTCGGCCTTCGGCGTTGGCCCGATGGGCATCCGCGAGCCGCTCGGATCGTCGCTCCACCCGAGCGCGCTCAGAGAGGCGGCCGTCATGTTCGTGCCGGGCCTGGCCGTGGATCGAAACGGCCGCCGGCTCGGCCAGGGCGGCGGCTACTACGACCGGGTCCTGGCCGACGTCCCACCGGTCTCGGCCGGCGGGCCGATGATCGTGGCCGTCCTGTTCGAGGACGAGCTCCTCGACGAGGTCCCGTTCGAGCCCCACGACTGCCGCGTGGATGCCGCCATCACGCCCCGCGGGACCACCTGGTTCCGTTAGTGCTCACGGCGCCGTGGGCACGAGGGTCAGGATGTCGACCGCCCCGGCGTCGATCGCCGCCCGGGTGAAGGGCCACGAGTACTGCGCGCCCGTCCGCCACGACTCGAACTGATCCGCGTAGTGGGCGTCGTACGCATGCCCGCTCGATCCCGTCAGGTTCACCCACGTCGAGGCGTCGAAGTCCGACAGGTCGATGACCTGGCGCATGCTCGGCACCCAGTTGACCGCGTACCCGTCGACCGGCGTCCACCCGGTCGCGTTGACGATCGAATGCCCTCCCGCGACCGCCGCCGGACCCCGGTTGAAGATCGCCTCGATGGGCGCGATGCCGCTCTGCCCGAGGGTCTGGTTCTCCAGTTCGAGGGTGTGCAGTGCGCCCCACGACCACGACGTGGGCTCGCCGCCGAGCAGCTGGTCGAGCTCAGCGGCCGCCGCACTCATCGATGCCTGCAGCGTCTGGTCGCGAGACTCGGTGCCGGGCGTGGTCTTGTCGTCCCACCAGAAGTCGTCAGGGGTGTCCCAGATGCGCTCGATGACCTGCCAGTACTGGTCGCCGCCGTTCACGCTGGTGATCTCGGTGTCCCACTCCGCGTCGAACATCCGCGCGACCAGCTGCCGCCAGACGGCGTTGAAGTACGCGGCCGGAGCGGAGTCGACCGGCTGGGTGAAGTCCCAGCCGTCGAGGAGTGCCCGGGCCGCCCCCGTTGACCCCTCGACGGGGAGGGTCTGCAGCCGCGGCACGAGGAAGGCGGCGAGCTCGTTCCAGGAGTCCATCTGGATCGCACGCATCGTGTCGGCGTCGATCTTCGCCCCGTCGGCCGTGGCCTGCTCGACGAGGTCGATGATGCGCTGGCTCCGTGCCCCGTAGGACCAGTCGTCCGTCAGGAAGAACGGGTAGTCCGGTCCGATCACGGCCTGGTTCGCGGTGACGATCCAGCCTTCGGCTGGATTCTGCACGAACGGCAGGGCAGTGAAGGGGATCGTTCCGCGCCAGCGGTACGCCGAGTCCCAGCCCGGTACCGGCCACTTGCCGCTGTAGCCTTCGCGGATCGGGATCACGCCGGGCGCCTGGTATCCGATGTTCCCCTGAGTGTCGGCGTAGATCATGTTCTGGGCCGGTGCGGCGACCAGGCTCGCCGCCTCGCGGAAGCTGGCCCAGTCCGTGGCGGTGTTGAGCGCGTCGAAGGCGTCGAACGTCGTGGTGGGCTGCAGCGCCGTCCATCGAAGCGCGACGCCATAGCCGTCGCCGCGCGGCGGTGCATCGGCCGTCCCGCTCGAACCCGGCGCGGGCACCGGCGCGACCGCACCGACCGTCGTGTAGGTGTCGATGTCGGCGACGTCGGAGATCAGCGGCCCGTCGGCCGTCGTCCGAACCGTGATGCTCACCGGCTCGCCGCCCGCGACGTCGATGACCTCCGTGCGAAGGGTCATCGGAACCAGGTCGCCGTCGACGAGGTACGCATCGCCGTCCACCCGCTCGAGGACCAGGTCAGTGACGTCGGGGCCGAGGTTCGTGAAGCCCCATGCGATGGAAGCGTTGTGACCGATGAAGATCCCGGGGAGTCCGGACATCGTCCACCCCGATACGTCGTAGTCGCAGTCGTCGTCCGGCGTGGCGCAGTGCAGGGCTGCCTGGTACCACAGGCTCGGCATCATCGGCGCCAGGTGCGGATCGTTCGCGAGCAGTGGCTGTCCCGTCACCGTCTTCTCCCCGCTGACGACCCAGGAGTTGGAGCCGATTCCCGGGCCCGTAGGCCCCAGCCACGGCTCGAGCAGGTCGGACACCTGCTGCACCGTCGCCAGGGCCGCCACCGCCCCCGTGCTGGCCGCGGCGGTCGCGTTCGCCGGCGATGCTTCGTCGATCGCGACCGGCTGGAAGGTGCCATCGCGCACGGCGCCGCCCTCGACGATGGGGCGGTGGGTCGTGAACGGGTACGGCGGGAAGAGCTTCTCGGTCTCCTCGACGCCGGCCGACGCCGACATGACGGCACGGTCGATCTCGTCCTCCATGTTGCTGCGCAGGTCCCACGCCAGTGCCTTGAGCCACGCCACCGAGTCGGCCGGCTGCCACGGCTCCGGCTCGTAGTCCGGGTTCTGCAGGCCGAGGATCGCGTACTCCAGGCTGAGCCGGTCGCCTGCATGGTCGGCGAGGTAGGCGTTGACCCCCTTCGCGTAGGAGTCCAGGATCCGCTGCGAGCGCTCGGCCAGCATCGGCACCTCCTGCTCGGCGATTCGGTGCCAGCCCAGCGTCCTGAGGAACGCGTCGGTGCTGACCTGGTCGCTGCCGAACATCTCCGACAGGCGGCCGGAGGTGATGTGCCGCCGCACGTCCATCTCCCAGAACCGGTCCTGGGCGTGCGTGTACCCCTGCGCGAAGAAGAGGTCCTCGAGGCTCTCGGCGTAGATGCTCGGGACACCGAGTCCGTCGCGGACGACGGTCACGGGCGCCGCCAGGCCAGGGACGCCGACGTCGCCCGACATCTGCGGGAACGAGGCCCGCACGGTATGGACGACGAAGAGGCCGGCGCTGCCGACGATCAGCAGGAGGATCAGGCCCAGGACGGCAAGGACTCGCCACAGAGTGCGCACGTGGGCACGCTACGCGTCGGCGGGCCACGGCGGGGGCGGTTCGCTGCGTGCCACGGGAGCGATGGCCGCCGGTGTGGGCCGGGGCGGATTGGACGGATCAGGCGCGGCGAGGCACACTTAGCACTCAAGGCTATCGAGTGCCAGCCCAGCTCGGCTCGGCGCTCAGACCGGACCGGCGACGGGAGCGAATGTGCCCACCTATGAGTACACCTGCTCGAGTTGCGGCAGCGACCACGAGGTCGTCCAGTCGATGGCCGACCCGTCCCTGACCGTGTGCCCGGACTGCGGGGCCGAGGGACTGCGCAAGGTCTTCTCGGGAGTCGGCATCCACTTCAAGGGTTCCGGCTTCTACCGCACGGACTCGCGCGATGCGAAGACGTCATCGTCCACCTCGACATCGACCACGCCTGCGCCTGCGCCGAGCAAGGAGTCGACCTCGTCGTCCGGCTCATCGAAGTCCGGCGCATCGACGTCCGCCAGCCCTGCACCGGCCAGCACCTGAGCCTGTGGACAGCGGTTCGCCCGCCGTCCCCAACTGCCCTACCGTCGCGGCATGGCCCCGCACGCTCCGCCGACCCGCGACCCGCGTCCCGCCATCACCCGCCTGGTCCGACGCCATCGGCGACCCCTCGCCGCCGTCCTGGCCGCCGCGGGCGTGCTCATCGCGCTTGCGTCCCTCGCTCCCGGAAGGCCCGACTCCACGACCGCCACCGCCGGACCGGCATCGCCGACCGGAGTGCTTCCCGGTGAGGTCGCCGTGCCCATCGCGCTGGTGTCCGCCGGCGTCGCCGCCACCCTCGAGGTCGGCGACGTGATCGACATCGTCGGCCTGACCGGCCGTGACACGGTCTCGGCCGCGGTGGTGGCCCCACGGGCCCGCGTGCTCGAGCTGCCGACCTCGTCCTCCGCACTCAGCTCGTCATCGTCGGCCGTGGTCCTGGTGGCTGTCGAAGAAGCGGACGCCCTCCCCCTCGCCGCGGCGGCGGCCAGCGGCGGCCTGTCCGTCCTGATCCGGTCCGCCTGAGGCACGATCGAGCACCGATCCGAAGCTGCCACTAGATTCAGCCGTTCACGGGGCGGCGTGCGGGTCGCCCCACCGGCTGGCAAGGGGACCCCATGCTCAAGGGATTTCGCGAGTTCGTTCTGCGCGGCAACGTCATCGACCTCGCGGTTGCGGTCGTCGTGGGCGCGGCCTTCGCAGCGCTGGTGGGCGCCTTCTCCGAGGCGCTGATCCTGCCGGTCGTCGGCATCTTCCTCGGAGGCGGCATCGACGCCGGCACCCTCGAGATCAACGGGCAGATCATCGACTTCGGCATGATGATCAATGCGATCATCATGTTCCTGATCACGCTGACCGTCATCTACTTCATCTTCGTCATGCCGATGAACAGGCTTCGGGCCCGCAGGGGCGGCGGAGACATCGACACCACGCCGCCCGACGTCCGGTTGCTGACCGAGATCCGCGACCTGCTCAAGGAGCGTCCTACGCCCTAGTCCGATCGCTCGTCGCGTGAGGCCGGACCCACGATCACGAGCCGTGGTGGGGCGGTACGTCAGCGCGCAGCCGGTCGTCCTGGTTGCCGAACCCACCCGCCTCGTCCCGCGTCACGTCCGGCAGCAGGTCGACGTCGGCCGATCGCGTCGCCTGACGCGAGGAGCCGAGGGCGAGCAGCGTGTCGTCGATGGCCCGAGCCAGCTCCTGCAGCTCGGCGCGCTCGATGACGAACGGCGGCGAGATCTGCAGCGAGCCGTCCGCGAGACCGCGCGTCAGCACCCCGCGCTCGCGAAGTCCACGAAGGATTCGCGGCATCAGCGTCGGGTCCGCCGCCAGCCGCGCGGGATCGAACTGCACGGCGCCCAGCAGCCCTGATCCGGAGCGCACGTCCACGACCAGGTCGTGCGTGCGCAACTCGGAGAGGGCGGCCGTCAGCGCGAGCTGCAGTCCGGCCACCCGCTCGACGAGTCGTTCGCCCTCGATGATGTCGAGGTTCGCCATCGCGGCCGCCGCCGCGCTCGCATGCCCGGAGTAGGTGTATCCGTGCCGCCAGAGCAGCCCGGGCGTCGTCCAGAACGGGTCCGCAACCGCTCCGGACACGAGTACGGCACCCATCGGCTGGTAGCCCGACGTCAGGCCCTTGGCCGTGAGCACGACGTCCGGGTCGAGGTTGCTGGACGCGAACATCGCCCCCGTGCGTCCGAAGCCGGTGATGACCTCGTCCGCGACGAAGAGGACGCCGCGCTGACGGCAGATCTCGCGCACCGCGGCCAGGTAGCCCTCCGGCGCAGTGAAGACACCTCCTGCCCCGATGACCGGCTCGCAGAAGAATGCGGCGACCGTGCCCGGACCGAGTTCGTCGAGCCGGTCGGCGAGGGCGCGCGCATCGTCCCAGGGGACGTTCGCGACGTCCGGGTCGAGCGGGCCGTACCCCTCCCGATTGGCAGCGATGCCCGCGATGGACGTGCCCGCGACGTGCATGCCGTGGTACGCGCGCGTTCGGGTGACGATCGTCGTGCGTCCCGGCTGCCCCAGGATCGACCAGTAACGGCGGACCATCTTGACGGCCGTGTCGACCGCATCGCTGCCGCCACTGGTGAAGAACACCTTGGCGTCGGCCATCGGGGCCAGGGCGGCGAGCCGGTCGGCCAGATCGAGGGTGCTGCGAGTGGCCAGGTCCCCGAAGTTCGAGTACGACGAGATCTGCGCCATCTGGTTCATCACGGCGCGGGCGATCTCGACCCGACCATGCCCGACGTTGCAGTACCAGAGAGCCGCCGTGGCGTCGAGGTACTCGGCACCGTCCTCGGATCGGAGGCGGACGCCCTCACCGGACGCGATCACGAGCTCGCGTCCCGAGACGGCGGACATGTCGGCGAAGGGGTGCCAGAAGGCACTGGGGCTGGTCACCCGCACAGCGTAGGCGACCCGCTCGGACCCGAGGGTACCGTCAGGGTCATGATCGGACGCGTCGTGCTCTTCGGTGCCACCGGCTACACCGGGCGACTGACCGCCGAGGCGATGTCGCGGGCGGGCCTCGCCCCGGTTCTGGCCGGACGCTCTGCGCAGCGGCTTGTCGACCTGGTCGCTGAGCTGGCGCCGCTTGCGCCCATCGACGCCGCACCCACCTGGCAGTGGGCCGATGTCGCCGAGCCCGCGAGCGTTCGTGCCCTCGTCAGCGACCGCGCCGACGTGCTCGTCTCGACCGTGGGTCCCTTCATGGACCTCGGCCTGCCCGCACTCGACGCTGCGATCGACCAGGGCTGCGGATACGTCGACTCGACCGGCGAGCCGCCCTTCGTGCGGGACGTCTTCGAGACGGCCGGTCCGCGTGCCGCCGCGTCGGGTGCCCGCCTGCTCACGGCCTTCGGGTACGACTACGTGCCCGGGAACCTGGCGGGGGCGCTCGCCATCCGCGATGCGCACGAGCGGGGTCGCAGCCCCGACCGCGTCGACATCGGCTACTTCGTCCGCGGCGGACTGCAGATGAGCAGTGGCACCCGGGCGACGTCCGTGCGGATGCTGACCGCCCCCTCCTACGCCTGGCGGGGCGGGCGCATGGGGGCACCCCGGCGGGATGTCATGGCGTTCGACGTCGACGGCCGCAGGGTGGACGCGATGCCGATCGGCGGGAGCGAGCACTTCGCCCTGCCCAGACGAGACGCTCACCTGCTCGACATCGGCGTCTACCTCGGCTGGGCCGGACGCTGGTCGAGGGCGGTCACGCTCGGTGGCGGCCTGGTCTCGACCGCAGTCGCCGTGCCCGGCCTCAGCGGGCTGCTGCGTCGCGGCCTCGAACGGATCGGCGGACGGGAGACCGGCGCGGGGCCCACCCCGCAGGAGCGCCGCGGGTCCGACACCGTGGCGGTGGCCCGGGCCATCGACGGCGTCGGGCGGCAGATCAGCCGGGTCGTCGTCGAGGGACCGAGCCCGTACGACCTCACGGCCGAACTGCTGGCCTGGGCAGCCGCCATGCTGGCGACAGGACGCGGACTCGGCACCGGGGCGCTCGGGCCGGCCGACGCATTCGGCCTGGACGCGCTCGTCGCGGGCTGTGCCGACCTGGGCCTGCACCGCGTCGAGTGACCGGCCCGACGCCCGGCCCGCCCGGCGATATCGCGGTCCGCTGGACGGGGCGGCAGTTATGCTCTCGACATGCCCAGATTCTTCCTCGGTTGGCTGCTCGGCCTCGGTGGCGCTGCCATCGGCCTGATCCTGTCCTCGGTGATCTGGGGAGACCAGTTCAGGTTCGACGGGGCGACCGGATTCCTCCTCGCCCTGGTCATCTTCGCGATCCTGAGTGCGATCTTCCCGTACTTCATCCTCAAGGCCCTGGTCCGGGGAGCCGGATCGATCGTGGCCCTGACGGGGCTGATATCGACGTTCCTCGCCCTGTTCATCACTGCGCTGACCCCCTACCTCGACATCGACGGCGCCAGCACCTGGCTCCTGTCGACCCTCCTCATCTGGGTGCTCGGGATGTTCATCTGGCTGATCCCCGGTCCGTGGCGCAACTTCAAGAAGGCAGCCAGGTAACCGGAGGCACGACTCTGCGCGCGGACCAATGGAGATCACGGCAACGGGCGCACGTCGAGCGCGTCCGCCCCTGGGTAGAGCCACGCCAGCAACGACGTCGCACCGGCGCCCACCATCCGGTCGATGACTTCCTCTTCGACTACTACCCCTACTCGGTCGGCAAGCTCCTGACCTGGCACCCCGGCCACGGCGTCGTCCTCGAGGGCGAGGCCGACGAGTTCCTGCAGCACGCGCAGTACCTGCGTGTGGACGGCGGCGTGACAACGGATCCTCGCGGACTCGAGCGGCGCCGCGGCGCCCTCGCGATCGCAACCCGCCTGCTGGCGAGAACCGCCGAGCGCGAGCCGCTCCTGGGCTGCTTCGGACTGCACGAGTGGGCGATGGTCTATCGCATCCCGCCCGACGCGGTTCGCCATTCGTCGTACCCGCTGCGGCTTGCCCCGGCGGAGATCTCGGATGTCGTCGACGACCTCGGCCTGCGCTGCACCCACATCGACGCCTATCGCTTCTTCGCACCCGAGGCCCTGCCCCGGAACGCTCACGTGCCGACGCGGGCCGACCAGCACGAGTGGGAGCAGCCGGGCTGCCTGCACGCCAACATGGACCTCTACAAGTACGCCATGTGGTTCAGTCCCTTCGTCGCCAGCGAACTGGCGGCCGACTGCTTCGACCTCGCTCGGTCCGCCCGCGAGCTCGACATGCGGGCCGCACCCTACGACCTGGCTGACCTCGGCTACGCCCCGATCGCCGTGGAGACGGCGGAGGGCCGTCGCGAGTACGTCGCACGACAGCGCGTCATCGCCGACCGGGCATCGGTCATCCGGTCGCGACTGCTCGGGCAACTGGCGGCGCTGGCCGCCGCCGTGGACGAGCCGCTACCAGATCTCGATGCGCTCGGCTCGGGGCCTCATCATGGGAGCTGACTCGTCCAGGCCGAAGGCGGCCTGGAACGAGTCCAGGTTGGCCAGCGGTCCGAGAACCCTGATCTCGCGGGGACTGTGCGGGTCCACCTGGGCCAGCGTGCGCTTCAGCTCCTCGCTCACGTTGGCCCGCCAGATCGTCGCCGTCGCCAGGAAGAACCGCTGCGCCGGCGTGAGTCCGTCGATCGGTGGCGCGTCCCCGCTCACCCGCGCATGCGCCCGCTGGGCCAACGAGACGCCGCCGAGGTCGGCGATGTTCTCGCCGAGCGTGAGGCGGCCATTGACGTGCACGTCGTCGACGGCCACGTAGGCGTCGTACTGGGCGACGAGGCGATCCGCGAGCGACGTGAAGTGCTGCTGGTCCTCCTCCGTCCACCAGTCGCGGAAGGCGCCCTTGTCGTCGAATCGCCGGCCCTGGTCGTCGAACCCGTGCGTGATCTCGTGCGCGATGACCGTGCCGATTCCGCCGAAGTTGATCGCGTCGTCGGCATCGGCGTCGAACATCGGCGACTGGAGGATGCCGGCGGGAAACACGATCTCGTTGCGGGTCGGATGGAAGTAGGCGTTCACTTCGTGCGGCGACATCTCCCACTCGTTCTCGTCGACCGGCTCGGCCAGCTTCGCAAGCTCACGATCGAGCTCGAACTGGGCCGCGCGGAGCCGGTTCCCCGCGTACGAGTCGCGATCGATGTGCAGGCCTGTCCAGTCGCGCCAGCGGTCCGGATAGCCGATCTTGATCCGCAGTGCCGCCAGCTTGGTCAGCGCCTGGTCCCGTGTCGAGTCGCTCATCCATTCGCGCGTCTCGAGCGAGTGGCGCATCTCGGCCGTGATCGCCTCGACCATGTGCAGGGCGCGGTCCTTCGCGCCCGCCGGGAAGGTCTCCGCCACGAACCGCTGGCCAAGGGCCTCGCCCATGTCGCCACCGAGGGCGCCGATCACCCTCTTGAACCTCTCCTTGGGCTGCTGCTTGCCCTCGATGCGGCGACCGTAGAACGAGAACGCCTCATCCTCGATCGCAGCGGGCAGGGCGTTCGCCATGGCACTGACCACATGGAAGGCCAGGTGGGCGCGCAGCGTGTCCAGGCTCGTGTCGACGACCACCTCGTGCAGTGCCCCCAGGTACTCCGGGTTCTGCACGTTGACCGTCTCACTGGCACTCGCGCCGATCGCGGCGAGGTAGCCCGGCAGGTCCAGTTCAGGAGCCAGCGTGCGCAACTCGGCAAGATCGTGTCGATTCAGCGTCCGGCCGAGGTCGCGGCGTTCCTCCGCGCGCAGGTGCCTGCCGGCGAGCCGGGTCTCGAATGCGAGGACCTCCGGTGCCAGGACGGCCGCGTCAGCCATGCCGACGTTGGCGAGCTGGGCGGCGACGTGGTCGGCGTATGCCGAGCGAAGCGAGGCGGCAGCGTCGCTCTCGTCGAAGTACGCATCACGGTCGGGCAGGCCCAGCCCGGTCGGGACCAGCCAGAGCAGGTTCCTAGTGGAGTCGTCATGGTCGACGGTCACCCCCCACATGAACAGCGCGGCGATCCCGGAGCCATGCAGGCTCGGCAGCACGTCCCACACGTCCTGGTGGCTGGCCACGCGCTCGATCGCGTCCAGCATCGGCTGGATCGCCGTGACGCCGTTGCGCTGGATCGCCTCCGTGTCCATACCCGACGCGAAGTAGTCGCCGAGCATCCGATCGAGATCGTCGGCGGGGGTGCTGGCCGCATCGATCAGGAGGGCGTGCAGGACGGCCTCGTTGCGGGTGTGGATCTCCTCGAAGGATCCCCAGGCGCCGTACCCGGCGGGAATCGGATTGGCGTCCAGCCAACCGCCGTTCGCGTACCGGTAGAAGTCGGATCCGGGGTCGATCGAGGCGTCTCGGTCCGCGGCGTTCAGGGTCATGTGCTGCCTCTCCTTCGGGTGCGCGAGAGCGTACCGGGCACCCGCCCTTGACAGTTCCGGCATGCCGGGTGAAGATTGCCTGACTATGTCAGGCAATCCGAACGATGTCAGAACAACCGTCCTCGACCGTCGGTCGTCGCGCCGCGCGGCCACCAGGGACGAGATCGTCGCCGCGGCCTGGGAACTGGTGCGCGCGCACGGCCTCGCCGGCCTGTCGATGCGCGACCTCGGCGACCGGGTCGGCATGCGCGCGCAGTCGGTCTACTCCTATTTCGCCTCGAAGGACGAGATCTACGATGCGATGTTCCGACAGGGCTACCAGCAGAGCCTGGCCTGGATGGATGAGGCGGACGCTGCGGCCGACCCCGATCCGGCCGCCCGGATCCGAGCGTTGGCGCACCGGTTCTTCGACTTCTGCACGTCGGACCCGGTCCGCTTCCAACTGCTCTTCCAGCGCACGATCCCCGGCTTCGAGCCGTCGCCCGAGAGCTACGCGCTCGCGGTCGAGTCCCTCACCCGAATGCAGGCGGACTTCGCCCGGGCCGGGATCACCGACCCCGAGGCCGTCGATCTCGCCACGGCCGTCATCACCGGCCTGACCAGCCAGCAGCTCGCGAACAATCCCGGCGGTGATCGGTGGGAGCGGCTCGTCGATCGCGCAGTGACGATGCTGCTCGGCGAGGTCGCCCCGCACCTGACGCATCCGACCATCCCAAGCAGGAGGAGGACCACATGACCACAACCGACCAGGTCACGAACGTCTCGGCTATCTTGCCGATCGGGCACGACGAGGGCATGCGGCTGCTTCGCGCGGAGCTGCAGCGCAACCTCGAGGTGATGCGCGGCCTCGGGGTCGACGACTGGTCCCGGCAGACGGACTGCCCCGACTGGGACGTGCGCCGGTTGTACCTGCATGTCCTCGGGGCGTGCGAGTCCGGTGCCTCCACCCGTGAGCTTCTTCACCAGCTCCGCGCAGCGCGGTCCCACCAGCGGCGCAATGGCGGACCGCAGGAGGCAGCGCTGTCGGCCGTCCAGGTGGCGGAGCGCCTCGACCTCACGCCTGCACAGCTCGTCGAGCGCTTCTCGGCGGTCATCCCGGCCGTGGTCCGGGGGCGGTCTCGGCTGCCGGCCCTGGTCCGCAGGGCGCGAATCGGCGTCGACGGCCCGGTCGTCGAGAAGTGGTCGGTCGGCTACCTCGTCGACGTCATCTACCTCCGCGACGCCTGGATGCACCGAATCGACGTCGCGCGCGCCACCGGGGCCACGCCCGTGCTGGCCCGCGAGCACGACGGTCGCATCGTCGCGGACGTCGTGCGCGAATGGGCCGGGCGCCACGGAGAGCCGTTCACCCTCACCCTCACCGGTGCGGCCGGCGGCCGTTTCGCGACCCCGGGCCGCGGCGCCGAGTCCATGACCTTGGACGCCGTGGAGTTCTGCCGGGTGCTGGCCGGCCGGAGCCCGGCCAACGGCCTGCTCGCTACCGTCGTTCCGTTCTGATCCGCCGGCGGACCTCTGGACTCGCCGGTCCCCTCAGTAGACGACCGGGATGCGGAAGGCGCTCATGTCGGGGTCCTGATACCCGCCGGGCCGCTGCCGCCGGGGCAGCGCGACGTCCCGCTCGGGCGCCGGCGTGTACGGGATCTGGCTCAGCAGGTGGGTGATGACGTTGAGGCGTCCGCGCTTCTTGTCCTCGGTGACGGCCACGTGCCACGGCGCCCACCCCGTGCTGGACGCCGTGAGCATCGCGTCACGGGCCCGCGAGTAGTCGAACCACTTGGCGTACGACTTGAGGTCCATGTCGGTCAGCTTCCAGGTCTTGCGGGGATCATGGATGCGGCTCTCGAGGCGCCTGGTCTGCTCCTCGGGGCTGACCTCCAACCAGTACTTCAGCAGGATGATGCCCGAGTCGACCATCGCCTTCTCGACCAGCGGCAGCAGTTCCAGGAAACGCTCGGTCTGCTCGGGCGTGCAGAAGCCCATGACGCGCTCGACCCCGGCTCGGTTGTACCAGCTCCGGTCGAAGATGACGACCTCGCCGGCTGCCGGGAAGTGAGACATGTAGCGCTGGATGTACATCTGCGACTTCTCGCGCTCCGTCGGCGCCGGCAGCGCCACCACCCGGAAGACGCGCGGACTGACCCGCTCGGTGATCGCCTTGATGACGCCGCCCTTGCCTGCCGTGTCGCGACCCTCGAAGACGATGATCACCTTCGCTCCCGACGCCTTGACCCAGTCCTGCAACGCGACGAGCTCGCCGTGCAGGGGGCGCAACGCCTTCTGGTACTCCTTCTCCTTCATCCGCACCGATGTCGTCGTTCCGGCGGGCTCCCCGGCCGGCTGGCGGACCTCGTCGTCCTTCTTGCCCGACTGCTTCTTCTTGCCCATTCTGCTCACTTCCCCGTGATCGTCGGCGTGCTGGCTGGGGTGGTCGCGCGAGCCCGAGCGGGGGCCACCGCTGCGCGGATGTCGGTCGACGCACGGGTCGGCGCCCGACGGCGCCGGATCGCCTTGTCCGCCTCCGCGACGATCGGGCCGATGAGGGCGAGGCCGAGGACGACCAGCCACTGAGACCCCGTCAGGGGCTCGGTCATGAGCGCCTGCTGCATGAAGGGCAGCTCGGTGGCCAGGACGATGATCACCACCGGAACCGCCAGGATGGCAACTGCCCTCAGGATCGGAGCTACCAGGCCGCTGGCCGGGTCCCGGCGCAGCACCAGCCCGCCGAACACCGCGCCCAGTGCGATGACGGCGAAGGTCATCGTCATCGACGCGCTCGGCGCGTCCATGCTGGCCACGTCGGGTCCCCACACCAGGCACGCGAACGCGGGCGCGAACCGGACCGCTCCGTAGAGGATCCAGCGCCACACGGCAGCAGGGTTCGTCAGCGGGACGTTCGGGTCGCGCGGCGGGCGCGACATGATGTCGGGTGCTCCGGGGTCCTGCGCGACCACGAGGACGGGGAAGATCACGATGAACAGGCCCACGAAGAGCACCATCGACGGGCTCAGCGCCATGCCGTCGTTCACGTTGAACACGGTCGCGGCCACGAAGAGCATCACCAGCGAAAGGAGCTGGGACATCTGCACGCGCACGAACGAGACGATCTTGTCGTAGGTGATGCGGCCCAGCTCGACTGCGTGCACGAGGGTGCCGAAGTTGTCGTCGGTCAGGATCATGCGCCCCGCCTGCTTGGTCACCTCGCTGCCGGAGCCCATCGCCACGCCGATGTCGGCCTGCTTGAGCGCCGCCGCGTCGTTCACCGCATCGCCGGTCATCGCCACGATCAGGCCCGTCTCCTGCATCACCCTCGCGAGCCGGAGCTTGTCGTCGGGGGTCACGCGGCCGAAGACGTGCAGTTCGGGCAGCCGGGCCTTGAGCTCGTCGTCGGTGAGCTCCTGCAGTTCGGGACCGCTGATGGCACCGACGCCCAGGCCCAGCTCCTCACCGATGGCCCGGGCCGTGACGGCGTGGTCGCCGGTGATCATCCGCACGTCGATGCCCGCTCGCAGCGCGATCGCCACGGCGTCCTTCGCCTCTGCGCGCAGGGGGTCGATGATGCCGACCATGCCCACGAAGGCGAGCTCCTGCACGAGGGACATCGGGTCGGACTCCATGGCGGCCACATCGCTCTCGTCCAGGAGTCGTGCGGCAAACGCCAGCACCCGCAGCCCCTTCTCGCCCATCCGCTCGTTGGCGGCCTCGACGTCCGCGCGTGCCTGGTCCATGGGCACCTGGGTGCCGCTGAGCGGTCCACCTGCCTGGGTGCATCGTGCGATCACGACATCGGGACCACCCTTCACGAGGGCGAACAGGCGCTCGGCCCCGTCGATGTGCACGCGGTGGAAGGTCGCCATGAACTTGTAGTCCGAGTCGAACGGCACCTCCGCCAGCCGCGGGTACGCACGCCGCGTCTCCTCGGCGTCGACCCCGAGCTTGGCGGCCAGCACGACCAGCGCCGCCTCCGTCGGGTCCCCCACCACGTCGCCGGAGCGGCTCACCGTGGCGTCGGAGTCCAGCGCCAGGCCGTAGGCCAGCCGGGTGAAGTCCGGGACCTCCGCTCCGGCCACCGAAAGGATCGCGCCCGACATGCGGTAGCCCTCGCCCTCGACCGTGAACCAGTTGCCGTTCGCGTAGATGGTCGACACCATCATCTGGTTCATCGTCAGCGTGCCGGTCTTGTCGGTGTTGATGGCACTCGTCGCGCCGAGGGTCTCGACATCGGAGAGGTTCTTCACGACCGCCTTGGAATCGGCCAGCTTCCGGGCACCCTGCGACAGCAGGGCAGACACGAACGCCGGCATGCCCGTGGGGATCGCGGAGATCGCCATCGCGACACCGAGCAGCATCACGTCCGTGAATGGCAGCCCGCGGAACAGCCCGACGATCACGATGATCGCCACGGCGGTCCAGGCGACGATCCCGATAACCCGGGTGAGCTTGTCGAGCTCCTGCTGCAGCGGCGAGCGCGAACGCTTGACGGAGGACAGCATGCTCGCGATCTGGCCCATCTGGGTGGTCATCGCCGTGGCGGTCACCACCATCGCACCCGTGCCACGGGTCACCGACGTGTTCTGGAACAGCATGCAGCTGCGGTCCCCCAGGGCGGCGTTGGCACTGTCGAGCATCGCGCGTCCCCTTGGCGACCGGGGCGCTCTCCCCGGTCAGCGCTGCCTCCTGCGCCTCGAGGGTCGCGGACCGGACCAGTCGGCCGTCAGCCGGAACGATGTCGCCCGCCTCGACCTCCACGATGTCCCCGGGCACGACGTCCTCGGCGGGAATGAGCGACACCTGGCCGTCGCGAACGACACGGCTCTGCGGCACCTGCAGCTTGGACAGGGCATCGACGCTCGCCCGTGCGCTGAGCTCCTGCCGCGTGCCGAGACTGAGGTTGAGGACGACCAGGAGGGACACCACGAGTGCTGTCGACACCTCGCCGATCACCAGGCTGACGATCGCCACCGCGACCAGCATGATGTTCATCGGGTCGCGCAACTGGCCCAGTGCGATGGCCAGCACAGAGGGCGGCTTCTCGCCGGTGATGTGGTTCGGCCCGTACGTCGTCAGGCGTGCCTTTGCCTCTGCCGACGTCAGGCCGTCGAGCACCGAGGAACCCAGGCCGGCCACGACGTCGGCGACGGGTTGCGCGAATGGTGGGAGGGCGTCGTCCGCCTTCGCCGAGGGACTGGTCTGAGCCATGATGCGCGTGGCCTCCTACTTGCTGTCGAGTCACGGGTCGATGTGGAAGACCCCGTAGCCGAACCCTGCTGCCGTCACCGTACCGGTGCCCACGAGAACGTCGCGACCGAACAGCAGTGTCGCCGTACGGATGCCTCGCAGGTCCACGGCCGCCGGCTCCCGGCGCGGGTTGACGACCACCAGATGCGTGCCGCCTCGAAGGTAGACCAGCGGGTAGCCCGCGTTCAGCACGCGCGCATCACCGTCGGTGGCCAATGCGGGCTGCTCCCGGCGAAGCCGGATCAGGTCCCGCACGACGTTGAGAACCGAGTCGGGGTCGACGATCTGGCCCTCGACCGTCACCCGGTCCGGAGCCGGGTCGATCGGCAGGTACAGCGAATCCGGCGGAGCCGACGAGAAGCCGGCGCATCGGCCCGGCCCCCACTGCATCGGGGTGCGCGCACCCGCTCGGTTGTAGAAGCCCGGGTGGCACACGCTGCCCTCGACGTCGGGCAGACCCGGCCGGTAGCGCATGCCGATCTCGTCCCCGTAGTAGATGACGGGCACTGACCCCCACGTCAGCAGGAACGTGAAGGCGGCACCCAGCTGCTCCTCATCGCGCGATCCGCAGGCCAGGCGCGAGAAGTCGTGATCGGCGGATCCCAGGAGGACCTGGCGCCCCGGGCGGTCAGTGCGCAGGCGCTGCCAGCCGCTCAGGAACGTCGCGAAGTCGCCGGCTCCGTCGGCGTCGAAGAAGCAGGGCGCCGGCTCAAGGTGGGGAAGCCGGCCGGCACCGCCGTTGTTGAACAGGGAACTGTGCTCCTCCCCGATGACCAGGAGGTAGTCGGCGTCGAAGGCCGCCTCGCCGGTCGCCGGCGGCTCGACGCCCTCCGGGATGAGGACGGTCCCCGGGTACTCGGAGGTGAGCCAGGCCCGCGCCTCCCGCCACAGCCGGGTCGTCTCGACGAGCCCGTCGTCGTCCTTGACCAGCGAGAAGGCCATGTCGACCCGGAATCCGGCCGCGCCCCGGTCCAGCCAGAAGGCCATGATCTCGCGCAGGGCGCGCCGGTTGCGCTGCGGCCCGGGTGCATCGACGGGTTGCCGCCACGGCTCGTCGTCGCGCAGTCGCGCGTAGCCGAAGTTCAGGGCGGGCTGCGCATCGAAGAAGTTCTTCAGGTACCGGCCCCCGCGAGGGCCGGGGGACGCCACCCACGGCGACGAGCCGAGCACGCCGAGGTCGGACTCCTCGCCGTCGTCGTCACGCCAGATGTACCGGTCGCCGAGCCCGTCTCCCGACCCGGACACCTCGGCCCTGAACCAGTCGTGCTCGACGGACGTGTGACCGACCACGAGGTCGAGCAGGACCCTGATCCCTCGATCGCGGGCCGCGTCGATGTAGGCCACCAGGTCCGCGTTCGACCCGTACCTCGGGGCCACGGTGAGGTAGTCGGAGACGTCGTAGCCGGCGTCCACGAAGGGGGACGCGAAGCACGGGTTGAACCACACCGTGTCGACTCCCAGCCAAACCAGGTGGTCGAGGTGACCGAGTGCGCCCGGCAGGTCGCCGATGCCGTCGCCGTTGGAGTCCGCGAACGACTGCGGGTAGATCTCGTAGATGACCGCGCGACCCAGCCAGTCGTCGCCGTCGCGGTCATGTGGTGCCATGGACCCATCCTTGCGGGACGACGCGATCCTCCGAGCCAGGGGAGCCTAGGCGAGCAGGACGTCGAGGGCTCGGTCCACGTCGGATTCGTCGTTGTAGAGGTGGAAGGCCAGCCGCAGTCGTCCGTCACGCCCCGCGCACGCCACGTCGGCCGCCCTGAGGGCCTCGACGGCCCCGGGCCGGTCGACGGACACGATGGCGCTGTCGCCCGGGGGCAGGTCGAGTCCCCGTCGCAGCCGGTTCGCGAGGGCGACGTCGTGCTCGCCGATGGCGGGGACGCCGACATCGGCAAGGAGCTCGAGTGCGGGCGTCGCGGCGGCCCAGCCGGCCCACGCCGGGGACACGTCGAAGCGTCGTCCACCGGTGGCAAGGCGCACCGGCGGACGGTAGATCGACGACCACGGGTCCGCACCCGCGTACCAGCCGGCAGCCACCGGCGTGAGCCGCTCCGCGACGGAAGGGGCCACCACGATGAACCCCGTGCCGCGCGGTGAGCACAGCCACTTGTAGGCCGCGCACGCGGCGATGTCGAAGCGATCGGCGCCGATGGCCAGCCAGCCTGCCGCCTGCGTCACGTCGACGAATGTCAGGCAGGCGTTGGCGGTGGCGGCGGCGTGCAGGGCGTCGAGGTCGAGCACCCGCCCGTCCGCGGACTGGACGGCGCTCACCGCCACCATCGTCGTGCCGGGCTCGATGGCATCGATGATCCGCTCGAACGGCACGACGCGGACGACCACGCCGCGGTCGGCCGCCTGCAGGAACGGGAAGAGGACGGACGTGAAGTCCTCCTCTGCGAGGAGCACGTGGTCTCCCGGGCGAAGCGCGGTGACCGCCACACCGCTGGCGATGGACACCTGCGGCACGATCCCGACGCGATCGGGCGATGCCCCCGTCAGTCGCGCGAACGCTCGCCGCGACCGATGGACCGCCTCGTCGTAGTCGGCGGCCCGGATGCGTCCCGATGCCCACGCCTCGAGGTCGGCGCGGGCCGCCTCGAGCGCGACCCGGGGCGGCACTCCCACCGTGGCGGTGTCGAGGTAGCAGCGGGCAGGAGCGAACTCCCGGGCCGCCAGGCGCAGGTCCACGTCCGCAATGCTCTCACCCGGCGGTGATCCACACCTTCCGCAGCGGCTCGTCGATGACCCAGGTGGTGGCCGTGCCGGCAACCAGGGTGCCGACGACCCCGGGCGCAAGACGCAGCGCCGTGCCATCGGCGAGCTCGATCCGGCCGGAGCCGGACAGGACGACGAAGACCTCGTCCTGCTCCACGTCGGTCGACACGCCCACCGGGTGCTCCCAGACGCCGACGGTCAGTTCGGCGACTGATCCGAGCCTCGCGACTCCCGTCGACACCGGCCCGCGGGGGCACTGGGCCGGTGTCAGGTCGTCCCACTCGAGTACTGCGGAGGGCGCGTCGAACACACCATTGCCCGGGTCAGCCTGATTCATGCCGACATCCTGCCCCAACTACACTTCGCGCTACGCCCTCGTAGCTCAGTCGGATAGAGCGACCGCCTCCTAAGCGGTAGGCCGTGGGTTCAATTCCCGCCGAGGGCACGACCGGCACCCCGTCAACCAGCAGTCCCGATGAGGAGAGATGTGACGACGACGAGGCGGAGGATTCTGGGGCCGCCGAGCCTCGTCGGGCTCAGTTTCGCGGCCCTCGGCTACGCGGCGGCGCTGACGCCCTCGCTCCTCCCGCACACGCTGGTGTTCCTCCTCCTGCTGACATCGCTCGGGGCGCTGACGGGCTACGCGCTCGGCACGACGCTGTCATGGGCGGCCCACAAGATCGGCTGGATACGCCGCGCGCACGTGCCCCGGCCCGTCGCCTATGGCATCCCGGCACTGCTCTGGATCACGGCCATGGCCTTCACCCCCGTCGCCGTCTCGTGGCAGGCGGAGCAGCAGTCCGCGCTCGACATGCCGGCCACGCTGCCATCGACGGTGACGACGATCACGGTGACGGCCCTCGTGAGCGCGGTGCTCCTCATCCTGGCGCGGCTCGTGCGCGCCGGCACCGTCCGGCTCGCGGCGCTCATCGCTCGTCGACGGCCGGCCGCCTCGTGGATCTCCGGGCACCAGCCCAGTCGCGTGCATCGAGCCATCATGGCCATCCGCGTGGGCGTGGCCGGTGCGCTGATCCTGGCCTTCGGCCTCGTCCTCCTGGTGGGGATCAGGTTGCTGATCGGCTCCTACGACTCCGTCAACGCAGACACGTCCGGCCAGAGCCCCACCGATCTTGGGATCAACAGCGGCAGCCCGGAGAGCCTGGCGCCCTGGGACACCCTCGGCCGGGAGGGCAGGTTCTTCGTCGGCAACACCATGACCGCGACCGACATCCAGCGGATATCGGGCGAGCCGGCCCAGACCCCGGTCCGCGTCTACGTCGGCATGGAGCAGGGGGCAACGCCCGAGGCTCGCACGGATCTGGCGCTGAAGGAACTGGACCGCGTCGGGGCGTGGGACCGCGCGTACCTGGTCATCTACGCGGTGACGGGCACCGGCTGGGTCAACCCCGACGGGATCAACAGCCTCGAGAGCGTCACCGGCGGCGACGTGACGACCGTCGCCGTCCAGTACTCGGCGGTGCCGAGCTGGATCGGCTTCGTCATCGACCCCCAGACGTCGATGGATCAGAACCGGGTGACCGTCAACGCGATCGTGGAGGCATGGCGGGACCGACCGGTCGACCAGCGCCCTGAACTGGTGCTGTTCGGCGAGTCTCTCGGCTCGTTCGGCAGCCAGGCCGCGTGGGACGCGTCGGCAACCCCGGAGGAGGTGACCGAGTCCATCCGCAAGGTCATCTGGGTCGGCCCGCCCGCCGAGTCGACGCTCTGGAAGCAGTGGCAGCAGGATCGTGCGGGCGGTCCGGCCTGGCAGCCGGTCATCGGCGACGGCACCATCGCCCGGGTCTACATCAGCCCCGCGAACATCTCGGAGTCACCGGCCGACGAGGGAGCGGCGATCACGTTCATCGCCCACCCCAACGACCCGGTCGTGTACTGGAGCCCGAGCCTGCTACTCCTCAAGCCCGACTGGCTCAACCCGCCACTCGGCCCGGGGGTGGCGCCGGAGATGACGTGGTACCCCTTCATCACCTACCTGCAGGTCGGCATGGACCTGATCAGCGGTGGCGAGCCGCCGGAGGTCGGTCACAACTACGCGGCCGGCATCGGGCCGGCAGTCGCCATGACGGTCAACCCCGAGGGCTGGACGGACGAGAGCACCGAGCGACTGCAGGCGGCGCTGCCCGGCCTCCGGTATGTGACCGGCTGAGGGCGAGGAGTGAGCGAAGCGAGCCCCGCAGCCATCAGCCCATGAGCCCGGCTGAGGGCGAGGAGTGAGCGAAGCGAGCCCCGCAGCCATCAGCCCATGAGCCCGGCTGAGGGCGAGGAGTCGAGCGAAGCTCAGAGGTCGTCGATGACCTCGATGGTCTCGAGGGTGTGGTCACTGCTGTAGGCCACGCGGCCGATCCGTCCGGCCAGGGCGATCGCCTCGATGGTCTGCTTCGTGACGCGCTCGCCGGGGGCGAGCAGGGGCACGCCCGGAGGGTAGGGGCAGAACTGCTCGGCGCTCACCTCGCCGGCTGCGTCCGCAAGGCGGATCCGACGACGCTTGGCGAAGAAGGCCGTTCGCGGCGTCACGACGACCTCGGGCTCGACGCGCCAGACGGCGGTGGGCACGGCCGTCCGGCGTTCCGCACGCATCGACTCGATGAGCCGCACGAGCAGATCGGTCGCCTCCCGCAGGAAGTCCGGCTCGTCCATCAGGGTGATCGACAGGACCAGGGTGTCGGTGTCGGCCGACTCGGGGCCGTGGCCGAGCTCGTAAAGTGCTCGCGCCAGATCCAGGCCGGACACCCCGGTGCCAGGCAGGATCATGGTCACCTTGAAGGGATCCATGGGGACGTCCAGCAGGTGATCATCGAGGACGACCAGTCCGGGCACGGTCGCCAACGCCCGACGCATCTCCCGCACGAGTTCCATGGTGCGGTCCAGGGCTGTTCCCCCATCGCGCTCAAGGACCGCGCGCGTCGCGTCGATGGATGCGAACAGGGTCCCCGACGGCGACGTCGTCGAGACCAGATCGACGCAGCGGTCGAGGTGGGCGCGGGTGACCCGCTCGTCGCGCATGCTGATGGCAGCGGTCTGCGAGTAGCCCATCAGGGCCTTGTGGATGCTGGTGACCGACACGTCCGCTCCGAGCGCGGTGGCACCACGCCCGGGCAGGAAGTCGAGGTGGGCGCCCCACGCCTGGTCGACGACGAGGGGCACTCCGCGGGCATGCACCGCGGCCGCCAGCGCTGACACGTCGCTCATGGTGCCGACGTACGAGGGGGACGTTACGAAGAAGGCGGTGGCGTCGGCGTCGACGTCAGCGAGGGCGGACACCGGCACGCCGACCGGGATGTGGAACTCGGGATGGATCGTCGGGTAGACCCACGCGGGGTAGGCGCCCGTGATGACGAGGGCGGCCTGGGTGCTGCGGTGCGACGTGCGGTCGATGGCCACCGGACGATCCGGGTGGGCCACCGTTGACAGGGCCGCGATGTTGCCCTGCGACGAGCCGCCGACGAGGAACCGGGTGTGCGTCGCGCTGACCGCCTCGGCCCAGAGCTCCTCGGCCTGCTCGAGGTAGCGATTGCTGAAGGCCATGTCGTCGACGCCCCCCTGGAGGGGGACATCGTCGCGGACCAGGGCGCCCAGCAGGTCGGCCCCAAGGGCCGCCTCGTCGACGGAAAAGCGGTTCTTGTGCCCGGGCACCTGCAGCGGGCGGCGCTGCAGATCCTTGGCCCGGTGCCACGCGTCGACGAGTGGACTCCGCGACACGTATGCCTCCGGGTGGTTGAGTGGTCCGATGGTGCCGCCGGACATCTTGCCGCATGACGGACGATCTGCACACCCCCATGGGGGATGGGACGGAGATTCGCCGGTGCGTGTCCTTATTTCGCCGGACACCTTCAAGGGATCCCTCACATCGCTCGCTGCCGCCCGAGCGATGCAGGAGGGCGCCGTACGGGTCTTCCCGCGCTGCTTGGTGCGACTCCTCCCGATCGCCGACGGCGGGGATGGCTCCGTCGATGCCCTCATCCTGGCCGGCTACGACGCGCTCTCCGTGCCGACCCGTGGGCCGACCGGGCGGCCCGCGATCGCGCGCATCGCCATCCGCGAGGGCGGTGCGGTCGTCGAGATCGCCAACGCGTGCGGCCTCCTGCTCCTGCCCGACGCCGTGCCCGCGCCGATGGAGAGCAGCTCGCTGGGCCTGGGCGACGCGATCATCGGCGCCCTGGATGCCGGAGCGGGGCATGTTGTCGTCTGCCTCGGCGGGAGCGCGTCGACGGACGGCGGCGCCGGGATGCTGGCAGCGCTCGGGGTCCGGCTGCGTGACGCCAGCGGGCGCGACGTCCGACCCTGCGGGGGCACGCTGTCCGACGTCGCCCGCGTGGACCTCGCCGGCCTCGACCCGCGGGTGTCCACGACCGCGTTCACCGTGGCCACCGACGTGACCAGTCCGCTGCTCGGTCCAGCGGGCGCGGCCGCCGTGTTCGCTCCGCAGAAGGGCGCGACACCGGCGCAGGCGGCGCAGCTCGAGGCCGGTCTCGCACACTGGGCGGGACTGCTTGAGCGTGCGACGGGTGCCGACGTGTCGGTTGTCGCCGGTGCCGGCGCAGCCGGCGGCGTCGCCGCAGCGTGCCTGGCCGTGCTGGGCGCCGATCTGGTCTCAGGAGCCGAGTTCATCCAGTCGGCCCTCGGACTCGAGCGGGCCGTCCGCGCTGCCGATGTCGTCGTCACCGGCGAGGGCAGCCTGGACCGGCAGAGCCTGTTGGGCAAGGGCGCGATCTCAGTCGCCCGGTCGGCGAAGGACCAGGGCGTGCCCGTCGTGGCCGTATGCGGCCGGATCGACCTCGGGGAGGACGAGCTCGCCGCGCTGGGCATCATCTCGTCATCGAGCCTCGTCAGCCTCGCCCGCGATGGGGGTGACGCGATCAGGCGGGCGGCCGAACTGCTGCCCGAGGCAACCGCCGCGGCGCTGCGCGCCCTGCGGTCCGACTAGCGGCGCCCGGTTCGAAGCGCCTGGTCACGCAGGTCGAGCTGACGCAGGATCGGGCGCACGATGGCGTCGGGCAGCCCCTCCTCGTCGCGGAGGCGGAGCAGTTCCTCCTGCTCGGCGCGCACCAGCGCACGGGCCGTCGACATCATCTGCACCAACTCGATCTCCTGCGTGGCGGTGACGCTCTCGGGCCGCGCCGCCAGCTGGATGCGGCCCTCGAGGTCGGTTCGAAGACGCTCGCTCACTTCGTCCTCCAGTGGCCTGCCGCTCGCATCGCATTCGGACTCGACGGCGCTGAGGCGGTCGAGCGCCGCGCGCGCGAGCATGATGTCGACGCGCCGAAGGACGTCGGCGTCATCGTCCGACTGCACCCCGAGTGCCCTGGCCAACGGCGCGATCGTCATCGACAGCAGCAGCGTCACGACGATGACGCAGAACGTGGTCGCCAGGATGACATCGCGGAACGGCACGACCTCGCCACTGCTGAAGGCGAACGGGATCGAGAAGGCGGCGAGCCCCGAAACCGGCCCACGCGCGCCGGCCCACGCGAGGATGACGCCGCCCTTCACGAGCGCGCGCGGGGAACCGCCCGCGTTGGTCGCACGACTCGCCCCCACCATGCCCAGCACGAAGACCGCACGGGTCACGATGAGCGCAGCGACGGTGGCCGGCACCAGGATCGCCACCGACCGCATGGTGCCCGCGTCGAGCCGGCTGAGGACGTCGGGGATCTCCAGTCCGACCAGGAAGAAGGCGAGCGCCTGTAGGACGAACGTGATGTGCCGCCACACCGTCGCGCTCTGGACGCGACCGGAATGGCCCGGGTCCGCGTGCTGCGAATGGGCGATCACCAGGGCGGCGACCACCACGGCGAGGATGCCCGAGCCGCCGACCTGCTCGGCCACGATGTAGAGCAGGAACGGCGCCACGAGCACCAGGGAGTTCGCGGCGACGAGGTCCTTGCTGCTGCGCAGCACCCACGCCAGCAGCCAGCCGCCGACCGCGCCCACCGCGGTGCCGGCCAGCACGGCCAGGGCGAACATCCCGGTGACCTCGAGAAGAGTGACCGAGCCGGCGGCCGCCGCGACGAGCGCGACCTTCAGCGCCGTGAGCCCGGTGCCGTCGTTCACCAGGCTCTCGCCCTCGAGGATGCCGACCAGCCGCCTGGGCAGCCCGGCCCGTCGGGCCACGGAACTCACCGCCACCGCGTCGGTCGGTGCGAGGACGGCGCCCAGGGCCATGGCCATCGCAACGGGCATGGCAACCACGAGCGCGCCGACCGCCCCGATGACCACGGTGGTCGCAACCACCAGCCCGATCGCGAGGGCGAGGACCGGGCGGCTCACCCGGCGCAGGTCCAGGTAGGACGAGCCCAGCGCCTCCCCGAACACCAGGGGCGCCAGCACCACGATCAGGATCACCTCGGGATCCGGCGGTGCGGTCGGGCCGATGGGGAGCCAGCCGACGATGGCACCGCACGCGATGAGCGGGACCGACATCCCCCACCCCCGCTGGCGGACGAACGCGGCGATGGCGACGGCGAGGGTGGCGGACCCGGCGAGGGTCACAAAGGTGTTGTTCATCCCGCGTGCAGGATACGCGGAGACGACGTGGGCGGTACCTGCGTCAGGCCACCTGTACGGATCGCTTGGAAAGGCCGAAGAAGTAGCCGTCGACGACCGTTCTGGGTGCCGCGTCGACGTCGGTCGCCGCGCCCAGCGCGATGAACAGCGGCGTGAAGTGCTCGACGGTGGGATGCGCGTACGGCATGCCGGGCGCGGTATCCCGGAAGGCCGCGAGGGTGTCGATGTCTCCGCGCTCGAGCGCGTCCGCCGCCCACAGGTCGAAGTCGACGCTCCAGCCGGGTGGCGTCGCCGCGGGGCTCCAGTCGCGAAGGAACGGCAGGCCGTGAGTCAGGTAGCCCGATCCGATGACGAGCACCCCGTTGTCCCGCAGCGGGCGCAGGCGCCGTCCGAGTTCGACGAGCCGCATGGGGTCCGACGTCGGCAGGGACAGCTGGAGGACCGGGATGTCGGCCGCGGGGAACATCACCTTCAGCGGGACCCAGGCGCCGTGGTCGAGACCACGGGTCAGGTGCTGGTGCACGCCCTGCCCGTCGGGCAGCACCGCTGCCACGAGCGCCGCGAGCTCCGCGGCATCCGGTGTCGGGTAGGTGACGGAGTAGTAGCGGGGCGCGAAACCCGCGAAGTCGTACACGAGCGGCGTGGACGCCGCAGTGGCGGACAGGCTCATGGGCGCGGACTCCCAGTGCGCCGAGACGATGAGGATCGCGCGGGGCCGCGGAATCGCCTGCGCCCAGGCGGCCAGTTCGGCAGTCCAGAGGCGGTCGTCCAGCAGCGGGGGGGCGCCGTGCCCGAGGTATATCGCGGGCATGGGGCCGTCCTTCGGGCTCCACGTCGTGACTGTCATGACAGCAGTATGCGGAATATTAGTTGAACTGTCAACCATCATGTCGGCCCGCCGATTCGCGGATGCCGGCCCGGTCGGCCAGTCTTGGCCCATGACGACGACCTCGACCCCCACCAGCGCCACCCGATCGCGCACCGGGCGCGGAGCCGTCTGGCTCGCGGTGGCCGTGGCGATCGGCTGGCTGCTCATCGGCAGCGTCGCCGGGCCCTTGTCCGGCAAGCTGAGCGAGGTCTCGTCGAACGACAATGCGTCCTTCCTTCCGGCCTCAGCAGAGTCGACCCTGGTCGCGAACGAGCAGGCCGCCTTCGCCGAGGGCGACTCCCTGCCCGTCCTGATCGTCCTCACCCGCGCCGACGGCGCTCCCCTGACACCGGAAGACGCATCGGCCGCCGCCGCCTTCGCCGAGTCCATCCCCGGACTGCCGGTCGAAGAGGCGACGATCGCCGACTACGTCGACCCCGGGCCGATCGTGCCCATCCCGTCGGCGGACGGAAAGGCCCTGCTCGTCAATGTGCCCTTGAACGGTGAGAAGGCCGGCGAGAACACCGCGAGCGGCGAACTCGCCCTGGCGGTCATCACCGAGTCGATTCGCGACGCCGCCGTGTCCGTTCCGGGGCTGCAGGTCAACGTGACCGGACCTGCGGGCATCCTCACGGACCTCGTCGCGATCTTCGGAGCCATCGACACGACCCTGCTCGGAGCCACCGCGCTGATCGTGGCGATCATCCTGATCTTCGTCTACCGCAGCCCGTTCATCTGGGTCATCCCGCTCCTGGGCTCCCTCATGGCCCTCTCCGCCGCGAGCGCCATCGTCTACGTCCTCGCGAAGAACGAGATCCTGGTTCTCAACGGGCAGAGCCAGGGCATCCTCACGGTCCTGGTCTTCGGCGCGGCCACCGACTACGCCTTGCTGACCATCGCGAGGTATCGCGAGGAACTGCACCACCATGCCCTGCACACGGACGCGATAAAGGCCGCGTGGCGCGGGACAGTGGAGCCGATCGTGGCGAGCGCCGCCACGGTCGTCATCGGGCTGATGTGCCTGCTGCTGAGCGAACTCAACTCCAACCGGTCCCTCGGCCCGGTGGGCGCGGCCGGGATCCTCGGCGCCCTCGTCGTGATGCTCACATTCCTGCCGGCGCTGCTCGCCATCCCCAGCGTGGTCCTGCCGGTCCTGGCGTTCCTCGTCCCGACCGTCATCGGGCTCGGCCTGAGCCTGGTCGTCGACGTGTCCGTCGGCCCCTTCGCGGCGGTGGGCGGGCTCCTGGCCCTCGTGACGATCGTCGCGTGGATCGGGTTCGGCGTCATGCGCATCCGCCGGCCGGAGTGGGGTCCGTTCTCACGCACGAAGTTCCCGCCCGGCCGGTGGGCGTTCTGGCCCAAGGTGCCGCGGGAGGACGACGTCGACGAGCGACTGTCGGGAATCTGGTCCCGACTGGCCGGCGGCATCGGCCGACGGCCGCGCAGCACCTGGATCGTGACGGCACTGGTGATGCTCGTCTTCGCCGGCTTCTCGTTGACCCTCAAGGCCGACGGCATCACGACAACCGAGGCGTTCGTCAACGAGACCGACTCCGTCGTGGGCCAGGGCCAGTTGGCCGAGCACTTCCCCGGCGGCCTCGGGACCCCCGCCATCATCGTCGCCAACGAGTCGTCGCTCGACGACGTCGTCGCTGCGGCAACCGCCACGGACGGCATCGCTGCCGTGACGCCCTACACCGGTGCGCCCCCTGGCGCTCCTGCGACGGACCTGCCCCCGAAGGTGGTCGAGGGCCGCGTGCTTCTCGAGGTCACGCTGGCCCAGGCGGCCGACAGCCCCGAGGCCATCGACACCGTCAGCACGCTGCGCGAGAACCTCCGCGCGGTCGACGGTGCCGACGCGCTGGTGGGCGGCCAGACCGCCTCTCAGCTCGACGTCGACACGGCGTCGCTTCGCGACCGCAACCTGATCATCCCGGTCGTGCTGGTGGTCATCTTCCTGATCCTGATGCTGCTGCTGCGCTCAATAGCCGCACCGGTCCTGCTCATCGGGACTGTTGTGCTGTCGTTCTTCGCGACCCTGGGCGTCTGCGCGATCTTCTTCACGCACGTCTTCGGCTTCGCCGGGGCCGACACATCGTTCCCGCTGTTCGCGTTCGTGTTCCTCGTGGCCCTAGGCGTCGACTACAACATCTTCCTGATGACGCGGGTGCGCGAGGAGTCGATCAAGCTCGGGACGAGACCAGGCATCCTGAAGGGACTGACCGTGACGGGCGGCGTCATCACCAGCGCCGGCATCGTGCTCGCCGCCACGTTCCTGGTCCTGGGCGTGCTCCCACTGGTCTTCCTGCGCGAGATCGGATTCGCCGTCGCCGTCGGAGTGCTGCTCGACACGTTCATCATCCGGTCGACGCTCGTGCCCGCCTTGGCCTACGACATCGGCAAGCGGGTCTGGTGGCCGAGCCGGCTGGCGAGAGCCGACGAGGTCGTCCCCTCGGATGAGCCCGCGCCCGTCGGCTGAGTCACCGCTCAGGCCTGCTGCGTGGGGCCGCCGGATCCCGGATCGGCCGGCGGTGGCGCGAAGATCGTCTCGACGCGCTCGATCAGGTCGAACAGCGCCGGCGTGGGGACCGCGTCCACCATCGGCTGGCGGGCGTCCTCGAAAGTCTGGTTGACGAGGTCCTGTGGCTGCCCGAACTGCGCGGGGTCGTCGATCGCCGCCGTCAGGTACGCCTGCCACGCCTGGTTGTGCGCGAGGTACGCGTCCTGGGCCCGAAGGATGTCGCCGTGCCACGGCAGCACCCGCACGGCGGCCACCAGGTCCCCACCCTGCTTGACCTCCTCGAGACCGGTCGCGGCGATCTCGGACAGCCGGTCGTTGACAGCCTGCTGCTCGGCCTCCGTCAGCGGCGTGCTGGGGTCGAAGTGAACGGCCATCTCCTGCACGGCGGCCTGAACGTCGCCCATCGCGCTCTCGGAGACCTCGACATTCGTCACCAGTGCCCGCATCTCGAGACTGCGTCCGGCCCAGTCGACGACGATAAGGCCGATGCCGATCAACACGACCATCACGAGGCCGAGGCCCACCACCCATGGGACCCAGGACCGCCGGCGCCCGGCCGGAGTCGGCGGTGGGCCACTGGCCGGGCCCAGCGGCGAACCCGAAGGGCCGACGTCCAGGTACTCCATGGTCGGTTGCGCGGGCTCCTGCGGCATGTCGGACACGGGCCCATTGTGGACCAGGCCCCGCACAAGGGTCTTCGCGGGCAGGCGACCTCGGACTAACGTTGCCCCGTGACTTCGACGGACCGGGCCCCGGCGTGGCGCGAGCGCTACGACGCGCTGGTCACGACCCTGCTCGGGCAGTACCGCGCGATCCCCGATGGCGCGCCCGTCCGACTGGCCAAGCACACCTCCAACCTGTTCCGGCCCAGGGCCGCCATCAGCACCCCGGGCCTCGACGTGGCAGCCTTCGACGGCGTCCTGCACGTCGATCCGCAAGCACGCAGGGCCGAGGTCCTCGGCATGACCACGTACGAGCACCTCGTCGATGCGACGCTGCCCTTCGGCCTGATGCCCAGGTGCGTCCCCCAGCTGCGAACAATCACCCTGGGCGGGGCCGTGACGGGGCTCGGCATCGAGAGCGCGAGCTTCCGCAATGGCACGCCGCACGAGTCCGTCCTCGAGATGGACATCCTGACCGGGGCAGGCGAGGTCCTGACCATCACGGGCGCCGAGGACGACCCGCACCGCGACCTCTTCTACGGATTCCCCAACTCCTACGGGTCGCTCGGCTACGCGCTGCGCCTGACCATCGAGCTCGAGCCGACCCGGCCCTACGTCCTCCTGCGCCACCTGCGCTTCCCGAGCGCCTCAGGCCTCGCCGCTGCCATGTCCGACCTCGTCGCGTCACCCGAGTTCGAGGGACGCCCCATCGACTTCCTCGACGGAACCGTGTTCTCGGCGGACGAGCAGTACCTGACCGTCGGCACGATGGTCGACGACCTGCCACCGGGATCGACCGTGAGCGACTACACGGGCATGGACATCTACTACCGGTCCATCCAGCGGCGGCAGGTCGATGCGCTGACCATCCACGACTACCTGTGGCGGTGGGACACCGACTGGTTCTGGTGCTCTCGCGCGTTCGGGGCCCAGAACCGGCTGGTCCGACGGGCCTGGCCGAAGTCTCGGCTGCGCAGCGACGTCTACTGGCGGCTCATCGCGCTCGACCGTCGGCTCGACCTGTCCGGCCGCGCCGCGCGACTTCGCGGCCGACCGGCGCGAGAGCCGGTCGTGCAGGACATCGAGGTACCGGTCGACCGACTCGCCGACTTCCTCGAGTTCTTCCACCGCGAGGTCGGCATCGAGCCCGTGTGGGTCTGCCCGCTGAAGCAGCGGGACCCGTTGGTCCGGTGGCCGCTCTACGAGTTCGACCCGGACGTCCTCTACGTGAACGTCGGCTTCTGGTCGACGGTGCCGCTGCCCGACGGCGTCGACCCGTCCGCGGGCGTCGTCAACCGCAGGATCGAGGGGGTGGTGACCGAGCTCGGCGGCCGCAAGTCCCTCTACTCGACCGCGTTCTACGCACGGGACGAGTTCTGGGCGATCTACGGAGGCGAGGCCTATTCGCGGCTCAAGGGGCTCTACGATCCGGAGGGTCGCCTGAGGGGACTCTACGAGAAGGTTGTCGAACGGCAGTGAGGGGTGCGGAACATGCGACTAGCTGATGCCTTCCAGATCGTCGTGCCAGCAGAGCGGGGCGTCGGGTTCCGGGCGTACGACGGATCCACGGCCGGTCCGGCCAATGCCGACGTCGTCCTCGAGATCCGCAGTCCGCGAGCGGTCCAGTACCTGGCCAGTGCGCCGTCGCAGCTCGGGCTTGCGCGTGCGTACGTCACCGGCGACCTCGAGATCATCGGCGACGCGTACACCGCCCTGAGCCGTCTCTACCCCATCAGCTGGGACCACATCAGCTGGGCCGACCGGCTCGCCCTGGTGCGGCAGTTCGCGCCGAAGGCGGTCCACCGACCGGCACCTCCGCCCCAGGAGCGCACGCTGAACGGCCGCCGCCACTCGAAGCACCGTGACGCCGACGCGATCCACCACCACTACGACGTGAGCAACCGCTTCTACGGCTGGGTGCTCGGACCATCCATGGCATACACGTGCGCGGTGTTCCCGACCGCCGACTCGTCCCTTGAGGCGGCCCAGGACGAGAAGTTCGACCTGGTGTGCCGCAAGCTCGGACTCCGTCCGGGCATGCGGCTGCTCGACGTCGGGTGCGGCTGGGGCGGCATGGTCATGCATGCCGTCAAGCACTACGGCGTGAAGGCGATCGGAGTCACCCTGTCCGAGCAGCAGGCTGCGTACGGGCAGGAGTCGATCCAGCAGGCCGGGCTCACGTCGCAGGCCGAGATCCGGTTCAGCGACTACCGCGACGTCGCCGAGTCGGGCTTCGACGCGGTGTCGTCCATCGGGCTCACCGAGCACATCGGGCGCGCCAACTACCCCGCGTACTTCGCCTTCCTCTACGGCAAGCTGCGGCCCGAGGGACGTCTCCTCAACCACACGATCACCCGACCCAGCGACAACTGGGTGAGCCACCTGCGCAGGTCGTTCATCAACCGTTACGTCTTCCCCGACGGGGAGCTCTCGGGTCCCAGCCAGGTCATGACGGCGATGAACTCGGCCGGATTCGAGGTACGCCACGCGGAGAACCTCCGCGAGCACTACGCGCTCACCCTCAAGCACTGGTGCGAGAACCTCGAGGATCACTGGGACGAGGCCGTCGCCGAGGCCGGGCTCGGCACGGCGCGTGTCTGGCGCCTGTACATGGCCGCATCGCGGATGGGCTTCGACATCAACATGATCCAGTTGCACCAGATGCTCGGCGTGAAGCTCGGATCGGGTGGTGCCTCAGGCATGCCGCTCCGCCCCGACTTCAGCAGCAAGCCCGTCCACGCCTGACCCCAGTCCCCACCCGGCCCCCCGCCCGGCCCCCCGCCCAGACCGCGCCCCAGACCGCGCCCCAGACCGGTCGACCTTGAGGTTGGCGGCGAAATCCGCGGAGCGGATCGCCGCCAACCTCAAGGTCGACGGCTGGGGGTGACGGGTGGGGTCTGGGCGGGGGGCCGGGATGGGCGGGGGCGCTCGGCGCATGTTTTTTTCACAACAGCACACACGGACGCGCTCGGCCTGCCACGATGCGTGGCAGAACATCGAAGCCGTCGGCTCCGACGGCCACGTTCACCCTCCTGGAGGTGCGATGTGACCCTCACTCCCGACGCTGTGGTGGACGCAGACGCCCTCGATGCCATGCTGGCCGACCCGGAGATCCGCCAGTCACTGGCCGTCATCGTCGCCAATGCCCCCACGCTCGCCGCCCTCGCCGCGATGGGCACCGCCCTCCTGCAGCGCGGCCCCGAGATCACCGACAACATCAACGCGGCCGTGCGTCAGCTGCGCGAGACCGACACCGGCGCGAAGGCCGGACAGCTCGGCTCCGCGGTGAGCGCCCTGGCCGAGCTCGCCCCGATGGCACAGGCGCTGGCGGAGCGCGCCGAGACGGTGCAGGGCCTGCTCGACTCCGCGATCCTTCGACCCGAGATCGTCCAGGTGGTCGGCACGTTCGGCGAGGCTGCTCTCGAGGCAGACCGACGCACCCGCGGCCGACAGGTCGAGGTGGGCAGCATCTTCGCCCTGAACCGGGTGCTCAAGGAACCCGAGGTGCAGGAGACCCTGGCCTTCCTCGTCGAGTTCGCCCGGGTCTTCGGGGCGCATCAGCGGGCCGGGAGCTAGCCGAATGCACGAGCTCTCCATCGCGCACGCCGTCGTCGCCACCGTCGTGCAGGCCCTGCCGACGCCCGGCACGCGGGTGCTCCAGGTGCGACTGATGATCGGTGAACTCTCGGGCATCGTCCCGCAGGCCCTGGAGTTCGCGTACGACGTCGCCGCGCAGGGCACGCCCCTGGTCGACGCAGCCCTCGTGATCGAGCGCAGTCCGATCGTGATCGCCTGTCCCACGTGCGGACGGCAGGAGCTCGAGTCGGCTCGCGACTTCCGATGCCCCGTCTGCCTCGTGCCGTGCGGAGATGTCATCGGTGGCAAGGAGCTCGAGATCGTCGACATCCTGCTTGACGACGCATTGGTCGGAGGGGTTGCCCGATGACCACCCGGATCGTCGAACTGCGCAAGGGCATCCTGGAGAAGAACGACCTGCTGGCGCTGGCCCTGCGTCAGCGCTTCGCCGAGGCAGGCGTGCAGGTGAGCAACTGGGTGTCGAGCCCCGGCAGCGGCAAGACCGCACTGCTCGAGTCACTCCTCGCCACCGCGGTGTCGCGCGGCACCGCTGTCGCCGCCCTCGTGGGCGACTGCGCGACCGACAACGATGCCGTGCGTCTCGCCCGTTCGGGGGCCCTGGTGCGGCAGATCGTCACGGAGAGCATGTGCCACCTCGAGTCCGACATGATCGCGGCGCACCTGGAGGGCTGGGACCTCGCCGCTCTCGACCTGCTGGTCATCGAGAACGTCGGGAACCTCGTCTGCCCGACGGCGTACGACCTCGGCGAGGGCACGCGAGTGGCGCTGCTCAGCGTCACCGAGGGCGAGGACAAGCCGGCCAAGTACCCCCAGCTGTTCCACTCGGCCGACCTCATCGTCATCACCAAGATCGACATCGCTACCGCCGTGGAATGGGATCGCGAATCCGCGGTCGCCGCGATCCGCGCGGTGAACCCCACCGCCCCCGTCATCGAGACATCGGCTCGAGCGGGGATCGGCGTCCTGGAGCTTCTCGACACCCTGATGGCACCCTCACCACAACTGCAGGAGGCACCGTGACATCCGTGCTCTGGTTCCAGGGCGGAGCTTGCTCCGGGAACACCATGTCGTTCATCAATGCCGCGGAGCCGTCCGTCGTCGACCTGATCGTCGACTACGGCCTGGAGATCGTCTATCACCCCACGCTGTCGATGGAGATCGGCAAGACGGCACAGGACATGTTCTGGGCCTATGCCAGGGGCGAGAAGGAGATCGACATCTTCGTCTACGAGGGGTCGGTCATCGAGGGCCCCAACGGGACCGGGCGCTTCGACATGTTCGCCGGCCGGCCCATGAAGGACTGGGTCGACGACATCGCGCCAAAGGCCGGCATCGTCGTGGCGATCGGCGACTGCGCCACCTGGGGCGGCCTGCCGGCCGTTCCGCCGAACCCGTCCGACAGCCGCGGCCTTCAGTTCGACCGCGGCGGCAAGCGGGGCGGTCACCTGGGCACCGACTTCGTCAGCCGGCTGGGGCTGCCCGTGATCAACATCCCCGGCTGCCCCGCGCACCCGGACTGGATCTCGCAGATCATCGTCGCCCTGGCCGCGGGACGCGTCGGCGACCTGGCGTTGGACGAACTGCAGCGGCCCAAGACCTTCTTCACCTCGTTCACGCAGACCGGCTGCACCCGCGTGCAGTTCTTCACGTACAAGCAGGACCCCCCGAGCTTCGGCCAGGGCATGCGCACCGGATGCCTGTTCTACGAGTTCGGCTGCCGCGGCCCGATGACCCACTCGCCGTGCAACCGCATCCTGTGGAACCGCCAGTCGTCGAAGACCCGCGCCGGGCACCCGTGCACGGGCTGCACGGAACCCGGCTTCCCGTTCGGCGACCTCGAGAAGGACACCGTGTTCAAGACCCAGAAGGTCGCCGGCGTCATCCCCAAGGACGAGCCGGCCGGTATGGATGCCGGGTCGTACATGGCACTGGCCGGACTGTCCCGGGCGGTCGCGCCGAAGTGGTCCAAGGAAGACATGTTCGTCGTCTGACCTACCCGCCCCCCTGACGTTTCCAAGGAGAGAGCACACATGACAACCATGGACCTGCATGTCAGCCCGCTCGGGCAGGTCGAGGGTGACCTCGACGTCAGGGTGACCATCACGGACGGCGTCGTGACGGACGCCTGGACCGAGGCCGCGATGTTCCGCGGCTTCGAGATCATCCTTCGCGGCAAGGACCCACAGGCGGGCCTGATCATGACGCCGCGCATCTGCGGCATCTGCGGCGGCAGCCACCTGTACAAGGCCTGCTACGCGGTCGACACGGCGTGGGGCACCTACGTCCCGCCCAACGCGACGCGGGTGCGCAACCTCGGACAGATCACCGAGACGCTGCAGTCGATGCCGCGCTACTTCTACGCGATCATGGGGCCCGACCTCACTGCGGCGCAGTACGCGGGAGCGTCCACGTACGAGGAGGCCGCCCGGCGGTTCGCGCCCTACGTGGGCACGAGCTACCAGACCGGCGTGACCCTCTCGCAGTTGCCCGTGGAGATCTACGCGATCTTCGGGGGCCAATGGCCGCACTCGTCCTTCATGATCCCCGGCGGTGTCATGTGCTCGCCGACGCTGTCCGACATCACGCGATCGACCGCGATCCTCGACCACTGGGGTCGTGAGTGGCTGGAGGGGCAGTGGCTCGGGTGCTCCGTCGACCGCTACCTACAGATCTCGACATGGGAGGACTTCCTCGCGTGGATGGACGAGAACGAATCGCAGCACAACAGCGACCTCGCCTTCTTCTACCGGCACTCGATGGAGATCGGACTCGATACGTACGGCCAGGGCTACGGCAACTTCCTGGCGACCGGCACGTTCCTCAGCCCTGAGCTCTACACCAACCCCACCGTCGACGGCCGCAATGCAGCCCTTCAGTCGAGGTCCGGCATCTACGCGAACGGGCAGTACTTCGACTTCGACCAGGCCCGCGTCACCGAGGACATCACGCACTCGTTCTTCCGCGGCACCGGCTCGCTGCATCCGTGGGAGGGCGTCACGGATCCGATCGACCCGGCCGACGGCCCGGCGCAGGGCAAGTACACGTGGGCGAAGGCGCCTCGCTACGACGTGCCGGGACTGGGCTACGTGCCGCTCGAGGTGGGCCCCCTCGCCCGGCAGATGATGGCCAACCGGCCCGACGCCGCGGCCCATCAGGACTACGACCCCTTCGTCGCCGACATGATCGCGAAGGCGGGTCCGAGCGTGCTCACGCGCGTGCTGGCCCGCATGCACGAGGCGCCGAAGTACTTCCGCAATGCGCAGCAGTGGATCCGGGACATCGACCTGCACGACGACTTCTACACAAAGCCGTCCGAGCCGCAGTCGGGCAAGGGCTTCGGCGCGACCGAGGCGGCACGTGGCGCACTTGCCGACTGGATCGTCATCGAGGACGGCAAGATCGCCAACTACCAGGTGATCACGCCCACTGCCTGGAACATCGGTCCCCGCGACGGCAGCGAGAACCACGGTCCCATGGAGAAGGCGTTCATCGGGGCACCCGTCGAGAACCCCGACTTCCCGGTCGAGCTCGCCCAGGTCGCCCACAGCTACGACTCCTGCCTCGTGTGCACGGTGCACGCGTACGACGGCCGGACCGGCCGTGAGCTGGCGAAGTTCCGGATGGGCGGCGGCTGATCTACGCGCCACCTCCGACCGACACGCTCGTGGTCGGCTGCGGCAATCTCCTCCGGGGCGATGACGCGGCCGGGCCCCTGCTGGTCCGGCTGCTCGCGGACCGGAACCTGCCCGACGGCGTGCGGCTCGTCGACGGCGGAACCGCCGGGATGGACGTCGCGTTCGCCATGCGCGGCGTCCGCCGGGTCATCGTCGTCGACGCCTCCCGGATCGGCGTCGAGCCGGGAACCGTGCACCGGGTCCCCGGAGAGGAGCTGACCGACCTGACACCCCCGGAGGGGAACCTGCACCGGTTCAGGTGGGACCAGGCGCTCGGCTTCGCGATGTGGCTGCTCAAGGACGAGTACCCCGACGACGTCACCGTCTGGCTCGTCGAGGGGCAATCCTTCGAACCCGGCGACGTCCTCTCGCCGCCTGTGCAAGCCTCTGTCGAACGCATCGCGGATGCGATCGAGGTCGACGTGACGCACGACCTGCGACAGGAGGGCACGGGTGCCGGATGAGATACCCCCATGGCAACCGCCTGCCGTCCCGCGGGTCGAGGAGGCTCTTGCCGCGGACGCGCACGTCGTCAACGAGTCCGGGCGCTGGATCGTCTACCTCGACGTGGTCCTGGCCTCCGGTGCCGTGCGCCGCAAGGTCGGCGAGCACCACGACGAGCGGCGCGCCGTGCACGCGGCCCGCATCATCGAGCGCAACGCACGTCGCTGCATCACGGTCCCGCAGGGCCCGAGCCGCCTGCCGGAGCCCCCACCATTCCCCCCACGCCCGGCCACCCGGCCGATGACCCCGAAGGACTGACGTGACGCCGATCGGTGCGACCCTGCCCGGCCCCCGACCACAGCCCATCGGTTCGCTGCCCTGGCCGGCCGGGCTCCTGCTCCTGCCGGACACGTCCGGCGCAGCGGCCATGTGCGGGGCTCTTGCGCGCGGCTCCGTCCCCGAGGTCTGGCCGGACGGGCTGGAGTACATGGCCCGGGCGTTGGACGACGACCCCGAGGGCGCGGCGGCCTGCCTGACCGGTGACGACGTGGTCAGTCGGTACAACCGGGCGGTGCTGGTGGGCGGCGACGAGGCCTGGCAGTCGCTTGCCGATGAGACCACGGGCGAACTGAGGGCACTCGTCGACACCGCCCGCTTCAGCGTCGGGCTCCTCGACGTGCCGCCGTCGGCGACCGGGACGTCGGGCGAGGTGGCCGGCGTCGTCGGCAGTGCGCGCGCGTCATCGGCGATGGAGCGCGGCGATTTCGCCGACGCGGTCGCCGAGCTCGAGGCGGCCGCGCTGGCTGCGGCCGATGCCGGCTGTCCGATCCTCGCAGCGTCGCTCGACCTGACTCGCGCCGAGCTGCTGCGCGAACGACTCGACGACCCGGCGGCGGCCGCCGGCATTGCGGACTCGGCGATCCAGCGACTGCCGCTTACCGCATCACGGGAGGTGCGCGCCGAGCTGCAGGTGACGCGGGCCCTGGCCCGCCAGCAGCTCGCCGGAACCGATCGCGGCGCCCTGCTCGCGGTGGTCGCCGACCTGCAGGAGTCCACCAAGGTCTTCCGCGAGGAGACGTATCCGGAGATGTTCGCAACGGTGAACCAGCACCTCGCCCTTGCCTATCTGGTCATGCCGATGAGCAGCGAAGGGGACCGGATCCGGGTCGGCGTGGCAGTCAACTCGCTGCGAGCCGCGCTGAGGGTGTTCACGCCTCAGACGCACCCGGTCGCCTGGGCAAGCACCCAGCTGAACCTGGCGAACGCCCTCCAGTACCTGCCGAGCGTGCACCAGGAGGCGAATCTCGACGAGGCGGTCCAGCTGTACGAGGAGGTGCTCCAGTACCGGGATCCAGAGCGCGACCCGCTCGGCTATGCGCGCATCCTGGCCAACCAGGGCAACGCCCTGGGCCACCTCGGCGTGTTCCGCGATGCCCGCGAGCGCCTCGAGCGGGCTCGCGAGGTGTTCGCGCAGCACGGCGATGCCGACGCCGTCGCCGGGGTCGACGAGGTGCTCGTCAGCCTCGCCGTCGCCGAGGTGGCCGCACCGGCGGGACAGGGCTGATGGAGCTGTTCCTCAAGCAGCAGTTCGAGCTCCTCCTGCAGGATGCGACGGGCAACTTCGCCGAGCGCATCGTGCACCGCTGCGGTGGCCCCGACGCCGCGCTGATCCGCCTTCGGGAGGACCCGGACGGAGAGGGCGTCTTCCGTGGGGCATTCGTTCAGGCGTTCTTCGAGGAGAACCTCCTCGACAGCCCGGCCGGATACTGCTTCGTCCTCGAGGCGCTCGAACGACGCGTGCTGCCCGCCGATCCCGGCGGACCCGCAGCGGAGGTCCTCGGCAGGCTCGCGAAGGCGGCCTTCGCCGACGTCCTCACCACCATGAGCGGCCAGTTGATCCAACGCCAGCAGATCTACTCCTAGTCACGAAGGGACCTGCCATGACCTCGCCGTCAGAAACGCGGCCGCGCACGTTCGACGAGCTCGCGCAGCACATCGATGCGCTGCGCGATCGCGTGCGCCATCAGGACGCCGACGTCCAGTCCCTCCTCGATGACACCATCGACGCGATCACCGACTTCAACAGGCAGGGACTGATCGCCCTGGTTCACCTGCTGCGTGGCGACGAGCGCGGTGGCGAGCTTCTCTACGAGGCCGTCGAGCAGCCGGAGGTCATGGCTCTGTTCGTGTCTCACGGCATCATCCGATCCGACCGGACCATCGATGTCCTGCGGGTCGTCGAGCAGATCCGGCCATACCTGGTCACCAGCTCGATCGAGATGACCGTGGAGTCGGTGCGCGGCGACGTCGCCTTCGTGCGGTTCGGAACGGGCTGCAGCGCGCCTGACCAGGAGGTGAAGGACGAGATCATGGGGGTGATCATGCAGCGCGTGCCCGGCCTCAAAGGCGTCCAGGAGATCAAGGACGAGACCGGCCGAGCCTTCATCGGTCTCGACACGATCCGCATCGGCCCCGCGTGAGCTCGTGCCCCCTCTCGAGCGGGCACGCGGCGTGAGCGATGTGTCGATGTGGACGAGAGTCGGCGCCACCGCCCGGCCGATCCGACGGCTCGGCGCCGCATCACCCGGTGGCCTGATCCTGCCCGACGCCGCCCCGACGTCGGGGACGATGTACGCACCTCGCGGCGTGTGGACCGATGGCGAGCGCGTCGTCGCCTGCGACACCGGCAACCACCGGGTGCTCGTGTGGCACACGTTCCCCGCGCATGACGGAGCGCCGGCCGATGTCGTACTCGGGCAGCCGAACATGACGTCCGAGGGTCCGAACGTCGCGGGCACCGAGGTGGTTCGCGGACTCAACCTGCCCACCGGGGTCTCGATGGTCGACGGTCGACTCGTCGTCGCCGACGCCTGGAACCACCGTCTCGTGGCATGGGACGGTCTGCCCGAGGAGGACTTCGCGCCGCCTACCTGGGTCCTCGGCCAGGCCGACGCGACCTCGGTCGAACCGAACCGGGGCGGGGAGCCGACGATGTCCAGCTTCTACTGGCCGTTCGGCTTCGGAGTCGTCGCCGGCACGTTCTGGGTGACGGACACCGGCAATCGCCGCGTGCTGGGGTGGCGTGGCGGCTCACTGCCCGCGCCAGACCGGCCGGCCGACCTGCTCCTCGGTCAGGACGAGGCCGGCGATCGATCGGACAATCGCGGCGGTGAGGTCGGTGCGATGACCTTCCGCTGGCCGCACGCCGTTGCGGGTGATGCGCAGACCCTCTATGTCGCAGATGCGGGCGATCATCGGGTGCTGGGCTGGACACCCGCACCGTCGGGCGCGGACGAGCCCGCCACCGTTGTCCTGGGGCAGTCCGACCTGACGCGGTTCGACGAGTTCAAGGGTCGGCCGCAGGGGGCGCAGCGCATGCGGTTCCCGTATGCCGTGGTGGCAGATCCACGCCGACTTCTCGTCGCCGACACGTCGAACAACCGCATCCTGGTCTGGCACGGCTGGCCGCGGGACGGAGCGGGCTCCCCGGCCGACACCGTCCTGGCCCAGCCGGACATGGACGCGAACGGGGAGAACCGCTGGCGGACAGTCGAGGACGACTCACTGTGCTGGCCGTACGGACTCAGTCTCTCCGGCGACCTGCTCGCCGTCGCCGACTCGGGCAACAACCGGGTCATGCTGTGGCACGTCGCGACATGACGGCGGAACGTCCAGACGAGCGGCGCGTGTCGGTCCGCGTATCCGGCGTCGTGCAGGGGGTCGGCTACCGGCCCTTCATCCATGCCCGCGCACTCGAACTCGGACTGACCGGGCTCGTCGGGAACGACGCTGGCGGCGTCTTCATCGAGGTCCAGGGCACGGCGGACGACGTCGAGGCGCTGATCGAACTCGCCGGGCAAGGGCCGCGGATGGCCCACGTCGAGGACGTCACCGTCGCGGAGTCAACGCCGACCGACGAGACGGGCTTCCGGATCGTCCCGAGCAGTTCGGGTCCGGGCACGACCTCCATACCGGCGGACACGGCCGTCTGCCCGGACTGCCTCGACGAGATGCGCGACCCGGACGACCGCCGGTACCGCTACCCCTTCATCGCGTGCACGAACTGCGGCCCGCGGTACACGATCGTCACCGGGCTGCCGTACGACCGACCCCAGACCACGATGGTCGACTTCCCGATGTGCGCGGACTGCCAGCGGGAGTACGACGACCCCGCGTCGCGGCGATTCCACGCCCAGCCGACTGCCTGCCCGGTGTGCGGGCCACGCCTTGACACGACGATCGATGCCATCGTGGCTGCCCTGGCTGCCGGTCGGATCGTCGCCATCAAGGGCATCGGCGGCTACCACCTCGCGTGCGATGCGGGCAACGCGGATGCCGTCTCGACCCTGCGCACGCGCAAACGGCGTGGGGACAAGCCCTTCGCCCTCATGGCCCGGGACATCGGCACGGCCCGGGGACTCGTCGATCTCGACTCAGTCGCCGAGGTCGCACTGACCTCACCGGCCAGACCGATCGTGCTGGCCGCGTCCGTCGTTCCCGGCCTGCAGGAGTCGGTGGCGCCGGGCAACTCCTATCTCGGCGTCCTGCTGCCGTACGCCCCCGTCCACCACCTCCTGTTCGACGGCGGCGCCCCCAGCACGCTGGTGATGACGAGCGGCAATCTCGCCGACGAACCGATCTGCACCACTGCCCAGGAGGCCGTTGACCGCCTGTCCGGCCTGGCCGACGTGCTGGTTCATCACGATCGACGCATCCAGGTCGCCTGCGACGACTCGGTGCTGCGCGCCATCGGTGGCGGCACGCAGCCGGTCCGACGCAGTCGTGGGTACGCGCCACTTCCGATCCGCCTGCCGGTGGCGACGCCCGACGTGCTCGCCGTCGGCGGCGAGCTCAAGACCACGATCTGCGTCGCCTCCGGGCAGCACGCCTGGCTCAGCCAGCACATCGGCGACACCGAGAACCTCGAGACGCTGGCGGTGCTCGCGCGGACCGCCTCGATGCTCACCTCGTTGCAGCGACTCCAGCCCACGGCCGTCGTCAGCGACGCCCACCCGGCCTACCTGTCGCGCCGGTGGGCAGGACAGGAGGCGGCCCGGCTCGGCGTCGCCCACCTCACCGTGCAGCACCACCACGCGCACCTGGCATCGCTCCTGGCCGAGCACTGCTGGCCGTCAGCGCAACCCGTTCTCGGCTTCGCCTTCGACGGCACCGGCTTCGGGACGGACGGCACGATCTGGGGAGGCGAGCTGCTGCTGGGCTCGTACCTGGCGGTCCGGCGGGTCGGGCACCTCGCCCCGATCGCGCTGCCCGGCGGCGATGCCGCCATCCGTCGACCCCTGCGCACGGCGCTCGCCCACGCGCACGCGGCGGGAGTGCCCTGGGACGAGGATCTCGCCTGCGTCAGAGGCGCCGCGCCCAACGAGGCCGTGATCATCGGTCGAATGCTCGAGACGGGTGCCGGCTGCACCCCGAGCACCAGCATGGGTCGGCTGTTCGACGCGATCTCGTCGATCCTGGACGTACGGCATGACGTCGACTACGAAGGGCAGGCGGCGATCGAGCTCGAGGCCCTGGCCGCCACCGCGCTGCCGCAGCCCGACGCCGATGCTGCGGCCTGGGCCCCGGAGGTGCTGTCGACCCCGGACGGGCTGGTCCTCGACCCTCGCTCGAGCATCGCCGCGGCGGTGGCCTCCGTCCGCTCCGGACGGGATTCCCGGTCGGCGTCCCTGCTGTTCCACGAGGGACTCGCTCGGGCGGTCACCGCGGCGGCGGTGCTGATCCGTGAGGAGACCGGGGTCGAGACAGTGGGCCTGACCGGGGGAGTCTTCGCAAACGCCGTACTGACGGCCGCCTGTCAGGGCAGGCTAGGCCACGAGGGCTTCACCGTCCTCGTGCATCGACGCGTGCCGCCCAACGACGGCGGCCTGGCCCTGGGCCAGGTGGCGGTCGCCGCCGCAGGCGGTGCCGTCCAGGTCGGTGGATCACGGCGCAGGGAGGCGTAGGGACATGTGTCTGGGAGTGCCGGGCAAGGTCGAGCAGGTCTGGGAGGCCGGCGGCACGCGCATGGCGACGGTCGACTTCGGCGGCGTCCGCAAGGAGGTCTGCCTGGCGTATGTGCCCGACGTCACGGTCGGCGACTACACGATCGTGCATGTGGGATTCGCGCTCACCAAGCTCGATGAGGCGTCGGCCCTGGAGACCCTGGAGCTCTTCCGCAGCATCGGCCTCCTCGACGACGAACTCGGTGTGATCGTCGACACCCGATGAAGTACCTCGACGAGTTCTCCGACCCGGACCTCGCCGCCGCCCTTCTGGACGAGATCCGGCGGACCGTCACCCGACCGTGGGCGATCATGGAGGTCTGCGGCGGGCAGACCCACACCATCATCCGCAACGGCATCGACCAGTTGCTGCCTGATGGCGTCGAGCTGATCCACGGCCCCGGCTGCCCGGTGTGCGTGACCCCCCTCGAGACGATCGACCGGGCGCTGGCCATCGCGGCACGCCCGGACGTCATCTTCTGCTCCTTCGGCGACATGATCCGGGTTCCCGGCTCCGCGACCGACCTGTTCCGCATCAAGAGCGAGGGAGGCGACGTCCGCATCGTCTACTCCCCTCTCGACGCGGTGAAGCTGGCCCAGGCGAACCCGGACCGGCAGGTCGTCTTCTTCGGCATCGGCTTCGAGACGACCGCCCCCGCCAACGCCATGACGGTTCGCATGGCCAAGGAGCAGGGCCTGGCCAACTTCTCGCTGCTCGTCTCGCACGTGCTGGTGCCGCCGGCTATCCGGGCGATCATGGACTCCCCGCACCGACGAGTGCAGGGCTTCCTGGCCGCGGGTCACGTCTGCACGGTCATGGGCATGGGCGAGTACACGCCGCTCGTCGAGGAGTACGGGGTGCCGATCGTCGTCACCGGCTTCGAGCCGCTGGACGTGCTCGAGGGGATCCGCCGCGTCCTGGCTCAGCTCGAGGATGGTCGCGCCGAACTGGAGAACGCCTACCCGCGAGCCGTGACCGCGGAGGGCAACCTCGCAGCCCAGCAGGTCGTCCGCGATGTCTTCACCACCTGCGACCGCGCCTGGAGGGGCATCGGAACCATCCCCGCCTCCGGGTGGCGCCTCAGCGACGCCTATGCGGATTTCGACGCGGAGGTGCGCTTCGAGGTGACGGACATCCACGCAGAGGAGTCCCCGCTGTGCCGCAGCGGGGAGGTCCTGCAGGGCCTGATCACACCCCACCAGTGCGGCGCATTCGGCACGGAGTGCACTCCCCGGCGGCCGCTCGGCGCCCCCATGGTCTCCAGCGAGGGCGCCTGCGCCGCCTACTACCAGTTCCGCCGGATCGACGCCCCGGTGACCGCGTGAGCGACGCCACCCGGCCGAACCACCCCGATCTCGAGAACTGGTCGTGCCCGCTGCCCCTCCGCGACCACCCGAGCATCATCATGGGCCACGGCGGCGGCGGTCGGCTGTCGGCCGAGCTCGTCGAGCACCTGTTCATGCCGGCGTTCGCCGGCACGACCCTCAGCTCGACCCTGCAGCAGCTCGGTGATGCGGCGGTGCTCGACATCGGTGGGGCGCGACTCTCGTTCAGCACCGACTCCTACGTCGTGCGGCCGAGGTTCTTCCCCGGCGGCAACATAGGGGACCTCGCGGTCAACGGAACGGTCAACGACGTGGCCATGACGGGCGCACGCCCGATCGCGCTGTCGGTCGGCTTCGTCCTCGAGGAGGGGCTGGCCCTCGACGAACTCGGGCTCATCGCCGAGACGATGGGCGCAGCGGCCCGGGTCGCGGGCGTGTCCATCGTCACGGGCGACACGAAGGTCGTCGACTCCGGTCACGGCGACGGCGTCTACATCAACACCGCCGGGATCGGGCTCATGCCGGCGGGTCTCGACCTCGGACCGCACCGCGTCCGACCCGGAGATGCGGTGATCGTGTCCGGCGCGATCGGAATGCACGGCATCGCCGTCATGAGCGTCCGCGAGGGCCTGGAGTTCGGCTCCGACATCGTCACGGACAGCGCGCCCCTCAACGGACTGGTCGCGGCCCTGCTCGACTCCGGGGCCGGCATCCACATGATGCGCGACCCGACGCGCGGCGGCGTGGCCGCGACCCTCAATGAGATCGCCCACGCGTCCGGCGTCGGCATCCGGATCGTGGAACGCGACGTCCCGGTGCCCGACGACGTACGGGCCGCCTGCGGCTTCCTCGGACTCGACCCGCTGTACGTGGCGAACGAGGGCCGGCTCGTGGCCTTCGTGGCGGCGGACGACGCCGAGTCGGCCCTCGCGACGATGCGTGCGCACCCACTTGGCAGCGGGGCGACGCTCATCGGGCAGGTGGTCCACGAGCACCCGGGTGTCGTCGTGGCACGCACCGGGATCGGCGGCACGCGGGTCGTCGACCTGCCGCTCGCCGAACAGCTCCCACGCATCTGCTGATCCGCACGCGTCGACCTTGAGGTTGGCGGCGAAATCCGCGGAGCGGATCGCCGCCAACCTCAAGGTCGACGCGTGGGGTGCGGGACCACTGGAGTCGGCGAGGCCTGCTACCCAGCCGACTCGACGAGCACGTGCATCGCCACCTGCTCCGCCAGCTCGGTGTACTCCCCCGCGCTGCCGATGGTCACGCCGCCCGGAGACCGGTGCACCTTGACCGACGCGCCCGGCATGGCGCCCACGCGTCGCATGGTGGTCATGACCTCGCCATCGTCCTGCAACGGCTCGGCGATCCGCCGGACGATCACCCGCCGGACCTCGTCGGTGGCGACCTGGCTCAGTGGCGCCATGCTCACCGACGGGTCGGCCGAGGGCTCGCCTCCCGGCATCAGCTCATCCAGGCCCGGGATGGGATTGCCGTAGGGGGAGACCGTCGGGTTGGCGAGCACCGTGAGCAGCCGCCGCTCGACCGACTCGCTGATGACGTGCTCCCAGCGGCAGGCCTCGGCATGGACCTCCTCCCAGGGCATGCCCAGCACGTCGACCAGGAGGCACTCGGCGAGCCGGTGCTTTCGCATCACGCGCGTCGCGGTGTCGCGCCCCGACTGCGTCAACTCCAGATGCCGATCGTCGGACACGATCAGGAGCCCATCGCGCTCCATGCGCGCGACCGTCTGGGAGACGGTCGGCCCGCTCTGGCTCAGTCGTTCCGCGATGCGCGCGCGCATCGGCACGACGCCCTCCTCCTCGAGCTCGAAGATGGTGCGCAGGTACATCTCCGTGGTGTCGATCAGCTCGCTCACGAATGCCTGCCATGGTTCGAGGGACGGATGGGTCGAAGGATAGGTATGCCTAGCCTTACACATGGGCCGGGTGCTCGGTGGGTCACCCCAGCACGGAGGCGATGAGCAGCGACAGCGCGAATCCGGCAACGACCAGGCCGCCCGTCCACTCCCGCTCGACCTCGTAGGACTCCGGCATCATCGTGTCCGCGATCATGGCGAGCAGCGCGCCCGCGGCGAAGTCCTGCACGATGCCGGTGAGCGTCCCGTCGTCGGATGCCAGGAGCTGATGCCCGAGCGCTGCCGAGGCGGCGCTGGTGACGACCACGAGTGCCCACATGCGCAGCACCCGGACCAGGGGCCAGCCCTGGGTGCGCAGTCCGCTCGACGCCGCCATGCCCTCCGGCAGGTTGGACAGCCCGATGCCGACGAGCAGCGGCACGCTGACACCGCCGTGCAGCACGCTGAGTCCCAGCACGAAGGACTCCGGGATCCCGTCGAGGGCACTGCCCAGGACGATCGCCAGCGGGTTGGCCGGATCGGCCCCGCCGGTCGGGCGCTTTCGATGGCCACCGCCGCGTCGCGCGATGACGTGGCTGCCTAGGACGAAGGCCGACGCGCCCGCCAGCAGCGACGCCGCGACGGCGGCGACCGGCAGGACGCCCCGACCCTCCGCGACCAGGTCGTACGCAACGGAGCCGATGAGCAGCCCGCTGCCGATCGCCATGACGACGGCCGTCACCCGCACGGACGGCCGCAGCACGTAGGCGATGACGGCGCCGATGACGAGGGCGGACGCCGCGACCGCCCCGAAGACCGCGGCGAGCAGCATGCGTCCAGTGTGGGGCACGGCGCCCGACCTGCACGGGACGAACGCGCCGCCTAGCCTTGACCCGTGCCCACCATCATGTGGTTCCGTCGCGATCTTCGCCTCGGCGACAACCCCGCGCTCCTCGCCGCCGTCGACGCGGCGCGGGCGGACGGAGACGACCTCGTCGTTCCCCTGTTCGTGGTCGACCCAAGCCTGTGGGACGTGTCCGGCCCGGTGCGCCAGGCCTACCTCGGGGCGTCCGTGCGCTCGCTCGACGGCGAGCTGGACGGCCAGCTGCTCTACCGCCACGGCGATCCCCGGACCGTGCTTCCCGAGGTCGTCACGGCGGCCGGTGCGACCTCCGTGCACGTCGCGGCCGACTTCGCCCCGTACGGCCGGGCGCGTGACGCGGCTGTCGAGCAGGCGCTCGGCGACGTCCCCCTCGTCCGCACCGGCTCGCCCTACGCCGTGGCTCCCGGCCGCATCACGAAGGACGACGGCACCCCCTACCGCGTCTTCACGCCGTTCTACCGCGCCTGGCTGCGGCACGGCTGGCGAGCTCCGGCGGGCCCACCGCCGGACACCACGCCGTGGTGGATGCCGATGGACTGCCAAGGGCCCCCGCCCATCCCGGACGTCGGCCATCTGTCGCTCCCGCCTGCGGGAGAGAAGGCGGCTGTGGATCGCTGGGACGCCTTCCGGGCGTCGGGCCTGGCCGCCTACTCCGACCAGCGCAACCGGCCGGATGTCGACGGGACGAGCGCCCTGAGCCACCACCTGCGGTTCGGTGAGATCCATCCGCGCACCCTGCTGGCCGAGCTCGGGGAGGACGACGAGACGTTCCGCAAGGAGCTCTGCTGGCGGGAGTTCTACGCCGACGTCCTGCATCAGGAGCCGAGCAGCGCACGCCGGTCGCTCAACCCCCGCTTCGACGACGCCATGCGATGGACGGACGGTCCCGCCGCCGACGCCCAGTTCGAGGCGTGGCGCCTGGGCCGCACGGGCTACCCGTTCGTCGATGCCGGCATGCGGCAGCTCCGAGATCAGGGCTGGGTGCACAATCGCGTGCGCATGGTGGTCGCCAGCTTCCTCGTCAAGGACCTCCACCTGCCCTGGCAGCGCGGAGCCGCCGAGTTCATGCACTGGCTGCGCGACGGCGACCTGGCCAGCAACGCCCACGGCTGGCAGTGGACGGCCGGGTGCGGCACCGACGCTGCCCCGTTCTACCGCGTCTTCAACCCGGTCCTCCAGGGGCTGAAGTTCGACCCGGACGGCGAGTACGTCCGCCGCTACGTCCCCGAGCTGCGGCACCTCCCCGGCGCTCTGGCGCACGAGCCGTGGAAGTCGCCGGACGGAGCCGCCCTCGGCTACCCCGACCGGATCGTCGACCACGCCGAGGAGCGCGACGTGGCCCTCGCGGACTTCGCCCTGACCCGGCCGACGGCATGATGGCCGCATGATCACGATCACCACCGACGCCGGCGAGGTCCGGACCCTGCAGGCGGCACTGTTCGACATGGACGGCACGATCGTGAGCTCGATCGACGTCACCGAGCGCATCTGGACTCAGTGGGCCGTGGACCACGGCGTGACCGACGGGTTCGAGATCCTCCACGGGCGACCGGCCGTGGACACCATCCGCCGGTCACTGCCCGACGCCGGCGACGACGTGATCTCGGCACTCGTCGAGGACCAGGCGACCCTCGAGCTCGACGACCTCGACGGCGTCGCGCCCACCACTGGGGCGCTCGAGCTGCTCGAGTGGCTGGACGCGGCCGGAGTGCCGTGGGCGGTCGTCACCAGCGCCGGCACGCCGCTTGCGGATGCTCGCCTGGGCGCGTCGCGGATCCGCCCGCCCCTACTCGTCTCCTGCGATCATGTGACGCGCGGAAAGCCCGATCCGGAGCCGTACCTCCTGGCCGCCCGGCAGCTCGGCGTGCCGATAGCCCGGTGCCTGGTCATCGAGGACGCACCGGCCGGCCTGGCGTCCGGGCAGTCCTCGGGGGCGGTGACCGCCGCCCTGAACGGCCACGCCGGCGACGTGCGCATCGCCGACCTGCGCGCTCTTCACGACCTGCTGCGGCAGGGCCTGACAGACTGAGGCGCATGACCGTCGTCGCCGTGCTCTCGATGAAGGGCGGCGTGGGCAAGAGCACGATCGCCCTAGGACTCGCCAGTGCGGGCTGGGCACGTGACCTGCGCACCCTCGTCATCGACCTCGATCCACAGGCAAATGCCACCATGGCCCTGGACGTCACCGATCCGGCCTTCACCACGAGCGACGTCCTGGCCGACGCCCGGCCGGGAGTCGCGGCTGACGCGATCGTCGTCAGTGGATGGGGCGAGGCCGTCCGCGTGATCCCGTCCGAGCGTGCCCTCGAGCACCGCAACCTCGCGCAGGGACGCAACTCCGCGCTGCGGCTGCGCACCGCGCTGGCCACCACTCCGCGCGCCTACGACCTGGTCCTGATCGACTGCCCGCCCTCGCTGGGCGAGCTCACGCGCAACGCGCTGAGCGCCGCCGACCAGGCCGTGATCGTCACCGAACCGAACCACTTCGCGCTCCACGGGGCCGCGGAGGCCATCGAGGCGGTCGACGTCATCACCCGCGCCACCAATCCGGGCCTGCGCACGTCCGCCGTCATCATCAACCGGTTCCGGCCCGACGATCGCGAGCACGCGCTGAACGCGGAGCGCCTCGCCGCCGAGCACGGCGCCCTCGTCTTCGACCCGCCCTTCCCGGACTGCGCGGGGCTTCCGCAGTCGCAGCGGGCCGTCAGCCCCATCCACTCCTGGAACTCCCCCGGCTCGCGCGAGGTGGCCGACCTCCTCGACGACCTGCTCGACACCCTGCTGCCGCCCGCACGGCCGGCACCCGCCCCGCCGCGCCGCTCGATCCGGAGCTTCCTGTCATGACCAAGAACCCGTCGACCGACGCGAGGGTCGCCCGGCCCGCGCTGCGCAAGGCCGGCGACGCCGACCTGCACCCGACGGCCCCTGCGCACATCGCGGACGAGCCATCCCTGCTGCGCCGCGGCGCGAGCACCGGCGACTCGATCGGATCCCCCGACAAGGACAAGCTCGTCGACCTGGGCGTCCAGGTGCCCAAGTCCCTGCGCAAGGCCGTCCGGGCCGAGGCGCAGCGGCGCGGCATGACGGTCGATGCGCTCGTGGCCGAGGCACTGCGCGAGCGCGGCAGCCGCTGATCGGGTCGCTCAGGGCACCGGGTGGCGGGCGTCGTAGCGCACGAACCCGGGGAACTTCGCGGCCAGCCCCAGCGCGAGCGCGATGCACGCCACTCCTCCGGAGATGACGGAGAACGCCTCCCCGGCCAGCGCGGCGACGACTCCGGCCTCGACGTCGCCCAGCCTGGGACCGCCCGCCACGACGACCGTGAACACGCCCTGCAGCCGTCCGCGATACTCGTCCGGCGTGGCGGCCTGCAGGATCGTCGACCGGAACACCGCGGACACGTTGTCGGCCGCGCCGGCGAGCGCGAGGAGGAGCAGGGCGAGCGGCAGCCAGCGCACCAGCCCGAAGCAGACGATCGCCGCGCCCCAGACCACGATGGCGCCCACGATGGCGCGTCCCTGGTAGCGGACGCCGCCCAGTGGACCGGAGAACACCCCGGACACGAGGGCGCCCGCCGCTGGGGCGGCGGACAGCAGTCCGAGGACCAGGGCGACGTCACGCGTGGATCCGCCGTACCACTGCGCAGCGATCGCCGGGAACAGCGCTCTCGGCATCCCGAACACCATGGCGACGATGTCCTCGTAGAACGTCATCTGCAGGTTCAGCTTGCCCTTGAGGAACGCGAAGGCCTCCCGAACCGCCGTCCAGCCGGCCCGTGGCCGCTCCCGTCCGGCCTCGACGATCGGCGGCAGGCTGGGCAGTCGGAACATGGCCCAGACGACGACGCCGAAGGCGACGACGTCGACGGCGTAGGGCGTCGTGACCGTCCCGGTGGCGGCGACCAGGAGCCCGCCCATGAGCGGCCCGAGGGTGAATCCGATGTTCCAGGTCACCATGCCCAGGGCGTTGGCGGCCGGCAGCAGCTCGCGGGGCACCAGGCGGGGGATGATCGCCTGGCGGGCAGGGTTGCCCACCGCGAAGAAGGCGGACTGGATCGCGACGACGACGTAGAGCAGCGCCACCGACTCGAGGTGCGCGAGCGACTGGGCGAGGAACAGCATCGAGCAGCCCCACAGGCCCGTGGCGGTGATCAGCCCCACGACGCGTCGGTCATGCGCGTCCGAGAGCGTGCCCCCATAGAGGCCGAACCCGATCAGGGGGACGAGCTGGGCCAGCCCGACCAGGCCCACCATGAGGCTGGAGTTGGTGATGTCCCAGATCTGCAGGCCCACGGCCACCGACGTCATCTGCTGGCCGATGTTGCTGATGCCCAGCGCCGCCCAGAGGCGCCGGTAGGGCGCGCTCACCCGCAGCGGCGTCAGGTCGGCGAACAGGCGGGCCATGTCAGCGGAACCTACCGGCCCGGTCAGGGGCTACGGAGACAGGCGCTCGACCCGCCAGTGCTCGGGCCGGCCGAGGTCGACCGGATCCGGCGCCGCCTCGCTGGCGCGGAAGCGCAGCCGATCGTGCAGCCGCGACGGGCGGCCCTGCCAGAACTCGATCTCCGAGGGTCGCACCAGCCAGCCACCCCAGGCGTCCGGGACGGGGATGGCGGTCCCTTCGGGGTACTGCCGCACGAGCTCGGCGTAGTGCCGGTCCAGTTCTTCGCGGCCGTCGATGACGGCGGACTGATGGCTGCTCCACGCGCCCAGGCGGGACCCGTGCGGGCGGCTCGCGAAGTACTCGTCCACCTCGGCGCGACCGACCAGCTCGGCGCTGCCCACGACGACCACCTGACGGTGCAGGGCGAGCCACGGGAACACCAGCGATGCGCGCGGATTGACGGCGAGTTCCCGGCTCTTGCGCGACTCCAGGTTGGTGTAGAAGACGAAGCCGCGCTCGTCGACGTCCTTGAGCAGGACGGTCCGGGTGCTCGGCTGGCCCTCGTGGTCGGCCGTGGCGAGGATCATGGCGTTCGGCTCCTGCAGCCCCGCGTCGACGGCGACGGCGAACCAGCTGCGGAACTGCTCGAGCGGCGATGCGAGCAGGTCGGCCTCGGAGAGCGTGCCGAGGTCGTAGGCGATCCGCAGCTCGGGCGCGCCCGGCGACACTCCCCGGACCCCTGATTCGTTCGAACTCATGACCCGATCTCACCACGATTCGCCGACCGATGTTGAATGGGCGCCGAGACGTCGATCCGCACCGGAGGGAGAACCCATGGCCGACTTCGTGCCTGGTCTGGAAGGGGTCGTCGCTTTCGAGACCCAGATCGCCGAACCGGACCGCGATGGCAGCGCCCTGCGCTACCGGGGCGTCGACATCGAGGATCTGGTCGGGCGCGTGTCGTTCGGCAACGTCTGGGGTCTCCTCGTCGACAACGAGTTCAACCCGGGGCTTCCGCCGGCCGAGCCGTTCCCCATCCCGATCCACTCCGGCGACGTCCGCGTCGACGTGCAGTCGGCCATCGCCATGCTCGCCCCCGCCTGGGGACTCCAGCCGCTTCTCGACATCGACGACGATATGGCGCGCGAGAATCTCGCCCACGTCTCGGTCATGGCCCTGTCCTTCGTCGCCCAGTCGGCGCGGGGCATCGGCCGTCCGATGGTGCCCCAGTCGCACATCGACGAGGCCAAGACGGTCACCGAGCGGTTCATGCGGCGTTGGCGCGGCGACCCCGATCCCCGGCACGTGCAGGCCGTCGACGCCTACTTCGTCTCGGCCGCCGAGCACGGCATGAACGCCTCCACCTTCACCGCGCGCGTCATCGCATCGACCGGCGCCGACGTCGCGGCCTCCATCTCGGGCGCCGTCGGGGCGATGAGCGGGCCGTTGCACGGCGGCGCGCCCTCCCGCGTCCTGTACATGATCGAGGAGATCGAGCGCACCGGCGACGCCGAGGGCTACGTCAAGGGCGTCCTCGACCGCGGCGAGCGGCTGATGGGATTCGGTCACCGCGTCTACCGGGCACAGGACCCGCGGGCGAAGGTCCTGCGACGCACGGCTCGCGACCTCAATGCGCCCCGGTACGAGGTCGCGATCGCCCTCGAGCAGGCCGCACTGTCCGAGCTCGCCGCGCGCCGGCCGGACCGCGTCCTGGAGACCAACGTCGAGTTCTGGGCAGCGATCATGCTGGACTTCGCGGAGGTGCCGGCCAACATGTTCACGTCGATGTTCACGTGCGCCCGCCTGGCGGGGTGGAGCGCGCACATCCTCGAGCAGAAGCGGACCGGTCGCCTCATCCGGCCGTCCGCCCGATACGTCGGTCCGGCGCCGCGCAGGCCTGAGCAGGTGCCCGGCTGGGACGCCAAGATGGTCGCTCCGACCGGCTACACGCCGACCAACTAGGCTGGTCGCGTCGCCTATAGCACTGGAGAGAACCGTTCGTGGCCACTTTGCCGGAAGACATCACCATCCCCGCAAACCTCCTCCCGGCCGACGGCCGCTTCGGGTCCGGACCCTCACGGGTGCGCAAGGCCCAGGTCGACGCCCTGTCGGCCGTCTGGCAGACCTACCTCGGCACGTCGCACCGGCAGAAGACCGTCAAGTCCCAGGTCGGCCGCCTGCGCACCGGGCTGGCCGACCTGTTCTCGCTGCCTGAGGGCTACGAGGTCGTCCTGGGCAACGGCGGGTCCACGGCGTTCTGGGACGTCGCCGCCTTCGGGCTCATCCGCGACCGCGCCCAGTTCCTGTCGTTCGGGGAGTTCGGCGCCAAGTTCGCCAACGGCGTCAAGAAGGCGCCGCACCTCGGCGCGCCGACGATCCTGACGTCCGACCCGGGCTCGGCGCCCGTGTTCACGGCCGAGTCCGGCGTCGATGCGTACTGCAGCCCCCACAACGAGACGTCCACCGGCGTGGCCGTGCGCCCCGTGCGCGTCGCCGGCGCGGACGCCGATGCGCTGATGGTCTTCGACGCCACGAGCGGCGCCGGCGGGCTTGCCGTCGACGCCGCCGACTTCGACACCTACTACTTCGCCCCGCAGAAGAACTTCGGGTCGGACGGCGGCCTGTGGTTCGCCCTGATGTCCCCCGCGGCCATCGACCGGGCGGCGCAGGTCAAGGCCTCCGGCCGCTGGATCCCCGACTTCCTCGACCTGCAGACCGCGATCGACAACTCCCGCCTCGACCAGACGTACAACACCCCGGCGCTCGCCACGATCTTCCTGATGGCCGAGCAGGTCGACTGGTTCAACGCCAACGGAGGCCTCGGCTGGTGCACGGCGCGCACGGCGGAGTCCTCGGGCGTGCTCTACGACTGGGCCGCCGCCAGCGACGTGGCCACGCCGTTCGTCGCCGACCCGGCACTGCGATCGGCCGTCGTCGCGACGATCGACATCGACGACTCCATCGACGCCACCGCGATCTGCAAGGCGTTGCGACGCAACGGCGTCGTCGACACCGAGCCCTACCGCAAGCTGGGCCGCAACCAGTTGCGCGTGGCCGTCTTCCCGTCGGTCGAGCCGGACGACGTGCGCGCACTCACCGCCTGCATCGACAACGTCATCAGCCAGCTTTCGTGACGCGGGCGGCCAGTGCCGCCCAGGCCGGCCCCGGGCGGCCGGTGCACGACCGCCCGACCTGGATCGCCTACGCACAGCTCTCCGCATACGCGTGGTTCCTCTACGGGTTCGGCGCCACGCAGGCCCTGCTCCGTGACGAGCAGGCGACGACCCGGTCGGTCGCCGCGCTGCACGGAACGACGCTGGCGATCGGCGGGCTGATCGGCGCCCTCCTGACCGCTCGGGTCATCGACCGATGGGGCCGCGGCCACGTCATGCGCATGGCCGCGGTGGGCGCGGCGATCGGCGTCCTGGTCTACACGGTGCCCTCCGGCGAACTGCCGGTGACGCTGGCCGGTGCGGCCGTGACGGCCCTGTTCGGCACGGCGCTGCTGATCTCGGTCAATGCCTTCCTGCTGGACTATCAGCGTCAGGCGGGTCCGGCGTCCCTGACGGAGGCCAACGCCCTCGCATCGCTCGCCGGACTGATGGCCCCGCTCGCCATCGGCCTCGGCGCCGCCACGATCCTCGGCTGGCGGGCCGGCATGTGGGTCGTCGTCGTTGCCCTCGTCGGCGTCGAGATCTGGCGCGGACGCGATGCCGACGTGTTCGGCACCCGGCGTCCCGCGCACCACGAGCGGGACTCCCGGCGCATGCCCCGCCGGGTCCTGTGGTCGCTCGCCGTCATCGTCTGCTTCCTGTCGGCCGAGTTCTCGATCACCTTCTGGGGGGCGGACCTGCTGCGCGAGCGGTGCGGCTTCGGTCCGGCGGCCGCGGCCGCGTCTCTCGCCGCGGTCACCGGCGGCATGCTGGTCGGCCGCCTCTGGGGGTCGCGACTCGCGCAGCGCATCCCCACCGAGATCCTCCTCAAGCTCTCGATCCTCGTCGCCCTGGCCGCCTTCCTGGTGGCCTGGACCTTCACGCAGTGGCCCATGGTGATCGCCGGGCTCTTCCTGACCGGCGCGGGTATCGGCGTGCACTGGCCACTGGGCGTCGCCCGGGTCGTCCGCTCCTCGGGCGGCCTCACCGATCGCGCCTCGGCCCAGGCCTCGGTGGCGGGCAGCGTGGCCGGGGCGATGGCCCCCTTCGCCTTAGGCGTCCTGTCCGACACGGTCGGCTTCCACGTCGCCTTCCTGCTCGTGCCCGTCTTCCTGGGCGTGGCCCTGCTCATCATGGTCATCCGCCCCGTGCCCGACGTCGTGCCCACTCGGCGATAGCGATCACCAGGCCAGCGGCCAGGACCAGCGCGAGCGCCAGCGCGACGGTGGCGCGGCCACCCGAGCCGGACCCCAGCACACTGGACTCGCGGCCGGAGGCGGCATCGGAGCCCGCCGACGGCCCCACCGTTGCCGATGCCCCCGACGAGGGACCCAGCGAGCCATCGGGCGTCGCTGTCTCTGCCGGCACCTCGATGCGCAGCAGTCGATCGTCCTTCTCGCCCGCGGTGAGGAGCGCCCGCCCGTCCGGCGTCCACGTGATCGCCTCGCCCTGCATCTGGAACGGCAGGTAGACGCGCTGCTCCTGCGTGCCGGGCGGCAGCCCGGCGAAGACGAGTGCGTCGACGTAGTCGCGGAGCACGTATCGCGATCCGTCCGGACTGACGGCCCCATCGGTCACCAGCCCGCCCTCTCGGCGGACCGGCCTGGCGACGTTGACGCCCGTGGGCGAGAGCGGCACCGGAAGGGCATAGAGGGTGCCGCGCGCCAGCTGCCGCGTCACCACCCAGAGCTGCCCCGAGTCCGGGTCGGCGAGCAGCGTCTCCGCGTTGTGCGGACGGTCCGAGTAGGTGAACCGGTAGGTGCGGGCGGTCACCGTGCGATCGCGAAGCACGCCAGGCTCCCGGACCCGGTGGATCCGCACCTCGTCCCACGAGTCGAGGTTGTCGCCGATGTCGGCGATCCAGAGCACCGCCCGGCCCTTGTCGTCCCGACCCGCGGCGATGGCCTCGATGTCGCGCGCGTCGATCCCGTCGATGGTCACGGTCGCGAGCGTCGAGCAGGTGGCGGCGTCGATCGCGTAGACGCGCGGACCGCCGGACGAGTCGTTGTGCACCCACAGGACGCCTGGATGCCGAAGGGACGTGGTCATCCCGCTGATCTCCGTCAGCCGCTCGTCGCTGAAACGGCAGACCTCGGTGGCCTGGTCGGCGGCCCTTGCGGGCGCGAACCCGGTCACCAGGGCGATGGCGCCGACCGCGAGCGCGGCACCCGCCCGTGTCGCCAGTGTCGAGCGCACGCCGCTACCGCCAGAGCGCGGCGACGACCACGACGACGGTCAGCGAGATGAGGACCGCCAGCGTCACGATGCGGCGGCTGCGGGGATCCATGGCCGCAGCCTACGTCCCGCTACTTGAGCCCGAGCAGGACCTCGATGGGGTAGATCGCGAAGTAGAACAGGAAGGCACCGGAGACCACCCACATCAGCCAGTTGACGTCGCGGACCCGGCCCGTGAAGACCTTGATGACGACCCACGTGACGAAGCCGGCGCCGATCCCGTTGGTGATCGAGTAGGTGAACGGCATCAGCGTGATGGTCAGGAAGGCCGGGATGCCGATGCTGTAGTCGGTGAAGTCGATGTGCCGGATCTGCGTCATCATCAGGAAGCCGACGACGACCAGTGCCGGCGTGGCCGCCTCGTAGGGGATGATCGTGACGAGCGGCGAGAACATCATCGCGACCAGGAAGAGCGCGCCGGTGACCAGGGATGCGATCCCGGTGCGCGCGCCCTCGCCGATGCCGGCTGCGGACTCGATGTACGCGGTGTTGCTCGACGTCGACGCGGCGCCGCCGGCGACTGCCGAGAGGGAGTCGACGACCAGGATGCTCTCGAAGTGGGGAATCTGCCCGTCCTCGTCCAGCAGGCCGGCTTCGGTCGCCAGGCCGAAGGACGTGCCCATGGTGTCGAAGAAGTCGGTGAGCAGCAGCGAGAAGATCGCGAGGAGCGAGGCGAGGACGCCGATGATCTCGAAGCTGCCGAAGAGGTTGAACTGACCGAGGAGGCCCAGGTCCGGTGACGCGATCATCTGGTCCGGCACCGCGGGGACGTTCAGCCCCCAGCCGAGGGGGTTGTCCTCGCTCTTCGGCCCGGCCCCGGCGATCGCCTCGATGACGATGGACACGACCGTCGTCACCAGGATGCCGATCAGGATGGCGCCCTTGACCTTGCGCACCACCAGGACGATCGTCAGCAGCAGGCCGAAGCAGAAGGTGAAGATCGGCCAGCCCCGCAGCTCGCCGAAGATGCCGAAGCTGATCAGCGGGTTGCCGGGGCGGACGATGCCCGCGTCGACCAGGCCGATGATGGTGATGAACAGCCCGATGCCGACGCCGATGGCGTACTTGAGCTGCTCGGGTATCGCCGTGAAGACCGCTGATCGGAAGCCGGTCAGCACCAGGACGAGGATGACCAGGCCCTCGAGCACCACCAGGCCCATGGCGTCCGGCCAGGTCATCTGCGGTGCGAGTGTGAAGGCGACGAACGGCACCAGCCCGAGTCCGGCGGCGACGGCGATCGGGAACCGCCCCCACGCCCCCATCACGATGGTCATGACCCCGGCGACGAGGGCTGTAGCGGCCGTGACCATGGCGATGGAGCGGGCCACGTCGGTGGTGCCGCCGACGAACTCGCCGTTCATGTCCTTTGCGGTGCCGATGATCAGCGGGTTCAGGACGACGATGTAGGCCATCGTGAAGAAGGTGACGAGTCCGCCGCGCACCTCACGTCCGTAGGTGGAGCCACGAGCCGAGACCTCGAACCAGCGGTCGATCCGACTCGCCTGCCCACTGGTCTGGCGGTCCTCGGACGTCACGGACATCACTACCTCCACGATCGGTGATCACGTCGTGGTTCGCCGGGGAAGGCGACTGCGGCAGTCGGACGCTCCGGGCGCAGGGTACCGTGCAGCCATCATGGCCAAAGACCGACTCGCGCAATCGGACGCCGACGCGATCCTTCCGGTGTCCATCGGCACGGCGCTGTGGATCGTCGCGCTGGTCGTCCTCGTCGTCCTCAAGCCCACACTCGACGAGTCCGGCGCGACCTGGTGGATCGGCGCCGCCGCCGTCGGCGTGGTCAGCGGCGTGGGTGGAGTGGTGTTCCTGCGGTGGCGCAAGGCCCGCGGTCAGCGGCGTCAGGAGTGGCCGAGCTCCAACGGATCCCAGCCGGCCTCGTCGTAGCCGGCGTCCGCCTTCGGCTCGGCGTCCGCCTCCACCTCGGAGTGCGCACCGCAGCCGAAGGACAACGCGACGACCTTGCCATCGGCCGGGCTCATCGCGTTCGCGCAGATGGCGAACATCTGGCCGAGCGGTCCGCCGATGGGGAGCATGAAGCCGCACCCGGCGCACTCGCCCGCCGCCTGCCGCGCCATCGCCGTGGTGGGGCCGAAGTCGCCCTCCACCCAGCGATCCGCTGCCTCGTCGCGTCCGGTGATCGACAGGACGCGGACGCGACCCAGGCCGATCTCCCACTGGCCCGGTCGCAGCGGGCTCAGCGACTCCACCGACTCCAGGTCGTCGGATCCGGTCAGGCCGGCCACGAGCCGCACATCGTCGCCGGGAGTCGGCAGGACGTCGCCGGGGCCGAGGTCACCGGGCCGGACCCGGTCGCTCCACGGCAGCCAGGGGGGCGCCACGATCGACGTGGGTCCGGGCAGCAGCACCACATCGACGACCGTCGCCGCCTTGGCGCGGGGCGCGCGGGCCAGCGTGACGGCCCAGCGCCAGCCGACGTAGGCCGGATGCAGGCATGCGAAGGTGTGCGTCGCCAGACGCTCGTCCTCCATGTCGACGCCGATGTGCTCGCCGACGGAGTCCGAGCCCGACTCGGACACGGCTGCCTCGCGAGCGAGGTCGGCGGCCGCCACGAGGACGGCATCGCGCTTCACCCCATGGGTGACGGTCGTTGCGGTCCGGGTCATGAGGAGATTGTGGCCCACCAGCCGGATCGGCTTGATGGTGGGTCCACCGGTAGTGTCGTCCTCATGATCAGCCGCCGTCTCGTCGCTGTTGCCATCACGTCCGCTGCCCTCGCAGTGAGCCTGACCGGATGCGACAAGCCGACACCCGGCGCCAGCGTCTTCTCCGGGACCACCACCCAGTTCCGCAACGCGGTCTGCTGGGCCTTCGACAGTGACCAGCTCGACGCCGACTCCTGCGCGCAGGAGGTCATCACGAAGGCGATCGAGGGCGGAGCCGTCGCCACCATCCCGGTCGTCCCCGGCGAGACGATCGGCATCAGCGTCGACCCGGTCGTGGCCGACGCCGGCTGGACCCCGATCATCGGGAGCAAGAAGCTCACTGCCGAGCCGATCTTCAGCACCTACTACCGGTTCGCCTACCCCGACCTGGAGGCTGTTCCCGCCGACGGGCTGACGATGCAGATCGTCGCGGGACAGGACGACAAGACTCGCGGCATCTGGGTCTTCCGGATCGCCCCGCCTGCCTAGACGTCGACGCGCTTAGACGTCGAGGTCGCTCGCGACCGCACGAAGCACCGCAGCCACCTTCTGGGCGGCGGCGTCCGGCGGGTACTTGCCGCGACGGAACTGGTTCGAGACACCGTCGAGCAGCTTGATGAGGTCCTCGATGATGATGGCCATGTCGTCGGCCGGCTTGCGGGAGCTCTTGACGACCGACGGGGCGGCCGACAGCACCGACAGGGACAGCGCCTGCTTGCCGCGCCGCCCGTCGACGACGCCGAACTCGACCTTGGTACCGGGCTTCAGGGCGGCCACCCCGGCTGGCAGCGTCGAGACGTGGACGAAGACGTCATCACCCTCGTCCGAGGTGATGAAACCGAAGCCCTTCTCGGAGTCGTACCACTTCACGGTTCCCGTAGGCACGGCAGCCTCACTCACGTCACGCGGAACGAACGACGGAGGTCCGCGCTCGGCGCGGGGCACCCCGCGCCCACAAAGGCTACCCTCCCGCCTCACGTTGTCGCTCCGTGCCCTGAGAGCCTTGTCCCATGCACCGCTCGCTGTCCCGGGCCGACGTCGTCATGCGTGCCGGCGCCGTCGTCACGGTGGTGGGACTGGCCTGCACCGTCATCGCCATGCTCCCGCTGGTGTTCCCCGAGCTTGAGATGCCGAGCGCCATGTGGTTCCTGGCCATGCTGACCGGGGTCGGCCTGGTCATCGTGATCGTCGGACTGGCGATGTCGGCGCGGACGCGGCGGACCACCTGACGGGCACCCGCGTACCGTAGGGCGGATGGCCACTCCTCGCAGTCTCGCCGACGACCTGCGTCAGCGCGACGACGAGGCCCTCGGCCGCCTGCTGCGACGACGTCCGGATCTCCTCCATCCGGTGCCAACCGACATGACGGGACTCACGACGCGGGCCACGACCGGACCCTCGGTGGCGCGCTGCCTGGACACCCTGGACGCGCTGTCGCTCCACGTGCTGCGGATCGCCGCCGACCTCACCGTTGAGACCGGCGCCACCGCGCGGGAGATCGTCGCCCGCGCGGCCGAGAGCCTTCCGCCCGACGCCGCCGACGCCTGCAGTTCCGCACTGGACGACCTCGTCACGGCCGCCTTGGTCTGGGGCACGCCGGAGGCCCTGCACGCTGTCCACCCGGTGCGCGACATGGTCGCGGCGGCACCACCGCCGCCGTGGCCTCCGCCTCGTCTGGATGGCGGTGCGTCACAGGCGCCGGACGACGTCGACGGCCAGGGCGCGCTGCACGCGCGCGAGGCGCTGGCGCAGGTCCGCGACCTGCTCGACGACTGGTCCGCCAGCCCGCCCGCGATCCTTCGAAGCGGCGGGCTGTCGCTGCGTGACTTCGCCACCGCACGGGCCCGCCTCCACTCGGACTGGTCCCGCACGTCTCTCACCATCGAGCTGGCGCTCGCGGCCTGCCTCGTCGCTGACGATCGCGCGGAGTCGCCGCACTGGGTGCCCACGGACCGCTACGACGCCTGGCTCGCGAGCGGGCCCGCGGAGCAGTGGATCGCCCTGGTCACCGCCTGGCTCGGCCTGAGCCGACTGCCGTCGGTGGCGAACGAGAAGACCCAGGTCCTGTCACCCGACCGGGACCGACGCGCGGTGCCGGTCCTGCGGGCCCAGGTCCTCGACCTGCTGGCCGAGGTGCCCCCCGGGTGGTCGCCGTCCACCGACGAGCTGCTGGCCGTCCTCGACTACCGGCAGCCCCGCCGATCCGGGGAGCTCCGCCGCCTCGCCCTGACGGCCACCCTGCGCGAGGCCGCAGACCTGGGCATCACCGGCGCGGGCGCTCTCACCACGGCAGCGCGCATCCTCCTGACTCCGGCCGGGAAGAGTCCGGCGGCCCGGCGGGCCCACGCCCAAGCGGTGTCGGAGGCCCTCGACCGGGCGCTTCCTGCCGACGTCGACCATGTGCTGATCCAGGCCGACCTGACGGTCGTCGCGCCAGGTCCCATCGTCGCCAGCGTCGCCCGCAGCCTTCGACTCATCGCCGACGTGGAGTCGCGCGGTCACGCCACCGTCTATCGCATCAGCGAGTCATCGATCCGCCGTGCGCTGGACGGAGGGTGGGACGCAGCGTCGATCCACGCGCTGCTGGACGACATCTCTCGGACGCCCGTTCCCCAGCCCCTCTCGTACCTGATCGACGACGTCGCCCGTCGGCACGGCGCCGTGCGCATCGGCAGTGCGATGGGCTACATCCGCAGCGACAGCCCCGAGACCCTCACGGCGATCCTCGGTGACCGCGCACTGCGGACGCTGGGGCTCGCCCGGGTCGCCGAAACGGTCCTGCTCAGCCAGGCACCCGCATCCGAGCTGCTCGAGTCCCTGCGCGCGGCTGGGTACGCCCCGGCTGCGGAGACCGCCGACGGCGTCGTGGTCATCCGCCGCCCGGAGGACCGGCGCACGTCCGCCCAGCGACCCACGCCGATCGTGACCCGACGCACTCCCGAGGACGCGCTGGTCGTCGCGGCCGTCCGGACCCTGCGCTCTGGCGACCGAGCGGGCCATGAGCCGCGCGGCACCACCGTCGCCGGCCCGGCAGGCTCGCGGCACCTGCCCAGCCTGAGCTCGGCGGCCATCGTCGCCGCCCTTCGCGCGGCCATCGACGACAGCCGCCCGATGTGGATCGGCTATGCGGACACGGACGGCACGATCACGCAGCAGATCATCGACCCCCTTCGCGTGCATGCGGGGGTGCTCACGGCATTCGATCACCGCACCGAGCAGGTCCGCGCGTTCGCCGTGTCGCGCGTCACCGGTGTGGCGACCCTCGACCCCGACGCGGCCTGATCCGGCGAACGCCGTACGCCGCCCGGTCCGGTCTCGGCTACGGCTGGTCGAGACGGAACTCGGTCGACCACACCGTCAGGTCGCGAAGCACCTCGGGAATCGGATCGACTCCGATCCCGGGCCCGGTCGGCACCGCGAGCGTGCCCTCGTCGAGGACGAAGGGCTCGGTCACGTCGACTTCGTAGTACCGGCTGGAGGCGCTCGTGTCACCGGGCAGCACGAATCCCGGAAGCGCCGCCAGGGCGACGTTCGCCGCTCGCCCGATTCCCGTCTCGAGCATCCCTCCGCACCACACCGGCGCCCCCCGCTCACGGCAGAGGTCGTGGATGTCGCGCGCGGTCAGGTAGCCCCCGACCCGGCCGGGCTTGATGTTGATGATCGATGCGGCGCCGAACTGCAGCGCAGAATCGGCCGATGCCACGCTGTGGATCGACTCGTCCATGCAGATCGGCGTCCGGCAGGCGCGCGACATCAGGACGTGCCCGTACCAGTCCTCCTCCGCCAGCGGCTGCTCGTGCAGCAGGAGGTCGAACTCGTCCAGGCGGGCCAGGTGCTCGGCGTCCGAGCGCTGGTAGGCCTGGTTGGCGTCGGTCTGCAACGGCATGGCCGGCCACGCGGCCCGGACCGCCGACACGGGCTCGATGTCCCAGCCGGGCTCGATCTTCAGCTTGATGCGACGGTACCCCGCCGCCACGTAGCCGCCCACCTCGTCAAGCAGCTCCGGGATCGACTCGCTGGCCGGGATCCCCACCGAGACGCCGCAGTCCACCCGGTCGCGCACTGCGCCGAGGTAGTCTCCCAGCGACGTCGACCGCTCCCGCAGCCACACGTCGAGCATGGCTGTCGACAGCGCAGCCTTCGCCATGGGATGGCCCCGGACGACCTCCATGGCGGCCCGCACGTCGACGGGATCGTCGTCGTGGTCCACCTCACGAAGGGCTGGCAGCAGGTGGTCCCGGATGACGTCGATCGCGCCATTGCCGTACTCGTAGCTGTAGCCGGGCCACGACATCGTGACGCACTCGCCCCAGCCGCTCACCCCATCGTGCGACAGCGCCTCGATGAGGATGACATCGCGTACCGACTCCGTGCCGAAGCTGGTCCGGAACGGCCGCACGAGCGGGATGCTGAGCCGGTGCAGCCGGAACGCCTCGATCGTCATCTCGTCCTCTCCAGCACGTAGCCGCCCGCCCCGCTCACGCCGATGACGCGGAAGCCGTCGGCGAACGCCGCCGTCAGGGCCTCGCGCACGGCAAGTCGCCACTGCGCGGCAGCGAGCGGGCTCTCGACCCGCACGGCGACGATGTCCTCCGGGAGCTCGATCTCGAGGACGTCCCGGCCGCGGACGATCATCTCGATGGGGTCCAAGCGCTCGATGGCACCGCGGGACGCGGCCATCGCCCGCGGCGACGTCAGCCGCCACCAGGCGAACAGCCGATCCGTCGGGTCGCCGGTGTTGATCGCATCGTCCATGCCACCGTAGAAGTCGACCTCGAATCCCTCGACGTCGGCGCCCAGCTTCACCAGATTGAGGATCGCATTGCGGCGCACGAGCGGATCGAACGTCCACACGATCGTGTCGATCCCCCGCTCGATGGCCCACACCCGCTGGTGCATCTTCAGGGCCGATCCGATGTGCTGGTCACGGTGCGGGGCGAGCACGGCAGCCATGTGGGAGTGCAGGTGCGTGTGCCAGGACGCACCGTCGACCCGCGGACCGGAGCCCAACGAGCGGCCGACGAACCCGAGGGCCGCGCCGATCGCCTCGCCGTCTCGGTAGGCGGCAGACGCATACCCGCCGGCGTGGACCAGCGCGCGCATGAGGTTGGACTGGATCTGCGTGCACCCGCCGGGCGACGGCCATACCTCGTCGAACACCCGTCGCGCCTCGTCGAGATCACTAAGGTCGGTGAGGGTACGCACCTGCACGTCCGCCCGCTGCTCGGCGGCGCGCAGGTCGTCCAGCGGGGACCGATCGCTCACACGGCTCACCGTACCGACGAGGGAGGCCGGCATGTCCACATCCGAGATACTGCACGTGGCCCGCCTGCTCCTGCCCGCGATGGTCGACGCCGTCGAGGGACTCGTCGCGACGGAGTCCCCCACGGACGACGTGGCGGCCTGCGATGCGGTCGTCCAGGAGGCCATCGGCATCTTCGAGGGATGGGTGCCGGCACCCGCGCGCGCCGAGGTGCACGGCGGACGCCCCGCCTGGCGATGGGGACCGGACCGGCCGCGCATCCTGCTGCTCGGGCACCTCGACACCGTCTGGCCGCGGGGCACCCTGGGCCGGATCCCGTTCTCGAGCGATGGCGAGTGCCTTCGCGGGCCGGGCGTGTTCGACATGAAGGCCGGCGCCGTCCAGGGGTGGGCAGCGCTGGCGCTCCTCGGCGCGGCCGAGGACGACGGCGTAGGGATGCTGCTGACCACGGACGAGGAGACCGGGTCGCTGGCCTCGCGGAGCGTGATCGCCGAGGCCAGCGGCGGCGCGGAGGCGGTCCTGGTCCTCGAGCCCTCCATCGACGGTGCGCTCAAGACGGCGCGCAAGGGCACGTCCTGGTACAGCCTCGACTTCGCCGGACGAGCCGCCCACGCCGGCCTCGATCCCGAGCGCGGCGTCAACGCACTCGTAGCGGCCGCCGAGCTCGCGCTCGCCTCGGGGGGCTGGGCAGATGCGTCCGCGGGCACCACGGTGACGCCGACCATGCTGAACTCCGGCACGACGTCCAACACCGTGCCGGCGCAGGCGCGGCTCACGCTCGACGTGCGTGCCTGGTCCACGCACGAGCAACTCCGGGTCGACGGGGCGATCCGCGCCTGGCGTCCCCAGTCGGTCCGCGCCGGGGTCGAGGCGTACGGCGGCATCGACCGGCCGGCCATGGAGCAGTCCGCGTCCGCCGCCCTCTTCGAGCGGGCGCAGGAGGCCGCCGCATCGCTCGGCCTGGGCACCCTGGAGGGCCGCTCCGTAGGCGGCGCGAGCGACGGCAACCTGACGGCGGCCGCCGGCATCCCCACCCTCGACGGACTCGGGGCGGTCGGCGACGGCGCCCATGCCGACCATGAGTGGGCAAGCGTGCCCGCGATGGCGGATCGGGCGGCCCTGCTCGCCGTGCTCGTCGAATCGCTGCTGAAGCGCGACAGCGCATAGGCTCACCCGGTGGCCGACGGACCCCTGATCGTGCAGAGCGACAAGACCCTTCTGCTCGAGGTCGACCACGCCCAATCCCCCGAGTGCCGCAAGGCCATCGCACCGTTCGCCGAGCTCGAGCGCGCGCCCGAGCACATCCACACCTACCGGCTCACTCCGCTCGGACTGTGGAACGCCCGGGCGGCCGGGCACGACGCCGAGCAGGTGATCGACACACTGCTGCGGTACTCGCGCTATCCCGTGCCGCACTCCCTGCTGATCGACGTCGCCGAGACGATGTCGCGGTACGGCCGCCTCCAGGTCAACAACCACCCGGTGCACGGACTGGTCCTGCAGGCCATCGACCCGGCCGTCCTCGAGGAGGTGCTGCGCAGCAAGAAGATCGCCCCGCTGCTCGGCGCCCGGATCGACGAGTCCACCGTCATCGTCCACCCCAGCGAGCGGGGCCACCTCAAGCAGGCGCTGGTCAAGCTCGGCTGGCCGGCCGAGGATGTCGCCGGCTACGTCGACGGCGAGCGCCACGCGATCGGCCTGCGGGCCGAGGCGTGGCAGCCGCGCCCCTACCAGACCGAGGCGGCCGAGGGGTTCTGGCACGGCGGGTCCGGAGTCGTGGTGCTGCCGTGCGGATCCGGCAAGACCATCGTCGGGGCGCTGGCCATGGCGCTGGCTCAGGCGACGACGCTCATCCTCGTCACCAACACGGTCGCGGCCCGGCAGTGGCGCGACGAACTGCTGCGGCGGACCACGCTGACGGCCGACGAGATCGGCGAGTACTCCGGGGCCCGAAAGGAGGTCCGGCCGGTCACCATCGCCACGTACCAGGTGATGACCACGAAGCGCCAGGGCATCTACCCGCACCTCGAGGTGTTCGACTCCCGCGACTGGGGCCTGATCATCTATGACGAGGTGCACCTGCTGCCGGCCCCCATCTTCCGGTTCACCGCCGACATCCAGTCCCGTCGGCGCCTGGGCCTGACGGCGACGCTCGTGCGGGAGGACGGTCGCGAGGGCGACGTGTTCTCGCTCATCGGGCCGAAGCGGTACGACGCACCCTGGAAGGACATCGAGAACCAGGGCTACATCGCACCCGCGGACTGCATCGAGGTTCGCGTGACCCTGCCCGAGGCCGACCGGATGACCTACGCGATGGCCGAGCCCGAGGACCGGTACCGGCTGGCAGCGTCGGCGCCGGAGAAGATCCGCATCGTCGAGGAGATCGCGCGTCGCCACATCGACGATCGCGTCCTGGTCATCGGCCAGTTCCTCGACCAGCTCGCCGAGCTCAGCGCGCACCTGGAGGCCCCGGTGATCACCGGGGAGACGCCCGTCCGCGAGCGCGAGCGGCTGTTCGAGGCGTTCCGGCAGGGCGAGATCAGGCTGCTGGTGGTGAGCAAGGTCGCCAACTTCTCGATCGACCTGCCCGAGGCGGGAGTCGCCATCCAGGTGAGCGGCACGTTCGGCTCGAGGCAGGAGGAGGCCCAGCGGCTGGGCCGGATCCTGCGCCCCAAGGAGGACGGACGCGCCGCGCACTTCTACTCCGTCGTCACGCGGGACACGGTCGATGCCGACTTCGCGCAGCACCGCCAGCGTTTCCTGGCCGAGCAGGGGTACGCATACCGGATCATCGACGCCGAGGACATCCACACGGGCACCTGGGAGGCATCGTGAGCACCACTGCGCCGGCAGCCGGCACCACTCCGCCAGCGGCAGAGCCGCTGCCCATGAGGGCCCTGGTCCTGGCTGCCGTGCTCGGCATCCTCGGTGCCCTCGGCGCGACCCTGCTGATGGCCTTCATCGACTCCGCCGAGGAGTGGGTCTGGCGCGACCTGCCCGAGGCGCTCGGCTTCACCGAGCTGCCCTACTGGTGGGTGGTCGTCGCGATGCTCGTCGGCGCGGGCATCGTGGCGCTCGCCTGGCGCCTGCCCGGGGCCACCGGCAAGAGCCCGCTCACCGGCCTGCACTTCGACACCCTGCCGATCAACGCGCCCTCGTTCCTGCTGGCCGCTATCGGATCGCTGGTATTCGGCTTCGTCCTCGGCCCCGAGGCGCCCTTGGTCATCCTCGGCACGACCATCGGTGCGCTGGCGATGCGCGGTCGTCCCCCGAAGATGGTCCAGCTGGGCATGCTGCTCGGCGGAGCGGCCGCCATCGGTGCGATCTTCGGAAACCCCTTCGTCACGGCCTTCATGCTGCTGGAGTTCGCCGCCATGGGTGCGATGCCGTCGGCCGTGCTGATGCCGGCCTTCGTCGCCCTCGGTGCGGGCTATGTCGTCCAGGTCGGCATCGGCCAGTGGACCGGGCTGGGCGGCCACGTCCTCGCCGTGCCCGGCATGCCGGCCTACGACGCGCTGACCTGGCCGGACCTGGTGGCCGGCGCCATCATCTCGATCGTGGCCGCGCTCGCGGCGGCCGTGGCGCGCGAACTCGGCGAGCGGGTCGAGCGGGCCGCCCTCACGCGCCGGGGCGTCGTCCTGGTGGCCGTTGCCCTGCTCACGGCCGCCCTCGCCATCGGCGTCGGCATCACGACGGGTGCGAGCGTCGACCTGGTGCTGTTCTCTGGGCAGTCCGCGATGCCGGCCCTCATCGCCGAGACCTCCGCACTCACCGTCCTGCTGATCGTCGTGGCCAAGGTGCTCGCCTACGGCCTCGCCCTGGGCGGCGGATACCGTGGCGGTCCCATCTTCCCGGCGACGTTCATCGGCGTGGGCATCGGTGTCCTCGCGTCGATCATGTTCGCCGACCTGTCCGTCAGTGCCATGGCCGCGGCCGGGATCGCCTCCACCGCAACGGTGATGCTCCGGCTCCCGTTCACCTCGGCGATGCTGGGCATGCTCCTGATCGGGTCGGCCGGGCTCGCCGTGGCGCCGCTCGCGATCCTGGGGGCGGTCGTCGGCTTCGGTGTGCGCCAGCGACTCGACCTCATCGACGCGAGGCGGTCTGCTGCGCAGTCACGCTAGGTGGACTGGTCACTCCGACCGTCGTCGCAGCGCCAGGCGCGCGTCGACGTCGAAGCTGAAGTCATCGACGGTGCCGAGCCCCGGGAGGGGCAGGTGGACCGTCCCCAGGGATGCGCTTCCCAGGAGCTGGATCTCGCCCATCGGATCGGCCGGTGGACCGCAGGCCGTGACCGTGAGCGTGAGCTCGACGTCGATGCTGCCGGCAATCGCATGGCCCGAGACCTGCCAGGCGCCCTCGTCGTTGGCACCCGTGCCGATGTACCTCAGCACATGCGCGTCGTGACGCGACACGATGCTGCGGGCGGCCGCCTGCATCAGGAAGTTGCGGGTTCTCAGGTCATCGAGGGCAAGCCGTAGCGACAGGCCGACCTGGTCGGGCGCCACGTGCAGCTCGCCGCCGGACACCGGTGCCGTGACGTCGACGGTGACCAGTCCCACCCGTCCGCTGCGGAGCCGGACGTCGGCGCCGTCGACCGTGTGCACCAGCCAGGAGCCCTCGATCGACGTCACGGGGCCAGCCTCCCATGCCGGGTCGCGAGGGCTGGCCTCATGCACGGATCCTGGAGTTGTCCGGGTCGTACATGGGGCGAAGCGACGTCGTGGCAGGGTGCCTGGTCCCGGCGATGTCGACCTCCCAGGTCCCGGTCGCCAGGTAGTCCGCGGACACGGGTCCGCCACCGGCGTCGACCATCGCCAGGCCGACGGCCCCGCCGAGGGTGTGGCCGTAGCTGGCGGCGCGCACATAGCCGACAGCCGCACCGTCTCGCAGCACGATCTCGGCGTGATGCATCAGCGGCTCGGGGTCGAGGACCCTGATCTGGATCAGCCGTCGGGTCGACGGGCCGGCCGCCCTGCGGGTCAGCAGGGCGTCGCGGCCGACGAACCCCCCGGGCTTGTCCCAGGCGACCGCGAAGCCGAGCCCGACCTCGAGGACCGAGTCGGTGTTGTCGATGTCATGGCCGTAGTCGCGGTACCCCTTCTCCATGCGCAGACTGGACAGCGCCTTGAGACCGACGTGCCGCATTCCCGACGCAGCGCCCGCCTCGACCAGCTGCTCGTACGCGTGCACGGCCATCTCGGAGGGCACGTACAGCTCGTAGCCGAGCTCGCCCAGGTAGGTGATGCGCACGCAGAGCGCCCGGGCGAAGCCGAGGTCGATGTCGCGGGCGGCCCGGAACGGGAAGGCCTCGTTCGACAGGTCTGCGGACGTGAGCGACTGGACGACCTGACGCGATGCCGGCCCCTGCACGTTGATCTGGGCCAGTCCCGAACTGACGTCCGTGACGATCGCGCGGTCATCGCCGGCATGGCGGCGCAGCCAGGCGTGCACGTGACCGAGCGCGTTGTCCGATGCGACGACGAGGAAGCGGTCGTCATCGAGCTTGGTGACCGTGAGGTCGGCCTCGATCGTGCCCGCCTCGTTGAGCCATTGCGTGTACGTGATGACGCCGCATTCGCCGTCGACGGAGTTGGCGGAGACGCGATCGAGGACCCGGCCCGCGTCGCGACCCTGCACGAGCAGCTTGGACATGAACGACATGTCCATCAGCCCGACATTCTCGCGCACCGCCCGATGCTCGTCCGCCCAGTAGGGGAACCAGTTCTGGCGTCCCCACATGAGCTCGTCGATCCGCGGCTCGACGCCTGGTGGCGCAAACCAGTCGGCGCCCTCCCAGCCGCTGACGTCCTTGAAGTACGCCCCGGCCCCCGCCAGCTGGTGGTGGATCGGAGACCGCTTGACCCCACGAGCCGTCTGCATCGAGCGACCGGGGAAGTGCGTCTGGTACACCATGCCGAGCGTTTCGACCGTGCGCTCGGCGCGATATCTCGGATTGAGCTGGTAGCCGTGCATGCGGTCGATGTTGAACCCGGTGACGTCGACGTCGGGCCGTCCGTCGACGATCCACTGCGCCACGATGCGGCCCATGCCGCCACCGGTCAGGATCCCGACGGAGTTCATGCCGGCGGCCACGAAGTAGTTGTCGATGCCGGGCGCCTCGCCGACGATCGGTGCGAGGTCCGGCGTGAAGGATTCCGGTCCGCAGAAGAAGGTGCGGATGCCCGCGTCGAGGGTCACCGGGACCCGCTGCATCGCACGCTCGAGATAGGGACCCATGCGGTCCCAGTCCGGGGACAGCTCACCGAACGAGAAGTCGTCAGGGACACCGGCGACGCTCCACGGCGCGCACACCGGCTCGAAGAGCCCGATCATCAGGCCGCCGCCCTCCTCGCGGTAGTAGCCGTGTCGCGACGGGTCCTCGAAGACCGGCCACGCCGGATCGACGCCATCTATGGGCTCGGTGATGAGGTAGTAGTGCTCGGCGGCCTGCAGAGGGATCATCACCGAGTTGCGCTCGCCCAGCTGCCGTGCCCACATTCCCGCGCAGTTGACCACGTACTCGCACTCGATGTCGCCCTGATCGGTCGACACCCCGGTCACCCGACGGCCCGCGGTGAGGACGTGCTGCACCGTCACGCCCTCGACGATGCGGACGCCCTGCATCCGAGCGCCCTTGGCCAGGGACATCGTTGCGTCGACCGGATTGACCCGGCCGTCCTGCGGTACATAGAAGCCAGCAAGCAGGTCGTCCGTGGCGGCCAGCGGGAAGAGTTCGCCCATCTCGCGCGGCCCGATCTCGTGCACGTCCAGCCCGACATGCCGGTTGAACGCCGCCACCCGCCGGAACTCCTCGAGCCGACCCTCGTCCGCGGCTGCCTCGATGAAGCCCACCGGCCGGAAACCCGTGGACAGTCCGGTCTCCGCCTCGAGGCGTCGGTACAGCTCGCGGGTGTACTGCCGCATCGACATCGACGTCTCCGACAGCGAGCCGAAGCACGTCATGAGGCCCGCCGCATGCCACGTCGTACCGGACGTCAGCCGGTCCCGCTCGAGGAGCACGACGTCGCCCCAGCCGAGATGGCCGAGGTGGTAGGCGATGGACGTGCCGATCACGCCACCCCCGATGATGACCACCCGCGCCCGATCGGGAAGGGTCACGGACGGCTGGCTCATGCGCTGCTCCATGGTCGGGGTGGGCGGTGCGACCACCCTAGTGTCGGGCCCCGAGCCAGTGGGCGGGTCGGTCGATGCCCTCCGGCAGCACCGTCGTCGCGTCGCCCGAAGCGGAGTTCGCCTGCGCCTGGGTGACGAACAGGCAGCCGACCAGGCTAGCGCCGCGCACGTCGGCCCCCCGAAGGTCGGCTCCCACGAGATCGGCACCGTCGAGGTGCGCCCCCCTCAGGTCCGCCCCGATCAGGCAGGCGCCGCGCAGGCTGGCGCGGGCCAGGTCGACACCGGCCAGGCGGGCGCCCGCCAGGTCCGCGCCCCTCAGGTCGCGGCCGGGACGGTCGGCCCGGGCGAAAGCGCTGACCCGAAGGAGCAGGTCGCCGACCTCGTTCCGATGGCCGTCGACGTCCACGGCCAGGACGTCATCCGGCGGCAGCCCCGCCGCGTGCTCGGTGCGGGCCAGGACCTCGTCCACCTCCGCCGCGAGGTCACCGTCCAGGGCCAGCGAGCGTGCCTCCTCCAGGTACCACAGCGACTCGTGCAGCGATCGCATGATGGCGAAGACCTCGAACATGCGGGACGCGGCAGCGGGCGCGTCGCGCCAGGAGGTCCCGGCGAGCGTGACCTGGCAGACCTGCTGTCCCGCGCCGAAGCAGTCGTAGACCGTGCACCCCACGAAGCCCCTGTCCCGAAGGCCCGCGTGGATCGAGCAGCGCGCATCGGCCAGGAGATTCGGGCACGGATGCCCGGCCGGCTTGTCGATCGCGAAATCCGCCGACACGGCGAACGCCGGCGCGACGCAGCACAGGGCCTGGCAGTTCGCACAGTCGGCCCTCAGCCGTTGTCGTCGCGCTCGAACCCGTCCGCCATCGTCCCCGGCAACGTCATCCGCACCGGCGCCGGCCACGAGCCGAGCCTACGACCCGAGCCCAAGACCCGAGCCACGTTCCCCCGGCCCGGCACGCCGCCACCCTCGGCACCGCCCCTGGCAGGGCGAACGGTGATGGCCGGCACCCCGAGGGGTGCCGGCCATCACCGTTACGTGCGGAGGTCCAGGTTCTCGAACCGGGACCTCGGACTACGTCAGAAGTCCATTCCCCCCATGTCGCCGCCGCCCGGCATCGCCGGGGCCGACTTCTCGGGCTTCTCCGCGACGACCGCCTCCGTGGTGAGGAACAGGCCGGCGATCGACGCTGCGTTCTGCAGTGCGGATCGGGTGACCTTGGCCGGATCGATGATGCCGGCCTTGATCATGTCCACGTACTCGCCGGTCGCGGCATCGAGGCCGAATCCGGGGGTGAGCTCGCGGACCTTCTCCGCAACGACGCCGCCCTCGAGGCCGGCGTTGATGGCGATCTGCTTCAGCGGCGCGCTGATGGCCACGCGAACGATGTTCGCGCCGACCGCCTGCTCGTCGGTGAGGCCGAGCGCCTCGATCTTCGGGTCAGCGGACTTCATCGCCTGGATGAGGGCCACCCCACCGCCGGGCACGATGCCCTCCTCGACGGCTGCCTTCGCGTTGCGAACGGCGTCCTCGATGCGGTGCTTGCGCTCCTTCAGCTCGACCTCGGTGGCCGCGCCGACCTTGATGACCGCAACGCCGCCGGCCAGCTTGGCCAGGCGCTCCTGCAGCTTCTCACGGTCGTAGTCGGAGTCCGACTTCTCGATCTCGGCGCGGATCTGCGAGACGCGGCCCGCGATCTGCTCGGCGTCGCCGGAGCCCTCGACGATCGTCGTCTCGTCCTTGGTGACGACGACCTTGCGAGCGCGGCCCAGCATGTCGAGCCCCGTCGAGTCGAGCTTGAGGCCGACCTCCTCGGAGATGACCTGGCCACCGGTCAGGATCGCGATGTCCTGCAGCATGGCCTTGCGACGGTCGCCGAAGCCCGGCGCCTTGATGGCGACGGAGCGGAACGTGCCACGGATCTTGTTGACCACCAGGGTCGACAGGGCCTCGCCCTCGACGTCCTCGGCGATGATGACCAGGGGCTTGCCGGACTGCATGACCTTCTCGAGCAGCGGCAGGAGGTCCTTGACGGCCGAGATCTTGGAGTTCGCGATGAGGATGTACGGATCCTCGAGCTCGGCCTCCATGCGCTCGGCGTCGGTCATGAAGTAGGCCGAGATGTAGCCCTTGTCGAAGCGCATGCCCTCGGTGAGCTCGAGCTCAAGTCCGAAGGTGTTGCTCTCCTCGACGGTGATGACGCCTTCCTTGCCGACCTTGTCCATCGCCTCGGCAATGAGCTCGCCGACCTCCATGTCGCCGCCGGCCGAGATGGCCGCGGTGGAAGCGATCTGCTCCTTGGTCTCGACGTCCTTCGCCATGTCGAGCAGCTCGTCGCAGACGACCTGGACGGCCTTCTCGATGCCCCGCTTGAGGCCCATGGGGTTGGCGCCGGCAGCCACGTTGCGCAGGCCCTCGCGCACGAGAGCCTGGGCGAGCACGGTCGCGGTCGTCGTTCCGTCGCCAGCGACGTCGTCGGTCTTCTTGGCGACCTCCTTGACGAGCTCCGCGCCGATCTTCTCGTACGGATCCTCGAGGTCGATCTCCTTGGCGATGGAGACACCATCGTTGGTGATCGTGGGGGCTCCCCACTTCTTCTCCAGGACAACGTTGCGGCCCTTCGGGCCCAGGGTGACCTTGACGGCGTCTGCGAGCACGTTCATGCCGCGCTCGAGTGCCCGCCGGGCCTCCTCGTCGAATGCAATGATCTTTGCCATAGGGGGTGTTCCTCCCGGAACGTCCGTGCGGATTCTGTCACTCTCAGGTGTCGAGTGCTAACCGAAAAGTTAGCACTCGACACGTGCGAGTGCAAATGGGCGTGGGCTAGCCGATGGCCTGAAGCACCAGCCGGTGGGCCGCCGAGAACGCGGCCCTCGCCGGCACGGCATCCACCCCGCTCGTGGACGAGGACCACGCCTGAACCAGCGCTCGCCAGGCCGCTCGCGCCTGCGGGATGTTGGGTACCGCGATGCCGGACCGGGCGGCCTCCGTGAAGCGCGCCACCAGCGCCGACCGGCCCGCCGCCTCGTGCGCAGGCGCCATGCGTCCGGCCCGGGCCAGCTGCGCCTGGGCGCCAGCAGTGGCGAAATGTCGTCGCGCCAGGGCCAACGCGTCGTCGAGGCTGCCATGAGCCGTCGCGTACGACGTCACCATGACCCCCTCGATGTCCAGATAGGGGGCCGGGGCGATGCCCTCGACGATCTGCGGCACCGGTTCCACCCGCGAGTCGAACGCCGCCGCGCTCAGCAGCCGGGCGGAGGTCGTGCCCGTGATCCAGAAGGGCGCCTGTCCGCTGAGGAAGGCGGCCTGAGCCTGGGTCACCGACACATCGGACGAGAGCAGGCCGATCCGATTCCACCGGTCGATCTCGGGGGTGCTCTCCAGCAGCGCCGGACTGCCGATGCCGACGTTGTAGGGGTCGAGGCTGCCGGCCGGATTGCGCCCGAACAGGTAGCCGCCCAGGCCGGTGAACAGCGGGGCGACGTACAGCGCCTCGGGGACTCCGCCCTGGCCGACGGCCAGGGGCAGGCGGACGCGGTCCTGGGCCATGAGTGACAGGGCCCGCCGCTCCAGTTCCGCGAAGGACTCGACCGGCTCCGGCACCAGTTCGGCATTGGTGACCAGCGCCATGCTCTCGAACTGCACCGGGAGGCCGTAGAAGTCGAACCCGTAGCGGAATCCATCGAGCACGTTCTCCGGGAAGCGCGCCCTCAGCGTCTCGGAGAGCGGCAGGGGCTCAATGAGGCTGCGCGCCACGAGGTCACCCGTCCACGCGTTGCTGGCCCAGATCAGGTCGGGAGCGTCGTCCGCCTGGACCGTCTCCAGCGCTGACCGGACGTCGGGCACGGAGATCACCGAGACCGGGATCCCGCGGAAGCCGCTCGCCAACTGGGCCTGGATCACTGCTGCCTGCGCGGAGGGCGCCCACATCACCAGGGGACGGTCGGCGGCCGCCGCGGCCGGGAGCAGCGTGCCCAGGGCGGCAGCCGCTGCTGCGACTGTCGCGAGAAGGCGGGCTTGCCGCACGCGGACCTCCCACGCCGATTCGGCAGATCTCCGCATCCTGACAGGTTTCCGGCACGAAGCGGCAGGATCCGGGGAACGGGCAGGTCACACGAACGGTGCGAGGGAGACCAGCCGGGGCGGCGACGAGGCCACCTGCGCGACGGAGTCGCTGACCACGGCCGCCACCTCGACCGACGCGCCCCGCGCAGGTGGCACGAACAAGCGGAACGGCCGGGCATCGTCCGTGCCCAGGACCGTCCACGTGGTGCTGCCCCGGCGCCGCATCACGAACGTGACGGAGGACGGGTCGGTGCCGGGCACCGAGGCCGACAGCCGGTGCTTGCCGGTCACGAAGTCCTTCGAGGTGCGCAGGGTGACCGTCGGCGGCGGCGGGGCCGGCAGGGCGGTGCTGGCCTTGAGGACGACGGTCGATCGGGCGCCCAGCGAGAGGGCGACCGCTCCGTCGGCGCCGGACACGGCCCCCGCGCCGCTCAGCACGGAGGTCCAATCGGCGGAGGGCGTCGAGGTCGGGACCCGGACGCCGACCGCGGCGTCGCCGGTGTTGAAGGCGACGAGGTACTCCGTTCGCGTCCGGGCATCGATTCGGCTGGCCGCGAAGACCGGTCCCTCGCCGTACCTGGTGATCTGCGCACCCGAGGCCAGCGCCGGATGGGCGGCGCGCAGGGCGGCCAGTGCCGCCAGGCGCCCCTCGATGGGGCTCGACTCCCCGAAGGACGACCCGTCCCCGATCGGCTGGCCGCCGATCCGATCCTCGGTTCGCCAGTCGGCGACCTGGGTCGGGAACATGTCCTGGCGGGCGTTCTTGTCCGTGCCGTCGCCCGAGCCCGTCATGCCGACCTCGTCGCCGTAGTAGACGACCGGCACCCCCCGGGTCAGATAGAGGACGTCATGCGCCAGCAGGTCGCGCTCGAGCAGCACCTGCCCCTCGTCGCCGGAATCGGTGGCGAGGAAGAAGCCGATGCGGCCCATGTCGTGGTTGCCGAGGAAGGTCGTCAGCCCGTAGGCATTGGTGGCGGCCGACGTGTAGTAGTCGTCGTCGCCGAACAGGGCCGCCAGCGATCCCCCGGTCGCCCGGTCGGACGCGAACCTGCGCACGGTCTCCTGGTACGGGAAGTCGAGGACCGAGGGCAGTCGGCGGGCGAGCATGAGCTCGGACAGCTGCGCCGTGTCGGTGATCCAGGCCTCGCCGAAACTGGTGAACTGGGGCTTTCCGGCCGTCGCCGCCGTCTGGTTGATCATCGGCAGCCAGCGGCCGAAGAAGTAGGGGTCGACGTGCTTGGCGGTGTCGATGCGGAAGCCGTCGATTCCGTACCTGGTGATCCACGAGCCGTACGCGTCAGCGAGCGCCTTCACCACGGACCAGTCCTCGGTCATGATGTCGTCGAGGCCCGAGAAATCGCCGTCCATCTCGCAACGGCCCACGCAGCTGCCCCACGAGATGTCCCCGCGGTTGTGGTACCTGGTCACGTCGTTGAGGATGGCGGGCTGCTTGACCCCTCGGAATGCAGCCTCGACCGTGGGCGTCTTTGCGAAGCTGCGGGTGCGGGAGAGCCTCGGGAACCGCGTCCCCGAGGTGTAGTCCCACGGGTTGAACGCCCGTCCGCCAGCCGTGCGATAGGGGGCCCGGCCCAGTGGCACGTAGGCGTTGCCCTCGCGGTAGGAGATGGCGTCGGCCGTGTGGTTGGCCACGACGTCGAGGAACACCTTCAACCCGAGCCGCTTCGCGCACGACATGAAGGCCGCGAACTGCGCCTCGGTCCCGACTCGCGGATCGGGTCGGGTGATGTCGAGGAACCAGTAGCCGTGATAGGCGGCGCTCGAGCCCTGGACCGTGCGCTGCACGAACGGTGGCGTGATCCACACCGCGGTGAAGCCGAGGCGCTTGAGACGCGCGAGCCCGTCGTCCGAGGGATCGGACGGGTCGCACCGTCCGGTCAGGCCCGCGAGATCGCCGCCGTGGTAGTACGCGTCGGAGGCAGGCTCGAAGCCGGTGGTCGCCAGGCTCCCGGACACCCCGCCCTCGTTGTTGGCCGGGTCGCCGTCCCGGTAGCGATCTGTCATGACGAAGTAGAACGTGTCCGACGCGATGGGCGAGCGAACCGAGGGCGTCGCCATCGCGTCCAGCCCGGGGTCGGCTCCGGCCGGAGAGGCCGACAGCCCGGCCAGGACGGCGGCGAGGGCGAGTCCGGGCACGAAGAGCCTACGTGAGCGCAAGACCCGATTCCAGGTCGAAGAAGTGCATGCGGGGAGCGTCCACGTGGATGTCGACCGGCTCGTCGGTCACGAAGTGCATCCTGGGCGGGAACACGGCGGTGCCCTGGATGTCGGCGGCGTGGTTGAGTCGCGCGATCTCGCCCTCCGCCTCGTTCTTCAGGCCACTGCCCAGTCGCGACTCGTCGACCGGAGTGCCCTCGAGGGCGAACGTCACGTGCACCGACGAGCCCAGCGCCTCGGCGAGCACGACGCTCGCGTGAAGCGACGACAGGCCCTCCCTCGCCTCCGCGTGGATGTCCTCGGCTCGCACGCCGGCGATGACCTCCTGGTTGTTCTTCTCGCGCAGGCTCGGGCGCTGCTCGATCACCTCGCGCGGCAGCCAGATCTCCTGCGGGCCGACCTTCAGGCGCGCACCCTCGCCATCCAGAGTCAGGCCCGCGTGGAAGAGCGTCATGGGCGGCGTGCCGATGAAGCCGGCGACGAAGACGTTGTCCGGGTTGTCGTAGAGGTCCTGCGGGGCCGCCACCTGCAGGAGCTCGCCGAGGCGCAGGACGGCGACCCGATGCCCCATCGTCATGGCCTCGACCTGGTCGTGGGTCACGTAGACCGTGGTCGTGCCCATCTGGCGCTGCAGGGAGGCGATCTCGGCGCGCATCTGGACGCGGAGCTTGGCGTCGAGATTCGACAGCGGCTCGTCCATCAGGAACAGCTCGGCATCGCGGACGATGGCGCGGCCCATCGCAACGCGCTGGCGCTGGCCGCCGGACAGCTGCTTCGGCTTTCGGGTGAGCATCGACGTGAGGTCGAGCAGTCGGCCGGCGCGGTCGACCTTCTCCTTGATCTCGGCCTTGCCCTCGTGCCGCAGCGCGAGGCCGAAGCCGATGTTCTCGCCGACGGTCATGTGCGGGTACAGGGCGTAGCTCTGGAACACCATCGCGATGTTGCGGTCGCGGGGACCGATGTCGTTGACGATCCGGTCCCCGATCTTGATCGTGCCATCGGTGATCTCCTCGAGGCCGGCAACCATGCGCAGGGCAGTGGTCTTGCCGCACCCGGAAGGCCCGACGAGGACGAGGAACTCGCCATCCGCCACGTCGAGGGAGAGGTCCTTGACGGCGTGGAAGCCGTTGTCGTAGACCTTGTCGACGTTGTCCAGTACCAGCTGAGCCATGGCTACATACCCTCCACTCGCCACACGCCAGCACCCGCTGACGGGACATCGATGACAATCTGCTCGGCGACGACCTCTGCCTCGAAGCCGAACAGGTGATGGACCACTACTGCGTTGAGCTCGGCGAGCGGAATGCGGATCCGCTCCGCCTGGTTCCTTGCCACGACGACCAGCACGCAGTCATCGGCGCTCTCGCGGACGAAGGCCAGCGCGTCGGTGCCGACATGCAGCCACCGCAGGCCCCCGACGGCCAGCGCCTCGCTGGCCCGCCGGATGCCGAGGAGGCTGCGGTAGGCATCCAGGGTGTCCGTGTCCCAGGTGTCGGGGTCGTTCCACGGGAACGGCGTCCGTGCGTCCTCGCCCCACCAGCCCGTGGCCCCGATCTCGTCGCCCGCGAACACCATCGGCACACCGGGCAGTCCTACCGCCATCGCCAGCGCGGCCACCTGGCGCTCGGCGGTGCCCACCACGGTGCGGATCCGCGCGGTGTCGTGGCTGCCCAGGATGTTCCAGCTGGTGATGAGCGACCGCCATGGGATCCGGGCATGGAAGGCCCGCAGCGACGCCACCGCCTGCTGTCCGCTGATCACCGGCACCTCGACCGGCAGGCCCATGAAGGTCTCGTGGAAGTCAGGACCCCGCAGCCAGCACCACACCTGCCGCGTGAAGCCGGCGTAGTTCATGGTGCCGTGCCACCCGTCGCCGAGCAGGTCGCCGCTCGCGTCATGGCCGTGCTCGGCAACGAGCAGGGTGCCGTCGCGCTCGGCGGCCATCGCCGCACGCACGTCCTTCGCGAACTCATGGGTCACGTCGACGGACCCCATCCGGCCGGCCATGTTGGCGACGTCGACGCGCCAGCCGTCGAGACCGGACCCACCACGCAGCCACGTGCGGACGGGCGAGTCCGGCGAGAGGACCAGTCGCTCGCGCAGCAGTCCGCTGGTGTGGTCGAACTTGGGAAGGCTGGGCACGTTGAACCAGCACTCGTAGCCGTACTGAAGGTCAGGGTCGAATCGGAAGAACTCGCGCTCGGGGGCGGTCGGGTCCTGCGCGCGCTCGAACCACTCGTGGTGCCGCCCGCAGTGGTTGAGGGTGATGTCGCCGACGACGCGCAGGCCACGGCCATGCGCGTCGTCGACGAGACGGCGAAGGGCGGCGTCACCGCCGAGCAGAGGGTCGACCGCGTCGAAGGTGGACGCGTCGTACCGGTGCGTGGAGGCCGCCGGGAACACCGGCGTCAGGTACAGGACGTCGGCACTCAGCGACTCGAGATGGTCCAGGTGCTGGCGAACGCCGTCGAGATCGCCGCCGAAGTACTCGCGGGGAGTGTTGCGCGACCGGCCTTCGGGCTGGTCGGTCCAGGCCCGGGGGACGGCCCAGTCGGGCATCGCGACGCCCTCCGGCGGCCGTGCGGGCGAGGCGTCGTCGCCGGTCGAGCGGGCGAAGCGGTCGGGGAACACCTGGTACACCACGGAGGTGTGCGTCCAGTCCGGCGGCGGCTCGCTCGCGCTGATGACGAAGTCCGTGGCGTCCGGCACGTCGAAGTCGAGCAGTCCACCGGCCGTCAGCCAGGCGAAGTCGAAGGCGCCGCCCACGAGGAGCCACCTGTAGTGCGTCTCGATGTTGCGCACGACGAGGTTCGCCACCCACCACACGACGTCGCCCTGCGACTCCTTCGGCTCCACGGGCACCACGTGCGGCTCGCCGTCGCGCACCGTGCGCAGGACCACCGTCTGGGGCTGATGGTCACGATGCGTGCGCAGGCGCAGCGTCAGCGTCTCGCCGAGTCGTGGCGACAGGGTCGACACGTACAACGGCGAGCCGTCATGGTGGACGCGCGACGCTGCCAAGGTCACTACCCCTTCACCGACCCTGCGGTCAGGCCGCCGACGATGAACCTCTGGAGGAACAGGAAGAGGATGACGACCGGGATGGCCGCAAGCAGGGCCCCGGCCGCGAACGGTCCCCAGTTCTCGGCGTACTCGTTCGCGATGAACCCCTGGAGCCCGACGGCGAGCGTCTTGGTCTCCGGGGTCTGGATCAGTGCGCTCGCGATGATGAACTCGTTGATCGTCCCGATGAAGCTCAGGAGACCGACGACCGCGAGGACCGGAACCGCCAGCGGGAGGATGATGCCCCAGAAGACCTGCCCGTGCGTTGCCCCGTCGACCTTCGCCGACTCGTCGATCTCCATGGGGATCGTGTCGAAGAATCCCTTGATGAGCCAGGCATTCACGCCCATGGCGCCGCCGAGGTAGACGAGGATCAGGCCAGCGAGGGTGTCGAGGCCGATCGGTGGGAAGACGTCGCCGATGTTCACCATGATGATGTAGATCGCGGTGAGGCTGAGGAACTGCGGGAACATCTGCACGAGCAGCAGGAACATGATGCCGACCTTGCGTCCCTTGAAGCGGAACCGGCTGAACGCGTAGGCGGCGCCGGCCGCGATCAGGACGGTGAAGAAGGCGGAGACCGACGCCACGATCATCGTGTTCACGTACCAGTTGGCGTACGGCTGGTCGGGGTTGTTGAACAAGGTGCTGAAGTTCTCCAGCGTCGGGTTCGTCGGGATGATCGACGTGCTGCTGATCGACGGGTCGAGCGTGAAGGCCGCGCTGACGACCCACAGCACGGGGAAGAGTGCGGCGGCGACGGCCACGAGCGCGACGATGTGCCGCCAGCCCGTATGCCTGAACCACCCGCCGAGCGAACGGCGCTTCGCCTTGGGAACCGGCGGAGCGGATGCGGCCACGGTGCTCATGAGCGCTCCTCCCTCAGAGCCTTGGATCGTGCGAAGGAGATGGCCGAGATGGACCCGACGATCAGGAAGATGATGATGGAGATGGCACTCGCCAGCCCGAAGTCATTGCCCTTGCCGGCGGCGAAGGCGATCTTGTAGGTGTAGCTGATGAGGATGTCGGTGGCGCCGGCGACGCTCGATCCCTCCATCGCCGGACCGCCGCCGGTGAGCAGGTAGATGTTGTTGAAGTTGTTGAAGTTGAAGGCAAAGGACGCAACGAGCAGCGGGGTCAGCGCGACCAGCAGGAGCGGCAGGTTGACCAGCCGGAAGACCTGCCAGTTGCGGGCGCCGTCGATGCGGGCCGCCTCCTGCAACTCGCTCGGGATGGCCTGCAGGGCGCCGGTCGAGACCAGGAACATGTACGGCACGCCGAGCCAGAGGTTGACCAGCAGGCAGCTGACCTTCGCCCAGAAGGGATCGAACAGCCAGGGGATGTTGATGCCGAGGGCGGCGTTGATCGCGCCGAAGTCGTCGTTCAGCAGCCCGGCCCACACGAGTACCGACAGGAACGCTGGGACGGCGTACGGGATGATAAGCAGCGACCGATACACCTTCTGGCCGCGCATCCCCTGCTTGTTCAGCGCGATGGCGAGCGAGAGCCCGACCGCAAAGGTGAGGAGCACGGTCAGGATCGCGTAGATGAAGGTCCAGACGAACACGTTGCCGAACGGGTCGCGCACGTCGGGATCCGTCAGGATCGACGTGAAGTTCTGCCAGCCGATGTTCTCCTTCCAGCCCGGCAGCAGCTCGTCGTCGGGGTTGTCGGGATTCGTGAAGGAGCCGGCGCCGTTGTCGGTGTAGACCACGCCGGTCTCGACGTTGGTGAACGTGTCGGTCGCGGCGTCGTAGGTCACGATCGGCGTGAGCTCCGTGGCCATGGTGAAGCCCTGGGCCACGATGTAGCCACCGTTCGGGCCCGGCACCTTGATGCTCGCCAGGGTGGCGTCCAGGTCGGGGTAGTCGGCCTCGGGAACCGTCACGTAGCCGGTCACGCCGGTGACCAGGCCGAACTCGTCGCGTTGCACGTCGCCCGGGGGCACAGGATCGAGGCCCTCGTTCGTGCCGATGTAGGTGGGTGGCCAGCCGCCTTCGGGCTCGGGAACGGCGAGGTTCATGTCGCCGCTCTCGGCCGGGCTGGCCTCGCTCGAGGGCATGCCCGTGGCGACCTCGCCGACGCCGAACTCGGTCTGGACGCTCGCCTCCGGGCTGGCGACGGCCTCGGGGCTCGCGGCATCGCTCGGGCCGAACTCGGTCTGCGTGCTCTCCGCGGGGCTGGCCGCATCGCTCGGGCCGAACTCGGTCTGGGTGTCGACGGGTGCCTCGCCGAGGTCCGTCTCGGTGTCGGTGGTATCCGTGCCGTCGACCGGCTCGAGCGGGATCTCCGTCAACCCGAGCACGAGTGCCTGGGACTCGGCGTACAGCGGCAGCATGTCGTACGAGACCGCACCCTCGGTCTCGGACAGCGAGTCGGTCTGGATCGTCTTGATCGCCTCCTCCTTCGTGCCGATATGGCCCGTGGAGTAGTTGGTGAAGGCGATCGAGACGGTGTAGGCGATCGGGATGAGCTGGAAGACGGTAAGGAGGATCGCGCCGACGATCACGTACTTGGCGGGGATGAACTTCCTGGTGAACATGAAGAAGTCGAGGGCGAGGGTGCACGCGACCAGGACGACGAGCATGACCCAGGCGCCCGACGTGAGCAGTGCGGGGATCGCCCAGATCGCCAGTGCGTTGATGACGCCGAGGAACAGCAGCTTGAGGATGAGCGCTGGCGTTCCACCGAAGCGCGAGATCAATGCCTGCATCGTCGTGGACGCTCCTTCATCGTTGACCGAGCACAGTTAACCGAAAGCACGCGGGGATCTCCGAGGAACTCGGAGATCCCCGCGTGCAATCACAACGGTGGGAAACGACTAGCCGATGGCCTTCTTGACCGTGGCCTGCGCCTGGGCGAAGGCCTTCTGGGCCGGCATGGCGCCGGCGCCCTTGGTCGAGTTGACCCATGCGCCACCGAGCGCGCCCCAGACGGAGGCCATCTGCGGGACGTTCGGCATCGGCACGCCACCGGTCGCGGCGGCCGAGAAGGCCTTCAGGACCGGATCGGACACGGCGGCCGCAGCGATCTTGTTGGCCGGGGTGCGGCCGTCAGCTGCGGCGAGGTTCGCCTGGTACCGGGCGCTGGCCATGAACTGCGTCACGAGCGCGTTGGCGCCGGTCTGCACTCCGTGCTGGCTGGCGTACTTGGTGACCATCGCACCCTGCGCGCCGAGGAACGGCACGGGGGTGATGCCGTTGACCATCGGCGGAACCGTGGTCACGCGGTACTTGAACGGCAGGGCCTTGATCGCCTCGAGCTCCCACGGACCGGTGATCCAGAACGGCGACTTGCCGGTGGTGAAGGCGGTCTTGCCGATGCCGTAGTCGACCTTGGAGTTGATCAGGCCGGTCTTGTTCCAGACGTTGATCTGGTTCTGGTTCTTGCGGAACGTCGGGTTGTCGAGACCCACGACCTTGACGTTCACCGAACCCGAGGGGTTGGTGCCGAAGATGTAGCCACCGAGGCCGCTGAACATCGGGTACATGTGGTACGCGTCGCCGTTGGCGCCCTGGGGCACGGCGAACGGAACGGTGACCTTGCCGGCCTTCTTCAGAGCCAGCGCCTGCGCCGAGAGGGCCGCGAAGGTCTTGGGCTGGGTCTTGATCAGGTTCGCGTTGGTGATCATCGCGACGTTCTCGATCTGGGTCGGGATGCCGTAGATGCCCGAGCCGTAGCGGAAGCCCTGCAGCGCGAAGGGCGACAGCGCCCTGATGGTCGCGGCCGGGACGTTGAGCTTGACGATGAGGCCGTTGGCCGCGAGGGCGCCGGTCCAGTCGTGGGCGCCGGAGATGACGTCGGGAGCGGAATCAGCCGAGACCGTGGTGAGGTCGTCGCGGATCTTGCCGAAGTCCTTGGGCACCAGGTTGATCTTGTAGCCGGCGTACGTACCGTCGGGGAAGACCTCGCGGTAGTTGGCGATTCGCTTCTGGTCAACCCAGACCGTGATCGTGTTGTCCGCTGCCATGGCCACCGGAGCGGCGAGGAGCGAACCAAAAGCGACGGAAGCCACCGATGAGGCGACGACCATCGTTCGCAGCGACCTGCGCATGTTGGTCCTTTCTTTGCGACCCGGACGGGCCGCTTTCCGATTTAGGGCGCGACGAGATGTCACCCCTCGTTAATGTGACAGAAACGTACGGCTGCGGGTTCCCTGATGCAACCGCTTACACAGCGTTACATACCAATTGTTACGGAACCGTGATGAAGGTCCGAACGCGTGTCCCGCTTTGCCCGAAAGGCCCGTTATCGGGACTCGATCTCGATGCCCAGCCGACGGGCCGATCGCGCCCGCTGCCGCGTGGCGCGCATCCGACGCAGGCGCTTGACCAGCATCGGGTCGAAGGCCAGGGCGTCCGGAGAGTCGATGAGACCGTTCAGGAGCTGGTAGTAGCGCGTGCCGCTCATGTCGAACAGGTCGCGGATCGCCTGCTCCTTGGCGCCGGCGTACTTCCACCACTGGCGTTCGAACTCGAGGATCCGCCGGTCCCGATCGCTGAGCGTGGCTGCCGCCTCGTGCTCGAGGTGGGCTCGCGCTGCATCCATCCGGGATTCCTCCGATTCGACCTGGCCGCTGAACTCGTCGTGGGCGTCATCGTACGACCTGAATCCCATCAATGTCATTCGACGTGGCCTGATTCGCCGGTCGCCTCTCGACGCTCCTGCTCCTGCTCCTGCTCCTGCTGACGCCGGATCATGCGGCGATGCTGCTCGCGCCGCCGGTCCCGGGCGCGGATGAGGAGCCAGGAGAAGGCATAGCCGAGGCCGTTGGTCGCCCAGTGGAAGCCCATCGGCGCCAGGACGCTGCCCGACACGATGCGCAGGCCGGAGAACAGGACACCCGCGATGGTCGTGGTCAGGACGCTGAGCGCGACGGCCAGGATGTTGCCGCGCCGGCCCGAGCCCACGACGGACCCCAGGGCGGGGTTCTGCTCGTGGGTCCCGATGCTCGGCAGCACGTGCCACAGCCCGAAGAGCACCGATGAGATGACGATGCCCCAGAGCAGGCCGTACCGACGCACCAGCATCGAGAACAGGACCGACCGAAAGGCGATCTCCTCGAGCAGGACGGTGCCGAACGGCACCTCGACCAGGGCCTGGAACATCAGTCGAGTGCCGCTCAGGTCGCTCATCCGCTCGTCGTGGAAGGCGGTGCGCGTGCGCCGGAACGCGGAGCCGACCAGGTAGACCGCGGTCACGCCCCCGATGCAGGCAAGGGCCCACAGCGTCCCCGAGAGCAGGTAGCTCAAGCCCAGGCCCATGTCGGTCCACGAGTTGCCATCGAGGAGGCCGAGGGCCAGCAGCCCGACCGAACCGCCGAAGGACCAGAGCAGGTAGTGCGTCTGGGGCGCCACGCGGTTGTTGACGACGTTCAGCACGAGCAGCGTCACGATCACGACCGCGACCGGCCAGAAGGCCAGCCCGGCCTGCTGCTCCGGGAACTCGATGTGGATCATCGGTCCGAAGTGTAGGTCGATTGGGATACTCGACTCGTGGCCGACGACGAAGAGGACCGCCGCGTGCTGAGCCGCGCCTCCCGCCCGCCCGACGGCCAGTGGGCGTACGGCAGCGCCGCGGATCAGGTCGCCGACCTCTACCTGCCCGCGTCCGGAGCGCCGGCGCTGCGGCCCGTCGTCCTCGTGCACGGCGGCTTCTGGCGCCCCGAGTACGACCGTGCCCACCTGCGTCCCATGTCCGCCGCACTCGCCGACGCCGGGTACCCCGTACTGTCCCTGGAGTACCGCCGAATCCCCGGCGACCCGGACGCGACGATCGACGACGTGCTCAGCGCCGTGGCGGCGCTGCCGCAAGCGCTTGCGGCCGCCGGACTGCCGCCCCGCACCGCCTGCCTCGTGGGCCACTCAGCGGGAGGGCACATCGCCCTCCTGGTGGCCGCCGCCTCGGCGCCATGGGTGGACTCGTGCCTGGCCCTCGCACCCGCCGCCGACCTCGAGCTGGTCGAGGAGCTCGGGCTCGACGACGGCGCGGTGACGGACTTCCTCGGAGCGCCGGCCCGCCGGAGGCCCGACCTCGATCCCGCCCGGCTGGCCGCGCCGACGATCCCCATAACGCTGGTCCACGGCGACGACGACACCCTCGTCCCACTCTCCGTCTCGCGGTCGTACGCCGGCGACCGGCACCGTCTCGTGGTCATCGATGACTGCGGGCACTTCGAGCTCATCGACCCGGGCAGCCGCGCCTGGTCGGTCGTCATGGCCGAGCTGGCCGGCCTCGGGCTGCCGTCCGGCGGACCTGATGGCGCAAACCAAACCGCGGTCCCCCGTTCAGGTATTGAATGAGGGACGTGACGACCGACACCCGCGAGGACCTCGCCATCGAGCACGACCAGCAGACCGATCCGGCCCTGCGGCGCTCCGATTTCCTCATCCCGCCGGCGATCGGCGGCGAGTTCCCCCTGACCGCATACCTGGCCGGCAACTCCCTCGGGCTGCAGCCGAGGGCGACGCGCGCCGAGCTGATGGCCGACCTCGACGCCTGGGAGGAGTACGGCGTGCACGGCCACACCGACGCCGACCGCCCGTGGGTGTCATACCACGAGGAGCTCCGGGAGCCGGCCGCGCGGATCGTCGGGGCCCTGCCGCACGAGGTCGTCAGCATGAACACGCTCACCGTCAACCTGCACCTGCTCCTGGCCTCGTTCTACCGTCCGACGCCCATCAGGCACCGGATCGTCATCGAGGACTACGCGTTCTCGTCGGACTCCTACGCGGTGCGCAGTCACGTGGCGATGCGCGGTCACGATCCCGAGACGGCGGTGCTGCGGCTGACTCCCCGCCCGGGCGAGGACACCCTGCGCACCGGCGACGTCATATCGACACTCGAGGACCACGCCCACTCGATCGCCACCGTGCTGCTCGGCGGCGTCAACTACCTCACCGGCGAGGTCCTCGACATGCCAGCGATCACGCGGGCGGGCCAAGCCATCGGCGCGACCGTCGGCTGGGACCTCGCGCACGCCGTCGGGAACGTGCCCCTGGCACTGCACGACTGGGACGCGGACTTCGCGGCCTGGTGCACCTACAAGTACCTCAACTCCGGACCCGGGTCCATCGCCGGCGCCTTCGTCCACGAGCGGCACATCGGCAACCCCGCGATCCCGCGGCTCGAGGGCTGGTGGAGCACCGACCCCGCGACGCGGTTCGACATGCGGCCGGTATCTCGACCGCAGGCCTCCGCCGACGCCTGGGCGCTGTCGAATCCCCCCATCTTCTCCATGGGACCGGTTCGCACGTCCCTCGCGATCTTCGACAGCGTCGGGATGCCGGCGATCCGCGCGCGCAGCCTCCGGCTGACCGCCTACCTCCGCTCGCTGCTCGACGAGATCGCCACGCGAACCGACCTGGCGATCGTGACTCCGTCCGAGGACGAGCGGCACGGCGCCCAGCTGTCCGTGCGCGTCCCGGTCGACGTCGCCGACCTGACCGAGCGCCTCAGCTCCAACTGGGGCGTGGTCGCCGACGATCGCCGGCCCGACATCATCCGACTCTCGCCCGCCCCCCTCTACTGCACGTTCCACGACTGCTGGCGGGCGGCCGACGCGCTGAGCCAGGAGCTGACCGGGGAGGGGATCGGCGCATGACGACCATCGATGAGACCCACGTGGCGGTGGTCGGCTCGGGCCTGGTGGGCTCGCTGCTCGCCTGCTACCTGGGACGTCGCGGCTACCCGGTCGACGTGTACGAGCGTCGACCCGATCCGCGCACGGCCACCGCCGAGCGGGGCCGGTCGATCAACCTCGCCCTGTCCGAGCGCGGACTCGACGCGCTCCGCCGCATCGACCTCGTCGACGACGTCATGGCACCGGCCCTGCCGATGCACGGCCGGATGATCCACGCCGCCGACGGAACCGTCACGTTCCAGTCGTACTCGTCCGCCGGGGACCGGGCCATCAACTCGATCGGGCGCGCCGCACTCAACGAGACGCTGCTCGACGCCGCCGCGTCCACGCCGGGAGTGACGATCCACTTCGACGCCCGGCTGTCGGGCTACGACCTGGCCGCCAATGAGCTCACCTTTGAGTCCGGCGAGGCGACGACGTCCGTTTCCGCCGACATCGTGCTGGCCGCCGACGGCTTCGGCAGCATCGTGCGCCAGTCCCTGGAACGGGCCGGTCGGGTCGGGGTCGTCACCGACCGCCTCGACTTCGGCTACAAGGAACTGACGATTCCCGCGCGCGACGGCGAGTTCGCCCTGGATCCGGACGCGCTCCACATCTGGCCGCGGGGGGCGTCGATGATGATCGCGCTGCCCAACCCCGACGGATCCTTCACGTGCACGCTCTTCTGGCCCAAGGACGGCCCGGACGGCTTCGACGCCCTCGGCACGTCCGACGAGATCCTCGACCACTTCGGGGCGGCCTACCCGGACGCCGTGCCCCTGATGCCGACCCTCGTCGAGGACTACCAGTACAACCCGGTGGGGCTGCTCGCCACGATCCACACCGACCCCTGGCAGGTCGACGGGAAGGTCGCCCTGATCGGCGACGCGGCGCACGCCATCCTGCCCTTCTTCGGTCAGGGCGCGAACTGCGGCTTCGAGGACGTCGTCGAGCTCGACCGCTGCCTCGGCGAGGTCGGCGACGACTGGGCGCTGGCCCTGCCGATGTACCAGGAGAGACGGCGCCACAACGCAGAGGCCATCGCCCAGCTCGCGAAGGAGAACTTCGTGGAGATGCGCGACAAGGTCGGGTCCCGCTCCTTCCTCCTCGCGAAGAGGCTGGAGCACGGCCTGGAGAAGGTGCTGCCGGGCACCTACCTGTCCCGTTACGAGATGGTCTCGTTCACGACGATCCCGTACGCCGAGGTGATCGAGAGGTCCAGGACCCAGCAGCGCGTCCTCGCCGTCGCCGCGGGGGGCGCCGTCCTCGCGGTCGCGGCCGCGGCCACAGCACTCCTGCGCCGGGTCACGGGGGAGGAGGACTGATGGCGACCTCGGAGCACATCGTCCCGGGGAGCGCTGCCCCGCTGGGCAGGTACCCGCACTGCCGGATCGCCGGCGACTTCATCTACGTGTCGGGCACGTCGAGCCGTCGACCCGACGGCAGCCATGCGGGGGTCGACGTCGTCGATGGCGTCACCGTTCGCGATGTCACGCAGCAGACGCGCGGCACCCTCGACAACATCGCCGGGATCCTGGCCGCCGTCGGGGCCGGACTCGGTGACCTCGTCCAGGTGACCTCGTACCTCGTCGACATGGCCGACTTCGCCGCATACAACGCCGCGTACGCGGAGTACTTCCCGGATTCGGCGCCGACGCGGACGACCGTCGCCGTGCGGGAGCTGCCTCATCCGGACCTGCTGATCGAGATCCAGGCCGTCGCATTCAAGCCAGGAGGCACCCATGAGTGACCTGACACGCACCCTCGACTTCGAGGCCTGGCTCGCCGAGCACGGCCCGGGTCTCAAGCCGCCGGTCGGCAACAAGGAGGTCTTCCCGGGCTGCGAGGACTTCATCGTCATGGTCGTGGGCGGGCCCAACCAGCGCACGGACTACCACCAGGAGCCCTACGAGGAGGTCTTCTACCAGCTGAAGGGCACCATGCACGTCGACCTCCAGACGCCCGAGGGCCGGCAGACGGTCACGATCGGTCCCGGGCAGATGTGGGTCCTGCCGCGCAATGTGCCGCACTCCCCGCAGCGCCCGGAGGCCGGGTCGATCGGCCTGGTGTTCGAGCGCCCTCGCGAGCCGGGCGTCCTCGAGCACTTCCAGTGGTACTGCCGGGAGTGCAATCACCTCATCCACGACGTGGAGCTCCAGGTCTCCGACATCGTCGTAGACCTGCCGCCGGTGTTCGAGGCGTTCTACTCCGACGAGGCGGCCCGCACGTGCACGGCCTGCGGCAGCGTCCACCCCGGCAGGGGCTGACGCCTGCATGCCCGTGCCCGTCATCGACATCCACTCGCACTACGTTCCCGAGGGCTGGCCCGACCTGTCCGTCGAGTGCGGAGGCGGCGACTGGCCGTCGCTGCGGGTCGACTCGCCGGCCGAGGCGACGATCATGCTGGGCGAGCGGGAGTTCCGATCCGTCACCGATGCCTGCTGGAACGCGGATCGACGCCTTGCCGACATGGACCACGACGCAGTCGACATGCAGGTGGTGTCCCCCACCCCGGTGTTCTTCTCCTACGGACGAGAGCCCGCCCAGGCGACGGCGGTGGCGTCGATCTTCAACGACCTCGCCCTCGACATCACGGCCGTCGATCCATCGCGGCTGCTGCCGTTCTGCCAGGTCCCGCTGCAGGACCCCGAGGCCGCCTGCCGCGAGCTCGACCGGTGCCTGGAGAACGGCCACCACGGTGTCGAGATCGGCAACCACGTGGGCGATGCCGACCTCGACGCCGGCGGGATCGTCGAGTTCCTGCAGCACTGCGCGGAGCGGGGTGCCCCCGTGTTCGTCCACCCGTGGGACATGCCGTCGTCGCCGCGCCTCGACCGCTGGATGTCGCAGTGGCTGGTCGGGATGCCCGCCGAGACCCACCTCTCGGTGCTGTCCCTCATCCTCAGTGGCGCGTTCGACCGGCTGCCCGACACGCTGCGCATCGCGTTCGCGCACGGCGGCGGCTCCTTCGCCTTCTGGCTGGGCCGGGCCGACAACGCCTGGCACGGTCGACGGGATCTCGTCGGCAGCAGCAGTCATCGACCGCCCAGCTCCTACGTCGGGCGCTTCAGCGTCGACTCGGTGGTCTTTGCGGAGGCCTCGCTCAGACTGCTCGTCGACACGCTCGGCGTCGACAACGTGCTGATGGGCAGCGACTACCCCTACCCGCTCGGCGAACGCCCCGCCGGCGATGTCGTGAGGCGTGCCCGACTCGCCGACGCAGATCGTGCGGCGATCCTCGGCGGCAACGCGGTTCGGTTCCTGGCCGGCAGCTAACCCCTGCGACGCGGCTCCCAGCGGAACAGGCGCCACGACAGCAGCGCCGCCGCCGCACCCCAGAGGGCGATGACGGCCATGTGCATCGCCCACGCACTGCCGATCGCGGCGCCCGAGCTGGTCTGCGCGGCCACCCACGACATGTGCCGCAGCGGGAAGGTCCAGGCAATCGTCGACAGGGTCGGCGGCAGGTTCGGCGCGTTGACGAAGATGTCCGAGATCATCGACAGCGGCAGCAGCGTCGCCAGTGCCAGCGCGATGGCGGTCTGCGGGGAGTCGACGAGAGAGGCGAGCAGCATGCCGAGCGCGGCCGCGCACCCGATGATGACCACGTAGACGAGCACGGACACGATCAGCGCCACCGGGCCGACGCGGACGCCGAAGAACACCGCCCCGATCCCGAACACGAGGACCACGGTCAGCAGGCCCAGAACGAGCGCGGCGCCGATGCGCCCGGTGATGTACGCCCATGGCGGCAGCGGCGTGCTGCGCAGCCTCTTGAGAACCCCGCGCGACCGGTCGTCGACGACCCCGCCCGACAGGTTCACGTACGACATGACCGCGACGCCGTACACGGAGAACGCCGCAGCGAGGTACTGGGGAAGCGGCAGCCCGCCCCAGGTCGCCTCGCTGCCGTAGATGGCCGAGAAGAACACCAGCAGGATCACGGGGAACGCGACCGCGAAGAACACCGACATGGGATCCCGCAGCAGCCCGGTGGTCGAGTAGCGCACCTGCCCGAGCAGGAGCGTCGAACGGCTCGGCGACCCCACCCGGGTGGGCGGTGACAGCTCTCGCACCGCCCCCGTCGCCGGCTCCACGGCCGCGGCCGTCACCGCACGCCGGCGTCGCGCGGGGTGCGGCTCCCAGGTGAAGAAGCGAAGTGCGACGACCACGCCGAGAGCGCCCCATGCCGACATCACGGCGAGGTGGTCCCAGTAGATGCCGCTGCCCGTGAGGAACGGATTGAAGCCGTCTGCCACCGCATTGACGAAGTGCTTCAACGGGAACGCCCAGCCGACCTGGCCGAGCCAGTCGGGCAGTTCGACGATGAAGACGTCCGAGATGAAGGCAAGCAGGATCAGCCCCCCGTTCGTCAGCGCCTGCGTCGCTCCCGGCGTGGGCGCGATCGCGACCGCGGCCAGGCCGAGCGCGGCGAAGCAGAAGACCCCGACGATGACGGTGAGCAGGACGGCCGGCACGGTGCGCCAGACGATCTCGACGCCGTAGAACGCGACGCCCACCCCGACCAGGAGCAGCAGCGCGATCAGCGAGACGAACATCGCCGTCGCGATCCGCCCGGCGATGTGGATCCACGGCGGCAGGGGCGTCGCCCGCAGCCGCTTGAGGACGCCCGCCTCCCTCGAGTAGGCGACGCCCAGGGCGAGCGAGACGAAGGACGCCATGCAGATGCCGAAGACGGCGAACACGGGGGCGAGGAACTGGGCAAGCCGGATGCCGGACCGCTCGTCGAGGATCGCATTGCCCGCGATCGCACTGATCACCACAAGGAACGTCGTGGGGAAGACGAGGGTGAAGAACGCCGCGACCGGACTGCGCCAGTAACTGCGCGTGCAGTAGCGGAACTGGCCCCAGGTCAGGGACAGGCTCGAGGGCCGGCTTGCGCCGTCATGCCTCGTCACCGGCGCCCCCCGTCAGCCGGAGGTACACGTCCTCGAGGGTCGGCCGCGACACGGTGAGGTCCGGCAGCTCGACGCCCCCGCCGACCGCCCACGTCGTCACGGCCAGCAGGTCGGCGGTGGGGTGCGACGTCTCGATGACGACGGATGCGCCGTCGATCCGCGTGGTCCCGTCGAACACGGGCAGGGTGGTCGCGTCGACGCCAGGCGGGACCGTGAACGCGATCACGCCCTCCGCCTCCTGGGCGACCAGGCTCGCCGGCGTGCCCATCGCGACAAGGCGACCGGCAACGACCAGGGCCACCCGGTCGGCCAGCGTCTCGGCCTCCTCCATGTAGTGGGTGGTCAGCAGGATGGTCGTGCCCAGTGCCCGAAGAGACGCGATCAGGTCCCACGCCCGCCGGCGGGCCGTCGGGTCGAAGCCGGTCGTCGGCTCGTCGAGGAAGAGCACCTCGGGGTCCCCGGCGAGGCCGAGCGCAAGGTCGAGCCGGCGGCGCTGGCCGCCCGACAGCGTCTTCGTCCGGGCATCGCGCTTGTCCCCGAGCCCGACGAGCTCGATCAGCTCGTCCGGGTCACGACGGCGCGGGTAGAGGGACGCGTACATGCGCACGAGCTCGCGGACGCTGAACTCCTCGTCGAATCCCGCCTCCTGCAGGACGACCCCGATCCGCTCGCGGTAGTCCCGACCGCCGGTGGCCGGATCGAAGCCCTGGACGAGCACCGTGCCCGCACTGCGATCCCGGTGCCCCTCGAGGATCTCGACCGTGGTCGTCTTGCCGGCACCGTTGGGCCCGAGGAGGGCGAAGACCTCCCCCGGTGCAACCGTGAAGGACAGGTCGTCGACGGCCCGAACCGGGCCGTAGTCCTTGCAGAGGCCGGAAACGACAATGACGTCGTCCATGCGGGAATTGTCCCGCTGCCGTAGCCCTGATGCCCGGTCAGCGAGGGCGCTGCGCCGCGAGCAGCGCGGCCGCCCTCCCGATCAGGTCATAGGGGACCGGCTGGCCGAGCGGGAACCTCGCAGTCGCCTGGGCGGCCCGGTAGGGCGCCATCTCGCGCTCGAAGCCCGCGTCGCCCGTGGGCGCGGGATACAGGCCGATGTGCCGCTTCCACCCGGCGAAGGCGACGAGATAGCGACCCGTCAAGCGTGATCGTCGGCATGTGATAGCTGATCGTCTCGCCGGCGTCGGGAACGGCGGCATGGATCGCCGCGCGCACGGCCTGCAGCACCGCCTGGACGTCCGCGGGGAACGAGTCGACGTACTCGTCGATCGTCGTGAATGCATCGGCCACCGCGCCGCCTCCGTTTCTCGGCAGTACGGTACCGGCGGTCGGCTGCGCGCGCCGGCGATATCCTGCTGCCGCACCACGCCCCTGTAGCTCAGTGGTAGAGCAACCGCCTTGTAAGCGGTAGGTCGTCAGTTCAAACCTGACCGGGGGCTCGCACCACGCCTCCGAACAGTGAAGGGCGGGACCGGACTGAGTCCGGTCCCGCCCTTCACGTGTGGTCAAACGGTGTGGATCAGGTGCCGGGGGGCTGGTGGAACCCCTTGTGCTCGTGCTCGAGCTCGAGCTCGTCCGCAGACGACACCTCCGGCGGGAGGTCGATCGTCATCTTCGGTCCGGTGAACCACTTCTTGGCCGACAGGTGCCAGCCGAGCCACAGCAGGATCAGGATGACGCCGAGGACGAGCGGGGCGTAGTTGACAGCCCTCCAGTCGAACGGAACCTCGTCCGCACTCGGCGCACCGAGGAAGCCGCGCATGAAGGCCGGAGCGCCACCTGGGTACAGGGGGAGGACGAAGTAGACGGAGGTGATGAGAATCTCCGCGATCGCGAGGGGCGCCATCCACTTCCACTTGTTGCCGAGGTTCCACGATCCCTGCTTGAAGGATGCGCCGGCCCGCCAGCGGTACCAGATGGGAATCGCGAATGCCAGGTAGAGGCCCAGGACGCCGATGGAGACGACGGCGAAGAAGGCGGTGACGGTGTAGATCGGCTCCTCCGGGGTGCCGATGTTGACCTTCAGCAGGGCCGGGAGGGTGAGCACGAGGCCGGCCACCGAGACCGCGAGCACGGCCTGGACCGGGGTCTTGCTCTTGCTCAGGCTCGCCCAGTACTTGGCTCCGGGGACCGCGCCGTCACGGCTGAACGCGAAGAGCATGCGCGAAGCCGAGGTCAGGCATGCCGTCGTGCAGAAGAGCTGCCCGAGCGTTGCGATCATCAGAACCGTGCCCGAGAGCTCGGGGCTCAGCGCCTGGTCGAAGATGACCTGCACGCCGCCGCCGCCCGCGGAGACCGCGTCCGGATCCTGAACGGCGAACAGGAAGGCCAGGAGCAGCACCCAGCCACCGATCGCCGAGTAGAAGATCGAGCGCCAGATGCCCTTGGCGGCGCCGTCGGCGGCACCCTGGGTCTCCTCGGAGAGGTGGGCCGAGGCGTCGTAGCCGGTGATCGTGTACTGCGTCAGAAGGAAGCCGAGCGGCAGCACGTAGAAGAAGAAGCCCAGACCGTCGGTGCCCGGACCGTTGAGGCTGCCATCGGTGCTGCCGAAGAGACCGAAGGTGTTGTTGATGCGGCCGGTGAACACATTGGCCGCGTCCCAGTGGACGGCGCCGTCCTTGAGGAAGAAGACGAGGATGATCACGACGACCGAGGCGCCGATGACGTGCCACCACACCGAGATGTTGTTGAAGACCGCCAGCAGGTGGCTCGAGAAGATGTTGACGAGCGACGCGAAGACCAGGATCACGAGGAAGATGACGAAGACCCGCTCGAGGGAGTAGCCCTCCGCCCACGCCGCGCTGAAACGGGACATGGCGTAGTCGAAGAAGGTCGCGGTGCCATAGGCGACCGACGCGACGATGGCGATGAGGCCGACCAGGTTGAGCCAGCCCGTGTAGTAGCCGGCCTTGACGCCACCCAGCTTGCTCGCCCACCAGTAGATGCCACCCGAGGTCGGGTAGGCCGAGACCAGCTCCGACAGGCAGAAGCCGATGACGAGGATGATGGCGGCGATGAACGGCCAGCCCAGCGAGATGGCGATCGGCCCGCCGTTGTTCCAGCCGAAGTAGAACGTGGTGAAGCACCCGGCCAGGATCGAGATGATCGAGAACGAGATGGCGAAGTTCGAGAACCCGCTCCACGTCCGGCTCAACTCTTGTTTGTAGCCGAGTTCCGCGAGTTGCCGTTCGTCCGCGGTCAATTCCTTCTGATCTGCCACCGCTGCCCTCCAGGTTTGCGGTCGATGTTCGACCCGAGATGTCGAGTCCCCCGACAGGCGGACACTAATAGCGCGAGTGTCCTCGTGTACGGGCTTTTGTGATGTCCGACACGCGGACTCTTGAAAGTTACGTGGTCGATATGTTATGGACATTCGCGCCCGAGGCGCCCGGCTCACGGTCACTCGCCCGAAACGTTCAACACATCCGTTTGGCCCCGAACGGACCACGGCGCGGACGGTTGTGGGGTTGAATGCCCGATAGCCCACGCAGAGGAGACCAGATGGCCAGGCCGGAACCGATCACCGTCGACGCACTTCGTCAGGAGGTGGCGGACGGGCGCATAGACACCGTGGCGGTCTCGATCACCGACATGCAGGGCCGGCTCGCGGGGAAGCGGATCCACGCGCAGTACTTCGTCGACGAGGTGCTCGCGCACGCGACGGAGGGCTGCAACTACCTGCTGGCCGTCGACGTCGACATGAACACGGTCGACGGATACGCGATGTCGTCATGGGACAGCGGCTACGGCGACATGGTCATGATGCCGGACCTGACGACCCTGCATCGCATCCCGTGGCAGCCGGGCGCGGTGGGCGTCCTGTGCGACGTGCTGTGGGAGGACGGCTCCGACGTGGTCGCCTCGCCCCGGCAGATCCTCAAGCGCCAGCTGACCCGCCTCTCCGACGCCGGCATGAAGGCGTACGTGGGCACCGAGCTCGAGTTCATCGTCTTCCAGGACACCTACGAGGAGGCGTGGCTGGCGGGCTACCGCGACCTGACCCCGGCGAACCTGTACAACGTCGACTACTCGATGCTCGGCGGTGCCCGCGTGGAGCCGCTGCTGCGCCGTATCCGCAACGAGATGTACGGGGCGGGCATGATCGTCGAGAGCGCCAAGGGCGAGTGCAACCTCGGCCAGCACGAGATCGCCTTCCGCTACCTCGAGGCGCTGAGCACCTGCGACAACCACGTCACGTACAAGACCGGGGCCAAGGAGATCGCGTCCCAGGAGGGCTACGCCCTCACCTTCATGGCGAAGTTCAACGAGCGCGAAGGCAACTCCTGCCACATCCACCTCTCGTTCCGCGGCACGGACGGGTCGATGGTGATGGCGGACGACGACGGCGACAACGGCATGTCCGCCCTGGGCAAGGCCTTCGTGGCCGGCCAGCTGGCCCACTCCAACGAGCTGACGCTGCTGTTCGCCCCCCAGATCAACTCCTACAAGCGCTACGTGCCCGGCTCGTTCGCGCCCACCGCCATCCGCTGGGGTCGCGACAACCGCACCTGCGCGTTCCGGCTCGTCGGTCACGGCGGTGCACTTCGCCTCGAGAACCGCATCCCCGGAGGAGACGTCAACCCGTACCTGGCCGTGGCCGGGATGGTCGCCGCCGGACTCGACGGGATCGAGCGGAGTCTCGACCTCGAGCCCGCATTCCAGGGGAATGCGTACGCGACGGACTCCACCCGCGTCCCGCACACGATGTCCGAGGCGCTCCGGCTGTGGGAGGGGTCCGACTGGATCCGGGAGACCTTCGGCAGCGAGGTCCAGGAGCACTACGCGAACATGGCCCGGGTGGAGCTGGCCGCCTTCACCAGCGCGGTGACCGACTGGGAGCGATACCGCAGCTTCGAACGGCTTTAATGGTCCCGGCATCCCGCCACCTCTCACCACCAGCAGGGACATCGCGCCCACCGCTCAGGAGCAGCCATGCACGACGTCATCAATCCGGCGACCGAGCAGGTCATCGCCACCGTCCCGTCCACCTCCGCCGAGGAGACCGACGAGGCGATCGCGAGGGCGCACGCCGCGTTCCCAGCCTGGCGTGACGTCGCGCCCGGGGACCGGGCGAACCTGCTGAGGGCCTTCTCGGACCTCGTTCGCGATCACGTCGAGGAGCTGGCCCAGCTCGAGGTCGCTAACTCCGGTCACACGATCGGCAACGGACGCTGGGAGGCGAACAACGTCGCCAACGTCCTGGCCTACTACTCCGGGTCGCCCGAGCGGCTCTTCGGCCGGCAGATCCCGGTGGCCGGCGGCATCGACATCACCTTCAAGGAGCCGGTCGGCGTCGTCGGCGTCATCGTCCCGTGGAACTTCCCGATGCCGATCGCCGGCTGGGGATTCGCCCCGGCGCTCGCGGCCGGCTGCACCGTGGTGCTCAAGCCCGCAGAGGTCACGCCGCTGACCGCGATCCGGCTCGGCGAGCTGGCCCTCGAGGCCGGCATCCCGCCAGACGTGTTCACCGTCCTGCCCGGCAAGGGCTCGGTCGTTGGCCAGCGGTTCGTGGACCACCCGCTCGTGCGCAAGGTCGTCTTCACCGGCAGCACCGCCGTCGGCGAGGGCATCATGGCCGGGGCGGCCCGGCAGGTGAAGGCCGTGACCCTCGAGCTCGGCGGCAAGAGCGCCAATGTCATCTTCGCCGACTCGAACCTCGAGAAGGCGGCCGCGGCCGCTCCGTACGGCGTGTTCGACAACGCCGGCCAGGACTGCTGCGCCCGATCGCGGATCCTCGTCGAGCGGCGGGCGTATGACCGCTTCATGGAACTGCTGGAGACGGCGGTCAAGGGCGTCCGCGTCGAGGACCCCCGCCTGGAGACTTCGGAGATGGGCCCCCTCATCAGCCGAGGGCAGCTCGAGACGGTCGCGGGCTTCGTGCCCGACGATGCGCCGGTCGCCTTCCGGGGGCACTGCCCCGACGGACCCGGCTACTGGTTCCCGCCCACGGTCCTCGCCCCGGTGTCATCGACCGATCGCACCTTCCAGGAGGAGATCTTCGGTCCCGTGGTCGTCGTCACCCCCTTCGACGACGAGGCCGACGCGATCCGCCTCGCCAACGACTCGGAGTACGGGCTGTCCGGCTCGATCTGGACGCGCGACCTCGGCAAGGCCATCCGGGTCTCGCGCGGCATCGAGACCGGCAACCTGTCGGTGAACTCGCATTCGTCGGTCCGGTACTGGACGCCCTTCGGCGGCTTCAAGCGTTCCGGCCTCGGCCGGGAGCTCGGTCCCGATGCCCTCGACGCCTTCACCGAGACCAAGAACGTCTTCATCAGCACCGACGACTGACCCCCGGCACCCCCGCCAGGAACTACGCACGACCACCGTCGCAGATACATGAGAGGCATCAGATGAGTGACAGCAAGTGCCGCCGGCTCGAGGGCCGCGTGGCCGTGGTGACCGGTGGAGCCAGCGGCATCGGCCTGGCCACGGTCCGGCGGTTCGCCGACGAGGGCGCCATCGTCGTGATCGGCGACCTCGACCCCGCTTCCGGCCAGGCAGCAGCCGACGAGGTCGACGGGCTGTTCGTGCGCACCGACGTCACGAGCCCCGAGGACGTGGCGGCCATGTTCGCCGCCGCCAAGGACACCTACGGCAGCGTTGACATCGCCTTCAACAACGCCGGCATCTCGCCGCCGGACGACGACTCGATCCTCGAGACGAGCCTCGAGGCCTGGCGCCGGGTCCAGGAGGTCAACCTGACGTCGGTCTATCTGTGCTGCAAGGCGGTCCTGCCGATCATGCTCGAGCAGGGCAAGGGCTCGATCATCAACACGGCGTCCTTCGTGGCAACCATGGCCGCGGCCACATCCCAGATCTCCTACACGGCGTCGAAGGGCGGCGTGCTCGCGATGACCCGCGAGCTCGGCGTGCAGTTCGCCCGGTCGGGCGTCCGGGTGAACGCCCTCTCCCCCGGACCGGTCAACACGCCGCTGCTCATCGAGCTGTTCGCGAGCGACCCGGAGCGCGCCGCCCGACGGCTGGTGCACATCCCGATGGGTCGATTCGGCGAGGCCGACGAGCTGGCGGCCGCCGTTGCCTTCCTGGCCAGCGACGACTCGTCCTTCATCACGGCGTCGAACTTCCTGGTCGACGGCGGCATCGCCGGCGCGTACGTCACGCCCCTGTAGTTCGCGGCCCGGCTAGCCCTCGCGATGGCGCCGGGCCGCTGCGGCGAATGCCCGGACGAGCGGGAGGTCCGCCTCCCGCCGGTCCGGGTGCTCGGGGTGCCACTGGACGCCGATGCAGAAGTCCGCGCCCGGATCCTCGCACGTCTCGATGGTGCCGTCATCGGCGCGACCGGTGACGACCAGGTCGCCGGCCGTGGCGACCGACTGGTGGTGCGAGGAGTTGACGACCACCGGTCCCTGACCATAGGTGCGGGCCGCTATCGAACCGTCCGCGAACGTCGCCTCGTGCTCCACGAACTCACCGGGCCGCTCGCGGTGCAGTCCCGCCGACTCGTGGTCGGGCAGGTGCTGGATCAGCGTGCCGCCGTGCGCGACGGCCATCACCTGGAGCCCTCGGCAGATGCCGAGCACCGGCATGCCCCGCTCGCGGGCTCGTCGGTACAGCGCCAGCTCGGACGTGTCACGGGTGGTGCGGGGGGCATCGGCGGTCGAGTGCGGCTCCTGCCCGTAGTGTCGCGCGTCGATGTCGGCGCCGCCGGCCAGTGCCAGGCCGTCGAGGCGGTCGACGACCGTCGCGTCGTTGTCGGGCGGGAGCAGCAGGACGTCGAGACCGCCCTCGTGCAGGAGGTCGACGTACCACGCCGGCACCAGGGCGGCGGGCAGCTCCCAAGCCCCCCACCGGGCGGGCTCGAGGTAGCACGAAAGGCCGATGACGGGGCGACTCATGGGAGCAGTCTGGCACTGGGCGGACGGGGGCGGGTGCTACTCCGATCGCGGGGCCGGGCCGGTCGAGGACCGCACGACCAGCTCGGGCCGGAAGACGAACTCGTCGCGTGGGGCTGGAGTGCCGTTGATGCCGTCGATGAGCGCCTGCACTGCGGCCGTTCCCATGGCACTGACCGCCTGGCGGACCGTCGTCAGCGGCGGGTCCGTGAAGGCGATGAGGCGGGAGTCGTCGTAGCCGACGACCGAGACGTCCTCCGGGACCCGCAGCCCGCGCTGCCGGATCGTGCGGATGGCGCCCAGTGCCATCAGGTCCGAGCCGCAGACGATCGCGGTGACGCCCAGCCCCAGGAGGTGGTGGGCGGCCGCCTGGCCGCCCTCGACCGCGAACAGGGAGTGCGTCACCAGTCCGCCCGCCGTCTCGGGCGTCACGCCGGTGAGACGGACCATCTGCGAGATGAACGCGGCCCGCTTGCGCACGACGGGCACGAACCGGATCGGTCCGAGGGCAAGGCCGATGCGCCGATGGCCCATGGCGGTGAGGTGCGTGACGGCGAGGTCCATCGCCGCCGCGTCGTCGTCGGAGATGAACGGGACGTCGACGCCGGCCGCGTACCCGTTGACCAGGACGATCGGCAGTCCGCGCTCGGCGAGGATCCGGTACCGGGTGTGATCGGCGGTGCTGTCGGCATGCAGCCCGGAGACGAAGATGATGCCGGCCACCCCCCGGTCGAGCAGGAGCTCGACGTACTCGTCCTCGGTCACGCCGCCGGGCGTCTGGGTGCACAGCACGGGCGTGTAGCCGTGCTGCGCGAGCAGGGTCTCCATCACCTGCGCGAAGGCGGGGAAGATGGGGTTCTCGAGTTCGGGAACCACCAGGCCCACCAGGCCCGAGCGACCTCGGAGCCGGATGGGCCGCTCGTACCCGAGGACGTCGAGCGCGGTCAGGACCGCCTGCCGCGTCGAGGTCGAGACGCCGGGTCGGTCGTTGAGGACGCGGGACACGGTCGCCTCGCTCACGCCGGCCTGATCGGCGATGTCCGACAGGCGTGCGCGCGGATTCTCGGTCACGGCGCTCACCCTATTGGCTGGCCCGCGGCCAGCGGGGTGCGTGACGCGGTCGCCAACGGCATGACAGGCTGCTCCCCGTGCGACTGACCGGAAGCCTTGGCGAGCCCGAGCTGGCCTTCCTGCCGTGGGGGGTCCCGCTCGAGGAGTGGCCCGACGACCTCGTCGTAGCACTGCCCCGGGGCATCTCGCGGCACATCGTCCGATTCGTGCGCCTGAACGGCGTCGTCTACGCCGTCAAGGAGGTGGAGGAGCACTACGCCGAGCGGGAGTACGAGCTGCTCTTCGACCTCGTGCGGCGCGGCCTGCCGACCGTCGAGCCCGTCGGCGTCGTGCTCGACCGCGAGGACGCCGACGGCGAGCCGCTGCCGGCGGGCCTCATCACCAAGCACCTCGAGTTCTCCCTGCCGTACCGCGCCCTGTTCTCGTCCAGCCTTCGGCTCGAGACGGCGAACCGGCTGCTCGACGCGCTGACCGTCCTCATCGTGCAGCTGCACCTTGCCGGCTTCTCCTGGAACGACTGCTCCCTGTCCAACACGCTCTTCCGGCGGGACGCCGGCGCCTTCGCGGCGTACCTCGTCGATGCCGAGACCGGCGAGCTGCATCCCTCGCTGTCCACCGGCCAGCGAACCTACGACCTCGAGACCGCGGCCACCAACGTCGCCGGCGAGCTGATGGACCTGCAGGCCGGCGGTCGACTCCACGAGGGCATCGACCCCATCGTCACGGGTGTCAGCCTGCGAACCCGGTACGACCGCCTGTGGGACGAGCTCACCGGGCCTATCGTCATCACGCGCGAGGACCGCTACGAACTCGACGGCCGCGTGCGCCGGCTCAACACGCTCGGCTTCGACGTCGCCGAGCTGCAGGTGCGCACGGAGGGCGACGGCGAGCACATCACGGTGACGCCGAAGGTCGTCGACGCCGGTCACCACTCACGACGACTGATCCGCCTGACCGGCCTCGACGTCGAGGAGAACCAGGCCCGTCGTCTCCTCAACGACCTCGACTCGTTCCGGATCAAGATCGGCGTCGGACCGGAGGACGAGGAGATCGCCGCGCATCGCTGGGTCACCGAGCGGTTCGAGCGGGTCATGTCCGAGGTACCGCCCGCCATGCGCGGCAAGCTCGAGCCGGCGCAGATCTTCCACGAGGTGCTCGAGCATCGCTGGTTCATGTCCGAGCGGGCCGGCTGCAGCGTGCCGTTCGAGGACGCGGTCTCCGACTACGTCACGAGCATCCTGGCCAAGAAGCCCGACGAGCAGTCGGTCCTCGGCTCGCGGGTCGGCACGCCCAGCGATGACACGGCCGAGCTCCGGATCGTGCTGCCCCCGGAGGACAGTGGATGAGTGCGGAGTTCAACTCCCTCGTGGTCATCGCGGCCATCGCCGCCTTCGTTCCCCTGATCGTCGGTCTGCTGCGGATCAAGGTGGCAGAGGTGGTGCTGCTCCTCGGTGCCGGCATCGTGTTCGGACCCGAGGTCCTCGCCTGGATCACTCCGGACGAGTCGATCCAGCTCCTCTCCGATCTGGGCCTGGGCCTGCTCTTCTTCCTCGCCGGGATGGAGCTCGAGCAACGGGCGATCAGGGGCGAGAGCGGCCGGCTCGCCGCGATGGGCTGGGGTCTGTCCCTCGTCGTCGCCTCACTAGCGGCCATCATCATGACCGCCACGGGGAAGGTGCACGACACGGTCGGCGTGGCCATCGCGCTCACCTCGACGGCCCTGGGGACGCTGCTGCCGGTGCTGCGCGACCGCGGCGAGCTCAACACCCGCTTCGGCACGCTCTTCATGGGCGCGGGCGCGTGGGGGGAGTTCGGCCCGATCATCGCCATCTCGGTGCTGCTCGGGACCAAGTCGTCCTTCGTCGCGATCCTGAGCCTGGTCCTGTTCGGAATCGTCTCCCTCGTCCTGGCCACCCTGCCGGCCCGGCTGGCCGGCGACCGGGTGAGGGCCATCCTGGCAAGGGGCCATCACACCAGCTCGCAGACGGCCCTGCGGTTCACCATGCTGCTGCTCATCCTGCTGCTCGCCCTCGCGGGGTCCTTCGGGCTGGACGTCGTCCTCGGCGCCTTCATCGCCGGCGTGATCGTGCGTCGATTCGCACCCCCGTCCGCGGACTCCGTGCTCCAGACCAAGATCGAGGCCATCGGGTTCGGCTTCCTGATCCCGCTGTTCTTCGTGGTCTCGGGGGCGACTCTCGACATCGTCTCCATCATCGAGAATCCCGGGCAGATGCTGCGATTCTTCGTCTACATGCTCGTGGCTCGCGGCCTCGTCCAGTACGTGCTCTACCGGCGTGCCATCCCCGACCGACGGGAACGGGCCCGGTTCTCGCTGCTGGTCGCCACCGCGCTGCCGATCATCGTGGCCGTCACCAGCATCGAGGTCGATGCCGGCGTCATGATCCCGGCGAACGCCGCTGCGCTGGTCGGCGCCGGCGCTCTGACCGTGCTGGTGTTCCCGCTCGTCGGCGACCGGCTGGTGCGCGGTCGGCAGCCCGTCGAACGTGCTCAGGAGCGCGCGGAGAACACCGCCTGAAGCACGATGCTGGCGGCGACCGACGCGTTGAGGGACTCGACGCCGGCCACCATGGGGATGGACACCCGCCAGTCGCACGTCTGCCCCACGAGACGTGACAGTCCGGCGCCCTCGGCGCCGATGACGATGATCAGCGGGTCGGTCAGCACGTCCCGCGAGAGCTCGGCCAGGGTCACGTCCGAGTCCGCGGCGAGTCCGATGACCGTGAAGCCCTTCTTCTGGTACGACTCCAGGGTCCGGGTCATGTTCGTCACCTGGGCGACGGGCACGCGGGCGAGGGCGCCCGCCGATGTCTTCCAGGCCGCGGCCGTCACGCCCACGGATCGCCGGGTGGGCAGGATGATGCCGTCGGCCCCGAACGCAGCGGCCGAACGCGCGATCGCCCCGAGGTTGCGCGGGTCCGTGACCCCGTCGAGGGCGACCAGGAGGGTGCCGGCCTCCAGGTCGACGGCCTCGCGGTAGTGGTACTCCGGGACCGTGAGCACGAGCCCCTGATGCACCGCGCCGTCGCTCATGCGGTCGAGCTCGGTCTTGGCGACCTCCAGGATCGGGATCCCGGCGGCCACCGCGAGCCGCATCGCCTCGCGCCAGCGGTCATCGGCATCGACCTTGACCTGCACGTACAGCGCCGATGCCGGGATGCTGGCTCGCAGCGCCTCGACGACCGGGTTGCGACCGAGGAGCAGGCCGCCGGAGGAGCGTCGCGTGCCGGTGGCACGGCGGGGTGAGCCGCCTCGGCGCGCCGCGGCGTCAGCCTGCTTCTTGACGGCTCGATCCCGTCGGGCAGCCGGATGGTGCGGCCGGTCCACGGCCTTGGGCGTGGGCTTGCGTCCCTCGAGCGCCTGCTTCTTCTGGCCCCCCGATCCGACCGTGGCGCCCTTCTTGGTGCCCTCCTTGCGCATCGCCCCGCGCCGCTGGGAGTTACCTGCCATGGGTCAGCCTTCCGTCGGTTGCGTGCGCTCAGTCATCGAGTGTCCAGCGGACGCCCTCGGGGGTGTCCTCGACCCGGACGCCGATGCGGTCGAGCCCGTCGCGGATGGCGTCGGCTGCGGCGAAGTCCTTGCGGGCCCGGGCCTCCTGCCGCTGCGCAAGGACCACCTGCACCAGTGCGTCGATGACCTCGGTCTGCCGCTGTCCGCCGGCGCCCCCCGCGGACCAGGGGTGCTGCCAGGGGCTGAGGCCGAGCACATCGACCATCGCGACCGTCGCCGCGAAGGCAGCCGACACGGCGTCGGCGTCGCGGGCGGCCAGCGCGCCATTGCCCTCCCGGACGGTCTCGTGCAGGACGGCCAGGGCCTGCGGCACCGCGATGTCGTCGTCCATGGCCGCGTCGAACGCCGGCGGCCGTGCCTCCGGGCGGACGTCCGGCGCCCCGGTCCGGCCGAGGAACTCGCCGGCCCGGGCCAGGAAGCCCTCGATCCGGCGGTACCCGTGACCTGCCTCCGACACCGAGTCGTCCGAGTACTCCAGCATCGAGCGGTAGTGGGCGCCGGCCAGGTAGTACCGCAGTTCCACAGGGCGGACCCTGCGCAGGACCTCGTCGACCAGCAGCGAGTTGCCCAGGGACTTGCTCATCTTCTCGCCGGACGTCGTGACCCAGGCGTTGTGCAGCCAGTAGTTGGCGAACCCGTCGCCGACCGCCTTCGACTGCGCAATCTCGTTCTCGTGGTGCGGGAAGACCAGGTCGAGGCCGCCGCCGTGGATGTCGAAGGCGGCGCCCAGGTACTTGCGCGCCATCGCCGAGCACTCGACGTGCCAGCCCGGTCGGCCCGGACCCCAGGGCGTCTCCCACGCCGGTTCGCCCGGCTTGGCGGACTTCCACATGGCGAAGTCCCGGGGGTCGCGCTTGAGGTGAGCCTCGGAATCGGCCGCCGGGAGCATGTCGTCGAGCCGCTGTCCGCTCAGCGCCCCGTACTCCGGGAACGATCGGACGTCGAAGTACACGTCCCCGCCAGCCGCATAGCCGTGCTCGAGGTCGATCAGCCGGGCCATCAGCGTCACCATCTCGGGGATGTGGCCGGTTGCCCGCGGCTCGTAGGTCGGCTGCTGGCAGCCCAGCGCGTCGTATGCGCGGGCGAAGGCACGCTCGTTGCGCATCGCGATGACCCAGAAGGGCACATCCTCGTTCTCGGCGTTGCGGATGATCTTGTCGTCGATGTCGGTGACGTTGCGAACGAACGTCACGTCATGCCCGCGGGCCGTCAGCCAGCGGCCGATGACGTCGAAGGCGACTCCGCTGCGGATGTGCCCGACGTGCGGGGGCGCCTGGACCGTGGCCCCGCACAGGTAGATGCCCGCCTTGCCGGCCTCGATGGGAACGAAGTCCCGAACGGAGCGGGTCGCGGTGTCGTAGAAGCGGAGGGCCACAGGCCGAACAGTACCGACCCGAGACGGCGCTCAGGACGAGCGGATGACCACCTTGTCGGGCGTGATCCGGACGACCACCCGAACGTTGTCGGTCCCGTCGTCGCCGAGGTAGCGATCGGCACCCTTGTACGCGCGGGCGAGCCGGTCGATCAGCTCGCGACCGCCCTCGTCGGTCATCGTGGCCCGTCCGCGCACCTCCACGTACTCGTACGGGCTGTCGCGGGGGTAGACCAGCACCGTCACCCGCGGGTCACGCTCGATGTTGCGGTGCTTGCGGCGACCCTTGATGGTGCTGACGAGGACATCGTCGCCGTCACGCTCGATCCACACGACCGACAGCTGGGGCTGCCCGTCGGGCATGATCGTCGCGATCGTCGCGAACTCGGGTCCGTCCAGCCAGGTCCGGGCCGTGTCGGGTATCTGCGTCACTGGAGACTCCTCATCCGGCCCGGCGATCACGCCGGGCACACCGACGCCACGGCGATCGCGGCGACGCCTTCTCCCCTGCCGGTGAGGCCGAGGCCGTCCGTGGTGGTGCCGGAGACGCGCACCGGGGCGCCGATCGCGGCTCCCAGCACATCCTGCGCCTCCTGTCTGCGGGTCCCGACGCGCGGTCGGTTCCCGACCACCTGGACGCTGCAGTTCACGATGCGCAAACCCGCCTCGCGCACCAGCCCGGCCGTGTGGGCCAGCAGCGAGACCCCCGAGGCATCGGACCAGGCGGGGTCGGACGTGCCGAACACCGAGCCGAGGTCACCCAGCCCGGCCGCCGAGAGCAGCGCGTCGCACAGCGCGTGGGCGGCGACGTCCGCATCGGAGTGGCCGGCCAGCCCCGTCTCGCCGGGCCAGTGCAGGCCGGCCAGCCACAGGGGTCGGCCCGGTGCCAGGGCATGGACGTCGGTGCCGATCCCGACGAAGGCGTCAGACGGCACCGGCTGCCCTCCGTCGGGCGAGCACGGCCTCGGCCATGACGACGTCGAACGGACGGGTGACCTTGAAGGCCTCCTCGTGACCGGGGATCACGTGCACCGGGATGCCGAGGCGCTCCGCGAGGCCGGCGTCGTCGGTCACGAGCGGCCCGTCGACGTCCGCGGCCGCGTGCGCACTCTGGAGCACCTCGCGGCGGAAGCCCTGGGGGGTCTGGATCGCTCGGAGGGCATGCCGGTCGACGGTGCGCTCGACGTTCGCGTTGCCATCGACCTGCTTGATGGTGTCGACGACGGGCAGGCCGGGAACGACGGCCGGATGGCCCCGGCGCACCGCACTGACGACAGCCGTGACCATCTCGACAGGGACGAGGGGCCGGGCCGCGTCATGGACCAGGACGACGTCGATGTCGTCCGGCAGCGCGAGGAGCGCCCGGACGACCGAGTCCTGCCGGGTCTCGCCGCCGGTCACCACCGTGACATCGGCCTGGAACGACTGCTCCGCGAGCATGGCGGCGACGGTGTCGACGCTGTCCTCGGGCGCGGCCACCACGACCAGGTCCACGACTCGGCTCGCTGCGAGGGCGCGCACGGCATGAACGAGCATCGGGATGCCACCGAGGGGGCGCAACGCCTTGGGCATGCCCGGACCGAGCCGCTCACCGCGGCCAGCAGCCGGGACGAGCACCGCGGTGCGCCCGGTCGCCGAAGTCTCCACCATGTGGCGGGGAGTCGGGTGCTAGGAGGCGAGGACTTCGTCGAGGATGGCCTCGGCCTTGTCCTCGTTCGTCTTCTCGGCCAGGGCGAGCTCGCTCACCAGGATCTGACGGGCCTTGGCCAGCATGCGCTTCTCGCCGGCGGACAGCCCGCGCTCGCGCTCGCGACGCCACAGGTCGCGTACGACCTCGGCCACCTTGATGACGTCGCCCGATGCGAGCTTTTCGAGGTTCGCCTTGTACCGGCGCGACCAGTTGGTCGGCTCCTCCGTGTACGGCTGGCGAAGGACGTTGAAGACGCGGTCGAGGCCCTCGGCGTTGACGACGTCGCGGACTCCGACGAGGTCGACGTTGTCGGCAGGCACCCGGACGGTCAGGTCGCCCTGGGCGACCCGAAGGACCAGGTACTCGCGGTCCTCCCCCTTTATGGTCCGAATCTCGACCGCCTCGATGAGAGCAGCCCCATGGTGCGGATAGACAACAGTGTCGCCGACGTTGAACGCCATAGAGAAGAACCCCTTTCCCAGGGAGTCAAGGCTACCACGGGGGATCGGCTGCGATTCCGGCCGCCAATCGGTGGAGCAGGCACGGGAACCCGCCCGCCCTTCGCTACTCTGTGCCCGTGAAGCGCACCCACCTCGCCGCCGTATCCGCCATGGTCGTCCTCGCTGCCCCTGCACTCACGGGCTGCTTCAACGGCCAGCAGGCGACCACGACCACGCAGGCAACGATGAACTCCGGCAACGGCGTCGACGCCCAGGCGGGCGCCATGCACGTCGAGGACGCCACCCTGGTCCTCGGTCCCGAGGGCTCGTCATCGGCGACACTGCTGACCCGGATCGTGAACACCGGACCCGTCCCCGACACGCTGGTCTACGCGACCATCAACGGCGTGCAGGTCACCGTCCCGGAGGGCGCCAGCCAGATCGCGCCGGGGGCGTCCGTCCCGTTCGCGTACGAGTCGGCCAACTTCATCAACACCTACGAGCTCGACGTCCCGGTGTCGAGCTACGTCCCGGTCGTGCTGGGATTCCAGGACGCCGGGCTCGTGTCCTTCTCGGCCCTGACGGTGCCGCCCGCCGGCTACTACGAGGGCATCGCACCCGAGCCGGCCACGGCACCGGTGCCGGCCGCCTCGCCGGCCGCCGGCTGACCGTCGGAACTAGGCCTCGAACTCGTACCCGAGGCGCTCCTACTAGGCCTCGAACTTGTACCCGAGGCCGCGGACCGTCAGCAGGTGCGTCGGGTTGGCCGGGTCCTCCTCGAGCTTCGCGCGCAGCCGCTTGACGTGCACATCCAGCGTCTTGGTGTCCCCGACGTAGTCCGAGCCCCAAACCCGGTCGATCAGCTGGCCGCGGGTCAGCACCCGCCCCGAGTTGCGGACCAGAAGCTCGAGCAGGTCGAACTCCTTGAGCGGCATCGGAACCGTCTGGCCGCGGACCGTGACCACGTGCCGGTCGACATCGAGTCGGACCGGCCCGGCCTCGACGGTGGCGGGCAGCAGCTCGTCCATCTCGCCGTTGCGACGCAGGACCGCACGGACCCGCGCGAGCAGCTCGCGCGATGAGAACGGCTTCGTCACGTAGTCGTCGGCCCCGAGCTCCAGCCCGACGACCTTGTCGATCTCGCCGTCCTTCGCCGTGAGCATGATGATCGGCACCTTCGACGACAGCCGGATGTGCCGGCACACCTCGGTGCCGGAGATCCCCGGGAGCATCAGGTCGAGCAGGACGAGATCTGCGCCATGCCGCTCGAAGTGCTCGATCGCCGCGTTGCCGTCAGCGGCCACGGCGACCTCGTACCCCTCGCGGCGCAGCATGAAGGCCAGCGCCTCCGAGAAGGACTCCTCGTCCTCGACCACGAGTACCCGCGTCATGTGTGCGCCTCTCCGTTGGGGCTCGTGAGGAGATCCACCTCGAGCGGGTGCTCGGGTCGGTCGAACGGCGTGGACGCCTGATAGGTGGGCAGCCGCAGCGTGAAGGTCGATCCCACGCCCGGCTCCGACCATACGGTGCACTCACCGCCATGGTTCTGGCACACGTGCTTCACGATGGCCAGGCCCAGGCCGGTGCCGCCCGTGATGCGGGACCGCGCCGGATCGACCCGGTAGAAGCGCTCGAAGATCCGGTCGAGGTCGTTGACCGGGATGCCGATGCCCTGGTCCTTCACCGAGATCTCCACGATCGAGTCGCCGACGCGCACGCCGATCGCGACCCTGGTGTGCGCGGGCGAGTAGGCGATGGCGTTCGTGACCAGGTTGCGCAGGGCGGTGAGAAGCTGGCCGTAGTCGCCGTAGACGACTCCACCCGTCGGGTCGCCGCTGACCAGTTCGATGTCCTGGGTGGTGGCAACGGTGCGCACCTCGTCCAGCGCGCGGTTCACCAGGTCGTCGACGTCGACGACATCCGCGTGCGTGAGCGGGTCGTCGCCCTGCAGCCGGGACAGGTCGATCACGTCCTGGATGAGATGGCTCAGCCGCGACGCCTCGATCTGCATCCGCTCGGCGAAGTGGCGGACCTGCTCGGCGTCGTCGCTGGCCGCCAGCACGGCCTCCGCAAGCAGCGACAGGGCGCCGACGGGCGTCTTCAGCTCATGGCTCACGTTGGCCACGAAGTCGCGGCGCACCACGTCGACCCGGCGCTCCTCGGCCAGATCGTCGATCAGCACGAGGATGGCACCCATGCCGAGGGCGGCCACTCGCACGCGCAGTTCGAGCAGTTCGCGGCCCAGCGGCGGACGGCGCACCCGCATCTCCTGCTCCCGGGCCATGCCGTCGCCGGCCACCCGGTCGATGAGGTGGACGATGTCGGGGATGGTCACGGTGCCCCGGCTCACGAGGCCGAGGGCGAGGGCGCGAGCGCTCGTGCGGAGGACCGCGCCGTCGGGCGCCACGACCAGGGAGGCCGAGGGCAGCACGCTCAGGACGCGGATGACCTCCTCGGGAACCGCCGACCTGATGGCCGCAGGGCGGCGAACGCCCTCCACGGGCCCTGCTCCTGCACGACGTCGGCGAACCACATGGCAAGGATAGGAGCACGGTCGCGATGCTCCGGACGATCGGCCCCCGGGCAGCCGAATGATTCTCCGGACGTTCACCTGCTCCACCATGTGTTCATCCGGACGTCGGTCGCCGTTCATCTCGAGGCAACGGATCGCCCACCCACGGGCATATGGTGGCGGTCTCGCAGCCCGGACGAAGGAGCCCGACCGCATGAGAGCGACCCAGCAGGAGCAGTTGGACACGGTCTACGGCGAGCTGGTGCAGATGACGAGAATCGTCGGGTCCGCCATGAACCGGGCCACGCAGGCCCTCCTCGACGCCGACCTGGGGCTGGCCGAGGCCGTGATCGATGCGGACGCTCAGATCGACACCCTGACCGCGGACGTCGAGGAGCAGTGCTTCGACCTGATCGCCCTGCAGCACCCGGTGGCCAGCGACCTGCGGGTCGTCATCGGGTCCCTGCGGATCGCCGCGTCCCTGGAGCGCATGGGCGACCTGGCCGAGCACGTGGCCAAGCAGGCCAGGCTCCGCTACCCGCGGCCGTCGGTCCCCCAGGAGCTGAGGGCGACCTTCGCCGAGATGGGCGGTCTCGCTGAGGCCATCGTGTCCAAGACGGGCTCGGTCATCGCAACACGCGACGTCACCCTCGGCGCCGACATCGCACGGCACGACCAGGAGATGGACCGCCTGCATCGCGAGCTGTTCACGATCGTCCTGTCACCCTCGTGGACCCACGGCGTCGAGGCCGCGATCGACGTGACCCTCCTGTCGCGGTACTACGAGAGGTACGCCGACCACGCCGTGTCCGTGACCCGCCGGGTCGTCACGATCGTGACGGGCGAGCCGTACGTCGGCGTCACGCTCTGAGCACTGTCCCGGGCAATCGGCCTCGGCCGGCGGGCGCGCTCCCCTCAGGTGGCCGATCGGGCCGGAATAGTCCAGACTTCTCGTCGGTTGCCTGCCACATCGAGCAGGGTCGACGAGGGGCGGTGAGCACACATGACCGCACCCGCGCGACTGTCGGCGATCCGCAGGGCACCGCTGCCACGGCGCATCGCGGTGCTGTCGATCCACACCTCGCCGCTCGACCAGCCCGGCACGGGTGACGCCGGTGGCATGAACGTCTACGTGGTCGAGACGGCCCGCCGACTCGCCGAGTCCGGCATCGAGGTCGAGGTCTTCACCCGGGCCACGTCCTCCGCCCTGCCGCCGGTGGTGGAGCTCTCCCCCGGCGTCACCATCCGCCACGTCACCGCCGGTCCCTTCGAGGGGCTGCTCAAGCAGGACCTGCCCGGTCAGCTGTGCGCGGTGACCGCCGGCGTCATGCGGGCCGAGGCCGCCCGGCCCGAGGGCTGGTTCGACCTGATCCACTCCCACTACTGGCTGTCTGGGCAGGTCGGCTGGCTGTCCAAGGAGCGCTGGAACGTCCCGCTGGTGCACTCGATGCACACCATGGCCAAGGTCAAGAACCGCGACCTGGCGGAGGGCGATGCGCCCGAGCCGGCGATGCGCGTCATCGGCGAGGAGCAGGTCGTGGCCGCTTCCGACCGGCTCATCGCGAACACCGACGACGAGGCCCACGAGCTGGTCACCCTGTACGGGGCAGATCCCTCGGCGGTCGACGTCGTCCATCCCGGCGTCGACCTGGAGGTGTTCCGCCCGGGTGACCGATCGGCCGCGCGGCGCCGGCACGGACTGGCACCGGACGCCACGGTGCTGCTCTTCGTCGGGCGGATCCAGCCGCTGAAGGCTCCGGACATCCTGCTGCGCGCCGCCGCCGAGATGATCGCGGTCGATCCGGCGATTCGGGAGCGCCTCGTCGTGGTGGTGTGCGGTGGCCCCTCCGGCAGCGGGCTGGACCAGCCGACGGGCCTGGTCGACCTCGCCCACCAGCTCGGCATCGCCGACGTGGTGCGGTTCGAGCCGCCGTCCGGCCGCGACGAGCTGGCCGACTGGTACCGGGCCGCCGACGTCGCGGTGGTTCCGTCCTACTCGGAGTCGTTCGGCCTCGTGGCCGTGGAGGCCCAGGCCTGCGGAACACCCGTCGTGGCGGCCTCGGTCGGCGGACTGCGCACGGCGGTGGCCGACGCGGTGAGCGGGATCCTCGTCGACGGGCATGACCCACGGGACTTCGCCCATGCGATCGCGCGGATCGTGCGCGAGCCGCGTCTGCGCGAGGAGCTGTCCCACGGTGCGCGGATGCACGCGGCCGCGTTCGGGTGGGCGACCACCACGGCCGGCCTCATGTGCAGCTACTCGGCGGCGCTGGTCAACTCGGGTGCGGGTCAGCGCCTCGCCGCCGTAGGCCCGTGACCCAGGCGGACGACGCCGAGGCGGTCCTGCTGGCATTCCTCGCCGAGACCGGCCTCGAGCACGAGATGGTCGGTCCGCGCTCGTACGTGCTGAGCCTGCCGGGGACCCGCAAGCTCCGGACCGCGACATCGGTGATCATCGGCGAGCGTGCCGTCGCCGTGGTCGCCTTCGTCGCGCGCAATCCCGACGAGAACCGCGAGGACGTCTACCGGTGGCTCCTACGTCGCAATGCCCGCATGTTCGCCGTGGGCTTCGCCCTCGATGAGCTGGGCGACATCTACCTTGTCGGCCGGCTGCCGCTGGGTGCCGTCAACGCCGAGGGGCTCGATCAGATCATCGGTGCCGTGCTGGACAACGCCGACAGCTCGTTCAACGCCATCCTCGAGATGGGATTCGCCACCGCGATCCGGCGCGAATGGGCATGGCGGCAGTCCCGCGGCGAGTCGACGGCGAACCTCGCCGCCTTCGCCCATCTCTCCGAGCCGGTCATCGGCACACGCCACGAGGTGCCCGGGCCGGATGCGGCAGGATGACCTCATGACGAATGCGGCTGCCCCCTACACCCTGATCCTGCTCCGTCACGGCGAGAGCGAGTGGAACGCCAAGAACCTGTTCACCGGCTGGGTCGACGTCGACCTGAACGAGAAGGGCCTGGCCGAGGCGAAGCGGGGCGGCGAGCTGCTCGCCGAGGCGGGCCTCCTGCCCGACGTGGTGCTGACGTCCCTGCTGAAGCGCGCCATCAAGACCGCGCAGATCGCCCTCGAGGCCTGCGACCGCATGTGGCTCCCGGTGGTCCGCAACTGGCGACTGAACGAGCGTCACTACGGCGCGCTGCAGGGCAAGAACAAGAAGGAGACCCTCGAGGCGTATGGCGAGGAGCAGTTCATGCTCTGGCGCCGGTCGTACGACACGCCTCCCCCGGCCATCGATCCCGAGGACCCCTGGGCGCAGACGCACGACGCCCGCTATGCGGCGCTGCCCCCCGAAGCCAACCCGGCCACCGAGTGCCTTGCCGACGTGGTCAGGCGGCTCATCCCCTACTGGCAGGACGTCATCGTGGCGGAGCACCTGCGGGCCGGTCAGACCGTCCTCGTGGTGGCGCACGGCAACTCGCTCCGCGCGCTCGTCAAGCACCTCGACGGCATCTCCGACGCGGACATCGCCGGCCTGAACATCCCGACCGGCATCCCGCTCGTGTACCGGCTCGACGAGAACCTCAAGCCCATCGTCCCGGGCGGGGAGTACCTGGATCCGGAGGCGGCGGCCACGGCAGTCGCGGCGGTCGCGGCCCAGGGCAAGAAGTAGCAGGGAGTCGCACGTCGATGGGCGGTTCGATGCAGGGGCGCACGAACCGCCTCGAACTCGCGGACTCGTCGGTGCGCGCGTGGCCGGCCACCGTGCTCGCCAGCGATCGCGACGAGGGGATCGTGCTCGACCGCTCGGCGTTCTACCCGGGCGGCGGCGGTCAGCCTCCTGACCATGGCGTCCTGCTGTGGGGTGGCGTCCAGACCCGGATCGTCGACGTGCGACGAAGGGACGACCTCTGGCTGATCGCGGCCGAGGACGACCCGCTGCCGCCGATCGGCACGGTCGTCGCGTGCTCGGTCGAGGACGAGCGCCGGACGGCACTCATGCGCACGCACTCCGGACTCCACCTGCTCTCGGGAGTCGTGTTCCGCGACTTCGGCGCCCTGGTCACCGGATCGAACATGGATCCGCTCATCGGCCGCCTCGACTTCGACCTCGACGAGGTTCCGGCCGGGTTCAAGGAGTCCGTCGAGGCCGCCTGCAACGCCGAGGTGGCGACCGACCGGGCGATATCGGCCTACGAGCTGCCCCGGGACGAGGCCCTGGCCATCCCCGACGTGATCCGCACCGCGACGAACCTGCTGCCGCCGAGCATCGAGATCGTGCGCATCGTCGACATCAGCGGCCTCGATGTCCAGGCCGACGGCGGCACACACGTTGCTTCCACGCGGCAGATCGGCGCCATGCGCGTCGTCAAGGTCGAGAGCAAGGGCAAGGGCTTTCGGCGCATCCGCATCGCACTGGACGGCTGATCCCTCTTGCGGTCACGGCTGACGCGCCCTACCGGTCGGACGTGACGACGGCCGCGAACGCCGACTGCGCGTCCCGGTCGAAGAGCACGAAGCGCACCAGCGTGATGCCCGAGTCGGGATGACCGGCCGCGTAGTCGCGCACGGCGCCGATCGCGACCGGCGCCGCATCGTGCGCGGTCCAGCCGAAGGCACCGCAGGAGATTGCCGGGAAGGCGATCGACGTCGCCTCCAGCCCGTCGGCCACCTCGAGGCTGCGGCGGTGGCAGGCGGCCAGCAGCGTGCGACCGCCATCGGGGTGCTCCGAGCGCCGCGGACCGACCGTGTGGATCACGAAGGCAGCGGCGAGGTCGCCGGCCCCCGTCGCGATGGCGTCACCGACGGGCAGGCCGCCCGGCAGCTCGGTCTGCCGGATGAGGCGGCACTCGGCCTGAAGGTCCGGCCCGGCGGCGGCGTGGATGGCCCCGTCGACTCCACCGCCGCCGAGGAGGGAGCTGTTCGCGGCGTTGACGATGACGTCGGTGCCCTGGGCGGTGATGTCGCCGAGGACGGCCTCGATGAGCACGGCTACCAGCGGTTGGACATGATGTCGATGATGCGCGTCCGCACGTCGAAGAGGTAGACGAGGGCGATCACGATGCCGGCCAGCCCGAAGATGGTCAGCGTCAGGCCCCAGAAGAACCCGGTCGCCGCCGCCAGGCCGGTGAGGATCAGCCACAGGGGCTTGCTCTGCCGGCCGACCGCGGGGAAGGCCTGAGCGGGTCGGCGGATGCAGTCGATGAAGGCATACGCCTTGGCCGCGAACGTCACGACCCAGACGGCCAGCAGGACCAGGCCCTGAACGGTGTCGAACATCCCACCACGGTAATGCACCCCGGGAGATGGCGCCCATGGACGTGACCGCGGGATGCACGAGGGGGACGCACCTCGCGGTGCGTCCCCCTCGTTCGTCCGATGTGCGGACCGGTGGGCGTCAGACGCCGACGGCCTCGCGGATCAGGGCGACGGTGTGGGTGACGTTGCCCTTCACGCTCCGGGCGGCATCCGTCACGCGGTCCTTGGTCGGCCCCATGTCGGGCAGATGGACGGCGGGCATGTGCACGTCCGGCATGCTGAACTCGGGCATCTTGACCTCGGGCAGCTTCACCTTCGGCATGTCGATCTTCGGCATCTCGAACTTGGGCATGTCGACCTTCGGCATCTCGAACTTGGGCATCTCGACCTTCGGCAGCCCGAAGCGCGTGCCCGCGTCCTGAGCAGCCCCGGCGGCCTTGGTCGTGGTGGCCTTGGCAGCCGTGGCGGCCTTCGCGGTCGTCGTCTTGGCGGTGCTGGCCGCCTTGGTCGTGGTCGCCTTGGCAGCCTCGGCTGCCTTGGTCGTCGTGGTCTTCGCCGTCGCGGCCGCCTTCGCGGAGGTCTTCTTCACGCGGGTCGTCGGGTGGGCGGGGGTGTTCTCGGTGGTCATCGAACTTCCTCTCGGTCTTCCTTCAGGTGTTCTTCATCGGACGCTTGCTCGACGTTCGCCCGCTCGGCCTCGGCTTCGGCCCTGGCCGCTGCCTCTCGCTCGGCCTGGGCCGAGTTCTCGGACTGGAACGCCGCGTAGATCTGCAGCAGGGTCGTGCGCTGCCGTTCGGTGATGGTCGTGTCGGCTGCGATCGCCGTGGTCACGGACTCGTCGCCATCGCGCTGGTCGAGGATCCCGGCCTGCACGTACAGGGTCTCGGCGGATATCCGCAGGCCCTGCGCGATCCGGTTGAGGATCTCCGCGCTCGGCCGGCGCAGGCCGCGCTCGACCTGACTGAGGTAGGGATTGGAGACGTCCGCCGCCTTGGCGAGTTGACGGACGGACATCTGCGCCTGATCGCGCTGCTCGCGGATGAACCCCCCGAGACCGCTCACATCGATTCGCGCCATGCCCCCAGTATGCCCCAAGTGCTTGCAAATGCAAACACCACTGCTAGCAGCAGTTAGCGTGAGAAGGATCACCCACCGGTCAGATGGTCGCCGAGATGCGCCCCACGACGAGGCCACCACCGTGCACCGGGATCGTCGCCAGCCTCTCCAGGTCCGGCCCCCACCCGCCCAGCGAGCCCAGGATCGCGGCCAGCACCACCTGCCGAGCCCGGTCCGAACCGTCGTCGATCTTCACCGCGACCGCGGTGCCGTCGGGGAGCGCAGCGACGTAGACGCCTTCAGCCCCGTCCTTGGCCACGAGTCCGGGCACCGCGCGCATGAAGGCGGTCACGTCGCGACGCGTGCCGCCCACCCATTCGGGGTGCCGGATCATCGCGTCCACCACCAGCCGACCCGGCGTGCCGGGCGAAGCCTGCGCACCGGACGACAGGGACCGGGCCAGCCCCGCGAGCGACACGGACAGGACCGGGGCACCGCAGCCGTCGACGCCGACGTGGGCGACGCGCTCACCGGCCATCGACTCCAGCTGCTCACGGATCGCCACCTGAAGGGGGTGAGCGGCGTCGCGGTAGTCGGCCAGCGACCAGCCGTTGACGACGCAGGTATGGAGCATCGCGGCGTGCTTCCCCGAGCAGTTCATGGCGATCGGCCGCGGAGCACGACCCGCCGCCAGCCATCCGTCGCGCTCGACCGGGTCGAGCGGCAGGTCGGACGGGGTCTGGAGGGCGTCCTCCGAGAGGCCGGCGCCCGACAGGAGGGCACGCACGCCGGCGAGGTGGAAGTCCTCGCCGCTGTGCGAGGACGCGGCCAGGGCCCGCAACTCGTCGGGCACGTCCAATCCGTGCCGGACCATGGCCATCGCCTGCACCGGCTTGTTCGACGACCGCGGGAAGATCTGGTGCCCCGGGTCGCCCCAGGAGCGGATCACCGCGCCGCTCGGGTCGACCACGACCGCATGGCCATAGTGGTGGCCCTCGGTGAAGCCGCTGCGCACGTAGGTGGCCAGGACGGCGGGGCGGTCATGAGTCACGGGCGAATGATGGCACGCTGCACACCATGCGAGCAGTGGTTCAGCGCGCCCGGGACGCCCGGGTGACAGTGGAGGGCGACGTCGTGGGCGAGTTCCGGGGTCCGGGACTGGTCGTGCTCGTCGGCGTCACCCACGACGACACGGTGGCCCGGGCCGGGCGCCTGGCCGACAAGCTGTACGACCTGCGGATCTTCGGGCCGGAGCACGCGAGCGACCCGTCGACACCCACGGCGCGCGAGGTGTCGGCCGCCGACCTCGGTCTTCCGGTGCTGGTGGTCAGCCAGTTCACGCTGTACGGCGACACCCGAAAGGGTCGACGCCCGACATGGGACGCCGCAGCACCTCGCCCGGTCGCCGAGCCCCTGGTCACCGCGGTGGTCGCGCGCCTACGGGAGCGTCAAGCGGAGGTCGTGACGGGTGTCTTCGGAGCCGACATGCAGGTCCGGCTGACGAACGACGGGCCGATGACGATGGTGCTCGACATCGTCGACTGAGGCACCGCTACGGCAGGACGACCGTCTCCATCGTCGCCGCGACCTCGCCCTCGGCGGTGCGCACCACGGCCGGCAGGTCAGTCGGCGTGGACCGGCGGACGACGGCCGTGGCCACCGGACCGAGCTCGTAGTGGCGCGCGGCCGAGCCGACCCAGCCCGCCTCCCGGCCGTCCACGATGACCGGGTCGCCGTGGCGGGGCAGGTGGCCCTCGCTGCCGTCGAGGTGCAGCAGCACCAGTCGCCGTGGCGCATGACCGAGGTTGTGCACGCGGGCCACCGCCTCCTGCCCGCGATAGCAGCCCTTGGCCAGATGCACCCCGGGGCCGATCCAGCCGACCTCGTGAGGCAACGTGCGATGGTCGGTCTCCAGCCCGAACCGCGGCACGGCAGCCGCAATCCGCACGGCCTCCAGCGCCCAGCTGCCCGCCCTCGCCCCGGCCGCAGCCATCCGCGACTCGAGGTCGGACCGCCGGACGATCACCTCGCGACCGGCGAAGGCGGCCGGCCGCTCAGCGACATACCGACTGGCGTCGCCACCGCGATCGGCTCCGGCGTCGACCCGACCGGTCCCCGCGAAATCGGCCGGCACCAGCCAGGTCTCGGCATTCGGATCGGGTGCCCACACCGGCTCCCAGACCACCGCGAAGTCGTCCGAGACATCGCGCACCTCGACCCGGAGCATGAACTGCATCGAGCGCAGGTGGGCGATCAGGCTCGCGGCCATGCCCGGCGGCACGATGATCCAGGTCTGCCGGCCGTCGTCGACCAGGTGCAGCTCCTGCTCGACATGCCCGTGGGGGCTCAGGATCAGCGCCAGCGAGGAGCCGTGCGGGGCAAGGCCCTCGAGGTGCTGGGTGGTGAGGCTGTGCAGCCAGGAGAGCCGGTCCGGCCCGCCGACGGTCACGACGCCCCGGTTCGAGATGTCGACGATCGCCTCGCCTGCCTCGAGGAGTCGCTGCTCGCGATGCGGGTCGCCGTAGTGCCACGGGACACCCTCGTCGGGATCGCCTGGTGGCGCCGGCACGGCCCCCGGACTGCCGCCCGTCACAGCTCCTCGTCCGCCTCGACCTCGAGAGCCCGATCCCGGCAGGACCGGCACAGGCCGTGAACGGACACGTGCGACACATCGGTGCGGAACCCGAACTCCGAGTCGAGCCGGCTCACGAACTCCGCCGCCGTGCCGGCCGGGACGCTCAGCACCCGGGCACAGCGGTCGCACACCAGGTGGATGTGGACCTCTTCGTCGACGGCGTGATACGTGGGCGGTCCGTGGCCGATGTGCGCGTGGGTCACCAGCCCGACCTCCTCGAGCACCTCCAGCGTGCGGTAGATCGTCGACAGGTTCACCCCGCTCGCCGTGCGCTGCACCTCGACGAGGATCGCCTCCGGCGTGCCGTGGCGCAGGCTCTCGACGGCCTCGAGGACCAGCTGACGCTGCGGCGTGATGCGGAAGCCGTGATCGCGCAGGCGGTGCTCCCAGTCGGAGGTCACGGCGACCCCGCCTCTGCCGGCGGCGTGCCGACGGGGAGCAGCGTCGCAGCCAGGTGGTTCACCAGCGGCTGCCCGACGGCCGCCATGTCGTACGTCCAGAGCAGTCGGCCCTCGACGAGTCCGTAGAGGCGATGGCCCCTCGTGTACTCCTTGGCCGACTCCGTCCGCGTCACGACGTCGGTCGACAGTTCGGCCCGCGCACCGGTGATCGTCGCGTTCTCCATGCCGGTGATCTCCTGCCGGCCCAGCCAGATCTCCGCGAAGCCGGTCGGGTGCGCCATCGTGACCTCGATGCCGTTGTCCGGACGGGGACGCCAGTAGCCGCTCTCGGTCGCCAGCGCCTTGACCCGGTTGCCGTCCTCGTCGAGCAGCCAGCTGCGCGACACGTAGCTCAGGAAGGGGCGGCCGTCGGTGCTGAAGGAGACCTCCTGCCCGAATCGGAAGTCGTCGATGGTCGGGTACTGACCCGTGCCGACGCCGACCCACCGGCCGATGAGCCAGGACAGCGGTTGGAGGGGTACGGGCACCTCGACGCCCGAGCCGTCAGGAGACAGCACCTACCCCTGGCCCTTGAACAGCTTGTAGACGACGTAGAACGCGAACCAGCCCGCGGCCGCCATGGCGACGATGAGCAGGCCCGTGTATGCAACCTCAACCATGCTGGCAGCCTACTCCCGCGGCCGGGCGCGCTAGCGGTGGAGCAGTCGCTTGCCGAGCAGGTACATCTCACAGCCCAGGCAGAAGTCGAACGCCGCGTTCAGGAAGGCCGCGGCCAGGGCGAACGCGATCGCGATCGTGGCGACCACCGACGCCCCCGCCAGCGAGGCGATCAGGGCCACCGTCATGAAGGCCAGTCCAACCGCCTGCGCGAAGCGCGGCGGGGCGGCGTCCTCGAGTTCCGCAGGGGGACCGAGCCGCGGCTTCACCAGCTTCTTGAACACGATGCCGTAGGGCTGGGCATGAAGTCCGACGATCGCCCCGAGCCCGAACACCAGCGTCTGCCACGCGACCAGCACCGTGCCCGCCGTGGTGCCCACCAGGATGAGCGCGGCCACGAGCACGATCGACGTCACCGCACCGCCGAACCTCGGTCCGCGCGGGTCGATCTGCTCACGCGTGCAGTCGGCCGACGACACTGAGGCAGAGACTCGCCGTGCATCGATGGACGTCATGGCTGCTCCTTCTGATCCGATCCGCGAAACCTAGGGGGAACCCGGACCCGGCCCGGCGTCGGGTCCGGCACCAGCCAAGACGACGTTGCTGCGAAGCCCTCGCAGCAGCGTCGGCCTCATATCTCGAAGTCCTGCGGTCCGCCGACGCCGGGAGCGGGGATCAACTCGCCCAGAGCCGCGATCACGTCGACCTTGCGCGGCAGTCCGCTCGCGTGCTTGCGCACGACGCCGCGCGCGTCGAGGAACAGCACGGTCGGCGTGCGTCGCACGTCGAGCTCCCGGACGAGGACGAGATTCTCCTCCGCGTCGATCTCGACGTGGGACACGCCCGGCACCATGACGGCCACCTCCTCGAGGATGCGTCGGGTGGCTCGACAGGGTTGGCAGAAGGCGCTCGAGAACTGCACCATCGTCGCCGCCGTGCCCAACCGGCCGTCGAGCGCCTCGACGAGCGCCGGAACGCGGACGTCGATGTCGTCGCTCTCGATCTCGACGGGGGGGTCGTCTGGCGAGGCCGCCGGCACGGCTCGGGAGGCGGGCGGGCGCGAGTCCTTGATCCGGCCGGACGTCCGCCGATTCCAGATCCCGAACGCCGTCGCGGCGACCAGCACGCCGACCGCGACCCAGATGCCTGTCATGCCCTCGTCAACCCGCCGCGCCCGTGGTCGATTCCCGACCCCAGGCACCGATCCGGTCGACGACCTCGACCGAGATCGCCGATTCGGCATGGCCGAAACCCGGGATGAGCCACATGTCGCAGGTCACGCCCGCCTCCCGGGCGGCCCGGTCGAGGGCCCGGGGGTGCTCGAGCGGGAAGTACTTGTCGACGTCGCCGTGCACGACGAGCAGCGGCGTCGCGCCCAGCAGGGTCACGGCCTCGTGCGGAGGGGTCGGCAGCGGGTCGACCCACTCCTTGCTGGTGATCCGGGTCCCGGAGGCACGCATCACCAGTCGGCCGGGCCGGGTCTCGACCATCCGGTGCACGACGCGCATGACGCGGGTCCCTCGGTAGTACCAGAACGCCGGCGCACTGACGCTGACGACCGCGTCCACCCGCCCGTGGTCCAGCTCTCCCGACGCGGACAGCCCGGCCTCGCGCAGGACGACGGCGCCCCCGAGGGAGAAGCCGACCGTGACCACTCGCCCGTAGCCGAGCCGGCGGCACCACTCCACTGCTGCGGCCACGTCGAGGATCTCGAGTTCGCCGACGGTCGTCACCCCGGCGGAGCGCCCATGGCCGCGCATGTCGATCGCTACCACGCCGCCGAACATCAGCAGCCGGTCGACGACCTTCTGCACGCGCTGCTCACGCCAGCCGCCGGTGAATCCGTGGACGACGACGAATCCGACGTCGTCGCGGCGTCCCGGCTGGTGCACCGCACTGATCTCGACCCCATCGGCGGCGACCAGCCGACGCTCCTCGCGCGGCTCAGTCACCGACGCCCGATCCGGGCGACGGCCGAGCGGACAACCCGTCCATGCGACCTCCCACGGGGCGATGCGGACGCCTCCGCGGGCATGCCAGCCGCCGCCCACCAGACGCCAGAGGCACGTTCGCCCCCCGGTGCCGTAGCCTAGGCCCAGCGTTTCCGCTGCGAGGAGCACGACGAGGGAGGTGGCCGGTGCGACTGATCCTGCTGACGCGCGCCATGGAGTCCTCGGCGGAGGTGCTCCCGGCCCTGGGCCTGCTGGCCCACCATGTGCGCACCATGCCGGCCGAGCCCACGGCCCTCCTCAACGCGCCGGCATGCGACGCCCTGCTCGTCGACGGGCGACGCGACCTGCCCGCGGTTCGCGGCCTGACGCGGCTGCTGCGGCAGACCGGTGTCGGCGTCCCGCTCATCCTCGTGTCGACCGAGGGCGGACTCGCCGCCATCCAGTGGGACTGGGGCATGGACGATGTCCTGGTCGACACATCCTCACCCGCTGAGGTCGAGGCCCGCCTGCGGCTCGCGATCTCACGCGTGCTCGACGTCACGGGAGCGCCGCCGGACCTGCCCGAAGAGATCCGCAGCGGAGAGCTGCACATCGACGAGGGCACCTACACGGCGAAGCTCCGCGGCCGCACCCTCGACCTCACGTTCAAGGAGTTCGAGCTGCTCAAGTTCCTGGCCCAGCACCCCGGTCGCGTGTTCACCCGCGCCGTGCTGCTGCAGGAGGTCTGGGGCTACGACTACTTCGGCGGCACGCGCACGGTCGACGTGCACGTCCGACGGCTGCGCGCCAAGCTGGGGATCGAGCACGAGGCCCTGATCGGCACGGTCCGCAACGTGGGCTACCGATTCGTCCCCGAGGGCACGGACGCCGCCACCCGCGGCTCCCTGTCAGACACGGTGCCCGACGACGCGTCCCTGCTCGCCTGAGCGGCGGCACCTCCGCCGATGACCGGTGCCTACCGGATCGCAACCCGCAACCGTCTTGACGCCGACACCCTCCCCGAGGTGACCGCGCTCGTCGAACGCGTCACCGAGCACGACGGCATGCAGCCCCTGTCCGAGCACGTCTGGCTCCATCTCAGGGAGGGCGGCGACGAGCGCGGCCAGCACCTGGTGGCCCGCGACGCCGCGGGCCGGGTGGCCGGCTATGCCCACCTCGACGTCACGGATCCCGTCGAGGGTCCGAGCGCGGAACTGGCGGTCGACCCCGCGCACCGCCGTCACGGCCTGGGACGGATGCTCCTCGAGGATCTGATCGCGCACTCGCCCGACGGACGCATGCGCCTGTGGGCCCACGGCGAGCAGGCCGGTGCCGCGGAACTCGCGCTCAGCATGGGCTTCACGCGGGCGCGCGTCCTGTGGCAGATGCGCCGGTCCCTCTTCGCCCCGCTGCCTCGACCGGCGCTGCCTGCCGGGTACGCCATCCGGCCGTTCCGGGTGGGAGCAGACGAGGACGCCTGGCTCGTCGCCAACGCCCGCGCGTTCGCGAGCCTGCCGGACCAGGGCGGCTGGACGCGCGACGATCTCGACCGCCGCATCCGGGAGCCGTGGTTCTCGCCGGACGGATTCCTGATGTGCTGGCACGACGACGCGCTGGCCGGCTTCCACTGGACGAAGGTCCACGGCGGCCGCGTGTCCGACGACGGGCACTCCCATCCAGCCATCGGCGAGGTCTACGTCGTCGGAGTCGACCCGGCCGCGCGGGGTCGGGGACTCGGACGCGCCCTGACCCTGGCCGGACTCCACCACCTCCGCTCGCTCGGACTCAGCCAGGCCATGCTGTACGTCGACACGACCAACACGACGGCGATCCGGCTGTACGAGGGACTCGGGTTCGCCCGGTGGGACACCGACGTGCTCTTCCGCCGTTCGCGCTGACCGGCTCCGCATGGCGCGGCCCCTCGCGGCTGTGGGACGATCTCGGCGTGACCACCGAGCCCGCCACGTCAGCGGTGATCCCTCCCGACGTTGCTGCGACCGCTCCTGACGCGCCCATGCCCAAGGACCGCTTCCTCGATCGCGAGCTGTCGTGGCTGGCCTTCAACCGACGGGTGCTCGAGCTGGCCGCCGACCCTGAGCTTCCCCCGCTCGAGCGGGCCAAGTTCCTGGCGATCTTCGCGAGCAACCTCGACGAGTTCTTCATGGTCCGGGTGGCGGGCCTCAAGCGCCGAATCGCCACCGGCATCGCGGTTCGCGCCGCCAGCGGGTACACCGCCCGCGAGGTCCTGGAGAACATCTGGCAGAGCGCATACGACCTCCAGCGCCAGCAGGCCGACCTGTTCAGCCTCGAGGTCCTGCCCGACCTCGTCTCCAGCGGCATCCAACTGTTGCGCTGGGACCAGCTGACCCCGCTCGAGAAGTCCGACGTCGAGGTGTTCTTCGACGCCAAGGTCTTCCCGGTCCTCACCCCGCTGGCCGTCGACCCGTCGCACCCGTTCCCCTACATCAGCGGGCTGTCGCTCAACCTCGCCGTGGTCGTGCGGAACCCCGTCACCGGCACCGAGCTGTTCGCCCGCGTCAAGGTGCCGCCGCTGCTGCCCCGTTTCGTCGAGGTGGGCCAAGCCCGTTTCGTCCCCCTCGAGGACGTGATCGCGGCGCACCTGCACACCCTCTTCCCCGGCATGGAGATCCTCCAGACCCACAACTTCCGCGTCACGCGCAACGAGGACGTCGAGGTTGAGGAGGACGACGCCGAGAACCTCCTGCAGGCGCTGGAGCGTGAGCTGATGCGCCGACGCTTCGGTCCTCCCGTGCGGCTCGAGGTCGAGCAGTCGATCGACCCGCACGTGCTCGAGCTGCTGGTCAGCGAGCTCGACGTCAACGAGCTCGAGGTGTTCCGGCTGCCCGGACCGCTGGACCTGACCGGGCTGTGGACGTTGTACGGCCTGGACCGCGACGACCTCAAGCAGGGCAGGTTCGTGCCCAAGACGTCGCGCCAGCTCAACGAGGTCGAGAGCGCCTCCGCCCCGGACGTCCTCGCCGTCGTGCGCGAGCGCGACGTGCTGCTCCACCACCCCTACGACTCCTTCTCGACCAGCGTCCAGCTGTTCCTGGAGCAGGCCGCCACGGACCCGAACGTCCTTGCCATCAAGCAGACCCTGTACCGCACGTCCGGGGACTCGCCGATCATCGACGCCCTCATCGACGCAGCCCAGGAGGGCAAGCAGGTTCTCGCCCTGGTCGAGATCAAGGCCAGATTCGACGAGCAGAACAACATCGAGTGGGCCCGCAAGCTCGAGGAGGCCGGCGTCCACGTCGTGTACGGGGTCGTCGGGCTCAAGACGCACTGCAAGCTGTCCATGGTCGTCCGCGACGACGGCGACCAGCTGCGGCGCTACTGCCACCTCGGCACCGGCAACTACCACCCCAAGACGGCCCGCCTGTACGAGGACTTCGGCCTGCTGACCAGCGACCCGGCCGTGGGCGAGGACGTCTCGAACCTGTTCAACGTGCTCTCCGGCTACTCGATGAACACGCAGTACGAACGCCTGCTGGTCGCGCCCAACTCGGTGCGCACCGGCCTGGTCGACCGGATCGAGCGCGAGATCGAGAACCACCGGGCGGGGCTGCCGAGCCGCATCCGGTTCAAGTGCAACTCCATCGTCGACGAGGGGATCACGGACGCGCTCTACCGGGCGTCCCGCGCCGGCGTCCCGACCGACATCTGGGTGCGCGGCATCTGCTCCGTCCGGCCGGGCGTCCCGGGCCTGAGCGAGAACATCCGGGTCCTCAGCATCCTCGGCCGGTTCCTCGAGCACTCCCGCGCCTACTGCTTCGAGAACGGCGGCAACCGCGAGGCCTGGATCGGGTCGGCGGATCTCATGCATCGCAACCTGGACCGGCGGGTGGAGACGCTCGTGCGCCTGACGGACCCCGAGGAGGTGGCCGACATCTCGTCGCTCTTCGACTTCGCCTTCGACCCGTTGACATCCGCATGGGACCTGTTTCCCGACGGCACCTGGATCCGTCGCCTGTTCGACGCCGACGGCCACCGGCTGCGCGACTACCAGGAGAGCCTGATCGAGATCAAGCGGCAGCGGGGCTTCAGCCCGTGACCAAGGCGACGTCGCACCGTGAGGTCGAGAAGAAGCTCCGTGTCCATGGCCTGTTCGAGATGCCCGACCTGGTGGCTGCCGGCGTTGCCGCCACCCTGGACACCTCGCCCCCCTTCGTGATGCGCGCGGTGTACCACGACACCAAGGACCTCACGCTCTTCCGGTGGGGCATCACGCTGCGCCGCCGCGAGGGCGGGTCGGACGAGGGCTGGCACATGAAGCTGCCGGTCGCGGGGGCGGACGGGTCCACTCGCGATGAGATGCACCTGCCGCTCGAGTCCGGCGTCATCGGCTCGGTCCCGAGCGGGTTCGTCGAGGTGATCGCGCCGTTGCTGCGCGAGCAGCCGCTGATCCCGCTGATCACCCTGTCCACCGAGCGCACGCCGTCGATGCTCGCGGACGCCGACGGGGTGCCACGTGCCGAACTGGTCGACGACATCGTCACGGTCCTGCACGAGGGCCGGACGGTCAGCGTCTTCCGCGAGATCGAGATCGAGGCCCTCGACTCCGATGACCCCGAAGCCGGCGCCGTACTCGAGCGAGCAGTCGACTGCCTCACCGAGGCTGGCGCGCAGCCGAGCTCGGTGAGCAAGGCGGCCAGCGCTCTGGGACCGCGCACCTCCGCCCCTCCGGACGTGCCGGCCCGGCCGGCCCCCGGCCCCGACGGACTGGCCGTCGATGCCATCCGAAGCGTCCTGTCGATGCACGTCCGCCACCTGCTGATGGCCGATGTTTCCGTGCGCCGCGATCTCCCGGACTCGGTGCACCAGATGCGGGTGGCGGCCCGCCGACTGCGCAGCGCCCTGGCCACCTTCGCACCGCTGATGGACCCATCCGTGACCGTGGGGCTCAAGGACGAGCTCAAGTGGCTGGCCAGTGAGCTCGGTGCGATCCGCGACACCGAGGTCATGCTCGAGCGCCTCGACCGGCACGCGGGCGAGCTGTCCGAGGCGTCGGACACCGAGCGCGCCCGCGCCGCCATCGACCCGCTGCTCAACCGCCGGCTCGCCGCCGCCCGATCCAGTGCGCTCGCGGCGCTGCGCAGCGACCGTCACCAACTGCTCGTCGACGACCTGATGACCGCTGCGATCGAGCCGCCCGTGACGGACGCTGCGTTCACGCCCTGCACCGAGGCACTCCTGCCGCTCGTCGCCCGCACCTGGCGCCGCCTGCGCCGATGCATCGATGAGCTCGACATCGACGGGCCGAGCCCCACCTGGCACGCCGCCCGCATCAAGGCCAAGCGCGCGCGATACGCGGCGGAGTCGGTCGCGCCGATCTTCGGCAAGGACATGGCGCGCTTCGCGGACCGACTGGCCGACGTGACCGAGCTGCTGGGCGACCATCAGGACGCCCACGTCGCCCAGGGCATCATCCGGGAGCTGGCCGGCCATCCCGAGACGGACGGGCTCACCGGCCTCTCGCTCGGCCTGCTGTACGAGTTCGAGTCCGAGGAGGAGATCATCGACCGCTTCCGATTCGTGAAGCTCTGGCCGTCGGCCCGCCGGTGCGCCAAGAAGACCGGCTTCGCCTGATCCATGGCGCGAAACGAGGTCATCCGCGCGTCCGGCGTGGTGCTGGTCCGTGACAACGGCGGCATCCCGGAGTTGCTGATCGTCCACCGCCCGCTGCGGCCCGACTGGTCGCTTCCGAAAGGCAAGCTCGACAGCGGCGAGCACGTCGTGGCCGCGGCGGTCCGCGAGTGCGACGAGGAGACGGGCTACACCCCCGTCCTCATGTCCCCCCTGCCCACGCAGAGCTACAGCGTGCTGAGCATGCCGAAGGTCGTCAACTACTGGCATGCACGCGTTGGCGGCGAGGAGGAGTTCGCGGCCGACGACGAGGTCGACGAGATCCGATGGGTCCCACTGGCCGAAGCCGCCGCGCTCCTGACGTACCCGTCCGATGCGCGGCTGGCGCTCATCGCCGCGGAACGCCCCATGACCACCCCCCTGGTCGTGCTTCGGCACACGCAGGCGATGAAGCGTGCCGACTTCAAGGGCGCCGTCGATGCCGAGCGCCCCCTGACCGGCAAGGGTCGAAGCCAGAGCAAGCTGCTCATCCCGCTGCTCGATGCGTTCGGCATCCAGCAGGTCCACGCCTCGAGCTCACGTCGCTGCACCGAGACGGTACGGCGGTTCGCCGCGCACCTCGAGGTAGACGTCGCGGCCGAGCCCGAGCTGTCCGAGGAGGCCCACCACCGGGACCCTCTCGCGGCGGCCCGACGCGCCGCGTCCCTCGCACGTGACCCCGCGGCGACCGTCCTGTGCTCCCACCGCCCGGTGCTGCCCACGCTCCTCGAGGCCATCGGGCACGAGCTCGGTATCGACGACGACGACCCCGCCACGGCACGGGCGTGGGATCACCGGCTCCCGCCCGGCGGCTTCATCGTGGTCCACCGGCACTTCGCCGACGACGGCACCGTCCAGGTCGTCGGGGTCGAGCGGCATACCCTCCTTGGGGACTGACAGCGTGCGGGCCGATCCGTGAGACGCCACGCCCAGCTCGCCGTGCTGGTGAGTCCGCTGCTCCTGACCGCCTGCGCCGGTGGGGTCGCATCCGGTGACGAGGTTCGCGTCGACGGATCCTCGACGGTGCTCCCCCTCACCGCGACCGCCGCCGAGGACTTCCAGGTGGTCCGCCCCGACGTGCGCGTGACGGTGGGTGCGTCCGGAACGGGCGGCGGGTTCGAGAAGTTCTGCCGTGGCGAGACCGACGCGAACGACGCCTCGCGCCCCATCACCCCCGACGAGGCAGAGCAGTGCCGTGCGGCCGGGATCGAGTTCGGCGAGCTGCAGGTCGCCGTCGACGCCCTCACCCTCGTCGTCAACCCGGCCAACGACTGGGTCGAGTGCCTGACCATGGATCAGCTGCGGCGCATCTGGGCACCGGGATCCGAGGTCACCAACTGGAACCAGGTCGACCCGACCTACCCGGACGAGCCGCTGAAGCTGTTCGGTCCCGGCACCGACTCGGGCACGTTCGACTACTTCACCGCCGCCGTCAACGGCATCGAGGGCGCCAGCCGGACCGACTTCACCGCGAGCGAGGATGACAACGTGATCGTCCAGGGCGTCGAGGGTTCCACGGGCGGCCTCGGGTACCTCGGCTACACCTACTACGAGGAGAACCAGGAACGCCTGCACGCGGTCGCCGTCGACAACGGTCGCGGCTGCGTCGCACCGAGCACGGAGTCGGCCCAGGACGGAAGCTACTCTCCGCTGTCCCGGCCACTCTTCGTGTACGCATCGCGGCAGGCCCTGCAGCGTCCCGAGGTCAGGGCCTTCTTCGACCACTACGTCGCGCACGACGAGGAGATCGCGCGGGGCGCCCTGTACATCCCGCTCAGCGCCGGTCAGCGGAGTCGTCTGGAGGCCGACTACGCACGCCTGACGTCACCCGGCGGCTCGCCGTCGTGAGCGATGACCCCCGGCAGGCGGCCGCCCTCTCGCCGCCGTCGCTGCGTCGGACCTCCCCCCGACGCGGCGAGAGCGTCATCAAGGCGATCCTGATGGTGGCGGCGGCGATCTCCGTGCTCGCCACGTTCGGGCTCATCGTTTCGCTCGTGATCCCGTCGCTGCAGTTCTTCGCGGAGGTCCCACTGGGCGACTTCCTCTTCGGCACCGTCTGGACCCCGCTCTTCGCCGACGGCGCGTTCGGCGTCCTGCCGCTCGTGGCCGGCACGCTCCTCATCACCGCGATCGCGATGGTGGTGGCCGTACCCCTGGGCCTGGGCACCGCCGTCTACCTGTCCGAGTACGCATCGGCTCGGGTCCGCCGCACGCTGACTCCGGTGCTCGAGATGCTCGCGGGGATCCCGACCGTCGTGCTCGGCCTCTTCGCCCTCCAGTTCGTCACTCAGTACGTCCTGATCCGCATCTTCCCGGACATCGACATCTTCAACGCCCTGTCGGCCGGCCTCGTCATGGGCATCATGATCGTCCCGACGATCGCCTCGCTGTCGCAGGACGCCATGACGGCGGTGCCGGCCGGCATGCGCGCCGGGTCGGTCGCCCTGGGCTCGACCCGCATGCAGACGACGGTCCGTGTGGTGATGCCGGCCGCCCTCTCCGGGATCGTGGCCGCCATCGTGCTGGGCGCCTCCCGCGCGATCGGCGAGACCATGATCGTCACAATCGCCGCCGGGCTGCAGCCCAACCTGACCATGAATCCGCTCGAGGGCACCCAGACCATGACGTCGTATATCGCCGCCGCCGGCTCGGGCGACCTCGCGACCGGCAGCATCGAGTACTCGTCGATCTTCGCGGTCGGCCTGCTGCTGTTCGTGATCACCTTCTTCCTCAACCTCGTCATGATCCGATTCGTCCGACGATTCCGGCAGGTGCAGCCATGACCGCTGCACCGCTCCTGACGCGCACGCCGCGCATCGCCCAAGGGCAGTCGCGCGAGCGCCTGTTCGTCGGGTTCGCGCTCGGCGCGCTCGTGATCGCCGTCCTCACGCTGTTCGTCCTGCTCGCCTACATCACGATCGAGGGCTGGCCCCGGCTCAACTCGATGCTCTGGTCCAACATGCCCACGATCCGCCGCCCGCAGCTGGCCGGCGCCCAGTCGGCGATCACCGGAACCCTGTGGGTCATGTCGGTCACCGCGGTGTTCGCCGTGCCGACGGGCATCCTCACCGCGCTCTACCTCGAGGAGTTCGCCCGGCCCGGCAGCCGGTTCCAGCGGATCGTCGAGGTCAACATCTCGAACCTCGCAGCGGTGCCGTCGATCGTGTTCGGCATCCTGGGACTCGCCGTGTTCGCGCGGGCCATGGCCCTGGGCCAGAGCGTGCTCACGGCCGGCCTCACCCTGGCGCTGCTGATCCTGCCGATCATCATCATCGCGACCCGGGAGGCACTGCGCGCCGTTCCGCAGGACATCCGGCACGGCTCGCTGGCGCTCGGGGCCTCGGAGTGGCAGACCGCCTACCACCAGACCCTGCCGGCCGCGATCCCCGGGATCTCGACCGGCGTCATCCTCGCCCTGTCGCGAGCCGCCGGCGAGGCCGCCTGCCTCCTGATGGTCGGGGCGGCCGGCTACATCACGTTCAACCCCACCGGGCTCCTGTCGGGCTACACGACGCTGCCGATCCAGATCTACACGTGGACGAAGGAGGCACGCGACGACTTCCACGTCCTGGCCGCCGCAACGAGCGTCCTGCTCGTCGTGTCCCTGCTCGCCATGAACGGCCTGGCCATCTGGATCCGAGCGAGGGCGGCGCACCGCAGATGACAGGATGTGCAGCAGGCGCACGAGGGCCCCGATCCGCCGAGAGGTTGCGATGACCGACTCCGAGAGTCCGCGGGTACCGGGCTGGACGTTCGAGGGCCTCGGTCCGCAGTCCGACCGGGACCGGATGGCCGAGGCGCTCGGCCCGGTGTTCACGCTCGAGAGCGTCGGAATCCACTACGGCGACCATGAGGCGCTCGGCGACGTGTCGCTGAGCATCCTGAAGAACGAGATCACGGCGTTCATCGGCCCCAGCGGCTGCGGCAAGACGAGCCTGCTGCGTGCCTTCAACCGCATGAACGACCTCATCCCGGAGGCGCGGCTCAGCGGGCTGCTCAGCTACCACGGCACCGACCTCTACGGCCCTGAGGTCGATCCGATCGAGGTGCGCCGGCGCATCGGCATGGTCTTCCAGAAGCCGAACGTGTTCCCCAAGTCCATCTACGACAACATCGCGTACGGACCGCGGGTCAACGGCATGAAGGTCGACCTCGACGACCTCGTCGAGGACTGCCTCACCCGCGCCGCCCTGTGGGACGAGGTGAAGGACGACCTCCGCCAGAACGCGTACGCACTCTCGGGCGGTCAGCAGCAGCGACTCGTCATCGCCCGCTGCATCGCGGTCCGCCCCGAGGTCATCCTGATGGACGAGCCGTGCGCATCGCTCGACCCGGTCGCCACTGCACGCATCGAGGACCTGATGCAGCAGCTGGCGCAGGACTACACGATCGTGATCGTCACCCACAACATGCAGCAGGCGGCGCGGGTGTCGGACCGCACCGTCTTCTTCACCGCCGAGCTCGACGAGCTGGGCCGACGGCGCGGTCGCCTCGTCGAGGCGGGTGTGACCCGCGACATCTTCAGCAGCCCGAAGGATCCACGCACCGAGGACTACATCTCGGGGCGAGTCGGCTGAGCGCGCAGGTCCGTGGTCCACTAGGCGCATGAAGGCGCGAAGCGTCGCATTGGCCGCCCTGCCGGCCGTCGTCGTCGCGCTGGCCCTGGTGGCCTGCGGCACCAAGGTGGTGGTCGCGCCGACTCGGCCGTCGTCCGTCCCGGCCGCGTCCCCTGCCTCGTCCCCGGCCTCGTCCCCGATCCCGCCGAGCCCGTCCGCCGACGGCTTCGTCTCGGCGGTCATCGGCACCGAGTCGATCGGATCGGCTCTCCTGTCCGTCGACCTGATGACCCGGGTCGGCTCGACGGAGCGCGTGCTGCACGGCAGGGGCGGCTCGGACCTCGCCGCGGGCCTCGGCGACTTCACGTGGACGGGCGGGGCGGGCGCCACCCGCGAGCTCGTGACCGACCGGTGGATCCTCGTCCAGGTCAGTCCGCCGGACGGTCGATGGCTTCGGCTCCCCGCGAGCGGCGTCGACGCGGGCTCGACCCCCACTTCGGGAGCGGCAGATCCCTTGCGCCGACTCGAGTCGCTGGGCGGGGTGGCCGTCGACGGCACGGAGATACTGGCCGGGCAGGCAACCACCCGCTACCGCGGCAGCCTTCGGGCCGATCCGTCGGATCTCCGGGCCATGGGACTCACCGACGAGGAGCTGGACGGGCTCGGCGACGCGGTGCGCGACGCACGCATCGACGTCACGGTATGGCTCGATGCCAGCGAGCACGTGGTCCGAGTCGACCGTCTGCTGCGCCTCGCGGACGGCGAGGCCGCATCCGCCTTCATGTCCACGTCGCTGAGCGACTTCGGGACGATGCTCGACCTGACCGCACCTCCGTCAGACCTCGTCGACGACGCACCCGAGGGGCAGTAGGCACCGGCCGGCCGTCACCGGTCGACGCGGTGGATCACAGTTGGGCCGTGACGCCCTTGCCGAGGCAGACGACGCCGGCGTCGCTCACCGTGTACAGCGCGCGATCACGCTCGACGTCGACACCGATCTGCGCGCCGTCGGGGATCACGACGTTCTTGTCGAGGATCGCCCGACGGACCACCGCATTCCGGCCGATCCGCACGCCGGGCATGATGACGCTGCCCTCCACGTAGGCACCGGCGTCGACCGCGACGCTCGTGGCCAGGACGGAGGTGCGAACGTGGGCACCGGAGATGATCGTGCCGGCACCGACCATCGACTCGTGGGCGTTGCCGCCCTCGACGAACTTGGCGGGCGGCAGCGAGGGCAGGTTGGACAGGATCGGCCAGCGCCGGTTGTAGAGGTTGAAGATGGGGTGCACGGACACCAGGTCCATGTGGGCGTCGTGGTAGCTGTCCAGGGTTCCGACGTCGCGCCAGTAGCCGCGGTCGCGATCCGTGGCTCCGGTGATCACGTTCTCGGCGAAGTCGTACACCTGGGCCTCGCCCTGGTCGGTCATCATGGGGATGATGTTGCCGCCCATGTCGTGGACCGATGCCGGGTCCGCGGCGTCGGCCTTGAGCACCTCGATCAGGGTCGACGTCGTGAAGACGTAGTTGCCCATCGACACGTAGCAGTGCTCGTCATCGCCGGGGATGGTGGGCGGATCGGCGGGCTTCTCCAGGAAGTTGGCGATCTTGCGGCCGTCCGGCGACGTCTGGATGACGCCGAACTCGCTCGACATCGCCTTGGGCATCCGGATCCCGGCCACGGTGACACCGGCGCCGCTCGCGATGTGCGACTGGATCATCTGCATCGGATCCATGCGGTAGACGTGGTCGGCGCCGAACACGACGACATAGTCCGGTGCCTCGTCGTAGACCAGGTTCAGGCTCTGGAAGATGGCGTCGGCGCTTCCGGTGTACCACCGCGGTCCCAGGCGCTGCTGCGCCGGCACCGGCGTGACGTAGTCGCCGAGCAGGGTCGGCATGCGCCACGTCTGCGTCACGTGCCGGTCGAGACTGTGCGACTTGTACTGCGTCAGGACGCACACGCGGCGCAGGCCGGCGTTGATGAGGTTCGAGAGGACGAAATCGACCAGACGGTAGGACCCCCCGAAGGGGACCGCGGGCTTCGCCCGGTCGGCTGTCAGCGGCATCAGGCGCTTGCCCTCGCCACCTGCAAGGACCATTGCCAGGACGTGCGGATCAGCGCTCACCACCTCACCATATACAGATTGGGACGGTCCTGCGGCGGCATGCAGACAAGACCTCTAGGCTCCGTATCGTGAGAATCGGAATGCTGACCCGCGAGTGGCCACCGGACGTCTACGGAGGGGCCGGCGTCCACGTCGAGCACCTCGCCGCCGAGCTGCGGCGCAAGATCGAGGTCGACGTCCACTGCTTCGGTGCGCCCCGCGGAGACGCCATCGCGCACGCGGTCCCGGCCTCGCTGCTCGCCGCCAACGCGGCGATCCAGACCCTGGGAGTCGACCTCGAGATGGTCGGCGCGACCGCCGGGGTCGACCTCCTGCATTCGCATACCTGGTATGCCAACTTCGCCGGTCACGTCGGGGCGCTGCTGCACGGCGTCCCGCACGTGCTGTCGGCCCATTCGCTCGAGCCGCTGCGCCCCTGGAAGGAGGAGCAGCTGGGCGGCGGGTACCGCGTCTCCTCCTGGGTCGAACGGACCGCCTACGAGGGCGCCGACGCCATCATCGCCGTCAGCCACGGAATGCGCGGCGACGTCCTGTCCGCGTATCCGAAGGTCGACCCCGACCGGGTGCACGTCGTGCACAACGGCATCGACACCACCGTGTACCACCCCGATCGCGGCACCGATGCGCTCGCCGAGTTCGGCATCGACCAGGACCGACCCTACGTCCTGTTCGTCGGCCGCATCACGCGGCAGAAGGGCATCGTCCATCTCATCAACGCGGCCCGCCGTTTCGATGACGACGTGACCCTCGTCCTGTGCGCCTCCTCGCCCGACACGAAGGAGATCGGCGAGGAGACCTCGGCCGGCGTCGAGCAGTTGCGCGCCGAGCGCGGCGAGGCCAGCGTGATCTGGATCCAGGAGCAGGTGGTCCGGCCCAAGCTGGTCCAGCTCTTCACGCACGCCCTCGCCTTCGTCTGCCCGTCCATCTACGAGCCGCTCGGCATCGTCAACCTCGAGGCCATGGCCTGCGAGACCGCCGTGGTCGCGAGTGCGGTCGGCGGCATCCCGGAGGTCGTCGTCAACGGCGAGACCGGTCTGCTGGTGCCCTACGACGCGAGCGAGCCGAGGGCCTTCGAGTTCGCCTTCGCCGATGCGGTCAACGTCATCGCCGCCGATCAGTCCCGAGCGCGGGCCATGGGCGTCGCGGGCCGGACCCGAGCCGTTGCGGAGTTCGGCTGGGACGCGATCGCCGACCAGACGATCGCCGTGTACGAGGCCGCTCTGCGGGCGTGAGCGACCTCGCCGAGCCGCTTCCCGGCGTCACTGCCTCACGCCATCCCCGTCCGGCTCGCGGGTACGCGCTCTACCTGGTCGCCGCGGCCCTGTTCGCGCTGAACGGCACGATCTCCAAGTCGATCCTCCTCAGCGGGATCGACGCCGCCCGACTCTCGCAGCTGCGCGTGACGGCCGCGTTCGCGATCCTGCTGGTCGTCGTCGGACTCACCCGGCGCCCGGCGCTGCGGATCCGACGCGCCGAGGTCCCCGTCCTGCTCGCCTACGGGATCCTCGGGATCGCGATGACGCAGTACCTGTACTTCGTCTCGATCAGCCGGCTGCCGGTGGGCGTCGCCCTGCTGATCGAGTTCACCGCACCGATCATGGTCGCCCTCTGGTTCAGGTTCGGCATGCACGAGGACGTCAGCGGACGGGTCTGGCTCGCCCTCGTCCTGGCCCTGTTCGGGCTCGCCCTCGTCGGCCAGGTGTGGGCGGGCTTCACCCTCGACGGGCTCGGCGTCATCGCCGGGTTCGGTGCGGCCGGCGCGCTGGCGATCTACTACCTGCTGGCCGACCGGCAGGTGCGCGGACCTCACCCGCGGGATCCCGTGTCGCTGACGATGTGGGGGTTCGGCGCCGCGGCCCTGTTCTGGGCCATCGTGCAGCCGTGGTGGTCGTTCCCGTGGTCGGCCCTGTCCGGTGAAGGATTCCCGCTCGGCGACACCGGGCCGGCCGTGCCCCTATGGGCCCTGTGCTCGTACATGATCGTGCTCGGCACGGTCGTGCCGTTCTGGCTCGTCGTCGTCTCGCTCCACCACATTCGGGCATCCCAGGCGTCGGTGGTGGGCATGACCGAGCCGCTGCTGGCGATCCTGATCGCCTGGGTCGCGCTGGGCGAGACCCTCTATCCCCTGCAGGTGGTGGGTGCCTTCGTGGTCCTCGCGGGCGTGTTCCTCGCCGAGCGATCGCGCTGATCGGTCCGGCGACGTCGCTCGGCGAGGTGCGGGCCGATCAGGTCACGAGGTCGGCGACCGCGTCGACGTTCTCCTTGTTCTGCCGGACCGAGCCGATGAGGACGCCGAGGATGAAGATGACGAACGGCGTCGTCACGAGGATCCACCCGGTGGTGTTCAGGCCCCACGCGGCGGTGGTCGGGATCGACGCCCTCGGCGACGGTGCCGGCGAGCAGGCCGAACCGGGACGTGAGCAGGAACTCGCCGATGAGCAGTGCGACGAACGACAGCGCCGGAGCGATGATCGTGTTCCACGGGCGCCGGTCGAGCGGCTCGCGCCGGAAGAAGATGATCACCGAGACGCACACCAGCATCTCGACGAACACGATCGCCACGACCGTCATGCCGCTGAACCAGAAGAACATGTTCACGATGGGGTCGAGCTCCTGGACGATGAAGATGACGATGACCAGGAGGGTGACCACCGACGTCGTCACCGACGCCCACACGGGCGCACCCGACTTGTTCACGTGGTCGAGCTTCGCCGGGAGCACGCCGGCCCGGCCCATGGCGAAGAAGTAGCGCGCAGCCGAATTCTGGAACGCGAGCAGGCCGGCGAACAGGCTCGAGATCACGAGCCAGCTCATGACGGTCGCCAGCCAGGAGCCCACGTACTCCGTCGCGACCGCGAAGAGTGCCTGCGCCGGGTCCGCGAGCGGCACTCCGTCGATCGTCGTCAGCTCGACGACCCGGTCGACGACGACCGACGTCCCCAGTCCCGAGACGATGGCCCAGGCGGTCAGCGCGAACAGGACCGTGATCACGATGACGGCGACGTACGTCGCGCGCGGCACGGTCTTGTGCGGCTCCTTCGACTCCTCGCCGTAGATCGCGGTGGCCTCGAAGCCGATGTAGGACGCGAACGCGAACGCGAGGGCGATGCCAGCCGATCCGGCGAAGCCGCCCACGAAGATGTTGCTCGGGGCGAACGAGGCAGCGAGGTCGAAGCCCTCGGGCCCGCCACCGCTGAAGAGCACCGCGAGCCCCACGACCAGGAGCGACAGGAGTTCGAGGCCCATCAGCACGCCGAGCACCTTGGCGCCGATGTCGACGCTCGCCAGGGACAGAACGAGGACGAGTGCCCAGGAGAGCAGCGTCCAGACGTACCACGGCCAGTCGAGGCCGAACTGGGCATTCATCTGGCCGGCCATGAGCCCGCCGAAGAAGCCGAAGATCGCGAGCTGGATGGCGAGGTAGGCGACCAGGGAGACGAAGGCCGAGCCCGACGCCGGGAGCGATGCCCATGCCGCGGCCCACGTACGCGAAGAAGGCGCCGGCATTCGTGACATGACGGCCCATGGCGCCGTAGCCGACGCTGAAGAGCAGGAGGACGAGGCCCACCACGAGGTAGGCACCCGGGGCAGCGGCCCCGTTGCCCACCACGATCGCGACGGGCACCGCGCCGGTCATCCCGACCAGGGGGGCCGCAGCCGCGACGACGAAGAAGACGATCCCGAGCACTCCGAGGCGACCGTGATGGAGCGCGGTGTCCGGTGTCTCCTCCGGAGCGGGTTGCAGGCCAGCCATCAAGGTTCTCCTAGTCGGTCGCGGGGGCAGCGTCAAGAGTCGTAAGGACCCGAACGATAGGGAGGAGACTGATGCATGGAGATGCGCGCGTCAAGCGATTGGCTCGATTTGCCGTCAACTTCCTTGACATTCGGGCGCAAACGATCGATTGCCGTGGGCTATGGTTCGGCGCTATGTCAGAACTCCGCGGATTCCTACCGCCCTTCACGCCGTCCGGAGCGTCGGCACTCGTGCCGGAGATGCCGTGGCACTACTCGGGCACGCTGCTCACGGTCGAGTACCGCACCGACCCGGCGAACGTCCGCGCGCTGCTGCCGCCCGAACTCGACCTGGCGCCGCAGGACCCCGGGGCCGTCGCGTTCATCTGGGCCGACTGGCAGTCATGCAGCAGCGGAGGGGCCGAGCTGCTCGACCCCTCGCGATCGCAGTACCTCGAGGCGTTCGTCGTCGTCCGGTGCACGTACCAGGGCGTCACCTACAGCCGATGCGTGCTGATCTGGGTGACCACGGACTTCGCGATCGGACGGGGCTGGTTCCAGGGCTACCCGAAGAAGCTCGGCAGCGCGTACGTCACGCGTGCCTACAACCGGGGCACGGCGGCGCCGCGGATCGCGGAGGGCGGCACCTTCGGGGCGTCGCTCGCCGCCTACGACCACCGCCTCGCCACTGCGAAGGTGACCCTGCGAGAACCCAGTGACACCAACGGCTTCGTCAACGCCCACAAGATGGTGCACCACCGGGTCATGCCGTCCCTGACGCCCGGGGCGGGCATGTCGCTGTCCCAGGTCGTGACCATGGGCGGGGTCGACGTCGACCTCGGCCAACCGTGGGTCGGCGACGCCGAGCTGTCCCTGTTCGACTCGCCATGGGACGAGCCCGCCAGCCTCCTGCCCGTGGACGAGGTCATCGCGGGGTACTACGTCGAGGTGGGCACGACCTTCGCGGGGGGCTCGCTGCTCACCGATGCGTCCCGCGCCATCTGACCTGCCCGCGCCGTCTGACGAGCCCGCTCCGCGCCGCCGCCCACCCCACGCCGCCGCCCACCCCACGCCGCCGCCCACCCCACGCCGCCGACGCGACCCAGAAGGTCGCGAAACAGCCGCGGAACCACCGATTACGCGACCTTCTGGGTCGCGTCGGCGCTAGAAGTCCTCGAGGTACTCGTCGAGCTCCCACTGCGTGGTGTCGCGCGTGGCCGGATCGTCGACCGCTGCCTCGTAGCGGGCGATCTCGTCGCGCTTGAGCGTCTCGAAGGCCGCGACGAACGGCTCGCCGATGATGTCGGTCAGGAAGCGGTCGGCCGCGAGCGCATCCAGTGCCGCTCCCAGGGACATCGGCAGCGCCGGGCGCGACTCGTCGGTGTACGACCAGCCCTCGGACGCGGGCGGGCAGTCGAGCTGTCGACGCAGGCCGTCGAGGGCCGCAGCGAGAACCACCGCGATGACCACGTAGGGGTTGGCGGCCCCGTCCCCGACCCGGACCTCGATACGCGCCCCGGGACCTCGCTCCGGTGGCAGCCGCACGAACGTGGTGCGGTTGTCGTAGCCCCAGTTAGCCCGGTACGGCGCCATCGTGTCCGGACCGAGCCGCTTGTACGCGTTGACCGTGGGATTGCAGAAGGCGACAAGCGCCGCCGCATGCTCCAGGATGCCGGCGGTCATGCGCTGGGAGATGACCGACGGGGACCCGTCGGGCTCGTCCATCATCATGTCGCCCTCGATGTCCGTCACCGACAGGTGCAGATGGAATCCGCTGCCGCCCTCGTCGCTCCAGGGCTTGCCGAGGAAGGTGCCCATGACGCCCCTGCTCGCGCAGACGTCCTTGATGCCGGCCTTGAGCAGGAAGGTGCGATCCGCTGCGTCCAGGGCCTCGCCGTGCCACAGGTTGATCTCGTACTGCGACGGCGCGAACTCGTGGTTTCCCGCGAAGGCACCGATCGCCAGCCGGTCCATCATGCGCAGCAGGTGCAGGAAGGTGCCGTCCGGATCCACCATCGAACCCGTCGTGTAGACGCGGCCGACCTTGTTGATGATGCGCTCCCACGACCCGTTCGGCCGGTGGGCGAGGTAGAACTCCAGCTCGGGGCCGACGATCGGAATGAGCCCCAGCAGCTTGTACTCGGCGATCACCCGGCGCAGCAACGTGCGCGGCGAGATCGGGTTCGGCGAGCCGTCGGGCTCATCGATGTCGGCGATCCCGTAGGCCACGCCCGGTACCCACGGGATGGCGCGGATCGTGCTCGGGTCGAGCCGCGACACCATGTCCGACAGGCCGTCACGCAGGCTGCCGTGGCCGTCGAGCACATCGCCCCGGGTGTTCGTCGTCCACGTGGCCTGGCAGAAGGTCGGGCCGTGGCCGGCGGCGCGCTCCAGCTGCGAGACCGTGATGTCCTTTGACCGGGCGATCCCCAGCACGTCCGACCAGACCAGCCGCAGGACGTCGATGCCGAGGGTGTCCAGCTCACGACGGATGTCGGCGAGATCGGTGTGCATGGATGGCCTTTCGCTGTGGGCGTCAAACGGCTAGGTTCGCGTGGCTGGGTCGTTAGGCTCCCAACGATCTAGCGGATAGTAGACGCAAACCGACAATCTGTCGCCCCCTTGACGGAAGGGAATCGCTGTGCGGGCACTGTTCCTCCAGCACGATCACGTGAGTCCGCCCGGGCCGGTGGCCGAGCGCTTCGCGCATCGCGGATTCGAGGTCGTCGAGCGGATCGTCGTGGCGCCCGAGAACTTCCGACAGCCCAACCAGCCCTTCGACTTCCCGGATCCGCGCGAGTTCGACGTGATCGTCCCCATGGGCGCGCCGTGGGGGGCATGGGACGACCAGAAGATCGGCACCTGGCTGCTGCCCGAGATCGAGTGGCTGCGGCGAGCCGACGAGTTCGGCGTGCCGGTGCTCGGGATCTGCTTCGGCGGGCAGCTGCTCGCACGGGCCCACGGCGGGTCGGTCGCGCGCGCACCGCGTCCGGAGATCGGCTGGACCGCGATCTGGTCGCAGGCCCCTGACATCGTCGGTCGCGGACCGTGGTTCCACTTCCACTACGACCGCTGGGAGGTCCCGCCCGAGGCGCGCGAGATCGCGCGCAACTCGCGGGCGTCGCAGGCCTTCGTGCTGCGTCGCAACCTCGCGGTGCAGTTCCATCCCGAGGTCACGGCAGCCACGCTGCAGGGCTGGCTCGAGCTCGACGGACGCGACCTGGTCGTCGCCGACGGGCAGGACCCCGACATCCTCTACCAGCACACGCTCGCAGAGGGGGAGGACGCGGGCCGCCGGGCGCACGCCCTCGTCGACGCCTTCCTGGACCGCATCGCCTTCCCCATCGTCGCCTGACTCACGCCGCGGGGCGATGGCTCCGCGTTCAGGCCTTCTTGACGGGCAGCCGCTTGAAGCCGTGCACCAGGTTCGAGCGCAGGAACTCGGGCGTGCCGTTGGGCGCGAGATTGACGTCGCGCGCCAGGAGCTCCTCGAACATGATCTGGATCTCCAGGCGGGCCAGGGCGTTGCCCAGGCACATGTGCGGTCCGCCGCGCCCGAACGTCATGTGCTCGTTCGGCTTGCGCGTCACGTCGAAGGCGTAGGGGTCATCGAAGACGTCGGTGTCCATGTTTCCCGACCCGAACCAGACGACGACCTTGTCGCCCGCCTTGATCTCCTTGTTGTTGAGCATCACGTCGTGGGTCGCCGTGCGTCGGAAGTGGTAGATCGGACTGGCGTACCGCAGGAACTCCTCGACGGCCCAGGGGATGAGTTCCGGCTTCTCACGCAGCAGGTCGATGGCCTGCGGGTTCTTCATGAGGTTGTTCATCGTGTGCGTGATCGTGTGCCGCGTCGTCTCGTTCCCCGCGATGACGAGGAGCAGGAAGTAGTTGCGGAAGTCACGGGCGTCGATCGGGATACCGTCCGACGGGGGCGTGTTGAGGACGATGGAGACGAGGTCCTTGCCGTCACCGCCGCGCCGGTTCCAGGCGAGCTCGTAGCCGTACTTGAAGACCTCCAGCGCGGCCGGCGACCGGAACGGCAGGTCGCGGAAGGCCTCGCTCTCGGGGCTGTCGGCCAGCACGTCGGCGTGCTCGGGGTCGGTGTTGCCGACCATCCGGTTGCCCCACTTGATCAGCTGCGGGATGTCCGACTCGGGCACGTCCAGCATCCGGGCCAAGACGCGGATCGGGAAGTCGGCGGCCACGTCCGCCACGAAGTCGAACTCGTCCTTGACGAGGGCCGCGTCGAGAGTGGACGCAGACAGCCCGCGCAGGAAGGTCTCGTAGCCGGCGATGGCCCGCGGCGTGAACTCGGGCTGGAGCATCTTGCGCAGCGCGCGGTGGCGGGTCCCGTCCGTCTCCAGCATGGAGCGGCGGATCTCCATCTGGCGCGTGTCCAGCTCCTCGAGGCTCACCGCGCCGATCTGGCTCGAGTACGTGGTGGTGTTGCGCAGCACCTCGACGATGTCGTGGTAGCGGGTCACGGACCAGAAGCCCGCATTCGGCTCGGGCTCGGTGTTCCAGTGGACCGGGGAGTTCGCTCTCAGGTCCTCGAACGTCGCCCAGGGTGCCCCGTTGGCGAACAGGTCCGAGATCGGCGAGAGTGACGTCGGTCGTCGTGGTCATGGAACCTCCGGGGTCGTCCGATGGGGCCGCGCAACCATTCGGGCCCGAACTATCCGGCAGACTGTAATGCCCCGTCGGCGATTTGAACACCTTTGACGAACTTTCGCGTAGGTTGTCCGCACACCCTCACCGAAGGAGCCTCATGGCCGGCCCGTACACCCTCGCGGAGACCGAGCGCGCTGTGGAGAGCCGGCTTTCGGGCATGGACCTGGACTTCGAGGCGATGGCGGTCGCCTCGAATCTCTTCCGCGCAGCCAACGCCGTGCGCAACCACCTCGAGGGAACCGTCCTGCAGCCGCACGACCTCACCTGGACCGCGTTCGTCGTCCTGTGGGTCACCTGGATATGGGAGCAGGCCGAGACGCGCGTGATCGCGGAGGAGGGTGGCTTCTCGAAGGCAACGCTCTCCGGCGTGCTCAAGACGCTCGAGGGTCGCGACCTGCTCATCCGCGAGCGCAGCCCGGACGACGGCCGACTGGTGCTGGTCAGCCTCACCCCCGCGGGCCGAAGACTCATGAAGAGGCTCTTCCCGAAGTTCAACGCGCAGGAGCAGGTCGCCGTGTCGGGCATCCCCAAGGCGGACCGGGCCACCGTGGCCGAGGCCCTCCGGCTCATGTGCATCACGGCCTCCGAGCGCCGCTGACGAATGGCGCGCGCGTCATGGCCGGTCAGGCGCGAGCGGCCTGCGCGACGAGCGTCCGCACCAGGTCGACCTGCCGGGGGTCGACGGCGTAGGTGTCCTCCGGGTGCCATTGGACGCCGACCGTCCAGGCGGGCGCGTCCACGACGACCGCCTCGACCGTCCCGTCCTCGGCCCGGGCCACCACGGTCAGGCCCGCTCCGACCCGGTCGACGGCCTGATGGTGGTAGCAGGAGATCTCGATCGGCTCCAATCCGATGCCGAGGGGCTCGGCACCCCGGTCGAGCGGCACCTGCTGAACCAGGTGCCGGTGGTTCTCGGGCATGTCGATCACGAGGGTCCCGCCTCGGACCACGTTCACGACGTGCAGCCCTCGGCAGACGGCAAGGGTCGGGACCGCGTGCTCGAGGCAGTGGCGAGCCAGGGAGAAGTCCGCCTCGTCCTGGACGGCATCCACGTCATAGACCGTGTCGTGGTCAGGGTCGCCGCCGTAGCGCGCCGGATCCACGTCGCCGCCTCCTGCCATCAGCACGCCGCCGAACCCGGACAGGCGGGTCGACCAGTCCAGCGCATCCGGATCCGCCCCGGGGAGCAGCGTGACCGGGTCGCCGCCGGCGGCCCACACGACCTCGAGCAGGGCGCGCGACGAGACGAGCCCCCGGTACCGGAGCGCGCTGGCCGATTCGGTGAACCGGCCGAGGACGGCGATACGGGGTCGGGGCACTTCTCCTCCTGAATCGGTTCGACGCGGGGGTCGACGTGGCGCACATTATCTATTAGGGTCCGAACGAACTGCAGGCTCTGGTTCGCAATCCGCACACCACACGGCACAGTGGGCAGCACCTCGCCCATTGTGCCGCCGACGTATACCGGACGGGAAGGGATCGCATGTCGATCGTCGAGGTCGCCGGTGTCCCCGTGGACACCCGGCACTGGATCGGCGGCGAGCGAGTCTCGTCCCCGACGACCTTCGCCAGCATCAGTCCGATCGACGGCGCCGAGATCGCCCAGGTCCATCGCGGCGGCCAGGCGGAGGCGGACGCCGCGGTCGCGGCAGCGCGGGCCGCCTTCCCTGCGTGGGCCGCGATGAGCGCGACCGACCGGGCCGAGATCCTCTACCGCGTTGCCGACGCCGTCGAGGGCAGCCTCGAGGCGCTCTCGCAGCTCGAGACCGCCGACAACGGCTCGCTGCTTCGCTCGCACCGGCGCGGTGTCATGCCCCGAGTGGCCATGAACATCCGCTTTTTCGCCGACTACGCGGCTAACCGCCTGTCCCATCCCGACTTCGAGACGCGTGGGCACACCAACCACGTGTCCTGGGATCCGTCCGGGGTCGCCGTCATCATCACCCCCTGGAACGCCCCCTTGATGCTGGCGACCTGGCGGATCGGCCCGGCCCTGGCCTCGGGGGACACGGTGGTGCTGAAGCCGCCGGAGTGGGCTCCGCTGACGGCGTCGTACTTCGCGGACCTCGCACACGAGGCCGGGTTGCCGGCCGGCGTCTTCAACGTGGTCCAGGGATTCGGCACCGAGGCCGGCGCCGCCCTCACCGCGAACGCCGACGTGTCGCGGATCTGCTTCACCGGGTCGGTGCCGACCGCCAAGGTCATCGCCCATGCGGCGGCCGACAACCTGATCCCCTGCTCCTTCGAGCTCGGCGGCAAGAGCCCGACCGTGATCCTCGACGACGCCGACCTCGATCTCGCGGTCGACCTGGCCATCGAGCAGTACGACAACGCCGGCCAGGTGTGCCTGGCCGGGACGCGACTACTGGTCCAGGACGGCATAGCCGAGGAGTTCTCAGCCCGGTTCGTCGAGCGAGCGGCACGCATCCGGCAGGGGGATCCGCGCGAGGAGGAGACCCAGATCGGGCCGAGCATCCACCTGCGTCACGTCGAGCGGGTGGAGGGCTTCATCGAGCGCGCCCGGGCCGAGGGGGCGACCATCGTGTACGGCGGCGAGCGCAATGCCGCACTCGGCACGCACTACTTCACGCCCACGCTGATCCGGGACGCCAGGCCGGGCAGCGAGATCCTGACGCAGGAGGTCTTCGGACCCGTGCTGACCATGCAGACCTTCGGCACCGACGATGAGGGCCTGGCCCTGGCCAACGGGACCGACTTCGGACTGGCGGCCTGTGTCGTCACCGGCAGTCGGGAGCGCGCCGAGGCCTTCACCAAGCACCTTGTCGCCGGCACCATCTGGGTCAACTGCTTCTTCGTGCGCGACCTGTCGGCCCCGTTCGGCGGCTCCAAGAGGTCCGGGATCGGGCGGGAGGGCGGCGTGTGGTCCTTCGACTTCTATGCCGACGTCAAGAACACCGTGTACGCACCGAACGGCTGGACGAAGGAGTAGTGCCATGGGCGAAGTCGTAGGAGCGGGCCTCCTATCGCACGTGCCGACGATCATGCTCCCGCTGGAGACCCGGCTGGAACTGAACGAGGGCAGGGAGATCTCGCTGGTCCCGGCGCTGAGGCGGATCAGGGCCGAGAAGTTCGAGACCCTCGACTACGACACGGTCATCGTCCTGGACTCGCACTGGTTCACGACCGTCGAGTTCGTGGTCACCTCGCACCACCTGCGCGCGGGCCTGTTCACGGCGGAGGAACTGCCCAGGGGAATGTGCCGGATCCCCTACGAGTGGCGGGGCGATCCCGGGCTGGCCGAGGCGATCGCCGCGCGGGCGGAGGACAACGGCACCTGGATCACCGCCCTCGATGATCCGTACCTGCCGCTCTACTACCCCTCGATCAACCTGTGGAGCTACCTGGGCAAGGGGCTCGACAAGCAGTGGATCTCCATGAGCGTCTGCCAGACCGGGGACTCGGAGGACTTCCTGCGCGTCGGACGTGCGATCGGGTCCGCGATCCGCGACATCGACCGGAAGGTGATCATCATCGCCACCGGCTCGCTGTCGCACACGTTCTATCCCCTTCGCGAGCTACGCAGTCACGAGGCGAGCGACCCCTCGCACATCTTCAGCCAGCGCGCCCGCGACATGGACATGGAGCGCCTGGCGTGGTTCGCGGAGGGTCGCCACGATCGCGTCCTCGACACGATGGACGACTTCCTGACCGTGCGCCCGGAGGGCAGGTTCGCGCACTACCTGATGATGGCAGCGGCCCTCGGCGAGTCGGAGTTCGCAGCGCCCGGCGTCCAGTTCGGGGACTACGAGAACTCGATCGGCACCAGCCAGGTCCACGTATGGTTCGACCGACCCGAGACCGGCTGGACACGCAAGGAGCCGCGCGCATGACCGAGTACCGTCGCATCCTCCTCGAGGGTGCCCCCGTCCTCACCCAGCGGCACGGCGACGAACTCGTCGCACCCGACGGGCGCATCGTCGGTGTCGACGAGGCGATCCACCTCGCCCCCTCGGAGCCGACGAAGATCATCGCGGTGCACCTGAACTACGACTCCCGCACGCAGGAATTCATGACGAGGCTGCCCGCTGCGCCCACGTACTTCCACAAGCCCATCACCGCGCTCAACTCGCACAAGGGCGCCGTCGTGCGACCCCAGCGCTGCAAGTGGCTCAACTACGAGGGCGAGATCGTCATCGTCATCGGTCGCACCTGCCGGAACATCTCACCGGACGAGGCGGCCGACCACATCGCCGGCTACTCCGTCGGCAACGACTACGGACTGCACGACTTCCGCGACACCGACGCGGGGTCGATGCTCCGCGTCAAGGGCGCCGACACCCTCGCGCCGGTCGGTCCGGGCCTCGTCACCGACTGGGACTTCCGCGGCAAGCAGATCCGCACGCTCGTCAACGGCGTCGTGAAGCAGGACGGCACCACGGACGAGATGGAGTGGGACATGCACTACCTCGTCGCCGACATCGCCCGGACGATCACGCTGGTGCCGGGAGACCTGCTGTTCTCCGGCACTCCGGCCAACTCGCGCACCGTCTACCCCGGCGACGTCGTGGAGGTCCAGGTCGAGGGCCTCGGCACGCTGTCGAACACGATCGTGGAGGGCCCGACCCCCATCCGCTCCGACGTCGGCGCCCAGCCGACGGAGAGCGAGGAGGTCATCTCCACCGCCCAGGGCGGCGACTGGGAGTTCCGCGGCATCCGGACCCCATCCAAGGATCTGTACCCATCAACGATCGAGGAGAAGTAGGCATGGTCAAGGTCCACGTCGACATGGAGAAGTGCCAGCACTACGGCCAGTGCTGCTTCGAGGCCGACGACATCTTCCGGCTGGACGACGACGGCAAGCTCGAGTACGTGGCCGAGGCCGACGAGAGTCGCCGCGCCGACATCGAGAGCGCAGCCGACGTGTGCCCGATGCAGGCCATCACGGTCGAGTAGGAGCCCGGCATGAGCGGCGTCGTCATCGTCGGTGCGGGACTCGGCGGACTGCGGACCGCGGAGTCCCTTCGGGCGTCCGGGTACCCGGGTCCGATCACGGTCGTCGGCGACGAGGAGCACCTGCCGTACAACCGACCGCCCCTGTCGAAGGAGGCGCTGTCCGGCGGCATCGACGTGCCCGAACTGGAGTTCCGGCGCAAGGCGACCGTCGAGGACGTCACCTGGCGCCTGGGGTCGCCCGCCCGCTCCTGCGATCTCGCGGCACGCACCGTCACGCTGGCCGATGGTCACGTCCTGCCCTTCGACGGACTCGTGGTCGCGTCGGGCATCCGGCCGCGGCGCCTCCCCATCCCCGGACCCGAGGTCGGCCGCCACGTCCTGCGCACGGCGACCGACGCGCACGCCGTGCGGGCGAGCCTGACCCCCGGCTCGCACGTGATCATCATGGGCGCCGGGTTCATCGGGTGCGAGGTCGCCGCGACGGCTCGCATGCTCGGCAGCAGTGTCGCGATCGTGGCCATCGACGAGGAGCCGATGATCCGGCCGCTCGGCCGCGAGCTCGGCGCCGCGATGCGGCGGCGTCATGAGCGGCACGGCGTCCACTTCCATCTCGGCCACACGATCGATCGCTTCGAGGGCGGCGAGCGCGTGCAGGCCGTGGCGCTCAGCGACGGAACCGAGCTGCCGGCCTCGATCGTCATCGAGGCGGTGGGGTCCGTGACCAACACCGAGTGGCTCGAGGGCAATGACCTCGACCTCTCGGACGGGCTCCTCGTTGATGACGCCATGCAGGTGGCCACGCCGATGGCACCCGTCGTGGCCGTCGGCGACATCGCCCGTCATCCGAACGCGATCTTCGGCGGTCCGCCGCGCCGAATCGAGCACTGGAACATGCCCACCGAGACGGGGCGTCGAGCCGGTCGCACGCTCGCCGCGATCCTCGACGGACGCGAGCCCGACCGCTCTCCGTTCTCGGCGATGCCCTCCTTCTGGTCCGACCAGTACCACCACAAGCTGCAGTCGTTCGGCATGCCGGGAATCGCCGACCGGGTCCGTCTCGCCGACGGCGACATCGACGGACCTTGCATCGTCGAGTACACGGACGACTCGGGCCTCGTCGGCGTCGTGGGCGTCGATCGGACCGCGGACCTCGCTCCCTACCGCAAGCAGCTAATGTCACGAGCATGAGGCTCACCCTCGGCGACCAGCGCGCACCAGCCCTGGAGCATGCCGCCGCGCTGGTGGCCCGTGCCTGGCAGGGCTTCGACGCCGCCCGCGACGTCGAGACGGTTCCGTCGGAGAGCCTGCTCGCCATGCTCCGTGAGCCGCTGCCCGACCTGCCGGGCGATGTCATCGCGAACCTCGACCTCGCCGCGGACGTGCTGGACGCCTCACTCGCCCAGTCACGCCCGCGCTACCTCGCGTACATCGGCAGCAGCGGGCTCGAGGTCGGCGCACTCGCCGACCTCCTTGCGCACTCCTACGACATCAACCTGGCGCTCGACGCGGGCGGTGCGACGCAGCTCGAGCGGCAGGCGATCGAGTGGCTCGCCACGTTTCTCGGTTTCCCCGCGGCCTTCGGCTCGTTCACCAGCGGCGGCACGATCAGCAACATCACGGCGCTCGCCGCAGCGCGAGAGAGAGCGGTGCCCGGGGCTCGAACGACCGGGATGCGCGGCGTGCACGCCACGATGTACTGCTCCGTCGAGGCGCACTACTCGCTCACCCGCGCCGCCGAGCTGCTCGGCATCGGGCTCGACAACGTCCGTGCCATCCCCATCGACGCCCGTCGCCGCATGCGCGTCGACGACCTCGCCGACGCCATCGATGCCGACGTCGCGATCGGCATCACCCCGATTGCCGTCGTGGCCACGGCCGGCACCACGCTGACGGGTGCGGTCGACCCGATCGGTGCCATTGCCGACGTGTGCGCCGAGCGGGGCGTGTGGCTCCACGTCGACGGCGCATACGGACTGCCCGCAGCGTCCGCGCCGACGAGCGCACCGATGTTCGAGGGGCTGGACCGAGTCGACTCGCTCAGCGTCGACGCCCACAAGTGGATGTTCGTGCCCAAGGCGTGCAGCGCCGTCCTCGTCCGGCACACGCGCGACCTCGCGGCAGCATTCGGCCACAACGAGGCGTACATCCCCCACGAGGACGACGCGCTGAACGCCGTCGACGTGACGCTGGAGTACTCCAGGCCGTTCCGGGCGCTCAAGCTCTGGCTCGCGCTCCGCGTGCACGGCGCCGCCGCGTTCCGGGCGGCGATCGAGGGCAACCTCAGCCAAGCCCAGCTCCTCTACGGCCTCGCATCGGCGCACCCCGACTTCCAGACCCGCGACCACCCGCCCCAGCTCTCGATCGTGCCCATCCGCCACCTGTACGCGGGCTGCCCCGATCTCGATCGCCACAACGAGGTGCTCTGCCGCGCCATGCAGCAGGACGGCCGCGTCTACATCTCGCCCGCGATCATCGACGGTCGCACGTGGCTTCGACCGTGCTTCACCAACTTCCGCACGACCGAGGAGGACGTCCGCATCACGCTGGCCGTCGCCGCCGAGATCGGTAGCTCGATCTGCGCTGGTCACCGAGACTGATTGGCTATCCTCCGACAATGGCGGACGACCCGGGCTCCGAGGCGGCCGGCGTCTGCTTTCCGGAGGGCGGGGACGGGCGCAGGAGCACCACCGCGACGGGCCGCGCCGTCTTCGCCGACTCGATTCGCACCGTCGACCCCGCGATCGCGGCGCGCATCGAGCACACCAAGGACTGGCGCGGCGGATACATGGGTCCCCTGCGCGACATCGTGATGGCCGCGGCGATGCAGCCCGATGCCGCGGTCCCCATCTCGGCGGCCGGGCTGGAGTCCGCGCGACGCCGGTTCGTGTTCGCGCACCGGGGCCAGGAGACCTCACTCGACCTCGCCATGCAGGGCAGCCGCGGTCGGCGCTTCGGGTCGGTCGTCGTCCGCGGAATGGTCGAGCCCGAGACCGACCTCTCGCTGCCATATCACGGGCACCGCCTCTTCGGCGACGAACTGCGCCGGCAGGTGGACCGTTGGGTCGAGGCCGGCATCGCCGAGCCCGGGTTCGGCGAGGCCCTGCACCTGGTCCTCGACAACCCGGACTGGCTGGACCTTCGCGACGTCGACATCGCCATCCTGGGCGCGGGCGCCGAGATGGGGCCGACCCGCTCGCTCCTGCGCTGGGGTGCCCGCGTCCACGCCGTGGACCTGCCTCGACCGGAGCTGTGGCGGCGCCTCATTGCGACGACCCGTGCCACCGCGGGTTCGCTCCGCATGCCGATCCGGCTCGCGGACGACGGCACCCCGCCCTTCGTCGTCGGCGGATTCGTGCATCCCGACGATGACGAGACCGTGGCGAGCCGAGCCGGGGCCGACCTGCTGCGCAGCACGCCCGGAGTCCGGACCTGGCTCGACGAGATCGACCAGCCGTTCGTGCTCGGCATGTACGCGTATGCCGACGGCGCCCGCCATGTGCTGCTGTCCATGGCTGCCGACGCCATCACCGCTGACCTGCTGGCGAGACGCGACGACCTGTCGCTCGCCTACCTGGCCACCCCGACCGATGTGTTCATGGTGCCCGCGGAGGCCGTCGAGGAGGCGCGCCGGCGCTGGGACGCCCGAGGACTGAGCGGCCTCATCCAGAGCCCGCTCCGGCTGCTGCGGCAGTTCGAGCCGAACTACCGGCAGACCTACACGTCTCAGAACGGAGTCGAGTTCGGCATCAACGACTCGCTCGTGCCGCAGCAGGGCCCCAACTACGCCCTGGCCAAGCGCCTCCAGCGCTGGCGGGCGCTGGTCGCCCGGTCCGCAGGGACCCCGGTCTCTCTCAATCTCGCCCCGGCGACCCGCACGCAGTCCGTGGTGCGCAATCGGGCGCTGGCCGCCGCGTACGCCGGTGCCGGGCGGTTCGGCGTCGAGGTCTTCGAGCCATCGACGTCGACCACCCTGATGGCGGCGCTGCTCGTCCACGACCTGCGCAACCCGAGGGCCGCGGCGAATCCGTCGACCCCGCTGGACAACCCCATGGACCTCTTCGCACGCTCGGCCAACCACGGCGGGCTCTGGCGCCTGGCCTACACGCCCCGCAGCGTGCTCGGCGTGGCCGCCGTCCTCGGGATGTTCGAGTCCCGCGCATGAGCACTACGTTCACACCATGAGCGAACAGCCGACCGTCGCCGCCGCCATCCTCGAGATGCTGGGCCGGCACGGCGTCTCGCGCGCCTTCGGGATCCCGGGGGTGCACAACCTGCCGTTCTGGGACGTGGACCAGGAGGCGGCTCCGCGCATCGTCGGCGTCCGGCACGAGCAGGCGGCGGGCTACGCCGCGGACGGCCTCTACCGTGCAACCGGATCGACCGCCGCCGTCCTGCTGACGAGCGGTCCCGGCGCCGCGAACGTGCTGGCCGCCTTCGGCGAGGCCTTCACGAGCAGTTCGCCGATGCTCGTCCTCGCGAGCGAGGTCAACTACGGCCTGCGCGTGGGCGGTGGCCCGCGCGGCATCCTGCACGAGATGGCGGACCAGGGCGCCATGTTCGCGGCCTTCGGCGCACCGGCCCGTGCCGCGCGTTCGCGGCAGGAGGCCATCGCCTACACCGTTCTCGCGTTACGGGATGCGTGGGGACCGCCGCCGGTGGCCAGCTACGTGGGCCTGCCGACCGACATCCTGGGCGAGGCGTGGTCGGCGGCGATCCCGCACATCCCGCGGCTGCCCGCCCCCCAGCCGGACCCGAACGACGTGACCGGACTGGCCGAGCTGATCGCGACCTCGCCCAGGATCGTGATCTGGCTCGGCGGCGGAGTGACCGGCTCCGACGCCGAGGACGCCGCCCGCCGCCTCGCGCATCGCCTCGGCGCCGCCGTCGTCACGAGCTACGCCGGACGTGGCCTGCTGGCCGGAGACCGGCACCTCATCGACGCTCCGGTGCATGAGCCCGAGGTCTCGACCGTGCTGGCCGCGGCCGACCTGCTGCTGATCCTGGGATCCTCGTTCGACGGCATGAACACCAAGAACTGGCGCCTGGACCTGCCGCCGCGCCGCGCCGCCGTAACCCTCGGGTCCATGATCGAGCGCACCGTCGACCTGGACAGCCGGATCGCCGCCGACGTCGGCCAGACCCTTGCCGCCCTCGACGGGGAGCTCGACGCGATGGGCGTGCCCGAGCGCGAGCCGTGGGTCGACGCCGCCGCGATCCGGCCGGCCGTGGTGGATCGACTGTCGCGTGACCCGCGCACCGCGGTCGCCATGCAATGGGTTCAGCAGGTCGAGTCGGGGTGGCCCGCCGACGGGGCGGTGGTCTGCGACATGGCCGTCGGCGCCTACTGGGTCGGCGGCTACAGCAGTCAGCCACGACCGCGGCGCCTGCAGTACCCGGTCGGCTGGGGCACCCTTGGATACGCCCTGCCGGCCGCGATCGGTCCGGCGTCCGTGGGGATCGCGACCCTGGCCGTCTGCGGTGACGGCGGACCGATGTTCGCCCTCGGCGAGCTCGCCACCTACGCGCAGGAGTCGCTGCCGATCACCCTGCTCGTCATCGATGACGGCGGCTACGGGATGCTGCGTTTCGACCAGCAGGTCTTCGGCCACCCCGAGCGCGGGGTCGACCTGCTCACCCCGCAGTGGGAGTCGCTCGGAGCGGCGTTCGGCGTCGCCGTCGAGCGGGTCGCCGACGTGGGCGGGATCGGGCCGGCTCTCGGTCGGTCCCATGAGGCGAACCTGCGCGGCGAACCGCGGATCGTCGTCTGGGACCAGCGCCTCTTCCCGCCCCGGACGACGTCGCCACGGTGGTTCGAGACGCAGTGATCCGGCCTGCGGCGACCCTCAGCCGGCGGGAATGAACCCGGAGTCGAGCTCCCAGGGAGCGACGGGTGAGTTCTCGAGGATCCAGGTCTGGATCTCCTTGTCCAGCCCGGTGAGGATCGTCAGGCCCACCAGGATGAAGGCGACGCCCAGTCCGCGACGGAACCAGCTGTGCGGGTCGGCCGCCCAACGTGCCCGTCCGATGAACCGCTGGCCGAGCAGGGCGATGGCGAGAAGGGTCGCACACAGGCCGACGACGTAGCCGAGCAGCAGCACCAGGCCCTGCGCGAAGGACGCCGGCAGGACGGTGACGATGACGTACCCGTACATGGGGCTGCACGACGAGAACACGGGGCCGAGCGCGGCCCCGGTCAGGACAGCACCCAGGGTGCCCGGCTGCCGCCGGGCCGCCGACAGCCGACCGGTCGAGCGCTCCTGCAGCGACAGGCGTGCCGAGACGCGATCCCACGTTGCGGGGAGGAGCGACGCCACGCCGAGAAGGACGAGGATGCCGCCGCTGAGCCACTGCCACACATCGGTCGGGATGGCGATGAGCGCGGTCGTCGCCTTGAGCACCAGCGTGAAGACGACGATCGACGTGCCGAGGGACGCGGTGATGACGTACGCCCGGCGGCGCGACTCGCGCGACGACGGACCGAGCGAGCCGCCGACTATCACCGGGAGCATCGGCAGCACGCACGGGGCCAGGGTCGTGAGGACCCCGGCCGCCACCGCGCCGAGGAGAAGCAGCATCAGGTGAGTTGCTGCGCGATCTCGTCAGCGGTCTGGCTCCCGGTCCACTTCGCCAGCTCGTCGCCGTCGCCGTCCACCTGGACGAACGTGTGCTGGGTGGTGACGCCGTACGCCTGCCTGAGGTCGTCCGAGTCGTCGTAGTCGACCTTGACGATCGCGAGGCCGGGCCGGATCGCCGCGGGATCCGCCTCGAGGTTCTCCTGGGTCGCCCGGCAGGTCGGGCACCACGAGGCGTGGAAGAAGAGCACGACGTCGCCGCTGTCGTACATGTCCTTGCTCCCCTGGTACTGGGCCCAGGTGATGTAGGCCCCCGGTCCGCTCGGCTCGACCGCGGCTGAGTCCGCCGAAGGTGGCGCTGCCGTCGTCGCGGGCTGAGGCGCCATCGGCGACTCCGCGTTCGCCGGGGCCGCGCTCGTGGCGACCGCGGACGGTGCGACGGGCGCATCGGCCGGGGTCGGGTCGCTGGACGCAGCGGAGCCGCAGCCGGTCAGCACCAGGGCGGTCGCCATTGCGGTGACGATGATTCGGGCGATGGGTGAGGTCGTCGGTGTCATGCAGCCATGACATCCCATGGCATCGCCCCCGGACAGCGAGAAACCCTTACGAGGTCCTTACCGCACCGAAGCGCAGCCACGCCTGCACGGGACGGGTCCTACTGTGATCCCATGGCCAGGATCCTCGTCGTCGACGACGATCCGACCGTGCGCGAGGTCGTGGTCGCCTACCTGAACCAGGCCGGGCACGAGACGCTCGAGGCCCCGGACGGGCCCAACGCGGTCATCGCGGCGCGCGGGAACCCCGATCTCGTCATCCTCGACATCATGCTGCCGGGTTTCGACGGACTGGAGGTGTGCCGACGACTGCGCGAGGACCGTCCCGACCTGCCGATCGTGATGCTCACGGCCCTCGGCGAGGAGGAGGACCGCCTCGCCGGGCTCGGGCAGGGCGCAGACGACTACCTCAGCAAGCCGTTCTCGCCCCGCGAGCTCGTACTTCGCGTCGCCTCCGTCCTGCGACGCACGCAGCCGCCGACGCCCGCGACGCTCCAGGTCCGGCAGGACGGCGGGATCAGGCTGGACCCCGTCGCCCGCATGGCGACCCTGGACGACTCGCCGCTTGCGCTGACCGGCCGGGAGTTCGACCTGCTCGCCCACCTGCTCGCGCACCCCGGAGAGGCCTTCTCGCGCGAGCAGCTGCTCTCTGCCGTATGGGGCTGGGAGTACGGGGATCTCACCACGGTGACGGTGCACGTGCGGAGACTGCGCGAGAAGGTCGAGGTCCGGCCGAGCGAACCACGGCGACTCGTGACGGTCTGGGGCGTCGGCTACCGGTGGGACCCGGCATGAGACCGGAGGTCGAGGTCGTGCTCATCGCGTCCGGCACGGCCGCGGCGACCGGGGTGGTCGGACTGCAGGCCGTGAGCTGGCTCGGGCGGCGCTCGCCACGGGCCGCCGCCGTCCTGGCCCCCGTCATACCGGTGCTCGCCGTGGCCGCCGCGCTGGTCGTGTGCGGCCGGGCGATGTTCCTGTCCAGCCACGACCTCACGGTCCTGGCCTGGATCGTGGCCGCCGCCCTTCCGCTGGCGCTGGCGTTCGGCGTGATCGCGGCACGGCGTCTCGACGAGCAGACTCGCGCCGCCGCAGCAGCCGCCGCGGAGCTCGACGCGAGCCGCGAGCTGGAGCGTCGACGGCGGGAGATGGCGGCCTGGATCAGCCACGACCTGCGCACTCCGCTGGCCGGCATGCGGGCGATGGCCGAGGCGCTCGAGGACGGGGTCGCGCCCGATCCCGTTCGGTACCACCGGCAGATCCGGCAGGAGGTCGACCGCATGTCCGGCATGGTCGACGACCTGCTGGCCCTCTCCCGACTGCAGTCCGGGGGGCTGCGGCTCTCCCTGGAGCGGATCGACGTGGGTGACGTGGTCTCCGACACCATCGCCGCAACCGACGCCCTTGCCGCTGCACAGGGCGTGCGACTCACCGGCCGGGCGGAGGGTGCGCTCGTCGTTCCAGCCGAGGAGCGCGAGCTGTCGAGGGCGCTGACCAATCTCGTCGTGAACGCGCTGCGCCACACGCCGCGGGGCGGCAGTGTCACGGTCTCGGCGAGCCGGACGGCCGAGGAGGTGCTGATCTCGGTCACCGACGGGTGCGGGGGGATCCCGGACCACGACCTGACCCGCATCTTCACGCCCGGCTGGCGGGGAACCGACGCGCGCACTCCCACCATCGGTGACGGGGCCGGACTCGGACTCGCCGTGGTACAGGGCGTCATGGCCGCACACGGTGGACGGGTCACGGTGCACAATGCCGACGGCGGCTGCTGCTTCGTCCTGCACCTGGCCGCCGCCGAGCGGTGACCATGGTGAAGCACGCGTACCCTTGCGCTGTGCTCCTGAGTCGACGCTGGCTGACCGCTGCCCTGTGCGCGGCGGCGCTGCTCGTGGTGCTGCCCGTCCCGGCGCAGGCCGAGGACGCCGTGCCGCCAGCCGGCACCACCGCGGCGTCACCGTCCGAGGATCCCCCGACCGACGCGGAGAGCACCGATCCGGCGAGCATCACCGCTGTTCCGCCGACCGACGACCTCCCGCTGGGGCACGACTCCCGGGGCGACCGCGTGCACGAGGCACAGATACGACTCGAGTGGCTCGGCTACGACATCGACGCGGCCGAGCTCGCCGACCAGCGGATGGGGCACACCACGGTCGCTGCCGTGCGCAGGTTCCAGCTCAAGTTCGCCAGCCGCCTGTCCAGCACGCTGGGGGCAGGCGGCCTACGACTGCTCGATCGGGTGGCCGGAACCATCGGAGCACTCCCCCGAGCCTGCCGGAGCGGCACCACCGTGTGCATCGACAAGCAGCAGAGGCTGCTTCGCTACGTCGTCGACGGCGACGTGCGGATGACCACCGACGCGCGATTCGGCATCGAGGGCAGCGAGACCCGGGAGGGATCCTTCGGCATCCAGCGAAAGAGCCGGCGTCACGTGTCGAGCCTCTACCGCACCCGGATGCCCTTCTCGATGTTCTTCAGTGGCGGGCAGGCCATCCACTACTCGCCGTACTTCCGGCGCGACGGCTACTTCGGCGCATCGCACGGGTGCATCAACCTGCGCGATCGTGCCCGGGCGGAGTGGCTCTTCGAGCACGTGCCGCTCGGGACCCGCGTCCACATCTACCGGTCCGCCTAGCGTCCGACGGCCGGACCGTTCCCGGACAGGTGAAAACCCGCGCGGCTGGGGGGCTGTCGCGCGGGTTTTCTGGCCTGCAGGTCTTCGACCTGGACCGTGTCGCCCGGGGGAGAGCGACACGATCATTGTGCCCCATTTCTGGGGACTTGTCATGCCTCCGACTTCTGGCAGCCACGCCCGCGGCATCGACTGGTTTACTCGCACCATGACCGCCGTGTCCGACCGCCCGATATCCGTCGTCGTCGTGGGCTTCGGCCTCGGCGGTCGGGTCTTCCACGCCCCCCTCGTCTCGTGCACGCCCGGCCTGTCGCTGGATGGGATCGTCACGGCGCACCCCGACCGAGCGGCCGCCGCACGCGCGGCGCACCCCGACGCCACTGTGCACGCCACCGCCCAGGAAGCCTGGGACACCGGGTACGACCTGGCCGTGATCAGCACGGCGAACGTCACGCACGTCCCGTTCGCGAGCGAGGCGCTGGCGTCCGGGCAGCACGTCGTCCTCGACAAGCCGATCGCGCCGAACGCCCGGGAAGCGACCCTCCTGCGCGAGCTGGCCGCCGCCAACGACCGACTGCTGATCCCGTTCCAGAATCGGCGATGGGACAGCGACTTCCTCACCGCGCGCCGGGTCGCGGCGGAGGGCGCCATCGGAACGGTCCACCGTTTCGATTCCCGGCTCGAGCGCATGCGGGTGGTCCCGAAGGACGGGTGGCGCAACTCCACGGCACCCGAGGACATGGGCGGCATGCTGTACGACCTCGGCGCACACGTCGTCGACCAGGCCCTGCAGCTGATGGGCCCGGTCACCTCGGTCATGGCCGCCGTCCGGACCGTGCGTCCGGTGGATGGGACCGATGACGACGTGGTTCTCGTCCTCGAGCATGTCAGCGGTGCCATCAGCCAGCTCACCGTCAGCCAGGTCTCCGCGTTCGGTCGGCCGCGCCTGACCCTGCTGGCCACCCGTGGCGGACTGCGCATCGAGGACAGCGACACTCAGGAGCAGGCCCTCGCTGCCGGGCGGCGGCCCACGGATGCGGACTGGGGCCGCGAGCCGGCCGGATCCGATGCCCTGCTCCGGCTCTTCGACGACGCGAGCGTCGCCGTCGACTCACGCCGCCCCTTGGACGCGGGCCGGTGGCCGGCGTTCTACGCCGGCGTCGAGTCCGCGCTTCGCGGCACGACCGCGCCCCCCGTGCTCCTCGACGACGTGATCGAGAACCTTCGCGTTCTCGACGCCGCCCGGACGTCGGCAGCCCAGCGACGTGTCGTCACCCTCGACCCGCCGGCGGGTCATCACGCATCGTCCACGTGGTGACCAGCCGCACGGGCTGATCCGGCGTCGCCACGGCGACCGGGTCGCCGAGGCCGTCGTTCAGCCCGTTCGGCGGCCCGCTCTGCGGCTCGATGCAGGCGGTACGGGACAGCTGGTCGAAGACGACGAACCAGGAGCCGTCCGAGGCGACCTCGAGTTCCAGTGCCTCCGGCCAGCGCAGCAGCGCGCGGCCCCCGGGGACCAGGAAGGCATCGTCGAACGGGCCGTCGGCCGGGTCGTACGGCATCAGCCGGCCGGTCGGCAGGTAGTCCGACCCGCGCTCGGCCCGGGCGATCGCCGCCATCGCCCACTCGAGTGGGCGTCCGCGACCCAGGTCGCGGGCGAACCACGGGTGCCAGCCGACGACCGCCGGGACCTGCTCGTCCGTCGGCCGGACCGTGATCGACGTCGTGAGGACCCGCGGACGCAGGTCCCACGCGATGTCGATCGCGGTTGCCCACGGCCAGCCGGGATGCTCGACCACCCGCGCGACGAGAACCGCGCGATCGGCCTCCTGCCGGTGCTCGATGATCTCCGCGGGCTGGGTGGGGATCGTGCCGTGCATCGCCCAGCCGGCGTAGGTGAGGGGCAGCGCATGCCGGCGGCCGCGGAAGTCGAACGCGTTGTCGCGCAGGCGGCCCGCCCAGGGGCCCATGGGGTACATGCCGCGCTCGCGTGGATCGGAGCCGTGCTCGGCGAGCAGCGAGAGGTCGCCGACTCGCCAGCTCGTCGCCCGGTTGCCGGCGTCCGGGTCGATCGAGAGCTCGACGTCGCCGACGGTCAGGACGACCTCAGGAAGCGGCGGCATGGTGCGATCGCTGCAGCACCTCGAGCGGATCGGCGAGCAGATCGCCGAACGCGGTCTCCGCCGCGCCGATGAGGGTGCTCTCGCCGCTCAGCGCCGGGACCTCGACGCGAACCTGCTCGCGCGCGGCCGGCAGGGCACCGTGGATGTGACGGTGGACCGTCCCGGTCACCAGGGGGTAGATCTGCCTCAGGTGCCCGCCCAGGACGATCACCTCGGGGTTGAACAGGTTCACGAGGTTGGCGAGCCCGATGCCGAGCCACTCGCCGACACCGTCGATCGCTGCCCGCGCCGTTCGGTCGCCCGCCGAGGCAGCGGCGATGACCTCGATGACCTCGTCGTGGTCGCCCTTGAGACCGGACGCCCGAACAATGGCATCGCGGCCGATCTCGGTCTCCCAGCAGCCCTGGGCACCGCACCGGCAGACGACGCCCCCGGGGTTCACGATCATGTGCCCGACCTCGCCGCCGTAGCCGCCCGCGCCGATCATGGGTCGACCGTCGATGATGACCCCACCGCCGATGCCGACCTCGCCGGACACGTAGATGAGGTTGGCGGTGTCCACCCCGACGCCCCGTGCGTGCTCGGCGATCGCGCCGAGGTCGGCGTCGTTGTTGACCACCACCACTGGCGCGAAGCCGAACTGCCCCGTCAGGGCCTCCCGAACAGCGTCGCCGAGGGGTACGTCGACCCAGCCGAGGTTGGGTGCGAGCCGGACGCGTCCGTCCTCGTGGTCGACGACCCCCGGCACCCCGACTCCCACCCCGACCCACGCCGCGTCCCGGGGGGCCGCGCGCAGCGCCTGCAAGGTGAGGCTGAGGATGTTGCGCACCGCCGCGTCCGGCGTGTAGTTGGCCCGGCGGTGCCGCTGCTCCTTGCGCATCAGGAGCTTGCCGCCAAGGCCCACGAGTGCCACGACCGTGCGCTCGACGCGGAGGTCGAAGGCCACCACTACGGCCGATTCCGGCACCGGCTGCACCATGAGCGACGGCCGGCCGACCTGGCCCGCCGAGCCGGCCCCCTCATTCACGAGGCCGACATCGGCAAGCTCGGAGACCAGCACACCGACCGTGCTGCGGTTCAGCCCGCTATAGGCGACCAGGTCCGACCTGCTGGCGGCGCCCCCCTCGTGCAGGCGCCGGAGCAACCGGGCCACATTGTGCCGTCGCAGCTCGTCCTGGGTCGTCGCGCTTCGCGTGACCATGCGCTGTCGACCATTCCCTTGCTAGGTGGTGGATGAGCGTTTCCGTGAGATGGCATCGACGCTGGCGGCCACCAGGAGGACGAGGCCGGTGACGATGTACTGGATGCCGGACTGCGAGGTGATCAGCGGGAGGCCATTGGCGATGACGGCGACGACGAGTCCGCCGATGATCGCATCGATGACGCGGCCGCGGCCGCCGAACAGGCTGGTACCGCCGATGACCGCCGCGCCGACCGCGAACAGCAGGGTCTGGGCGCCACCGGTGGTGGGCGAGACCGAGTTGTCACGTGACGCGATGAGCAGGCCGGCGACGGCCGCCATCGTCGAACAGATCATGAAGCAGGCGATCTTGATGCCCTGCACGCTGATGCCCGCGCGGCGTGCTGCCTCGGAATTGCCGCCGACGGCGTACACATGGCGCCCGAACGACGTCCGGCCCAGGAGGAAGGTGAGGACGACCAGCAGCACGAGGATGACGAGCACGGCCCACGGCACGCCCTCGATGACCGGGATGCAGCCCTCGGGCGACGGCGGGATGTTCGTCTCGCAGGCCACCTTGCCGGGCCGGACGATCTGGCGAGGCAGGTTCAGGAGGTAGACCGCGACACCGAGCAGCACGGCGAGCGCGGCGATCTTGGCCCCCCACACGGATGTCGACGTGGTCGCCAGGCCGGCGTTTCGGCGGTTCTGGATCGCTCGGTAGCCCACCGCGGCATAGCCGAGCACCACGATCGCCCATAGCAGCCAGCCCGCCCAGATCGGCATGTTCCTGTTCATGATGGCCAGGAAGACGTCCTCGCGGATCGGGATCGTGCCGCCCTCGCCGATGATGAGCAGCATGACGCCCTGCAGTCCCAGGAAGGCGGCCAGCGTGACCACGAAGGACGGGATGCCCAGCCTGGCGACGAGCAGGCCGATCGTCAGGCCGATGACGGTGCCGGTGGCCAGGCCCAGCAGGAGCGACAGCGGCCACGGCCAGCCCCACTTGGTGAGGCTGACGGCCATGATGGCGGCCGATGTGCCTGCCGTGTAGCCGGCCGACAGGTCGATCTCGCCGAGCAGCAGGACGAACACCAGGCCCATGGCCAGCACGATGATCGCGGTGCCCTGGTTGAGGAGGTTCGCGAAGTTCAGCGGGGTGAAGAAGGTCCCCGACTGCAGCGCGCTGAACAGGATGACCAGGACGATGAGACCCAGGACGGCCGGCATCGAGCCGACGTCGCCGCCCTTGACCCGCTGGAAGTAGTCCCGGATCGCGTCGCCGACGGTTCCCTGGTCACCGGCCTCGGGGATGTCCACATCGGTGGTCTGGACCGTGCTCATGCCACGCCTCCCGCGTTCGCGATCTCCGGTTGAAGCCCAAGGTCCCCGCTGCGACCGGACGTGATGAGCTCGACGACGCGGCTGTGGTTGACATCCTTGGCCGGCACCTGCGCGGCCAGGGATCCGAGGTAGAGGCAGGCGATGTTGTCAGCGACCTGCATGACGTCGTTCATGTTGTGGGAGATCAGGATCACGCCCAGGCCGTTGTCGGCCAGACGGCGCACGAGGTTGAGGACCTGCTCGGTCTGGGAGACGCCCAGGGCGGCGGTCGGCTCGTCGAGGATCACCATCTTGGAGTTCCAGAGCACGGATCGCGCGATGGCCACGGTCTGTCGCTGGCCGCCCGAGAGGCTGGAGACCTGCTGGCGCACCGACTTGAGGGTGCGCACGGAAAGGCCCTTGAGGGTCTCCTTCGCGCGCTTCTCCATCGTGATCTCGTCGAGGGTGATGCCCTTCATCTCCTCGCGACCCAGGAACATGTTGTGCACCACGTCGAGGTTGTCGCAGAGCGCGAGGTCCTGGTAGACGACCTCGATGCCGAGGGCATTGGCATCCTTGGGATCGCTCACCTCGGCCACCTTGCCCTCGAACAGGTACTCGCCCGAGTCGAAGGAGTAGATGCCGGCCACGCCCTTGATCAGGGTGCTCTTGCCTGCGCCGTTGTCGCCCACGAGCGCGGTGACCTGTCCGGCGTAGACCGAGAGGTCGACCCCGCGAAGCACATGGACGGCGCCGAAGCTCTTGTTGATCCCCTTGAGCTGCAGCAGTGGAGTACTGGAATCTGTCATGTCGTTACCTTCTCGTAACCGGCATCGGCGGGAGTGGCGATTCGCGAAAAGCACGGGGTAGAACAGTGGGGGCGGATGTGATGCACCCGCCCCCACCGCGTCCTACGTCACCGGGTCAGGCCCGATGATGGTGGTTCTACTGAACGCCGAACTCCGCGCAGGCGGCCTTCAGCTCATCCGTCGTGCAGACCTTGTCGGCGGTCGTGTAGCCGTCAGCGATGACGTCCTTCACGTTCTCCGGGAAGATGGCCTGCGGGACGAGCAGCACGCTGGGAACCTCGGTTCCGGCGGTGCTGTCGGTGGTCGTGCCGGTGACGAGAGCGTCGGCACCGGTCGTGTCACCACTGCTGAGGGCGACGAGCAGTGCGGCGGCCGCGTCGGCCTCCTGGCGCACGGCCTTGTAGACGGTCATGCACTGAGTGCCCAGCAGCACGCGCTGCAGGCCCTCGTCGGTGGCGTCCTGGCCGGTGGTGAAGATCTTGCCGGCCTGGCCGTTGCGGTCGAGCACCGAGACGACTGCGCCGCCGAGGCCGTCGTTCGCGGCAGCAACGCCGACGAAGTCACCATTGGCCTTGGTGTACATCTGCTCGAAGATGGTGCCGGCCTTCGTGTTGTCCCAGTCCGGGACGGACTCGTCGGCAGTGATCTCGTAGCCGGCCGCCTCGATGGCAGCCTGGTAGCCCTGCTTGAACAGCGTGGCGTTGTTGTCGGTCGGCGAGCCGTTGAGGAGCGCGACCGGGCCCTCGGTGGTGCCGGCGTCGGTGAGGCACTTGACGAGGCCCTCGCCGATCTTGGTGCCGACGGCCACGTTGTCGAAGGACACGTAGTACGCAGCGCCGCCGCCCAGGGTCAGACGGTCGTAGTCGACGACGGGTACGCCAGCGGCGGTGGCCTTGGCGATGACAGCGGCACCGGTGTCGCTGTCGAGGTTCACGATGCCCATGGCGGTACAGCCACCTGCGAGCATTCCGTCGGCGATCGTGGCGAACTTGGCCTTGTCACCGCCGGCGTTCTGGATGTCGAACTCGACGCCGGCAGCCGTGAAGGCCTCCTCGAGGAACGGCTTGTCAGCGCCGTCCCAGCGGGCAGAGGAAGCGGTGTCGGGAAGGATCACGCAGACCTTGCCACCTGCGGCCGGAGCCTCGGAGGCCATCTCGGAGGCTGCCGCGGAGGCAGCTGCCGACGACTCGGCCGGAGCAGCAGCAGAGGAGGACTCGCTGCTGGTGGATGAACCGCCACAGGCGGCGACGAGCAGTGACGCGGCAGCAAGGCCGGCGACTGCTCCATAGATTCTCTTGGACATGCGGTGCTGTCCCTTCCCCGCAGGAGGATCCTGCGATTTCTTGTTAGTAGGTGTGGTGCGGTCGAGCCCTGGGATCAGGCGATTCCCAGGATGTGATCGACGACGAGCTGGTCGAGCGCCTCGTTCCCGAAGCCGCGCTTCGCGAGGCCGTCGAGGTCGAAGGTCTCGGCGTGCAACCGGGCTGCGGAGTCCGCGGAATACGGACCCACAGTCGGCTCCGCGAGCTCTGCGACGCCGGAATACGCCATCGCCTCGGCCACGCGGGGATCTTGGTCGAACTCGCGAGCCTTGGCTGCGAGCGCGAGGTAGTTGCGGATGCAGCCACGGGCGAAGTCCCATACGCCCTGGGTGTCCTCGGTCCGGTACGCATGCGCGTCGAAGTGCTTGGCGCCGGCGTACCCGCTGCTCTCGAGGAGGCGCACCAGGAAGAAGTGGTCCTTGATCCCCTCCGAGCCGAAGCGGAAGTCCTGGTCGAAGCGGCCGATGCGCTGGTCGTTCAGGTCGATGTGGAAGAGCTTGTCCTGCCACAGCGCCTGGGCGACGGCCTGGTAGAAGCTGAGTCCCGACATCGTCTCGTGGGCGACCTCGGGGTTGACCCCCACCATGTCGGCATGCTCGAGGGTCGAGATGAAGGCAAGCGCATGGCCGACGGTCGGCAGGAAGATGTCGCCGCGCGGCTCGTTCGGCTTCGGCTCGAGTGCGAACCGTATGTCGTACTTCTTGTCGGTGACGTAGCCGGCCAGGAAGTCGAGTGCCTCGGCGTACCGCGACAGGGCGTCGCGCGTGTCCTTCGACGCCGCCGTCTCGACGCCCTCGCGACCGCCCCAGAACACGTAGACGGGGGCGCCGAGCTCGGCGGCGAGGTCGATGTTGACCATGGCCTTGCGGATCGCGAACCGACGCACGGCCGGATCGTTCGACGTGAAGGCGCCGTCCTTGAAGACAGGGTGGTAGAAGAGGTTCGTCGTGGCCATCGAGCAGACCAGGCCGGTCTCGTCGAGCACCTTCTTGAAGGCCTCGACCTGCCCGCGTCGCTGCGCCTCAGGCGCGCCGAAGGTCATCAGGTCGTCGTCGTGGAAGCTGATGCCCCAGACCCCAATGTCCGCGAGGCCCTTGACCATGTCGACCGTCTCGATGGTGGGCCGGGTGCCCTCGCCGAAGGGGTCACGGCCGCGGTTTCCGACCGTCCACAGGCCGAATGCGAACTTGTGCTCCGGGCTCGGGGTCAGATCGAACGACACGAGGTCTCCTCTGCGCGAACAGGAACGAATCTGGATATGTTGGCTGCGCGAACATACATTGTTGTCGCAGCCAACATATGCCTCAAAGATCCCGCTACACAAGCGCTATTGGCATCGATTCGACATCATCCGATAACGATTTGATTACGTCACGGACACCTGGCGGCACCCTGCAGGGCGTCCTCAGGCGGGGTAGAGCGACCCGCGCGCAGCCGCGTAGTTCTCCCGCACGGAGGCAACCAGGGCCGGCTCCAGGCGCGTCGTGATCCCGGAACGCGCGGTCGGCCAGGACGGTGCGGCGGCAGCGCCGCTCAGCACCCACGCCGCCTGCCGGGCCGCGCCGTCCGCCACGTACTCTCCCGCCGGCGGCACGACCACCGGGACCGGGAACATCGTCGCCGCGACCGTCGCGACGGCCGGATTGGCCGCAGCGCCACCCACCAGCAGCACCCGGCGGGGCTGGACACCGACCTCGATCAGCGCGTCGACGGCGTCGGCGAGTCCGCCGAGCATGCCCTCGATGGCTGCCCGCGCGATGTTCTGGGGGGTGAGGTTGCCGCGGGTGATGCCGTGCAGCGAGCCGCGCGCGTCGGGAAGGTTCGGCGTGCGCTCGCCGTCGAAGTACGGCAGCAGGACCAGCCCCTCGGACCCCGGGGCGGCCTCAAGCGCGAGGGCCGCTAGCCCGTCGAGATCGACGCCCAGCAGTCCCGCCGTGCTGGTCAGGATGCGGGCGGCGTTCAGGGTGCAGACGAGGGGCAGGAAGTTGCCGGTGGCGTCCGCGAAGCCGGCGACCAGCCCGGTCGGGTCCATCGCGGGCGTGGTCGACACCGCGAAGGCGGTCCCCGACGTGCCGAGCGAGACGACGACATCGCCCGGCTCCGCGTCGAGTCCGAGGGCCGCACCCATGTTGTCGCCCGTGCCGGGGCCGAGCACGATGCCACCCGAGGTCGCGCCCACCGGCTCGCCCGGTGCTGCCACCCGGGGCAGGGCCGGGACGTGCCCGAGCGCGCGGTCCAGGAGGTCGGTCCGGTAGTCGCCGGTGATCGGCGACCAGTACCCGGTGCCCGAGGCCTCGCCGCGATCGGTCGCGGCGACATCGGGTCGACCGGCAAGCGACCAGGTGAGGTAGTCGTGCGGCAGCATCATCGTGGCCGTCCGAGCGGCGTTGCCCGGCTCGACGCGAGCCATCCAGCGGGCCTTCGTGACCGTGAAGGCCGCGACCGGGACGCTGCCGACGGCCTGCGCCCATGCGTCGGGGCCGCCGAGCTCGGCGACCAGGTCCGCGGCGTCGGGGGCCGAGCGCGTGTCGTTCCACAGCAGTGCTGGGCGCACGACCTGCCCGTCCTCGTCCAGCGCGACCATGCCGTGCTGCTGGCCCGACACCGCCATCGCGGCGACGCCGTCGAGGACTCCGGAGGTCGCCTCGTCGAGGGCGTCGAGCCAGGCCTGCGGATGCACCTCGGTGCCGTCCGGGTGGCTCGCGCGGGCTTCGCGCACGAGGGCGCCCGTCTCGGAGTCGCGGACCACGATCTTGACGGACTGCGTGGAGGAGTCGATACCGGCAACCAGAGTCATGCGGACACGCTTTCACATGCGTGTTCCTTTACCAAGACTTTGCCCCGGCGTGGGAGGGCGCTCACGGCCGGTGCGCCAGCATGCTCATATGAACGGGCGGCTCGGCATCGACTCACGGTCCTCACTCTCCATGCACGTCGCGGAGAACGGGCCGCTGCCCGAGCTGCGACGCCGCCATGGCCGCCAGCCGGGTGCACTCGTCGCCGCAGTCGACGCCGCCGGCCTGCGCGGGCGGGGCGGCGGCTGGTTCCCGTCCTCGCGCAAGATCCGAGCCGTGGTCGAGAGCTCGGCAGACCATGGCGCGCTGAGCAGGTCCAAGCATCCCGTGGTCATCGCCAACGCGATGGAGGGAGAGCCGGCCAGCGGCAAGGACGCCATCCTGCTGCGGTCGTCACCGCACCTGGTGTTCGACGGCATCACGGCGGCCGCGACGACCATCGGCGCGACCGATGCCTTCCTCGCCCTCCACCGCGACTCGCCCCTCGTGCCCAGCCTGATCAGGGCCCTCGACGAGCGCGAGGAGGCCGGCATCGACCGGCTCCCCATCAAGCTCGTGACCCCGCCGGCGAGATACGTCGCCAGCGAGGAGAGCGCCCTGTCGCACTGGGTCGGCGAGGGTCGCGCCACGCCGGTCTACCCCGACCGGCCGTTCCAGAAGGGCGCGGCCGGTCGTCCCACCCTCGTGCAGAACGCCGAGACCCTCGCCCACCTGGCCCTGATCGCCCGGCACGGCGCGTCCTGGTACAAGAACGTCGGCGCCCCGAACGCGCCCGGCACGACCCTCATGACGGTGGGCGGTGCGGTGCGCACCCCCGGGGTGATCGAGGTGCCGACCGGCACGCCGGTTCGCGAGGTCATCGAGCTGTGCGGCGGTACGACCGAGCGCGTCCTGGGGTACCTGACCGGCGGCTACGGCGGCGGCTGGGTCGGCGCTGAGGGCTTCGACGCCACGGCCTGGGATCCCGAGTCGGTCCGCAACGCGGGTGGCGTCATCGGTGCCGGCATCCTGTGGCTCATGGGCGAGAGCGAGTGCCCGATCGACGAGATGGCCCGGGTGTCCGCGTGGATGGCGGGCGAGAGCGCGGGGCAGTGCGGGCCGTGCCTGTTCGGGCTGCCCTCCATCAGCGACGACCTCCACCTGCTCGCCGCGCGCCACGCCGACGAGGCGGACATGAAGCGGCTCGAGCAGCGGCTCAGGCTGGTCAGCGGCCGGGCCGGCTGCAAGCACCCGGACGGGACGGCCCGGTTCGTGGCAACCGGTCTCGCCGCGTTCGCCGACGAGGTCAGCCTGCATCTGGACGGCCGATGCACGCTGGCCGGCACCCGCCGCCCGGTGTCGACCGGATCGCTGCCCGTGCCGCATGTGCGCCTGGCACGCGTCGACGTGTCCGGGAAGGACTTCGAATGAGCAGCCACTCCAAGGACAGCGACGAGCCCAAGGTGATCGGCACCCTGCTGCTCAACCCCATCCAGTGCGACGGTCGGGGCCTGTGCCACGACGCGGCACCGGACCTCATCGAGCTCGACGAGTGGGGCTACCCCCTGCTCCCGGGCAACGGGCTTCGCTTCGACCTCGCAAAGCCCGACCTTCGATCCGCGGAGGCGGCGACGCACGCGTGCCCGGTCATGGCCCTGCACATCGAGCGACAGAAGTAGTCCCGCCTACCCGGTGGCGATCGCGACTTCGTCGGTGGCGATCGCGGCCCGTGCCGGAACGCTCATGTCCGGCGAGCAGCCGGCGAGCAGCCTGCGCAGGGTCGACTTCTCGCTCGTGTCCACTGCGAGCCGCCACCGGAACTTGACGGCGATCCACGACTTCGCGTACGTGCATCGCTGGCTCGCCAGCGGCGGCATCCAGTCGGTGGGATCGCGGTCGGACTTGGAGCGGTTGGAGGCGGCCGTGACGGCCAGCAGCGACGAGGCGAATCCGAGATCGTTGGCGTACGTCTCCCGGGTCCGCGCATCCCAGCGCCAGGCACCCGAGCCCCAGGCCTCGGCAAGCGGAACCCGGTGGTCGATGTCGAAGGTGCGCGGATCCGTCGTGACGATGCCGTCGTACATCGAGCGCCACTGGCCGCCGACGACGTCGCAGCCGACGACCTTGCCCTTGCGGCGCTCGGCGATCAGCACCTCCTCGCGGGTGTCGCAGCCGTCGTCGTCCGCGTCCACCCAGTGCCGGAACAGGTCGCGGTCGTAACCGGTCTGCATCTCCGCGGAGACGGGAAGGGAGTCGAGGACCTTCATCGCGGGCTGCCGGTCGGCCGCCACGGCCGGCGGGGCCGTCACGATGAATGCGATCAGCGCACCGGCGAGCGCGGCGGCTACGGGACTCTTCATTCCTCGAAGATAACTCCCTTGTAAAGGATGAAGCAGCCGTATGGCTGCGCGTCCAACGTGTGCACGACCGCGAAGGCGCCGGCCGCACGCCGGTAGAAGTCGAGGCGTGGGATCACCCCGTACTCGAGATCCCGCCCCTCCGACCGGCGAGCGAGCGCCAGCAGTTCGTCTTGGGCCGGCGTCGTGCGAACCGGGTCGTCCTCGACCTCCATGCGCTGCAGCGGATGCTCGACGAAGGCATCGAGCGGGAACACGCTCAGGATGGCGGTCGCCGCGCGCACGATCGACGCCTCTCCGAGCCGGACGACCGGCTTGCCGGAAGCGGCGGCCGGGTAGTTGCGGTCCACCAGCAGGAGGGCGTCGCCATGGCCCATGTCGTCGAGCAGCTTGAGCAGGTCTCCGCTGAGCAGCGGGTCGATTCCCTTGAGCATGAGCCCGACCCTACTGGGTGACGTCGCCCCGGGTGGGTCGCGTGACGGCCCGCGGGCGGAGGTCCTGGGCGCGGACATGACGCGCGATCTCGTCCATCGCCGCCACCCACACGCGAGGATCCGCGACGGCATCGCGAACCAGTCGCTCGAGGACGGCGGCGCGACCGGGGCGCCCGGTCAGGAACGGATGGTTCGTCAGGACGAACGCCCCGCCCTCCTCGGCCATGGCGTCGAACTCGGCCCGCCAGACCTGCTCGACCTTGACGGGACTCTCGATCACGCCGGTCTCGTAGACACCCGGGATGAACGCGTACTGCTCCCAGTCGTCGAGGGCCCAGAAGATCGGGATCTCGACGATCGAGCGATCCGCGTCCACCGCGAGCTCGTATGGCCAGTCCGCGTCCATCAGCGACGACTCGTACAGGAATCCACGGTCCGCGAGCAGCGCCGGAGCGTCGTACGTCAGCTCCCACAGCGGTGCCCGGTAGCCGACCGGCCGGACTCCGGCGATCCTCTCGAGGGCGTCGATCCCGCGGTCGATGGCCTCCGCCTGCTCGGCGACGCTCCGACCCAGCGGCGACTCGTGCAGGTAGCCGTGGTGGGCGATCTCGTGGCCGGCCGCCGCGATGTCGCGGATCACGGCGGGATGGCGCTCCGCCGTCCAGCCGGGGACGAAGAAGGTCGAGCGGACGCCGTGCCGCTCGAGGATCGCCAGGATGCGCCGGACGCCGGTCAGCGGACCATACGCCTGGTGGCTCATGACGGACAGTCGGTCGGCCATGTCCCACGAGACCGACAGGGCCGCGCTCTCCGCGTCGACGTCGAACGAGAACGATGCCGCCATGGCCCGGTCGTCCGGCCACGGCAGTGGGGTCGTCGGGCGAAGCAGGTCCTCCGTCACCCTCGGCCCTTCGCCATGACCGACACGAACTCGTAGGCCACGTTCGCGGCCGCGATGCCGGTGAGCTCGGCGTGGTCGTAGGCAGGGGCGACCTCGACGACGTCCGCGCCGACGACGTTGGCTCCGCTGAACGCCCGGAGCACGCCGAGGAGCTCCCTGGACGTCATCCCGCCCCCCTCCGGGGTCCCGGTGCCGGGGGCGTGCGCGGGATCGAGGACATCGATGTCGACGGACAGGTACACCGGGGCGTCGCCGACCCGTTCGAGGAGGCGCTCGGCGATGGCGGCGATGGACCACTCCTCGAAGTCCATCGACCGGACGATGGTGAATCCCATCTCCGCATCATCCGTCAGGTCCGTCGGGGAATAGAGCGAACTGCGGATTCCGACGTGGCCGCAGTGGCCCGGCATCAGCAGGCCCTCCTCCCAGGCGCGCCGGAACGGGGTCCCATGCGTGTACGGAGCCCCGAAGTAGGTGTCCCAGGTGTCGAGATGGGCGTCGAAGTGGACGAGGGCGACCGGGCCGTGGACACGGTGCATCGCGCGCAGCAGCGGCAGGGCGATCGTGTGGTCGCCGCCCAGGGAGACCAGCCTCTGGCCTCCGGCGATCAGGGCCGAGGCGGCATCGTCGATCTGGTCGATCGCCTCGACGATGTCGAACGGCGTGCAGGCGACGTCTCCCGCGTCGACGACCTGCACGGCCCGGAACGGCTCGACGTCCACCTCCGGGTTGTAGGGCCGGAGCAGTCGCGATGACTGGCGGATGTGGGCCGGACCGAACCGGGCGCCGGGACGGTACGTGACCCCCGTGTCGAACGGCACGCCGAGGATGGCGATGTCGTGCGAGGAGACGTCCTCCAGCCGAGGCAGGCGGGCGAACGTCGTGTAGCCGGCGTAGCGCGGCACGGCCAGCGCGTCCAACTGCCCCACGACTCCATTGACCACTTCATGCGGCTGCACGTGCTCCTCCTTGAGGTAGGTGGCTCGACCGGACCGGTCGAGCCACTAGACGCGTCCTCGCGTGGACGCCCCGTTGACCTGGATGACCTGCCCGATCAGCGAACCGACGGCCGGGTCGGCGAGGAACGAGACGGCAGCGGCGATCTCGGACGGCTGTCCGATGCGACCCAGCGGGATCCCGGCCGCGTACCGGGCGTGCACCTCGTCGAGGGTCACCCCCGCGGCGCGTGCGTCCACCTCGAGCTGGGGAGTGTCCACGACACCCGGGGCGATCGCATTGACCACGATCCCCTCCGGCGCGAGCTCGCGGCCCAGGGTCTTGGTCAGCGAGATCAGGCCGGCCTTGCTCGCGCAGTATGCGCTGGCATCAGCCCATCCGGTCACGCCCCACTCGGACGAGATCACGATGATGCGGCCCGCCCCCCGGCGACGCATGCCGGCGAGTCCGGCCTGGATCAGCAGGAAGGTGCCGCCGAGGTTGGTGTCGACGATGCGCCACCAGTCGTCGAGGTCGTGCTCGTCGACGGGGGCCATGGTCATGTAGGCGTGATTCGCGACGAGGACGTCGACATCCCCCATGACGCTGCTGACCTTGGCGAACAGGGACGCCACGTCGTCGGGAGCGGAGCAGTCGGCGACGAAGGCGTGGCCGCCTGTCTCGTCGGCCAGCGCATGCAGCCGCGGGTCGTCGACGACATCGACGCAGGCGACCGCCAGCCCGTCCGCAGCAAGCCGGCGGGCGATCGCCTCACCCATCCCCTGCCGCGCGCCCGTGACGAGCGCGACGCGGACCCGATCGGACATCAGATCACCGCCCCGGAGTTGGGCGAGATGATGTCGCCGGCGCTGTACGTCGCTTCCTCTGTCAGGAACACGGCGGTGCGCGCGATCTCCGCCGGGTGCGCGAGGCGTCCGGCCGGGAGAGTGGCCAGGTACTCGGGTGCCCGCCATGGCGAGTCGGCCGCGAGCAGCGGGGTGTCGGTCGGTCCGGGGGCCACGCCGTTCACGCGGATCCCGAAGGGCGCGAGCTCGACGGCCAGCGACCTGATCAGCCCGATCACGGCGCCCTTGGCGGCGGCATAGTGGGCGTCCCCGCCTCCTCCGCCGATCGCCAGCTCGGACGTGACGCAGACGATGCTGCCCGCATGCCTGGCCTTCATGTCCGGCACCACCTCTCGCACGAGATTCAGCGCGCCACCGAGATGCACGCGCATCATCCGCCGCCACTGGTCGCGGGTGATGTCGGCGGCCGGTGCCATCTGGTAGTGCCCCGCAGCGGTCACCACGGCGTCGACGGCGCCGTGCTCCGACCTGATCCCGGCGACCGCCGTCGCCACCGCCGCCGCGTCGCTCACGTCGACGGACCGGATGCCGGCCGGCTCGTCGCCCACGAGGTCGAGTCCGGCCACCGTCCAGCCTCTCGCGAGGAAGGCCTCTCGAACCGAGGCGCCGATGCCGCTCGACGCTCCGGTCACGACGAGCACCCTGCTCCGCGCCTCACCGGTCGCCGGTCCGGTCATCGCTGCCCTGACTCCCGCTCCGCCGCCAGGTACTCGGCCGTCGCCGCGTCGTCGTCCGGATCGTCGATCTCGATGACCACGACGGTCGTGATCCGGCGACGGACGACGGCGAAGATGACCGCGCCGATCACGGCGAGGCCGCCCACGGCCAGGTAGATGGACCAGTTGAGGAAGGACCCGTAGAAGTCACGCGGCCAGGCGATGTTGAGGAACTGGAACACGGCCCAGATCAGCGCGACGACGGAGACGAACATGCTCCACCTGCCGAGGCTGAACGGTCCCGGGGTCCAGTTGCCGCGGAGCTTGATGACGAGGGCGCCGACCAGCGGGAAGAGGAAGGAGAGGTAGAAGCCGCCCGACGTGAAGTTCAGCATGAGCGTGTAGAAGTCAGGTGCCGCCTGGCTCGCCAGGATCATCAGGGAGCCGATGACGGTCGCGACCGCGAGCGCGACAGCCGGCTGCTTCTCCCCCTTCGTCAGCTTCGCGAGCAGGTGCGGAGCGGGCAGGGCGTTGTCGCGCGCGTACGACCAGATGAGGCGTGACGCAGAGGTCTGGAGGGCGAGGAACGACGCGAGGAATCCGATCGTGAACAGCACCTCGGCGAGCTTGGCGGCGTTCTCGCCGAGTTGGTAGGCAAGGGTGTCGAAGACGGGGTCGGAGCTGTTGGCGGCGATCTCCGGCGGCACGGACAGGATGATCGCCAGCGACGAGAACATCACGACGATCGCGATGAAGCTGATCGAGAAGATGACCGCCTTCGGCAGGTTTCGGCGCGGATGGTGCACTTCCTCGGCGATCGACCCGGCGCTCTCGAAGCCGACGAAGGACCATCCGACGAAGGCCATGGTCACCAGGAACGGACCGCTCAGGGACAGGAAGTCGGGTGCCGAGAAGCCCTCGGTCAGCACACTGAACGAGTTCTCGCGGTGGAAGAGGATGAGCCACAGGCCCAGCCCGAGGGAGCCGATCACCTCGGCGATGATGCTGCCGGTCATCAGGACCTTGAGCACCAGCCGTCCCGCCATGTTGGCGGCCGTGCCCAGCAGCACGATGACGAAGGCGATCAAGGCCTGCTGTCCGGGCGTCACGTCCCAGCCGAGGACATTGGCCACGAAGCCCGCGGAGAAGATCGAGACCGCGGCCATGGCCACGACGAGGGTCCACATGTAGAACCAGCCGGCCATCCATCCGTAGGCCGTGCCCAGGAGTCGCCTCGACCACTGGTAGATGGACCCCTCGACGGGCCACCTCGACACCAGCTCCGCGAAGACGAGGGCGACCAGGAGCTGCCCCCCGAACACGATCAGGAAGTTCCACCAGAAGGACGGACCGGCGGTCGAGTAGGACAGTCCGAAGATGCCGTACAGCGCGACGATCGGGGAGATGAAGGCGAACGCGAACGCGAACGCCGACCACAGCGAGAACTCACGCTTGAGCCGATGATCGGCATGCACATGCTCCACCGGCGCATCCATGCTCGGATCGTTGACACCTGACATCGGAACCTCCTCGATCCACGACGACCATCCGATCGCTGGCTGCGATGATCCCGCTACCGTCGCGATGCGTCGATGGTCTGCCATCAGGTTTGGATGAATCTCCCGCGATCGGCGCTGCCTTGTACAGACCCACAATGGCGGGCGTAGCCTGCCATCGTGGTGGGGCTTACCGTTCGCGACCTGGTCGAGGATCCCGCGCTGGGAATCGACGTCGCCGTGCTCGGCGCGGGTATCGACACGCCGGTCAGGTGGGCGCACTCGACCGAGCTCCTCGACCCGCGACCGTACCTGCGCGGCGGCGAGGTGGTGCTGACGGTCGGCTCCGGCCTCACTGGACCTGAGCGGTGCATCGCCTTCGTCGAGGTCCTGGCGGAGTGCGGTGCAGCGGCACTCGGACTCGGGGTCGGTGACGTCCATGCGGCCCCACCGGACGCACTGCGCGAGGCCTGCGCGTCGACCGGACTGCCCCTCCTGCTGATCCCACCGACGACGCCGTTCATCCAGATCACCGAGCTGCTCGCGGACTTCCGCGTCCGGATGGCGGCGGACCGCTCGAATCGCGCGACGGTCGGCCGGCTGCTCGACGCCGTGTCGCGTCGCGGAGCGGCCCCGGACCTGCTGCTTGAGGACGTGCGGGCAGCTCAGCTGTCGAGCGACCACCTCGTGGCCTCCGCCTGGCCGCAGGACCGCGCTGCGGACCTCGAGCGCTGGTTCGCCGATCGGCCCCACCTGATCGGGGACGTCGACGGCGTCTCGATCCTGATCACGTCCGAGGTGCGCTCACCGGCGTCGGCCTCGGCAGCGCTCGGGAGCCCCTACGTGCTGTCTCGCGCCTTCGTCCTCGCCGACATCGTCCCGAGGCTCGCGGAGACCCTCCACGACTGGTCGATAGCCCATGGGTCGGAGTCGGAGCGCGATGCGGTGCGGCGGAGATCCGGCGACGAGTCGAACCTCGCGCTGCTCGTCCGGAGCCTGCCGGCCGAGGCACTGACCCCCCTGCTGACGGAGCTCATCGAGCCCATCGAGGCGCACGACCGAACCAGCGGCAGCCGGCTGCTCGAGTCGCTGAGGAGCTTCCTCGAGCACGACGGATCGGTGCAGGCCGCGGCTCGCACCCTGCACCTGCACCCGAATTCCCTGCGGCACCGGCTCATGCGCGTGAACGAGCTGACCGGGAAGAACCCGCTGCTGTTCCGGGACCAGGTTGACCTTGCCATCGCCCTCGAGGCACGACGCCACCAGGACGCCGGCCGTCGTGGCGGTTGAGCGGGCGCCTACTCGTCGAGAGCGATGGCGACGGTCTCCTCCTGGGCCACGAGATTCGCGTCGGCGTCGTAGACGCTGACGATCTCGTCCTCCATCAGGAGGTTGCCCTCGCTGTCGAGCACGTCGATGGTCTCGTCGACGATGGAGCCGTCGGGTCCCGTGGCGACGACGACGTCGTCCACCACCGCGCCGATCACCGCGCCGTTGGCGTCATTGACCATCTCGACGTCGACCTCCTCGCCGATCTCGATGTCGTCGTCGGGCATGGGTGCCTCCTGAGCTGGTCGGGTCGTGCGGCGGACGCTGCCGTGATCGGCGACGATGGGCAGTCTAGGCCGGGCACGACCGGGTATCTCGTCGATCCGACCGCTTCGTCAGGTGGTGCCTATCTCCGGCGCGATGCCGCTCGGGCCGACCGACGTGGCCTCGGCGTAGGGGATCCCGCTGTACGAGCAATCCTCGTTGACGTGCACGTATGCGGTCGGCATCAGGACATAGGTGCCGCCGGTACGGGTGTGGGATCGGCCACGGTGACCCCCTGAACGGTCGTCGGGCAACTCGGGCGTGCGACGCCATCAGCATCGCAGAAAGGGGCCGAGGGAGTCCGGCGCTGTGCTTGGATCGATGGATGGCCTCCCTCGTGTTCGTCAACCTTCCGGTCAGGGACCTCGACCGCTCCATCGCCTTCTTCGGCGGCCTGGGCTTCACGTTCAACCCGCAGTTCACGGACGAGAACGCGACGTGCATGATCGTCAACGACCAGGCCTTCGTGATGCTGCTCACCGAGCCGTTCTTCAGCGGATTCACGCCCCGGCCGATCTCGAACGCCCACGCAGCCACGGAGGTCCTGATGGGCGTGTCGGTCGACAGTCGCGAGGCGGTCGACGAGATGGTCAACACGGCGGTGCTTCAAGGGGCCGTCATCCACAAGAACCCGGAGGATCAGGGCTTCATGTACGGGTGGGGGTTCCAGGACCTCGACGGCCACCTGTGGGAGGTCATCTGGATGGACCCGGCCCACATCGGATCCTGACATGACCGCCAGCCTCCGGTCGCCATGACGCGATTCGCGCGCATCGCGGGCAGTGCAGTAGTCGCGACGCTGCTCCTCTCGGGCATCGGCGGGTCGCCGGCCGCCTGGGCACGGCCGGCTGGCGTGGTGGCCGACGACCCGGCACCGGTCGACCCGGCACCGGTCGACCTGCTGCCGGACTCGCCTTCGCCTGCGCTGCAGGGGTCGCCACGGCCGCGGGTCGACCGGCTGCTCGAGCGACGCCTCCACGATCCGCGCCTCGGGGACGACGTCGCCATGATCGTGCTCGACGGACCGACCGGCGCGGTCGTCTCCGCGCACGAGCCCGATCGGCCGATGCACACGGCGTCGAACATGAAGGTCATCACCGCCGTCTCGGCGCTCGCGACGATGCGACCGGGCCGGCGCTTCGCGACGACTGTCCTGCGCGGGCGCACGCCGGGCAGCATCATCCTGCAGGGCGCTGGCGATCCCCTGCTGACGACCGGTGACCTCCAGTCCCTTGCGCGCCGGACCGCCGGGCGGATCAGGGGGACGCCCCGGGTCGTGGTCCACGTCGACGGCAGTCTCTTCGCACCCAACCGACGAGGACCGGGCTGGACCGCGCACTATCCGTCCTACGCGATCGCTCCGGTGCAGGCGCTGGCACGCCGCGGCGACTATGGGGGCAACCCGAGCCGCCGGGCTGCCGAGGTGTTCGCGTCGGCGCTTCGTGCCCACGGCGTGCCCGCGCGGGTCGGCGGCCGCCAGTCCGCCACGCCGGATGCCCGCGTGCTGGTCAGGGCGAGGGGGCACACCCTGGCGAACTCGGTGGCCGTGATGCTCCGCGAGTCCGAGAGCAACGTCGCCGAGGTGCTGTTCCGCCACGTCGCCGTCGCCTCGGGGGACCGACCCACGTGGACCGGGGCGCGGCGCGCATCGGAGCGGGCGCTCACCGCCCTCGGCGCGGACCTGGCGGGCCAGTTGATCTACGACGGCAGCGGACTGTCGCGCAAGGATCGCCTGACGCCGCGCTTCCTCGCCACCGTCCTGCGGATCGTCCGCATCACCCAGCCCGAGCGGTTCACGGCGATCTTCGCTCGCAAGGCGATGCCCGTGGCGGGGCGCACCGGCACGCTGACGCAGCGGTACGGGAGGTACAGCACCTACCCATCGCAGTGCGCCCGCGGCGACGTGCAGGCGAAGACCGGAACGCTGTTCGACACCATCGCGCTGTCGGGCATCGCGAGGACCGTTTCCGGCGGCAGGCGGGTCTTCTCGATCCTGGTCAACGACCGCCCCATGCGGTACACCCCGCTGTCCACGCGGCGCGCGGTCGACGGCCTCGCCGCGACGATCACGGGATGCTGGCGATAGCCGCTGCCGGGCTCAGCCCGGCTTCCCGGTGCCCGGGTGCCCATAATGATGGCGGCCACCACCTCCCGCGGATGTCTCGGGCCGAGCGGCCGGCGCGGAGGCGAACGTGGTTGATGGGCGACCCGCATCCCCCGGGGTGCGGGCGGCGGCCGACCCGGCCCGGTCCGCCGGGGAACGGGCACGCGACGACGTCCTCGACGCGGCCCTGTGGGACGCGGCGATCGGCATGTGCGTCGCATCGCCGGACGGCGCGTTCCTCGTCGTCAATCCGGCGTTGTGCGCCTTCTTCGGCCTCGACGCGGCGACCCTCATGCGGCGAACCTGGCAGGAGTTGACGCATCCGGACGACCTCGAGGGCGACCTGGCCCTGGTCCAGCAGGTCCTCGACGGCGACATCGACCGCTACCGGCTCACGAAGCGCTACCTGCACGCTGATGGGAGCGTCCGGTCCGGTGACCTCTCGGTCAGTGCGGTTCGCGCTGCCGACGGGGAGTTCCGGCACTTCGTCGCGCAGATCATCGACGTCTCGGCCCGGGTGAGCGCCGAGGAGGAACTGGCCGCCGCCCACGAGGACTACCGCCTCCTCGCCGAGAACTCATCCGACGTGGTCTACCGCACGAACGCTCTGGGCATATGCACATGGATCTCGCCGTCCGTCGAGACGGTCCTCGGGTGGACACCGACCCAGGTGGTGGGGGCACCGATGGTCGGGTTCATCAACCCCGAGGACGCCGGGCCGGCAAGGGACCTGCGGCTCCCCGCGCTCTCGGCAGGATCGCAGCACCCCGAATCGACGGAACTGCGCTATGCCGTTGCCGCCGGTGGCTGGCGCTGGATGAGTGTCCGGGCGCGGGTCCTCGTGGACGATGCCGGTGCGCAGGGCGGCGGCCTGACGTCGCTGCGCGACATCGAGGCTCAGGTCACGTCGCGTCTCGAGCTGCAGCAGTCCCGCCAGCTGCTGCGTGCGACCCTCGACACCCTGATCGATCCGTGGGTCCTGCTCGGCGCGGTGCGCGACGAGGACGGCGGCATCGTCGACTTCGAGTTCCAGGACGCGAACGCCGCGGCCTGTCGGGCCAACGGCCTGCCCCACCCTGAACTGGTGGGCCGCAGGCTGCTCGACCTGTTCCCGGAGCACGGGCCGAACGGCCTGCTCGACACGTATGCGGGAGTGGTCCGGACCGGAGAGCCGCTGGCACTCGACGACGCCGCCTTTCCGGACCGCCGAGCCGGTGGAGCGATGCGTCGCTTCGACAATCGCGCGGTCCGGGTGGGCGACGGGATCAGCCTCACCTGGCGTGATGTGACGGACCGCTACGACGCGCGCCAGCGGGAGCGGGACCGGGCCCGCCGCGACCCCGGGCTGCCGAATCGGACGCAGCTGATGGAGCACATCGACGAGCTGGCGGCGCAGCAGACCCCGGGTGGGCGCCAGCGCGCGATCCTGTTCTGCGACGTCGACCGGTTCAAGCCGGTCAACGACCGAAGGGGGCATGCGGCCGGGGATCTCGTCCTGCGTACGGTCGCGGACCGCATCTCCGCCGCGATCCGTTCCGAGGACCTCGTCGCCCGCCTGGGTGGCGACGAGTTCGTCGTGATCCTGCAGGGGATCGCCACCCCGAGTCAGGCGGTCGGAGTTGCGGAGAAGATCCGGGAGTCGGTGGCCCGGCCCATCAATGTCGATGGAGACGACGAGTACGTGACCCTGAGCATCGGGCTCACTCTCGGCCACGACTGCCCCGATCCCGGGGAGTGCCTGCACGCGGCGGACGCCGCGCTGTACCGGGCGAAGGCCGAGGGTCGCAATCGGGTCGTGCTGGCGTAGCCCGGCGCTGGGCCGTCAGCCGCGGAACGTGGCGTTGATGTCGTCGCGCTCGACCTGGGACTCGGCGCGGGACAGCAGGTGCCGACGCCACTGGTCGGCGGTCCAGCGATCGCGATCGATCGTCGGCAGCAGGCGGAGAAGCAGGGCGCGGCTCATTCAGGGTCTCCTCGAGAATTTTGTTTCGGCGCACAACATACTCGACGAGCACCCCTCGTGGACAATCCGGCCCGGATGCCTAGATGTGCTCCGGATACCGGGCGAGCTCCCAGTCGGTGACCGTGCCCCGCCACCACGCGTCGAAGGCGGCCTGCTCGGCCCGCCGAGTGGCGGCGAAGCTCGCCACGAACTCGGGGCCGAGGGACTCCCGGGCCACGTCCGAGCGCTCGAACGCGTCGATCGCCGAGCGCAGGTCGCTGGGCAGGTCGCCGCCGGCGGTCGCGAGATCGTCTCCCGGCCGGAGTGGCGGACCGGGGTCGAGCCGGCCCCGAAGCCCGTGCAGCCCGCCCGCAAGAAGTGCCGCGGACACCAGATAGGGACTCGCGTCCGCGCCGGGTCGCCGGCTCTCGACGCGCGCCGACTCCGCCGGCACGTTGAGGATCGCGCGGCAGGCGGCGTTGCGGTTGTCGGTGCCCCAGGTAGCGCGGGTCGACACGAACAGGTTCGGGTCGAGCCGCTTGTAGGAGTTGACGAACGGGTTGAACATCGCGCTGAAGTCGCCCATGGTGGCCAGCAGGCCGCCGACGTACTGCGACCCGACGTCCGACAGCCCGCCGGCGCCGTCGGAGAACGCGTTCGCGCCACCGCGTCGAAGGCTCTGGTGCACATGGCCGCCGGAGCCGGACTCCTTGTCGTAGAGCTTCGCCATGAACGTCGCCCGAAGGCCGAGCTCTGCGCAGGCCTCGCGGAAGTACTGCCGGGACCGCGCCGCGCGGTCGGTCGACTCGAGGGCGCTCGCCGGTGCCAGGGCGAACTCGAAGAAGCCGGGACCGATCTCGGAGTGGAACATCTCGATGGGGATGCCGATGGACTCCATGCGCGTCATGAACAGGTCGATCAGCTGCTCGGCCTCCGTGAGCCGCGACAGGCTGTAGCCGTTCACCGTGCGGCCTAGGGGGCGCCCGCCCAGAGCGGTGTCGGCGTCGTGCGTGACGTACACCTCGTACTCGAAGCCGAAGACCGGCGCGAGGTCGAGTGCGTCGAACTCCCCGAGCAGGCGGCGGACCACGGTGCGTGGCGACTCCGCCACCGGCCGGCCGTCGTCATGCACCATGTCGGCGATGACGGCTTCACGCCCCTCCCGCCACGGCAGCGACACCCGAGTGGCCTCGTCCGGGACGGCGAAGGCGTCGGGATAGCCGTTGGCCGCGGAACCGATCGGGGTGTCGGTCACCTCGTCGACGAGGGACAGGCCGTAGACGATGGTGCAGAAGGACAGCCGCTTGCCGGGCGCCGCCTTGTCGGCTCGCTCGAGCTTGCCGCGCAGTCCGAGGTCGTAGTCGGGGACCTCGAGGCGAACGGAGCCGATGCGCGCGGTTGTCATGCCCGATTCTTGCAGGGCGTCATTGACGGCGTGGCAGGTTCAGCTCGAGCTCGGCCTGGTATGCCGGCAGCGGCTCGAGCAGCGCCGACCTCACCTCGCGAAGAAGGGAGCGGCACGTGGACTGGGCCACCCGGTGCAGGACGACCCGGTCGAGCCCGGCGCCCACCTCGCCGAGGGGCGGCCGGTAGCTGCCGACGAGCTGGAGGGTGGACTCCGACTCCGTCGCGGGCGTCAGCTCGAGGTTCGCGTCGAGCTGGGGGAACAGGGCGCCGGTCGGCCCGGTGGCGACCCACCGCAGCGGCACCACCATGGTCTCGACGTCCAGGTAGGGGGGCAGGACCTGCACCAGGACCTGCTTGGACAGGCCGACGACCCCCGCGCGCAGGAGCATCTCGTGGCCGCTGTCGAAGGCATCGGCCGAAACGTCCTCGAGCCCGTTGATGTGCAGGTGGACGAGCATCCGCTGCCGCGCGGTCTCGGCGGGCAGGGGCAGCGTCACCTCCTCGACCATGAACATCCTCGAATGATGAACCGTCCGGGCGGTGCTACGTAGGGCCCAACGTCCTGCACTCCGCAGGAACGCGGGTTCCTGCTCCTTGCCGCCGGGTCCCGTCGATTGCCCTGATAATGTGCAGAACAGGCGCTCGCAGCACAGGGCCGCCCATCAGGACTCTCGACATCCCAATCAGGAGGAACCATGGCAGTCGGCCCCGTCGACGTGTACATCATCGGCTTTCCCGGCAACAAGTTCACCGGGCGGATCGCGCCAGCGATCATGGAGCAGGTGGAGAACGGCAATATCCGCATCCTGGACCTGACGTTCGTGATGAAGGACGCCGAGGGCGTCGTCACGACGCTGGAGATCGGCGACCTCGACGCCGAGACCGGTGCCGAGTTCGTCCGCATCGACGTCGCCCAGCCCGGTGCTCTTGGTCCCGAGGACGCCGACGAGGTCAGCGAGGACCTGCCGCTGAACAGCGCCGCGCTCCTCATCGCCGTCGAGAACCTGTGGATGGCTTCGATGGTCGATGCGATGCAGGCGGCCGACGCGTTCGTGATCGACCAGATCCGCATCCCGGCCGACGTCGTCGAGGCCTACCTGACCGCCTGATCCACCCATGGACGGGCATCCACTCCCTGTCATCCACTCCCTGACACCAATCGACTGAAAGGCACTCACCATGGGACTCATGCGCATGGCCGCCCGCACCGCCGTCGTCGCCGGGACCGCCACCGCGGTCTCCAGCCGCGTCGCCTACCGCCAGGCCGACAAGCACGCCGCGAAGCAGCAGGAGGCCTACGACCAGCAGCAGGCCGAAGCTCCGCCGGCCCCTGCGCCCGTCGCGGCCCCCGCCGCCCCCGCAGAGGACGACCAGATGACCCAGCTGCAGAACCTGGCCGCCCTCCACACCCAGGGCGTCCTCTCCGACGAGGAGTTCGCGGCCGCCAAGGCCAAGATCCTCGGCATCTGACGGGTCCCTCTCAGCAGGACCGAGACACATCCGTGAGGCAGGTCGAGGCCTACTCGCGCCTGGCAGGGGTCTACGACGAGATCGTCGTGGACCCCTGCTTCCCGTCGTGGGCCGAGTGGCTCGATCGCCGGTGGCGCACCGACGGCGTGCACCGCATCCTCGACGTGTGCTGCGGGACCGGGCTGATGGCCGACCAGCTGGTCGCGCGCGGCTATGCGGTCACCGGGGTCGACGCTTCGGAGGCCATGCTGGCTCGCGCCCGCACGCTGCTGGGTCCGGGCGTCGACCTGGTCCGCGCGACCCTGCCCAGCCTGCCGATCGACGGCGTGTACGACGCAGCAGTGTCGACCTTCGACGGACTCAACTACCTGGACCCGGCCGACTTCCGGCTGTCCCTCGTCGCGATCGCGGCTCGGCTGCGTCCCGGCGGCTGGCTGACGTTCGACCTCCATACCGATGCGATGCTGGCGATGGCCCTCGCCAATCCGGTCATCGAGGGCGATGAGCACGGGCACGCGTACGTCATCCGCAGCTTCGTCGACGTCGAGGCCCGCACCTGCGACGCGTGGATCGATGTCCTCAGGGCCCGTGACGGCGATCCCTACACCGAGCACCATCGGCAGTACTTCCACAGCGACGGCGAGGTCCGCTCAGCCTTGCAGGAAGCCGGCTTCGAACTGATCGCCGTCACCGACGAGTACACCGACCGGCCGGTCGACCCGGCCACCCTCCGCGCCTCCTGGACGGCCCGCAGGACGGCGGCTCAGCCCGGCTTGTGAAGCGTTCCGGGCCGGGCGATCACCACTCCGCACTGACGGGCCTTCGCCTCGTACAGCGCCCGGTCCGCGCTCAGCAGGAGCGCGTCCAGGCCGGGGAGTGAGTCGCTGCTGCGCGAGACGCCGATGCTCGCACCGACGGCGACCTCGAGCGGGCCCACGTTGATGGGCCGCGACAGCTCGGCGATGAGCTCGTGGGCGAGCGCAGCTATCTCCTCGTCGGTAGGTCCACCGCCCTGCACGACGACGAACTCGTCGCCGCCGAACCGCGCCGCAATGTCCGAGCTGCGTACCGACGTCACGATCCGATGGGCGCACTCGCGCAGGACGGCATCGCCGACCAGGTGCCCGAGCGTGTCGTTCACCGGCTTGAAGCGGTCGAGGTCGACGAAGTGGAGCGCGAACTCGTCACTCGCGCGCATCCGCCGGGCGTCGAGCCTGCGCGTCAGTCGGGCGATCAGTCCGGTCCGGTTGAGCATCCCCGTCAGCGGATCGTGCTCAGCCGCATGCCGCGCGGTGTCGAGCTCGACCAGCACGCTGGTATCGCTCAGCACCCCCTGCATGATCTCGCCGCGACCCGTGGGACGCAGCGTCCAGCCGCCGCTCAACTGGAAGGCCCGGGCCCCGTATCCGGCGTCGACCCCGGACAGGGACAGGTCCAGCACGTCGTTGTCCGCCTCCGAGGCGAGCCGACTGCGCAGCAGTTCGCGGCTGTCGAGGTCCAGCTCGTCCAGCAGGGGTCGCCATGACGCGAAGCCGGGATCCCCGGGACGGGCGCCCAGGATGCCCGTGACGCTCTGCCCCCACGTGACCGCGTCGGTCTCCGGGTCCCACTGCCACGTGCACAGCCGGAGCGGGCCATGCTGCGATCGCAGGAGGCCGAGGGCGTCCGTGGCACCCCGCATCGCGCGAAGCCGGTCGATCAGCATCCACGTCTCGTCGGCCACCTGCTGGGCGACCTCCACGTCCCGCTCGTCGTACGGGTCCCGCTTGTTGCCGACCCCGAGCAGCAGCCGGACGGCGTCGTCCTCGATGACCGCGACCCCGAGGTGGCGGGTGAGCGTGACGTGACCCTCTGGCAGTCCCCGCTTGTTCGGCGTCGACGGGTAGTCGTTGTGGATCCTCGGTGACCGGGTGCGGAACGTGTCGGCCCAGATCCCCGCGGTCGTGATGGGGTAGTGGCGGTCGTTGACCACGCTGCAATGGGCGATGGTCGCGGTCGACCACATGGCGAGCTCGAGGGTCTCCTGGTCGTCGTTGACGTAGTGCACGTAGCCGACCCGGCTGCCGGTGACCGCCTCGGCCAGATCGATGGCGCGCCGCAGCAACTCCGGCTCCGGAGTGTCCAGCGGCATTCTGTGCAACGCCAGGAGCCCGGGAGCAAGTGCCTCGTCGCGCGAGACCGCATCCATGGCAACCCCCTCCTACGAGCCTACGCGGGAGGTCCGGAGGTGTCGCCGCATCGAGCGGCGGCCGCCATTACAGTTCTGGCCATGCTCGAGGCGCAGTGGGCCGCAGGCCTCGGGGTGGCTGGTCTGCTGATCGGGGCAGCGCTGCTTCCTGTCATCCGGGCCTACGTGCCCGTCGTGTCGTCGAGGCTGGCAGGGCTGGCGGTCGCGGGGACCGGCCTGCTCTTCGTCCTGAGCGGCTGGCGGTTCGGGCTCACCTGGACCCTCCCGGCGTACCTCTACCTGGCGAGCGTGACCCCGGTGCTCGCCATCATCGATGCCCGCACCAAGCGGCTGCCGAACCCGCTGACCCTCAGTTCCTATCCGATCCTCCTCGCCCTCCTCGCCCTTCCCGCGGTCCTGTCCGACCTGGCCGGCAGCCTGGTCACGGCGGCGATCGGAGGGGTCGCCCTGCTCGTCCTGTTCGTCGTGCTGCACCTGGTCAACCCGTCCGGCATGGGCATGGGCGACGTGAAGCTCTCCGGCACCATCGGCATCTCGGTCGGCTGGGTGTCGCTTGCTGCCGCGCTCTGGGCGGCCTGCGCGGGCTTCCTCCTCGCCGCGGCCATCTCGCTCGTGCTGCTCGCGACCGGGCGCGCGACCCGCAAGTCCGCGCTGCCGTTCGGCCCGAGCATGCTCGCCGGGGCATGGGGCGTCCTCGTCGCCAGCAAGCTGCTGCAGCCCTAGCCCGGTTCGACCGCCCTGGGCCGGGCGCTACAGCCCCACGAAGACATCGAGGGCGATGAGAACCGCGGGTCCGAGGATGATGATGAACAGGCCGGGCAGGAAGCACAGCATCAACGGTGCCAGGATCTTGACCGGCACCTTCTGCGCGAGCTCGCGCGCCCGCGAATGCCGCTTGGCGCGCATGTCGCTGGCCTGCTCCCTCAGGACGGCGGCCACCGGGATGCCGAGCTTGTCGACCTGCAGTATCGCGGCGACGAAGCGCTGCAGGTCCTCCTGCTTGGTGCGCTGCGACATCGACTCGAAGGCGTCCGCGCGCGAGACCCCGAGCTGCATCTCCTGCAGGACCCGGCCGAACTCCGCCGCGACGGGGCCGCTCTGGCTGGCCGCGATGCGGCTCAGCCCGGCCTGCAGGCTCAGCCCGGACTCGACGCACAGGTTCAGCAGGTCGAGGGCGTCGGGCAGGCCCCGCTGGATCTCCTGCGTTCGTCGCAGGCCCTTGTTGTAGATGTGCACGTCCGGCAGGAAGTAGCCGACGATGGCGACCACCGGGAGGACGAGCCACACCCATCCCCCGTAGACCATGCCGGCCAGCAGGCCGAGGCAGCCGCCGGCGATGAGGTAGATGACCTTGCGATCGACCGCGTTCGCCAGCGCCTCGGTGGTCGGCTGGCCCGCCCAGGCCAGGTGCCGGCGGAGCCGGGTCCGGGTGCGCTGCCCGACGACGCCGTCGCCCACGGACCGGACCAGGCTCGCCACGAACGACTCGCTCGGCACCGATGCCAGGTCCGCGTCGGCGGGGTTGACCGCACCGATGCGCAGGACGAGCGCCAGGGAACGGCGCATGCCCAGCTGCTCGTGGCGTCCCACGATCTCGAGGGAGGCCACCATCACCGCCGCGAACGCGAGGGCCGCGGCCACCAGGGGGAGTACGTAGCTGTTCATCAGACCTTGATCCTCACGATTGCGCGCATCCACAGCCAGCCGGAGATCATCAGGAAGATCAGGACGGCGAGCATGACCATGCCGAGAGGCTCCGTCCACAGCAGCGACACGTACTCGCGCCGGAAGACGACGAGGAACAGCAGCACGCCGAGCGGGAGCGAGAGCAGGATGTAGGCGGACAGCCGGCCCTCCGCGGACAGCGTCTGCACCTCGCGTCGGAGCGCGTAGCGCTCCTTGATCGTCGCGGATGCGTTGTCGAGGATCGTGGACAGGTTGCCGCCCACCTCGCGCTGGATCGACAGCGCGGTGACCGTCCAGCGAAGGTCGTCGTTGTCCATCCGCTCCGCGCAGTCCATCAGGGCCGCGTCGAGCAGGGCCCCGACCTGCACCTCGCGGAGGGCTCGCCGCATCTGGCGGCCCACCTCGCCCTTGCCCTCGCTCGCCGCCGAGTCAAGGGCGTGGGTGAAGGACAGTCCGGCCCGCAGCCCGCTGGCGAGCAGCATGAGGAAGTCCGGCAGCTCGCTCGCGAAGGCCCGCTGGCGCGCCGTGCAGCGCGACCGCAGCCAGGCATGGGTCGCGAGCCACCCGATCAGGATCCCGGCGATCGCGCCGATGAGCGGCGACCGGAACAGCGCCGCGAGGACGATCATCAGCAGCAGCGTCACGGCGAGCCGGATGACCAGCCAGCCGGCCGGGGTGAGGCTCCAGCCCGCGGCCGCGAGCCGGCCCGCGGTCTTGCGATAGCCCTCGCCCTCGGCCAGGAATCGGTCGAGTCCGTTGAGCCAGCGTGGTCCGGTCTCGCCGTCGGCCCGCGTGCCGCGGGCACCGCGACCGTCATAGCGAAGCACCTGCTCGATGCGGCGGCGCTTGGTCAGGTCCCGTCGCACCAGCATGATCGCGAACGCGGCGCCCAGGACCGCCACGCCCACCAGGACCGCGATCAGGATCGGCGCCCAGTCGACCCCGCCCGAGGCGACGGCCGCCGTCGGCGGCCCCGCCCCGAGCGTCGCTGGCGCCGTGAGGGGGACGGCGGCCAGCGACGCGGTCACGGGGAGGGCGGTGGCCTGACGCACGACCTGCCCGTCGATCGTCACGGTCGCCAGCACCGGCGCACCGCTCGCATCGATCGACGGCGGAATCGTGGTCGTGAGATAGGCCTTGGCCCCGAACTGCCGGGATGCCTCGGTGAATGCGGCCTGGAGGTCCTCCGACGAGGCCGCCGACAGCAGCGTTCCGCCGTTGACGCCGGACAGGCGCCGCAGGAACTCCACCTGCTCCGTCGACGGCTTCAGCGCGACGACGTCGATCGGGATGCCCCTCGCCTCGACGGCCTTGGTCAGTCGCGCCAGGGTGCTCGTGCTCGAGGTGTCCTGGCCGTCGCTGAGCACGACCAGTCGAGCCCGCTCCCCCTCGGGCACCTGCCCCAGCGCCAGGCGGACCGCGTCGTAGAGGGCCGTGTCACCCTCGGGCCGGACCGAGGCGATCCCGTCGACGATCACGGCCCGGTCAGCGGTCGGCGGGGCGACCACCTCGATCTCCTCGTTGAAGGTGACCAGCCCGACGCGGACGTCCGGCGGCAGGGCGGCCACGAAGGACGTGGCCGCCTTCTGGGCGGCGGCGATGCGGGAGCCGTCCATCGAGCCGCTGGCGTCCAGAACCAGGATCGCCGTCGTCGGCGTGGTGTCGTCGACGACGAGCCGGGACTCGGCCGGCAGCACCGTGCCGCCGACCCGCACGGTGCTCGAGATCTCCGAGTCCGCGGTTATGGGCGCCTGCGGGTCGAATGTCATTCGGAGCTCGACCTCTCGGCCGGTCACGCTCTCGACGTCGAGGCCGGCCGTGTCGTCGGCGGCCACCGCGGGCGCCGCGACGGCGCCAAGCACGGCGAGCGCGAGCACCACCAGTGCCCCTCTCATGCGGCGCATGGCCCTCCCCCTCACCTCAGATCTGGAACAGCTCGGCCGGGAACTCGATCCCCCGATCGAGCAGTCGGTCGGCGAACTGCGGCACGATCCCCGTCGACACAAGTCGGCCCATCGGGCCGCTGCCCGGGCTCCTGCTGTAGTCGAACGCGTAGATGTCCTGCATCAGGACGGTGTCGCCGTCACGACCGACGATCTCCGAGATCTGCGTGACGTGCCGGGTGCCGTCCTTCAGTCGCGCCTGGTGGATCACCAGGTTGAGCGCCTGCGTGATCTGCTCCCGGATGACGCGGACCGGGAGGTCGACTCCGGCCATCAGCACCATCGTCTCGATCCGCGACAGCGCGTCTCGCGGGCTGTTCGCATGGACGGTCGACAGCGAGCCGTCGTGGCCGGTGTTCATGGCCTGCAGCATGTCCAGGGCCGCCGAGTCGCGGACCTCGCCGACGATGATCCGGTCGGGCCGCATGCGCAGCGAGTTGCGGACGAGGTCGCGCACGGTGATCAGTCCGACGCCCTCGACGTTGGCCGGCCGCGACTCCAGGCGCAGCACGTGCGGCTGCCCCAGGCGCAGCTCGGCTGCGTCCTCGACCGTGATGATGCGCTCGTCCTCCGGGATGAACGACGACATCACGTTGAGCGTGGTCGTCTTCCCGGAGCCGGTGCCACCGCTGATGAGCATGTTGAGCCGACCTCGCACGCACGCTCGCAGGAAGTCGACGGCCGGGCGCGTCAGGGTGCCCATCATGATGAGGTCGCCGGACGTGAACGGCTCCGTCGAGAACTTGCGGATCGTCAGCGACGACCCGTCGATCGCGACCGGCGGAACGACCGCGTTCACGCGGCTGCCGTCGGGCAGGCGGGCATCGACCATGGGGCTCGCCTCGTCGACGCGTCGGCCGATCCTCGACACGATCCGGTCGATCGTCTGGCGCAGGTGCCTCTCGTCCGAGAAGCGCAGGCCGGTCGGGTAGATCTTGCCGCCCTTCTCCATGTAGATCATGTCGTGCCGGTTGACCATGATCTCGGTGACGTCCGCATCGCGCAGGAGCGGCTCGAGCGGTCCGTTGCCGAGGACATCGTCGATGACCTCCTGGACGATCCGCGCCCGATCGCTGCCCGAGAGCGGACGTGGATTGCGAGCGAGGACCGCCTGGATCGACTCGAACACCAGCCGCTCGAGGCGGGGCGCGTCGATCTGTCCGGCGTACAGCTGCTGACCCATCGACTCCATGAGGTGCTCCTGCACCTCCGCCTTGATCTCGGGGTAGTCGGACGCGTACGCCGAGCCCGCAGCGGCCTCGCGCTGCCTGCTGGCACCCGGCAGCACGGGGCTGGACTGGCCCAGTCGCTGTGCGAGTGCCATCACGCACCTCCTCCGTGGCGGAGCATGCCCCGCCTCGCCGAGGACCGCGGCGCTCGGCGCGTTCGACGACGCACCCGCGCTCTCCCGGGCGGCCAGGCCGAAGACCGCGCGGCTGAACGGATGCCGCCGGTTCACGCTCACCAGCGTCACGCCGCGATTCAGCGATGCGGGCACGTCTCGGGTGGACGGGAGCCTGGTGGCCACCGGCAGCCCGATGGTCCGCTCCATGTCCTCGACGGTCAGGCCCACCTTGGAGTCGCAGCGGTTGAGCACGATGCTCCAGCGGGAGCGCGGGTAGCCGAGCGCGTCGAGGGTGTCGAGGGTGAGCTTGAAGTTCTTCAGCGACAGCATGTCCAGGGTGCTGAGCAGCACGTAGGTGTCGGCGACGTCGAAGCACTTCAGGATGACGTCGCTGAAGGCGGGCGGCGAGTCGATGACGACGAAGTCGTACATCTCCGCGAGGTGCGCCAGGATCACCGAGGTGAGCTGCGCCGAGATGAACTCGGCGTCCGCCGGCTGCGTGGGCGCCAGCAGCACGTCGAGACGATCCTTGTACGGGATCACCATCGAGGACACGCCCTGCTGGTCCAGGCCGCCCTGCATGCCCAGCGCATCGCTGATCGTGCGCACCGGGTCGACCTGCAGGGCGATCGCGACGTCGCCGAACTCGAGGTTGAAGTCGACCAGGCACACGCGGCCGACCTCGCTCAGGGCGAGGGCCTCGGCGAGGTTCGTCGACAGCGTCGTCTTGCCGCACCCGCCCTTTGCCGAGAACACGAGGATCACCCGCCCACGGCCCGACCTCGGAGCCCCGGCCCTCGGCGTGCCGCAGCTGACGCGACACCAGTTCGGATCGCTGGCAGGCGCTCTGCAGTGCCTCGGCGTCGTCGGCCCCGACGACCTCGCGGATGCCGGCGCGAAGCGCCTCTGCCATGGTCTGCACGTCGACGCGTCGACGCAGCAGGATCACCCCGAGCGTGGGCCGCTCGACGCGGTACCGCTCCGCGATCTCGGTGGCCACCGCCAGCGGCGCGTCCGGGCCGATCACCACGAGGTCCTCGTCCGGGTGCGCGTCGAGGTAGGCCTGCATCGACAGGACGGTGTCGAACACCGCCACGTCCTGTGCCATCGTGAGGCGGAAACGCTCCTGATCCTGGGCGACATCGCCGAATACGATTGACATCGCAATCCCCCCTAGTTGAAGAGATCCGCGTCGCTCACGCCCACGGAGGGCTTGAGCGTCGTGTTCTCGCCGAGCAGTGCCATGTACAGGGCACCCGTCTCGATCCCGTGGATGAGCTTCTGGGCCTGGACCTGGTCCAGGGCCATGGTGACGAGCTGCGCCTGCCACTCCTCGGCCTCGGCGCTCTCCGCCTGCCGCTCCGTCACCGGTCCGACCGCAAGCACCAGCACGCGGTCCAGGAGCAGCCGGGTCGCGCGGATGGGCGGGGCGTCGGTGTTCTCGTTCGGCAGCGTGATGGTGTCGAAGACGGCGATCTCGGAGCCGGGCCGCAGGAACGGACCGACCTTGGCCGGGTCCTCCAGGGCCGCGGACACCGCGACGAGACCGTCCGGCACCTCCAGCGGCACCGCCTTGGGCACCTCGGTGCCGAACGCTCCGGCAAGGAGCACCTGCCCCGCGGAAACGTCGCTCAGCGCGACCAGATCGGCATTTGCGGTGGTCACCTCGGGGAGGCTGCCCTGCGGACGCAGGGTCACCGGCACCTTCGCCGTCTCGGCCAGGCCGTCGTCGACGGCGTCGCCCAGCGTGGTGCCCATCGGGATCAGCTGGGTGCTGACCAGCACGTCGACGGGCTGCTGATCGGCCAGGGCCCGGGCCTCCGCGCCTCGTGCATAGATGAACACCGCGAGGCCCGCGCCGATCGCGAGCGCGACGGCAAGCAGGATCGGGATCACCGGACGCTTCATGACTGTTCCCCTCACTTCGTCGTCATGGCAGCAGCTGGATGGCCTTCACTCCTAGGTCCAGGCCCGGACCGACGTCACCAGGGATGACATCGGCGCCGACGCTGCCGTACAGGCACGAGCGCTTCGCGCTCTTGCCGCAGACCGTGCTGTTCCATCCCTTGGGATAGGCCGGCGCCTGAGGCGCGATCCCGCCGCTCTTGTTCTTCAGGTTGTAGCCGAGCAGGGTGAAGCTCTTGAAGGAGATGACCGGGAACTCGTACTCGTCCCTGGCCCGCCTTGGGATGACCTCCGATGACCGGCAGGATCACCGGCTGGCCAGCCTCGATGATCTCCTTAAGCACCGGTTCTAGGTCCTTCCCGCACAGCTGCTCCAGCGAGGTCTCGACCGGGATGTCCGGAGGGCTCAGGCCGACCTTCACGGGAGTGGTGCAGTCCTTCTTGGGGCCGTCGTAGTCCGCGAACGCCATGCCCTTGGTGATCAGGTCGTAGGTGACGCCGTTGAGCGTGCATGTCTGGTTCGGGTCGTTCGGATCGAAATCCTCGATCACGATCGGGCCGTCCCCCGGATACCCGGGACAGATCGGCAGCAGGAACGGCAGGGGGACGGTTGCCCATCCCGCCGGCCCCCAGGCCGCCTGGGCACAGGCGGCGACCGCCAGCTCGTTGCTGCCCGACTCGTCCATCATGCCCGCGAAGATCGCCGGGAAGAACAGGTCACCGGACGCCGTCTTCGTGCTGGTGCGGACCCGGGCGTAGTTCGCATAGCCCTCGGCCACCGGCTGGCAGTCCTTCCAGGTCGCGGTCGTGGGAGTGCAGGTCCCGAGCGCGCCGGTCCCGCACACCTCGGTGACCGCGGAGGCCGCATCCGGCGAGTTTGCGCCGGCCAGGTCGTTGAGCCAGGTCGCACCCTCGTCACCGACGCAGCGAGCGTCTCCCTCGGCGCAGTACTCGGCCATCGCGAGAGCGCCGGCATCGGCCGCGTTCTGGACCACCCGGCGCTCGGCATAGACGCGGCCCAGGTCGACGACGATGGCCAGCAGGCCGGAGAGGATCCCGACCGGCCAGCAGGATGGCGACCAGCACCGCGACCGCGCCGCGGTCGTCATGGGCCCGCAGGCCGCTCAGCCGACGCATAGCATCCGCGATTCCGCCTGCAGCGTCATGCCGACCCCGACGCCGCCGGAGGCATCCCCCGCGGTGGCGATCTCGACGAGCCCGAGCGGCGTGATCCACTTGAACGGCACGCTGACCTGGACCGTCGTCATCTCGGTGGTCGCGGAGGCGACTCCGGGCACGCCGTCACCCGGAGCCACGGTCAGTGCTCCCGCCTCCCCCAGCGAACTCAGATTCGCGGTGGCGGGGGAACTGTCCTGGACCACCTGGAGTGCACCTGGGTCAGCCGTGCGTCCCAAGTGCGCTGGCCCGGGCACCCTCCCGGCTCGCCGCGTTCAGGCTGACCTGGACGAAGAACATCCGGCCGAAGTCGATGAGCCCGAACAGGATCAGCAGCAGGAGGGGCACCACGATGGCGAACTCGACGGCCGCGGCCCCCGTGGAACCTCGTCCTCGACCGCCGTTCGCCCACATGGTGCACCCCCTCAAGTGCTGACTACTCCCCCGCTACGCCGATCCGACGAGCAGCTACGGCCGGGCGTGGTGATCTCGGTCTCGACGTCGTGAAGACGTCGTTCAGGGTCTTGCCCAGCAGGACCACCGTGCCGATGATCGCGACCGCGATCAGCCCGACCAGCAGGCCGTACTCGACGGCCGTTGCGCCGTCCTCCAGGCGCCACTTCGCCTGCTGCAGCATCACCTGGGTCCTCAGAAGCATTGTCCTCATGCCAAACACTCCCTCTCTGTGGCTGGCACCAACGTGCCGCCGTCGATCCGTGTCCCCGTCGGCCCTCGCCGTCGGATCGGCCCGGCTACTTTCCCTTTCGACCGAGTCACCTCGAGCGTGATCGGGCGCTACCTGCCGAGGCGACTCGAGCGGGGTTCTTGGACGTCCAATGACCATCCAGTCATTGCGCCGATCCCCGCATTTCGGACGGTCCAGCTGACGGCACGGCCCGCCGCTGGTCGGTCATTGATCGAGCATCGCCGTGACGCGCCTTGCCACCGGCGACGACCGGACGTGTCATGGACGTGAGCGGCTCGCACCGAGCCGCGCCCAAGGAGGCAGCCATGACATCGCTCGAACGCACCGAGAAGCCGGCCTCGACGCCGATGCTCGTCGACCCCTGGCCCCGCCTCGTCGACTGGTTCGAGGCGATGGTGCCGGCCGACTTCGGGATCCGGACCCGGCAGGGCAACCCGATCAGGATCGAGGAGTTCACCCGCAACGGGGACCACGTGGTCCGAGCGGAGATCCCGGGCGTCGACCCCGAGAAGGACATCGACGTCATCGTGGTCAACGGCACGCTGCGCATCGAGGGCACCCGCGAGGAGCGGCACGAGGAGGAGCACCGGTCGGAGTTCTTCTACGGCCACTTCCTCCGCACGCTTCCACTGCCCGCGGGCTGCGACGAGAGCAGCGTGACGGCGACCTACGAGGACGGGATCCTCGAGGTGGCCGTCCGCATGCCGCACAAGGGTGCCGAGGCGCGGCATGTGCCCATCGCCGCGGCGCGGCGAGGCCCCCGAGGTCGCCGGCTGAGAACGGCCCGACCCCGGACTACTCCGGATCCAGCAGGCCGAGCGCTCGGCCGGCCACGATGGCGTGGTGCCGGTCATGGACGCCCAGCGCCCGGTAGATCGCCATGGACTCCATGCGGACCGTCGAGTCGCTGAAGCCGATCCGGATGGCGATCTGCGGGTTGGTCATGCCCTGCGACATGAGGTGCAGGACCTGACGCTGCCGGGCGGTCAGCGCCCCCGCCGCGAGGCGCACCTCCGTCGGTCCGTGCGCGACGGTGGCGGATCGCGGCGCGGTGGCGCCGGCGCCGGCGAGGTAGACGGCCAGGATCTCGGCGATGCGGCCCACCCGCGTCGAGACCACGCCCGGCTCCAGCGGACTGGCGAGGAGGAGCACGAGTTCGCCGACCGGCCCGGCCGGCGAGCCCAGCGGCCAGGCCGCCATCGGCCGGTGGCGTGGGTCGGCCGGCTCCGTGCGGAAGACCGGGTGCACGCCACGTGTAGCGGCCAGCAGGTCTGCCACCTCGTCCGGCACGTGGTCGACCAGCTCGGACTCCGGCCAGTCGCTCACCTGCTCGAGGTAGCGGGCGAGCAGCACCGGCCCGTCGGGGGTGTCGCGGGCGATCAGGATGCCCTGGGCGCCGACCGGCCAGCACAGCAGCGCGACCAGGAAGCGGGCGACATCATCGAGCGCCGGCTTGGTGGTGAGGAATCGGGCGAACGTCATGGCCGGCAGCTCGCCGGGGCGGTCGTCCCAGCGCCGACCCGTCTGCGGAGCCGCCCGGCGCTCGGTCACCGGCGCAGGCACGACGCTCAACTCCGCCCGGCGGCCGGTCGCGCTCCCCGCGTCAGACGCGCGCACGGTGCACACCCCTGGAAGTGCCGCCCGCGTCGGGCGCGCACCACCCGCCTGTCAACCACGTCGTCGACATCACGACCACCCCCATGACCGTCGTCACAAAGTCCTGGTAACGCTGTGCCCTCGCAACGCTATGCCCTCTACCGCGCCGATCCCTCCGCCAAGCCGGTAAACCAGCGACGTCTCGCCTGCCGAAGCACGTGTCCTCGGTGAACGGGACGTACCGCGATTCTACGACGTCGACCCCCCTTCACCACTCAGGACGCGGATGCCGGTCGTCTCGGGAGACGGAATCCGGTCGTCGACCTTGCATGTGGATGGTCATTGAACGACCAAGCTCCAGTCCGGGGCGACACGTGCGGGCCGCACGGATATGCCTGTACCACCATCACGCAACCGGGGGGGACCGATGAGCATCCATCCATCGACGACGATCGAGACCGGCACCCAGGACCCGCGCCCGCGACGGCTCGTGGGATTCGCGCTCTTCCGACTCGTGCCCGTCGCGCATGCGACTGGCCATATGTCCGGCCACCACCTTGCTGCCCCGGCCGCCGATCCCGACCTCGAGTCCGCGCTGCTGGAGCTCGCCCCGAGCGGCTCCGCCGTCTCACTGGTGGCGCCGGGTGCGTGCCTGGTCGTCATAGACGGCCTCGGGGACGCGCAGGGGATCACGGAAGCGGCAGAGCGGCTGGCCGCCGAGGTCGCCGCCTACCTGGGCGCACACGAGCAGGACCTGCGCGTGCGCATGAACGTGGTGGTCCACAGCGTGCGGTGACGTCGAGTGGGTGTCGACGAGCGTCAGGGGCGAAGTGGGCTGCCGGGGGATCACGTGCGATATGCCGCGTGCACCGAGTCGACGAGGAGCGCACGGGCCTGCGCGGTCGTCACCTCGCCGGCCACCAGCCGGCGCTCGACGTCGGCTCCGGCCGCCGCGAGATCCTCGTCGGCGAAGACGTCGCTGATCCACCGGGACAGGTCCCCGCCCGCGGCATGGTGCTCGAGGACGTCGTCGCTGCAGTCGTGCAGGATCCGCTCGAGCTCGGAGAAGTTGCCGGCGATCGCCACCATCCGATCGCCTCGGTCGCGGAAGTGGAACGACCGCTCAGCGTCGAGGTGGCCATGGGCGTACTTGCGAAGGTGGCGGCGGTGCTGGGTCAGCCGGGTGCCCAGTTGGAACCTGCGCGGGGGGCCTCCCCCGGACCCGAGCACCAGGAGGCCCTCCCCCGGTCCCAGGTCGCCGAGCAGTTGCCTCATATCGTCCGGTGCCCGCCGTGACACGCGGCAGAGCACGTCCAGGGCACGCTCGTCCCCCTCGGACGCTGCCCGCAGCACGACCAGTGCGTCCGCGCCCTCCACCTGCTCGGGCTCGATCAGGTCCGGACGGTAGGTGACCAGGCAGCAGCCCCAGTGGCCCGGCGCCGATCCAGGCCCGGCGCCCGTCATCAGGCGCATGCCGGCCGCCGACTCGTGCGCCTCGTCCCAGATGACCCAGTGCGGCAGGCCGCAGGCCACTCGCGACGCCTCCACCTGGGCGGTCAGCTTGCGGAGGTACCGACGGCGCCTGTCCTCCGGAACGGCGCACAGGTCGAGCACGACAGAGGTGAACCGCTGCCGGAATCGCTCCACGACCGCAGCCGGCGCCGGCAGCCCGTCCCGCCCGTCGACCACTGCCACCCCGCGAAGGCGGCCGAGGGCGTGATGGTCCCCCTCCGGATCGACGACGAGGACGCAGTAGCCCTGCGCGATGAGGCGCTCAGCCAGGAGCCCGGCCACGTAGCTCTTGCCCGAACCCGAGTCGCCGCACACCAGCACGCTGGTCTGGGAGCTCGGGATCGACACCGATGACCCGTCCACCGCCGAGCCGAGCTGCACCCGCCAGCGCCGGGAGTGCAGGGCCGGGGCACCGGGCCGCTGGATGTCCCGGAGCAGGTCGGCGAACCCGAGACCGTCCGGTCGGGACAGGACGACGTCGGCGGACCGCTGAAGGCTCGGCAGCGCGTTGGCGACCGCGACTCCCACCTCGCACTCATCGAGCAGCGCATGGTCGTTCTCCGCGTCCCCGACGCCGATGGCCGAATGCCGCGATACCCCGAGATCGCCGAACGCCTCGAACAGCCCAGTGCCCTTGGTCACCCCCGACGGCAGGATCATCATCTCGCCCCGGTTGAACACAAGCTGACAGTCCAGCTCGAGGCGATGGATCTCCTCGACGGCCGCCGCCCGGTCCTGCGCCCCGCCCGCGAGCAGCACCTCCCCGCGTCGCACCCGCACGCCCCGCCGGGACAGCGCGTCGACGAGTGCCGCGTCCACGGACGGCGCGAGCCGGCGTCGCATCCCGGGGCCGTCCAGGACGCACCCGTTCTCGGCCACGACCACGTCGACGTGGTCCGCCACGTCCGGGAAGGACTCTCGCAGCTCGGAGATGATCCGGCCGGTCACGAGGATCACGCGAAGCCCGCCGGCGCGCGCCTGCCGAAGTGCGTCGAGCACCTCGTCGCCCGGGCGCCGGCCGTCCGACGTGAGCGTCCCGTCGTAGTCGACGGCGACGGCCCCGAAATAACCGACCATGGTGCGGCTCCGCGCTCGCTCGGCACAGCCCTCGGCACCACGGTACGCCCACGGGCTCCGGGTCGGTCATGACCAGGTGGTCAGGGCCTCACGGACGGGCACGTGCCGTCCGCCGCGCGATCAGCTGGTTGCGGAACCGCTTGTCCAGGGCGTCGGCACCGAGCAGCCCGGCCATCCCGCAGAGGCCGACCAGCCAGCCGACGGGGGGCGGCGGACCCTGGCCCAGCACCTGGGCGATCGGCTCCACGAAGATCGTCATCAGCGAGAAGGCCAGGCCGGCGCAGACGGCCGGGATGAGGAGTCGGTTCGTGGTCCAGCCCAGCGAACCGGGCCAGCGCGTCGAGCTCCGGCACGCGAAGGCGTTGGCCACCTGGGTGAGGACCACGGTCATGAAGGCGGCGCCGGAGGCCGCCAGGGCCACGTCTCCGCCGGGGAACTCCTCGCCCGGCCGCCAGCCCGCCGCCAGGAACGAGGCCACGAAGGCGGCCATGGAGAACAGGGCCCCGGTCGGCCCCAGCACGCCGAACGCCCTGCGCAGGACCGTCACGTTCAGCAGCCGGCCGCGGACCGGTGGCCCTTCGAGGAGATGCCGAGCAGGCGGCTCGGCGCCGAGAGCCACCGCGGAGAGCGTGTCCGTCCCGATGTCGAGGGCGAGGATCTGCAGGACCCCGAGGGCCAGCGGGAAGGAGCCGCCCGACACCGCCCAGACCACGAACGGGGTGAGCTCGGCGACGTTGTCCGTCAGGTGGTAGGTGAGGAACCGGCGGATGTTCACGAAGGTCGCCCGCCCCTGCTCGACACCGGCGACGATCGACGCGAAATGGTCGTCGAGGAGCACGAGGTCCGCGGCCTCACGAGCGACATCGGTCCCAGAAAGCCCCATCGCGATGCCGATGTTGGCCTCGTGCAGCGCCGGGACGTCATTGACGCCGTCGCCGGTCATGGCCACGACGTGACCCCGCAGGCGAAGGGCCCGGGCGATGCGCAGCTTGTCCTCCGGCGACACGCGGGCGACGACCACGCCGTGCCGGTCGATCAGCCGCCCGAGGTCCGCATCGTCGCCGGGCAGGTCGGCGCCGACGAGAACGGGATCGTCCACCTCCCGCAGCCCCACCTGCGTGGCGATCGACGCCGCGGTCGCGGGGTGGTCGCCCGTGACCATGACCACGGTGATGCCCGCCTTCCTGCACGTCTCGAGCGACTCGCGGACATCGGCCCTGGGCGGGTCCTCGAGACCGATCAGCCCCAGCAGCGTGAGGCCCGCCTCGGCGTCGTCGGCACAGGTCGGCAGCACTGCGTCCACGGGGCGGACCGCCACGGCGATCACGCGGAGCCCGCCGCCCGCCATGTCCGCCACGACGTCCTCGGCCGTCCTGCGGTCTGTCCCGCCCAGGTCGCACCGGTCCATGACCGCGTCCGGCGCCCCCTTGACGAAGACGTCGTCGCCGACCACGACCGACATGCGCCGGCGGTGCGGATCGAACGGGAATCGCGCTGTCCTCGGGCGGCGTCGGATGGCGGGCGTGTCGATGCCCAGCCGGCGGGCGAAGGCGTCCAGCCCGGCCTCCATCGGGTCGCCGTGCGGCAGCCAGGCGCTACCGACGCGATGCACGTAGCCGTCCGAGCAGACGATCGCCGCCGCGGCGAGCCGTGCCATCGCGGCCTGGGTTGTCCCCGGCTCGACGTCGATCCTCGGTGACGGGTCATAGCCCGGATCCGCACTCGTGGCCGGCCCCGCCTGCGTCCACGCGCGCAGGACCGTCATCTCGTTGCGGGTGAGCGTCCCCGTCTTGTCCGTGCAGATGATCGTGGTCGACCCGAGGGTCTCGACGGCCTCCAGGTCGCGGACCAGGACCTGGCGCCGCGCCATCTGCTCCGCCCCCCAGGCGAGCGTCAGCGTGACGGTCGGCAGCAGCGCCTCGGGCACCAGGGCGACGGTGACGCCGATGGCGAAGATGAAGCCCTGCGACGGCGGGTTCCCGAGCACCAGGGACAGGCCGAAGAACAGGACACCGACACCGACCGCGATCGCGGCGATCACCCGTACGACGCGGCGAAGCTCGTCGGCCAGCGGGGTGCGCGGCTTCCTGGTCAGCGTGGCCAGGCGGGAGATCTCGGCGAGCCGGGTGCCACTGCCGGTGGAGGTGACGAGCACCTCCCCCTCGCCCTCGACGGCGAACGTCCCCGCGAAGACCCGTTCTCCGACAACGACATCGACGGGCTCGCTCTCACCCGTCAGCATCGACGTGTCCAGGCGCAGGGTCGCCGCGTCCACGACGTCGCCATCGGCGGGGATCCGGTCCCCCGAGGTGACGACCAGCAGGTCCGAGACGACCACGTCGCTCGCATCGACCTGCTGCTGGCGCCCGTCCCGGAGGACGGTGACCCGGGTGGGCAGGAGCAGTCGCAGGCGATCGGCGGCCCGGTCGGCCCGACTCTCCTGGACGAAGGCGAAGACCGCGTTCAAGATGACCACCGCGATGATCGCGATGCCCAACTGCGGCAGGCCGCCGACGAAGGCCAGCACCGCGGCCGCCCAGAGCATCAGGGCGAAGAAGTGGGTCAGCTGGCGCACCAGGCGCCGCAGCGATGACGGTCGCCGCGGCGGCGGGAGCACGTTCGGCCCGTCGCGCCGCAGCAGTTCGGCGGCGTCGGCGCTCGTCAGGCCCAGCGCGGTCCGCTGCCCGCCCGTCGCACCCATGCATCCAGTGAAGCCCTGTTCGCGACCGGAGGTTAGGGACCGTGGTCCGTAGTTGGCTGCACGTGCATTGGACGGTCATTTGTTGACAAAGATCGGTTCTGAACGCCGGTGGGGCCGTTTGGGCGTGCCTCCCGCATCACCACGACACGACCATGGAATTGGCTGGACAGCCACGGGTTCGCGACGCCGGATCCGTTGGGACCAAGGAGGGATCATGACCCGCAATCCGCGCCATCACCGGGCGGCCGTGCGCGGGGCCGCAATCAAGCGAACGTCGATCCGGGCCGCAGTGGCGATGCTCGCCGCCACGGCCCTCGCGACGCTCGGCCTGGTCACCGCGTTCAGCGCGGTGGCCACACCACTGCCCGTAGCCAACGGAAACGGGGAGGGCACCCTGTCCGTCAAGATCTGCCATCGGGACATGAACGTCAAGCAGCCGTACGGGCCCAAGGCGATCGTCGTCGACGATGACGCGGTCGACGGGCTGGGTAATGGGGACCACCTCGTTCAGCACACGGGTGACGTCTACAGCCCGACGCTCACCAAGAAGCAGTGGCTCGACCTGGGTGGCTGGGGAGACATCATCCCGCCCTTCGCCATGGACGGAACGCCGCTGCCGAACTCGCTGAACTGGCCGGCCGGTCAGGCCATCTGGAACAACGACTGCCAGATGCCCGCGCCCCCGGAGGTGACCCGGACGATCACGATCTGCCACGCGGGTGACGGAGCGTTCGTCGCGACGGACATCACCGGGACGGCCTACAACGAGCCCGATGCCTACGACGAGATCAACACCACGCTGGACGCCGAGCACGCGCTGGCCACGCATCCCGACGACATCATCAAGCCGGTCGACGGGTATGTGACCGGTCGCAACTGGCCGGCCGGACAGGCCACGTACGACAACGGATGCGTCGCGCCCACCAATCCGCCGGTGAACCCGCAGACGGTGACCAAGACGCTGACCATCTGCCATGCGGTCGACACGGCATACACCAGGGCCGACATCACGGGCACCGGTTCGAGTGACAGCGATGCCTACGCGATGATCAGCCGCAACCTCGACGCCGACCACGCGCTGGCGACTCACCCCGGTGACATCGTCCCGCCGATCGACGGGTTCGTGACCGGCCGCAACTGGCCGGCCGGGCAGGCCACGTACGACAACGCCTGCGTCCCGCCGGTGACGCCGCCGGTGACGCCGCCGACGGCTGAGACGATCGAGCCGCTGCCGGCCGAGACGACGGACGCCGAGTTCATCTACACGCCCGCGGAGCCCGCGGTCGTCGAGCCGGAGGCAGCCACCATCCCGACCGCCGTCGAGGCGGGCGGCGGATCGTCCGCGGGGGCGGACATCCCGCTGTGGGTCGGAGCCCTTCTGCTCATCGGACTGATCGGTGCCGCTGGGGCAGCCTCGATCCTGCTGGGACGAGCACGCTGACACCCCCAACCCGCACGGCGCGGGACCCCCTCACCCGCGCCGCGTGACGCGACACCAGGAGGAAAGGCTGGCCCGGCTCCCCCAAGCCGGGCCAGCCAACATCATGCTCCCGTCAGGGCCGGGAAGGCGTCGGCCGCCGAGACCAGCGACTCGAGGTGGCCGTCCGCGTCGTCGTACCTCGGAACGCCCTCGACGGCGACCTGCAGCACCGTGCAGCCCGCGGCTCTCGCGGCCCGGATGCCGGTGATGGAGTCCTCCAGCGCGATGGTCGCGGCCGGCTCGACCATCAGGTCCGCGCACGTGCGCAGGTAGACGTCCGGGGCCGGCTTCGGCCGGCGGACGTCATCGAACGCCGTGTGGATCGTGATCATGTCGAGGACGCCGATGGCGCGCAGGACCTCGCCGAGCACGCTGCGCGGGCTGTTCGAGGCGACGCCGACCGGGACCACGGCACTGAGCCGGGTCACCAGCTCGACCGCCCCCGGCAGGGCCCGGACGCTGCCGGGCACGCTCTCCGCCGCGATGTCGGCGAGCCGCCGCTCGGCGACCAGCGCGTCGGCCGGGCTGAGGCCGGGGATCAGCACCCGCACCGTCTCGAGCAGCGAGAGGCCCCGGGTCGTCGGCCGGCTCGACCGGTCCACGCCGTACCGGCGGCACAGGACGACTTCGGCTGCCGCCCACGCCGGCTCGCTGTCCGCGAGGACGCCGTCGCAGTCGAACACGACCGCCCGCATCACCATCTGATCGTGACCTTCCTGCTGAACGTGACCGTGCCGTCGGCACGAGGAGTGGCCAATCTAACAAGAATCGCTGTTGACAACAACGCTCACTGTTGCTTACCGTGCCGTCATGAGCGCATCCTCCACCCCCGCGGCAGCCGCCCTGACTCGGCCCGTCGAGCGCGCCCGGCAGATCGCACCCGTCCTCAAGGCCCTGTCCGACGAGAATCGCCTGACGATCCTGCTGGCGATCGCCGACCGCAGCAGCTCGGTCACCGAGCTGGTCTCGGTCACCGGCCTGTCGCAGACCCTGGTCAGCCACCACCTGAAGACCCTCCGCGAGACCGGTCTGGTCACGTCCACGCCGGTCGGCAGGAGCAACGTCTACGCCCTGTGCTGCGACGCCATCGCCGAGCCCATCGCCCTCCTGTCCACCCTCGCGGGCAGCGACTGCCCCACCCCACGAAGGAGCACCCCATGACCGTCCACGAGTCCGACCTGATCACCGAGGCCGTCCGCGAGCACTACGCCCGGGCGGCACGCACGGCCGGTTCCTGCTGCGGTCCCGCGCCGAGCGCCATCGACCCCTTCGGTCAGGCGCAGTACGCCGACGCCGACCGTGACCTGCTGCCCGAGGAGGCGCTGGTGGCGTCGCTCGGCTGCGGCAACCCGACCATGCTGGCCCAGCTGAACCCGGGCGACGTGGTTCTGGACCTCGGGTCCGGCGGCGGCATCGACGTGCTGCTGTCCGCCCGCCGAGTGGCACCGGGCGGTCGGGCGTACGGGCTCGACATGACCCCGGAGATGCACGAGCTCGCCCAGGCCAACAAGGCCAGGGCCGGCGTCGAGAACGTGGAGTTCCTGTTGGGCAGCATCGAGCAGATCCCGCTGCCTGACGACTCCGTCGACGTGATCATCTCCAACTGCGTCGTCAACCTCTCCGCGGACAAGGACCAGGTCTTCCGCGAGGCCGTCCGCGTCCTGCGGCCGGGCGGCCGCTTCGCGATCTCCGACGTGGTGCTCTCACGTGCCCTGCCGCCGGAGCTCACCGGGATCATGGCCCTGTGGACCGGCTGCATCGCCGGCGCCCTCACCGAGGAGGACTGCGCCTCGCGGATGCGGGCCGCCGGGCTGGCCGACGTCTCGATCGAGCCGACTACCGTCTTCGGACGGACCGAGCTCGAGGGTCTGGCCGCCGGGCTCACCTCGGAGCAGGTCCCCGCGGGCCTGGATGTCGGGGCGGCCATCGACGAGCTCGACGGCGTCATCCGCAGCGCGTTCATCCGCGGTCGCAAGCCCGGCGGCACGCCCGCGGACACGCATGGCGCCAGCGTCGTGGCGACGCGCAGGCCGGTCGTGCGCGTCTTCGAGCCCGCGCTGTGCTGCAACACCGGAGTCTGCGGTCCCGATGTCGACGAGGCGCTGGTCACCTTCACCGCCGACCTCGGCCACCTGAAGGAGCGCGGCGCCGACATCGAGCGCCACAACCTGGCCAACGACCCGACGGCCTTCGCCTCCGACGAGACGGTCCGCGCCTACCTGCAGGTCGCCGGGTCCGAGGGGCTGCCCCTGACCCTCGTCGACGGCGTCACCGTGATGACCGGCGCCTATCCCACGCGCGCGCAGCTGCTCCGGTTCGCCGGCCTCGACGACCGTGACCCGGTTCCGGCCGGGATCACGCCGCTCGGCATGGCGGGGTCCGGCTCCGCCTGCTGCGGTGGCACGGGCTGCTGCTGACCGATGCGATTCCTCGCTGATCCGCCACGCTTCCTGTTCTTCACCGGCAAGGGCGGCGTCGGCAAGACGTCGGTGGCCTGCGCCGCCGCCGTCGCACTGGCCCGACAGGGCAGCACGGTGCTGCTCGTCAGCACGGACCCGGCCTCGAACGTCGGGCAGGTCCTCGGCGTGCCGATCGGCAATGCGATCACGGCCATCGACGAGGTGCCCGGCCTGTCGGCCCTGGAGATCGATCCGGAGCAGGCGGCCGACGCCTACCGCGAGCGGATCATCGCGCCGGTCCGCGGACTGCTGCCGGACCGCGAGATCGCATCGATAACCGAGCAGCTGTCCGGGTCGTGCACCACGGAGGTGGCCTCGTTCAACGAGTTCACCGCGCTGCTGGCCGACGAGGCACTGTTCGGCGACTACGACCACATCCTCTTCGACACGGCGCCGACCGGACACACCATCCGCCTGCTCCAGCTGCCCGGGTCATGGACCGAGTTCCTCGACCACGGCAAGGGCGACGCGTCCTGCCTCGGGCCGCTGGCCGGCCTGGACCGCCAGCGCACCGTGTACGCCGAAGCGGTCGCGGTCCTGAAGGATCCGGTCCGCACTCGCCTGGTCCTGGTCACGCGTGCGCAGGCCTCGTCGCTCGCTGAGATCGACCGCACGAGCACGGAGCTCGGACAGATCGGCATCGCCTCCGCGTGCGTGGTCATCAACGGCGTCATGCCGGCCTCCGCCGGGGACGACGAGCTCTGCCGTTCGATCCGGGCACGCGAGGAGGCGGCCCTGGCGGCCATGCCCAGCCGGCTCGCGCACCTGCCGCGTGACGTCATCGAGCTGAAGTCCGTCAGCATGGTCGGGGTGCCCGCGCTGCTGTCCCTGCTCGACGACACGGCACCGCCCGAGTCCGGCGTCGACGTGCCTCTCGACGACGCCGTCGGGGCGACCCTCGGCGAGCTCGTCGACGAGCTGGCGGCCGGCGACCACGGGCTGATCATGTGCATGGGCAAGGGCGGCGTCGGGAAGACGACCGTGGCGGCAGCGATCGCCGTCGCGCTCGCCCATCGCGGACACCCGGTGCACCTCACCACCACGGATCCCGCCGCCCACCTGCGCGAGACGCTCGACGGTGCCGTCCCCGGCCTGCGCGTCTCGCGCATCGACCCGGTGGCGGCGACCACGGCGTACCGCGATCGGATCATGGCGACCAAGGGGAAGGGTCTCGACGAGGCAGGGCGGGCCAACCTCGCCGAGGACCTCCTGTCACCGTGCACCGAGGAGGTCGCGGTCTTCCAGCAGTTCTCGCGGATCGTGAACGAGTCCCGTCGCGAGTTCGTCGTCCTCGACACCGCGCCGACCGGCCACACGCTCCTGCTGCTCGACGCCGCCGGCTCATACCACCGCGACGTGGTGCGCCAGATGGGCGAGACCGCGAACTACGCCACGCCGCTGATGCGGCTGCAGGATCCCGCGCTGACCAAGGTCATCCTCGTCACGCTCGCGGAGGCCACGCCGGTCACCGAGGCGGCGATCCTCCAGGGCGACCTCCTGCGGGCCGGGATTTCGCCCTGGGCCTGGGTCGTGACCGGCTCGATTGCCGCCGCCCGGCCGGCATCACCCCTGCTGCGCAGACGAGCCGCCCTCGAGCGGGAGCAGCTCGAGCGCGTCTCCGCGCTGACCGACCGCATCGCGATCGTCCCGCTGCTCGGCGAGGAGCCCGTGGGAGAGCGCCGACTCAGCAGCCTCGCCGGGGGCCGTTAAGAAGGAGGGCCGGCGAGACACCGCCGAGCCACGCGCCAATACTGGGACGTCTGTCACGTCGCAACCAGGTGCCTGGGGGTCCCTTCATGAGCGAGACGACTCGAACCCGACGGCCCCGGCTCGTCGGCGGCGTCGGTGCGGCCGGGGTGCTGGCCCTCTCCGGCCTGCTCGTCCTCCAGACGGCAGGCGAGGCGATCGGCGTCACCCGATCCGTCGCCGCGGGGACGGCCTCCGTGGGCGAGTGCTTCTCGTACTCCTATGCGGACATGACGGGCGTGTGGGTGCTGGACACGCCCGCCGTCCCCTGCACCGGCCCGCACACCGCGATGACTCTGCTGATCGCACCCAGCCGGGTGCTCACCACCCTCCCGCCGGCCGGGAAGCTGACCACGGCGCAGTCCAACGCACTGCCGAGCCTGAGGACGGACATGGCCGCCTGCACGGCGACCGTGCGCAGGCATGTGGGCACCGACACCTCGCGCTTCAACGTCAACCTGCTGTACCAGTCCGGCCCCGGCGGCGAGGTCCAGATGCGCTGCGACCTGATCATGTACTCGCCCACCGGAAAGGGCATCACGACGCTGCCGGCGGACACGACCGACGGCGCGGCGTACCCATGGTGCGCCGTGCTCCGCAAGCGTCACGTCTACACGGTCGCGTGCGGCACCCCGCGCAGTTACGCGATGTACGAGCGCGGCTACCTGAACGCGTCCGGCAGCAAGAAGTGGCCCGGCGCGAAGGTCGCCATGGCGAAGGTCCGGCGCACGTGCGCGGGGAGCAGGATCTTCTCCTACCCGGGCACGCGGGCACGGTGGCGGGAGGGCGGCTACTACGCCTGCTACCGCTGACGGATCGGCGGTCGCGCACCGTCGATGGTGAGGGGCAGGCCGGGCACGACGATCACCTCGCCGTCATGCGACCACAGTGGTTGCAGGACGCCGTTGGCGACCGCCTGCGGATCCCGCAGCAGGTCCTCCGGAACCTGCACGACGTCGGCGGCCACACCGGCTGCCGCAAGCCGATCGACGACCTCCGTCGCGGTCATCGCCGACATGACCCCCTGGAGATCGAGGCGCAGCTCCGCGTCGTGACGCACGCGATCCACGTTGGTGAGGTAGCGGCCGTCGACGAGGAGATGCGGTGCCTCGAGCGCCTCGCACAGTCGGGCGAAGATGGCGTCGCCGCCGATGCCCAGGAAGACGTCGGCATCGCCCGCGGCGAAGATCCCGTACGGCGCGAAGGCCGGGTGCCCGCTTCCGTGGCGCGATGACCGCGCGCCGGTCACCTGCTCGGCGACGACGTGATAGGCCACCCAGTTCGCGCCCGTCTCGAACAGCGAGGTGGCGATCGCGCCACCCGCACCGGTCCGCTCGCGCCGGTACAGGGCGGCGAGCACGCCCAGGGCCAGCCAGGTGCCGCTGCCCATGTCGAGGATCGACACGCCGGCCCGCACCGGCGGTCCGTCCGGCGTCCCGGTGACGCTCGCGATCCCGGTCCGGGCCTGCAGCACGCCGTCGTATCCCGCCCGGTCGCGGTCCGCGCCGGCGGCGCCGTAGGACGTGAGCGATCCGTGGACGAGGCGTGGGCGGGTGGCTGTGAGGGTCGCGGCGTCGAGCCCGTAGGCGCTGAGCTTCGCCGGACGCAGGTTGCACAGGAAGACATCGGCATCGTCCAGCATCCGCATCAGGTCGTCGCGACCCGACGCCGTGCGCAGGTCGAGGCGCGCGAACTCCTTGCCACGGTTGACCACCCGGAAGTACGCCGACTCGTCGTCGACGGTGGGCGCCATCCGGCGACTGTCGTCCCCCTCCGGCGACTCGACGTGGACCACGTCGGCGCCGAGGTCGGCCAGGATCGCGCCGGCGAACGGGGCCGCGATGTTCGACGTCAGGTCGACGACGCGGATCCCCGCCAGCGGCAGCGGGCCACCGGCCTGCATCAGTCCTCGCGCTCGGGGGGTGCGGGCACCTCGGGTGGGACGACGGCCAGGTCGTACCGCCTGCCGTAGATGCCGAGCAGTGCCAGCAGCATCGCCATGACGGGGACCGCGAGGAACGCACCGGCGACCCCGAAGAGCGCGGCGCCGAGGAGGACCGAGCCGAAGGCGACGGCCGGGTTGACGTCGACGGCTCGGGCGCTGATCCTCGGTTCGATCGTGAGGTTCTCGACCTGCTGATAGATCAGCGCCCACACCAGGGCGATGACGCCGATCCACGGGTTCGGGCTGAGCAGTCCGACCAGGACGGGCAGGACGATGGCGATATAGGTGCCGATGGTCGGCACGAACTGGGCGACGATGCCCGTCCAGAGGGCCAGGGGGAGCCAGTAGGGCATGCCGATGACCGCGAAGACGATGCCCGTGGTGACGCTGTTGATCCCGGCGAGGATGACCCGGGCGCCCACGTAGCCGCCCGTCTTCTGAGCCGTGATGAGCCCGACGTTCGCGACGACCCCCTGCAGCCGGGCGGGGAACAGCCCGGTCACCCACGACTGGAGTCGCGGCATGTCGGCGGAGAAGTAGAAGGTGAACAGCGCGAAGGTGAACAGCCCGAAGATGCTCCCCAGCACGGAGACCACGATCCCGAGCACGCTGCCGCCGAGGCTCTGGGCCACCGACGCGAAGTCAATGGAGCCCCCGCCGATCGACGACAGGATGTCCTCCTGCGAGAGCGACATCGAGAACCGGGTGTTGACCCAGGCCAGCGCGCTGTCGATGAGCTCGGGGATCCGAGTGATCAGCTCGCTCAACTGGTCAACGAGCAGCGCCCCGAACGCCACGGCGAACACGACGACGAAGACGAGGAACGACAGCATCACCAGGATCGTCGCCAGTCCGCGGCTCATTCGGCGCGACAGGACCTGGACGACGGGCATCATCGCGAGGGCGGCGAAGTAGGACATGAGGACGGTGAAGATGACGCTGCCGCCGTCGTCGATGACGAACCTGAGGATCAGGCCGAGGACGATCAGGGCGAGGACCACCAGTCCGACGCGCCAGACGTTGCCCGGCAGCAGGATCACCTGGACCGGCCCGCCGGTGGATCCGCGGTCCTCTTCCGTCACGGTCGGCGCTCCCACCCCTCGTCGAATTCTGCGGTCGTCGGTTCGGGCCGACGCGAGCATCATGCCTGCGATACTCCTCCCGCGCGCAGCCGCCACACCGCCCGAGGAGAGAGGGAATCCATGAGCAGCCTGGCCCCCACGGATGTCGATCGCATGACCTCGGCATTGTTCATCGACGGTCCCGTCCGGGGTCGCGCCTCGAGCCGGTTCTGGGTGCTGCTGGTCCTCGCATCGATCATCGCGACCTCGGGGCTCGTCGCCGACTCGACCGCCACCGTGATCGGCGCCATGATCGTGGCCCCCCTGATGACGCCCATCCTCGGCGTGGCGCTCGCGATCGTGCTCGCCGACCGCCCGCACCTGCTGCGCAGCTTCGCCCTCGTCCTCCTCGGGGCCTTGGCGGTCATCGTGATCGCCTACGTCATCAGTCTCGCCGTCTCGCCCCCCGACGGTTACGCGAGCAACACCCAGGTCTCGGGCCGGATCAGCCCCCGACTGATCGACCTGCTTGCGGCGCTCGCGACCGGGACGGTCGGCGCCTTCGCGCTGGTCCGGTCCGACATCTCCGACACGCTGCCCGGCGTCGCGATCGCGATCTCGCTCGTGCCGCCGCTGGCCGTAGTGGGGATGCTCCTGCAGGTGGGCCGCTATGCCGACGCGGCCCAGGCGGGCCTGCTCTTCGGCACCAACGTGGCGGCGATCATCGCCACCGGCACCATCGTCCTGCTGTTCTACCGGGTGCGAGATGCCGCGATGACGGCCCGCTACCCCGTCGGACGGATGAGCGTGCGGACCCTGGCCGTCGTGGGTCTGGCCATCGTGATCGTGGCGATCCCGTTGGCCATCGGCACGGCTAACGTCGCATCGGACCGACAGCTCGAGGCGGCCAGCACCCCCATCGCCCGTCAGTGGGCGAAGGACGCGGGATGGGACATCGCCGAGGTGACGGCGGTCAACGACGAGCTCGTCATCACGGCCCTCGGACCGCCCCCCGAGGTGAACCCCGACGAGCTGCGGGTCGCACTCAACGAGGCGGGATACGAGAGCGTGACCGTGGACATCATCCTCGTCGTGGGCGGCGGCCGCCGGTGCCCGGCCGGCGGGACGACGTGCGAGCCGCTCACGGTCGTCGAGTAGCCGGCACCCTCCGCGCGCGGGGGGGGTGTCGTCCGCGGGACGAGACGTGAGCTCGTGGGGGGTGACGTGTGCTCCGTCAGCGAATACAGTTCTGACAAATCATGAAATGTCGGCCAGGAGACGAGCCCCGGCAAGGCCCTTCTCCCGCACGACCCTTCTCGCGGACGACCAATGAAGCGGGGGCTGCATCGTGAAGCGCATCTTCGTGTCCTACGCCCGCGAGGACAAGACCAAGGTCGACGAGCTCACCCGGCGACTGCCCCAGCTCGGCTACGACGTGTGGGTCGACACCGAGCTGCGTGGCGGGCAGTCATGGTGGGACGAGATCATCGGCCAGATCGCCGGGTGTGATGTCTTCCTCGCCGTGGTGTCCCACGCGTCGCTGAACTCCAATGCCTGTCATCTCGAGCGCAGCTATGCGAGCGCCCTGGGCAAGCCGCTGCTGCCGGTCGCGGTCGAGGAGGCGACGCAGGCCATGCCCCGCGAGCTCTCCGTTCGCCAGGTCGTCAACTACACGGCTCCCGGCGAGGACGCGGCCTTCGCCCTTGCCGGTGCCCTGGCGTCGATGCCCATTGCCGGGCCTCTGCCCGAAACGATGCCGACTCCCCCCACGGCTCCGCTGTCGTACCTCATCGACCTCGTCGAGGTGCTGAACACCCCGGAGCTCACGAAGGCGCAGCAGCGGCAGGTCCTCGACGAGCTCGAGCCCGGACTTCGCTCGTCCGATCGGGAGGAGCGCGCCGGAGCCCAGGAGATCCTGCGACGGATCAGCGGTCGCGAGGACCTCTTCGCCGATGTCGCCAGCCGGATCGAGGCGCTCGAGGCAGGTGGCGACGGCCCGGGGTCGGCACGAAGCGGCTCGCAGGAGCGCAGCGGACCCCCACCGCCAGCGCCAGCTACGGCCGCCGCCCCCGGTTCGCCGCCGTCGCCGGAGCCCCGCAAGAAGACCCCGAAGTCCTTGGTCGTCTCGATCATCCTGGGCACCACCATCGCCGTGTTCACCCTGATGGCCATCGTCGGCATCGTCTTCATGGACGAGGAGACGTCCCCCGATCCGCTTCCGCCGAACCCGCCGCCGGTCACGTCCGCGCCGCCCAGCGAGCCCGTGCCGATCCCCACCGCAGGCCCGAGCGGCCTCGACCAGTACGTCGGCATGCCGTGCTACATCTATGACGAGTTCGGCGTCCGGGTCACCGACGACCTCGGTGACATCGTGGGCACGGTGGTCACGGACGGAGCCGGGGCGTACGACTGCAACGTCCCCGATTACCCGACCGGCACCTTCTTCGGATACCAATGGAACGTCTCCTGACGCTGCCGCCCGACGCTGCGGCGAAGGAGGTCCGCGCACGCGTCGGGTGGCGTCGACGCCAGCGCGTCATCGCCGTGTTCGGCACGACGACGGCCCTGGAACCCGATCTCGCCAAGCGCCTCGCGCCCGTGGTCGAGGCGGTCATCGCGGCGGCGGCTGCGAGCGGGGCGGTGATCGTGACCGGTGGCACCGATGCCGGCGTCATCAGGATGATCGGGCGTGCCGCGCGGTCACGCGTGCGGCTGCTCGGCGTGGCACCGCTCGGCATGCTGGACGGCCAGGGCGGCGACGTCACGACCGAGCCGCATCACGACGTGATCGTCGGTGCCCCGGGCGCGGCCTGGGGTGACGAGACGCCCGAGATGGAGCGCGTCATCGATGCGCTGTCGTCGGGCTGCCGCGTGGTGGCCGTGCTGCTCGGCGGTGGCGAGGTCTCGCTCGCCGAGGTCGAGGGACAGCTGCGCGCCGGTCGACCAGTCGTCGTCGTCGCCGGCTCGGGCCGGCTGGCCGACGAGCTTGCGCGGACGCCCCCGGACACCGGCGACGTCATCGTCGTCGACATGGCTGACGGGTCCCTCGCGATCGAGGGTGCCCTGACCGCGCTGCTGACCAGGGGATCCCGGCGGCGGCTCAGGGATCGGGTCTCGGCGCTCTCGGCACTGCCGTCCGCCCGCCGGCCGCGCCCCGCGTACGAGCCGTTCCTGGGATTCGCGGCACGAGTCCGGTTCCCGGAACTCGCCGACGAGATCACCGAGGCCGAGGCGGCGATCCGCGAGCCCTTCATCGCCAGTGACACCGCTGCCCTCCTGGAGCAGCGACGACACCGGTTCCTGCACCTGGCGACCGTGCTCGTGGGCGCGGCGACGACGACCTTGGCGGCCGTGCAGGTCGCCATCCCGGGCGAGAGCTGGCCGGCGGTAGTCGTCACCACCCTGGCCGCGGGCGGGACCGCCCTGACCGCGGCGGCTCGGCGCGGGGGCGCCTTCGAGGGCTATCTGCGCGAGCGCACGGCGGCGGAGCGCCTCAAGTCGGCGTTCTTCCTGCGGCTGGCGTTCGAGCCGCTGGCGGACCCCGCGGCCGAGGACCGCCGACGCCAGCAGTTCAGCCAGGAGGTCGTGCGCATGCGCTACGGGGGGCTGAAGCCATGACGGACAGTGCGCGGCGCCGGCAGCTCCTGCAGGCGTACGAGGAGCGTCGCATCGCGGAGCAGATCGCCTACCACCGGCGGCGACTCGAGGTCAGCCAACGCGGACGCCGACAGCTGCTCGACTGCTCCACGCTGCTGTACACCCTCACCGCCTTCCTCGGCGCGATGGCGGCGTCGTCCCTGGGATCGCGATCGATGTGGGCGGTACTGGCCGCGGCGACCGGCGCCGGGGCGTCCGCGCTGACCGGCTACGCGATGATGGCCGGCTTCGAGCGCAACGAGGAGCAGTCCCGACAGGTCCTCGCCTCCCTAACGCTCCTCGACGCATCGCATCCCGAGCCTGTGCAGCTCGACCAGCCCGAGGGCGGAGAGGCCCTGTCGGACTATGTGCACAAGGTGGAGGCGGTCCTCCAGCACGATGTGGAGCTGTGGGCGCGCGCCTCTGCCGATGCCGCTGCCCAGGCGTCGGATCGAGGCGAGCCCGCGGCGCGGCGCGAGGTCGCGCCCGAATAGGCACGGCGCGATCCAGCGGCCAGTGTGCCGCGACCGCGCTGAGCAGTCCTGGTTCGCGGTTCCGCGAGTGTCGCCATTGCCGTCCTCCGCCTTCGCCGTTCCGGGGCGCGTCCCCGGACTGTTGGCGGGGACCTTCGACCGTGCGGCGCGAGGTCTATCGACGTGCCGGCAGCTGGATCCGGAAGGAGGATCCGTGACCGACCCCATCGCTGTCCGCGGTCAGGCTGCCCTCGTGGTCGGTCACGATGGCGCGGGCGATCGTCAGTCCGAGACCGCTTCCGCTGCCATCCGTCGTGACGCGCGATGGGTCGACGCGGTGGAAGCGGTCGAACACGGCCTTGAGCTGTGCGGCCGGGATGCCCTCTCCATCGTCGGTGACGGTGATGACGACGGACTCGCCGCTCCGGTACGTCTCGACCTCGACGGCGCCGCCGGGGGGCGTGTGCCGGAGCGCATTGTCGAGCAGGTTGCCGAGCACCTGCTGCAGTCGCACTCGATCGCCGAGGATCTCGCAGGCCAGTTCTCCGTGGGTCTCGAGGCTGACGTCCTTCGCCTGGTATCGCGGCGCAGCCGCGGCGACGGCGGCGGCGACCACCGTGCGGGCGTCGAGCGGCTCGAGCTCAAGGTTGAGCGCGTGCTCCTCTGCGGCCGCGACCTCGCGCAGGTCGATCGTCAGCCTGCGCAGCCGATCGACCTGATCGCGCATCGTCGACCACGAGGCCTCGTCGTGCGGAAGGACGTCGTCCTCCATGCCGTCGATGTAGGCCTCCAGCGTGGCCAGCGGCGTGCGCAGCTCGTGCGTCAGGTCGGCGAGGAGGCGCGACCGGGCGCTCTCGGTGGCAGCGAGCCGGCCGGCCATGTTGGCGAACGCCTCGGACAGCTGGTGGAACTCGATGCTGAAGGTCGCGTCCGGGACGCTGACGTCGAAGTCCCCCGCCGCCACGGCCTCCGTCGCCCTCGCCAGCTCCTCGACCGGACGTGACACGCGCCGCACGAACACCCACGAGACCAGTCCGGCGGCGATCAGGGCCGCGGCCGCGGCCACGGCGATCGAGATGCCGAACGCCGAGGCGAACGCCTCCTCCGCGTGGAGCTGGACCTGAGGACTCGCCACGCCGATGTGGTTCAGGTGCTCATGGAACAGCCCGGGGGCGACGAGGACGGCGGTCAGCGCCAGCGTGATCGCCCCCACCCCGACGACGATCAGCTGGGCGACCATCATCCGGGTGGCAAGGCGATAGCCGACCCCGCTCACCCGGGACCCATTCCGTATCCGACCCCGCGAACCGTGCGCACGAACCGCGGCTCGGCCGCGTCGTCGCCGAGCTTGGTGCGCAGGTGGCCCACATGCACGTCCACCACGTGCTCGTCTCCGAACCAGCCAGGCCCCCAGACCGCGTCGATGAGCTGCCGCCGCGTCAGCGCCGCCTTCGGCCGGGCGATCATGGCCGCCAGCAGGTCGAACTCGGTGCGCGTCAACTCCACCTCCGTGCCGTCGACGCGGACCACACGGGACTCCGGGTCGACCGACAGGTCCCCCACCGTCAGCGGCTCCTGCTGGGAGCGATCCGCGGATCCGGTCCGCGGTCGACGGAGCATCGCGCGCACCCGGGCGATGAGCTCCCGCGGGGAGAAGGGCTTGACCAGGTAGTCGTCCGCGCCCATCGACAGGCCCAGCACCTTGTCGACCTCCTCGTCGCGTGCGGTGAGCATGATGATGTAGGCGTCGGAGAACTGGCGGACCTGCCGGCAGGCCTCGATCCCGTCGAACCCGGGCAGCATGACGTCGAGGATGATCAGGTCCGGGCTGAGATTGCGGGCCATCTCTACGGCATCCGGCCCGTTATGGGCCACGGAGACGTCGAATCCCTCACGCGTGAGGTAGCTGCCCACGACGCCCGTGAGGGGCACCTCGTCATCCACGACGAGCACGCGCAGTGGATCGGACACCGGCCCCTCCCCTTCCGGCGCCGCGCTGACGCCCTAGCGATGCACGGTAGCGCCCGGGCCGCCTGGGGGCCATTGGTCGCACTCTCGGGGCGACGAACGTCCCGATCGGCGCACTGGCGACCGGACCATCGCGCCCCTTCATTGAACCTTCATCCAAGGGCGATCCGATGAATACCGACCGCGTTCGAGACTGCGGGCAGGCATTCAGGCAGCAGGAGGACCCATGACCGCGAACGTCACGACCGGCACCCAGCAGACCAGCACGATCCCGGTGACCGGGATGACGTGCACGGCATGCGAGCGCCGCGTCACCAAGGCCCTGCTCAAGCTGCCCGGCGTCGAATCCGTGGAGGTCTCCTCGACCCGCGGCACCGCGGTGATCGCCGGCACCCGCCTGCCGGGCCGCGACCGCATCGACACCGCCATCCGCTCCGCGGGGTACGAGCCGGTGTCGCCGCGCTGGCTGTCCCCGGACATCGGCGTGTGGCGAGTGGTGTTCTGGACCGCCGTGACGATCGCCTGGGTCGTCTGGGTCGTGACGGCATCGGGCATCTCGGACAGCTTCTCGGGGTTCACGGACGCCTCACGCGGTGGCCTCGTGGTCGCCTTGACGCTGGGCCTGACGGCGGGCGTCTCGACCTGCATGGCCATGGTCGGCGGTCTGGTTCTCGGCATCTCCGCCTCCCACGCGGCCAAGCTGGCGGCGGCCGGCACCACGATGCCCTCCTTCGCACACCGCATGCGTCCGCATGTGGTCTTCAACGTGGGCCGCATCATCGGCTTCGGCGTCCTCGGCGCGGTGCTCGGCCTGCTCGGCTCGAGCCTGAGCCTGCCGACCCGGCTGATGGGCGTGCTCGTCCTCGGCGTCGCCGTCGTGATGTTCCTCCTCGGCGTCCGACTCACCGGCGTCTCGCCTCGGATGGCCGCGTGGTCGCCGAAGCTGCCCGACGGGCTGGCCCGCACGCTGGGCATCAACAGCGCCGCTGAGGGCTCGTACAGCGACGTGCGCACCGCCCTGGTCGGGGCCGCCACCTTCTTCCTCCCGTGCGGATTCACGCAGGCCGTCCAGATCTACGCGGTGTCCACCGCCAACCCGGTGACCGCCGGGCTGGTGATGGCGACCTTCGCCGTCGGCACCACGCCCGGCCTCCTGGCACTCGCATCCGTTCCGGAGGTCGCCACCGGACAGCGACGCGTCGTCGTGCTTCGCGTCGTCGGTGTCGTCGTCCTCGCCTTCGCCCTCCTCAACGTGTCGAGCGGCCTGAACCTGCTGGGCTTCTCGCGGACGTCGTCCCCGGCGGCGGCAGCGGCCACGAGTGCCACCGCTCCTGCTCAGCAGGCCTCCGCGAACGTTTCCGTCAGCGGCGGGGTCCAGACGGTGACGATGACCCAGACCCCGCGCGGCTACGAACCCGCGGACACGGTCGTGTACGCCGGCCTGCCGACCACCTGGGTCATCCAGGCGACGTCGCCCTATGACTGCAGCGCCTTCCTCCGCGTTCCCGACCTCGGCCAGCAGGTCAACCTGGTCCAGGGCGCGAACACGGTCGACCTCGGCACCCTCGAGGCGGGCGTCATCCCGTTCACGTGCGTGATGGGGATGTACAGCGGAAACCTCATCGCCGTCGCGCCGCCGGCCGCAGTGACCCAGTCATGACAGAGACCATCGCGTCCCCCCTGGGAACGATCGCGGACGGCCCGGCCACGACTGTCGAGCTCGTCATCGGCGGCATGACGTGCTCGTCGTGCGCCATGCGGATCGAGAAGAAGCTCAATCGGATGGACGGGGTCAGCGCCACCGTCAACTACGCGACGGAGAAGGCGAAGGTCACCTTCGCCGCCGGAGTCTCACCCACCGACCTCCTGGCCACGGTCGAGGCGACCGGCTACACGGCGACGCTGCCCGCTCCGCCCGTCCGCGCCGCAGACGGCCCGTCCGGCGGCGCCACCGAGGCGCCGGTGCCGGACGAGGCGGCCGACCTCAGGCAGCGGCTCCTGGTGTGCGCGATCCTCACGCTGCCGGTCCTCCTCCTGTCGATGATCCCGATGCTGCAGTTCGCGAACTGGCAGTGGCTGGCGCTGACTCTTTCCTCGCCGGTCGTCGTGTGGGGCGCACTTCCGTTCCACCGGGCCGCCTGGGCCAACGCCCGGCACCACGCTGCCACGATGGACACGCTCATCTCCGTCGGCGTGTCCGCCGCGTACCTCTGGTCGTTGTGGGCGCTGTTCTTCGGCACCGCCGGGGTGCCCGGCGAGACCATGTCGTTCAGCCTGCTGCCGATGGAGGGAAGCACCGACGCCCTGTATCTCGAGGTCGCCTCCGCCGTGACCGTCTTCATCCTCGCCGGTCGGTACTTCGAGGCCAAGGCCAAGAAGCAGTCCGGCGCAGCCCTTCGCGCCCTGCTGTCGATGGGGGCAAAGGACGTCGCCGTCCTGCGCGGCGAAGGCGACGCGCGCACCGAGACCCGCATCCCGGTCGACCAGCTCGTCGTCGGCGACCACTTCATCGCGCGGCCCGGCGAGAAGGTCGCCACCGACGGCGTGATCACCGAGGGTACGTCGGCTATCGACGCCTCGATGCTCACCGGCGAGCCCGTTCCCGTCGAGGTCGGACCGGACGACGCCGTCGTCGGGGCTACCACGAACGTCGGCGGTCGACTCATCGTCCGCGCCACTCGCGTCGGTGGCGACACGCAGCTGGCCCAGATGGCTCGCCTGGTCGAGGATGCCCAGAACGGCAAAGCACCGGTGCAGCGCCTGGCCGACCGCGTCTCCGCGGTCTTCGTCCCGATCGTCATGCTCCTGTCGCTTGCCACGCTGATCGGCTGGCTCGTCACCGGACATCCCGCGCAGGAGGCGTTCACCGCGGCAGTGGCCGTCCTCATCATCGCCTGCCCCTGCGCGCTCGGGCTGGCCACGCCCACCGCGCTGCTGGTCGGGACGGGGCGCGGCGCGCAGCTGGGCATCCTCATCAAGGGCCCCCAGGTGCTCGAGTCCACCCGCACCGTCGACACGATCGTGCTCGACAAGACGGGAACGGTGACGTCGGGCCGGATGAGCCTGCACGCGGTGCTCACCGTCGCCGGAGAGGACCCCGACGAGCTGCTGGCCCTCGCCGGCGCGCTCGAGGACGCGTCCGAGCACCCCATCGCCGGTGCGATCGCGGACGCCGCACGCCGCCACGCACCCCTCGCGCCGGTGACCGGCTTCGCCAGCGCACAGGGCCGCGGCGTCCAGGGCATCGTCGACGGCCACGCCGTCTGCGCCGGGCGCTCACGCTGGCTCGCCGAGGAGTTCGCCGTCGCGATCCCGCCCGGCCTGGCCGCCCAGGTGGCCACCGCCGAGCTCGACGGGCGAACCGTCGTCTTCGTCGCCTGGGACGGTGACCTGCGCGGAGCGCTGGTCGTCTCGGACACCATCAAGCCCACGTCAGCCGAGGCGGTCAGGGAGCTGCAAGAGCCTGGGACTGCGACCGGTTCTGCTCACCGGCGACAACGAGCGCGCGGCCCGCGCCGTCGCAGCGGAGGTCGGCATCGACGAGGTCATCTCGGAGGTCCTGCCCGCGGACAAGGTCTCGGTGGTGCACCGCCTGCAGTCCGAGGGTCGCGTGGTCGCGATGGTCGGCGACGGAGTCAACGACGCGGCCGCCCTCGCGGCAGCAGACCTGGGACTGGCCATGGGCACCGGCACCGACGTGGCGATCGAGGCATCCGACCTCACCCTGGTGCGCGGCGACCTGCGCACCGCCGGCGACGCCATCCGACTGTCGCGCTCGACGCTGCGGACGATCAAGGGAAACCTGTTCTGGGCCTTCGCCTACAACGTGGCTGCCCTGCCGCTGGCCGCCCTGGGCTTCTTGAATCCCCTCATCGCCGGAGCAGCGATGGCCTTCAGCTCGGTCTTCGTCGTCTCCAACAGCCTGCGACTTCGCCGGTTCAGGTCCTGGTCCACCTCCGGATGAAGGTCCGCGGCAGGGACTCCCCGACCATGCCGCGGACCTTCATCGAACCTTGATCCGTCCTTGGGTCTTTGCCTACACAACCGGGCGCATCCTTCCGTCAGGGCGCGGGCCCGAGACCGACTCCCGCGGCCCCTGACCGAAGGGAGGGTGCATGACGGTGACGCGCAGGCAGTTCGTGGCCGGAGCGCTCGGCACCGGCGTGGTGCTGGGTGTCGCCGCCTGCGGCGGCGCCCCTTCGTCGGCCGTCGGAACCGCCGCCGTCGTCGCGGCGGAGGCTGCTCGCCGGTCATCCGGCCGGACCCGCTCCTTCTCCCTCATCGCGCAGCCCACGACCGTCGACCTCGGCGGCACGGTCGTGGAGACCTGGGCGTTCGGAGACTCCGTTCCCGGCCGGCCCATTCGGGCCACGGCCGGCGACCGCGTCAAGGTCGCCTTCACCAATCGGCTGCCGATGGCGACGAGCGTGCACTGGCACGGTCTCGCGATCCGCAACGACATGGACGGCGTGCCCGGAGTGACCACGCCGGAGACGGCGTCCGGCGCCTCGTTCGCCTTCGACTTCGTCGTGCCCGACCCCGGCACGCACTGGTTCCATCCGCACCACGGCCTCCAGATGGACCGCGGCCTCTACGCCGCGTTCATCGTGGACGACCCCGCCGAACCCGGTTCCTACGACCACGAGTGGGTCCTCGTGCTCGACGACTGGACCGACGGCGTGGGTCCGAGCCCGGAGGAGAACCTCGCCGCCCTGACGGCCGCGGGCGCGTCCGGCATCGGCATGGGCATGGGCGGCATGGGTGGCATGGGCATGGGCGGGATGGGCGGCGGGATGGGCATGGGCGGAATGGCCGACGGCGGCGACGTCGCCTACCCCCTGTTCCTCATCAACGGCCGCACGTCGACCGACCCCGACACCCTGGCCGCCAGGCCGGGCCAGAAGGTGCGCCTGCGCATCATCAACGCATCCGCCGACACCATGTTCAACGTCGCCCTCGGCGGGCACGACCTGACGGTCACCCACACCGACGGCTACGCCGTCGCGCCCGTCCCGACCGCGCGTGCTGCGGATCGGCATGGGCGAGCGGTACGACGCCACCGTGACCCTGGACGACGGAGTGTTCCCGCTGGTCGCCGAACCGGTCGGCGAAGCAGGGGCTGGCCCGCGCCCTCGTCCGTACCGGCTCCGGCGCCGTCCCCGCCGCGTCAACCCGGCCACGCGAACTCGACGGCTATCCGCTGACCGTCGACGCGCTGCGGGCCGCTCCGGGGACGGCGCTGCCCGACGCGCGAGCCCGACACCGTCCAGGACCTCATGCTCGTCCGGCACGATGGCGCCGTACTGAGTGGACCATCAACGGCACCACCTACGCCGACACCGTTCCGCTGACGATCAGGCCCGGTCAGGCCGGTCGGCTGCGGATCCGCAACCACTCGATGATGAGCCACCCGCTGCACCTGCACGGCCACACCTTCCAGCTCGGCCGCGCCGGCGGCAACGGCCCGCGCAAGGACACCGTCCTCGTGCCCCCGATGGGCGGCGTCGACGTCGACCTCGTCGCCGACAACCCCGGCACAGTGGATGGTCCACTGCCACAACGCCTACCACGCCGAGACCGGGCATGATGACCCGCCTCGACTACATCACCTGACCGCAACCCGAACCCTGACCCCGAAGGAGAACCAGCCATGCGTACAAGACCCCTCGCCCTCGGCGCATCCGGCCTCGCCCTGGCCGCGCTCCTCGCCGCGCTGCGGCGGAGCCCGCCTCGCGACGCGGCGGACCAGCACGGGCACGTCGGTCGCGATCGCCGCCGTCCGGCGCATCGACCGCCGACATCTCGTTCGCGCAGCTGATGATCCCGCACCACCAGCAGGCCGTGCAGATGGCCGACCTCGCCACTCGACCAACGCGTCCTCCGCCGAGGTCGTGAAGCTGGCCGAGCAGATCAAGGCCGCACAGGAGCCCGAGATCGAGCAGATGGGCGGCTGGCTCGCGGACTGGGGAGTGTCGCGAGGACATGCCAGGGATGGACGCCTCCGCTCCCGAGAACGGCGACATGGGCGGCATGGACATGGGTGGCCTGACCTCCAGCGGCATGATGAGTCAGGACGACATGGACAGCGCTCGCCGCTGCCACCGGGCCGGACTTCGACCGCATGTGGCTGCAGATGATGATCGCCCACCACCAAGGTGCCATCACCATGGCGCAGCAGGTGCTCGACACGACCACGGAACCCCGACGTGCAGATGCTCGCGCAGGCCGTCGTCGACGGCCAGACCGCCGAGATCGACACCATGCAGCAGTTGCTCGGAGGCTGACGGACGCGGCCCGACGAGATCACCCGGAGGCCGAGGATGCCTCCTGCACCAGACGATGGGCCTCGTCGAGGTCGGTGATCAGGACGTTGACCCAGCCGCCGCGAAGGGCGGCTCGGATCGCCAGGTGCTTCGTTGCCCCACCTGCGACAGCCACCCGGCGCGGGATCCCGCGCAGCTGGTCGAGGTCGATCCCGATGACCCGATCGTCGATCGCCGTGCGGACCGGGGTGCCGTCGACGTCGAAGAAGCGCAGGCAGATGTCGCCCACGGCCCCTGCTACGCGGAGCACGTCCTGATCGTCCTGGACGAGAGCGTTGCCACTCTGCCGAAGCAGCGGCGACGGCTCGAGCGAGCCGATGCCGACCAGCGCCATCGTCAGGCTCGGCCAGACGTCCATCACCTCCGACACGGTCCGGTCGCCCACCAGCGAGTCGCGGGCGGCCGAGGTGCCGAGCATCCCGGGCGCCGGCATGAAGACCGGGCTGCCGCCCGTGCAGGAGGCGAACAGGCCGATCAGCCGCGTGGCCTGGATCTGAACGCGGGGATCACCGATGCCCCCGACCAGCTGCACCACGGTCTCGACCGTCGGCACCTTCGCCGGCCGCATCGCCTCGACCGCCGCGAGCAGCGTGGCGGACCACGACGAGATGCCGACCATCTCGCCGCCGGTGAGCGTGGTCTCCAGATACTGTGCCGCCGCGGCGCCGAGCCCTGCGGTCGGGTCCCCGTCCGATCCGCCGGAGTCGACGACGATCACCTCGGCCAGGCCGTACCGTGCGCTCGATCTCCTCCTCGAGATCGGTGTAGACGCCCGCGGGCACGGCGATGGTGGTGCGGACGATGCCGACCTCGCCGGCCCGCTTGAGGAGTCGGGACACCCGCGCCTGGGACAGGTGCAGCTCGTCGGCGATCTGCGCCTGCCGAAGGCCGCGCTCGTGGTACATCCGGGCGACCTTGGCCATCAGCCGCAGGTTGTCGTCCGAGTGCGCGAGGCGCCGTCCGCCAGCCGGTCCCCCCGTCGAGTCCACGGCCTACCCGGCCACGATGTCCCGGGCGGCCGCAGCCACGCCGTCGGCGCTGATGCCGAAGTGGTCGAGAAGCCACCCGACGGAGCCGGTCGGCGCGAAGGTGTCGTGCAGCCCGACGAACCGCATGGCCGCGGGGTGGTGGCGGACGACGACCTCGGCCACCGCGCCTCCCAGCCCGGACGTCAGGGCCTCCTCGACGGTCACGATGCCCGCCGGTCTCGCGCGCGGCAGCCACCACGGCGTCCTCGTCGAGGGGCTTGATCGTGGGCATCGACAGCACCCGGGCCGAGATTCCCTCGCGCGGCCAGGAGGTCGGCCGCGTCGAGCGCGCGGGACGACCACGGTGCCGGTGGCGATGAGCGTGACGTCGTCCCCCTCGCGCAGGGTGACGGCCCGGCCCGGCACGAACGCGTAGTCGGGCGGGTAGACGTCGGGGACGCCCATGCGGCTGACCCGCACGAAGACGGGTCCGTCGTGCTGCGCCGCCCACCGGATCGCCTGCGGCTGTCTCCGGCGGGTCGGCCGGCACGACGACGGTCAGGCCCGGGATGGCGCGGAGCCAGGCGAGGTCCTCGATCGAGTGGTGCGTCGGGCCGAGCTCGCCGTAGGCCATGCCCGGGCTCATGCCGCACAGCACCATGTGGTTCTGCGAGTAGGCGGCGTCGACCTTGATCTGCTCCATGGCGCGCGCCGTGAGGAAGCAGGCGGCAGCCGAGACGAACGGGATCTTGCCGCCGTTCGCGAGACCGGCCGCCACGCCGACCATGTCCTGCTCGGCGATGCCGACGTTGACGAGCCGCTCACCGAACGCGCTCGGCGAACGGGCCGAGCTTGCTCGAGCCGACCGAGTCGTTGACGACGGCCGACGATGCGCGGATCCGCGCTCGGCGAGCTCGATCAGGGTCGCGACGAAGGCGTCGCGGCAGTCGTGCAGGTACGCGGTCGGCGGGTGCAGCGAGTGCGGTCTCACGGTGTCCTCCAGCTCGATGAGGGCGAGTCGGCCACCTGCTCCGGCGACGGGACCTTGTGGTGCCAGGCGACGTCGTTGGACATGAACGAGATGGGGTGGCCCTTGTGGGTGTGGGCGATGACCGCGGTGGGCCGGCCCGATGCGGCCGGGACGGCTGCGAACGCGTCGATCAGCTCGCCGTGGTCGTGCCCGTCGACGTCGACGACCTCCATGCCGAAGGCACGCAGCTTGTCGGCCAGCGGCTCGAGGTCGTTGGTGTCCTCGACGGTCGCGCCCTGCTGGAGCCGGTTGCGGTCGACGACCACGCACAGGTGCGACAGGCGGTGGTTTCCCGCCGTCATGAGGGCCTCCCAGTTCGAGCCCTCCTGCAGTTCGCCGTCGCCGACCACGACGAACGTGCGCCTCGACGAGCCGTCGAGCTTGCCCGCGAACGCGGTGCCGACCGCGATCGGCAGCCCGTGGCCGAGCGGTCCGGTGCTCGCCTCCACCGCAGCGATCTTGGTGCGGGCCGGGTGGCCGTTCAGCATCGACATCGGCTGCATGAACGTGGTGAGCTGCTCCGGCGGCAGGTACCCCGCCACGGCGAGCGTCGTGTACAGCGCGGCGGCGGCGTGGCCCTTGGAGAGGATGAACCGGTCGCGGTCCGGATCGTCGAGCCGGTCGGGCGAGATGTCCATGCTGTGCAGGTAGAGCGTGACCAGGATGTCGATGACGGAGAACTCCCCGCCGATGTGACCCAGCCCGGCAGCGCGAACCATCTGGATGTCGCGTCGACGCACCTGGCGGGCGGCCTCCGTCAGGAAGCCGATGACCTGCTCGCGATCCGCGCCGGCCGGGACCCGGCCGAGGACCGGCAGCGAGTCGACCACGAGTGCGGTCGGGTCGACGACCGGGATCAGGTCCTCCTCGACGCTCATTCGCCACTCCGCATGCAGCTCAGCAGCGCGTCCTGGACCAGTCGCTGCGCGGCCATGGCGTCCTGGCGGGCCTGTGCCTCGCGCAGCGCGACGATGTCGAGCTCCTCGAGGGCTCGATGCAGCGCCTTGAGGAAGCGGATCGACGTGCGTGCCGCGTCGACGGTGTCCTCGCGGAACGGGAACTGGTCGAGCTGCCACACGCCGTCCCAGTTGTTGATCTTCAGCGTGTAGAAGTACTCGAAGATCTCGGTCAGGTGGACGGTGCCGACGACGAGGTCGTCGTCCCAGCCGCGCAGGTTGTCGTTGACGTCCATGCCGTACAGCAGTCCGTGATCGATGAGCAGCTGGGCCGCGTCGGCCGGTGACTCGCCGCCGTACAGCGAGTGCCCGAAGTCGAGCAGCACGCCGACGTTGTCGAGTCCGATCTGCTGGATGCCGATGATCGAACGTGCGGCGGAGTCCCACGTCATCTTGACGCGCGGCTCGCGCGGCTTGTACTCGATCACGAACTTGAGGTCCGGGTGGGCGCCGGCGAGCTCGCGCATGCCGTCGACCGCCAGCTTCCACAGGTCGTGGTGGTTGACCTGGAACGGGTAGTCCCAGCCGTCCTGGCCCGGCCAGATCTTCAGGTAGTTGGCAGCCCAGCTCGCGGACGACCCCGGCCGCCTCGTGCATCAGGTCGAGGGCCTCGACGCGGACGGCCGGGTCAGGATTGGTGAAGGCACCCTTGCCGAAGCGCCGCAGGTAGATCTCCGGGGTGATGCCGATCGCCTCGAGGCCGTTCGCGGCCAGGGCCCCCTTCACCTCGTCGAGGGTGACGCCGGGGGTGAACGGGTACGGGAGGTCGACCGCCGAGAGATCGCCCGACCTGTCCGGCCCGGTCGATCATGCTCCAGCGTGCTCACGGGTGGCGCGTACCCGTCCACCGCATAGCGGTCGACGTAGCTCGCGAAGTGCCAGAGGCCGGCGCCGAACCGCGGGTATTCAGACATGTGAGATCTCCGATCGCTCGTCAGGTGTGGTGAGGGGCGTGGTGGCCAGCCCGCGAGAGCGGGCGACGGCATCCGACCAGGAGCGGCGACGTGCCGTCCGTTCGGCGTGGGTCAGGCTCGGGTCGATGCCTCGCGCCTGCGCGTGCTGGTGATCGCCGGCTGGCGCGTCCGGTGCGAGCCTGAGCGTGCGGGCCGCGAGAAGCGCCGCCCCGACGGCCGACGCCTCGGCCACGTCGGCGACGAGTACCGTGCGCCCGAGCAGGTCTGCCTGCAGGGTCATGAGGGTCGCTGACGCCGTGCCACCGCCATCGGCGTGCAGGACGTCGATGCCCGCTCGTCCGTCCGCCTCGATGGCCTCGACGACGTCGGCGACCTGGTGGGCCACCGCCTCGAGCGCGGCCCTGGCCAGGTGTGCCCGCGTGGTGCCTCCGGTCACGCCCACGACGATGCCCGCGGCGTTCCGGTCCCAGTAGGGCGCACCGAGGCCCGAGAAGGCGGGCACGAACGAGACGCCGCCCGCGTCCGGGACCTCAGCCGCGAGTGCGGTGAGCAGGGCACCGCCCGGATCTGTCGAGTCGCCGCCGATCATCCGCGCCATCCAGTCGAGGGCCGAGCCGCTCGCCACGATGTTCCCCTCTCGGGCGTACGTGGGCTCGTCCGTCAGCCAGGCGAGGGTCGTGGTGATGCCGGCGGGGGCCGGGTCCGCTCCCGCGCAGGGCGTCATGACCGACGTGCCGGTGCCGTACGTCGCCTTGCCGGTGCCCGGCTGCGTGCACCCGTGGCGGTAGAGCGCGGCGTGCGAGTCGGCGAGCACGGCCACCACGGGGATGCCGGCCGCCAGGCGCCCGGTCTCTCGGGTGATGCCGAAACCGGCGTCGGAGGCCCGGACGGCCGGCAGCGAGCGGGCGGGAATGCCGAAGACCTCGAGCAGGTCCGGCGACCAGCCCAGGGTGTGCAGGTCGAACAGCAGCGTGCGGGACGCGTTGCCGGCCTCGATGGCGAACTCGCCGGTCAGATTCCACACCAGCCACGCGTCCACGGTCCCCAGGCAGATGTCGTGCGGGTCCGCACCGGTGGCGATCGCAGCATCAAGGAGCCAGCGCATCTTGGGTGCCGAGTACATGGCGTCAAGGGGCAGCCCGGTCCGCTCGCGCACGAGATCGCCAGCGACATCCGCGAGGTCGGCGCACGCCGCAGTGGTCCGCGCGTCCTGCCAGCCCAGGACCGGTCCGAGCGGCCGTCCGCTCGAGCGGCTCCAGATCACGACGGACTCGCGCTGGGTGGACAGCGCCAGTCCGGCGGGGTGCACTTCAGGAGTCTGAGCGAGGCACTCGTCGATGGCCGCTCGCGTCGCCGCCCAGATCTGGTCCGCGTCCTGCTCGACCCACGAGGGGGCCGGGAACGCGATCGGGACGGGCCGAGAGCCGGTCGCCACGACGGCCAGGGAGGCGGCGTCGACGAGCAGGGCCTTCGCGTTCGTGGTGCCCTGGTCGATCGCGAGGATGAACGGCGCTGATGACACGCGCTCCTCCTCCATCTGCATAAATATTCTTTAGTGAATCAACTCTCCAGCAGCCTACGCGCGCGAACTGTTGCGCGTCAAGGAGTCGCATCGGGGAGTCGCATCGGGGAGTCGCTTCGATCCGGGCGAAGGGTGGCCGGCGACGACGAAGCGGGCCCCCGAATCCATCGGGGGCCCGCTTCACGAACGGGTGTCGATCAGTCCGGCAGGTCAGGACAGGCGCAGCTGCGCGCCCTCGCTGTCGAAGATGTACGTGCGGATGGGGTTGACCTTGACGACCGATCCGATCTTGGGAGCCGCGAGGCCCTGTCCGCGGGCGACGAGGTCGACGTTGGTGCCGTCGAACGCCTTGAAGGTGCCATAGACGTAGGTGTCGGCGCCGAGCTCCTCGACGAGCGTGACGGTCATGTCCGCCCCGGTGTCGGACAGGTGCAGGTCCTCGGGACGGACGCCGACGAGGACCTTGCCGCTGGCCGCCTTGTTGAGGAACTCGCGGTCGACCGGGACGGTGAAGCCGTTCAGGTCGATGCCGCCCTCCACGATGGGGGCGGCGATGATGTTCATCGACGGCGAGCCGATGAACGTGCCGACGAAGGCGTTGGCCGGGTTGTCGTACAGCTCGCGCGGGCTCGCGCACTGCTGCAGGATGCCGTCCTTGAGCACGGCGACCCGGTCGCCCATCGTCATGGCCTCGACCTGGTCGTGCGTGACGTACACCGTGGTCGTGCCGAGCCGGCGCTGGAGGGCGGCGATCTGGGTACGGGTCTGCACGCGCAGCTTCGCGTCCAGGTTCGACAGCGGCTCGTCCATGAGGAACACCTGGGGCTCGCGGACGATCGCGCGGCCCATCGCGACGCGCTGGCGCTGGCCGCCCGAGAGGGCCTTGGGCTTGCGGTCGAGGTACTCGGTCAGGTCGAGCAGGGCCGCGGCCTCCTTCACCCGCCGGGCGATGTCCTCCTTGGAGACCTTCTGGATCTTCAGCGCGAACGCCATGTTCTCCGCCACGCTCATGTGGGGGTACAGGGCGTAGTTCTGGAAGACCATGGCGATGTCGCGGTCCTTGGCGGGCACGTGCGTGACGTCGCGGTCACCGATGTAGATGGTGCCCGAGCTGATCGGCTCGAGCCCGGCGAGCATGCGCAGGCTGGTGGACTTGCCGCAGCCCGACGGGCCGACCAGGACGAGGAACTCGCCCTCGGCGATCGTCAGGTCCAGGTGCGAGACAGCGGCCTTGGTGCCGCCCGGGTATACGAGGCTCACGTCCTCGTAGCGAACTTCCTTGGTCATGACGGCGATCCCTTCTACCGGCAGGAACGTGCCGGACGATCCGTAGTGGAAGGCGAGACGGAGCCCGGCGGTGCCGTGCTCCGGGGCGAGTCTACGACAACGCCGCGAATCCCGTCCGCGAATGTGATTCCCGTCGCATCCGGCTCGCCGACCGGACGATCTGTGCCCCTTGTGTGGGTGTTGTGGAGACCGTGTGGAGATCGGGCTGCTCGGTTGCCGCACGTCCGAAGGCGTTGCTAGACCTGCGCTGTGGCGGGAAATCGAGGCCGCACAGCACAAGGAGACCGAGATGGCATCAACCTTCGTCCCGCGCCGGTCCGCTGTCGACGCGCGCCGCGTGAAGTGGGCACGACACGCGGTCCAGACCGTCGTCGTCGGGTGGATCGCGTGGCTCGTGTGGTCCAAGGCGACCGCCGGCCCCGGTGCTGCCACCGCCGAGGCGTTCTGCCCGTTCGGCGGGTTCGAGACCGCGTGGACGTGGATCACGACAGGCAACACGGTCTCGCACGTGCACACCGCGAACCTGGTCCTCGCCGGCGTCGTCGTGGTCCTCGCACTCATCGGGCGAGGGTTCTTCTGCGGCTGGCTCTGCCCGCTGGGGTCGATCCAGGAGGCGATCCGCGCAACCGCGCGCGCCGTCACCGGTCGGGCACCGTGGATGCGTCGAGCCGGCCGCGAGATCGGCGCGCACATGCCGTGGTGGCCGCGCGTCGACCACGTCCTGCGGTACGGGCGCTACGTCGTCCTGGCCTGGGCGGTCATCGGCGCTGCGGTGACCGGCGTCATGGTCTTCCGCGAGGTGGATCCGTGGAACGCGCTCCTGTCGGTCGCCGAGTTCGAGATCAGCACGGCCTTCGTCGTCCTTATCGCGGTGCTCGGCCTGAGCCTGTTCATCGACCGACCGTTCTGCCGCTACGCGTGCCCCCTCGGGGCAGTGCAGGGACTGATCGGCAAGGCAAGCCCGGTCGCGGTCCAACGCGACGCGAGCGCCTGTCTCGGCTGCCAGATCTGCAACAACGCCTGCCCCATGGGGATCGAGGTCAACCAGTCGACACGCATCACCGACACGGAGTGCATCGGCTGCCTTGAGTGCGTTGCCGCCTGCCCGAGCCAGGACGCCCTGGCCCTGACCGTCACGTTCCCCTCCCGCATCCCGATCCGCTCGTCAGACATCGAAACCAAGGAAGGTGCTCTCACATGACCGACATGCAGACCCCAGCGGAGGCCACCGAGCAGCCGATGCTCCGAATCCCGAAGAGCGCCAACCCGACGCCGACACCCACCCGTCACCCGAATCGCCGGGTGCCCGTGCTGGCCTACGTCGGAGCCCTCATTGCCATCGTCGCGCTCCTCGTCGTCGGAACGCAGGCGCTCGGCTGGTTCGGCACCAAGGGTCAGACGTACGCCGGGACCGACGAGCGCGTCGTGCCGGCTGCCGGTGCGGACTCGACCGCAATCAAGGGCTGGATGAGCCTCCAGCAGGTGCTCGACGCCTACCCGGTCACGCAGGAGGCGCTGTACGCGCAGTTCGAGATCCCGGCGGACACGCCCACGAGCACGACTCTCTCGGAGCTGAAGGAGGGCGGCACCAGCACGCTGGACGTCCCAACACTGCGGTCGTGGATCGACGACGGGGCTCCGTCGTCTCCCTGACGGCTCGCCGGTCAGGGGGTCCGGTCCGCCGTGGTCGTGAGGCGACACGATCTCTCGTTGCGCAGGCGCATCCGCAGCGCGACCACCATCAGGGCGATCGACGCGACGGCAAGGACGGGCTGCACGGGCGCGAACCAGGTGACCGCTCCGGAGGCGCCCAGGGCAATGAGGACGAGCTTGTTGCACACCGGGCAGCCCACCGCGAAGAAGGTCACGAGGGTTCCGGCCATGCCGAGCTTGGACGCCCCGTCGAGATCGGTGTCGGGTTCGACATCGAGCTCGGTGCCGGGCTCGCGGACGTAGGTGGCGAACAGCAGGCCGCCGAGGACGCCCGTGACGACCACCACCGGGTAGGACCACCAGGTGACGGCGATGGCGCGGCCGAACACCGGGTTGGAGATGACGGCCGTGGGCAGCGCCACGAGGACGGCGATGGCGATGCCGCTGAGGGCGGCGATGAGCAGCCGACGACGGGACCAGCCCGTCACGATCATCCATCCCTCGCGCATGGTGCAGTAGCATACCCCTAGGGGTATTCGCAGTCGAGGGGCAGGCACATGGCACCAGGCAATCCGCACCGTCATCCCGCGTGGTTCGGGGCCGTCATGGGCACCGGGGCACTGGCCCTCGCGCTCGCCGCGCAGGCGGCGACGTGGGACTGGGACTGGCTCGAGCGCGTCGCGGCCGGCGCACTGGTCCTCGCGACCCTCATCGCCGTCGTCCTGCTGCCGCGCTACCTGCGCCGACTGGGCGACCGCCCGGCCCTCGCGCACGAGGTCGAGGATCCGGCGCACGGCGCCATGCTCGCCACTGTGCCGGCCGGACTGCTCGTGCTCTCCGTCGGCTGGGGGCGCATCGGCCCGACCCTGGTGCCCACCACCGTCGCGCTCTGGATCGACGCCCTCCTCCTGACCTTGGGCACGCTGCTCGCGCTGGCGCTGGGCCTGGTGTGGTCGTCGTCGATGCTCCGGAACAGCCCGGGGCTGGAGGGCGTCAACGGCGGCTGGCTGATCCCGCCCGTGATGAACATGCTGGTGCCCCTCGGGCTTGCGCCACTCATCGCGGCGAGCCCCGCGGCGGCTCCGTTGCTCGTGCTCGTCGGATTCGCGTTCCTGGGCATCGGGACGATCCTGTTCATCGCCGTGCTGACGCTGCTCATCGCCCGCCTCGCCCTTCGCGATCCGCTGCCGCCGGCCATGGCACCGTCGATGTGGATTCCACTGGCACCGTCCGGCGTCATCGGCCTGTCACTGATGCGCCTGCAGCAGGCCGCGACCGAGGCAGAGGTGCCGGGATTCGCCGGTGCGACCGCGGGCGTCGTCGTCGCCGCCATGGGCATCGGATTCGGGCTGTGGTGGGCGGGCTTCGCGGGACTTGAACTGCGTCGGATCCGGCAGTCGGGCGGTGCCCCCGTCCACCCCGGCTGGTGGGGCTTCGTCTTCCCGGTCGCCGCGATGACCCTCGCCTTCGCGGCCGTCGGAAGTGCCACCGGCGTGGTGGCGGTCCAGGTCGTGGGACTCGTGGCCACGGTCGGGCTGGTGGCGCTGTGGGCCTACGTCGCCTTCGTGACGACGCGACTGGTCATCCGGAGTCGGGCTCACTGAGGGGACAGGCCCCGCTCTCCGGTGCGTCAGCGGCTCAGGACCAGCGACTCGACCGCCATCCACAGGGCGAGGACGACCAGCAGCACGGCGAACGCCCGCTCGAGAATTCGCTGGGGCAGCCCGTGATTCAGGGTCGATGCGGCCACGGACCCCACCAGGCCGCCGATGATGACGAGCACCGGGATGTGCCACGGAATCTGCGACCACGTGTCGTACTTGAAGGCGAGCGCGGTGACGCTGTTGAGCGCTACCACGACGAGTGACGTCCCGGTCGCGATGGCGAACGGGAAGCCGAAGACCAGCACGAGAGCAGGCACGATCAGGAAGCCGCCGCCGACCCCGAAGATGCCCGTCATCAGGCCGATGGCCAGCGCGACGACCGGCAGCAGCCACGGCGCCGTGTGCACGTCCTCGGTCGACTCGGTGGCCGATGACTTGCGCCACATCGCGAACGCGGCTCCGAGCATGACGACCGCGAAGCCGGTCACCACGACGAGTTCCGGAATGACCGTGGCCAGGCGCGCTCCGGCGAACGTGCCGGCGATGCCCAGGCCCCAGAACAGCAGCGCCTGCCGCATCCGCACCTGCTTGACCCGGATGCGCGGGATGGCCCCGGTTGCCGCGGACACGGCCACGACGGCCAGGGAGGCCGTCGTGGCCTGCAGCGGAGTGAACCCGAACAGGTAGATGAACGCCGGCACGGCGACCACCGCACCGCCCGCCCCGATGAGGCCGAGCACCGCGCCGATCGCCATGCCGACGAGCAGGGCCTCGATGGTGATCAGGATGCGGCCTCTCTCAGGAGCGGTGGTCGGATCTCGCGCGGAGGTGGATGCTCGCGCGCCGGAAGCCGGTCAGTCGGCGTACGCGGCGCCGAGTCGGTGGCCGTGGACCGGCCGCTCGATCGGCAGTCCGGCCTTCTCGGCATTCGGGAAGTCGTCGTCGACGTGGATGACGTCGACGCCGGCCGCCTCGAGGACCGACGCCCCGGCGGATGCGCGGAAGCCGCTGCCGCAGTACAGCCAGATCGGGCCGTGGTCCGCCTGTGCGGTCGCCCACTGGGCCACCTCGTCGAGTCGTCCGCGCAGCTCGTGCAGCGGCACGTGCTTGGCGCCGGAAACGTACCCGTCGTCGAACTCGCTGTTTCGGCGCAGGTCCAGCATCGGCAGCCCCGGGTCCGCTGCGAGGGCCGCGGCCATGTCGACGTGGGTCGCGCGCCGGTACGAGGACACGGGCGCCTGCTCGCTGGACCAGCCGGCGGGCTCACCCACGGCGTAGGCGACGGGCCGGTCGATGCCGATGCGAACAAGTTCGCGCTGCATCGTCTGGACCTCGTCGGGATCGGCGCCGAGCAGGGTGATCGGGGTGCCCCAGTCGATCATCCAGCCGAGGTAGGTGACGGCGTTGCCGTGCACGTCGAACGACAGCGAGCCCTTCACGTGGCTGCCGGCGAACAGCCGACGGTGACGCAGGTCGACGACCCACTCGCCGGCGGCGATGCGCCGCGCGATCTCGCTGGCCGTGGCGACGTCCGGGAGCGAGAGGTCGATCGGGCCCGCGCCGGCCTGGTTGGCCGGCCCCATGTGGGCGTAGTAGGCGGGGAACGCGTCGAGTCCGGCGATCAGCTCGGAGACGAAGGTCTCCTCGTCGACCGAGAAGGCCGGGTTGCTGCGCATCTGCTCGAGCACCGTCGAGGAGTTGCCGACGGTCGCGGTGGCGCTGCAGAAGGAGCCGAATCCGTGGGTCGGGTAGACCTCGGCCGTCCGGGTGACCTCCTCGGCGATGCGGCGCATGGAGGCCCACTGTGCACGCGCCAGCGGCTCCGTCAGCTCCGGACCCAGGAGATCGGGTCGGCCGACGCTGCCGAAGAGCAGCGAGCCACCGGTGAACAGGGCGAGGTCCTCGCCTGCGACGTTGACCGAGTACGACAGGTGGTTGGGCGTGTGTCCGGGCGTGTGCAGGACGCGGATCAGGCCGACGTCGGAGTCCAGCTCGTCCTTGTCGTTCGCCTGGTGCGCCCGGAACGAGATGTCCATGCCGTCGGGCACGACGTACTCGGCGTTCGTCCGGCGGGCGAGCTCGAGCCCGCCGCTCACGTAGTCGTTGTGGAAGTGGGTCTCGATGACGTGGCTCGGCGTCCAGCCCCGCTCGTCCAGGACCTGCGTCACGCGGTCGATGTCGCGCTGTGGATCGATCACGATCGCGGACGAGCCGCTGCCGACGACGTAGCTGCGGTCGCCCAGGTTCGGCGTGTCGATGGAGATGACGTCAAGGCTCTTCATGATGCTCCCATTGCTGTTGGTATCACTGTCGATTCGACTCACGGCTAGATCACGGACCCGGGGGTGCCGTCGTCGCGGACCACGTCGAGGCCCGCCAGCTGCCATGCCTGCATTCCGCCGGCCAGGTTCACGGCGTTGAAGCCGGCCCCGATGAGGGCGTTGACGGCAGCATCGGACCGGCGACCCGACCGGCAGACGAGGATGAGGAGCGTCGTCCGACTCAGGGTGCCCGCCGTTGCACCGAGCGTCGACATCGGCATCGAGATGGCCATCGACGCATGGCCCGCCTGCCATTCGTTCGGCTCCCGGACGTCGATGAGGATCGAGTCGTCGGCCAGGAGCCCGAACGCCTCGGAGGCGGAGACGGCCGGCGCGGGTGCCTGCGAGTAGACGCTCATTCGGCTAGCTCCCGACCCGGTCGAGGACGCCGGCCTCGACCGGCAGCCCCATCGCACGCCATGCCGTCATGCCGCCCTGGACGTTGTACGCCTCGTAGCCGTGCTGGTCGAGGAACTGGCAGGCCTGGAATGCCCGGGCACCCGACTCGCAGACCACGTAGATCGGCGAGCGACGGTCGAGCTCCGAGAGCCGGAGCGGGAGTGCCACCAGGGGCATGAACGTCGACCGGGGGATGCGGCCGGCGCCGTACTCGGGCGCCGTGCGCACGTCGATCACGGTCTCGCCGCGGAGCGCGGCGGCGGCTGCCTCTCTCGGGGTCGCGGTGTGCATCATGCGGACACCGCCTGGGCCGCCATGCGGGAGCGGATCTCGTCCATGTCGAGCGCGCGGACCGACTCGATCAGTTCGGCGAGAGCGGCGGCCGGCAGTGCGCCCGCCTCGCGGTAGACGAGGATGCCCTCGCGAAAGGCCATCAGGGTGGGGATCGACGTGATGTGCGCCGATGCGGCGAGCACCTGCTCGGCCTCCGTGTCGACCTTCCCGAAGGTGATGTCCGGGTGCTCCTCGGATGCGCGCTCGAACACGGGCGCGAACATCCGGCAGGGGCCGCACCAGGCCGCCCAGAAGTCCACGAGCGTGATGCCGGGGTGGATCGCCAGGCTCTCGAAGTTGTCGGCGGTGAGTTCAACAGTTGCCATCGTCATGCTCCTTCTCGGTTTCGAAGCAGGTGAACCATATACCCCGGGGGGTATATTCCCAAGCCGGCAGGCCGAGGCTGTCACGTGCGGGAATCAGGGGGATCAGGTCTCGAGGAGTGCCCGGATGCGCTCGGCCAGGGCGGTCGGCACGGCGTCGTCGGAGTCCCGGCGGGACCCCATCGCCGCCCGCACACCGACGAGTCCGGCATACAGCGGCGGGCAGGTCGGGCAGCCCTGCAGGTGCCGCTCGAGCAGCCCTCGCTCGCGCGCACCCAGGTCATCGTCCAGGTAATCCGACACCAGGGTGCGGACGTCCCAGCAGCGCATCGGCACGAGCCGGTCACGCCGCTGGCCCTCGTCGGCGAGCTCGGTGACCAGCATCATCCGACCCCTGCGCAGCCGCTGCTTGGCGGCGGGCAGGCCGATCTGCTGCACTTCGGCGATCGCCGCGGCCGACATGCCCTCGACATCGTGGAGGACCACCGCGGAACGGTAGATGAGCGGGATCCGCAGGAGCGCGTCGCGCAGGACGTCACGCTGCAGCGCCCGCTCCACCACGAGGGCCGAGTCGACGGTGTAGGAGTCATCGCTCCACAGCACCTCCACCTGCTCGCCTGCGGAATCGGAGATGTCCACGGGAGCCTCGGTGCGCCGCCGGGACCCGTCGACGGCCAGATTGTGCATGATCCGGTGCAGCCAGGTGGCCAGGGACGACCGCCCAGCGAACGAGTCGCGCCTCTCCAGCGCCCGGACGATCGTGTCCTGGACGAGATCGTCGGCGCTACGTGGATCGGACGTGAGCGTGCGTGCGTAACGCCGCAGGCCCGGCAACTCGACGACGACGAGCGTCGTCAGGTCGCCCGGGCCTGCGGTGGCCCCCCGTGGGGGTGCGGCCGTCACGTCAGTGCGCACTCGACCGGCTCAGCGGCAGGTGCAGCGGTTCTCCGGCGGCACGTTGGCCATGATCTGGCCGACGTGCATGCCGCAGCCGGAATAGGTGACCTTGCGGCACTGGCCGCAGACAGCGGGACTGCACATGGGAACCTCCAAGGCGGTGGGAATCGTGGGTGAACCATACCCCGGGGGGTATACGATGTGCAAACCGGCTGGAGATCCCAGCGGGCCATCCCGTCAGGCGGTGACCTTCCTCTTGGTGCTCAGGCCGAGCAGGCGATACAGGGGGCAGAAGCCCACGGCAGCAGTGACGACCATGACCGCGGCGACGGCCAGCAGGACGATGCCGAGCACGCTGGTCGCGCCGACCGCGAACGCGGCGACGCCCGCCACGACGGCGACGACGATGCGGATGATGCGATCGATGGAACTGAGATTCGTGGACACCTGGGTCGATCCTTCCGGGAGAGTGGCTTTTCCCCATAGACGCGCGGGTGGGCCAAAGGGATACACATGCCGCTGATCCCGCCCTGGACGGCTGTGCTGGCGGTGGTCGCCCACCCGGACGACGAGTCGTTCGGCCTCGGTGCCGTGCTGGCCGCCTTCGTGAGCACCGGGGCCCGCGTCGACGTCCTGTGCCTGACCCACGGAGAGGCGTCGACGCTGCACGGCGTCTCGGGCGACCTGGCTCAGATCCGCCGTCGGGAGCTGGAGGAGGCCGGGAGCGCTCTCGGGATCACCGAGATCGAACTGCTCGAGTACCCCGACGGCGGCCTCGTCGGCATCGACCTCGAGGAACTGACCGCGCGGGTGGTCGACTGCGCGCGCGCACGGCGCAGTCAGGGGATCCTCGTGTTCGACACCACGGGCATCACGGGCCATGCGGACCACATGCGCGCGACTGCCGCGGCGATGGCCGCCGCCCCGGTGCTTGGCCTCGACGTGCTCGCGTGGACGCTGCCGCAGGACGTGGCCGCCACCCTCCGCGCGGAGTTCGGGGCCGACTTCCGCGGCCTCCCGGCCGAGGAGATCGACATCGTCCTCGAGGTCGACCGGGACCGTCAGCGCGTCGCCGTCGAGTGCCACCCCAGCCAGATGGTCCCGGGCAGTGCCCTGTGGCGACGGCTGTCACTGCTCGGCGACCGGGAGTACCTGCGCTGGCTGGTCCGGTCGGATGCTGCGCCGGCTACCGCGCCAGCGGCAGCCGGATCGTGAACGTGCTGCCCGTCACTCCGTCCGACCGCGCCTCCACCGTCCCGCCGTGCGCGGTGACCAGTTCGCGGACGACCGCCAGGCCGATCCCCGAACCGGACACGTCGGTGTCCGCCGAGCCCCGCCAGAGCCGGTCGAAGACCCTCGGCACGTCGTCCGGGTCGATCCCGGGACCGGTGTCCTCGACCTGAACGACGGCTTCGCCGCCCCGACGCGCCGCCGTGACCGTCACCGCATCGCCCTCGCGGCAGTACCGGGCGGCGTTGACCAGCAGGTTGCCTACCGCCTGGTGCAGCCGATCCGCGTCGCCGACGACGAGCACTCCGTCATCGACCCGCTCGAGAACCTGCAGGCGGGCCGCGTCCAGGGCCGGGCGGGCGGACGCAACGGCGTCGCGCACCAGTGGACCGAGATCGACGCGCTCGCGCCGAAGCGACAGGGCAGCTGTCTCCGCCGCCGAGAGCTCGGCGAGGTCGCCCACCACTCGGCCCAGCCGCAGCGACTGGGCGTGGAGCGCCGTCAGTCGCTCGGCGTCCGGCGGGACGAGGCCATCGCGCAGCTCCTCGAGCCCGGCCTGGAGCGCCGCCAGCGGGGTACGCAGCTCGTGGGCGATGTCGGCCGCCATGCGGCGCCGAGTCTGCTCGGAGCGGGCCACCTCCCCGGCCGTGGCATCGAAGGCGCGCGCCAGCTCCCCCAGCTCGCCAGGCGCGTCGACATCGGCCGGCGTCGCACGCGCGGCGCGATCTCCCGCGGCGAACGAGCGGGCCACGAGCGACAGCCGCACCAGGGGCCGCGAGATCCGCCGCGACACGTACCACGCGACCAGCACCGCGACGACCAGAGAGGCCACTGCGGCGATGAGGATCCAGGTCCAGGCGATGCTCTGCGCCGTTGTCGTCGTGGGGGTGCCGAAGCCCAGGCGGACGCTGCCCACCGTGACCCCGTCGACCACGACGGGCGCCGTGACCCCGCCGCGACCGGCGCCCTGCATGGCGTTGCCGGGGCCGTTACCGGGGCCGTTGCCCTGGCCGTTGCCCTGGCCGTTGCCCTGCGTAATCCCGGAGTCGCCCGTTACGACCACGTTGTCCGCATCGCGCACGATCAGTCCGGCTCCGGACGCGGCGGCGACGTCGGTCGCCCTGGTCAGGTCGGCTCCAGCCCAGCCGTCGGCCGCCCGGTAGGCGTCCCCGGCCGCCGCGGCGGCGGCGACGGCGGTCGCCTGGCGCTGCGCGTCCTCGCCCGCGGTGATGCCCCGTGCGGTGCCGATCAGCGCCGCAGCCGTCAGCACGATCACCGACGAGAGCGCCACGATGACGAAGGCGACAAGCAGCCGCCGCCCGAGGGGGCCGAGGCCCGCGCGCGGCTCAGCGGTCACGGTCGAGCCCCAGCCGATAGCCGACGCCCATGACCGTGGCGACGATGTCGGCCCCGTCGTCGCCGAGCTTGCGTCGCAGGTTCTTGACGTGGGAGTCGATGGTGCGCTCGTACCCTGCGAACTCGTAGCCGCGGACGCGATTGACGAGCTCGGCCCTGGAGTACACCCGCCCCGGCGATCCGGCGAGCGTGGTCAGCACGCCCCACTCGGACGGCGTGAGCTCCAGCTGGCGACCGTCGATCGAGGCCTCATGCCTCGCCTCGTCGATGCGGAGCCGGCCGCCCCCCAGCGTCATGCCACCCGGGTCGTCGCCGCCGCCCGACATGGGCGCGTGCCGCCCGAGCACCAGCGCGACCCGCAGGACCACCTCCTGAGGACTGAAGGGCTTGGTCACGTAGTCGTCGGCCCCGCGCTCGAGTCCGCGGATGCGGTCCTCGACCGAGCTGCGGGCCGTGAGCGCGATGACCGGGATGGTGATCTCCGCGGCGCGCTGCAGCACCTCGAACCCGTCGATGTCCGGCAGCCCGAGGTCGAGCAGGACGAGATCGGGCAGGGTGTCGACGAGCAGGAGCAGGGCCTCGGAACCGGTGCCCGTCGTGAGCACCGAGTGACCGGCCCGCTCCAGGTACCGGCGCAGGAGCTCGCGGATGTCCCGCTCGTCCTCAACGACCAGCACCACCGCCATGGGCGCCATCCTGCCGAACATCGACCGACGACGGGTGTGCGATCGGTCCATGCCCCGCAATCTCCACACGAACTCCACACGGACCGCATGGGCGTCCCACATCCGATGGGCAGAGTCGGTGGTGACAGGAAAACGGACCGCCCGGTCCCAGACCGGACCTCAGCAAGGAGCACATCATGCGACGCAGGATCGCCGTCACCGGAATCATCGCCGCCGGCGTGACCGCTCTGGCCATGGCCGCCGTACCGGCCTTCGCCGCCAGCGGCACCCCAGCGAACTACACGAACAGCGACATCTGCCCCATCACCGGGCTGGCTCGCACCCATCAGGGCATCAACGCCAACGGAACGGTCGCGACCGGGCAGGGTTACGGGCGCGGGGGACGCAACGGCGCCGGCATGGGCAACGGCATGGGCAACGGGATGGGCAACGGCCGAGGCAACGGCATGGCCGGCCAGGGCCTGACGACCGCACCGTCCGGCACCCTGACGTCTGCCCAGCGCACGGAGCTGACATACATGGTCGAGGAGGAGAAGCTCGCGCATGACGTCTACGTCGCGCTGGCAGCCACCTACCCCGATCTCTACCAGTTCGCCCGGATCGCGAACGCCGAGACGGTCCACCAGACCGCCATCCGCACCCTGCTGACCCGCTACGGCATCGACGACCCGACGAAGGGCCTGGTCGCGGGTAAGTTCAGCACCAGCGCCTTCCAGTCGCTCTACGACTCGCTGGTCGCCGGCGCCACCAACGCCACCACCGCGCTCGCCGCCGGCGTCACGATCGAGGAACGCGACATCGCCGACCTCACGTCGGCGCTCAGCGGCCTGACCGCACCCGACGTCGTGCAGGTCTACACCAACCTGCGCAACGCATCGCAGCACCACCTGGCGGCCTTCGGCGGCTAGCGGCAATCCGCCCGCGGACAACGGCGAGGGCACCCGGCCTTTCGGTCGGGTGCCCTCGCTTCTTCACTGCTTGACCGCTCCTAGGCGTCTGCTCCGCAGGTGCAGTTGTCGCACGTGCAGTTCTCGCAGGTGCACTTCGGGTTGGTGCAGGTCTTCGTCTCGCTCATGTGCAACCTCCCTTCGACTCGACTGGTGGCGAGTATGCCAACTCGCGGAGTGCCCTGCTGCCACTTCAGGTCGATGGCCATTGACGGCCACGGCACCGCGTAGGAGCATCTCGCCATGAACACGGACCGCAGGAGGCTCGGCGCTCGGTTCTGGGTCGAGGTCGCGCTCGCCTCGATCACCGGTTTCCTGTTCGTCCTCACGCTCTTCTGGCACGACTGGATCGAGGTGTTCGGCATCGAGCCGGACGGCGGCGATGGCAGTTTCGAGTGGATGCTCGTCGGCGTCCTGTTCGCCTGCACCCTCGTCCTCACCGCGGCCGCCGGCTGGGAGTGGCGGCGGGCAGGCGCAGCGACCGCCTAGCCAGAAGGTCAACATCAGGTTTCGTCACGACGCGAACCCTTGTGCTGGTCACCGACGAAGCGGTACAAAAGGGATGCCGCGCCCGGCGGACGTCCTCGGCATCGTCGGTCGGCTACGTGGTGGCATCCCCTGGAGGGAGTCCTCGACGGGGTGTTCCGCTTCCGAGTGCTCAGCAAGGCGGTGTTGCGATGGCGGGTCCGACCGGATCGCCCGCCTTCGCGAGGCGCCAAGGGCCACGGCGCACGCCGCCTCATGGCCGACCGGACGGGGGTCACGGGTGCGCGCCCTGGTGATCAGCGACGTCCGCTTCTACCGCGAGGGGATCGCGCGGGCGCTCCTCGACGACGGGATGGACGTGCATGCGGCGACGTCCGCCGACGAGCGCCTCGAGCTCCTCGCCGACGAGTCAGACGTCATCCTCGTCGACCTCGTCGACGACTCGCTCGCCTCCACCCTGGGCGCGGTGGTGGGACGGGCACCTGTCGTCGGACTGGCCCTCAGCGCCCGGCCGCCGGTGGCCGGCGCCGCCGCGCTGGGCGTCCGCGCATTCGTGGGGTCCGACCAGTCGCTGTCCGCCCTGGTGCTGGCCGTCCGATCCGCCGCCGCCGGCGACGCGGTGTGTCCGCCCTCCATCGCCGCCGTCCTCTTCACGAGTCTGGGTCGTGGCAGCGAGACGGCTGCGCCCCTGCCGATCGAGTCGCTGACCAGCCGCGAGCGCGACATCGCCCGACTCCTCGTCCGCGGCCTGTCGAACAAGGAGATCGCCGCAGCGCTGGCGATCGAGGGCACGACGGTGAAGAACCACGTGCATCAGATCCTCCGGAAGCTCGATGTGCGCCGGCGGGGTCAGGCTGCCGATCTCCTTCGCGGAGTCTGGACCGAAAGGTCTACCGCGTAGCGGAACTCGGTCCGGATCGTCGGCACTCTGAGGTGGACCGAAGTGGGCCGATGCGGTTCATGCGCGGGCTCGGCCCCCGACGGGACCATGGCCCGTGCCCCGAACGCAGATCCTCCTCGCAGACGTCCCGGAGCTGGTCGACGACCTTCTGCGCCAGGCCCTCGCCGACCTCGACGTCGACCTGCTGCCGCGTGGCGCGACGGCAGCCGCACTTCGTGAGAGCGATGAGGCGTCACCGCCACCCGTCGTGATCCTGATGGCCGACCATGCCGATGCCACGCCCTTCGAGCGCGACCTGCTGCTGCCGCATCCGGACGCCGTGGTCCTGCGCGTGGAGAACGACGGCCGACTGCTCGCATCCCGCCTCGTCCACGTGCGCCGTCACCCGGTGGCACCGGACTTCGACGGCGACGCGCTCGTGCGGGCCATCGAGACCGCCCCGAACTGGCGGCAGCGCTTTGCGTGAGCCGACCGTCACCCCGACCACCTGGACCACCCCGACCGAGGAGGCAGCATGATCGTGCGGCCGATGCTCGGCGAGTGGGAACTGCCGTGCGTCGAGCGGGTCGACCTGCTCGAGTCACGACGCCTGGCCAGGCTCGGCGTTCCCGGGCTGGCCGGCGACCTGCATCAGGACATGGGGACGCAGAGCCTCACCGTCGCGATCACCGGGAGCCTCGTAGGGGACCAGCGCCGCTCCGACCTGCTGACCTCGCTGCAGGAGGCGTTCATCGCGGGCGAGCCACTGCCCTTCGTCGCCGACATCGTCGAGAGCAGCGAACTGGAGAACGTCGTCATCGTCTCGTTCGAGATCGTCGAGACGCGCGAGCAGGCCGGCGACACCGGCTACCGCATCGTGCTGCGGCAGTACGTCGAACCGCCGCCACCACCCGCCGGCCTCCCGGAGCTGCCCGACGATGTGCTCGGCGAGCTGTCCGATCTCGCCGGCTCGCTGATGGACGCCATGGACCTGCCGTCCCTGCTCGGCGGCATACCCGGCCTCGCCGATCCCACCGAGGCGATCCGGCCCGCCATGGACTCGGTGCAGGCGGCCGTCGGCCGAGTGCCGGCCATGCTCGACGACCTCGGCGCGGCGCTGGGGGTGGGCACATGACCCTGGCCGTCGTCGTGGATCACCTGACGCAGCGCCTGAGCGACCGCCTCGACGCGGGCACGGCGATCGGCGACGCGACCCCGGACAGCGGACAGCTCCCCGCCGTGACCCTCGGGCTCACCGATGTGAGCAGTCGACTCGGCGGCGTCGGGCGGGTGCCGAGAGGCACCCGCAGCGGGGCGCTCCCGGTGACCCTCGAGGTCGATCTCGCGAGCCCGGTGCTGCACCTCGGCGGCGGCGAGACGCTGCTTCTCGTCCCACCGGATCGTCGCACCCTGGTGCTCCCGCACGGCCCGCTCGTCCGGGCCGACGGCACGTCGGACGATCCGTTCACGGCCACCGACCTCACCGTGCGCGACGCGTCGGACTGGCCGGTGGTCGCGGCCCCACCCGTCGGCCGCCAGGTCCGGCTCGACGTCAGCGGCGGCCTGCTCGCCTTCGGGCAGCCGCTGCCGCCCACCGGAATCCTTCGCGTCGGCTACTTCGTCGGCCTCTGGGACGTGGTCGTCAGCCGCTTCCAGGGCCACCTCTCCGTCGTCGTCGCCGCTGACCGTGACGCGCTGCGCGCATTGACCCGGCGGGTGGCGGACGTGCTGGCCACGCCCGACCCGGCCATCCGGCTCGCGCCGGTCACATGGGGCAGCACGACCCGGCTGGCCGTCGGTATGCCCGACCAGTCCCGCGGCCAGGAGCTCGGCTACGCCTTCGACGCCGAGGTGGAGCAGCCGCTGCTGACGTCCGGCGGCGGCGTGATCGCCGACGTCGCAGTCACGCTGCGCGCGGCCGAGGACGGCCAGACCAGGACCGAGTCGTTCGACATCGTCAGAACCCGTAAGGAGGGTCAAGGATGAGTGAGTCCATCGCTGAGATGGTGATCCCCGGCACCTACATCGAGGTGCGTGCCGAGGGTCTGATCGGTGTCGGCGGCATCGTGACCGGGAACATCGGCATCGTCGGAACCGCGTCTCGCGGTCCGATCGGGGAGGTCCGGACGCTCAGCTCCCTGTCCGATGCCATCGACCTGTACGGCCAGCCGGACAGCTTCTCCGCCCCGCGGCTGGACGGGAGCCCGCTGACGCTGGTGCGAACCCTGAAGCAGGCCTTCGAGGGCGGTGCGATGAACGTCCTCGCCGTCCGTGCCGCCAACGGCGACGCCGAGCCGGCGACACTCGACGTCGCCTCGGCCGATGGCAAGGCGTTCACGCTCTCCGCGAAGGGATCCGGTGGCGACGGCAGCAGTGGCACCTGGGGCCAGGACGTCACCGTCAAGGTCGTCACGGACGCGACGGCCCCCGACCCCTGCCAGCTCACCGTCACGTACCGACGTCGCAGCGAGGTCTTCGCTGGGGCGAACGCCGGGGAGGTGTTCGCGGCGCTGGCGACCTCGTCGCTCGTCACGGCCAGCGGCCTCGACCACCAGTCGGCCCTGCTCACCAGCATCCCGGCGACGCCGCTGGCCGGGGGGGCCGACGGTGCCGACCTCACCGTCTCGCAGTTCTCCGACGCCCTCGCGGTGCTCGAGGACCAGCCGGTCAACATCCTGGTCGCTGCGGGATTCAGCGCGAAGCAGGTGGGCAACGTCGTCCAGGGCCACCTGCAGCGGACTCTCAACGACGGCCGGGAGCGGATCGCGATCCTCGGTGCCGACGCACCCGGCACTGCCACCGACGCGAGCGCGGTGATCGCGGACGCCGCCGCGCTGGAGAACGACCGCGTCGTCCTGGTCGCCCCCGGCATGACGGACGGCGACGACACGCTGCCGCCGTCATACCTCGCGGCCGTCGTCGCCGGCAAGCTGGCGACGCTCGCGCCCCATGTGAGCCTGACGAACAAGACACTGCCCGCCACTCCGGACGTGCGCTACTCGACCGGCACCGTCTCGACGCTGCTCGGCGCGCAGGTCCTCGTGGTACGCCAGAAGTACGGCACCCAGGCGGTCCGCGGCATCACGACGTCGGCCCCGCCGTTCAGCCAGATCAGCGTGCGGCGCACGGTCGACTACGCGAAGGCGGGCGTGCGCAGGGGGTCCGACCCCTACATCGGCCGGCTCAACAACCCCCGTGTCCGCGCGGCGCTGCGCGCGACACTCGACGGCTTCCTGTCGCAGATGGTGCTGGACGAGATGCTCACGGGCTACGACCTCTCGGTCACCGCGACGCGGGCACAGGAGATCGCCGGCATCTGCTCGGTGGTCATGAACCTCAAGCCGACGTTCAGCATCGACTACATCCGCGTGACCATGAACCTCGAGTGAGTCAGGAGTACTCATGCCCAACACCAATGTCTTCACCGGCATGGACGGCTCGATCACCGTGGCCGTCGACGACGCCGACTCCCCCGAGGGGCAGGCCGCCCTCGGCGTCTCGGATGCCTTCGGCCTCTCGCCCATCGGCCGCGCGTCGAACGTGACCGTGCAGGTCACCTCGGAGCTGCGTCCGTTCCACGAGGTCGGCCAGCGGTACGCGACCGAACTCCGGCCGGGGAACGTCAACGTCAGCGGCACCATGGGCCGGGCGCACATCAACGGCGCGCTGCTTCGGCTCATGCTCGGGGATGGCGCCGCCGGCACGCGGCCCGCCGGCGCCTTCGTGAGCCCGAGCTTCAACCTGAGCCTGCTGCTCGAGAATCCCGCCAAGCCCGGGGCGCGATCCACGCTCACGGTGCACGGCGTGAAGATCGACGGCTGGAGCTACGCCATGCCCGAGGACGACTTCATCATGGAGCAGGTGTCCTTCAAGGCGCTCTGGATCTCGGTCCAGGACGACTCGCCGTCGTGACGCGAGACGAGTCGCCATGCCCACACTGACGACCGAGGACCTCCTCGCCGGTGCGAGCCTGACCCACCGCATCACGGTGCCCGCACACCTGGTGCCGGGCGCGGACCCCGACGCGGGGGGAGAGGTCGTGCTGCGGCCGCTCGTCCTGTCCGACGTGATGCGCCTGCACCGAGCCGCGGGCGACGACGGCGAGCTGGCCAGCGCCCTGATGGTCCAGCAGGCGCTGGTGGAGCCCGCGCTGAGTCTCGACGAGGTCCACCGCCTGCCGGCCGGCCTGGTGGAGTTCCTGCTCGCCGAGGTCAACCGCACGAGTGGCCTGTCCCTCGGCGGCGACGACCTCGACGAGGCCGTGCACGCGCCGCTGGCACGCGCGTGCTTCGTGCTGTCGCGTGAGTTCGGCTGGACGCCGGACCGGTGCGCGGAGCTCACGGTCGGCCAGGTGCTGCTGTACCTCGAGATGCTCGGGAGGGGGGACCGGCCATGAACACCGGCGGTGCCGTGGCAGTGCGCAGCGGCGGGGCGCAGAGTGCCGATGGCGTGTGGCGCAGCGCCATCGGCGGGCGCTCGATCGCCCGAACCGCAACGTCGATCCGGGCCGCATCACTGCGCACGGAGTCACTGGTCCGGCCACGACGCCTGGCCGCCCTGGCGAATCCACTCGCGGCGCTCCGGGCCGCCGCGCCCTCGCTCGACGTGCTCGCTGAGAGCGCCGCGCTGTCCTCACCCGGCACTGACGACGCCACGACGCGGCGTTCCTCGGCTCGGCGGCCCGCGCCCGTCCGCGGGAGCCTCGGCCCGTCGTCGTCAGCAGTCCTTGCCGCGTCGGACGGGCCTCGCACCAGGCCCTCCCTGTCCTCCGACCCCGGCCCAGGACCAGCGGCAGGGGTCGTTGGCTCGGCAGCGGCACGGTCGGCTGCGGCTCGTTCGACGACCGCACGTCCGAGGCCGCAGCCCGATCCACCGACCGGCTCCGAGCAGCGTCCGACTCTGGCCGCAGGGCAGCGGAACGGGGCCGATGCGCACCATCCGGCCGGCGCACCCGGCCCGCGAGGAGGGCATGTCGGGGGACCCGGCAGCCCCATCCATCCGTCGCTGGCCTTGTCCGCCAACGAGTCCGCTGCGGCGGCCGGCCCGACGCCTGGCCGGATGGGCACGGCAGCCCTGGCCGCTGCCGCGGGGATCGACGGTCGACCCCGCGTCGCGGCCCACGGGACCGACTCGGCGGCCCGCGGCGCCGACCCCCTCGTTGCGGGCGGTCCAGCCACACCGCTGACCTCCCGCCCCGCTGCCGACGCGCATCGTGGCGGCGCACCGGCGGTCCCGGTCAATCACGTCGGGTCCGACGCCGGCGCCCTCGGCGAACTCCTCGGACGATGGCAGGCGCCCGGCGCCGCATCGGATCCCGCGGTCCCGGCGCCCCCGCTGCCCGGGCCTTCGTGGTCGACGCCCGTCATGTCGAGCCGTGCGGCCTTCGCGGACCTGGCGCCGGTCAGCACCGTCCCCGAGTTCTCCATGGACGTCGTGCAGCTCGCCCTGTCCGAACTGCTGCGCCGCGAGGCGGAGCAGTTCGGGCTCGAGGGAGGCCCCGGGTGACCCTGCAACGGCCCACCGCGTCGCTCCTCCTCGAGGGCGGCGGCGCCGCGTCCCTGGGCGGCTCCGCTCTCACCGCCGCGCAGGGTGCCGTTCGCCGCCTCGTCGTGGAGCTCTCGGTCGACGAGGCCCATGACCGCGTGGAGGTGGCCCTGTGGCGCGGTTCGGCACTGGCGGCCGCGGAGCCGGGGGCCGTCCTGACGGTCGGTCTCGGGGACGGCGACGCGGTCGATGACGTGCTGACCGTCGACGTCGCGGGCACCGACACCACGGCCTGGGGGGCTCTCGTCACCGGGTACGCGCCCAGCCGTCGGCTCTCCTCGACCTACGTCGGCCGGTCCTACGTCGACCGGACCGTGGGCGACGTCGTGTCGGACCTGCTCGGCGAGGGCGGTGTCGATGCTGGCGACGTCGACGCATCGCTCGGCGTGCCCGTCCTGCACATCGACCCGCGGCGGTCCGTCTGGGGCCATCTGCACGTCCTGGCGCGCCTGAGCGGCTGCCAGGTGACCACGCGCCCGGACGGCAGCGTCTGCTTCACGCCCATCCCTGGCGCGGGAACCGGTGGACTCGGGGGTGCACTCGCCGGAGCGGCCGCCCTCGTCGGACTGGGTGCGACCCAGGAGCTTCGCGAGGGCGCCGAGCTCCTTGCCTTCCGCATCGGACCGCGCGCGCCCTCGACGACGACGGACCTGCTGACGCCGATGGGCGCCAAGCCCGGGCTGCTGGTGACGGAGCCCGATCCGGGGTCCGGCGTGCCGGTGCAGGTGGACCCGACGCTGAGGACGCAGGAGGCGGCCGACGTCGCGACGAGGGCCCGGACGGCCGCCGCCCAGCGGAGGGCCCGGACCGCGCGGATCACCGTCCCCGGCCGCGCCGACCTGCGTGCCGGAGGCACGGTCAAGGCCCGCGGCCAGGACTACCGGGTGCTGTGGGCACGGCACGTACTCGACGCGGGAACCGGCTACACCTGCGACCTGCTGCTCGAGGGGGACACATGAGCACCTTCGTCGGAGTCATGTCCGAGGTGGCGCGACGCGAGCTGGCAGCACACCGCTCCCTGGCGCTGGGCGTCGTCACCGAGGCGTTCAGCAACGAGGGCGGGAGCGGCGACCACCACCTGGACTGCAACGTCCGGCTGCACGGATCGGAACTGGTGCTGCAGCACGTCCCGGTCGCCGTCGCGCGGCCCGGACTGTCCGCGCTGCCGAGGGTGGGCGACCTGGTCGTGCTCGGATTCCTGGACGGCGACGTCAATGGCCCGGTCCTGCTGGGCACGATCCATGCGGCCGACGTGCCGTCGCCCGACGCGAAGCCGGACGAGCTCGTCTACGAGGTGCCGGACGCGGGAGGTGGCGCACGTCGGCTGGAGATCCGGCTTCCGAACGGGAACCTGCTGACCGTGAAGGACGACACCGTCACCGTCGACATGGGCGGGACGAAGGTCGTCATCGAGTCCGGCGGCGGCATCTCGCTCGAGGCCGAGGGCGACATCACGCTCAGCGCGAAGGGCAATCTGACGCTGGAGGCGCAGGGCAACGTCGCGATCAAGGCCAGTGCGAACGCGACCCTCGAGGCTTCGGTCAAGGCGACCCTGAAGGGCGCGATGACGAGCATCGCCGGCATGACCCAGTTCAAGGCCGGGTGACGGCGATGTCGGGTCCCCCCGTGTCACTGGGCTGCGTCGTCATCGTGACGCCCGGCGCCGCCGGTCCGCCGGACACCGGCGCGATCATCTCCGTGCCGCAGTCGACCGTGACCGCCGGCGGACTGCCCGTCGCGGTCTCGGGCTCGATCTGCCAGATGGTCAACTCGGTCAGCGGCGCTCCCTACCCGCTGACCATCGGCTCCACCGGTGCGTCGACGGGAGTGACCGTCGCGGGAGCCGCGCTCGTCCGCTTGGGCGACCAGATCCCCAGCGGCCCCGGCGTGCTGATGGTCGTGGGCCCGCCCGCCGCCCCCTTCGTCATCGACGGGAGCGCGCCATGAGCCCGGCACCGGTGCGCCGCTCCTACGCGCAGATCCAGGACCTTCACCGACGCCTGGGGCGCGACATCCAGCTCAGCTGGGCGGGACCGTCCGGCTCCTTCACCGACAGCGATCTCGCCGCCACGCGGAGACCGGGGCTCAGCGGCGAGATCATCGACCTCTCCGTCGCCTCGGAGGTGCCGGCGGCGGTCCAGTTCCTCGTCAACCGGCTGTCGACCCGTCGAGGAGAGCTCACCGCGCTCGGGCACCCCGACTACGGCAGTCGCCATCACGAGCTGATCGGGGAGCCGAACACCGAGCGGACCCGCAACCTCGTCAAGCTCTATGTCCTCGAGGCGCTGCGGCAGGAGCCGCGTGTTGCGAAGGTCCTGCACTGCGTCGTGCGGACGCTTCCGCACGAGCATTCCGTCGTCCGCGTCGAGCTGCGCATCCGCCTCCTCGACCAGGACGAGCCGCTCAACCTCGTCGTGCCCCTCGACCTGGCAGGTGCGTCATGAGCTTCGCTGCGGAGCCCTACGGCACCTTCGTCGAGGACCTCCTCGCCAACCTGACGGGAGGCGTCAGCCGGGTGCGTTTCACGTACGTCGACGACGAGCTGCCGTTCCGCCTGGCCGAGCACGAGCGGGTCCGCCCGGCTTCGGTGCGGATCCACGGGATCGCCGGCGGCGCCTTCGCCGACTTCGTCCGCGGTCGGGACTTCCAGCTCGCTGCGGACGGGACGATCACCTGGGCGGGCGCGCCCGGCTTCAACCCGCCCGGCTCCGTCCTGCCCGATCCGGGCACCGAGGTGTGGGTCGGCTTCGACCGACTGCCGGGCGGCACTCCCCCGCTGCTCAACGACCGCAATCCCGGCAGTGTGCTGCGGACCCTCGCCGAGTCCTTCGCCCGCGAGTTCTCCGTCCTGTCGCAGCAGCTCGACCTCGTATACGAGGCCGGATTCGTCGACACCGCGACCGGCCGCGACCTCGATCAGGTCGCCGCGCTCGTCGGTCTCGAGCGCCGTGGGGCGACGCACGCCGTCGGCGAGGTCGTGTTCCGGCGCTCGACCCCGGCCCCCGCGGAGATCACCATCCCGGCGGGCACCGTGGTGTCGACGGCCGCCGCCCCCAACGTCACCGTGGAGACGACCGAGACGGTCTCGCTTCGGCGGGGCACGTTCTCGGCAGCCGCCCCCGTCCGGGCGCAGGCCCCGGGTCCGGACGGCGTCGCCGCCGAGCACCGGCTCACGGTCATCCATCGGCCCATCTTCGGGGTGGAGGAGGCGCTCAACCCTGAGCCGATGTCCTTCGGCGGCGGATCCGAGTCCGATGCCGAGCTGCGCTCGCGGGTGCGCCGCGCCCTCGACGCAGGCGGCCGGTCGACCATCGGCGCGATCCGCGGCGCCCTGGCCGGCCTCGACGGCATCCGCGAGCAGGACGTGCTCATCCAGGAGGATCACCTCACGTCGCCGGGCATCGTGACCGTCACGGTCGCGGCCGAGGTCCCCCAGGCGACGGCGATCCTCGCCAGCCGGCTCCTCGAGGACTTCCGACCCGCCGGTGTCCGCATCGTCCACAACCTGCCGGCACCGACCACGCCCCTGCCTACGCTCGCAGAGGACACCGGCGGCGGCGGCGACGGCCCGATCGGCGAGCCGGTCTTCACCACGCCCGACGCCTTCGTCCCCGTCGTCGCGAAGCTGGTCCTGACGCCAGCGGACCTCCAGCTCAGCGAGGAGCGCCGACAGCGGCTCTCCGACGACGCCAAGACCGCGCTCCTGACGGCCATCGGCGAGGTGGGTCCCGGTGAGCCCGTGGTCTACAACCGGCTGGTCGCGGCGGTCATGGCCGTCGAGGGGCTGCTGGACGCCGTCCTCGACATCGCCTTCGCGCCCGCCCCGCTGCGCCGCTTCAACCTCCCGCCGGTCGCGAACAAGCGCGCCCGGCTGGAGCCCGCCGACCTGACGGTCGAGGTACGCGGGGACCGGATCCTGATCGATGTCACCGCCACGGTGGAGCGCGGCGTCGAGACGATCGGACTCGAGCGCGGAGCCGCTATCGCCGCGATCACCCAGGACCTCGAGCGCCGGCTGCTCGAGCACTTCCAGGTGACCCGCGAGAAGCTCGACCCGGCCGAGATCAAGGGCAGCCTGCCGGACACGGACGCGTACTCCGTGGAGTCCATCGGCTACCGCGTCGAGCTCGTGGACGAGGGGCTGCGCGTCAGCAGGCCCGACGTCGTCCTCACCCTCGACCCGGGACAGGTCATCTGGGTGCGCTCGGTGTCCGTGGCCGAGGACGCGGGGACCCTGTCATGAGCGCCCGCTCCCTCGCCGTCCTCGAGCGCTTCCCGCTGCACATGGCGGCGAGCGACCCCGAGAAGAGGTTCGAGCTCGTCGTCTCGAGCCTGGTCGACTCGCTGGAGGTCCTCACCCGACAGGTGGCCGACGTGCGCCGGGCGCACCGGCTCTCGGAGGCCCCCACGGTCGCCGATCTCCGCGGCATCGCCGCGCTGCACGGGCTGGGACCCCACATCTGGGACCTGCTCGCACTGCGACTGGCGGCACTCGAGACCGCAGCCGAGGCGGAGCCGATCGACCCGGACCTGCTCGCCACCCTCCTGGGCGTCACCGCGCCGCAGCTGTCCGACATCGGCGGGGCAGACGGCGACCCGCTCGAGGCCGTGGCGGCCCGACCGGCCCGCCATCGACCGTCCATGTCACTGCGGCGCGACGTCGTGCGCACCGCCGTGCAGGCCCATGCCCTCGGGAACGCCACGGCGTCCGCCCTGCTCACGGCCACCGCCGCCTACCTCGGCCTGGAGGTGGAGGGCATCGCCCACACTGACGAGCGCTGGTGGCACCTGGCGAGCTGCCGGGACCGGATCCGCCTCGAGCCGAGGCCCGGCGAGGTCATCGAGCCGCTGCCCGACCTGGTTGCCCTCGAGGAGAACCCGTTCCGCAGCGCCGACATCGCGCCGGGCCCGAGGCGGCACGGCCAGGTCTTCCAGGTCGTCCGCGGCGGCATCGACGACGTGACGGTCACCGTCCGGGTGCTGGGCGTCGGCGCCCGGACCGTCCGACCGATGATCGTCGAGTGCCACGCCGGGCATGGCCTGGTGTTCGAGGGTTCGGTGCCCGACGGGTCCGAACTGCGGCTTGAGGCGTCGGGGCACGCCACCCTCGACGGATCGGACGTGACCGGCTCGGTCTGGTCGTTCCACGGGGCCGTGTTCGGGTCACAGACGGCCAAGCGCAGCAGCCACGACTTCGTCTTCGCGGGGGGCGCCGAGGACGCCGACCGGCGGGCGACCTTCGTCGTCACCGCGCCGCTCGCCGATGCCCTCGCACCGACCTCGGCGTTCCCGCACGGGGCTCCCATCGTCGATTCCCTCCACCTGCCCCGCGGCCTCAGCTCGTGGGTGGCCTTCGTCCGGGTCGCCCACACCGCAGGACCCGAGGGGCCGGCAGACCGGCACAAGCAGGCGCACTTCGACTCAGCGGTGTTCGCCGAGGCCGACGGTCCGGACGGCACCTCGGCCGGCGAGGCGTCCATGCGACTGGGGTTCGACTGGGAGGAGCGCGAGCCCTTCGCGGTTCGGGTCCTCCTCCCCCGGCGACTGCAGGCGGTCGACGACGACAAGGGCACCCGGCTCCGCGAGCCGCTGCGCCGACTGCTCGACCGGCATCGTGCCGCCGGTGTCGACGTACGGGTCGAGTACGCCGATCCCCGCTGGACCCTCGGCAGCGGAGTGGTGCGTGAACAGGCGGACGAGGCCATCGGGACGGTGCTGGCAGGCACCGAGCTGTGGCCGGACGGGACTCCCCAGCCGGGGACCGGCGACGAGTGAGAAGGAGCGACGGATGCCAGTGACCAAGCCGACCCTGACGTCGGTGAACCCGGGTGACCCCCTGACCGCTCAAGCGTGGAACTCGGTCGTCGACGGGCTGCAGGGGCTCTACGACGCCGTCATCGCCCTGGGCGGTGCCACTCTCGAGGTCGAGGTCAGCGGCCCGGACCATCGCGAGACCGTCGTGATCGCCGAGCCGCTCGGCGAGGGCCGCGCCACGCAGGCGCTGCCGCCGTTCGGCGAGCGGACCCGACACCTGCTCGTCGGCCTGACCGACGGGCCGTGGCGGGTGCACGTCAGCGCACCCGGCTTCGCCACGCAGAAGCGCGAGGTCACCATGCCGCAGACCGATCCGCTCGCCGTCCAGCTCAGCATCGACGGCGTCGTCATCCCCGACTTCTTCGGCCAGCCGCTCCGGGGCGTGCTGGACAAGGTGCGTTCGCTGGGCATCGATGCCGACGCCCTGCTCGATACGACGGGACGCGAGGTCTCCCGCACGTCGGTGCCGCCCGAGTACGTCGACAGCCCGGTGCTCCTGCAGCTGCCCGAGGCGGGCGCCGTCGTCGCCTCCGGCACGGGTCGGGTGCGCCTCGTCGTCGCCTCCGCACTGCGCCGTGACCCGGTGGTCACGATGCCCAGCCTCGTCGGCCTGTCGCTGACAGAGGCCAAGCAGGTCCTCGATCGCCTGGGCCTCGTGCTCGGCCAGTCCAACGTCCGCACCTAAGGAGCCGACCATGGCAACCGACTTCACCCTCCCCATCCGCCGGACGTCCGCCAGCACCGCCGCCGCGGCCGCGGCCGCGCTCTCGGCCGAGGACAGCATCGCCGCCATGCGGGTCAGCGGGCCGCTGTCATCGCTGCCCGTGTACGTCGATGTCGGCTCGCGCAAGATCGACAGCCAGATCGAGCGCAACGGCGTACCGGTCGGCGTGCTCGCCGTCAATCAGGCGGCCCTCAACGAGGCCATCCTCACGCGCCCCATCCTTCAGGTGAAGGTGGTGTCGCAGAGCGTGCCCGCCGGGACCCCGGTGCCGGTGGGGACCTCCGTCGACCTCGTCATGGCGCCGCCGTTCAGCCTCCCGGTGGGCGTCATCGACGGAGTGCACAACGCCTTCAAGGAGGTGTCGATCGGCTCGGCGTACGAGACGCTGGTCGCCGACAACCCGCTGGTGAACCGGATCGTCACGCACGCCGCGGCCGGTCAGCTCAGTGCCGAGGACTCCACGGCCGTCCGGGCGATCTTCACCAAGGCGAACATCACCGTGGACGACGAGCCGGGCACCGACGTCAACGCCGCCGTCGCGACGCTCGCGATGCTGAAGACGTTCGGCGGCTGAGCCCGTGGCACCTGTCGAGGCGGTGGTGGCGCAGTTCCTGCTCGCCGACAGCGCGTCGGCGCAGCCGTACAGCGTCGTGGTCGGCGAGCTCGTCCAGCTCGTCACGCTCAACTACCTGACGCCGGCTCGCGCAGCAGTGGAGGTCGAGACGCGGGTGAGCCTGCCCGACGGTGCCCGCCTCGAGCGCGCGACGTTCGGGATCGCGGCGTCCGCCTCGAACGACACGCTGGTCGGCTCGATCGCGGCGGTGCGACCGGGCGACGACGGTACGTGCGTCGTCGACTTCGGCCGGATGGTCACCGTCGGCGGCGTGCGCCTCACCGGCTTCACGGGCTCGGTCGACGGCGTGCAGCGGTGGAACGGCGCGACCTGGCAGGGCATCGCCGGTGAGGACGCCGGAGCCTTTCCCGAGGTGGCCACCGAACGCCTCCTCGTCACGACATCGGGCACCACCGACGTCGAGTCCGCGATGCGCGACCACGGCAGCGTCCGCCTGCCGGCCCAGCCCACCAACCTCGAGGTCGTCATCGACGGGAGCACCGTCTGGTTCGAGCGGCAGGGCAGCGCCCCCGACCTGGTCACCACGGATGCGAACGGCCACGACACCGTGACCGGGGTGAGCGGCACCGTCGTCTACGGGATCGACCGCACCGACGCGCTTCGGGAGGCGTTCGCCGCGGCCCGAAGCGTGGACGGGATGAAGGAGGTGAGCGTGCGCCTGCGGGCGAGCGCACCCGGCGAGCTGACGCTCAACGCCAGCATCAGCATGCTGCACGAGCACACGGTCACGTTCGGCTCGAGCGCGCACAGCACGACCGTCGACGCCGCAGAGGAGGGGGTCACGACACTGGTCCTGCCGGGCCCGTTCACCGCGGCGGACCAGATCCGCGAGGTGGGCCTCACCCTGACCGGGTCGTTCGGACCCGAGCGGGTCGAGCCCGTCGACGGACCACCGGAGTTCACGGAGGCGGACCTCGCCCTGAGTCCCGGCCGGGCCATCCTCTTCGGCGTGCCCGCGTCGCTCGCCGCACGGTTCGGCGAGCTGCAGGGACTTCGGCTGAAGCTGACGTCGGATCGTGGCGGCGAGCTCGCCGGCCGCCTGATCTCCGCGACCGGATCGGACGGCCACCCGGGCGAGCCCGTGAGGGGTGCGGAGCTGGCACCGGTCCAGGTGCCCGGCGGGCAGGACGGCTGGTTCTCGCTCACGTTCCCGAAGGCGGTGCCGCTCGTGTTCGAGTCCGCCAGCCCCATCGCAGCCTGGCTCGAGCTCGTCCCCTCCTACGGGGAGATCGCCTGCGCGCTCACGACGTCGACCGCGGCCGAGGCACCAGGGGCGCCCGTCCTTCGACGCCTTCCGGGGGGCGGCACGAAGGGCCTGTCCCTCCTTCGCTCGGCGACCGACCCGGCGCTGGCCACGACGCTGTACGGGGCTCTGCGCGTCATCGGAATGCCGGGCAAGCGCGACCCGATCCCGGCCGTCGCCGTCTCGGTGCCGGGCGGGGCGGGCATCGCCTACGCCGACCCGACGGGCGACGACCTGCGGGTCGTCGTCGGCCTCGGCGCGGGCATCGCCGTCACGGACGGCACGGTCGCGCTGAGGGTGCGCACCGGTGCCGCCGGGAGCGTGACGGTCGACAACGTCGTCGTTGCCTACAGGAAGGGCGGCACCGCATGACCATGAGCCCGGGCACCCGTTTCGTCGACGGCCTGCGGGTGACGCCCGCGCACCTCAACCACGTGCAGGCAGTGTCCGCCGCCGCGTGGGACGACCTCCGGCGCGTCGTGGGACTCGGCCGCGTCGGTGCCGGGTTCCGGATCGAGGTCGGCGCGGATGACACGGTGACGCTCTCACCCGGGGTCGGCTTCACCCCGGGCGGTTCCGCGGTGCGGCGCGATGAGGCGACGGCCGTCACGCTCCCGGACGGTGACGAGGTGGTCGTGGTCGCGGTGCGCGCCGTGTCCCGCGTCGACGAGGCCACCCTGGTCGGCGACCAGCCGACCATCGTCTTCCTCGGCACCGAGGTCGTCGCCGGACCCGACCTGGTCGGCGACGAGGACACGCTGATCGTCGGGACCGTGCACCGCGAGGCTGGCGGCATCACTGTCGACCAGGACGCGGCGCTCTTCGTCGCCGGACCCGGGCATGCGCACACGGGCGGCTGGACCAGGGACGACCTCGGGATGTGGCGATTCGACGGATCCACCCTCGCCGGCGCCGGCGCCGGTACGGGCGAGGTCGGCACCGTCGGACCCCAGGGACCAGTGGGACCGCAGGGCGAGATCGGACCGCAGGGCGAGATCGGACCGCAGGGCGAGATCGGACCTGCTGGACCGGAGGGGCCCGCTGGACCCGAAGGGCCCGCCGGACCCCAGGGCGACCCCGGACTGCCGGGCGAGATCGGACCGCAGGGCGAGATCGGGCCCGCTGGGCCGGAGGGACCTGCCGGACCTGCTGGACCGGAGGGGCCTGCCGGACCGCAGGGCGAGATCGGACTGCCAGGCGACGCCGGACTGCCCGGCGACGCTGGACTGCCCGGCGACGCTGGACTGCCGGGCGAACCCGGACCCGCAGGACCCCAGGGCGAGCCGGGACTGCCCGGCGACATCGGACCCGCCGGCCCCCAAGGCGAACCCGGACCCCAGGGCGAACCCGGACTGCCCGGCGACATCGGACCCGCCGGCCCCCAAGGCGAACCCGGACCCCAGGGCGAACCCGGACTGCCCGGCGACATCGGACCCGCCGGCCCCCAAGGCGAAGCCGGACCAGCCGGACCGGAGGGACCGCAGGGCGTGCCGGGACCGCCCAGCACCGGGGGCACCGTCCTGGACCTCATCGTCCTGAAGGGCCTCAGCTGGGATCTCGCCGCCCCGATTGCGACCGCGGACGCGCGCACGGCCATCTCCCGCATCGTGCTGTCCTGGACCGGGTTGATCAACATCGACCGCTTCCTGCCCTTCGAGCGGGCCGCGATCCATGTGTTCACCGAGCCCGGCCGAAGCGACCTGCCTATGCGCAGCCTGACCCGCCGGATAAAGGTGTCCAAGACCGCGATCACCATCGCCGTCGACCCGGCTCAGCAGGGCGTCGTCGAGCTGATCGAACTGGGTGGCGTGCTCGTCGTCGACGTGGTCTGCGACTACCTGCTTGACGAGCGGGGACTGCCGTTCTCGTCCTCCCTCGCCCCGGTCCTGACCGGCAGCACGGAGGCCCTGGTCCCCGGCGGCCTGATGCGGCTGGCCATGGGTATCGGCGGATAGGGAGACGCCCGTGCCACCTCTCGCAGCCCAGCTCAACGTCCAGGCGAACCTCGACCTGACGGACCTCTTCGAGGGCCTGGCCTCCGAGGTCCTCGACGTTGACTTCGGCGACGCCACCTTCGACGCGGCGGGGGTGCTGAATCTCGTGTCGGGTGCGTCCGGTCCGGACCTGTCGATGCTGCAGACCGCCGTGCAGGGTGCGCTCACGTCCGGCAGCGGCCGGCTGGACCTCGGCATCCCCGGTGTCACCGTGCCCCCGGCCCTGCTGGACCTGCTGACCCGACTCGGCTCGCTGCAGGCGATCACCCTCGATGTCGCCACGCCCGACGCCGCCGGCCTGCCCGCGCTGGGCCTGCGGATCGACGCGGTTCGCGCGTCCGTCGAGAGCGGGGCGCTCGCCGACCTGCTCGCCGTCGTCCCCGGACTCGAGTGGCCCAGTCAGCTCGGTCGGCTCGGCGGAGACCTGGCTGGGCTGGTCGACCTGCTGAGCGTGCTGGCCGGGCTGACCGCGACAGCCGCCACGTCGCGGCACCTCGCCGAGCGCACCGAGCGCTTCGCCGCCCTGCTCGACCCCGATGCGGCCGCGGACAGTGCTGCCCTGCTCCTCGACCTGTCGGCCGACCTTGACCTCGTCACGTCGATCCGCGGTGCGGACCCCTCCGACGCGGACGTCGTCGAGGCACTGGCCGTCCGCGTCGCGGCATTCGAGGACGCCATCGCCCTGATGTCCCGGACCTGGTCGGCCGGCATGGGCTACGGGGAGGCGGCCCTGCCCCTGGTCGACATCGCCGGCTCGGCTGCGGCGATCGAGGCGGCCCGACGAGCCCTCGCCGGCGCGGACGTCGAGGCGGTCGCGCGCCTCGTCGCGGAGATCCGCAGGATCGCTGCGCCGCTGCTGGACGCCCCCCTACCCGACCCCGCCGCGTTCGGCGCGGGCTTCGTGGCCCAGGCGGCAGAACTCGTCAACGGCGTCACGTCGTCCGTCGAGGACTGGGACGTCACCGCGGCGCTGCACCCGATCACCGACGTCACGGCACTGGCCATCGCGCCCATCACCTCATTCCAGCAGGCGCTCGCGGGTGTCGAGAACGAGATGACCGGTGCACTCCGCGCGCTTCGCGGCCTGGTGGACGAACTCGACCTCACTCCGCTCGCCGTCGCCGTCCACGACGCGATCCAGCCCGTGGTCGACCTGCTCGACGCGGTCGAAGTCCAGATCGCCTCGGCCCAGGCCAGCATCGAGGAGGTCGCCAGCCGCATCACTGCCGCCCTCGACCAGGTGGCCGACCTCGTCTCGAGCGCCGCATCCGACGTCACCGCCGCCCTCGAGTCGGTCAACGGGGCGCTGGACGAGCTGCACCTGCAGGACCTGGCCGACACCCTGACCACCGCACTGCGCACGGTTGCCTCGGAACTGTCGTCGGCACAGTTGAGCCCGTACTTCGATGCCGCGATCGACGTGATCGGCACCGCGGCCGACATCATCGACCAGGTGCCGTTCGGCATGCTGCCGACCGACGTGCAGCAGGAGATCGTCGACGCCTGCAAGCCGATCAAGGAGCTCGACCTGCAGGACGTCGAGGACACCCTGCGCGAGCAGCTCGCGTCCATCCGGGGCGCCTTCGCGGCGGACGCCCTCGCCGGCATCGAGGCGGCATACGCCGACGTCGTCTCCTTCCTCCAGGGACTGGATCCGCAGCCCCACCTCGCGGGCTTCGAGAGCGGCGCCCTGGCCGAGGTGCGCGCTGCTCTCGATGGGATCGACCCGGAGGCGCTGCTCGCCCCGCTCGACACCGCGCTCGGCGAGATTCGGGGGCTGCTTGCCGGCGTAGACCTCGAGCGCGAGGTGCTCGAGCCGCTGCGCGGACTGTTCACGCCCATCCTCGACGCGATGGACGAACTCGATCCGGTGACGATCCTCGCGCCGGTGCGCGCCCAGGTCGACGAGCTGCGCGCATCGATCACCGACCTGCTCCACCTCGACGCGGCCGAGGAGGCGCTCACGTCGTTCCGGGAGCGGGTGGTCGGCATGCTGGACCGCATCGATCCCGCGGGCGTGGCGAACGCCCTCGACGACCGTGCGATCGCCGCCATCAGCGCGCTGCCGGACGGTCCTCCGGGCGGTGCCTTCGGCTCGATCCTCGTCTCGCTCGCCGAGGCCAGCGGCCTGCGGGCCGACGAGGGCGCTGTGCAGGACGTGATCGGCTGGGTTCGAGGTGACGCGGTGGGCGGCGATGTGGTCCGCGCCCGTCTGCAGGCATCCGCAGGACGACTGGTGACCGTGCGCGATGCGGTGGCCTCGCTGGATCCCCGGGCGGTCGCGGCCGCGGCCGTCGCACACCAGCGAGCACTCACCGGCGCCGTGGCTGCGCATCCGGCCGACAGCCTCCTGAGGTCGTCGCTCGAGCCGATGCTGACCGAGTCGTCCGCCGCCGAGGTGCTGGGTTCGCTGGAGGAGAACCGGCGGCGCTACCAGGTCCGGCTCGACGTGGACGCCGGCATCGCGAACGGGCTCGCTGCGTCCGCACGCGGAGAGGTGACCGAGGCGGCCGCCCGGCTGCGCGTCGCCCTCGCCCCCCTCGGGGCCTTCCCGGCCAGGCTGCGCGAGCTGCTCGCAGCAGTGGGACTCGACCCGGAGGGCCGGTCCCTTCGCGCCGTGCTGCTCGACCTCCTCTCGGCAGCGGGTCCCGGTGGGCTCGCGTCCGCACTGACCGCCCTGGTTCTGGCCGCTCGAGCCAAGGTCGTGGAGGCCGTCGACGTCGTGGTGGGCTCTGCGACGTCCGCTGTGGAGTCCGTGCGGGGCGTGATCGACCAGCTCGACATCGCACCGATCGTCGCGGAGCTGGAGGCACTGCATGCCGAGGTCCGCGACGAGGTCGCCCAGCTCACGCCGGACGCGCTGCTGGGCGACGTCGTCGCCGAGGCCGACGCGGTGATCCAGCGGCTCGAGGACTTCGATCCACTGGCACCCGTGCGCCAGGTCGTCACTGAGGCGCGGCAGGCGGCCGATGCGGTCTTCGAGTCCGCTCGCCCCACGGTCGTGTTCGCTCCGGTGGTCGAGCTCCACCGGTCCGTCGTCGGCATCGCGAGCGGACTCGACGTCGTGACCCTCCTGCGCCCGATCCTCGACGCCCTCGACGGGATCGCGGCCCAGCTGGACGACGGCCTCGACCGGACGGGCGATGCGCTCATCGACCTGCAGGCGGCCTTGCCGTCCGAGGTGAGCTCGACCGATCTCGGCGTGAGCGCCTCGGTGGGTGTCGGGGTGAGCTTCTGATGTCGGGCACCTCGAAGGCGATCCGACGGCTCGAGGCCTTCTACGGCGAACGCGCCCGAACCGACCGGATGCGTGCCGTCCCCGACTCGACCGCTGATGAGTCGCCCGCCGCCGTGCGCGCGGAGTCGCTGGCGCGCTACCGCCGCGCACAGGGCGGATCGGATCGTCCCCTCACCAGGGGGCCGATCGGACCCGGTCCCAACTGGATCCCGCTCGGCCCGTTCGCCGTGCGCCGGGGTCAGGCGGCGACCCTGCCGGTCGTCAGCGGTCGCGTCCGCGGGATCGGCATCTCGAACGACGGCCAACGCGTCTACATCGGCACCGCCAACGGCGGGGTGTGGCGCAGTCTCGACGCCGGGCGCAACTGGGATCCCATGTCGGACGAGCTCGAGCTCAATCCCACCCAGCAGCAGGTCGACTCCCTGTCCTGCGGCGCGATCGCCCTCGTCGACGGCGGCGGGGTCGGCAGCGACGTGCTCTATGTCGGCACCGGCGAGGGCACTGCCGGCTTCGGCTCCCCCGAGGCCGGCTTCTTCGGTGCCGGGATGCTCCGGTCCGACAACGGAGGGCAGACGTGGTCCCGGGAGGCGTCGAATCCCGATCTCGGCGGTGCCGGCGTGTACGCGCTGGCGGTCGATCCGGCGGACGGCGCACGCGCCGTCGCGGCCACGACGAACGGCGTCTACCGACGCACGTCAGGCGCCGTGCCCTGGCAGCGCGATTCCCTGCCCGGCCAGGTGCCAGCGGTGTCCTGCTCGGGCGCTGCCGTCGGCATCGTCGGCGGCTCGACTCGCTTCTTCGTGACGACGCGCACGGGTCGGGTGTTCTCGTCCCCGGGGAACGGCACGTGGACGGCGCTCGGGACGCTCCCCGGCGCCGCGACCTCCCGCGTCACGCTCGCCTGCTCGACGTCCGACCCGGCCGTGCTCTACGCGCTGGCCTGCCGGACGAGCCAGGCGTTCCAAGGCCTGCACCGACTGAGCCTGTCGGGCGCGCCGGCCGTGTGGCGCACGGTCGCGGGCGCCCCGGCGAACCTGTTCGGCCCGGACGCGCAGCACCTGCAGGGCAACTACGACCAGGCCCTCGTCGTCGATCCGAACGACCAGAACGTCGTCTACCTCGGCGGGTCGACAGTGCTGGTGGCGAACGAATGGTCGGGGTCGGTGTTCCGCTGCACGGTGACGGCAGGCGCGGGCGGCTCGTTCACGTGCACCTCGCGGCACATCGGCGCCTCCACCCACGGGGACATCCATGTGCTGGCGTTCCGGCCCGGATCGTCCGCGGAGCTGTGGGTCGGCTGCGACGGCGGTGTCTTCGCGGCGGCCGACGCGCGACTCAACGGCAACAACGTCTTCGAGCACCGAAACTGCGGCCTGACGACCTTCACCCTGATGGGCCTGGACCACCTGCAGGGCGAGGAGTCGTACGCATTCTGCGGCGTCCAGGACAACGGCGGCATCCGATGGCTCGGGGGCGACATCTGGGACCACCAGCTCGGGGGCGACGGCGGCTCGACGGTCGTCAACCGCACGACGAACCGGCGACTGCTCAGCGTCTATATCACCACCACCGTGCGCCGCGCCGACATCGACGGCGCCCGGTACGCCGACACGACCGTCAGCCCGCCCGCGGCGAGCGCGCTGTTCTACCCGCCCATGGTCGGATCGCCCACGGACGGGAACACCGTCTTCTTCGGTGGCGAGCGGCCCTACGTCACGTCGAACTTCGGCGGCGCCTGGCAGGCCCTGCCCGCCGGACCGGCCGGCAGCGGCCTGGTCCGTGCCCTGGTCGCCGTCTCCTCCACCCGCCTGTACGCCGGCTGGGTGAACGGGCAGGTCTCTCGGTACGACAAGGCCGGGGCCGCGTGGACCCATCGCGACATGTCCAACCCCGCCGAGTGGCGGCCCGTGACCGGGATCGCGGTCGATCCCGCCACGGCCGACGGGAGCGCGGTCTATGTGTGCCTCGGCGGCACCGGCAGCCCGGACCACGTGTGGCACCTCAACAGTGCCCTGCCGGCCGCCACCCGATGGACCAGCAGGTCGGGCTCCGCCGCGAACGCCCTGCTGGACGTCCAGCACAACGCGATCCTCGCGGACCCCGATCAGCCGACCCGGCTGTGGGTCGCGGCCGACCTCGGCGTGTGGATCTCGGAGGACTCCGGGACGACCTGGCATCCCCTCGAGGGCGGGCTCCCGGACGCCTGCGTCCTGGATCTCGACCTGCTCAGCATCCCGCTGGCGGGAGTCTCGAAGCTCCGCCTGCTGCGCGCCAGCACGCACGGTCGCGGGGTCTTCGAGATGCGGCTCGACCAGCCGCAGCGATCCGTCGAGCTGATGATCCGGGCGAACGACCTGGACCAGCGGCACCGGGACGCCCGCAACGACGTGACCCTCCCCGGCGACCACACCAAGAAGAGCGTGCTCGACGCGAGCCCCGACATCGTGATCGAGACGCCCGACGCCCAGGGGCAGTACCGCCTGCGAGGCGACCGGGTGCCGATCCTGACCGAACTCGTCGAGCTGCCCTCGCCCGCGGAGGTCGTCGGCAGCGTGCCCGGCACGCCCGCGGTGACCCGGGTGCACGTCGTCGTGCGAAACCGTGGCGTCCGCAAGGTCGACGGCGTCGTGGTGAGCCTCCTGCTTGGCCCGAAGGATGCGGCGCTTCCGGCGAACTACCGGGACTGCGCCCGGGGAGGCGGGCTCGCGAGCGAGAACGGCTGGCAGCTCGCCGGACGGACCACCGTCAACGGGTTGCGAGCCGGCCGGCCGGCCGTGGCCACCATCGCCGTGTCGTCCGAGTCCCTGCCGCCACTGAGCGAGTCCGAAGGCGACGACTACCAGCTCGTCGCGCTGCTCCACCATCCCGACGACCCCTTCCCCGTCGGCGCACCCGCCGACACGACCGACCCGACCGCACTCGTCACCGGGGTTCGCCACACGGCCATGCGCAAGGTCACCGTCGTCTCCGGGGCCCGCCGCGCCGCGCCGGCCGGCGGCACCGGGCTCCTCGTCTCGATGAGCACGACCCTCCTCGCCCACCGACGCCTCACCGCGATCGCCGCCGCGCTGGACGCCAAGATCGCCGCACCCGCGCCCGCCACTGCCCACCCCGTCGAGCGGCGCGTCCTCGCGATGGCACGGGCCGGCCTCGCCAACCTCGAGGCCGGGCCGAAGCCCGACGTCGCCGCAGGCATCGACGGAGCGACCATCGGCTCCTACGCCCTGCTGGGCTCCCTGGGCTTCGAGCTTCCGGCCTACAGCTCCGCCTTCCTGCCGGGTGGGGAGTGGGTGGCCCAGACCCTGCGACGCGGAAGCGGCGATCGGCACCTGAGCCACGTCGCCGTGCCCGCCTCCGAGCTGCCGGTGCGGCTGGCCGGCCTGTCCCGGTCGATGACCGGCGCCGAGCGCGATGCGGTGCGGGCCTTCAGCAGCGGTCTGCTGGCCAGCGCGGCGGCGGGCGCAGTGCTGTCGCCGCAGCTGGCGGACCTGCTCGCGCAGGACACCAGCGCCGACTGGAGCCCCGACCGCCGATCCCGCGGGGCGGCCGCTCTCGAGCATCTGCTCCGCCAGACCGTCCTCGGCGGCTCGGCAGGCGTCACCGCGGTGTCGTCGTGGCTGCCCCCCGCGGTCGACGTGCCCGCCGCACTCTGGGAGCAGTACATCGCCGCGATCGAGCAGACCTACGGCCTGCCCGGCCACCGCGCGCGCGGGTTCGGCTCCTTCGAGGAGGGTTTCGACGCCGGCTACTGGCTGAACGCGCGGCGCCTCGGCGGCGGATACGGCCTCCTGCTCGGCGACGCCCGGGCCGCGTCATGGTCAGCGTGGCCATGGTGGGGACTCCTGACCCCCCTGCTCATCGCGCCGGCGCTGTCCTTGATCGCCGCGCGTGCACTGCCCCACTCCAAGGCGTTCTTCGAGGGCGGCGAGCTGACCGAGCGGTCGGTCTTCGAGCTCCTGTCGGTCTCGATGGGCATCGGGTCGCTGGCCCCGTTCGTCTACTCGATGCTCATGTGGAGCCAGGTCGACGACCACGCAGAGGCATTCGTGACCGCGCTCGTCATGTTCCTGGCCAGGGGGGCACTCGTCGGCACCGCGCTCGGCACCTCGGGCGACGAGGGCCAGGGTGCCGCCGCCCGGTGGGCGGGCATGTTCGCGCCCCTCATGGGGGCCGACGTCTACGCGGGACTGCGCGCCGCGCTCGACGACGGCCGCCACCCGGGCAATGCCAAGGTCTTCGCCCTGCAGACGCTGCCGGCCATCACCGGACTGACGACCCTGGGGCTGGCCGGGCTCGCCCGGGCGATCGGCGGGGGCGACACCGAGCGCGACCGGACGAAGGACGATGTCTCGTTCTGGCTGCTGACCCTGGGCAGCGGCGCGGTCTTCCTGACGGCGATCGGCATCCCGGTAGCGCTGGCCCTGTCGAAGGGCGGTGGCTGGCAGTCCTGGTTCGTCCGCGACCACGCCGGCCTGCCCCTGCTGTCGTCCGTCGCGACCGCCGGCCTCGAGCCCTTCGCACCGACCGCCTCGGCCCGAGTGTTCGAGAGCGGCACCCTGTGGCCCGCGCTCGGGACGTCCGTCGCGACCGACCAGCAGAACTACCCGCCCGGGATGCGCCCGTTGGTGCGGGTCTGGTGGGAGGGCGCGGGCGAGCTGACGATGAAGTACGGCGACAGCACGGTCCGCACCCGCCTCGACGGAGTCGAGAGCGTCATCGACCTCACCGCTCCGCTCAGCGCGACGACCCTCGCCGCGCAGCTGCAGGCCGGGCTCGCGGGCCTGAAGGCCGAGGTCATCGGCGAGGACACGCCCGCTCTCGACCTGGTCGCTCCAAAGGCACTCGCCGATGCCGGTGACGCTGCCCCCTTCGAGTCGGCTGAGGCCCTGCGCACGGCCTTCGTCCGCGTGCCCACGCGCAAGGGCGACGCACTCATGCTCCGGCAGGCGCCGCGCTTCGAGCACTCCGTCCGGGCCGGACGGGTCGCGGGCCCATCGACTCCGTGGGCGGTGTTCCCTGCGGACATCACCAAGGACGACCCCGGCAGCGGGCTCATGGACGCCGCCGACCTCGCGGCGCTCCTGGTCGCCGCGGCCGCACCGGCGACGGGCGCGGTCACCGTCAGCGACACCCGCCCCGCGCTGCCCAGCCCAGCGGTGGGCGAGGCGGTGCAGGTCTTCCGGCGCTGGAACCTCGACGAGCGGCGACTGGACGAGTGGCAGTCCCTGGTCACGGGGCACGGGGCCACCGCGCCATCGGCCGACCCCGTCCGCGAGGGCCAGAACATGCTGGTCAGGCGCCAGCCCAGCGGGTATGCACCACAGGCGAGCGGTCGCGAGATCGTCGAGGCGATGGGGTGGCTGCCGCTGTGGCGCGCCTGGCTGACCGTCGCGAGCGACCGGACGGCGAATGCAGGCGGGAACGCCATCCACGCGGGGACCCCGCTGGTCGCGTTTCCCACGGGTGCGCCCAGGAAGCCGAGGAACCGGGAGCTCACCGAGGGCGTTCGGTTCCTCCTCGACCTGGGCGCCGACTGACGACCCCTCCACCGGACCGCAGGGCGGTAGGCCGGCCGGTACTCTCGGCAGATGCGCCTCCTGGTCACGGGAATGGCCGGCACGGTCGCCCCTCGGCTGGCCGAGCACGCGAGCCGAGCCGGCCACGATGTCGTCGCCTGGCGCCGTGAGGCCGTCTCCCCCGAGGATCCCGACGCCTGCCGCGCCTTCATCGACGACGTCGATCCGGGCGGAATCGTCCACCTCGCCTTCGGGGCGGAGGAATGGTCGGGTCTCCTCGCAGAAGCGGCTCGCGATCGCGGCATCCCCTTCGTCTACACCTCCACCGCCATGGTGTTCGCCAGCCGGCCCGACGGGCCGTACCCGATCACGGCGGAGCGCAACGCGGTCGATGACTACGGCCGCTACAAGGCCCGCTGCGAGGACGCGGTCTGGGCCGCCAACCCGGACGCGATGGTCGCCCGGCTCGGCTACCAGGTCGACCTCGACGGCCGAGGCAACAACCTGCTCGCCCACCTGGATGCGCGGGCCGCGACCGGAGCGAGCGTCCCCGCGAGCACCCGGTGGATTCCCGCCCTGGCCTTCCTGGACGACACCGCATCGGCGCTGCTCGGCCTGCTCGAGGAGCCGGAGGCCGGACTGCACCACCTCGACGGGAACGCCGTGACGGCCTGGAGCCACTGGCAGGTCGTCACCGCGCTGGCCCGTCGACTCGGTCGCGACTGGCGGGTGTCCCCCACCGACGACCCCGATCACGACCAGCGCCTGGCCGACTCCCACCGAATCGCCGGCCTCGACCTGCGAATGGACGGGTGGCTGACGTGACCCCCGACGAGGCCAGGGCGATGGCGGTCCTGACCGGCCGCGCTGTCGCCGAGACGGCACGGACCGTGGAGCTCACCCACTCCGCGGTGGCTGCGATCGCCCTGCGTCCGTGGGACGTCGCACTCAGACGCATCGGCGTCACGAACTCGGCGGCACGGAGCGGTCTCATCCGGCGCGGCGTCTACGGCGCGATCCGCGTCGCCGGTCCACTCGTCGGCGCGGCCGCAGGTCATGCGGCCGCCGCCCGCGTCGATCCAGCCGCGCCGGCCCTGTCGCGGACCGCCCGCGGCGGCCGGCTGCAGGCCGCGCTCAACGGGGCCGTGGGCGACGCACTCGAGGCGACCGCGAGCCCCCTGTCGGTACGGATGTCGCTGCGCCGCAACAACCACGACCTGCCCTGCGACCGTGCCGCGCTCGCGGAGGCATACCCCGACGCGTCACCGACCGTGGTGGTCTTCGTGCACGGCCTGTGCCACGACGAGAACGCATGGCTGCCGCCCGGGGAGGACGGATCGGACGCCGCGGCGAGGTCGTACGGGGAACGGCTGGCCGCGGACACCGACGCGACGTCACTGCACGTGCGCTACAACACCGGCCGGCACGTCTCTGAGAACGGGGAGTCGCTCTCGCGCCTGCTGCACGCCCTCCACGATGCCTGGCCCGTCCCGATGACCTCCCTGGTCCTCGTCGGGCACTCGATGGGGGGCTTGGTCATTCGCAGCGCCTGCCTCGACGGCAGACGAAGCAGCCTGGCGTGGCTCGATCGAACGCGCCTGATCGTCACCATCGGCACCCCGCACACCGGAGCCCCGCTCGAGCGCGTGGCGGCAGCGGCAGCGCGGCGGCTGGTGACGTTCGACCTGACGCGGGGACTCGCCCGCGTCTTCCACGCGCGCAGCTCGGGCATCAAGGACCTCCGGCATGGCTACATCGACGGCACCGAGTGGTCCGACTGCGACCAGGACGCCTGCTCCCAGGACCACCGCCTGCCCCGGTCCCCGCTCGACTCCGTGCCGCACCTCGTGATCGCATCGACCGTCACGGCTGACCCCGACCACCCGGTGGGCCGCGCCATCGGGGACCTGCTGGTCCTGCCGGACAGCGGTCTCGGCCGGGTCGGGGAGGGCCGAGCCATCCAGTTCGGCGACGACAGCAGCACGGTTCTCGGAGGACTCACGCACCTGGGCCTGCTGCACGACACCGCGGTGTACGAGGAGATCCGAACTCGGCTGATGGCCCTCGTCGTGCCCGTCGCTAGCGGCCCAGGAACGCCGGCCCGTACGTGAGGCAGACCCCGGCCGCCGTCGCCACCAGGAACACCGCGACGAGCATGACCGCCACCGCCCTCGACATCCGCGAGTGGCTGCCTGCCATCGAGGGCGGCAGGTAGGTAGGCGGCAGCGTCGATGTGCCCCGCAGCTCGATCCAGTGCGGATCGAGTTCCGCGTCCCGATCGGCTGACGGCACGCGCGCGTAGTCGTCGTCCATGCAGCAAGTGTGCGGCCCCGGGCAGCGCCCGGCAACGCGACCGTCGGCCGAACCGCGCGCGACGACGTCCCGCTGGGTGCAGACTGGCCCGCATGACCGATCACCCCACCCCCCGTACGGCTGTCGTCACCGGAGCGGCGCGCGGCATCGGTGCCGCCACTGCACGCCGCCTCGCCCGCGACGGCTTCGCGGTCGCCGTAGTCGACCTGTCAGCCGACGACGGCCAGGTCGTGGTCGACGAGATCGAGGCGGCCGGCGGGCGGGCGATGTCGGTCGGCGCCGACGTCACCTCGGAGGACGCCGTCACGTCCGCCGTCGAGCGGATCGCGGCCACCCTCGGGGAGCCCACCGTGCTGGTCAACAACGCGGGCATCACGCGCGACAACCTGCTGTTCAAGATGAGCCTTGCTGAGTGGGACGCGGTCATGTCCGTGCACCTGCGAGGTGCCTTCCTGATGACCCGCGCGATCCAGAAGCACATGGTCGGCGCCAAGTGGGGCCGGGTGGTCAGCCTCTCGAGCACCTCCGCCCTGGGCAACCGCGGCCAGGCCAACTACTCGGCCGCCAAGGCCGGGCTGCAGGGCTTCACCAAGACCGTGGCCATCGAGCTCGGGCCGTTCGGCGTCACGGCAAACGCGATCGCACCAGGCTTCATCGCCACCGACATGACGGTCGCCACCGCCGAGCGCATGGGTATCTCGTTCGAGGACTTCAAGGCCGGCGCCGCGGCGACCATCGCCGTCCGTCGGGTGGGGCTGCCGGAGGACATCGCCGGCACCGTCTCGTTCCTCTGCTCGGACGACGCGTCCTTCATCTCGGGTCAGGTCATCTACGTCGCCGGCGGCCCGACCGACTAGGACGTCCGTTCCGGATGGGGGACAGCTGATGGTCGAACGGGGGGACAGGTGACCGCCTCGGGCGGCCCGCTGCTCGGCCTGCGCGTCGTCGAGATCGCCGGCATCGGACCGGCACCCCATGCCGCGATGGTCCTGGCCGACCTCGGCGCCGACGTGGTGCGCATCGATCGGCCGCTCCGCGACGGTGCCGTCCCGGCCGCGACCGGGCACGAGCTCGTGCTTCGCGGCCGGCGGCTCATCCGGGCGGACCTGAAGGACCCTGCCGATCGGGCCGACGTGCTCGGCCTGATCGAGCGCGCAGACGTCCTGGTCGAGGGCCTGCGGCCCGGAGTCATGGAGCGGCTCGGCCTGGGACCGGACGAGTGCCTCTCCCGCAATCCCCGCCTGGTCTACGGCCGGGTCACGGGCTGGGGCCAGACCGGGCCGATGAGCAACGACGTCGGCCATGACATCAACTACATCGCGCTCACGGGGGCGTTGCATGCCATGGGTCGTGCCGGAGAGGCGCCTGCCCCACCGCTCAACCTCGTCGGCGACTTCGGCGGGGGGTCGATGCTGCTGGTCGTCGGCGTGCTCGCCGCCCTGTTCGAACGGGGTGGGTCCGGTCGCGGTCAGGTCATCGACGCTGCCATGGTGGACGGTACCGCCCTCCTCTCGCAGCTGGTGCTGTCGCTGCGGACCGTGGGTGGGTGGGTCGACGAACGCCAGGCGAACCTCCTCGACGGCGGTGCCCCCTTCTACGACACGTATGCCTGCGCCGACGGCCGGTTCGTCGCCGTGGGCGCAATCGAGGAGCGCTTCTTCGCCGCCCTGTGCAGCGGTCTCGAACTGGACGCGGCGCTTGCCGCCAGCCGTTGGGACCGCTCCGCGTGGCCGGCCCTTCGCAGCGCGATCGGGTCCCGACTCGCCACTCGCACGCGCGACGAGTGGGTGGACCGGTTCGCGGCGACCGAGGCCTGCGTGACGCCGGTGCTCGACTTCCGCGAGGCCGCCGAGCACCCGCACCTGGTCGCTCGTGGATCGCTCGTGCGGTCGAGCGGGGGGGTCACCGCCGCACCGGCTCCGCGGTTCTCGCGCACTCCCGCCGATCCGGTGCACCCGACCGAGCCCGACCCCGTGACGGCATCGGACATCCTCGCCGACTGGCGCTGAGCCGGTCCCGTCCGCGCGCCTTCAGCGGGCCGTCGAGCGTAGGGTCGTCAGCGGACTTCGCCCGCCGGGCGAGCACTCCAGGAGAGCCGGACCCATGACGACACAGGACCCGGGCGGCAGCGCCCACAACGCGGCGCCCGAGCCGCACTACCCGATCGACCCCCACGTCGCGACGACGGTGGACCGGATGATCGCCTTCCCCGCCACCGTGGAGCCGGGCCTGTCCAAGACCGAGCTCGACAGCGTCGCCCGGTACGAGGAGTTCGGATACGGCGATTGGCACTTCGGGGCCGGTCTGCCGATGACCGTCCGGGTCGACCTGATGCCCGACGGCTATGCGGTACCACCGGAGTCCTCCTCGGTCCGGGTGGCGCGGTTCTTCACCTTCTCGGACGTGCACATCACCGACAAGGAGGCACCCAACCAGCTCATCTACTTCCAGCAGCACCAGCCGGCGGCCGCGGAGGTCACGTCGATCTACTCGCCCGTCATGATGTACACGACGCATGTGCTCGACGCGGCGATCCAGACCGTCAACGCCCTGCATGGCGAGGACCCGTTCACCTTCGGCCTCTGCCTGGGCGACACCTGCAACAGCACCTCCTTCAACGAGCTCCGCTGGTACATCGACGTCTTCGACGGCAAGGCGATCACGCCCAGCTCGGGAGCACACCTGGGAGCAGGGACCGTTGACTTCCAGGCGCCCTACCAGTCCGCCGGCCTCGATCCGGGCATTCCGTGGTACCAGGTGATCGGCAACCACGACCACTTCATGATCGGGTCCTTCCCGATCGACGCCCAGCCGGAGCTCGGCCTACGCGAGTCGTACGTCGCCGGCACCGTATGGAGCGTCGGCGACCCGCTGGCGCCCGACCTGAGCAGCTTCCCGGCCCTGTTCGACACGAACGCCTTCGGGGTCGAGCCCCGGTACCACCCGGGGGTCATCGACGGCAGCGACCCGCTCGGCGGCATCGTCAAGGCGGGACCATCGAGTGACGCGCAGTTCGCCGCCGGACCACCGACCGTGACCGCCGACCCCGATCGTCGCTCGCTCACGCGCTCGGAGTGGGTCTCGGAGTTCTTCGACACCACCACCGAGCCGGTCGGCCACGGCTTCGGACTGGTCGATGGCGGGTCGGACCCGGGGTCAGGCGACGGCTTCGCCTGCTACAGCTTCCTGACCGGGACCCATCCCCAGCTGAAGGTGATCGTCCTGGACAACACGCAGTCCGAGCATGACGGATCCCGGGACATCCACGGACACGGCTACCTGGACGCGCGCCGGTGGGAGTGGCTTCGGTCCGAGCTGGCCGAGGGCCAGGCGGCCGACCAGCTCATGATCGTGGCGGCACACGTGCCGATCGGGGTCGCGGGCATCGGATCCGAGCTGGAGTGGTGGGCCGGGGACGCGAACACCAAGCCGGGCTTCGAGAACGCCGTCAGCCTGGCCGACCTCGTCGGCACGCTGCACGACACGCCGAACCTGCTGGCGTGGCTCGCCGGACACCGGCACGTCAACGTCGCGAAGGCCTTCCCCTCGCCGGACCCGTCCCGTCCGGAGGCGGGATTCTGGCAGGTCGAGACCTCGTCACTGCGCGACTTCCCGCAGCAGCTGCGGACGTTCGACATCCGGGTCAACGGCGACTACTCCGTGTCCATCCGGACGGTCAACGTCGATCCCGCCGTCGCGGACGGCACGCCGGCGGCCGCGTCCCGCTCGTTCGCGGTCGCGACCCAGCAGATCGTCCAGAACGACATGCGTCCCAGCAGCCCGAACTTCGCCACCGCGGGCGGGCTCGGCGGACCGCCGGTGCCGAGCATGGACCCGACCCGTCCCCAGTCGGACGATCGGTCCGCGGTGGACGACTCGATCCGCTTCGTCGATCTCGTCGACGCGAGCGATCCGGTTGCGTACCACGCCTCGTACAACGGCGAGCTGCTGGTACCGCTCAGTGCCGCAATGGTCCGGGTCCTCCAGTCGGGCCAGTCGGCCGACTGATCGGCCGGCCGCAGGAACGGTGCCTGTCAGCCTCCCGGCCCCGACACGGCGTCCGGGTAGTGCAGGCGCACGACCTCGGGGTAGCTGCGAACGTAGTAGTTCCACAGCTGCTCGCCGAACACCGCTGACGCGGCCGCGACCGTTCCTGCCTGCCCCGCCAGGAGGTCGTCGCGCCGGGCCATGAAGCCCGCCTCCCGATGACGCGGGCTGGCCGCGACGGCGGCGGCGAACCGCGGGTCGAGGTCGAGGGGGGCCAGGCTGGCCCGCAGGTCCGGCCCGTGGAAGTAGGCCGACGAGAAGCGCGGTTCGCGGGTGATCACGCGGTGCGTCGTGGCGATCAGGTAGTTGCCCGTCATCGACTGGAGCATCTCGCCGAGGTTGATGACGAACGCGCCGGGAGTCGGAGGCACGTCGATCCACTCGCCGTCCGGGTTGAGCGCCTGCAGCCCGCCGACCTGGTGCTGGAGCAGGATGGTCAGGAAGCCTGCGTCGTGGTGGCTGTTGACCCCCGCCTCGCCCACGGGCGTCGCGGGATACGAGATGAGCTTGGCGAGCGACAGCGGCCGCTCCCCGAACGCCGCCCGGAATGCGTCACGCGGCAGGTCCAGCCCGAGCGCGAGGATCTCCATCAGTTCGTCCGCCAGTGCGGCGACCGTCGCGAGGAACTCGGTCACGATCGCACGGAAGCCGGGGAGCACGTGGTCGGGCAGCCACTGGTTGGGGCCGTCGAGCCGGAGGAACGCCGGCATGGAACCAGGTGGGTAGGGCGGGTTCTCGGTGGACAGGTCGAGCTGCTCGCGATGGTCGACCCGGTTGTCGGTCAGCTCTGCGCCGACACGCTCCCAGCCACGAAAGTGCGGGGAGAGCCGCTTGTCGAGGGACGACTTCACCTCGATCGGCAGGGCGAAGAACCCCTCGAGCGCCTCGAAGTAGCGGTCGATGACGTCCTGGCCGACGCCATGATCGACGAGCGTGAAGAACCCCACCCGATGGCACACCTCCACGAGCTGCCGGGCGAAGGACTCCTGGTCCGCGTCCGGCGCACGCCACTGGGCCAGGGAGACCTCCGGGATGGCCGTGAAGGCTCGGCCCCCGGCGTCGGACTGCTGCATCACCAGACCCTAGCCGCGACGCGACCCTGCGCCACGCGGACGCGCGTCAGTCGCGGTGCCATCCCTCGTACCATCCGTCCGGCATGGCCGCGAGCGCTCCGTCAAGCGGGAGCGGCGGCGCGGCGGGCGTCCCGTGCCTGCGCGTGATGGCGGTCAGCTCGGCAAGCCGGGCCTTCGCGGCCTCGAGGCCGACTTCGCGCTCGGCCCGGTCCAGCCGCACGGCGTCGCTCCACACGGATCGTCCGGCCATGTATCCGCTCGCCCCGGCGGAGCAGGCGATCTCGACCTGCTCGGTGAACTGCCCGTAGCCCACCCCTGCCGAGAGGACCACCCAGGGGACCGTTGCGATGGCGGAGATCTCTGCACAGGCTTCGGCCGCGCGGGTCGCGAGCGACGGCGTGTCCAGGTAGCCGGGGAACTCGACCTTGAGGACGTCAGCGCCGATCCCGTCCGCCTCCCGGACCGATCGGAGGATGCCGTCGACCCGGGCCTGCTGCCAGGCCGCCGAGGTCGGGTCCTCGCCCTGGACCGCGTACCAGATCGGCTCGACGATGAGCGGCAGGCTGACGCGGCCACAGTCCGCATGCACGGTCCGAAGGAGCGTGCGCTGCTGCTCGGCGACGACCGGGTCGAGGTCCGGTCGGTAGAACCACAGCAGCTTGACCATGTCGGCGCCGACCATCCGGATCTTCGTGGCTCCCCAGTCGTCGCGCAGGTGCGTTCCGCGCGGCCCGGTCGGGAACGTGTACGTCTCATCCTCGATCGCGGCGATGATGCCCGTTCCTCGCGGGACGTCTCCGGTGAGGATGGCCTGCATGCCGAAGCGCGCGTCGAGGAGCACGGCGGACGACAGCGGCCCCAGCTCCCGGATCAGGTGGGCCTTGGCCTCGACGACCGCGCGGAAGCTGACGCGGGCCGCGTCGTCGCTGAGGAGGGACACGAACTCGACGAGGTGATCGAGGGCGCAGACCTCGAAGAAGCCCGCCTCACTGGTCGCCCGCTGGATCGATCGGAACGTGCCGGGGTCAGGGTCGCTCGGGAGCACGGAGGTCACCCGAGCAACCCTACGCCGGTCGCGGCGACCGATTTACTACACTCGTCTCCGTGATAATCATGGGACCGGAGCCGATCCGAGGCAGCACCGGAGCCGACCCGATGAGCATCCCGCGCTCCCGGGTGCTCGAGCGGCTTCGCGAGTGCGCCACCCCGACGACCGCCGCGGCGCTGGCCAGCAGCATGAACCTGCACGTGAACACGGTGCGCGAGCATCTCGAGGGCCTGGTCGACCGAGGCGTGGCCGTTCGCCACGCCGCTCCCGTGGTCGGGCGGGGCCGACCCGCCTGGCAGTACGAAGCCGCGTCCAACGAGGCCGATGCAGACCCTCGGGTGCGCGACTACATCGGGCTGGCCATCGCCCTGGCCGGCCAGGTCTCCCGTTCGAGCGCCGACCCTCGGGCCGGGGCCCTGGCCGCCGGCGAGACCTGGGGGCGTGCCCTGGCCGCCGGTATCGATCGCACCAGTCCGGCACGCGCGCGGTGGCGCACGGTCGAGCTCCTCGCGGACCTGGGCTTCGACCCCCAGCCGGACGCCCGGGCGGCGAAGGTGCGCCTGCGCCGCTGCCCCCTGCTCGACGCGGCCATCAGCCAGCCCGACATCGTGTGCACCGTCCACCTCGGCCTCGTGCGCGGCGTGCTGTCGGCACTCGGCGCGCCCGACGAGCAGGCGGCACTCACTCCCTTCGCCGAGCCGGGCGCCTGCGTCCTGCACCTGCCAGCCACCCGTGCCGGAGCCCGAGCCAACCGTGCACGAGTCGCGTCGTGACGCGTCCCCGGTGGTACCTGGGCGCCGGATCCGTCGTGCTCGCCTGGCTGGCAGCAGCCATCCTCGCTGCATCGATCGCCCTGACTCGCGAGCTGCCCGAATGGCTGCTGATCCACCTGCTCCTCCTCGGCGCGGTCAGCAACGCGATCCTCGTGTGGAGCGGCCGCCTGCCACCTGCCCCGCTCGGCCGCGAGGAGCGACCGAGGGGCCGCGACGAGACGGCCCGGCTCGTCCTGTTCAACGTGGGCGCGATCACCGTCGTCGTCGGGATGACCCTGGTCGACGTCCCGGACCTCGCCTGGGCGATCGTGATCGCCGGCGCCACCGTGGTGGGCGAGGTGGTCATCTGGCATGCCGTCGCAACTATCGGCCGCATGCGGCGCGTGCGACCGGCAGGATTCGATGCCGCGGTCGGCTACTACGTCGCCGGTGCCGTCTTCCTGCCGTTCGGCATCCTCATCGGCGTGCTGCTGGCACCGGACGACCTGACGGAATCTCTGCACGCTCAGCTCGCGCTCGCCCACGTCTCGCTCAACCTGCTCGGCTGGCTCGGGCTGTCGACCCTCGGCCTCCTGGCTGCCATCCGACCCCGCCGGGTCGACGGCGAGGCGGTCGCCGGACTCGAGCGGTCGGCGCGCGGCGCGCTGCCCGTGCTGGCCGGCAGCGTCGCGGTCGTCGCGGTCGGCGCCCTCCTCGGCTCGCGACCTGCCGCCGTGGTGGGGCTCCTTGGCTACCTGGTCGGCCTCGCCGTCCTCGGGTTCGCTCGCGCGCGCACGACCGGCCTGCGGGCGCCGTCGACCTACGCGGCCTGGTCCGTGCTGGCTGCGCTCGCCTGGTTCGTCGGCTCGGTGGTCGCCCTCGGGGCGATGCTCTCGTTCGCCGCAGACTGGGAGTCCGCTGCGGAGGCCGCCGATCGACTGGGCGCTCCCCTGCTCGTCGGCTTCGCCGCGCAGGTGCTGATCGGCGTGCTGTGCTACGCGATCCCGGCAACGTCGAGCGGAGGGCCGGAGGCGACCCGCAGGGCGGTGGCCGTCCTCGACGTCGCGCTGCTGCCGAGGCTCGCCGCACTCAATGCGGCGCTCGTCGTCGCGCTGCTGCCGGTTCCCGACCAGGCCCGGGTGGCGATGGGCATCGTCGTGCTCGCGGTGCTCGCGTCGTTCCTGCCCATCGCCGTCACGGCGGTCGTCGTCGCCCGACGTGGGGATCGGTCCGACCGGATCGATCCGGTCGGCCGGACCGGGGCGTGAGGCTCAGGCGGCGACGGCGCTCGAGAACAGGAAGTTGATCTCGTCGCGCTCGTTCTGCGACGTGGCGCCGTCGAGCAGACGCTGCCACTCGCGGCGGGTGATCTCGTCCTCGGTCGGCTCGGTGTGGTGGATGGTGAACAGTGAGGTGAGTGCGGTGCGCATCTCGATCACTTCTCTCGTGCGTGTCGTGGACGTGCATGGTCTTTTAGTTAGGGTTCCTTACTAGAACTACTCTACGCCTATGAGCCGTGCAGCGCAAAGGGACCAATGACCCGCACCGATCCAACGCCACCGGTCCTGCCCCGCCAGGGCCTGCTCCGTGAGATCACCGACCGGGCGGTCATGGCCGAGGTACTCGCTCGCGGTCGTGTCACGCGCTCGGAACTGGCCGAACTCACCGGCATCTCCAAGCCGACGATCTCGGAGTCGACCCGACGACTCGCGGACGCCGGCCTGCTCTGCACGACCGGCACGCGCGGGGGTCACCGGGGGCGGGTGGCGACCTACTACGAGCTGACTCCGACCGCCGGCTGGGTGCTCGCCCTCGACGTCGACCCGGACGGCGTCCACACCCGGGCCGCCGACCTCGCCGGCGTCGCCTTCGACGACCACGACCATCCGCCGGTGGCGGCGGGCGACGTGGCCGCGATGGTGCGCCGGATCCGCACGGCCGTCCGGCGCTCGCTGAAGATCGGGAACGCAAGGCGCGGACCACTGCGGGCCGTCGCCCTGTCCGTGGCCAACGCGGTCGATCCCGACACCTCGCAGATCCTCGCCCTGCCGAACACGCCGTTCCCCGAGGGACTGCTCAACCCGGCCGAGCTCTTCGCCGACCTGGTGTCCGCTCCCCTCCTGGTCGACAACGACATCAACTGCGCGGCCCTGGCGGAGCATCGCAGCGGTGCCGCCCGCGACGACACCGACTTCGCCTACCTCTTCGTCGGCGCGGGCCTGGGGATGGGCCTGTACGTCGGGGGCCGGATGGTGCGTGGGGCGCATGGGCTCGCCGGCGAGGTCGGCTACCTCGCCACGGCCACCGGGCCGGCGCAGTACTCCACGCTGGTCGCCGCCCTCGGCAGCCAGGGCTTCGCGACGCCGAACTCGAGCGCCATGGACGTGGTCACGATCCGCCGGGCGCTGGGCGAGGCGGACGTCGCCGACCGCGAGGCCACGAAGGCAGCACAGGCTCTGGGCGCCGCCATCGGCCAGGTCATCGTCGCCACGTGCGCGGTCGTCGACCCCGATCTCGTCCTGCTGGGAGGGCCGCTCGGTCGGCATCCCGCACTGCTGGCCACCGCGCGGCACACCGTCGCCGAGCTGTTCCCGTCGACCGTCCGCATCGAGCTCGGCGAACTGGGCGAGGCGGCCTCCCTCCAGGGGGCCCTGCACCTGGCCCTCGATCACGCGCGTCAGCATCTCGTCGCGTCCCGCTGATCCCGGTCCCCTCGTCGCCGCGCTGTGGGCGACCGGACGCCCCCATGCGGGGATGGGCTCGGCCGACTAGCCTGCAGTAGGGCAACCGCCACGCCGAAGCGCACGGACCTAGGAGCACGCTGATGGGACTCTTCTCCCGTGCGGCCTCCCTGGCCGCGGTACCCGTCACGACGGGAGCCCGGTTCGCGTCGGCGGCCACGGCGACAGCCTTCGGCGCCGACCGGGACACCGCCTACGGCGACGCGATGCTGGCGTCGATGGAGTCTTTGACGACGGCGCTCGCCAAGGCGCGCGGACCGGCCCTGAAGTTCGGCCAGATCCTGGCCCTGTTCTCCTCGACGCTGCCGCCGGAGCAGGCCGCCACGCTCGCCTCCCTGACCCGCCTGTACGAGAACGCCGAGCCGCGCCCGTGGACGAAGGTCGCCCCGCTGGTCGTGGGACTGCCCCCCGGGACGCTGATCGATCCCGACGCCGTCGCGGCCGCGAGCCTGGGCCAGGTTCACACCGGAACCTGGCCGGACGGCACGGCGATCGCCGTGAAGGTCCAGTACCCGGACGCGCACCGCATCGTGCGCGCGGACCTGCTCCAGCTGCGCACCTTCATTCCCCTGATCCACCGCCTGTTCCCCACCCTCGATGCCAAGGCGCTGCTCGACGAGCACGCCGAGCGACTCTGGGAGGAGCTCGACTACACGCGCGAGGCGCGATGGCAGGAGGCGTTCCGCACCGCATGGGATCGGGCGCACCCGGGAGTGGTCACGATTCCCCGGGTGCTGCACGCGGCCCCGACCCTCCTGGTCACCGAGTGGCTGCCCGGCACCCCGTACGCCAGCCTCGCAGACGCGCCCGCCGAGCAGCGGGACGCCGCCGGACGGGGCCTGGCGCGGTTCACGCTCTGGTCGGCGCACCTGGTCGGCGCGATCCACGCCGACCCGCACCCCGGCAACTACCGACTTCTCGACGACGGCTCCCTGGGCGTCCTCGACTTCGGGTCGGTCGGGCATCCCGCGGGCCTGTTCACCGACCTGTTCGCCCGCACGTTCGTGCTCGGCGCGGCCCAGGACCCCGAGGCGATCCGGAAGCTGTGGATGGCGGCCGGCATGGTCGCCGCGTCCACCACCGCGGAGGACCTCATCCGCATCCTGTCGCTCGACCTCGCGCCTTACACCCAGGACGAGTTCCGCTTCTCGTCGGAGTGGATGACCGGGCGAGCCGAGGGGTGGTCCGACCCGGCCGGGTCCATGCAGGACGTCGGCAAGCTGGCGTTCCCTCCCGGCGTGCTGCTCGAGCACCGGGCCGTCACGGGGATGCTGGCCCTGCTCACGAGCATCTCCGCGACGGTCGACTTCCGAACGGTCCTCGACGGAGCCCTCGCCCCCGTCGACGGCCAGGCGCGGGGCTGACGCATGGGCGGACGCATCGTCATCGTGGGGTCCGGCGAGACCGCGCCCACCATGGTCAAGGTCCACCGCGCCCTCCTCGAGGAGTCGGGGATGGGTTCGAAGGCCATGCTCGACACCCCCTTCGGCTTCCAGGCGAATGCCGACGACCTGACGGGCAAGGTCCTGGAGTACTTCGCGGACTCCGTCGGCGTGCCCCTCGAGGTGGCCCGCTGGCGTCGGCGCGACGACCCGGTCGCCGATCGGGAGCGCACCCTGGCCCTGCTGCAGCGGGCGTCCTATGCGTTCGCCGGACCCGGCAGTCCCACCTACGCGCTGCGCCAGTGGGCGGACACGCCGGTGCCTCGCGCTCTCGTCGACATCGTCGGCCGCGGCGGCACGGTCGTGCTCGGCAGCGCCGCAGCGGTGACGGTCGGCAGTCTCGCCGTGCCCGTGTACGAGATCTACAAGGTCGGCGAGGACCCCCGGTGGCTGCCGGGCCTTGACCTGCTGGGCCAGGTGACCGGTATCTCGGCAGCCGTGATCCCGCACTTCGACAACCGGGAGGGGGGCCGGCACGACACCCGCTTCTGCTACCTCGGCGCCCAGCGCCTGGAGGCGATGGAGGCGGGGCTGCCGGCCGGGGTCGGCGTCCTCGGCGTCGACGAGCACACCGCCGTCGTCGTCGACACGGCGCTGGCGACCGCGACCGTGCACGGCGCTGGCGGCATGACCCTGCGCAGCGGCGGAGCCTGGGAGTTCGTGCCCGCCGGCGATTCGGTCGGCCTGGCCGAGCTGGCCGCCATGCTGCGCGGCGAGGCACGGGGCCACGTCGCGACCACCCATGTGCGGCCGGCCCCGCCCACGGACGAGGAGCCGACGACGGATGGCACGTCTCTACGCGCCGTGGCCGCCAGCCATCGCACCCGATTCGACGACTGCCTGGCCGAGGCCGACGCCAACGGTGCGCTGGCGGCCTGCCTAGATCTCGAGGACGCGATCCACGCGTGGTCCGCCGACACGCTGCAGAGCGACGACGTCGATATGGCGCGGCAGACGCTGCGCTCGATGCTCGTCGACCTGGCCCAGTCCGCGGTGCTGGGGCTGCGCGATCCGAGGGCGATCGTCGGACCCATCGTCGAGGTCGCCCTTGCTGCCCGACTCCGGGCCCGGGAGGCCCGCGACTTCGCGACGAGCGACCTGATCCGCGACGGACTGGGCGCGGCTGGGATCGATGTGCGCGACACGCCGGACGGCATGACGTGGAGCATCGCGGAAACGGGAGATCACGAGTGACACGCGACGACATTCGAGTCGGGCTGCTGGCCTACGGGGCCATCGGCCATGAGCACAACCTTGCGGTCCAAGCCGTCCCCGGCCTGGCGCTCACGGCCGTGTGCGACACGAGTCCCGATCGCGTCGCGGCGGCCCTGGACCTGGCACCGGACGCAGCGGCGTTCGACGACGCGAACTCCATGCTCGACTCCGGACTCATCGACCTCGTGATCGTCTCCACGCCACCGAACAGCCACTACGCATGGGCTCGGCAGGCGCTGCAGCGCGGGATCCACGTGGTCCTCGAGAAGCCGATGGCGCTGACCACCGACGAGTGCGACGATCTCATGCACCTGGCCGCCACGTCCGACCTGCTGCTCGTCGTCTACCAGAACCGTCGGTACGACGCCGACTTCGTCACCTTGGCCGGCCTGATCCAGCAGGGGGCGATCGGCGAGGTGTTCCAGTACGACTCGTTCGTGGGCGGATTCGGTGAGCCGTGCCACTACTGGCACTCGGATGCGGCCGTCTCCGGCGGGGCGATCTTCGACTGGGGCAGCCACTACCTCGACCAGATCCTCACCGCGCTCCCCGGCCCCGTGGCCCACGTCAGCGGCCAGAACCACAAGCGCCGCTGGCTGCACGCGACCAACGCCGACCACGCCCAGGTGACGGTGACCTTCGTGGACGGCACGCAGGCCACGTTCGTCAACTCCGACCTTGCGGCGGCGAGGAAGCCCAAGTACTACGTGCTCGGAACCCATGGCGCCATCGTCGGGGACTGGGACCCCGCCGCCGAACCGTCGGTCGCCGACCTGCCCGCCGTGCTCACCCTGCATCGTGAGGACGGAACGTCCGAGATCGTGCCGCTCGTCGCGGTGGAGCCGCACTCATTCCACCGTTCCGTCGCCGCCCGCCTCATTGACGGCACGCCCATGCCGGTCACCGCCGAGCAGTCGCGCGACGTCGTGGCGATCATGCAGGCGGCAGAGGCGTCCGCCCTCGCGAATGGCCGGCCCGTGACGCCCACCCTCCTGCGGGCATGACGGTCGGCTGGGGTTTCGTCGGCGCGGGCTGGATCGCGCAACGGGCAATGGCCCCAGCGCTCCATCTGGCCCGCAACTCCCGACTCGAGGCGGTCGCGAGCCGGGATCCGCTGCGTTCCGCCGCCCTTGAGCCCCGGGTTGTGCATGCGGCGTACGAGGCGGTGATCGCAGACCCGGCGGTCGACGTCGTGTACGTGTGCCTGGCCAATCACCAGCATGAGGAGTGGGTGACCCGCGCCTTGGCCGCTGGGAAGCACGTCCTGTGCGAGAAGCCGATCGCGATCGACGGCCCGCAGGCGGAGCGCATGGCGAGGGCTGCGCGTGACGCGGATCGACTGCTCGTCGAGGCGGTGTGGTGTCGATGGCATCCGCGATTCCAGCGCCTGGCCGCCCTCGCCTCGGGTGGCCTGCTCGGCGATCTCGTCTCCATCGACAGCGCCTTCACGTTCCCCGCGGACATCGTCGGCAACTACCGGTCGGCGCGCGAGTGCGGAGGCGGAGCACTGCTCGACGTCGGGGGCTATCAGGTTCACACCTGGCTCGCGGCGACGGGCGGTGCCGCGGACATCGGCATCCGCACGGTCGAGACGACCATCAGTCCGACGGGCATCGACGCAACGACGCGGATCGTCGCGTCCATCGGGTCGGCGGCCCGCGCGACGGCGGTCGCCTCATTCGTCATGCCCGAGCATCAGTATCTCGTCGTCACCGGATCCGAAGGCAGGGCCCAGACCGGTGCGGGCGCCGCCTTCACCACGTGGCGAGAGCCGAGCACCTTGCTGGTCGGCGACCATGTCGAGTCGTTCCCAGCCGTCGACGCCTACCGGTTGATGATCGAGGCGGTCAGCGATCGGGTCCTCGGCGGCGATGCCTGGTGCGTGCCGCTCGAGGATTCGCTGCGGGTCGCATCGGTCCTGGATCTCGTTCGCGCCTGGGAGTGACCTGTGGCGACTCCCTGCGGACGTCGGCTGAAAGCCGCGCTACTCCTTCGCAATGTGGGCGACGCGCGGCCCCATCGCCTCAGCGAGCGCGATGAGCCCGGACAACGGGCGAACCATCACGGTCAGCTCGGTGACCAGTCCCGCATCGTCGTACCGCAGGTGATCGAGCCCCTCCACCTGTCGACCGTTGACGCCGGCCCGGAACACGAGCGCATGCGTGCCCTCTCCGCGCAGCTCATCGACATAGGTGAAGTCCTCGAACACCTCCATGACGTTCCGCAGCACCTCCGTCACGGCGGGACGGCCTCGGAAGGGCTGGAACGCCACCGGGCTGCGGAACACGATGTCCGGCGACAGCACGCGCGAGAGGGCCGACATATCACGTGCTTCCACGGCTGCGCGAAACCCCATCGTCATGACCGAAGCGTAGGCCGGGCCACCGATCTCGACCGCGAGTTGCCCGATCCCGTTCAGAAGGGCGGTGGCGGTTCGGGGCCATCGCGAGGTCCGGGGCCGTGACGAGGTTCGGGGTCGTGGCGAGGTTCGGGGTCGTGGCGAGGTTCAGGGTCGTGGCGAGGTTCGGGGTCGTGGTGCGGTTCGACCCGATAGATGCGGCCGCCGGGCGAGCGCCAGGTGACCGTGCCGTCGGGTCGGGACTCGGCTATCCGCCATCGGGCGAAGGTCTTGAGCTGGTGGTGTCGGGTGCACAGGGGTCCGAGATTGGCACGCGTGGTGAGGCCACCGTCGTCCCAGGCCTGGGCGTGGTCGATCTGGCAGAGGTTGGCGATGCGGGTGCAATGCGGGAACCGGCAGACCCGGTCGCGGGCGATCAGGTACGCGCGCATCTGGTCGGACACGGCGTAGGTCGCCCGTCCCCGGTCGAGCAGGTGGCCGGTGAGCGGGTCGGTGGCAAGGCGGCGGATGGTGGCCTCGACGCAGGGGTCGGCGAGCAGGTCGCGGACCGCTGCGGCGCTTATCGTCTCGCGGCCGCCCACGCCTGCTGCCGTGGCGATCTCGCCGGGGGCCGCGGTCAGGCCGACCAGCGCATCAAGGGGGATCGTCACGTCGACATGCACCCGGATCCGTGGCGCCCGGATCCCGGCGTTGCCGTGGGTGCCGGCGGCGTTGCCGTGGGTGGGCGTCGGGTCGCGCAGGACCAGCGCCGCCAGCGCGGCCGCCCGCCGCTCGCCCAGTAGGGCGCCGGGGGGCTGCGTCCCGGCGAACCCGTCATCGCGGGCGACCACGTCGACCGCGGCGAAGGTCGCGAAGGCCCGCGCGGTGTCCATCCGGGCCATCAGCAGGCTCAGACCGTCGCCCAACGGCGCCACCCACACCGCCCGCGTGCACGCGGCGCGCCGGCGCCGACTCTCCTGACCGCCCGGGTCGATCGCGGCGACCGCCCGCATAGCGCACTGCCCCGTTCGCGACGGTGTCGACCGGGCGGCGACCGGCAGCACCCGGGCCTGCAGCCGGGCACACCACCCTTCGTACTCCGGCGCCTCCGGATCCAGGCGCCCGGTGGCCTCGGCGATCACCCGCGCGTGCCGCTCGCTGATCGTGCCCGCAGCCAATGCATCCCGCGTGGCAGCCAGCGGACCGAAAAGCAGTCGCGCGCAGTCGATCATCGCCTGCGCCTGCCCGAACGGGACCCGCAGCGCCGCCCCGATCTCCTCCCGGCACGCGTCGGCGATTCGGACCACCCGCTCCCGGTCACGCGATGACCCCCGATCCAGTGCCAGCCAGGACTCCACCACCTCGTGCCCGGACGCAGCCGCGACCAGCAGCTGCGCCTCCACTGCCGCCAGCCGCGACTTCACCCGCTGCAGTTCCACGAGTGCCTCCACCGCCTGGGCCGGAGACAGCGCGGTCTCGCTGTCGGCCTCATCCGGCGGACCACCCTCGACGGGCGCATCCCGATCCTCAAGCGGAGGAACGACACCCGCTGCACCCACGTCACCATCAAAGCGGGGTGAGTTGCAGCATTCGAACATGTGTTCGAGCATAAGTCAAACCCCTGACACTGCAACAACAATCACACCATCGGTGCAGTGTTCGGCCTAGGGGATGGACCAGCGACGGCGCGCCACCGACATGAGCAGGCTCGCGACCTCGCCCGCCGTCACGCCGATCAGGGCGCCGGCGACCACATCGCCGGGGTAGTGGACGCCGGTGTGGACGCGCGAGTACGACACCGCGACCGCGGCCAGCCGCACAGGGACGCCGATCGCCGGTGCGGCCGCGCTGACCCCCTCGGCGAACGCGAAGGCGGAGGCCGAGTGCCCGGACGGGAACGACGTCGACTCGGGCATCGGCACCCGCCGCTCGTCGGGTACCCCCGCGCCAGCACGATCCGGACGCCGCCGATTGGTCACCTGCTTGCCGACCAGATTGGCCGTGGCCGAGGCCAACGCGATCGAGGCGACCCCGTTGACCGCCGCCCGCCGCCCGGTCCGGCCGCCGACGACAGCCAGGACGACCGCGGCGCCGAGCCACAGCGTCGACTTGTCGGCCGTGCGGGACAGTCGGCGGAAGAAGGCGTCGAGTCCCGGCGTGTCGGTACCGGCAACCGCCGCGTACAGCGCCTCGTCGATGGCCGTCAGTTCGGCAACGATGCCGGCAGGAGGATTCGTCTGTTCCGTCGCGTCGTCCACCGGGACAGTCTCCGCCACCGGCGCAGCTCCGTCCACCGGGGCTGCTCCGTCCAGCGTTGCTCTTGGGTCCCCCGCGTCAGGAGGCGAGCGCCTTGGCCTTCAGCTGGTCGAACTCGGCCTGGGTGATTGCCCCGGAGTCGAGTAGCCCCTTGGCCGATGTGATCTGGTCGGCCGCCGAGCCGCCCTGGGCACCGGCTACCGACTTGATGTACTCGGTCTGGGCTGCCTGCATCTCCTTGACCTGCTCCATCTGACGCTCCTGCATGCCCTTGCCGCGGGCGATGAGGTACACGAGGATGCCCAGCCACGGCAGGATGATGACGAAGAAGACCCAGAACGTCTTCCCGCCGCCGCCGAGGTCCTTGCTGCGGAAGATGTCGCCGAAGACCCAGAACAGGCACATGAACCAGGCGAAGAACAGGAAGAACTCGAACAGCGCCAGCAGGAAGTTGCCGTTGTCGTTGAACATGGGCTCGCCTTCTATCAGGGGTCACGTTGCGTGGGGCGGCTGGGGCGCCGTCGCCACGATCATGACGCGATCATCCCGCGCCGTGTCACGGCCCGTCCACCGCGACACGTCCGATCGGGACGGATTCCGCTGCAGATGGGCCGTGAGCCCGCGATCAGGGCGACTCAGCGGCATGCACGGCCTCGGGCTCCCGGACCATCCCGGGCCGGCGCACCCGCGCGCGTCGCCGAGCGGCGCCGTACAGGACCCAGCCGAGCAGCCCGACGACCGCGATCGCTGCAGCGGCCACCCCGGTGATCGGCGCAAGCTCGGCGCCACCGCGCCGGGTTCCGACGGGCGGTCCGACGAGCCAGCGGAAGGGCACGGCCACGGTCGGCTCACCCGCGCGGCGAACTGTCACCGCCAGGTCGGTTGGCCCCTCGCCCTCGATGCTCGTCGTGGCCAGCCACTGGAAGTGCCCCTGCGCGACCGCGGTCAGCGGAGCCTGCGTCCCGACGGAGACCTCGACCGATGAGATGGGCGCGGGCGCCGGCCGCCGGGTGTCCAGGACGCCGATGGTCACGAAGTTCCGCCCCGGTCGGCCCGGCCCGACATCGACCGTCAGAACCAGGTCGTTCGCCATCTCGGACAGGACTCCCGCCGTGGGCGCCTGATCCGCGGACGGGGCCCAGACGACCGCAGATGGCGGCGGCGTGGCGGCAACGGCCGACGCGGCCAGGACCACGGTGCACAGGACGACGGCCTCGGCGCCGACGGCAGCGGCACCGCGACGACGACCTCCGCGCAGCACCAGAAGCACGAACGATGACGCGGCCAGGCCGAGCCCGAGCACCAGCAGTCCGAGCTTCACGAGCAGCGTGTGTCCGTAGTCGGTGTTCAGCACGGCTCCTACGGATGGCAGCAGGCGTCCGGCCAGCAGCAGTCCCGTGACGAGACTGACCGGCACGGCGACGAGCGCGATCGGCGTGAAGGCGCGCGCGACGGTCACGGCCGCCACACGGTCGCGACGGCGCAGGGCCGGCACCACGAGGATGGCGACGATCACCGCGCCGCACACCCACAGCATCGTTGCGACCGTGTGAAGGGCACCGAGCGCGGCGGCCGCAAGCCCCGCAGACATCGCGTGGCTGGTCGACGTGACCGCGGCCAGCGACACGACGAGGAGGGCCGACGGGGCGATGCCGTCAGGCGTCCTGCTGCGTCGACCGGTCCGCCGCAGCATCCACCAGGCAAGGGCGGCGGACGCGATCGCCACGACCCAGCGAGCGGTGGATCCCCACGACGTCACGGCGAAGGCCAGTCCGGCGGTCTGCACGACCCGGCCGAGGTACAGCAGCCCGAGGGCCGCCGCCGCCAGCGCCCCCAGCCCCGCCATCGCGGCGGTGGTCCGTGGCAGCACCGGGCTCAGGGGCCCGTCGCGGGAGATGGACCCGGTCAGCCGCCGGGACAGCACGCGAGCCGCGAGCGCCAGCCCAAGGGCCAGCAGCGCGAGCCAGCGGATGACGGATTCTGCGATGGTCCCGGCCAGCGTCCAGCCGGACGGCGCCTCGACGGTGGCCGCCGTGACGTCGGTACCGATTCCGAAGACGATCGACGACGCGTTCGGATGGAGGTCGTCGCTCGAGATCGTCCGCCACCGAACGAGATAGCGATCCCTGGGCAGCGGGCCGAGGGCGACCCGCACGACGGTGGCGTCGTCGGCACCCTCATCCGCGACCGGCACCCCCACCGCGACGGGACGGCCGGCACCGTCGAACAACTCCACGGAGGTGGCCGCGAGCTGCACCTCCTCGCTAAAGACCAGACGCACCTCCGAGGGCGCCCGATCGTAGGAGGCACCGTCGGCCGGCGTGCTGGAGACCAGCAGCGCGTGGGCTCCCGCGGAGGATGGCGCGAGGAACGGCGCCGCCAGCAACAGGATGACCAGCAGCCCGACCGAGGCGCCGACCGCGCGACGACCGCTCATTCCACCGGCACCCCGGCTAGCGTCGTACCGGCGATGTCCAGGTCGATCGTGTCGCCACGCTCCACGTCACCACCGGTGTTGAGGTAGATCAGGTAATACGTCTGCCCAGGCCGCAGTTCGTGACTCTCGCGCATGGCCGCCACCCGATCGAGCCGGCCGTGCGTGCGGTCGTTGCTGATGACCGGCGGGTCGTCCGTGTCGCCTGTCGCCCGCGAGGCCCGCACCGGGTCCAGGACGATGTATCGGACGTCGACCAGCCCGCCGTCCGCGGCGAGCGACACGCGCGTCACCCGCACGCCCGACTTGCCCTCGACCCCCGAGTCGTGCGGAACCGGTGGTCGGCGGTGACCGGTGGCGGCCTGGACGAGGCCGGTCACCCCGATCCCGGCGGCCGCCACCACGATGGCGGCCACCAGGACCAGGCCGATCCTGCGACGGGTCGTTCCGTCCCGCCGGCCCGGCTGTGCGTCTGCGGTGCTCATGGTCGATCCTCCTTCTCAGAGCGCGTAGCGGGCAGAGGTGAAGGCGTCCAGGTAGACGACGCCGCCATAGGCGCCGTTGCCACCCGTCGGGGCCAGGGAGATGCCCAGACGCGCCGCCGTCACGGTGCGGTTGTTGGTGTTGAGCCCCGTCATCGTCGTGGGCGTGCCGTTGACGGTGAGGGTGACCGTGGCCGATGCGGCCGAGGTCCAGTCCACCCTGATCGTGTTGGCGGCACCCGCATTGAGCGGCTGGGCCGCACCCGTCGTCGACGAGTTGCCCGTGCTCACGACCACCCTGACCTCAGGTGTTCCGGCCCCGTTGCGCCGGTACTCGACGCGGAACCGCTGGGGTCCGGTTCCGGTCGCGCCGCCCAGCGCCTGGAGGACGGTCACCCAACGGGTGCCCGTGACCAAGGTGTTCGGGTTCAGCTGGAACCGAGCGTGGTACGTCGGCACGGCCGCCGTCACCGGCGTGGTCACATAGCCCCGGTTGTTGGTGCCGGAGACGGAGACCCGGAGGCCGAAGCTGCCGACCAGCGCGGCTGCAGCCGTACGGGTCGCCGTACCGGCTCCGGCCGTCGTCACCGCCGACCACGGTGCCGGCAGCGGACCGGCCTCGAACCCGTCCGCGAACAGCGGGGTGAGGGTCAGGGTGGTGGTCGTGACCGGCCCCCAGGTCCCGTTCGAGTCCTTCGCCCGCACGCCGACCGTGTGGGTTCCGACCGACAGTCCGGTGACGGGGATCGTCGCCGACAGGGCGCTCGTCGCACCCGCCGGCCCGACCGTCACGGCCGCACCGAGACCGGCACCGGGGTCGGTGTCGATGAAGTACTCGGCGGCCAGGACCGTCAGTCCGGGCGATGGCGTGGCCGTCCCCGCCAGCGCCACGGTGGCGTTGGTCGAGGTCGTCGATGGCGTCAGGGTGAGGCCGCTGACGGTCACCGAGCGGTTCATGACCAGTGGACCGGAGGAGACTGCCCCCCAGTTGCCCGCCTTGTCCTTGGCGCGGACGTAGATCGTCGTGGTCCCGTTCGGCAGCGAGGTGAGCTGGCTCAGCGGAATCGTCGCGACGAGCGACTGCGTCGGCGCGTAGATGACCATCGGGAAGCCAGTCCCTACAGCACCTGCGGTGCCGATGAACCCTTCGCCCGACACCACGCCTGACGGCGACGTACCCGCGTCGCTGTACGGCGCCCGGACCTCGACCGAGTTCGGGTCGTACGAGACGCCTTGGCTGCCGTTGTTCGGTGAAGGCGTCACCACGACGTCGCCCGTGGTCGGTGCTGTCTGGTCCACGACGAAGGATGCGCCCACCGGCGATCCCGCCGGTCCGGCCGGTCCTGCGTTGCCGAGATCGTCCACCGCTGTCGCGGAGATGTAGTGAACCCCGTCGGTCAGGGCGGCGATGCTGGCGGCCGGAACGGACCCGGACAGCGCGACCGTCGGTCCACTGCTGGGCGACAGGGTCGCTGCGGTGGAACCCGCGCCGTCGAGCGCCCACGTCGCCGAAACGACGGAACCGCCGCCGTTGTCGGAAGCGCTGCCGCTGAACGCGAGAGCGGCGGTGCCGTTGACAGCCTGGGCTGCCGGCGTGATGCCGGTGACGGTGGGTCCGGCCTTGTCGACCTTGAACGACACCGACTGCAGGGGGCCCCACCCGTCGGCATCCCTGCCGCGGACGAGGATCTGGTGGGTGCCGGTGCCAAGCGTGTCGACCGGCACGGAGACAGGAGCCAGGGTCACCACGGTCGCTGCCGTGATGGGCACGCTCGTGCCGCTACCGGCCGCCGTTCCCGCGTTGTCGATGACGTACTCGACGGCCTGGACCTGCACGTCATCCGTCACGGTCGCAGTGAACGACACGGTCGTCGGGGTGGTCCCGACCCTCGTGGGCGAGACGGAAAGGCCGCTGACGACCGGCGGCGAGCTCGGCGTCGGTGCGGTTCCACTGGCCTGGAGGAAGATCAGCTCCCCGCCGAAGGCGACGATGTTGCCCGTGGCGGCACTCGATGCGGCCCCGTCGTTGTCCAGGCGCATCGAGGCGTCGTACACGGCGTACTTGAGCCCGGGAGACGAGGGCACCGAGACGATCATGTCCATGGTGTCGCCGGCCGGGATGTTCTCCGCGGCCACGCCGTAGGGATGCGTGAGCGGACGGGCCGACTCGGCGACGACGGACTGCGTCGTCCCCAGCACGCCGATGGCATGCGGGACGATGGCAGCGTTGACCAGCCGAAGGAGCGCAGGCTCACCCGCGGTGACCGGGATCGGCGTCGTGGCGGGGAATGCCACGCCATTGAAGAGGTGGAAGCGCGGCGCGAAGTTGCGCATGTCGTAGGTCGTCGGAGACGCGTTCAGGTCCGGGTCGACATCGCTCAGGACGAGCACGGCCTCATCGGTGTACGCGGTGTTCGGAGTGCCGTAGGCCGTTCCTGGTGAAGTGGGCAGCACGACGAACGCGCCCACCAGTCCCATGGCTGCCTGTCGCGCTCCGTCGGCCGTGCCACCCGCCTCGTACAGGAAGGTGCCGGACCGTGCCGCGGTGAAGGCGTACGTCGCGATGGTGCTGGTCGCCGCCCCCACGACGTCGTCGGGGAAGCCGTCGACCTGCGGCATCGACAGCGACACCGCCTGGCCGGCGATCTCGTTGTGCAGGATCATCTCGACGGACTGACCCTCGGTCACGACGAGCGTCGGACCCACCGGAGCGGTGACAGCGTCACCGGAGGAGCTGACGAAGCTCCAGACCGGGACCGTCGGCGCCGATGGCGTGAGCGTGGCCGTGCCGGCCTTCGCCCAGAGGTGGCACGTCACGGTGCCGCCGGACGTGGTGCATCCCGTATCGCCGGCGAGGACCGAGGACGGAGCGTGCACCGTGCTCGGCACCCTCGCGGCGGCGGAGGGCAGCCGGACGCCGGACGGGCTGGCCGCCTGCGCCGACGGGACCAGCAGCGTCCCCGCCCCGGCCAGCGCCAGGGTCACGGACACGGCAAGGACTCGTCGGAGCACGGACGAGCGGAACATCAATGAGACAGGCATCGTCCTGCCGCCCTTCGTCTGCGGGCCGTTCACGGGTTGGCTCCGGGGCAGCCGGCCGGCGGATCGATGCGGATCAACGTCATCATCCCGCCGAAGGTCGCGCCGTAGTTGGTCGCCTGGTGCAGCGCATGGCTGTGGGCGACGTGGTAGTACTCACCGCACTGGTTGTTCGAGGTGACCCCGGCCGGCAGGTCGCCGGTCTGGCCGAGGTACGGGCTCTCACTGAACCAGGTGTCCGGTCCCACGATCTGGTCCTGCACAGGCGGCAGGTCCACGGGGACCGGGTTCGTGTTCGGGTCCCAGTGCTCGACATCCGTCCAGGTCAGGGTGGTGTCGACGGTCTGTCCCGGCCCGATGTCGATGAGGAACTTCTCGTAGCTGGCGTTCGAGGCGTCGGACGAGATGAGCGCGTGCCCGTCGCGGCCGATCACCAGCTGGTCGTTGCCGTGCGGGTGGAACGGGTACGTCCCGTATCCGGCGTTGAGGTACCGGATGAGCGCCGGCTTGGGATTGGTGCCTGGGTCGAACGGCTTGATGTGCACGGTCGCGCCGTACGGCTGAGCAGGCAGCCATGCCGCGCCGTTCGGGGCGAGGGTGTCCGGCATCGACCGGCCGTTGATGAGGAAGTACCGCGAGTTGAACGCGCCGAGGTTGATGGCGCGCTTGCGCTCGACGGCCAGGTGGAAGGCCGGGTCGATCTCGGAGAGCAGGTGGACGTACTCGTGGTCCGGGTCGAACTCCGACGCGGTGTCGTCGTACGCCTGCCCCTGGATCATGGCGCCGGACGAGTCGGCGGGCCGGACCACCAGGGCTCCGTACAGCCCCATCTGGACCTGCTTGGCCACGTCCGTGCCGGACTGGTACAGGAAGGTTCCGGCGCGTGCGGCCGTGAACGAGTACGTGACGGTTCCGTTGGTCGGCGCCGCCTTGGCGAGGGAGGTCAGGGTGCCGCCGCTGAAGGTCGGCTGGTCGGGCTGTCCGTCCGCCTCGACCCCCGTCTGGCCGGGGAACGCGATGGAGACCGGCTCGCGCAGCGTGTTACGCAGCGTCACGGTCACCGTGGCGCCCTCGGGGACGCACAGCGTCGGACCCGGCAGCTGGAAGGCACCGGTCTCGCCGGCGTAGCCCCACATGTAGATGCTGTTCCCGTCGGGCGTGAGGATGTAGCCGCTCGTCGCCGTCAGGTTGAACGAGTTCGTGGCCGACGTCTCGCAGGCCAGGCCCTCTGCCGGCTTCGCCTCGGCGCGGTCATTGCCGAACCACGAGACGAGTGCGACGCAGAGGAGCGCGACGGCGAGCACGGCGAATCGCCTGCCGCCTGCTCTGAGCACGGTTGTCATGACGGTCCCCCTCGCTCAGACGGTCTGGTTGTAGGAGTCGAAGACACCCGGCAGGGTGCCGGTGGGATAGAGCCGAACCTCGGTCATCTGCCCGCCGTACCCGCCGTCGCCGCCGTTGTTCAGGTAGGCGTAGTTGCGGTCGTACAGCCGGAAGACCTGGTAGCCGGTGTCCGGATCGGGATTCGTCAGCGGCGGCATCGTGACGATGACGTCGCGGCTCTCGCCCGGCCCCACCTCGACGGTGTTCGTCTCGTAGGTGAGATCCCGAGACAGGTCGACGAGTGGGCTGGCGTCCTTGGCGATGACGCGCATCGGGATCCCGTTGAGCGTCATCGCGTGGTGCTGGAAGCCGAGGTTCGAGATGCGAAGCAGCACCCGCTCGCCCGGCATCGCGGCCACGACGCTCGAGATGGGGTTGTACTTCAGGCTGTACGCCCCGTCGAAGGAGGGTGGTTCGACGGCGGCGAGCGGGTCGCTCGACGGCTGGAGGGTGTCGGGATAGGCGCGACCGTTCATGAGCCAGAAGCTCGGCTTGTAGTCGGTCCAGTCCGTGGTCTGGATGTGGGCATCGCGGTAGTGCGCCTCCACCCACAGCTCGGTCAGCATGAACGAGTACTCGCGGTCGTACTGCGTGCTCGGCTCGTCGTAGGCGAAGGTCGCCGTCGAGGTGTTCCGCAGCGGCCGCACGTACACGACTCCGGTCATGCCCATCTGCACGTGCTCCACGTCCTCGAAGTGGCAGTGGTACATGTAGGTGCCCGGCTCGTGAGGCCGGTAGTAGTACGTGAAGGATCGGCCGATGGGCACGGAGATCGACAGTTCGGGCACGCCGTCGAACAGGGGGATGGCGTTCGTGAAGCCATGCCAGTGGATGGTGTGACCGTCGGTCAGGTCCGGTCGGATGGTCAGGCCGAGGTTGCTCAGCGTGATCCGTACCGCGTTGTTGGTCTCGTCCCCGCCCAGCGACGGGTCGAACTGGTCGAACCCCAGGATCGGGGCCGCGATCTGCGCCTTCCCCTTCTCGTTGATGACGAGGTTGTCGGGCACTGTCGTGACGTCGCGGAACCCGAACACGTAGACGTTCGTTCCGGACGGTGCCATGGGATCGGGCCAGAAGTCGCCGATGGGCGCGGCACTGGGCATGCTCGCCCAGCCGTCCGTGCCGGCCAGGTGGAGCACCTGGGTCCGGCTCCCGACCGGGACGAGGCCCCGGACGCCGCCCACCGCGGTTGCCGAAGCTGCCCTTGGCTGGAGCAACCGGGTGGCGACGAGACCGCCACCGAGGATCGCCCCGGTCTTGAACAGGTCGCGCCGACTGAAGGCCTGTCGCCCCGCCGGGCGGAGATGGTCGCTGGTCACAATGACTCCTGTCGGGTTGCCGTGGTCACGGACGCTCGTCGGCGCCGGCTTCAAGCCGCTTGGCGGTCGTCGGCGGAGGGGTGTACCTCTGGTTGCCTTCGATGTCGAAGCGAGGGGCGTCGACGGCGGTGGTCGTCGTGAAGTACGGCAGCGCGTACAGCTGCCGGGCCACGCCGACGTTCACCGCGATGGACCCCGGATTCAGGTGGTAGTTGCCCTGCTGGTCCGGTGCCACGTTCCGGGCGACGATCACCGACTGCCGGAACCCGGGGAAGGTCCGGAGGGTGGAGATGTCGACCGAGACGGAGTACGGGTTGACGAAGCCGATCGCCGCGTTGCCGCTGGTCAGCACGTCGAAGTAGGGCGCGGTGGCACCCGTGCTGGTCAGTGGCACGTCGGTGCCGGGGACGTTCGGTCCAGCCGTGGTCGCCTGCCCGGCGTTCGGCGTCGTCAGGACGCTGTACGTCGGCGACAGGACGCCGGAGCCGTCCGCGGCCCCCATGTCCCAGATGTTCTCGACCGCCGGATCGCCGTCGATCCCGATGCCCTGGACCGTCACTCCGTTCCAGGTTCCGGCCTTGTTCTCCCAGAACACGTTGTTGCGCATCACCGGATTGCTGAACACCGATCGGCCGGCGCCCAGGGTCGGCTGCAGCTGGATGCTGTTGCGCCCGGTGGACAGCCCGGCCGGAGCCGCGCTGCCGTCGCTGGTCGTGGCCGTGGCCGTCGTGATGTTGCGCGCCACCGTGTTGTTCAGGAACCGCACGTTGGTGGCGTCGTCGAGTGCCACGCCGCCGCCCTCGTGCGTCGACAGGTTGTCGGCGATGATGTTGTTGTTGATGGTCATCAGCGCGTCGTTCACCTGCAGGAGCCGGAGACCGCCGCCATCATCGTTGGCGTTGTTGACGACGATCTCGTTCGCGGTGATCGTGACGGGTCCGGAGCCGGCGGACAGGCTGTTCGGGTTCTCCGGCAGTTCGCCGGCGACCATGATTCCGCCGCCCTCGTCGTACGACTCGTTGAACCAGATGCGGTTGTGGTCGATGACACCGTTCGGGCTCAGCCCGAAGTGGCTGACGCCGCCCCCGTACTCGGACGAGAAGTTGCCGCAGATGTCGTTGTGGTCGACGGAGTACCGATCGCTGCCGGCGAAGATGCCCACGCCGCCGGCGAGGTTCGTGCCGCCGTTGTCCCGGATGCGGTTGTACGAGATGAGCACGCCGGGGTTGTTGTTGTTCGACTCGTATGGCGTTCCCACGCGGATGCCACCGCCGTAGGAGCCGCTGTTGCCGATGATGACGTTGTTGCTGACGTGGAGGTTGCGCGCGTAGGCGTGGACGTAGATGCCACCGCCCTGCGTGACCGCCGCACCTGGCGCGCCGAAGCCGGTGACGTTCGCCCCGGTCACGGCGTTCAGGTTGCCTGCGATGTCCTGCTGGAAGCCTCCGGTGATCCGAAGCCCGTCGATTCTGGCGTATGCCGGCTGGTTCGGATTGGCCGGGAACTGCACGGTGGTCCGCGGCAGCACCGTCACGGTGGCACCGAACGGGACGCCGTCGGGACCTACGTGAGGCTGGCCTGCCAGGGCGAACCAGTCCGTCCCGCTGTCCCCGTCGGCGTCGAGGCTCTGGCCGTCGATGACCGACCCGAGCACCTGCGAGCCATCGGCATAGACGCCGCCCGGTCCGTAGCCCTGGAGCTTCACCTTGCGGTTGATGATGGGGTTCTCTCGGTACGCGCCGTCGGGGTTGAAGCCGGTCGGCGTTCCGGGGTGGACCAGGATCAGGGTGTTGGCCCCGGAGCCTGCGGCGGATGCGTTGATAGCGGCCTGGATGCTGCCGATCTGAGCCGCGCCTGGGCCGACGTGGAGCACGGTGGGCCGGTAGTCGTCCGTGTTCACGCTGCGGACGTGCACCGTGATCGCGCTGCTGCTCCACGACATCGAGTTGCCGTTGCGGATCCGCAGCTGGAACTGGCCGCCCGTGCCCGTGAGTCCCACGGGAACCACGAAGGTCAGCTGCCGGTCGGTCCAGTTCGGGGCCGTCGGCGTCACCGGCGCGACGGATCCGGACGACGTCACCAGCTCCACTCGACTCCCGGTGGCGCCACCGCTGCCCGGGGCCACGAAGTCGCCGAAGCCCTGGCCCCTGACCGTGATGGTCCGCTGGCCGACCGTCGAGTTGGCGACGTACGGCGACGACACGGCGAACACCTCGGGCGTTGTCGGGCTCACCTCGCACATGACGGGCTGCGGGGTGCCCGTGCCGGGCGTGATGACCACCGCTCCGGTCTGGGTCGGCGCGGTGTCCGTGACCGTGAACAGTCCCGGGTACGCCTGGAAGTTGGTCGCGATCGTGCGGAAGCGCGGGTTGTAGTTCGCGTTGCGCTGACCGGGCTGGCCGGGGTCGTTGCCGACGAAGCGGTACATGCCGGCACACGGTCCAGCCGGCAGCGGGCAGTTGTACGACGACGTGGACGGCTCGATCGCCTCGTACATCCCGTTGAAGTCAGTGGTGGCGGTGTCGATGAGGTTGCCACTGAAGTCGTAGATGCCGACGGGGACGTTGGGAATGCCCTGCGCCTCGCCGTACTGGACGCTGCGCTTGTCCCAGGACAGGCCCAGGTCGTTGATCGTTATCCCCCAGAAGTGGGTCGGCAGGGGGGTCTGGGTGAACAGGTTGAAGACCGGTGCGGTCGCCTGCTGGCCGCGCAGCGTGGCCAGCTTGTCGGTGCACAGCGGCCGAAGCTGACCCTCGTAGGGGCTGCCGCCGCCGTCGACGAAGTTGCTGTTCGTGACGTGGACGACGTGGTCGGGGCCGACGCACGGCGCGATGCCGAGTCCGCCGCCCTGTGACGGAGGCGCCTGACGGCGGCTGGAGCGGGCCGCCGGCGGCCGCGCCGCTGCCACCCTGGGCTGCGGGCCCGGTGTAGGGGAACATGTCCTGCGGCAGGTAGGCGTCGCCGTCGAAGACGTTGACGTCCTGCTCGCGGGTCACCTGGTAGATGTCCTTGCCGAAGGCGTCCTTCGGCAGGTCGACCGTGACCACGTAGTCGTCCGGGACGAGCATCTGGGGCTCGTATCCGAGGGGGGCGAGCGGCTCGTACAGCGGCAGGTCGTTGTTCCCGGGCACGCATCCATTGGCGTTCTCAGCGGGGCACGTTCCGGTGAAGCCGGCGGGATAGCCCGGGTTGTCGGGATCGCCCACCGCGTACAGGTTCAGGTCAGACGTGGCGAACCCATAGTTGCCGTTCACGGTCTGCCCGAAGGCGGTCGGCGTGTTGTCGGACGGCATCGTGATCGCACCGTCCGCCGGAGACTCGATGCACGTGGCATCGGGCGCCGTCGGAAGCGCCTGCAGGTCCAGCGGGGTGCCGTCCCACTGCCGCGGCGTGCAGCCCTTGCCTGCCTCCCACGTCTCGCTGATGACGGGCTCGGCGAGCTCATGGTCGGGGTCCTTGACCGGGATGCCCGTTGACGAGGATCGGTTCCCCGTTCGCGTCCTTCAGGACCGGGAACAGGTGCACGGGGATGCCCGGGATGCCCGGCTGGTAGTCCTCGCTCACCGCGTAGGACGGGTCGAGCTCGTTGCGCGTGGTGTCGTAGCTGACCGTCCCGACGATTCCGCCGTTCGTGCCGGGCGCGTACGGACGCACTCCCCAGTCGATGCGACCGCCGAGGCCCAGGACCGGCAGCGTGTTGACGTCGACGGCTGCGCCCAGGAGCGTTGTCTCGTTCGGGTCGTTCTCGCCCTGGAACGTGATGCCGGTGCCCTCGTAGCGGGTGTTGAAGTGCTCGAGGACGAGCCAGCGGGTCAGGGGGTAGGCCTCGTCGAACGCGTACTCGCCCCTGTCGTTGGTGGTGGCCGTGTTGGCCATCTGGTCCATGAGCGTGTTGTCGCGCTCGCGCAGGGTCACCGCGGTTCCGGGCACGCCCGGCTCGCCGCTGTCGCGCTTGCCGTTGGCATTGCCGTCGATGAACACGGTCCCGTAGATGCGCGCCACCCAGCCGGCCAGGTAGGTCTTGCCGGTGTCGACGCTCTGCCCGCCGCTCACCGTGATGGTGTAGCTGAAGAGGATGTACTGCTGGAGGTCGTCCCATGCGGTCAGCTGGTAGGTGCCGTCGGGCACGCCGGCGATGTCGAACGTGCCATCGGCGTTGCCGCGCCCGGTGTAGACCATCTGGTCGCCGTTGCCGAGGTCCGAGAGCGAGATCCACGGCCGCTTGATGGGCGGGCCCTCCTTGCCGCCCGCGGTGCCCGTGCCGCCGGGGATGGTGATGCCGCCGTTGCCGCCGACGTACGTGAGGCCGGCCAGGACCTGTCCCGTCACGTGCGCCGACCCGCCGGGCGCGGACTTCGGCTCGACGTACCCGAACTGCACCCAGGGCACCGGCTCCCCGCCCACGACGAGCTCTGTGTCGTTGCCGGTGTCGCCGGCCATGAGCCATACGTCGTGGTCGTGGGTGCCCTCGAGCGTCGTGGTCTGGACCCAGTCGAGCTTGGCCCCGGGCTTGCTGAGGGTGATTCCGTAGCGGTTCGACCCGAGGTTGGGGATGGTGATGAGTCCCGATCCGTCGCTGACGCAGGCGCCTCCGGGGTTGGCCGCGTTGACGATGGGGCTGCCCTCGGCGTCGAACTGGGTCTGTCCGCCGGCCTTCTCGTAGTTGGTGCACAGGGGGTTGCCGAACCAGTCGGTGGTCACCTCGCCGAGCACGTCGGAGAGATGGGCCTCGAAGCCGGACATGCCCGCACCGCTCTCGCCGACCGACTCGAACGTGGCATCCACCGGAGCGTTGTCGTGGAACACCTGGATCTTCACGGTGCCGAGCGGCAACGGGTACGGCTGCAGTGGCACGGTCACCGAGCCGGTGACCGGGATGGCGAAGTGCGCGCCGCCCAGCGCATAGCCGTCCGCGAGCACCGAGATCAGGTACCTGCCCGACGGGCAGCGTCAGGGGGATCGAGTCGCTGAGCTCCGACTGGTCGCCGGACGTGACGATCGGGACGTTGCCCGCAGTCGTGCGGATGGACGGCCACTGGCAGAAGGACCGCCCGGTCCCGTCATCGCGGAGCGGATCGGGGTTGACCGGCGAGGGCACGCAGTCGGCGATCGCCTGGTGCGGGTCCCCGGTGTCGTCCGACGTGATGAGCCAGGTGTACGTCTTCGCGGGGTCGATGGCAGCGCCCTTGACGACGTCGCCCACCGACCGGGCGTTGACCAGGTCGATCGTGAGGTCGTGCGTCGCGGCGGCGGCCGGCGCGGCGGACACCACCAGGGTCATCGGCAGCAGGGCCGCCATCAGGGACAGGACGGCGGCGATGGAAAGCCAGCCGGACCGAGTTCTCGCGACGCCGCCATGAGTCATGTCCGACCACCCCTTCGTGAGTACCCGACCACCGGACGTGGTGCCGGTCGGTGGTCGGAAACTAATGAGGGTGACGAGACGGAAGTCCGATAATGACGGGTTCGTCACGATTCACTCGGGACCAAAGCCTCACGAGGTCAGGTCCATATGCTCTGGCACTAGCGCGGCGGGCAGCGCGTGTGCATAATCCGGTATCGGAACTTATGGGGTAATTATTACCTTTAGGGGGTTTACGTGAGTTCGATCCTCGTGATAGACGACGAGCCCGAGATCCTCCGGTTCGTCCAACGGGGACTCGCGGCCGATGGGCACACGGTCACCGTGTCGTCCGATGGGGCCGACGGCCTCCGCCTGGCCCGGCAGCAGCTTCCCGACGTGATCATCCTCGACCTGATGATGCCCCAGCCGGACGGCCGGGAGATCCTCGCCGCACTGGCGTCCGCGCTGTCCCGGCCGAGGGTCATCGTCCTGTCGGGGGTGGCCGACGTGCGCACGCGGGTGGCCTGCCTCGAGGCGGGCGCTGCGGACTACCTCCTGAAGCCCTTCGCCATGGCGGAGCTGATCGCGCGCGTCCACGCGCAGACGCGCTCGTACCGACCCGGCGAGGCACTCGAGTCCCTGGAGACGGGGGGTCTCACGCTGGATCGGGTGAACCGGACGCTCCGCGTGGACGGTCGACTGGTGGCCCTCACCAACCGTGAGTTCCTCCTCCTCCAGCACCTCATGAGCAAGCCCGACGTGACGTGCACTCGGGAGGAGCTGCTGGCGGAGGTCTGGGGCTACTCCTTCGATCCGGGTACGAACGTCGTCGACGCCTGCGTTCGACGCCTGCGCTCGAAGATCAAGTCCGATGCCATCGACACCATCCGCAATGTCGGATACACGCTTCGCTCCGCATAGCCCCCGCTGGAGCGCGGGGAGCATCGTCGACTGGACGCTGGGCGTGTTCTGCGCCGGCATGCTGTTCCTGATGTGGGCCTACGCCGGGCAGGAGACGATCCCGTACCACTTCCTCTACCTCGCCGTCGCCATCGTGTACGGCTTCCGCGTCTGGCCCCTACGCGAGACCGTCCTCGTCTCGGCCCTCGTCGCGACGACGACCGCCGTCCTGTTCCTTCGCGCGTGGCTGCTCGGCGCGATCGAGTTCAACGAGATGTCCGAGCTCCTGCTGATGCCCCTGCTGCTGGGCGCGATGATGTGGCACGCGCGCCGGAGGGAATCGGCCCTGTGTGCCCTGCGGCGCATGGACGAGGTGAACCGCGAGCTGCTCGAGCGCGAGCAGGAGTTCCTGCGCGACACGTCGCATGCGATCCGAACACCAGTCACGATCGCCCGCGGCTACATCGACCTGGCGCTGGGCGGCACCACCGACCCGAGCGTCATCGAGCGATCTCAACGTCGTCGTTCGACAGCTCGACCGGACGGAGACCCTCAGCACGCGGCTGCTCTCCTTGGCCTCGCTCGACTCCGACGGCATCACCCAGTTCGACGTCATCGACCTGACGGACGTCACCGGCCACGTGGCGTGCCACTGGTCCGCCCGCGAGGATCGCGTCTGGGTGCGCGACCTCGGACCGCGCATGTGGATCCTGGGCGACGTGGCCGGGATCGAGGCGGCGCTGGATGCCATGGTCGAGAACGCGATCCATCACACGCAGCCGGGCGACGTGATCCGCCTGACCTGCCAGTCGACCGACGGCGGGGCGATCCTCGAGGTCGCCGACTCTGGTCCGGGCATCCCCGAGGAGCATCGCAGCCTCGTCTTCCAGAGGTTCTGGCATCGCACTCCTCCCGACGGCGTGGTGGGCAGCGGCCTGGGGCTGTCGATGGTCCTGGCCATCGCCCAGGCGCACGGTGGGGACGCCGTGGCAACCGTCGCGCCCGAGGGCGGGGCGGCCGTTCGCATGACCCTGCCGCGACAGGTCCTCCCGGTGCAGCAGGCAACGGACGTCACGCCGGAGCCGGCCGCGGAACCCAGACCTTCCAGCGGCGCAGACTCGAACTAGCGGTAGTTCCCAGTGACGTTCGTCAGGCTGCCAGGGCTGAGTAGGGCGGCTGGTGGCCGAGGGAGCCGTGTGGTCGCTTGGTGTGGTAGTAGGTCAGCCATGATGCCAGTCCGCGTCGGCGTGCGGAGCTGGACTGCCAGAGTCGGCCGTGGGCCCGTTCGCGTAGCAGGGTCTGGATGAACCGCTCGGCCTTGCCGTTGGTGCGCGGCCGGTAGGGCCGGGTACGGATATGGCGGATGCGCAGCTCGGTCGCGCAGGCCCTCGCCCAGTCGAAGGACTCGACCTAGTTTGAATGTCGCTCATGACCTCGCGCACGGTGATGCCCTGCTCGGCGAACCACGCGATCGCCCGGCGCAGGAACCCGACCGCGGTCGGCGCTCTCTGGTCGGCCAGCACCTCCACGTAGGCCACGCGCGTGGCGTCGTCGACGGCGACATGGATCAGCTCCCCGGCATGCCGGCGCACGTACCGGTTCGCCGGCTCGGGCGGCTCCGGCCGCGACAGCCGGTTCAGGCCCAGCCGGGCCAGGACCGCGCAGACCGTCGACACCGCCATCCCCGCTTCGCCGCGATCGCCGAGCTGGTCATCCGTGCCCGGCGCAGCCGCTCGATCACGACCTCCACCTTCACCGGCGTCCGGTTCGGGCACGAACGCGGCCGGCTGGAGCGGTCCGTCAACGGCTCATCAGCGTCATGGCGGGCCAGCCACCGGTACGCGGTCCGCTCGGACACCCCCAATCCTCAAGGAGCCCGACCCGTCACACCTGACGAACGTCTCTGGGAACTACAACTAGCGCGCTGGAGGTCCGACCACCAGTCGCAGGTAGAGCGGCCGTCCCGTCACGCCGGCGATCTGGATCGGGTACGTCCTCACCCTCCTGGCCGCGAATGCGGGCAGTCCCACCTGGTGTCGCTCGTCCGCACGGGCCGTGCCGAGCGGGAGCCACGCGCCCGCCACGCGAACCCGGATCTGCAGCGCACCGGTCGTCATGACCCCCGGCACCACGATGCGGGTGAACGAGTTCGCGCGGACGCGGGCAACCGGGGCTCGGCGCAGGGCGCGCGTCGGCGGACCGGAGGCGACAACGCGTCTCGCCGTTGCAGCCTGGGCATCGGACGCGATCAAGAAACCGGCGCGGCGCAGTGCCGCCGTGGTGGGCGTAGCAGTACCCGCAGCGCTCAGCAGCGCTACCGACGCATCCGCACCCGTCGTCGTGCTCAGGGCCGCCACGCCGGCCTTCGGCTGGGACTCGACCCGGTCGAACGACGTCGTCGCGTTGGCGACCACGACGACCTGGTAGGTCTCGCCGGGCGTAAGGCCCTCGACGATCACGGGCGAGGCGCTCGCGTCGACCGTCGTGACCAGGTCGACGCCCGTCGAGTCGTACACGAGCACCGAGTACGTCTGGCCGGTCGGCGCGAGCCGCGGCGCCGTGAAGAAGACCCGGAGGGAGCCGGCCTTCGCCCCGCCGAGCACGGAGCCGATGATGGGCGGGCTCAGCGCGGCCTTGCCGATCGTGACCGTCACCTTGGCCCTCCCCGTGGCGCCGTTGGCATCGGTCGCCGAGATCTCGAACAGGGTCGTCGCCTGCACCGCTCGCGGGATTCCCGACACCACGCCGGTGGCGGCGTTGACCAGCAGCCCGGCCGGAAGCTGGGACGTGACGGCGAACGTCACCGGCGCCACCATGCCCGAGGCGACCAGGACCTTGGAGTAGAGGTTGGTGCCGACTGCACCGGAGACGCTCTGCGTCGCCGGCAGCAGCAGGCCCGCGACGGTCACGGTGATGGGTCCGGATGCCTTGGCCCCGTTGGCGTCGGTGACCGTCACGACATACTTCGACCCCGCCGCGGCAGACGCCGGTCGGCCGGTGATCGCACCGGTCGATGGATTGATCGACAGGTCACCGGGAGCCGCCTCGCCCGGCAGCGCCGGCGTCGTGGTGTAGGCGAAGGGCGCGACAAGCCCAACCGTCGTCGCCGTGGCCTGGCCGTAGCCGATGAACGGGATGATCGCCGACCCGACGGTGCCCGTCACCACCTGGGACACGGTGCCCAGCACGCCGTCGATCGTCACGTCGATGACGCCCTGAGCCAACACGCTGCCGTCCGAGGTCGCCTGCAGCTGCACCGCGAAGACGGTGGGCGCGACCGGATGCGTCGGCGTGCCCGAGACGACTCCCGTCGACGGGTCGAAGGCCAGCCCCGTCAGCGGGGTGATCGCCGGGGTGATCACATAACTCGCGCCGACCGGCGCTGGGAAGACGGCTGTCGGCGCACTCAGCGGCGTCCCGACCACTGCGGTCAGCGACTGCGTGGCGGGCGACAGGGCGGGAACGACCGCGAGGCTGAAGGATCCCACCGCTTTCGCGCCGGCCGGATCGGTGACGGTCACCGGGATCGTCGTGGGTGGAAGGGCGGTGTCCGGCGTTCCCGACAGCGAGCCGCTCGCGGAGTAGAGCAGCCACGCTGGAGAGGTGGGCGCCGCAAATGCCAGCGGAGCACCCAGCCCCTGTATCGAGAACGCCGGACTACCGGTCAATGGCTGGCCGAGCATCGCCGTGATCGGCGATGGCGGCGTCAGCAGGCCGTCGATGGTGATCGTGAGGTCAGCGGCACGGACCACCGGCGTCACCGGTGTGCTGTCCGTCGCCGTGACGGTGTAGGTCGTCGCAGGGATGGCCTGGGTCGGCGTCCCGGAGACGACCGCCGTTCCGGGTGTCACGCCGATGCCGGCATCGAACGCGAGCCCGGTCGGCAGCGGTGGGGTGATCGTCAGGGTGACCGGGGCGACGAGGCCGGTGAGGTCGACCGTCGATACCGGACCGATGGGACTGCCGACCGTGCCGGCCAGCGGCGGGAGGACCGTCGTCACGGCCGAGGCCGTTCCGGCAAGGGCGATCCCCACCCCGGACATGATCAGCGTGGTCGCCGTGAGCACGGCCACGAATCGGGACGAACGCCCACGGGTGCCCGTCAGGAGGTGCTGCTCTCTGGAACTCCGCATGCTGGGACGGTAATCGGACCCCGCGGCCAGGTACAGGCCGCGGATCACACATGACCGAACTGTCACGCGCCGTCGGAGCACGCGCACGACCGGCGTGCGTAGAGGACTGCTATCCGTGCGCCGAGGCGTGCGCGACGGCGCTCGCCACCGCGGGGGCCACCGACGAGTCGAAGACGCTGGGCACGACGTACGCGGCCGACAGGGCGTCCTCGCCGACCGCCCCGGCGATGGCGTGGGCGGCGGCGAGCAGCATCTCGTCGGTGATCACGTACGCACCGGTGTCGAGCAGCCCGCGGAAGATGCCCGGGAAGGCCAGGACGTTGTTGATCTGGTTGGGGTAGTCGCTGCGACCGGTCGCCACGACGGTCGCGTGCTGGGCGGCGAGCACCGGGTCGATCTCCGGGTCGGGATTGGCCAGCGCGAACACGATGGCGTGGTCGGCCATCGCGGCGACGTCGTCCACCGTGATCATGTCCGGGCGCGACACTCCGATGAAGACGTCGGCGTCCGACCATCGCCTCGGACAGGGACCCCGCGTGCATCCGCGGGTTGGTGCGGGCCGCGAGGGCCTCGCGCTCCGGATCCAGTCGACCGCGCCCGACGTAGAGCGGACCCTTGGAGTCGTACAGGACGATGTCGCTGATGCCGGACACCAGGAGCAGATGTGCGACGGCGGCACCGGCCGCTCCGGCCCCGGTCATGACCACGCGCAGGTCCTCGAGCCTCTTGCCCACCAGACGCGCGGAGTTGAGCAGGGCGGCCAGGACGACGACGGCGGTGCCGTGCTGGTCGTCGTGGAAGACCGGGATCGTCAGCTTCTCCCGCAGCCGCCGCTCCACCTCGAAGCAGCGCGGTGCCGCGATGTCCTCCAGGTTGATGCCGCCGAAGCCCGGTGCGATCAGCTCGACGGCTCGCACGATCTCGTCGACGTCCTGCGTGTCGAGGGCGATCGGCCAGGCGTCGATGTCGGCGAACCGCTTGAACAGCGCGGCCTTGCCCTCCATCACGGGCATCGCCGCCTCCGGGCCGAGATCGCCGAGGCCCAGGACCGCCGAGCCGTCGGTGACGACGGCGACCGTGTTGCGCTTGATGGTCAGCTGCCGGGCCCGCGACGGATCCTCATGGATGGCGAGGCAGATCCGGGCCACGCCCGGGGTGTAGGCACGGGCCAGGTCGTCACGCGTCTTGCAGCGGCACCTTGGACCGCACCTCGAGCTTGCCGCCCAGGTGGATGAGGAAGGTCGTGTCGCTGACGTTGCCCACCGTGCAGCCGTCGAGCGACTCGAGAGCCGTGCGCATGCTCGCGCCGTCGTCGTCGCTGGTCGTCAGGCACGTCACGTCGAGCGTGACGGACGTGTGCTCGGCGCCCACGACGTCCATGCCCATGATCACGCAGTCCGCGCCGCTCACCGCCTCGATGATGCGTCCGGACGCGTACAGCTCCGGACTGGTCTCGATGCGCGCGACGAGGGTGTAGCCCAGGCCGCTCATGCGCTCGCCGCGATTACGGCCGCACGCGCATCCCCGGCAGCGCCCAGGACGACGCGAATGCCGAGCTTGCCCAGGATGACCTGCATCGGCTCGCCCATGTGCTCGGCGACGGCCACCGTGATGCCGCGGTCCGAGACGAAGCGGACGATGCGGGCGTGGTGGTTCTCCCCGCCGACCGCGTCGTGCAGCACGTCCCATCCGACATCCTCGGTCCGCCACTGCACGATGTCGCCATCCACGACCTCGGCGATCGCCATGGTCGAGGCCTTTCCCCAGCCGTGGCCGACGTGACCGTCCGGCGCTATCGGAATGCAGCAGACCTCTGTGCTCATGTGGACCTGACTCTCGTGCCGGTGCCGACCGCTCCGGAAGGCTCGCCTGCACTGTACCCCTAGGGGTATCGGCGGCCCCCGGCGCAAGGTCGGCGAGGCCCCGGTCGGCACGCCATCGCAGACCGTCCGGTGCCACCATCGGAGTATGCATGGGAAAGCAGTGGTGGCAGCATCCCTGTTGGTGTCCGGCAGCCTCGCCGCCGGCCTCGTCACGGCGGGTCCCGTCGCCTCGACGCCGGCGGGCACGCCGGATCGGGCACCGGCGATCAGCGCCGCCGGACCCCGGCCGGGTCCCGGCTCGCTGGTGGGCACGACCATGGGGACGTCGCTGTACGGCATGCACGTCGTCGGCATCCAGGATCCCGCGGCCTGGCCGACCATCGCGTTCGGCGGTATCCGGCTGTGGGATACCAGCACGTCGTGGGCGGACATCGAGAAGACTCCGGGGACCTTCACGTGGGACGCACTCGACCAGGCGCTCGCCGTTGCGGCCGGGTTCGGCAAGAAGGACATCATGATGGTGCTGGGCGGAACTCCGGCGTGGGCGTCCGACGACCCGTCGCCGAAGGCGCTGCCCTACCCGGGCTCGGCCGGCATGCCGACCAACCTGGCCTGGTGGGACGAGTGGGTGACCCAGCTGGCTACTCGCTACAAGGGCCGCATCACGTCCTACCAGGTGTGGAACGAGGCCAACCTGTCGACGTTCTCCACCATGTCGCCGGCCGAGATGGCCGACCTGACCAAGCGCGCGTACGACATCATCAAGTCCATCGATCCCGCGGCGCTGGTCGTGGCACCGAGCACGGGAACCCGGCTCGCCAGCGCCTTCAACAACTTCTACCCCGCCTTCCTCGCCGAGCTGGGTGCTCGAGGCTGGCCGGTCGACGTGTTCGCCGCCCACACGTATCCGGCGAGCCTGGGGACGCCCACCGACCGGGCGACCCTCGCGCGGCGGTGGATCCTCGCCCTCAAGGCCGCCGGTGCCCCGACCCGCCCGCTGTGGGACACCGAGGTCAACTACGGACTGGCCGGCCCGGGCGCCCTGAACCCCGACCAGGACATCCTCGGTGCCCAGGCGGCCAGCTGGACGGTTCGGACCTACCTCGACTCCCTGCGCCTGGGCATCAGCCGCGCCTACTGGTACGCATGGGCGCCGGAGAACGACCTGCTCGGCATCCAGATGTACGCGGGCAGTCCAGCGGCGAAGGCGGAGGACGTCCTGCTCAACTCGATCATCAGCAGCGTCTTCAACGGGTGCCTCCAGAAGCTCGCCCTGATCACCTGCCAGTTCACGAAGCCCGTGATCGGCAAGGAGTACTGGGTGTGGTCCGAGGGCTTGCAGGCGAAAGTGCCCGTTCCCCCGGGCGTCACGCACGTGTGCCGCCTCGACGGCAGCTGCGTGAAGGTGACGTCCGCATACGTCCGGGTCCGCAACCCCGTCCTGCTGCGGGGACCATCCCCCTGGGATCCCGCCGTTTAGTCGTTCCCGGTCACCGTCCGCCGGCGTCCCGCACGCGCTGCATGAGGGGACGTGTAACGGTCACGGCGCCTCAGGATCCGGACCCGCATGCCGGGCGCGGAAGGCACGGGTCTTCGAGCGGTTGCCGCAGACCTGCATCGAGCACCAGGTGCGGGATCGGTTCTTCGAGGAGTCGTAGAAGGCCCAGGAGCAGTCGTCCGCCGGACAGGCCTTGAGCCGCGTCCACGATCCGTCGGCCACCGCGTCATACACGTCCGCGACCAGGGCGGCGAGCGCTCCACGGGCGCCCCGGTGCGCAGGGCCGAGCCGGGGACCGCCGGAGGGGAAGGTGAGCCGGAGCGGCAGGTCCTCAGCGAGGGCCTCGAGGTCGGGGAAGCTCGGCTCGGTCTCCGCATCATGGTGGGCCATCAAGGCGGTCCGCAAAGCCTCGCGCAGCGCGATCGCTCGCTGCAGGTCCGCCTGACGCACGGCGTCCGCCGGGTCGAGAAGTCCGTTCTTCCGCAGCCACGCGCCCAGCTCCGGAGGACCGGTCAGCTCGTCGGTGCCCGAGTCGACGTCCCTGGTGTTGACGAAGTCGCGGATGCGCCCCGCGGCCGGCGGAACGGCCTGATCGGCTGTCATGTGGATCCCTCCCGAAATGTGAAACCACTATACCTCTTTCACTGGTTGACAGCAGGCTCTAACCGTCTTACGCTGTTTGCTGGTTGCAGCAGGGGATCCGAGGAGGTCGACATGTTCTGGTTCGCCGAGGCACTCGTCAGTGATCACACCGCCCGTCTCCGCGCCGAGGCGGAGCACCAGCGCCAGGTCCGGGCCGCCCTGGCCTCGCGGCGATCGACCCCGGGGGAGCCGCCACGGGCCCGTCCTTGGTGGCGCCGCCTCATGGGAGTCGCCATCGTGGCGCCCCGGCACACCGTGGTCCCCACGCAGTGACCGTCGGGCAGATCAGCAGCCGGTTGGACCGGCCCGACGCCCGAGCGGCTCTGGCCCTTGCGGCAGTCACGGTGGTGTGGGGCTCCACCTTCGTCCTCACGCAGGACGTGGTCGCCTCGATGCCCGTCTCGTCCTTCCTGGCCTGGCGCTTCGGGATCGCGACGATCGCGCTCATCGCGATCCGGCCACGGGCGATGGCGGAGCTGCCGCCGCGAGCGCGTCGTCAGGCGTTCGCGATCGGGCTCGCGGTCTCGGCCGGTTTTGCGCTGCAGTCCATAGGCCTCCAGCACACCGCCGCATCGACGTCGGGATTCATCACCGGCATGTTCGTCGTGCTCACGCCGATGGTGTCCAGCCTGCTGTTCCGCGAGCGGGTTCCCACCCGGGTCTGGTGGGGTGTCTCGCTTGCGGTCGCCGGACTCGCGGTCATCGCGCTGCAGGGCTGGACGATCGGGTTCGGCGACGGCATCACCCTCATGGCGGCGCTCGCATTCGCCGTGCAGATCGCGCTTCTGAGCCAGTGGTCGACGCCGCAGCAGGCCTTCGGCATGACGACGATCCAGATGGGCGTCGTGACGCTGTTCGGAGTGGCCCTGACGCCGCTCGACGGCGGACTGATCCTGCCTGCCACCCCGGTCGCGTGGGCCGACCTCGTGTTCCTGGGCGTGGTTGCCTCCGCGATCGCCTTCTGCGTCCAGGCCTGGTCGCAGGCGCACCTGCCGGCGACCCGGACGGCGGTCATCATGACCGGCGAACCCCTGTGGGCCGCCATCACGGGGATCCTCCTGGCGTCCGACCCCGTGACAGCCCGGTTGCTGATCGGCGGTGCCCTCATCCTGGCCGCGATGCGGGTCGTGGAGTCCGCGGGCCCGAGAGCCGCTGACGCCGACCGGCGCCACCCCGACGAGCCCCCGACCGCCCTCGCGCGGCTCACGGCCACGATCACCGCCACGGCAACGTCTTCGAGGCGCTGATGGATGCCGCCCGGACCGCCGATCGTCCGGCGGTCGCGATCACGAACCACACGGACACAAATGCCAGTGCTCACCGGCGGCAGTAGGCCGTGCTCGGTCCGACTCGAGAGGGTGGAACCGTGGCGGTGCCGCACAGGTCCAGCACTCCAGGCCGGTGGGTCGTGCGAGACTGGTTTTCCGGCACGGTCGAGGCGAGGAGCGTGGCATGCCCATCACTGGCGAGTACGAGCCGAGCACGTCAGCCTGGGTCGCCGCTCAGGTCGCCGAGTACGAGGCATCGGGCGGTGCCCGGGCCAATACGCTGCGCGACACGGGGATCCCGATCATCATCGTCACGATGATCGGCGCGAAGAGCGGCAAGGTCCGCAAGATCGGGCTCATGCGCGTGGAGCACGCGGGCGAGTACGCGCTGGTCGCGAGCAAGGGGGGCCACCCGGAGCACCCGGGCTGGTACGCCAACCTCGTCGCCGACCCGCACGTCATGATCCAGGACGGCGCCGAAGCCCACGACTTCGTGGTTCGCGAGGTCGAGGGCGTCGAGCGGCAGGTGTGGTGGGACCGCGCCGTCGGGGTGTTCCCGAACTACTCGACGTATGCGGCGAGCACCGAGCGCGTGATCCCCGTGCTGGTGGCGACCCCGGTCTGACTTCGCCGCTGCCGACGGTCCTCGGGGCGGCCGGTGCTCACCGCGCGGTGCCGTTCCCGGACAGCCGACTGCTCACCTTCGATGCGACCGCCGTCGCGTGACGCCGGACCCGATGGAGGATCGCCTCCGCCCATGCGAACTCCGTGGCGAGGATGACCAGGCCCAGGACGAGCAGCGGGATGCCGGGGCCCGGAAGGACCATGAGGACCAGTCCGGCGACGACCAGCACACCCCCGACCAGCGCGACCCCCACCCAGCGGACCGGATGCGGCAGAGCCTGCCAGGCCCGCCGCGAACGAGACCTAGACATGGTCCACCTCTCGCTGGTCCGCAGTGTCGTCCGGCGTTCGGTCCACAGGCGAGCCGTCCACCGCAGCGCCGTCCGCCGGCGTTCGGCGCGTCGCGAAGAGGCTGGCCCCCACCGCGGTGGCCAGGATACCGACGACCACCGCGAGGCTCAGGGCCGTGGGGATCACGAACAGCCCGTGGCTGACGATCATCTTCACGCCGACCCAGACCAGCACCAGGGACAGCCCGACCTTGAGGTACACGAAGCGATGCATGAGATCGGCGAGCAGGAAGTACATCGCCCGCAGTCCGAGTATCGCCAGCGCGTTGCTGGCGAACACCAGGAACGGCTCCTGCGTCACGGCGAAGATCGCCGGGATCGAATCGACCGCGAAGATGATGTCCGTGACCTCGACGACGACGAGGACCGCCAGCAGCGGGGTGGCGAGCCACCGGCCCGCCCGGCGAGTGACGAACCGCTGGCCGTCGAACTCGTCAGTCGATGGGATCAGCCGGCGGAAGGCCCGCAGGGTGCGTGACCTGGACGGATCCACGTGCTCGTTGCGCTGCATCAGCATCCTCACGCCGGTGAGGATGAGGAAGGCGCCGAAGACGTAGAGGATCCAGGCGGCGCTGGCGATCAATGCCGAGCCCGCGGCGATGAAGATGGCCCGGAAGACCAGGGCGCCCACGACTCCGTAGAACAGGACCCGGTGCTGGTATCGCGGCGGCACTGCGAAGAAGCCCAGCAGGACCGCCCACACGAACACGTTGTCGACGGCGAGCGACTTCTCGATGAGGTAGCCGGCGAAGTACTGCAGGCCGAACTCGGATCCGTAGGCCCACCAGATCGCCGCGCCGACCGCCAGCCCGATGCCGACCCAGACGGCCGACCAGATGCCGGCCTCCTTGACGGAGATCTCGTGGGCATCGCGATGCATGAACAGGTCGACCATGAGCATGGCGACGATGCCCGCCAGCAGCGCGACCCAGAGGATGAACGGGACGTCCAACGCAACTCCTTGTGTCAGGCAGCCAGGGCTGCACGTGGCACAAGGTCTCTCGCCACCGACCTCCCGGTCGGCCTGGGCGCCGGACGCCTAAGCGTCGTACTGACGACCACCCAGCTGTGGGGATACTCCCCTTGCTCGTGAAGACGATGCCAGACGACCGTCAGGTCCGCAACTCACCGCCGAGCGGCGCCTCGCCTCAGCGACGGCGCCGGCTTGCGACGAGGCCCCTCTCGAGGCCGTCGAGGATCAGGTCGAGTCCGAAGGTGAACTCCTCGCGGCGGCCCGACTGCATGACATGGCCGATCACCTCCGCTACGTGCGGGAAGGACTCGGCGGCGATCTGCGGCAGCACCTCGGCCGAGACCCGTGGCGCCTCGTCGGCCTCGAAGGGGAGGTTGAGCTCCTGCAGCGTGAAGCCGTAGAGGTGGCTGTCGAGGGTGTTCCACGCGTCGAGTGCTCCCTCGATCGAGAACCCTCCCTCGCGCAGCCGGCCGAGGGTCGCGTCGAGGTAGCGCGTCATACCGGGACCGATGTTGTAGCGCGACATGAGCAGGAGTGCCGCCCACGGGTGCGCGAGCAGGATCTCGTGCGCTGACACGGCACGCTGGCGCATGGCCGCCTTCCACGGGGTGCCCGCGGGGGGCACGTCGATGTCCCCGACGATGACGTCGACCATGCCGTCGAGGATGGCGTCCTTGTTGGGCACGTGGTTGTAGAGGGACATCGCCTCGACCCCCAGCTCCCCGCCCAGGGCACGCATCGTCAGCGACTCGATCCCGTTCGCGTCCGCGAGCGCGATGGCCGTACGCAGCACCCGTTCCCTGCTCAGTGGGACGCGTCCCGCCGTCCTCGCCTTGGCCGGCTGTGCCATCGATCCTCCTCGGTGCTGCTGAACATACAACGTAAGGGCTTGACAGGCTCCACCGTCCCGGCTACCTTACGTCGTAAGCATACAGCGTAAGTATCTGAGCCCCAGCCGAAGGAGAGCCCCATGCAGGCGATCGTCCAGGACTGCTACGGCACCACGGACGTCCTCGAACTCCGCGAGATCGACATCCCGTCCATCGCCGATGACGAGGTGCTGGTGCGCGTGCGCGCCGCCGGCGTCGACCGTGGTGTCTGGCACCTGATGGCGGGGCTTCCCTATCCGGTCCGCCTGGCCGGCTACGGGCTGCGGGCGCCGAAGACCCCCACCCGGGGACGGGAGCTGGCCGGTGTCGTCGAGGCGGTCGGGCCCGAGGTGACCCGGTTCCGCCCCGGGGACGAGGTTTTCGGGATCGGTGAGGGCGCCTTCGCCACGCACGCCGTGGCCCGCGAGGGCACGCTCGCACCCAAGCCGGCCCGGCTGACATATGAGCACGCGGCATCTATCGGGGTGTCCGGGCTCACCGCCCTGCAGGCCGTTCGCGACCACGCGGCCGTCCAGCCCGGGCACCGCGTCCTGGTCATCGGCGCCTCGGGCGGCGTGGGCACGTTCGCTGTGCAGCTCGCCGCTGCCTACGGCGCGGAGGTCACCGGCGTGTGCACGACGACGAAGGTCGACCTGGTGCGCTCGCTGGGGGCCGACCACGTCATCGACTACACCCAGGAGGACTTCGCCGACGGGCAGCGGCGCTATGACGTGATCATCGACACCGGCGGCAATGCGTCGCTCTCCCGCCTGCGGCGGGCCCTGACCCCGACAGGGACGATCGTCATCGTCGGGGGCGAGACGGGCGGTCGCCTCCTTGGCGGATTCGACCGCGGCCTTCGTGCGGTCGCGCTGTCCCCGTTCATCGGCCAGAGCATGAAGGCGATGATGTGCGTCGAGAACCATGAGGACCTCACCGTTCTCGCCGGACTCATCGAGTCCGGCACGGTCACCCCCGTCGTCGAACGTGCCTTCCCGCTCGCCGAGACGCCTGCGGCAATTCGCCACCTGGAGCAGGGCCGGGCCCGCGGCAAGGTCGTAGTCACCATCTGAGGGTCCTGCCTTGGCCGACGTGCCATCACGGCGTCACCCCGCGGCCACATGCTGGCCGGCCGGCGTCGCGGACGACTCCGGAGCCGGCTCGCCCATCGCGTCCGGGCCCTCGACATCGACCTGAGGCAGCAGCCGATCGAGCCACCGCGGAAGCCACCAGTTCGCCGCTCCCATGAGCGTCATCGCCGCCGGCACCAGGACCATGCGCACCACGGTTGCGTCGATCAGGATCGCCGTGGCGAGACCCAGGCCCATCATCTTCGTGGCCGGGTCCTCGCCGAGGACGAATCCGAGGTAGACGCAGATCATGATCAGGGCGGCGGACGTGATGACGCGGGCCGACGATGCGATGCCCCGGATCACCGACGAGCCTGCGTCACCGGTGCGCAGGTACTCCTCGCGGATTCGCGACAGCAGGAAGACCTCGTAGTCCATCGACAGGCCGAAGAGGACCGCGAACATGAACATCGGGATGAACGGGATCACGGGCACCGTCGACTCGAGGCCGATGGCCTCCATCCCCCATCCCCACTGGAACACCATGACGATCACCCCGTATGCCGCGCCGATGCTCAGGAGGGTCATGGCCGCTGCCTTCAGCGGCACGATCACCGACCGGAACACGAGCAGCAGCAGCAGGCTCGACATGAGGATCACCCCGGCGATGAAGACCGGCAGCCGGTCGCGCACCTTGCTGCCGATGTCCCCCCAGCTCGCGGTCTGGCCGCCGACGTGGGCGTGAGCCGGGCTGTCGGCAAGAACCAACGGGAACACCTCCTGCCGCAGTCGGTCGATGGTGGCCAGGGTCGTGTCGTCCTGCGGCGCGCTCGTCGGGAACGCCAGGATGGTGGCGACCCCGGCCGCCGCGTCGACCTCGGGCGGCATGACCGACGCGATCCCTGCATCTGCCGCGATCGCGTCGCGCAGCGGCGCAACGACACCCGCGTCGCCGGAGATGTCCACCGCGATGAGCAGCGGCCCGTTGATGCCAGGCCCGAAGCCCTTCGCCGCCAGGTCGTAGGCCAGGCGCTCGGAGCGCGACGGGGGAAGGGAGCCCTCGTCGGGGAAGCCCAGGCGGATGGCGAGCACCGGAGCGGCCAGCGCGAGAAGGAGCACGGTCGTGGTCACGAGGTAGGTCCAGGCGTGCCGCGACACGTGCCCGCCCCATCGCAGCCAACGGGCGCTCACATGATGGTCACCGGGCAGGGCGACGCCGCGGTGGGTGCGCCGGTTGATGCGCTGTCCCGCGAGGCCGAGGAAGGCGGGCAGCAACGTCACCGAGGCCAGCACCATGACGAGGATGATGATCGACGTCGCGATCCCGGCCGCCGTCATGAACGGTATGCCGGCGAAGGCCATGCCGAGCACGGCGATGACGACGGTGCCGCCGGCGAAGATGACCGTCCTGCCGGCCGTGGCGACCGCTTGGCCGGCCGCCTCCGCGACGGGCATCCCCTGGGCGAGGAACTCGCGGTGGCGGGTCACCAGGAACAGGGCGTAGTCGATGCCGACGCCGAGGGCGATCATGGTGGCCATCTGCGGCGCCCAGCTCGGGATGTCCACGATCCGGGTGACCAGAGCCATCGAGCTGACGCCGACCGCGAGTCCGAACAGGGCGATGCCGATCGGCAGTCCCATGGCGATGATCGACCCGAATGCGATGAGGAGGATGATCATCGCGGCGACGATCCCGACCAGCTCCCCCGTGCCGGTCTGGGCCTCCTCGAACGTGAAGAACAGGTCCCCTCCCATCTCGATCTGCAACGGCGACCCTGCTCGCGCGTCGGCAACGACGGCCTTCAGGCCATCGAGGTCGGCGGCGGTGATGGCGTCGACGGTGGGGTACTGCACGCGGATGATGGCGACGCTGCCGTCCGGGGAGATCTCCTGACGGGTTCCCAGCACGTGCGGCAGGTCCCCGACGGCGGCATCGACCTGGGCCAGCGCCGTCCGAGCGGCCACGGATTGGGTGAAGGTCGCGGCATCGTCGAGTGGCGTCATGACAACCTGCGCCGTGATGCCGCCCCCGGCCGAGCCGGCCGACTGCAGGAGGTCGACGGCGGACTGCGAGTCGAGGCCGGGGACGGCGAAGGAGTCCTCCATCTTCTCCCCCAGGGTCGCGGACGACCCGACCACGAGCAGCGCCGCGATCACCCATCCCACGATGACGAGCCAGGCATGCCCGGCGGCGAATCGGCCCCAGCGGTAGAGGTATCTCGACATGATGCGGTCTCCCGGAATCTGCGTGCGCGACGGCGGTGTGCCGAACACCAATCAGGGTGGCCGCCCGCCGGATCGAGCGGATCGGTCTGCGGGCCACAATCGCGTCGCCCGGAAGGCGGGCGTCCGCATCGTCCTTTCGGCCGAGCCGCAGCGGGAGCCGCTCCTCTACCCTGCAGATGTGGTACGAAACGGGCTGACGTCGCTGTGGGACGAACCAGCAGTGCCGAACCCTCCCAGACGGGTCTGGCGCGACTGGGTGCTGGTCGGCCTGCTGGTGACCGCGGCGCTCCTCGAGGGTCTCCTCCGCCCCGATGTGACGTGGCGTCCAGCAGCCCTGGCCCTGTGTCTCGTTCTCGCGGTCACGCTGCTGTGGCGGCGTACGCATCCCCTTGCCGTCACCGTCGTCGTGTTCGGCTCGATCTCCGTCCTCGACCTGGTGGCCCCCTACAGCCCGGAGGCGACCTTCGGGCTCTACTCGATGGCGTTCGTCCTGCTCCTGCCGTACGCCCTCGGCCGATGGGCGTCGGGCAGGGACATCATCATCGGCCTCGTCCTCACCCTGGGCACGCACATCATCCGCGAGACGGTGCACGGCGCTTTCGGCGACCTGCTCCTCGGCATCCCCTTCCTGCTCGCCCCCGCCCTGCTCGGGCTGGCCGTGCGGTGGCGAGGCACCGCGCGCAGCCGCGAGTATGACCAGGTGAAGCTGCGCGAGCGCGAGCTGCTCGCCCGCGAACTCCACGACACCGTCGCCCATCACGTGTCCGCCATCGCCATCCAGGCCCAGGCCGGCAGCGTCATGGCGGGCTCCCGTCCGGAGGCAGCGCTGGAGGCACTGCGGGTCATCGAGTCCGAGGCGACTCGCGCACTGGTCGAGATGCGCGACATGGTCGGCGCCCTTCGGGACGGACAGGCGGCCGAGCTCACGCCCCAGCGCGGGGTGGCGGACATCCGGCTGCTCACGTCGACAGTGGCCGACGCACCACTCGTCAGGGTCGAGCTCTCGGGGGACCTCGAGGGCCTCCGTCCGTCGATGGACGCCGCCCTCTACCGGATGGCGCAGGAGTCGATCACGAACGCCGTGCGGCACGCCCGCAACGCCTCCCACATCGACGTCGGCGTCGTCGGTGACGACCACAGCGTGCGACTCACGGTCGTCGATGACGGGGACCCGACGCCGGCCGGCCGTGCGACGTCGGGGTACGGCATCGTGGGCATGACCGAGCGCGCCACGATGCTCGGCGGCACCCTCGAGGCAGGTCCGCGGCCAGACGGCGGCTGGGCCGTCACCGCCGTGCTCCCCCGGGTCGGTGCCTCGCGATGACCATCCGCGTTCTCGTCGCCGACGACCAGGAGCTCGTGCGCACGGGCCTGACGATGATCCTCGACGCCCAGGCCGGCATCGAGGTGGTGGGGCAGGCGACAAACGGACGCGAGGCGATCCGGCTGGCCCGCGAGCTGCACCCGGACGTCTGCCTGTTCGACATTCGCATGCCCGACATGGACGGCATCGAGGCGACCCGGCAGCTGGCCGGACCCGACGTCGCCGACCCGCTGGCGATCGTCGTCATCACCACCTTCGACCTCGACGAGTACGTGCACGGCGCCCTCAAGGCCGGTGCGAGGGGCTTCCTGCTCAAGGACTGCGGGCCGGCCCTGCTGAGCCAGGCGATCCACGCGGCCGCTGCAGGGGACGCGCTGATCGCGCCGAACGTGACCGTCCGCCTGCTGGCGGAGTTCTCCCGCTCCCGGGCCGAGCCGTCGCCCGCGCAGCCCATCGCGCCACTCACCAGCCGTGAGGAGGAGGTCCTCGTCACGCTGGCTCGAGGACGCACCAACGCGGAGATCGCCGACGAGCTCCACATCAGCCTCAGCACCGTGAAGACCCACCTGACCAGCCTGATGGGCAAGATCGGTGCGCGGAACAGGGTCGAGATGGCGATGTGGGCCTATGAGACCGGACGCATGGCCGGCTGACCGGTCCCGCGCCGGGTCGTTCCCGGTCTCGTCCAGCGGCCGGTCGTGACCGGCCGAGTGACTGGTGGACGCGGTTCGCGACTTCGGCAGGCAGCGGCTTACCGGTTGCGGCCGTATTGCTCGTGGGAACTGACCCAGTCCAGGGCCGATATCGCCGACGCAAGGGAGATCTCCCCGGCCAGGACGGTTCCGGCAACGATTTCGGCGAGAGCGTTCACCTTGCCAGCCCCGGTGCAGTCCAGCATCGCCAGACACTCCGCCTGAGTCGGAAGTCCGGTACCGCCGCCATGCGTCGCAACGATGAGGGACGGCAATGTGATCGCGACATACAGGCCCTCATCGACCAGCTCACTGTGGATCACGGCGGCGGAGGACTCTGCCACGTTCGCAACGTCCTGGCCGCATGCGATGAAGAGGGCTGTCACCCCGTTGGAGGACTGCAGGCCGTTGTTCACCGCGCCGGAGAGGAACGCTCCCACGTTCGCAACGGCGCCATGGCGCACGAGTGCCTCTGGGGTCACCCGCATCACCTTCCCGAGTACCTGGCGTGGGATCAACGCCTCCGCGGTGACGCGTTTCCCACGAGTCTGCATCACGTTGACCAGGGATGCCTTCTTGTCGGTGGCGAAATTGGACTCCAGGTAGAAGTGCCGGATCTCGGGCCGCTCGGAGACGATCCACGACGTCGCCGCGAAGGTCGCCTTGCTAACCATGTTCTGACCGGCGGCGTCCCCCGTGGTGAAGTCGAATCGGCAGAACGCGAATCGATGGGCGAGGTACGTCTCGATGCGCAGCATCTTGCCCACGCTCGTGGTGCTCTCCGCGATCTCGCCGATCTTCGCCACGTTCTTCTGCAGCCACTGTGTGAACGCACGGGCCTCCCGCGCGCTGTCGAAGATGAAGACGGGCGCGCGCTGCATCGAGTCGTCCTGAACCGTGCAGGTGACGCCGCCGGCAGCATTCAGGACCTTCATACCTCGGTTGTACGAGGCGACCAGCGTGCCCTCGGTCGTTGCCAGGGGGACGAGGAACTCGCCGCAGGCGTGCTCGCCGTTGATCCGCAGCGGACCGGCAACCCCCAGTGGGACCTGGACGGTCCCGACCAGATGCTCGATGTTCCCCCGCGTCAGTTCGGGCTCGAAGGAGATCCGTGCCGCATGCTCCAGTGTCACCCCGGTGACGTCTGCGATGAAGTCACGGCGCTCCCTGATCGCGGCGGGACTCCAATCGTCTTCCTGTCGCGGGATATGCGGTCGGTTTGGCGATGGCTGCACGATGTAGTCGACTGCCTCGAACTCAAGCGTGCCGAACGGCTCGCAGACGAACTCGGATCCGATCGTGTGGGGACCTTCCATCAGCATGGGGCCCTTGACCCTGACCTCCAGCTCGGTCCGCAGCGAGAAGGGCAGGGGGGCGGCCCGGGAGATCGACCCTGCCCGGTGGGCGACGTGGTCGACGACGATCTCAGTGGTCTCCAGGTCGTACGACACGTCGTCGATCGTGACCCTTGTCACCCGGGTGAGCGTCGCGTCGAACAGCCGATTCTTCACGCGGTAGGAGGGACCCAGCTCCGAGTTGCTCAGGCTGCCCACCGTGTAGAGCCGATTGACGAACGACATCGAGACCATGGCGCCATTCTGCCGAGCGGCAGCTGGTCGTTGCCAGGTCATGATGGTCCCCAACTACGCTGGCCACCTGACGGGCGACAGGACGCTCACCGCCGCATCGGCGGTGCCAGCACCGACGAGGCAGAAGGCACCCATGCGCAGGATCAACGCGGCCATTGCTGTCAGTGTGTTGGCGCTGACGGGCTGCTCGTCGGGCCAGACGTCGTCGAACCCGGCATCCCCGTCGCAGCAGAGTTCGGGTCCGGCAACCGCGACGGCCGCATCGGCCGAGCCGAGCCCCCAGGCATCGTCCTACGTGGAAGCGGTGTGCCCCCCGATTCTCGCCGTCGAGCAGGGGCCAACTGACGCCTCCGTGAGCACGACGAGCGACGTGGACCGAGTCTCTGCGTACGTCGACCGGGCCACTCCGCAGGTGAAGACCGCCTTCCAGACATCCAGCACGGCGCAAATGACCTTCGTCGATGATCCACCGGAGGACCAGCGCTTCTGGCTCGTGGCGAGCAAGCTCAATCTCGTGTACCGATCGCTGGTTCTGTGGCGGGAGACGCTCGAGAAGGCTGCGGAGGATGGCCGGATCGCGGGCTCCGAGTCGGCGAAGGCCCTGCGCGACGCGCAGGACACCTCCGACAAATTGGGCGAACTGAAGGCTCTCTGCCGGGAGTAGCGCACGACATGCCACACCATCACGTACGACCTTGTCCGGTGCGTCGAGAAGCGGGTTGTCACTAATGCCCACGCGTTCGGCGCGACCAGCCAGGTGGTAGTCGTCGCCCCTCGGATCCAGCGTGCGGTGCTGCTCGTCGGTTGCTGGCCGCCGTCGTGCCGGCAGCCACGCAGAACGTCGTCCGCGTGGCGTTGACCATCGCTGCGGGATGCATCCGGGACTCCCGCACCATCCGGTGCGGCAGGTCCTGCGGCAGGTCGTGCGGCAGGTCGTGCGGCCGAAGCGAAGCAGTCGATGTGGGCCATGAGACCGGACGCATGACGGGCTGACCGGTTAGAAGTGGATTAAAGGTCGCATAGTGGGCACGGTCGAGCGCTACGGTGCTTGCGGAGCGGACGGACAAGCGGGATCCCTGTCCTGGTGCGACCGCGCAGCCCAGCCACCCACGGGCGATTGGCGTCCGGTGGCGTGCGTCTGCAGATGGTCGAGTGCGTCTCGACAGTGACATCGCCGGATGCTCCGCTCGCACACTGGCCCCGCATGACTGGAGACTCCGATGAGCGCGATGCGTCCGTACGGCCGAGCCCTGCTGATGGGGGCGCTCCTCGCGGCCTCGGTGACCGTCCCCGCAGGCGCGGCAGGTGCCGCGGTCACCCCGGACCCGACGTCGGTGACGATCGCCGGCAGCCTCCAGAGCGAACTGGGCTGCCCTGGCGACTGGCAGCCGGACTGCGCCGTCACCCAGCTGTCCCTCGACGCCTCGGACGGCGTCTGGCAGGGGAGCTTCGACGTGCCGGCGGGGTCCTGGGAGTACAAGGCGGCGCTCAACAACGCCTGGGACGAGAGCTACGGAAGCAACACCGGATCGACCAACATCGGTCTCACCCTGGCCGAAGCGGCATCGGTGAAGTTCTACTACGACCACCAGACCCACTGGGTGACGGATACCCAGTCAGCTGCCATCGCCACGGCGGCCGGCAGCTTCCAGAGCGAGCTCGGCTGCCCGGGCGACTGGCAGCCGGACTGCCTGCGCTCCTGGCTGCAGGACCCGGACGGAGACGGCACCTACACCCTGACCACCGATGCCCTCCCGGTCGGCGACTACGAGTTCAAGGTCGCGCGCGATGAAGCGTGGACCCTCAGCTATGGAGCCGGTGGCGGCTCCGCGAACATCCCCTTCAGCGTCGGCCAACTCGGCGATCGGGTCACCATCTCGTATTCGCCGTCGAACAACATCCCGACCGTCACGGTTCAGGGCCAGGGCAGTGGGACGCTTCCGGGCGACGACGCGCTGGCCGGCAACAGCGTGCGGCAGGCAGCCGTCGGCGAGAAGTTCTACTTCGTGATGCCCGACCGATTCGCCAACGGTGACCCCGGCAACGACACGGCAGGCGTGGACCCGGCCGAGGGCCGCCTCGTGCACGGGCTCGACCCGACCGACAAGGGGTTCTACCACGGAGGCGACCTCGCCGGGCTGATGGACAAGCTCGACTACCTGGACCAGATGGGGATCACCGCTGTGTGGATGACGCCCATGTTCACGAACCGGTGGGTTCAGGGGGCCGGAACGGACGTCTCGGCCGGCTACCACGGCTACTGGACCGTCGACTACACGCAGATCGATCCGCACTTCGGGACCAACCAGCAGATGGCCGACCTCATCTCGGCAGCCCATGCCAGGGGAATCAAGGTCTTCTTCGACATCATCACGAACCACACCGCCGACGTGATCGCCTACGAGGAGGGCCAGGACACCTACCGGACCAAGGGCGCCTACCCGTACCTCGACGCGAACGGAGTCGAGTTCGACGACGCGACGGTCGCCGGAACCGCGGGCTTCCCCGACCTCAACTCCGGGTCGTTCCCGTACACGCCGACGATCCCGGCGGGCCTCGAGGGCTCGAAGACGCCCGCCTGGCTCAACGACGTCACCGTGTACCACAACCGCGGAAACTCGACGTTCGCCGGCGAGTCCAGCCAGTACGGGGACTTCTTCGGACTCGACGACCTGTTCACCGAGGACCCCACTGTCGTGAACGGCATGATCGACATCTTCACCACGTGGATCAGCGAGCTGGGCATCGACGGCTACCGGATCGACACGGTGAAGCACGTCAACGACGAGTTCTGGACGGCGTTCGCGCCGGCCATCCAGGCGTTCGCGGTCGCCAACGGAAAGCCCGACTTCTTCTTCTTCGGCGAGGTCTTCGACGGCAACCCGTCGTTCACGTCGCGGTACACGACCGAGCTGAAACTGCCGGCGATCCTTGACTTCGCGTTCCAGGACAAGGCGAGAGGCTTCGCGCAGGGCGGCGCCACGGACAGTCTGCGCGACCTGTTCCTGCAGGACGACCTGTACATCGACGCAGACTCCAATGCGTACTCGCTGCCGACCTTCCTCGGCAACCACGACATGGGCCGCATCGGCTACTTCCTGCGCGACAGTGACGAGAAGCTGGCACGCAGCGAGCTGGCGCATTCCCTGATGTACCTGTCACGCGGGAACCCGGTCGTCTACTACGGCGACGAGCAGGGCTTCGTCGGCGATGGCGGCGACAAGGACGCACGGCAGGACATGTTCCCGTCGCAGGTGGCCTCCTACAACGACGACGACCTCATCGGGACCGCTGCGACGACCGCCGACGACAACTTCGACACCACCCACCCGATCTACCTGCACATCTCCGACCTGGGCGCCCTGACCGAGGCGCACCCCGCACTGCGCTCGGGCCTGCAGCAGCACCGGTTCTCGGCCAGCGGCGCCGGCATCTACGCCTTCTCCCGCATGGATTGGGCGGAGGGCATCGAGTACGTCGTCGCGCTCAACAACGCCACCACCGAGAAGACGGCGTCGATCCCGACGTACTCGTCGAGCATGGACTTCAGCGGGATCTGGCCAGCTGGCCTTGCTGCCGCGACGACCAACGGCGCGCGCGAGCTCTCGGTCACGGTCCCGCCGCTCTCGGCGGTCGTCTACCGCGCCGACAGCGTCGTCGCGGACACTCCGGCGCCAGGCATCTCCGTCAGCAGCCCGCCGGCCGACACAGTGGTGACGGGCCTCGTCAATCTCTCGGCCAGCGTCAGCGGCAGCGCCCCGGCTGAGGTGACGTTCGCTGTCCGTGCCGACGGCGGGGCCTGGACGGTCGTCGGCACCGACGACAACAAGCCCTACTCGATGCAGTACGACGTCTCCCGCTACGCGAAGGGCGCCGTCCTGGACGTCCGCGCCATCGTCAAGACGCGGTCCGGCGCGCTGAACGCCGACATGATCTCGGTCACGGCCGGCGAGACGACTCCACCACCGCCGGTCACGGGGAGCGGCGCCGAATACCTGGTCGTGCACTACAACCGGCCGGACGGCAACTACGACGGTTGGGGACTGCACCTGTGGGGCGACATCGAGGGCACCGTCGACTGGGCGAGCCCGATCCCGTTCAGCGGTGAGGACGCCTACGGCCGGTTTGCGTGGGTCAAGGTGAAGCCCGGCGGGAGCAACGTCGGCTTCATCGTCCACAACGGCGACGTGAAGGACCCGGATGGCGACCGCTCGGTCAATCCGCAGGTCACGCCGGAGATCTGGCTGACGTCCGGCGATGCCGGGGTGGATGCGTCGCTGGCTGCCGCGCGTGGCTTCGCCCGCATTCACTACGACCGGACGGCCGACGACTACGCCGGCTGGGGCCTGCACCTGTGGGGTGACGCGATCGCCGCGGGGGTAGGGACCGACTGGGCGTCGCCGCGGCCCTACGACGGCATCGACGACTTCGGTGCCTACTGGGACGTCCCTCTGCAGAACCCGCAGGCGGCCTTGAACTTCATCATCCACAACGGCGACAACAAGGACGTCAACTCCGACGAGACGTTCGTGCCAGCGGTGGCGGGAGAGGTCTGGCGCAATCAGGGCGATGCGTCGATCCATCGCACCCGCGGTGCCGCGCAGGACTACGCGGAAATCCACTACCACCGGGCCGATGGGAATTACGGGGACTACACCTCGTCCAACAGCAACGATTTCTGGGGCATGCACACTTGGACGGGGGCTGCCAGTCCGACCGAATGGACCACTCCCCTCAAGCCCGTGCGCGTCGACGCCTTCGGACCGGTGTTCCAGGTGCCGCTCGTCGCGGATGCCACCCAGCTCAACTTCATCATCCACCGGGGGGACGCCAAGGACCCGAACGCCGACCAGTCGCTCGACCTGACGGTCTACGGCAACCAGACGTGGTTCGTGTCCGGGCAGGCCAAGGACAACCAGATCCAGTGGCTGCTGCCCGTCGTCGGTCGCGGTGTCGACGCCGACCTCACCAAGGCGCAGGCCCAATGGGTCACCCGCGACACCGTCCTGTGGAAGGCGGAGTCCCCGGACACGCTGTCCTACTCCCTGCTGTGGAGTGCCGACGGCGGCATCACGGCCGGAGCGGCCGGGGCCGTCGGGGGCAGAACGATCCGGCTGTCCTACGACCCCGCCGGCATGACCCCGGAACTGGCCGCGAAGTGGCCGCATCTGGCGGGCTACCAGGCCTTCAAGGTCCGGCGCGCCGATCTGGCGTCCGTTCCGCAGGCCCTCCGCGGGCAGGTCGTCGCCGTCGAGAAGGCGGCCGACGGCACCCTTCGACGGGCGACGTCGGTGCAGATCCCGGGCGTCCTCGACGACCTCTACGCGGCGCAGGCGACACAGGCGGACCTCGGAGCAACGGTCTCCGGTCGAACCACGACTCTGCGGCTCTGGGCACCCACCGCCCAGACGGCTCGGGTCCGTGTCTTCGACAGCGCCGGTGCTGCGGACCCGACCGCGACGCTCGACATGGTTCGTGACGACGCAAGCGGGGTGTGGTCGGTCTCGGCGGAGAATCTGACGGGCCGCTACTACCTCTACGAGGTGGTGGTCTGGGCACCCAGCACCCAGGCGGTCGTCACCAACCTGGTGACCGATCCCTACTCACTGTCCCTGTCCACCAACAGCGCACGCAGCCAGGTTGTCGACCTCGACTCCCGGAGCCTCGAACCGCGCGGGTGGGACCGAGTGAAGAAGCCGCCGCTCAAGCAGCCTGAGGACATCTCGATCTACGAGCTGCACGTGCGTGACTTCTCGGCCAACGATGCGTCCGTCCCGGCCAACAAGAGGGGAACATTCGCTGCGTTCGCCCTCGAGGACACCAACGGCACCGAGCACCTGGAGGAGCTGGCCGATGCCGGCCTCACCCACGTGCACCTGCTTCCGGCCTTCGACTTCGCGACCGTCAATGAGGACCGAAGCGCCTGGGAGCAGCCGCAGGACAGCGACCTCGCGGGGCTCCCGCCGGACTCCGAGGGTCAGCAGGCGGCCGTGACCGCCACTGCCGGAAGGGACGGATTCAACTGGGGCTACGACCCCTGGCACTACACGGTGCCGGAAGGCAGCTACAGCACCGACCCGCAGGGGTCACGGCGCATCGTGGAGTTCCGTGACATGGTCAAGGCCCTGAACTCCGAGGGCCTGCGCGTCGTGATGGACGTGGTCTACAACCACACCACCGCGGCCGGGCAGGATCCGAAGTCGGTCCTCGACCGGCTGGTGCCCGGCTACTACCAGCGACTGAACGACAAGGGCGCGATCGAGACGTCCACCTGCTGCTCGAACACCGCGAGCGAGCACGCGATGATGGAGAAGCTCCTGATCGACTCCGTCGTCACCTGGGCTCGTGACTACAAGGTCGACGGCTTCCGCTTCGACCTGATGGGCCACCACTCGAAGCAGAACATGCTCAATCTGCGCGCCGCCCTCGACGCCCTGACCCTCAAGAAGGACGGGGTCGACGGGAAGTCCATCTACCTCTATGGCGAGGGCTGGAACTTCGGCGAGGTCGCCAACAACGCCCGGTTCGTCCAGGCGACTCAGGCGAACATGGCCGGCACCGGGATCGGCACGTTCAACGACCGTTTGCGCGACGCGGTCCGCGGCGGTGGCCCGTTCGACGGTGGGGATGATCTGGTCAAGAACCAGGGCCTGATCAACGGCCTTTGGTACGACCCGAACGAGAAGGTCGAAGGGCCTGGTGGTCCGTCCGTGGCCGACCGGAAGGCCGAACTGCTTCTCTCGGCCGACCAGGTGCGGGTGGGCCTGGCCGGAAACCTGGCCGACTACTCGTTCGTCGATCGCACGGGCGCCACGGTGAAGGGCTCGCAGGTCGACTACAACGGCTCGCCGACCGGCTACACCGGCGACCCGCAGGAGAACATCGTCTACGTCGAGGCCCACGACAACCAGACGCTGTTCGACATCTCCCAGTACAAGCACCCGCGTGACACGTCCATGGCCGATCGCGTACGCGCCCAGAATCTGGGCATCGACTACGCGCTGCTGTCCCAGGGCGTTCCGTTCATGCATGCCGGCATGGAGCTGCTGCGGTCGAAGTCCCTGGACCGCAACAGCTACGACTCCGGTGACTGGTTCAACCGGCTGGACTTCACCGGCCAGACCAACAACTGGGGCGTGGGCCTGCCGCCCGCGGGCGACAACGGCGCCAACTGGCCGCTGATCCAGCCGCTGCTGGCCGATCCGGCCCTCAGGCCGGCGCCGTCGGATATCGCATCGACGACCGCCCATACGGCTGAGATGCTGCAGATCCGGGGTTCGTCGCCGCTGTTCCGGCTAGGAACTGCTGCGCAGGTCTCCGATCGGCTGGTGTTCCACAACACCGGCCCGGATCAGGTGCCCGGCCTCATCGTGATGGAGCTGGCCGATCCCAGCCGCGATCCGCTGCCCGGCGGCGACCTCGATCGGGACGCCGACGGCATCGTGGTGGTGTTCAACGCCACCGACGACCCGGTGACGTACCAGCTGCCTTCCCTCAAGGGCGCCGACATCGCCCTGCACACCGTGCAGGCCGAATCAGCCGACCCGATCGTCCGATCGGCCGCGTTCGACACCGGCACGGGCACGTTCACGGTGCCGGCCCGAACGACCGCCGTGTTCGTCGAGGCCAAGGGCGGCATGCCCCCGGTGGTGTCGGCGAAACTGGTGCCGATACAGGTCGGCGCCAAGCAGGGCAAGTTCCGCGTCGACATCGAGTGCAGCGACGACGTTACCGAGAACTGCCTCGTGGTGGCCGACATCAACGGCGTGCCGGTGGCGGACGGCGACGTGGTCATGCTGGTCGTGAACCCGGGCCCGCAGAAGGTCGAGCGGTCCCCCGGAACGGGTGTGATCACCATCAAGGCACCCTCGTTCACGATGACCGTGACCTGCACCGACGAGGCCGGGTACTCCACCACAGTGACCGTCGCACCGCAGTTCCGAGCCCCGGGGAGGCCACCGCAGGACTGACGCAGGATTCGGTTCGATCCCGCGGATCGAAACCGGTGTCGCGGGTAGTTCGCCGCCGCCCTTCGGGGCGCTGCCCCGTTCCCGGTGCCCGCCGCCGAGGCCATCGCGACCCTCGAGGTCCTCGACGCCGCGCGTCAGAGCGCGTCGACGGGACAGGTCGTGACCGTCAACGCCTGACCCGTCAGCCCACGACAGTTCCTCGCCGTGGACGACCGCAACCATAATGGGCCGATGGAGGTCTCCTTCAGCGGCGTGCTGTGGCTGTGGCCGGGTGACGCCGGCTGGCACTTCGTCTCGCTGCCCGAAGCCGTCGCGGACGACATCGCCGCACGATTCGAAGGCCGCCGGAAGGGCTTCGGCTCCCTGAAGGTGCACGTGCGCGTCGGCGAGACCGACTGGGACACGTCCATCTTCCCCGACTCCAAGGCGGGAACCTTCGTGCTCCCGATCAAGCGGCAGGTGCGTGACCGCGAGGGGATCGAACCGGGTGATGTCGTCGAGGTACGTCTGACGGTCATCGGCGACTGACGGCCAGCGCCCCGGAGTGGCTCAGGCACTCACCGCGGTTCGGACCCCTCGTGGCATTCCTGCGGCTAGGCGTCAGCCTCGGCGATGCACCACTCCATGGTCCCCCGCTGGAGGATGGCGGCCTGGCGATTGGTCTCGTTCTCCGGTCCAGAACGGCCCCGGCTCCGGGCGTGCCCTGACCCAGGTAGCCCGAGGCACGGGCCAAGGGGCACCCCACGTCGGCGACCCGGTGGCCGTTGGCGCAGGTATCCGTTCGATGAAGATTCCGCGGTTGCCGTGGTGCCTCGGAATCACGACGCACGAGCATGCGTTCCCCGGAACTGACGATGCCTTTGCTGAAGGAGTTCGCCATGGGCGCACAGACGACGACGGCGGTCCTCGAAATGGGCGGCGTCAACTGGGCCAGCTCCGCACCGATCGCCGAGGGAATCCTGATGGCGAGGCCCGGGGTGGTCGCCGTGTCGGTGAACGTCGTCTCGCAGACGGCCAACGTCACCTTCCGCGACGGTGCCACGAGCGTCGCCGAGCTTGCTGAATGGGTGCGCGCGTGCGGGTACCACTGTGCAGGCCAGTCGGTTCCCGACCACGTCTGCGATCCCCTCCTTGATCCGCCGGGTCCGACGGCACCGGCGACCCTCGGGGCGACCTCCCACGAGGCGATGGGTCACGGCGGCGACCACGCGGGCATGTCGATGGAGTCGATGTCACGCGACATGCGCAACCGATTCCTCGTCGCAGCGATTCTTTCCGTGCCGATCCTGCTCTACTCCCCGATCGGACGAGAGGTGCTGGGTTACGCGGTGCCGGCTCCGTTCGCCCTGCGCGACGACGTGTTCTCGTTGCTGTTGAGCCTCCCGGTCATCTTCTACTCTGCGTGGATCTTCTTCGACGGTGCCGTGCAGGCGCTGCGTTCCCGCACCCTGGACATGATGGTGCTCGTCGCCGTCGCGATCGGCGCCGGCTGGCTGTACAGCGTCGGCGTCACCCTTGACGGGCGGTGGCGAGGTCTTCTTCGAGGCCGCGACCGTGCTGACGTCGTTCGTGCTGCTGGGCCACTGGCTCGAGATGCGGGCGCGCGGCGGTGCCAACGCCGCCATCCGCACCCTGCTCGAGCTGGCGCCTGCGACAGCCACCGTCATCCGAGAGGGTCAGCCGGTGGACGTGCCGACGGCTGAGATCCGCGTGGGCGACCTGCTCCTGGTCCGCCCCGGGGCGAAGGTGCCCGTCGACGGTGCTGTGGTGGAGGGCACCTCGGAGATCGACGAGTCCATGGTCACCGGCGAGAGCCTGCCGGTGGCGAAGGCCCCCGGGACTCGCGTCATCGGCGCATCGGTGAACACCACCGGGTCGCTGCGCGTCCGGGCCACCGCCGTTGGGGCCGATACGGCCCTCGCGCAGATCGTGGCACTGGTTCAGCGGGCGCAGAACTCCAAGGCTCCCGGTCAGCGGCTCGCGGACCGGGCCGCCTTCTGGCTCGTGCTGCTCGCCCTGTTCGGCGGTGCGCTGACCTTCACTGCCTGGTACATCGGCACCGGATCGGTGCAGACCGCCCTGCTCTTCGCCATCACTGTCGTCGTCATCACCTGCCCCGACGCCCTGGGGCTGGCTACCCCGACCGCCATCACGGTCGCGGCCGGGATGGCGGCCCAACGCGGCGTGCTGTTCAAGAACGCCGGCGCAATCGAGTCGTCCGCTCAGATCGACACGGTGGTGATGGACAAGACCGGCACGCTGACGCGCGGCGAGCCCGACGTCACCGACATCGTGGTCGAGTCGGCCACCGAGAGCGAGGCGCTCCGCTTCGCAGCAGCCGTCGAGCGCGAGTCCGAGCATCCGATGGCCGCTGCCATCGTCCGTCATGCCGCAGCGAAGGGCGTCGAGATCCCGGGTGCGTCGGAGTTCCGCAATGTCCCCGGGCGCGGAACGGTCGGGTCCGTGGAGGGTCGGCCGGTCGCCGTGGGTTCCGCACTCCTGCTGAACGACTCCGGCATGGACGTCTCCGCATCCCTCGCCCGTGCCCGAGACACCCTGGCCGCGAGCGGACGCACGGCCGTCTTGGTCGGTGTCGGTGCGCGGGCCGTTGCGGTCATTGCGCTGGCCGACGCCCCTCGGGAGACGGCTGCCGCCGCTGTGACGGCGCTGCACGAGATGGGCGTGCAGGTCGTCATGCTCACGGGCGACAACAGCGCCACGGCGAATCGGATCGCCGGCCAACTCGGCATCGACAGCGTGATCGCGGGGGTGATGCCCGATGGCAAGTCCGAGCAGATCTCCGCGCTCCAGAAGCGCGGACTGCGGGTGGCCATGGTCGGCGACGGAGTCAACGACGCGCCAGCGCTGGCCCAGGCCGACGTGGGGATCGCCATCGGCGCCGGAACCGACGTCGCCATCGAGACGGCGGACGTCGTCCTGATGCGGTCCGACCCGCTGGACGTGTCGGTGGCCCTGCGCATCGGGCGGGGCACTCTCCGGAAGATGCGGCAGAACCTCGGCTGGGCCGTCGGCTACAACGCGATCGCCCTTCCGATTGCCGCCGGCGTCTTCATGCCCGCCTTCGGCGTGATGCTGCGACCGGAGGTCGCCGCACTCAGCATGTCGGGGTCGTCCATCATCGTCGTCGTGAACGCCCTGCTGCTCAAGCGACTGCTTCCGAAGGGCCAGTAGGTCGACACGGTCTGCCGGTGACCCTCCGAGATCATCGCGTTCGTGGACGCCGATGGCGTCGTCATGCCAGTGGCAGCTCGAGGGTGAAGACGGCACCGCACCCAGGTCCACCGCTGGACGCCGTCAGCGATCCCGCCTGCGATTCGGCCAACGCCCGGGCGATCGTCAGGCCGATGCCGCTGCCCACATCCGAGGATCGAGCCGCGCCGGCGCGATAGAACCGCTGGAACAGCAGGTCGGCGTCGTCGGGATCGAAACCCGAGCCGTCGTCCGTGACGATCAGTCGCCCGCGTGACCCGTCCGTAGCAGTGGTGACCACGACCGAGGAGCCGGCAGTGCACGCGCGAAGGGCGTTGTCCAGCAGTTCCCCGAGGATCTCGACAACGCGGTCGGGGTCGGCGGTCACGACGGGGCCGGCCCCGGTCGGCCCGGCAAGCGACACGCCCTTTGCCACGAACGTTGCTGCGGCATTGTCGATGGCCCGCCGACCCAGGTACGCGAGGTCGACGCGGGACGTGACAAGTCGGAAGGAGCGCTCCTCGGCCCGCGACACGGATGCGAGGTCGTCCACGAGGCGGGACAGTCGCCGCGCATTGTCCGTCAGCGTCGCGAGGGTCTGCTCGTCGGCGGGAAGCACCTGGTCAGCGATCGCCTCGACGGTGGCATCGATGGCCGCCAGCGGGGTGCGGAGTTCGTGGGCGAGGTCGGTCATCGAGCCGGATACGGGTGGTCTCGGTTGCCTCGAGCCGCTCGGCCAGGGCGTTGACTCCGTCGGCGAGGGCGTCGAGTTCGGGGCCCAGTCGGGACGAGGGAACGCGCGCCGAGTAGTCGCCGTTCGCCAGCAGTGTCGTTGCGGCAGCAGCGACCGACACGGGTCGGCTGATGCGACGGGACACCAGGGTGGCCATGGCCACGGCGACAGCAGAGGCGATCACGACTCCGACCAGTGTCGAAACGAGGATCGAGGTGGCGAAGCCCTCGTCGATGTGCGTCGCGAGCGCACCGTCAGGCGTCACCCCCGCCTGGTTCAGGTGGTTGTAGAAGATCGCCGGTGCCAGCAGCAGCGACACCACGATGAGCGTTCCCGCGCCGGCAAGAACCACCAACGCCATTGCGCCGAGAATCGCGTGTCGTCAGCCGCGGGCCGTGACCACCCGCCGCTGCCGGCTCATCCACTGCCCATGCGGAAGCCCACACCGCGGACTGTCAGCACGTACTTGGGATCGGCGACGTCCTCACCGAGCTTCGGCGCGGATGTGTGCGACGTGCACGTCGACAACCCGCTCGTCCCCGACCCAGTCCTGCCCCCACACCTCGTCGACGAGGTGGGCTCGACTGTGCACGCGGCGTGGGTTCTCGCTGAGCACGTCCAGGATGTCGAACTCCGTGCGCGTCAGGTCGATCGGCGCGACCGGCCAGGGTCACCTCACGGGACTCGGGGTCGATCCGCAGATCGCCGAAGACTCGCACCTGAGCGTCCGGCGCGTCAGGCCGAGACCTGCGGCCGGCGCAGCATGACCTTGATCCTCGCCACCAGCTCGCGCGGGCTGAACGGCTTGGTCAGGTAGTCGTCCGCGCCGACGGACAGTCCGATGAGCTTGTCGACCTCGTCGCTGCGCGCCGTGAGCATGATGATGTAGGCGTCGGTGAAGGCGCGCACCTGCCGGCACACCTCGATGCCGTCGATACCGGGCAGACCCAGGTCCAGGACGATGACGTCGGGCGACTCGCGGCGGGCCAGGTCGACCGCCGCATGTCCCGTCCGACTGCCTCGGTGACCGCGTAGCCCTCCTGCTCCAGATAGCCGACGACGACACGCCGGATCGTGTCCTCGTCTTCGACGACGAGGACACGCAGCGGGTCGTTCACCGGATCCAGTCTGGATCATCGTCAGGCGCTGCGACCGCTCATCATCGATGATCCCGTCGGCTGTCCCTTGACCCATCATCCCGCCTCCGCTCCCGTTGGGCCGTTGGACCAGCCGCGACCCATCATCCCGCCGAAGTTGCGGCCGTTGCTGGCGAACACCTGTCCGGTGTCGTCGTTGACCATGACATGGGCGACGACCTTGCCGTCCTTGCTGGCCACGAACAGGTATCCGATCGGCATCCGCGTGCCCGTGCCGAGCGTGGCGCCCGGGTACTTCGCGGCGACCCAGTCGCTGGCGATCTTCGTGGCCTGGTCCAACGTCACCGTGGGAGTGTCGGTCGAACCGCCCTGGTTCCAGTCGCCCATCATGCCGCCGAAGTTCGCGCTGTCCACCGCGAACACCCTGCCGGTGTCGTCGTTGACCATGACATGCGCGACGACCTTGCCGTCCTTGCTCGCCACGAACGCGTAGCCCATCGGCATCTGCAGTCCCGAGTCCAGAGTGGCTCCCGGCAGGTTCGTCGAGGCCCAGTCGGTAGCGATCTTCGCGGCCTGGTCGAGACGTCACTGCAGGGTCTTCTGTCGAGTCGCCCTGACTCCAGCCCTGGTCCATCATCCCGCCCGCCGTTGGCCCTCCCGCCGCCCATCATCCCGCCGCTCAGTCCCTGGCTCCAGGAGTCGTCGTTGTTCCCGGACGAGCCGTCGTTGGCGGCATACGCCATGGCTCCGACCATCGACCCGGCCAGCACCAGGCCGGCTGCTCCGAGAGCGACCGTGTACATACGTCGCGATGACTTCATGACTGCTTCCTCATCTCGCTGAGCGCGCCACGTCGGGCACGGTAGGTCTGTTCATCGATCTCGCCGGTGGCGAACATGCGGTCAAGGATCTGCTCGGCGGACTCCGCCGCCCGCTGGCCCGATGTGGACGGCGACCGGCTTGCAGCCCCGCTCCCGGGCAGCAGACGCAGCACCAGGAAGACGACCAACGCGATCAGGACGATCCAGAACAGGCCCATCCCGATCCACATGAACGGTGCGGCCCCGTTGAGGCCACCTCCGTACCAACCCATCATCGCCGTGCTCCCTTGGCTATGGCCCGTTCGCCTTCACTGGCTCTGATAGCCATCATCCGCGCGGACCTTTGAGGTCGTGCTGCGCTGCTCATGAAGTTTCTGTGTGCATTCGAGACGCGGGTGGGTCTGGGGCACAGGCCCGGGCGCCCAGTGCACAGTCCGACGCCTGGTACTACCCGAACGCCGTCAGGTCGGGGAGCTCGCTCTCACGCCGCCCCGAGCGCTCGGCCGCGATCCCGGCGAGGACCACGCACGCTATGCCCAGCAACTGCGGTGCTGCGGGCACCTGGTGCAACACCACCATCCCGATGACCAGGGCGATGGCCGGCTCGAGGGCCATCAGCGTGCCGAATGCCGCCTTGGTGAGCCGGCGCAAGGCGTACAGCTCGAAGGTCCACGGGATGAGCGGGAGCAGCACCGCCGCGACGAGGGCGACCAGCAGGACGTTCCACGTGAGATGCCCCCAGGCCTGGGGAATCCCGACAGCTGCCGTCACCACCGCAGCGACCGGCAGCGAGATGGCGAGTCCATCGACTCCGGCGAAGCGGTCTCCGACGTGCTGGGTTATGACGATGTAGATGCCCCAGAACACGCCGGAGAGGGCGGCGAAGGCGATTCCCGGCAGGCTGGGGGTGCCCTGCCAGGGCTCGGTGAGGAGCACGACTCCGACCAGGGCGAGTGCGGGCCACGCGAGGGCGCGACGGCTGTGACTGTGGATCGCGGCGACGCTGAGGGGGCCGAGGAACTCGATCGCCACCGCCGTTCCCAGGGGAAGCAGGTCGATGGCGGCCAGGAAGCTGAGGGTCATGACGGCGGAGACGACGCCGAGCAGGACGGGCGCGCGCAGCTCTCGCCACGACCAACGCCAGTACCGGGGACGTGCGATCAGGACGAAGCCGATGGCCCCGAGCGTGATCCGCAGCCAGGCCGTGCCCGCGACACCGATGTCGTCGAACAGGGCCACGGAGATGGCAGCCCCGAGCTGCACCGAGAGCATGGCCAGGCTGGCCAGCATCCAGGCGGGCACGCGCTCCAGCGCCGTCGAGGTCACAGTGCATGATACTGCACTATGCTGTGCAACAATGCGAGCCATAACAAGGAGGTGCGATGAGGATCGAGGCGCTCGTCGAGCAGGTCCCCGAGGCTGTGGGCCGCCGCGTCCGCGCAACGCGCCTAGACCTCGGATGGACCCTCGACGATCTTGCCGAGAGCAGCGGGGTGAGCCGCCGAATGATCGTGAACGTCGAGGCAGCCACCAGCAATCCCAGCATCGCCACCCTGCTGCGCCTGGCCACGGCGCTGCACGTCAGCCTGGCCGACCTCGTGACCGGTCCCGCACAGGATCAGCGGATAGTGGTCTCCAGGGCGGCCGAGCGTGAGCCGCTATGGCGCGGCAAGGCGGGCGGATCCGCGGTCATGGTCGCGTCGGCTGACACCCCGGACATGGTCGAGCTGTGGGACTGGACCCTCGAGCCGGGCGAGAGGTACTCCTCTGAGTCCCACCGACCGGGGACCCGCGAACTGCTGCACGTCCTCCGCGGGCAGTTGACCCTCCGGATCGGCGGCGAGGCCCGTCGCCTGCGGACCGGTGACGCCGCCAGCGTGCTCGCAGACGTCGCGCATGAATACGCGAACGAGGGCGGTCGGACCGTCCGCTTCACGATGACCGTCCTCGAGCCCATGGCGCGGGTGCGCCCATGAGCGCGCGGCCGGGGCAGCCAGCAAGGACTTCTGGGATCGACCACTGAAGGAGACCGTCATGCTCATCCGTCCATGGGACTCCGCCGGTCCCGACGAGTGGCGTCGCTGGCTCGGCACGACAACCCCCTTCGGGCAGCTCGCGATCACCAACAGCGACCCATCAGGCGCCCCGGTGCTGGTGCCTACCCACGCCGTCCTCGAGGGCCCGGATCTCCTGGTGCACCTCGCCCGACCGAACCCCGCGTGGTCGCACATCGCATCTCACCCACGCGTGCTATTCAGCGTCATCGGCGACTACGCCTTCATCCCCAGCACCTGGCGCGCCAAGGCGGGCGGACCAGACGAGGACGGCGTCCCCACCAGCTACTACGCAACGGTGCAGTTCACCTGCGACGCCACGATCGTCGACGACCCCGAGGAGAAGGCGGAGCTCCTGCGCCTCCAACTGCGCCATCTGCAGCCCCACGGTGGTCACGCGGCGGTCGACGTCCACGCCCCGCCCTACGGGCGCATGCTCCCCGGCATCCTCGGCCTTCGACTGCACATCGTCGACGTGCTGGCGAAGTTCAAGTACGACGACCACAACCCGCTCGAGCATCGCAGCACCGTCGCTGAGCGCCTGCTGGCACGAGGTGAGTTGCACGACCCCGGCGCGGCCGCACAGCAGATGCGCCGGCTTGAGGAGAGAGGCGCGTGGAAGCCCTCGGCCACCATGGCATAGACCCGCCCGCTTCCGGTCCGAGTTCGTCGGCGTCGGACCACCTGCGACGGGCTACTGCACCGACCAGCCACCGTCGGAGGGCAGGATGGCGCCGTTCACGTTGACGCCGTCGTCGGACAGCAGGAAGGTGATCGAGGCTGCGAGCTGCTCCGCGGTCGCCACCGGGGTGATGAGCTGCATGAACGGAGCGGTGCGCTGCTTCCCGAACGGTGAGTAGGACGACGGGGCAAGGCCCGTCGCGACACCGCCCGGAGCCACGGCGTTGGTGCGGATTCCGCTTGGCCCGTACATGAAGGCCATGCTGCGCGTGATGCCGACAACCGCGTGCTTCGAGGCCGTGTAGGCCACGCCGGCCGCGTTGCCCCGCAGACCGGCCTCGGACGAGATGTTGACGATGGAACCGCGGCCCGCCTCGAGCATCACGGGCACGACCGCTCGGCTGAGCAGGAAGATGCCGTCGACGTTGACGGAGAACACGCGGTGCCATACCTCATCGGATGTCTCGTGGATGGGACTGAAGTCGTCCACGATCCCCGCGATGTTCGCCAGGCCGTCGATCGAGCCCCCCGCGGCGGCCATGATGCGGGCCACGTCGTCGGCCTTGGTGATGTCAGCGGTGACCGCGATCACGTTGTCGCTGCCGAGGTCGGCGACCACGGCCTCGAGACCGGTGGCGTTGACGTCGACGCCCACAACGCGACCGCCCTCGCGGACGATGCGGGCGGCAACGGCCCGTCCGATGCCGGACCCGGCGCCCGTGACGATGACGGTCCGGTCAGCGAAGCGCCCCGGCACCGTCGGTGCAGCTCCGGCCGCCTCGGCGACGACCGGCATCGTGCCGCCGTTCGCCGCCATCACCAGGTCGTCGACAACGCTCTGCGGCATCTGGCCCTGGCTCATGTCGGCGAGCGTCTGCAAAGGCAGTCCGGAGACCGGAGCCAGCACGCTCTCGTCCATGCCGCCCTGCGCCAGCAGTTGACGAACGAGCGGTCCGCCGATCGGGTCCGCGAGCCAGGAGCCCACGGAGCTCGCGGCGGTCAACGGCTTCGACGAGTCGGTCATGTCTTCCTCCACTGTTGGGGCTACGTCATAGACGGGCAGCAACGCAACCGTAGCCGCTGTGAGATCCTGATCGGACTGCGCGAGCTGCTCGCGGGACACGGCGAGCAGGCCTTGTCAGCGGGTGAGCAGTTAATGGCCCGAGATACTGTTCTTGAGGACAGCGAGCGCAACCGCGACGACCAGGACGACCAGCGCGTAGGCCACGGCCTTCGGTCGTGACGCATCACCGGCGCGAGCAACCGCGTAGCCGGAGATGGCGACGAAGCCGCACAGCACGACCTCGACGACCTCTACCTCGACGTCCGCCGGCAGGAAGATGAGTGGGATCGAGGCGAGCAGTGCCACGAACGCGGCACCGGCCAGCTGAGCCCCGCTCGACTTCACGTCGACTGGTCGGATCTCGCCCGAGCCGACCAGTCGCGCCGAGATGCTGAACGCGAAGATGTGCACGATCGCTAGACCAACCGTCACCCCCCAGACCAGCCGGGCGGCATTTCCGCTGGCTCCGCTCTCCGGCAGCGCGATGAAGACGGCGAGGAGGCACACCGCAACGTAGAGCGCCATCGTGAAGCCTTCTTTGCGGAGCTCGAGCAGGTGCTCAGCCGACTCCACGTGCTCGCCGACGGACTCGTCACGCATGCACGGATGATCGCATGACGAAGCGCAACCGGCCACGACTGGGCGGCAACGGGCAACGACGTGACTGGCCCAGGCCGTGAAGAGATGCCTCGTCCGTCATCGGGTCAGGGGGCTGGAGTGACCGTGCTGGGCTTCGTCCGCCTGGTCAGGACCACCCGGTTGTCCGGGGTTACCGAGATGGTCCAGATGGTGGACCGACCGGAGTACGCGTTCGGGTTGGTGAGTCGAAGTCCCCTGGGCAGATTGGCGATGGTGTCCGTTGTCGGGTCCGCCGGCGGATGGGCGAAATCCTCGTTGGCCGCCACCTGTCTGCGCACATACGCGATCAACTCGGTTCGGGTCATCTGGTCTGCCTTCTCGCGTGCACTGTTGGCTGCGTTTCGCACGGCGTAGAACGCGAAAGCCGTGTCGCGAGCGGCGTCCAGGGCCGCGGCCACGTAGTCCTCGGGCAGTGCTGAACTGAAGCGCGGCACGACCAGCTGGGGATTCGCGAAGCCCACCTGCACGCTCAAGGCGGAACCTGGCCCGGTCGGGTGCAGGTCTCGCACCGAGAACGACCGCAGGACGAGTACGCCCGTGGGCTGCTGGGCGAAGGTCGCGTTCACGTCCGACACAGGCTCGCCCTCGACCCCATGGATCCACGAGGCCGAGGTGATGCCCGCCTCGTCCGCCGGGCTGGATGACATCTCGCCCAGCGGATCGAAGACATTCAGTTGCAGGATCGGAGGGGTCACGCCGCCTGCCGTAGGAGGGTTCAGGCGGACCCACGTAGCCGTTCGCAGCGTCGGATACCGGCCCGCCTTCGGCAGTGGTGGCATGGGTCGATACCTGCTCACCGCACCGTTCCTGGTGATCGTCCAGGTCAATCGGTCCGGCTCGGAGTCCGACATGCCGGCCTCGCGATAGCGCTCGCGGTTCGCCGATCCGCCCGGCCGATAGTCCGTGACCTGGCGGAAGCTGATCTTCGCGGTGACCTCGACCGTGGCGGTGCCTCCGCCCTGCGTGATGCCCGACTGCGCAGCGTGCGCCGCGGCCTGCACCTGGGCCCAGGTGAGGTTATCCGAGGCGGCCGCAGGCTGCGTGGGCACGAGGACGACCGCGAGCAGCGTTGAACTGGCCAGTAGGACGCGGATGACTGCCACGATGGCCTCCCGCACAAACGTTACGGTCCCGGCATCCGCGATGAGGCGTTGAACCCGGCTCCGGCGACTGCGGGCTACGAGGCAGCGGCGGCCACTGTGCCTCCGGTGGCGCTCATGCCCAGGCGCCGAGGACTGCACCCATGGCGGCCAGGCACACGATGACCTGTCCCACTTCGAGCACCCACGCCTTGGACCAGCCCGCGAACAGATGATGACGGTCCATCTGAGGGTGCGGGTTCCAATCACACACGGCGCAGGTGCCGGTCAGCGGGACGTCGCTGTAGGCGGCCCCAGCCGATGCCAGATCGTCGAGCTCGATGGCAGGGCGGTCGAGGTACTTCGCACCCTCTGCCTGCTGGCGCTCAGCCGCCCATGACCTCAACTAGTTGGTCAAGTGCAGCACCCCAGCCGGCCGCGAACCCCATGTCATCGTGGACCTGGCGGCCAGCGGCATCGGCGTGCCGCACGGTCGCGGTGTAGCGCGTACCCCGTCCGGCCGGTTCCATCTCGATCACCGCTGTGAACGGCGGGACCCCGAACGAGGACAGGGCGGGACGGAACCCCGGCAGTAGGGCACCGGTCCATACCAGTCGCCGCCCGGGGATGACCTCGAGGACGCAGCCCGTCCCGCCGCCTTCCTCGCCGGCCGGCCCACGCATGACCGTCCGGAAGATGCCGCCGGGGCGCAGGTCGATCTCGACCTCCGTCGTGCGCCAGGGACGCGGCGTGAACCACTGAACGAGGAGGTCGGGCTCCGTCCAGGCACGCCAGACCTCGTCGGGCGTGATCGAGAGGTCGCGCTCGAGCACGAGGTCTCGCGTGGGATCGACCGTCATCATGCCCACGCCCCCAGAACCGCGCCCATCGCGGCCAGGCACACGATGTCCTGTCCCACCTCGAGCACCCAAGCCCTGATGGAGAACCCCGCGAACAGGTGGTGGCTGAGCGACGCCGCCGCGGCGAAGCCGACACCCATGAGCGCGCCGGTGGCAGCGCCACCCCACCACCCCACGTCCTGACCCGTCATCCGAATCAGCTCAATGACCAGCGCGAGGACGGTGGCCTGCACGAGGATGCCGACGATGGTGAGACCGAAGACGGCCCCCATGGGCAGGCCGCCCTCTGGAGCCTCGTCCGCGCGACGGCCCATCGCCTTCCACCAGACCGGGAAGAACGTCTTCGGACTGAACCACAGGAAGCCGATGACGAACGACACGACGCTGGCAACGAGCACAGCCAGCCAATTGATCTCCGCAAAGGGCATGCCTCATTATCGATGAGCGGTACAGCATGTGCGAGAGATTCGACCTTTCCAAGGCGACAAGCAGTCAGGGGATGCTCGGTTCCGCAAAGTGGGCATGGTCATGCTCCATCGACTCCCAGCGCTCGCTGACCTGTAGCGGATTGGAAGAAGGCCATTGCGCGAAGCCTGGACTGGGAAGGCCACGAGTCGATACGTGATGAGTCGCGTCTGAGCCTGCGGATCTCGCGTCCGCACCCCTAGGCGCTCTCCTCGGTGGCCGGGATGACGTCAAGAATCGCGCGCGCGGACATGTCGATGTCGGCCGTCGTCGTTGACCAGTTGCTGACGGAGATCCGCATCGCAACCTTGCCGTGCCACGTAGTGGGTCCGGCCCAGCACGTTCCTTCGGCTTGAACTGCCGCGATGAGCGCGCGGGTTCGCGCGTCCGAGTCCCCGACCCGGACCATGACCTGATTGATGACGACGTCGTTGAGGATCTCGACGTCGGGATGCTCCGCCAACTGCGCCGCCAACGACGCAGCAAGCGCGCAGCAGCCTTCGACCATCTGTGAAATGCCACGCCGCCCCAACGATGTGACGGCCGCCCACACGGGGAAGCATCGAGAACGGCGGGAGGACTCGGGCACGAAGGACGACCCGTCCCTCAGCTCCTCGCCGGCCACGAGGTACGGGGCAGACAGATGCAGGGCATCCGACTGGTTGGACGCGTCGCGCATGATCGCCGCACCGCTGTCGTACGGGACGTTGAGCCACTTGTGAAGATCGACCGCCCAGGAATCCGCCCGGTGGTGACCCGCCACGAGGCTCCGCCGAGCCGGCGCCGCTGCCGCCCATAGACCGAAGGCCCCGTCGATGTGCATCCACGCCCCGTACTTGGCGCAGGCGTCCGCGATGTCCTCGAATGGGTCGAACGCGCCAGTGTTCACGTTGCCGGCCTGCGCGCACACCATCGCCGGCGTGCCGGCCTCGAGACCTGCCAGGGTGGCCTCCACTGCACCGGTCCGGATCGCGCCCTGCTCATCCACGTCCACGACGAGCACTTGGGCGGTGCCGATGCCGAGGAATGCCAGGGAGCGCCGAATGGTCGCGTGGGCCTCGGCACCGACGATCACTGCTACCGGCGGACAGTTGGCGAGTCCGTCGCGATCGGGGTCGTGCCCCGCCCTGCGCAGCACCGTTCGCCGGGCGACGGCCAAGCACGTCGTGTTGGCCATCTGGCCGCCGGTGACCAGTCCGACCCCACTGCCGGGCGGCAGTGCCAGGAGGTCAACCAGCCACTCCGCCACCACCTCCTCGCACACGGCGGCGGCCGGCGAACACACTCCCAGTACCGCGTTCTGGTCCCATGCTGCAGCCAGCCAGTCCGCCCCAACGGCCGCGGGCAGCGAACCACCCGTCACGAAGCCGAAGTAGCGAGGTCCGGCCGTGGCGACGAGTCCAGGCTCAGCCGCCGCTACCAGTGCGTCGATCACACTCGAGGCGTCGGTGCCGGCCTCGGGGACAGGGCCTCCGAAGGCGTCCCGCAGCAGCGCGAGGTCCACGGCGGGCGCCACCGGGCGGGACGGCAGGCTCTCGAAGTACGCACGGGCACGCTCCGCCGCTCGCGCAGGAGCCGTCGACGGGGAAGGGTCAGCGAGGGGAAGAGTCATGCCGCGCTCCGATCGACGAATGGATGGTGTTGAGAACGTATCCATGCATATCCGAGGAGTGGCGCCCCTCGGCGCAGTTCGTGCCCACCGCGAGGTCTCCGTGGCAACCGCGGACGGAATAGGCCAACCACGCCTGCAACCTGCTCGCATCGTCGCGCACGTCACCGCCCCGCATCCAGCGCCCGGAGCATGCGGGCAGAGGCCACCGTGCGGTATGCGGACTCGACGAGCTCGGCCACCTCGACCCAGTCGACATCCGGCACGTCCAGGTCGAGGGCGAGCCGTTCGGGGTAGTAGGGAGGGACGAAGAGCCGTGGATCGGCCCTGAGGCCTTCCTCATCAGCCGGGTCGATCCGCAGGATGACCGCATGCGCGTGGTCCGGACCGGCCCCGTACACCGCAAAGACGCGCCGTGAACCGGCGCGGAAGTTGGGCCGGCCGTGCGACTCGAACTCCACCACGTCAGGCAGGGCCATGCAGCACGCCCGGATGCGTGCCAGCTGTGGATCCGCATCGTCGTACATGCGTGGGTGCGCCATTCGGCCATCCTTCCTCCCCGCCGCTACCAGGTTCACCACCTCGGGCGACTCAGCGACGAGAAGGTCCTTCGGGCATCGTCGACTGCGAGTTCTGCCTCGTCATCGCCTGGGCGGTTGGTCGAGAAGGCGATCGCGAGGACAATAGTCCGCCGAGGGACCGCCACGTCGAAAGGTCCGTCGTGGGCATCTCGCTTGGAGGCTGGGATGAGGCTCGGAATCCACATCGTCAACTTCGATATCCACGGAGGTGCCGAGGAGATCGGTCCGACGCTCACCCGAGTCGGCAAGGCCGTCGAGGGTGCCGGAATCGCCAACCTCTCGGTGATGGACCACTACTTCCAGATGGAGATGGCGGGTGGTCCGGAGAAGCCCATGCTCGAGGGGTACACCACATTGGGCTTCCTGGCGGCGAGCACGTCGACGGTCGAGCTGCAGCTGCTCGTCACCGGCGTCACGTACCGTCACCCCGGGCTCCTCGCGAAGATCATCACCACCCTCGACGTCCTGTCCGGCGGACGTGCTGTTCTCGGCCTCGGGGCGGCCTGGTACGAGCGCGAGCACCTCGGGCTCGGGGTGCCGTTCCCGGCGCTTGGAGAACGCTTCGAACTGCTCGAGGAGACTCTGCAGATCGTGTTGCAGATGTGGAGCGACGAGGATGGGCCGTTCGTGGGGCAGCACTACTCCCTCCGCGAGACCATCAACGTCCCTCAGTGCATCGCAAAGCCGCATCCACCGATCATGGTCGGGGGCACCGGGGAGAGGAAGACCCTGCGCCTTGTCGCGCAGTACGCGGACGCCTGCAACCTGTTCACCGGCCCGCAGGCGGGACCCGACGTCATCCGGGCGAAGCTCGACGTCCTCCGGGAGCACTGCCGTGAGCTGGGAACCGATTTCGATCGAATCCGAAAGACAATCCTGTGGACTGGTCCGGTCGACACCGAGGGCGCCGGAGCCACGGAGTTCGTCGAGCAGATGCGCGCGTATGCGGACGTGGGCATCGAGGAGGTCCACGTCATGCCGTTCACCGACGATCCGGTTTCCTTCGTGCAGGGCATCGGCGACCGGGTCGTCGGGGCGCTCGAAGCCGTCTGATCGGGCGCCGGCCTTGCAGAACTGGCACCGCACCCAGGAAAGCTGCCCGACCCAGAACAGCATTGAGCACGCACACACTCGATCCTTCGGATCGCGACCCATCACACATGCGGAATCCGGAGCATCTCGCCAGTGGCCATCTGGTGGGAAGTCGTATTCCGGCCGTAGCGTCAAGGCATGGATCCCGTCGAGGCGTTGCGTCAGGTGGCGTTGCTCCTCGAGGCTTTGGCTCGCCGGCACCTGATCCCGGACCTCGGTGACGATTGGCTAGAGTCCCAGCATCCGGCTCGACCACACGAGGGGAGCCAGCATCGCCAGCACCCTCATCAGCACCAAGCTCTCCGCGCCGCGGTTGCGAGACGTGCTGGTACCCCGGTCTCGACTGCTCGGACTGATGGACGCGGGCGCCCACGCCACGCTCACCCTGGTCTCTGCCCCAGCCGGGTTCGGCAAGACGACTGTCCTCGCCTCCTGGCTGGCTCGCGCCTCGACCACGTCGCGGACGGTGGCGTTCGTGTCGCTCGACGACTCCGACAGCCACGCGGGCGCGTTCTGGCTCTATGTCGTGACGGCGCTGCACTCAGCCGCACCGGACATCGGGGCAGGCGCCCTGCCGCTGCTCGCCGCCGGGCAGCCTGCCACGAGGGAGATGCTCACTGCGGTCCTCAACGAGATCGGGGACCAGGCGAAAGTCGTCGACCTGATCCTCGACGACTACCACCTTGCCGACAGTCCTGAGGTCGCCGAGGGGATGACGTTCCTGCTCGAACGGCGGCCGATGAACCTGCACGTCGTTGTCAGCACCCGCGCGGACCCCAACCTCCCGCTTGCGAAGTTGCGCGCACGCGGCGAGCTGGTCGAGATCCGCGCCCGCGACCTGCGTTTCACGGTCGACGAGACCGCCTCCTATCTCACCGACGTCGGCGGCCTTCCCGTCGCACCCGCAGACGTGTCGGCCCTGGAATCACGGACCGAGGGGTGGGCAGCCGCCCTCCAGCTGGTGTCACTGTCGATGCAGGGTCGGGACGACATCGGCGACTTCATCGCAGGGTTCGCTGGCACCGATCGCCATGTCGTCGACTACCTGGCGGACGAGGTGCTGTCCCGCCAGTCCGACGAGGTTCGCGACTTCCTTGAGCGGACGTCGATTCTCGACGTACTCAGCGGGGATCTGTGCGACAGCGTCCTCGAGCGGACCGGCAGCCAGGCGATGCTCGAGAGTCTGGAGCGCGCGAACCTGTTCCTTGTCCCGCTGGACGACAAGCGCAACTGGTACCGCTACCACCACCTCTTCGCCGACGTGCTCCAGGCGCGCCTGCGCAGTGAGCGGCCCGACGTCGTTCCGGGGCTCCACCTGCGAGCAAGTCGCTGGTGCGCGATGACCGGAGACCCCGTCGCCGCCGTCCGACACGCGCTGGCCGCGGGTGCCGTCGACCGGGCTGCCGATCTCGTCGAGGAGTCCACTCCCGCCCTGCAGCGCACCCGGCAGGAGGCCACGCTCCGGCGCTGGCTCGACGACGTGCCCGACGAGGTGGTCCAGCAGCGTCCGGTCCTCGCCATCGCCTTTGTCGGCGCGCTGATGGCCAGCAACGAGTTCGGCGACGTCGAGCGGCGTCTTCGCGACATCGAACGCCAGCTTCCTGCGATCCACGCGCTCCTCGAGGCGGGCGACGCGAAGGGGTCATCCGACAGTGCGGTCGTCGCGCTTGACCTCGCGGAGCTGGCCAGGGTCCCGGGGGCAGTCGAGCTGTACCGGACGGGCCTTTGCCTGGTGTCCGGGGACCTGCCCGCGACGCAACGCCACGCCCGACGAGCAATCGAAACCGCCGCCCCGGATGACGATGTCGTCAGCGCCGGTGCCGCTGGCCTGTCTGGACTGGCGCATTGGGCGAGCGGGGAGCTCGACGAGGCACTCCGCTCCTACGCGATCTGCATCAATGGGCTTCGTCGCGCCCAGCACATCTCCGACGCCATCGGCTGCTACCTGACCGTGGCCGAGATCCAGATTGCCCAAGGACGGCTTGGCGATGCGCAGGCCACCTGCGACGAGGCGCTGCGCGTGGCCGCGGGCTCGCCGGGCGGGACGCCACGAGGAGTGGCAGACATCCGCGTCGCCCAAGCCCAGCTGGCCCTGGAACGCGGAGACCTCGATACCGCTCGCGACCAACTCGTCGCGGCGCGCGCGCTCGGCGATGAGCACGGCCTCCCTCCGTACGCCTACCGCTCCCGGGCGGTGGCCGCGATGCTCGCCGAGGCCGAGGGCGACATCGCCGGAGCCCTCGCGCTCGTGATGCAGGCGCAGCAGGTGTACCTCGGCGACTTCTCACCGAACGTGCGGCCGCTGCACGCCATCGCCGCTCGGCTGCGGATCCGGCTCGACGACCTGGATGAGGCGGAGCGATGGGCCCGCGACCACGACGTGAGGGCGGCGCAGGAGCTGTCGTACCTGCGCGAGTTCGAGCATGTGACCCTTGCCGAGGCCATGCTCGCCCGAGGCAGGGGCCGCGCCGACCCGGCCATCCTCATGGAGACCGAAGGCCTCCTGCAGCGGTTGCTGGACGCCGCGACGGCCGGTGGCAGGGCTGCCACGGTTATCGAGGTGCTTGTCCTCCAGGCGGCCGCCGCCCAGGCACGGGGCGACGTGAGCGCATCGCTGGCGCTATTCGATCGCGCCGTGCGGCTGGCCGAACGGGAGGGCCAGAAGCGCGCGTTCGCACGGTCGGGCGGCGTCCCGGGCGCGGACGTCCCCGTCTCGGCGGTGCCGCACGAGCCGACCGCGTCGAGGAGCCTCCTCGATCCGTTGAGCGCCCGCGAGCTCGAGGTCCTGGGCCTGCTCGCCACCGAGCTCGACGGCCCCGAGATCGCCCGGCGCCTGTTCGTGTCGCTCAACACCCTGCGCACGCACACCAAGAGCATCTACACCAAGCTCGGCGTCAACAACCGCCGCGCCGCCGTGCGCCGCGGCGGCGAGCTAGGTCTGCTGACCGGGCGCTGAACGTATCTCCTCGTCGCCGTCGATCGTGCGCAGCGAGAGCAGGGTGACACCGATATCGCGCAGGCGCGCGAGGGTCCCGTGCAGCTCCGCCTGATCGGTCACCGGGCCGGTCAGGGTGCACGTGCCGTCGTCGTGGTGAGCGATGGTGAAGCCCTCGAACCAGGTCGACCAGCGGTCGTCGAGGTGCCCGACGACGCGCATCTGGTACGTCCGTTGGACGGTCGCGGTCACAACGAGACACCCGCACGTGCGGGAACCTTGCCTATGCCGACGGACCGCCTCGACGTCCCGGATCCGTCCTGGCGACGGATGATCCACTCCGCGAGGGCAAGGTTGATGAACCACGCGGATCCCATCGCGAGGTCTCCCTGCAGCACACCGTGGCCGAACAGCGCGATACCGATCCCGCCCGTGACAGCCTGCGTGCCCGCGGCCAGACCGATGGCGTAGGCACGGATCATCCAGGCGCGATGTCTGGCGACGTCGCCCCTCCGGATCGTGGTGACCCCGAGCACAAGGCAGGCAGCCATCGCCGAGGCGAATACCAGTCGCAGCAGGTAGAGGAGGAGGCCGGTTCCGGGCTTCGTTGCGTAGAACAGGGTCATCCAGAGCGCCGAGCCGGCGACCAGCAGGCCGGCCACGAACAGGACCCGGCCGGCGCGGCGGTGCCATGCCCGGTGCTGACGTCGGAACCGCGGCACGAGCTGGAAGGCACCGATGACCAGGTACGTCGCGGCGGCGACGATGTGGATCACGAGAGGGAGCGGGACGTCTGCGAACCGGTGGTCGGCCGGGATGAGCTCGGGTCCGCCGAGCAGTTGGATCACGCGAAAGGCTCCGGCAAGCAAGGGAATCGCAGCGAGCATCAGCAGGGCGGCCGGCACGGGCCAGCTTCTCCGAGGCAGTTGCCGGGGCGGACGCCCCGGCAACTGCCTCGTGCGACGAGTGCTCATCAGACGGTCGCGTGCTCGATGCGGGCGGTCTCGACGGCCGTCGCAACGGCCGGGGAGCTTGGGTTGCTCCACAGCGAGATGCCCAGCCCGATCAGTGCGAGACCGACCGGGACGGCCATGGGTCGGTTGAAGGCCTCGGGCAGGAAGGCCAGTGAGACCGTCGCGATGGTGCCTACGGCGAGGAGTGCCGACGCCCACCGAGCCAGGATGCGGGCCCGGAACAGGGCGATGCCGAAGATGAGGCCGCCGACCATGTAGCCGACACCGGTGACGGCGAGGACAGTCTTCATCGCGCCGATGTCTCCTGCGGGGGTGCCTCCAGCGGCCGCGACGAGAATGTCGTTCACGTAGCCCGGCGTCACGTTCACCAACGCGGGGAGGACATAGGCGGAGATGACCTCGGTGCTGAACATCAGCAGGTACCCGGCACCGAAGAGCAGGTACCCGATCAGCCCGAACAGGCCGACCTGTCGAACCTGGCGCAGGTACATGCCCGTTATGCCGACGAGGGTCAGCGCACCCATGAGCACCTTGGCCGAGTTGCGCACGACCCACTCGGTGGTGGCGACCGAGGCTGCATCCATGGGCGGGTGGTTGATCTGGACGGCGATGAAGATGAGCCCCGCGGCAGCGGCGCTGAGGCCGGCGGCACGCGTGAGGCCGGTGGTGGTGATCGTCATGACAGGCTCCTGGTCCCTACGGGCCGAGCGGGGTGTCCGGCCATGTCAGCGAACGTAGGGATCGACGTGGTGACCGCACATCACCAGATGATGTGACCGAGGTGGTGATTCAGCGCGCTGCCCCGGTGCCTGTCACGTTCCGCAGCGCTGCCCCGATGGCGCGAACGCGGCGTCCCTACTTCGTGCCGACGATGCAGCGGGCCACGCCCGGAATCCTTACCCTTGCCGTCCTACTTCGTAGGTGCTGACCTCGGCGATGACGGCGTTCGCGATCCGCTCCCGCGCCGCTTCGTCGACCTGCTGAAGCGCTGCGGCTGCGAGTGAGACGTGCTCGCTGATCATCTCCCAGTACTGCACTGGCGACTCGGGTCACGAGTTCGACGTCAACGTCCCACTCGGCAACGTCGCGCAGCCCCGCCGCCTCGTACAGGGCACTGACATATCCCGGGGCCGCGCACCGGAACATGTTCGGACCGTCCGGGTCGGGTGGCGCCAGCGCCGCCTCCGTCGCGATGGCCTGCACGGCGATCGTCGTCCACGGGTTCTCCTCGGGCCTGACCCATACCGACGAGCAGAGACGTCCACCCGGCTTGAGCACGCGCGCGAACTCGGCCGTCGCTCTGGCGAGGTCGGGAAGGAACATGTATCCGAACCGCACCGAGACACTGTCGAACGTCGCGTCACCGAATGGCAGGTCATCGGCGCTGCACACCTTGGTCTCGACGTTGGTGATCCCCTGCGCGTTCGCTCGTCGCGTCGCGATGTCGAGCATCTCGGCCGAAAGGTCGGTCAGAACGACGTGGCCCCTCGGCGCGAGCCTGGCGACGGTCAGCCCCGGCTCTCCGGTGCCCGCCGCGATGTCGAGATGCCGCTGATCGTCGGCGATGCCGAGGCGGTCGATCATCGCAGTCGCTGACCGGAGCCAGCTGATCCATGATGACCGAGTCCCACTTCTCCCAGCCGGCAGACAGCCCGGCCCACGTCGCTCGCTGAGCGTCTCGGATCTCATCGCCGCTCGGCATCGGTCCTCCCGCTGTCGGATGCGTCCATCGAACACCAAGGGACGCGCTCGCGGGAGTGCGAAGTGCCCACTCGAGAGTCACGTGCCAACCCTCATGGGGATCTGCCAGCTGCGGACTGAGCCGATGCATGCCCGCGCCCAATTCCGGCGCGCGCACCCCAGGCTACGAGCCTTGGTCGTCTTCCTGCAGCCCCGCACTCGGCGTGTAGGACGACTCGTCGGCGAAGCCGTCCTCCTCCGTCACGACGTCCATGGCCTCCTCGGCCGTTGTCGATTGGCCGGCGCGCTCCGCGGCCAGCTCGTCGTCAGCCGCGTCGTCGGGGTCGGGCTCGTGAGTGGTGTCAGTCATGGGATCTCCTCTGCGATCTTTGCTAGTCCTCGTGGACGGCGTCATCGTCGAGCGAGGCGTCGGCCGCTTTCGCTGGCAATCGGGGTGTAGTTCATCTCGAAGTGGTGATACAGGGCCGATTCGTCGGCCTGGGACATCTCCTGCCCCTGCAGATCCAGATCGGGAGCCGACTTGACCTGCGCCTTGTGGACGGCTGCTCTCAGTTCGTCGGGCCCGACCTCGACGCCGACGAGCGGCACGAACGTGAGGTGGCGGTCGAAGAACCCCTCCTTGACCGTGCCGAACTGGGGCACGTCGGTCTCGACGTCGACATAGACGTCCTGGAGCTTGCCGATGCGCTCACCATCCCGGTCGATGATCACCTTGCCGAGCCATTCGCTGACCGTCCACGTTGCCGCCGGGCGAACGGTCGCCTGCTCAGCAGCCACCGGCGTGTCAGCGGGTGATGAGGGATCCGGCGCAGCGGCAGCGTCGGAGGATGGCGTTGCCTCGACCTGGTCGGTGGATTCGGGTGTGGTGGTCATGGCGATCCCCTTCTCGACTATCGGCTGACGGTGATGGTGCGACTGGTGCTGGACAGGTAGCCCGCCCCGGCCTGGGAGCTGGGCAGCAGGACCCGGATGCGGCTGGTGCCGCTGGGCAGCCGTACGGTGAATCGGGCGGTGGAGAAGGTCCCGAGCGTGGCCCGCTTGAGGGTGGTCCATCCGCCCAGGCTGTTCTTCCGCTGGACGCGCACGTACGCGCCCTCGTAGGTCATGCCCGACGTGACCCTGACCGTGAACTTCGCGTGAGTGCCCGTGATCGAGCGCAGCACGAGTCGCACCGCGGGCCGCACGGCAATCGAGGTGACGGGACTGACGACCCGGACGGTTCCGTTCAGGAACTCCGCCCGGTAGCTTGTCGCGATCTCCGGAGTGACGGCCACGGAGTAGATGCCGCGATTCGTTGTCGCGACCGATGCCACCTTCGTGTAGGCGGTCTCACCGAAGGCCCGCGCGAGGATGTCGACGGCCGTGCCGGCCGAACTGGGCACGACCTTGCCCGACAGCGTGACCTGGGCTCCGTACCTGACCACCGTGGATGAGGCGACGAGGGTCACCGTGGGGACCACGACGGGCGTAACCGGGTCAACGGTCACCGTGCCGCGGAAGTTCCTGTCGCGCTGGTTCGGATCGGAGTATGCATAGCTGCCGGCAGCGGTCCACGTGCAGGACTGGGTCGTCGAGGGCTGGACGACAAGCGGGGACACGGTGCACGTGAACCCGGTCGTCGCCTTGAACAGGACCTCGTGGACGGCCACGTCGGCGTTCGCGAAGGAGATCGTGTCGCCGACCTTGATCGTCAGGTTCATCGGGACGAAGCCCGACGTGGTGATCGTGATGGTCTGGGTGGCGGCACTGGCTGGACTTGCCACGAGGGCGGGGACGGCAACGCCGATCATGGAGCCGACGACGGCGACAGCGACGGCCGTCCGGGTCCACTTAATCCGGTGAGTGGTCATGGGAGTGCCCTTTCGATTGTGCCCCGACTCGGAGCCTTGATGCGGTCTTTCAGTGGTCGTGCATGTGCTGCGGTAGAGGTAGCGGGACGACTGTCAGGCGACGGCCTCGATGACGCGGCCGGCAACCGTGGCAGGGCCTGGCTCAGTAGTACGAGCGACGGCCGCCGACCGGCTTGCCGATCGCGCCGAGCAGCGCGAGGACCGCCCCGACGATGAGGAGGATGACGCCGATGGACGTAAGGATCGAGATCTTCGCGACCAAGCCGACGACGATCAAGATGATTCCGAGGATGATCATGACGCTGCTCTCCCGACGTGAATCGCACTCCGACGCCGTAGGTCTACGACGTAGACTCACCATCCCACGTCCATCGGTGGCTGTCAACACCGTAGTTCTACAGTGAAGTCCTACACCTAATCTTCTCTTGGCCACCACATCCGACGGGATCTCTGCCCGCTGCTATCTCGGAGTCTCGACGAGGCGGGCGAGCTTCGCGATGGAGATATGCCAGCCGAGATCGTTGTCCGTCGCTGACTCCGGCAGGCAGGTTCTCGTGGAGGCCGACCAGGTCGGATCCGCCCCGGGTGCGTCGGCGAGTGTGTACGTCATCCGCATCTCCCCCGGAAGCGTCGGATGCGATGTCTCGAACTCGACCGCTTGGACCACCTCGACATCCTTTGTCAGCGCGACGAAGCGCCCGTGGAACGTGTCGGTCTGCGCGTCGGACTTCCCGGTGGCCTTCGTACTAGCACGGTTGCGGGTGGAAGCGGCATCCTGAGCATGCCGTATCTGCGTTGCGCAGCTGCCGGAGGTGGCCGTCGGGACAAGGGAGCCATGGGATGACGCGGTACCTGATCTCGTTCGATGATGGCGCGATGGACATCCCCGCGGAGGACGTGCCGGCTGTGGGCGAGGCCGCGCACGCGGTGGTCCGGGCTGCCCAGGACGCAGGGGTGTGGATCTTCGGCGGCGGAGTGGAGAGCCAGCCGGCGATCATCGTGGCCACCGACGGGATGGTCACGGAAGGTCCGTACCCGGAGACCAAGGCGGTCATCGGCGGGTTCGTGATCGTCGACGTGCCCTCACGCGAGGACGCACTGGAGTGGGCTGCCAGGTTCGCAGGCGCCTGCCGCTGCGCGCAGGAGGTCCGGGAGATCATGTTCGACCCCCTCGTCTGACCGATGGGCTCTCGCCCCGGTTAGAGGTGGGCCGGTGGGATACTGGGTTTGGGTATGAACCCTTCCGGGGCTCGGCCCCCGTTCGGCGGCCACAGGCGCGCGCGCGTCCACCTTGGGCATGGCACGCCTTCCGGCCAGAAGGAGTGGTGTGCGATGACTGCCAAGTCCGATCAGGTCAAGGGCAAGGCCAAGCAGGTCACCGGGATCGTCACGGGTGACAAGAACCTCGAAGCCGGAGGCAACGCGGATCGGCTGTCTGGGGAGACCGCAGAGAAGATCCAGCATCTCCAGGGCAGGGTCCGCGGAGCGATCGACTCGGTCGAGGGGTTCGTGGACGGGGGATTCGACAAGACAAAGGACCTCGTCGACCGGGCGTTCGACAAGGCAAGGGAACTCGTCCACTAGCGCTGGTTCCCCACTCCCGTTGTGCGCCACGCGGCAGTGCTGTCATACCGGTGGGACGGCTGGCCAAGACACCCATCCGTCAGTGCTTGTGACCCCAGATGTCCGGCCCGGGCATCTGCCAGACCTCCCAGGTGCTGTCGTCGATCAGGCGGCCTCCGGCACCGAATTCGGTGAGGACGCCCACGGGCGAGGCAACGTAGAACGAGAACATGTTGTCGTTGGTGTGACGCCCGATATTCATCGCGACGGGAACACCCTCGTGCTGGACGTGGTCCCATTGGCGACCGACCTCGTCCTCGTCCTCGATCTCCAGCATGAAGTGGTGCATCACGTTGGGGATGTTGAAGAAGTTGCCGTCTGCGAACGCAATGCTGTGATGGCGAGGGTTGCAGTGCATGAAGGTTGCGGTGAACGGCGCATCGATCATGTAGTCGCTCACCTTGAAGCCCAGCACGTCGACGTAGAACGCCTGCGTCTCAGGGAGGTTCCGGGTCGACAGGACGCAGTGGCCCAGCCCGAGGTCCTCGGCGACGAATCCTGGGATGCCGCGAGGTGAGGTGAACGCCTCACCGGTCCGAGCAGGGCCTGTGTACAGCTCGACTCGGTGACCCGCCGGGTCGAGGAAGTGCACCATGTCGGCGACCCGACGGACCTCAAGCTCCTCAGGAGTCGCCTGCTCCACGGCCACGCCCGTGGCCTGGACCTCCGCGGCCGCCGCCTGCAGCGCCGCGGCGTCGGCGAGCTGCCAGCCGATGTAGGCAGCGCCATTCTTGTCCGACGCTTCGACTATCACGCGCTGCTCGTACGAGTCGACGCGGAACGACGGGCGCCCCGTCCCCAGGTCGACCGCCTGCATCCCCAGAGTGCTGGTCGCGTACTGCGAGAACGCGGCGGGATCCGTCGAGTTGAAGCCGAGGTATCCGAGCTGTTCGATGTTCATGCGAGGGCCACCTTGTCGAAGTTGGGATCAGCGTTGTACGAGTGGATCCAGTCGAGTTGCCCGTGCATCCAGTCGGTCGAGGCGAGTTGGGCGTTGCGTTGGGTTGCGTCGTCACCATCCGGCAGGTGCAGTACGTCAGCGGTGACGTACGACGCCTTCTGAACCCGGGCAGTGCGTTCCAGCCGTTGATCCTGGTAGGACGCGACGGCGTCGTCGACGTCATCGGGGCCTGCTTCACTGAGGCAGCGGGCCAGCACGACGGCGTCCTCGACGGTGATGTTGGCACCCTGGCCGTGGTGCGGGACGAGGGCGTGCGCAGCATCTCCCAGCAGCACCACGCGACCGTCGTACCACCGCGACAGGGGTGGGCGGCGGTTCAACGCCCAGCGACGGTCGAAGGTGGGCGCACTGATCATCTCGATGACGGCCGGGTGCCAGCCCTCGAAGTGCTTCAGATGCTCGCCCGGTAGAGCGGAGACGGTCCAGTCCTCGGCCTCCCACGGCATCCTCTTCACCAGAAGGAAGTTGATGACGTCTCCGTCTCCACCGATCGGGTAGTGCAAGAGGTGTCCGTCCGGTCCGATCCAGAACTGGATCGTCTCGGGATCGGGAAGGCTGGGCAGGTCCTTGACTGGGACGAGGCCTCGGAAGCCGCTTCTGCCGGTGTAGATCCTGTCGTCGTGCCCGACCATCAGCTCACGGACGATCGATCGCGCGCCATCCGCACCGACGACGAGGTCGGCCTGCGCACTCGTGCCGTCGCCGAACTGGATCGTGACCTCGTCACCCTCCTGGGCGTACGAGGTGATCTCCTTGCCCAGCTGGATCCGGTCACGTCCGACGGCGTCGGCCAGGATCTGCTGGAGGTCCGAGCGGTGGATTCCGTAGCCTGGCGCGCCGAAAGCCCCTGATTCGGTCTCGTCGTGCCGTGCGATGACGTGACCGTCCCGGCCGTCGCGGTAGATCAGCGCCGTCGGCTCCCACGAGGCGTCGGAGAACGCCTGTCCCAGTCCCCACCTCTCGATGAAGCGCGATGCGTTCGCGGCCAGGTACACGGCCGCGCCCACCTCGCGAAGTTCCGTGGTGCGCTCGTAGATCTCGGCGTCGATGCCGCGCTCGCGCAGGGCAAGGGCGAGGGTGAGGCCGCCGACGCCCGCCCCGATGATCGCGATCCGCGTGTCGGACCGGATCATGGTGCGACTCCGTAGTCAGTGGTGTCCTCGAAGAAGTCGATGCACACCCTGCTGAAGAGCTCGGGGTACTCGATCATCGCCCAGTGCCGGCAGTGCGGGATGAGGTAACCGGTGGAGTTCTCCAGCAGCGTGAGGAACTCGAAGGCCTGCTCGATCGGGACGACCTTGTCCTCCTTCCCGTTGACGACCAGAGTGCGGGTCTTCACGGCTGCGATCGCGTCGTCCGGGTAGTACAGGCCGTTCTCGCGGACCCAGCCCATCGTCGCCTTGTAGGCGGCCTTGAGCTCAGGTCGGATCGACATCTCGTAGCGATACTCGACCTGCTCGTCGGACGGGATGAAGCCCGGGTTGGCGAGGACGCCGATGATGGCGCGCATCCCCTCGACGGTGAAGTCGTAGTGGATGACGGGTCCGAGGTCCGGCGACAATGCGCCCGCCTGAGCCCGTCCACCGCTGCCCATGAGAACAAGGCTGTCGACGAGGTCCGGGCGCTTCATGGCCACGCCAAGGGAGGTGCAACCGCCCATCGAGTTGCCGATGAGGCGGACTGGACCGAGGTCGAGCGCCTCGATGAAGTCGATCAGCTGCTGGTTGCGCGCGTCCTGCGTGTAGGCGAACGCCTCGGGTGAAGGGGCGTCCGAGTTGCCGAAACCGACCATGTCCATGGCATACGTCGGACCATGGGCGGCGAAGAGCGGGAAGCTGCGCTGCCAGTTGCTGACGCTCTCTGCGCCGGCGCCGCCGCCGTGGACGAGGATGACGGGCCGTCTCGGACCTTCGCCACCCTGGTAGTACGCGGTGGAGAACGTGCCGGTCTGGACCGATTGTCGAGCCGGCATGACCGGCACCGGTGCGCTCGAGCCGGTCATCGGGCGAGGATTGCGCGGAGCACCCGGTCCAGGTCAGCGGCGGGCGCGTCACCGGCCGCTGCCGAACGCCACGCGACCATGTGGTCCGGGCGCACGAGGATCGCGCCGTCTTCGCCGATCTCCGAGATCGCGGCGAAGTCGCCGTAGCTGTCCGCGTAGTCGCAGTCGCGGCCGATGGACACGACGTTGACGTCGATGCCCAGGTCCGTGCTCGCCTGGGCAGCGGCCTCCTGCCACGCCGCGTTGAGCTCGCGGGTGAGGAGGGTGAACGAGCCCTTGCCGCAGAGGTCGAACAGTGCAACGTGGCGCTGGTCCTTCGTCAGCCACACGTGCGGCAGGTGCCGGCCGGGGTATGTGGAGGCGAAGTAGTAGACCTCGGGGTCGCGCGGAGGAACCGGCTCCTCGGTGCCGTCGGTCACGACAGCAGTGGACATGTAGTACTGGTTCAACTCCATGCCGTGGGAGTTGTAGCACATGATCGTTCCGTGCAGCGCCTGGTCGAAGGCCTCTCGGAACTCGGTCGACTCGGCCGCGTGCGCGTTGAGCGTGGCGAGTGAGGAGTTGAGCATCGCCTCGTCGGAGGTCGGCGGAAGGTGCAGCGCCATGAACAGTGGCGGAATGAGGCCGTTGCTGCGGGACACGCGATCGATGAGGTGCTCGGCGACCGGGACCCGCTCCTGCCGGTAGGTGTCCAGAAGGCCGCTGCCAGCCTTGCCCTGCAGGACCATGGCCAGCTTCCACGCCAGGTTGTAGCTGTCCTGGATCGACGTGTTCGATCCGAGTCCATTCATGGGCGAATGACGGTGCACGGCATCGCCGACGCAGAAGACCCGGCCTGCGGTGTTGTTGGTCGCCCACATGTGATTGACGGCCCAGGTGGACAGTGACTCGACCTCGACCTCGATGCTGTCATCGCCGATGAGCTTGCGTGCGATCGCGACACCGAGCTCGTTCGTGAGGTCCGGCTCCCCCGCGTTCACGTCGTAGCCGGACACGCCGACCCAGCGGTTCCAGGTGCGAACAACGCGCAGCACGCCGATGCCCATGCCAGCGTGGCCGACACCCGGCTGGATGAACCAGTACATGTCGCCGGGACGGTGCTCGACGTACTTGCTCAGATCCGCCTTGAACACGACGTTGATCGAGCCGCCGAGACCCATCTCGCCCTCGAACGGAAGGCCTGCCATCTCGGCCACCTTTGAGCGGCCGCCATCGGCGCCGATCAGGTACTTCGCCCTGATGTCGTACTCGGTGCCTGTCAGGCGGTCGACCACGGTCCCCGTCACCGAGTCCTCGTCCTGCGTGAAGCTGATCAGCTCGGTGTTGAAGCGCACCTTCGAGCCGCGGTAGGACGCCGCGTTCACGAGGATCGGCTCCATGATGTCCTGGGGGATGTCGCAGACGGAGGACGGCGAGCCGAGATCGTGCTCAGCCTTGAAGTGCGGATGCGTGTACCAGGTCCGCAGACGACCGATCTCATCACCGGCCAGGCTGGTGGCCCACACGTGCTCCCCCATGAGGTGCTGCGGCGTGGCAGCCTCAACCGCCTCCGCCTCGAGACCGAGGTCGCGAAGAACCTCCATGGCACGCTGGTTGGTGATGTGCGCGCGAGGCGAGTTGGCGACGCCGCCGTACTTGTTCAGCATGATGGTGTTGATGCCGTACGTGGCCAGCAGCGCAGCGGCGCTCGCCCCGGCAGGACCGGCGCCGACGATGAGGACGTCCGTCTCGATTGATGGGTTCGCCATGGCTCGTGCTCCTTCGTGACCCGGGACTCTGCAAGTTATGGACCGAACGGTCCGTTCATTTCCGCAGAGGCTGGCGCATGACAGGTCACTTGTCAAGGGATCTGGGCGGATGTGATGTGAATCGATGCATTCCGGGAACCCATCGCCTGGAGTGGTCCCGACTCAGGAGCAGTGGGCCGACCGCGCTCAGCGCCGTCTGGCCGTCCGAAGCTCGCGGCTCCGCGCCTCGCCGATGGCAGCAATTCCCTCGACCAGGTAGTCGATGAGCTTGCCGACCGGCATGGCGTCGCGGGATTGCAGGGAGATGAAGACCCCGTCGAACCCGACCATTCCGACGTACGCGAGTTCCCGCGCGACCTGGGTCGCGACCTGCTCGCCCTCGTCGATGAACGAGGACCTGATCATGTGCTCCAGGTAGGCACGGCCCTCATTGCGCACCGTGATGACTGTCTCCATCGCCTCGGGCGCTTCCGCGGCCTCGTCGCTGAGAACGAGCAGCATCAGGAGCCGGAGGAACTCGGCTCGATGCACCCACACCTCGCCCGTGCGCTGGAAGTACCACTCGAGACGATCGCGCGGGGTTCCCGTGGAGGGCGGCTCACGATGCGCCTCGGTCATCGCGTCGAAGAATCCCCTGGCACCGCGCTCCATCACGGCGGCAAGCAAGCCCGCTTTCGACCCGAAGTGATGGTAGATGGCGCTCTTGGGGATTCCCGTCTCGTCGACAAGCACCGACATCGACGTGCCGGCGTAGCCCCGCGCTGCCATGACGCGGGCGGCTGCGTCGAGGATCTCCTCCCGGGAACGGCGCCCACGCCGGTTGCCGTTCGAGCCGGGGTTGACCACGCTGAGAGTGTAGGCGGGCGGCACCCACCCCCTGAAAGCGGACGTTCCGAGAGACGACACCACACTGCTGCCCGCTACACCGTGCGGCGGGAGCCCGCCGCACCATGCCGACCTGCTCGAAGAATGGTGTTGCACCAGGGACGACAGCGGGTGCCGATGCGCTGCGGCGGAACACCGATCTCCTCGGCCAGCCGGTTGCGGGACAAGTCCATCGGCACCAGGAACTCCTCCCGAAGCGACTCCCCCAGGGTTACCGGGTCCAGCACGGCCGCCTTCGCCTTGCTCGCCATCACCATCTCCCTCCGCGTCACCAGTAGTCGACGATCTCCACATGGCCGGACCGGTCGTCGTCCAGGTGAGGCAAACCCGCCAACCGTCGGCAAGCGCCTGGGTTTCCAGGTCCGCGGACGAGATGACACCTCGGTTCCGTGTCGCCCCTTCACTCCAGCCACTGGACTGTCTCTGCAGCTACTGCCCGGAGGCCGTCGTCGCACCCATGATCAGGGGGCCTCCCCGCTCGGCCCACAGCGTGCGCCTTCGTGGAATTCCGGGTCTACGCTTCGAAAAGCTGCCGTACACATCGCCATGCGCCGGAATGAGGGCCGAGATGTCCGAAGCTCGCGATCCTCAACCCTGTCATCCGGGACCCGGAAACGGAGCGGATCGGCGAGATGCGGCCGCGACTTCGATCCCCGGCGGTCACCACTTCGAGGCCATGTTCTTGGGCCACGGAGCCGTCATGCTGCTCATCGACCCGAAGACGGGGCGGATCGTCGACGCCAATCCCGCGGCGGCCAGGTTCTACGGCTACGGCCTGGACGACCTGCGGTCGATGCTGATCACGCAGATCAACACGATGCCCCCAAGCGAGGTGGCCGAACTCATGTCGCAGGCGTCGACTGGCGTCGATGGGCACTTCGTGTTCCCCCACCGGCTGGCGAGCGGCGAGATCCGCAGGGTCGACGTCCATTCCTCCCCTGTCGGCGACGGCCGGCCGCTGTTGTTGTCAATCATCGTCGACGTCGAGGAGCGAACCCGCGCGCAGGAGGAGGTGGCCCGAGCGTCCGAGTATGCGCGGAGCCTGATCGAGGCGAGTCTTGACCCACTGGTGACGATCAGCGCCGACGGCGTCATCACGGACGTCAACGCGGCCACCGAACGGGTGACGGGAGTCCGGCGGCAGTCGTCTGATCGGCAGCGACTTCGCCATCTACTTCACCGACCCTGACCAAGCCCGAACCGGCTACACGTTGACGTTCACGCGGGGGGCCGTTACCGACTACCCACTCGCGATCAGGAACACCGACGGCACCGTGACTGACGTGCTCTTCAACGCCACCGTCTACCGCAGCGCTCACGGTGACGTCCTTGGAGTCTTCGCGGCGGCCCGCGACGTCACAGCCCGCAGGCACGCCGAGGAGAGGTTGGCCACGCAGACCCAGCGGCTGGCGTTGGTGCTGGCGGCGTCCCGACTGGGGCTGTGGGACTGGAACATCCAAACCGGGGAGACGGTCTTCGACGAGCGGTGGGCGGAGATCGTGGGCTACCGGCTCGAGGATCTGGCGCCGGTCAACTACACCACATGGATCCGACTGCTCCATCCCGACGATCTTGCGGCCGCTGATGCATTGATGGACGAACACGTAAACGGCCAGACACCGTTCTACGACACCGAGTGCAGGATGCGTCACCGCGACGGTCACTGGGTGTGGGTCCACTCCCGAGGCAGGATCGTGGAGTGGACCCCGGACGGCCGGCCATTGCGGATGACGGGTACTCACGAGGACATCGGCCAGCAGCACGCCGATGCCGAGCGCCTGGCCGCCAGCGAAGGGCTGTTGCGCGCCGTGCTCGACTCCTCGAGTGACGCCGTGATCCGGTTCGGCCCGGACGGGCGCATCGAATACGTGAACCACCAGGTCGCGCTGAACTCCGGTATCCCACTCGACCAATGGGTTGGGAAGACGTTCGCGGACATGGGTTACGGCCAAGCCGCGACGACGTGGGATGCGTACAACCGTCAAGTCTTCGAGACCAGCGTCCCGGTCACGTTCGAGTTCGAGATCGACGATGCGGAAGGGCACCGCTGGTACGAAACGAAGGTCACGCCCGAGGTGGACGCCGCCGGGTCCGTCACCCACGTCATCGAGACCAGTCGGGACATCACCGACCGCAAACGCATGGATGCCGAACTGAGAGCAAGCCAGGCGCAGTTGGAGCAGGCGCAACGCATCGCGCACGTCGGCAGTTGGACGTTGGACAACGCGTCGAATCACGTGACGTGGTCCGAGGAGCTGTTTGTGATGCAGGGTCTTGACCCGTCAGGCCCAGTGCCGGACTACACCCAGCACAGTCGTCTGTTCACCCCCGCCAGCTGGCAGGAGCTGAGTTCGGCGTTGGCCATCACCCAGCAGACTGGCGTTCCCTACGAGCTGGAACTGGAGATGGTCCGGCCAGACAGCTCGCACGGGTGGATGCTGGCGCGCGGAGAAGCCGTGCAGGACACGAGCGGGACGATCATCGGAATCCACGGAGTCGCGCTGGATATCACCGACCGCAAGATCGCCAGTGACAGGTTGCAGGCACTCGCCTCTCATGACCCCTTGACGGGGCTGGCGAACCGGGTGGCGCTGCTGGAAGAGCTCACGCGCGCCATTAGTGCAGGCCGTCGTTCGGGTCGATCGGTGGCGGTCCTGATGATGGACCTCGACCGATTCAAGGAGGTCAACGACACGCTGGGGCATGCTGCCGGCGATACCCTGCTGGTCGCCGGCGCGGCCCGCCTCGGGACGATCGCGCGGGCTGGCGACATGGTTGCCCGGCTGGGTGGGGATGAGTTCGTGGTCGTGATGCGTGACCTGGCAGAACCAACAGAGGCCGTGCGGGCGGCCGAGCGGCTGGCGAAGGAGTTTCGGGCCCCGTTCACGATCGGTAGCCGCGAAGTGTTCGCGACGGCGAGCGTGGGGGTGGCAATCGCGACCGGAGCCGCCGGCGCAGGCGACCTGCTGCGCGAGGCCGACACCGCGATGTACGCGGCGAAGGCGGCCGGCCGGGACCGGGTGTCGATGTTCAACGAGGACCTGCGTACGGCCGTCAGTGCTCGGCTGGCGATCGAGGCCGACCTGAGGCATGCACTGGAACGAGGACAACTCGCGATGTGGTACCAGCCCGAGGTCGAACTCGCGACCGGATCGGTAATCGCGGTTGAAGCGCTGTTGCGCTGGCACCACCCCGACGGGCAGACCTGGACCGCCGATCGGTTCATCGAGGTCGCTGAGGACACGGGGCTGATCCTGGACATCGGCAACTGGGTCCTGCGTCAGGCCTGCACCCAGGCCGCCGCCTGGGCCACCGCCAGGCCTGACCGCCTGATCACGATGCGAGTCAACCTGTCGGCCCTGCAGATCTCCGAGGCCGGCCTCCTCCCCGCACTCGACTACGCCCTGGCCGCGAGCGGGGCGAACCCCACGCGTCTGTGCGTGGAGATCACCGAGACCACACTGCTGCGAGAGACGGTCACCGCCCGCGACAACCTGGACGGCATCCATGACCGCGGAATCGGCATCGCCATCGACGACTTCGGGACCGGCTATGCCTCCTTGGCCAACCTCCGCGCCTACCCGGTCGACGTGTTGAAGATCGACCGGAGCTTCATCACCGACGCGACGGACCCCGGGCACGACCATCGACTCGTCGCGGGCATCATCGCCCTGGCCAGGACCCTCGACATCGCCGTCACCGCCGAAGGCGTCTTCCAGCCCCAGCAGGCAGCCCACCTGCGCGAGATGGGCTGTCCGTCCGCGCAGGGCTACCTGTACTCCCCGGCTGTGCCTCCCGAGCAGATCACCGGGCTCCTGGACCACACCTACCGTCATTGAAGCCCGGCTGCTCGCGAGGAGACGTCGAATCGACGGACGTCACTTTCGAGGGCATCGCCAGCGACGCTTGGCAGCGAGGAGCGCACCCTGCTGTGGACTCGACTCACGATGGACCTGCAGGGATCGCGGGCGCTCGGGGCTGACTCGCGCACCCCCAAGTGGCGCGACCACACCTGGACCGATTGACTTCCGGCCGCGGGTCCCACCCGCTCGCCAACCGCGCGCCCGGTCCGGCCTGCCTGCTCAGTGTTGAGGGGCCATCGGCCTTCTTCGCCCTCGGCAGACCCATGGAAACACACTCAGGTCACCGAAGTTGGGGTTGGATGTCGGCCTCTGGAGATCACGTTCCGCCCTTGGACCCGCTCTCTGCGTGGCGGCGTCAGGCAACGCCGGTATCGGGACCGCATGCCACGCCCACCGCAGGTTCCCCCTGACCAACGGGAGCTACCGACGCGACTTCGGCTCGATCGACGAGTCGTGCGGCTGCTACGCCTGCCAGCGCCGCACGCGGGCCTACGGGCACCAACTGGTCCGTGCCAAGGAGATGTTGCCTCCACGCTGACAACATCCACGACAAGCACCGCATCGTGCGCTTGATCGACCGCATCCGGGACGGCATCGTCGATGGACCTTCGCGGATCTAGGCGACGACGTGACGGGGCACCTCGCTAGCGCACGACCAGCGTCCGATTGAGTGTCGCCACGGCGTAGATGGACGCCTGCGCGGGATGTGGCGTGAAGACCGCCCTGACGGTGTACACGCCCCGCGGGACCCGCGTTGGGATCCGGCGCCACTTCTTGGACTGCGACACAGGCCCGAGCGTGGTCGTCCACTTGCCCTTCGCAATGACGAGAACCTCGACGCCGGACGAGGACACCAGCGTCATGCGCACCTTCCCGCGCACGCCAGCCTCGTTGAACCGCACCCGGTAGGAGCGCAGGACCTTCCGCTTGGTCCGGCTGACCGCCCTGAAGTTGGCCGTGACTCCCGGGGCGACGACGACCGAGGCCCCTCCGACGATCGCCGGTGGGATTGGCTTCTGTCCCATCTGGCTCAGCACACTGGCCGACGACTGGGCCGAGGGTCCGTTAACGTTGGTGGCCCGCACGAGCACGCGCAGCCAGGTGCCGGCGTCTGCCGCCGTGACGGTCCAGCTGCTGGCAGAGGCACCGGCGATGTCCGCGCACGAGGCCGCCGTGGCAGCCGCGCAGCGCTGCCACTGGTAGGCGTAGACGGTCGGCTGGTAGGACCATGCGCCCGTCGTCGCGGTGAGGACAGAACCGACAGTCGTGCTCGTCCCGGTGATGGCGGGCGCTGCCTTGACAACCGGCGTTACGCCGGTGAGAAGTCGGCTTATCCGGTCGGCCTGCTGCTCGACGACCCACATGTTGCCGTCGGCTCCAGCTGCGAGTGCCACGGGCCGCCCCGACGTCGAGGGCAACGGGAACTCGGTGATCGTGCCGCTCGGCGTTACGCGTCCGACCCGTCCGCCGGTCGCCTGCGTGAACCACACGTTTCCGTCAGGCCCACCGCCTATGCCCCACGGAGCCCCTGCAGGGGTTGGGACGGCGAACTCGGCCAGCGCACCCGACGGGCTGATCCGGCCGATCCGGTTTGCCGTGGACTGGGTGAACCACAGGTTGCCGTCCGGCCCAGCCGTGATTCCGCGCAGGCCGGCGGCCGTCCCGGCCAACGGGAACGTCGTTATCGACCCGCTCGGGGTGATGCGGCCGATCGCGTTGGTGCCGTTCATTGTGAACCACACGTTGCCATCGGGGCCGGCCGTGATGGCGCTCGGTGCTGCCCCGTTCGCGAGGTCGAACTCCGTCAGCACACCCTTGGGCGTGACGCGACCGATGCGATCGCCCGCACTCTCGGTGAACCACAGGTTGCCATCCGGCCCGGCCGTGATCGCGGTGGGCTCCGATCCGGCGCCGGGCAGGGGCACGCGTTGCAGGCCCGTTCCGGTGTTGCTGACCGACGACACGGCGTTCCCGACCCTCTCGGTGAACCAGATGAGGCCGGTCGCGTCCTGCGCGATACCCGCGGGGGCTGCATTCGCCGCCAGCCCGGCGACGGGGTGAGACGTCACCGCGCCCGCCGTGGTGATACTTGCGAGCGATCCCGATGTGGTCAGGGTCACCCACAGATCGCTCGAACTGGTGCTCACGATGGCTGATGGGCCGTCGGCGCTGGCCGGAAGTGGGTACCCCTTGGCATCGCCGGTCGCCGCGCTAGCAGCAGGCGCGCCGACCAGGGTCGAAACCATGAGGGCCATGAGCAGGACGGGAACGGCCAGGGCCTGCGTTGTGGGAGTCCGGCGAATGCCGAGCATGGGAAGTCCTCTCGTGGGCTTCCTTCACTGTGTCACAGCGATTGGGGATTCCGAAACGAGTCATGTCGCAGGTGCGTCGCAGTTGAGGGAACCGTCAGATGGCCACTGCGTAGCCCGGCTTACGAGGTTTGACTGGGACCTCGTCTCATGAGGAGTGGTCATCGTCCTGGTGCTCGGGCTAGAAGCCTCAGTGCCGGGGTCGGCCTTGATCCGCCCAGCGGATGTGAAAGAACGATTACAGAACCTGGCGCGGGTCCCGGGGGGCCAAGGTTCACTTCGGCGGGCACGGTTGGCGGTAAGCACCAGGCATGGACGCGCAGCCCGTCCTTCGCGAACGCCGGAACCCGGATGGCGTTCGACTCCGCGTTCGAGGCGACGCTCCTGACCGTCGTGGCCGTCTCGGTGCCGCGATCACCGCGATGGCTACGAAGTTGACTTTCACAGACCACGTGGGCCAAGGAGGCATGCCGGGACCAGAAGCCAGGAGCCCAATTGGGGCCGCCAACAGGTAACGGGCCATGTAAGGCCCGGGAGTGAGGTCAGCCGCCTTTGCTTGACTCACTGCTGCAACGCCTCACGGTTCAACGCAGACTCGGTAAGTCCATGTCGACCAGCGGTCGCCTCCGCCGTTCCGACACGCCATCCGCGAGACTGGCTGGTGGGACCTAACCCCCGGTGAATCCGCCGGAGGCGGAGACCACGGATCCGTTGAGCACGCCTCCGGTCAGGGAGCAGCAGAACGCGATGGTCGCGGCCAGTTCGTCGGGATGCAGGAGGCGGCGGATCGGTGAGGAGGCAATGAAGTCTTCGACGCTCTCGAGTCCGTAGAGGTCTGCGGTGGCTTGGAGCATGCGAGTGTCAGTCGATCCGGGTGAGACGGCGACGGCGGTGACGCCGGTGCCGACGAGGTCGGCCGCGAGCCCCTTGACCAGCCCGATGACAGCGTGCTTGGCAGCGTTGTAGCCGGCAAGGCGGAAGAGCCCGTTTATGCCGGCGGGTGAGGCGACGGCGACAAAGCGGCAGCCCTGCGGGTTGGGGCCGCCCAGCATGTGGGGCACGGCCACGGTGGCGGTGTTCCAGACGCCGACGAGGTCGATGTCCAAGAGGGTCTGGAGATGCTCACTGGGTGTCTCCCAGAGTGGCTTCCCGCCGATGATCACTGCGGCGGCAGCGACAGCGACGTCGAGTCGGCCCCATCGCTCGACGGCGAGGTCTGATGCGGCCTGAAGGGCCTGCACATCGCGGACGTCCGCCGCCACTGGGATCACCGAGTCGGGGTGGTGCTCGGCGACGGCCTGCAGATCGGCCCAGGTGGATAGTTCGTACTCGATGCCTTCGGCATCCTCGTGGGTGCCGGCGATGTCGACGGCCACGACGCGGTATCCCTCGGCGCAGAGGCGGTCGACGGTGGCGGCGCCGATGCCGCGTGCGGCTCCGGTGACCAGGGCGACGCGTGCCTCTGACATGCGTGGGTCAGCCATGCATGAGCTCCTCACGTACGCGGTCCACGAGCTGCGCGAACAGCCTCTCACCGTCCTGTGCGGTGGCGGTCGTCGGATCGCCGAGGATCCCATTGGCGCTGACGGACCGGACGCCCTTGGCCATGAGCTCGGGGAGCAGTTCGTCAAGGGGCGTGGTGTTGCCGGCCTCGGCCCGGGACATGTCGACGAGTTCGGGGTGCAGGTGGAGCATGACGGACGTCTCATCGAAACCGGCGTGCGCATCCGTCGCCGTCTCCAGCGCGCACATCACGGTCGAGACGTCGTGCTGCTCGTAGCGCATCTGGTCGACCACGGCCGTCAGGGTCGGGACGTTGCCGCCGTGCCCATTGACGAACACGATCCGCCCCGACCACGTCGACAAGGAGCGGACCAGTCTCGACGAGCACGCTGCGCAGCGCCTCGTGCCCGATGGAGATCGTGCCGGGGAAGCCCTGGTGCTCACCGCTGGCCCCATAGGCGACCGATGGGGCCACGAGCAACGCTGGCAGCCCGTAGCATCGCGATAATCCTCGGCAGCGGCGCGGGCAACCGCCTGCGCGATGAGGGTGTCGCTGGAGAACGGCAGGTGGGGTCCGTGCTGCTCGGTGGACCCCAGCGGGATGAGGACGACGGGCCGCTCGGGCACGTCGACCCAGCTGGAGTTGGCCAACGAGTTCGTCACGGGGACTCGGCCGGCACGCCCAGCGAGCGGGTGAAGCCGGGCGGGATGATGACGTCGTCGCGGACTCAGCTCGTGGATCGATCGGTGGCCGAGGCCGTAGAGCGTGGAGTCGATGCCCATCGCGCAGGATGTCGAGGACGTTCTCGACGCCGGCCTGCCCGTTGGCGGCCAGGCCCCACAGGTAGGCGCGGCCGATCATCACGGCGCGGGCGCCGAGCGCGACCGCCTTGACGACGTCGCTGCCGCGGCGGATGCCGCCGTCGAGCAGGACCTCGACCTGGTCGCCGACCGCGTCGGCGATCGGCGGGCAGGCAGCGGATCGGCGCCGGGGTGCCGTCGAGGTTGTTGCCGCCGTGGTTGGACACCGAGATCGCGGTGACAGCCGGCGTCGACGGCGCGCTTGGCGTCGTCGACGCGGCATGACGCCCTTGAGCATGAACGGGCCGCCCCACTGCTCGCGCAGCCAGGCGATGTCCTCCCAGGTGGGCGGCGGGGTGCTCATCCACTCGCCGTAGGCGCCGAAGAAGGTCGGCGCGGGCTCGCCCGCCGTGCGCGAGGTTGGGCGCGGTGAGGTCGGGGATCTGCCGGTCCTTGGCGAAGTCGCAGCAGCCAGCGCGGGCTGGGTGATGGCCTCGGGCGCGAACTGCATCATCGCCTTGAGGTTCATCTTCTCCGGGATCGCCGGGCTGCCCCAGTCGCGGCCGTAGCGAGAAGCGACCAGTCGGTGGTGACGATCAGGCCCTTGGCGCCGGCCGCGCGGGCGCGCTCCATCGTCGCCTGCGATCGTCGTCGCGGGCGCCCATCCAGTACATCTGGAAGAACATCTGCGGGTTGGCCGCGATGACCTCCTCGATGGGCTTGCTGGCGAACGAGCGACAGCCCCATCGCGGTGCCGCGGGCCGCGGCGGCCCGGGCGACGGCGACCTCACCGTCGGGGTGCACGGCCTGCACGCCGGTCGGCGAGATCATCACCGGCATCGAGATCTCCTGGCCCATCACCGTCGTCGCCAGCTCGCGCTCGCCGGACAGGCCCGCGACGTGCGGGGCGAAGCCGAGCTCGCCGAAGGCGCTCGACGTTGTCGCGGTACGGAGATGCCCCGCTCGTTGCCCGCCGAGCAGCGCCGTGTAGACCGACGTCGGCAGCCGCTTCTTCGCGCGCCGCTGCGCCTCGGCGACGGTCTCGAACCAGGGCTGAGCCATCGGATTGCCTTCCTCTTCGGGCGTGCGCGACTACCGGGACAGCGCTGAGCGTGTCGAGCGGGATGAACGTCGAGGTCGGCGAGCGGGTTCTCGTCGCACGCCGACACCGGCTTGCGCGCGCTCGCCGCGGGAGTGGTCCTGGCTGGGCATCGGGGCCTGGCGCGGTCGGCGCGGCCAGGGCGGTCTCGCCGTAGCCCTGGACGCACTCCGGGTCGGGGCCGTCCAGCGGCAGGCCGGTGAAGAACTTCGCCGCCATGCAGCCGCCGCGGCAGGCGTCGAAGTGCGCGCACGACGTGCAGGCGCCGCCGGTCTGCGGCTCGCGCAGCTCGGCGAACAGCTCGGACTCCTGCCAGACGGTCTGCGAAGCCGCCGTCGGCGAGGATGTTGCCGGCCAGGAAGTGCTCGTGGATCGCGAACGGGCAGGCGTAGACGTCGCCGACGGGATCGATCAGGCACACCACCCGCCCGGCGCCGCACAGGTTCAGCCCGGGCAGCGCGATCGCCGAACGCGGAGAGGTGGAAGAACGAGTCGCCGGTCAGCACGTTCTCGCCGTGCGCGCACCAGCCAGTCGTAGAGCTCGCGCTGCTGCTCCGCGGTCGGGTGCAGCTCGTCCCACACGTCGGCGCCGCGCCCCGACGGGCGCAGCCGGGTGATCCGCAGCGTGGCGCCGTAGTCGGTCGGCGATGCGCCTTGAAGTCGTCGAGCTGGTCGACGTTCTGCCGGGTGACGACGACCGAGATCTTGGCGTCCGTGAACCCGGCCGTCGGCGAGGTTCTCCAGCGCGCGGATCGCCATGTCGAACGAGCCGGCCCCGCGCACCGGGTCGTTGACCTCGGCGGTCGCGCCGTCGAGCGAGATCTGCACGTCGACGTAGTCGCGTGGCGGCGATGCGCGCGGCCACGCTCCGGCGTGATCCGCGACGCCGTTGGTGGAGAACTTCACGCCGACCTGGTGCGTCGATGGCGTAGTCGACCAGCTCCCAGAAGTCCGGGCGGACCGTCGGCTCGCCGCCGCCGATGTTGACGTAGAACACCTGCATGCGCTGCAGCTCGTCGATGACCGCCTTGCACTGCGCGGTGCGACAGCTCGCGCGGATCGCGCCGGCCGGACGACGACAGGCAGTGCACGCACGACAGGTTGCAGGCGTAGGTCAGCTCCCAGGTCAGGCAGATCGGCGCGTCGAGGCCGTGCTCGAACTGCTCGACGAGCGTGCCGCCCGTCGGGCCGCTCAGCCATCGACCGCCGCCAGCGTCACGACCTGCAGCATGTCCGCGCCCATGAGCCGCGCAATGGTCGCGTCGTACGCGGGCCACTGCGACTCCGGGATCCCGCACGCCGGACAGCACCTCGCGCAGCGTCCGGCGCCCATCGAGGGCGCCGCACGACCTCCACCAGCTCCGGTCGCTTCAGGAACGTCAGCCGACGGTTGCCGAAGTGGTACGCCAGCGCACCGAACGGCTCCGGTCGCAGCGACACACTCGGCGACAGCCGCAGCCGCTCGTCCAGAATCGAGGCGTGGACAGTCATGTGGGTGCGTCCGGGCCTAGTAGACGCCGCACATGCCGTCGATCGAGACATCCTCGATCAGGGTCTCCACCGTGACGTCCTCGGTCACAGTCGTGTTCTCGTCCATGGGAACCTCACCCTCTCCACCGGCCGCTCCGGTGATTCAGGGAGGTTATGGCACTCAAGGTCAAAAGACAATACCCTTGGCTCGACTGCCGCCTTCGCGGCGCCGTCTCCGCCCACGTGTCCGGAACCACCCTCGCGCACGCCGCGATCTTCATGAAGGTGAACCTCGCTATCGATGGGGTCAGGTGGCCGATCACCTGGGGCCGCAGCCCACCGGTGTGACATCCGATATTGCAACGTCCCACTAGTTTCGATGGGAGATCGTGGCGGAATCCATGAGGCAGAGCGCATCGAAATGACCATCAAGACAGGTGCTGGTGCTTTTTCCTTGGATGTCCTACTATTTTGAGCGAGGGTTCATCCCCCGCGCCGACGTGGCGCCAACGGCCATCGGAGACGACGTGACGGACGCAACCGCCCTCCATATCCCGGTCAACCCGGTGCGCTTCGTGACCGCTGCGAGCCTCTTCGACGGACACGACGCGGCGATCAACATCATGCGGCGACTGCTGCAGGCGCAGGGCGCGGAGGTCATCCATCTCGGGCATGACCGCTCGGTCGAGGAGGTCGTGACCGCGGTTGTTCAGGAGGACGCGCAGGGGGTCGCGATCTCGTCCTACCAGGGTGGCCACGTCGAGTACTTCACATACCTCGTCGAGCGCCTGCGCGAGGTAGGCGCGACGCACGTCAAGGTCTACGGCGGTGGCGGTGGCGTGATCGTCCCTGAGGAGATCGAGCACCTCGCCGGCCTAGGCGTCCGCATCTTCAGCCCGCAGGACGGTCAGCGGCTCGGCCTCCCCGGGATGATCAACGAGCTCATCGCCGAGTGCGACACAGACCTAGCCGCCAGTCACGTCGACCTCGACTCCCTCTTCGCCGGGTCACCCACGTCGATCGGTCGCGCGATCACCGTGCTGCAGGCGGGCGCTGACCCTGACCTCGCCGCCGCGGTGCGATCAGCCGCCGCAGCAGACGTCCATTCCTGTTCTCGGCATCACCGGCACCGGCGGTTCCGGCAAGTCGTCACTCACCGACGAGCTCATCCGACGCCTGCGGCGCGACAGCCAGGACAAGCTGCGCGTGGCCGTGCTGGCCATCGACCCCACTCGCCAGCGCGGCGGCGGCGCGCTCCTCGGCGACCGCATCCGGATGAACAGCATCGATCCGGGGGTGGTCTTCTTCCGGTCGCTGGCGACCCGAGAGGCCGGGCGGCAGATCCCGGAGTCCCTCGATGACATCGTGGCCACGTGCAAGGCGGCCGGGTTCGACCTCGTGCTCGTCGAGACGCCGGGAATCGGACAGGGCGACGCGGCGATCGTCTCCCATGTCGATACGAGTCTGTACGTGATGACGCCCGAGTACGGTGCCGCATCGCAGCTCGAGAAGATCGACATGCTCGACTACGCCGACGTCGTCGCGGTGAACAAGTACGAGCGCCGCGGTGCTGAGGACGCCCGCCGCGACGTCGCCCGCCAGCTGATCCGGAACCGGGGAGCATTCGGGACCGGCTGGGAGGAGATGCCGGTCTTCGGGACCAGCGCTGCCCGCTTCGACGACGACGGCGTCTCTGCGCTGTACCACTTCCTGAAGTCGCTCCTCCTGGAGAAGGGACTCCGGTCGTTCGACGGTGTCCTCCCGGTCGTGAGCGGACGGGCATCGACGCACCTCGCCGGTGTGCTTCCGCGCGGACGCGAGCGCTACCTCGCCGAGATCGCCGAGGCCGTTCGCGGCTACCACGCGCAGACCGGCATGCAGGCAGTCGTTGCCCGCCGCCTGCAGCAGCTCGACTCGACGAGAGCCCTGCTGGAGGCGGCTGGCGAGGCGGTGGCCGCCGAGACAGTGGGGCGGCTGCGCAGCGACGTCGCAGACGAGCTGGCCGCCGACGTGAGGGCGCTGCTCGAGTCGTGGCCCGGGCTGCAGTCGAGCTACGCGCGCGACGATCTGGTCTACGTGGTTCGCGGCAAGGAGATCCACACGCCGCTGACCCGCACCACGCTGTCGGGCTCGAGCGTCCGACGGGTGGCGCTGCCGCGACTGACCGATCACGGCGAGCTCGTCCGCTACCTGCGCTCCGAGAACCTCCCCGGCTACTTCCCCTTCACGGCTGGCGTGTTCCCGTTCAAGCGCCCCGAGGAGGCCCCGGCACGCATGTTCGCCGGCGAGGGCGACCCGGCACGCACGAACCGGCGATTCCACCTGCTCAGCGCCGGCCAGCCCGCGACCCGGCTGTCGACCGCGTTCGACTCCGTGACCCTCTACGGGCGCGATCCTGGGTCGGCACCGGACGTCTACGGCAAGGTCGGCACCTCCGGGGTCTCGGTCGCGACGGTCGACGACATCAAGGACCTCTACGCCGGCTTCGACCTGTGCTCGCCGACCACGTCGGTGTCGATGACCATCAACGGTCCCGCCCCGGCGATCCTGGCGATGTACCTGAACGCCGTCATCGACCAGCAGGTCGAGCGGTTCCGTGACGACCATGACCGTGAGCCCGATGCGGCCGAGGCCGAGGAGTTGCGCGCCACCGCGCTGTCGACCGTCCGCGGCACCGTGCAGGCCGACATCCTCAAGGAGGACCAGGGCCAGAACACCTGCATCTTCTCGACGGAGTTCTCCCTGCGCTGCATGGCCGACATGCAGCAGTGGTTCATCGATCACTCAGTGCGCAACTTCTACTCGGTGTCGATCAGCGGGTACCACATCGCCGAGGCCGGGGCGAACCCCCTCAGCCAGCTCGCCTTCACCCTGGCCAACGGGTTCACCTACGTCGAGGCCTACCTCGCGCGCGGGATGGCCATCGACGACTTCGCCCCCAGCCTGTCGTTCTTCTTCTCCAACGGCATGGACGCCGAGTACACCGTCCTGGGCCGGGTGGCACGACGCATCTGGGCGATCGCCATGCGCGACAGGTACGGGGCCAGCGACCGATCCCAGCGGCTGAAGTACCACGTCCAGACCTCTGGCCGCTCCCTGCACGCTCAGGAGATGGACTTCAACGACATCCGCACGACGCTGCAGGCCCTGTGCGCGCTGTACGACAACGCCAACTCCCTGCACACCAACGCCTACGACGAGGCCGTCACCACCCCCTCGGCGCAGTCCGTGCGCCGCGCCCTGGCGATCCAGATGATCATCGACAAGGAATGGGGCCTGTCGATGAACGAGAACCCCCTACAGGGCTCCTACGTCGTCGAGGAGCTCACCGACCTCGTCGAGGAGGCCGTCCTGCAGGAGTTCGATCGCATCGCCGACCGCGGCGGAGTCCTCGGCGCCATGGAGACCGGCTACCAGCGCGGCCGCATCCAGGACGAGTCCATGCTCTACGAGCACCGAAAGCACGACGGCACGCTCCCGATCATCGGCGTCAACACCTTCCTCACCGACCACAGCGGAGAGGCACCGCCGACCATCGAGCTCGCACGCGGGACGGACGAGGAGAAGCAGTCGCAGCTCCGGCGGCTCGCTGAGTTCCAGGATCGCCATCGTGACGAGGCGCCGGCCGCCCTCGCCCGACTCAAGCAGGTCACCACCGCGGGCGAGAACGTGTTCGAGGAGCTCATGGCGGCCGTCCGAGTGTGCTCGCTGGGTCAGGTCAGCGAGGCGTTCTTCGAGGTCGGGGGCAAGTACCGTCGCAACGTCTGACCACTGAAAGCACAACGGGAGGATCGCAGAGATGTCCGGCAACACCGAGTTCGCCGCCTACCAGCTACCCGAGGATCACCGGATGATCCGCGAGGCGATACGTGACATCGCGATTCACCAGATCGCGCCGCACGCGGCGGAGGTCGACGAGACAAGCTCGTTCCCGCAGGCCGCCTACGACGCACTACGGGCGTCCGACTTCCACGCACCGCACATCGACGAGGAGTACGGCGGGGTCGGCGCCGACGCGCTCGCGACCTGCATCGTCATCGAGGAGGTCGCTCGAGCCTGCGCCTCAACCTCACTCATCCCCGCGGTGAACAAGCTCGGGACGATGCCGCTGATCCTCGCGGCCAGTGACGAGCAGAAGGCCACGTACCTGCCGCCGGTCGCGCGCGGCGATGCGATGTTCGCCTATGGGCTCTCCGAGCGGGAGGCCGGATCCGACACCGCAGCCATGACCTGCCGTGCCGTCCCCGACGGTGACGACTGGATCCTCACCGGCCAGAAGTCGTGGATCACCAACGCGGGCGAGGCCGAGTACTACACGGTCTTCGCCGTGACCGACCCCGACGCCAAGCGCGGCAGCACGGTGTCCGCATTCGTCGTGGAGAAGTCGGACGCCCGCTTCACCTTCGGCGCCAAGGAGCGCAAGATGGGGATCAAGGGCTCGCCCACCCGCGAGTTGCTCTTCGACCACGTGAGACTCCCAGGCGACCGGATCGTCGGCACCCGCGGTGAGGGTCTCAAGATCGCCCTGCGCACCCTCGACCACACCCGGATCACGATCGGCGCCCAGGCGATCGGCATCGCCCAGGGCGCCCTCGACGTCTCCCTGGAATACGTCAAGGAGCGCAAGCAGTTCGGGAAGCGCCTCGCGGAGTTCCAGGGACTCCAGTTCATGCTCGCCGACATGGCGATGGAGCTCGAGGTCGCGCGTCAGATGGTCTATGTGGCCGCCTCGAAGTCCGAGCGCGGCGACAAGGACCTGTCGTTCTTCGGAGCAGCGGCCAAGTGCTTCGCCTCGGACATGGCCATGCGGGTCACGACGGATGCAGTTCAACTGCTCGGTGGCGCCGGGTACGTCAAGGACTACCCGGTGGAGCGCATGATGCGCGATGCCAAGATCACGCAGATCTACGAGGGAACCAACCAGATCCAGCGCATCGTGATGGCTCGGCACGTGATCAATGGCTGAGTCAGCGAGCCCTGAGCGACCGGAGCCACACCTGCCGTTCGACCCGATAGACCGGGCCGGCGAGCTCTGGCAGGTGCACTTCGGCGAGTCGACATCGATGAAGGTCGCCACCTCGATCATGCGTGTCCAGCAGTTCCTCCTGAGCGCGCTGGACAACGCCCTGAAACCCTACGAGATCACGTTCGCGCGGTACGAGGTGCTGGTGCTGCTGACCTTCAGTCGCAACGGGTTCCTCCCGCTCAGCAAGATCGGCGAGCGGCTCATGGTCCATCCCACGTCGGTCACCAACGCGATCGACCGCCTGGAGTCACAGGGACTGGTCCGCCGTGCACCGGACAGCATCGACCGCCGCAAGGTCCTGGCCGCCTTGACTCCCAAGGGCAAGAAGGTCACGCAACAGGCGACGAAGACGCTGAACGATCTGTCCTTCGGTGTCGATGGACTCGATGCCGACGAGCTCGCACAGCTCTACGCACTTCTGCGCACCATGCGAGCGGCGGCCGGCGACTTCCCCGTGGACGACTGACGATCCCTCGACGATCACGGCGGCGTTCGCGCTCACCGCTTCCCATCCCCACGGCACGACGGATGCGAGCTGGGCGTGTTTCACGAATCGCAGGCAGCGGTGGGTCCATCTGCTGTCCCGACGTCGGATCCTACAAGCGCACGGTGCAGTCCTCTTAGGCAGAGACGACGAGGCGACCTCGTCACGTTGTCCGGGCGCTCCGGCTTCTAGCGGGCATGGGCTGAGCCACTTGAGTCTGGGACGTCCCGCCACTTCACGGCACCGGGCGTTTGGGTCGACTCGTCCGAAAGGCCGTCCTTGCCTGTAGCGACGTCTATGGCCTTCTCAGCCGTTGTCGATTGGCCGGCGCGCGTCGCCAGTTCGTCGTCAGCGGCATCGGGCGGGCCGGGTAATAGAGTGCTGGCAGTCATGGGATCCCCCCCCCCCCGCGTGCGCACGTGAAGGCTTCCGTCCTTCTGGAGGCCGAGTCGCATGAAGGGGGCGTTGACGTGGATCGCTGGGATCCGCAGACGCTCTGGTGCGGGAGCCCTGGATGCGCCGGCTTGGTCGACACGGATCGCGTTCCGCGCAGGGACGTCAGCGGATGCCGGGATCGCCGCGCCACCGCTGGCCGCGATTCCGAGGCCGAGGATGAGAACGAGAGGGAGCGCTCGGCGAGCAGGTCGGCAGAGGGCGACGGAGTCCAAGGCCCGTCGCCCTCCGACGTTGATCAGCGCAGTGCGTCGCATGGGTGACGACGGCTATCCGACGGTGCTGTCACCCGTATCGACCCCGCCCCGCGGCTTGTCTGTGATCTGCGGGGTCGCCGAAGGCGTCGGCTTGGGCGTGGCACTCACCGTGGGTCTCGGCGTTGCAGTAGGTGTCGGCGTTGCGGTCGGTATCGGCGTGGCGGTAGCGGTCGGTGCGGCGGTCAGTGTCGGGGCTGTTGGAACCGACGTTGAGCACGTCGATCGCGTGATCGTGTTCGTGTCCAGCGTGACGGCTTACCTAGGGGCGCCGTTGCTGATAGCCTGCAATGCAATGCGCATCACGCGTTCCCGTCCAGAATCCGCGGGCCCCCTGAAGTCTTGGATGGGCCAATGAATCTCGAGTGCGCCACCGACTCACACGACTGGGTCACCAAGCGGAACGATCACGGCGACTACTACGAGACGTGCAGCCACTGTGGGAAGCAGGCCGATTGGATTCCGCTGTCGGCGGCTTCGTCTTCGTGACCGTGATCGCTCGCCGGCCAGGGCCCGCGATGACAGCATGAGACATGCCGGCAATGGCCCCTCGAGTTCGAGGATCCCGTCCCGGTCCACGCAACGAAAGGATCTCAGGATGAGCATCGCAGACATCGGTCCGCGTCCCCAGGCGTTCGATCTGGAGACCGAGACACTGGAGAACCCGAACTACCGCACCGTGGCTTGGAGCGGCAAGTACCTGCAGGTCACCCTCATGTCGATCCCGGTCGGCGGCGACATCGGCCTCGAGATGCATGGCGACACCGACCAGCTCATTCGGCTCGACCGCGGCCGCGGCCGCGCCCAGATGGGATCCGACAAGGACGAACTCACCTTCGACCAGGAGGTGACCGACGGCTGGTGCGTCATCGTTCCGGCCGGCAGTTGGCACAACATCACCAACACCGGCGACGAGCCGATGCAGGTCTACACGATCTATGCGCCGCAGCACCACAAGCCGGGCAAGGTGCACCAGACCAAGGCGATCGCCGAGTCCGACACTGACGACGAACCCGCCGACTGGTCCGTCCAACCGGGTCCAGTGGCAGACCAGCACGCCTAGAGGTCCCGAAGCCGCTTGGCTTCTTCGCCTAGCCGACGTCCTGGCCGGCAGGGTTCCAGCCCGGGTCGTGCCGCACTGCCGAGCATTCAGCCATCCAAAGATCCATGACGGAGAGGTCCCCCATGAAGGCAGCACGTTTCAACGGACCCAAGGACATCACGATCACCGATGTGCCTGTCCCAGTCCTGCGCCCAGGAGCAGTCACGATCGACATCGCCTGGTGCGGCATCTGCGGCACTGACCTTCACGAGTTCCTCGAGGGGCCGATCTTCATCCCCGCCAAGGGCCACCCACACCCGCTCACCCACGAGGAGGAGCCGGTGACCATGGGCCATGAGTTCTCGGGGACGATCTCCGCCCTTGGCGACGGCATCACCGACCTGACGATCGGCGAGCATGTCGTGGTGGAGCCGTACTTCGTGTGCGGCGAATGCGTGCCCTGCAGGGACGGCCGCTACAACCTGTGCACCAAGATGGGGTTCATCGGGCTCGCCGGCGGCGGAGGCGGGCTAAGCGAGCAGATCGTCGTCGACCGGCGCTGGGTCCACCCCGTCGGCAGTATCCCGCTCGACGAGGCCGCACTCATCGAACCACTGTCAGTCGGCCACCATGCATACGTGCGCAGTGGCGCCAAAGCCGGTGACGTCGCCTTCGTTGGAGGCGCTGGCCCAATCGGCCTACTGCTGTCTGCCGTGCTCAAGGCCGAGGGCCTCACAGTGATCGTGTCCGAGCTCAGCGAGGCTCGGAAGGCCAAGGCGCTGTCGACCGGGGTCGCCGACCACGTCCTTGATCCGAGCAAGGACGACATCGCCGCCCGCATCCTCGAGCTCACTGGAGGCCTCGGCGCCGACGTCTGCTTCGAGTGCTCCAGCGTCAACGCCGTCCTCGACCAGCTCCTCGCCGCGGTCAAGCCCGGCGGCGTCGTGGTCAACGTGTCGATCTGGAGCAAGCCAGCGACTATTGACATGCAGGCCCTCGTGCTCAAGGAGATCGACCTGCGCGGCACCATCGCCTACTGCAACGACCACCCCGCCACGATCAAGCTCGTCCAGGAGGGCAAGGTCATCCTTGCTCCTTTCATCACGGCGATGATTCCCCTCGACCGCCTCGTGGAAGACGGGTTCGACGAGTTGATCAACCACAACGAGACCGCCGTCAAGATCCTCGTCCATCCCTGATAAGGATGTACTGCAGGCTGGTCGGCCGCTGCTGCGTGGGATTCGAGAGCGAGGCAGGCTCGTGGTCGAGAGGTCTGATCTCGGACCTGCGCATCACGTGTTCGCAGAAGCGGGTCGTCATCGACGCCAGCGCTGCGAAGGGAGAGTTACAGCCTTCGCTTGCATCCCGAAACCCTTTGCTGGCCGGCCTCGGGCTGCGAAGGCGCGGCGTTGGTCAGCGCCTTGCACGCGGTCGGGGTGCGTGTATCCGCGGAGCAGCCCAACAGCTCCTGACGCACCCAGCCGCTTGCGGTAACCTAAGAAGCACAACTCGTTGAGAGTGGCCAATGAAGGCGAACCAGCCCTACCGAGATGAACTAGCGGGTGGTCGGCGGCGAGGTCCTTCGGAGGCGGAGTTCGACGAGCCGATCCTCGCAGAACTCTTCAGCGTGGAACGTCTCGAGCAACACGGCCAGTCACTGGCCGCAGCGCAGTCGGTGACCGACGCGCCCCACCGTGGGCGCGACGTCCATTCTCGGATCGCGGACAACGGTCGCGTGCTAGTGGACTCATACCGAGTGCTGGCTCGTGCGATCAAGGACGAGCGAACGATCACCCCCGCCGCAGAGTGGCTGGTCGACAACTTCCCCATCGTCGACGAGCAGCTCCGCGAGATCCGCGACGACCTGCCCCCCACCTACTACCGCGAGTTGCCCAAACTCGCGGATGGCCCCCTTGCCGGATACCCGCGGGTGCTTGGCATCGCGTGGGGGTACATCGCGCACACCGACAGTCGCTTGGACCAGGAGAGCCTGCGGCGAATGCTGAACGCGTATCAGGAGGTCCAGCCCCTGACGATCGGCGAGCTCTGGGCGATCGCGATCAGCCTGCGCATCCTTCTGGTGGAGAACCTTCGCCGCATGACGGAGCAGATCGTGCGCAAGCGCGCAGCCCGACAGCTGGCGGACGAGCTCGCTGACGACCTCCTCGGCGTCGGTGCCGACGGACAGGACCGAGCCGCTGCATCCATGAGACGGCTCAAGCGTGCGACGCTTCCCACTGCGGCGCGCGTGCAGTTGTTCCAGCGGCTCCGAGATCTCGACCCCGCGACTACCCCCGCCTTGCTTTGGCTTGAGGAGCTTCTCGCTTCGCAGGACACCACCGCCGAGGAGCTGGTGCGCCGCGAGCATCAGCAGCAGGCGATGATGAATGTGACGGTCCGGAACGTGATCATGAGCATGCGCCTGCTCTCCTGGTTCGACTGGGCTCAGTTCGTGGAGAGCGTCAGTTCGGTCGATGCAATGCTGCGCGACCGCTGCGCGTTCGCCGACATGGACTTCACGACACGGAACCACTATCGCGACGCGATCGAGGAGATCGCGCGCGGTTCGGGTCGCACCGAGATCGAGGTCGCTACCGCGGCGGTACAGATGGCGGAGGCGGTGCCTCCGGCCGTCGAGGGCGCGCAGCTCCAGTCAGCCCGCCACCGCGACCCCGGATACTTCCTGGTCTCGGACGGCCGGCCTGCGCTCGAGTCGGCGCTCGGGGTTCGGCTGCACCTCACCGAGCGGCTCCGGCGCGTCTTCGTCAACGCGGCCGGCATTGGCTACCTGTCGATGATCGCCGTGGTCACTGCCGCCGTCCTCGCCTTGCCTCTGCTGTTCGCTCCGGAAGGGAGTCCAGTGGGCGGCCTTGTCGTCCTCGCGGCCCTCGCCCTGGTGCCGGTCTCCGATCTGTCGGTGGCCCTGGTCAACATGCTGGTAACGAGGGTGCTAGGCCCGCAGGCGATGCCGCGGCTGATTCTCGACAACGGCATACCCGCGGACTTGAGGACACTGGTCGTGGTACCGATGCTGCTCACCAGTGAGGCTGACGTCCAGTCGCAGGTCAGGGGACTGGAGGTGCACTTCCTCGGGAATGGTGACGGCGATGTTCGCTTCGCACTGCTATCGGACTGGCTCGACGCCGCGGCCGAGAGCGTCCCCGGCGACGACGAGCTTCTCGCCGCCGGTACGGCGGCGATCGACGAGCTCAACGCCCGATACGGCGAAGCCCCCGGTGGGGGCGCCCGATTCCTGCTCCTCCACCGCACACGGACCTGGAACGAAGCGGACGGCTGCTGGATGGGTTGGGAACGCAAGCGGGGCAAGCTCCACGAGCTGAACGACCTGCTGCGCGGCTCGACCACGACCAGCATCATCACGAACGGCCGGCCGGCGTCGACGCCACCGCCGGATGTGCGGTACGTCGTCACGCTCGACGCCGATACGCGGCTTCCGTTGGGTGCCGTCAGGCGCCTCGTGGGCACGATCGCCCACCCGCTTAACCGGCCGCGCATCGATGCTGCGGCGGGTCGCGTCGTCGAGGGCTATGGGGTGCTGCAACCGCGGATCACCCCGACGCTGCCGGCTGAGCAGGGCGGCTCGATCTACCAGCGCATCTTCTCCGGGTCGGCGGGGATCGACCCGTACGCGTCGGCGGTGTCCGATGTGTACCAGGATCTGTTCCAGGAGGGGAGCTACACCGGCAAGGGGATCTACGACGTCGACGCGTTCCGCGCAGCGATGGCGGACCGGGTCCCCGACAATGCACTGCTGAGCCACGACCTCTTCGAAGGCGTATTCGCCCGAGCCGGACTTGTCACGGACATCGAGCTCTTCGACGAGTACCCCTCCAACTACCTCGTCTCGGCGAGCCGCCAGCACCGGTGGGCGCGCGGCGACTGGCAATTGCTGCCGTGGATCCTGGGCGTGGCACGCGATGCCACGGGCGCGCGCTCGGAAAGTTCGGTGCCGCTCATTGCTCGCTGGAAGATGATCGACAACCTCCGGCGCACGCTGTCCGCACCCCTAACCGTGGCGACGCTGATCGCGGCCTGGACGCTTCCGCACGTCTCGGCGAGCCAGTGGACGTGGCTCATCGTGGCCACAGTGGCGATCCCCGCTGTGCTGCCGGCCGTGGCCGGCCTGCGGCCACGCCGGCAGGGCATCTCCAAGCGCAGCCACGCAGTCGCCGTCGGTGCCGATTTCGCCGCAGCTGCCGCCCACATCGTGCTCGGCATCACGTTCGTCGCCTACCAAGCGTGGCTGATGATCGACGCGATCGTTCGGACGCTGATCCGGCTCCTGGTCACTCGGCGGAACCTACTCGAATGGACCACCGCCGCGCGCGCCCAAGCCAGCCACCACCTGAGCGCTGCGGGGTTCGCCCGTCAGATGGCCGGTGCTGTAGTGATGGGGTTGGGAACGCTCGCTCTGGTCCTGGCCGTGAAGCCCGATGCCGTTTGGATCGCCGCGCCGTTCGTCGTGCTGTGGTTGTCCTCACCGCTGGTCGCGCTCTGGATCAGCTTGCCCCCTCCCGAATCGGCGTCGGAAGTGCTGTCGGCGGCCGAAGTCGATGCGCTGCGCATCACCGCTCGTCGCACCTGGCTGTTCTTCGAGACCTTCGTGGAGCAAGAGGATCATGGGCTGCCGCCCGACAACTTCCAGGACGATCCGACCCCGGTCGTCGCACATCGCACCTCGCCGACCAACATCGGGATGTACCTGCTCTCGACGGTGACAGCCCGCGACTTCGGTTGGATCGGGACGTTCGAGATGGTGGAACGCCTGGAGCAGACGCTGGCCACGATGGGCGAACTGGAGCGCTACCGCGGGCACCTGTACAACTGGTATGACACGCGTGATCTTCGCCGGCTGGAGCCGGACTACGTGTCCTCTGTCGACAGCGGCAACCTCGCTGGGCACCTGCTGGCGTTGTCGAACGCCTGCCGGCAGATGATCGACCAGCCGCTGCCTGCGGCGGCCGCGATCGCTGGCGTCGCAGACGCGCTCGCATTGACTCGCGCTGCTGCCTCTGTGATCGGCCGTGGGCGAAGTTCCACCCTCACGAGGCGGCAACTCGACGAAGCGCTGTTGCTGCCCGATGGAGTCGGGGTCACCGTTCCCCTCACCCTGAGGGACTGGGCCGCGCAGCTGGCAAAGCTCGTCGTGTACACCGACACGCTTTCGGACGTCGCCGTGGTGCTCAACGCCGAGCGCGGCGAGGGAGCAGAGAGCGAACTCGTGACATGGGCCGCGGCCGCAAGGCGCACTGCCGCCAGCCACGCCCGCGACCAGGCGTTGTTCAGTGCGTCCGCACAACTCGGCGCCTTTCCGACGATCGCGCAGTTGTCCGACCCGACCGATGGCAACATGGACGACAGCGCGCGTGCAGCCGCGGGGCTCGTCCGGCGCCTCGGCGCGATTGCTGATCGAGCCCAGCAGCTCTTCGACGAGATGGACTTCTCCTTCCTGTTCGACCCGACGCGCATGCTGTTCTCGATCGGCTTCAGGGTTCGCGACGGTTCATTGGACCCGAGCTACTACGACTTACTCGCCTCCGAGGCCCGACTCACCAGCTTCCTGGCGATAGCCAAGGGTGACGTCGAGCCGGAACATTGGTTCCGTCTCGGCCGGGCGCTGACGCCAGTCGGTCGTGGATCGGCCCTCATCTCCTGGTCCGGATCGATGTTCGAGTACCTCATGCCAGCGCTCGTGATGCGCTCGCCGGCCCACGGCCTCCTAGACCAGACGAACCGGCTGGTCGTTGCGCGTCAGATCAACTACGCCACCGATATCGGTGTGCCGTGGGGAATCTCCGAGTCGGGTTTCAACGCGCGCGACCTTGCGAACACCTACCAGTACTCGGGTTTCGGCGTTCCCGGCCTCGGCCTGAAGCGGGGGCTGAGCGAGGATGTCGTCATCGCCCCGTACGCGACGGCCCTTGCCGCCATGATCGAACCGAAGGCCGCGGTCAAGAACCTCGTTCGCCTCACGGCTGCCGGCGCCGAGGGGCGATACGGCTTCCGCGAGGCGCTCGACTACACGGAGCGCCGGCTGCCGGAAGGGGAGTCGGTCGCGGTCGTCAACAGCTACATGGCCCACCACCAGGGAATGGCGCTGGTGGCCATCGGCAACGTCCTCAACGACAGGGCAATGGTGGAGCGCTTCCACGCCGACCCCATCGTCGAGGCCGCCGAGCTGCTGTTGCAGGAGCGAATGCCGCGCGACGTGCTCGTGGCCCGGCCACGCGCCGAGGAGGTGAAGAGCGCGGCCGACGTCCGTGATCTGGTGCCGCCGGTCCTGCGTCGCTTCACATCGCCCCACGACGCGCTGCCGCGGACGCACCTGCTGTCGAACGGCCGGTATGCCGTCATGGTCACCACCGCGGGATCCGGCTACAGCCGGTGGGGCGACGTCGCGGTAACACGATGGCGTGAGGATGTCACCCAAGACAACTGGGGCAGCTACCTCTTCCTGCGCGACATGGAGACGGGCGCGGTGTGGTCGGCGGGGCATCAACCGACCGGTGCCGAAGCGGACAGTTATGAGGTCATCTACTCCGAGGACCGCGCCGAGTTCTCCCGCCGCGACGGGTCGATCTCAACGGGGCTCACCGTCGTCGTATCGGCCGAGCACGACGCGGAGATCCGCCGCGTGTCGCTGACAAACCTCGGCACACGCGAACGCAAGATCGAGCTCACGTCGTACGCCGAGATCGCCCTCGCGCCGCAAGCAGCGGATATGGCGCACCCCGCATTTCAGAACCTGTTCGTGCAGACCGATTTCGTTCCCGACATCGGTGCCCTCGTTGCCACGCGGCGACCACAATCGGCAGCCGAACCATCGATCTGGGCTGCCCACGTGGTAGCGCTCGAGGACCAACCCGCGGGGGTCGTTCAGTATGAGACGGATCGCGCCCGTTTCCTCGGGCGCGGCCGATCGGTCCGCTCGCCCGTCTCGGTGATCGACGGGCACCCGCTTTCGAACACGGTCGGCTCCGTGCTGGATCCGATCTTCAGCCTGCGCTGCCGCGTGACGCTCGCCGCAGGGGCAACGGCGCACGCGATCTTCTCCACGGTGGTCGCCGGGTCGCGCGAAGAGGTGCTGGACCTGGCCGACAAGTACCGCGAGTCGGCCACCTTCGAACGCGCTGCCGTGCTGGCGTGGACCCAGGCGCAGGTGCAACTACACCACCTGGGAATCCAGTCCGACGAGGCGCACCTCTTCCAGCGGCTGGCCAACCGGGTCCTCTACTCGGACCCCTCGCTCCGCCCGTCGGAGAGCCTGCTGGCCCGAAACAATCGGGGGGCGCCGTCGCTGTGGGCCTATGGCATCTCCGGTGACCTCCCCATCGTGCTGGTCCGCATCGACGAGGCAGAGGATCTCGGCCTCGTCCGCCAACTTCTGCGCGCACACGAGTACTGGCGGCTGAAACTCCTCGACGTCGATCTCGTGATTCTCAACGAGCACGGTGCGACCTACGCCCAGAACTTGCACGACTCGCTCGAAGCCCTGGTGCGCACGAGCCAGTCGGTCCTCCAGCACGATGTCGGCGCAGGTCGCGGAGGGGTGTACATCATTCGCGGCGACCGACTCCCGGGTGAGGATCGCGTGCTCCTCCAGAGCGCTGCTCGTGCAGTCCTTCTCAGCCGCCGAGGCAGTCTCGCCGATCAAGTGACACGGCTCGATCAGCCCGATCGCAAGGCACGACCGCCGTCGGCGATCAGGTCGAAGCGGTCGTCGGTCGAGCCGGCCGTCCTTCGACCGGAGTTGGAGTTCTTCAACGGACTCGGTGGCTTCACGGACGACGGCCGTGAGTACGTCACGATCCTCGGCCCGGGGCAGTCCACCCCGGCGCCGTGGCTCAACGTGATCGCAAACGAGTCGTTCGGGTTCCAGGTATCCGAATCCGGCTCGGGGTACACGTGGTCGGGGAACAGCCGCGAGAACCAGTTGACCGGCTGGTCCAACAACCCCGTTAGCGACCCCGTGAGCGAAGCCATCTACGTGCGCGACGACGACACCGGGGAGGTATGGGGGCCGACCACCCAGCCGATCCGTTGTGAGGACTCGACGTACATCGCCCGTCACGGAGCCGGGTACAGCCGGTTCGAGCACCTTCACGCCGGCATTCAACTCGAACTGCTGCAGTTCGTGCCCCTCGATCGGGCCGTGAAGGTGTCGGTGCTGACTATCGAGAACCGATCCGGATCTACTCGGCGTCTCTCGGTGACCGCATTCGTCGAGTGGGTCCTGGGCACCTCACGCGGGGCGAACGCACCCCGCATCATCACCGCCCTCGAGCCCGAGACAGGGGCGTTCCTGGTACGCAACCCGTGGAACACCGAGTTTGCCGAGCGCGTCGCCTTCCTCGATCTCGGCGGTCGACAGACTTCATCGACCGCCGATCGGACCGAGTTCCTGGGCCGCAATGGGGCACCTGATCGGCCGGCGGGGCTGGATCGCGGCCACCGGCTCCAGGGCGCGGTCGGCGCGGGCCTGGATCCGTGCGGCACGCTGCAGGTCAGTTTCGAGCTTGCGGGGGGGGCGCGGACGCAGGTGGTCGTGCTCCTGGGCGAAGCCGGCGATGCCGGCGCGGCCGTGGACCTGATCCGCCGCACCCGGCAGGCCGACCACGAATCGATGCTCCGCGACGTGACGACCTACTGGGACGATGCTCAGGGAACGATCCAGGTGCGCACCCCGGATCGCTCGATGGACATCATGCTCAACCGCTGGCTGATCTACCAGACGCTCGCGTGCCGGATGTGGGCGAGGTCGGCGTTCTACCAAGCGGGTGGCGCTTACGGGTTCCGCGATCAGCTCCAAGACGTGATCGCCCTGCTTCCCTCGAAGCGCGAACTCGCGCGGGAGCACCTACTGCGGGCCGCGTCGCGTCAGTTTGTCGAGGGAGACGTGCAGCACTGGTGGCATCCGCCGTCGGGCCGCGGGGTACGGACCAGGATCTCCGACGACCTCCTCTGGCTGCCGTACACGGTCGATCGCTACCTGGCGGTCACAGGCGACACGTCCGTGCTCGACGAGCAGGTGCCATTCCTCGAGGGGGCCCACCTGCTGCCCGGCCAGATGGAGGAGTACTTCCAGCCGGAACGCTCCACCCGATCGGCCTCGCTGTTCGACCATTGCGCCGCTGCCCTCGACCGAAGCCTCGCCGTTGGCGAGCACGGGCTACCGCTCATCGGGTCGGGCGACTGGAACGACGGCATGAACCGGGTGGGTCATGAAGGTCGGGGCGAAAGCGTATGGCTGGCGTGGTTCCTTTCCTCCGCGCTCGGCTCGTTCATCCCGCTCGCGCAGGCCCGCGGCGATGGCGCGCATGCGGAACGCTGGCAAGCCCACGCCTTGATACTGCAGCAGGCCGTCGAGCAAGAGGGCTGGGACGGCGACTGGTACCGGCGCGCCTTCTTCGACGACGGCACCCCGCTCGGCTCAGCAGCGAATGCCGAATGCAGGATCGACTCGATCGCCCAGTCGTGGAGCGTCCTATCCGGCGTCGCTGACCCGGCTCGAGCCGCGCAGGCGATGGCGGCGGTAGACGAGTACCTCATCCGACGCGGCGACGGTTTGGTTCTGCTGTTCACCCCACCGTTCGACCACTCCGATGTCGATCCCGGCTACATCAAGGGCTACGTGCCCGGCATCCGCGAGAACGGTGGGCAGTACACCCATGGTGCCATCTGGTCGGTACTCGCCTTCGCCGCAATCGGCGACGGCGACCGGGCGGGTGAGCTGTTCTCGCTGCTCAACCCGATCAACCACTCCAGCACACGCGCCGGCGTGCTGCGTTACAAGGTGGAGCCTTACGTCATGGCGGCCGACGTCTACACGGAACCGCCGCACGTTGGACGCGGCGGGTGGACCTGGTACACAGGATCAGCGGGCTGGATGTATCAGGCTGGCATCGAGTCGATCCTCGGCTTCCGACTTCGGGGTACGACGCTCGTGATCGACCCTTGCATCCCGCGTGCATGGCCGGGCTTCGAGATCAGCTTCCGATACCACTCGTCCCGGTACCAGATCGTCGTGGAGAACCCACGTGGCCTCACCCACGGTGTGGTGTCGGTCGAACTTGACGACGAGCTGCTGGCGAACAACGGCGCGGCGATCCCGCTGGCCGACGACGGGCGCACGCACCGTGTTCGGGTGGTCCTAGGCGACGCCGGCTAAGGACTCATGGAGTCTCGGCGCCAAGACGGTGCCCCGGTCGATCACCGACTGGTCACGGCCTCGGATAGGTCGGTTCCTGCACGGTCCTGAACCACATCGGGCTGGGTGGGGAAAGGGTCCTGCCCACCGCAACTGAGATACCCGAGGCTGTCAATGGAAACAGGCCGTCATGCCAGACTCGCTCGCATGGAGTTCACCGAGGTCATACGCCGCCGTCGAATGATCCGTCACTACACCGACGAGTCGATCTCACTCGACGCCATCGAACGGATTCTGTCCTCCGCGCTACGCGCCCCCTCGGCCGGCTTCTCGCAGGGATGGGCCTTCCTAGTGCTCACCACGGCCGAGGACCGATCACGATTCTGGCGGTTCGTCCCGACGCGCGTCGAGCAGACGCCGACGATGCAGCTCGCGCCCCTTGTCGTCGTGCCGCTAGCGCACAAGGCCACCTACCTTGAGCGGTATGCCGAGCCGGACAAGGGCTGGGAGGACCGGGCCGAGGCCCACTGGCCCGCGCCCTACTGGTTCATCGACACGGGCATGGCCTCACTGCTGATACTGCTGACCGCCGTGGACGAAGGCCTGGACGCATGCTTCTTCGGCATCCAACCGGACCAACTGGCACCGTTCCGAACCGAGTTCGACATCCCCAGCGACTATGCGCCCATCGGAGGCATCACGGTCGGGCACCGCGCGCCAGATACGCCGCCGCAGGCGGCCGCGGTCGAGGCGCGCCGCCGAGTGGTCGAATCCGTCGTGCACCGCGGTCAGTTCGGCGTCCACGACTAGGTGATCCGAATCCAATCGGCGCTCAAGCGTGCCGCAAGGGATGCCGACCCTCAGGGACGGCCTCGAGATCACCGACTTCCTCGGGCAGCGGTACGGCAAGCGGTTCAGCTGCGTCGGCCGCGTCCAGGCTGACGCCACCACCGGCTACGACTACAGGGTGAAGGCGGGGAGCCTGACGATCGCGCCGCCCTTGAGCGCGGACTCGTGCGCGGACAGCCCGACGCAGGTCCAGTTGGCGGACTGAACAGCATTCGGGAACGGGTCACGTCCGGCCACCAGCGCCGACGCGAACTCGTGGACCAGGTGCGGGTGGCTGCCTCCGTGGCCGCCTCCCTGCGTGAAGCTGAGGTGCGTCTTCTTGCCACCGTCGTAGACGCCGCTCGTCGTGTAGGGCGCGATGCTGCGCGGCAGGCGCCCGGCGAAGTCCGGGCACACGACGCGCTTGGGGATCTTCGGCTCGGGACGCTTCGCTGAATGGACGATGAGCGGCTCGCCCTCCACCAGGGGCCACTCGACAGCCTTCGCCGACCCATACACGTCAATACTCTCGCGGTACTGGCGAGCCGTGTCGAAGAGGCTGCGGACGACCCGGCCGGCCACGTCGCTGTCGCGGAACCTGATGTGAGCCGTCTCCACCGCAAAGGGCGAGCCGTAGCGCCCGACGAGCTCCTCGCGGATCGTGCCCGATCCGAAGCAGCTCACGTACTCGGCCGGCTGGCCGATCAGGCCGGCAACGGGCCCGACGCAGTGGGTGGCGTACCACATTGGCGGCAGGCCCGGCCAGTAGTCGGGCCAGCCATCCATGTCCTGCTGATGGCTGGCCTGGACGAACTGCAGCCTGCCCAGCTTCCCCGAGTCGAGCATCTGCTTCATGTAGAGGTACTCGCGGGAATAGACCACCGTCTCCATCATCATGTACGTCAGGCCGGTGCGCTCGACGAGTTGGACGATCTTGCGGCAGTCCGCAATGCTCGTCGCCATCGGCACTGTGCACGCGACGTGCTTGCCCGCCTTCAGCGCGGCGATACTCATCCAGGCGTGGTCCGGGATGGGGCTGTTGATGTGCACCACGTCGACCGCGGGATCCTGTAGGACCTGCGCGAAGTCCGTATACCGCTGCTCGACCCCGAAGACGTCACCGACGGCGGCGAGCTTGCGGGCGTCGCGCTGGCAGATCGCGACGCAACTCGTGCTCGGATGCTTCTGCCACAGGGGGACGAACTCCGCACCGAACCCGAGGCCCACGACTGCGACGGTGAATGTGCGACCGCCCGCCACGACTACTCGGCCTGCATGGAGCGAAGGAACGCAAGCCCGTCGGTGGCGAGCTGGTCCTGCGTGGGGCTGAGCGGGCGCCAGATGGAGGCAGCGGTGGCGATGCTCTCGTTGTCGGCGGTGAAGCTCTCGATGTTCAACGGCCCCCGGTATCCCACGTCGTCGAGGGCTGCCAGCAGGGGCACCCATGGTGTCTGGTCGTTCCCGGGGGCACCCCGATCGTTGCCGCAGACCTGTACGTGCACGACGTGACTGCCAGCCGCTCGCACGGCCTCGACGCTCGAGCGCTGCTCGATGTTCATGTGGTAGGTGTCGAGAGCAATGCCGAGGTTCGGGCCGAGCAGCGGACCGAGTGCATCAAGGGCCTGCTCCACCGTGTTGATCAGGCTCGTCTCGTAGCGGTTGAGAGGCTCGATGCCGACGACCACGCCCACGGAAGCCGCGTATTCAACGACCGGGGCCAAGTTCTCGCGTAGCTCGGCGTAGGCCGCGACACGCTCGGCCTCGTCCATCCGCCACACCCGCCCGACAGCGCTGTACAACGGCCCCGCCACGGTGGGGGCGCCCACCACGCTCGCGAAGCGCACCAGCTCGCGCAGGTAGTCCTGGGTCGCACGGACGGCATCGGGCTCGGCGCGGACGAGATCGCGACCCGGTGCCATGGCGCCGACGATGTACGGCGTCAGCCCCGTCTCCGCAAGGGCATGCGACGCGACGTCATCGCTGATCGCGCCCGCGTACTCCAGGGGCAGCTCGACCGACTCGAAGCCCCAATCGGATATACGAGTCAGCAGTTCACCGATGTTCTCGTCGGTGAGCGGCGAGACCCATACCCACGTGTTGACGCCCAGCATGCGCTTCATGGCTACCACCGGATTCCCTAGTCGCGGTCGGACGGTCCCCTGGCCGACCGTCCCAGGGGTCGGGTCGACCGTCACTGAAGACTACCCACTCGCCACGTCGATGAGGCGCTATCCACGAGCCGCAATCCGTCCTTCGGGGTCGAGGGTCAGGCGGTCCCGGGCGATGGTCCAGAGGCCCAGGTTCGCCTGACGGTCTCCGGACCTGTAGAGCCGTTGACATCTGGTGACGGCCGAAAGTGCCTGTCCCGAAATGTATTTCAGGAAGCGGGTCGCCGGGGGCTCGAACCCCGAACCTACGGAATCAAGGCCGTCCCGATCACACCGCACATCACCGGAAATCAAACGATTGCACCGGATTCCGGCCCACCCGGACCCTCGCAGATCCACCCGGGCCCGTCAGGAAAGGGCCATGCAAGAACCAGCCTCGTGACCTCTCTTCCCGGCCAAGGCGTTGCCGCCTCGCCTCCAACACGATTGGGTTTCGCCTGAGCCACCGTCAGCGCACGCGTGTCGACTCACGAACCACAAGACGGGTAGGCAGCGGGGTATCCGTCGTGATCGGCTCGTGCTCCTCGAGAGCGACGAGCACCTTCTGCATCATCACTTCGCCAAGGGCCGAGAAGTCCTGATGCACGGTCGTCAGAGGCGGATACAGGTAGGCCGTCTCGGGGATGTCGTCGAAGCCGACCACGCTGACATCCGACGGCACCGACAACCCCCGTTCGCGCAACGCGGACATCAGGCCGATCGCCATGAGGTCATTCGACGCGAAGACGGCATCACCCGGCTCGATGGCCATGTCCCTGCCGACCTGATATCCGGAACCGGCCGTCCAGTCTCCGCTCAGAGGTTCGGGAGCGCTCAACCTCCACTCCGTCAACTCGTCACGCCACCCGCGAACCCGCTCGAGGGAGTCGGTGGCACGGGCTGGGCCCGTCACATGGTAGATCCGCCGGTGACCTAGCTCGGCGAGGTGCCGAACAGCCGATCGCGCCCCACGGTACTGGTCGATCGACACCAGCATCGGGCTGCGCCGTTGGGTCGAGGCAGACGCGACCACCGGGACCCCGAGGTCGAGCCCCCGGACCATCTCCAGCACGGTGCTGTCGATGACGATCAGCACGATCCCGTCGACTCGCTGACGCAGCAATGCCTCCACTGTGGCTCTCACCGCTGCAGGATCGTCCCCCGGGGCGCTCACGCTGTCGACGCTGTAGCGAGCGGTGCGCGCCGCCATGTTGAAGTGCATGGCGATCACGTTCGGACCGTGATCCTCGACGCTCGGCGTGATGAGCCCGAGGGTTCGCGTGCGGCGCGTGACGAGCGCCCGAGCCTGGGGCGATGGGCTGTAGCGCAACTGGACGATGGCGCGCTCCACCCGCTCGCGCGTGGCGGGCCGGACGTTGGGCAGGCCGTTCATGACCCGCGAAACGGTCTGATGTGAGACGCCGGCCAACCGTGCGACATCGAAGATGTTCGGAGCCCGCTCCGGCTTCTGCTCAGCCATGCCCCACCTCGGCCTGCGGGACGGATGCACGTGCCACGAGGGCAAGAAGCTGATCGACGGACGTGTCCGCTGACCGGACCGTCTCGATGATCCTTCCGTCCCTCAGGACGGTGACGCGATCGCCAACACGAAGAACCTCTTCGAGCTCCGCGGACACGAAGACCACGGACAAGCCGTTGCTCGCAAGTTCGCCCACGAGGTTCTGGATCTCAACCTTCGCGCCGACATCGATGCCCCGCGTCGGCTCGTCCAGCACAAGCACTCGCGGAGAGACCGCAAGGAGTCGCGCAAGCAGCAGCTTCTGCTGGTTGCCGCCGGACAGCTGGCCGGCCGGCCGGTCCAGGTCTGGCGGCCGGATATCCAGCGCCTCGACCCAACTGGCCGCCAGCTCACGTTGACGTGCGGTGCGGATCCGGCGCAGGAACCCGCGTTGAGCCTGCAACGACAGGGTGATGTTCTCCAGGACGGTGAGCTCGCTGATGATCCCCTCGGTGCGTCGATTCTCCGGCGAGTACACGACGCCGAGCGACATCGCCCGGCGGGGCGTCGACAGGTGCTCGTCGCGTTCCTCGATCCGGATGATGCCCGACTGGAGCCGATCCGCACCGGTCAGCGCACGCGCAAGCGGAGTCCTCCCCGAGCCGAGAAGCCCCGCCAGGCCAAGCACCTCTCCCTCAGCGATGTCCACATCGGCGTCTGCGATTCCCGGGGCGACAGTCACGCCTCGAGCGCTGAAGAAGGCGGGCGAGTCACCCTGCGGCGCAGGGTTGCTTGGCGCGACCCGATAGTCGGTGACCTCATGGCCCAGCATCTTCTGCACGAGATCCACGCGAAGCAGCTCGGCCGTCTGGTACTCGCCGACGAGTCTCCCGTCGCGAAGCACGGTTATCCGGTCACAGACTTGGTAGACCTGATCCAGGAAGTGCGACACGAATAGAATGGCGACACCCCTGTCCTTGAGTTCGCGGATCACGCGGAAGAGCTCGGCGACCTCGTTGACATCCAGGCTTGAGGTCGGCTCGTCGAGGACGAGCACCTTCACGTCGGTGGAGATCGCCCGAGCGATCGCGACGAGCTGCTGGACGGCCACCGGATGGGTCCCAAGCAGGGAACCCGGATCGATGTCCAGCCCGAGTTCGCGCAGCACCGTCGCCGCGGCTCGCCTCATCCCGCGCCAGTCGATGACACCGAATCTGCGTCCCTCCCTCCCGAGAGCGATGTTCTCCGCAACCGACAGGTTCGGCAGCAGTTCGATCTCCTGGTACACCGTGCTGATGCCGGCTCGCTGAGCCGCATGAGGCGTGGCGAAGGAAACGACCTCTCCTGCCAAGCGCACTACGCCCGACTCCAGTGGCAGGGCGCCGGTGATCGCCTTGACCAGGGTCGACTTGCCTGCGCCGTTCTCCCCCATGAGTGAGTGCACCTCACCCGGGAACATCCGGAAGCTGACGTCGTCGAGCGCCGTCTCCGCCCCGAATCGCACTGTCGCCCCCGTGACTTCGAGCAGTGGTCGCGACGGGTTCACCCGCACATTGTCGTCGGTGGGCGCGGAGGCCGGCAACGCGACGCCCGCCGGACCCAACTATTCGCGCCGCTCCGTGCGTGCCACGATGAATCGCTGGACCAGGATGAACAGGAGCAGCAGCCCGCCGACGATGATCTGCATCCAGGACTGCTCGGCACCGAGGAACGAGATGATCGTCTTGATCGTGCCGTAGACGAAGACTCCGATCATGGAGCCGATCACGTAGCCTCGGCCACCCGACAGGAGGGTGCCACCGATGACGACCGCTGCGATCGCGTCGAGCTCGGTGCCGATTCCGTTCCTCGGATAGCCGGCACCGGAGTAGGCGGTGAGGATCAGGCCCGCGAGTCCGGCCAGCGTCCCTGAGATCAGGTAGACAAGCACTTTGGTGCGGGCCACCTTGAGGCCCATCAGTCGAGCGGACTGCTCGTTGCCGCCGATCGCATACACGGTGCGTCCGAACCGCGTGTACTGCAGGACAAAGGCTCCTACCGCAACGGTCAGAAGCGCGATGATGCCGGTCGGGGTGATGTACCAGTCGCCGAGCTTCACCCGAGTGGACTGGAGCCATAGGACGGCCGGGTCGTCGACTCGGACCGACGAGAGGCTCACCACGAAGGCAAGACCGCGGGCCAGGAAGAGTCCCGCCAGCGATGCAATGAACGGCTGGACGTCGAAGTACTGGACGAGGATGCCGATCATGAGTCCGATCACGGCACCCGCCACGAGGATGATCGGCACGGCGATCGCAGCAGGTAGCCCGTCTGCCAGCAGAAAGGCCAGCAGGATTCCCGTGAAGGCCATGACGGAGCCCACGGAGAGATCGATCCCGGCCGTCAGGATCACGAAGGTCATGCCGACGGCGATGACCATCAGGTAGGCGTTGTCGAGAAGGAGCGCGGACATGTTGCGCGGCGTGATGAAGTTGCCGAAGTAGATCTGCGCGGCCACCAGCAGCAGCACCAGGACCGCCAGAGCCGCAAAGGTCGGCGCGAGCGAGGCGTGCCGACTCAGGAAGCGGTCATTGGCCTGCCGGAAGCCCGCGCTCGTCGTCTCCCGCTTGTCCAGCGTGGTCATGCCCCCGCCTCCACCTTGGTCGCCGTGTCGGCCGACTGGCGCGCACCCGTCTCGGTCGTCTGCTTCCGCCGGTGGAGCCGCAGCCTGGGCGACTGAACGACCACGACCAGCACCACAACCAGCGCGAAGAACACGGGGCTCTGCGCCGACGGGACCCCCAGGAACAAGATGGTCGAGTCCAAGGTCTGGATGATCAGCACGCCGATCACGGTTCCCGCGATGCTGAACTTGCCGCCCTGCAACGACGTGCCACCGAGGACCACCGCCAGGATGGCGTAGAGCTCGATGAACAGTCCCGCCGCGTTCGCGTCGGCGGCCCTGATGTTCGAGCTGTAGAGGATGCCGGCGATGCCGGCGAGGAGTCCGCTCAGCATGTAGGCCGTGAAGATGATTCCGCGTGCGCGAACTCCGGCCAGGCGACTGGCCTCCGGGTTGATGCCCACCGCCTCGGTGAGCATGCCCAAGGCGGTGCGCCGCTCGAAGATCGATATGAGGACGATCGCAGCCAGCGAGATGATGAATGCGAAGGGCAGCCCGAAGAGGTACCCAGTGGCGAGGTACTCGAATGGCTCACTGTTCACGGTGGTGATGAATCCACCCGTGATGAGCAGAGCCACGCCCCGCCCGGCGAGCATGAGTACCAACGTGGCGATGATCGGTTGGATCCCCAACCGGGCCACGAGGAGTCCGTTCCACGCTCCCAGGACCAGTCCGACGAGCGTGGCGGTGACCACCGCGACCACCACGATGCCGAGGCTGTTGGGGTCCCCCGAGCTGTCAATGATCGTGAGCGCCACGGCGCCGGAGACGGCCATCACGGCGCCCACGGACAGATCGATTCCACGAGTGGCGATCACGATCGTCATGCCAAGGGCGACGAGCATGAGAGGGGCGCTGTTGCGCAGGACGTCGATCAGCGCGCCGTACAGCTGTCCGTCGCGAACGGTGATCGAGATGAACTGGGGTCGTGCGATCGTGTTGATAACGATCAGTGCTATCAGCGCCACGATTGGCCAGAAGAGTCGATGCTTCAGGAGGCGGGTCACGCCGCAGCCCCCTGACCCTTGTTGGCGATGAACTCGATCAGGTCGTTGAGCCCGACATCGTTCGAGTTGAGCTCACCGATCGCCTGACGATCCCGCATCACGAGCACCCGCTGCGCGAGGCGCAGCACCTCCTCGAGCTCGGAGGAGATGAAGATCACCGAGAGGCCCGCTGCCGACAGCTCGGCGACCTTCCGCTGGATATCGGCCTTGGCCCCCACATCGATGCCCCTCGTCGGCTCATCGAGGATTATCAGCTCGGGAGCGGTCGCGAGCCATCTAGCGAGGACCACCTTCTGCTGGTTGCCGCCGGACAGGGTGCCGGCGACGGCGTCGGGGTTGGCGGGCCTCACGCCCAGGGCGTCCATGTACTCGCCGACCACGGCGACCTGCTCGGCCTTGCGCATCTTGCGCATCCAGCCGCGACGTGCCTGGATACCCAGCACGATGTTCTCCGCGACGGTGAGGTCGGCAACGATCCCCTCTCCGCGCCTGTCCTCTGACGAGAAGACGATGCCACGCTCGATCGCGTGCCGCGGAGTGGTGATCCTGGTGGACTCCCCGTTCACGGTGATGGTGCCGGTGTCAGGGTGATCGGCACCGTACAGAAGCCGAACGAGCTCCGTGCGTCCCGAGCCGAGGAGCCCGGCCAGCCCCACGACCTCGCCGTGGAACACGTCGACGTCGGCTGGGTCCAGGAGTCCTCGTCGTCCGATGCCCGTGGCCCGGAGCACCGGCACGCCGCTCCGGTCGATCTCACGATTCGAGACGGTCGAGATGGCCTCGAGGTCATCCAGCTCCCGACCGATCATCTTGGTGACCAGCTGCTCGCGGGGAATGTCCTCGATGAGGTACTCACCCACCAGTCGGCCGTTGCGCAGCACCGTCACCCGGTCCGAGATCTCGTACACCTGCTCAAGGAAGTGACTGACGAACAGGATGGCCACACCCGCGGAACGCAGTTCCCGGATCACGCCGAAGAGCTGCTCGACCTCGCCGCGATCAAGGCTCGACGTGGGCTCGTCGAGGATCAGCACCTGGGAGTCGAGGACCATCGCCCGGCTGATCGCCACCAGCTGCTGGACGGCGAGGGAATGACTCGAGAGCATGGTGCGGGTGTCGATCTGGAGGCCGAGGCTACCTAGGTGCTCGGCGGCCCTCTCGTGCACAGCCCGCCAGTCGATGCGCCCACCACGCCGCGACTCGTGTCCCAGCATGACGTTCTCGCCGACCGACAGGTTCGGGCACAGGTTCACCTCCTGATAGACCGTAGAGATGCCTGCGGCCTGCGCGTCGGAGGTGGTGCGGAACACCACTGGACTGCCCGCCACGGTGATGGAGCCTGCGTCGATCGCATAGACCCCCGTCAGGGCCTTGATCAACGTCGACTTCCCCGCACCGTTCTCACCCATGAGTGCGTGGATCTCGCCGGAACGCAGGATGAAGTCCACATCGTCGAGGGCGAGCACTCCGGGAAAGGCGATGGTGATGCCACGCATCTCGATGATCGTGGGGGCGGACGGGATCTCCTCCAGATTGCCCACCTCAGCCACCTCTCCGGTGTCGGTGTGCCCGTACCGGGGGGCCGGGTTCCCGGCCCCCCGGTCGCGCTAGCACAACGGATTCTTCAGGTTAGTGCGGTCCTTGCTTAGTAGAGCCGTGAATCGATGACCGCCGCAGCCTCTTCCTGGGTGAAGGAGGCGTCCTCAACATAGATGGCCTTCTCCACCGGCGTGCCGGCAAGCACGTCCTTCACCAGGCCGGCGGCGAGCTCGCCGAGGAGCGGGTTGCACTCCACGATGTAGTTGATCTTGCCGTCGACGAGAGCCTGCATTCCATCCTTGACCGCGTCGATCGAGACGATCTGGATGTCCTTGCCCGGAACAGCGCCCGCGGCCTCGATCGCCTCGATGGCGCCGAGTGCCATGTCGTCGTTGTGCGCGTATACGAGGTCGATACCGTCGACGCCGTACTTCTGGAGGAAGCCCTCCATGACCGTCTTGCCGCCGTCACGGGTGAAGTCGCCGGTCTGCGAATCGATCTTCTCGATCTTGGTGCCGGCGATTGCCTCGTCGAAACCCTCGGCGCGGTCGTTCGCCGGGGCCGAGCCTGTCGTTCCCTCGAGCACAACCATCTTGGTGGCAGTGTCGCCGAACTGCTCCTTGGCCCACGTGCCTGCGGTCACGCCCTCCTTGCGGAAGTCCAGACCGACCCAGCTCGCAAACAGAGTGTCCGGTGCGCTCACGGTGCGATCCTCGAGGATCACGGGGATGCCGGCGTCGGTAGCCTCCTGAAGGACGTCATCCCAGCCGTCTGTCACGATCGGAGCGATGACGATCGCATCAACGCCCTGATTGATGAAGGAGCGCACTGCGGCGATCTGCGCCGCAGGGTCGTTGTCGGCTGCGTTGAAGGTGAGATCGAAGCCGTTCTCTGCCGAGAAGGCAGTCTTCATCGACTCCGTGTTCGCCGATCGCCACCCGCTCTCCGAACCCGTCTGCGCGAAGCCCACCGAGATGGTCTCGCCTGCTGCCGCCGCCGCTTCGCTCGGCGCCGCGGCACTCGCGGCCGTGTCGCCCGATCCTGCGGCCGGCTCTGCGGTCGAGCCCGACGAGCAGCCCGCGATCGTGAGCGCCATGGCTCCCAGCAAGACCGCGCCCGCCAGTGTGCGCTTTCCCATGTCCGACCTCCTGAACTTGATCCGGATGTGACGCCGGAATCGATGTCTGGCCTCCCGGCCCGATCGGGCCGCGTTCGAATATTAGCGCTAACATTTTTGTGGATGTCAGGTCTTGCAGATCACGATTTGATACCGAAATGCCGTTGCACCTGAGGGCGATTGACCAGAATGGGCTAGCAGGAGGTGACGGGGTTGCGCCTAGTGAGGCTTCACATTGTGATCTCTGGTGCCGGTCCCGTCTCGTGCTGGGTGCGATTGCAGCCCTCAACCGCTGCGGCCTCGGAATGTTGTTCGTCGGCGTCAATGCGGCATTGCAGGGAACGATCCTGCCGTACCTGCCCCATGTGACATCTCCGCTCGGCGGCATCACGCTGGTGACCGGCGAGCTCCCAGGCCCCGGGATCCGAGTTGCGGGCGCCGCCCCCGCACGACGCTCGTCTCCCAATGCCGCTACGGGTCAGTCTTCGCGCTGGCCTCTCTGGCGTGCACCATCGGACCACTCTTCGCCGTTGTGACGACCGCGCTTGCTGCAACGAACCCCTGGGCGCGGTCACACCCTTCCTCCGCTTCGCGATCGGCATGGGCACGTCCGATCCCATGGTGTCGCTGACTGCGGCTCTCGCAGGAGCAGGAGTCGCGATGGCACTGCGACGCAGAACGAGGCTCATCATGCGGGTGGGCGGGATAGTCAGGATCCTCGCTGATCTCGACGTTGCGGCCTACGGTCTCGCCGAGCGGCTCCCGCAGTTCGGCGTCAGGACGATGGACCGATGGCCCCTGCTCACGGCTCGTTCGCAGGGCGCAGTCTCGACCGGGATCGACAAGCGGGGCACCCCGCCGGCCGGAACGTCAGGCTTCCCCGAGCCAAGCCACCTTCTCGATGAGGTCGAAATTTGCCGTACCCACCGGAGTACCTGCGCAGCTGTCCATCCTGGTTGACCAGCACGAGCGTTGGCTGGCCAGTGATGCTGAACGCCTTCCAGATGGTCCCGTCATCGTCGTAGATGTTGGGGAACCCATCAATGCCGTGCTCCTCGATGAAGCCTCGTGACGACGGCACGTCGGAGTATCCGGCGATCCCGATCATCTTCACGCCCTCGGGGAACTGCTTCGCGGCCTCGACGAGGGCACCCGACTCGGCGGCGCACACGGGGCACCAGGACGCCCAGAACCACAGGACCACGTCCTCGTACATGAGCGTGGTGCCATCGATGGTCTCCCCGGTCACCAGATCAGTGGTCAGGAACTTGAGCGCGTCGGGGGCCTCGGGGTTGGCCCACTCTTGGGGAGCGGAGGGCTGCGACGACTCCACCGCCGTCTGACTGATCATGGTCTCGGTCGACGAATCCGAGTTGGCGCAGGCTGCCAGCGCCAACGCACACACCGAAGCGACCACGATCCGTCTGATCTTCACGTGCCCTCCTTCCGACGAAAACTCCAGATTCCTGTGCCGTATACGGAGCGAAACACGGTCGACGAGAATATGATCGCCCTACTTGTGAGCGCTCACAATACGGCACTACCGAAGGAGGCACACGATTTCAGGCAATGACGAGCAGTACGTCGTCGGTGTGGACTTCGGCTCCCTGTCCGGCCGAGCGGTGGTCGTGCGGGTCAGTGATGGGGCTGAACTCGGATCTGCCACGCACGACTACGCGCACGGGGTGCTGGACCGCCAGCTCCCTGACGGGCAGACGCGACTGGGTCCCGACTGGGCACTCCAAGTGCCGCAGGACTACGTCGACGTGCTCAAGCAAGCGGTTCCCGAGGCCGTGCGGATCGCCGGAATGGACCCGTCACGGGTCATCGGGATCGGCACCGACTTCACGGCCTGCACGATGGTGCCGGTCACGCGCGAAGGCACTCCTCTGTGCGAGCTTCCGGAATTCGAGCACCACCCGCATGCGTACGTGAAGCTGTGGAAGCACCACGCCGCGCAGCCTCAGGCCGACCGGATCAACGCCCTGGCGCACGAGCGTGGCGAGTGGTGGATCAATCGCTACGGCGGACTCATCTCGTCGGAGTGGGAGTTCGCCAAAGGACTTCAGATCCTGGAGGAGGCTCCCGCGGTCTATGACGCCATGGAAAAGTGGGTCGAGGCGGCGGACTGGATCGTCTGGCAACTGTGCGGGCAGTATCTCCGCAACGCCTGCACCGCTGGATACAAGGGGATCCTGCAGGACGATCAGTACCCGACGGAGGACTTCCTCACGGCTCTCAACCCTGAGTTCGGCTCGTTCGTATCCGACAAGGTTGCACACACCATCGGTCAGCTCGGTGCTCGCGCAGGCTCGCTGACAGCTCAGGCAGCCAACTGGACCGGTCTGCCTGAGGGCATCGCGGTGGCAGTCGGCAACGTCGACGCGCATGTGACCGCCCCCGCAGCGCAGGCCGTCGAGCCCGGGCAGATGGTCGCCATCATGGGTACGTCGACCTGTCACGTGATGAACGGGAGCGAGCTTCACGAGGTACCTGGCATGTGTGGCGTGGTGGACGGTGGGATCACCGAGGGGCTCTGGGGCTACGAGGCAGGCCAGAGCGGCGTGGGTGACATCTTCGGCTGGTTCGTGGACAACTGCGTTCCTGCGTCGTACGCCGACGCGGCAGCCCAGCGCGGCATCGGGCTGCACGAGTACCTCACCGAACTGGCACAGCAGCAACGGGTGGGCGAGCACGGCCTCATCGCACTCGACTGGCACAGCGGCAATCGCTCGATCCTCGTCGACCACGAGTTGTCAGGGGTGATGGTGGGTCTGACCATTCAGACGCGGCCCGAGGACCAGTACCGAGCCCTGCTGGAGTCGACCGCGTTCGGCACCCGTCGCATCGTGGAGTCGTTCAACGAATCAGGAGTGCCTGTCAAGGAGCTGGTCGTCGCGGGGGGCCTGCTGAAGAATGCGTTTCTCATGCAGGTGTACGCCGATGTCACGGGACTTCCGCTGAGCACCATCGCATCGGAGCAGGGCCCGGCCCTGGGCTCGGCGATCCACGCGGCAGTGGCTGCGGGCGCGTACCCGGACGTGCTGACGGCATCGAGAGTCATGGGTCATGCGAACACGGGGGTCTATCAGCCGAATCCGGACGTCGCCGATGCCTACGACGCCCTCTACGCGGAGTACCTGCTGCTTCACGACTACTTCGGCCGCGGAGTCAACGACGTGATGCACCGGCTCAAGGCACGAAGACGCGCAGTAGCTCACGGACAGGGAGCGTGACGTGGACGCATCAGTATCGGCAGTCCTTGCGCGGCTAAGGATCGACGTCTGCCGAATGAACCAGGCCCTGCCTCAACTCGGCCTGGTCGTCTGGACCGCCGGTAACGTTTCCGCGCGAGTGCCTGGGCAGAACCTGCTGGTGATCAAGCCCTCCGGTCTGGACTTCGAGGAACTGACCCCGGAGAACATGGTCATCACGGATCTTGCGGGCTCGGTCGTCGAGGGCGATCTCGCACCGTCGTCCGAACACTGGCACCCATGCGGTCGTGTACCGCGAGATGCCGGACGTGGGCGGCGTCGTCCATACCCACTCCACCTACGCGTGCGCGTGGGCAGCTCGTGGAACTCCCATCCCGTGCATGACAACGATGCAGGCTGATGAGTTCGGTGGAGAGATCCCCATCGGACCATTCGCGCTCATCGGCAACGAGGCGATCGGGGAGGGCATCGTCCGGACCCTCGCAGGCAGCCGATCCCCTGGCGTGATCATGCAGAACCACGGCCCGTTCACCATCGGCAAGGACGCCCGCTCGGCGGTGAAGGCCTCCGTGATGCTCGAGGAGGTGGCGAAGGCCACGCACCTCGCGCACCAGCTCGGCACGCCGATCCCCATTCCCCAGACCGACATCGATGCACTCAACGAGCGCTACCAGAACGTCTACGGCCAGCGCTAGGGAGGACTGACGGATGATCACGACCGGCACGCAGCAGGTGTGGTTCCTCACAGGAAGCCAGCACCTGTACGGCCCCGAGGTACTGCAGCAGGTCACTGACCAGTCGGCGACGATCGTCGCCGCTCTCAACGACGCCGCCGCCGTCACGCTGCCGATCGTCAGCAAGCCGGTGCTCACCGACGCGGCTGCGATCCGGCGGATCATGATTGAGGCAAGTGCCGACGACTCGTGCGTCGGTGTCATCGCCTGGATGCACACCTTCAGCCCGGCCAAGATGTGGATCTCGGGACTCGACGCGCTGCGCAAGCCCCTGCTCCACCTGCATACGCAGGCGAACCGCGATCTGCCGTGGTCGTCGATCGACATGGACTTCATGAACCTCAACCAGGCCGCCCATGGAGACCGCGAGTTCGGCTTCATCCAGGCCCGCATGGGCATTCCGCGCAAGACGGTCACAGGTCACGTCAGCGATCCGCTCGTGGCGGAGCGAATCGGCATCTCGGATGTCCGCCGCGCGCGGCGTCACCGCCCTGCGCACCATGCGCCTTGCCCGTTTCGGCGACGACATGAGCAGACGTCGCCGTCACCGAAGGGGACAAGGTCGAGGCGGAGATCCGCTTCGGGGTCTTCCGTCAACACCTACGGTGTGCAGGACCTCGTGGCCCTCGTAGATGCGCAGGCCGACGCCGACGTCACCGAGCTGTGCCAACAGTACGAGGACGACTACGACGTGGTTCCCGAGCTTCGGCGGGGTGGCGACCGACACGCGGTCGCTGCGCTACGGGGCGCAGATTGAGCTTGGACTCCGGGCATTCCTGACCGAGGGTGGCTTCACCGCCTTCACCACCAACTTCGAGGATCTGGGCGGTCTCCGGCGCTGCCCGGCTTGGCTGTCCAGCGACTGATGGCCGACGGTTACGGCTTCGGTGGCGAAGGCGACTGGAAGACGTCCGTGATGCTGCGCACGCTGAAGGCGGCGTCGGCGGGCCTTCCAGGAGGCACGTCCTTCATGGAGGACTACACGTACAACCTCACCCCCGGCAACGGAAGATCCTCGGCGCTCACATGCTGGAGGTCTGCCCCTCGATCGCCGCGGCGAAGCCGCGCCTGGAGATCCCGACCCACTCGGCATCGGCAATCGCGACGATCCCGTTCGCCTGGTCTTCGACGCGGCCCCGGGTGCAGGAGTGGTGCTCGGTATCAACGACATGGGGGACCGGTTCCGGTTCGTCGCGAACGAGGTCGCGGTAGTAGCGGCCCGGATGAGCCGCTGCCCAACCTGCCGGTGGCCCGGGCCGTTTGGCTGCCAGCCCCGGATCTGCGCACGTCGACTGAGGCATGGATCACCGCGGGTGGACCGCACCACACCGTTCTGACCCTGGCCCTGACCACCGAGCACCTCTGGGACCTCTCCGAGATGCTGCGGAACGAGACTCGTCATCATCGACGGCGACACGCGAATGCGCGACTTCGCCCGCGAACTGCGCTGGAACGTGGCCTACTACCGCCTCGCTCAGGGCATCTATCACACTCCGTATGACGACGCCTCAGGGATTCGGCCAGGTCGAAGGGCAGCCCGCCCATTCCTTCCTGATCGAGGGAGACGCCGGCGTCTCCCTTCGCCTCACCGACTACGGTGCCCGCCTTGTGTCCTTGTGGGTGCCGG
>CAWJHN010000003.1:0-521013 GCA_963842725.1 uncultured Actinomycetes bacterium | reverse complement strand
GGCGATGCGCGCTGCGTCCGGCCTGCGGGCACAATCGCGATCTTGCCGGGCGCAACCACGCTGTCGACCACAAAGCGCTTCAGCGTCCGGATAGCGATAGGCTCGCCTCCGGTCGCGCCCGCACGGCAAACCTGTTCACACGGATGGTGGCAAACGCGGGCACAGGCGGAAGGAAACGGGTTGGCTTCGCGGATCACGCGGTAGGCGTCGTCGTACTCGCCGCGCGCGATATGCGCCACATAGCGCCAGACCTCGGTGCCGACCGGACAACCGTTCTGGCAGGGCGCTCCGACAAGGTCCTTGCACGACCCGGACGGGCAGCGGCGCTCGAAGATGTGCGCCTCATACTCGTCACGGAACCACTCAGAGTGGACAACACCGGATTCGGCGCCGTCTGACCCAGTCCGCACAGGCTGGTGGACCGGATGGTCTCGGCAAGCTTCTTCAGGTGCACGATGCCCTGCACGCGCAAGAGAGCGTCCAGATCGCTCTCCTTATGGCGCGGACGTGTATGGCCTCCAGAATTTCCAGGAGGCGCCGCGTCCCTCACGGCAGGGAATGCACTTGCCGCAGCTCTCAGTCGCTGGATGAACTCCATGAAGTACCGGGCAAGATCGACCATGCAGGTGGGGTCGTCGAATACGACCAGTCCCCCCGAACCCATGATGGTGCCGAAGTGCCTTCAGTGACTTCGTAATCCGACCGCCAGAAGCCGGATGGCCGCCTCAGGCACGCAGCCCCGGAGGGGCCGCCGATCTGAGCGGCCTTGAACTCTTGCTGCCCCCGGGAATGCCGCCGCCGATGTCGACCACGACTTCAGGCAGACGAGGCTCCCATCCCGAACTCCACCAGTCCGGTGCTGTTAGACCAGCCGGAAAGCGAGAACACCTTAGTTCCCTTGCCCTTTGGTGCCGATCGCTCGAACCATTCCGGCGCCACGATTCCAGGATGATCAGCCACATTGGCCCGCGTCTCCGACGTTGTTGATGACGGTGGGTTTGCCGAACAAACCCTGGACTGCGGGGAACGGAGGACGAGGCCGCGGCATGCCGCGGCTTCCCTCGCGATCGAGTGGATCAGCGCCGTCTCTTCGCCGCACACAAATGCGCCGGCGCCCATTTTCATTTTTATCGAGAAATCCACGCCGCTGTCGAGGATGTTATAGCCGATCAAGCCGCAGGCGGACGCCTGCTCGAACGCCTCGCTGAGCCGCTGGATCGCCAGCGGGTACTCCGCGCGGATATAGACGTACGCTTTGCTGGCGCCGATAGCGTAGGCTGCAATCAGCATGCCCTCGAGCAGCCGGTGCGGATCGCTTTCACAGACCGCTCGATCCATGAATGCGCCGGGATCCCCTTCGTCGGCGTTGCAGATCAGGTATTTCTGATCGGCTACGGCAGCCCGCGCAAATTTCCACTTTTTGCCGGTAGGAAAACCTCCGCCGCCGCGTCCGCGGAGTCCGCTCTGCTCGATCAGATCGCAGACCGCATCCGGCGTCATCGTTCTTAAAACTTTTGCGATCGAACCATAGCCGCCGTGCGCTATGTATTCATGAATGTTGCCGGGATCGATGATGCCGCTGGAAGCAAGCACTACGCGAACCTGGCGCGCAAGGAACGGATGCGCGTCGAGGTTTGCAATCCCGTCCCAGGACTTGGCGCTGCCCGCGCGATACTGGCCAAGAACCAATTCGGTAGGAACGCTGTTCTGCAGCAGCACCGCATCAAGTAGCTCCGGTACCTTGTCGGCCGTGACCGTGCTGAAACTCACGCGCGCGCGGCCGGGGACCTGAATGTCCATGATCGGCTCGTCAGAACACATGCCGTTGCAGCCGACTTCAACGACATCCGCCTTAATTTTGTGCTGTGCCAGGAATTCCCGGACGGCTGCAAGGGTTTTGCCGGCTCCGGCGCCCAAGCCGCATGTGCCTGCGCCCACGAAAATCACGGGCTGCGCCACCGCATCACGCCTGAGTGAAGCCAGCACAGCCGCCAGTTCCCCGGGACCTTTGGCCCTCGCGTTGACAAAGAGGTCGGCTTTGAGATCCTTCAGCAGGGTGTCGGATATTTCACTAAAATTGATCCAGCATTTGCCGGCACCATCTATGATTGCAGTATCAGTATTAGCGGCCATTCTTAGACTCCATTTCCCTACATTCCTGTATGATTTTGACCAGCTTCTGGGGCGTGACTTTGGCGTAAAACTCGCCGTTAAGGTTCATCACCGGCGACAATCCGCAGGCACCCATGCAGGCAACAGTTTCCAGACTGAACAGGCGGTCTCTGGATGTCTGACCCGGCTTCAGCTTTAGCAGTTTCTGCGCCATTTCCAGCACCCGGTTGGATCCTTTGACGTGGCAGGCAGTTCCCCGGCAAACCGTGACGTGATACTTGCCTTTAGGCTGAAAGCGGAACTGGTTGTAAAAGGTCGCAACCCCGAAAATTTTTGTGGTCGGAAGATTGAGGTGCTTGCCGATGCGGACAACCGCTTCGCGAGAAAGATAGCCCTGATTATCCTGGACTTCCTGCAGGATCGGGATGAGTGCGTCGCGCCCCGCGCGGGGGTGCTTCTTTAGTATCGAATCCACATCATTCATACATTGATCTCCTTATTAACCGTTTCGGAAGCGGCTTTTTGAGAGCGGGCCTTTCCGATTTCAGAGACTGGCGCGCAAAATACGCCACTCGGTCCATTGACATCGCCAGATCGATGTCCTCGACATAAAAACCGGACGGAACGTGCAAAGCAGTTCGCGCAAAATTCAGGATGCCGCGAATGCCCGCTTCCACATACACATCCGACACATATTGAGCTTCCTTGTCGGGAACCGCGATGATTCCGACCGTGATACACTGCTCCCGAATAACGCTCGCGGCATTCTCGATGGAGTAGCATGGACAACCGTGGATCAAACGACCAAATTTATCGGGATTGGTTTCTAATGAGGCCACGATTTTGAGGGTTGGCCGCCGGCCGAGAAAAAACTTCAGAAGAGCGCGCCCGATATTGCCGACACCGGCGATAATGGCTCGCTGTTCTTCGGCCGGGAAAACGAAGGCTTCGATATGATCCCGGAGTTTTTTAACATCGTACCCCCGGGCAGGAGTACCGGAGTACCCGACAACCATGAGGTCGCGTCGCGCCTGAGTGGCCGTGACGCGGGATCTTGAGGCGAGATCATGCGAATAGATATAGGTTTCTCCTTCACTTGCGAGATCTCTAAGTATACGCCAGTAAAGGGTTAAACGCCCAATTGTCCTATACGGCACCGCATCGACCATATATTCCTCGTTACGCGAGTCGCATTGTGAATAATTTCACATGTCATGTCAAGTGAAATATTTTTCCGCGTACCTGGTTATACTGCCCCCCGTTTGAACAAAGAATATTTTAGCCATCGACACGCATCATCTCCTCGGCACCTGGTTCTGCTGTCCCGGCACAAGACAGCTAAACGCAGACCCAAATCCTCTCTACCCAGGCTTTCTTATTTGATTAAAGTTGGGATTTCCCAATCCAAAGGGTTTTCCACAATGCCCGCGCGAACTGGATTAAGTTCTCTATAGGCAAGGGCCTCCCGCATATCGTAAACGGGACATGAGAAGAAGCGGCCCTGCCACAGATGACCGGTCCGATTGCAGCAAATGCGGATCGGGTTGCGTGGTACGTGCGTCGAGCCTTACTGGATACAGTAAAAGAAGAAATAATGAGGCTTTAAAGTGAATAAAAGCGAATTGGCGAAAATCAGGCATATTTTGGGGAAAACCCAAAAACAAATGGCCCAACTGCTGGGCATATCCATCAGAACCATCCAGAGCTTTGAACAGGGTTTGAGAAAGATACCGGTCCATACCGAACGCCAGTCGCTGCTGCTTCTTTCCCTGAAGCAATCCCTCGCGAATGGACATCGGCCCTGTTGGCTAATCAATAAATGCCCGATGAAGACTCGAAAAGAATGCCCGGCATGGAGCTAAGGGCGGGGCATCTCTGCTGGTTCATCAACGGAACCATTTGTCAGGGCCAGCCGCAGAAAAGTTGGCGCAAGAAGATGGACATCTGCAAAAGCTGTGAAGTGCTGCAATCTTTGTATGCTTCCGATGTAAAACCAAAATCCTAGTGTGACAATTCAATCATCCGAGGGAATTATTTACCGGGATCGAGGGTCATTTTCCCCCAATCCCGATCTCAAATGCGGTGCTTGGATCTCATTGTCGTCGTGGCGGATATCGGCCATCGTCTCCGTATTTTCCCCTGAGTACACTTTTCAATAATCCTGATTTTCTGCGGATTGGAATCTTTGGGCCAATCACTAATATGTAATCGACTAGAAAGATAGATTCTTGTGAGGGCTGATTGGCATCGGTTTTGTGAGGGCTGAGTAGGCGTACCAGTTGGCTCAATGCAGTTACCATATTTAGCGATCAGCCGGAGAGCAAGTCGATGGTACTAGCGCAGGCCGGATCCCATCCGGCAAGGGTGCGTTACATCGATAATCTTCTTTCCCGAGGGATATTGTGCGGATCGCATTAGTTCGAAAATTGGCACAGATTATCTTGTGGGCGGCCTGCAGCGGAATCCCCCTTCAGGCTGCCAAGCACCCTACCCCTTTGCAGGAAGACGCGGACGGGGCCAAATGCCTGGAGTGCCACCAGGAAAAGTCGCAGGGAGAATCCGTTCATTCGGCGGTCAAAGGCGGCTGTCTTTCCTGCCATGTGGTTCGGGTCGCTAGTGACGTCACCCGCGTCAAACTGAAGACCACAACAGTCATTGCCCTTTGCCTCCAGTGCCATGAAGACCGGAAGGCCGTTATCGGCCAGAGTCGTTTGCATCCTCCGGCGGAGCGCGACTGCATAAAATGCCACGACCCACACGAGTCTCCGAACCAGAATCACACGCTGAAGCCCCTCTCGGGCAACAAGGCGGATAATCTCTGCCTGAAATGTCATTCAACCGGCTTGAATGTACCGGAAAATGGGAGTCGGCATGCCGCCCTGGATCGGGGTGAATTCCTGTCATGTCACACACCGGACCGGGACTCCGGGAAAGCTGGAATTCGAGTACCATCAGAAGAAAGATCCGCGAGACGAGTGTGGGGATTGTCATGACTTGAAAAGCGAGGCGATTGCCAATGCGCACCAGCGGCAGCCATTCATCGGGTCTAATTGTCTCAGTTGCCACGACATGCACCAATCCGACCGGCCTAAGCTGATCCAGAAGTTTGCACACGTTCCCTATGTCACGAAATCCTGTAACATCTGCCATCAGGCTCCGTAGACGGCAAGATCGTTCTCACCAAAGCTTCATCAAAAGAGCTGTGCCTTTCATGCCACGAGGAAACCGCAAAACAGATCCAGAACGCGAAAGTTCAGCACCCGGGGGCGAAGGGTAATCGCCCGGCTGTCATTACCCACATGCGTCGGACAAGCCCGGCTTAGTGCATCCTAATCCGGTAAGTGCCTGTACTAAGTGTCATAGCGCTCAAGCCAAGCTTCAGAAAACCAAGAAGGTCCTTCACGGGGCTGCGTTCCAGACCGGCTGTCCCGCATGTCATGAGTCTCACGGTGGCGAAAATAGCCATTTGCTTCGCACGAAAACAGTCAATAGCCTTTGTCTCGAGTGCCACGGACCTGATTCCAACCTGAGCCAGGCAAGATCGCACGCACCGTCACGATCTTCAATGGTCGCGTAACAGTGCCGGAAGATGACCCAACACGGTATCGGCGATCCGCATCAAGTACGGCATAGGCCATCCAGTCGAGCGGCACCCGGTCGTTGACCAGATGGATCCGGCGGACGTCACCAAGGTTCGCGTCGCTTTCAACTGCAGTTCCTGCCACCAGCCCCATGCGTCAGCGGAACGCAATCTGCTGGTGAAGGATCAGGCCAACAACATCATGTTCTGCGCCGGCTGCCATAAAGATATGGGCAAGTAGGAAGCGGGAGGAGCAAACAAGATGCCAGCAGTTCGGAACAACTCGGTTCTTCACGGAATCACCGGCCGGAAACTATCAACCGTGTTGATGCTAGCCTTGGCTCTCATCTCGGCGTACTCGCTGTACGCCAAGGACAAAAAGAAAGACACGAACGCTCAAGAAGAACAACCCAACGCCGCTAACAAAGATAACCGCAAGCTCTATGACAGTCTCGACCTTTCCAAGTTCGTGTGGCCGAACCCGCCCGCGATTACCCGAATCCGCTATATGGGCTTTTGGTCGGGCGAAAAATTCGTCGAAAAAAAGGCGCAGCAAAAGAAGGCCAGCTGGATGAATCGCCTCTCGGGCATCGCTACCGGATCCACACCCAGCGATTTCAAGCCGCGCTGGCAGTCGGTAAGTGCCCAATGGGATCGCGGTCGACTCCAAAAACCTTGTCTATATCGCCGACAGCAAGGTGCGGGCCATCTTCACTCCAACGTCGATACCGGTGAATATTCGATGATCAAGAACGGTATCGATGGCAGGTTCAAGTGGCTTATTGGGCTGGCGATCGATGACAGCGACCGGCTGTTCGCCGCCGACAGTGGCATGAAACACGTAGTCGTTTTCGATAAGAACCACAAGGCTGAAGCGGCGATCTCCGAAGGCCCGTTGCTCCCGGAAGCCTAGCCATCGACAATGAGAACCGCCTGCTCTACGTCACCGATGCGGAACAGGACCTGGTGTTGGTTTACGATGCCGATCCGCCGTTCAAGCTATCCGGAAGTTGGGCAAGCCTGGCACAAAGCACACTTCGACTGCGCCTGGAGAGTTTGCAAAGCCGGTGGGCGTTGCTGTGGACCAGGACGGCAACGTGTTCGTCTCCGATACCTGGAGCAACCGCATCCAGGCGTTTGATGCCGACGGCACGTTTATCAGGGCGTTCGGCGAGGCGGGCGACGGCCCGGGGTATTTCGCGCGTCCCAAAGGCATTTCCATCGACGGTGATGGCCACATCTGGGTCGCCGACTCCGTGCAGGACCGGGTCCAGGTGTATACACCCGAGGGCAGGCTGCTGATTTACTTGGGAGAGCACGGCCTGCGCCGGGTCAATTCCAGAGCCTCGCCAATGTGATGGTCGACAAAAACAACCGAGTCCTTACTACGGAGCTGTATCCTGGCCGGTTGCAGGTGTTCCAATATTACACAAATTCTGAGGCAAAAGCAGAGTTAGCGCGCCGCGAGGCAGAGGGCAAAAAGAAGGCGGATCAAAAGAAGCCCGCGCCCGCGCCAGCGCCTGCGGCCAAGAACTAGCTTCGCCACAACGAGTTTGGCTGTCATATCAGTTTTGGCAGTCATAAACGGGTCAGCTTTCACCCGGCCCGTGGAGTAGAAACACAAAGTGAGTAAAACCGCTGGGTTAAATTGAATCCCTATCAGGAGGTTTTAGTTCATGAAGAAAGTTATGATGTTTGCTCTCGCCGTGCTGATCTGTGCCAGTGTGGCAATGGCCAGACGTATACACAAGGGTCACCGGCATCCAAGGCATCGACAAATTGGGCGCTCACCAGAACGGCGGGCGCGGTTGCGTCGGCTGCCATACCCCTCACAGCGGAGCCCGGCAAATGGCGGCACGCTTCAGTGGGATGCCGCGAGCGGGACGTTTAAGAGTGTACCCACCGTGGGTGATTCTGGCGACGACGCCCTGTGGGGACAGGACCTCGGGCAGATAATTGGCATCGGCAGCATCGCCACCGGCACCAGCGGCGCATTCCCTATTGAATTCACAGATTTAGAAACTAGACCACGCATTAAGACCGGCGTCGTTATGTGCTTGAGCTGTCATGACGGTAATGTAGCCAAAGGCGCAATGATGACTAACCAGTCGTTCGAGCAAGCCGCCGGACTTCTGCCGCCCGGCTACGGATTGCAGCCCATTCCGACCCTATTGGGTAACGATGGAGGTGCTGCGGGCAACTACACAAACGATCACCCGATTGGGCCGGAGGCTAACATCGGAGGCCTCAGTATCAGCACCACAACAAACTCAACCACAGGGGCCATTGTCCGGGAATATGTAGCCTTAAACGCAGCAAAGACCGCAGTAATCGAAGGTTCTACCTTTGCAGCAAGCCCTTACGAGGCGTTCCAAAAAAATTATGGTCTGCCGACGGTCATTGGCGCCCGCACGTGGTGCCGGTTTCGCGGTGGAAACAAACATGACTACGGTGAACCAAGCGTACTTAGTCTGCACCACCTGCCATACGCCGCACAGCATGTACACTGCCTCGGCAAGCTCGACTAACCCGATCGCCCAACTCACCACTGGCACATTCCCAAGCTACTTCTTCGTCGCCGCTCCCTACAACCCGGGGGCAGCGTTGCCCGGCGGAACCAAGGCGTCCTCCGCCACTCAATTCTGCCGTCAGTGCCACTTTACAGGTGCGGGCGGATCGAACGAAGGCAGCAATATCTTAGGGATTGCGACCGCATTCTAATAGGCTTTTCCAGAAGGGGGGGGAACGCATCCCTCCCCCTCATTAGACACAGACAGTTACCCGTCAATTGAGAGGATCTATGGAATTCCGGCTATGCATGATGGCCGCTGCGTTGTTTTGCGGATCCATGGCTTTCGGGCAGACACCCTTGGTTTCGTCGCACGCTTCGCCCGTCAGCAATCCGACCCCGGGTGCGTTGACTGCCCCTATGAAGCCTGCGGTGCGAGTCAACGGTGCCGTACTGACAGAAGCCGATGTTGTGCGCCAAATGTACACGATTTTCCCCTATGCGAGCCAACACGGTGGCTTTCCTAAGCCGCTGGAGGCCGACATCCGGAAGGGCGCCATAGAGATGATTATTTTTGAGGAGCTGCTCTACCAGGAAGCCAGGCGCATGAAAATTCCTATAGCTCCCGAGCAGTTGAGCAGGGCGGAAGCTGCGTTCCGCAAGCAACTTGGCTCCAGCGCCTACGAACAGTTTTTGCGCACGGAGTGCCAAGGCTCAAAGCAGGTGCTGCGCGAGAAGATCCGGCGTTCGTTGCTGATCGAGAAGATGCTTAAAACCGAAGTCGAACAGAAGTCAGTCATCACGGCGGCGGCGGCCAAAGCGTATTACGACAAAAATCCGAAGCAATTCGAGAAACCCGAGAGTTTGAGGATCCAGACGATCTCGATTATCCCGCCCCAGAACGGCGGGGCCGATGTCGACAAAGAAGCCCGCAGGCGGGCTGAGGAAGCATACAAACTCGCCATGGCGACAAAAAGTTATCAGGATTTCGGGCTGCTGGCGGAAAAGAAATCCGACGACGATTGGCACGTCAACATGGGCGACCGCAAGTTTGTTGAGATCTCGACGCTCCCTCCTCCGGTTGTCAAGGCCGCAGCGGCAATGAAGCCCGGCGAGGTCAGCACGCTTATCCAGTTAGGGAATGCCTACACCATATTCCGGCTGATCGAACATACACCTGCGGGCAAAACACCGTTTGCCGCAGTGAGGGCCACATTACAGTCCGATCTGCAAAAACAAAAGCGCGTGGAGCTGCGCGCGCGCTGAACCAGAAACTGCGGAAGGACGCGAAAGTTGAAGTGCTGTGAGGTTGTTGTGTTGTGCCAAAGAACGAAAGCAGGGAGACCTCGACCCCGGCCAACAAGGCGTTCTACGCGGGTCGCGGCTTCACCGAGGGTGTCGCGGTCGACATTCCCGGCGGGCCGCCAACCTGGTGGCTGCGGCGCCCGGGCGGCATCGTCGACGAGGGCACGATCCGCGAGGCCGAACGCCGCCTGGCGGCGGCCCTTGCCTCTCCCGACCCGACGGCGTGGGTCTACGAGTACACCGAGGACGCGATCTTCGACGGCGGCGGTCAGGCCGTCCAAGGCCGTGCCGCGCTCCTGGAGATGGCGGCCGGCATGCAGCCGCTGTCGTCAGTGTCGATCCGGCCGCTTCGCACGGAGGCATCCGAGGGCCTCGCGACGGTGTGGTGCGAAGCCTCGTGGGTCAGCGGCCCTCCCGAGTCAGGGCAGCGCGTGGAGGTGCGCGGCATGATCCTGTGGCGCAAGGAGGCCGACGGCCGCTGGCGGGTCGCCTGCGAGCACATCGGCTGAGCCCATCGGGCGGACGCCTGCTGGACCTGTTCGCGGCCGCGGCAGCGAACCTAGGATCGTGTCCATGGCCACCAACCCCGACCGTGCGTCCTACTTCCCCGCGATCGAGAAGAAGTACGGCCAGCCGATGTCCTACTGGTTCGACCAGATGGAGCAGATCGCCGACCGCAGGTACCCGGAGCAGATCGCGTACCTGCGCGAGAACCACGGATTCAGTCAGGCCCACGCCAACGCGCTGGTCCTGTACTCCCGTGGCTCGACGAGCGCGCACCGCGTCCACTCGCTCGATGAGTACCTCCAGCCCTTCGACGAGACCAAGCGCGCGACCGTGCGGGCGATCTTCGCGGCCATCACGGCGAAGTACCCGACGATGGAGCTGGTCATCGCCTGGAACCAGCCGATGCTCAAGCTCGACGGCCAGTACGTCTTCGGTGTCTCCGTGCTGACGAACCACCTGCTCATCGCGCCGTGGGGCGACGGGATCCTCGACCAGTTCCGCCCGCGCCTGACCGACTACAAGGTCAACAAGAAGACGATCCAGGTCCCCGTCGACTGGACGCCCGACGCGAAGCTGCTGCAGGACATGGCCTCAGCCCGCATCGCGGAGATCTCCGAGTGAGCGACATGGACATCGATCCGACGCGGTTCGGGTCCGCGGACCCTGGGCCGTTCTTCCACGGCACGAAGGCCGACCTGGCTGTTGGCGACCTGCTGGCGCCCGGCAACAGCTCCAACTTCGGCGAGGGCCGGACAGCCAACTTCGTCTATCTGACCGCCGTCCTCGACGCCGCCATCTGGGGAGCGGAGCTGGCTCAGGGCGACTCGCCCGGTCGCATCTACGTCGTGGCGCCCACCGGACCCTTCGAGGATGACCCGAACCTCACCGACAAGAAGTTCCCCGGCAACGTGACGCGGTCCTACCGCACCCGCGAGCCGCTGCGCGTGGTCGCCGAGCTCGTGGGCTGGGCGGGGCATCCCCCGAGGTGCTCCAGGGGATGCTGGACCACCTCGCGGAACTGAAGGGGCAGGGCGTCGAGGCCATCAACGACTGACCGCCCCGTTGGACTACCGCGGCGCGCTGATGAGGCCCAGTTCCAGCCCGATCGCCACGGCCTGGTGCCGATCATGGACGCCCAGGGCCCGATAGATCGCGAGTGAGTCCATGCGGACCGTGGACTCGCTGAATCCGATCCGGCCTGCGATCTGCTGCATGGTCAAGTCCTCCTGGAGGAGCTGCAGCACGCGTGCCTGCCGAGACGACAGGCGAACTGATCCGTCGACGCTCGTGGTGGTCGGCGTCGACATCACTCCGGCGAGGTAGACGGCGAGGACATCGGCGACACCCACGATTCGCTCCATCACGACCTTCGGCGGAAGCGGAGCTGCGAGCACGACAACGAGGGCGTCGCCACCCTTCCCCGTCGACGCCCCGAGCGGCCACGCCGCCATCGGTCGGCATCCGGGGAAGTCCTGATCGGTCCAGACCGCAGGATGTCCGGCAACGGCAGCCGTGACGATGTCGCGCAGTTCGTGCTCGGCCCCGTCCTCGCAGCCCTCCGGGAGATCGGCTTCGTACTGCTCGTCGTACCCGGCAAGCGTCTCCACGGAGTCACCGTGATCGCGCACGATGAAGATGCCGGTCGCCCCGAGTGGCCACGCGAGCAGCCCCACCAGGAACCGGGCCACCTCGTCCAGATCCGGCGTCGTGGTCAGGAACCGCGCGAAGGTCAGGGCCGGGATGCGCCCCGGGCGGTCATTCCAGCGGCGCCCCTCGCCCTGCGCGGCGTCAGGCACGCCCGAAGGGCCTTCGTCGGTCGCAGCAGTCGGCGCCGCAGGCCGTGTCGTGTCCATCGATCCCCCCGTCCGCGACTCTGAATGCCAGCCGCGCGAGGGTCGGCTGGCGTTCATCCTCGAGTCTAGGCGGATGTCGGGGTCGAAGGACCCGGGAGCGTCGACAACCACGGGTCGGCCGGCGGCCGCCCTCGGCGAGCAGAACAGCCGCGGGTGACCGCCGGTGGGGGAAGCCGGCGATCACCCGCGCGTTCGGGAGTCGGCGCGCTCATGCGCACCTACTGGTCTCCTTCAGGTCACCTCACTGCTCGATAGGTGCGCTGCACCGAGAACGGAAGGAACTCGGGTGAGGGGGCGGGCGCATACCCGAGGACTCGGCAGGTGCCGGCCTTCAGCAGGGTGACAGTCGCCTTTCCCTTGATCGTCCGGACCGCGCAGGTGGCGCGGAACTCCTTGGCCACCCGCCACCGGACGGTGACGCCCGCGCTGGTCTTGACGGCCTGTCGGGCAAGGACAAGGACGGTCCCCACCGGGTAGCGGCCGCTGGCCTGGGCACGGATCCGTGCCGTCTGAGCCATCCTGGTGGCTGCCGGAGCCGGCCCGAAGGACTGATCCGGTCCACCCGCCTGTGCCCCCGGCTGCGTGGTTTCCGCTGGGCCGGTCGGCGCCGAGCCGGAACTGCTCTGCGGCGGGTCCGTGGCTGCCGGAGGCGCTGACGTCACCGTCCAGCTCTGGGTGACGACCAACGAGACGTTGCCGACGAGGTCCGTCGCGCGTGCCGAGAAGTCGTACGTCGCCGGCGGCAGGCCGGTGTAGGACTTGGGCGACGTGCAGGCCTCCCAGGCGCCGGCTGCACCGTTGGTGGTCAGCAGGCACTCGAAGGTCACGTCGACCTCGTCCGCCTCGAGCGTGAACGTCGCCGTCGAGGTGAGGGTGTCGACCGGGGTGACTGCGACAACCGGCGCGGTGGTGTCATCGCCGGTGTCCGGCGGCTGCTGGCCGTGGGACTCCGGGGCGGAGACGGACACGACGAGCGGGACGAGCGTGTTCCCGCCTGTGAGGCTGACGCCGAAGGCATAGTTGCCCACCAGCGCACCTTCGGCGACCTTGGCGTACCACGCAACCGAGTTGTACCCGGCGACGAGCGCGGCGTCCCAGGTGCCCACCAGCTGACCCTCGCCGTTCAGCGCCAGCGGCATGGGCACCATGTCGGTCCCGTTGCTGGCGTAGATCTGCACGTCACCGGCCAGGGTGACTTCGACCTGCGGTGTCGTGGGGTCGTCGCCCGGGCCACTGACCGTCAGCGTCAACTGACCGGCGCCGGCCGCGGGAGAGTAGACCTGCACCGGGATCGTCATCGAGACGCCCTGGGTCGCGAGCTTGGGCAGCGAGTCGCCCCAGAGGACCGTCGCGACGTTCGCGTTCACCATGATCGTGCCGGTCTCGTCGGCGAGCACCGCTGCCGGGTCATCCACGTCGATCAGCTCAAGGGTGATCGCGTAGTCCCCGACCGGGGCACCGTCGGCAACCGTGACGTCGAACGTCGTGGAGACGTTGTAGCCCGGGTCCACCGGGAAGCCCTCAGGAGGTCCCCAGGTGCCCACGAGGTCGCCGTTCCCGTCCACGGTGAACGGAATCTCCTCGCCGCCCGAGATCGCGATCACGGCATCCTCGGCGAAGGCGTCGGCAGCGTCGACGGTGATGCGCAGCTGCGCCTCGTCGATGAGGTCGCCGCCCCATGGGTTGAGCAGGGACGCCGTCATCGGGAAGGTGTAGGACTGGAAGACGTTCTCGGGCAGCGTGCCGAGATCGACCGCCGGGTCGTGAATCGCCTTCACCTGGTCGTCATAGGTGTCCACCCCGGGCACGTCCATGTAGAAGCCGGGGAGGAAGGTGTTGTCAGGGATGAAGTTGCACAGTGCCCGCACGTCATCCGCAAGCTGTGCGAACCCCGTGATACCGGTCAACGTGCCCGTGTTCGGGTCACCGGACGACAGGTTGGTGAACGGCACCACGTCCATGATCTTGCTGACCTTCCACGTCAGCGTCGGCACGTCGAGCCAGGTGATGCTGCCCTTGAAGGTCTGCGAGCGACTGTAGGTGAAGCCGCTGTAGTTCACGAACTGCTCACCAGTCGCCATCTCGAGGTCTGTGCTCGGGTCCATGGAGCGGTTGAACGTGATCGGCCACTCGGCCGGAGGCGTGAAGCCGACTGCCGGGAAGCCGATGATCCGGTTGTAGTACTCGATCGCGTCGAGGGTCAGCGGCGTGGACTTTGCCGCGGCCGCGCCGATCGTCACCGCGGCGAGCTCCCACGCATCGAACCGGCTGTTCGATGCCCCGTCGGGTCCGATCTGGGCAGGTGGACCGGCGATGGTGGTCGGGCTGTCCGAGAGCCCGGGAATGGAGCCCGATGTCATCAATGACTGGTACATCGCCGCATTCTCGGGCGACGCGTCGATGGTCGAGCCGTCAAAACTGATGCGACCCGTCGACTGGAGTGAGACGACCTCCGCGAACCCCAGCTTCAGCGCCACGTCCGCGAGCTTGCGGGCGATGACCTCGTCGGCGGTGCGTGCCAGATTCAGCCGCTCGAGGTCGACCTCGGAGACGAACATGGCGTACTGCGGCCAGGGATCACAGGCCTCGATCTCGGCAACCGGAAGCGGGTCCGGTGGATCGAGGATCCACTCACCCTGCAGCGGGAGGACCCAGACGGTCCGACCGTCGACCGGGTTCGTCGACGACGTGACGCCGGGAACCTGCTCGTAGGACAGCGGCTGGACGCAGTACTCGGTCGTCGCCTCGGTCTCGGTGGTGGCGGGGACCTCGTACCTCTTCAGGATCGGCGTGCCGTTCTCGGCTCGCAGGGCGATCACCAGGTCCGAGAATGTCGAACCGGTCGTGTTCTCGCCGCCTCCGCCTCCGCCTCCGCCACCCTCTCCGGGAGCCGCCATAGCCGGACCCATCGCCGTCAGGATCAACAGACCCGCAACAGCGACTGCCTCCACCACACGTGATGCCTTCATCTCGATCCCTTCCCTTCTCCGCTCCCCGGCACCGGATCCCACGCGTTGCGCTGCGCCGATTCCGGTAGCCGGGAGCCATAGCTCATCGAAGCGATGCCCCCGACGAGACGACCTGCGCCGCGGAACCCGCGGCAGACCTGCTGTGTGGCACCGACGCCGCGAACGGCTGAAGCGGCATCGGGAACGATGACCGCGTTCGGTGCGAGGACGCCGAGCACTGGATTGCCGGCCGGTTCTTCTTGGTACGACAGGCTCGTGCCGTTGACGCGGGAGGACGCCGACCACCCCAATGTCGGAATCATCAAAGTCCCCCAACCCCTGGCGCCTGCCTCCTTCAATCAGGATGCTCAGCGCGGACCAGCGGTCACAATTCCTGCGCGTTGAAGTCGTGTCTACGATTCCGTGGAGACGTCTATCCGGTGCTTAGACGGGTGATGAACGCGGTGGTGAGGGTGGCCAAGGAGTTGTTGATTGCCAACGACTACGGGTTTTGCCTGATGAAGGGCACGGTCCCCGGAACCCGGGATGAGCCGCGTTGCCCCGCCTGGGTAGGCAACGGGGTGTCGCCCGCGTGAAGTTCAGATCAAAGCCGAGATCAGGCGCTGCCACTCGTTGAGCATCGATGGGTAGTCCGATGCGAACTGGGGCAGTCGTCGCTCACCCTGCTCGCCGGTCGACGTCAGGCCGTACGTCACCGTGACGTCGGTGCCGTCGCCATTCGGCGTGCAGCTGACGGCGACGGTACCCGACGTGTCTCCCGGCGTGATGCGTGCGTATCTGGCGCTGCGGGACGTGCGTTCCACGGTCAGCCAGTACGTGGTGGTGCCCTCCGCAGTGGTCTGCCAGCAGTCGTCGTCGCCGACGGGGTCCCAGCCCGGCGCCCAGGCCCTCTCGCCCGACGCCGTGAACAGTGCCATGGCCTGGTCGGGCGCGATGGCGAGGTGGAACGACCCGGTCAGTTCGACGCGCACCACAGACTCCGTCCTGTCGATCTCACCGTGACGACGCTCCCGCTGCCGACGCCCGCCAGCGTCGGGTCGCCGACGTCACTCCGGGACCACTTCGAGCCCCAGGGACGCGGCCAGCTGGACCGCCTGCTGCCAGCCGATCGTGGCTCCGCGCAGGTCGACGACCATCGGGTCCACGGCGGACAGGTCCGAACCTCGCAGGTCGCACTGCGAGAGGTTCGCGCCGTGCATAGAGGCGCCGGACAGGTCGACGTCACGAAGGGTCGCCCCCTCGGCCCGTGCCCCGGCGAGGTCGGCCTCGCGCAGGCGAACGCCCGTCAAGGTCACGCCCCGGATGTCCGCCCCCGCCAGTCCGATGAAGGACCAGTCGCCACCCTCCACCCTCATCGTCGTGAAGGTGCACCGCTCGAAGGTCGCCCCGATCATCTTGCACGCGTCGAAGACGGCGTCGAAGAACGAGCACTGCGAGAAGCTGCAGTTGACGAACGCCGATCCGGCGTGGGTCGAGGCGTTGAAACGGACCCGTCGGAACGCGCAGTCGGTGAAGGATGCGCCCTGGCTGCGGGCACTGGTCATGTCCACGTCGATGAAGGCGGTTCCGCGGTAGTCGACACCCGAGAGGTCGCGACCGTCCCAGTCCTCGTCCCGCACCTCGTGGTCCAGGGGACCGGAGCCGTCGGCTCCGCGGTGGGCTGCCATGTAGCGACCCTAGTCACGTCCCGCGCCGAGCCCGTGGTGACGCGGCGACCCTGGCGTCACTCGACGAACCTGAGGGTCGTGTCCCACGCCGACGGGTCCTTTCCCATCGCCTCCCATGCCAGCACCCCGGTCGCCCTCATGCCCTCGAGGACGGCCTTGTTGGCGTCCTTGACTGCGTCATCGTCGCCGGGCCGGTAGACGGCGGCGACCTCGCCCGCCGAGACGCCCAGCGCGGCGATCGCATCGACGGCGTCAGGAGCGCACTCAGGGGCCATTGCCGTGAGCACCCCCATAGCCTCGTTCAGGTCGCCGAACAGGGGCACCGTGTCGTTGTTCGTCCCCACATTGAGACTCGCGTAGTGGGCGTACGTGAGCAGATGCGCGGCCTCCTGGTCGAAGCCGGCACAGGACAGGTCGCCGGTCGGCGAGCTTGTCGGCATCGGTTCAGCGGCTACCGGCGAGCCGGATCGCGCGATGCCTGAGGGCCCGGAATCCGCGGTGGCCGCCGACTGCGGCTCCGACCCGGTCGATGCGCTGCAGGCTGCGATCAAGCCGCACGCCGCAACAGTGGTGAGTACTCGGATGATCTTCATGACCGCTCCTCCGCCGAATGGGTGGATCCCTTTCGAACGTACGGCTCGGGCCATCGGGCCGCATCCGTCGAAACACCGGGTTCTCGGGGTGGTCGGGCGACGACGTCGTGCGGCCGGGCGTCCGCATGGACGCATCGGGACTCACGCATCGGGACCCACGCATCAGGCCTATGCGAGCGGCGCCGCTGCGGTGATGTTCGGCTGGTCGCCGACGAGGTAGTAACCGGTGACGTCGACCGTGACGTCCGTGGCGCCAGCGGACGTCGTCAGGGCGATGGTGCCGTCCGAGGCGACCGGCACGATCGCCGAGCCGCTGCCGCGGCCGTTCAGGGCCACCCTGACGACCGGCGTGCCGTCCGCCTGGCCCAGCGCCCGCACGCTGACGACCGCCGGCGCGGTCGACCCGAGCGCGGTGACGTCGACCGCCACCGCGGCGACGCCGACCTCGGGCACCCCGCCCTGCCCGGTCACCTTCGTCCGGACGCCGCCCGGCTCGCCGTGCCATCGGGACGGACCCACCCGGCAGGGTGCCGCGGGGATCGTCGGCAGGACCAGTCCGAGGCCGTCGCGGGTGCTCAGCACGCGGACCGGCGGGATCGCGATGACGTCGGCGGCGCGACTCGGGTCGACCACGAACGCGTCGGATCGCGAGGACTCGCAGAAGGGCGGGAGGGTTGTTCCGTCCCACAGCGACGTGCGCCCGCTCGCTCCGTCCCACGTCAGGGAGATGTGGATGTGGTTGCGATGGCACGTGGTGTCGCTCCCCGATCCATGCGCTGTGCGGCAGCCGCTCAGCTCCGTCCAGCCGCGCTCGGGGGCGTACGCGGCCCAGAACCGGTCGTCCCACGCGATGTACATGACGCCCGCGCGCATCGCATTGCCATACGGGATACCGGACGAGTCCGGCCCGAGGAGCCAGGTCAGGAAGGCGCGGGCGTTCGCCCGGCCCTGCCGGTCGCGCACGCTGGTCATCCAGTCGAGGGCCCGGCCCTCCTTGTGCTCGCTGGTTCCGCCGACGGTGCAGCCCCGCGAGATCCCGACGTACTGGTTGTGCCCGTATGTGCGCGTGATGAGGCGGGCGAGCGCACGGGTACCGGGCTTCGGTCGCGGATCGCACTGCGACTGCGCCTCGTAGCCGGCCGGCGGATCGTAGGCGGGCGGCAGCGTCCGGGAGATCACCGGCGTCCTCGCCGGCGGGAGCCGGGTAGCCGATGGGGCCGGGCCGCCGACGGCACCGACGGCCGGTGGGACGGCCATGGCGGAACCGACGATCAGCGCGGCGCACGCGATCGACACGAGCGGGCGGTGCCTCATGGACGGCCTCTCGGGAGGGCAGACGGTGCGAGCGGACACCTTGGGTATCGGTCCCGACGGGCCGAGACTGTGCGGCGGCCCGCCAGGGCGCCAGCCAGCAGGCGGTACGTTCGTCGGCGACGGACCGTGCCGACGCCGCGCGGCCACGCCACCCAGCCGAGGAGTCAGCGATGAAGGCGATCGTCTACCGCGCGTACGGACCCCCCGACGTGCTGAGCGTCCAGGACGTCGCGACACCCACCCCCCGCGACGACGAGATCCTCGTGCGGGTGCGTGCGTCGTCCATCAACGACTACGACTGGCACCTCCTCACCGGCCAGCCCTTCCTCAACCGCATCGGCGGACTCCGACGCCCCAAGCACCTGGTGCTGGGCTCGGACGTCGCCGGGGTCGTCGAGGCGGTCGGCCCGGGCGCGTCGAGGTTCACGCCGGGCGACGAGGTGTTCGGGGACGTGTCCCCGCATGGGTTCGGCGCCTTCGCCGAGTACGCAGCCGCGCCCGAGGCAGCATTCGCGCCCAAGCCGGCCCCGCTCACCTTCGAGCAGGCGGCCGCCGTTCCCCAGGCAGGCGGACTGGCCACGATGGCCATCCGCCACGGTCGCCCGCTCGGCCCGGGGGACCGCGTCCTGGTGAACGGCGCGGGCGGCGGGGTGGGCACCTTCGCCGTGCAGATGGCGAAGGCCGACGGCTGCCACGTGACCGGTGCCGACCGGGCATGGAAGCTCGATGCGATCCGCGCCATGGGCGCCGACCACGTCATCGACGTCGACAAGGAGGACTTCAGCGAGAGCGGCGAGGCCTACGACCTCATCATCGACGTGGCCTCGCACCGGTCTGTCTCGGCCTACCGACGCTCGCTCAACCCGGACGGCTCCTGCGCGCTGATCGGCGGTTCCATCCCCAGGCTGCTGCTCGTCCTGGCCCTGGGGCCCGTCCTCCCCACAACGGGTGGACGCAAGGTCCGGGTCCCCCTGTGGAAGCCGAACAACACCGACGACGTCTCGTACCTGAGCGGCCTGCTCGACGCCGGCACCGTCACCCCGCTGGTGGACTCCGTCTTCCCGCTCAGCGCCGTCCCGGATGCCTTCCGGTACTACGCCACGCAGCAGCACCGGGGCAAGATCGTCATCACCGTCTGACGTCGCTCGGGGTCGAGCACACCGAGTCGGCCGGGCCGGTCAGGTCACCGCCATGACCAGGACGGTGAGCAGCGGAGCCACGAGCAGCGCCGGGAGCATGTCGCCCACGGCCACGGAGCGGATGTTCAGCAGGCGCAGGCCCACGCCGAGGAGGAGCACGCCGCCCGTCGCCGTGATCGACGCGATCAGCGCGCCCGACATGAAGGACCCCAGCACCACGGCCAGGATCGTCAGCAGCCCCTGCCAGATCCCGACGGACAGCGCCGACGCCGCGACCCCCCAGCCCAGCGACGCGGCGAACGCGAGAGCGGCGAACGCATCCAGGGTCGACTTCAGGGCGAGCTGGTCGATGCCCTGCCCGAGTCCGTCGCTGAGCGAGCCCAGGACGGCGAGCGGGCCGATGCAGAACACCAGCGACGCATCGACGAAGCCCTCGACGAACCGGGTCCTCGACGGGGATGCCGCACCGCGGGAGAACCTGCCCTGCAGCCAGCCGCCGAACGACTCCAGTCGGTGCTCGATGCGAAGCAGCGATCCGGCGATCCCGCCGATGAGCAAGGCGCCGAGCACGATCAGCAGGGTCCCCCCGGCACCGACCGCCGCGGTGTAGTCCGCGTCGCGCAGGGAGACGATGTTGAGGCCGCCGATGACGAGGGTCACCAGGCCGAGCGCGTCCGTGACGGTCCGGCGCGTGCGCTCGGGGAGGCGGTGCCCCACCAGGACGCCGAGGCCGGAGCCGATCAGGATCGCGACGACGTTGATGACGGTGCCGAGTCCGCGCACGCCAGGTGCCCCCGCTCCGTCGTCGGTTCCCGATCCGATGCGCCGCGGTCACGGCTGATCGCTGTCGTGCGCGAGGCTACCGGGACGATGCGCGTCACGTGACGACGCTCGGCCCTTGTCGTTCGCCGCCCTAGGAGTCCTCGCCCCGATCGCCGGCCGCCATTACCCTCGTGGGATGTGCCGCAGCATCAAGACCCTCCGTCCGCCGTTCACCGAGACCGTCGTCGAAGCCGACGTGCAGGCTGCCGCCCTCCAGTACGTCCGCAAGGTCAGCGGCTTCCGCACGCCCGCGGCCCACAATCGCGCGGCATTCGACGATGCCGTCGACCGGATCGCCGAGGCGACCCAGGACCTGCTCGACCAGTTGGTCGTCAAGGGGGGCGTGACGCCGTGATCGACGTCGACTGGGACGAGGGTGAATGGCTCAATCCCCCGGTCGACCGACGGACGGACGGCGGCGACCTGCTCGTCACGGCGGCCGAGGGCAGCGACCTGTGGCGGACGACCTCGTACGGCTTCGTCCGCGACTCCGGCCACGCGCTCCTCGTCGACCTGCCGGACGCCTCGGCGGTCGAGGTGTCGTTCCTCCTCGACTACTCCGGGACCTTTGATCAGGCCGGCGTCCTCGTGCGTGCGGACGAGCGGTCCTGGACGAAGGCCGGCGTCGAGATCAGCGACGGGGTGCCACAGGTCGGCGCGGTGGCGACGCGCGAGGTGTCGGACTGGTCGGTCGCCCCGGTGCCCGACTGGCAAGGTCAGGTCGTGACCGTGCGGGCGAGTCGGTCCGGCGACGCGCTCACGCTGCGCGCCCGCACGGGCGGGCCGTGGCAGCTCGTGCGCGTCGTCCCGATCGACGCCGAACGGGCGTGGCGCGCCGGTCCGTACGCGTGCTCACCGTCCAGGGCCGGACTGGTGATCCGCTTCCGTCGATTCGCCATCGGACCGGCGGACAAAGCGCTCCACCCGGACTGACCTGCGGCCGTCAGCGACTGTCGCGCTTGGCCTGACGCCGGTCGCCCGCGGCACGCGTTCCGCCGCGGTTCTTCTCGCTCGCCGGCGACCGCAGGCTGCGATCGCCCGTGCGCTTGTCGGCCACGGTCCGGCCCTTGGCCGGCGCGGCGGCCGAGCGGCTCGGTGCGACACCGCTCTTCGCGGCTGCTGCCGCAGCCAGGCGTTCGGCCCGCAGCGCGGCGGCGGACTCCTTGGCCAGCACGGCGAGGCGCCGGCTCACCCGGGCGAGGGCGTCCTCGAAGACCTCGGCCTTGACGGCCGCGCGGCGGTTGGCCGGCCGTGCGGCACCTCGCGCGCCCTTCTCGGCGACCCGGGCGCTGGCCTCGCGCCGATACTGCCCCAGGTACTTCCTGCGGGCCCGAGCCACGCGAGCGTGCAGCGCGGCCACCTCGTCCTCGTCCAGCGCGGCGAGGTTCGCGGTCTCGGTCTCGGCGACCAGCAGGCGCTCGGCTTCGTTCAGGACGGCGATCATCGACTTATCCATCGGGACATCATGGCCCCTGCCGGCGCCGGCCGCGCGCGGACACACCCGCGTCGAGGCGGGCGAGGCACACGGCCTCGCCCACCCGGACGTCGGGAAGCGGCGGCTACGCGCCGGACGGGCTCGCGCTGCTCTGCGGCTGCGGGATCGTCGGCAGCGTTCCCTGGTCCTGACCCGGTCCGCCGGTCCAGTTGTCACCGTCGGGATCGATGCCGCGCGGGTCGATTCCCTGACCCGGCAGCGCGCCCTGACCCGGCAGCATCCCCCGACCATGGCCGTCGCCGGGACCCCGATCGTCGCCGTAGCCGGGCTGCATTCCCTGGCCCTGGCCCGGCATCATGCCCGGCCCGTCCGCCTCCGCGCCGCCCTGGATCGCGACGTGGGTGCCGAAGCGACCGTGGTCGCCGTTGTCCGCCGTGAAGTGACCGATCGCGAAGCCGGCGATCCCGGACGCGACGATGAGGCCGACGGCCACGGCGCCCGCCACGACCCCGAGGATCACGTGAGTGTTGCTCCGGGCCGGGGCCGCGGTCGGTGCCTCGATCGGCTGCTGATCGGCCAGCTGGAGCGGCTCCGTGGGGGTGTTCTCGGGCGGGACGGGCGTGGTCGAGCTGGGTTCGGTCATGACTGTTCTCCTTGGGTTCGCCGATCGTGAGATCGACTGTGGACCACGCAGATGAAGCCAGGGTCCGCCCCGTGTTCGGGGAGTGTCAGGGAATGCGTCCGGGCGGTCAGCCGCAAGCGCCCCATCGGCCGGCCATGGCGATGCGGGCCGACTCCTCCGCGGCGGACAGTTCCGGTCCCCAGGTGGGCGGCACCGATCCGTACTGGCGTTCCTCGGCGTATCCCGCGGCGACCGCGGCGTAGTTGAACATCCGCAGTCCGCCGTCTGCCTCCTCGACCCAGACGTAGGCGAGCGTGCGGCCGAACCGGTCGGTCCGGCCCTGCGACCCGTCGAACTCGAGGGTCACCGCCTTGCCGGTGAGCGCCTGCTTCGCGAAGTCGGACGCCTCGGGTCCGTAGCACTCGACGGGCGCGTCCGGCTTGACCGTCTCGGGCGTGTCGATGCCGATCATGCGCACGGTCACGTCCTGGCCGTCGACGAGGACATGGAGGGTGTCGCCGTCGACGACTCGGCTGACGGCGGCGTGGCTGACGCTCGGCCCGCGGGGGGTCAGGCCCGCGGGCGCGGGCAGCGTGGGGTCGGTGCCGGCGGACGTGCCCGCGCAGCCGGACAGCAGCCCGACGAGCATGAGCCCGACGACCATCAGCCCCAACGGAATCGACGCTGCCGCCACTCGCTCCATGAGCGGACCGTACCCGGCACGTCTGACGACGAACCGGGTCACCACGAGCTCCCGCTTCGCCCTCATCGACGCCGATCTGGTGCTTGACTGTCTCCGTGGACAAGAAGACGAAGGACAAGCCGCCGAAGACGACCGTCGAGTCGGGGACCGCATCCCGAAGGCCCTGTACGAGAAGGAGCTCTACCGCCTCCAGGCCGAGCTCGTGAAGATGCAGGAGTGGGTGCGCGCCGAGGGCGCCCGGGTCGTCATCGTGTTCGAGGGCCGCGATGCGGCGGGCAAGGGCTCGACGATCAAGCGACTGACCCAGTACCTCAATCCCCGCGTCGCCAGCATCGTCGCCCTGCCCACGCCGAACGATCGCCAGCGCACCGAGTGGTACTTCCAGCGCTATGTGGCAGAGCTGCCCGCGGCCGGCGAGATCCGGTTCTTCGACCGGTCCTGGTACAACCGGGCCGGTGTCGAGCGGGTCATGGGGTTCTGCACGCCCGACGAGTACCGGCGGTTCCTGCACCAGACGCCCATCTTCGAGCGGCTGCTCATCGAGGACGGCATCCTGCTGCGCAAGTACTGGTTCAGCGTCAGCGACGCCGAGCAGGAGAGCCGCTTCCGGTCGCGCCTGCAGGACCCGATGCGGCAGTGGAAGCTCTCGCCGATGGACCTGGAGTCGATCACCCGCTGGGAGGACTACTCACGGGCCAAGGACGAGATGCTCGTCCACACCGACCTGTCGGAGTCGCCCTGGTTCGTGGTGGAGGGCGACGACAAGCGACGGGCGCGCCTCAACATGATCCACCACCTCCTCACCACGATCCCGTACTTCGCCGCGATGCGACCGCCCCTCGCGCTGCCCAAGCGCCCCGCTCCCAGCGGCTACGAGCGACCCCCGCGCGAGCTGAGCCACTACGTGCCCGACTTCGCGGCCGAATTGCCGGCCAAATCCGACAAGTCGGGCAAGGAGTCAAAGGTCACCCGGTCACCGGCCGATACCTCGTACGGGACAGCATCCCGATGCCCCGGTCGGTGAACGCAGGGGCGGGACATGTCGCGACGATGGGTCGGTGCACTGGCCCTCTCGATGGGCCTTGCCGTCCTGTGCTCCGTCGGCCCGCCGGCCCTCGCCGTCCCGACCGCGCCGCCGACGACGGCGGACTACGTCGACATCCCGATCCAGGAGACCGGTCGCATCGAGCGCATCCTCGACGGCGACACGTTCCGCTTCACCGAGGACGGCGCCAGCGGATGGGTGAAGGTCCGGCTGCTCGGCGTCAACACCCCCGAGGTGACGGGCTTCAACAACATCCACTTCGACCGCAACATGTGCGGGGCACAGGAGGCGCTCGCCCTGCTCGACCGCCTGATCCCGGCCGGCACCCGCGTCCAGCTGCGCTCGAACAGCAAGGAGTCGTCCAACAAGGGGCGCATCCTGCGCTACGTCTTCGCCTTCAACGAGCAGACCGGCCAGTACGACATCGATGTCCAGGCCGCCGTCGCCGAGTCGGGCCTGGCCGCCTGGTTCACGATCGACCAGGAAGCCGCCATGTCCTATCCGTACCGCCTGATCATCGAGCGCGCGCAGCGCGGCGGCCGCGGCATCTGGGACCCCTACCACTGCGGCCCGATCGAGCAGCCCGGAGCATCCGTCTCGCTGACCGTCAGCTGGGACTCCCCGGGCACCGACCAGTCCAACCTCAACGGCGAGTTCGTGATTGTCCGCAACAACGGGTCCGCCGGCGTCGACCTGTCCGGCTGGCTGCTGCGTGACTCGAGCCTGACCTCGTGGTTCTACTTCCCGCCGGGCATCGTCCTGGCCCCGGGCGACTTCCGCGTCGTCCACGTGGGACAGGGCACCAACGGCAGCCCGAGCGAGCACGACCTGTACATGGGCGCGACCGAGCCGCTGTTCCCGAACACCCAGGACGGCAAGTTCGTCGGCGACGGCGCCTACCTGCTCGACCGCAGCACTGCGGTGCGCTTCTACGACGAGTACCCCTGCATCATCGACTGCACGGACCCGCTGCGCGGCGCGCTGCACATCACCAAGGTCAACGCCAAGTCCCGCAGCCACGCGCCATCGGTCGCCGCCAACCAGGAGTTCATCGTCATCAAGAACTCCGGAACGACGGCGGTGCTGCTCGACGGCTACTACCTGCGCCGCAAGGTCTCCACATACCCGTTCCCGCCCGACACCCGCATCGAGCCCGGCCGGTCACTGGTCGTGCGGATCGGCAGGGGCAGCTCGACCCCGGGCACGCAGTACTGGGGCCGGACCGCACCGCTGCTCACGAACGGTCACGACTGCGTCGAGCTGCTGTCGAACCAGAACGTGGAGATCAGCGCGATCAGCTGGTAGGGGTCAGTCCCAGCGCACGCCCGCCACGTCGTTCAGGTGGTGGGCGGGATCGTGCAGCAGGTACCGCGAGAACGACTCGACGGTGAACAGGGCGCCGTCGCCGCGGCGGCCCACGCGCTCCCAGCCCTCCTCCGGGACGCGCTCGAGGAGCGAGGCGAAGGCCTCCGCCGCGTCGACCACCTCGTCCACCACGACGGTCGGATCCTGCGCGAAGTACCGGGCCGAGATCGCGGTCTCGTCCTGATCCCAGTTCGCGAAGAGGGGGTCGTCCTCGTCCAGCATCAGCTGGACCCGGTAGACGGCCAGGTCGAGCACGTCGCGGACGTGACAGGAGTACTCGAGGGGGGACCACACCGCCGGCCGTGGTCGCAGCCGCGGGTCCGCGACCGACGAGAGCTCGGCCCGCCAGCGAGCGCCGATCTCACGCGACAGCGGGGCGAGGTCCTCACGCGACGGGTCCCGCGCGTCGAAGCCGCAGTCGGGGCACTGGTCGTCGAGGACCCAGGTCCAGTCCTTGTCGTCCGGCACTGGCTGCGAACCGGGCGGCTGCTGCTGATCGGGAGGCGTGTTCACTCCCCAAACGTACGACCCCGGTCCTAGCGTTGGCATGTGACGTCGCACATCGGCATTCAGCGGCTGATCCACTACGACCGGCGCGAGCTGCGCGGCGACCTGGTCGGCGGCCTCACCGTCACGGCCTACCTGATTCCGCAGGTCATGGCCTACTCGGCGCTGGCCGGACTGCCGGCCCAGACCGGCCTGTGGGTCATCGTCGTGTCGATGACCGTCTACGCCCTCGTCGGCTCCTCACGGCTCCTCTCGGTCGGCCCCGAGTCGACGACCGCGCTCATGACAGCCGCAGTCCTCGCCCCCCTGGCATTCGGCGACCCGCTGCGGTACGCCGCACTCGCCTCGCTGCTGGCCCTGCTGGTCGGCGCGTACGCCCTCCTGTCCGGAGTCCTTCGCCTCGGCTTCATCGGCGACCTGCTCTCGAAGCCGGTGCTGACCGGATACATGGCCGGGGTCGCCGTGATCATGATCGTCAGCCAGCTGGGCAAGGTCACCGGGGTCGATGTGGCCGGCGAATCGTTCCTCGAGGACATCGCGTCGTTCGCGGGAAACGCACCGGGATCCGTCTCCTGGCCGACGGTGGTCCTCGGCCTGAGCGTCGCGGGGTCGCTGATCTGGCTGACGCCGCGCTTCCCGAAACTGCCCATCCCCCTCTTCGTGATGCTGGTGGCCACCGCTCTCGTCGCGGTGCTCGACCTGCAGGAGCACGGCATCCAGGTCGTCGGCGACCTGTCGTTCGGACTCCCCGACGTCGGCGTCCCCGCGGTGAGCGCCGCGGACCTGACCCTGATGCTGCTGCCGGCCCTCGGCATCTTCGTGGTCGGCTACACCGACAACATCCTCACTGCACGCGCCTTCGCCGGACGGCACCACCACACCGTGCACAACAACCAGGAGTTCCTTGCCATGGGCGCGGCCAACGTCGGTGCCGGCCTGGTCAGCGGCTTCCCGGTCAGCTCCAGCGCCAGCAGGACCGTCATCGCCGAGGCCAGCGGAGCGGCCTCGCAGGTCTACTCCCTCGTCTCGGCCGGCCTGGTGATCCTGTCGATGCTGGTGTTCAGCGCCGTCATCGCCGCGTTCCCGACCGCGGCCCTCGGCGGCCTGGTCATCTACGCCGCCATCCGCCTGATCGACGTACCGGAGTTCCGGCGCCTGTGGCACTTCCGCAAGCGCGAGTTCGCGCTGGCCGCCTTCGCCCTGGTCGGCGTCCTCCTCTTCAACATCCTGTACGGCGTGCTCGCCGCGGTCGCCATCTCGGTCATCGAGCTGCTGACCCGGGTCGCGCGGCCCCACGCCGCAGTCCTCGGCCAGACCCCCGAGGTGGCCGGCTGGCACGACGTGGACGACTACAGCAACACCGAGCAGATCCCCGGGCTCATCGTCTTCCGCTACGACTCGCCGCTCTTCTTCGCCAACGCCGAGCACTTCGTCAGGGAGTGCAAGGCGGCCATCGACGCCTCGAGCCCGCCCCGAAGGTGGTTCCTGCTCAACATGGAAGGCAACACCGAGGTCGACATCACCGGCCTCGACGGGCTCGAGGACGTCCGGTCCGCGTGCGAGCACCTCGGCATCGTCATGTGCCTGGTCCGCGTGAAGCACGAAGTCATCGACGAGCTGGACCGGCACGGAGTGGGCGCCCGGATCGGCGCCGAGCACATCTACGCGACGTTGCCCACGGCCGTCGCCGCCTATCGCGAGTGGGAGGAGCGCAATCCGCGGTGACCGCTACACGAGCCGACGGGCCGATGCCCATCGCTGCAGCTCGTGGCGATCGGACAGCTGCAGCTTCCGCAGCACCGCGGACACGTGCGTCTCGACGGTCTTGACCGACAGCACCAGCTCGCTCGCCACCTCGCGGTAGGTGTAGCCGCGCGCGATGAGCCGCATGACCTCGCGCTCTCGAGGCGTCAGGCGATCGAGCTCCTCGTCGTCCTCGGCCACCCCTCCCGTGAAGGCATCGAGGACGAAGCCGGCGAGCCGCGGCGAGAAGACGGCGTCGCCGGCGGCGATGCGTCGGACCGCCTCGAGCAGCTCAGGTCCGGTGATGGCCTTCGTGACGTAGCCGCGGGCCCCGCCGCGGACCACCGCCACCACGTCGTCCGGCGCGTCGCTGACCGACAGTGCGAGGAACCGCGTCTCGGGCACCTGCTCGGCGCAGGCGTCGAGGACCGCGCGCCCGTCGCCGTCCGGCAGGTGCACGTCGAGCAGGACGACGTCGGGACGCTCCCTGAGGATGACCCGGATCGCCTCGGCCACGTCCGCCGCCTCGCCGACGATGTCGACGTCGCCGCCGATCTCGGCCCGGACCCCCGAGCGCACCATCGCATGGTCGTCGACGAGCACAACGCGCAGCCGTGCTTGCGTCACAGCGGGTCACCACCCCTCGGGATCCGGAGCCGGATCTCCGTACCCGATCCGACGGTACTCACCACCGTGGCGGAGCCGCCGTTGCGCTCCATTCGGCCGACGACGGAGTCGCGCAGGCCGTGCCGGTCGTCGGGCACCGTGTCGGGGTCGAACCCCGGACCCCGGTCGCGCACGAAGACCTCGGCGCACGATTCGTCGATCTCCGCGTAGACGGCGGCGGTTCCGCCACCGTGCCGGGCCGCGTTGACCATGGCCTCGCGGGTGGCCGCCAGGAGCGCCCCGAGGGCTTGGTCGATGTCGCCGTCGCCGACCGTGACGACCTCGATGGTGGCGGCGTAGGCGGCCTCCACCTCGGCTGCGTCGCGCTGCAGGCGTGCGGCGAAGGTCCGGGTCGGGTCGCCCTCCGGCGCGTACAGCCACGACCGGAGGGCCCGCTCCTCCGTGCGCGCCAGCCGGGTGACCTCGTGCGCGTCGGCTGCGTTGCGCTGGATCAGGGTGAGCGTCTGGAGCACGGAGTCGTGCACATGGGCGGCGATGTCGGCTCGCTCCTCCGAGCGGATCAGCGCTCGACGCTGGTCGACCTGCTCGCGCCAGCGGCGGTAGATCCACGGGAAGACGACCAGGGCGACGCCGCCAAGCAGCAGCAGTGCGGTCGCCAGCGCCTGCAGGGCGGCGGCGGCACCGGTGCGGCTGACCAGGACGCCGACAAGTCCGAGCATGACGAGTCCCACCCCGACGATGACCCGCCAGCGCCCGGCCTGTGCGGTGGTTCCCGCCGTCTGGCGCGCAGCACGTGCGGCCGTGGCCGACCAGTCGGACCGTTGGTCGTCGTCGGCCTGCTGCCAGACCAGAGCCGCGCCGACGATCGCGACCACGATGGGCACGATCGCACCACCGAAGAGATTCGCGCCGAAGGCGGCGAGCAGCAGCGCGATTCCGATGACGAGGGCGGCGAGCGCCAGGAGTCGGGTGAGATCGGCACTCTGAGCGCTCGGGGTGTCGTCCCCATCGTCGACGGTATCGGCGGACAGTGGCAGGACGGCCCAGAACGCCGCATACAGGACCAGACCGATCCCGCCGGCCAGGGCGAGGACGACGAAGGCCGCGCGCACCAGCCACAGGGGGAGACGGAGGTGCTCGGCAAGCCCCCGGCACACCCCGGCGACGACGCGGCCCTTGGTTGGCCGGGTGGCGCGAGGGGTGGGTGCCGGGATGCTCACCCACCGATCATCCCGGCTTTCGGCCCCCTGGCGCATCAGGGTCGACCCCTGATCCTGCTGGGGGGAAGATCAGGGTGGGTTCAGGGTTGCTCCCCGATGTGCGCCGGGCCCCCGACGAGCAGGCTGTAGTCATGACAGAGAACGTTGGACCCGTCCCCGGGGCGCCCTACGCCCCTCCCCCGCAACTCACGCCTCGCCCGCCCCTGCGGCGCAGCCGCACCGACCGTGTCGTCGGCGGCGTCGCCGGCGGCTTCGGCCGCTGGCTGGGCATCGACCCGGTCATCGTGCGCGTCGTGCTCGTCGTACTGGCCATCTTCGGCGGCAGCGGCCTGCTGCTGTACGCCGCAGGCTGGCTGTTCATCCCCGAAGACGGCGAGTCGTCGAACGAGGCCGAGCGCCTCCTCGACCGCAGCGGCACTCCCGGATCCGCCGGGCGCGTCATCTTCGCCGTCGTGGCGGTTGTCGTCGGCATCATCCTGGTGGCCGGCCTGGCCAGTGCCGGACCCTGGCACGGCTTCCTCGGCTTCGGCGGCGGCAGTGCCCTGCTGCTCCTGCTCGCCGCCGGCGCCGTCGTCGTCTGGCTCGCGAACCGCACGCCGGGCTCCGCGCTGACGGTCGCCGCCGGTCCCGTCGTGGCGCCCCCCGCCGCGCCCGAGGCGACCATGACCTTCGGAACGGCGGCCATGGCCACCGGGACGGCAGTGCAGGAGCCGGTCGCCGCTTCGACCGAGCCGGGCTTCGCCTACGGCGGACACGGCGGCTACCCGGGCTACGTCGCGCCCACTCCGGCCCCGACACCGCCGCCGGCTCCCACGCCCCGGTCGTACCTCGGCCTGGCCACCGTGAGCCTCGCGCTCATCGTCATGGGCATCCTCGGCTCGCTGCAGATCGCCGGCGTGGCCACCATCCCGGCCGTCGTGACCCTGTCCGCCGGACTCGGCGTCCTCGGTCTGGGCCTGCTCGTGGGGAGCTTCCTGGGCCGGGCGCGCTGGCTCATCGCCATCGCTCTGCCGCTGCTGCTGGTCATCGCGCTCGTCGCCCTGATCCCGGCGAACCTGAAGATGGGCAACGGCATCGGCGAGCGGGTCTGGATCCCGACGACCGTCGCCGAGGCGGCCGGGCCGCGTTCCCTCGGCGTCGGCGATGCCGAGCTCGATCTCACCGAGATGGCGATCCCCGCCGGGTCCGCCGTCTACCCCGTGCAGGCCTCGGTCGGCATCGGCCAGCTGCGGGTCCTGGTGCCGGACGGCGTCAACGTGATGGTCACCGCGAACGTGGACCTCGGGGAGATCGACGTTCAGGGCGTGCCACGCCGGAACGGACCGGACCAGCAGGTCATCACGGACCTGCCCGGCTTCGTGCCCGAGTCAGCCCCGACGCTCGACCTCGTGGTCGACGTCGCCATCGGAAACCTGGAGGTCTCCCGTGCGTAGTCATCGACTCGATCTGGTCTCGCTGATCGCGGGCCTGCTGTTCACCGGACTCGCCATCGCCTACATCGTCGGCGCCTACGCGGACGTGCGGCTCGATCCCCGGTACGTGCTGCCCCTGGTGCTCGTTGGCCTGGGTCTCGCCGGTCTCGCCGGCTCGATCCTGGCTCAGCGGCGCTCGGACCGGGCACTCTCGGACAGCGACTAGTCCTCGCCGGCCTCCTGGCGCCTGGCCGCCTTCTCGGCACGGATGCGCTCCTCGATCTCGGCGGCCTCGTCGAGGGAGGGAGCGCTTCCGCCCAGCCGCTGGGGGATCCACCAGGCGCCGGGGGGCTTGTCCGGGTAGCGCTCGATGGTCTCGTCGAGGAGTGCGCGCAGCCGGTCGTGCAGCTCGGCGGTGACGAGATCCGGGTCTGCTCCCTTGGGCACCGGCACCGGCGCGCCGACCGTCATGCAGACCGTCTTGCCGCTGGAGAAGTCCTTGACGCCGTAGGACAGGATGCGCTGGCCCCCGAAGATGATCATCGGGATGAGCGGCACGTTCGCGGTACGCGCCATCCGCACCGCCCCGTTCTTGATGTCCTTGATCTCGAAGGACCGGCTCATCGTCGCCTCGGGGAACACCCCGACCAGCTCGCCGGACTTCGCGGCGGTCACGGCGTCGCGGAAGGCGGCAGAGCCGGCGTCCCGATCGACCGGGATGTGCTTCATACCCCGCATCAGGGGACCCGCGATGGGGTGCTTGAAGATGCCGTCCTTGGCCATGAAGCGGACCAGGCGATGGCCCGCATAATGAGCCGGCAGGCCGCCCAGGGCGAAGTCGAGGTAGCTGGTGTGGTTGATCGCAAGAATGGCGCCGCCCTGCCTGGGCACATGCTCCACGCCGACCACGTCGAAGTGGATGCCGAGGCCCGAGAAGAGCGTCTTTGCCGCAAGGACGACGGGCCGATAGACGGGATCACTCACGCGGGGATCCCGTCATCGGGCCGATGAGGAAGATGACCGACATGCGCCAACCGTATCGGGCAGGTCGGGGCCGTTCGCCAGATCTGTGGTGCAGAGCGTGGCGTCAGGAATTGGCCGCAGCGTCGTACGGGCGGCTCGGTGCGTGCGCGTCAAGCAGGGCGTGCACCTCGTTTGCGCGGTAGCGCCGGTGCCCCCCCAGCGTGCGAATGCTCGTCAGCTTGCCGGCCTTGGCCCAGCGGGTGACGGTCTTGGGGTCCACCCGGAACAGCGATGCGACCTCAGCGGGAGTGAGTAGGTGCTCGGTCTCCGGGGCGTGCGTAGTCATTGGCTACCTCCAGCCGTCGTACTCATGCGAGTGCCCCTCGTGTGAGAGGACTGTCCTATATGGCGCGTTTTGCCACTGTCGCATCGGCCCTTAGAGGCGGCAAGGCCAAAAGTCCCTATTGGCCACTATTTATCCCATCCATAACCATCCATCTACGCTTGCCTCATGAATACCGCTTCCGAGGCACTCGCAGATCCCTGGTCCGGAACGTTCGGACACGAACGATCGGTGGTCGCGATCGACCCGCAGTCAGGCGTTCGGATGGTGATCGCGGTCCACTCTACGGTCCTCGGGCCCGCACTCGGTGGCACCCGGATGTCGCTGTACGCGGACGCACCATCCCCCGGCGCGGCCGCCTACGCCGACGCGCTGCGACTGTCGCGGGCCATGACGTACAAGAACGCCCTCGCCGGACTCGACCACGGCGGCGGCAAGGGCGTGATAATCGCCGACCCGTCCGCGAAGCGGCCCGAGGTCCTGCACGCTTACGGGCGGCTCGTCGAGACGCTCGAGGGGCAGTACGTCACCGCTGGAGACGTCGGCATGACCGTGGCCGACATGGACGTCATCGGCGAGTCCTGCCGCTGGACCACCGGCCGCTCGCCCGAGCGGGGCGGCGTCGGAGACTCGGGCATCCTGACCGCCCTCGGCGTGTTCGAGGCGATGCGGGCCAGTGCCGAGTTCCTCTGGGGCTCTGCCGATCTCTCCGGCCGCACCGTCGGCGTGATCGGCGCGGGCAAGGTCGGTTCCCGACTGATCGGCCGCCTCGTCGACGCCGGGGCAACCGTGCTGGCCGTCGAACCGCAGGCGCGAGCGCGTGAGGCCGTCGTCGACGCCCACCCGGGCGTGCGCTTCGTCCCCTCGGTCGACGAGCTGCTCGCCGCCGACCTCGACGTCCTGTCCCCGAATGCGATGGGCGGCGCGCTCACGCTCGACGTCGCCGCACGCACCACCGCCCGCCTGGTCTGCGGCGGCGCGAACAACCAGCTGGCCGAGCCCCGGGTGGCCGACCTGCTCGCCGAGCGGGGCGTGACGTTCGCGCCGGACTTCATGGTGAACTGCGGAGGCGTGATCCAGGTGGCCGAGGAGCTCGTCGGCTGCGACCTCGAACGGGCCCGCACCCGGACCGAGCAGGTCTTCGCGACGACGCAGCGGGTCCTCGAGCGCGCCGCCCGCGAGGGCGTGACGCCGGTGACCGCGGCGGAACGGGAGGCGGAGGACCGCCTGGCCGGGGCGCGGGCCGACGCCTGACGTGTCGACCGGGCCAGTCGTCCGGCCGCGGAGACACAGCAGGTACTCTATGGTTCCGTTATTGCGTTTGCCCCCGACCCGGGGGCGGGCGCGTTCTGTCCACTGATAGCCGAGGCCAGGTCCTCGGATGAGGGGGTCGAGCCATGGGGCGCGGCCGTGCGAAGGCCAAGCAGACGAAAGTCGCCCGTGCATTGAAGTACGGGGGTCCGCAGACCGATTTCGATCGCCTGCAAGCCGAGCTGGGCGGCGGTGGCGGTACGTCGAGCGCGCCGGTCGCCGACGAGGTGGACGAGGTCGACGAGGTCGACGACCCGTACGCGGACGACCCCTACGCCAAGTACTACGACGAGGACGAGCCGGGCGACGCTGCTCGCTAGATCGGGTGCCCCGACACCAGGGTGACCGCCCCGCCCGGACCGCCCTTCGCCTCGGCGTCCCCGCGCTCTCCAGGACGCCTGTCACGCACCGTGCCGACCTGCCAGGCCGCAACCCCTCGCGACTCCAGGAGGGCGATCGCCGCCGGTGCGTCCTGCGCGCCCGTGACCGCGACCATCCCGACGCCCATGTTGAACGTCCGCTCCAGGTCGGTGCGGTCGACAGCGCCCTCGTGCCCGATCAGGCCGAAGATGGGATGCGGCCTCCACGTCGAGCGGTCGACGTCGACCGCCACCTCCTGAGGCAGGACCCGGGCGAGGTTGGCGGCGAGCCCGCCGCCGGTGACGTGGCTGATGGCGTGCACGTCGGTCGCTGAGGCGAGCGCGAGGCAGTCGCGCGCGTAGATGCGCGTCGGCTCGAGCAGTTCCTCCCCGACCGTGCGCCCCAGGTCGTCGATGTGGGTGCGAAGCCCGGGGCCACCCTCGCCGAGCAGCACCATCCGGGCGAGCGAGTAGCCGTTCGAGTGCAGTCCGGACGATCCCATCGCGATGACCGCGTCGCCGACGCGCACGCGAGTCGGACCGAGCAGGTCGTCGGCGTCGACCACTCCGGTGCCCGCCCCGGCCACGTCGTACTCGTCCGGCGCCATCAGGCCCGGGTGCTCGGCCGTCTCGCCCCCGAGGAGCGCGCAGCCGGCCTGCCGGCAGCCCTCCGCGATGCCGGACACGATCGCTGCGATGCGCTCCGGGACCACGGACCCGACCGCGATGTAGTCGGTCATGAAGAGCGGCTCCGCGCCGCACACGACGAGGTCGTCGACCACCATCGCGACCAGGTCGATGCCGATCGTGTCGTGCACGTCGAGCGCCCTGGCAACCGCGATCTTGGTGCCGACGCCGTCCGTGGACGTCGCCAACAGCGGTCGCTTCAGGTGCCGGAACGCAGAGATGTCGAAGAGCCCGGCGAAGCCCCCGAAGTCGCCCACCACCTCGGGACGCTGGGCCGCCGCGACCGAGGCGCGCATCAGCGCGACGGCACGCTCCCCGGCCTCCACGTCGACACCGGCCGCCGCGTAGGAGGCGCCGGTGCGCGAGGTCACGGATGGGTCCTGCGGTGGGATCACGGTCGACCCAGGGCGTCGGCGGCTCCCCCGCCGATCAGGGTCGTCACGCCCTCGGCATCGGCCGGACCACCGTCGACCACGCGACGCTCGATGCCCTCGAGCACGTGCTTGCCCAGCAGCTCCGGCTCGGGCAGGTCGACCGGGTAGATGCCGTCGAAGCACGCCCGGCACAGGCGCTCCTTGCCGATCGTGGTCGCCTCGATGAGCGCGTCGAGATCGACGAAGGCCAGGGAGTCGGCACCGATCGACATGCAGATCTCGTCGACCGTCAGCCCATTGGCGATGAGTTCGGCGCGGCTGGCGAAGTCGATGCCGTAGAAGCACGGCCACTTGACCGGCGGGCTCGAGATGCGCACGTGCACCTCGCGGGCTCCCGCCTCGCGCAGCATGCGCACCAGTGCACGCTGGGTGTTGCCGCGCACGATCGAGTCGTCTACGACGATGAGTCGCTGGCCGGCGATGACGTCGCGCAGGGGGTTGAGCTTGAGCCTGATGCCGAGCTGGCGGATGGTCTGCGACGGCTGGATGAAGGTGCGGCCCACGTAGGCGTTCTTCACCAGGCCCTCGGCGAAGGGGATCCCGGACTCCTGCGCATAGCCGATGGCGGCGTATCGGCCGGACTCCGGCACCGGGATGACGAGATCGGCCTCGACGGCGTGCTCGCGCGCGAGGCGCCGTCCGGTCTCGACGCGCACGGTCTGGATACCGCGCCCGGAGATGCTGGTGTCGGGTCGGGCCAGGTAGACGAACTCGAACAGGCAGCCCTTCGGGTCGGCCTCTGCGAAGCGGTGCGACCGCAGCCCGTTCTCGTCGATGACGATGAGCTCGCCCGGCTCGACCTCCCGGACGAACGAGGCGCCGACGATGTCGAGGGCGGCCGTCTCGCTGGCGATGACCCACCCCCGCTCGAGCCGGCCGAGCACCAGAGGTCTGATGCCCTGCGGATCCCGCGCGCCGTAGAGAGCGTCGTCGTCCATGAACACCAGCGAGAAGGCACCGCGCACGTGCGGCAGCTCGAGCAGCGCCGCCGCCTCGATCGTCAGGTCGGCGTGGGAGGCGATCAGCGCGGCGAGCGTGTCGGTGTCGCTGGTGGAGTCCATGCGCGACCCCAGCGGCAGCTCGCCCGAGACGGACGACAGCTCGGCGAGCCGGCGCTTGAGCTCGTGGGTGTTCGTGAGGTTGCCGTTGTGCCCGAGGGCGAGGTGGCCGGTCGCCGTGGCCCGGAAGGTGGGCTGGGCGTTCTCCCAGATGCTGGAGCCCGTCGTGGAGTACCGCGTGTGCCCGATGGCCACATGGCCGCGGAGGGACTCGAGACTGGCCTCGGTGAAGACCTGCGAGACCAGGCCCATGTCCTTGTAGACGACGATGTGCGACCCGTCGCTGACCGCGATGCCCGCAGACTCCTGGCCGCGGTGCTGGAGGGCGTAGAGGCCGAAGTAGGTGAGCTTGGCGACCTCGTCGCCGGGTGCCCAGACCCCGAACACCCCGCAGGCGTCCTGCGGACCCTTCTCGCCGGGCAGCAGATCGTGCGTGAGGAGCCCATCACCGCGTGGCACGGGGTCAGCGTACCCGCTCGGCCCCGCGGCTAGATCAGGCCGCCACCACGCTCGTCGGTGTTGGAGAAGCGCTGGGCGATGTAGATGGGCAGGATGCTGACCAGGACGAGGGCCGCAGCCACCACGTTGACGATCGGCGCCTGGTTCGGGCGGAAGAGGTTCTGGTAGATCCAGATGGGCAGCGTGGTGATTCCCGGGCCGGCCGTGAAGGTGGTCACGATGATCTCGTCGAACGAGAGCCCGAAGGCGAGGATCGCGCCGGCGATCAGCGCCGAGCGCATCAGCGGGAAGGTGACGAGTCGGAACGTCGTCCACCCGCCGGCCCCGAGGTCGGCAGACGCCTCCTCGACGTTGCCGCCCATCCGCCGGATGCGCGCGATGGCGTTGTTGTACACGACGACGATGCAGAACGTGGCGTGGCCGACGATGAGCGTGACGATGGTCAGGCCGCCGAGGAAGGTCGTGAAGACATTGTTGAGCGCGATACCGGTGACGATGCCCGGCAGCGCGATCGGCAGCACGACGAGCATCGACAGCGACTCGCGACCGAAGAAGGCGTACCGGCCGAGGGCGAAGGCCAGCAGCGTGCCGAGCAGGAGCGCGATGAGGGTGGCCATGATCGCCACGCCCACGGACGTCACCAGCGCCTCGCGCACACCCTCGTTCTCGACCGCCTTCCCCCACCATTCCGTGGTGAAGCCCGACGGCGGCCAGGTGAGGCTCTTGTCCGTGCTGAAGGAGTTGATGAGGATGACGCCGAGCGGCACGTAGATGAAGCCGAACGCGATGAACGCGAAGATGCTGAGGACGACCTTGGTCCCGCGGGAGATGGACATGGCTACCTAGAGGTTGTCCAGCGCGCCCGAGCGGCGGACGGCGAACAGGTAGAGCAGGACGATCACGACCGGGATGGTCGCGACCGCCGCTGCGAACGGCAGGTTGGTCACGTACGTGGTCTGGACGATGTTGCCGAGCATGGTCACCTTGCCGCCCACGATCTGCGCGGTGATGTAGTCGCCGAGGCTCAGCGAGAACGTGAAGATCGACCCGGCCACGATCGACGGGAAGATGATCGGCATGACGACGCTGCGGAAGGTGCGGCCGCCCTTGGCGCCGAGGTCGGCGGACGCGTCGAGCATCGAGTCGGGCAGCCGGGTCAGGCCAGCGTAGATGGGCAGGATCATGTACGGCAGCCACAGGTACGTCAGCGTGATCACGATGCCAAAGAACCCGTAGCCGGGGGAGTCGGCACCGAACGGGGTGAGGAACCAGGCGAGCACGCCGGTCTCGGGCTGCAGCATCGCGCGCCAGGCGTAGACCTTCACGAGGTACGAGGCCCACAGCGGCGTGAGGACCAGGGCGACCATGAGCGGTCGCCACTTCGGGTTGGCGACGCGGGCCATGAAGAACGACAGGGGCAGCGCCAGGACGAGGCAGAACAGCGTGACGAGCAGGGCGATGCTGATGGTGCGGAGCACGCTGCCCAGGTAGGCGGAACTGGTGAACACCTGCTGGAAGTTCTGCAGGGTGAACGTCCGGACGAGCTGACCGGTGAAGTCGTCGACCGTCCAGAACGCGGTCAGGAAGAGCGCGGCGAGCGAGCCCAGGTAGACCACGACCAGCCACGCCATCGGGGCGGACAGCAGGCCGGCGAGCCGCATGCGCGGATGCCGGTAGCCGAAGCCCCGAGACGTGGCGGTCGTGGTCGTCACTGGTCTATTCCTTCGTGCTCGTCTGCGCGGGTGGAGCTAGGAGCGCAGGGCGCTCCACGCCGTTGCCCACTCGCTGTAGGGAACGCACTGCGTGTCGGTACGCCCGTCGAGGCAGTTCGCCGTCGGGGTGTTCCAGTAGTAGACGTCCGTCCAGTACTCGGTGTCGCCGGCGTGGAAGGTCGCGCAGTGGTCCTTGTCGGCGGTCAGCGCGCAGGACTTCTCGTTGGCCGGCGCCTCGCCGAACCACTCGGCCACCTGGGCGTTGACCTCAGGCGACACGATCCAGTCGAGCCACTTGTAGGAGCAGTTGATGTTGGGCGTGTCCTTGGTGACCATCCACGTGTCGGACCAGCCGGTTGCACCCTCCTTGGCCTTGGTGGCCTCGACCTTGCCGCCCTCGGCCTTGGCCAGGTTGACGATGACCTGCCACGACGTGCCGATGGCGGTCGTGCCCGAGTTGAACGCCTGGATGGCCTTCGTGTAGTCGCTCCAGTACTCGCTGACGAGCGCCTTCTGCTGCTCGAGCAGCGCCATGGCCGCGTCGAACTGCGCCTGGTCCAGTGCGTACGGATCGGTGATGCCCAGGTCAGGCTGCGTCGCCATCAGGTACACCGCGGCATCCGCGATGAAGATGGGCGAGTCGTAGGCCGTCACGGCACCGGCGTAGGGCGAGTCGGCCTCGAAGGTCGGCGCCCACGAGTCGATCGGCTCGGTGACCTTGTCGGTGTTCCACATGATCAGGTTCGCGCCGCGACCATGCGGCACGCCGTAGGCCACGCCGTTGACGCTGTTGAACTTCTGCATCTTCAGGTCGGCGAAGATGTCGGCGTAGTTCGGCACGAGGTCGGTGTTGACCGGCTGAACCGAGTCGCCGTAGATCAGGCGCAGGGTGGCGTCGCCGGAAGCGGAGACGACGTCCCAGCCACCGCCCTGCACGAGCTTGACGGCCTCGTCCGACGTGCCGAAGGTCTTGAGGTTGACCGAGCAGCCGGTCGCCTCCTCGAAGGGGGTGACCCAGTCGACGGCCGGATCCGTGGAGCCGTCCTCGACGTAGCCGGGCCACGCGAGGATGTTGACCTGACCCTCGCCGTCGCCGACGGGGCCGGCGTACGCCTCGCCCCCGGGCGCCGCGGGTGCCTCGGAGGCGGGAGCCTCCGACGCCGCAGGAGCCTCGGACGCCGCCGCCGACTCGCCGGCCGCCGCGCTCGAGGACTCGTCCCCTGTGCTGCTGCCGCCGCACGCGGCGAGCATCAGTGCCGCGGCGGTACCCGCTGCGGCGATCTTGAGCAGACGCTTGGTGTGCACCTGCATCCTCCTGTTCTGTTGCGAAGCCGTGCGCGGGCGCGCACGACGGGATGTGCCGTTCTCCAGTGCTACTCGCCGACCCGGTACTCGTGGCGCATGTCCCACGCCAACTGCACGTCCTGGCCGCGTAGCACGCCCAGGTCGGTCGACATCTCGGAGTTCTGCTTCACCGCGACGAGGGAGCCCCCGACCGCGAGATCGACGACGAATCTCGTGGACATGCCCACGTAGACCACCTCGCGCACCGTGCCGCGAACCGCGTGCTGCCCGTCGTCGATGACGTCGTCGGGACCGATCACGAGGATCTTCTCCGGCCGGATGGACCAGGTGCCGCCGTGCCCGAGAACGGCCTCGGCCGCGGTGCCCTCGAGCAGGTTGGAGGTGCCCACGAAGCCCGCGACGAACGGCGTGGCCGGGTGCTCGTAGACCTCGCTGGGGGTGCCGAGCTGGGCGATGTTGCCCTCGTTGAAGACCGCGATCCGGTCGGACATCGTCAGGGCCTCGTCCTGGTCGTGCGTGACGAAGACGAAGGTGATGCCGACGTTGCGCTGGATCTCCTTGAGCTCGACCTGCATCTGCTCCCTGAGCTTGAGGTCCAGGGCGCCGAGCGGCTCGTCGAGCAGGAGCACCTTGGGACGGTTGACCAGGGCGCGAGCCAGGGCGACGCGCTGGCGCTGTCCGCCCGACAGCTGCGACGGTGCCCGGTCGCCGTAGCCGGACAGCCGCACGGCCTCGAGCGCCTCCTTGGCCCGGCGGGCGCGCTCGTCGCCCGGCACCTTCTTGACCTTGAGGCCGTACTCGACGTTCCGCTGCACCGACATGTGCGGGAAGAGCGCGTAGTCCTGGAAGACGGTGTTGACGTCGCGGGCATAGGGCGGCGTGTTGGTGACGTCGGCCCCGGCCAGTTCGATGGTGCCGCCGTCGGGGCGCTCGAAGCCCGCGACCATCCGAAGCACGGTGGTCTTGCCCGAGCCGGACGGGCCAAGCAGGGTCAGGAACTCGCCGTCGTAGACGTCGAGATCCACCCCGTTGACGGCCAGGACGTCGCCGAACGACCTCGTCAGCCCCCTGAGGCGAATCGCGACCGACTGCTCGACCATGGCTTCCTGAGCTCCCACCTGTGCCGCTGTGCGTGAATCCGGCAGATTACCCGCTGACAGCGGTTTCAGAACACCAGCCTGCCCTTGACCATCGAAATCGTTACCGTTTTGTGTGTCGGGCGGTGCTTTCCGCTGTTACCGGGGGGTAAACAGCGGAAACAGCCAGGCCAGGTCCGACCGCGCGCCGCTGGCCCGCACGCTGCCGTCGGCCTCGGCGTCGGCCCATCGCCGACTCCCCGCGGCGAGCTCGAGGAGGGTCCGTGCGTCGGTCTCGACCACGGCGGAGGGGGTGCCGCGTCGGTGCGTCGTGCCCGCCACGATCTGGACCGCCGCATACGGCGGGATGCGCACCTCGACGCTGCGACCGGGAGCCAGCTGCTCGAGCATGCCCAGAACGGCCTTCACAGCCGCCTTCTCCGCGACGCGATCCGGCCCACGACCGCCTGAGTAGGCGCCGAGCACCGCCACCACCTCGGGCGGGACCCCGCTCATGGCGCCGCGGCCCCGGGCCTCACGCCTGCAGGATGCGCGGCAGCGTCGCGTCGTGCGCCGCGCGCAGCTCGTCGATGGTCACGGTGAACAGGTCGGAGACCACCAGGACCTGCGTGCCCGGCTCGAAGCCGGCGTCGACGCCGAGACCTGAGTCGACGACCCCGATGCGCTGGGCCGGCAGCTGCCGGGCCGCGCACATCTCCGTGAAGCGGAGCTCCTCGGTCCTCGGCACGACCACCACGGCCCGTCCGGTCGACTCGCTGAACAGGAACGTGAACGGATCGAGGCCGTCGGCGACCCAGCAGCGGGCGCCCACTCCGGAGCGCAGGGCCATCTCGACGAGCGACTGGGCCACGCCCCCGTCCGACACGTCATGCGCCGCACTCAGCATGCCGTCGCGCGACCCGGCCACGAGGATCTCGCCCAGCAGCCGCTCACGCGCCAGGTCGACGCGCGGCGGCAGCCCGCCGAGGTGACCGTGCACGTGGTGGGCCCACTCGCTGCCCGCGAACTCGTCCTTCGTGTCTCCGAGCACGTAGATGAGCTCGCCGTCCGGGCCCCAGGCCATCGGCGTTCGGCGCTCGACGTCGTCGATGACGCCCAGGACGCCCACGACCGGGGTCGGCAGGATCGGCGTGCCGCCGGTCTGGTTGTAGAAGGAGACGTTGCCGCCGGTCACCGGGATGCCGAGCTCGAGGCAGCCATCGGCGAGACCGGTGGTGGCCTGCGCGAACTGCCACATCACCTCAGGGTCCTCCGGCGAGCCGAAGTTGAGGCAGTTGGTCACGGCCAGCGGCACCGCTCCCGACGCCACCACGTTGCGGTAGCTCTCGGCCAGGGCGAGCTGAGCGCCGGCGTACGGGTCGAGCTTGGCGAATCGGCCGTTGCAGTCGGTGGACAGGGCCACCCCGCGGCCCGTCTCCTCATCGATCCTGATCATGCCGGCGTCGTCCGGCTGCGCGAGAACGGTGTTGCCGAGGACGTAGCGGTCGTACTGGGACGTGACCCACGTCTTGGACGCCAGGTTCGGGGCGGCCACCATCGTCATCAGGGTGGCGCGCAGCTCTTCGGGGGTCGTGGGGCGGGCGAGGTCGTCGGGAACGTCGGCCTGCAGGGCGTCCTGCCACTCCGGCCGGTGGTACGGACGGTCGTAGACCGGACCCTCATGCGCGACGGTCCGCGGGGGAACGTCGACGATGCGCTCGCCGTGCCAGTCGACCGTCAGCCGTCCAGTGTCGGTGACCTCGCCGATGACCACGGCCTCGACGTCCCACTTGCGGCACAGTGCCAGGAACGGGTCGAGGTTGCCCGGAGTCACGATCGCGCACATGCGCTCCTGGGACTCGCTCATCAGGATCTCCTCCGGCGACAGCGACTCGTCGCGCAGCAGCACGCGATCCAGCCACACATGCATGCCGCCCTCGCCGTTGGAGGCGAGCTCGCTGGTGGCGCACGAGATGCCGGCACCACCGAGGTCCTGGATGCCCTCGACGAGCCCGGCATGCAGCACCTCGAGGGTCGCCTCGATCAGGAGCTTCTCCATGAACGGGTCGCCCACCTGCACGCTGGGCCGCTTCGTGGGGCCGCCCTCGCTGAACGTCTCGGAGGCCAGCACCGAGACACCGCCGATGCCGTCGCCGCCGGTCCGCGCGCCGTACAGGACGACCAGGTTGCCCACGCCCCTGGCGCTGGCGAGGTGGATGTCCTCGTGCCGCATGGCACCCACGCAGAGGGCGTTCACCAGTGGATTGCCCGCGTAGGACTCGTCGAAGACGACCTCGCCGCCGATGTTCGGCAGGCCGAGGCAGTTGCCGTACCCGCCCACCCCCGCGACGATGCCCGGCAGGACGCGCCGGGTGTCCGGGGCGTCGAGCGGTCCGAAGCGCAGCGGGTCCATGACCGCCAGCGGACGCGCGCCCATGGAGAGGATGTCGCGGACGATGCCGCCGACCCCGGTGGCCGCCCCCTGGTACGGCTCGACGTACGAGGGATGGTTGTGGCTCTCGACCTTGAAGGTCACCGCCCATCCGTCGCCGATGTCGACAACGCCGGCGTTCTCGCCGATGCCGACGAGGAGGGTGTCGGTGACCGGCTTCTTGTCGCCGAACTGCTTGAGGTGCACCTTGCTCGACTTGTACGAGCAGTGCTCGCTCCACATCACCGAGTACATCGCCAGCTCGGAGCTGGTCGGTCGCCGACCGAGGATGTCGCGAATGCGCTGGTACTCATCCTCCTTCAGGCCCAGCTCGGCGAACGGCTGCTCCTGGTCGGGGCTCTGCGCCGCGTTGGTGACGGTGTCGCTCATGCTGCACCAACCAGGGCGTTGAGGACGCTCGTGAAGAACGCGAGTCCGTCGGTGGACGGCCCGGTCAGGTCCTCGACGGCGTGCTCGGGGTGCGGCATGAGCCCGACCACGTTGCCGCGCTCGTTGCGGATCCCGGCGATGTCGCGACGGCTGCCGTTGGGGTTGAGCCCGAGGTACCGGGCGACCACGCGCCCCTCGCCCTCGAGCATGTCGAGCGTCGCCTCGTCCGCGACGTAGCCGCCCTCGCCGTTCTTGAGGGGGATCACGATCTCGTCGCCCGACTCGTAGTCGCCGGTCCACATCGACGTCGTGTCCTCGATGCGCAGCCGCTGATCGCGGCAGATGAAGTGCAGGCTGTCGTTGCGCGTCAGGGCACCGGGCAGCAGGTGCGACTCGCACAGGATCTGGAACCCGTTGCAGATGCCCAGGACCGGCAGCCCGCCACCGGCCGCGTCGACGATGGAGTGCATGACCGGCGCGAACCGCGCGATCGCTCCGCAGCGCAGGTAGTCGCCGTACGAGAATCCGCCCGGCAGCACCACCGCGTCGACCCCCTTGAGGTCGTCGTCGCCGTGCCACAGCGCGACGGACTCGCCCCCGGCGAACCGGATGGCCCGTGCGGCGTCGCGGTCGTCGAGCGATCCCGGGAACGTGACCACGCCGACCCGAGGGCTCATGCGGCGCCGCCGTCGCCGACCACGCGCATCGCGTAGTCCTCGATGACCGGGTTGCTCAGGAGCTCCTCGGCGAGTCGGTGCATCAGCTCGAGGCGCTCGCCCTCGAGCTCGCCCTCGATGTCGATGACGAACTGCTTGCCCTGCCGGACGTCGACGACGCCGTTCAGCCCGAGGCGGCCCAGGGCCCCCTGGACGGCCCGGCCCTGCGGGTCGAGGATCTCCGGCTTGAGCATGACGTCGACGATGACGCGGGCCACGGGCGCTCCTGGGGTGCGAGGGTGAAAAGGCAGGGCCGCTGGGGAAGTGCCCCAACCCTATCGCCCGACCGACAGCGACCCGATAGCGTCCGGGCGTGGGCAACCGTGGCTACGACCTGGTCTGGGGGACCGTCCTGCGCACCACGACCCGCGGTCACCGGATCCTCCATCGCGCCAGCGGCGGACGGCTCGGCCGCCGGTTCCCCGGCGGGCAGCAGGTCGTCTGGATCACCACCCTCGGGCGCAAGTCGGGCGAGTGGCGTCGGACTCCGCTGCTCGCCGTGCACGAGGACGACGACCCCGCCAAGCCGTGGGTCGTCACGGGATCCAACGCCGGCCAGTCGGCCGTTCCGGGGTGGGTGTTCAACGTCCGCGCGCACCCGGAGGGGACGATCGAGATCGACGGCGTGAGCAGTCCCGCCACCTTCACCGAGGTCACCGGCACCGAGCGCGACGACCTCTACGAGCAGCTGGCACGCATGTGGTCGTCGTACCGCATGTACGAGCGCAACGCCGGCCGGCCCATTCCCGTCTTCCGGGTCGAGACGCGGGCCCAGTAGGGGAAGGCACTCGGGAGGGCCCGGGCCACCGACGCCGGCTAGACCCGGGTCGCCTGCCAGGCCGACCAGGCCGAGCCCACCATGTCGGACAGGTCGCACGTGGCACGCCAGCCCAGCTCGCGCTCGATGCGGTCCGTCGCGGCGAACGTCGCCGGGGGGTCGCCCGGGCGCCGGCTCACCACCTCGGCGTCCACGTCCGCGCCGACGGTCCGGGAGATCTGGTCCATCACCTCGCGCACCGACGATCCGACACCGCGGCCGACGTTGTAGACGTCCGCGCGCACTCCGGACTCGCAGCGCGCCGCCGCCTCCACATGCGCCACCGCGAGATCGGCCACGTGGATGTAGTCGCGGACGCAGGTGCCGTCCGGAGTCGGGTAGTCGTCGCCGAACACCCTCGGCCGATCGCCCCGCTCGAGCGCGGCGAACACCATCGGGATCAGGTTGTTGACGCTGCTGTCGCCCAGGTCGTCGCCACCGGCGCCGGCGACGTTGAAGTAGCGCAGCGCCGCCCACGACAGGCCCCAGGCCACTCCCGAGCCGCGCGCCAGCCACTCCCCCGCCACCTTCGTCTCACCGTACGGAGACTCCGGCGAGAGGTGCGCATCCTCGGTGACCGGATTGGAGTCGGGCGTGCCGTAGACGGCAGCCGACGACGAGTACACCAGACGCAGGACGCCCGCCTCCTGCATGGCCTCGAGCAGCGACAGGAGGCCGTCGACGTTCTCGCGGTAGTAGTAGAGCGGCATGTCGACGGACTCGCCCGCCGCCTTCTTGGCGGCCAGGTGCACGACCCCGTCGATCCGGTGGTCGGCGAAGGCCGTGGCCAGGGCCTCGCGGTCGTGCACGTCGGCCCGCACGACCGGCACCCCAGCCGGGACGCGGCGGTCCAGCCCGGCCGAGAAGTCGTCATAGACGACCACGTCGCGGCCGCTGTCGAGCAGCGCCCGCACCACGTGCGACCCGATGTAGCCGGCACCGCCGGTCACCAGCCACGCGGTCACGCGAAAGGCTCCCCGGTCAGTCGCTCGTACGCCTCCACGTACTTGGCGCGCGTGCGCTCGACGACGTCGTCCGGAAGCGGCGGCGGCGGGAGGTTCGACGTGCGGTCCCAGCCCGACTCGGGAGACGTCAGCCAGTCGCGCACGAACTGCTTGTCGAACGACGGCTGCGGTCCGCCGGGCTGCCAGGCCTCGAGCAGCCAGTAGCGCGAGGAGTCGGGCGTCAGGACCTCGTCGGCGAGGACGATGCGGTTCGTGTGCTTGCCGGACCGCGCGACGCCGAACTCGAACTTCGTGTCGGCCAGGATCAGGCCGCGCTCGCGGGCGATGTCGTGGGCGACCTCGTACACCGCGAGCGACATGCGCTTGAGCTCCTGTGCCTCCTCCTGCCCCACCGCCACGATGACCTCGTCGTAGGTCACGTTCTCGTCGTGCTCGCCCAGCGCAGCCTTGGTCGCCGGGGTGAACAGGTGCTTGGGCAGCTCGGACCCGTCCTTGAGTCCCGGCGGCAGCCCGTTGCCGCAGATCGACCCGGTGGCCAGGTAGTCGGTCAGGCCCGATCCCGCGAGATAGCCGCGCACCACGCACTCGATGGGGATCATCTCCAGCCGCTCGCACACCATCGCCCGCCCGGCGACCGCCTTCGGGATCCGGCCGGACGAGACGTGGTTCGGCACCACCCCCTCGAGTCGGGCGAACCACCACTTCGACAGCGCGGTCAGGATGCGGCCCTTGTCCGGGATCGTCGTCGGCAGGACCCAGTCATAGGCCGAGATGCGATCGCTCGCGACGAACAGCAGTCGGTCGTCCGGCGTTCGGTACAGGTCGCGCACCTTCCCCGAGTAGATGTGCTGGTACTCGGCGGGCAGGCCGTAGTCCGGGGGTGCCGTCTGGTGCGTGCTCATCGTGCCGCCCCTCCGGGACTCGCTTCGCTCATTCCTCGGTCCGTCACGTGGCTCATGGTGCCGTACCTCCGGGACTCGCTTCGCTCATTCCTCGGTCCGTCACCCCGTTCATGGTGCCGTACCTCCGGGACTCGCTTCGCTCATTCCTCGGTCCGTCACAGGATGTCCCCCGGGCGGTACGCCGCGGCATCCGGATACCGGTCGACGACCACGGCCACCCGATCGGCGATCGCCCGCACCTGGCTGCCCGCCGCCCCGGTGAAAGCGAGCGGTTCAGCGATCAGAGCCTCGAGCTCGGCCGCCGACAGCCCGAGTCGCTCGTCGGCCGCCAGGCGCGCCAGCAGGTCGTTCTCGACCTGCCCGCTCTCCCGCATCGCGAGCGCGACGGCGACCGCGTGCTCCTTGATCGCCTCGTGGGCGGTCTCACGCCCGACACCCTTGCGCACGCTGGCCATCAGCACCTTGGTCGTGGACAGGAACGGCAGGTAGCGCTCGAGCTCCCGGTCGATGACGGCCGGGAAGGCGCCGAAGTCGTCGAGCACGGTGAGGAACGTCTCGAACAGGCCGTCGATCGCGAAGAACGCATCCGGGAGGGCCACGCGGCGCACCACGGAGCAGAAGACGTCGCCCTCGTTCCACTGGGAGCCGGACAGGTCGGCAACCATCGTCACGTACCCCCGAAGGAGCACCGCGAAGCCGTTCACCCGCTCGCACGACCGGGAGTTCATCTTGTGCGGCATGGCAGACGAGCCGACCTGTCCGGGACGGAAGCCCTCGGTGACCAGGTCGAGCCCCGCCATGAGCCGGATCGTGGTGGCCAGGCTGGACGGCGCGGCCGACACCTGGGCGAGCGCAGACACCACGTCGAAGTCCAGGGACCTGGGGTACACCTGGCCCACGCTGTCGAGCACGGTGGCGAAGCCGAGGTGACCGGCGACCGCCGACTCGAGCCGGGCCAGGCGGTCCTCGTCGCCTCCCATCAGGTCGAGCATGTCCTGGGCCGTGCCGACCGGGCCCTTGATGCCCCGCAGCGGGTACCTCGCGATCAGCTGCTCGAGCCGGTCGAACGCGAGGAGCAGCTCGTCCGCGGCCGATGCGAACCGCTTGCCCAGGGTGGTGGTCTGGGCCGGCACGTTGTGCGAGCGGCCGGTGAGCGCCGTGTCCGAGTAGGCGAGCCCGAGGGCGGCCAGCCGGTCCAGTGCGGCGACGCACTTGTCTCGCACGATGAGCATGGCGTCGCGCACCTGCAACTGCTCGACGTTCTCGGTCAGGTCCCGCGACGTCATGCCCAGGTGCACGAACTCGTGCCCCGCCAGCGCGTTGAACTCCTCGATGCGTGCCTTGACGTCGTGCTTGGTGACCCGCTCCCGCTCGGCTATCGACTCGAGATCGACCTCGTCGATGACGCGCCGGTAGTCGTTGAGGGCAGTTGACGGGATGTCGAGGCCGAGTTCGACCTGCGCGGCCGCGACGGCGAGCCACAGGCGGCGCTCCATCACGATCTTGGCCTCGGGGGACCACACGCTCGTCATCGCCAGCGACGCATAGCGCCCCGCCAGCACGTTGGGGATCTGTGCCGTCACCGGGTCATCCTTCCACCTGGTCGGCCGCGGCCTTCGCGATGTCCCGCCGGTGGTGCGAGCCCATCAGGTGGATGAGATCGACGGCCGCGTATGCCCGCTCGCGCGCCGCGGCCAGCGAGTCGCCGTGCGCCGTCACCGACAGCACCCGTCCGCCCGCCGACGATACGACGCCATCGTCGGAGACCGACGTGCCCGCATGGAAGACATCGACTCCGGCCACCCCGGCGGCGGCGTCGAGCCCGGTGATGACGTCGCCGGTTCGGGGGGCCGCGGGGTAGCCCTGCGCGGCCACGACCACGGTCACCGCGAATCCCGGCCGCCACGAGAGCGGCGGCAGCTCGGCCAGCTTGCCGTTCGCGGCCGCCAGGAGCAGGCGCCCGATCGGCGTGCGCAGGTTGGCAAGGACCACCTGGGTCTCGGGATCGCCGAACCGGGCATTGAACTCGATGACGCGGACCCCGCGGGACGTCATCGCGAGACCGGCGTACAGCAGGCCGGAGAACGGAGTGCCCCGATGCCGCATCGCATCGACGACGGGCTGCAGGATCCGCTCCGTCACCTTGGCCACCAGGTCCGGCGGGGCCCAGGGCAGCGGAGCGTAGGCGCCCATGCCTCCCGTGTTGGGACCGAGGTCGCCGTCCTGGGCCCGCTTGAAGTCCTGCGCGGGCTGCAGGGGGACGACCGTCATACCGTCGGTGACACCGAATAGGGACACCTCCGGACCGTCGAGGAACTCCTCTACGACGACCTGGGCGTCCGCGCCTCGCGACAGGCACCCGGCGGCGTGCGACAGCGCCTCCGCCCGATCGGACGTCACGACCACGCCCTTGCCGGCGGCGAGACCGTCGTCCTTCACCACGTACGGAGGGCCGAACTGGTCGAGGGCGGTGCTCACCTCGTCGGTGGTCGTGCACACGTGCGACAGGGCGGTGGGCACGCCCGCCTCCGCCATGACCTGCTTGGCGAACGCCTTGCTGCCCTCCAGCAGGGCGGCCTCGCCCGACGGACCGAAGCAGGCGATGCCCCGGGCGCGCACCGCGTCGGCGGCCCCGGCGACGAGCGGCCCTTCCGGGCCGACGACCACGAGGTCGGCCGACACCGAGACGGCGAGATCCGCGATCGCGACCGGATCCATGACGTCGACCGGCAGGGTCTCCACCGACTGCGCCATGCCCGCGTTGCCGGGTGCGGCAACGACTGCTTCGACCGTGTCGTCGGCAAGCAGGGCAGTGACGAGGGCGTGCTCCCGGGCTCCGGAGCCGATGACGAGGACTCTCACGCCGCCAGCCTACTGACGGGCGATGTCAGCCCACGTAGTGCTTGTCCACCACCGAGAACGCCTCGTCGAGAATGGCCAGGCCCTCCTTGGCCTCCTCGTCGGTGATCGTGCAGGGCGGCACCACGTGCAGTCGATTGAAGTTGGCGAACGGCAGGGCGCCGCCCTTCTTGATCGCCGCGCCCAGCTCCGCCATCGCCGGAGACGTCCCGCCGTATGGGGCCAGCGGCTCACGGGTCTCCCGGTTGGTGACCAGGTCGAGGGCCCAGAAGACGCCGAGCCCCCGGACCTCGCCGATGACCGGATGGCGCTCCGCGAGCTCGCGGAGTCCGGGGCCGAGGACGTCCTCGCCGATGCGCGCCGCATTCTCGACGATGCCCTCCTCCTTCATGGCATCGATGGACGCCACGATCGAGGCGGCCGCCAGGGGATGCCCGGAGTAGGTGAGGCCGCCGGGGAACACCCGGTCATCGAAGGTGGCCGCGATCTCGTCGGAGATGATGACGCCGCCCACCGGCACGTAGCCCGAGTTGGACCCCTTCGCGAACGTGATGAGGTCGGGGGTCACGTTGAAGTGCTCGAAGGCGAACCACCGGCCGGTCCGGCCGAACCCGGCCATCACCTCGTCCGCGATGAGGACGATGCCGTGCCGGTCGCAGAGGTCGCGCACGCCCTCGAGGTAGCCCGGCGGCGGGATCAGCACGCCGGCCGTGCCGACGACCGTCTCGAGCAGGATCGCGCCGATCGTGCTCGCGCCCTCGAACTCGATCACCTGCGCGAGGTGCTCGAGCGCACGTGCCGACTCCTCCTCCGGGGTCGTGGCCCAGAAGCTCGAACGGTAGAGGTACGGCCCGAAGAAGTGCACCTGGTGCGCGGCGTACTCGTTCGGCCACCGCCGCGGATCGCCTGTCGCCTGGATCGCGACGGCGGTGTTGCCGTGGTACGACCGGTAGAACGACAGCACCTTGGGCTTGCCCGTGTGGAGCCGGGCCATGCGAACCGCATTCTCGTTCGCGTCGGCCCCGCCGTTCGTGAAGAAGACCTTGTTCATGCCGTCGGGCGCGAGCCCGGCGATGCGGTGGGCGGCCTCGCCGCGCACATCGTTGGCGTGCTGCGGTGCGACGGTTGCGAGCCTGGCCGCCTGGTCCTGGATCGCCTTGACGACCTTGGGGTGCTGGTGGCCGATGTTGACGTTCACGAGCTGCGAGGACAGGTCGAGGTAGCGATTGCCGTCGTAGTCCCAGACGTAGCAGCCCTCCGCGGCCGCGATGTCCATCGGGTTGAGCGCGCCCTGCGCGCTCCACGAGTGGAACACGTGTGCGCGATCGAGATCGTGAATGCGCTGGCCTTCTTGTGGATCTGCGCTGAACGTCATGGTCTGGCTCCTCGGGATCAGGTCGACACGAGCACGCTACGCGCTCCCTCTCGGCAGGGTAAGGGGGGTCGAATGTTCATCACATTCGGGGCTGCCCGGAGGGCAGGACGGGGAGGCTAGGCCGGCTCGGCGCCGTCGCGATCGATCCGCTGCCCCAGCGCCGCCTTCACGTCCGGCCAGTCCTCCGCAATCACGGAGAAGACGACGGTGTCTCGAACCGAGTCGTCCTGCCGGCGCTGGTAGCGGCGCAGTACGCCCTCGTATCGGGCGCCGAGCCGGGCGATGGCCGCCTGCGACCGGGTGTTGCGGATGTCGGTCTTGAGCTGGACGCGCCCCATGCCCGCCTCGTCGAACGCCCACGACATGAGCAGGAGCTTGCACTCCGGGTTGACGACGGTGCCCCAGACGTCGGGTGCATAGAGCGTGAAACCGATCTCGAGGCGCGCATCGACGGGGGAGACCTCGAGATACGACGTGGTGCCCACGATGCGGCCGCCCCGGCGGACGATCCAGGGCCACCGGCCGACGTCGTTCGCTCCGGCCAGCGATGCGGCCAGCTCGGACGAGTCCGATGGACGACCACGCACGTGCGACCACACGGCGTCGTGGTCGAGCGCCTCGAAGAGCCCCTCCGCGTCGTCGGCCCCGGCCAGGCTGAGGCTCACGTGCCGCCCCTCGAGGGTGGTTCCGGCCGGGATCGGCCACAAGGCGCTCGGCCAGGCCGGGTCGTGCGGACGCGGATCCACCGCGAGCGGCCGGGCCCGCGTGGGCCGGCGGCAGATCAGGTGCACGTACTCGTCGTCGACGAGCTCGATCTCGAAGCCGATCCGCTGATGGAAGGCGATTGATCCCGTGTTGACCGGCGACGTCACGCAGCGGATCGTCGAGACCCCCTTGCCCGACATCACCGAGGCGAAGGTCTCGTGCAGCTCGCGACCGAGTCCGCTGCCTCGGTGGTCGGGCGCCACGGCCACGAAGTGCACGTATGCCGATGTGGGGTCGTCGGCCGAGGCGAAGCCGACGAGGAACCCGGACATGGCCCCGGCATCGTCGAGCGCGACCAGGCTCGTGCTCGCGAAGTTCTCCAGGAACAGCGGCTGCAGCAGTCCGGTCAGGTCCCGGCCGCCCCACCAGTCGACCAGGACGGCTCGGATCGGCGCGGTGTCGGCCGGGGTGGCTGGCCGGATGATCACGCGATCAGATCGTGGATCGAGATCGTCGCGTCCCGGTCCTGTCCGACGCCGATCGCACTGATGCGCGTGCCGGACACCTCCTCGAGGTAGCGCACGTAGGACTGGGCGTTGGGCGGCAGGTCAGCGAGCTCCTTGGCCCCGGAGATGTCCTCGGACCACCCCGGCAGGTACTCGTAGACGGGCTTGGCGTGATGGAAGTCGGTCTGCGTCATGGGGATCTCGTCGCTGCGGACGCCATCGACGTCGTACGCGACGCAGACCGGGATCTGCTCCCAGCCGGTGAGGACGTCGAGCTTGGTCAGGAAGATGTCGGTCAGCCCGTTGACACGGCTGGCGAACCGCGCGATCGGCGCATCGAACCATCCGCACCGACGCGGGCGCCCGGTCGTCACGCCGCGCTCGCCGCCGATGGTCCGCAGCTTCTCGCCGTCGTCGTCGAAGAGCTCGGTCGGGAAGGGTCCCGAGCCGACCCGAGTCGTGTAGGCCTTGAGGATCCCGACGACCCGGGTGATCCGGGTCGGGCCGATGCCGCTGCCGGTCGACGCGCCGCCGGCCGTCGGGTTGCTCGAGGTCACGAACGGGTACGTGCCGTGGTCGACGTCGAGGAGGGTGCCCTGGCCGCCCTCGAGCAGCACCACCTTGTCGTCGTCGAGGGCGTTGTTGAGCAGCAGGGCCGTGTCGGCAACATAGGGGCGAAGGATGTCGGCGTACTCGAGGAGCTGCTCGGAGATCGCATCGACGTCGAGGGCACGCCGGTTGAACACCTTGACGAGGACCTGGTTCTTGCCCTCGAGTGCGCCCTCCACCTTCTGGCGCAGGATCGACGGATCGAAGAGGTCCTGGACCCGGATCCCGATACGGGCGATCTTGTCGCTGTAGGTGGGGCCGATGCCGCGTCCCGTGGTGCCGATCTTGGCCTTTCCGAGGAAGCGCTCGGAGACCTTGTCGAGCGTCACGTGGTACGGGGTGATCAGGTGCGCGTTGGCGCTGATGACGAGCTTCGACGTGTCGACGCCGCGCTCGTTCAGGGCCGCCATCTCCTGGAGCAGGACCGCGGGGTCGATGACCACGCCGTTGCCGATCACGGGGACGACGGTCGGGGTCAGGATGCCGCTCGGGAGCAGGTGCAGGGCGAACTTCTGGTCGCCGATGACCACCGTGTGTCCGGCGTTGTTGCCGCCCTGGTAGCGAACGACGTAGTCGACGCGACCACCGAGGAGGTCCGTTGCTTTTCCCTTGCCTTCGTCGCCCCACTGGGCGCCCACAAGGACGATTGCTGGCATGGGGCAAAGGCTATCGCCTCGGCCGTCACCCGATTCGCGCGGCGAGTGCCTGTCCGAGGCGGTGGCCCGACAGCCACGCCGCCTCGACCCTCGGACCACCGGCCCAGGCATCGCCGGCCGCCCCCAGGTTCGCGGTGCCATGCAGCCAGTACGACTCCTCTCGCCCCGCGAGGGGCTTGGCGAACGACCAGCGGTGGACGTCGACCCAGTCCGGGTAGTCGGCAACGTCCAGGACCCGCTGGATCGCGGCGACCGCGAGCGGGATCACCGTCTCGGGGTCGTCCAGGTGCCGCGCCGAGAGGACGGGGTGGACATGTGCGACCAGCACCGGTGCCTCGTCGCCGCGGCGACTGCCGTCGTCCGCGATCCAGGTCAGGACGGGGTCGTCGTTGACGAAGACGCCGTCGATCTGCTTCCAGGACCGCTCGGCGAAGACGCACGTGACCGCCAGCACCGGCTCCCACGGGATGGGGCTGTCCGGAAGGTCCGTTGCGATGCGGGTCGCCTGCGGATGCGGCAGGCAGAGCGCGGCCGCGTCCACAGCCTCGTCGTCGACCGTGACGTGACGACCCGCGGTGCTGACCAGCCGGACCGGGCTCGCCGTCTCCACCGTGACGGGCGCCCGGGCGGCCAGCGCCTGGACGACGGAGCGCAGTCCCGCGGGCGCGGCATAGCGCACGGGACCGACGGTGACGCCCTGCATGCCGGAGGGTCCGGACACGTGGAAGGCACTGGTCCACCGCCTCGCGACGTCCATGTCCTCGAGCGCCTCGACGACTGCGCCGAACTCCGTGTCGGTCACCGTGAAGTAGGAGGCGCCGATGTCGACGACCCGGCCATCGAAGGCCGTTCCGGTGTCGCGCAGCGTGCGGGTCGCGAGTCGGCCGCCCAGCGCGTGCGCACGCTCGCGGAGCCGCACGTCGATGCCGGCCTGCGACAGTTGCACAGCGCAGGCGACGCCGCTGATGCCGCCACCCACCACGACCGCGCTCGGCACCGACTAGTCCCGCGGAACGGAGGGATCGCAGTCGTCGATGAACACGCCGAGCCGGTCGACCTCGTCCAACTCGCCTATTGCGCCCGCCGCACGGGCCAGCGAGCGCAGGCAGCGCAGGAATCCCTGGTTGGGCTCATGGCTCCAGGGCACCGGACCGTGGCCCTTCCAGCCGCTGCGCCGCAGCGCGTCCAGCCCTCGGTGATAGCCCACGCGAGCGAAGGCATAGGACTCCACGACACGGTCCTGAGCCCACGCCTCGTCGCTCAGCTCGGCCCAGGCCAGGGAGCTGGTGGGGTGGCTCCGGACGACGTCCAGCGGGGTAGCGCCGGATGCGAGCTCCGTGGCTGCGGGGTCGTCGGGCAAGAGGGTGGCCGGCGGGCCGCCGAAGAGGTTCTGTCCAAGGGTCATGCCGACAGCCTGCCATCGACCGGTCCGCGGCGCCGGTCGGCGCCGCCGGGGCGAGGGACGAAAACGACGGGATCCGGGCCGTTCGGCCCGGATCCCGTCTGCAGCTGCCGTGGTGCGCGGTGGCGGTCAGGACATGCGGGTGCCGGCGGACCGCAGGTCCTCGCACGCACGGACGACGCGCGCGGACATGCCGGCCTCGGCCGCCTTGCCGTACGACCGGGGGTCGTACTGCTTCTTGTTGCCGACCTCTCCGTCGATCTTGAGCACGCCGTCGTAGTTCTTGAACATGTGATCGGCGATCGGGCGGGTGAACGCGTACTGGGTGTCGGTGTCGATATTCATCTTGACGACCCCGTAGTCCAAGGCCTCGCGGATCTCGCTCAACAGCGAGCCGGAGCCGCCGTGGAACACCAGGTCGAACGGCTTGGCCTTGTCGTACTCGGCGCCGACCGCGGCCTGGATGTCATTGAGGATCGACGGGGTCAGGACCACGTTGCCCGGCTTGTAGACGCCGTGCACGTTGCCGAACGTCGCCGCGACCATGTACCGGCCCCGCTCGCCGAGGCCGAGGGCCTGCGCGGTGGCGAGTCCGTCCTCGACGGTGGAGAAGAGCTTGGCGTCATGCGTCGCCTCGATGCCGTCCTCCTCGCCGCCGACCACGCCGATCTCGATCTCGAGGATGATGTGCGCCTTGTGGCACTCGTCGAGGAGACGCTGCGCGATCTCGAGGTTCTCCTTCAGCGGCACCGCGGAGCCGTCCCACATGTGCGACTGGAACAGCGGCGGCAGCCCCTTGGCGACGCGCTCCTGCGACACCGTGATCAGCGGCTCCATGTAGCCGGGCAGCTTGTCCTTGGGGCAGTGGTCGGTATGCAGCGCGATGTTGACGTTGTACGACCGCGCGATCGAGTGGGCGAACTCGGCGAGGGCCTCGGCGCCGGCGACCATGCTCTTCACGGTCTGGCCGGAGGCGAACTCGGCGCCGCCCCAGGAGAACTGCACGATGCCGTCACTCTCGGCCTCGGCGAAGCCGCGAATCGCCGCGACGATGGACTGGGACGAGGTGGTGTTGATCGCCGGATAGGCGAACTGGCCGGCCTTGGCTCGATCGAGCATCTCGGCATAGACCTCGGGGGATGCAATGGGCATCGGTTACTCCTGCGACTAGCGGGCGGATGTAAGCGCTCCCATCCTTCCACTAACCGTCGCGCCTTGTCATGGCCGAGTGGCTAGTCCGCCTGCAACGAGCGGAGATTTCGCACCGATCCCGACAGGAGGGACGCGAGGATCGCCACCAGCGCGACCCCGGCCGCGATGACGAAGCCGGTCTGGAGGCCGACGGCTGCGATGAGCGGGCCGGCCAGCGCCAGCCCGATGGGACCGAACATGAGCGAGCCCATCGCGTCATAGGCCATCACCCGGGAGAGCGCCTCGCGGGGCACGTTCGTCTGCAGCGCCGTGAACCACAGCACCATGAACAGCTCGATCGCCAGTCCCCAGGCGAAGGCACCCGCCGCCACCACCGGAAGCGGCAGCGCGAACGCCAGGCACAGCAGCCAGGCCGGCAGGGTCAGGCAGATGAGCATGCCGAAGACCATCGGCCGGCCGACCCGGATCCTCGAGCCCAGCACCGCTCCGATCAGCAGGCCCGCCGACATGCTCGCCAGCACCACCGACCAGCCGGCGGCCCCGCCGTACTCCTCGAGGGCCAGCACCGGGCCCATCACCTCCTCGGACCCGCGCAGGACCATGACGATGAAGCTGAAGGACAGGGTGATCACCCACACCCACTTGAAGGTCACGAAGACGCGCCAGCCGTGCACGAGATCGCCCACCATCGACTCACCGGAGTCGTGCGGCTTCGACACCTGGCGGAAGCTGAACACCAGCAGTCCGGCCACGAGGAAGGTCGTCGCATCGATGGCGATGGCCGGCCCGGACCCGAACGCGGCGACGAGCAGCCCTCCGATGGCGTTGCCGAGGATGAGCCCGCCGTTGGACGCCACGCTGATATAGGCATTGGCGGGCTGGAGGTGCTCGTCGTCGCGCATGACGTCGGGTACGAGCCCGCTCATCGCGGGCCACCACAGTCCGTTGAGGATGCCCATGCAGAAGGACAGCCCGGCCAGCAGCGGGATCGTGGCCGTGCCCGTGATGAACAGGGCCGCCGTCGTGAAGACGAAGGCGCTGAGGACGACGTCAGTGACGGCGATGACCCTGGCCCGGCCAAGCCGATCGGCCACGACGCCGCCGATCGGCAGCATGACCACCAGCGGCACCGCCTGCGCGGCCAGCACCACGCTCAGGGAGGTCGGCGTCGCGCCCGGCAGGTCGAGGACGCCGAAGGCGAGGGCGATCGGCATGATCCCGTTGCCGATGTTGCTGATCGTCCGGGCGGCGAACAGCCTGCGGTACTGCGCGTTCCCCCACAGCGCTCGGGTGGCGCTCACGACGGCGGCATCGGCGACTGGCCGAACTCGTGCTGCCGGATCCAGGCGTGCATGGCGATCGCCGCCGCCGCTCCGGCGTTGATCGACCTCGTCGACCCGAACTGGGCGATCGACAGGGTCCGGACGCACGACTCCCGCGCCAATGACGACAGGCCGTCGCCCTCCTGGCCGAACAGGAGCACGCAATCGCGTGGCAGGCGGGCGGTCTCCAGCGGCGTGGCACCGGGCAGGTTGTCGATGCCGATCAGCGGGAGTCCGCTCGCCGTCGCCCATCTCGCCAACTCGGCGGCGTCGGCGTGATGGCGCACGTGCAGGTACCGGTCCGTGACCATCGCACCGCGACGGTTCCACCGTCGCCGACCCACGACGTGAACCTCGCGGGCCATGAACGCGTTGGCCGTTCGGACGACGGACCCGATGTTGAAGTCGTGGGCGAAGTTCTCGATGGCCACGTGGAACGGGTGGCGATGCCCGTCGAGGTCGGCCACGATCGCCTCGACCCGCCAGTAGCGGTACCGATCGACCACGTTCCGGCGGTCGCCGGCGGCCAGCAGGTCCGGATCCAGCCGGGGGTCATCGGGCCAGGGCTCCGGGCACGGCCCGACGCCCACTTCGGCAGCCGTCGTCCCGTCGTTCATGCCCGCGACGATAGCCTGCACCGGTGGATCACCTCATCGTCGCTTCAGCCACCGTCCACTCGGCGGCCGTGAGAGCGCTCGGGCCGGACTGGCTGAACCCCGAGACCATGCTCACCAACCTGGGCGACATCGCATTCTGGGTCGTGCTCGGCATCATCTTCGCCGAGTGCGGGCTGCTGATCGGCTTCTTCCTGCCCGGGGACTCGCTGCTCTTCATCACCGGGCTCTTCATCGCCAGCGGTGCCATCTCCGTCAACATCGCGGTGGCCTGCCTCCTGCTCTTCCTCGCGGCGGTCCTCGGCAACATCACCGGCTACTGGATCGGCTACCGCGGCGGCCCGACGCTCTTCTCGCGGCCGGACTCCCGGCTCTTCCGGCAGGAGTACGTCGACAAGACGCACCAGTTCTTCAACCGGTACGGCGCCCGCGCCATCGTGCTGGCTCGCTTCGTTCCGATCGTGCGCACGTTCATCACGGCGACCGCCGGCATCGGGCGCATGGACTTCCGCCGGTACATCGTGTTCAGCGCGATCGGCGGCTTCATCTGGGCCGTGGGCGTGACCCTGGCCGGCTACTACCTCGGCAACATCGAGTTCGTGAAGAAGAACATCGAGCTGATCCTCATCCTCGTCGTGTTCGTCAGCGTGGTGCCCCTGGTCTTCGAGTTCGTCCGGCACCGTCGTCAGAAGGCGGGCCTGTAGGGCCCATGGCCATCCCCCGGTCGCTCCTCATGGTCGAACTGCTCATGTCGGCCGATCGGGTGATCACCGCCGCCCGGGAGTCGACCGTCGTCCCGGCCGCCGGGGAGTGGACGCACGCGACGGTGTTGGGGCACGTCAGCATGGTGGACGCCGAGGTGTGGACGCCCCGCCTCGAGGTGATGGTCAGCACCATCGACGAGCCGGAGCGGCCGACGTTCACGTGGTGGGAGCCGGACCCCTCTGACACGGAGCGGGCCTTCGCCGGGCAGTCGATCGACGACGCCGGAGCCCGGCTGCTCGCGACCCGCACCGGGCTGCTGCACCGGCTGCGCGATCTGGACGAGGACCAGTGGCGGGCAACTGCGAGCCACGACATCTTCGGGGTCCTCGACGTGGAGGGGCTCATGCTCCAGGTGCTCGCCCACGACGAGGAGCACCGGGGATCGATCCTGCTCTCGGGCGCTCCGAAGCCGTGAGCGCCACCGCTCACTATGCGAGTCCGAGGTCCTCGAGGGAGTAGGCGGCCCGGTACTCAAGTCCGCGCTCGACGATGGCCGGACCCGCACCGCGGTCGACGATCACGGCCACGCCGGCGATCGAGGCGCCGGCGGCCAGGAGGGCGTCGACCGCAGTCAGGACGGAACCACCCGTCGTCGAGGTGTCCTCGACGGCCAGAACGCTGCGGCCGGCCACGTCGGGACCCTCGATCCGGCGCTGCAGGCCATGCTGCTTCTCGCTCTTGCGGACGACGAACGCATCCAGCACGCCCCCCGAGCGCGCCGCGTCGTGCAGCATCGCCGCGGCGACCGGGTCGGCGCCGAGCGTCAGGCCCCCGACGGCCGAGTAGTCCCAGTCCGCCGTCAGCTCGCGCATCACCGCGCCGACCAGCGGAGCGGCCACACCGTCGAGAGTGACGCGCCGGAGGTCGACGTAGTAGTCGGCCTCGCGACCGCTGGAGAGGACGACCGTGCCGTGCACGACGGCCTTCTCGACGATCTGCTGCTTGAGCTGGCTCCACGCTTCACCGGGCATGGGCGAAGCCTAGGGTGTCGCTCGTGATGACCGGGACCGTGCTCGTCCTGCCGGCCGACGACGCATGGGACCGCGAGGTGGGCAACCTGCTCGCGCGCACGGATCTCGTGGCCGTCGAGGTGCACCCGGTGGCCGGACCCGAGGCGGCCCTCTCGGCCCGGATCTGCGCGGCCATCTCCCAGCTCGCCGTGGCGCCGCCCCTGCACGTGGTGGCCTTCGGGCCCGCCGCCCTGTTCCTGCCCAGCGTCGGCCTGGCCCAGCGGACGGCCCGACGCCGGATCGTCGAGTACGTCCTGGTCGACCCGCAGGTACCGCCCGTCAGCGACTCCTGGCCCGACGCCCCGGTCACCGCGTTCGTCACGGACCTGGCCGCTCGATCGACGGCGCAGGTGCGGCTGCGCGGCTGGCAGGTCGAGCCGGCCGCGACGCTGCCGGCCTGGCGACCGCTCGACGGGTGGTCGGGCTAGTCCCTCGAGCCGAACCGCCGCGTGCGACGACGGGTGCCCGTGGCCAGGCGGACGAGCGATCGGGGCGCATGACGCAGCGCCGTGGTCATCGCCTTGTACTGGACGCCGGCGACGCTGACCGGCCGGCCGACGGCCAGGTCCCGGAACGACTGCGCGACGACGACCGGCACGTCGAGCCACAGCCAGTCCGGCACCTGGGACATGTCGATGCCGGCACGGTCGTGGAACTCGGTGTGCACGAACCCCGGGCAGACGGCCGTGACGCGCACGCCGGTGCCGGACAGCTCCTGGGCGAGTCCCTCGCTGAAGCTGGTCACCCAGGCCTTGGCCGCCGAGTAGGTGCCACCGGGTATCCAGGCGGCCACGCTGCTGACGTTGATGATCATTCCGGAGCCTCGCGCGACCATCCCGGCAGCGGCGGCATGGCTGAGCCGCAGGACGGCCGTCACCATGACGTCGAGGAGCCGCTGCTCGTCGTCCAGCGCCGTCGCGGTGAACCGGGTGTGCAGGCCGAATCCCGCGTTGTTGACCAGGGCGGCAACGGGCGCGCTCGGGTCGGCCAATCGAGCTGCGACCCGGTCCACGTCCTGGCGCACCGACAGATCGGCGATGATCACCTCGCTGCGCACGCCGTACGTGGCCAGCAGCTGCCGCCCGAGATCGTCGAGTCGGGCGCCGTCACGCGACACCAGGACCAGGTCGAACCCCTTGCGGGCGAACTCGTCGGCGAAGCCCAGGCCGATCCCTGAGGTCGGTCCGGTGATCAGTGCCGTTGGCATGTCCGTCTCCCTGCCCTGGGTGCAGCGGCCGACCGAGCGCCCCGCTGGTGCGTCACCACGCCGGGTCAACGTAGCGTGGGACCCGTGAAGTCCCTCGGGTCGGTGGTCCGATCGCTCACTGTGTGCGCTCTGGCCACGGCAGTGGGTCTCTCCGCCGTTCCCCTCGCCCATGCGGCCCCCGCCATAGCACCGCGGATCATCAACGGTACCGACGCGCCACCGGGCGAGTTCCCGTACCTCGTCGCTCTGCTCGACGCGGCCCGGCTCGAGACGGAGAACGCGTATCAGGCCCAGTTCTGCGGCGGCACCCTCACGACGCCCACGACGGTCGTCACCGCGGCGCACTGCGTCGTCGACCAGAAGACCGGCACCCTGCGCATCCCCAGTCAGCTCGTGATCGGCTTCGGGCAGAACCTTCGCGACGGCACCCTGCGGACGGTGGGCGTCACGGCCATCACGCCGAATCCCGCCTACTCCCGACAGACGGCGGCCAACGACATCGCGGTGATCACGCTCGCCAGCCCGATCACGGACGTCCCGGTGCTGAAGCCGGTCACCCCCGGTGACCCGCTGTCGGCGCCGGGCGCCGGCACCCCGGTCAAGGTGGCGGGCTGGGGCAACATGTCGACCGGTCCGGAGAAGAGCTTCCCGGAGGCGTTCAAGGTCGGCGATCTCGTCCTGTTCCCGGACCGCAACTGCGGCGAGGGTGAGCCTTTCGTCCTCAACGGCGTCACGTTCCTCGGCTTCACGGTGGACGACGTCGACCTGCGCTTCATGTTCTGCGCGTCCGGCGCGACGCCGGACGGAGCGATCATCGACAGTTGCCAGGGTGACTCGGGCGGACCGCTGATCGTGGGACAGGGGCCCGATGCACGCCTGCTGGGCATCGTCAGCTGGGGCGAGGACTGTGCGGCCGAGTACCCCGGGGTGTACACGCGCGTGCTGGCCGAATACGAGTTCCTGCAGCGCAATCAGGCCATCCTCGCCACCGCGCCGACCGTGCCGCCGGTCATCTCGGTCGAGGCGCGCTCCACTGAACTGGTCGTCTCGTTCGACGTGCCCGTCGATCCGCTGAGCGTCACGGCCTTCGCCGCGACCGTGCTGGATCCGGTGACCGGTCAGGCCTGGAACTGCTTCGCGGCACCACGCAAGCAGGGTCCGGCCACCTGCGCCGTGCCCGGACTGGTCAATGGCACCGCCTACCAGGTCACCGCCATCAGCGGCAACTACATCGGCAACTCACCGCCCAGCGCGCCGGTCGTGGCAATGCCCGTGCCGCTCCCCTTCGTCGGTCGGATCAAGCGGGCCACGCCGCTGGGCGACGGGCGCGTCGAGTTCGCGGTGACGCCCACCGGCCCGAACGGCTCACCCCTCGCCTCGCTGCGCGTCGTGTGCACCCCCCGTGACGGCGGCCGGGTCCGCGGCGCTGAGGTGCGCGATGGTCGAGCCATGGTTCGGCAGCTGAAGCAGGGTCGCTACTCGTGCGTGCTGCGGGCCCAGAACGCGTCCGGCGTCTCGACGTCGGACGTCGTGGCCGTCAAGGTCGGCAATCCCAACCGGGCCATCTCGGCTCGGTCGCTCAGGAGCTCGATCGACGCCGCCCGCGTCGCCGCGGTCTGAGCCTGGACCTGCAGGAACAGCGCCTCCCTGGCCCGGCGCTCGGCCGAGCAGCCACGCCGCATCGCCGCCCCGGCGCGTGCCACGACAACGGCCGTCGCCGCCCGCGAGGCCAGGTCGCACGCGGCGGCGCGCAGTCGTCGACGGGCGACGAGTCGATCGCCCACCGAGTCGTCGTCGGCGAGCGCATAGGAAGCGGCCCGGACGGATCGGCACTCCGCCACGAGCGCGTCCACGAGCCGCGCCATGCCCGGGTCGTCCCGCTGCCGGGCGAGGAAGTCCAGCTCGGAGATGGCGCCCCGGGCGACCCCGAACAGCGCGGGATTCGCATCCGAGCTGCGGATCGCGTCGGCCAGGAGCCAGGCGGCCCGGCCCTCCACCGCCGCGACATCAGCGTCCGGCACGAGCACGTCGACCAGGCCGACGGGGCGAGTATGCGTACCGGCCATCGCCAGCAGCGGCAACCGCGGCCCGACGTCCAGCCCGGCTACCGTGGCGCCGCCGTGTCCGGCCGGCAGGAAGCAGGACACCAGGGATCCCGCGTCATCGCCCGACCCCTGCGCGACCACCATGACGACGTCGGCGATGTCCCATGACGTCACCCAGTCCAACGTGCCCGACCAGCCGCCAGCCGCCGGCGACGCGCGTCGCCACCGGATTGGCCGGGCCGGGTCGGCGCACATGCGCGAAGGCGACTGCGGCCAATGTCCCACCGCTCCGCAGGCCCGGCAGGAGCCGATCGCGCAGGAGCTCGACGTCCCGGGTGTCCGGCCCGGCCGTCGCGGCCTCCAGCGTCCGAAGCGGCGTCTGGTGCTGCACCCAGCAGAACCAGGTCGAGGCATCGCACCCGGCGATGACCTCGCTCACCTCGCGCTGCTCGTGCGGGGGACGCGGGGTGCCCAGCAGCCCCCCGGCTGCGAGGGCCGTCAGGGTCGTCCGGGAGACGCCGTGCTCGTCCGCCGCGGCGGCCCCCGGCGCGACGAGGTCGGCGATCAGGTCGAGCGCCGCGGCGGGGAGCGGCGCCCGGGCCGATCCCACCGGATCGGCTCGCGGGAAGGGGTCCGGCTCCACGACGCTCACCACGTCACCGTACCCACGCCGCTCCCCGCGCTACCGTTTCGCCATGTCCCGCCGGAATCCTCCCCTGGTGCCCCGCATGGTCGAGCACACGACGTCGATCTTCGCCGAGATGTCCGTGCTCGCCGCGAGTGTCGGCGCGATCAACCTGGGTCAGGGGTACCCGGACACCGACGGACCGCAGTCGATCAAGGACGTCGCCCGGGCGGCGATCCAGGACGGTCGCGGCAACCAGTACCCGCCGCCGCATGGGCTGCCGCAGCTGCGTGCGGCGATCGCCGCCCACCAGGAGCGCTTCTACGGGCTCGTCGTCGATCCCGACAGCGAGGTGGTCGTCGGCACGGGTGCGTCGGAGGTCATCCAGTCGACCCTGCTGGCCCTGGTCGACGACGGTGACGAGGTCGTCGTCTTCGAGCCCTGGTTCGACATCTACGCGGCCGGCAGTCTCCCTGGCCCGCGGTGTCCGCGTCGGCGTGCCGATGTCCGGGCCGGCACTGCGACCCGACCTGGCGGCGCTTCGCGCGGCCGTCACTCCGCGCACCCGCGTCATCCTGCTCAACTCCCCCCACAATCCGACCGGCGTCGTCTTCTCTCCCGAGGAGCTGGCAGAGGTGGCGCGGATCGCCATCGAGAACGACGTGCTGGTCCTCTCGGACGAGGCCTACGAGCACCTGTGGTTCGAGGGACACCGGCACGTCCCCATCGCGACGCTGCCCGGCATGCGGGAGCGCACCGTGACCATCGGCTCCGGCGGAAAGACGTTCTCGTTCACCGGCTGGAAGGTCGGCTGGGCGACCGGTCCGTCCGACCTGATCAGCGCGGTCCGCGTGGTGCGCCAGCACCTGTCCTATGTGTCCGGCGGTCCGTTCCAGTGGGCGATGGCGCACGGCCTCGGCCTGCCGGACGAGTACTTCGTCGAGTTCCGGGCGGACCTCGCCGCGAAGCGCGACCTGCTCAGCGCCGGCCTCGCCGATCTCGGGCTCGGCGTCATCGGGGCCGAGGGCACCTACTTCGTCACCACCGACGTCCGCCCCCTGGGGTATCCGGACGGCCTCGCGTTCTGCCGCGACCTGCCCGGGCGCACCGGTGTCGTGGCGATCCCGCATCAGGCATTCTGCGACCATCCTGAGATCGGCGCGCCCTATGTCCGCTGGGCGTTCTGCAAGCGCCCCGACGTGCTCCGCGAGGCGTTGGCCCGGCTGCGCACCGGCCTGACGACCGCCTGATGGCGATCCTCGTGGACGACTGCACGTGGCCCTGGCGGGACCGCCTGTGGTGCCACATGATCAGCGACACCAGCCTCGATGAGCTGCACGCCTTCGCCCGCTGGATCGGCATCCCGGAGCGCGCGTTCGGCGGCGATCACTACGACCTCACCGAGGAGGCGCGGGAGATCGCCGTCGAGGAGGGCGCCATCGAGGTCGACTCGCGGCGCATCGTCATCGCCCTGCACTCCGCTGGCCTGCGGCGACGCCCGACGATCCTCGGCGGGCACCACCAGCCCTGACCCGCCCGCCGATCGACCGTCCGGCGGACGGCTTCCGGCATCGGTCAGGTGGTCAGGAGGGAGAGGTCGGACCCGTCGGGCAGCCGGCCGATCAGCACGCCGTCGCCGTCGCGGATGTCGCCGGAAAGGATCCCCTTGGCCAGCTTGTCGCCGACCGCCGTCTGCACCAGCCGACGCAGCGGGCGGGCACCGTAGATGGGATCGAAGCCACGCTCGACCAGCCACGCCTTGGCATCGTCGCTCACCTCGATCGTGATGCGGCGATCGTCGAGTCGACGCTGCAGCTCCGCGATCTGGATGTCGGCGATGCGGCCGAGCTGCGCACGATCCAGCGACTCGAACATCACCATCGCATCGAGGCGGTTGAGGAACTCCGGACGGAAGTGCTGGCGGACGACGGACCGCACCTGCTCCTGCCTCTGCTCATAGGGCACGTCGACCTCGACGAGGAACTGCGATCCCATGTTCGAGGTGAGGACGAGGATGACGTTGCGGAAGTCGACCGTGCGGCCCTGGCCATCGGTCAGGCGACCGTCGTCGAGCACCTGCAGCAGGATGTCGAACACCTCGTGGTGGGCCTTCTCGACCTCGTCCAGCAGGATCACCGAGTACGGCCTCCGACGCACGGCCTCGGTCAGCTGGCCGCCCTCCTCGTACCCGACGTAGCCGGGGGAGCCCCGACCAGCCGGGCCACCGAGTGCTTCTCCGAGTACTCGCTCATGTCGATGCGCACCATCGCGCGCTCGTCGTCGAAGAGGAACTCGGCGAGGGCCTTGGCGAGCTCGGTCTTGCCGACGCCCGTCGGGCCGAGGAACAGGAAGGACCCGGTCGGACGGTTCGGGTCGGCGATGCCCGCCCGCGCCCGGCGCACGGCGTCACTGACCTCGCGGACGGCCTCGGTCTGACCGACGACGCGCTTGCCGAGCTCGTCCTCCATGCGGAGCAGCTTCGCCGTCTCGCCCTCGAGCAGGCGGCCGGCGGGAATCCCCGTCCAGCTGGCCACGACCTCCGCGATGTCGTCGGCCGTGACCTCCTCCTTGACCATCGCGGCGCGCTCGTTGACCTCGGCGGTGACCCTGGCCAGCTCGTCCTCGAAGGTCGGGATCTCGGCGTAGAGGATGCGCGAGGCCTGCTCGAAGTCGCCGGACCGCTGGGCCCGCTCGGCAGTCGCGCGCAAGTCGTCGATCAGCACCTTGATCTCGCCGATCCGGTCGAGGCCCTTCTTCTCGGTGTCCCAGCGGGCGCGCAGGCCGCTGAGCTCCTCGTCCTTGTCGGCGATCTCCGCTCGGATCTTCGCGAGCCGCTCGCGAGAGGCCTCGTCGGTCTCCTTCGCGACCGCCATCTCCTCCATCCGCAGCCGGTCGACCTGGCGCTGGAGCACGTCGATCTCGACGGGCGAGGAGTCGATCTCCATCCGGAGCCGCGAGGCCGACTCGTCCATGAGGTCGATCGCCTTGTCCGGCAGGAACCGGGCGGTGATGTACCGGTCGGACAGCGTCGCGGCCGCCACGAGTGCCGAGTCGGAGATGACCACCTTGTGGTGCGCCTCGTACTTCTCCTTGATGCCCCGCAGGATGGCGATCGTGTCCTCGACGGACGGCTGGCTGACGAACACCTGCTGGAAGCGCCGCTCGAGGGCTGCGTCCTTCTCGATGTACTTGCGGTACTCGTCGAGCGTCGTTGCGCCGATCATGCGCAGCTCGCCCCGGGCGAGCAGCGGCTTGAGCATGTTGCCCGCATCCATGGCGCCCTCGCCCGTCGCACCGGCGCCGACGACCGTGTGCAGCTCGTCGATGAAGGTGATGATCTGCCCGTCGCTGCCCTTGATCTCGTCGAGGACGGCCTTGAGCCGCTCCTCGAACTCGCCGCGGTACTTGGCACCGGCCACCATCGAGCCCATGTCGAGGGCGATCAGGCTCTTGCCCTGCAGGGACGTCGGCACGTCGCCCTCGACGATGCGCCGGGCGAGTCCCTCGACGACGGCGGTCTTGCCGACCCCGGGCTCGCCGATGAGGACCGGGTTGTTCTTGGTGCGTCGCGAGAGCACCTGGATGGTGCGACGAACCTCCTCGTCACGGCCGATGACCGGATCGATCTTGCCCTCGCGGGCGCGGGCCGTCAGGTCGACGCCGAACTTCTCGAGGGCCTGGAAGGTCTGCTCCGGGTCCTGGCTCGTGACGCGCGCGCTGCCGCGTGCCTGCTGCAGTGCGTCGATCAGCGCCGACGGAGTGGCGCCGCGCTCGGCCAGCCGATCGCTCACCCCGACGCCCCCGTGCTGGGCCAGCGCCACCAGCAGGTGCTCGGTGCTCACGTACTCGTCGCCCCGCTCCGTGGCGAACGACTGGGCACCGTTGAGGACCTTGTACGAGGCCTGGCTCAGGTTCGGAGCCGACACACTGGATCCGCTGGCGGACGGCAGGGACGAAAGGGCGCCTCTGACCTGTGCGGTCAGCTGGCGCACGTCCGCTCCGACCGTCGTCAGCAGCGCGGTGGCGATGCCCTCGCCCTGCTGGAGCAGAGAGTCGAGCAGGTGCAGGGGCTCGACCTGCGGGTTGCCGTTCGCCGCAGCGATCCGCACGGCGGCGCCGAGGGCGTCCTGGCTCTTGGTGGTGAACTGGATATCCATGAACGTCTCCCCGTTCGGCTATCGATTCCTGTTGGGGCGCCACACCACGAGCGCGGTGGACGCCTGGTCCCGCCGAAACTCCTCCAGGCGCGCCCGCAGCAGGGCGACCTCCTCCTGGAGCTCCAGCACGCGGCGAATGCCCTCCAGGGACAGGCCCTGCGTGGAGAGTTCGGCAATCTCCCGCAGCCGTGCGATGTCGTTGGGCGAGTACAGCCGATTGCGACCACCGATCCGCGTGGGACGGACCAGCCCCAGTCGGTCGTACTGCCGCAGGGTCTGCGGATGCAGTCCGGCCAGCTGCGCGGCCACCGAGATCGCGTACACGGGCGCCTCGTCCGCGACGCGGAAGCCGGTCCGATCACCGCCCGGCGTCCCGGAGGGCCGGTTGACGCTCACGGCGTGCTCCGTGCCGTGGTCGCGCCCTCCGCCATCGCGAAGAGGTCCTTGCGCGGATCGTGGTCGGCGGTCTGCTCGGCATAGTGCTCGAGGGCCTCGCGGGCCGAGGCGCTGAGCGCCTGCGGCACGGAGACCTCGACCGTGGCGAGCAGGTCGCCGTTGGTCCCGTCCTTGCGCCGCACGCCCTTGCCGCGCACCCGGAAGGTACGTCCGTTGGCCGTGCCGGCCGGGATCTTCAGGGTCACCGAGCCACCCCTGGGCGTCGGGACGGCGACCTCGCCGCCCAACGCCGCCTCGCTGAAGGTCACCGGCACGGTAACGGTCACGTTGTCCGCCTTGCGGTCGAACACCGGATGCGGGCTGATCGTGACGTCGACGAAAAGGTCGCCGCTGGGGCCGCCACGCTCTCCGGGTGCCCCCTTGCCCTTCAGCCGGATGCGTGATCCGTTCTTGACCCCGGCCGGGATGCGCGCCTGCACGGTGCGCGAGCTGAGACCCCGACCCGACCCGTGGCAGCTCGGACACGGATCGTCGACGTACAGGCCCCGACCCCGACAGGTCACGCAGGGATCCGCCAAGGCGAATCCGCCCGCGTTGCGTGCCGTCTGGCCCGTCCCGTCGCAGGTCGGGCACATCCGCGGCACCGTGCCGGCCTTGGCACCCGTGCCGTGGCAGCTGCTGCACGGCGCGTCGCTCGACAGGCGCAACGGGACCGTCACGCCGTCAAGAGCATCGTCGAACGACAGCGTCAACGAGCTCTCGAGATCCTGACCTCGCCGCGGCTGCGGGCTGCGGGCGGCGCCGGCCCGGCCACGGTTGAAGATCCCCCCGAGGAAGTCCCCGAAGCCGCCGGAGTCCTGCCCGAAGAGGTCGTCCATGTTGACGTTCTCGTACCGCACGCCGCCTGGACCCTGGCCGCCCGAGCGGAATCCGCCACCGGCGAAGAGCGTCCGGGCCTCGTCGTACTCCTTGCGCTTGGCATCGTCGGACAGCACGTCGTACGCCTCGGAGACCCCCTTGAACCGCTCCTCCGCGTCCTTGTTGCCCGGGTTCTTGTCCGGATGCAGCTCGACGCGCGAGCTTGCGGTACTTCTTCTTGATCTCGTCGGCGGTCGCGTCCTTGGACACGCCGAGGACGGCGTAGAAGTCCTTCTCGAGCCAGTCCTTGTTCACGTCGGTACGTCCGTCTCCGCGGTGCGCTAGTCCGTGCCGGCAACGGCCACGCGAGCGGGCCGCAGGACGCGTCCGGCGAACCGGTAGCCCGTCTGGTAGATGGCCACGACCGTGGGCTCGGACACCTCGTCCTGGGACTCGCTGGTGAGCGCCTCGTGGACCGTGGGATCGAAGGCCTCTCCCGCGGCACCGAACCGCTCGAGCCCGATGCGCGCCACGGCGCCCTCGAGCGACTCCCCCACCGTCCTGAAGGCGCCCTCGAGCTCGTCGTGCTGGCGGGCGCGCTCGATGTCGTCGAGCACCGGCAGCAGCTCGCTGAGCGCAGCACCGATCGCCGTCTCCCGCACCAGTTCGCGGTCGCGGTCGACCCGGCGCCGGTAGTTGGCGTACTCGGCGTGCACGCGCTGCAGGTCGTTGGTCAGCTCGGCCAGCTTGCGCTCGGCCTCGGTCACCTCGACCTCCAGCAGCGTCGCCTCGACGCCCTCGGCGCTGAGCGCGTCGTCGAGACCGGGTGCGTCAGCCGGCGTGGCCGGCTGACGCACCTCGTTGGTCACGGGATCGACGCGACGCTTGTCCGTGAAGCGGACGCCCGCCTGCTCACGGTCCTCGTCATGGGAATGACCGTTGCTCACTTCTGCTCGCCCTCGTCGACGATCTCGGCATCGACGACATCGTCGTCGGCGCCACCCGGGGCCGCCTGGCCGTCATCGGTCGGAGCGCCCGCCCCGGCCTCCTGCTGGGCCTGGGCGTACATCGCCGTGCCCAGTGCCTGGCTGGCCTGTGCGACCTTGTCGGTTGCCGTGCGCATGCCCGGGATGTCGTTGGCCTCGATGGCCGTCTTGAGCTCGGCCAGCGGGCCGTCGACGTTGGCCTTGGCATCCGCCGGGATCTTGTCCGCGTTGTCCGCCAGGAACTTCTCGGTCTGGTAGACGAGGCCCTCGGCGCTGTTGCGCACCTCGACCTCCTCCTTGCGCTTCTTGTCCTCCTCGGCGTGCTGCTCGGCCTCGCGCATCATCCGGTCGATCTCGTCCTTGTTCAGGGCCGAGCCGCCCGAGATCGTCATCGACTGCACCTTCTGCGTCGCGAGATCCTTGGCGGACACGTGGACGATGCCGTTGGCGTCGATGTCGAACGTGACCTCGACCTGCGGGACGCCCCGGGGTGCGGGCGGCAGGCCGGTCAGCTCGAAGGTGCCGAGCCGCTTGTTGTACGCCGCCATCTCGCGCTCGCCCTGGTACACCTGGATGAGCACCGACGGCTGGTTGTCATCGGCCGTGGTGAAGATCTCGGACCGCTTGGTCGGGATCGTCGTGTTGCGCTCGATGAGCCGGGTCATGACGCCGCCCTTGGTCTCGATGCCCAGCGACAGCGGGGTCACGTCGAGCAGCAGGACGTCCTTGACCTCGCCCTTGAGCACGCCGGCCTGCAGGGCAGCGCCGATGGCGACGACCTCGTCCGGGTTGACGCTCTTGTTGGGCTCCTTGCCGGTCTCCTCCTTGACCAGGTCGGTCACGGCGGGCATGCGGGTCGAGCCGCCGACCAGGACGACCTGGTCGATCGCGTCGAGCGAGATGCCGGCGTCCTTGATGACGGCCTGGAACGGCGCCTTGGTGCGCGCGAGCAGGTCAGCGGTCATCGACTCGAACTGCGCCCGGGAGAGGGTCTCCTCCAGGTGCAGCGGGCCTTCGGCGCTCGCCGTGATGTACGGCAGGTTGATCGACGTCTGCATCGAGCTCGACAGCTCGATCTTCGCCTTCTCTGCTGACTCGCGCAGGCGCTGCATCGCCATCTTGTCCTTGGACAGGTCGACGCCGTGCGCGTTCTTGAACGAGGTCACCAGCCAGTCGACGACCTTGTTGTCCCAGTCGTCGCCGCCGAGGTGGTTGTCTCCGCTGGTCGCCTTGACCTCGACGACACCGTCGCCGATCTCCAGCAGCGAGACGTCGAACGTGCCGCCACCGAGGTCGAACACGAGGATCGTCTGCTCGGTGTCGCCCTTGTCGAGGCCGTACGCGAGTGCGGCCGCGGTGGGCTCGTTGATGATGCGCAGCACGTTCAGGCCCGCGATCTCGCCGGCCTCCTTGGTGGCCTGGCGCTCGGCGTCGCTGAAGTACGCGGGCACCGTGATGACGGCGTCGGTGACGTTCTCGCCGAGGTAGGACTCGGCGTCGCGCTTGAGCTTCATCAGGACACGGGCACTGATCTCCTGGGCGGTGTACGCCTTGGCGTCGATGTCCACGGTCCACGTGGTGCCCATGTGGCGCTTGACCGACCGCACAGTGCGATCGACGTTCGTGACGGCCTGGCGCTTGGCGACCTCGCCGACCAGGACCTCTCCGTTCTTGGCGAAGGCGACGACGGACGGAGTGGTCCGGGCCCCCTCGGCGTTGGCAATGACGACGGGCTCGCCGCCCTCGAGGACTGAGACGACCGAGTTGGTCGTGCCCAGGTCGATACCCACTGCTCGGGCCATGATGGTGGTGCTCCTTATTTCTCGTGGTGTGTGTGCGTTCTCGTTCGTGCGTTCATTCGAGTCTCCTACCACCGAACGCTTCACGCAACAGCGGGCGCAGACTCTTTGAGTCGAGTCGACTCAACTAAGGGCTTCAACGGGGCTCAGGCCCTGTTCATTCCCCGACAGGTGGTGCCTGCGAGTGTGAACTGGGCCACTTTCAGGGCTTACCGAGGCTTAACCGGCGCTGTCCGTTCCTCTGACCCCGAATGCCTAGCGTTAGCGACACGCACACCGACAGCTCCGAAGGGGCCGACATGAATCGACCAAGCAGGATCGCCGCCGTTGTTGGCGCCACCGCACTGATGATGGCGACCGCAGGTTTCGCCGTCTCCGCCGTGACCGGCGCGGCCGCCGCGTCCGACTCCGGCTCCCAGACCATCATCGTGCCCGCCTCGCAGGTCGAGCCGATCGCCACGGCCGACCCCGCCCAGGTCCTCGACCTCGAATCCCTCCAGGCCCCTCTCCCGTCGCTCAGCGCGCCGGCGACCGCTGCGGCCAAGGCGGCGGCCACGGCCGCGGCTCGCTCCGCCAGCAAGCCCGCCGCCGCGTCGAACGATGGGGACGACGACAGCAGCGCCTCGGCACCCAAGCCGCAGGCCCGCCCCCATGCCAGCACGCAGGCCAAGCCCCAGTCGAAGCCGCAGTCGGACGACTCCTCGCGGTATGAGGACGAGTCGGCTGACGACCACGAGTACGGGGACGACTCCGAGGACTCCTACCAGTACGAGTCCCACGAGGATTCCGGCAGCGAGTACGAGGACGAGTCGGACGACTGACCCGTCAGCCGCTCGACAGTCGCACCGCGAGCCCGCAGGCCGCCTCCAGCAGGCACAGGGCGCCGAGCCGCACGGTCCGCTGGTCGGGCGCGTCCGCGGTCGCATCGATCTCGACGATGTCGATGGACCGCACGCGCGGCGCCCGGCCGGCGTGGAAGGCGAACTGGCGCAGGTCGTCCGCGCTGATGCCACCGGGCGCGGACGCCGGGCAGCCGGGCACGGCCGCGCGGTCGCACACGTCGACGTCGAGGTCCACGTGGATCGTCCCGCCGCCCCCGCCGGCCACCGTCAGCGCCTCGACCATGACGTCGTCCACCGGACGCCGGCGGAGCTCTCCACGCGTGATGACGGTGATCCCCAGATCGCGGGCGCGCGCCGCGTAGTCGGGCGAGTTGGAGAAGTCGCCGATGCCGATCTGCACGACGTGCCGCCCGGCGAGCCCTGCCTCGACGAGTCGCCGGACCGGAGACCCGTTGCTCACGCCGTCACGCAGGTCGTGGTGCGCGTCCAGGGTGATCAGGCCGCCGGCGGCGATGTCGTCACCCCATACGCCGCGCGCGACGCCGTAGGTGGCCGAGTTGTCGCCTCCGAGGGCGATGAGCAGCCGCGTGCGGCTCGTGGCCGCCCGCACCGCGGCGATGACCCGCTGCTCGCCCTCGTCGAAGTCCGGACGGTCGACGTCGCCCGCGTCCCGCGCCCGGACCGTCGACAGATCGACCCCGTGGGCGTGCGAGTACGTCGAGTACCGCGCTAGCGCCGACCGGATCGCCGCGGGCGTCTGGTCCGCTCCGGTCGCACTGATGGACGTCAGATGCGCGCCCACGCCGAGGACGGTCAGGTCGCTCGACTCGTCGTGGACCTGCAGCCAGGCGCTGGCTCGCGGCCAGGACGCGTCCTCGGTCATCAGGCCCCCATCCTCCGGGACAGCTCGCGCGCGGTGCGGGCGGCTGCACGAGCGCATGCCGCCCGCGCAGCCTCGTCAACTCGGTCCGACCTGAACGTTAGCCCGATCGAGGCCAGTGGGCGGCCCGAACGATCCGTCGCCGCCACGGCGACCGATGCGTATCCCTCTGCCACGAACCCGTCCTCCTGCGCCCATCCGCGCTGCCGTTCGACGGCGAGCAGTCGGTTCAGCGCGGCCAGCGAGGTCGGCCCCCGACCCGTCCGGTCGACGAATGACCGGCGCGACGGGAACAGCGCCCGCACCTGCGCGGCCGGAAGGGCAGCGAGCATCGACCGTCCCGACGCCGTAAGGGCGGCCGGGAGCCGCACCCCGACCTCGACGACGATCGTCACCGGGGTGCGCGGCGAGGCCCTGAGCAGGTAGAGCGTCTCGGCGCCGTGGAGCACGCCGAGGTGCGCCACGGCTGGCGCGACGGGGCCGACCGCACCCGCCAGTCGCTGGAGCAGCGGGCGCCCCACCCGCTCGAGCGGCTCGTGCCGCAGGTACGCCGCGCCGATCTCGAAGGCCGCCAGCCCCAGGCCCCACCGCTCGTCCTCGGGGTAGTGCAGGACGAAGCCTGCGTCGCCCATAGCCGACAGCAGGTGGTACATCGAGGATCTCGGCACCTGCAGGTCGCGCGCCAATGCCGCCGCGGTCATCGGCCCGGGAGCCGCGGCGAGGGCACTCAGGACGGCGAGGGCACGGGTGGCGGCGGGGGCCTGTCCGGGCACGGGCAACCTCGATCCGCCACTGAATCTCGTATTCCAGACAGTGATCCACGCCAGCCTATTCCCCGGGGCGTCCCGGGCCGCTGAGATGGGCACATGACTTCTGGACCTCGCCCGGTGCGGGCGGCACGCGGCACCACCCTGACGGCACGCGGCTGGCAGCAGGAGGCGGCCATGCGCATGCTGATGAACAACCTCGATCCGGAGGTGGCCGAGCATCCCGACGATCTCGTCGTGTACGGCGGAACGGGCAAGGCCGCCCGCAACTGGGCGAGTTTCGACGCCATGGTCCGCACGCTGACGACCCTTCGCGATGACGAGACGATGCTCGTCCAGTCCGGCAAGCCGGTGGGCGTGTTCCAGACCCACGAGTGGGCGCCACGGGTGATCCTCGCGAACTCGAACCTGGTCGGCGACTGGGCGACGTGGCCCGAGTTCCGCCGCCTCGAGCAGCTCGGCCTGACGATGTACGGGCAGATGACCGCAGGTTCGTGGATCTACATCGGGACCCAGGGCATCCTGCAGGGCACGTACGAGACGTTCGCCGCGGTGGCCGCGAAGCGGTTCGGCGGAACGCTGGCCGGCACGCTCACCGCGACCGCCGGATGCGGCGGCATGGGCGGTGCCCAGCCACTGGCCGTCACGATGAATGACGGCGTCTGCCTCATGATCGACGTCGACGCCACCCGCCTCCGCCGACGCGTCGAGACCCGCTACCTCGACGAGGTCGCCGATGGCATCGACGACGCCATCGACCGCGTCCTGGCAGCCAAGGCGGCCCGCCGGCCCCTTTCCGTCGGCCTCGTCGGCAATGCGGCCACCGTCCTGCCGGAACTCCTTCGGCGCGACGTCGCCATCGACATCGTCACCGACCAGACCTCGGCGCACGACCCGCTGTACTACATCCCCGAGGGCATCGACTTCGCCGACGCCCGGGACTACGCCGACCGCAAGCCCGAGGAGTTCACCGAGCGGGCACAGGCGTCCATGGCCAAGCACGTCGAGGCGATGGTCGGCTTCATGGACAAAGGCGCCGAGGTCTTCGACTACGGCAACTCCATCCGCGACGAGGCGCGGAAGGGCGGCTACGACCGCGCCTTCGCGTTCCCCGGCTTCATCCCGGCCTACATCCGACCGCTCTTCTGCGAGGGCAAGGGGCCGTTCCGCTGGGCCGCCCTCTCCGGGGACCCCAAGGACATCCATCGCACCGACCGGGCCGTGCTCGAGCTGTTCCCCGACAACGAGCACCTGCATCGCTGGATCACCATGGCCCAGGAGCGCGTCGCCTTCCAGGGCCTGCCGGCCCGCATCTGCTGGCTCGGCTACGGCGAGCGCGACAAGGCGGGGCTCGCCTTCAACGACCTCGTCGCGAGCGGCGAGGTGAGCGCCCCCATCGTCATCGGGCGCGACCACCTCGACGCCGGGTCCGTGGCCTCCCCCTACCGCGAGTCCGAGGCGATGATCGACGGATCCGACGCGATCGCCGACTGGCCGCTGCTCAACGCCATGATCAACATCTCGTCGGGCGCGTCATGGGTCTCGATCCACCACGGCGGCGGCGTGGGGATCGGGCGATCCATCCACGCTGGCCAGGTCAGCGTCGCCGACGGTACGCCGCTCGCCGCCCAGAAGCTCGAGCGCGTCCTCACCAACGACCCGGGCATGGGCGTCATCCGTCATGCCGATGCCGGCTACGACCGTGCCATCGAGGTGGCCGAGGAGCGGGACGTACGCATCCCGATGCGGGAAGAGCCCGTTGCCTAGCACCGTCGCGCTCGTCGGCATCGGCGCGCTCGTGACGAACGATCCGACTGCCGGCGAGGGACCCCTGGGCGTGGTGCGCGATGCGGCCGTCGTCATCGAGGACGGCATCGTCCGCTGGATCGGACGCAGCGACCACTGCGAGCCCGCCGACGATCGGGTCGACCTCGAGGGCCGCTGCGTGCTGCCCGGCTTCGTCGACAGCCACGCGCATCTCGTCTTCGCCGGCGACCGGGCGGCGGAGTTCGCCGCCCGGATGTCCGGACGGCCCTACGCTGCGGGCGGCATCGGCACCACGGTCGCCGCGACGCGCGCGGCGAGCGACGAACAGCTTCGGGCGAACCTGCGGCGGCTGCAGCGCGAGATGCGGTCCAGCGGGATCACGACCTTCGAGACCAAGTCCGGCTACGGCCTCACCGTCTCCGACGAGGCTCGGTCGCTCGTCATCGCGGCGGAGGCGACCAGCGAGACCACGTATCTGGGCGCGCACGTGGTCCCGTCGGAGTACGCGGGCCAGCGCGACGCCTACGTCGACCTGGTGGCCGGTGCCATGCTCGACGCCTGCGCACCGCACGCCGCGTGGATCGACGTGTTCTGCGACGAGGGCGCCTTCGATGCGGACGAGGCCCGGTCGATCCTCGAGGCCGGACGCCGCCGCGGCCTGATCCCGCGCGTCCACGCGAACCAGCTCGGCCCCGGCCGGGGGATCGAGGTGGCCGTGTCCGTCGGCGCCGCCTCCGCTGATCACTGCACCCACGTCACCGACGCCGACATCGAGCTCCTCGCAGGAGGCAGCACGGTCGCAACCCTGCTTCCCGGGGCCGAGTTCTCGACGCGATCGCCCTATCCGGACGCCCGGCGGCTGATCGACGCCGGCGTCACCGTGGCACTGGCCACCGACTGCAATCCGGGCTCGAGCTTCACGACCAGCATGCCGTTCTGCATCGCCGTCGCCGTGCGCGAGATGGGGATGAGCCCGGACGAGGCCGTCTGGGCGGCCACCGCCGGGGGCGCCCGGGCACTGCTCAGGGACGACATCGGCGCCGTCCGCGTCGGAATGCGCGCCGACCTGGTGAGCCTCAACGCGCCCGACCACGTGCATCTCGCCTACCGGCCGGGCGTCGATCTCGTCGATCGCGTCTGGAGCACGACGCCGGCCTCCCTCCCACCTAAGGTCACAGCATGAGCGCCGCACCCCGCGAGACCATCACGATCGACACGTCCGGCATGTCCCTCGACGACGTCATCTCCGTGGCACGCGGGGACGCCGAGGTGCTCCTGTCCGCCGGGGCCCTCGCGGCCATGGCCGCGTCGCGTGCGCAGATCGACGTGCTCGCGCACTCGCCCGAGCCCGTGTACGGGGTCTCGACCGGCTTCGGTGCGCTAGCGACCCGGCATATCGCCCCGGCCGACCGTCACCAGCTCCAGCGCTCGCTCATCCGCTCCCACGCCGCAGGCATGGGTGCCCCCGTCGAGCGCGAGGTCGTGCGCGCCCTGATGCTCCTGCGCCTGAAGACCCTCGCGAGCGGACGAACCGGGATCCGGCCCCTCGTGGCGCAGACCATGGCCGGCCTGCTCAACTCCGGGATCACCCCCGTGGTCCACGAGTACGGCTCCCTCGGCTGCAGCGGCGACCTCGCCCCGCTGGCCCATTGCGCGCTCGTGCTGATGGGCGAGGGACGCGCCGTCGGCCGGGACGGCGTCGAGCGACCGGTGCCGGAACTGCTGGCCGACGCCGGCATCGCGCCGATCGAGCTCGAGGAGAAGGAAGGCCTGGCTCTCATCAACGGCACCGACGGCATGCTCGGGATGCTGATCATGGCCATCGCCGACATCGAGCACCTGTGCGAGGTGGCGGACCTGACGGCGGCCATGAGCGTCGAGGGCCTGATGGGCACCGACCAGGTGTACCGAGCCGAGCTCCACCTGCCGATGCGACCGCACCCCGGGCAGGCCGTCAGCGCAGCGGGCATGCTCCGCAACCTGGCCGGGTCAGGGATCGTGGCGTCGCACAAGGCCGACGACGACCGCGTCCAGGACGCCTACTCGCTTCGGTGCGCGCCGCAGGTGACCGGGGCGGTGCGCGACACGGTCACGCACGCCCGCCTCGTCGCCGGTCGGGAGCTGCGGGCCACCATCGACAATCCCGTGGTCCTCGACGACGGGACGGTCTCGAGCAACGGCAACTTCCACGGTGCGCCCGTCGCCTACGTCCTCGACTTCCTGGCCATCGTCGTCGCGGATCTCGGCTCGATGGCCGAACGGCGCACCGACCGCATGCTCGACAAGAACCGGTCCCACGGACTGCCGCCCTTCCTGGCGGGCGATCCCGGCGTCGACTCCGGCCTGATGATCGCGCAGTACACGCAGGCGGGCCTGGTGTCCGAGAACAAGCGGCTGGCCGTACCGGCGAGCGTGGACTCGATTCCCAGTTCCGCGATGCAGGAGGACCACGTCTCGATGGGGTGGCATGCGGCCCGCAAGCTCCGCACGGCCGTCGACAACCTGACCCGGATCCTGGCGATCGAACTGGTCGCAGCAGCCCGGGCCATCGAGCTGCGCGGCCCGCTCGAGCCGGCTCCGGCGACCGCCGCGGTGATCGCGACGCTCCGCGAGAGCGTCGCCGGCGTCGGGCCTGACCGCTTCCTGGCCCCGGAGCTGGCGGCGGCGGAGTCACTCGTCCGCCAACTTCGCCTCACCTAAGCCCAAACCGGGGCGCTAGTCTCGGCCCGTGGATCACATGCTGCTACGCGCCATCGTCGGCATCGCCATCACCGTCGTCCTCGCCGCCTTCGCGGTTCGGCGCGGCTGGTTCCTCATCTCGCTGGCCCGAGTGGGCAAGCCAGCCGTGGGACGCACCGAGAATGCGCCCAAGCGGGTGGAGGCGGAGGCGACCGAGGTCCTCGGCCAGCGCAAGCTGCTCAAGTGGACCGTCCCCGGACTCGCGCACGTCTTCGCGTTCTGGGGCTTCCTGGTCCTCGGCCTCACGGTTCTGACGGCCTTCGGCGAGCTCGTCATCGAGAACTTCTCGGTGCCGATCTTCGGCACCTGGGCGGCCGTGCGGTTCATGGAGGACCTGTTCGCGGTGCTGGTGCTGGTCGGCATCGTGATCTTCGCGATCATCCGGTTCACCAACAACCCGGCCACGCAGGGTCGGGCATCGCGGTTCTTCGGCTCGCACACCCGGGGCGCATGGGTCGTGCTCGTCATGATCCTCCTGGTCGTCGTCACGCTGCTGATGTACCGCGGGGCCAAGGTCAACAACATCGTCGACACGGTCCACTCCGGCGACATGGGCGGCGCGTTCGCCTCCAACGCCGTCGGTGGAATGCTCGCCGGCCTGGGCGACACCGCGAACCTGTGGATCGAGACCGTGTTCATCTGGTCGCACGTGACCGTGATCCTGGCGTTCCTGCTGCTCGTGCTCCACTCCAAGCACCTTCACATCTTCAGTGCGCCGGTCAACGTCTACACCTCCCGCCGACCGAACGCCCTCGGGCCGCTGCTGCCGATCTACTACGGCGGCGAGCCGGTCGACTTCGAGGATCCGCCGGACGACGCGACGTTCGGCAAGGGCCACATCGGCGACTTCACGTGGAAGAACTACGTCGACTTCATGGCCTGCACCGAGTGCGGACGCTGCCAGTCGCAGTGCCCGGCCTGGAACACCGGGAAGCCGCTGTCTCCCAAGCTCATGATCATGAACCTCCGCGACACCATGTTCACCCAGGCCCCGTACCTGATGGCGGCCGGCGGAGCGCACCCCGGACTCGGCGAGATGCACGAGGAGGCACTGGCCGCCGTCTCGGCCGACGTGCGGGCGCAGGTCGAGCGGCCGTTCATCGGCTCGCGCGACGGCAGTGACCACGCCGGCGAGGACGGCTACACGTTCGACGGCCACCGCACCACAGGCCTCGAGCTGCCGATCATCACCGAGGACGCGCTCTGGTCCTGCACGACCTGCGGAGCCTGCGTCAACCAGTGCCCCGTCGACATCGAGCACATCGACCACTTCATCGACATGCGCCGCAACCAGGTCATGATCGCCACCGAGTTCCCGAGCGAGCTCAACGGCATGTTCAAGAACCTCGAGTCCAAGGGAAACCCGTGGGGCATGAACGCGTCCGACCGCAACGCCTGGATCGCCGAGGTCGACTTCGACGTCCGCGTGTTCGGGGCGGACGGCGAGGACACCATCCCCGACGACGTCGACTACCTCTTCTGGGTCGGCTGCGCGGGCGCCTTCGAGGACCGCGCCAAGCGCACCACCAAGTCGGTGGCCGAGCTGCTGAACATCGCGGGCGTCAGCTTCATGGTCCTCGGCGAGGGCGAGACCTGCACCGGCGATCCGGCCAGGCGGGCCGGCAACGAGTTCCTGTTCCAGATGCAGGCGATGCAGAACGTCGAGGTCCTCAACGAGATCAAGGCGACGAAGATCGTCGTGACCTGCCCGCACTGCCTCAACACGCTCAAGCGCGAGTACCCGCAGCTGGGCGGCAACTACGAGGTCGTGCACCATACCGAGCTGCTGAACGACCTGGTCAAGGCCGGACGCCTCACGCCGGTCGCGCCGGTCGCGCAGACCGTCACCTACCACGACCCGTGCTACCTGGGCCGGCACAACAACATCTACGTGCCGCCCCGCGAGCTGGTCGAGGCGACCGGGGGCACCGCGGTCGAGATGCCCCGCCACGGTGACAAGTCCTTCTGCTGCGGCGCCGGCGGCGCCCGCATGTGGATGGAGGAGAAGATCGGCAGCAAGGTCAACGAGGTCCGCGGCGACGAGGCCATCGCAACGGGCGCAGCCAAGGTGGCCGTCGCCTGCCCCTTCTGCTCGGTCATGCTCAACGACGCGATCACCGGCCGCCAGGCCGATGGCACGACCGCGCAGGGGGTCGAGGTCGTCGATGTCGCGACGCTTCTGCTGAGCGCCGCCAAGGCCTGACCGCTCCGCAGCCGCGGTCGGGGGCCCTAGTGGTCGCTGCCGCGCACCTGGTCCAGCGCGTGCAGGAGCACGGGGGCCAGGGCCGCCACTCCGTCGCGGGCGCCACCCGTCGAGCCGGGCAGGTTGATGATCAGCGTGCTGCCCGCGATGCCGGCGATGCCGCGTGAGAGGACCGCCGTCGGCACGCCCTGCGCGACGCCGTGCGCCCGGACGGCCTCCGAGAGTCCGGGCGACTCACGGTCGATGACCCGGCGCGTCATCTCCGGGGTGAGGTCTGACGGGGTGTGCCCTGTGCCTCCGGTGGTGACCACCAGATCGACGTCGTCCGCCACGGCCTCTCGAAGGACCCGCACCACGTCATCACCGTCCGCGACCACGACCGGCCCCTCGCATGCCAGCCCCAGGGCGCTCAGCGCCGCCAGCACCGCGGGTCCCGAGGCGTCGTCCCGCACGCCCGCGGCGGTCCGTGTGGACACGGTGACCACGCGGGCCCGACGAGGCCGCGTCACTGCGCGCGCACCCAGTGGCCCGAGCGGCCGCCGAGCTTCTCGAGCAGCACGACCTCGGTGATCGCGGCCGAGCGGTCCCGACCCTTGACCATGTCGATGATCGTCAGGCCCCCCACCGCCGCCGCGGTGAGCGCCTCCATCTCGACTCCGGTCCGGTCCGCCGTGCGGACGGTGACAACCAGTTCGACGCGGGCGTCGTCGGCCGAGCCCTCGAGGCTCACCGCCACGTCGACGCCGTGCACGGCGATCGGGTGGCACAGCGGGATGAGGTCCGGCGTCCGCTTGGTCGCCTGGATCGCGGCGATGCGCGCCACGCCGAGCGCATCGCCCTTCGGCAGGTCTCCAGTGCGCAGCAGGGCGGCCACCTCGGCCGACACGCCCACCCGGCAGCGTGCCGTGGCCGAGCGCACGGTGACGTCCTTCCCCGTGACATCGACCATGCGGGCCTCGCCACGGTCGTTCAGGTGCGTGAACCCGCCATCGGACGATGTCATGGCGTCACCCTACGACGGCCGCCGCCGACGTCGTACCCTCGAGGACGTGAGCGGTCCCGAGGTCGAGGTGCATCTGTTCGCGGCCGCGCGCGCCGCCGTGGGGGCGCCCATGGTCATGGCCGCGCCGGGATCCCTGCAGGACATCCTCGACGGCATCGAGTCGGCCCATCCGTCGTTCGCCCAGGTGCGGCCGCGCTGCAGCTGCCTGGTCGACGGCGTGGCGGCGCACGACGGCGGGGTGATCGTGGGCCAAGGTCATCGCATCGACGTGCTCCCGCCGTTCGCCGGCGGCTGACCCCGGCTTTGCCGCGCCGAGCGCCTGCGGTCCCGCTAGCCGCCGATGGCGGACATCGGCCGATCCGGCTGGATGAAGGACGGGTCGTTGATGCCGTGCCCGGGCAGTTTCGCGACGACGGACGACGCGAACAGCCGCACGATCCGCGCCCGGCGCTCGGACTCGTCGAGGGAGGCGTCGCGCAGCGTGGCCCTCAGGTCGGTCTCGTCCCTGGCGAAGAGGCAGTTGCGCAGCTGGCCGTCGGCAGTGAGCCGGAGCCGGTCGCACGCCGCACAGAAGGGCTTGGACACGCTGGCGATGATGCCCACGGTGGCGGGCCCGCCGTCCACGGTGAACTCCTCGGCCGGCGCCGAGCCGCGTCCCGGGACTGGCACGAGCTCGAACTCGGTCGACAGCAGTTCGAACACCTCCGCCGACGTGACCATGGACGAGCGGTCCCACGCTCCGTGCGGGTCGAGCGGCATCTGCTCGATGAAGCGGAGGCTCCACCCGTTCGCGATCGCGTGCCTGAGCATCGGAATCGCCTCGTCGTCGTTGACGCCGCGCATCAGCACCGTATTGACCTTCAGCGGCGCGAGGCCGGCGCGCTGCGCCGCCGCGATGCCCGCGAGGACGTCGTCGAAACGATCGCGGAACGTGAGATCGCGGAAGCGATCGCGGTCGAGCGTGTCGAGGCTGACGTTCACCCGCTCGAGGCCCGCCTCGGCCAGTTCGGGGGCCAGCTCGGCAAGCCGCAGGCCGTTGGTGGTCAACGAGATGCGTGGCGGGTCGGGCAGTGCCCGGATGCGGCGGACGATCTCGGGCAGGTCAGGACGCAGCAGCGGCTCGCCGCCCGTCAGGCGAATCGTCCGGATGCCCTCGCCCACGGCGACGGCGATGACCGTCAGCATCTCGTCGATCGACAGCAGGTGGTCGCCCGGCAGCCAGTCGGAGAAGTCGGGCGGCATGCAGTACGTGCACCTCAGGTTGCAGCGGTCGGTGACCGAGACCCGCAGGTCGCGATGCGACCGCCCGTAGGTGTCCGTGAGCGTGCTCATGCGCAGTTCACCCACTCGTCGGTGCCGTCCGAGAAGACCTGGTGCTTCCACACCGGAAGGCGCTCCTTGGTCAGGTCGACGAGCGCCGCGCAGGCGGCGAACGCCTCCTGCCGGTGCGCTGAGGACACGGTGGCGATCAGCGCGGCGTCGCCGATCTCGAGGCCGCCGACCCGATGGGCGACGGCGAGCGCGACCAGGCCGAAGCGCTGATCGATCTCCCGGGCCACCTGGCCGAGGACGTCCGCCGCCGTGGGATGCCCCTCATACGTCAGCCGGGCGACCGTGCGTCCGTGGTCGTTGTCGCGGACGTTTCCGGAGAAGGAGACGACTGCGCCCGCACGATCGTCGGCGACGAGCGCCTCCATGGCCGCCAGGTCGAGCGGATGCTCGACCACCTCCACCAGCCGGATATCGCCCATCGGGTCATTATCGACCCCTTTCGGCCTCCCGTCAGCCAGGGTCGGTGCCGAGCAGGTGGGGACGCACGAGGTCGACCAGATCGGCATGCGCCCGGCCATTGCTCACCAGGGCACCCCGGACCGGCCCGTCGTAGCGTTGCGGGCCACCGTCGATGGCTGTGACGCGCCCACCGGCCTCCTCGACGATGACGGCGACGGCCGCCACATCCCAGACCGACTCACCGGCGAATACGCACGCCGTGAGTTGGCCGGAGGCCACGAGGGCGCACTCGTAGGTGATGGCGCCCACCGCGAGGACGCGCAGGCCCCGCGAGATCCCGTCCGCGAGCAGAGCGGCGTTGTCGGTGAGGCCGTACCGCGCCACGGGCAGCGAGACGATGGATCCCGCGAGTCCGGCGTCGCTCACCGAGAGCCGATCGCCGTTCACCCGCGCGCCCGAACCGCGCTCGGCCTCGTAGAGCCGGTCGAGCACGGGGTCGTACAGGACGCCGAGCACCGGTTCGCCGTCGACGACCAGCGCGAGCGAGAACATGCTGGTGGGGACGCCCAGCGTGAACGGCATCGTGCCGTCGATCGGGTCGCACACCCACACGCGGTCGGACGATCCCGGTGGGCTGCTCCCCTCCTCGCCGATGACGCCGTCCGCGGGAAAGCCGTCACGGACGGCATCGAGCACCATCGAGTTGACGGCCTCGTCGGCAGCCGTGACCGGGCTGCCGTCGGCCTTCGTCCGGAACTCCGCCCCCGGCCGGAAGTGCGCGCGCATGATCTCGCCGGCCCGCGCGGCCAGCATCCTCGCGAACTCCAGATCGGCGCTCACGCGTCCACCCGCCCCTCACTGCGCATATGGCACCCGGTCATCGTCGCCCCGCTAGACCGATGATCGGCCGGCCTCGTCGATCCGCACCGGCGGCACCTGGATCCACGGGAATCGGATCCACCGGTCCGTGGAGCGCCAGGCGAGCTCCGGTGCGTAGGTCGTGTCCGGCTTCTCGTAGAGGACCGCGACCCGCACGTCCGCGTCTTCCGGGAGCAGATTCCGCACGAAGTGCAGCGTCGCTCCCGTGTCGGCAACGTCGTCTGCCACGAGGACGCGCTTGTGGACCAGATCGAGCAGGTGCGGCTGCTGGCCGATGAGGATCGGCTCGGGCAACGTGACGCCGGCGTCGGTGTAGAACTCGACGTTGACGTGCCGCACGTCCTTGATGTCGAGCGCGTATGCGAGCCCGGCGGCCACGAACAGTCCGCCGCGCACGACGCCGAGGATCGCGTCGGGAATCCACTCCTCGTCGACGAGCTGCTGGGCCAGCCATCGGATACCCACGCCGAAGTCGGAGTAGGTGAGGATCTCGAGCTCGTCGTCCGGCGGCATCTGCACGGCGGTCAGATCTGCGTCCGGTGGAAGTTCGCGTACGACCGGCTGGGAGTCGGGCCGCGCTGCCCCTGGTAGCGCGAGCCGTACTTCTCCGATCCGTACGGATGCTCCGCCGGGCTCGACAGCCGGAACAGGCACAGCTGCCCGATCTTCATGCCCGGGTACAGCATGATCGGCAGGTTGGCCACGTTCGACAGCTCGAGCGTCACGTGCCCGGAGAACCCGGGGTCGATGAAGCCCGCGGTCGAGTGCGTCAGGAGGCCGAGGCGCCCGAGCGACGACTTGCCCTCCAGGCGTCCGGCGATGTCGTCGGGCAGGCCGACGACCTCGTACGTGGAGCCCAGGACGAACTCGCCCGGATGCAGGATGAACGGCTCGTCGGCCTCCGGCTCGAGGAGCCGGGTCAGGTCGGGCTGTTCGGTGCTCGGATCGATGTGCGGGTAGCGGTGGTTCTCGAAGACGCGGAACCAGCGGTCCAGGCGCACGTCGATGCTCGACGGCTGGATCATCGACTCGTCGTACGGCTCGAGCCCCACCCGGCCGGCGTCGATCTCTGCCTTGATATCACGATCGGAGAGCAGCACGCCCCGAGGCTATCGGTTGCGGCCCCGGACCCGGAGGCGAAGGCCACCGCGAACGGCTTGGCCGTCTTTCGGGACCATTGCCGGGCAGGTTAGGTAAGGCTACGCTCACCACCACTGCTCCACCTCATCCGCCGAGAACCGGCTTCTACGAACGGCTATCCGCCGTTTGCGGACCCCGACTCTCGAAGGTGTGCGGCCCGGCCACCGCGCCGGCCACTCCGACTCGAGTCGTCAACCCTTCTGGGGAATCCATGCGCACAACACCACGTCTTCTGCTGTCCACCGTCGCTGCGGCGGCCGTCACCCTGGCCGTCCTTCCGGCTCCGGCCGCGTCCGCCGACCCGGGCCCAGCCAGGCTGACCCTGTCCGTCGTCGGCACCCAGGCGCAGGCCAGCGCCGCACAGATCCGACCCGGCGTCGTCGAGGTCACCATCGGCAGGACGTTCACGATTCCCGGCGACGAGCCCCAGCCCGACCAGCTGGCCATCGTCCGCACGTCGGACCTCGACTACGTCCTTGCGCAGTTCGGCCCGATCTTCGGCGATCCCACCGCTCCGGGAGCCGGAGCGGCCGCGGCACAGGCCATGCGCAACGTCCGCCAGGCCTCGACGTGGTACGGAGGAGGCTACAAGGGCACGACGTATCAGGTGGTGCTGCCGGTGGGGACCTACTACGTGCTCGGCATCCAGTCCACCACCATGGGCCTGGCGCAGCCCGGGACGTTCACCGTCGCCGGCGAGCGTCGCAGGGGAACGCTGCACGAGACGAGCGCGACGATAACTGCCGCCAGCACCTCCGACGGCGGGAACACGTGGCGGACTGCCGGGCTGGCGGAAGTCGGGAACGGCTGGGTGCGCTTCGTCAACCGGTCCAAGGAGATCCACTTCCTGAGCATGAGCGGAGTGAGGCCGAGCACCACGAACGCCCAGGTGCGACGGGCCCTGGCCAGCCCGAACCCACCGCCCTTCCTCACGGGGCCGGACTACACCTTCGAGGTGATCTCGCCGAATGTGCGGATCGCGATCAAGGGCCCGTTCAAGGCCGGGCGCTACCTGGTCACCTGCTTCGTGCCCAGCGAGGTTGACGGCATGCCGCACGCGATGATGGGCATGTGGAAGCTGGTTGACATCGGGTAGCGGTGTCGCCATCAGGACTCCCCTGAAGCGCATGCGCTCGTGGGTCGCGCCCGCGAGCGCATGCGCGTGCGTGGTCGTGAGTTTCACGCTGGTCCTGGGTGGCTCGCCCGGCAGCGCGTCGGGTGGTGTCGCTCAAGCCGGGCATCGCCACCAGGTTTCGGTCGGCACCGTCGCGCTTACGAGTGCGGGTGCGATGCAGCTGTCGATGGAACATCCGGCGGCACTGGTCCCTACGAATCGGCGCTGCTCCCACGTATCGGCACCCCGTCGCCAGGCTCGCTGCCAGGACAGCCTGCTCCCTGCGCGACACACCGCCATGGACATGGGCAGACCCGACTACGGCGGAGGCACCGCGCCGCGCGTCGCGCGTCGCAGCTTGGACTCGCTCACTGGCCCGCGCGGCACCCCGCTCCGGTCCTTCACCCTCACTGCCGCGATGGGAACACTCGACGTGGACGGTGTCACCCGGCCGGTGATGACGTTCAACGGCACCACGCCCGGGCCGAGCCTGCGCATCCGGCAGGGGGAGTTGGTGGAGGTGCGGCTCCGCAACACCGACATCCGCCGAGGCGTCACCATCCACTGGCACGGCATCGACGTCCCCGGGCGCGAGGACGGCGTCGCAGGGGTGACTCAGAACGCGGTGCTGCCCGGCGAGGAGTACGTCTATCGATTCGTCCCACCTGATGCCGGTACCTATTGGTACCACTCGCATCAGGACTCGCTGCGTCAGGTGCGCATGGGCCTGGTGGGTGCGATCGTTGTCGAGCCGGCCGCGCCCACAGGGCAGCCCGCAAACGCCGACATCACCTCGGTGATCCACATCTACGGAGCCACGCTGACGCTTGACGGACGGACGGGCGAGGTCCCCGTCGCCGCCGAATCCGGCGCCCGCGTGCGCATCCGCTTCGTGAACAGCGACAGCGGTGCCGCGTTTGTATCGGCATCAGACCCGTTTCGTGTCGCGGCGATCGATGGCGTCGACATCGAAGGCCCGACCCCCATCGCCGGCTCGGCCGTCGAACTACCCGCAGGCGGCCGGGTCGACCTTGAGGTGGACATCGCTCAGGACCCCGTGCGTGTAGGCGTCCTGGGGGGACCGTCCCTCGTCATCGGGCCTCCCGGCGGTCAGAACCCGCCGGTCCTTGTGGCCAGCACGATCTTCGACCCCCTCACGTACGGAACCCCCGGAGGATCAGCCGCGGCCCGCGGCGCCTTCGGTGTGATCGACCGTGACTTCTCCTACCGCATCGGCCAGCGCTTCGGGTATCTCGACGGTCGGCACGGAAACTGGTTCACCATCAATGGCCGGATGGTCCCCGACGTGCCCATGTTCGTGGTGGCCGACGAGGATGTCGTCCGCGTGCGGATCCACAACACCAGCAGTGCGGCGCACCCGATGCACCTGCACGGGCACCACGCTCTCGTCGTCGCCCGCAACGGGCAGATCGCCACCGGCTCTGCCTGGTGGGTGGACTCCCTTGCGGTGCAGCCGGGCGAGTCCTACGACCTTGTCTTCGCCGCCGACAATCCGGGCGTCTGGATGTTCCACTGTCACAACCTGCCGCACGCACGTGCGGGCCTGGTGACGCATCTGATGTACGGCGGCGTCGAATCCCCATACTCGATCGGCCGTGTGACGAGCCGGCTCGTCAACCAGCCCGAATGACCCACCTCGATGCGTGCTGGCATAATCAGGTCGTTCCGCGGGTGTAGTTCAATGGCAGAACATCAGCTTCCCAAGCTGACAGTGCGGGTTCGATTCCCGTCACCCGCTCGCATGACGTTGGCCTCGCGCGCCATTTCGGGGGGCCAATGCCATGCGACGGGACAACACGTCGGGAATCCGGAGGAGCGGCGCGACGGCTCCCGTCACCCGCTCCCACAGACCGGTTCGATCCGCGTTCCCGCCGCCTTCTGCGATGCGGCCGCCTTCACATCGAAGTCCTGCACCGTGCCCTAGTCGACCTGTCGCCGGTTGCCGCTAGGCCGCGGGCTTGAGGTCCCAGGAGGCCGACCCCCGGGCACCCGGAATGCTGGCCAGCTCCATCACATCGGTGACCCCACTCGCCGCGATGGGACCGGACGCCGGCATCGGCCTGAGGAAGCCGCCCGACACGAGGCGGTTGTTCAGGAACGCCTTGACCTCCTGGGTGCCCGAGACCGTCACGGAAGGCTGTGTCTTGGTGACGCAGGTGTTCTTCTTCTTGCCCAAGGACGCGTCGATCAGGAACGCCGACGTCCAGGTGCCCCCCTTCGCGACCTGGATCTCCAGGTCACCGGCAACCACGCGGGCGCTGCCCGACGCCGCCGCGTCCAGCGCGCACCGAGCGGCCGGGGTGTCCACCTCGTACGTGAAACTGCCGATCGAGATGGACGTCAGGTCGTACAGCGCATGCGACGTCCCATCCGGGTTCGCCTGCTTCTGCGCCAGCACGTAGGTCACGTCAGCGGACCAGTTCGTCGTCTCGGCTCCGCCACCTGGCAGTTCGACGATCTTCGTGTAGGACACCGAGCCCGCATACGTCCGCGGGAATTCATCCTTTCCGCCGGCGGTCCACGGCGCCGACGAGATCCCCGCCGGTGACACGGCCTTGAACGTGACGCTTGCGGTCTGCGGTCCCTTAGCGGCGCCGGTCACCTTGAAGCTCGGCCTGCTGCTGTTCGACGTCCGCGGTCCCACGGATCCCTTCGCCGGCGTGGCCGCCCAGCGCACCGTCTGCACGACCTTGCCGTCCTTGGTCTTGAGCACCGCCTTCACCCCGACCGACGCTCTGGGTGCGAGCGAACCGCCGGTGGCCGGCGTGAGCTCCACGACCGTGCACTTGCCGCCGCGTGCGTTCGCCTCGATCTCCTTCATCGACTTCGCCGCCCGGGCAACGGCATCTCGGACCAGCGACTCCAGCACCGTGGTGAAGACGCTCTTCGCCTTGCCGGACTCCGAACCCCACCCGTCCGCGCGCATGCGCGTCGAAGCAGACGCGCCCCGGAGCTGTCCGCCGCTCGGGTCGAGCGTGCCGCTCAGGGAGGTGGACCCGACCACCCGCTGGCGGCTCTGCAGGAAGGCGAGCCCCTGCATGGTGCGCGAGTAGTCAATGGATCCCGTGGCGGTCACCTGCGCTGGACGCAGCCGGGCATCCGGCCCGAGCGACCCCCGAACCTCCACGACCAGCTTCCCGCTCGTCGCCGACTTCACCTCGCCTAGGCGCACGTTGGTGCTGCCGAAGGTCTCCGAGTCGTTGCTCGTGAAGTCGACGGGCGACTTGATGACGAACTCGCCTGAGGCGCTCGGGCAGGTCGGAACCTTGCCAGACAGGGCGTCCCGCAGGCGGAGGCCCCACGTCTTGCTTGCTCCCTCGGCCGTCGTCGACTTGATGCCCAGCCCGAAGTCGAGCGAAGCCGAATCCGATCCGGCCTTCACGGTGGCGCCGATGTCGAGAGCCACCTCCACTATGGCGCCGTTCTCACCCGTGAAGGACTGCGTCACCTGCCCCGAGACGCTGTTCTCGGTCTGGGAGGTGATGGTCACCGTGGGGCCGTCGTCACGCCCCTCTCGCGCACCGTCCAGGCGTGCCCTGAGCAGGTCCGCGTCCGCAACGACCGCCCTGTCGATCTGGGCCTGCAGTGCGGGCGAAACCCGGACCGGCACGACCTCGCCCGTGGCCACCGGAAGTGGCGGATTGAGGCTCGCCAGCCGCACCAGGGACTGCTGAAGACTCGGCGCCTTCCGGGGCACCGCGATCGTCTTCGACGGTGCCCCCGGCGACGCCAGGGCTGCGGTGCTGCCCGCCACAGGCGTCGCTGCGAGCGTCGTTACCGTCACGCACCCGGTGACGGCCATGGCGACCGCCACGGCGCGCAGGCGGCGTACCTCACTTCTGGTGGCCATCGCCGCTCCCCATCCCTCGAGTGTGTCCCGAGCCTAGGGGGTGACGTCGCCCGGAGTTATGGCTTCGGGCCAGCCGGTACGGGGCGCACGGGTGGCGTTCGAGCGGTGCCGGAGTCTGGGCTCGCGAGTTGGCGTTCGAAGCCCGTGAAGGCCTCGAACAGGCCGGTGGCCTCGAAGGCGCGGTCGCAGATCTGGCCCGCGGGTGGGTCGTCTGCCGCCCGGCCGGTGGCGCTAACGCCCGCGGAAACGCGCATCAACGTCGGGCAGGTCCTGGAAACACGTGAAGGTCCCGGCCTCGATGATCTCCTTGGCTGCCTGGAGGAATCCACCCCACGCCGTGCGCGCCAGCGTGCCGCCGACGCTGATGCGCCGGGCCCCCAATGCCGCCGCCTCGGCAACGGTGATGAACGGCGCGTTGACGAGGAGGTTCACGGGCTTCGGTGACACGGCTGCCACGATGGCTATGACGTGCTCCACAGAGCTGATCCGCGGCGCGTAAAGGCAGTCGGCACCGGCCTCGGCGTACGCTCGCAGCCGCCGAATGGTCTCATCGATGTCCGGCCGTCCCACGACGAATCCCTCTGATCGCGCCGTGAGGACGACACGGGTGCCGCTGTCGTCAATGGCCGCCCGCGCAGCTCGCACGCGCTCGACGGCCAGATCAAACTCGTGGAGCGGACGGGCCTCGTCACCGGTGGAGTCCTCGATCGAGAGGCCGGCGATCCCCGTGGCGGCAGCCAGCCGCACGTTCTCCCCGACCTGCTGCGGATCGACAGCGAACCCGCCCTCGAAGTCCGCGTTGACCGGGATCCGCACCGCGGACGCAATGTCACGGAGGTGGGCCAGGGCCTCGTCGAGGGTCACAGCGTTGTCGGAACGACCCAGCGTCCAGGCGAAGCCCGCACTCGTCGTCGCCAGCGCCGGGAAACCCAGCTGCTCCAACGCCCTGGCGCTGCCCGCATCCCAGGGATTGGGCATGACGAAGCAGCCGGAGGCATGCAGGCGGTGGAATGTCGAGACGCGATCCTCATCCACCATCAGGGGCCTCCTCGTCGTTCGCCACTGCAGGCTAGTCCCAAACTCCAGCGCGATCCAGACGTCAAGCCGGGTCCTGAATCACGGTCGTGGGTCACGCGGACGGTCCGCGACGGGGAGGGTCAGGTGTAGGCAGCCTGCGGTCCGGCCATCTGCGGACGTCCGAAGAGGAACCCCTGACCGAACACGCCGCCCAACTCGATCAGGGCGTCCCGCTCGGCTGCGGTCTCCACGCCCTCGGCCACGACCGTGATCCCGACCGAATTCGCGAAGTCGACGAGCATCCGGGCGATGGCGGCCCGGCTCGGATCCTGGTCGACGCCGCGAGTGATCCCGATGTCGATCTTGATGATGTCGGGACGCAGGTCGAGGATGTGCCGCAGGCTGGCGAAGCCGGCACCGGCGTCATCAACCGCGATCCGGGCGCCTAGGGCGCGCAAGGGGCCAAGGGCGCGATTGAGTGAGGCGTAGTCCTCGACCGGCAGGTGCTCCGTGAGTTCGATGACGACGCGTTCCCAGGGGACCCCGGGCGGGAGGTCGCCGTCGAACACGGCCAGGAGCGTCGCCGGGGAGAGGTTCACGGAAACGGACGTGCCGGGCGGCCGAGTGTCGACGAGCGAGAGCGCCTTGAGAAACGTCGCCTGCTCCAACTCGGCGATCAGGCCCACCTCGAGGGCCGCGGCGAACCACGCAGCAGGCGACTGGAGGACGTCATCGTCGAAGCGGGCCAGCGCCTCCGCCCCCACCACGGCACCGTCGCGCATGTCGACCACGGGCTGCAGGTAGATGTCGAAGGATTCGTGGGCGATAGCGCTCTCGATGAGCCGGCGCGCCACCCCCAGGTCGACGTCCACGCCTGCGAGATCCGGCTCGAACAGGCCCAGTCGCGTCTGCATGAACGCCCGACTGCGGCGCAGTTCCTGGTACGCGTGGCGGGTGACCAGCAGGTTCCGTACGCGAAGCGCCAACTCGCTGGCGTTGAACGGCTTGGTGACGAAGTCACTGGCACCCATCGAGAGCGCCCGTTCGAGACTCTCGCGCGCGGTGTCCGCGGTCACGACGATGACGGGCAGGTAGGTGGCGGCCGCATGGCGACGGATGGTGTCGAGCACCTCGAAGCCGTCCATCCCCGGCATGCGCAGGTCGAGGAGGACGAGGTCTGGCTCCTGCTCGCGGAGCACGTCGCGCGTGCGCGTCGGGTCGAGGAGCTCGATCACGTCCTCGAGGCCGGACTTCTGCAGGATGCGTCGGGCGAGCAGCGTGTTGGTCGGGTTGTCGTCGATGACGAGCACCCGGGCGTCAGACACCGCGGCGAGGACCTGCTCGACGGCCTTCACGGACTGCGGCCTCCTCGGCCCGGATCGTCGATCCACGCGAGCACGGAACCGACGTCGACGGGCTTGGTCAGCACCGCCGTGGCTCCCAACGCCATGGCCCGTCGATGGGTGTCGACACCGGCATCCGCGGTGAGGACGACGACCGGCACGGCCGCCGTCCGGTGCTCGGCCCGCAGATGGCGGATCACGTCCTCGCCCGGCTGGTCCGGAAGGTGGAGGTCCAGGAAGATCACGTCGGGCGCGTCGGACATGGCCGACGCAAGTCCGCTCGCCCCGTTCGCGGCCAGGGTCAGGCTGACCCCCTCGCGGAGCTTGGCGATGTGACGCATCAGGTCGGCGTTCGCGGGATTGTCCTCGATGTACAGGATGCGCGTGCGGACGTCGGGCACGCGGGCAGTGGGCAGTCCGACGCGAACGGCCGTTGCCGGCGGCAGTTCGGACGGTGGTAGGACCAGGCTGAACGCCGAGCCGCGGCCGATGGTCGACTCCACCTCGATTCGCCCGCTCATGGCGCGGGCGAGTCCCTGAGCCAACGTCAGGCCGATGCCGGTCCCCTGCACAGGGGTGGCTTCCGCGCCCAGCCGGTCGAACGGTTGGAAGAGACGACCTATCTGCTCGTCCGGGATGCCGGGTCCGGTGTCCTCCACGCGGAAGGCGACCTCGCCGTCCTCGAGCCCCTCGCAGGTGACCGTCACCGAGCCGCCCGGCCGGTTGTACTTCACGGCATTGGTCAGCAGGTTCAGCAGGATCTGGATCGCCCGCTGGCGGTCTGCCCAGACGTACAGGCCGCAGTCCGGGCCGCGCGTCATGGTGATGGCCGACTCGCTGGCAAGCGACGTGACGAGGTCAAGCGCCTCGCTCACCGCCTCATCGGCCGCGACCGACTCCAGCGAGAGGGCGAGGCGCCCGACCTCGATCCGCGAGATGTCGAGGACCTCCGTGATCAGGTCAAGGAGCAGCGCACCACCTGCCCGGATGTGGTCGACCGAGACGCGCTGGTCGTCCGAGAGCGGATCCATGCCGAGCAGTTGCGCGAAGCCGAGCACCGCATTCAGCGGCGTGCGCAACTCGTGGCTCATCCGCGAGAGGAAGGCGGTCTTGGCAAGGTTCGCCTCGAGTGCCTCGTTGCGGGCAGCCGCGTACCGGTCCGCCAGTTCGCGAGCCTGACGTTCGGACTCGGCCAGCACCTCCTGCGCGCGAACGCGTTCGGTCACGTCGCGCCAGGTGAGGCTGATGCCGTCGCCCACCCGCACGGCTCGGAAGTCGAAGTTGCGCGGCTCTCCCGCAACCTCGCTGTCGACCCTGACCCCGTCCAGCATCAGGGGCACGCCGGTGTCGATGGTGCGGGCAAGCCGGTCGAACATCCCGTTCGCGCGCTGCCCGGGGAACAGCTCAAGCATCCGACCGCCGATCATCTCCTCGGCCGGACGCCGCACGTAGACCAACGCCGCCTCGTTGAGAATCGTGTACTCGAGGTCGACGATGCAGCCATCGGCATCGCGAACGGCATCGAGGAACACATGCGCATCGAGCTCCGCCTGCAGCCCGGCGCGGAAGCGCGCCTCGCTGACGGACAGGGCCTGTCGGACCTCGTGCTCTGCCTGCGAGTTCCAGAATCCTGCGACGCGACCGACCACCGTGCCCTGCTCGTCGAGGACCGGCCGGGCGCGCACGGTCATCCACACGTAGTCGCCGTCCTTGCGGCGCAACCGGGCTTCGAAGGCGGCGTCCTCTCCCTGCCCGAGGCCCGTGTGCGCGTGCTCGACGCCATCGACGTCCTCCGGGTGAACGAAACTGCGCAGCCGGGTGCCGATCATCTCCTCCGGCAACCACCCCAGTTCACGCTGAACCGAAGGCGAGACCCAATCGAAGACCCCCTCGCGCGTGCCCCGCGCCACGACGTCCGAGACGTTCTCGGCAAGGAACAGGAAGTTGCGCGATGCCTCGACCTGCTCCGTCAGGTCGACGACCTGGGCGACGAAGACCCGCACGGATCCGTCGTCGTCGCGCAGGCAGGCAACCGAGAGGTGCCCGTGGACGACGCTTCCGTCCGGGCGCAGGTACCGCTTCACCAGCTGAAACGAGTCGCGCCTGCCGTCAAGGACGTCACTGAGGACGGCCCGATCAGCGGCCACGTCCTCGGGATGCGTCAAGTCCTCCCACGTGCACGAACAAAGTTCCGCCTCGTCTCGATCGAGGAGCCGGCACAACGCGGGATTGACCTCGACGAGGGCACCGTTCGGTGCCACGAGGGCCATGCCGACCGCAGACGATCGCATCGCCAGTTCGAGCAGTCCGTCCGCCACAGGCACATCGTCGACCCTCAGACGCCCTGAAGCGCGGTCCACACGGTGCCAGGCTGTGCGGGCCACGAATCCGCGCTCGTTGGGACGCTGGCCCGGTGTACGGTCGACGGGCCGGCAATGACGGCTCTCGGAAGGGCGGGAAACGGTGATGATCGACTTCGACGCGTTCGGTGCGGACCGGGACGAGGAAACGGTCACCGCGGCCGGCGAGCCCGTGCACGCGACCATCGACGGCGTGCTGACCCGACGCCCGACGACGCACGTCGACCATCGTGGACGGCTCTTCGAGATCGTCAACAACGACCCCGAGTTCTGGGCGCAACCGATCGTGCACAGCTACTGCTTCACCATTCGTGCCAACACCCTGAAGGGGTGGGGCGTCCATCAGCACAAGACCGACCGCTACTGCCTGATCAGCGGCGAGACCCTGACCCTGCTGTATGACGGCCGGCGCGAATCACCGACCTATCAACTCGTGCAGAAGGTGCCCCTGACCCCGCAGGGAATCCGCATGCTCACGATTCCCACCGGCGTGTGGCACCTGAGCATCAATGTCGCCCCGGTCGAGACCATGCTCGTGAACTTCCCAACCCTGCCGTATCGATACGAGGCGCCGGACCGGCTGACGCTGCCGTGGAACAGCCCGGACATCCCCGTCGACGTCGCCGACTACTTCCCGCGGCAGTATCAGTCGGGGCCGGGTGCCGGTGACTGACCCGACGATCCCGGAGGCTGCGCGCGAGGGACCGGGCATCGCGTGCGAGGTCGCGGCGGTGATCGTCACCCTGAAGGAGAGCGCGCGGCTGCGGACGACCATCGAGTCGGTCCGGTCGTCCGCCGCCGGTCGTGACGTCGCAATCATCTGCGTGGTCAACGATCCCGCCTCAGTGGGCGTGACCTACCGCGACGGCATCTGGCGGGTCGGCGCGGGGATGAACCTCGGATGGGCCGCAGGGGTCCATGCCGGCCTCGCGGGCGTCGAATCGCGCCACGTCTGGGCAATCCAGGACGACCTCGTCCTGCCTCCCTCGGCATTGGGCCGGCTGGCGGCCGCTCTGGACGCCGACCCGGGGCTCGCGGCCGTCGGTCCCACCGCGGTCGACTCCGCCGGTCGTCGGCTGCACCGACACGTGGACTCGCGGACACCGGCGGACGACATCGCGTCGGGACCGAGCCCCGCGGCACCCTTCGCCGGACCATCCATGGGCCCCTACCTGCCGAGTGCGGGCCAACTGATCCGCAGGTCCGTGTGGGATGCCGTCGGCGGCTTCGACCCGTGGTTCTACCCCTGGGGGTACATCGACGTCGACTTCAGCTGCACGCTGAGACAGGCAGGCTGGCACGTCCTGACGGCACCGGACGTACGGATGCCGCATGCCGCAGGAACGTCCACCAACACGCTCCTCCGCACCTTCTGCGCGACACGCAATCGCGAGCTGATGCTCGCGAAGTGGTCCGACGAGCCGGACGCCTCGATCGCGTCGTATGCAGCTGGTCCCGGGATCATCGCCGCGGCTCGGGGCGGCCGGGGCAGACCCCGCGACGCGACGTTGGCCGCACTTCGATCCACGGCCGGCATCGCGGCCGCCGACGCGTTCCTCGCCATGATGCGCTGGGCACCGGGAAACCCGTACCACGCACTTCGGAGCCTGAAGGTCGACCCTGCTGCTCGGGGCGCCTTCACCGCGCAGGTGGCCGCCTCGCTGCGCCGCAGGCTGCGACGCTGAGAGCCCGGATCAGGCCAGGTCGGCAGCGTCGTCCGGGGCATCGGCAGCGCACTCGGTGAGGGCGCCCAGCGGGACGAGATCGAGGGCTGCCTCATTGGTGGCCCTGAGCACGACCGGGGCCTTGACGCCGGCCTCGTACGACTGCAGCCAGCGATCCGCGCAGACGCCCCACTGGTCGCCGGGCAGCAGGCCAGGAAATCCGTACTGGGGCATCGGTGTCGACAGGTCGTTGCCGATCGCCTTCTGGTGCTCGAGGAACTCTGCCGTCACGACCGTGCAGACCGTGTGGGATCCCAGGTCCTCCGGACCGGTGTTGCAGTAGCCGTCGCGGTAGAAGCCCGTCAGGGGCTCGATACTGCACACCTGCAGGTCGTCGCCGAGCACATTGCGCTGGCCCATCGATTCCATTGCCTCACTGTAGGAGGCGGCGTCCGCCCGCGCCCGTCCACGTTGGATGATTCAGGCGTGAACGAACTCCAGTTGCACGAGATCTCCGAGGAGAGCCACCGGATCCTCAACCCGTTCTCGGCCGAGAAGCTGCGCCTGCTCGGCGAGGTGTGCCGACTCGAGGCCGGCATGCGTCAGCTCGACCTGGCCTGCGGCAAGGGCGAGATGCTGTGCACGTGGGCGGCCGAGCGCGGCATCACCGGCACCGGGGTCGACATCAGCAGCGTGTTCATCCCCGCCGCTCGGGCGCGCGCGCAGGAGCTGGGAGTCTCCGATCGGGTGACGTTCACGCTCGCGGACGCCAGCGACTACGACGCGGGGGACGCCGGCTTCGACGTCGTCTCGTGCATCGGTGCCACCTGGATCGGCGGGGGAATCGAGGGGACCATCCGCCTCATGCAACGACCGCTCGCGGCCGGCGGGCTGATGCTCGTCGGCGAGCCGTTCTGGCGCGAGGAGCCGCCGGAGTCCGCGTACGCCGCGGTCGGCTGCGCTCCCGGCGACTTCACGTCGCTGGCCGGCACCCAGCGACGCATCGAGTCGACCGGGATGAGCCTGGTCGAGATGGTGCTCGCCGACGAGGACAGCTGGGACCGGTACGAGGCCGCCCAGTGGTGGACGCTGACGGCCTGGCTCGAGGCGAATCGCGAGAGTGCGGACGCACCCGAGGTGCGGGGCATCCTGGAGCGCTCCCGGCGCGGGTATCTGGAGTTCGGGCGGCGCTACCTCGGTTGGGGCGTCTTCGTGCTGCGCGCACCCTAAGCCGGAACGCTGTTGGCGGGTCCCGGTCGGGCGATCGGACGAATCACCCCTGAGGCGCGCACAGGACGTCGAACGACACGACCTCGCCGCCCAGGACGTCCCTGATCTTCTCCGGATCGACGGAGTCGGGGAACTGCATCGCCGTGTCGCCGACGACGAGGAAGGACCGCCGATCGGTCACCACCTTCATGACGGCCAGCGCCGGATCCGGCGTGGCACCGGGTGGGACGAGGTTCGCGCAGATCCGTGCGAAGGTGGCGTCGAGGTCGGCCGCTGTCATGACCATCACCGCGAACGTGCCCTCGCCGTCCATGGACTTGCACTTCACGAAGTCCTCGCTCGAGCAGACCAGGGCGATTTCCGCATCGACCAGGGCCTCGCGGGCCAGGTCATTCGTGACCGGCGGGTACTCGACCGCGTCGGACGCCACGGTTGCGGCCGAACCCTCGGCGTCGGACGCCTCGGATCCGCCCGAGCAGGACGCGAGGGCAAGGGCGGCGACCAGGGCGGTTGCGGCCAGGTGTCGGGACTTCACGGGACCCCCGTTTGGTTCGGCGTGGCGGATTGTCCCTGCATCCTAAGCGAGTCCGCCGGATGACGTCTGCCCGCGCGCAGGTCGTCAGCGGCGCAGCGTGAAACCGTCGACCCGGGAGCCGCCGGTGGACCGGAACTCTCCGGCCAGGCTCCGCTCGCCGGCCGTGAGCAGCAGCACCCCGTGATCGGTGTCGTTGCGCATGAGCGACCCCCGCAACGGCCGGGCGAACGGGTACAGGTCGGCGCCGCCCGAACCGTTGACGACATAGGTGAGTCCGCCGCGCGAGAGGCGCTCGTAGTCGTGGTCATGGCCCGACAGGACCAGGTCCACGCCCCACGAGCGGAACGGCCACTGGAACGCGACGGTCGAGCCGTGCACGGAGCTGGACGAGTAGGGCGCGTGATGCAGGACCACCACCTGCCACGCGGCCCGTGATGCGCGTGCCCGGGCCCGCACCCATGAGCGCTGTCGGGTCATCGACGCGACCGAGTCGATCGCGGCCTGGCTGTCCAGGACGAGGAACTCGATGCCTCCTCGCGTCACGGCGTACGTCGTGCGGCCGCCCAGGGCCGTGAAGTAGGCCCGATAGGCGGCGATACCTCCGTCGGTGTAGTCGTGGTTCCCGGTCGACGGGAAGAAGCCGTTGCGCGTGGCCATCCGCTCCCGCGGACACTCCGTCGACGACGGTGCGCCCGCGAGGAACGGGCAGTAGAACGCGCCGACCGCCTGCGCGTACGTGGCGGATCCGTACAGGTTGTCACCCGTGGTCACCACGGCGAGCGGGTCGATCCGGGCCACGAGATCGGCCACGTCCGCCTGCGCCGCCGACAGGTTCCCGAAGTCGCCGATCACCGCGACCGACGAGCGGGACGCGGTCGGAACCGCGATCGAGGGGTGCGCCGACGCGCCGAGAATGCCGGCCGCCACGAGTCCGGCGGCCAGCAGCGCGCGGCGGAACCGCGACGACCTCACGTGCCGTCGATCCGCACTCCGAGGGTGTGCCGCACCGCCTGCACGAAGGTGACCGAGCCGTCGCCGTCCGCCATCGACGCGAGCCGCCGCTCCGCCTCTGCGCGGACCGCGGGACGCTCCGGCTCGGGGATGCTCAGCCACATGGCCCGCTGCCCGACCGACCAGGTGAAGTCGTGCCACTGCTCCGCGTCCGCGAAACGAACCGGCACCGAGGTCGTGACCGTCCGCACCTCGTCGAAGGCCGCATCCGCGACGAGGCCGGCGACGCCCTCGTCGCTGGCGAAGGGGCCGACGCGCCCGCTGGTGCGTGCATCCCGCATCCGTTCGGGGAGATACGGCGCGAACACCTCGTCGACGTGCTGCCACCGCGGATCCACCGGGCCGAAGGTCGTGACGCCCAGCCGACCGCCCGGCCGGAGCAGCCCTCGCCAGGCGCCCACCGCCGCCGCCGGGTCGGGCAGGAAGAACAGCACCAGCGACGAGGCGATCGCGTCGAAGGGCGCGCCCGGGGCGTCGGGCGACTGCGCATCGCCTACGAACCCCTCGACGTTCGTCAGGCCGCGCTCGCGGGCTCCCTGCAGGGCGAGCTCGACCATGCGCGGTGACACGTCCATGCCCACCGCGTGCCCGGCAGGGCCGATCGACTCGGCGACGGGGAGCAGCACCGCGCCCCGGCCGCAGCCGATGTCGAGCCAGCGCTCACCGCGCTCAGGGCGCATCGCCTCGATCAGGCCGGCCGCGATCGGCCGGAAGAAGTCCACGCCGACAGCGTCGTACTGGTCCGCCAGCGAGTCGAAGAGTCGCGCTGCGCCGGCCGCTTGGTCCGAGTCCTGAGCCATGCCCACAGCGTCGCATCCAGCAGCGCCGAAGTCACGGGTTCTCAGGCGGCGGACCGCTCTCGGATGAAGGCGCTCGAGCGCTCGTTGAAGAGGAGCCAGACGATGAGCAGCTCGATGGCGATCGTCAGCGACGCGCGGAGCAGGTAGCCCTGGAACAGGTAGGCGAAGCCGCCGATCAGGTTGAGGCCGACGAGGACCGTGACGACGATACGAGCCCAGTTGCGGCCCCGGCCCAGGTAGAAGGCGGCCATCACGCGCACCAGCGCGATGCAGGTGATCAGCACGCCCGCGATGAACACGCCGATGAGGATGAGGGAGCCCGACACGTCATCGATGCCCTGGCCGGCGAGCGCGGCCTCGAGCTGGGCAGCCGTCCCCTCCTTCGACATCTCGAAGGCCGCCGCCATCAGGTCGAAGCCGGAGATGGCCGCGACGACCGCCGCAATCCACTGCAGGATGACGGCGATCGTGAGGCTGACCGGTCTGCTCATGGTCGATACGGTAGCCGCCGCCCTGCATCGTCGCTATGGAAGCGCAGCCGCCCGAGCGGCGACCGCGGCCGCCCTCTCGATCCGCTCGAGTTCGCGATCCCCGTGGGCCGCGGAGACGAACCACGCCTCGAAGGCGGACGGGGGAAGCGACACGCCCTCGTCGAGCATCGCCCGGAAGAAGCGTGCGAAGGCGGCCTCGTCCTGGTCGGCAGCCTCGGCGAAGTCGCGGACCTCGCCGTCGCGGAAGAAGATGCTGAACAGGTTGCCATCGGACTGCAGTCGATGCGGAACCCCTTCCCGCGCAAGGGCTGTCGAGACGATCGCTCCGACGGCCGCGGCCTGCGCGTCGAGGTGGTGATACACGTCGTCGGTGCACTGCTGGAGTGTCACCAGCCCCGCCGTGGCCGCCACCGGATTGCCGCTCAGGGTGCCTGCCTGGTACACCGGGCCGACCGGCGCGAGCAGGTCGAGGATCGCGGCGCTGCCGCCGACGGCGGCCAGGGGGTACCCGCCGCCGATCACCTTGCCGAACGTGAGCAGGTCCGGCCGCCAGCCCTCCGGCTGCCCGGTGCGTCCCCACCAGCCGGCCGGTCCGATCCGGAAGCCGGTCATCACCTCGTCGAGGACGAGCAGCGCGCCGCTTCTGGTCGTGACCTCGCGCAGGAACGCGTTGAACGAATCGACGGGAGGGACCACTCCCATGTTCGCCGGAATGGCCTCCGCGAACACGGCGGCGATGCGGTCTCCCCGGTTCGCGAACAGCTCCTCGACGGCGGCCCGGTCGTTGTACGGGAGCACGATCGTGTCCTGGACGGTGCCGGCCGTCACGCCCGGAGAGTTGGGCAGGCCCAGCGTTGCGACGCCCGAGCCGGCCTGCACCAGCAGCGCGTCCACGTGACCGTGGTAGCAGCCCGCGAACTTGACGATGAGGTCCCGGTCTGTCGCCGCACGCGCCAGGCGCATCGCCGTCATGACGGCCTCCGTGCCCGACGACACGAACCGGACGCGGTCGACCGCCTCGACGCGGCGGATGATCTCCTCGGCCAGCAGCGTCTCGGCGATCGTCGGCGCACCGAATGACGACGAGGCCGCAACGACCTCGGTCACGGCGGATACGACCGCCGGGTGCGCGTGACCCAGGATCATCGGGCCCCACGAGCCGATCATGTCGACGTACTCGTTGCCGTCCACGTCGGTGACCCAGGCCCCCGACCCCTTCGTGAAGTAGACCGGGTGACCGCCCACGGCACGGAACGCGCGCACGGGTGAGCTGACGCCGCCCGGCACCACCCGCGAGGCCCGGGCGTGCCACTTCTCCGACTCCGAGTACGTACGCACGCTCACGCTCCCTCTCGCAGCCAGTTGGCGGCCTCGACGGCCCAATACGTGCAGATGACGTCGGCACCTGCGCGGTTCACCGAGGTCAGGACTTCCAGGATCGCTCGTTGACGATCAATGGCGCCGGCCGCGGCCGCATACTCCACCATGGCCATCTCGCCGGAGACCACGTACGCGGCCACCGGCACATCGACCATCGCGGCGACGTCGGCGATGACGTCGAGGTAGGGCAGTCCGGGCTTGACCATGACGATGTCCGCGCCCTCGGCGACGTCGAGCCTGACCTCGCGCTCGGACTCGCGACGGTTGCCGGGATTCTGCTGGTAGGTGCGGCGATCGCCGTCGAGCCGTGACTCGACCGCGTTGCGGAACGGCCCGTAGAAGGCCGACGCGTACTTTGCCGCATAGGCGAGGATCGACACGTCGTGCCGGTCGACGTCGTCGAGCGCCTCGCGGACCGCGGCGACCTGGCCGTCCATCATTCCGCTGGTGCCGAGCATGTGGGCGCCGGCGTCGGCCAGGACGTGCGCCATGCGCTGGTAGACCTGCAGGGTCGCGTCGTTGTCGACTCGCCCCTGGGCGTCGAGCACGCCGCAGTGCCCGTGATCGGTGAACTCGTCGAGGCACAGGTCGGCGATGACGACAGCGTCGTCTCCCACCTCGGAGCGCACGTCGGAGACCGCCACGGACAGCACGCCCTCGAGGCTGCACGCCTCGGTAGCAACGGGATCCCGCTCCTGCGGCACGCCGAACAGCATGATCCCGCTCACGCCACTGGCGACCGCCTCGGCGGCCGCACGCTTCAGGGAGTCACGCGAGTGCTGCATGACTCCCGGCATGCCGGCGATCTCGACGGGTGCGTCCAGCCCCTCGCGCAGGAAGGCTGGGAGGATGAACTGGTTCGGATGCAGCCGGGTCTCCTGGACCAGGCGCCGCATGGCCGGCGTGCCGCGCAGGCGTCTTGGCCGCTCGTAGGGGTCCGTCATGTTCGCTCCTTCACATCGCATCCAGGGTGGTCGTGGACCGCACAACCGTCTCAGCAACCGCCGCCGCGCCCGGGGCCGGGCTCACCACGATGTTCGGCAGCCCCAGCCGGTTCGCCTCATCCGCAGTCGTGGGGCCGCCGCAGACGACGACCGTCCCCGGGGCCAGCACCGGGACGAACGACGCGACCGCGCGCACCGCCGTGGGCGACCGCAGCACGACGGCGTCGAAGGCACCCCGTGCCAGGCCATCTGCCGATGACGGACGCTCGCTGACCGTCGCCGTCTCGTAGACGACCTCCTGGTCGACGGTCCATCCGACCGCCCGAAGCCCCTCGGCGAGCCCGGTCATCGCCTGACGGCCCTGAGGCAGGATCACGCGTGCCGCAGGACGGCAGACCAGTTCGGTGCGCAACCCGGCCGCCGTGCTCTGGGCCGGCGTCAGCACCGCGTCAGCTCCGAGGTCGCGCATGGCCGAGGCCGTCGACTCCCCGACCGCTGCGAAGGAGAGGCCACGCTCCCGGCCACGCGCGAACGCATCGGCAAGCAGGCTAGGCGATGCCAGTTCCGCAAGGGCCCGCAACGCGGCCCGTGACGTGACCACGAGCCAGTCGGCGGACTCGCCGATCGCCTGCAGCACGCTGTGCGCGCGATGGGTCGCGTCCGCGTCCGAGCACGCATCGACACTCAGGTAGGGGTCCTCCACGACGCACACGCCCAGCGCCCGCAGCGCGTCGGCGTCCGTGTCGTCGCCGCCGAGGGCGCGCACGAGCAGGACGTCAGTCACGCGTGCGCTCGGGCGAGATGAAAGGACCGGCACCCGCCTCGAGGAGTCGTTCCGCGACCAGCACGCCCAGGCCTCGGGCGGCTTCGGCCGCGTCCGCCCCACCGGCCGGGATGGGCGCGGTCGCGGTGTGCGACACGTACTCGCCGGCCGCGCGACCGGACACGTCCGCCGTCAGGGTCATGCCCGCGTAGGCCATGATCGCGTGGGCTCCCACCGCCGACGCGCACGTCGCCGAGACCCTCGAGAGGACCGCGCGCTCGGCGGCCGTCGTGAGCCGGGTTGCCGGGTCGTCCAGCTCGGCCAGCAGCGACGTGACCTCGCCGTCGGAGGTCCGACACTCGATCGCGAGGGCGCCCTGGGCCGGTGCCGGCAGCATCACGGCCATGTCGATGACCTCGGCGACCTCGGCGAGGCGGCCAAGGCGCGAGAGTCCGGCAACGGCAAGGATCGTGGCGTCGAGCGCACCGGTGCGGACCTTCGCGATCCGCGAGTCGACGTTTCCGCGCAGGTCGCTGAGGACGAGGTCGGGTCGGGTGGCGCGGAGCCGGGCCGCCCTCCGGGGCGAGCTGGTCCCGACCCGCGCCGAGACCGGCAGGTCGAGCAGCCGGAGGTTGCCGGCGGACACCAGCGCATCGTGCGGATCGACGCGCGGCGGCACGGCCGCGAGGCAGATGCCGTCCGTCGGCTCGGAGGGCAGATCCTTCATCGAGTGAACGACGAGGTCCACCTCGTCGTCGAGCAGGGCCGTGCGCAACGCCGACACGAACACGCCGGGCTGGGGCATGCTGGCCAGCGGCCCGCTGGTCACGTCGCCCAGGGTCCGGATGATGACCAGGTCGACGGCCCGCCCGGTGCGAGTCGTGATCTCGTCGGCCACGAGCTGCGACTGGGTGCGGGCGAGGGCGCTGCCACGCGTGCCGAGTCGCAGAGGCCGCGTCATGAGCGCGGGGTGCCCGGCTCGATGCCGAAGACGTTCCGCACCGACTGCTCGAACTCGTCCGTGGATCCCTCACGGGTGAACTGCTGCGCCCGGACCGTCGGCTCGTGCAGGAGCTCTCCGATGAAGTGCCGCAGCGAGTCCTCGACGGAGGCGGCGACGTCCGGGGACAGGCGATGCTTGATGCGCGCGCGTTCGCGCTCCATCAGGTCCTGCACGTGCGACCTCATTGCGATGATCACGGCGTCGGCGCTCCGCTCGGACTCGCGGGCCGAGAAGCGCTCGACGGCCTCGTTGACCAGCCGCTGCGCGTTCGTCACCGCGTCTCCGTGCTCCTGCGGCGCATGCCCAGAGATGACGTCGAGGTCGATGACGCGGACCGAGTCGAGTTGGCGTGCCTCGTTGTCGACGTCCTGCGTCAGGGCGAGGTCGAGGACGTGGAGCGGGCGCGTGCGATGCTCGGTGACGATGCGCAGGGTGTGCGCGTCGAGGATCGGATGGGGCGCCCCGCTGCAGGACACCACGAGCTCGACGCTGGCGAGCGCCTCCATGAGATCCGCCTGGCCGACGGCGACACCGCCGTGCGACTCCACGAACCGCTTGGCCCGGCCGCTGCTGGAGAAGATCATCGGTGCCTGGCTGCCGCGCTTCACGACGGTCGCGTGCACGACCCGCGCGAAGGACCCGGTGCCGATGACCAGCACGGACTTGCCCTCGATGGGGCCGTCCTCCTGCTCGACGAGGTCCACCGCCACCGACGCGATCGATCGCCCTGCCGCGCCCAGCCCGGTGGTGGCCGAGACCTTCTTCGACGTGGCAGAGGCCGACTGGAAAAGCCGCTCGAGCGACGACGACGTCGTCTCCTCGTCATGTGCCCGCTTCAGGGCACGCCGGACCTGACCGGCGACCTCGTCCTCGCCGATGACCATCGACTCGAGTCCGGCCGCCACCGAGAAGAGGTGGCGCGCGACGTCGATTCCCAGTCGCGGCGTCGGTACCTCGACCCCCTGCTGGACGCGCTTCGCGAACATCTTGGCGACAGCCTCGGCGGCTCGACGCGGATCCTCCGCCTCGAGGTAGAGCTCAACCCGATTGCAGGTGGAGAGCAGCACCGCACCGGACACCCCGGCATGCGGTTCGATCACCAGGTCCGATGGAAGCGAGCCGGCGCTGCGGCTGATGTCGTCGAGTGCGGTGAGCGGGACGTCGGTATGGCTGACGCCAACCAGTGCGAGTCCCATGATCCGAAAGAGTAACAGTGGCCTGATCGACACTGTGTCGGAAAATGCCTGACACGGCGTCGGGAAAACACCTGTGGCACAAGGAATTCCGCCGTGTGCGGGTTCATGGTCCGGCTGCTAGCGTGACAGCGTGCCTCTCCCCGCAGATCACCCGTCGACCCGAACGTCCGGCTCCGCACTGATCCGCGCGTACCGAGGCGACCGGCCCGAACGGCTGCCCGTGTGGTTCATGCGACAGGCCGGACGGTCCCTCCCCGAGTACCGGGCCCTTCGCGAGGGAACGGCGATGCTCGAGTCGTGCCTGTCGCCGACCATGGCCAGCGAGATCACGCTGCAGCCGGTGCGCCGACACCACGTCGACGCGGCCATCTTCTTCAGCGACATCGTCGTTCCCCTACTTCAGGCCGGGGTCGACGTCGACATCGTCCCGGGGGTCGGACCGGTGATGGGAGAGGCGGTGCGCACGCGCGCCGACGTCGGCCGGCTGCCCGAGCTCGACCCCGCGTCGCTCGCACCCATCGTCGAGGCGATCGGCATCTGCACCTCCGAGCTTGGCGACACCCCGCTCATCGGATTCGCCGGGGCACCGTTCACGCTCGCGTCGTACCTCGTCGAGGGCCGCCCCTCCCGCGACCACCTGCGCACGAAGGCGCTCATGCACTCCGAGCCGGACGTCTGGCACGACCTGCTGGCCTGGACCGCGCGCACGACGTCGACCTTCCTGCGTACGCAGGTCATGGCCGGCGCCAGTGCCGTCCAGCTCTTCGACTCCTGGGTCGGGTCCTTGTCGCTGCCGGACTACGAGGCCTTCGTCGCTCCGCACTCCGCCGCCGTCTTCGAGGCCGTCGCGGACCTCGGGGTGCCCCGGGTGCACTTCGGCACCAAGACCTCCGAACTGCTCGTCGCCATGCACCGCACCGGTGCCGACGTCATGGGCGTCGACGACCGCACCCCGCTCGGCGTCGCGATCGACCGGCTCGGACCGGGCGTCCCGATCCAGGGCAACATCGATCCCGCCCTGCTCTTCGCCCCGTGGCCCGTCCTGCGGGGCCACGTCGAGCAGATCATCGAGACCGGCCGGCGCGCACCGGGCCATGTCCTGAACCTTGGCCACGGGGTGCCGCCGGACGCCGACCCCGACGTCCTTACCCGCATCGTGGAACTGGCGCACGGCGAGCTCGAGGAGGAGCAGTGACGACGACGGAGCCCGCGCAGGCACCCACCGCGCGCGAGATCAACGACACCATCCGCTACACCGCATGGACCGTGTTCGCCCGTCACGACGAGCTCAGCGGATCGAGCGAGGACGCCGCTGCCGCGCTCGACTCCTGGATCGCGGACCTCGCTGCCGACGACATCGAGGTCCGCGGGATCTACGACGTCTCGGGAATGCGCGACCGCGCGGACCTGATGCTCTGGCTGCACGGACCTGACGCCGCGGGCATCCAGGCTGCGCTGCGCGCGTTCCGCCGGACGCCGGCGGGCCGGGCGACCGAGATCGCCTGGTCCGCCATGGGCATTCACCGTCCGGCCGAGTTCAACCGCGGGCACGTGCCCGCGTTCATGGCCGGCAAGCCCGCGCAGCAGTGGCTGTGCGTGTACCCATTCGTGCGCTCGTACGAGTGGTACCTGCTCCCCGAGGAGGAGCGGCGCACGATGCTGGTCGAGCACGGGATGAAGGGCCGCGACTTCGAGTCGGTCCTCTCGAACACCGTGTCGGCGTTCGCCCTCACCGACTACGAATGGGTCCTCGCCCTGGAGTCCGACGTCCTGCACGATCTCGTCGACATGATGCGCGAGATGCGCTACACGGAGGCACGTCGCCACGTGCGCGAGGAGATTCCGTTCTACACGGGCCGCTGGGTGGATGCCGCCGAGGCGATCGACGTCCTGCGATGACGGAGTCCGACCCGATCGCGCCAGACCGGATCAGGCCGGACCCGCATGAGCCGGGGCGATTCGATGCCGTCCTGCTCGCCTCGTTCGGCGGGCCGAACGGCCCAGACGACGTGCTGCCCTTCCTGGAGCGGGTGACTGCCGGACGCGGCATCCCGCCGGAACGCCTCCTCGAGGTCGGGGCGCACTACCTCGCGATGGGCGGGATCAGTCCGCTGCCCGCCCAGAACCTCGCCCTCGTCTCGGCCCTGTGCGACGAGTTCGCGCGTCGCGGCCTTTCGCAGCCGGTCTACCTGGGCAATCGCAACTCGGCGCCATACTTCGTCGACGTGCTTCGGCGCATCCACCAGGACGGGCACCGCCGCATCCTGGCCGTGTCGACCAGCGCCTACTCGTCCTACTCAGGCTGCCGGCAGTACCGAGAGGACCTCGGCACCGCGCTCGCGGAGTCGGGCCTCGGGTCCGCCCTCGACGTCGTCAAGGTGCGGCCCTATGCCGATCGTCCGGGCTTCCTGTCCCCCATGGCTGCTGATCTGGCCAGCGTCCTAGACGGGCTGGCCGATACCGACGGGCCGTGCCACGTCTTCTTCACGACGCACTCGATCCCCGACGCCATGGCAATGGCGTCCGGTCCGGAACCGAGTTCGTCGCCCGCCTCCGGGCTCTACGTCCGGCAGCACCTGCGTGCGGCGGAGCGCATCATCGAGATGACCGCCGAGCGGCTGGGACGAGACGTTCCGTGGTCCCTCGCCTACCAGTCACGAAGCGGCCCACCTCAGGTGCCCTGGCTCGAGCCCGACATCAACGACGCGCTCCGCGAGGCCGCATCCGGCGGCGTGCGGACCGCGGTGCTCGTGCCCATCGGGTTCATCAGCGACCACGTCGAGGTCGTGTGGGATCTCGACACGCAGGCGTGCCAGACCGCCGCCGAACTCGGGCTCGGCTTCCACCGCGTCGCGACCGCGGGTGTCGCGACCGCTTTCGTCTCGGCCCTCGCCGATCTCGTCGAGGAGGCGTCCGGCACGACGACGCTCGAGCACGACGAACCCTGGGCGCGCATGTGCGGCACGGGCTGCTGCGTCAACCCTCGCTCGGATCGCCCCGTCGTGCAGGGCTGCTGAGGTCAGGCCTCGACGACCAGGCTCGGCGGCTCGTAGGCGCAGGCCGGGTCCGGACCGAGGGCGTCGCCCGTCGATGCGTAAGCCCGCGCCCGCGATCCGCCGCACAGGTCGGCGTAGTCGCAGCGCCCGCACTTGCCGCCGAACTCCATGGAGCGGATGCGCAGCAGCGTCGGGTTGTCGCGGTAGATCTCGGCCAGGGGAATGTCGCGTACCGAGCCGAGGCCGAGCGGCAGGAATCCGGCCGGGTACACCTCGCCGTTGTGCGCGACGAAGATGATGCCCTTGCCGTCCCGGGTGGACGCCGTGTGCGCCGACGAGCGCTCGCCCGGCTCGCCCAGTCGATCGGTGAGCTCGGTGCTGAGTCGCCGGTAGACGTCGCCGTCGGGGACCGCGGTCGGATTCTCGCGTCGCTGAACGACCACTCGGCGGAAGAACGGCCCCTCGACCGTGCGGATGATGAACCCGTAGTGAGAGGCGTCGAACAGGAAGTGGCACACCTGCTCGTGCTCGTCCGGCGTGATCGAGTCGGTGGACTCGCCACGGCCGACGTGCACCAGGAAGAAGACCTCCCAGATGTTCGCACCGGTGGTCTTCACGATCTCCGCGATCTCCGCGAGCTCATCGAGGTTGCGGCTCATCACTGTCGTGTTGATCTGGACGGTGAGCCCGGCCGCCACGAGGGCCTTGATGGCGGGGATCGTCTTCTCGAAGTGGCCCGGGATGCCGCGCACGCCGTCGTGCGTGCCTGGACTGGATCCGTCGAGGCTCAGCGACACGGCCTTCACGCCGCTGGACACCATCTGCGCGATGGCCTCGTCCGTCAGCATCGGGGTCACCGACGGTGACATGGCGACCGGGACGCCCTTCCCGTTCGCGTACTCGACGAGCTCGAAGATGTCCTGGCGGAGCAGGCAGTCGCCTCCCGTCAGGACGAGGATCGGGTACGGCCGCCCGAAGCCGGCCACCTGGTCGATGAGGTCCCGGCCCTCGGCACCGTTCAGCTCGCCGGGCAGGGCCTGCGCCGTCGCGGACGCCCGGCAGTGGTGACAGGCCAGCAGGCAGGCCCGCGTCACCTCCCAGAAGACGAGCATCGGCCGCTGCGCGTAGTCCACGCCCTTGGGGCGTGCGGGGTGCGTCGTGGTCATCGGCTGGATCCTTCCGCGATCTTCGTCGCGACCGCGTGGCCCTGTGCCACGCAGCCGGCTAGTCCGACCCCCCGATAGGCGGCACCCGACAGGTGCAGTCCTGGTTGCAGCTCCAGAGCCGAGTCGATCCGCTCCAGTCGTGATGCGTGCCCCACGACATACTGCGGCATCGCTCCCGGCCAGCGCTGCACGAGGGTCTCGACCGGCGCGGACTCGATGCCGACCATGCGCCGCAGGCTTTCGCGGACGCGCTCGATCAGGCCCGCGTCGTCGATGCTGGCCCATCGGTCGTCGCCGTATCGACCCACAAGGCTGCGGATGATCACCACGTCGTCGTTGACGAGGTGCGGCCACTTGCTCGTCAGCCAGGTGCACCCGACCAGGAACTCCTGCTCGACCGGCGGCACGAGGAAGCCGGTGCCCTCGGGCAGCTCGGGCAGCTCGGCCTTCGGATAGGCCAGGACGACGCTCGCCACGCCGACATACGGGATGCCACGCAGTTCCGACGCAGCACTCGGCGCCAGGTCGGCGAGCAGATCGGCGGCGATGTACGCGGGCGTGGTCAGCACGACGTGGTCGGCCACGAAGGTGTCGGTCTCGGTCCTGACGACGTATCCGCCATCGGGTCCGGCGGCGATGTCCGTCACGCGCTGCCCCGTGCGTATCCGGTCGGCGCCGACTGCCCCGACGAGGGCCTGCGTGAGTCCGTCCAGGCCCCCTCGTACCGAGACCAGCGCCGGCGCCGGCTTGCCGGTCGGCTTCGGCGCCCTGCGCTTGCGGGCGCGCATCGTCAGGACCATGCTCCGGCCGGCCGTCGCCATGGCGGCGATCTCGGGCACGGTGCTCGGCGCACTCAGGACGGCAGCGCTGCCGGCGTGGACGCCGCCGAGCAGTGGCTCGACCATGCGCTCGTACACCTCAGAGCCGAATCTGGGTCGGACCATGTCCTCGACGCTCGGGTCGTCACCGAGGGTCGTTCGGGGCAGGACGACGTCGAGAGCGGCGCGGGCCGCACCAGGCAGGGAGATGAGTCCCGACTGAACGAGCGGCCAGACGCGCTCGGGCAACCCGAAGGTCGCACCTGCCGGCAGGGGGCGCAGCCGGCTCCGTGACCAGATGTAGGCGCCCGACGACGCGGGCCCCTCGATCTGGTCGGTGAGGCCCAGCTCCTCGATCAGCTGTCGCAGCACCGGCGCGCGGGACAGGAAGGCGTCCGGACCGGTGTCGATCGGCAGTCCCGCCAGGGTTCGGGTGCGGATCTTGCCGCCCGGCACCTCGTCGCGCTCCAGGACGACGACATCGGACTCCGGGCCCAGGGCCTGCCGCAGGAAGTACGCCGCGGACAGCCCGCTGACGCCTCCTCCGATGACGATCACCGATCGCGACATGGGACGAATCGTCCCATGTGCCCGGCACCCACGACTGGACGCGTGTCGGGAACTGCCGGGGCCACGAGCTACATCGGAAGCCTGCGGAACACCGGACGGGGCAAGGACTTCAGGCCGGCCATGACGAACCGGAGCGGACCGGGCGCGTAGACGGTCTCCCGGCCCTTGCGCAAAGCCGCGACGATGATGCGGGCCACGTCGGACGCGTCGACGGTCATCGGCGCCTCCTTCAGTCCCTGCGTCATCCGGGTGCGCACGAACCCGGGCCGCACCACGAGGACGGTCGCACCCGACCCGTGCAGGGCATCGCCGAGGCCCTGGGCGAACGCGTCGAGCCCGGCCTTGGTCGACCCGTACAGATAGTTGGACCGACGGGCCCGATCGCCCGCCACGCTGGACATGACCACGAGGCTCCCGTGACCCTGCATCCGCAGTCGACGTGCCACGTGCAACCCGGCGCTGACCGCTCCGGTGTAGTTGGTGGTGGCGATCGTGACCGCCAGTGCGGGATCGGACTCGGCCGCCAACTGGTCGCCCAGCATGCCGAACGCCAGCAGAACGATGTCGATGTCGGCGTCGTCGAAGATGCGGTCGATCACGTCTGCGTGGCTGGCGGTGGCCGTCGCGTCGAAGGCCTCGGCGACCACCCCGGGGATGCCGGCGGCCGTCAGCCGATCGACCGCAGCGTCGAGCCCCGGCGAGGGACGGCCTGCCAGCACGACACGTCGAAGTCGGGCGCGCGGCAGCTCAGCACCGTCGCCAGGGCGATCTCGCTGGTGCCGCCGAGGACGAGGACGCCCTGCGGCTCGCCCAGTGCATCCATCACAGTGACAGTCTCCTTGCCAGGTCGGAGGTGAAGATCCCCTTGGGGTCCATCGAGTCGCGGACCGCCTGCCATTCGGACAGTCGCGGGTAGGTGGCGGCCAGCATCGCCGGAGACATCCGCGAGTCCTTGGCCAGGTACAGGCGGCCGCCCTCGGCCAGCACCAGGTCGTCCAGCTCGTCGAGCACCGCGGCCAGGCCGGACACCCCGGCCGGGATATCCATCGCGAGCGTCCAGCCGGGCTGAGGGAAGCTCAGGGGTGCCGGGTTCGCGGCCCCGAATCGCTTCAGGACGGTGAGGAAGCTGGGTGCCCCGACCTCGCGGAGACGCTTCAGCGCCGTGCCGACCAGATGGCCCGAGCCGTCCGGCACCGCGAACTGGTACTGGAGGAAGCCGGCTGGCCCGTAGACGCGGTTCCAGTCCTGCACGATGTCGAGGGGGTGGAAGAAGGCGCCGATCGACTGCAGCTCGCCCTGCCGCGACTTCGGTGCCTTGCGGAACCACGCCTCGTTGAAGGCGCGCATGGTCAGGGCGTTGACCAGGCCGCCCGGGAGGAAGGCCGGAGCCGAGGCGAGGACCTTCGGGCCGTACGCGAGCGCAGTGCCACGGCGCTCCTGGCGGGAGGCTGATCGATCTCGGCATGATCGCCCCGCGTGAGCACCCCGCGACCGGACGGGTTGACGCTGTCGATCCACGCCACGGAGTACCGGTAGTCGTCGTCGCGGGCCACCATCCGGGCCATCACGTCGTCGAGGTCGCCCGCGCGCTCCGTGTCGACCGTGATCATCGAGGTGGTGATGGGGATGAGGTCGAACGATGCCTCGGTGACGACCCCGGTGAGTCCCATGCCGCCCACCGTCGCCCAGAACCGGTCCGCGTCGGCGAGCGGCGTGAGGTCGTGCTCCTCGGCCCGGCCGTCGATGACCCGCATGCGAGAGACGTGCGCGCCGAAGGTGCCGTCGACGTGGTGGTTCTTGCCATGCACGTCCGCCGCGATGGCACCACCCACGGTGACCATCCGGGTGCCTGGCGTGACGGGGACGAAGAAGCCGGCCGGCACGACGGTCCGCATCAGGGTGTCGAGGCTGACGCCGGCGCCCACCGTCACGCTCCCGGCCTGCGGGTCGACGTCGATCTGGGACATGGGCGACAGATCCAGCACCGTGGCGCCGCCCGACTGGGCCGCGTCCCCGTAGGAGCGCCCGAGGCCGCGCGCCAGGACACCACGGGGTCCGGCCTCGGCGATGGCACGCTGGACGTCGCCGGCGGTGCCGGCCGGCACGACGCGCGCTGCGGTCGGGGAGGTGCGTCCCCACCCGCTGAGCATCTGCTCGCCGGGCCGTGGCAGGAGCGGGGACGTCGCTGGTGTCGTCATCAGACCCCCATTGCACCAAGACCGAACAGGACGAGCCACGCCGCCCCCATCGCGAGCAGCACCGGGTCGTGGAGGACGACGTCCTCGGGCGCCTCGGCCTCGCCCCGGTCGACGTCGACGGCGTAGCGCATCACGGCCATGACGAAGGGCACCACGCTCCAGGTCGCCCAGGCGAACGTGGACGGGGCCAGGCCGACCTCGAAGGCCCACAGGCAGTACGCCGTGATGACGACCGCCGCCGACGTGCCCCACACGAAGCGCAGGTAGGTCGGCGTGTAGCCCGCGAGACTGCGACGCCTCGGCTCGTCCGCATCGGGGCTGACACCAGTTCGCTGAAGCGCTTGCCGGCGGCCATGAACAGGGAGCCGAAGCCCGCGACGATGAGGAACCAGGTCGACAGGGGCAGGCCGGAGGCGACGCCGCCCGCGATGGCTCGCAGGAGGAACCCCATCGCGACCAGGACCAGTTCGATCACCGGCTCCTGCTTGAGGATGAGGGTGTACGCCAGCGTGAACGCGGCATAGGCGACGACGACCCCGGCCAGGGGCGGGGTGATCCACCACGCGAGGGCGACGGCCGCGACCGCCAGCACCCCGGCCGCGACCAGCGCGGTGCCACGGGACAGGTCGCCGGCTGCGATGGGCCGGTGCTGCTTGGTCGGATGCGCGCGGTCCGCGTCCGCGTCCTTCACGTCGTTGACGAGGTACGTGGCGCTGGAGATCAGGCAGAAGGCCACGAACGCCCCGACGCTGGGCCACAGGACGTCGGGGTCGAGGACCTCACCGGCGGCCAGCGGTGCGGCGAACACCAGCAGGTTCTTGATCCACTGCCTCGGTCGGGCGGCGACGACCAGGGCGATGGGGGTCGAGCGCCGGCTACTCGGTTCGCTCAACGCTGGCCCCCGGTTCGGAGTCGCCAACGATCCGGGCGATCTGGGGCACGACGAGGAACCAGGTGACGATGTGCATGACCACCAGGAGGATCCGGGTCGACCACGGGACACCCGGCGGCTGCGTGAGCGGAACGGCCGTCGTGCCCAGGGCGATCAGGGTGCCGAGCCAGAACACGATCCGGCCGGCGGCCCGGAAGCCGCGCACCAGCGAGGCGAGCAGCGCGCCGATCACGGCGAAGACCAGCGGCACGAGGAAGAAGGCGATCCACGGGATGTGCACCTCGGTGTCGCTCCGGGGGGCGAGCAGGTAGAAGTCCACTCCGAAGATCAGCGCCACCAGGTAGATGAGCAGGCAGATGAGCCCCGACCAGGTGCCCGTGACGGCGGCGGCATAGAGCAGCTGCCGGATCGTCGGGTGGGCGGAGGTCGGCGGACCGACCGGGGTCTTCGACCCCGACCAGGGGGAGCTCATGGGCACATTGTTCTCATTCCCGGGTCCGATGGTGTGCATCAGGGCACATCAACCGATCTCGCGCCCCTACTTGCGCAAGTTACCCGCGGGTAGCATCATGGAGTTACTGGCCGGTAACAACGGAGGTACACCCATGTCCCATTACAAGAGCAACCTGCGCGACCTCGAGTTCAACCTCTTCGAGGTCTTCGGAGCGGGTGACCGACTGGGCATCGGCCCGTACCACGAGATGGACCCCGAGACCGCGCGGGACATCCTGCGCGAGGTCGAGCGGCTATCGACCGGACCGCTGGCCGAGCCGTTCGCCGACGGGGACCGCAATCCACCGGTCTACGACCCGGCGACCAAGAGCGTGACCATGCCGGAGGGCTTCAAGAAGTCGTATGAGGCGCTGATGGACTCCGAGTGGTGGCGCCTCGACCTGCCCGAGCACCTCGGCGGCACGGGTGCGCCGCCCTCACTGCGCTGGGCGGCCAGCGAGATGATGCTGGGCGCGAACCCCGCCGCCTTCATGTTCATGTCCGGCCCCGGATTCGCGTCCATCCTCGACCACCTCGGAAACGCCGACCAGAAGCGCTGGGCCGAGCTGATCATCGAGAAGCGCTGGGGCGCGACGATGGTGCTCACCGAGCCCGACGCGGGCTCCGATGTCGGTGCAGGCCGCGCGAAGGCCTTCGACAACGGCGACGGCACCTGGCGCATCGAGGGCGTCAAGCGCTTCATCACGTCCGGCGAGCACGACATGAGCGACAACATCGTGCACCTCGTTCTCGCGCGTCCGGACGGCGCCGGCCCTGGCACCAAGGGGCTCTCGCTCTTCGTCGTGCCGAAGTTCTTCGTCGACCTCGAGACGGGCGCGATCGGCGGCCGCAACGGCGTCTACGCAACGAACGTCGAGAAGAAGATGGGCCTGAAGGTCTCCACGACCTGCGAGCTCACCTTCGGTGAGAAGGAGCCCGCCATCGGGTGGCTGGTCGGCGACGTGCACGACGGCATCGCCCAGATGTTCAAGGTGATCGAGTACGCGCGAATGATGGTCGGCACGAAGGCGATCGCCACCCTCTCGACCGGCTACCTCAACGCGCTCGACTACGCCAAGACGCGGGTGCAGGGCGCCGACCTGACCCAGATGACCGACAAGGCGGCACCCCGCGTAACGATCACGCATCACCCGGACGTGCGCCGCAGCCTGATGCTGCAGAAGTCCTATGCCGAAGGCATGCGGGCCCTCATCGCCTACACCGCCTACTGGCAGGACCTCATCGAGATGGCCGAGGCCGGCGACACCGACGTCGACCTCGACATGGCCGAGCGCATGAACGACCTGCTGCTGCCCGTGGTCAAGGGCGTCGGGTCCGAGCGTTCCTACGAGATGCTCGCCGTCGCCCTCCAGACGTACGGCGGCTCCGGCTTCCTGCAGGACTACCCGATCGAGCAGTACATCCGAGACGCCAAGATCGACACCCTGTACGAGGGCACGACGGCGATCCAGGGCCTGGACTTCTTCTTCCGCAAGATGATCCGCGACCAGTTCAAGGCCATCTTCTTCCTGGCGGCGCAGATCACCGAGACGGTCAAGGGCGACGAGGGGTCCGGCCAGCTCGCCGCGGAGCGCGAACTGCTGGGCAAGGCGCTCGAGGACGTACAGGGCATCGTCGGCGTCCTGGGCCAGTGGGCGATGGCGTCGCAGCAGGACAGCCGGGAGATCTACAAGGTCGGCCTCAACACGACCCGACTGCTCATGGCCACCGGCGACCTCATCATCGGCTGGCTGCTGATGCGCCAGGCGGAGGTCAGTGCCGCGGCGCTGGAGGCCTCTCCCTCCGAGCGCGATCGCGTCTTCTATTCGGGCAAGATCGAGACGGCTCGGTGGTTCGCCCGCAACCGGCTGCCGCTGCTGGCAGCCGAGCGGGCCGTCGCCGAGGCGACGACGCTCGACCTGATGGACCTGCCGGAAGAGGCCTTCTAGTCCCACGCACACCCGAGGGTCGTACGCTCACGTCGTGAAGCGTGCGACCCTCGGTCTGCTGATGGCCCTCTCGTTCCTGCTGCCCGTGTCGCTCGCGACACCGGCTGCGGCGCACACCGAGCTCGTCGAGAGCACGCCGCAGGACGGCCAGCAGCTCGACGCGCCACCCACCGAGATCGTCCTCAGGTTCAGCGAGGAACTGCTCGCCGATACGGTCACGGTCACGCTGACGGACTCGTCGGGCGCCCTGTTCCGGGTGGCGCCGATGCTCGACGAGACGACGCTGACCGCCCCGTGGCCCGACGGCCTGGCCGGCGACGCGTACACGATCAACTACCGCGTGGTCTCGCTCGACGGGCACCCGGTCACCGGCTCCGTCGCGTTCTCGTATCCGGGCGACACGAGCCCGGCTCCCTCGCTCCCGGCAGCGGCGACCGCGGGGGCGACGCCCGAGGCCGAGGCCGACACGCCCGAGGGCTCCTCGAACTCCAATGCCGGCGTCTGGGTCGCGGTCGGAATCGTGCTGATCGGTGTCGCCGCCGGCGGCTACGTCATCCGCCGACGGACATGACTTCGACGACCACCACCACGTCTCGCCCGGCCGGCCGCGTCGGCAGCGGCCCCCTGTGGCTGGTCGGCATGGCCCTCGTCGCGGTGGCCGTGGTCGCCGCGGTCTTCGGCCTGGTGCTGGCGGGGGGCTCGTACCAGACCGCGCTTCCCGGCCTGCCCGATCCCGGCCCGCTCGTCGGCTGGGGCACGCCGGTGCTGCGTGTCCTGACGGATGTGGCGGCGGTTGCGACCATCGGATGGCTGATCGCCGCAACGCTGCTTGACCCCTCCGGCAAGGACGGGATCGTCTCGCGAACCGGACGGGTGGACCTGGTCCGCGCTGCCACGGCCGCCGCGATCTGGGCGGCGTTGGCACTCGTCCAACTGCTCTTCGAACTGGCGACCGTGCTCGGCCTGAGCCTGTCCGCGGCCGCGTCTCCCGACATCGTCTCCACCTACTCCAACGACATCCCGACGACGCGGGCGCTGCTGTTCATGGCGATCCTCGCGGTCGTCGTCTGCGTCGGTGCCGTGCTGACATCGACCACCGGTGCAGCCGCTGCCTGGCTGATCATCGCCGTCGCCGCGTCCGCGCTGCCGGCGCTCGCCGGTCACAGCTCCGGGCTGGGCGACCACGCGCTGGCAATCTCCGCGGGCGTCGCGCACGTCGTCGCCGCCGTGGTCTGGATGGGCGGCCTGATGGGCCTCGTCGCTCATGCCGTTCGCCGCGACCTGCCCATGGCCCGCCCGGCACAGCGCTTCTCGACCCTCGCCCTCGTCGCGATCATCCTGCTCGCCGCCAGTGGCGCGGCCAACGCGTACACGCGCCTGGACACGCCCGCGCAACTGGTGACCACCGGGTACGGGCAGGTGCTGCTCATGAAGACCCTGCTGATCGTCGGCCTGGGCTGCCTCGGCTGGATCATTCGGCGACGCATCATCGCCACGCTCGGCAACGCGTCGCGGGCCGCCGCGTTCGCACGGGTCGCCGGCCTTGAACTCCTCGTCATGGCGGTTGCGCTCGGCCTTGGCGTCGCGCTCGCCCTGAGCCCGACACCCAGGATCGAGGTTCTGCTGCCCACCCTCGGCGAGAGCCTTCTGGGCTTCCCGTATCCACCACCGCCGACGGCGGCCTCGGTCGGCCTCGGATTCCGCCTGGACCCCCTGTTCTTCACCGGTTCGATCCTGGCCGGCGCGCTGTACATCGCCGGGGTCGTACGTCTCGTGCGGCGCGGCGACTACTGGCCCTGGCTGCGCACCGTGTCGTGGCTGCTCGGGCTCATCGTCGTCATCTGGTGCACGAATGCAGGGATCTCGGTCTACGCCCAGGTGTCGGTCGGCCTGCACATGTTCCAGCACATGACGCTCACGATGCTCGGACCGATCTTCCTGGTCATGGGCGCCCCTGCGACCCTCGCGCTTCGCGCTCTGCGCCCGGCGCGCGGCAACGAACGGGGGCCGAGGGAGTGGCTTGTCTGGTTCCTGCACAGCTGGATCACGCGGCTGCTGACCAATCCGTTCTACGTCTTCTTCATCTACGTGATCGGGCTCTACGGCCTGTACATGACCCCGCTGTTCGGCTGGCTTATGGGCAGTCACGTCGGACACGTGGCCATGCAACTGCACTTCATCCTGTCGGGGTACCTGTTCTACTGGGTGCTCATCGGCATAGATCCGCGACCGAAGCCACTGCCCTACTGGGGACGGCTGCTCCTCCTGCTCCTCGCCCTTTCGGTCCACGGCTTCTTCGCAGTGGCCCTGATGATGGACACCCAGCCGATGGCCGCGGAGTGGTACGGGATCGTCCGTCCGGAGTGGGTCACCGACCCACTCCGCGACACCATCAACGGCGGACAGGTCGCCTGGGGGCTGTCCGAGATTCCGAGCCTGATCGTCCTGATCGTGATCGCCGTCCAGTGGTCGCGCAGCGACGACCGCGAGGCCACCCGCAACGACCGGCAAGCCGATCGCGACAACGATGCCGAGTTGCGCGCGTACAACGAGCGCCTGGCCGCGATGGCCCGCCGCGACACCCGCACCCCCAACCCCTGAACCCGAGCCCCGCACCCCCAGCGCATGCGCGAGTGGGGAGTTGTCGGGGCCTCCCCGGCCGCATCCACCCCGACGTCTCACCTCTCGACAGGGGTGACTGGGGGGCGGGTACGTCTGAGGGTGGTATACCCTAGGGGGTATGAGAAACCGACTTGTTGCCCTGAGCGCTGCTGCCCTCGCCGTCTTCGCCCTGGCCGGCTGCTCCTCGAGCGACGCGACTGCCCCTGCCGACGGGGCTGCTCCTGCCGCGAGCGCCGCGGCGGCCGCCCCGACGTCGCCCCAGCGCGTCGACGCGGCCGCGTTCGCCGATGTGGTGGCCACGCCGGGCGTGACCATCGTCGACGTCCGCACACCTGAGGAGTTCGACGCGGGTCACATCGATGGAGCCGTCAACTACAACGTCGAGGGTCCCGACTTCGCCAGCCAGATCGCTGGCCTCGACCCGGCCGGCACCTACGCCGTGTACTGCCGCAGTGGCAATCGGTCGCAGACCGCGGTCGCCGAGATGAGCGGAGTCGGCATCAACGGGATCTACGAACTGTCGACCGGCATCAACGGCTGGCTCGACGCGGGATACCCGACCGTCGGCTGACCCACCCCCGCCGAGGCGACCCAGGTGGTCGCGAAACAGACCCCCAGACCCTTGTTTCGCGACCACCTGAGTCGCCTCGGCGGTCAGGGGAGGGGGTCCGGCGTCCGCCAGACAACGTTGCGCACCTCGGGCGACGAGTCCAGTCGCAGGCCGCGCAGCGAGTGCTCCCGGATCCGATAGTCGTTTGCCGCCAGCGACCGTGAGATCGCGGCGAGATTGACAGGGTCGTCGAGCTCGCGGGCATTCCACTCCGCGGGGGCCGCATGGTCGACCACGGTGCTGATGAGCGCGATCTCCGGCCGCCCCCGGTCGACGACCCGCACGAACTCCAGGATGCGGCCCTGCTGCGGCCAGTCGATCAAGGACGCCGACGTGATCTCCCAGAATCCGCGCTCGGCGTCGCCATGGTGCAACGCCGCGTGGAAGTGGACGTGTCCGGCGATCCAGGCGATGACGCCCCGATGGGAGAGCAGGGCCGCCAGCACCTGCGGCCCGAGGACCCGGGGCTCCGCTCCCGCGGGCCGGTAGTCGTTGGTCAGCGTGGGGCTCGGGTGATGGGACGCGATGACGACGTACCGGTCTCCCGCCTCGTCGAGCTGCTGGAGCAGCCACGCGAACTGCTCCGCGCCCAGCGACCCCTGCCAGCCCCCGTGCGGGTTCACGGTGTCGAGCGAGATGATCCGCAGCGCCCCCGCGTCGGTGACGAAGTAGTTGGCCTCGCCGTCGGCCGATTCACCCTGCCTCGTGGCCGCCGCGAACTCGCCGGGCGCCAGGAAGTCGCGCCCCGCGTCGGCCACGATCTCGACCCGAGGCGACGACTCGTCATGGAAGTACCGGGCCGGCCCGACCGCGGCGATGGCCTCCGCCGTCAACAGCGGTGAGGCGCCCGCCGGCAGCCCGGTGATCCGGGCATCCCCCACCGCGAGCGCGGACAGCGCCTCGTCGGGCGCGACGGTGCCCTGCAGGAGCCCGTCGTGGTTGCCGAACACGCTGATCCACGGCAGGTCCAGGCCCGGCGACGTCAGGTCGGCACGCGACGCATCGACCAGCCCCGGGATCGTCGGGTACCCGAACAGCCGAGTCGGCCGGTCCGGTTCGACGCCCGGCGGCGGTCCGTCGGGGTGCCAGTAGCGCTCGTCCCACGTCTCGGCGTCCGTTGCGCCCACCCATGAACTGGCGCTGGCGTCACCGCTGCGCGGCGACACGACCCCACCTTCGACGACCGTCTGGAACCAGGCGAGCTCGTTGCGCTGCGCGTTGTCGGTGAGGTCGCCGGTGATGAGGACGGCCTCGATGGGCGCGCCCGTCGTGGGCCCGTGCCGGACGGCGTTCACCACGTGGAGCATCGCGACGGCGACCTGCACGGTGAGGGATTCCTGCGGCCGATAGGTGCCGATGTCGCCGAGCTCGTCCCGGTACCTCGAGTCCGGATCGCTGTACCGGTCGAGGTACTCGATGCGCGCGGGCGACTCCGCGTCGCACAGGTGCGTGTCCGAGAGGTGCCACAGGCAGCCGATCACGTCGCCCGAGGGGATCGCTTCGAGGTGCCGTTCCGCAGGACCGGTCCGCAGTTCGCGCCAGCCGCCCGGACCGACCTCGCCACGCTCGATCGTGACATGCGTCGTCAGGGGTTGGGACGACCCGAGGGGCACGTGGCTCACGACTCGCCGATGAGAACGGCCTCGACCACATCGTCGCGCAGGCGAAGCCGCACCCGCTGGCTCGGCGCCAATCCGGTCGCGTCTGCGCTGATGATGTCGGCCACCACCCGACCGAGGACGTCGTCCTGAACGATCACGCGGGTCATGGGGCCGAGGAACGAGACCGACACGATGACGGCCGTCCCGTCGTCGGCCACGTCGACCGCCACCTGCTCGGGCCGCACCGCCGCCGTGTCGCCCGCTCCCGACGTGCCCGGCACGTTCGCGGGGACCGATCGCCCGAGGACCTGCCAACGGCCGTCGGCCAGGCCGATGGCGGGAAGCTTGTTGACGGTGCCGATGAAGCTGGCCACGAACTCGTTCGCCGGGTTCTCGTACAGCTCCTGAGGCGGCGCGAGCTGCTCGAGTCGGCCGTTGCTCATGACCCCGACCCGGTCGGCGATGGCGAGCGCCTCGTGCTGATCGTGAGTGACGAACACCGTGGTGACGCCGATCTCGAGCTGCAGGCGACGGATCTCGTCGCGCAGCGTCTCGCGGACCTTGGCATCGAGGGCCGACAGCGGCTCGTCGAGGAGGAGGACCTTCGGGGACGTCGCGATCGCGCGGGCCAGTGCGACGCGCTGCTTCTGGCCCCCCGACATCTGGTGCGGGTACTTGTCGGCGTGCGGCTCGAGCGCCGTCACCGCGATCATGCGATCGATGATCGTGGCCCGCTCGGCAGCGGTCCGCTTCTGGACCTTGAGGCCGAAGTCGATGTTCTGCCGGGCGGTCATGTTCGGGAACAGGCTGTAGTCCTGGAAGACCATGCCGAACTGGCGCTTCTCGGGGGGATCGTTCGACAGGTCGCGTCCCTCGACGATCACCGAGCCGGCGTCGGGGCGCTCGAAGCCCGCGAGGATGCGCAGGGCGGTGGTCTTGCCGCAGCCGCTGGGTCCCAGCAGGCAGACGAGCTCGCCGGACCGGATGGACAGGCTGAAGTCCTCCAGCGCGACCGAAGGCCCGAATGCCTTCCGGATGCCGATCAGTTCAACGGTTGCCACGTGCTCTCCTACATGCCAGTCGTCTGGACGTTGAGGCCGCGCTTGCGCAGGGTGCGCACGACGAGGCCGATGGCGAGTGCGGTGAGGACCATGACGAGCAGCGCGAGGCCCAGGCCTCCGCGCGGATCACTGCGCTGGTAGATGACCATCTCTGTCGGGAGGGTCTTCTTCAGCAGCAGGGACGCGAAGACGAACTCGCCGAGCACCATGGCGGCGGTCAGGGCCGCGGCGGCCACCATCGACGCACGCATGTTGGGCAGCAGGACCTTGAAGATGATGGTGCCCAGTGACGCCCCCATGCTGCGGGCCGCCTCGTAGAGCGTTCGCGCGTTGATGGCCTGCAGCCCGGCGTCCAGGGCCCGGTAGGTGAAGGGCATCGCCCACAGCGCGTAGAAGGGCACGAGGCTGAAGATGCTGGCCAGGAACCACGGCACGGTGGCGCGGAACGTCGCGGACACGCCGACCACCAGGGCGATAGGCGGGATGACCCACGGCAGGAGTGTCAAGGCCGTCAGGTACGGACGCAGCGCCGGGTTGCGCACCTCGGTGATGATGGACAGCGGCACCAGCAGGACGAGGTTCAGGAGGATGGCGAAGACGACGAGCATGAGGCTGTTCTTCGCGGCCGTGAGGATGTCCGGGTCCGTGAGGGCGGCGCCCAGCCCCGAGACGGACCATCCGGTGAACAGCTTGTCCGGGGTGAGCAGTGCCATCGGCACGGCCTGGAAGGCGAATCGCGCCATGGCCAGCATCGGCACCAGGAAGTAGAGGCCGACGCCGATGAGGAACGCCCACTTCACCACGCCCATCGGGCGCACGCGACGGGTCCCCGCGCTCATGAGCTCATCCATTTCAGCGTCCGTCGCTGCAGGACCGTGACCAGAAGCAGGCTGGTGAACAGCAGCAGGATGACCCAGAACACGATGGCGTTGCCGAGGTCCTCCTCGCCCGTGATGACGTTGCCCTGCAGCAGGAACCTGATCTGCAGGGGCACGATCGGGTAGCTGGCGTTGAGGACGTACGCCGTCGCGTAGGCCGTGAAGGAGTTGACGAAGAGAAGCAGGATCCCGCCCATGGCGGACGGCGCGAGGATCGGCACGGCGACGGTCCGCCAGTAGCGAAGGGGCGACGAGCCCATGATCGCGGCGGCCTCCCGCCAGGATGCCTTCAGGCCGTTGACTGCCGGCATCATCACAAGGAACATCAGCGGAATCTGGAAGTACAGGTAGACGACGACCAGCCCCCAGAATCCCGTCGTCGAGACGCCCATCGACTTGAGGTCGATCCCGAAGTTCATGAAGACCTTGGTGATGGCGCCCTGGGCGCCGATCGTGGCGATGAAGGCGAAGGCGAGGATGATGCCGCCGAGCTGCGAGGCCACGGACGACCACGCGTCGAGGGACGAGTGGAGCCAGCGCGGCCGGGCCAGGCTCTTCATCGTGAGCGCCAGCAGCAGGCCGATCACCCCGCCGATGAGGGCGCTCCAGAACGACAGCGCGATCGAGTTGATGAAGCCGGTGCGGTACGGACCGGAGACCGCCCGGCCCAGGGCGTCCAGGCTGAAGGTCCCGTCCGACATGACCGACTTGTAGATCACGACCACCATCGGGTACACGAGGAACAGCCCGACGAATGCCGCGAAGGGCAGTGCCACCAGCAGGCCGAGACGGTTCTCCCGTCGGAACAACGAGCGCACGCAGCCTCCTTCGGTTCGGCCAGGTCAAGGCTAGGGGCACGCCGGACGAAAAGTGGGGCGTCGACGGATCAACGCCCCACTTTCGCTCCCTACGACTACAGGTCGGCGACCATCGGGCCCCAGTTCTCGGTGAGCTGCGCCTTCATGGCCTCGGTCTGCGCCGCGGTCGGGAAGGTGATCTGCGAGATGAGATCAGCGCTCGGGAGATTGGCCTTCATGTCGTCGGTGATGACCCCTGCCGCGTCCATGGCCGCGTAGCGGGCCGGGATCGCACCACCCTCGAGGTAGCCGAGGGCGCCGGCGTCACCGGTGATGTGCTCCATCCACAGGCGAGCCGCACACGGGTGAACCGCATCCGACACCACGGACTGGGCGTAGTACGAGCCGTACAGGCCGTCGCTCGGGATGGTCGTCGTCATGTCGAAGCCGGCCTCCTGGAGCTTGGGGATGATGCCCGGGAAGTTGTACGACCAGTCGAGGGCGATCGGCACGTCGCCGGAGACCAGGGCGGCCTCGGTCACGTCGATCACCTGCAGGTTGCCCGACTTCTTCAGGTCCGAGAAGTACTGGATGCCGGGCATGATGTCGTCGAACGAGCCGCCGTTCGCCAGCGATGCGGCGACGACGGCGGCGAAGGCCGCTCCCGCCTCACGCGGATCGCCGTTGAGCGTGACCTGGCCCTTGTACTCGGGCTTGGTCAGATCGGCCCAGGTCTGGGGCGCGTTCGGCACCAGCGTGGTGTTCGAGCCGATCGACATGATGCCGTAGTAGGAGCCGATCCAGTTGCCGTCGGGGTCCTTCAGCGCATCGGGGATCTCGTCCCAGTTGGTGGTCTTGTAGGGCTCGATGAGGCCCTCGGTCTTGGCCTGCTCGGTGAAGGACGGCCCGATGTCGATGGAGTCCGGCTTGTCGGGCTGCCCGGCCAGGGTCGTGATGGCAGTGAGCTCATCGGCGGACGACGCATCGGGAGTGGCCACCGGCGCCTCCAGCCCGTACGTGTCGCGGAACGACTTCAGGATGCCGCCGTAGTTCGCCCAGGTGTCCGGGAGGGCGATGAGGTTGACGTTGCCCTCCTCCTTGGCCTTGGCAGCGATCTCCTCGACGGTCGTGCCGCAGACCGGCTCGGTTCCGGTCGCGCCTTCGGAGGCGGCGGCCGAGGCGGCCGTGCTCGCCGCGGCACTGGCCGCTGCGGTGGTCTCAGAGCTCGTACTGCTGGACGAGCATGCTGCGACGAGGGATGCCGTGAGCAGGACCGGCACCACGAGAATGGATCGGCGCATTGCGCGATGTCCTTTCGGTTGTGGGACGTACTCCGCCAAAGTAGCGGCGATCCGGTGGGATATCCCGAACTGTTACCGAACCGTTGGTTAATCCCGTGTAAACGCTGTCCCCGCGCCCCAGCGCTCCGCTGGGCGTCAGGCGTCGCCTACCGTGGTGGCATGCTCTCTCGACCCGCTCGCCCCCTGGCCCCTGCCGCGGTGGTCGCGGCCGCCCTGATTGCGGGCCTGGTCGCGCTCGGCACGCCCGCCGCGGCACAGCAGCCGGACTACCACCCGTCCAACCTCGCTCACGTCGGCACGGCCGGCCAGGTCATCGTCGTGACCGCTCCCGACTGGCGCTCGACGCACGCGACGCTGCGGGCCTACGAGCGCGACGGGGCCGGTGGCTGGCGGCAGGTCGTCGGCGCCACCCCGGCCCGGCTGGGCTGGAGCGGGCTCTACAAGGCCGCTCAACGACGGCAGGGCACGGGCAAGACGCCGGCCGGCACGTTCGGCATCCCGGGTGCCTTCGGCCGGGCGCCGGACCCCGGCACCGAACTGCCCTACACGCACGTCGACCGCAACGACGCCTGGACGTACAACCCGCGCAACCCCGCGACCTACAACCTGCTCCAGACCGCGAACCGACCGTGGTCGGGCTATGGCGGCTACGTCGAGCGGCTCTGGGGCTACGGCAGGCAGTACAACTACGCGGCGATCCTCGACTACAACCTGCCCCGGGGCCCGATCCGGACCGGATCGGACGGCGTCCGCCGGGCGGCCCGGCCCGCCGATACCGCTGCGGGCGGCGGAATCTTCCTGCACGTGACCAACGGCAAGGTGACCGCCGGCTGCATCGCGATCCCGCAGGACACGATGCGCGACGTGCTGACCTGGCTCGACCCCGACCGCCGGCCGGTCATCGTGGTCGGACCCATCGACGCGATCACCCGGATGTAGCCGACCTCACGACCCCGAGCCCGTGACGTCGAAGCGGTACCCGATGCCGGGCGACGTCACGAGGTAGCGCGGCCGCGCGGGCTCCGGTTCGAGCTTGCGGCGCAGCTGGCCGAGGTAGACCCGCAGGTAGTTGGCCTGCTTCTCGAAGCCCGGGCCCCACACCTGCCCGAGCAGGTCGACCGACGTCACGAGCATGCCGTTGGCCCGCACGAGCACCTCGAGCACGCCCCACTCCGTCGGCGTGAGATGCACTGGCTCGCCTCGCGGATCCGTGACGGTCTTGCGGCCGAGGTCGATCACGAAGTCGGGGGTCGTGACGACGCGCTGGTCGTCGCCGCGCCCGGCTCGCCGCACCGCGGCCCGGAGCCGGGCAAGCAGCTCGTCGACGCCGAACGGCTTGGTCAGGTAGTCGTCGGCCCCGGCATCGAGGGCACTGACCTTGTCGCTCTGGTCCCTGCGTGCCGACAGCACGATGACCGGCACCGTGTGCTCGGCGCGCAGCCTGCCGATCACGTCGATCCCGTCGAGGTCCGGCAGGCCGAGGTCGAGCACGACGACGTCGACCCGGTGCCGGGCGAGCACCGAGAGCGCCGCGGCCCCGGTGCCGACGTCCTCGACGGAGTAGCCACGGGCGCGCAGCGTCAGCGCGAGCGCACGACGCAGGCGGTCGTCGTCCTCCACGAGCAGGACCGTGCTCATGCGCGACTTCCCCACGTCCGCATGACCAGGCGGGCGGTCAGGCCCGAGCCGTCGTCCTGCCGCAGTTCCACGTCGATTCCCATCGCCTCGCTGAACCCCCGGACGATGGCCAGGCCGAGCCCGCTGCCACCGTCGGCCGCGGCGCCGACCCGGTGGAAGGGCTGGAAGACCTCGTCCCTGCTCTCCCGAGGGATGCCCGGGCCGGCATCCTGAACGTCCAGCAGGACGTGGGCGCCGTCCACTCGCCCGCTCACGGTGACCGGCGAATCGGGCGGCGAGTACCGCAGTGCGTTCGACACGAGGTTGGCGATCACCCGCTCCAGCAGAGCGGGGTCGGCATCCACGGGCGGGAGCGCATCCGGGAACCGGGTCGTGACGCGCGGGTTCGGCGCGGCGATCAGCACCCGGTCGACCACCTCCGCCACGTCGGTGGCCACCGGGTGCGCAAGGACGGCGCCGGCCTGCAGCCGGCTCATGTCGAGCAGGTTCGTGATCAGTTCGTCGAGGCGATCCGCCGACGCCGCGATGGTCTCGAGCAGCTCGCGCCGATCGCTCTCGGACAGGCTCGCCTCGGCATCGCTGAGCGCGTCGACGCTGACGCGCAGGCCGGCGAGGGGCGTGCGCAGGTCATGTCCGACGCTGGCCAGCAGTGCCGTGCGGGCTCGATCGATGGACGCGAGCTGCTCGGCGCGACGGCTCTCGGCCTCGAGCTGCTCGCTCTCGAAGGCCAGCACCGCAGCGGATCCCAGCGAGACGAGGAAGTCGGGATCGGGCGCGAACAGGACGGGCCCCCGGCCGATCATCCGGTAGCCGTCGGCGAGCGGCACGTCGACCACGACCGCCGCTGCCGACTCGGCGCCGGAGGAGGCCAGGACGACGGAGGCCGGCGGGTCTCCGGCCATCCCCACCAGTTCCATCCGGTCCAGGCCGAGTGATCCACGGATGCGCTCGAGGGCGGTCTGCGTGTCGTCGCCCTGGTTGACCACCACGAGATCCCCGAGCAGCTCCGCCCGACTCGTCGATACGCGGGCCGTCGACCTGGCCCGCGCCCCTACCTCGACGAGTGCGGACGCCACCACGGCGACCAGCGTGAACACGACGAGGGCCACGACGTTGTCCGTGCTCGCGATCTCGAACGTGCCGTAGGGAGGGACCAGGTACCAGTTGACCAGGACGACGGCCGCCAGCGCCACGACGACCGCCAGCAGCGGCCCGCTGAGGACCGCCACGACCAGCACCTCGGCCAGGACCACCAGCAGGGCTGCGGCGAGATCCACCGGGTTCGCCCGCGACAGCGCGAGCACGGTCGCCCAGACGACCGACAGCCCGACGACCGACGCCACGACCCTCGTTGCCAGTCGTCGCGGATCCACCAGCCGGGTCACCTGCCCAGTGTTCCACCGGAACGGCTGGCCGTCGCGGACACCAGGGGCACTCCGTTCTCGCCGTCGGCCGGCATCAGCTGGTCCGGCTGGCGTGGCTCGTGCACGCCGGCCAGCAGCATCGGCACGCTGGTCGTGACCACGCCGGGCACGAAGAGCAGCCTCGTCTTCAGCCGGATCGCGCTCTGGTTGTGCAGCAGTCCCTCCCACCAGTGCCGGACGACGTACTCGGGGATGTAGACCGCGACCATGTCGCCGGGATGCTCGGCCTTGAGCCGCCGCACGTAGTCGACCGCCGGCCCGGTCACGTCACGGAAGGGCGACTCCACGACGACCAGTGGCACGGGTACGTCCCGCTGCTCCCACAGGTGCTCCAGCGCCGCCACGTTGCTGCGGTCGGTCTGGACGTGCAGGCCCACCAGCGTCGATGGTCGCGCCGCGCGCGCGAAGGCCAGGGCCTGCAGCGCGGGGGCGTTGAGCCGGGACACCAGGACGACGGAGTGCACGCGGGCAGGCAGGGCGAGGCCACCCGGAGGGGCCGCGAGTCGGTCGTCGGTGCGGTCATAGTGGCGGTGGATCAGCAGCATGACGACGACGAAGGCCGGAACCGCGATGATGATGAGCCACGCACCGTGGCTGAACTTCGTCACGACGACGATCACCAGCACGAGGGCGGTGACAGTGGCCCCGACGGCGTTGAGGACCCTCGATCTGTGCATGGACCGGCGCGCGCTCCCGGTCGCCGTCCGCAGCTCACGACCCCAGTGCCGCACCATCCCGCCCTGCGAGATGGTGAACGACAGGAAGACGCCCAGGATGTAGAGCTGGACCAGCCGGGTGACGCTGGCATCGAAGGCCACGATCAGGACGGCAGCGCACGCCGCCAGGATGAGGACGCCGTTGCTGAAGACGAGGCGATCCCCGCGGCGGCCGAACTGGCGTGGCAGGTAGCCGTCCCGGCCCAGGACCGAGCCGAGGATCGGGAAGCTGTTGAACGCCGTGTTGGCCGCGAGCACGAGCACTGCCGCCGTGAAGAGCTGCAGGGCGAAGAACCCGATCGAGCTGGAACCGAAGACGGCCGAGCCGAGCTGCGCGATCACCGTCTGCTGCACCGCATCGGCCGGCAGCCCGAGGTCGGCCGGGTTCTCGGCGATTTTCACCCCGGACGTGACGGCCAGCGCCGTCACACCGCCGAACATCACGACGGCGAGGGTCCCCATCACTGTCAGGGTCATCGCCGCGTTGCGCGACTTGGGGGCCCGGAAGAACGGCACCCCGTTGCTGACGGCCTCGACCCCGGTGAGCGCCGTGCAGCCGGACGCGAACGCCCTCAGGAGCAGGAACACGGCGGCCGCCCCCGTGGCCTCCGCAGTCTCGACCGGGAACCCCGCCGACTCGGCGACCACCGGCGAGCCCGTGAGGCCGCGGAACATCGCCATGACCAGCATGAGCAGGACGCTGGCGATGAAGGCATACGTCGGGAAGGCGAACGACAGGCCCGACTCCTTCACGCCGCGCAGGTTGACGACCGTCAGGAGCACGACCATGGCCAGGCTCGCCTCGACCGCCCACGGGGCGAGCACCGGGAAGGCGGAGACCAGGTTGGCCACCCCGGCCGTCACCGAGACGGCGACGGTCAGGATGTAGTCGACCACCAGGGCCGACGCGGCGACCAGCGCCGTCTGCTGCCCGAAGTTGTCCTTGGCGACGGCATAGGCGCCGCCACCACCCGGGTACGCGTGCACGGTCTTGCGATACGAGGCGACCACGATGACCAGGAGCACCACGACGGCGAGACCGACCCACGGCGTCATGGTCAGGGCCGCGGCACCGCCCAGGATGAGCACCAGGATGATCTGCTCGGTCGCATATGCCACGCTCGACAACGGGTCGGAGCAGAAGACCGGGAGGGCAAGCCACTTGGGGAGCAGCGCGTGGGCGGCCCGCTCGGTGCGAAGCGGGCGGCCGACCATGAGTCTCTTGAGCGTCTGGGTGACCACGCTTCCACGCTAGGTTCGCGTCGACCCTCGGACGATGCTCCCTTTACGCGTTCTTGACGCCGCCCGCCGATTGCTGACGCGCCCTTGCCGTACCGGCGCTCAGCTGATGCGGATGTCCTTGAGCACGGGGAACTCCTGGCGCCAGGCGATGCTCGCGTCGGGATCGATCTCGACGACGAGCACCTCCTCGGAAGTACCCGCCTGCGCGACCACCTGGCCCTTGGGGTCGACGACGACCGAGTGCCCGCCGAGGGTGACGTCGACCTGGGTGCCCACCTCGTTGCACGCGATGAACCACACCTGGTTCTCGATGGCGCGGGCCCGGGTCAGGACGTCCCAGTGCTCGATGCGCACGTCCGGCCAGCCGGACGTGAGCAGGATGGCCGTCGCCGCGCCCTCGGTCAGGGCCCGGAAGAGCTCAGGGAACCGCATGTCGTAGCAGGTCGCGAGTCCGGTCGGTCCGAGCGGGGTGTCGACGACGACCAGCTCGTCGCCGCCGCTCATCAGGACGGTCTCGCCGCCCTCGAAGCCGAACAGGTGGATCTTGCGGTAGCTGGCCACGAGCGTGCCGTCGGGTCCGAAGAGCACGCTGGTGTTGTAGTGCGAGCCGTCCTCGGCGACTTCGCAGAAGGAGCCGCCGTGCAGCCAGACGTGATGCTCGCCGGCCAGTACGGCCATCGCCTGGACGAGCGGTCCGTCGATGGGCTGCGCGTGCAGGCGAGCCGCATCCACGTCGAAGGCACCGACGTGCCACAGCTCCGGCAGGACGATGACATCGACATCCGGTGCGGTGCGGTCGATGAGCCCCAGCGTCCGGGTCACCCGATCCGAAACGGGCTCGGATGTCGAGCAGTCGAGCTGGACGAGGGCGACGCGCACGGTCATGGCCCGACTCTACGCATCCGTCGACACGCCCGTCCGGCCCCCGTACAGTCCACCGCTATGGACGCGACCAGCACCGACCAGCCCACCATCGCCGAACTCATCGACATCTGGAACGAGGAGCTCGAGGCGATCGTCGACCTGTGCGCCCCCCTCACGGACGAGCAGTGGGACGCCCCCACTCCGTGCCCCGGCTGGTCGGTGGGCGACGTCGTCGCCCACACCGTCGACATCGAGGCGTCGCTGGGCGGCGCGCCGCGTCCGACGCACGAGCCGGACTGGAGCGCCCTTCCGCACGCGGAGGGGGACTTCGGCCGGTTCACCGAGATCGGCGTCGACGCCCGACGCGGCCGCCCCATGGGCGAGGTGCTCGACGAGCTCCGGGCCGCCATCGCGATGCGCCGCCCGCAACTGGACGCCCTCGACCCCGACGGCACGGCGCTCGGCCCGCTGGGCAAGCCGATGCCGGTCGACCGGCTGCTCCGGATGCGGATCTTCGACACCTGGGTGCACCAGCAGGACATCCGCGCGGCGATCGGCAGCGACGGCGGCTGGAACTCCAACGGCGCTGGGATCGCGTTCATGCAGATCGTCGCCGCGCTCCCCTACGTCTGGGCCCGGGGGGCGAAGGCGGCCCCCGGCCAGGTGCTGCACGTCGTGATCGTCGGACCGGGGCTGCACCACGAGGTGTTTGCGCAGGTCGACGACGCCGGGCGCGGTGTCCGGGTCGACGAGACGCCGCAGGCCGACGTCACCATGAACACCACCTGGGCGGCCCTCGTCCAGCTGTCCTGCGGGCGACTCGCCCCCGACGATCCGACGCTGGTGGGACGGGTCGAGCTGAGCGGCGATCGCGACCTTGGCGCGGCGCTGCTGTCCGGGATGACCATCACCCCCTGACGGCGCCGCTGCTCGGCGCGGCTCTCTATGACTCGTCGAGCATGCGGGCCAGCGCCGGATCGGACAGGTACATCGCGACCGACTGGAGCGCCCGCGAGCCCAGCGCACCGTCGATGACGCGGTGGTCGAACGACAGCGTGAGGGTCATGACCGGGCGCGGCACGATCTGGCCGTCGACGACCCACGCCCGGTCCAGGACGCGTCCCATCGCCAGGATCGCGGACTGCCCCGGCGGCAGGATCGGTGTGCCGCCGTCGACCCCGAACACGCCCACGTTGGTCAGGGTGATCGTGCCGCCGGTCAGGTCGGCGGGCGTGCTGCGACCGGCGCGGGCGGTGTCGATGACCTGCTGGATGCTGCGCGCCAAGTCGACCAGTCCCAGGCCCGACGCGCTCTTGACGGTCGGCACCACCAGTCCGCGCGGGGTGTCGGCGGCGATGCCGAGGTGCACGTCGCGGTGGATGAGGACGTCGGCCCCGGTCGCCGTGTCGATCCACGTGGAGTTGATTCGGGGGAACCGCTGGGCGGCCCGCACGAGCCCGGCCGCCACCAGCACCATCGGCGTGATGCGCACGTCGGAGTTGCCCGGTCGCTCGCGCAGCCGCTGGATGATCTCCATCGACCGCGTCATGTCGACGTCGATCCACTCGGTGACGTGGGGGGCGCTGAACGCAGAGTGGACCATCGCCTCGGCCATGGCCCGCTGAACACCGCGGACCGGGACCCGGTCGCCGGCCACGTCCTGGCTCACGCTCGGGTAGCGGACCTCGCCGCCGGCCGCCCGCAGGACGTCGTCACGCGTCACCTGCCCGCCGGCCCCCGAGGGCGCCACGGTCGACAGGTCCACCCCGCGCTCGCGGGCGAGCTTGCGCACCAGCGGCTTCGTCCGCACCGGCCCCGACGACGCGGCCGGGACCGGTGTGACCGGAGGTGGCGGAGCGGCGGCCGGCTCGACCACTCGGTCGGGCTCCGCAGCCGGTGCCGTGACCGCAGGTGTTCCAGCGGGCCGGCGCGACCGGCGGCTGGTCGGCGACGCCTCGCGCACGCCGTACCCCACGAGCACCGCCTGCCGCGTCGCCGCGTCCGGCGTCTGGGCCACCCGTGAGGCGATCGTGATGATCGGCGCGCCCACGAGGACGACGGCGCCCTCCTCGGCGTGCAGTTCGAGCACAGTCCCGGCGAACGGGGAGGGCAGCTCGACGGACGCCTTGGCCGTCTCGATCTCGACGATGATCTGGTTGATGGTGACCGTGTCGCCCGGTCGCACATGCCACCGGAGGATCTCGGCCTCGGTCAGGCCCTCGCCGACGTCGGGGAGCGCGAACACCAGGGACTCCTCGGTCACGGCGTCGACCTCCTCTGTGCGCGCACGGCCCGGACGGGCTCCATCAGTAGGCCATGGATCGGTCGACCGCGTCCAGTACGCGGTCGAGGTCGGGCAGGAAGTGCTCCTCCAGCCGACTGGGCGGGTACGGCACGTCGTAGCCGGTGACCCGGAGGACCGGCGCCTCCAGCGAGTAGAAGCAGCGCTCGCCGATCCGGGCCGCCACCTCGGCTCCGAGCCCGACGTTGGCGGACGCCTCGTGCACGACGACCAGCCGACCGGTCCGCTCGACGGAGTGGGCGACGGTGTCGAGGTCCAGCGGCGAGAGGGCCTGCAGGTCGATCACCTCGATGGACGTGTCGTCCGAGGCGGCGGCCGCCTCGAGACAGGTGCGAACCATCGGGCCGTAGCAGGCGATCGTGACGTCGGACCCGGTGCGCACGATCCGTGACTGCCACGCGCTCGGCACCTGGCTCGGATCCGACGCGTCGACGGAGTCATCGACCTCCGCTCGGTCCCAGTACCGACGCTTCGGCTCGAAGTACACGACCGGGTCGTCGCACGCGATGGCCTGCTGGATGGTGACGAACGCAGCGCTCGCGTCGGACGGCGAGAGCACGCGCAGCCCAGCGGTGTGCGCGAAGTACGCCTCGGGGGACTCGCTGTGGTGCTCGACCGCACCGATCCCGCCACCGTACGGGATGCGGATCACCATGGGCATGGGCACGGCACCCTCGGAGCGGCGGTGCATCTTGGCGACCTGCGAGACGATCTGGTCGAAGGCCGGGTACACGAAGCCGTCGAACTGGATCTCCACGACGGGTCGGTAGCCGCGCATCGCCAGGCCCACGGCGGTGCCCACGATGCCGCTCTCGGCGAGGGGCGCGTCCATGACCCGGGACTCCCCGAAGTCCCTCTGCAGCCCGTCCGTGATCCGGAAGACACCGCCGAGCCGGCCGATGTCCTCGCCGAACAGCACCACCTTCGGGTCGCGCGTCATGGCGCGCCGCAGCCCCTCGTTGAGCGCACGCGCCATCGTCATCGTCGTCATGACGGCTCCGCGATCGCGGCGTGCTGGTCGTCGAAGGACGCCTCGTAGTCGACCAGGCGCTGCCGCTGCTCGTCGATCAGGGCGTGCGGCTCCGCGTAGACATGGTCGAACATGGCGGTCGCCGGCGGCTCCGGCATCGAACGGACCCCGTCGCGCACCATGTTCGCGAGCCCGGCCGCCTCGTCCTCGATGTGGTCGAAGAAGTGCCGGTCGGCGATGCCCTGCCGCGCCAGGAACACCTTCAGCCGCTCGATCGGATCGCGCAGCCGCCACACCTCGAGGTCGTGCGCGTGCCGGTAGCGGGTCGGATCGTCCGACGTCGTGTGTGCGGCCATGCGGTAGGTGAACGCCTCGATCAGCGTCGGTCCCCCGCCGTTCCTGGCCCGCTCGAGCGCATCCCGGGTCACCGCCATCACGGCCAGGATGTCGTTGCCGTCGACCTGGATGCCCGGGAAGCCGAAGCCTGCGGCGCGCTCGAACACGGGCACCGGACTCTGGCGCTGCTGCGGCTGCGAGATGGCCCACTGGTTGTTCTGGCAGAAGAAGACGACGGGCACATTGAAGGCGGCCGCGAACACGAAGCCCTCGTTGACGTCGCCCTCCGCGGTCGCCCCGTCCCCGAAGTAGCCCACGACCACGTCGTGCGAACCATCGAGCTGGATCCCCATGCCGTACCCCACGGCGTGCAGGACCTGGTTGCCGATCACGATCGTGTAGAGGGCGCAGCGGAATCGCTCGGGATCCCAGCCGCCGTTGGTCACCCCGCGGAACATGGCCAGGATGTCGAGGGGTGGCACGCCGCGGTTCCAGGTGACCCCGTGATCGCGGTACGTCGGGAACGCGTAGTCGGTCGGCCGAAGCGCGTGGGCGGACCCGACCTGGGCCGCCTCCTGGCCGAGGCTGGACGCCCACAGCCCGAGCTCGCCCTGCCTCTGCAGGGCGGTCGCCTCGGTATCGAGTCGCCGCACCAGCACCATGTCGCGATACAGGCCCCGCAGTTCGACATCCGTGAGGGAGATGTCGAAGTCGGCGTGGTGGACCCGCTCCCCCTCCGGGGTGAGCAACTGCACGGCCGAGCCCGGCCGAATCCCGTCCGTCATCTCGCCTCCGGTACCCCATCCTGCATCCGACCGCTTTCCGTGTCTGCCATTTGGCGCGTGCGTGCCCGTTTTGGTGCCGTGGTGCACAATGACGCCATGACAGGCACCCCGGAGTCACCCACCGTCATTCGCGTCTTCCTGATGGACGACCATGAGATCGTCCGCCGCGGGCTGGCGGACCTCATCAGCCTGGAGCGCGACATGGACGTGGTGGGCGAGGCGGGCTCCACCGCCGACGCCCTGCACCGGATCCCGGCCGCCCGCCCCGACGTCGCGGTCCTCGACGTGCGGCTGCCGGACGGCAGCGGCGTGGAGGTGTGCCGCGAGGTCCGCTCGACCATGCCGGACGTGCACTGCCTGATGCTGACCTCGTACGCCGACGACGAGGCGCTGTTCGACGCGATCATGGCCGGGGCCTCCGGCTACGTCCTGAAGGAGATCCGCGGCAACGACCTGCTCGACGCCATCCGCCAGGTCGCCTCGGGCAAGTCGCTGCTCGACCCGATGGCCACGCAGCGCGTCCTCGAGCGCCTGCGCAACGGCGAGCGGCACGACAGCCGGCTCGACGCGCTGTCCGACCAGGAGAAGCGCATCCTCGACCTCATCGGCGAGGGCATGACCAACCGGCAGATCGGCGAGCAGATGCACCTCGCCGAGAAGACCGTGAAGAACTACGTCTCGAGCCTGCTGGCCAAGCTGGGCATGGAACGCCGCACCCAGGCCGCCGCCTACGTGGCCCGCATGGGCGCTGAGCACGACAACCGCTGACGCCCGTCAGTCGGAGTCGATCGGCACCCGCCAGGACAGCCGGGTGCCCCCGTCGTCCCTGACGCGCTCCAGCCGGCAGCTGCCGCCCAGCTCCTGAGCCCGCGAGGCGATGTTCGCCACGCCTGAGCGACGCCCCGGGCCCTCCGCACTGACGCCGATCCCGTCGTCGGTCACCACGAGCAGCACGTCGCCCTTGTCGATCTGCACGATGACGTCGACCCGTTTGGCGTGCGCGTGCTTCGCGGCATTGGTCAGCGCCTCGCGCAGCGCCGCCACCAGGTGGTCGGTCGCCTCCACGGTCAGCATCGAGTCGACGGGTCCGGCGAAGCGGACCGCCGGCTCGAACCCCAGCAGCGCCGCGGACTGCGACGTCTCGCGCAGCACCCGGCCACGCGCGCTGGACGTCGGCCCATCGACCGGCTCGTGCAGGGCGAAGATGGTCTGCCGGATCTCCTTGATCGTCTCGTCCAGCTCGTCGACCGCCCGCGCCACGCGGACCGCGGCTGCCTCGGGCACGTCCTCGATGCGCGTCGTGCCCTGCAGCATCATCCCCGTGGCGAACAGGCGCTGGATGACCAGGTCGTGCAGGTCGCGGGCGATCCGGTCGCGGTCCTCGTAGACGGCCAGCCGCTCGTGCTCGCGCCGGGCCCGGGCCAGGACGAGGGTCACGGCCGCCTGGGAGGCGAACGAGCCGGTGAGCTCGAGGGCGTCGCGCGGGACCCGATCATGCACGTCGCTCCACAGCAGGATGAGCACGCCGAGCACGTGATCGGTCGTGACCAGCGGGATGATCACCGCCGGACCGTAGTCCTCGGGCGTCTCGGTCAGGGCGAGGACGCGCCCGCTGTCGCGCTCGATCCGGCTCACGCCGTCGTGGAAGGACAGGTGCGCGATGGAGTGGGACGGGACCCGCTGGCCCTCCCAGCTCGAGATCACGTCGAGCATGTCGCGTGCCGCAACGGTCTTGGCGTCGTCGCGACCGTCGACGATCTCGACGTTGAGGCAGGCCTCGTCGTCCGGCAGGGCGATGATCGCGACGTCGGCGCCGGTGAGCTCGCGCGCCCGGTTGGCCACCATCGCCAGGACCTCGTCCGCCTCGCTGTCCTCCAGGACGGCGTTGGCGATGTCGGTGACGGCCTGCTGCCACTGCTCGCGCTGCCGTGACCGCTCGTACAGCCGGGCGTTCTCGATCGCGACGGCCGCCGCGGCGGCCAGGGCCATCACGGTGCGCTCGTCCTCCGACGTGAAGCCGGTGCCGCTGCGCTTCTCGGTCAGGTAGAGGTTGCCGAACACCTCGCCGCGGACGCGGACCGGGACGCCCAGGAACGAGGTCATCGCCGGATGGCCCGCGGGGAACCCCGACGACGAGGGGTGCGACGTCATGTCGTCGAGGCGGATGGGGACGGGGTGGTCGATGAGCAGGCCCAGGATCCCGCGGCCCACCGGCGGATGGTCGATCCGGGCCGCGGCCGCCTTGTCGATACCGACATGGACGAACTCACCGAGCCGGCCGTCCTCATCCAGCACGCCGAGGGCCCCGTACGTGGCGTCGACGAGCTCGCAGGCCGCCTGGACGATGCGCCGGAGCGTGGCCCCCAGCTCGAGCCCGGCGGCCACCGAGACGACCGCCGAGAAGAGGCCGCGGTCGCGCTCCTCCCTCATGCGGGCACGCCGGGAGCATCCATGGCGGTCACCTTACGGGTCCGGGGACGCCTCGGCCTATGGGCAGTCTCGGCAGCAGCAGCGCCATGTCGTGCTGGTCGACCTCGACGCGCCACTGGTCGGCATACCAGCCGGCCCGCTCGAGCAGTTCACCATGGCTGCCCTGCGCCGTGATGCGCCCGTCCTGCAGTTCGACGATCCGATCGAACGCCTCGAGTCCGGACAGTCGGTGCGTGATGAGCACGATCGTGGAGTCGGCCAGCGCTGTCGTCATCGTCTCGGTGAGCGCGTCGGCGGTCTGGCCGTCGAGGTGCTCGGTGGGCTCGTCGAGGATGACGAGCGGACGGCGGGCCAGAAGCAGCCGGGCCAGCGCGAGCCGCTGTCGCTCGCCGCCCGAGATGCCGACCCCGAACGAGCCCACGATGGTCCCGGCCCCCTTCGGCAGTCGCGACACCCACTCGGTGAGCTGTGCCTGCGCGAGCACCTCGTCGACCTGCTCGTCGGTGGCCTGCGGATCGCCGATCCGGACGTTGTCGGCGATGGTGGTGTCGAAGACGTGCGCCTGCTGCGACAGCATCCCGACCTGCAGCCGCAACTCGTCGCCACCCGCCTCGCGCACCTCGACCCCCGAGAACCGCACCGAGCCCTCGTACGGCAGGAAGCCCATGAGGACGGAGGCGAGCGTCGACTTGCCCGAGCCGCTCGGTCCGACGATCGCGACCCGCTCGCCCGGAGCGACGCTGAGCCCGATGTCGCTGATGACGGCGGTCTCCTCGGTCGCGGCGACGCCGGGCTCGACGGCGACCCATCGTGCCGACACCCGATCCAGGACCAGCCCGTCGAAGACCCGGGGCAGGGACACCGGCGAGGGGGGCGCGATGACGGGCGACGGGAGCGACTCCATCTCCACCAGCCGCGTTGCGGACCCCCGCAGCCGCTGGTAGGCGAGGGCGGAGGACGGCAGTCCGCCCAGGACGTCGAAGAGGGCCAGCGGGAGCAGGGCGATGACGGCCATCCATACAGGCGCCAGCTGACCGGACGCGACCGCGGGGATGGTGAGCACCAGGGCGGCCGTGACCGCGATCCCCTGGACCACCACGCCGATGCCGCCGCCGAGCCCGAGGGCGAAGGACTCCCGCGCGCTGAGGCGGGTTAGCTCGTCATCCAGGCCGTGCACGGTGCGCGCGGCACTCGCACCCGCCCCGTACGCGGTGATGTCCGCCGTGGCATCCAGGGCCTGCACCACCGCCGCGGACACCTCGGCCTTGGCCGGTGCCATGCGGTCCTCAGCGGTCCGGGCCGTGCGGGCCACCAGCCAGGGGATGACGGCGAGCGCCATGATGCACAGCACACCGATGACCACGCCGGCGCTCGGCAGGAGCCAGGCCAGGAAGGCCACGGTGACCACGGTGACCAGCAGCGCCTGCAGCCAGGGCAGCACCACGCGAAGCGGCAGGTCGAGTGCCGCGTCGACGTCGGCGACCAGGCGGCTGAGGAGGTCTCCCCGGCCGAACGCGGCAAGGCCCGTTGGGGCCAGGCGCTCGAGGTGCCCGTATACGGCCACGCGCAGCTCGGTCAGCCCACGGAAGGCGGCATCGTGCCCGACCAGGCGCTCGACGTACCGGAACACGGCCCGGCTCAAGGCCAGCGCCCGCACCATCACCGCGGCAACAGTGAGCGTGAGCACCGGCGGCTGCGTCGAGGCGGTGGCGATCAGCCAGGCCGAGACGCCGAGCAGCGCGACCGCGCTGCCCGACGCGATCGCCCCGAGGAGTCCGGCGAGCGCGAGCCGGCTGCGCTGGGCCGACATCGAGGTCCACAGCGTGCGGACCGGGCTCACCATCCGGTGCCCCCGATGGCGGTGCCTGGGTCCGGGATGCCGGCCACGGCCAGGTCGTCGACCAGCGGGCGGTCCAGCCGCACGACCTGATGGGCGATCTCGATCATGGCCGGTCGATGGGCGACCACGATCACGGTCGCGCCGGCCGCAGCCATTCGCCGGATCGCCTCGACCACTGCCGTCTCCGTGGCCCCGTCAAGTGCGGCAGTCGGCTCGTCGAGCAGCACGACGTCGGCACCGGTCACGATGGCCCGGGCCAGGGAGAGCCGCTGCACCTGCCCGACCGAGAACCCGGAGCCGTCCGCGGCGAGCCGCGTTCCCAAGCCGTCTGGAAGGGCGCGCAGGTCGTCGGCGATGCCCGCCGTCTCCATCGCCCGCCACACCGCATCGTCATCGGCATCGGGCCGGCCGAGCCGCACGGCGTCGCCGATGGTCGGGCTGTCGGTGAGGTCGGCGCCCACCAGGCGGGCGCGCTGCGGCAGCCAGGCCACCCGTCCGCGCCACGAATCGAGCTCGACGTCGCCCAACGCGATGTCGGAGCCGCCCGCCGAGACGACGACGCGGCCGCGACTCGGCTCGACGAAGCCGAGGATGGCGCTGAGCAGCGTGCTCTTGCCGCCGCCCGATGCACCCACGATGGCCGTCACCGTGCCGGGCAGCGCGACGAAAGTAGCGCTGTCCAGCGCAGGGTCGGGCCTCGACGGGTATGTGACGGACACGTCCTCGATCGACAGCGTGACGGCCCCCGGCGGCAGCACCGTGCTCCCGCCCGTGGCGACCGGCGTCTCGAGGATCACGAACAGGCGCTCGGCCGCGCCGAGACCCTCGGCGGCCGCATGGAAGTGCTGCCCCACCAGGCGCAGCGGGAGGTAGGCCTCTGGGGCGAGCAGCAGGACGAACAGGGCGACCGGGTACGTGATCTGGCCCTCGGCCAGCCGCAGTCCGACCGACACGGCCACCAGGGCGACCGACAGCGTGGCGAGGAGCTCGAGGGCGAGTGACGACAGGAAGGACACCCTCAGGACGCCCATGGTGGTGCTGCGATAGCGGTCCCCGATGGCCCGGATGGCGGCCGCCTGAGACTTGGCCCGCCCGAAGATCGTCAGCGTGGGCAGCCCCGACACCAGGTCGAGGAAGTGCCCCGACAGGACCGCCAGGGTCCGCCACTGCTTGTCCACCTGGCCGCGGGTGTACATCCCTATCAGGATCATGAACACGGGGATCAGCGGGACCGTGACGCAGATGATGATGGTCGAGAGCAGATCCTGTCCGAGCACGGTCAGGATCACGGCCACCGGCACGATGACCGCCAGCACGAGCTGCGGCAGGTAGCGGGAGAAGTACCCGTCGAGGGCATCGATACCCCGGGTGATCAGGGCAGCGGTGGTGCCGGGGTCCTGCACGCCGGGACCGGCCGGCCCGAGCCGAAGGGTGTGCTCGAGCGCCGCCTCGCGCAGTTCCTGCTTCGCCTTGGCCGACGCCCGGACCGCCGCCACCTCGGACAGCCAGGAGATCAGCGCGCGGGCGCCGAAGACCAGGGCGACCGCGACGACGGACGTGCCGACGTCGTCCCATCCGGCCCCCTCGGACGTCACCGAGACGATCACGTCGGACAGGAGTCGGGCCTGCAGGATCACCAGGACCGCGGTCAGCACGCCGAGAACGATGGCCATGACGATGAAGCCCCGGGTGCTGCGCGCGAACCTCAGCAGTCGCGGATCGAGCGGCCTCATGATGGGTCATCCTGACATGCGGAAGGGGTCGCCCCCATCGGGGGCGACCCCTCCACCGTGCTGCTGAGGTCTTCGGCGCCGGAGTGTCGGCGGGGCGAATCCCTAGTTCGACGAGGCGGCGAACCGATCGTCCGAACGGCCGGACACGGGCTGCGGCGGGATCATCGAGGTGCTGATCCGCTTGCGGAAGACCCAGAAGGTCCAGCCCTGGTAGATCAGCACGATCGGGGTCATGACCACAGCGACGATCGTCATCACGGTCAGCGTGTACTGCTGGCTCGACGCGTTGGTGACGGTCAGGTTGTAGGCCTCGTCGATGTTGCTCGGCATGACGTTCGGGAACAGGCCGACGAAGAGCGCCGTGACGGCCAGCAGGATCGTTCCCGCGCTGAGGAGGAAGGCCCAGCCGTCGCGACCCTTCATCGTCATGAACAGCGCTGCGAGCCACGCCACGGCGGCCAGCAGTGCGAGCGGCAGCGTGATCGCGACGCGACCCGAGAAGGCCTGTGCCCACAGCAGTGCGGCGACAGCGGCCACTGCCGCCACCAGGCCGATGCGCAGCGCCACCTTGCGCGATGCGTCGCGCACCTCGCCCGACGTCTTGAGGGCGAGGTAGATCGCGCCGTGCGTCATGAAGACGGTGAGCGTCATGACGCCCACCAGCAGCGAGAACGGATTGAGCAGGCTGAACAGGTTGCCGGTGAAGTTGATCGCGCCTGCATCGACGGCGAAGTCCGTGGTCGCCGGCGTGCCCGCGAGGGGCTCCAGCGCCATGCCGCCGACGATGTTGCCGAAGGCCACGCCGAACAGCAGGGCCGGCAGCGCCGAACCCACGACGATGGCCCAGTCCCAGCGGGCGCGCCACGTGGCCGAGTCGCGCTTGCCCCGGTACTCGAAGGCGACACCGCGCAGGATGAGCCCGACCAGGACCAGGAACAGGGCGAGGTACATGCCGCTGAACATCGTCGCGTACCACAGGGGGAAGGCGGCGAACGTCGCGCCGCCGGCGACCAGCAGCCACACCTCGTTGCCGTCCCAGACGGTGGCGATCGAGTTGATCATCACGCGGCGGCTGAGGTCGTCCTTGCCGATGACCGGCAGCAGCATCCCGACTCCGAGGTCGAAGCCGTCGAGGACGAAGTAGCCGATCCAGAGCACTGCGATGAGTGCGAACCAGACGGTCGTCAGTTCCATGATGGGTCTCTCTCTTTCCTTGGAACCACAGGTCCCGGTCGGCCTAGTACGCGAAGTAGAGCTGCTTGTCCTCGTCCTGCTGGGCTTCCGAGAACGGATCCTCGACGACGACCTCGGGCGCGCCCGCCTTGATGTACTTCAGCAGGAGCGCCACCTCGATCACGGCCAGGACCGCGTACAGCAGCGTGAAGCCGATCATCGACACCCACACCTCGAACGGAGTCAGCAGTGGCGAGATCCCGTCAGCGGTTATCTGCTCGCCGAACACGATCCACGGCTGGCGGCCCATCTCGGTGAAGATCCAGCCCGCGGAGATGCCGAACAGCGGGAACAGCACGATGACGCTGCTCGCGAAGGCGAAGAAGCGGCTCTTCGGAACCCGGCCGCCCCGGAACAGCCACAGCGCGAACAGGGCGTACAGGGCCGCGATCATGCCGAGGCCGATCATCAGCCGGAAGCCCCAGTAGGTCACGGGCACGTAGGGCACGAAGTTCATGTCGGGGCCGTACTGCGGATACTCCGCGAGGTACTGCTCCTGCAGGTTGTCGATGCCCTCGACCGTGCTGTCGGGGCCGTCGAAGGTGCCGGTCGCCAGATACGAGAGCAGGCCCGGGACCTCGAGGATCGTCGTGGCCGAGTCGCCGGACACGTCGCCGATCGACAGGATGCTGAACGGCGCGTTCTCGGTCGTGGTGTACAGCGCCTCGGCGGCGGCGACCTTCATCGGCTGCTGCTGGACCATGATCTTCATGTCCAGGTCGCCGGTGATGGAGACGGCCACCGCGGACACGAGGATCACCCAGGCGCCGAGCTTCGCCGCCGGACGGAAGACCTCGACCTGACGGTTCTTCATGATCATCCACGCGGCCACGCCCGCCACGCCCGCGCCGGACACCAGGAACGAGGCGGCCATCGTGTGGAGGAAGGCGATCCAGGCAGTGTTCTGGAAGAGCACCGCGAAGATGTCGTTGAGCACAGCCCGGCCGGTCACCGGATCGATCTCGAAGCCGACCGGGTGCTGCATGAACGCGTTCGCCGCGAGGATGAAGTACGCCGAGAACGCCGTGCCGGCCGCCGCGAGCCAGATGGTGGCCAGGTGCAGCCTCTTGGGAAGGCGGTCCCAGCCGAAGATCCACAGGCCGAGGAACGTCGACTCGAGGAAGAAGGCGAGCAGGCCCTCCATCGCGAGCGGTGCGCCGAACACGTCGCCGACGAACCGTGAGTAGTCCGACCAGTTCATCCCGAACTGGAACTCCTGGACGATGCCCGTGACGATGCCCATGGCGACATTGATGAGGAAGAGCTTCCCGAAGAACTTGGTGAGCTGGAGGTACTTGACCTTGCCGGTGCGGTACCACGCCGTCTGGAATCCGGCCACCAGCCAGACCGTGCCCAGGGTCAGCGGGACGAACAGGAAGTGGTAGACGGTCGTGATGCCGAACTGCCACTGCGAGAGCTGAAGCGCGCCCATGGTCGTTAGTCCTTCTCTGCTCGCCGACGAATCGGACGATCGGTGCAGGAGAGATCCCCCGCATGCTGGGCGCCATTCTGCCGTCGAAGCATGGGGATTTCGTTGTCATCGGTCCGTTTAATCCGGGACCAAAGTCCCGACTTGGCGGACCCAACCGCCCGAATCGTCCATCGGCGGAGTGTGTCGTTCGACACGGAGATGGCACAGTGTCCGCGTGGCCCCTACCGACATCCGCGGCGTGACGCGGGCACCCGGCGTCCAGGTGTGGGGGCCGCTCGTGGCGCTGTGGCTCATCTGGGGGTCCACGTACCTCGGCATCGCGGTCGTCGGCTCCACGATGCCTCCGATGGCGGCCAACGGCGTCCGATTCACCGTGGCCGCGTTGATCCTGGCGGCGGGGCTGGTCGCGTTCCGGGGACCCCGGGTGCTGACGATCTCGCGCCGCGAGCTCCGAGCGACGGCGACGATGGGCGTGTCCCTGCTCGGCGTCGGCATCGGCACGCTGTCGCTGGCGGAGCGCTACGTGCCCAGCGGGGTGGCCGCCCTGCTGGTGGCGGTCATGCCCATGTGGATCATCGCCTTCCGCGTGCGGGCCGGCGAGCGGCCGGCCACGCTGACCCTCGTCGGCGTCGGCGTCGGCATGATCGGGCTGGTCCTTATGCTCCTGCCCGGCGGCACGGACCCGGTCTCCGGCGGCGACGGCGACGTCGTCGTGTGGTCCCTGGCCATCATGTGCTCGAGCTTCTGCTGGGCCTTCTTCTCCTGGCGGTCGGCCGGCTACGCCCTTCCGGCCAACCCCCTGGTCACGACCGCGTACGAGATGGCGTTCGCGGGACTCGCCCTGTTCACCGTCGGCCTGCTGCGCGGCGAGCGCTTCCACCTGGAGCAGATCAGCCCGGACTCGTGGCTGGCGCTGGGCTACCTCATCGCCGCCTCCCTGGGCGGGTACACGGCGTACACCTGGCTGCTCGGCCGCGCCCCGATGTCGCTGACGGCCACCTATGCCTACATCAACCCGGTCGTGGCGGTGCTCCTAGGCTGGCTCATCATTCGGGAGCCGATCACCGCCGACGTGATCGTCGGGCTCACCGTCGTCGTCGGCGGGGTGGTGCTCGTCGTCTCCGGAGAGGGCCGATAGCGCGTGTCAGCCGATCTGCTGGAGAGGGCGTCGGCGTCGCCTGCGGAGGCGCCGCGCAGCCGTCGCCGGGCCGACATCCAGGGCCTGCGGGCCGTCGCCGTGCTCCTCGTGGTTGCCTTCCATGCCGGACTGCCCGTACCCGGGGGGTTCGTCGGCGTCGACGTCTTCTTCGTCATCTCGGGATTCGTCATCACCGCGATGCTCATGCGCGAGTGGGCCACGCACGATCGCCTCAGGTTCCGGCACTTCTACTTCCGCCGCTTCCTGCGCCTCACGCCGGCCCTGGCACTGACCGTCACGGTCGTGGCACTGGCGTCGATCCTGCTGCAGAACCCGTTCGGCGCTCAGCAGGCGACAGCGCGCACCGGACTGGGCGCGATGCTCCTGTCGGCCAACTTCACCATCGCGCACGCCGCGGGGGACTACTTCGCCCAGAACGCGGTCACGAACCCGCTGCTCAACACCTGGTCGCTCTCGGTGGAAGAGCAGTTCTACCTCGCGTTCCCCGCCCTGCTGGCACTGGGCTGGGCCTCGGTCCGCCGGGCGCGCCACCGGGCCACGCCGCCGATGGTGCTGGTCCCGGTCCTGGTCGTGGCGGGGGTCTCGTTCGCCCTGTCCGTGGCCTGGTCGCACGGATCGACCTTCGCGTCCGGACTGACCGAGTACTTCGGGGGCGCGGAGTCCTTCGCCTTCTACTCCCCGTTCACGCGCGCCTGGGAGTTCGCGGTCGGGGCGGTCCTGGCGCTCGTCCTGCCCAGGCTCGCGGTCCTGTCGTCGAGGGTGGCCCGGCTCCTGGGACTGCTCGGCCTCGGCCTCATCGCGGGCGCCGCCCTGCTCGTGGACGAGTCCATGGCCTTCCCCGGCTGGATCGCCCTGGTCCCGGTGGCCGGCACGGCGATCGTCATCCACTCCGGGTCGCACCACACGACCGGAGTGAGCAGGGTGCTCGCCATCCCGCCGATGGTCCTCGTCGGGGACATCTCGTACTCCTGGTACCTGTGGCACTGGCCGGTCATCGTCTACACGGCGCTGCTGTTCCCGAACCGGCCCGTGCTGCTCGTCGCGGCCGCCGCCGCCTCGATCGTCCCGGCCCTCCTGTCGTACCGCCTCGTGGAGCAGCCGCTGCGCCGACTCAGGCCGCGCACGCGGACGGGCGCGGCTAGCCTCGTCGTCGTGACGGTCGGCATCCCCCTGGCCACCTGCGCCCTGCTTCTCACCGGTGCCAGCACCGGGTGGGGGCTGGTGCCGCCGAGCGCCGTGGTGACGACGGTCACCGACCTCGCGTCACCGCCGCCAGTGTCGTCGCCCGGAGCGTCGAACAGGCCCGTGGCGCCGGACCGCGCGACGGCCGAGCAGCAGGCCGACTCCGCCGTCGACGACGGCGAGGTGGCCGGCGGCGAGGGCGGCAGCCTGCGGTCACAGCACGTGGCCGTCCGGGCCGGGTGCGTCAACACCGACCTCGACCCCGCTCGCTGCACCTTCGGGCCGCAGAGCCCGACGGGCACCGTCCTGCTGGCCGGCGACTCCCAGGCCTACGCCCTCGCCGACGGCGTCATCGCGGCCGCCGAGTCGATCGGCATGGACACGATCGTGACGAGCCACACCGGGTGCCCCTTCCTCGGCCGGGAGTCCAGCGGGGTCCACAACTACCCGTGTCGCGCCTGGCAGCGCTCGATCGTCGACTATGCGCGTGCGGAACGACCCGACGTCGTGGTCATCGCCAACCGCTCTGCGGGATACGTGCATCCGGAGTGGGGCTGGCGCACGGCGGCCAGAGACGACGGCGGCCGGGCCGATTCCGTCGACGAGGCGGCCGCACTCTGGCGTCGCGGACTCGAGCCCGTCGTCGCGGACCTGACCCGCGCCGGCGTCGGGGTCGTGATAATCGGCGCGGTTCCGGAGATGACCGGCTACACCGATCGGACGTCACTGCTCGCCGCAGCCATCGGCAGCCGGGATTTCGAGGTCTCCCGTCAGGACAGCGAGGCGGACCGCCGTCCGGCGCTCGATGTCGAGAACGCCGTCGCACGTGCCTACCCCGGAGTGATCGTCTACGACCCGAACCCCGCCCTGTGCGGCGATGAGTCCTGCTCTGCGACGCGCGACGGCACGCCGGTCTACCAGGACGAGACCCACCTGGCCGTGCCCGGCTCGCTGCTCCTCGCCGACGGGCTGGCGAGCGCGATCAACCGGGCGGCCGGCGGAAGTCCCTAGCCACCTCGATGACCCGGTCGTTCGCCTCGGTCTCGGCGATGGTGATGCGCACGCCCTCGCCCGCGAACGGACGCACCGTGATGCCCGCGGTCTCGCAGGCCGCCGCGAAGTCCAGCGTCCGCTCCCCCAGCCGCAGCCAGATGAAGTTGGCCTCGGTGCGGTACACGACCCAGCCCTGGTCGCGCAGCGCCGTCCACACCCGCTCGCGCTCGGCAACCAGGGTGGCCACCCGCTCGAGGAGCTCGTCCTCGGCGAACAGCGAGGCGATGGCCGCCTCCTCCGCGATGCTGGACACGCCGAAGGGCGTCGCCGTCTTGCGCAGCGCCTCCGCGACGCGCTCGTGCGCGATGGCGAACCCGACCCGCAGGGCCGCGAGGCCGTACGCCTTGGAGAAGGTCCGAAGAACGACCACGTTGCGGTAGCGGCGGAACAGCTCGATGCCGTCCGGGACGTCGTCCTTCGCGATGAACTCCCGGTAGGCCTCGTCGAGGACCACCAGCACCGACGGCGGCACCCGGTCCAGGAAGTCGACGAGCTCGTGCTGCGTCACGACCTGACCGGTGGGGTTGTTCGGATTGCAGATGAAGACCACCCGGGTCCGATCGGTGATGGCGGCCAGCATGCCCTCGAGGTCGTGCCGCTCGTCCGGCAGGAGTGGGACCTGCACGCTGGTCGCGCCCGAGATCTGCGTCCAGATCGGATACGCCTCGAAACTCCGCCACGCGTACACGACCTCGTCGCCGGGACCCGCCGCCGCAGCGATGATGTGCCCGCACACGGCGACGCTCCCGGTCCCGAGGGCGATGGCCTCGGTAGGCACGTCGTACCGCTCGGCGAGCGCCTCGACGAGCCGCACCGAGAACGGATCGGGGTAGCGGTGGATCTCCTGCGCCGCGCGGGCGATGGCGTCGAGGACGCTCGGCAGCGGGGGAAAGGGGTTCTCGTTGCTGGAGATCTTGTACGCGACCAGGTCGTCGCGGGCTACCGGCCGCTGACCCGCCCGGTAGGCGGGCAGGTCGTCGATGTCCGGCCGCAATCGGGGATCCGTCACGAAGCCGAGCCTAAGGGGCGGCGTTTCGCATTAGCCTGCGCGGTGTGACCCTGCGGATGCGAGCCCTCATCGCCTCCGGCGTCGCGGTCGTTCTGCTGGTCCTGATCGCCCTGGTCCTGACGGCGCAGTACGCCCTCACCGCCGCCGTGGGGGCGGCCGTGGAGGATGCCCTGTCGCCGGCCGCGGATGCCAGCGCATCGCTCACCCTCAGTCAGGCGAACGCGAGCGGGGCACTTGCCGACTACGTCATGCTCAATCGAGACGCGTCCCTCGACGAGTACCGACAGGAGATGGGCCGGGCCACCACCCTCATCGAGGAACTCGGGCCGATGCTCGCCGACGACGAGGAGCTCACCACGCTCCTCGGCGAGGTCAAGGCCAGCCAGCGGACCTGGGTCAAGACGGACGCCGCCCCGACGATCGCGCTGATGGAGGCCGGCAAGCGCACCCGGGCGATGAAGGAGACCAACACGGAGGCGGCGTGGGCCGCCTACGACGCGATGACGCTCGCCTCCAGCGATCTGAGCCGCCAGGTCAATGAGGCCCGTGACATCGCGACGGAGGCGGTCAACTCCTTCGTGCGCCTCCTCGGCGGCACGCTCCTGGTCGTCGGCATCCTCGTGGTCCTGGCCCTCTTCGCCCTGTTCTCCGGCCTGCAGGGGTGGGTCCTCGCACCGCTCATCCGCGTTCGCGACGACCTGCAGCGGGCGGCCCAGACCGAGGGTCACGAGGCGCCCATCCACGAGGTCGGCCCGCCGGAGCTCAGGGCCGTCGCCGGCGACGCGGAGCGGCTGCGTCGTGGCCTCGTCCGTGAGATCGACGAGACGCGGGCCGCCAAGGAGGGCCTCGCGCAGGACGCCCCGCTCGTGGCCGCTATGCAGGCCGAGCTCGCCGCCCACAGCGCCGTGCACGTCGACGGGTTCGACGTCGCCGGCACCAGCCAGTCGGCCGAGGGCGTCGTCGCGGGCGACTGGTGGGATCCGGTCCCGCGCCCCGACGGCAGCGTCGCGGTGGTCGTCGCGGACGTGTCCGGCCACGGGCCCGAGGCGAGCGTCACGGCCCTGCGCGTGCGCTCGATCCTGCGCTCCGGGCTGCAGGTGGGGATGGCGCCCGACCAGGTCGTGTCGATGGCCGCGACCTCGTGTGCCGACGACCAGCACTTCGTCACCGGGATCATCGTCGTGCTCGACCCCGCTTCCGGGACGGTGCAGTGGTGCAACGCCGGACATCACCCGGCGATCATCGTCACGCGGGACAAGGAGGCCTCGCTGTGCGAGCCGACCGGTCCGCTGATCTCGTCCCTCGGTGGCGAATGGACGACACAGAGTCGCGGTTTCGCGGCGGGCGACGTCATCGTGGCGTTCACCGACGGTCTCGTGGAGTCGCGCAACGCAGACGGAGACGAACTGGAGTCCTCGAAGGTGTCGCAGTTCATCCGCGGGCTGGACGCCCCCGTTCGCGAGAACCCGAACGAGCTGATCTCCCGGCTGCTGGCTCAGGTGCGGCACCGCGCCGCCGACTGGCGACGCGACGACGTCACGGTCGTCGCCGTCGCCCGCAAGCGCTAGATCACACCTCGAATTTACCTCTCGCCCCTAAGACCGGTTTTCCGGCGCGCAGGGGGCGCATGGCAGCATGGAGCAATGCGCCGAACCCCCTCGATCCTCGTCTCAGTCCTCGCCACGAGTGCCGTCGTGGCCTCCCTACTGACCGTCTCCACCGCGCAGGCCGCTCCCGCACAGGAGCCGAAGGCCTCGCTGCGGGGCACCGTGATCGACCGTTCGCTCTTCGGAATGCACGTCTTCAACCTGCAGGACGGCGTCTGGCCGACCATCCCGATCGGCTCCGTCCGGCTCTGGGACAACCAGACCACCTGGTCCTCCGTGGAGACCGCCCAGGGCGTGTTCAACTGGGCCAAGCTCGATGCCGCCGTCGACACCGCCAAGCGCAACGGCTCCAACGACATCCTCATGGTCCTCGCCGGCACGCCCGCCTGGGCCTCCGACGATCCGTCCTCCGGCGGGCTGGCCGGGGTCCTTCCGGGCGCCGCCGGGATGCCGAAGAACCTCGCCGACTGGGACGACTGGGTCCGCCAGGTCGTCACCCGGTACAAGGGCCGGATCACGGCCTACCAGCCCTGGAACGAGGCCAACCTGACGACGTTCTCGACGGGCAGCGCCAAGGAGATGGCCGAGCTGACGAAGCGGGCCTACGACATCATCAAGAGCGTCGACCCGAGCGCGACCGTCGTGGCACCCAGCACCGGCACCCGGCTCGGCGGCCCCTTCAACAAGTTCTACCCCGCGTTCCTGCGCGAGCTCGGAGCGCGCGGCTGGCCGGTCGACGTGTGGTCCGCCCATACCTACCCGGCGTCGCTGGGCACCCCGGTCGACCGCGCAAAGCTGGCTCGCCTGTGGCTCAACACCCTCGCCGCCGCGGGAGCGCCGGCAAAGCCCCTATGGGACACCGAGAACAACTTCGGCCTGGCCGGCCCCGGCCCGACCAACCCCGACCAGGACATCAACGGAACGCGCGCCGGCGAATGGGCCGCCCGCACCTACCTCGACGCCCTGCGCCTGGGCATCAGCCGGGTCTACTGGTACTCGTGGGGTCCCGACCTCGATCTCGTCGGCATCCAGATGAACAGCGGGAGCCCCGCCGCCACCGCGCTGAAGACCCTGCAGGACTGGATCGTCGGGGCGACGTTCAATCGCTGCCTCGGCACCGCCAAGGTCACCTGCACGTTCACCAAGGACGGTGTCAGGAGCCAGGTCGTGTGGGCGCAGTTCGGGACCAAGAGCTTCCGCGTGAAGTCCGCGTACAAGCAGGTCTGCACCCTGGACGGCAAGTGCGCACCGGTGACCGGCAAGCGGATCCGAGTCTCCGGCCCCGTTCAGCTGAAGCCCTGATCAACCCCCGAGCGGGCCAGTGCCCGGCCGTAGCGCCTCCGGTCGCGACCGGAGGCCTACGGCCGGGCACTCGACTCTGCGGGGGTCACGTCAGGCGCGTTCCTCGGCGATCGAGTTGCCGCCGTCCACCACCAGGCACTGACCGGTGACGTAGCCGGCTCCCGGCGTGCACAGCCAGGCGATGGCGCTGGCCACCTCGACGGGGTCCGCGCTGCGGCCCACCGGCGTGCGCAGCCCCTGCTCGTGCTCGTGCGGGGTCTGCGAGCCGGTGGCGATCCACCCCGGCGCCACGGCATTGGCGGTGACGCCCTGCCCGGCGAAGTCGACGGCGATCGAGCGCGCGAGTCCGACCATCGCGGCCTTGGCGGCCGCGTACGCGGGCTCGTCCCGCATCGCCATGACCGGTCCGGTGACACTCGTGACGTTCACCAGCCGCCCCCAGCCGGCCGCGAGCAGGTGCGGGAGCGCGGCGCGTGCGACGAGGAAGGCCGTGTCGAGGTTGCGGCTCAGGCCGGTCCGCCAGGTCGAGACGTCCATGCCGAGCAGGCTGCCGGACTCGGTACTCGACCCAGGCTCACCATCCCTGCGTTGTTGACGACGATCCCGAGCGACCCGTGTGCCGCGATCACGTCGCCCATCAGCGCGGACACCTGCTTCTCGTCGGTGAGGTCGGCGATATGCCCGGAGGCGTGGTGCCCCGCGGCGCGCAGCTCGGCGACCCGCTCATGGATGCGGTCCGTCGTGGACGCGATCGCGATGCGGGCGCCCAGCTCGGCGAGCAGGCGGGCCGAGGCCATTCCGATGCCGGACGGCGATCCCGCGCCCGTGACCAGGGCGACCCGGCCGGTGAGGTCGAACGGCGCCGGGATCACGCGGGCATCAGCCCGGCGACCGCTTCGGCGAAGAGCATCGTGTGCAGGTCCACGTCGGTCGCCGCCGTGGCCGGGCACATCAGGGCCATGTTGTGGAACGGCGTCAGGAGGACCCCGCGGTTGGACATGAACAGGTGGAGGTACTCCTCCAGGTCGTCGTCGTGGGCCGCGGCCGACTCGGTGCCGTTGCGCGGCGCCGGGCGGGTGAACCGGTACTCGGCCCGCGCCCCGAGCTGCGCGATCGACCACGGCACGTCGAGGCGGTCGAGAGTGGACTGCACGCCCTCACGGAACCGGGTCGCCAGGGCGATCATGTGCTCGAAGGCAGCATCCGTGAGCACGTCGCCCAAGGTGGCGCGCATCGCCGCCGTCGAGAGGACGTTGCCGGCCAGCGTCCCACCGACTCCGCCGACGTCGACAAGGTCGGCCGTCGCGTGCGAGCGGACGGCCTCGGCTACCGCCTCGGTGATCCCGTACGCCCCCGTCGGGATCCCGCCGCCGATGCTCTTGCCGATCACGAAGATGTCGGGTCGCAGTCCCCAGGCCCTGGTGCACCCTCCCGGACCCGCCGAGATGGTGTGCGTCTCGTCGATCAGCAGGAGGGTGCCGTACGTCGTGCACAGGTCGCGTACGGCGTCGAGGAAGCCCGGCTCGGGAAGCACGATGCCGATGTTGGTCAGCGCCGGCTCCATGATGAGGACCGCGACATCGCCGTGGGCGAGCCCGGCCTCCACGGAGGCGAGGTCGTTGAACTCGGCGACCCTCGTCGTCTGGCTCACCGGGGCGGCCGGGCCCACGTTTCCGCCGCGTGGCAGCGTCTCCCCGTCCGGTCCGGCGATCACGAACGTCTCGTCGACGGACCCGTGGTAGCAGTACGAGAACGCCATCACCATGGGCCGACCGGTCACCATACGGGCGATCCGCAGCGCCCAGCGGTTCGCATCCGTGGCCGTCAGGCTGAACGACCACAGCGGCATGCCGAAGCGCCCGGCCAGGTCCGCCGCGACCCACTCGGCGTCCAGGCTGGGCATCATCGTCGTGATGCCGCCGAGCACGCCGATCCGCTCCTGGACGGCGGCGGTCGTGGCGGCCGGAGAGTGCCCGGCCATCGCGGCGGTGTCGCCGAGGGCGAAGTCCACGTACTCATGGCCGTCGACGTCGGTCACGCGGTTCCCGTGCGCGGTAGCGAGGTACAGGGGGTAGCCCCCCGACCACTTGTTCATCCACGTCATCGGCACGCGGCCGAACAGGTGGTCCGCCGCCTCGAAGGCGGCACGTGAGCCCGGAGTCCGGCGCAGGTGCTCAGTCCGCTCCCGGTCGAGCAGGTCGGCGAGGCGCTGTCGATCGATGGGTGCCACGGGTTCTCCTTCGGTTCGGTCGCGGGCGCGGCCGCCTTCGGCGGATGCCGCCGGGCAGGTCCGGCCATTCAAGCGCCTGGCCGCCGGGGAGTCATGCCAATCGGGAGGACACGACGGCAGCCGGACCCTCGGCCCCGCTCCACGCCGTACAGCGAGCCGTCAGCGGACCCACTCGAGGACGCCATCCTCGCCCGGTCGCGCGAGGATCCCCGCAGCGACGCCTCCGAGGAAGGCCGCACCCAGGGCTCCCGGCTCGTCGAGGTCGCTCACCCGGTAGTCGCCGAGCTGCTCCCTCTTGGCCACGGCCACCATGGGGTTGCGGGTCCACCCGCCCGCAAGGACGGCCACATCATGCGGTCCGGCGACCGCGGCCATCCGCGCCAGGGCGGTACCGGCCAGCCGAGTGAGGTCCTCGACCGCGGCGCGCCAGACGGCAGCCGGGCTGACGCCGTCGGTGATCCCGGCCAGCCCGAGGCTGTCGTTGCCGACGTCGACGAGCCGCGGACCCGCGGCGTCCCGACGGACGGCGACGGCCTCATCCCCCAGCCTCCGGCGCGCGTCGCGATCGATCGCGCCGAGCATGGCGGCGATGCGCTCCAGCGACAGCCCGGTGAGGCGACCGGCCAGCAGGATCTGGTGGTCGGGCAGCACGGACCAGTCGACGTCGATGTCGGCGTCGGTCAGATCCTCGATCTCCGCGGCCGACAACGGCCGACCGACGGTGCGGATGAGGGCCTCGGCGGTGCCCATCGAGTCGAACAGGGCACCCGCGCGGGCGGCGCCGGAGGCCAGCACAGCGGCCTGGTGGTCAAGACCCGCAACGGTGAGCACCGCGTCGCGCAGGACAGGGGGGATGTCGCCTCGGGCCGTGCCGGCCGGGTCACCGGCCCAGACCCGCCGAGCCGGCAGCAGGTCGCCGACGAGCGAGCTGGCGACCGGCCACGGCGCGCGGGTCGACAGCTCCATGAGCCCGGTCCGTGAGGTCAGCGACGCCTCCGACACCTCGTCGCCCCCGAGGGCGCGCACCACCCACTCCGCCACGCACAGATGCCGGACCGCGTCGGCCGCCGAGGGGACGTGCTGTCGCAGCCAGGCGATCTTGGCGACCGACGGCTTCGAGTTGAGCCGGCGTCCGGTCGCCCGCTGGAAGTCCCGCGGGGTGACCACCGCCCGGACCGCGTCGGCGTCGCCGCGCGGATCGAACCACGCCAGCGCCGGAGCGCACGGCCGGCCGTTCGAGTCGAGCAGGATCCCGGTCTCCGCGATCCCGGTGACACCGATCGACCGCACGGTCACCCGCCCGGGGACGCGGTCGGCCGCCTGCTCGCACGCCCTGATGGCCGCCGCCGCGAGCTGCACGGGATCGATGTCGGAGTGCGGGCCACTGTGGTGCCAGGGCGTAGGAAGCGACGACGTGCCCAGGAGGCCGCCGTCCAGCCCGACCGCAATCGCCTTGATCGTCGTGGTTCCGACGTCCACCCCGACAAGGGCCTCGATCGGCAACGAGCCTCCTCGAACGGGAAGACACCACCATGACTCCGGTGCCATTGTGCGATTACGTTACTTACCGCCTACCTCGAGCGCGACCTTGGAGTGAGCATGTCCGACCTCGACTACCGCATGCGCCGCCTGTTCAACGCCGACTCCGGACGCTGCCTCGACATCGCCATCGATCACGGCTTCTTCGGAGAAGCCGCCTTCCTGACAGGGATCGAGGACCTCGACGCTGCGGTGGGCACCCTTGCCGAGGCGACCCCGGACGCGATCCAGCTCACGGTCGGGCAGGCGCGCTTCCTTCAGGGCCGGGGTGGACGCGAGCGGCCGGCACTGGTGCTGCGGACCGACATAGCCAACGTCTACGGATCACCCCTGCCGGACCACATGTTCAACATGACCGTTCCCGAGCCGGCCCTCGCGGGCGTCCGGCTCGACGCCGCATGCGTCGTGGTCAACCTCTTCGACCTGCCCGGTCGCCCGACCGTGCGGGAGTCGTGCATCCGGGCTGTTCTCGACGCCAAGCGGGACTGCGAGCGCTACGGGATGCCGCTCATGGTCGAGCCCCTCGTCATGAAGGAGTCCGCCGCCGGCGGCTACACGTCCGATGGGGGACTCGAGCGGATCCTTCCGCTCGTGCGGCAGGCGGTCGAGCTGGGTGCCGACATCATCAAGGCCGACCCCACCGACGACCCCGCCGACTACCACGAGGTCATCCGCATCGCGGGTGGCATCCCGGTGCTCGTACGCGGCGGCGGGCGGGTCGCTGACGACGAGTTGTTCCGGCGCACCCAGGCGGTTCTCGATCAGGGCGCAGCCGGAATCGTGTACGGCCGCAACATCATCCAGCACGAGAACCCGGTCGGGATGACCCGCGCGCTCATGGCGATGCTCCATGACGGCGCCGACCCCTCGGCCGCGAGCGCGATCCTGGCCAGCGCATGACCGCGCCCCGGGCGGTCCGCATCGGCGTCGTCGGTGGCGGTCTCATGGGCCGCGAGCTCGCCGGGGTGTGCGGACGCTGGTCGCAGCTGGTCGACCATCCGGCGCAGCCGTCCATCGTCGCCATCGCGGACCCGAGCCCCGCAGCGCGCGACTGGTTCCGGCGGCTGGGATCGGTCGACGTCCTCACGGACGACTGGCGAGAGCTCGTGGATCGACCCGACATCGACGTCCTCTACCTGGCCGTGCCGCACAACCTGCACGAGGAGATCTTCGTTGCGGCGGCCGACGCGGGCCGCGACTACCTCGGCGAGAAGCCGTTCGGCATCGACCTCGCGGCCGCCGGGCGCATCGTCGACGCGGTCGACGCGTCGACGTCCTTCGTCCGCGTCTCCAGCGAGATGCCGTTCTTCCCGGGCGCGCAGCGGGCGTTCGCGTACGCGGCGTCCGGCGCACTCGGCGACGTCCTCGACGTGCGCTCGCAGTTCGCGCACTCGTCCGACATCGACCGGACCAAGGCGATCAACTGGAAGCGTCGGGCAGAGACATGCGGCGAGATCGGCGTCATGGGCGATCTCGGCATGCACGTCGCGCACGTCCCCCTGCGACTCGGCTTCGAGCCGGAGACGGTGTACGCCATGCTCGACAACGTCGTCACCACGCGTCCTGGTGCGGGAGGCGAGCCGGTCGACTGCGACACCTGGGACAACGCGCTCCTGGCCTGCCGGGTTCCGCCCGCCAGCGGCGACCGCCGGTTCTCCATGCTGTGGGAGACGCGCCGGATCGCCCCGGGACAGATGAACACCTGGTCGTTCGAGGCGCTCGGAATGGACGGTGGCGTCCGCTTCAGCACGCGGCATCCTGCCGTCCTCCAGCGATTCGCCCGCCGCGACGGCGAGCAGGTGTGGGAGGAGGTGCAGCCCGGAAACGTCTCGGCCTGGCCGACGGTGTCGGGCGGCATCTTCGAGTTCGGCTTCGCGGACGCCCTGCTCCAGATGTGGGCGTCGTACCTCGCGGAGCGCGAAGGCGCGCTGGGCGATCGCTTCGCGACGGCGTCACCGCACGAGGCCCTCGTCTCGCACCGGGTCTTCGCCGCCGCACTGCGCTCCCACGTCAGCGGCGCGGCGGAGCCCCTCGGCTGACAGGGAACGGCGAGAACCGGCACTATCCTGCGGCGATGGCCCTCCTGCGCTGCGACTTCTTCTCTGACGTCCTTGAGCTGTCCACCTCGATGTCGGTCATCCTGCCGCAGGGATCGACCCGACAGATCGGGATGGCTGGTGCGGCCGGCGCCGATGCGCCGCCCGTCCTGTACCTGCTGCACGGACTGTCCGACGACGACACCACCTGGTCGCGCCGGACGTCCATCGAGCGCTACGTCGCACCCCTCGGTCTGGCCGTCGTCATGCCGCAGGTGCATCACAGCTTCTACACCGACCAGGTGCATGGGCTGAGGTACTGGACGTTCCTGACCGAGGAGCTGCCCTCGATCGTCGACCGGTTCTTCCGCGTCTCATCGCGACGCGAGGACACATTCGTCGCCGGGCTGTCGATGGGCGGCTACGGCGCCATGAAGTGGGCACTGCGACAGCCCGAGCGGTTCGCCGCCGCGGCCAGTCTCTCGGGCTCGCTCGGCCTGTCGGACCAGCACGGCGGGGGCGACCCGTGGTTCCGAGCCCTGCTGGACCGCACGTTCGGCGACCTGCCGATGAACGGCAGCAACGACGACGTCATGCACCTGATCCGCAGCGCCGACCCGTCGACCGTACCCGCCCTCCTCGCCGCCTGCGGCACGGAGGACTTCCTCTACGGGGAGACGAGCCAGTTCGTCGCGGCGTGCGCCGAGCGCGGCGTCGACCTCACCGTCGACATCGGTCCCGGCGATCACGAGTGGGACTACTGGGATACGGCGATCCAGCGCGTGCTCGCCTGGCTGCCGCTGAAGTAGCGCACGAACTTCGCCGGCGCCGGTCGCGCCGCCCGTGGGGGTCGCGACATGACGAGCGCCCCGACCACGAGGGTCGGGGCGCTCGCCAGCAGCACCCGGAGGGGAGGGGCTACTTCGTCGGCAGGAGGACGGCGTTGATGCCGTGCGCGACCTGCATGTTTCCCTTGTTGATGTCGACCTGGTCCAGGTTCACGCGCGGGTTGGCGAGCGACGTGTTGTAGTCGCCGAGGATGATGGCCGGTGCGCTCGTGACCCGGACGCGGATCACCTTGCCGTCAACGGCCGTCGCGAGCTTGGCGCCGTTGGCCTTGAGGGCATCTGACGACATGATGGTCGCGCCGGGGACGACGTGGTAGAGCAGGACCGTCTCGACGGTGTCGATGCCGAGGCCGGCCACGACCTTGAACGCGCCCGCCTCGGTCTTGATGGTCCGGTTCGAGAGCGCGGACGCGAGGTTCTTGAAGGCGCGATCCGTGGGGATGAAGGCGGTCAGCGCCGTGCTGCCGTCCGCCAGCACCTTGACGGCCGAGTCGGGCTTCGCGGCGAGAACCGCCTCGATCGCCTTGGTCAGGACGTCGAAGTCCTTGTCGTTCTTGTCGAACTTCGCCTGGCCGGCCTTCAGGACCGTGGCGAGCGAGGTCGTTCCGTCGTTGGCGGCGCTGGCGGCCGGGGCCGAGACCAGGGCGGTGACACCCACGAGTGCGGCGGCGCCCAGTGCGGCCACCCGGGTCATGTTCTTCCGGATCATGATCAAGCCTTTCGGTAGCTCCACCCCCATTGGGCGGTTATGCCACTACTTCGGGACGGATCCGGCCCGTGGATGCAATCGCGCCAAACTTTCTTCAACTTATTTTCTCCGGTCTCGACTGCATCCGGCGGCCCCCTTCGTCCCGAAACAGGTGTGACAGCAGATCGATGCCACGGTGCTACCTGAGGAGGTCCATGTCCGATACTGGCGTGACGACCCTCCTACCGGGGCGGCCAGCGATCATCGAGGAGTTGCGCGTGCCCGATGACGACGAGCGACTCGTCGCCGAGCGGTTCCGTTCGGGCGACGACGATGCGCTGGCTGAGGCGTACCAGCGGTGGTCCTCGCTCGTCTTCACCCTTGCCCGTCGCAGCATCGGCAACGAGGCCGACGCCGCGGACGTCACGCAGGCCGTGTTCGTTAATGCCTGGCGCGGCAGGGCGGGCTTCGATCCCGACAAGGGCTCGCTGCCCGGATGGCTGGTCACGATCACCCGAAGGCGGGTGGCGGACCACTGGGAGGAGCGGGCCCGGGAGTCGCGCAAGGTCGCCGCGCTTGCGAGCGTCGACGAGGGGGAGGCCATCGCGTCGCCGACCGACTCCGTGATCGACCGGGTCCTGCTGGCCGACGAGCTCGAGCGGCTAGGCGAGCCACAGCGCCGGATCATGGAGCTCGCGTTCTTCCAGGAGCTGACCCACGGGCAGATCGCCAGCCTGCTCAACCTGCCGCTTGGCACCGTGAAGAGCCACATACGCCGGTCCCTGGACCGGCTTAGAACCAGATTGGAGGTGGATGGTGCAGCACTGTGAAGACGATGCGTTGTCGCTGATCGCGCTCGGCGAGAGCCCGACGAGCGACGACGAGACGCATCTCGACGCCTGCCCTCGCTGCCACAGCCGCCTCGACCAGCTGCGGGCGGTCGTCGCCTCGTCGCGGGCCATCACCGACGCCGACCGTCCGGTGGCGCCGCCGGCGCGGGTCTGGGACGCCATCACGGCCGAACTCGCCGCCGACACACCACCCTCCGTCATCCCGATCGCGAACGCACGACGTGCCCGGGACCGTGGTCGCCGCGTCTGGCTGGTCGGGGCAGCTGCGGCCTTCGTCGGCGTAATCGCCGGCGGCGCTGCGACTGCTGCACTGCTGGCACCGCGTACCTCTGCGGAACTCGTCGCCAGCGCCAGCCTGCAGCCCATCGACGCCGAGGGCATCAGCGGCTCCGCTGCCGTCGAGCAGCGGGCCGACGGCGCGGTGCTTACCGTCTCGGTGCCGGGCCTGCCCGATCTCGTGGACGGGTACTACGAGGTCTGGATGGCCACTCCGGACACCTCCACGATGGTCGCGATCGGCACCCTCGCTCCCGGTCAGGACGGCACCTTCACGCTTCCTCCGGGCATGTCCGTGGCCGACTTCCCCGTGGTCGACGTGTCGATCGAGCACTTCGACGGGGATGCGGGGCACGGTGTCGAGAGCGTCGTGCGGGGCTCGCTCCAGACCTGATCGCCGACCGCCACGACGGGGCGGCCGTCGCCTGCTCGCCGCTATCGTGCGGTGGTGACCGCCAGCAGCGCGAACCGGCAGACCGGACTCACCCTGCGCCCGCTCACGCCCGCCGACGAGCAGGAGGCGCGGCGTGCCCATCGCGAGCTCGACGACGAGGGCTTCCCCTTCCTGCTCGGCGACCAGGATCCCGACGAGCCCTGGCCCGAGTACCTGAGTCGACTGTCGCGGATCGAACACGGAGTCGATCTGCCGGCGGACCTAGTCGCTGCCAGTTTCCGGGTCGCTGACGTCAACGGCGTCATCGTCGGGCGCGCGTCCGTTCGGCACGAGCTCAATGACTTCCTTGCCCGCTGGGGCGGGCACATCGGCTACGCCGTCCGGCCGGCATTCCGGCGACGCGGCTACGCGACGGAGATCCTTCGCCAGTCCCTGGCCATGGCGCACGAGCTCGGGATAGCCAGCGCACTCGTCACCTGCGATGACGGGAACGTCGGCTCGGCGCGCGTGATCGAGCGGTGCGGCGGCATCCTCGAGGGGATCGTGCCCGGCCTTGGCAACGATCCGCCCAAGCGTCGCTACTGGGCGGCCACGTGATCGTCGAGTCGGTTCCGGAGGCCGACGAGCTGCGCGATCACTGGTGGTGGCGACCGGGCTGGCATCCAGGCTCGCGCTTCCTGGCCTGGCACCTCACCTTCGAGGCTCAGGCGGGACTGCACCGGGCGGTCCGGGCCTATCAGGACGCGCTGGCTCCCTTCGACGCGCTGGATCCGGTACCGGTGCGCTGGCTGCATCTGACGATGGCGGGGATCGGGCACCTGACGGACCTGCCGACCGACCGGCCAGCGTCGATCGTCGCCTCCGCGGAGCGGTGGCACGGCCGGCTCGTCCCGCCGACGCTCTCGTTCTCGCGCGTGCTGGTGCTGGCCGAGTCGGTCTGCCTGGTTCCGGATCAGGTCGATGAGCTCGCAAACCTGGCGGACGCCCTCACCGGCGACGTGCCGGGATCCGCAGCCGCACGCGGCTTCCTGCCGCACCTGTCCCTCGCCTACGTGAACGGTCCGCAGCCCGGGGCGCCCGTGGTTGATGCCCTGAAAGACGTTGCCGTGCAGCGCCTTTCCGGAGTAGCTCCGACACTGTCGCTCATCGAGCTGCACAGGGACAACCGCGTCTACGAGTGGCGAACGCTCGTCGCACTGGCGTAGTCGGGTCCTACTCCTCCACCGGCTCGACTCGAACCGGGAAGCTGTGCCAGGCGAGCAGGACGCCGAGTGCCGTGAACGTCGCCCCGATGAACAGGGCCCACGTCATGCCCGACACGAAGGCCTGCCCAGCGACCTCGCGAAACGGCACGGAGGCCCCGGGGGGCAGCCGGGGGGCGGCGAGGGACGCCGCCGCGAGCGACTCGCGCGCGGCTGCGAGCGCCGACGCCGGGATGCGATCGACGGCCTGGCCGGCAGCGACGATGGCATCGTCGATGTGCTGACGGTACGTCACGGACATGACGGCGCCGAGGATCGCGACGCCGAAGGATCCCCCGAGCTCCCCCACCGCGTCGTTGACCGCCGAGCCCATGCCGGCGCGCTCAGGCGGCACGGACGCCAGCACGGCGTTCGTCGCCTGGGGCAGGGTGAGGCCCAGGCCCAGGCCGACCAGCGCGAACGAGGCACCGACCAGCGACTGCGGGGTAGATGCCGAGAGGAGGCTGAACGAGAGGAGTCCCCCGGTCACAGTGCCCAGGCCGAGCATGACCACCGCCCTGGCGCCGGTCCGCTCCGCCAGCCGGGCACTGACCAGCGAGGCGACGAGCATGCCCAGGGCTCCGGGCAGCGCGGCGATCCCGGACTCGAGCGGCGTCATCCCCTGCACCAGCTGCAGGAACTGCGGCAGGAAGAACATGGCGCCCATCAGGGCGAAGTAGACCAGCCCGACGGTGACGATCGCGGCGGTGAAGCGCCGATCGGCGAAGAGCGACATCGGCAGGAGCGGCCGAGCGGCGCGCCGCTCCCACCACACGAAGCCCGACAGGAGCACTGCAGCCAGCAGCATGGCGGTGACCGTCTCGGCGTCCAGCCCGGCGTCGGGGAGCTCGATGACGGCCAGGACCAGTGCGACGATGCCGGCAGCCGACAGGACGGCCCCGAGCGGATCGAGTCGCGGCCGGCTCGCATCCTTGGACTCCGGAACGAGCACCAGCGTGGCCACCAGGATGGCCGCGGCGACGGGCGGGTTCACCAGGAAGATGGCATGCCAGGTGAAGTGCTCCAGGAGCAGGCCCCCGATGATCGGACCGACGGCCACGCCCGCCCCCGCCACGGCGGCCCAGATGCCGATCGCCTTCGCGCGCTCGACCCGTTCGGGGAAGACCTGCACCAGGATGCTGAGCGTCGACGGCATGATGAATGCCGCGCCGACGCCCATGAGCGCACGGCAGGCGGTGAGCGCATCGGCGGTCGGGGACAGCGCAGCGCCGAGCGACGCCAGGATGAAGATGCCCAGTCCGACGACGAGCGCCCGACGACGACCGAACCGGTCGCCCAGGCTCCCCGCGATGAGCAGCGTCCCGGCGAAGAAGACCGAGTACGCATCCACCACCCACTGCAACTGGGAGGTCGTGGCCCGCAGGTCCTCCTGCAGGGTCGGCAGCGCGACATTGACGATCGTGTTGTCGAGGGAGACGAGGGCGAGGGCCGCCGACAGCACCCCCAGCACGACCCAACGTCGACGTGGCGGCACGCACGTCAGGCTAGTGGCGTCGGGGTGGGGAACCGCGATCACGGCTCGGCGGCGAAATGCGGGGATCTGCTCCGTAATGGGATGCTTCTGGCTACCCTGCTTGCGACGGGGCGAATCGCAGAACCGTCACGACTCAGCACCTCCCCACTTCCCAGGAGTTGACATGCGCAGAGCAATCCTCAGCGTCATCGCGGCCGCGGCCATCGGCGTTTCCGTTCTCGCCGCCGGACCAGCGCAGGCCGTCAGGTTCGGCGAGCCCGACACGGCGGACGGCTACACCGGGGTCGGTCTCATGGTCATGATCGACAATGGCGTCCCGCAGTGGCGCTGCACCGGCGCACTCGTCTCGCCCACGGTCCTCCTCACCGCAGGGCACTGCACCGAGGACCCCTCGCCCGGTGACGGCAACTTCACGGCCACCGCGCGCGTGTACTTCGACGTGAATGTGGTCGCGCCTCCGTATCCGACGGCCGGGGGCTTCACCGGAGTTCCCTACTCCGGGCCGAACTGGCAGGGCGGCCTTTTCCTGCCCGACACCGGCGACGTCGGTCGCGTCATCATGGACGCACCCATGGACACCAGCGTCTTCGAGACCTACCCCATGGCCGCGAACGGCACCCTCGACGCGCTGGCCTCGGCCCGCGGGCAGCAGAACGTCAACTTCACGGTGGTCGGTTACGGCCTGCAGCAGGTCAAGCCGTTCCAGATCGCCGACCGCACCCGCATGGTCGGCGAGGTGCAGGTCATCAACGTGACGTCGGCCCTCGCCGCCGGGTACAACGTCGCGACGACGAACAACCCGGGCAAGGGCACCGGGGGCTCCGGCACCTGCTTCGGCGACTCCGGCGGCCCGGTGTTCTACAACGGCGAGATCGTCGGCGTGAACTCGTTCGTCATGAACGCCAACTGCGCCGGCACGAGCTACGCCTACCGCGTGGATCGCACGCCGGTCCAGGAGTGGGTGACCTCAGCGCCACCGGCGTGACCGATTGACCACCTGACCCTGTAGGACGAAGGCTCCGTTCCCCGCAACTGCGGGAACGGAGCCTTCGTCGTGACGCGTGCCGACCAGTGCCGTCAGGCGATGCGCCTGGTGAAGTACTTGCGGCGCAGCCACAGCGAGACGTACACGAGGCCGACGAGGGCCGGCACCTCGATGAGCGGGCCGATGACGCCCGTCAGCGCCTGGCCGGAGGTGACTCCCCAGACGCCGATGCTGACGGCGATGGCCAGCTCGAAGTTGTTTCCCGCTGCGGTGAAGGCCAGCGTCGCGGTCTTGGGGTAGCCGAGCCGGCTGCGGGCTCCGGCCAGGAAGGAGACGCTCCACATGATGGCGAAGTAGGCGAGCAGCGGGATCGCGATGCGGATGACCGATGCGGGATCGGAGGTGATGGCCTCGCCCTGGAGGGCGAACATGACGACGATGGTGAACAGCAGGCCGTACAGCGCGAACGGCGAGATGAAGGGGATGAACCTGTCCTCGTACCAGGCCTTGCCCTTGGTGCGCAGTCCGATGCGCCGGGTGAGGTAGCCGGCGACGAGGGGGATGCCGAGGAAGATGAGGACGGCCTTGGTGATCTCCCAGGTGGAGAACTGCACGTCCTGGGTGTCGAGCCCGAGCCAGCCGGGCAGGATCTTCAGGTAGAACGTGCCGAGCAGCGCATAGGCCAGGATCTGGAACACCGAGTTGATCGCGACCAGCAGCGCGGCGGCCTCACGGTCCCCGCAGGCGAGGTCGTTCCAGATGAGCACCATCGCGATGCAGCGGGCCAGTCCGATGACGATGAGACCGGTGCGGAACTCCGGATAGTCGGCCAGGAACATCCACGCGAGGGTGAACATGAGCAGCGGCCCGATGACCCAGTTCAGCAGCAGCGAGAGCCACAGCAGCTTGCGGTCGCCGGTGACGTGGCTCATGTCCTCGTAGTGCACCTTCGCCAGGACCGGGTACATCATCAGCAGCAGGCCCAGGGCGATCGGCAGCGACGTCTGCCCGACCTTGACCGCGTCCAGTGCGGTCTGCACGGACGGCACCAGGCGTCCCAGCAGGAGCCCGCCGGCCATCGCGAGCAGGATCCACACAGGCAGGAACCGGTCCAGCAGGGAGAGCTTCGCTAGGACCGCGGTGTCGTCCGGGTCGGCCTGCGGCGAGGCGGTCCGATCGCTCATCGTCAGCCGGCCGGGGCGATCTCGGCGATGAGGGCCTCGATTCGGGCCCGGATCTCGTCTCGGATCGGGCGCACCGAGTCGACCCCCTGGCCGGCCGGGTCGGCGAGCTGCCAGTCCTCGTAGCGCTTGCCCGGGAAGACCGGGCACACGTCTCCGCAGCCCATGGTGATCACCACGTCGGACTCCTGAACGGCTTCGACGGTGAGCACCTTGGGCACCTCCGCCCGGATGTCGATGCCCTCCTCGAGCAACGCCTCGACCACCGCCGCATTGACCGCGTCGGCCGGGCGCCGACCCGGCGGATCGCACCTCGACCCGGTCACCGGCGAGGTGGGTGAGGTACGCGGCCGCCATCTGGGACCGACCGGCGTTGTGCACGCAGACGAACAGGACGGAGGGCTTGTCGGTCATGTGTCAGTCCTTGAGGTTGGATCGATGGATATCGATGTTATCGTGGTGAAGACATTGATGCGTGTCAATGAAACCGTTGGGAGTCCCGCAGATGTCCGCCATGCAAACACCGGTCGACGAGCAGTCGACGGCCTGCTGCCCGGCCGACCTGACCGCGCCTCTGGACCGCGCCGGCGCCGAGCACCTAGCCCGGCTGCTCAAGGCGGTCGCCGATCCCGCGCGACTCCAGCTGCTGTCCCTGCTGAAGGCCAGCCCCGACGGGGAGGCCTGCGTCTGCGATCTCATCACGCCGCTGGCACTGTCCCAGCCGACGGTCAGCCACCACCTGAAGGTCCTCACCGATGCCGGCCTGCTGCATCGGGAACGGCGTGGCACCTGGGTCTGGTACTCCATCGACGGCGAACGCCTCGGGGAGCTGTCCGCCGTCCTTCAGTAGTTCCCCGTGCCGCTAGGGACGTTGGCCCCTTGCAACCCGCCGGGGCGCTTTCGACACTGAAGGCAGAGGGCCGCACCCCCAGGGGAGGTAGCCGTGGCGACCGTGCGCGACTTCCTCGAGCGGCTCCGTCCGAGCGGCACCCCCGGTGCACCCTCGATATCCGGCGTTCCGGCCGACCGCGACGTCGAGCGCACGGCCGAGCTCGACCCCGTCTTCGCCCGGCTGGTCGACGTGCAGGCCGAGGCGGAGCGCATCCGAACGGAGGCGGTCGTCGAGGCCGGGCGTCGGCGCGCCGCCGTCGTCGAGGTGGCCCGCTCCATCGTGGCCGAGGCGCGTCGACGAGCGGAAGCGGAGCGCGGAGCGTCGGCCGCGGCCGCACAGGCCGAGGCCGCGGAACAGGCCAGGGAGATCGCCACGGATGCGCAGCGCCAGGCGGCGGCGATCGCCGACGCCGCAGCGCGGCGCCTGCCCGCGCTCGTCGACATCGTGGTGACGCAGGCTCGAGACGCCCTGGTGGCCGAGCTCGAGGACGCACGGTGAGCACGTCCTGGGTCGCCGGGAGCGTGCGGGCGCGGGCGATGTCCCGGCGCCGGCTCGGAACGGCGGCGACGCGCGAACTGGCAGGCTGCACCGGCCTCGACGTCGCTGTCGACCTGCTGTCCGCGACTCCATACGGGCATGACGTCCGCGCCGGGCAATCCCTGTCCGAGGCTCAGTTCGCCGTCGCCAGCACGGTCCTCTGGCACATGCGCGTGATGGGCGGCTGGGTCCCCGGTGGGGACGCCCGGATCCTACGGGTCCTGGCCGGTGGCTTCGAGATCGCGAACGTCGACGAGGTGCTGCGCGCCCTGACCGGTCGGGGCACTGCCGACTCGACAGGAGCAGGCCCCGCGGATCCGGCCTTCCGACTCGGCACGCTGGCCACTGCATGGAACGCGCTCGCCCCGTCCGCATCGATCGCCGATGTGCGCGAGGTGCTGGCACGATCCGCCTGGGGCGACCCGGGTGCCGAGTCGGCGGCCGCCATCCGGTTGGGCATGCGGCTGTCCTGGGCCGTTCGCGTGGCATCGAGCATCGAGCCGGCCCGACCGTGGGCGAGCGGCGCGGCTGCGGTCATCGTCGCTCGCGAGGTGCTCCTCGAGGGACGACCGATGACCGCTGCCGCGGCGCGGCTGGCGTCCACGTTGCTCGGTTCGAGGTGGACCGACGCCCGATCCCTTCGGTCGTTCGCCGACGGCCTGCCGCCTGAGGCCCGATGGGCGCTGGACGGCATCGACGACGTTGGGGACCTGTGGCGGGCGGAGGCACGCTGGTGGGGACGGGTCGACCGGGACGGACGCGCACTGCTGCGCCGGCCCGTCACGACCCCGGACCCGGTGATCGGCGCGATCGCCGTCCTGGCCGTCGACGCCTGGCGCGTCCGAGGCGCCCTCGAGGTCGCCGCCCGAGGTGGAGCCTCGGCACCCGGCGCACTGGAGGCCTTCGATGTCGTGGCGTGAGTCCATGGAGCCCGCCCGCATGCAGCGGGTGGCGATCCTCGCGCCGCGCGAGAGCCTGCGCGACGTCCTCGTCGAGATCGCCGCCCGCGGCATCGTCGAGACTCGACGGTCGCGACCGAACCCTCGAAGTCGGGCGAGGCAGCCGGCTGCTGCAGCAGGTGCCCGGCGACGACGACGCCGACGCCACTGCTCTCGCGGCGGGATCTCGACCTCGGCCGACGCCGCCCGGGCCGGGCGCGTCGACCTGCTCGCCGGGGAGGCCCAGCTCGAGGAGCGAGTCCGCCGCCGCGGTGGACCCGCGGCCTCGTCGTCGGGCGTGTCGGCTGGATGCCCGCCGACGAGCGTCGTCCGCTTGGCCGAGGCGCCTGGCCGCGCACGGTGGAGCGGTCGTTCCGATCCCGCCGCCGCCGCGGCTTCGATCCGCCGACCCTGATCCACGCGACGGGCCGCCTGAACCGGTCGTTCGCCCCGCTCGTGGACACCTACGCGACCGTCCCCTACGCCGACGTCGACCCGACCGTGCTCGCCGGCCTGGCCTTCGTCGTCATGTTCGGGATGATGTTCGCCGACGCCGGCCAGGGCGCTGCTGCTGATCGCGGCTGGGCCTGCTGCTGCGGGCGGGTCGACTCGCACGCGCTGGCCCGGTTCCGGCCGCTCTGGCCCTTCGTCGCGGGTGCCGGCGTCATGGCCATCGTTCTTCGGCGTGCTCTTCGGTGAGTTCTTCGGCCCGACCGGCGTGCTGCCCGTGCTGTGGATCGAGCCGCTCGAGGAGCCGATCCTGCTGCTCGAGGTGGCCATCGGCGTCGGAGCCTGCCTGCTCGCGGGCGCCTACGTGCTCGGCACCGTGAACCGGTGGCGCGAGGGGGGCTGGCGGCTGGCCCTGGTCTCCTCCTCCGGCCTCGCCGGCATCGCGGTCTTCCTGGGTCTCGGACTGCTCGCCCTGGGCGCCTACGCCGGATCCGCGCCGCTGATGATCGCTGCGGGCCGTGGTCGGCGTCGGTGGACTGACCCTCACCTACGTCGGCCTGCTCGCGGCGGCCGGCGGCGGCGCGGCCGGGGCCGCCGAGGCGGGCGTCGAGCTCTTCGACGGCGTGATCCGGCTCGGCACCAACATCGTGTCCTTCGCCCGGCTGGCGGCGTTCGGCCTGGCGCACGCCGCCCTCGGCGCCATCGTCTGGCAGGGCACGACCGGCCTGTGGGCCGTCGGCGGGCTGGCCGTGCTTCGCCGCCGTCGCGCTGTTCGTCGTCGGCAACGCCCTGACCTTCACCCTGCAGGCCGTCGTCGCCGGCGTCCAGGCCCTGCGCCTGGAGTACTACGAGCTGTTCTCGCGCAGTCTTCGTGTCCGAGGGCCGGCCCTTCCGGCCCTGGTTCGTCCCGACAACCTCGGAGCGTGTGCCATGACCGTCTGGCTGATCTGCCTGCCCGTGCTGCTCGTCGTCGCGATGGCCACGCGCGTGGTCCTGCGAACGCGCTCCGGCGCGGCACTGCGGCGTGCTTCCTCGGCATCAACGCCGTGCTGCGTCGCGCTGGCGCTCGGCGTCCTGGTGCTCGCCGCCAACGCCGACCCCGTCGTCGCCCAGTCGGCGGTCGGTGGCCGCAGAGGAGGCCGCCACGGCCGACTCGAACTGGGCGGCCCTGCTCGGTGCCTCCATCGCCGTCGCCGGCTCGTCGATCGGCGCCGCCATCGCCGTCGCCTACACGGGCGCCGCCGCGCTGGCGACCATGAGCGAGCGCCCCGAGCTGTTCGGTCGCGCCATGGTGATCGTCGGCCTGGCCGAGGGCATCGCCATCTACGGGCTGATCGTGGCGATCATCCTGATCGGGAACGCCTGACATGGGCCGCGTCGCCGCCATCGGGGAGTCCGTCCGCGTGCAGGGCCTCGCCCTGGCAGGCGTCCTCGTGCTGCCCGGCGACGACGCCGAGCAGGCCCGGGCCAGCTGGTCGGCCCTGCCCACCGACGTCGACGTCGTCATCCTCACCCCACCCGCGTCGGATGCCCTCGGCGACCGACCGTTCCGGGCCGCTCACGGTCGTGATGCCGCCATGACCGCCGTCCGGACCCGCTCGACCCGCCGATCCGCTCGCCCCCCTGGTGGTCGGCGCTGCTCGAGCGGGCCCGCGCCGACGCGGGCGCGCGCTCGCCGACGCGGACGCCGATGTCGCAGCGACGCTCGACGCCGGCCCGCGCAGAGGCCGACGCGATCCTCGCCGAGGCCCGGGCCAAGGGAGCGGCCGACGCCGACGCGGTGCTCGCCGCCGAGCGGGCCCGGGCCGAGCGCGAGGCGCGAGGGGTCCTGCTGGCGGCGCAGCGCGGTCGCGGACGAGCACGTGCGACAGGCGGCTCGCGACGCCGTGTGCGCGCCTGCGCGAGGACGCCCGCTACCCCTCGCTCATCGAGACCCTGCGCAATCGGGCCGGCGCGGACCCTCGGACCGGGGTCGGTGGTCAGCGAGCTCCGCGCGCGGCGGTATCGTCGCCGAGGCGGCGGGCCGCCGAGTCGAGTACTCGCTGGACGGCCTCGCCGACGACGTCATGGATCGCCTGACAGCGCGATCTCGACGAGCCCTGGTCGTCATGACCGGCATCGACGCGTCCCCGGTGGGGACGCCGCGGGCAGCGTGGTCCGCGTCAACGGACCCCTCGTCGAGATCACGGGCCTGGCCGGCGTGGCGATGTCCGAGATGGTCGAACTCGGGCACCTGCGGCTGCCCGGGGAGCTCGTGGCCATCTCGGCGGACATCGCCACCGTGCAGGCGTACGAGTACACGGGCGGCCTCGCACCCGGAGACCTCGCCGTCGGCCCTGGGCGAGCCGCTGTCCGCGGCCCTGGGCCCGGCCCTGCTCGGCGGCGTCTTCGACGGCCTCCTGCGACCGCTGCTCGGGGCCGGGACCTGGCTCGCACCGGGCGCCGCACCAGCCGCACCGGACACCCGACTGTGGGCGTTCGAACCCCGGGTTGCCGAGGGTGACGCAGGTCGATGCCGGAGTCGTGCTCGGCGATGGTCCGGGGCCGACGGCCCGCTCGAGCTGCGCATCCTGGTCCCGCCCGGAGCGAGCGGACGCGTGGACCTGGTGGCCGCTCCCGGGCGGTACGACGCCGACGCAACGCTCGCCGTCGTCGCCGGCGACGCCGGTGCGCATGACCCAGCGCTGGCCGGTGCGCCAGCCCCGCCCGCACCGCGGCCGGATCGACGGAGGCGAGCCGCTCGTCACCGGGCAGCGCGTGCTCGACCTGCTCTACCCGGTCGCGCTCGGCAGCACCGCAGCCGTGCCGGGCGGCTTCGGCACCGGCAAGACCGTCCTGCTCCAGCAGGTCGCCAAGTGGTGCACCGCAGACGTCATCGTCTACGTCGGGTGCGGCGAGCGCGGCAACGAGATGGCCGACGTCGTGGCCGAGCTCGGCGGAGCTCGTCGACCCGCGCACCGGCGGCCGCCTGGCGAAGCGCACGGTCGTCATCGCGAACACGTCGAACATGCCGATGATGGCGCGGGAGGCGAGCGTCTACACGGGCCTGACCGTCGCCGAGTACTTCCGCGACATGGGACTGCACGCCGTCGTCATCGCCGACTCCACCTCGCGCTGGGCGGAGGCACTGCGCGAGTTCGCGTCCCGCTCCGGCGCGCTGCCGGCGGAGGAGGGCTACCCCGCCAGCCTCGGCTCCGCCCTGGCGGCCTTCTACGAGCGGGCCGGGCACGTCCGGACCCTCGGTGGGCGGCGCGGCTCGGTCACCGTGATCGGGGCCGTCTCCCCGCCCGGCGGCGACGTCACCGAGCCGGTCACGGCCAACACCGAGCGCTTCGTGCGCAGCGTGTGGTCGCTGGACCGCGACCTCGCCTACGCCCGTCACTACCCGGCGGTGTCGTGGACCTCGTCCTTCTCGCGCGACGCCGGGCCGGTGGGCGCGTGGCACGCGGCACGCGGAGACCCGGAGTGGGCGCGTCGTCGCGGACGGGTCCTGTCCCTGGTCGCCGATGCCGACCGGCTGACCGCCCTCGCCGACCTGGTCGGCATGGGCTCGCTGCCCGGTGCCGAGCGGATGGTGCTGCTCACCGGCCGACTGCTGCGCGACGCCGTGCTCCAGCAGAGCGCCCTGTCGCGCAACGACGCCGTCTGCTCGCCGCAGAAGGGGGCAGCCCTGGTCGACGCGGTCCTCGCGGTGCACGACCGATGCCTGGCACTGGTCGAGCGCGGCGTGCTCGCGTCCATCATCGAGGAGATCGACTGGGGGCCGCTGGTGCGCGCCCGCGACGAGACGGGGCCCGACGACGTCGCCGGTGTCGACGCCCGGCGCGAGCCGCACTCCTCGGCACTCGAGGCCGCTGGCGCCGGAGCGGGGTCCGTCATGACCAGGTGGGGCGCGATCGAGTACACGGACATCGCCGGCGTGCGCGGTCCGCTGCTGATCGTCCGGGCCGTGGAGGGCGTCGGCTGGGACGAGTACGTCACCGTGCGGGTCGGCGGGCGCAGCCCGAGCGGCACGGCGTCGTGCTCGAGGTGGATCGCGACCTGGCGGTCGTGCAGGTCCTCGAGGGCACCGTCGGGATCCGGCCGCAGGCGGACTCGCGTCCAGTTCAGCGGCTCCCCCTTCACCGTGCCGGTCGGTCCGGACTGGCTCGGTCGCGTCTGCAACGGGCGGGGCGTGCCGATCGACGGCGGACCGCCGATCCGGGGCACTCGTTCGCCGCCACGACGGGCGCACCCCTGAACCCGCTGATGCGCGAGCCCCCGGCCGACCCGGTCCTCACCGGCATCTCGGCCATCGACGGCCTCGCCACGCTCGTCCGCGGCCAGAAGCTGCCCATCTTCTCCATCGCCGGCCTGCCGCACCTCGAGCTGGCCACCCAGATCGCCGCGCAGGCGAGCGCGGGAGGCGATCCGTTCTGCGTCGTCTTCGCGGCCATGGGCCTGACCCATGCCGACGCGGCCGCCGTCCGCGACGGGCTGGAGGAGCGGTCCCGCGCCGGCGAGCTGGTGCTGCTGATCAACACCGCCGACGATCCCGTGGTCGAGCGGATCCTCACCCCGCGGATCGCCCTGACCGTCGCCGAGCACCTCGCCTTCACCCTGGGCCGGCACGTCCTCGTCGTGATGGCCGACATGACCAGCTACGGCGAGGCCCTGCGCGAGGTGTCGGCGGCGCGCGGCGAGATCCCGGCCCGACGGGCGTACCCGGGCTACCTCTACAGCGACCTGGCCTCCCTGTACGAACGCTGCGGGCGCATTCGCGGGCTGCCCGGGTCCGTCACGGTGATGCCGGTCCTGACGATGCCGGCCGGCGACATCACCCATCCCCTGCCCGACCTCACCGGCTACATCACCGAGGGGCAGCTCGTGCTGTCCACCGACCTGCACGCCCGTGGCATCTACCCGCCGATCGACCCGCTGCAGTCGCTCTCCCGACTGATGCGAAAGGGCGCCGGTCCGGGGCGCACCCGCGAAGACCACCTCGACCTGGCCGCTCAGCTGCTGGCCGCCCTGGCCCGCGCGCGGCAGGCGCGCGAGCTCGCCGATCTCGTCGGGCTGGAGACCCTCAGCGGGACCGACCAGCAGTACCTCGCGTTCGAGACGGCCTTCGGGAGGGTGCTGCTCGACCAGGGCCACGCCGAGAACCGAACACTGGACCAGACCCTGGACCGTGCCTGGCAGGTTCTCGACGAGCTGCCTCGTCGCGAGCTCACCATGCTCCCGATCGACCTGATCGCCGAGCACGACGCGGAACCTGCCGGGCGCCTTTCGGCACGGACCGAACGACCTGGAGGCGGGCCATGACGACACGGCTGCGCGGCCTGCCACCGGGTCGAGCCGGGCGCATGTGGCTGACCCGGCGACTTGCCGTGGCAACGCGCGGCAGCGAGCTGCTCGAGCAGAAGCTGCGCATCCTGCTCGCCGAGGAGCAGGACTTCTCCCTCCTGGTCGAGCGGACGCAGGTCGACTGGTCGGACGCGATCACCGACCTCGACCGGTGGATGCTGCAGTCCGCCCTGCTCAGCGGCGAACGCGGGCTGCGGCTGGCCACCGACGGCGCGGCGGCCAGGGTCGTCATCGACTGGCGCATGACGATGGGGGTCCGCTACCCGGCGTCCGCGGAGGTCTCCATCCCCACGCGCTCCACGTCGGGCTTCACTCCCGACAACAGCGCACTGGGGCATTCGGTCACGGCGTCGGAGCGCGCGGTCCTCGCCGGCGTCGACCACGCAGTCGCCACGGCCGCCCTCGACGCCGTTCAACGGGAGATCACCTCGACCCGACGCCAGCTGCGGGCCCTGCGCGATCAGTGGATCCCGCGACTGCACGCGGCCCATGCCCGCCTCATGGTCACCCTCGAGGACCAGGAGCACGACGAGCAGGTACGACTGCGATGGGCGGTGCGGCCATCGTGACCTTGGAGGAGACCATGACCAGAATCCTGCTCGCCGTCGACGACTCCCCGGCCGGTCTCGCCGCCGCACGGTCGGCGATCCGCCTTGCGCAGCAGACGTCCGGACACCTTCGGGCCGTCCATGTGCTGCCCGACGGCGAGGTGTCGCGCGCGCTGGACGGCGCGCAGGACGACTCCGACCTCGGCGCGCGTCAGGCCCGGGGAGCCGCGGCGGTGCTGCGCTACGTGGCCGATCTCGCCGCGGTCGCGGACGTCGAGGTCGAGGTCGCGACCCTGACCGGCAAGCCGGCGCGCACCATCCTCGGTGACGCAGCGGCGTGGTCGGCGGACCTGATCGTCATCGGCCGCGCCGGGGGCCGCCACCTCGGGCAGCACTACGTCGGATCGGACGTGCAGCGGGTTCTCGAGTTCGCCGTGATCCCGGTGCTCGTCGTCCCGGCGTGACAACGCGTACCGCAGCTGAGCCGGCGAAGGAGGCAGCTACGCCTGCGCCATGTCGACGAAGCGCGAGTAGTGGCCCTGGAACGCCACCGTGACCGTCGCGGTCGGGCCGTTGCGGTGCTTGGCGACGATGAAGTCCGCCTCGCCGGCGCGGGGCGACTCCCGCTCGTAGGCGTCCTCGCGGTGCAGCAGGATGACCATGTCGGCGTCCTGCTCCAGTGACCCGGACTCTCGAAGGTCGGAGAGCATCGGCTTCTTGTCGGTGCGCTGCTCGGGCCCTCGGTTGAGCTGGCTGATGGCGATGACCGGGACGCCGAGCTCCTTGGCGAGCAGCTTCAGGGAGCGCGAGAACTCGGAGACCTCCTGCTGCCGGCTCTCGACCCGCTTGCCGCTGGTCATCAGCTGCAGGTAGTCGACGACGACGAGTCGCAGGTCATGCCGCTGCTTCAGCCGGCGGCACTTGGCCCGAATCTCCATGAGGGTCATGTTGGGCGAGTCGTCGATGAACAGGGGCGCCTCACTGACCACGCCCATCTTGCCGGCGAGCTTGGACCAGTCGGCATCGCTCATGGTGCCGGAGCGCATGTGGTGGAGGGGGACCTGCGCCTCCGCGGACAGCAGTCGCATGACGATCTCGTTGCGGCTCATCTCGAGGGAGAAGATGACGCTGGCCAGACCGTGCCTGATGGACGCCGCCCGGGCGATGTCGACGCCGAGGGTCGACTTTCCGATCGCGGGCCGGGCCGCCACGATGATGAGCTGGCCCGGATGCAGGCCGTTGGTGAGCTGGTCGAGGTCGTTGAATCCGGTCGGCACGCCCACCATCTCGCCGCCGCGGTTGGAGATGGCCTCGATCTCGTTCAGCGCGTCGCCCATGAGCGCGCTGAGAGGGGCGTAGTCCTCGCTGGTCCGGCGGTCCGTGACGTCGTACACCTCGGCCTGGGCCCGGTCGACCATCTCGTCGACGTCGCCGGTGCCGGTGTAGCCCATCGAGACGATGCGCGTGCCGGCCTCGACGAGCCGGCGCAGGACCGCCTGCTCGCGGACGATCCGGCCGTAGTAGTTGGCGTTCGCCGCCGTCGGCACCATCGACACCAGGGTGTGCAGGTAGGGCGCGCCGCCCACCCTGCCGATGTCACCGCCCTTGGTCAGCTCGGCCGCGATCGTCACCGCGTCGGCCGGCTCACCCCGGCCGTAGAGGTCGAGGATCGCCGCGTAGATGACCTGGTGCGCAGGTCGGTAGAAGTCGCCCTCCCGCAGCACCTCGACCACGTCGGCGATGGCGTCCTTGCTCAGGAGCATCGCACCGAGGACCGACTGCTCCGCGGCGATGTCGTTGGGCGGCGTGCGGTCGTGCCCGGGCGCATCCATCGCGATGGACAGTTCGGTGACGCTCACTGGGCTCCTTCCCCCTCCGGAGCCACTTCTACTCCATGACCCTGACGAAACGTATGGACCGCGACCTCAGGTGTCCATCGCGCCTGTGGACAGACCTGTGGATGACATGGGGACAGGGCGGCGCACAACCGCCCGAAGGCTGGGGACAAACTGGGGATCGTTGCGGCGACCGGAGGTTGATTCCCTCATGGGAGCGGGTCGAACGTCGTCCCAAGCCTGTGGATGAAAAATACTTCCGGGTCCCATGGCTACCCTTCGTCACATGGCCCCCACGCGCCCATCGACCCCGCCGTCGCCCTATCGCATCACGGTCGTCTGCCTGGGCAACATCTGCCGTTCGCCCATCGGCGAGGCGGTCCTGCGCCGACGGCTCGCCGACGCGGGTCTCGCGGGCCAGGTGGCCGTCGACTCTGCGGGGACCGGCACCTGGCACACCGGGCATCCGGCCGATCCACGGTCGGTCGACACCCTGCTTGGGCACGGCTACGAGCCGCTGGCCGGGCATGCGGCGCGACGCATCACGTCGAGCTGGTTCGCGGACATCGACCTCGTGCTGGCCATGGACGAGTCGAACTACGCCGATCTCGAGCGCCTCATCGCGCACAGCGGCATGGACCCCGAGCTTCGGATGATGCGCGCATTCGACGCGAGCCTGCGCGACGTCGTCGAGCCGAGTGCCCGCCTCGACGTGCCCGATCCCTACTACGGCGGACCATCGGGCTTCGTCGACGTGCTGCGCCTGATCGAGCGCGCGGCGGACGGAGTCGTCACGCACGCACGCGCGCGCGTCGAGGCAGCGGACCGAACCACCACGCAGTGAGGACGCGGCGCAGGTGCGCCGCGTCCTCACTGACGTGTTCGGGCTAAGCGGTCGGCGGCGGGCCGTACGCGTTGTCCGACGGCTGCCCCGGCTGGACCGCGAAGAACAGCGGAACCAGGAAGATGCACGGGATGAACCAGAGGATCACCAGCCATCCGCTCTGGCCCACGTCATGCAGTCGCCGGACGCCGACGGACACGATCGCGAGGAAGGCGACCACCCACACGACGAACAGGATGACGCTGCCGAGGAAACCGCGGAAGATGAGGTTCGTCAGCATCACCAGGATCAGCTCGACGACCCAGACGGCCAGCACGAACCACCAGAACTCCGGTCGACTCGCTCGGCCCTCAAGGTTGCCGATGTTCTCGAAGCCCTTCTTCACTGCGGTCTGGAAATCCATGTCGTGCTCCCGTCGTCGGTCGAGCGTGTGTGGGGGGTGTGCTGGCTAGGCGGGCTTGGGGCCGTAGGCGTTGTCGCCGGGCGTGCCCTCCATCACCCAGAAGACGAGCAGCACGATGTTTCCGCACGGGACCAGGAGCAGGAGCTGCAGCCAGCCCGACTGTCCCCGGTCGTGCAGCCGGCGGCAGCCCACGGCGAGCTGCGGGATCAGCAGGGCCAACTGGAAGATGGCGGCCGCCACGATCAGCATGATCCCGATCCAGAACAGCGCGCCAGGGGCCGAGCCCTCATCGGTTCCCGCGGCGCCGGCGATCATGAACAGGTACCCCGGCAGCATCGCGACGATGCTGACCAGAAGGACGAAGAGGTAGAACCACCAGAACTCCGAGCGGCTGGCCCGTCCGTCGAACGTGGCGTACTTGTTGATGCAGGTCCGCACGGACTCGCCGAACGACATGTGATCTCCTCGGGACGCGATCTAGGCCACATTGTGGGGCGTCGGGAGCCCGGATGGAAGCACATCCGGCTCTCGTCCGCGGCGCCGCGCTCAGGGAGATACCGGCCCCCTGCGGCAATAGGCTGATCGGGCACGCATCGGAACCAGCGACGGGAGGGGTCGTGGCACCTTCGTATCCGCAACCACCAACAGGGAATCCGTACCAGCCGGCCCCGCAGAACGGCCTGGGCACGGCCGCCCTGGTCATGGGGATCCTCCAGTTCTTCTGCCTGGGAACCCTCGGCTCGATCCTCGCCGTCATCTTCGGCAAGATCGGCATGAACAAGGCCGAGCAGGGACTGGCCACGAACGGCGACGTGGCGAAGTGGGGCTTCTGGCTGGGCATCGTCGGCCTGATCCTCAGCGTGATCGGCCTGATCCTGTGGCTGGTACTGGTCGCCTTCGCGGTCAGCAACGGCGACATCGAGGTCACGACCACGTAGTCCGACGGACGCACGACAGGAGGGGCGCGCTCTGACGAGCGCGCCCCTCCTGTCGTGCGTACTCCGTCAGCCGGCGACGACCTCGAGGGTCAGCGTCGCGATGACGTCGGGGTGGATCTGGACCTTCGCCGAGTGCGTGCCGAGGGTCTTGATCGGGCTGCCGAGATCGACCGAGCGCTTGTCGAGGACCGGTCCGCCGGCCGCCTTCACGGCGTCGGCGACGTCGGTCGTCGTGATCGAGCCGAAGAGCCGTCCGGTCTCGCCGGCCCGGGCCGGCAGGGTGACCTTCAGCGACTCGAGGGCCTGCTTGATCTCGTTGGCATGGCTCAGGTCGCGCACCTCGCGGACCTTGCGGGCCCGCTTGATCTGCGTCACCTGCTTCTCGCCGCCACGGGTCCAGGAGATGGCGAAGCCACGGGGCAGGAGGAAGTTGCGGCCATAGCCGTCCTTGACCTCGACCACGTCGCCAGCAGCACCGAGACCAGTGACTTCCTGGGTAAGGATGAGCTTCATTGGATTCCTGTTCTTATCAAGTGCCGTCGGATCAGCGCGTGGACGAGGTGTAGGGGAGAAGCGCCATCTCTCGCGCGTTCTTGACGGCCATCGCGATGTCGCGCTGGTGCTGGGTGCAGTTGCCGGTCACGCGACGCGCGCGGATCTTGCCTCGGTCGGAGATGAACTTGCGCAGCAGGTTCGTGTCCTTGTAGTCGATGTCCTTCACGCCGTCCTTGCAGAACGCGCATGCCTTGGCCTTGACCACCTTGGCGTTGCGCGCCGACTGCTGCCGGCCCTTTGACTCTCGTGCCATCTCGTCTTGCTCCTGTCAGGGGTGGTGCACGCGGCACCGGGGAATGTGGGGGTGTGCCTGCTAGAAGGGAGGCTCGTCGAAGCCCGCGCCGCCGGAGGGGCCGGACGCCCACGGGTCATCCGCCGCCGCCGCAGGCGACGAGCCGGCGTCGCCGCCGAAGCCACCGCCGCCACGCTGCACCTTGTTGACCTTGGCGGTCGCGTAGCGAAGGGACGGGCCGACCTCGTCGACCTCCATCTCCAGCACGGTCCGCTTCTCGCCCTCACGGGTCTCGTACGAACGCTGCTTGAGACGACCGGTGACGATGACGCGGCTGCCCTTCTGGAGGGTCTCCGCCACGTTCTCCGCGACCTGACGCCAGACGTTGCACGTGAGGTAGAACGCCTCGCCGTCCTTCCACTCATTGGTCGCCTTGTCGAGGACCCGGGGGGTCGAGGCGACCCGGAAGTTCGCAACGGCTGCGCCGCTGGGGGTGAAGCGCAGCTCGGGATCGGCGGTCAGGTTGCCCACGACCGTCACCACGATGTCGCCGGCGGCCACTACTCCGCTCCCACCGGTGCGGGCTCCTCGGCGCGCATGACCTTGGTGCGCATGACGGCCTCGTTGAGGCCGAGCTGGCGATCGAGCTCCTTGACGGACTCGACGGTCGCCGTGACATGGAGAAGGGCGTAGATGCCCTCGGACCGGTGGTTGATCTCGTAGGCGAGACGGCGCTTGCCCCAGATCTCGATCTGGTGGACGGTGCCCCCATCGGCGCGGACGACGTTGAGGAACGCCTCCAGGCTGGGAGCGATGGTCTTCTCTTCCAACTCGGGATCGAGAATGACCATGATTTCATAGCGACGCATGAACAACCCACCTCCTTCGGACTAAGCGGCCACGGTCTCTCCGTGGCAGGAGGGTGTTTGCGTGTGCTCTGGCACGCGTACGGGCCGGAGCAGCGCCCAAGGCTACCGCGAGACGTCGCCGGACCCGAAATCCGCCCCATCGCAGGTGGGTTCCCGCCGGGATTCGGCCCGTTAGGGTGATGTCGTGCGGATCGCCACCTGGAACGTCAACTCGATCGGCGCCCGGCTGCCTCGGGTGCTGGCGTGGCTGGAGTCGGCCAGCCCCGACGTCGTCGCCCTGCAGGAGCTCAAGTGCACCTCGGACGACTTCCCGCACCTGCCGATCCAGGCCCTCGGCTACGAGGCGGTCGCGCACGGCAACGGCCGCTGGAACGGGGTCGCACTGCTGAGCCGGGTGGGGCTCGAGGACGTCACCCTGGGGCTCGACGCCCAGCCGCCCTATGACCACGTCGTGGAGACCAGGGCCGTCGGGGCCACCTGCGGCGGCGTGCGACTGTGGAGCGTGTACGTGCCCAACGGGCGCGAGCCCGACCATGACCACTACGCCTACAAGCTGGCCTGGTTCGAGGCCCTCCGGCGCACGGTCGCCGCCGAGATGGCCGCAGACCCCGGGCTTCCCCTCGCCGTCATCGGCGACTTCAACGTCGCGCCCGCTGACACCGACGTCTGGGACATCGCGCAGTTCGCCGGTTCGACGCACGTGACCCCGGCGGAGCGTGCGGCACTGGCCGACCTGCGCTCGACCGGCCTCGTCGACGTGCTGCCGCGCTCCCTCAAGGGCGAGCCCTACACCTTCTGGGACTACCGCAACGGCGCCTTCCACCGCGGCTGGGGCATGCGGATCGACCTCGTCTACGCCAACGGACCGTTCGCCGAACGGGTCCAGGACACCTGGATCGACCGCAACGAGCGCAAGGGCAAGGGCGCCTCCGACCACGCGCCGGTCGTCGTCGACCTCACCGATCCTGCGGAGTCCGCTCCATGACCCTCACCGTCCGCGCCATCACCGCGGCCCAGCACTCCGAGTGGATCGCCGGCCGGGACTTCGTCTCGTTCCTGCAGCTGCCGGAGTGGGGTCGCCTCAAGTCGGGCTGGCGGACCGAGTCACTCGGCTGGTTCGAGGGATCCCGCCTGGTCGGCGCCGGGCTGGTCCTCTACCGAGCGGTGCCCCGGGTGCCGCAGCGGTCGCTGGCCTACCTGCCCGAGGGACCCGACATCGACTGGCTGCGGGAATCCCACCCACGACTGCATCTCGACGACTGGCTCGGGCCGCTCATCGAGCACTGCCGCGCACGTGGCGCGTTCCAGATCAAGATGGGCCCGCCCGTGGCGCTGCGCCGATGGACGGCCGAGACGACCAAGGCCGCCATCGCCGAACGACAGTCGGGGTCGCCGACCGCGCCGAACCGGATCAGCGAGGTGCTGGCGGACTGGCACTCCGGTCGCGGCGCGAAGCTCGTCGAGCGCCTCCGGGCCCGCGGCTGGACGCAACAGGAGTCAGCCGGTGCCGGCTTCGGCGACTACCAGCCCCGCTTCGTCTTCCAGGTGCCCCTGGCCGACCGCACGGTCGACGAGGTCTTCGCCGGCTTCAACCAGCTCTGGCGCCGCAATATCCGCAAGGCCGAGAAGGCCGGCGTCGTCGTCACGCTCGGCGGCCGCGACGACCTGGCCGAGTTCCATCGCGTGTATGTCGAGACCGGTGCCCGCGACCACTTCCCACCGCGCGGCCAGGCCTACTTCGAGCGCATGTGGGACTGCCTCAACGAGGGCGAGCCGCAGCGCATGCGCCTGTACCTGGCGCACCACGACGGGCATCTCGCCGCCGCGACCCTGATGATCACCGTGGGCAACCACGCCTGGTACTCCTACGGCGCCTCGACCACCGCCGATCGCGACGTCCGTCCATCCAACGCCCTGCAGTGGCGGATGATCTGCGATGCCCACGCGTCGGGCTGCGCCACGTACGACCTGCGCGGCATCGCCGACACGCTCGACCCCGCCAACCACCTGTTCGGGCTGGTGCAGTTCAAGCTGGGCACGGGCGGCTACGTGCAGGAGTACGCGGGCGAGTGGGACCACGTGCTGCGACCCCTGTGGGCCAAGGGCTTCCACGTCTACCAGTCGAGAAGGGGGTAGCACCGACCATGGCCTTCGCGATATCCGTCGACTTCGGACGCTGGACCGATCACCAGGATCGCGTGTGCGACGCCGTGGCCCGCGCAGCGGGAGCACCACTCGTGCCGGTGATCAAGGGCAACGGGTACGGGCTCGGCCAGCGCCTGCTCGCGGAGCAGGCCGTCCGCCTCGGGGCCGACACCGTTGCCGTCGGCACCGTCTTCGAGGTGGACGAGGTCGCCGAGTACGGCACCCACGACATCATCGTCCTGGAGCCCTTCGAGCCACGCGACCCGAACACCACCGATGCCTGGTGGCGGCTCGGCCAGCAGCTGCACGCGGGGCGCGTCATCCGCACCATCGCCTCCAAGGAGTCCCTCCTCGCGCTCGCCGACGGTCCGGGCTCCGTCCGGGTCATCCTCGAGGCGGAGACCTCCATGCACCGCTTCGGCTTCGACGAGAACGAGCTGCTGCGCGTCCTCGTCGACCCGGACGTCCGTCGTGCCTTCGCCATCGGGCGGGTCCTGGTCGAGGGCCTCGCGCTGCACCTTCCGCTCGCCCAGCCGGCCGACGAGGTCGACCCGCGAGGCGCGAGCCTCGGCAGCGCCCGCGTTCGCGAGGTCGTCCGGTGGGCCGGCCTGTGGCAGGCCGAGACCGAGGTGTGGCCGGGGCACAACTCGCCGGCCAGCCGCGTGTGGGTCTCGCACATGGCCGACGACGAGATGGCCACCGTCGTCAGCTCGGTGCAGGACATCGTCCTCCGGTTGCGCATCGGCACCCGCCTGTGGCTCGGTGATCGCACCGCACTGCGGGCCGAGGGCACCGTCCTCGCGGTGCATCCGGTGCCGAACGGCACGCACGTCGGCTACCGGCAGCGCACGGGTCCCAAGGACGGCACCCTGATCGTGGTCTCCGGCGGTACCGCGCACGGCATCGGCCTGTCCGCGCCGACGCCGGCCGCCAGCGTCCGCCAGCGAGTCGTCACTGCCGGCACGGGGGCCCTCGACGCGGCCGGCCGAGCACTGTCGCCGTTCCGGTGGGAGGGCAAGCAGCGCTGGTTCGCCGAGCCGCCGCACCAGCACGTCTCCCTGGTGTGGCTGCCGAAGGGATGCGTCATCCCCGCGGTCGGCGACCAGATGATCGCCGACGTGCGGTTCACGACGTCGAGGTTCGACGCCGTGCTCTCCCGATCGTGAACCTGTCCGGCGCCCCGTCGAAGACCCCGCCACCGGGATCGTCGCGATCCTCCGCGAAACCGTCGTCGCGCACGGGATCGAACTCGGGCACGAGCATGTCCTGGAGGATGACACCGGCCAGGTAGACCGTCACCAGCACGTGGACGACGATGGCGATCGCGTACTGCTGGCCGGTCAGGCCGGTGGTGTCCTCCTGGCCGTAGGCGACCAGGTACCACCAGATGGCCGCGAAGTAGATGAGTTCGCCGGTCTGCCAGATCAGGAAGTCGCGCCATCGAGGCCGGGCCATCGCCGCGAGCGGCACCAGCCAGAGGGCGTACTGCGGCGAGTAGACCTTGTTGGTGACCACGAACGCGGCGATGATCAGGAAGAGGACGGACGCCAGCCGCGGGCGCCGCTGGGCGCTGAGCACCACCCAGCCGATGCCCGCGCACAGCACCAGGAACAGGCCCGTGGCGACCAGGTTGAGTCGCTCCGCGGGGATGCCCCGGATGCCCGCCGCGGTCAGGGCGTACCAGACGGACCCGAAGTCCTCGCCTCGCGTGCTGCTGAACCGGTAGAAGGTCGCCCAGCCGTCGAGGTTCGCCAGGGCCAGCGGGAGGTTGACGGCAAGCCAGGCCACAGCCGTGCCCGCGACCAGCTTCGCGAAGTCCGCCCACTTGGCCGTGCGGATGGTCAGGACGAGGAACGCGCCCAGGAAGAGCACCGGGTAGAACTTGGCGGCCACGGCCAGGCCGAGCAGGATGCCTGCGGCGACCGGGTGCCGTCGTGACCACAGCAGGAGCGCGAGTCCGCCGAACGCGAGCGGCAGCAGGTCCCAGTTGATGGTGGCCCCGAGGATCACGGTGGGCGCCAGCGCGACCATCGCGGCGTCCCACGGCCGGCGTCGCACGGTGAGCGCCGTCGCGACGACCGTCACGACCAGGGCGATGAACAGGAGGATGACGTTGACGTCGAAGAACGTGGTCACGCGCTCGAAATTCGCCGAGAGGCCCGCCAGGAAGGTCGTCAGCACCGAGGCGAACTGCATGAACACGCCGGTCAGGACCGGGTACTCCAGGTACTGGCCGTCAGGAGTCGACTGCAGGTACGGGATCAGGCCATCGGCGAAGCCGCGCGCCGAGTACAGGGGCGAGATGTCGGTGTAGCAGAGGTGCTCGTACCGCTCCGGGTTCTTCCAGCCGTCCGAGCGGCAGGACAGGTCCAGCAGGTAGCCGATGACGTAGGCCAGGGTCGACATCGCCACGAGGACGCGAACCGGGCTCCACCACGTCGCACCGACGCGCGCCCACCGACCGACCGGGCCGCCGATGCCGCCCACGCTCGCCTCAACGACCGGGTCCTCCTGGCTGGGCAGGACGATCGGCGAGCGGTCACTCACTCGGGTCTGCCTTCCTCGATCGGTGGGCTGGGCACCGGCTCCGGCGGGACGGAGGCCTCCGGTGCCGGGCTGACCACCCCGATGTCGGGTGACTGGCTCGGAACCACCTCGGGCAGAGTCGGAGCGGTGGGCTGATCGGTCGGAAGTGTATCCGTGGGCACCGGGACCGGCGTGTTCGAGAACTCCGGGATGACCTCCGGGGTCGGGCACCCGGCGGGGACCTCCTCGAACTCGGACGCGATGGACGACGGGCAGTCGAGCGGCTGCGTGACGCCCTCCGGCGGCGCGGGGAACTCCTCGACGGGCATGCCGTCGAGCGCCGCGGACATGAACGCCGTCCAGATGGCGGCCGGGAAGGATCCGCCGGTGACGGTCGACAGGCCACCGGTGCCGGACAGGGAGACGGGGATGCCCGCCGCGTCCTCCTTGGCCATCAGGACCGCGGTGGCCAGCTGCGGCGTGTACCCGACGAACCAGGCGCTCTTGTTGTCGTCCGTCGTGCCGGTCTTGGCGGCCGCCGGTCGGCCGAGGGCGAGCGCCGCGCCCCCCGTGCCGTTCGTGACGACGCGATTGAGCGCGTAGCTGACCGTGTCGGCCGTGCCGGAGTCGAAGGCGGGATCGGTCTTCGGACGGTGCTGGTACAGCAGTCCGTCGTTCGGTCCGATGATCTCCTTCACCACGGTCGTCGTCGCGTGGGTGCCGCTCGCGGCGAACGTTGCGTAGGCGTTTGCCATGTCGAGTCCGGACGGCGAGGCGGTGCCCAGGACGAAGGTCAGGTTCAGGTCATCGAGGTCCATGCCGGGCGTGTCCGCAGGTACGCCCGCGCGGACCGCCGCATCCGCAGCTGCATCGACCCCGATGCTCGACTCCATCTCGACGTACGCCGAGTTGATGCTGTCCTCGGTCGCCTCGAGCAGGGTGACGTCGCCGTACGACTTGTCGCCGTAGTTCGAGAACGTGTATCCGTCCACCGTGGCGGGAGAGTTGCCGTTCCACACCGACGTGAGCGGCACGTCCTGCTCGGTCGCCGCTGCCAGGGCGAACGGCTTGAACGTCGACCCCGCCTGCGCGAACTGCCGGGTCGCGTTGTTGATCTGGTCGTCGACGAAGTTCTCGCCCCCGTAGATGGCGACCACCTCGCCGGTGGCCGGTCGCACGGCGGCCAGGCCGATGCGCAGCCCCTTGGTGCCGCTCGTCGGGCCGGCCTTGCGAACGGCCGCGGTCGCCGCCTTCTGCGCCTTCCGGTCGAACGTCGACGTGATGCGCAGCCCACCTCGCTGGATCTCGGTCTCGTCGTACCCCATGGCGCTGAGCTGCTGCTCGACCATGGTCAGCATGAAGCCCACCTGGCCGCCGAGCCGGTCCTTGGCCTTGAGCTTCTTGATCTTCGGGAACTCCGCCTTTGCCCGCTCCTTCGCGCTCAGCCAGCCCTGCTCGACCATCGCGTCGAGGACGTAGTTCCAGCGCCCCTCGAGCCCATCAGGGTCCTCCTCGGGCGCCAGCCCGCTGGGGGACTTGATGATCGCGGCGAGCACAGCTGCCTGGGAGGCGTCGAGCTCGGCGACCGGTACGCCGAAGTAGGCGATCGACGCCGCCTCGATGCCGTAGGCGCCACGGCCGAAGTAGATGGTGTTCAGGTAGTTCTCGAGGATCTCGTCCTTGGAGACGATCGTCTCCAGCTTGATCGCGAGCAGCGCCTCGCGGGCCTTCCGGTCCCAGGAGCGGTCCTGCGTGAGGAACGCGTTCTTGGCGTACTGCTGGGTGATCGTGGACCCGCCCTGCGTCGATCCGCCAGTCAGGTTGTTCCACACGGCCCGGCCGATCCCGACCGGGGACACGCCGCCGTGCTCGTAGAACGACCGGTCCTCGGCGGCGAGCACGGCGTGCTGCACGTCGGCGGGGATCTCCGACAGGGCCACGCTGCGCCGGGTCGCGTCGCCGAGCCGGCCGATCTCGGTGGTGCCGTCGGACCAGTAGACGATCGTCGCCTCGCTGGTGGAGATCTCGTTCGGCGTGGGTACCGATGTCGTCGCGAGGAGGTAGGCGAATGCCGCGGCACCCAGCCCGGCCAGGGCGACGACCACGATCACGACGATGCGCAGCCAGTGCCGCGGGCGCTCCGGCTCAGCCTTCTTCTGCGGGCGGGGCGGTCGTTCCGACACGGGTGACCTCTTGACTGTGGGGCGTGCGATCGACTCGGGGAAGCGTGCTTGCCTCAGTCAAGAAGATCACGCGGCGTGGCCAGCGCGCGTCGCGGCACGCCGTCGCCTAGGACGTAGGTCGACAGCAGGAAGTTCCAATGGCACCGCTGGCACACCTCCACCACGTAGACCGAGAAGTGCCCGAAGTTGTGCGACATGCCCGGCAGCTCGCTCGCCTTGCGGATGCGGCCCGAGTAGACGCCGAGCTCGTCGCCGTAGACGTACCGCAGCGTGACCAGGCCCTCATCGCGGCAGGCCGGGCAGCCGCTCGGCGCCGGCTCACCGTGGAACCGGGCCGCGCGCAGCAGGTAGGGGTCGGCGTCGCAGAGGTCGGAGGACAGCCCGCCGCCGGTGAACAGCCGACGCAGGGCGGCGCGGCGCGCGAGTCCGTGCTCGACGACCGCACGCGGTCGCTCCGGGTCGGCCACCGCCTCGGCCTCGGCCGGCCGGGCCGCCGCACCCGCCCGCCGGCGGGCGGCAGCCGAGGCGGGTTCACCGCGCGCGATCGTCCCGCGGATGGCGGACTTGCGGGGGGCGGCCATGCCCGCAGAGTCTACGTAACGATGCCGGCACCCGCCTCGGGCTTGCCCTCGATATATCGGCGCGATATATTGACCCGACATTCAGGCGGAGAGGCGGGTCGGCATGGCGACACGGCACGACGTGCTCGAGTTCGCCGTCCTCGGCGTCCTGACCGACGCGCCGCTGCACGGCTACGAGCTCCGCAAGCGCCTGGCCGCCGTCCTGGGACCCTTCCGAGCCCTCTCCTACGGCTCCCTGTACCCCTGCCTGCGGCGGCTGCAGACCCGGTCGCTGATCGAGGAGGTCCACGTGACCCCGGCCACCGAGTCCGGGGCGCCGCCGCTGTCCGCCCGCCGGGCCCGCGTCGTCTACGCGATCACCGCGGAGGGCAAGGAGGAGTTCGGGGCCTGGGCCAACCAGCCCGGACCCGAGGCGTGGGAGGACGAGGGCTTCGCGGCCCACCTCGCGTTCTTCGGCCGCACCGAGGCGAGGGTGCGCCTGCGCATCCTCGAGGGCCGTCGGTCACGGCTCGAGGAGCGGGTCGACTCCTTGCGAGAGTCCCTCACGCGCAGTCGCGAGCGGGTCGACGCGTACACCCTCCAGCTCCAGCAGCACGGCCTCGACGGCGCCGAGCGCGAGGTGCGCTGGCTCAACGAGCTCATCCAGGCAGAACGCACGGCACCGCACGAGCACGTGGCACCAGTTCAGGACCCCAAACCCATGAAGGAGCAGTAAATGAGTTCGATTCGCGTGGCAATTGTCGGAGTCGGCAACTGCGCCTCATCCCTGGTTCAGGGTGTCGAGTACTACAAGGACGCCGATCCGGCCGGCTTCGTTCCCGGCCTGATGCACGTCCAGTTCGGGCCGTACCACGTCCGCGACGTCGAGTTCGTCGTCGCCTTCGACGTCGACGGCAAGAAGGTCGGCACCGACCTTGCCGACGCGATCGGCGCCTCCGAGAACAACACCCTCAAGTTCTGCGACGTGCCGCCCACCGGCATCACCGTGAAGCGCGGGCACACGCTCGACGGCCTGGGCAAGTACTACCGCGAGACGATCACCGAGTCGGACGAGACCCCCGTCGACGTCGTCCAGGCGCTCAAGGACGCCGCCGTCGACATCGTCGTGTGCTACCTGCCCGTCGGATCCGAGGACGCCGCGAAGTTCTACGCACAGTGCGCCATCGACGCCGGCTGCGGCTTCGTCAACGCCCTCCCGGTCTTCATCGCCGGCACGCCCGAGTGGGCCCAGAAGTTCACCGACGCGGGCCTGCCGATCGTCGGCGACGACATCAAGAGCCAGGTCGGCGCCACCATCACGCACCGCGTGATGGCCAAGCTGTTCGAGGATCGCGGCGTCATCCTCGATCGCACGTACCAGCTCAACGTCGGCGGCAACATGGACTTCAAGAACATGCTGGAGCGCGACCGCCTCGAGTCCAAGAAGATCTCCAAGACCCAGTCGGTCACGTCGCAGGTGACGTCGCACGACATGGGCGAGCGCAACGTGCACATCGGGCCGAGCGACTACATCGCCTGGCTCGACGACCGCAAGTGGGCGTTCGTCCGCCTCGAGGGCCGCGCGTTCGGCGACGCCCCGCTGAACCTGGAGTACAAGCTCGAGGTATGGGACTCGCCCAACAGCGCCGGAGTGATCATCGACGCCGTGCGGGCGGCGAAGATCGCCAAGGACCGCGGAATCGGCGGACCGATCCTGTCCGCGTCGAGCTACTTCATGAAGTCGCCTCCGGTGCAGTACAACGACAGCGAGGCCAAGCAGGCCGTCGAGGACTTCATCGCCGGGACGATCGAGCGCTAGCCCCACGTTGCCCTGCCCCACGCGTCACGGCACGCCCGTGCTTGTGACGCGAAGGGCAGGGCAACGTGGCTGTCCACTCCCTAGCATCAGGGAATGGAGTACCAGACGATCTTCGAGCCGTTCCGAATCCACTCCGTCGAGCCGCTGAAGCTGACGACGCAGGAGGAGCGGCAGGCGTCGATCCGAGCCGCGCACTTCAACCTGTTCTCCGTGCGCTCCCGCGACGTCATGATCGACCTGCTCACCGACTCGGGCACCGGCGCGATGAGCCGGGACCAGTGGGCGGCGATCCAGCACGGCGACGAGTCCTACGCAGGCTCGCCGTCGTGGGAGATGTTCCAGGCAGCGGTCAAGGTGCTCTTCCCCTACCAGCACGTGATCCCCACTCACCAGGGCCGGGCCGCGGAGAAGATCCTGTTCTCGATCATCGGCGGACCGGGCAGGCACATCCCCAACAACACCCACTTCGACACCACGCGGGCGAACATCGAGTTCACCGGCGCCGTCGCCACCGACCTCGTGATCGACGAGGGTCGCGACCCGCAGTCGCGGCACCCGTTCAAGGGCAACATGGACCCGGCGAAGCTCGAGGCGTTCATCTCCGAGCACGGCCCGGAGCACATCCCGGTGATCATGATGACCCTCACCAACAACTCCGGCGGCGGCCAGCCGGTGTCCATGGCGAACCTGCGCGAGATCCGCGAGATCTCGCTCCGACATGGCATCCCGCTGTTCCTGGACGCCTGCCGCTTCGCGGAGAACGCCTGGTTCGTGCGCACGCGGGAGCCGGAGTTCGCCGAATGGGACGTCCCGGACATCGTCCGTGAGATGGCCTCCCTCGCCGATGGCATGACGATGAGCGCGAAGAAGGACCCCCTGGGCAACATCGGCGGCTGGCTCGCACTGAACGACGACGACCTCGCCGCGCGCTGCCGCACGATGCTCGTGCTGACCGAGGGCTTCCCGACGTACGGCGGGCTCGCCGGTCGCGACCTCGAGGCACTGGCCGTCGGTCTCTCCGAGGTCGTCTCGCACGACTACCTGCGGTACCGCGTCCGCTCGACCGCCTACCTCGCCGAGTCCCTGTCCGAGTCCGGGATCCCCGTCGTGCAGCCACCCGGTGGCCACGCGGTGTACATCGACGCCCGCGCGATGCTGCCGCACATCCCGGCGCTGCAGTACCCGGGCCAGTCGCTCGCGGTCGCGCTGTACGAGGCGGGCGGCATCCGCGGCTGCGAGATCGGCACGGTGATGTTCGGTCGCCAGCCCGACGGCTCCGAGGAGCCCGCGGCCATGGACCTGGTCCGCCTCGCGATTCCGCGCCGCACCTACACACAGAGCCACATCGACTACGTCATCGAGGTGTGCCGGCACGTGGCCGAGACCTCCGACCGGCTCACCGGCTACCGCATCACCAAGGAGCCCGCCGCGCTGCGGCACTTCACGGCCGAGTTCGAGCCGCTGTGACGTCCGACGGGCTGACGTTCGCCGATGTCCTGGCGGCTGCGGAGGCCATCGACGGCTGCGTCGTGCGAACCACCACGGCCACGAGCCGGGTGCTGACCCGGCTCACCGGCGCCGAGGTGGTGCTCAAGTACGAGACCCAGCAGTTCACCGGCTCCTACAAGGAGCGCGGCGCCCTCAACCGCCTCCTCGCGCTGACGCCCGACGAGCGCGAACGGGGCGTCGTCGCGGTCTCGGCGGGCAACCACGCCCAGGGCGTCGCCCACCACGCGACCCGTCTCGGCATCGCCTCGACGATCATCATGCCGGTCGGCACCCCCTTCGTGAAGGTAGCCCGCACCCGGGCCCTCGGCGCGACGGTGGAGCTGCACGGGAACACCTTCGACGAGGCGATGAGCCGTGGCCTCGAGCTCCAGGCCGCGGGACTGGTGCTGGTCCACCCGTTCGCCGATCCCCTCGTGATCGCCGGCCAGGGCACGGTCGGGCTGGAGCTGCTCCGGGACCGACCCGACATCGACGTCCTCCTGATCCCGGTGGGCGGCGGCGGACTGGCCAGCGGCATCGCCCTCGCCGCGGCGGAACTCGCGCCCGGGGTCGAGCTCATCGGCGTGCAGTCCGAGCGGTATCCGGGGATGGCACGCGCCCTCTCAGGCGACGCGGCGGACGTCCCCGGGGGACCCACGCTCGCGGAGGGCATCGCGGTCGCACACCCGGGTGCGCTGACGACGGAGATCCTGCGCGCCCACCTGACCGACCTGGTGCTGGTGTCGGAGATCGCCATCGAGGATGCCGTCAGCGGCCTGATCGAGGTCGAACGCCTGGTCGTCGAGGGCGCCGGCGCGGTCGGCCTGGCCGCCCTGCAGGCCGACCCCGAGCGCTTCGCCGGCAGACGGGTCGCCATCGTCCTCACCGGGAGCAACATCGACCAGCGCATCCTGGCCGAGGTCATCGCGCGCGGACTCGTGCGCGGCGGGCGGGTCTCGACGCTGCGCCTGCTCGTCGACGACGCTCCCGGCCGGCTCGCGGAGATCCTCACCGTGGTGGCCCGCGCGCGTGCCAACCTGCTCGAGGTCCAGCACGAGCGGAGGTCGGTGGAGGCGCCCGTGCGCGAGGTGGTCGTGTCGATCACCGTCGAGACCCTCGACGCGGACCACCTGGACGAGGTGAGATCCGCGCTGGCACGCTCCGGTGCCCATCTCGTGTGACGACGCAGGTAGCGTCACGTCAGTGGTGGCGCTCCCGGCTCTTCGAGAGGTGCTCGCTGGTCGCGACTTCCGTCGACTGTTCGGAGTGCGCCTCGCGGCCCAGTTCGGCGACGGCCTGCTGCAGGCCGCCCTGGCCACCTTCGTCCTCTTCTCTCCCGAGCGGCAGCCGGACGCGGTCAAGGTGGCGGCCGCCTTCGCCATCCTGCTGCTGCCGTACTCCATCGTCGGACCCTTCGCCGGGGTGTTCCTGGACCGGTGGCGCCGACGAAACGTGCTGGTGCGGGCCAATCTGCTGAAGGCCCTCTTCACGGTGCCGATCATCGTCCTGGTCCTCGCCGGGAACGACGGTCTCGGCCTGGGCATCGCGGTCCTGATCGTGCTCGGGATCGGCAGGTTCGTCCTCGCCGGACTGTCGGCCTCGCTCCCGCATGTCGTCGCCGGACGGGACCTGGTCACCGCGAACGCCCTGACTCCGACGTCCGGCACGATCATGTCCGCCATCGGGGCCCTGGCCGGGGTCGCGCTCCGGTCCGCCCTCGGCGGCGGCGACACCGGCAGCACCATCGTGCTCGGCTGTGCGCTGGGGGCCTACGCGCTGTCGGCCGCCATCGCCGCCCTCATCGCGGTCGACCGACTCGGACCCGACGGTTCGCGGCCGTCGGACACCATCCGCGGCGTCGCCCTCGGGCTTCTCGAAGGGATCCGCGAACTGCGGATACACGGCGAGGCCGGGCGGGCGATCGCGGTGGTCGGTGCTCACCGGATCGCCTTCGGCGTCCTGACGGCGGGCGGGCTGCTGCTCGTGCGCTACACGTTCAACGTCGTGAGCGCGGCGGACGAGGCACTGAACGAGTTCGCGATGCTGACGGGCGCCGCGGCGATCGGGGCGCTGATCGGCGCCATCGCCACTCCGGCGGCGAGTCGGCGGTGGGGCTCGGTCGCCTGGTCCGTGTTCGCCCTGGCCCAGGCCGGCGTCCTCGGCATCGGCCTGATCATCGCGGGGGCCATGGCCCCGGCGTTCCCGGTCCTGCTGGCCGGGGCACTGAGCCTGGGGTTCGCCGGCCAGTCGGTGAAGGTCTGCTCCGACACGCTCGTCCAGCGCCACATTCCGGACGACCACCTCGGGCGGGTCTTCGCGCTCTTCGACATGATCGTCAACGTCTGCCTCGTCACCGGCATCGCCGTCATGGCCCTGGCTTCGCCCACCACCGGCCAGGCTCCCGTCGTCTACTCGCTCGTCGGGGCGCTGCTGCTCCTGACGGCCGTCTGGTATCACCGTCGTGGCCCCCGTAGAGTCCGCATCAATCACGTCCAAGGGAGCTGACATGAGTGGCGACGCCACACCCGAGACCACGACTGCCACGAAGGCGCCGACGCGCTGGGGTGCACGGTCGATCGCCTCGCTGCTGATCTTCATCCTGGCCGCTGCCCTGACCCCGATCGCCCTGGTCGGCCACTGGGGCCACCGGACCGTCATCGACAGCGAGCGCTATCTCGAGACGGTCGGGCCGCTGATCGAGGACGCCGAGGTGCAGGCCAGCCTGGCGACTGCGGTCACGGACGCCGTCGTCGCGAAGGTGGACACGGAGTCGCAGGTGCAGGGGCTCCTGGACAACCTGTTCCCGAACCTGCCCATCACGAGCCAGCTGGCCTCGCCCATCGCCTCGGGCATCAACTCCCTCATCGGCGAGCTGGTCACCAAGTTCATCGCGTCGGACCAGTTCGCCACGGTCTGGATCGAGCTCAACAAGGCCGCCCAGAAGGGACTTGTCGTCGCCCTGGAGGGCGGTACCTCCGGGCCGGTCCAGATCAAGGGCGAGGACGTCGTCCTCGACGTATCGTCGGCCCTCGCCGCGATCCAGCAGCACCTGGTCGACCGCGGCATCACCGCCGCGGCCAACATCACCATCCCGGACAGCGACCGGCAGATCGTGCTCATGAGCTCGCCCGCGCTCGCGCAGGTGCGCTTCATCTACTCGCTGACCTCGCCGGTCCTGCAGTGGTTCCCGCTGCTGATCGCCGCCATGTTCGCGCTGTCGATCGCCCTGGCCCGCAGGCGGGCCCGCACCGTGGTCGCGACCGGCATCGTGCTCCTCGTCAGTGCGCTCGTGCTGACCTTCGGGCTCAGCGTCGGCGAGGCCGCCTTTACCGACCAGCTGTCCGCCACGCCGTTCGGGCCGGCGGCCGACGTCTTCTGGAGCACCCTGCTCGCGTACCTGATCATGGGCCTGCAGGCGCTGCTCGTCTTCGGCATCGCGGTCGTCGCCGCCGGCTGGTTTGGCGGGCGGACCAAGGCGGCCGTGCTCGCCCGTGGGCATGTCGTCGCCGGCCTCAACGAGATCGGCGGACGGCTGCCGGAGGGCTTCGGCAGCGTCGGAACCGTCGTGAAGACGTACCAGGGCGGCATCCGCTGGGCCATCTACCTCGTGGTCATGCTCATGATCCTGTTCGGCGACCTGCTCACCGTCACCAGCGTGCTGTGGAGCGTCGCCCTGGCCGGGGGACTGGTGACCCTCGTTCAGGTGCTGGTCGGTGCCGCTGAGCGGGTCAGCACGGAGAGTCCCTCGGAGGCGCTCACCACGACCGTGTAGTCCTCGCCCTGGCCCTTCGCCAGCACCTTGACGCGGCCGTCGGCGATGGCCGCGGTGTACTCGGCGAAGTCCTTCTCGACCTGGTCGGCATAGGACAGGGCGAACGCCCGGATCGCCTTGTCGAACTTGGCACTCGTGCCGAGGTAGGCCGCGATCTCGACGGGGTCACCCGCCCTGGCGTGGGCCCGGGCCAGGGTCCGGCCGCACACCACGGCGTACGCGAGCAGCGTCGAGTCATCCAGCGCGGCCGGATCGATGGCGTACTTCATGTCACGCAGCTGTCGGACGTAGAAGTCCTTGCCGCGAGGGCCGCGGACCCAGCCCAGGAAGACGTCGGATGCCGCCTGCATGAACTGCTGGCCCACCACGACCCGCTGGCCGCACAGCTCGAACCTCGAGGGCGCGGTGAACGGCTCGAGGACGCTCTCCACGGCCTGCTTGACCTGCAGGACGATCAGGTCGTTCTCGTCACGTCCCTGCAGAAGCACGACGAGGGCGAGCAGTCCGACGCTGCCCACCCCGACGACCTTGTGGGCGAAGTCGATGAGGTGGTAGCGCCGCAGCAGCTGCGCCCGGTCTGCAGGCAGCGTTTCCTGGTACTGCTCGAGAAGTCCGCTGAGGACGGTCCTGATCTCGTCTCCCATGGGGATGCGCATGAGCAGCGGAGGCATGTCCTTGAACTGCCGGGCGCCGTCGACGACGACGGTCATCTTCGAGATCGCCGACCACATGTCGCGGCTGCGCGCCCGCGAGTCCGCCACTCCGATCCGCTTCGCCGCCTCGCGCGACCCCTGCTGCCGGGCCCACTGCTCGAGGACCTCGACGCTGACCCGGTCGTACCAGACCTCGAGGTCGGGCATCCCCGCGTACGTCGCCATCTGGTTTCGGTAGGCGAAGCCGACGGCGGTGGTCGCCGCGCTGATGGCCTCGCTCGACAGGTTGACGTCGCGTCCGGCCAGGACGAACGACGTCGCGAGCCGGTAGACGTCCCATTCGAAGGGTCCGGGATTGGTCTCGTCGAAGTCGTTGATGTCGAAGACGACCCGTCGATCCGGGCGCGGCGAACATGCCGAAGTTGGACAGGTGGGCGTCACCGCAGAGCTGCGTGACGAGGCCGGAGTTCGGCATGGCCGCCAGGTCGTTGGCCATGACCACGGCGCTGCCACGATAGAGCGTGAACGGGCTGACCGACATCCGGCTGTGGCGCAGCGGCAGCAGGGCGGCGACGCGCACATCCTCCTGGCCGCCGAGCAGTGCCACCGGGTCCGGTCGATCGGCGGCGGGAGAGTACGACGCCAGGTCGGTGCGCGGTCGTGCGGTACGGGCCGCCCGGCCGACCGCTTCGCGCTCCTCGACGGAACCGGTGCGCACACCGGAGGTCAGGTGCAGGTGCCTGCTCGTGGCCGGGGTCGTGCGCCGGGGCTTCGCGGACGTCATGCCGCCCACGTTACGACCGCTGTCCAGCGATCAGGCTCGGGCAGCCCACCAGGCGAGCAGCGCCTCCCGGGCCAGGTCCTCGCTCATCGGCCCGCGGTCCAGGCGCAGGTCCAGCAGGAACTCGTAGGCCTCGCCGACCACGGGGCCCGGGGCGATGCCGAGGATCTCCATGATCGCTCGACCGTCGAGGTCCGGCCGGATGGATGCCATCTCCTCCTGGGCCGCGAGCTCGGCGATCCGGCGTTCGAGGGAGTCGTACGTTCGCTGCAGGGTCGCCGCCCGCCGCCGGTTGCGGGTGGTGGAGTCGGCCCGGGTCAGCTTGTGCAGGCGTGACAGGAGCGGTCCGGCATCCCGCACGTACCGGCGAACCGCGGAGTCGGTCCACTCCCCGGCGCCGTAACCGTGGAATCTCAGGTGCAGGGCGACCAGTTCCGAGACGTCGTCGATCATGTCGTTCGAGAACCTGAGGTGCTGCATCCGCTTCCGCGTCATCCGGGCGCCCACCACCTCGTGGTGGTGGAAGGACACCCGGCCGTCCGCCTCGAAGCGCCTGGTGCGGGGCTTTCCGATGTCATGGAGGAGTGCGGCGAGGCGGAGCACCGGATCGGGACCGGTGACCGGTTCGTGGCTCGTCTCCAGCTCCATCGCCTGCTCGAGGACGGTGAGCGTGTGCTCGTACACGTCCTTGTGGTGATGGTGCTCGTCCTCCTCGAGCCGCAGCAGGGGAAGCTCCGGCAGCACGTACTCGGCCAGGCCGGTGTCGACGAGCAGTGCCAGGCCGCGGCGCGGGTCGGGCGACATCACCAGCTTCATGAACTCCTCGCGGATGCGCTCCGCCGACACGATCGTCAGGCGGTCCGCCTGTCGGCCCATCGCCTCGATCACCTCGGGCACCACCTCGAAGCCGAGCTGGGCCGCGAACCGGGCCGCTCGCATCATGCGCAGCGGATCGTCGTTGAACGAGTCGGCCGGGCTGCCCGGCGTCCGGATCACGCCCGCTGCGATGTCGTCGACGCCGTGGAACAGGTCGATGAACGACAGGTCGGGCAGGCGGATCGCCATGCTGTTGATCGTGAAGTCCCGCCGCGCGAGGTCGCCCTCGAGGGTGTGCCCGAAGTCGACCTCCGGCTTGCGAGAGTCGGGGTCGTACGACTCGGCGCGATACGTCGTGATCTCGACCTCGCGGCCGTGGACGCGCGCCCCGATCGTGCCGAAGCGGATGCCCACGTCCCAGGTGGTCTCCGCCCAGCCGTCGAGCAGCGCGAGGACGGCCTCCGGGCGGGCATCGGTGGTGAAGTCGAGGTCGACGGCGCCCTCGCGGGACAGCCGGCCGAGCAGGGCATCCCGCACTGGCCCGCCCACGAGGGCCAGTGCGTGGCCGCTGGCCGCGAACCGGTCGCCGATCGCCGTCAGCAGCCCGGAGATCGGTGCGAGCTCGGCCGCCGCCCTGCGCTGGGCTGCGTCGTGCTCGGATTGAGTGGCCACGGCAGCAGAGCGTAGACGCCTGCGCCGAGCGGTTTATCCTGCCCATATGGCCAACCCCCGCGACCCGGCGCCCAGGCGGCCCTCGGTTCGGCGGGTCGAGGAGACATCAGCAGGTGGTTTCGTGCTCGATTGGCGCGAATCGAGCCCCATGGTCGCCCTCATCGCACGCCGTGATCGGCGGGGTCGGCTGGTGTGGTCGCTGCCGAAGGGGCACCTCGAGGCAGGGGAGACGCCCGAGCAGGCGGCGGTGCGCGAGGTTCTCGAGGAGACTGGAATATCCGGGCGGATCGTCGCCGGGCTCGGGACGATCGACTTCTGGTTCATGGCTGACGACCGGCGCGTGCACAAGACGGTCCACCACTTCCTGCTCGAGGCCCTCGATGTGGTGCTGTCGGACGCCGATGCAGAGGTGTCCGAGGTGGCCTGGGTGCCGCTCGACGAGGTCTCGGCCCGACTGAGGTATGCCGACGAGCGACGCCTGCTCGAACGCGTGCACGAGGTGCTCGCGGATCCGGCCTTCCGGGCGGAGCCCGAGTGAGGGGGCTGCCGGCACTGCTCGCCGCCATCGGGCTGTCCACCCTGGCCCTGCTCGTCCCGGTGGCCGCCACGCCCGCGGCGGCCGAGGACGTCACCCTGCCGGCCGTGCAGGTGGTCATCGACAGCCTCACCCCGGTGGTCCCCACCGCCGACGGGGTGCTGCGCATCCGCGGCCGGGTGGTCAGCTCCTCACGAACGGCCATCACCGACGTCAGCGTGCAGCTGCGCCGCTCGGCCAGTCCGCTGGAGTCCCGACGCGACGTCCCCGTCGTCCTCGCCGCGGGCCTGACGCCGAAGGACGGCGATCCCGACTCGATCGCGCTGTACGGCACCCGCGTCGCCGTCACCGACTCGCTGGCTGCGGGCAGCCGGAAGCCCTTCGAGCTGACCATCCCACTGGCCGAACTCGCGCTGGCGACCGACGGCACCTACGTGCTGGGCGTCGAGGCCCTCGGTCGGGAGGACGGCGTCGACACCGTCGACGTCCGCAAGGGGATCACCCGCACGTTCCTGCCGTGGTACCCCGATCCCACGGCCATCACGCCGATCTCGCTGGTCTGGCTCTGGCCCCTTGCCGACTGGCCGGCCCGAACGGCATCCGGCGTCCTCCTCAACGACCGCACGCCCGTCGAGCTGTCCCCCGGGGGCCGCCTGGACCGGCTCCTGTCGATCGGTGATCGTTTCCGTGGCGCGGTGTCCTGGGTCGTCGACCCGGCCCTGCTGCAGACCGCCTCCGCCATGACCGGCGGCTATCAGGTCATGCGAGATGGCGAGATGGCGCTCGGCGACCGGGAGCAGCAGGCCCGACAGTGGCTCGAACGGCTCGCCGACGCCACGCGCACGATCGGCATCCGCGCGCTCCCCTACGCCGACATCGACGCCTCGGCCGTCAACCGCGCCGGCATGTCCAATGACGTGGTGCGAGCCATCACCCAGGGGCCAGGCGTCGCCACTGCCGCCCTGGGCATGCCCGTCCCCGGCGACCTGTACTGGGCACCGTTCGGGCGCCTCGACCGGAGCACGGTCAACGTGCTGGCCTCGTCCGGCGTGACCGAGGTGATCCTGTCGTCGGATGCCATGCCCCCGACGGACGAGGCCGAGCCGACCGACGGCATGGCGCTGGCGGCCCTGCCGGCATCGGTCGGCGCGATCCACGCGGTGCTCACCGACCCGGGCCTGTCCGAGATCCTCACCCTGCCTCGCGGCAGCGATTCCGAGGTCGTCGCCGCGCGACAGCAGTTCCTCGCCGAGACCGCGCTCATCGCCGCGTCCCTGCCGGCCGACCAGGGGGCCCGGACCGTCGTGGTCGCACCATCGGACGTGCGCTGGGACCCGACAGCCTCCTTGGTCTCCCCGCTCCTGCGCGCCACGCGCAGTGCGGCCTGGCTCGACCCGGCCACGCTCCGCACCCTCGTGCAGCAACCCGTCTCGTCGACGAGCAGGCAGCGAGGCGGCTACGGCGACAAGGCGCGGGAGGCCGAGCTGAGCCAGCGGCACATGGAGTCCGTCCGGCAGGCCAGCGCCGACCTGGACTCCTTCACGTCGATCATCGACGACCCGACCGGCATCAGCGAGCCGTTCTCGGCGGCACTGCTCCGCTCCGAGTCCGCCGCCTGGCGCAGCAACCCGGCCACGGGCGAGTCCCTGGTCGGCAGCATCGAGGAGGAGGTCGCCGCCGAGACCGCCCGGGTCCGCGTGCTGTCCGAGGGCACCATCACCTTCTCGGGCGACACCGGACGCGTCCCGGTGACGATCACCAACGACCTCGATCGGTCCGTCACGGTCGGCCTGATGCTCGAGGGCCGACCCCCGCTGCGCCTGGAGTCCGAGCCGCTCGCCAGCATCAGGGTCGAGGCCGGGAGGATGGCCAGTGTCGACATCGACGCCCGAGTGGTGGGCGGCGACCCGCTCACCGTCAGCGTTCAGCTCCTGGGGCCGGACGGCGCGCCGTACGGCGAGGCGGCGCCCATCACGGTGAGCTCGACCGCGTACGCCCGGGCCGCGGCGTGGGTGGTCGCCGGCGCCTTCCTCGCGATCCTCGTCTTCGTGATCGTCGGCGTGACCCGCCGGATCCACGCCGCGCAGACCGGTCGGAGCGGATCTGGGACGGTGACGCCGTGACCACCGAGCACGAGCCCGAGTCTCCCGATCGCGTGGAGGCCCTCATCGAGGCCGAGATCGGCGAGGCGGCGCGCGAGGCACAGGCGGGCGACCTCGCCGCGAGCCCGCCGGCGTCCGCCGGCACGACACTCGCCCGCAACAGTGCCGTGATGGCGTCCGGCACCATTGTCTCGCGCATCACCGGCGTCCTCCGCGACGTCGCCATGACCGCCGCGCTCGGCTTCTACCTGGTCTCCGACGCGTACTCGCTGGGCAACTCGCTGCCCACCGTCGTCTACATCCTCGTGATCGGCGGCGCCCTCAACGCCGTCTTCATCCCGCAACTCGTCCGGAAGATGAAGGAGGACGCCGACGGCGGCAAGGCGTACGCGGACCGGCTGCTGACCTTGGTCGCCAGCGTGCTGCTCGTGCTGTCGGTGGCGGCGGTGGCGGCGGCCCCGTGGATCGTCGACCTCTACACGCCATCCGACTACCCGACGAACGAGTTCGACCTCGCGGTGGCGTTCGCGCGGCTGTGCCTGCCGCAGATCTTCTTCTACGGCCTCTACGCGATGCTCAGCCAGGTCCTCAACGCACGCGGGCACTTCGGCGCGCCGATGTTCGCCCCGATCGCCAACAACGTCGTCGCGATCGCGACGTTCCTGCTGTTCATCGCCGTCGCCGGGACGTCGGCTGCGGCCGACGGCGTGCTGACGACCGACCAGGTGCTGATCCTCGGCATCGGCACCACCCTCGGCGTCGTGCTCCAGGCGGTCATCCTCGTGCCCGTCCTGTGGCGCAGCGGCTTCGTCTGGAGTCCCCGATTCGACTGGCGTGGCGCGGGACTCGGCAAGGCCGGCGGGCTCGCCATGTGGACCATCGGCCTGGTCCTGGTGAACCAGGCCGCCTACGTGGTGATCACCCGCCTGGCCACCCAGGCCAACGTCAATGCGGCCAACGCCGACGTGATCGCGGCCGGACTCACCACGTACCAGAAGGCGCACCTCGTCTTCATGCTGCCGCACAGCGTCATCACGGTGTCGATCGTCACGGCGATGCTCCCGGCACTCAGCAGGGTCGCGCACGACGGCCGGCTGGCCCAGGTGGGCGCCGACGTGGCCGCCACCATGCGCATGGTCGCCGCCCTCATCGTGCCCATTGCCGCGGTGCTGATGGTCAACGGCTCTGGGGTCGCCATCCTGCTGTTCGGCTACGGCGCCGCGACCCCCGAGCAGGCCGGCCTCATGGGCCTGATCGTCTCGGTCTTCATGATCGGACTGCTGCCCTTCACCCTGTTCTACGTCCTCCTGCGCGGCTACTACGCCCTCGAGGACACGCGCACCCCGTTCTGGGTGACCGTGGTGTTCAGCTCCGTGCTGCTGATCGTCGTCTTCCCGCTGTTCTACCTCGCGCCCGCCGGCGGCACCCAGGTGGCCGCGATCGCCCTGGCGTACGCGATCTCGTACTGGATCGGCTTCCTGCTCACCTGGTGGATCCTCGCCCGACGGCTCGGCAGCATGGAGTCCCGGCGCACCGCCTGGGCCCTCGCCCGGATGCTCATCGCCGGCGTGCTCGCCGGGGCTGTCATGCTCGCCACGCTGCTGGCGCTGCTGGCCGCGGAATCCGGCGGGAGCTCGACGCTCGGCCGGGGCTCGCTGGTCGTGAACGTGCTCGTCACGTCCGTGATCGGGCTGGTCGGATACCTGCTCGCGGCGTGGGCGCTGCGCATCACCGAGGTCTCGGCCGTAATCTCGATGGCAGGGCGAGTGGCTCGCCGCGGGAGTCGTCGATGAGGGCTACGGAGCAACTCGGCCGGTACCGGCTGCTCGACCTCGTCACCCAGGATCCCGGGGTCGACGGCATCGGCGACGACGTGTACCTCTGGCACGCCTACGACGAGGTCCTCGACCGGCCGGTCGCCATCCGCGTGCTCTCGGCCGACGATTCCCGCTGCCCGGCCGTCCTCGGAGCCGCGCAGGCGGCGGCCGGCGTCGACGACCGGCGCCTGCTCCGCGTTCTGGACATCCTCGACCTGCCCGCAACCGCCGGCGAGGGGCCCCGGGTAGCGGTCGTCAGCGAATGGGCGTCCGGACGCAACCTCGAGCGCACCATCCAGGCCCGCGCCGGCACCCCGTTCGCGCCCGCCGAGGCGTTGGACCTGTGCGCGGAGGTCGCCCGCGCCATCGCCGCCGGCGCCGCCCTCGGCGTGCAGCACGGCCGGCTGCGCCCTTCCAGCGTCTTCATCACCGACGCCGGCGAGGTGCGGATCCGCGGGCTGGCGGTCGACGCCGCGCTCTTCGGCACCCTGCCCGACTCGACCGGGAGCGTGCCCCTCGACCGCGGTCAGTCCGACGTGGACTCCCTCGGCAGCCTGGTGTACCTGCTGAGCACGGGCTTCTGGCCGGGCAGTACCGCGACCGTCGATCCCGCCGCCCCGCGCGCGGGCGACGTGGTGCTGCCGCCCTCGCAGGTCCGTGCGGCGGTGCCACGGTCGGTGGACGACGTCGTCGCCAGGTCCGTCACGGCGGCCGCCCGACCGCGCGGAGTGGCCAAGGTCCCCGACGTCGTCGCCTTCTCGACCATGGTCGGCGCAGCCCTGGACCATGTGGCCCCCCTGCCGACGACCCTTCGCGCCGTGCCCGTGTCCCGGTCACGCCGAACTGTGCGGCTGGTACTGGTGGCCGTGGCGCGTGTGCTGGCCGTCGCAATCGCGCTGGCCCTCGTCGCCGGCATCGCCTGGGTGGGCTGGCAGTTCGCAACCGGGTCGACCGAGGCGACGAGCGACCAGGGCACCGTGACGCTGGACGGCATGCTCACGTCGCCGGCCCGGCCGGTGGACGACCTCAGCGGCGGCGGCATCGAGCAGCTGTTCCCGATCAAGGACTATCGCTCGTACGACCCGTTCGGCGACGACGACGGCAATGGGAAGAAGGACAAGAAGAAGGGCTTCGAGAGCGAGGACCTCGCCGTTCTCGTCAATGACGACGATCCCGAGACCGCCTGGCTGACCTCCGAGTACACGACGCCGACGCTCGACGGGAAGGACGGCGTGGGGCTCATCCTGGACCTCGGCCAGCCGCAGGACGTTCAGGAGGTCTCGCTCAAGCTGGTCGGCCGGGGCAGCGCCATCGACGTCCGGATCGCCGACCGGGTGCTCGCCGACCCGGCCCTGTGGACACCGCTGGCCACCGCGGCCGGGACGCGCGAGAACATCGCCGTGCGCGCCCCGCGCCCCGTGAACGGCCGCTACGTGCTGGTCTGGTTCACCCGGGTGCCACCGGCCGAGGACCAGGGCGCCGGGGTCTACCAAGGCGGAGTCAGGGCAGCCGCCGTCAGCGGCTGACCAATAGGCTCGGAGCGTGACCCTGCCCGCCGACGCTCCGTCCGACGTCGAGCTGCTCGGTGCCCATGTGGCCGGCGACCCGGAGGCGTTCGGTGAGCTGGTACGGCGGCACCGGGATCGGCTGTGGGCAGTGGCGTACCGCACGACCGGTGACCCGGAGGAGGCCTCCGACGCCCTCCAGGACGCCCTGATCTCGGCCTTCCGCCGCGCCGACCAGTTCCGCGGCGACTCCGCGGTGACCACCTGGCTGCACCGGATCGTCGTCAACGCCAGCCTCGACCGGCTTCGCCGCAAGGCGGTCCGGCGCGCCCAGCCCCTCCCGGACGACGACGAGGGCCGACCGGGGGTCGTGATCGTCGATCCGACCGATCACCTCGACCGGCGCGAGACCCAGCTGGTCATCACGGCCGCGCTGGCCGAGCTCCCCACCGACCAGCGGGAGGCGATCCTGCTGGTCGACGTCGAGGGCTGGTCCGTCGAGGAGGCCGCCACCATGCTCGGCTGCCCGACCGGGACGGTGAAGAGCCGGTGCTCGCGCGGACGCGCCAAGCTGGCCAAACGGCTCGACTTCCTGCGGAACCAGGATCAGGCCGGCCCCGTCACAACGACCGAAGGAGGTGAGACCCCGCATGGCTGACGAGCCGACCCCGAACGACGAACGGCTTCCGAGCGACGAGCTGCTTCTCGACGACAGCGCAGCCGAGGCGGCGTTCGACGACGCCCGACCCGACGAGATCACGGCCGCGCTGGCGGGTCTGGCCTTCCTTGATCCGGCACGCGAGGCCGACCTCGCCGACCCGCCGATGCCCGACTGGGCCTGGGACCGCCTCGTGGCCGCCCTGGACACGGAGGCAGCCCAGAGGCCCGCACCGGACAACGTCCTTGCGTTCACGCCGCGGCCGGCCACCGAGACGGCGCGTCCCTCCCGGGCCCTGCGCTGGGCAGGTGGACTGGTGGCGGCCTCCGTCGCCGTGGTCGCCGTCGGCGTCGCGGTCAGCACCCTGGACCGCACGGGCGGGGCGGCGAGGTCATGGTGGCCGGCGACGCGGCAGTGACGATGGCGCAGACCGCAGACCCGGCGGCAAAGAGCGCTCCCGAGTCGGCGGCCGGCGACTCAGCCGCTGCCGCCCAGCCCTTCTCGAGCGGTGGCGCCGAACTGGCCGCAGAGGCCCCGGCGGCCGATGCGGCACAGCCCGCCAAGATGGTCATGGCCTCGAACATCAACTACACCGAGGCCGGGCTCACCAGCCAGGTGACGCAGTTGCTCGACCGCGTCGACGTGCACTCGGCCCAGGAAGCGGCCCTGATGCCGGCCCAGCCCGTGCAACTGCCGATCGACGACGGGTTCACGCGGTCCTGGGACACCCTCCGGGAGTGCCTCACCTGGCTGGCGAAGTCGGCCAACGCCCAGGCACTGGTCGTCGACCGGGCCCGGTTCGAGGGCGCGGAGGCGGGCGTCGTCGTCGCGCCGGCCGGCACCGTCGACCCCGCCACGTCCCCCCCGCCGACGAGCACGATCGACGCGTCCACGGGCGACCTCGACGTATGGGTGGTCAAGCCGGACTGCCCCACCGTGGAGGCCGTGATCGCCTACCAGCCCTACGCCTGGCAGCGCTGACGCCACCGGGGCGTGGGAATGCCCCGGCCCGTAGGATCGTTGCCAGCAGGGACACATACCCCCCGTGGTATTTCGGACATGTCGGGCGATCGACGCCGCATCTGGCCAGGAAGGGCATCTCGTGAGCGAGATCCGCAACGTCATCATCATCGGTTCCGGACCGGCCGGCTACACGGCCGCCGTCTACGCGGCCCGCGCGCAGCTGGCCCCGCTCGTCTTCGAGGGAGCCGTGACCGCGGGCGGAGCCCTGATGAACACCACCGAGGTCGAGAACTTCCCCGGCTTCACCGAGGGGATCATGGGACCGCAGCTCATGGAGCAGATGCGGGCCCAGGCCGAGCGCTTCGGTGCCGAGCTGGTGACCGACGACATCGTGAGCATGGACCTCGTCAGCCGACGTCAAGACCGTCGTCGACGGCTCCGGCAACACCCACAAGGCGCGCGCGATCATCCTCGCCATGGGCTCCGCCTACCGCGAGCTCGGCATTCCCAGCGAGAAGCGCCTGTCCGGCCACGGCGTCTCGTGGTGCGCGACCTGCGACGGCTTCTTCTTCCGCGACCAGGACATCGCCGTGGTCGGGGGCGGCGACTCGGCGATCGAGGAGGCGACGTTCCTGACCCGGTTCGCCCGCTCGGTCACCCTGGTGCACCGTCGTGACGCACTGCGCGCCAGCAAGATCATGCAGGAGCGGGCGTTCGCCAACGAGAAGCTGCACTTCGCCTGGAACAGCGCCGTCGACGACATCCTCGGCGATCCGAAGGTGTCCGCGGTCGTGCTGCGCGACACCACGACCGGCGCGACCCGCGAGCTTCCCGTGACGGGGCTCTTCGTCGCGATCGGGCACGATCCGCGCTCCGAGCTCGTCAAGGGCCAGATCGACCTGGACGACGAGGGATACGTGCTCGTCGAGGGCCAGTCCACCCGCACGTCGGCGGACGGCGTGTTCGCCTGCGGCGACCTCGTCGACCACACCTACCGTCAGGCCATCACCGCCGCCGGGTCCGGCTGCGCCGCCGCCCTCGACGCCGAACGATTCCTCGCCGCGAGCGAGTAGCCTGAGCACGGCGCCACGCCGGCCAGACCAGAACCGAAGCCCTGAACCGGGCTGCGAACCGAGATCCGGGAGTACTGCCATGGGAGAGACCAAGAAGGTCACCGACGCGAGCTTCACCGACGACGTGCTGATGAGCGAGAAGCCGGTAGTCGTGGACTTCTGGGCGGAGTGGTGCGGACCGTGCAAGATGATCGCCCCGATCCTCGAGCAGATCGCCGTCGAGAACGACGGGGTCCTCATTGCGAAGCTCAACGTCGACGAGAATCCGCAGACGTCGGCTTCCTACGGCATCACGTCCATTCCGACGATCAACGTCTACAAGGGCGGGCAGGTCGTCAAGACGATCATCGGCGCCAAGCCCAAGGCCGCGCTCCTTGCCGACCTTGCCCCGTACCTGTAGCCGGGTCGTCGCCGCGCAGTCCCGTGCCGTGAGTGATGCTCCGCCGCGGTGACACCGGGGCGGCCGTCGCCGAGGTTCGTGCTCGGCTGGCGCACCTCGGCCTGTGCAGTGACGTGGCCGACGGCGACCCCGCACTCTTCGATGCTCCGCTCGATCGCGCCGTGCGGGCGTTCCAGCAGGAGCGCGGCATCACAGTGGACGGCGTCGTGGGTCCGCACACCTTCCGACGCCTCGAGGAGGCCCGCTGGCAGCTCGGCGACCGCGTGCTCTCCTTCACGCCCGGTCACCTGATGGCCGGTGACGACGTCACGGAACTGCAGCGCCGACTCGGCCAGCTCGGGTTCGCCGCCGGCCGGCCGGACGGCCTGTTCGGTCATCACACCGACCTCGCCCTCCGGGAGTTCCAGAAGGGCGTCGGCGTCACCGCCGACGGCACCTGCGGCCCCGACACCTTCCGGGCCTTCGACCGACTCGTGCGAACCGTCACGGGCGGCAGCGCCACGACGCTCCGGGAGCACGTCACGCTGATCGAGCTGCAGACCGGCGTCGCCGACAAGGTCGTCGTGATCGACGCCGGCGATCGGGTCGATCCCGACCTGTGCCACGCGATCGCCGTCCGCGTCGAGGGCCGGCTGGCGGCGCTCGGCACGCAGGTCCTGCTCACGCGCCCGGCCCAGGTCGACCGCCCGGGGGAGGCGTCGGACGACCCGGCCCGGGCCGCGTTCGCCAACCTCGTCGACGCCGACCTCGTGCTCTCGCTCCACGTCAACGCGGTCGACAGTCCCCTGCCGAACGGCCTGGTGACCTTCTACTTCGGCGACCCTCGGGGCGGATCGCACTCGCCCAGCGGGCGCATCCTTGCCGAACTCGTCCAGGAGGAGCTGCACGGCCGCACCGACCTCCTCGACTGCCGCACGCACCCGCGCAGCTGGGACCTGCTGCGGATGACCCGGATGCCCGCCGTGCGGGTGGAGCTGGGGTACCTGTCGAACGAGGCCGACGCTCGACGGCTGACCAGCCCCGCGTTCCAGGACGTGGTGGCCGAGGGGCTCGCGGCGGCCGTCACGCGATTCTGCGCTCCGCGCTGACCCTGCGTTCGGTGGCCGGTCTAGTAGGTGTCAGCGCTGCGCGGCCAGACGAGCCGGACGACGAAGCCCACGAGCACTCCCAGGGCGATGAGCCCCATCAACCCGAGCAGACGCCGCATGATCGCGCTCCCTCCGTTGGGCCTATCGTAGGTCGCCTCAGTTGACGGCGACAGTGCGATGGAGGGGCGAGTGATGACCGGTTCGGGATCACGCCTTGATCCGTGGGTTGATTCGTATGCGAGCCGGGCCAATGCCATGCGAGCTTCGGAGATCCGGGCCCTGTTCGCCGTCGCCTCGCGTCCCGAGGTCGTGTCACTGGCCGGCGGGATGCCCTTCGTGCAGGCCCTGCCCATCGACATGCTCGCCGACACCGCCCGGCGACTGCTGTACGAGCGCGGCAACCAGGCTCTGCAGTACGGATCCGGCCAGGGCGACGTGACCCTGCGGGAGCAGATCCTCGAGGTGATCGCCGAGGTGGGGGTCTCAGCGCATCCAGACGACATCGTGGTCACGACCGGCTCGCAGATGGCGCTCGACCTCGTCACCCGGATCTTCTGCGACCCCGGCGACGTCGTGCTGGTGGAGTCGCCGTCCTACGTCGGTGCCCTGGGCGTCTTCGGCTCGTACGAGTGCGATGTCGTCCACGTGGCCATGGACGGCGAGGGGCTCGTGCCCAGCGCGCTCAGCGAGGCGATCACCGCAGTCCGGGCGTCCGGCCGGAGCATCAAGCTGATCTACACGATCCCGAGCTTCCACAACCCGGCCGGGGTGCTGCAGGGACCGCAGCGCCGATCGGAGATCCTCGCCATCGCGCAGAGCGCGGGCATCGCGATCCTCGAGGACGACCCGTACGGCCTGCTCGGTTTCGAGGGTGCGCCGCCGCGCGCCATCCGGGCCGACGACGCCGACGGCGTCATCTACCTCGGCTCCTTCTCCAAGACGATCGCCTCCGGGCTGCGCGTAGGCTGGGCGGTCGCTCCGCACGGCGTGCGCGAGAAGTTGGTGCTGGCCAACGAGTCTGCCGTCCTGTGTCCGTCCAACTACTCCCAGCTGACCGTCTCGGAGTACCTGGCGACGCAGCCGTGGCGAGAGCAGATCAAGACCTACCAGGAGGTGTACCGCGAGCGCCGCGACGCGCTGCTCGAGTCGCTTCAGGCGCTGATGCCCGAGGGCACCACATGGACGATCCCGCAGGGCGGCTTCTACTCCTGGCTGACGCTCCCGCACGGACTGGACGCCACCGCGATGCTCCCGCGGGCCGTTGCCGGACTCGTCGCCTACGTTCCCGGCACCGGCTTCTATGTCGACGGGCAGGGCCGGCAGAACATGCGCCTGTCCTACTGCTTCCCGGAGCCGGACCGCATTCGCGAGGGGGTCCGCCGGCTGGCTTCCGTCATCGAGAGCGAGCTTGAACTGGTCGAGACGTTCGGAACCGCGCAGGGCCTGGGCGCGCCGACCGGATCACCCACCCCCGCCCCCGACCTACGCTAGGAGACCTCATGCACGTGCTCGTCCTCTCCGGCGGCCTCTCCGCCGAGCGTGACGTCTCGCTCCGCTCCGGCCGCCGGGTCGCCGAGGCGCTGCGCGTCCACCGTCCAGAATGGGAGGTCAGCGAGCACGACGTCGATGCCGGGCTGCTCGATCGGCTGCACGACCATCGTCCCGACTGCATCGTGCCGCTCCTTCACGGAGCCGCCGGCGAGGATGGTGCCCTGCGAAATGTGCTGGAATCATTGGCAATTCCCTACGTGGGTTCCGATGCGGCCTCAAGTCGACTGGCGTTCGACAAGCCGATCGCCAAGGAGCTCGCGCACAAGTCAGGCATCAGCACCCCCGCGTGCGTGGCCATGCCGCAGTCGATCTTCCGTGAGCTCGGCGCGGCCGGCGTGCTTGATGCCGTGGTCGACAGCCTTGGACTCCCGCTCGTGGTGAAGCCCACCAAGGGCGGCTCCTCGCTGGGCACGTCGATCGTGCATCGGGCCGCGGACCTGCCCGCCGCGATGGTCGGCGCCTTCGCGTACGGCGACGTCGTGCTCATGGAGCGTTTCGTCACCGGAACCGAGGTCTCGGTCGGCGTCTTCGAACGCGACGGCGACCTGCTCGCACTCTCGGCGGTCGAGATCGTCCCGGAGGGCGAGCTGTACGACTACGCCGCGCGCTACACGGCGGGCACCACCGAGTTCTTCTGCCCCGCCCGCCTCTCGGATGCGCAGGCCCTTGCGGCTCAAGCACTTGCCCTAGATGTCCATGTGCTGCTTGGCCTGCGGGACTGGTCGCGCACAGACATGGTCATCGATGCGGAGGGCGTTGCCTGGTTCCTCGAGGTCAACGCCGCACCGGGGATGACGGAGACGTCGCTCGTCCCCCAGGCACTGGCCGCAGCAGAGGTCGGAGTCGGCGCGTTGATTGCTGACCTGGTGCTTCAGGCGGTTGCTCGATCCAGTTGAAACATGTTGGGCGCCAACAGGTTTAGCGACTAGCTCGACCCGCCCGGCGCGATGAGGTCGACGATGCGCCGGAGATCCTCGATGTCGGCACACTCGACGAGCAGCCGGCCACGGGACTTGCGCGTCGCGAAGCCGTCCGCCCCGATGCGCGTGTCGAGTGCACCCGCGGCCCGTTCCGTCAGCTCGCTGACGACCTCGGCCGTCGCGGCGTCGCGGGGCAGCGACACCCGCGAGCGCGGAGTGGGCCGTCGCCGACGGCCATCGGCGTCTCCGACGATGATGATCTCCTCGACGGCGCGCACGCTGAGTCCCTCGGCCACGATGCGCGTCGCGAGCGCCTCCATGGAGGCCGGGTCGTCGAGCGACAGCAGCGCCCGTGCGTGCCCGGCACTCAGGACGCCGGCGGCCACGCGCCGCTGCACGTCCGGGGGCAGTCGCAGGAGTCGAAGCGTGTTGGTCACCTGGGGGCGCGAGCGGCCGATGCGGCGTGCGAGCTCCTCCTGGGTGCAGCCGAAGTCGGACAGCAGCTGCTGGTATGCCGCAGCCTCCTCGAGCGCGTTCAGGTCGGCCCGATGCAGGTTCTCAAGCAGTGCATCGCGGAGCATCGCGTCGTCGTCCGTCTCACGGACGATGGCCGGGATCGCCGCCAGGCCGGCCTCCCGCGAGGCCCGAAGCCGCCGCTCGCCCGCGATCAGCTCGTACCGGGCCGAGGAGTCGGGCGCGTCGGCCACCCGTCGGACCACGATCGGCTGCAGGAGGCCGATCTCACGGATGGAGAACACGAGTTCGGCCAGGGCCTCCTCGTCGAACGCCGACCGGGGCTGCCGGGGGTTGGGCAGGACCGAGTCGATGGGCACCTCGGCGTACACGGCACCGATGCCCTCCGACGCGACCGGCGCCGTCGATGAGTCGGTCGGCAGCGCAGACTGGGTCACTGACTGCGCCGTCGTCATCGCAGCCGTCGGCGCCTGCGACGGAATCAGGGCACCCAACCCCCGGCCGAGACCTCGTTTCGGTGTGGCACCCGCCATCTGCACTCCTGTTGAATCGGGGGAAAACCTGTGGCTTTTGTAGGTATTTACGGCGATATGTCTGTGGATAACTCTGTGGATGTTCGCCCAGCACCCATGGCGACGACCTGGGTGGCCGCCTCGCGGTACGCGATGGCACCGGACGACGTCGGATCGTAGGTGATGATCGTCTGCCCGTAGGACGGCGCCTCCGACACCCGCACCGAGCGGGGGATCACCGTGTCGAGGACCTGAGCGCCGAAATGGGTGCGGACCTCGTCCGCCACCTGGGAGGCGAGCCGGGTCCGACCGTCGTACATGGTCAGCAGGATGGCGCTGACGATCAGGTCGGGATTCAGATGCGTGCGAACCATCTCGACCGTGCGCAGGAGCTGGGACAGGCCCTCGAGCGCGTAGTACTCGCACTGGATCGGCAGCAGCACCTCGCGAGCGGCGACCAGCCCGTTGAGGGTCAGCAGACCCAGGCTGGGCGGGCAGTCGAGGAAGATGAACTCCGGGGCCCGGTCCGCGGCCTCCGCCGCCGTCAGGTACGTGGTGACCGCCCGGTTCAGGCGGTACTCCCGGGCCACCAGCGAGACCAGCTCGATCTCGGCTCCGGCCAGGTCGATGGTCGCGGGAACCGCCAGCAGTTGTGGCAGGTCCGGGCAGGGCTGGATCACGTCCAGCAGGGTCAGCTCGCCGGTCAGGACTTCGTAGATACTCGGGGTTCCCTCGTGGTGCGGGATGCCGAGCGCCGTGGAGGCATTGCCTTGCGGATCGAGATCGATCACGAGGACCGAGTGGCCGGCCTGGGCGATGGCCGCGGCGATGTTGACCGTGCTGGTGGTCTTGCCGACGCCGCCCTTCTGATTGGCGACAGTGATGACGCGGGTCATGGCATCGCCGACCTGAGGGGTGGTCCGGCGGCCGGGTCGGCGTGGTCGACGACGTCGGGGCCTGGCCAGCCGAGCCCGGCGGCGTCCCCACCGCGGGTGATGCCTGTTTCACGTGAAACACGGCGAGCCGCCCACGACTCCTCGGGCCACCCCAGTCCGGCCGGCTCGATGCCCGCCTGTTCCGTCGCCGTCATGGCGTCATTGTGCCGCACGGCGCGTACCCACAATCACCGTTGTCGGCGTCTCCACGATGCCGGCACCGACCTCCGCCACACGCACGTCGATCAGCCCGGCCGCGAGCGCCACGTCGGCAGCGTCGATCACCTCCTGCTCGGCGCTGCTGCCCTTCAGCGCCAGCAGTCGCCCGCCGGGCGCCAGCAACGGCACCGTCCAGCCGATGAGTCTGTCCAGGGGAGCGACCGCCCTCGCGGTCACGATGCCGGCCGGCCGCCACTCGGCGCTCTGGGCCACGTCCTCGGCGCGCCCACGCAGCACCTCGACGCGACCGGACAGTCCCAGTTCCCCGACCGCCTCGGACAGGAAGGTGCTCCGACGAAGCAGTGGCTCGATCAGCACGACGCTGAGATCCGGCCGCACGATGGCCCACACCAGCCCCGGCAGGCCGGCACCGGATCCCACGTCGGCAACACGCGCGGCGGGCAGCACGAGTCCCAGGTCCGGATCAGCGACCACGGCACAGTTCAGCAGGTGCCGCTGCCACAGGCGGGGCACTTCACGGGGCCCGATCAGGCCTCGGGTGACGCCGGCGTCGGCCAACAGGTCGGCGAAGGCCGTCAGTGCGACGGCGTGGTCCTGCAACCAGGCTGGCAGGGGCGGCACCGGCCCGGGTGTTTCACGGGAAACCATGGCGGGGCCCGCTAGGCCGCGTGCCTAGGCGGTTCTGATGACCACGCGGCGCGACGGCTCGTCGCCCTCGGACTCGCTGACCAGCCCGGCGTGAGCCACCGCGTCGTGCACCACCTTGCGCTCGAAGGGAGTCATCGGGTCGAGTCGGACCGGCGCCTGAGTGCGCTCGGCCTCAGCGATAGCCGCCTCGGCGACGGTCACCAACTCGGCTCGGCGGGCGGCCCGGAAGCCGGCGACGTCGAGCATGAGCCGGGATCGCTCACCGGTCTCGCGGGTGGCGGCGAGTCGGGTGAGCTCCTGCAGAGCGTCCAGTACGCGGCCCCCCTCGCCCACCAGGTGCTGCAGGTCGCCGCGCGACTCCTCCACCACCGAGACCATGGCGCGATTCCCCTCGACATCGATATCGATGTCGCCGTCGAGGTCGGCGATGTCGAGGAGGCCTTCGAGGTAGTCCGCGGCCACGTCTCCCTCTCGCTCGAGAAGGGCGGCCTTGGAGGTGCGGCTCGGCGCGGCAGCCTCGCCCGCCTCGCCAGTCTCGGTGGTGTCGGTGGTGTCGGTGGTGTCGGTGGCCTCGTCGACCTCGTCGGTCGCCGTCTCCTGTACGTCAGTCATAAGTCTCTCCACACGGTTGAACTACGGGGTCTGGGGGTGCGCGACGCGGCTACTTCTTCTTGCGCTGGCTGCGTGACGTCTTCTTCGGCTGGATCCGATTGGGGTTTTCCGACGTTGTGTCGGTATCTTCCGCGGGAATGGTCTCGATCGCCGCCCCGGACTTGCGGGCCAGCTTCGCGGCCTGCCGCTCCGCCTTCGCCTCGAAGGCGGGCGTTCCCGGCTGCGGGTTGTTGCGGATCACCCAGAACTGCTGGCCCATCGACCACAGGTTCGTCGTGAACCAGTAGATCAGGACGCCGATCGGGAAGTTGATGCCCGACACCGCGAAGATGACCGGGAACACGTACAGCAGGATCTTCTGCTGACGCACCATCGGGTTGTCCGGTGCGCTGTTCTTGACGATGAGCTGTCGCTGCGTGATGAACGTCGTGGCGGTCATCAGTGCGATCATGATCAGGGCAAGGATCCGAGTGGCCATCGGGTTCGGCGTCGCGTCCGCGTCCATGAAGGTGGCGTACAGCGGGACGCCGAAGATCTCGGCGTCATGGGCCTGCGGGAGCAGCGGCGCGTACTGCTCCCACGCGAAGACGCCCTGTGCCTCGTACGTCGGGTCGTCCGCGTTGTACATGGCGATGCTCTGCAGCACGCCGAAAAGGGCGAAGAAGATGGGCGCCTGCAGCAGGATCGGCAGGCAGGAGGCCAACGGGTTCGTCCCGGTCTCCTTGTACAGCTTCATCATTTCCTGCGACTGCTTGTCCTTGTCGCCGGCGTACTTCTTCTGGATCTCCTTCATCTGAGGCTGGATGAGCTGGAGATTGCGCTGGCTCTTGATCTGCTTGACGAACAGCGGGATCAGCGCGATGCGGATGACGATGACCAGGCCGACGATCGAGAAGGCCCAGGTCCAGCCGCCCGCCGGGTTCATGCCGAAGACGTTGGTGAGAAGACCGTGGAACTGGACCAGGATCCAGCTGACCCCGATCTTCAGCCAGTCGAGAATGAACAACGTGAGGCCTTCCCTAGACGTTCGTGGCGTTGGTGTCCGCGGCCGATCGCGATGTCATCGTTCCAGATCGCGGTTCGCCGTTGGGATGCACGTCCGGTAACCAGTGCCCACGCTCCGGCACCGGGTCGTATCCCCCGCCGTTCCAGGGGTTGCAGCGCAGCAGTCGCCACGAGCCGAGGGCGAAGCCCTTGAGCGCCCCGTGGGTGCGGATCGACCCCAGAGCGTAGGCCGAGCAACTGGGATGGAACCGGCAGGTCGGCGGCAGCAGCGGGGAGATCGTGACCTGGTACGCGCGGATCACGATGACCAGCGCCCACGTCAGGAGGAAGCCGAGACTGTGGTCCCAGACCCAGGCCAGCGCAGACCACGCCGCCCGCAGCGCGCGGGTCACGGCGCTCACCGGTCGCCCCGTCGGCTCGCTGCCGCACGCACGGCAGCCATGACATCGGCCGGCAGGCCGGGCGCGGTGTCGGCGCCCGGCAGCGCCCGGACCACGATCAGCGAGCCCTGCGGCACCTCGGAGATGACCGTCCGCAGCGCGCCGCGGATCCGGCGGGCTGCTCGATGGCGCTGGACGGAGCCGCCGACGGACCTGCCCACGATGAGACCCGCTCGCGGAGCGAGCCCAGGGTCGCCGGGCGCGGCGTAGACCACCACGGAACCCCGGGACACCTTGGTGCCCCGGCGAGTGGTCTGGCGAAAATCAGCCGCGGTCCGAAGACGGTTGGCGGCGGGAAGCACGTGGCCTCAGGCTGACAGCCGCTCGCGCCCCTTGGAGCGACGTGCGGCGAGGATGGAGCGACCGGCACGCGTGCGCATCCGGAGCCGGAACCCGTGGGTCTTGGCCCGACGACGGGTGTTGGGCTGGAAGGTGCGCTTCATGGTCTGGCTCCTGGAGGCGTGCGTTACGGGGAAGTCCTCGGTGTCCGGCCATTATCGCGCCACGAGAGAGCGGCCCCGACACGGGGCAGGACAACTGCTGAAGACTACGTAACGCGGAAGGCATGGTCAAACCGGCCGCCAGAGGATCGCGGTCGGGTGAACCAGACCCTTGCCGCTCCCGGTTGCTTGTGGCTAGGGTCTCGAAGCCTGTTCCACATCTGTGGATAAGATTGTGGATACCTTGCTGACGACCGGGGGAGTGGACGCGATGGATGCACCCGGAGATCTCGCCGAGGTCTGGGCCACCGCCGTCGCCAGCCTGTCCGATGGAAGCCTCACCCCCCAGCAGCGCGCGTTCGTCGCCCTCACCCGCCCCCTGGGCCTGGTCGAGGACACGGCCCTGATCGCGGCCCCCAACGAGTTCACCAAGGACGTGCTCGAGACCCGCCTGCGCCCGATGATCGTCGAGGCGCTCTCGGCCGCACTGGGCCGCGAGATCCGACTCGCCGTCACGGTGGATCCGTCGATCGACCCGAACCTCGAGGACACGACCGACGAGGTCGCCGACGCGACCTATGCGGACTCGGTGGAGGCCGTCGCGCTCGCTGCCCCCGCCCCGGTCGAGCGGCCGGACCTCTCCCGTCCCGGTGCCGGCTCCCCGGGCACCCGCAGTGAGGACGGACGACTCAACGACAAGTACACCTTCGAGACCTTCGTCATCGGTTCGAGCAACCGGTTCGCCCACGCGGCCGCGGTGGCCGTCGCCGAGCAGCCGGCTCGGGCGTACAACCCGCTGTTCATCTATGGCGGCTCCGGACTGGGCAAGACGCACCTGCTCCACGCGATCGGCCACTACACCCGCACGCTCTACAAGGGCACCCGCGTCAGGTACGTCAGCTCCGAGGAGTTCACCAACGAGTTCATCAACAGCATCCGGGACGACAAGGCGGCCAGCTTCCAGCGCCGCTACCGTGAGGTCGACATCCTCCTCGTTGACGACATCCAGTTCCTCGGCGGGAAAATCCAGACGCAGGAAGAGTTTTTCCATACCTTCAACACTCTCCACAACTCAAACAAGCAGATCGTCGTCACGTCCGACCTGCCGCCCAAGCAGCTGCCGGACTTCGAGGATCGCATGCGTTCCCGGTTCGAGTGGGGCCTCATCACGGACGTCCAGCCGCCCGACCTCGAGACCCGCATCGCCATCCTCCGCAAGAAGAGCGTCCAGGAGCGTCTCGTCGCACCGCCGGAGGTCCTCGAGTACATCGCCTCGAAGATCTTCAGCAACATCCGCGAGCTCGAAGGTGCGCTCATCCGCGTCACCGCGTTCGCGTCGCTCAATCGCCAGCCCGTCGACCTGGCGATCACCGAGGTCGTGCTCAAGGACCTGCTGCCGTCCGACACCGGTCCGGAGATCACCGCTGCCCAGATCATGGCGGCCACCGCTTCCTACTTCGGCGTCACCGTCGACGACCTGTGCGGGTCCAGTCGCTCCCGGGTGCTGGTCACCGCCCGCCAGATCGCCATGTACCTGTGCCGCGAGCTCACCGACCTGTCCCTGCCCAAGATCGGTCAGGCCTTCGGGGGGCGCGACCACACCACCGTCATGCATGCCGACCGTAAGATCCGCCAGCTGATGGCGGAGCGACGCAGCCTGTTCAACCAGGTCACCGACCTGACCAGCCGGATCAAGTCCCAGCCACGCACCATGTGACCCGTGGGTCACCTCGGTCACACGTAACCCACCTATCCCCATGCTGTCCCCATGCTGTGGATACCGCCGGTGCCCCGACCGAGTGCTTGCTGCGGCACGCACCCGTCCCCATCAGTGGATATCGTGTGGATAACTTCGTCGAAACCCCCGTTCCGCATCCCCATGCTGGGGACAACCCGGGGCGCAGCGGTGGACGCCGAGCAGTGACGGCGCAGCCGTGCACCGCCGCCCACAACCGACACCGGACTTATCCACACGGGGTGTGGGCAGCGCCACGCCACCCGAACAGGGCGAACGGCAGTTGTCCACCGTATCCACAGCCCCTATGACGACGACTACCTCTCCCTCTGGCTGAATCAACGAACAACAACGGGGGTCAGCGACGGTGGATAACCTCACGGAGGTCCCCCGCTGCACCACAATGGGGCTTTCCTGCCAGACTGTCGCCTCACTATCGGAAAGTGGAGGGCATCGTGAAGCTTCGGGTTGAGCGTGACGTGCTCGCGGAGTCCGTGGCATGGGCGGCGCGCACCCTGCCGTCACGCCCGTCGCTCCCGGTCCTCGCCGGACTGGTCCTGACTGCTTCGGACGCCGGCCTCACCCTGAGCAGCTTCGACTACGAGGTCTCCGGACGCGTCGACATAGCGGCGGACGTGAGCCAGGAGGGCACGACCCTGGTCTCGGGGCGGCTCCTCGCCGACATCGCCCGATCGCTCCCGCCGCAGCCCGTCCAGATCGAGAGCGAGGGCACCCGGCTGTCGATCGTCTGCGGGAGATCGTCGTTCACCCTGCCGACGCTGCCGGTTGAGGACTATCCGCAACTGCCGGCGATGCCCACGTCGTCCGGCACGATCGCCGGCCAGCTGTTCGCCTCGGCAGTCGCGCAGGTGGCCATCGCGGCGGGTCGCGACGACACGCTCCCGACCCTGACCGGCATCCGCATGGAGATCGAGGGCGCCGGCATCGTGCTCGCCGCCACGGACCGGTACCGGCTCGCCGTTCGCGAGTTCGCCTGGGATCCGGAGAGTCCGTCACTGTCCACGCACGCCCTCGTGCCGGCGCGGACCCTCGCCGACACCGCCAAGTCGCTCGCCGATGTCGAACAGGTGGTCATCGCGCTGTCCTCCGGCGGTTCCGGTGAGGGACTCATCGGATTCGAGGGTCACGGTCGTCGCACCACCACGCGCCTGCTCGACGGGGAGTTCCCCAAGTACCGGTCCCTGCTGCCCAGTGAGTCGGCGGCGGTCGCGGCGGTCGAGACGGCGATGCTGATGGAGGCGGTCAAGCGCGTCGCCCTGGTCGCCGAGCGCAACACGCCGGTGCGCCTGGCCTTCGAGGGATCCGAGCTCACCCTTCGCGCGGGTGCCGGTGACGATGCGCAGGCGGTCGAGGTCCTCGAGAGTTCCCTGACCGGTGACGACATCGACATCGCCTTCAACCCCGCCTACCTACTCGACGGGCTCGCGGCCATCGGCTCGGCCGTCACCCGCTTCTCGTTCACCCAACCGACGCGCCCGGCGGTCCTCACCGCACTCGATCAGGAGACCCAGCAGTCGATCGACGACTACAAGTACCTCCTGATGCCGGTTCGCCTCACCGGCTGAGTCCGGTGCCCGCTCCCGACGCTGCGAGGTCCTGAGGCGCATGTGGGTCAAGGCGGTTCGGCTGACCGACTTCCGGTCCTACGAGGCGATCTCGGTCGAGTTCGAGCCGGGTGTGACGACGTTCGTCGGGCCAAACGGGCAGGGCAAGACCAATCTCGTCGAGTCCATCGCCTACGTGTCCACGCTCGGAAGCCACCGCGTGTCCGCCGATGCCCCGCTGGTCCGAGTGGGCGCCGATCGCGCGGTCATCGCGATGGACGTCGTCAAGGACGAGCGCAGCCTGCTGGTCGAGCTGGAGATCAACCCCGGCCGGGCCAATCGAGCGCGCATCAACCGGGCTCCCGCCTCGCGGGCCCGAGACGTGCTCGGCCTGGTGCGCACCGTGCTGTTCGCTCCAGAGGACCTTGCCCTCGTCAAGGGAGATCCCTCCGATCGCCGCCGGTTCCTCGACGATCTGCTGGTCCAGCGGTCACCGCGGATGATGGGTGTCAAGGCCGACTACGACCGGATTCTCAAGCAGCGCAACGCTTTGCTGAAGTCTGCGGCCGCGGCGCGGCGCGGCAGCGTGGCCGAGGTGGCTCGCACCCTGGAGGTGTGGGACGAGCAGTTGGCCGGAGTCGGAGCCGACCTGATCGCCGCACGGGTCGCCCTCCTGGGCGACCTGCAGCCGCACCTCGTGGCCGCGTACGCGGTGATCGCCGGCGGTGTCGAGGCCGTCAGTGCGGCGGACGTGGCAGCGGACTACCAGTCGTGCCTGGGGGCGGACCTGCCCGTCACCACTGACCGGGCGCAGTGGCGAGACCGGCTGATGGAGGGAATCGAGCGACGCCGTTCCGATGAGCTGGCACGCGGTGTCACGCTCGTTGGTCCGCAGCGCGACGACCTGGTGCTGTCACTCGGACCGACCCCGGCCAAGGGCTTCGCCTCGCACGGCGAGTCCTGGTCCATCGCACTGTCCCTCCGGCTCGCCTCCCTCGAGGTGCTGCGAGCCGATGGCGACGATCCGGTGCTGATCCTCGACGACGTGTTCGCCGAGCTCGACGTCGCCCGCCGCCGGCGGCTCACCGAGCAGGTCGCGACCGGGGAGCAGGTACTCATCACGGCCGCCGTGGGGGAGGATGTGCCAAGGGAGCTCAGCGGACGACGCCTGCGGGTGTCCCGAGGGATGGTGGTTGATGACGCCGACGCCAGCTGATCCCCCACCGACCACGCCGGAGGACGACGCCAGGGCCGCCGCGGCCGCCGCACTGCGACGGGCCACCCGCTCCACCGCACCGGTCCGTCCTCGAGCACCCCGGCGCACCGCGGCCGCCTTCTCCGACGATCGTGATCCGCAGGTGCTGTCCGCGGCCCTGGACCGGCTGGTGCGCGAGCAGGGCTGGGAGGACCGAACGGCGGTGGCGGTGCTGATCGGCGAGTGGGCCCAGATCGTGGGCCGGGACCTCGCGGAGCATGTGAGCCCGGTGGGCTTCGCCGACGGCGAGCTCACTCTGCAGGCGGAATCGACGACCTGGGCCACGCAGGTGCGGCTGCTGCTGCCCGAACTGCATCGGTCCGTCGACGAGCGGGTCGGCAGGGGGGTCGTCACCCGCATCCGGATCAGGGGACCGCAGGCGCCCAACTGGGGTGCCGGACCACGCCGAGTAGCGGGTCGAGGCCCACGCGACACGTATGGCTAGAAGGTCACAGAAGGGCCCTGAAGGCCGATAACAGGCCGTTTTCGTACAGGTGATTGTGACCGGGGGGTACCCGGGCGCATTTCTGCCCCTATGGGCCATGGCGTGGCCATCGAGGTCATACCGAACCGATAGACTGGCGGCAGTCTTCGAACCCGCACATCGCGGTGATTCGGCAAACCTGAGGAGGCCCGCCAGCCGTGTCCTATGACGCCAGTGCGATCACGGTTCTCGAAGGCCTCGACGCGGTTCGCAAGCGTCCCGGCATGTACATCGGCTCCACCGGCGAGCGCGGCCTGCACCACCTCGTGTACGAGGTCGTCGACAACTCCGTCGACGAGGCCCTGGCGGGCTACGCCACCCTGATCACCGTCACGCTCCTGGCCGACGGCGGCGTGCGCGTCGTCGACGACGGCCGCGGCATCCCGGTCGACATCGTCGAGAGCGAGGGCAAGCCGGCCATCGAGGTCGTCCTCACGGTCCTGCACGCCGGCGGCAAGTTCGGGGGCAGCGGCTACTCCGTCTCCGGCGGCCTGCACGGCGTCGGCGTCTCGGTCGTCAACGCCCTGTCCACGAACCTCGATGTGGAGGTGCGGCGCGAGGGGCATGTCTTCCGGCAGTCCTACCTGCGCGGCGCCGCCACCGCGCCCCTCGACAAGGGCGAGCCGTGCGACGAGACGGGCACCATCATCACGTTCTGGGCCGATGGCGACATCTTCGAGACCACGCACTACGACTTCAACACCCTCGCCCGACGCTTCCAGGAGATGGCCTTCCTCAACAAGGGACTGGCCCTCGAGCTCATCGACGAGCGCGCGGCCGTGCTTCCGGCGGTAGGCGACATCTCCGACGAGGACGAGGACGAGGTGGAGCGGGTGCGTCGCGTCCGCTACCAGTACGAGGGGGGCATCGCCGACTTCGTCAAGCACATCAACGCCAGCAAGGGCGTCGCGAACCCGACGGTCATCGACATCGAGGCCGAGACCGACGACAAGCGCATGAGCGCCGAGATCGCGATGCAGTGGAACACGACCTACTCCGAGTCGGTGTACACGTTCGCGAACACCATCAACACGACGGAGGGCGGGACCCATGAGGAGGGCTTCCGCGCCGCCTTGACGACGCTGGTCAACAAGTTCGCCCGCGAGTGGAACATCATCAAGGAGAAGGACCCGAACCTCAGCGGCGACGACGTCCGCGAGGGACTGACTGCCATCGTCAGCGTGAAGCTGGCAGAGCCGCAGTTCGAGGGCCAGACGAAGACGAAGCTCGGGAACACGGAGATGAAGACCTTCGTGCAGAAGACCGTCAACGAGCAGCTCGGCGAGTGGTTCGAGAAGAACCCGGCCGAGGGCAAGGAGATCGCCCGCAAGTCCGTCAATGCGGCGACCGCGCGGATGGCCGCCCGCAAGGCCCGGGACCTGGCCCGCAACCGCAAGGGCCTGCTGGGTGGGGCCGGCATGCCGGGCAAGCTGATCGACTGCTCGAGTCGCGAGCCCGAGGACTGCGAGGTCTTCATCGTCGAGGGTGACTCGGCCGGCGGCTCGGCTCGCCAGGGCCGTGATCCCAAGACGCAGGCGATCCTGCCCATCCGCGGCAAGATCATCAACGTCGAGAAGGCCCGCATCGACAAGGTGCTGCAGAACACCGAGGTCCAGGCCCTCATCTCCGCGTTCGGCACCGGCATCCAGGACGAGTTCGACATCAACCGCCTCCGATACCACAAGGTGGTCCTCATGGCCGACGCAGACGTCGACGGCCAGCACATCCGCACGCTGCTGCTCACCCTGCTCTTCCGGTTCATGAAGCCGTTGGTGGAGCAGGGATATGTCTTCCTGGCACAGCCGCCCCTGTACAAGATCAAGTGGTCGCGCGAGGCGGCCGACTTCGCCTACACGGAGCGGGAGCGGGAGGTCCTCACGGCCGCTGGCCTGGCGGCCGGCAAGCGCCTGCCCAAGGAGGAGGCGATCCAGCGCTACAAGGGCCTTGGCGAGATGAACGCCGACGAGCTGTGGGAGACCACCATGGATCCGGCGCGACGCGTCCTGCTCCAGGTGACCATCGACGATGCGGCCCAGGCCGACGAGATGTTCAGCGTGCTGATGGGCGAGGACGTCGAGTCCCGCCGCAACTTCATCCAGCAGAACGCGCGCGACGTGCGCTTCCTCGACATCTGATCAACCGATCGTCCGATGAACTGAAAGATGGAGATGATTCGTGTCTGACGACATCGAGCTCGCGGAAGACGTGGACCCGGGCCAGCATGGCCGGATCGAGGCTGTCGACCTCCAGACGGAGATGCAGCGCTCGTACCTGGACTACTCCATGTCCGTCATCGTCTCGCGGGCGCTGCCCGACGTGCGCGACGGACTCAAGCCGGTCCACCGGCGCGTGCTCTACGCGATGTACGACGGCGGCTACCGGCCGGATCGCAACTTCTCCAAGAGCGCCCGGGTCGTCGGCGACGTCATGGGCAGCTACCACCCGCACGGCGACAGCGCGATCTACGACGCGCTCGTGCGCCTGGCGCAGCCGTGGTCGCTGCGCTACCCGCTGGTCCAGGGGCAGGGCAACTTCGGCTCGCCGGGCAACGACCCGCCGGCCGCCCAGAGGTACACCGAGTGTCGGATGGCCCCGCTGGCCATGGAGATGGTCCGCGACATCGACGAGGACACCGTCAACTTCGGCCCCAACTACGACGGTCGCACGCAGGAGCCGCTCGTCCTGCCGGCACGCTTCCCGAACCTGCTGGTCAACGGCAGCTCCGGCATCGCGGTGGGCATGGCAACCAACATCCCGCCGCACAACCTCCGCGAGGTGGCCGCGGCCGCGCAGTGGCTGCTGGCCCATCCGGAGGCCGAGCGCGAGGAGCGCCTCGCTGCCCTGATGGGCATCGTCAAGGGCCCCGACTTCCCGACCGGCGCGCTCATCGTGGGCCGCAAGGGCATCGATGACGCCTATCGCACCGGCCGTGGCTCCATCACGATGCGCGCGGTCGTCACGGTCGACGAGGACGCTCGTGGTCGGCAGGTGCTGGTGGTCACGCAGCTGCCGTACCAGGTCAACCCCGACAACCTGCTGCTGCGCATCGCCGAGCTCGTCGGCGAGGGCAAGCTGACCGGGATCTCCGATGTCCGAGACGACTCCTCGTCGCGGACCGGCATGCGCCTGATGATCGAGCTCAAGCGCGACGCGGTGGCGCAGGTCGTCCTCAACCAGCTGTTCAAGCACACCCAGCTGCAGGACAACTTCGGCGCGAACATGCTGGCACTGGTCGACGGCGTGCCGCGCACCCTGACGCTCGAGCAGTTCATCCGGTACTGGATCACCCACCAGATCGAGGTCATCCAGCGGCGCACCCGGTACCGTCTTCGCAAGGCTGAGGAGCGCGCCCACATCCTGCGCGGCTACCTCAAGGCCCTCGACGCCCTCGACGAGGTCATCGCGCTGATCCGGGCGTCGGCCACGGTCGAGGACGCCCGCGCCGGGCTGATGGAGCTCCTCGAGATCGACGAGATCCAGTCGACGGCCATCCTCGACATGCAACTGCGTCGCCTCGCCGCCCTCGAGCGCCAGAAGATCATCGACGAGTACGACGAGCTGATGGCGAAGATCGCCGACTACAACGACATCCTCAGCAACGAGCCGCGCCAGCGTTCGATCGTCGCCGACGAGCTCGCCGAGATCACCGAGAAGTTCGGCGACGACCGTCGCACCGATTTCGTGGCCTGGGACGGAGACGTCACCGACGAGGACCTCATCGAGGAGCAGGACGTCGTCGTCACCATCACGTCCGGTGGCTATGCCAAGCGCACCCGGTCCGACCTGTACCGGGCCCAGCGTCGTGGTGGCAAGGGCGTCAAGGGCGCGCAACTGCGCCAGGACGACGTGGTCGAGCACATGTTCGTGAGCACGACACACCACTGGATCCTGTTCTTCACCGACAAGGGCCGCGTCTATCGCGCCAAGGCCTACCAGCTGCCGGATGCCGGCCGCGACGCCCGCGGCCAGCACGTGGCCAACCTGCTGGCCTTCCAGCCGGACGAGACCATCGCGCAGGTGCTGGCCATCCCCGACTATGCGGCGGCCGACTACCTGGTGCTCGCCACCCGCAGGGGGCTGGTCAAGAAGACGCGGCTGTCGGAGTACGACTCGAACCGGCAGGGCGGCATCATCGCCATCAACCTGTCCGACGACGACGAGCTCATCGCGGCCCGCCTGGTCGCCGACACCGACGACCTGATGCTGTTCTCGCGCAAGGGGATGTCGGCGCGATTCACCGCGAACGACGACACCATGCGGCCCATGGGTCGAGCAACGAGCGGTGTCATCGGCATGCGGTTCCGTGGCGGCGACGCCCTGTTGGCGATGGACGTCGTCCGACCGGACACGTTCGTGGTCACGGTCACCGACGGCGGGTACGCCAAGCGCACCCCGGTCGACGAATGGGCGCCCAAGGGCCGCGGCATCCTCGGTGTTCGTGCCATGAAGCTGGTCGAGGAACGTGGGTCCCTCGTCGGGGCCATGGTGTGCGACGCGGCCGACCAGTTGTTCGCGATCGCGTCGAACGGCGTGGTCATCAGGACCCGTGTCGATGAGATCCGTCCGTCCGGACGTGACACCATGGGCGTCACGCTGATGAACCTCGCGGACGGCGATGCCATCGTTGCGGTGGCCCGCGGTAACGAGGACGACGAAGAGGATGACGGTGACGACGAACTCGCGGTCGACGAGCACGAGGCGGTCGACGACCGGGTTCTCGACGCGACCGATGAGGCCCCGGAGCCGGTCGGCGAGGCGGTCGAGTGACCAGCGGTGACGGAGTGCGGGCCCCCAGAAGGGCCCGCCTCTACGTCACGCACATCGACGCGTGGTCGGTGACCAAGGCGGCTTTCATGCTGGCCCTGGCCGTCGGGATCGTGCTGGTGGTGGCCGTCGCCATGCTGTGGTGGGTTCTCGACGTCACCGGGGTGTTCATCACCCTCTCGCGCACGATCGACGAGGTGGTCGGCACGGCGACTACCGGCTTCGACCTGCTGGCGTTCCTGGAGTTCTCGCGCGTCATGGGCGTGGCCATCGTGATCGCCTCAGTGGAGATCGTGCTGGTGTCCGTCCTGGCGACCCTGTTCGCGATCATGTACAACCTGACCGTGGGCCTGACCGGCGGTGTCGAGGTCGTGCTGTCCGATGAGGTCTGACCCAGCGAACAGGCCCGAGGGGTGCGTCGGGTAGTCTCACGCCTCGTTCGGGCCTATAGCTCAGTTTGGTTAGAGCGCTTCCCTGATAAGGAAGAGGTCGGTGGTTCAAGTCCACCTAGGCCCACCCTGACGCTCACCCGTTTCACCCGCTGCGAGGCATGTATCGTGGGTGCACGTAATCGGTTGGACTGTACCGACTGTCTTGGATGGGATTCGCTGTGAAGAAGTTGCTGCTCATTGTCCTGCTCGCTGGAATCGGCTACGTCGTCTATCGGCAGATCTCGGCAAACAAGGCCGAGCAGGACCTGTGGTCCGAGGCCACGAGCGAGCCCGATCTCCGCTAGCCGCATGACCGGTCCCCGTCGGGGATCGCTGTCGGGGGCTTAGCTCAGCTGGTAGAGCGCTGCCTTTGCAAGGCAGAAGTCAGGGGTTCGAGTCCCCTAGCCTCCACCCCCGTCCGCCCCACGGACCGTGCCCGCACCACCCCGTCCGTTCCTGGTCGACACCGGTGTTGACATGTGGTGCATCACGATATATCGTAACCGTATCGCGTAACAATGCGATACAGAACAGAGGAGCAACAATGAGCTACGCACAACCCAACTCGCCGGATCCACGGATGTGGGCCGGACCCTTCGAGCAGCACCGCCGACGTCGGTCCGCCTCCTGGACGGCCATGGTCGACGAGACACCCGGCACCAACCCGGCCGGACCCGACACCGAGCGCGACGAGGCACCGACCGACCGCCGCCGCGGACCGCGCGGCCGCCGTGGCCCGGGCCACGGCCCAGGCTTCGGCCCCGGTCCGTGGGGCGGACGCGGACCCTGGGGACCGCCACGCGGCCGTCGCAGGGAGCGCGGCGACGTCCGCGCCGCCATCCTGCTGCTCGTCGCCGAGCAGCCCCGGCACGGCTACGAGATCATCACCGAGCTCACCGAGCGCAGCGAGGGCCAGTGGGCACCGTCCCCCGGGTCGGTCTACCCGGTCCTGAAGCGGCTCGCCCGCGACGGACTGGTCCAGGCGTCCGAGCAGGACGGCCGCAAGGTCTTCTCCCTCACGGATGCCGGGAGTGCCCTGGTGGCCCAGGAGCGGGACGCCTGGGGCGAGCCATGGGCCCAGAACGAGGCGCCCGAGTCCGATGCGGCCATGGAGCTCTTCGCCGAGGGCAAGCAGCTCGGCGCGGCCGTGTGGCAGGTCAGCCAGCTGAACGACGCGGAGCAGGTTGCCCAGGCGACCGCCATCCTCGCCGAGGCCCGCAAGAAGATCTACGGGCTGCTCGCCCGCTGACGTCGTCGGGCTGCCCACCCGTTGAACCGCTTCCCGTGGCGTGTGAACGCCACGGGAAGCGATCACTCGGTAGCGTGCTCCCGTGAGTCCCGCCGAGCAGACCGACGACGCCTCCGAGGTCCAGGCGGACGCCACGGCGGCACCAGCCGTGCCGACGCTCGGGCACCGACTGGCCGGGGCACTCGCGGACCCGGCCGACCTGATGTCCGCCGTCATCTGGCTGGCCAGCCGGATCAGCGTCTACCTGGCCGGCTGGTTCGCCAGCTGGGCGCTGGCCACCGGTCCGGACGTCCTGCAGGGCGAGGGGGTCGCCTCGGGACCCTCCGGCTCCTTCGCGGACGCGTGGAACCGGTGGGACGCCCTCCACTTCGCGAGCATCGTCGAGTACGGCTACGGGGCGGCGGGATTCGAGACCAACTACGCCTTCTTCCCGGGATTCCCGCTGGCCATGCGGGCGGTGATGGTGACCGGAGCGAGCGTCACCGTGGCCGGACTGATCGTGTCCTTCCTGGCCGGGCTCGCGGCGGCCGTGGCTCTGGGCCGCCTGGCCAAGGACGTCGGCGCCCGGCCCGAGCTGGGGGTGCTCGCCTGGGTCCTGGCGCCGATGGCCGTCTACCTCGCCGCGCCCTACTCCGAGGCCCTCTTCTGCGCCTTCGCCTTCTGGGCGTGGGTCCAGGTGCGCAAGGGCGCCTGGGTCTCGGCCGCCATCCTCGCCATGCTGGCCTCGATGGTCCGGGTGAACGGCCTGTTCCTCGCCGCGGCGGTGGCGGTCGCCTTCCTGACGTCGCCTCGACGGCAGTGGGCGAAGGCGCCCGCCATCATCCTGCCCTTCGCCGGGGTGCTCGCGATCTTCGCGTACTACCAGTCCCGCACCGGGACGTGGATGACCTGGTTCGAGGCCCAGGCGGCCGGTTGGAACCGCCACCTGACGAACCCCTGGGAAGCCGTCAACACGATGTGGGACTGGTCCTGGAACTACGGGGTCGCGGCCCCCTGGGCCGTCCAGTACCGGTTCGAGATCGCCTACGTGGTGATCCTCATCGCGTTCTCCGTGGTGCTGCTGGCGAAGCGCTGGTGGGGGGAGGCTGTCTTCGTCGTCCTCACGGCCGTCTCGCTGGGTACGAGCACGGTCTTCCAGTCGGTGCCGCGCTCGACGCTGGTGCTGTTCCCGATCTGGATGCTGATCGGACTGTGGATGACCAGGAGCCGGGTCGTGCGCGTGCTGTACGTCAGCATCGCGGCGCCCCTGATGCTGGTGTCGGTGGCGTTGTTCGTCAACGCCTACTGGATCTCCTGACGCCTCGCCAACGCCCCGGGACGGTCCCCGTTCGCGGCACCGGCGCGGCATGAAAGGATCCCGGCATGACGACAACCGCGACGCTCCACACCTCCCTGGGCGACATCCGCATCACCCTGTTCGCCGACCAGGCGCCCAAGACGGTCCGCAACTTCACCGGCCTCGCCGAGGGCAACCAGGAGTGGACCGACCCACGCGTGCGCGCGAAGTCGACCGGTCCGCTCTACGACGGCACGATCTTCCACCGCGTCATCCCCGGCTTCATGATCCAGGGCGGCGACCCCCTGGGCACCGGCACCGGCGGACCCGGCTACACGTTCGCGGACGAGTTCCACCCGGAGCTCACCTTCGACCGCCCCTACCTGCTGGCGATGGCCAATGCCGGCCCGAACACCAACGGCTCCCAGTTCTTCGTCACGGTCGCGCCGACGGCCTGGCTGAACTTCAAGCACAGCATCTTCGGCGAGGTGGCCGACCAGGAGTCCCGCGACGTCGTCGACGCGATCGCCGCCGTGCAGACGGGACAGGCCGACCGTCCCCGCGAGGACGTCGTCATCACCTCCGTCGAGATCACCCGGGACTAGCCGTCCCGTGACCGACACCCCGTCGCTCCCGGGCTGCTACCGGCACCCCGACCGGCCGACGGGCATCCGCTGCACGCGGTGCGACCGTCCGATCTGTGCCGAGTGCATGGTGCCGGCCCCGGTCGGCTTCCAGTGCCCGGACTGCGTCACGAACGCGTCCGTGAACACCCGGCAGGCGACCACCGTCGCCGGTGGCACCCCCATCAGCCGACCGGTGGTCACCTACTCGCTCATCGGCATCAACGTCGCCGTCTTCCTCCTGCAGTTCAGCGTGGGCATCAACGCCGTTGCCGGCGACTACGGCATGTGGCCGGTCGGCGTGGCGGTCCACGGCGAGTGGTGGCGGCTGGTGACGGCCGCCTTCCTGCACGGATCCTTCCTGCACATCGCCTTCAACATGTACGTGCTGTTCGCCCTCGGTCCCACCCTCGAGCGCATCCTCGGCCACGGCCGGTACGTCGTCCTGTACCTGATGGCGGCGCTCGGCGGCGGCGTCGCGTCGTACGCCTTCTCCGAGGTGAACACGGTCTCGGTGGGCGCCAGCGGCGCCATCTTCGGGCTCATGGGCGCCCTGGTCGTGGCCGGACGCCGGCTGCGCTACGACGTCACCCAGGTGCTGGTGCTGCTGGGCATCAACGTCGTGATCGGTTTCATCGCCCCCGGCGTCGACTGGCGCGCGCACCTGGGCGGGCTCGTGACGGGTGCGGCGGTCGCCGCTGTCTTCGTGTTCGCCCCCCGGGCTCACCGGACCCTCGTCCAGGTCACCGGCGTGCTGGCCGTGCTCTTCGCGCTGCTGGCCGTGACCATGTGGCGGACCAACCAGATCAACGACCTGCTGGTCCCGCTGGGAATCCTGTCGACCTGAGTCGACCGGCCGTTCGTGGCACGCTGTGACCACCACCGATCAAGGAGCAGTCGTGAGCAGAACCGACGCCGTCATCGTCTCCGCCGTGCGCACCCCTGTGGGCATCGGCAAGCCGGAGAAGGGCGCACTTAGCGGGGTGCACCCCGTAGACCTGTCCGCCCTCGTGCTGCGCGCGGTCACCGGCCGCGTCGGGCTCGATCCGGCACTCGTCGATGACGTCATCTGGGGCTGCGTCTCGCAGGTAGGCGAGCAAGGGGGCAACGTCGGGCGCAGCGCCGTCCTGTCTGCCGGCTTCCCCGAGGAGGTCACGTCGGTCTCCATCGACCGTCAGTGCGGATCGAGCCAGCAGGCTGTGAGCTTCGCGGCTGCCGGGGTCATCGCCGGCCACTACGACGTGGTGATCGCCGGCGGCGTCGAGTCGATGTCCCGCGTGCCGATGTTCTCGAACTTCGTCGGCGGCGACGGTCCCTACCCGGCGAGCATGATGGACCGCTACGAGGGTCGGCTGGTCAACCAGGGCATCAGTGCCGAGATGATCGCGGAGCAGTGGGGCCTGTCGCGCACCTACCTCGACGAACTGGCGGTCGCGTCGCACGAACGGGCCGAGAGCGCGCGGTCCCAGGGCTGGTTCGACGATGAGATCGTCGCCGTGGAGACGCCGGGCGGAACTGTCACGCAGGACCAGGGCATCCGGGCCGGCACCACGGTCGAGTCGCTGTCCGCCCTGCGAACCCCCTTCCAGGAGAACGGCGTGGTGACCGCGGGCAACGCCTCGCAGATCTCCGACGGCTCGGCGGCGCTGCTGATCATGAGCGGCGAACGCGCTGCAGAGCTCGGACTGAGGCCACTGGCCCGCGTGCACACCGCGGTGCTCTCCGGCGTCGACCCGGTCATCATGCTCACCGGCCCGATCCCCGCGACGGCGAAGGCGCTGTCCCGGTCGGGACTGGCACTCTCGGACATCGGTGCCTTCGAGGTGAACGAGGCCTTCGCGTCCGTCCTGGGCGCCTGGTATGCGGAGACCGGTGCCGATCCGGCCCGCACCAATGCGCACGGCGGTGCGATCGCGCTCGGGCACCCGCTCGGCGCATCGGGTGCGCGGCTGATGACCACGCTCGTGCATCGCATGCGACGCGAGGGCGCACGCTATGGGCTGCAGACGATGTGCGAGGGCGGCGGCATGGCCAACGCCACGATCCTGGAGCTGATGGACTGACCGTTCGGGCGACCGCTCGACGCATCAGTTCACAAGGTCACGAGCCTGTCCACAGGTTTGTCCCCAGCTGGGGACAAATGACATCCGTGTAAGTCGGGCGGTCAGCGCCAGCGGGTGGCCAGGCCGAAGCCGACGGCGATGAAGGCGAATCCGATGCCGACGTTGACCAGGGGGCTGAGGTCCTTCATGACCGGGATCGACGAGCCGGCGATGTAGTAGATGACGATGTACGTCAGGCCGATGACGAACATGGCGACCATGGTGGGGGCCAGCCAGTTCGGGGAGCCGAGCCTGGCGACCTTGCGCTCGCCCTTGCCGGTGGGCGGAGGCGTGTACGCGGCCTTCTTGCGGCCTTTTGACTCCGGCACGAGTGTCCTCCCGGTGCAGCCAGACGAAGCGAGTGGCGATCACTGTTCGTGACGCGCGATGCCGCCCAGCCTGCCATACCGCCTCGGCGCCCGTGCGGTTACCGTGGTCGTGTGCGCTGGCGCGACCGCATTCCGCTGTCCCGGCCCCACCCCGCGGTGGTGGTGACGGGTCTGGTCTTCGCGCTCGCCGGCCTGATGTTCGCCGCCGCCGCCAACACCAGTCAGGGCACCGACCTTCGCGCTCAGCGAGCCACCGAACTACGCGACCTGGTGCGGCAGGAGGCCGCCCACCTGGGCGGGCTCGAGGCGGCGGTGGCCGACCAGCAGCAGCTCGTCGACGACCTCACGGAGGGCCGGATCGGCGATCCCGCGGTCGCGCAGGCACGCAAGGAGGTCGCCGAGCTGGCGCCGGACGCCGGGCTGACGGACGTGACGGGCCGGTCGCTGACGGTCACCCTCGACGACGCCCCGCTTCGCGAGCCCGACGATCCGGTGTGGCAGACGATGTCCGCCAATGACGTCATCGTGCACCAGGCCGACCTGCAGGCCGTCGTCAACGCCCTGTGGACCGGAGGCGCCGAGGCCATGCAGGTGATGGACCAGCGCATCATCAACACCAGTTCGATCCAGTGCGTCGGCAACACGTTGCTGCTCCAGGGCCGGGTGTACTCCCCGCCCTACGTCATCACCGCCGTCGGTCCGGTCAAGAAGATGCGCAAGGCGCTGCGTCGGGATCCCGACGTGGCCTCGTACCGGTCCTGGGCCGGCGCGGTCGGCCTCGGCTACGACGTCCAGCGGACCCGCGACACCACGATCCCTGCCTACTCGGGACCGATTTCGCTGCAGTATGCCCAGCCGTCACAATGATCCCGTGGCCCGCATCCTCGTCGTCGACAACTACGACTCGTTCGTCTTCAATCTGGTGCAGTACCTCGCGCAACTCGATGCCGAGGTCGTGGTGCGGCGCAATGACGAGGTGACGACCGACGAGGCGGCCGAGTTCGACGGCATCCTGCTGTCTCCCGGCCCGGGCACGCCGGAGGACGCCGGCGTCTGCATCGACATCGTGCGCGAGTGCGGCGGCCGAGTCCCGGTCTTCGGCGTCTGCCTGGGCCATCAGGCGATCGCGGTCGCCTACGGTGCCACCGTCGCCCGCGCCCCCGAACTGCTGCACGGCAAGACCTCGGAGGTACTGCATCGCGACATCGGCGTCCTCGCCGGCCTGCCGTCCCCGTTCACCGCAACGCGGTACCACTCCCTGGCCGTCGACCCTCGTACCGTCCCGGCAGAGCTGGAGGTCACCGGTGAGACCAGCACGGGAGTGATCATGGCGCTGCGGCACCGTGACCTGCCGGTCGAGGGAGTCCAGTTCCACCCCGAGTCGGTGCTGACCGAGGGTGGCCACCTGATGCTGGCCAACTGGCTCGTCGCGTGCGGGGATGCCGACGCGGTCGCCCGCTCCGCCGGGCTGGCCCCCGTCGTCGGCTGAACGCGACCTGCGCTCGTCCGCGTATCCCGGGCAGTTCAGGGGCGCTGGTGCACGACGAGCGGGAGCACCGCAGTCGCCCCGGCGTCGCGCAGCAGCGCCGCGGCGAGGGTGACCGTCCATCCGGTGCGGTAGCTGTCGTCGATCAGCAGCACCGGAACCGGCTCGAGGCGAATCCCTTCGATGAGCCGCAGTCGGCGCGCAAGTGCCTGCGCTCGGGCGGAGGGCGACGTGTCGGCGATCGGGCGCGGACCCTCCTGCTCGAGGGCGGTCACGAGCCGCAGGTCGCCGATCGTGCTGATGCGCTCGGCGAGGTGCCGGATCAGGCGTGGATGCGTGACGGACGGCATCGGGACCACGGCCGCGGGCCGATCGGGCCACCCGGTCGCCCATCTGGACAGGAGCGCAACGATCCCCTGGACGACGTCGTCGGGCAGGTCACGGTCGGGTGCCCCATCCGCGACGAGGGCGGCGACCTGAGGCCATGCGGGATCGTCCGCGAAGGCCAGGGCCCGGCCGGCGACAGCGGCGTGGCCGCCGGCTATCCGTCCTCGCCGATCACCGAGGCCGGTCGCCCACATCTTGCGCGGCTCGATCACGACGTCGAGCCCGCGCAGGTAGGCAGTGGCAGCGCTGATCGAGGCGCTGCCCGGTGCGGTCGGCAGTCCGGCGGGCAGCCGCCCGGTGCAGGCCGAGCACCGTCCGCACGCGGCATCCGACGCGATCTCGTCGTCGAGCGCGCGGCGCAGGAGGGTCTCCAGACAGGTCGCCTCGCGCGCGTAGGCCCGCATGAGATCCGACTCGGCCCGCCGCGCATCGACGAGCGCGGCGTACCGCTCGCGGTCGTACGTCCACGGCCGACCGGTCGCGCTCCAGCCGCCGGGCGTGCGCTCCACTGCTCCGTCGACGGCCAGGATCTTGAGCAGCAGGTCGATCCTGCTGCGCCGAACTCCGGTCGCGACCTCCAGCGCCTGGACACTGCACGGGTCGTCCAGCATGCGCAGGTGGTCGAGCACCGCCGACGCCTCCGGCTCCTTCGGGACGCTCGCCGTCGCAAACCACTCCCAGATGCGCTCGTCGCCGGCCGCCGGGAGCAGCGTGACGACGGCGGATTCGAGCGCCCGCCCGGCCCGGCCGACCTGCTGGTAGTAGTCGACCGGGGACCCCGGCGAGCCGACGTGCAGGCAGAAGGCGAGGTCGGGCTTGTCGTAGCCCATGCCGAGCGCCGACGTCGCGACCACGGCCTTGAGCCGGTTGGCCCGCAGGTCGTCCTCGATGCGGGTGCGTTCATCTGACGGGGTCTGACCGGTATAGGCAGGGACGACGTGGCCGCGCGAGGCGAGGAAGCCGCTCAGCCGACCGGCCTCCGCGACGGTGAGGACGTAGACGATGCCCGATCCGGCGAGGGTCGACAACGCCTCGTCGACCCAGGCGTACCGCTCGATCGGGGACAGGCCACCGGCCACCGACAGGTGCAGCGACGTGCGAGCCAGCTGGCCGCGCTGCACGAACGTGTCCTGGCCCAACTGGGTCGCGACGTCGGCCGTGACGCGAGCGTTGGCCGTCGCCGTGGTGGCCAGCACCGGGAGGTCCGGTGACGCGGTCAGGAGTCGGGCGATGCGCTGGTAGTCGGGACGGAAGTCATGACCCCACGACGAGATGCAGTGGGCCTCGTCGATGACCAGCAGGCCCAGGCGAGGCAGGAGATCGGCGAGCACGGTGCGCTCGAAGACCGGGTTCGCCAGTCGCTCGGGGGAGACGAGCAGGACGTCGATGCGGTCCCGCAGGATCTCCTGCTCGACCTGCGCCCAGTCGTCGGCGTTCGCCGAGTTCAGCGTGACGGCGACCAGGTCGGCGCGGGCCGCTGCGGCGACCTGGTCGCGCATCAGCGACAGCAGGGGCGATACGACCAGGACCGGTCCGCGACCCGCATCGCGCACGGCTCGGGCGGCGATCCAGTAGACGGCGGACTTGCCCCAGCCGGTCGCCTGGACGACGAGCGCCCGTCGGCCCTCGACCACCAGCACGCGGGCTGCCTCGAGCTGGTCGGGTCGAACCCGAGCGGCCGGCCCGGCCAGGGCCTCGATGACCCGGTCGGCCGCCCGCTGGAGGGCGAGCTCGTCGACGATCTCGGCAGGCACCGGTTATGCGGTCGGGGCGAGCCCGGAGGGGACCGGCTCGCCGGACGGCACCGGGATCCCCGAGTCGCTCGGCACCGGCTCGACCGAGGGTGACGGCTCGGGCGACGGCAGCGGCGGCGAGGTCGCCACCGTGATCGTCACGACGGAGCCGCGCGGCAGCAGCTCACCACCCTGCGGCGACTGGGCGAGCACCGTGCCGGACGACACCGAGCCGTCCTCGAGCTCCACCACCTGAACGTCGAAGCCCACCTGGGCCAGGTCGCTGCGGGCCTGTGCCTCGCTGCTGCCGGTCACCTTGGGAACCTTCACCAGGCCCGACGACACCGTGATGCTCACGGGAGTGCCGGCGTCGACCTGCGTCCCCTCGGCGGGGTCCTGGTTCAGGACGTAGCCGGCCGGCTGCTGGGAGTTCTTCTCCTTGACGGCACCGAGGGCGAGCCCGACGTCCTCGAGCGCGATCCGCGCGGCCTCCACGGTCGTCAGGGCGATGAGCTGCGGCACGGTCACCTGCTCGAGACCGATGCTGACGGTGACGTTGACGGACTGCCCCTGCTCGATGCTCTCCCCCGCAGCCGGCTGCTGGGCGATGATCGTGCCTTCCGGGCGCTCGGAGATCTCGGTGGTCTGGGCGCCGAGGCGCAGGTCGTACCCCTGCAACGTCGACGTGGCCGCCTCGACCGTGAGCCCGTCGAGGTTGGGCACCTGCACCTGGGTGATGTCCGATCCGCCGAAAACGAAGCGGCCGATCAGCAGGGCGCCGATGATGGCTGCCGCGATGCCGACCAGGCTGAGGGCCCAGAAGCCGACACCGCGCCTCCGCTTGGGGCGGTTGCGCTCGTACATGGGCGCGGAGCCGGCCGCCGCCGCGTCGATGGGAGCCATCATCTGCGTGCGGTCGAGCGTGATGGCCTGGACGGCTGCGGTCACCGGGGCGCCGGCGATGGCGCGCTCGACATCGGCCCGGAAGTCGGCCGCCGTCTGGTAGCGCTCGTCGGTGCGCTTGGCGAGGGCCTGGAGCACCACCGAGTCGACCTCGGCGGTGACGCCCGGGTCGACCTGCGACGGCGGCACCGGCATCTCGCTGACGTGCTGGTAGGCGATGGAGACCGGCGAGTCGCCGGTGAAGGGCGGACGTCCGGTCAGCAGCTCGTACAGCAGGACCCCGGTCGAGTACAGGTCGCTGCGGGCGTCGACGACCTCGCCGCGCGCCTGCTCCGGCGAGAGGTACTGGGCGGTGCCCATCACCGCTGACGTGGCGGTCATCGTGTTGCCGGTGTCGTTCATCGCGCGCGCGATGCCGAAGTCCATCACCTTGACGTCTCCGGTGCGGGTCAGCATCACGTTGGCCGGCTTGATGTCGCGATGGACGATGCCGTGCCGGTGGGCGTAGTCGAGGGCGGCGAGCACGCCGGCGGTGATCTCGAGGGCGCGCTCCGGCAGGAGCCGTCGCCCACTCGCCAGGAGCTGCCGCAGGGTCATGCCGTCGACGTACTCCATGACGATGTAGGGCACGACGATCCGCTGGCCGTCCGGCGACGTCAGGACGTCCTCGCCGGTGTCGTAGACGGCGACGATGTTCGGGTGGTTGAGGGCCGCGGCCGACTGCGCCTCGCGACGGAATCTGGCCTGGAACGTCGGATCCTTCGCGAGATCGGGTCGCAGGATCTTGACGGCGACGCGGCGCCCGAGGCGCAGGTCGCGTCCCTCATGGACCTCGGCCATGCCGCCGCGACCGATGACCTCGCCGATCTCATAGCGGTCACCGAGCATGCGAGCCTTGGCCGGATCGTTCGTCATGCGGTCATCCTCTCAGCACCCGGTGGCAACTCAGCGCAGCACAGCCTCGATGACGGCCCGGGCGATCGGCGCGGCCAGCGCGTTGCCGCTGACCTCGGGTGCCCCGGCGTCCTCGATCACCACCGCTACCGCGACCTCGGGCGCCTGCGCGGGGGCGAAGGCGACGAACCAGGCGACCGAGGGATTGTCGTTGCCGGTCTGTGCCGTGCCCGTCTTGCCGGCCACCCGGACTCCCGGGATCTGCGCGTTGCTGCCGGTGCCGTTCTCCACGACGTTGACCAGCATGTCGGTGAGACGCGACGCGTTGAGCGGCGTCATCGCCTCGTCGAACAGCTGCGGCTCCGTCGTCTGCATGATGGCGAGGTCGGGACCGCGCACCTCCTGCACGAGGTACGGCGTCATCGTCCGGCCGTTGTTGCCGACGGCGGCGCCGACCATGGCCATCTGCAGTGCGGTCGCGCGCACGTCGAACTGCCCGATGGCCGAGAGGGCGGTCTGCGGGGCGTCCGGATCCTCGGGGAACCGCGAGGTGGCGGCCCGCAGCGGGATCTCGAAGGCGGTGTCGAATCCCATCAGCTGCGCCTGCGTGCGCAGCGCGTCCGCTCCGAGCTCGTTGCCCAGCCACGCGAAGGCCGTGTTGCACGAGATCGCCAGCGCCTCGCGCAGGGTGACCAGCCCGTTGGGTCCGCAGGCCTGCAGGTTCCAGTTGCGCAGCTTCTTGGTCGAGTCCGGCAGCTGGTACACGCGGGGCCCGGGCAGGATCGACTCGGGGGTGAACCGGCCGGAGGCCAGCGCCGCGGCCGCCGTCACGATCTTGAAGGTGGACCCTGGTGGGTTGAGCGAGACGATCGGGCGGTTGAGGAGCGGCCTGGCCGGGTCGGCCTCCAGCGTCGCGTAGTACTCGCGGATCGCGGCGGGGTCGTGGCTCGACAGCTGGTTCGGGTCGAAGGACGGGAACTGGACGGAGGCCAGGATCCGCCCGGTGGCCGGCTCGATGGCCACGACGGCGCCCTTCTTGCCGCGCAGCCCGTTGAAGGCGGCTCGCTGCGCCCTGGCGTCGATGGTCGTCGTGACGGCGCCGCCGGCCGGCTCGCGTCCGGCGAACAGCTGCTCGGCCCGATCCACCACGAACAGGCTGGACCTTCCGGTCAGGATGCGGTTCTCGGTCCGCTCGAGCCCGGTGGCGCCGTAGACGAGCGAGTAGAACCCGGTCACCGGGGCGTAGAGCGGGCCGTCCGCGTAGACCCGCAGGTACTTGAGGGTGTCGCCGGTCTCCTTGGACCGCGCCACCGGCTCGGGCCCGACCAGGATCGGGCCGCGCTCGCGGTCGTACTCCTCGAGCAGGACGCGCTGGTTTCCGGGTCGGTCCCGGTAGTCGCCGGCCAGCACGACCTGGATGACGGTGACGTTGACGAGCAGGGCGACGAGCAGGATGCCGAGCACGAAGGCGATGCGCCGGATGGGCCTGCTCATACGCGTCGGACCACCTGGGTGACCGCGTCGTCCGGAGACGGCACGGTGACCTCCGGTCGGCGGGCCCGGTCCGAGATCCGCAGCAGGAGGGCGACGATGATCCAGTTCGCGATCAGCGACGAGCCCCCGTACGACAGGAACGGCGTGGTGAGTCCGGTCAGCGGGATGAGCCGGGTGACGCCGCCAATGATGACGAAGACCTGCAGGGCCAGGGTGATCGACAGGCCCGCAGCTACCAGCTGGCCGAAGGAGTCCCGCACCGAGACAGCGGCGCGCAGACCTCGCTCGACCAGGATGGCGTACAGCAGGAGCATGGCGATGAGCCCGGTGACGCCGAGCTCCTCGCCCAGCGCGGCGACGATGAAGTCGGTGTTGGCGAAGGGCACGAGGTTGGGGAAGCCCTGGCCGAGTCCCGCGCCGAGGATGCCGCCGTTCGCGAGCCCGTACAGCGACTGCACGATCTGGTACCCGCTGGTGTCGGCGTATGCCCACGGGTCGAGCCACACCTCGACGCGCAGACGCACGTGACCGAACAGGTAGTAGGCGAGGGCCGCCCCCACGATGAACAGCAGGCCGCCGAGGATGAGCCAGGACCGTCGTTGCGTGGCGATGTAGAGCATGGTCACGAACAGCCCGAAGAACAGCAGGCTCGTGCCGAGGTCGGTCTCGAAGATGAGGATGGCCAGCGACACCAGCCAGGCGATGACGATGGGCCCCAGGTCCTTGGCGCGGGGCAGCCCCATGCCGAGGAACTTGGTGCGGACCAGCGCGAGCGAGTCCCTCTTCTCGACCAGGTAGCCGGCGAAGAAGATGGTGAGCAGGATCTTGGCGAGCTCGGCCGGCTGGAAGGAGAAGCCGCCGATCCGGATCCACAGCGTCGCGCCGTTGACGGTCGTGCCGATGAACGGGGCGAGCGGCAGGATCAGCAGCACCAGGCCGGCCAGTCCCAGCGTGTAGGTGTACCGCTGCAGGATCCGGTGGTCGCGCAGCAGCACCAGCACCGAGACGAAGAGGATCACCGCCACGGTGAACCAGGTCAGCTGGGAGTACACGTCCGGCGTCGGCTCGGGGTTGCCGTTCAGGGCCGCGCGCTGGGCCGCTGCCACGTCGATCCGGTAGATCATGACGAGCCCGAGGATGGTGAGCAGCGTCGCGATGGGGAGCAGGAACGGGTCGGCGTACTTGGCCTTCCAGCGGACGATCACGTGCATGACGATGGCGAGTGCGCCCACGACGGCGGCCGTGATCCACAGTCGGCTGCCGGCGCCCTCGTCGGTCGCCCAACCGACCTGGAGCGTGCCGAGGACGCCGATCCCCCAGGCGAAGACGAGGAGCACCAGCTCGACGTTGCGGCGACTGGGCTGCGTGCGGACCTTTGCGCCGACCGGGGCCATGGTCTCGGAGGGGATGGTCACTGCGTCGTCCCGGGGCAGCCGGACGGCGGCATGAGGGTCTGGCACTCCTGGGCCCTGCTCTGCAGCTCGGAGACGATGCGCTGGGCGTCGACCTCGCCGGCGGCGGGGATGCCCTTGCTGACGAGCTCCTGGTCGAAGTACGGAAGCGTGCCGACCTGCAGCCCGGAGTCCGACCACAGGCTCGACAGGTGCAGGCCCAGCAGGGAGCCCTGCACGCCCTGGTAGACGCTGACCGTGCCGGTGCCGGCGCTGCCGTTGACGGCGACGTACCAGCGCGAGCCCAGCCAGGCGCGGGCGACCAGGGTCGCCGCCGCGATCGCGACGATGACGACGAGCGCCACGGCGACGACCGCGAGGAGCCGACGTCGACGGGAGCGGCGCCGGACCGCCCGTGCCTGCTCCTCGCCCGCGGCGCGGCGGGCCGCCTCGGCCGCGGGAACCACGATCTCCGCGTCGATGAGGGGCTGGGGAGCCGTCGGTGGCCCGCCGTCGGCCGGCGGCGGGGCATCGGGCCGGTCGGGATCGGGCTGCGCGTCGTCGGGGAAGCGGATCCCCGGGAGGCGGAGCCGCACGCGCGGCTCGCCGGCCGCGCCCACCACGACCGGTGCGAACGCCTCCTCCATGACGGGCACGTCGGGGGCGACGTCGGGGACGTCGACGACGTCGGCGATCACCACCGTCACGTTGTCCGGCGCACCGCGCTCGAGCGCCAGGTCGACCAGGCGCGTGACGCACCCGGTCGGGTCGCCGTCGGAAAGGATGGCCGCGATCTCCGGATTGGCCAGCACGCCGGACAGTCCGTCGGTGCAGAGCATGTACCGATCGCCGTCGCGCGCCTCGCGGACCGACAGGTCCGCCTCGACCGGGTTCATGCCGTCGAGGGCACGCATCAGCAGGGAGCGGCGGGGATGGATCGTCGCCTCCTCCTCGGTGATGCGGCCGGCATCCACCAGCGTCTGGACGTAGGTGTGGTCGTGGGTGATCTGCGTCAGCTCGCCGTCGCGCAGCAGGTAGGCGCGCGAGTCGCCCACGTGGACGACCGCGATGCGCTCGCCGAGCCAGTAGATCCCGGTCACCGTCGTGCCCATCCCCGTGAGGTCCGGGTCCATGGCGATGACGTCCGAGATGCCGTCGCCGACCTCGCTGATGGCGTCGCCGAGGGCCGAGAGGATGTCGGCGGATTCCGGCGGGTGCACATCGAGGTCGGCGACGGTGGCCACGGCGATGGCACTGGCCAGCTCGCCGGCCGCATGGCCCCCCATGCCGTCGGCCACCAGGAGCAGGGCCGGACCGGCATATCCGGAGTCCTCGTTGCCCTCGCGGATCAGTCCGACGTCCGATCGGGCCGCGTAGCGCAGGCGCAGGGTCATGGCGACTACTTCTGGATCTGCAGCGTCGTGCGGCCGACGCGCAGGGGCGCCCCGACCGGAAGGACCGTGGGCGACGTGATGCGCGAGCGGTCGATCCACGTTCCGTTCGTCGAGCCGAGGTCCTCCACGACCCATGAGCCCTCGGACGGGTAGATGCGCGCATGCCGGCTGGACGCGTAGTCGTCGTCGATCACCAGGGTCGAGTCCGGTGCCCGGCCGATGGTGATCTGGAGGTTGCCGAGCGGGACGACGGTGCCCAGCAGCGGACCCTCGATGACGACGATCTTGGTGCCCTTGACCTTCTGCTGCTTGGCGACCTTGGGCGGTTTGGGCGGCTTGGGGGCACGCGCCGGCCTGCGCTCGCGGCCCAGTGGGCGAGCCTCGGCCGGCTGGCGCAGGTCGCGCCGCAGGGCGAGGACCGTGAACAGCACGAAGGCCCACAGCAGGATGAGGAATCCCAGCCGGACCAGGGTGAGCGCGAGCTCCGACACCGGTCAGCCGCTCCGGAACACCAGTTGCGTCGACCCGATCATGATCACCGTGCCGTCGGACAGCTCGACCTGCGAGACGCGCTGACCGTTGACGAATGTGCCGTTGGTGGAACTGAGATCGCGAACGAGGACGGGCTGGCCGAGCACGATCTCGCAGTGGTTGCGGGAGGCGCCGGGGTCCTCGATGCGGATGTCGGTGTCGCTGCCCCGGCCCAGCCGGGTGACGGCGCGCACCAGTGGGTACGCCGTGCCGCCGACCTCGAGCCGGGGCTGGCGCTGGTTGACGTCGGGACCGTCGGCGCCGCCGGGGCGTCCCTGGTTGGCCGAGCTCACCTCGGCCCTCGCCTCGCTGCGGACCCGGAAGATGCCCGTGTCGAGCTCGTCGTCCTGCGCGAGCTGCACCGTCACCGGTCCGAGCAGGGTGTACCGCTGCTCTGCGCCGTAGTCGCGGACGAGCGTCGCCAGCTCGGTCTGCAGCGCGTCCTTGAAGACCGCCAGGCGCCGGTAGTCATGCTCGGAGAGCTCGACATGGAAGACGTTCGGGATCACGGTGCGCTCGCGATCGATGACGGCGGCCCGGTCGCTGATCTCCCGCTGCAGGGCGGACGCGATCTCCACAGGCTGCACCTCAGCCTTGAAGGCTCGCGCGAAGGCGCCGTTGACCATGCGGTCAAGGGAGTCCTCGAACCGTTCCAGCAGTCCCACGAGTCCTCCGGGTCCGTATCCATGGCCGTGCGTGACCACCGGTGGTGGCGTGGGTCGATGCTAACCCGACCGCATTCCTCCATGCGGGACGCGCACCGCCGGGGGCGCGCGCAGTGACCGGCGGTGCGGACCGGTCTGCGCCTGCCGGATCGCTCCCGACCCCGGACTGGGCGGAGGCTCAAACGAGCCTGTACGCTTCGACCGCTACATGCGCGAGTGGCGGAATAGGCAGACGCGCACGGTTCAGGTCCGTGTGCCCGAAAGGGCGTGGGGGTTCAACTCCCCCCTCGCGCACCACAGTTGGCCCCGGCTGGTTTCCGGCCGGGGCCTTCCCATGCTCGAGGCCGCGTGGCTCGGGCCGATACCCGGAACGTGTCGAGACGGTTGCTCGTGGTGGCGTGCGTCGCTGTCATGTGCCTGGCCGATCCGGTCGCCGCCGCTGCCCCGTCGGTCTCCCCGCCGAGCTTCATCGACGCACTGGCCGCGATTCCTCGGGCACGTACCGCAGTGGCGTCGGCCCGGCTCGGGCTCCAGCTGGCCGTGGCTCAGCGAACCAGCGCGGCGTCCGTCGCCCGTGCGGTCCGGATCGACGCCGACACGCTGACGGAGGATGCGCGGCTGACCGGCGCGGCCCTCGTGCGCGCCGACCTCGCGGTGCTGGCCACGCAGGATGCCATCGACGACACGGCTCGCACGATGTACACGTCTGGCGGCTCCGAGCCCACCCTGGTCGACATCATGCTGACCACCGAGTCGGAGCTGGGCCTGATGCGCAGCCTGGCCGAGCGCCGCTATCTTCGGGTGGCCGGTGACCGCGTTCTGGAGCTGGCCGACCTCGCCGAGGGGACGCGCCTGAGGGCGACCAGCAGGCTCGCGACGGTGATCGCCGCGCGTGAACGAGCCGCCGCTGCCGTGGCCGAGGCGCAGGCCGCCGTCGTGGCAGCCGAGAGCCGCGTCGCCGTAGCGCTGTCGGTCGTCGGCGACGCCCGCGCGCGGTACGGCGAGCTCATGAGCCTGACCAAGGTGGACCGCAGCGCCGAGTACGGACGGATCCGGATGTGCGGCGACTGGCTCACGCGCCTTCTCTCGCGGTCCGGCTTCGAGGGCGAGGACCTGCGCGAGGCGTGGGCGATCGTGATGCGCGAGAGCGGTGGCCGTGCCAGCAGCGTGTCCGACACCGGTGATCTCGGGCTGTTCCAGATCAACACCGACACGTGGCAGGACGAGAAGTGGTTCGACCGCGATCTCCTGCTGAGGCGCCGGTACAACTCCCGGGTCGCCTACGCCCTCTCGCGCGGCGGCCGCACCTGGTACAGCTGGGGCCTGGACGGGCACGGCCGTCCTGACCCGGGCGCCTACACCAGGTCGGGGTGGTCCGACGAGCGGATCTACGACCACATCGTGCTGCCGTACATCGCGTGGTACGCGCAGTACCCGTGCCGACCCGCCTATGAGAAGGACGTCATCGTCCGGGCGTCCGCCCTGCCACCGGTCGTGGGCAGGGCGTCGGCTCAGGACGAGTGATACGCCTTCCACCAGCCCTCGGAGATGTCCACGACCGCGATGACGCCGATGATCCAGGCGATCATCGTGGGTATCGCGTCGACCAGGCCGGCGAACTCACCGGTGGCGACCGCGGACATGAACTCCGGGTTCAGCAGTCGCCCGGTCGTCGCGAGCCAGATCGCGGGCACCGCGAAGGCCAGGCTGAGAGCGGTGTTGACGGCGGCGATCGGGATCGTCCAGCGGCCCACCCGGTACTTCACGACCTCGAGCACGACGCTGGCCAGGAGCACGGCCACGAGGAACGGCACCCAGAACGAGCTCAGCGACGGATCGAGGATCGGGATTGACGGACCGTCCGCCGAGAAGGTCTCCTGGTAGCCGGGCTGCCAGACCAGCAGCCAGATGACGACCACAAGACCGCTGATCGATGCGACGGTCTCTCCGAGTCCCACGCGCCGGTCGGGCAGCTCCGGCAGGTCGCTGAGATCCCATGATGACGTGCGGTCGCGCGGCTCGGCGCCGCTGCGGTCGATCAGGGCGAAGACCACCGTGACCCAGAAGGCCAGCTGGACGCCGACGGAGAAGGCGGCGCCGAGCGCCGACGTCGCGACCCGGAGCACGTCGGCGCCCGAGACGGCCGTCGCCGTGCCGACGACGATCGCGATGATCGGGACAACGATCGCCACCAGGAGCCTCAGAAGGCGGATGTAGTCGGGGTAGAAGGAGGGTCCGATGAGGTACAGCGGACGCTCCGAGTACTCCGACGCCAGGCGCATCGGATCGCCGAGGCCGGTCAGCACCTCGCGCTCGGCGACGTCCGCCGTCTCGCCCCGCTCAATACGGGCATCGATGGCGTCCGCAATGGAGCCGCGCAGCTCGGCCGCCACGTCGGCCCGCTGATCGTCCCGGACGCCCCTGAGGGCGGCGGCGACGTATCGGTCGGTCAACGTCTCGTGCGTTGTGGTCATGACGCTCACTCCCTGACCTGATCGTTGAGCTCGTCGATGGCGTGGGCGAGCCGCGCCCAGTCGGCGCTCAGGGCCTCGGCGAGCCGGGTCCCTTCGGCGCTCGTCGTGTAGTACTTGCGCGGGCGCGCCTCGTCGGTGTTCCACTCGCTGGTGAGCAGGCCCTGCTTCTCGAGGCGTCGAAGCAGCGGGTAGAGGGTGTTGGCGTCGACGCCGAACCCTGCCGCGTCGAGGGTCTCGAGCAACCGGTACCCATACCCGGGGTGGCGCAGGATGCGCAGGCTGGCGAGCACGATGGTGCCGCGGCGCAGTTCCTGCAGGTGGCTCTCGACGATCTCTTCGGTGCCCACGTCTTCACAATACTGTGACTGACACACTATTGCAACAGAAGGTCTATCTCGGTGGCGCGATCTCGTAGCGGATGATCACCACGCCGGAGCCGCCCCGATTGGCGTCGGGTCCCCCGCCCCCCGAGCCACGGCCGTCCGCGCCCTGGCCGCTCGTGGGCGTCCCCTCTCCGCCGTAGCTGACAGCCGTTCCGGTGATCGACGAGGTCGTGGCCGGCCAGCTCGCCAGCCCTGCCGGACCTGCAGCCGCAGCACCGAACCCGGCCAGCGACGACGGCGCACCCCCGGCTCCGGGCGCCCCGCCGGCGCCGACCAGCACGGCCAGTCGAGCCCCGACCAGCCGGATCCCGTTGGCGTCGACGACCTGTCCGCCACCGCCCACGGTGACGACCCCATCCGGAGCCGTCGAGCTGCCGCCACCGCCGGCCACGACGAGCACGTCGAAGGGCCGGACTCCCGACGTCACCACGAGCGTGGAACTGGCGGTGAACGTGTGCACGCGGAAGGTCCGTCCGCCGCGCGAGTAGGTGGTGACGACGCCTCCGCGTGCCTGGTTGTAGGGCGCCTGGGGTGTGACGAGCACGGGCTCCGAGGCCGGCCCGATGATCGATGCGTTGGCCGCGGTCACCGTGAAGCTGTACTCGATGTCGTTCACGAGACCGTCGATCACGCACGTGCGACGGTTCGTGGTGCAGGTTCCGGCGGGGGTGCCCGTCACGGTGTACGCCTCGATCGGGGAGGTGGGTCCGGCCGGCGACGGCTGCCACCTGAGGGTGACCCGGCCGTCGCCCGCCCGCGCGGTCAGGCCCTCGGGTGCGGGCGGGGTCTCGTCGACGATCACTGCGGCCAGCGTCGGTCCGTCGCCGCCGTCAGGGGCGGACGGACCGGCGCCCGCTGTACTGAGGGCGACGATCCGGACGTCGTAGACCTCTCGGGTGGTCAGGTCCGAGATGGTCACCGTGCGCTTCGCACTCGGCTTCGGGTCGACAGGGACCCAGTCCTGCGACGAGGCGAGCCGGTAGTCGACCCGGTAGCCCGTGACCGGACGCCCGCCGTCGTCGGCCGGCGGCCGCCAGGACAGGTCGAGGGAGGTGAGCGAGCCGACGGCCTTCGGGCGCCGCACCGCGCCGGGCACGGTGAAGGGGCTGCCCGCGACCGGCACCGACCAGGCGCCCTGGCCCATGGAGTTGACCGCGGCGACGCGGAACGCGTACGGGGTGCCGTTGTCCAGGTCGGTCACGTCCGCGCGCGGATCGGCGCCCGGGTCGATCGCCGGCTCCCAGGCGACCCAGGGTCCGCCGTCTTCGGAGTACTGCACGGCGTAGTCGGTGAGCGGAGAACCGCCGTCGAACAGAGGCGCGGTCCAGGCCAGCGACACGACCGCGTCGGCCTCGGCCGCGAGCACCGATCCGACGGGATCGGGAACCGTCGCGGGCGTCTCGGTCACCGGCGAGAGCTGCGGCTCGGAGACGCCGGCCGCGTTGACCGCTCGAACCCGGAACTCGTACTCGGTGCCGTTGCGCAGGCCGCTTACGGCCGTGGACGTGCGGGTTGACGCCGGATGGCCGAGAACGCTCCAGTCGGGTTCGGACGGGATCCGGTACTCGACGCGGTAGTCCGTGATCGGCGTGTTGCCGTCCAGCAGGGGAACAGTCCAGGTGAGGAGAACCAGTCCGTCGGCCGGACTCGTCGACACGGCGACGGGTCGGCCCGGCACGGAGTACACCGCGACCGGGTCGCTGGGGATCGGACTCGGCGCTCCGGGGCCGGCGGCGTTCACGGCCCGCACGGTGAAGGTGTAGTTCGGCGCCGCGGGCACGTTGGTGATCTCGCAGCTGGTGGCGGGAGCGGCCGCCGTGCAGGTTCCGGTCGGGAAGCCCTCGACGACATAGCCGGTGATCGGCCGCCCGCCGTCCTGCGACGGGGCGGTCCACGACACGACGGTCCGCGATCCCGCACTGGCGTGCACGTCGGTCGGCGGGGCCGGCGAGGTGAAGGGCGATGCCGCGGCGCCTGCGGGCGGGGACTGGCCCGCCGGGTTCTCGGCGACGACGCGGAACAGGTACGGGCGGCCGTTGGCGAGGGAGCGGACGACGGCTCGCGACTCGGACGAGACCCCGTCGGGGGCCACTGTCCAGGACGTCCCGCCGTCGCGGGAGTAGGACACCGCGTAGTCCTCGACGGGCCCGGGCGCGTACTGCCAGTCCAGCTCGACGGACCGGTCCCCGGGCGTCGCCTTCAGTCCCAGCGGCCCGGTGGGCGGTTGGTCATCGCCGCAGACGAACGAGTCGGTGGGGGCGCGGCCGGCGCGCGACATGTCGAAGGTGGCCCCGGAGCACAGTGCCCCGGACGCCGTCACGACGGACAGGGCCCCGCCCGGCGTCAGACGGATCCTGGTGACGCCTGCTGGCACGTCCGGGGCATATGACAGGTCCGACAGGAGCATCTGGTCCGGGCCGGGCGCCGCAGCGACGGCGTCGACCGGTTCGGGGGCGGTCCGCGCGGTCTCGCTGGCGGTCTGGATGGCCCGGGCCGTGGCGTCCGCCGCCGCCTGGGCGTCGGAGTGCCACGCGTAGTCGGTGTACAGCACCCGGACCGAGAAGGCGACCGCGAACGCCACCGCGAGCACGATCAGCGCGCCGATGGCCAGGGAGAGGGGGTGGGACGCTCGCCGAGCGCGCAGGGACCGGGATCCCCGATGCTTGCCCATGCGCGTCTCCGATTCGTCACCGACGCAATGACGATAGAGCAGGCTGCCGAGGTGGTGGCGCCACTCGCCGACGCGACCCCCAACCCCGCCGAGGCGACCGGAATGGTCGCGAAACTTCCATCTTCACCCCTGTTTGGCGACCTTCTGGGTCGCCTCGGCGGGTGGATCCCGTGATCGCTCCTCGCGACGCCTACCGCGAGGGCTACGTCGGGAAGGTCGTGGCGTGGATGTCCATGACCTGGTGCAGGAGGGCCACGGCGTCGTCATGCGGGCGCTGGAACGAGTTGCGGCCCATGATCGTGCCGAAGCCGCCGCCCCGCGCCGTCTCCCGATTCTCCTCGAGCACCGCGTCCGCGCCCTTGGCGGCGCCGCCGGAGAAGATGACGATGCGGTGCCCGCCGAATGCTCCGTTGACCACGTGGCGCACGCGATCGGAGAGCGTGCCGAGCGGGGTTCCGGATGACTCCAGTGCCGCCCGGGCGGCGTCGGACTCGATGGTGGCTGTCGGCGGCTTGACCTTGATGACGTGCGCCCCGAGCTGGGCCGCGATCTGTGCCGCGTACGCGATGACGTCGACCGCGGTCTGGCCCTCCTTCGAGATGCCCGACCCACGGGGATAGGACCACACGACGACGGCCAGTCCGGCCGCCTTGGCCTCTGCGCTGAGGGCGCGGATCTGCTCGTACATGGTGTTCCGGCCGGCCGATGCCGGGTAGATCGTGAAGCCGATCGCGGCAGCTCCGATGCGGAGGGCGTCCGCGACACTGGCCGTTACGGCCGGCACCGGATCCGGCCCGCTGTACAGGGAATCGGAGTTGTTGAGCTTGAGGATCAAGGGCAGCCGGCCGGCGAAGTCCCGCGCCACCATCTGCAGCTGGCCAAGCGGTGCGGCGTAGGCGTTGCAGCCCGCATCGACCGCGAGCTGCGCGTGGTACCGGGGGTCGTAGCCGGCGGGGTTCGGCGCGAATGAGCGGCCCGGACCGTGCTCGAAGCCCTGGTCCACCGGCAGGATGACGAGCTTGCCCGTTCCGGCGAGCCGCCCGGTGCTCAGCAGCCGGTAGAGATTCGCCACGGTGCCGGGTGTCTCAGCGTCGTACCAGGAGAGGATCTCCTGAACTCGATCTGACATTGCAGCCTCCATCCGCCGACCTGCGCGCGAATGGCGACGAGCACCGGATCGGCCTCATCAACAGGGTAGAACGACGGCGGACGCGAAGGCACGGCGATAGCCTGGCTGTGGCCGGTCATTGCACGCCTGGTGGGACCAACGACCCTGTGCATGCGACAGTCCCGGTGTTGCACTGGAAGGGATTCCACGGCGCAGGGGTGCCGATATGACGCACGACTCGATGTCTTCAGGGCACGCGGGCAACTCCGCGTGGGACGAGGCACGAGCCTCTCTCGACGGGCTCCCCGGCGGCGGACTCAACATCGCGTACGAGGCCGTGGACCGGCATGTCGCAGACGGGCACGGGACCGTCGTGGCCCTGCGCTTCCTGAACGAGTCGGGACTCGACCGCGAGTTGACCTATGCCGATCTGGCGTTGGAGACCAACAGATTCGCCAACGTGCTGGACTCGCTCGGCGTTGGTGCCGGCGACGTGGTCTTCGGACTGAGCGGTCGGCTGCCCGAGCTCTACATCGCGATGATCGGGGCGCTGAAGGCCCGCTGCGGCGTCGCCCCGCTGTTCTCCGCCTTCGGCCCGGAGCCCGTGCGCCAGCGGCTGCAGGCGGCGCGTGGACGCGTGCTGGTGACCACGGCCGCGGCGTACCGGCAGAAGGTCGCGCCGGTGCGGGACGGCCTTCCCGATCTTCAGCACATCCTTCTCGTCGGCGAGGACGCCGACACTGTCGAGGCACCCGGCGTCCAGCCCCTTCAGCCGCTGCTCGCGTCGGCCTCCGACGCCTACGAGATCGCGCCCACCGACCCTGAGGACATGGCCTTCGTCCACTTCACCAGCGGAACCACCGGTACGCCGAAGGGCGCCGTGCACGTGCACGACGCCGTCGTCGCGCACAACGCGACCGGGCGTCACGTCCTGGACCTTCACCCGGGGGACGTGTACTGGTGCACTGCCGACCCCGGCTGGGTGACCGGAACGTCCTACGGGCTGGTGGCCCCGCTGTCGTGCGGAGTGACCTGCATCGTCGATGAGTGCGAGTTCGATGCCGTCCGCTGGTACTCCCTGCTGGAGGAGGAGCACGTCACCGTCTGGTACACCGCACCCACCGCGTTGCGCATGCTGATGAAGGCGGGGGACCACCTGGCCTCGGGCCACGACCTGTCCGGGGTCCGTCATGCCGCGAGCGTGGGCGAGCCGTTGAACCCGGAGGTCGTGCTGTGGGGGCAGGCCGTCCTCGGACTGGCGATCCACGACACGTGGTGGCAGACCGAGACGGGCGCGATCATGGTCGCGAACGTCGAGGGCCTGCCGATCCGGCCCGGTTCCATGGGCAAGCCGGTCGCCGGGATCGAGGTGGGCCTCGTCCGTCACGATGCGGCCGGCGACCGCCTGCTCGACGAGGCGGGCGCACCCGTGATGGTGACCGACGTGGGTGCCGAGGGCGAGATCGCTCTGCGCACGCCGTGGCCCTCGATGATGCGCGCCTACCTGAACGCGCCCGACCGCTACGCGTCCTGCTTCGCGGGTGGCTGGTACCTCTCCGGGGACCTCGCGCGGATCGACGCGGACGGCTACGTGTGGTTCGTCGGCCGGGGCGACGACGTGATCAAGTCCGCCGGCCACCTCATCGGCCCCTTCGAGGTCGAGAGCGTCCTCATGGAGCACCCGGCGGTCGCGGAGGCGGGCGTGATCGGCATTCCCGATCCCGTGGTGGGCGAGACGGTGAAGGCCTTCGTCGAGCTGCGCTCCGGATTCGAGCCGACGGAGGCGCTGCGGCGCGAACTGGTCGCCCTGGCCCGCCGGCGGCTGGGATCCGCCGTCGCGCCGCGGCAGCTGGAGTTCGCCGAGCACCTGCCCCTGACGCAGAGCGGGAAGATCATGCGGCGCCTGCTGAAGGCTCGCGAGCTGGGGCTTCCGGAGGGGGACGTGTCGAGCCTGGGGAGGACGCCGTGAACAACGTGACACCGCACACCGAGGGTCCCGATCTCCTTGAGCTGTACCGGCAGATGCTCCGCATCCGGCGCTTCGAGGAGCGCTGTGCAGAGCTGTACAGCGGCGAGCGGATCCGCGGCTTCGTCCACCTGTACATCGGCGAGGAGGCGGTGGCCACGGGTGTCATCGCGCACCTCGGGCCCGAGGACGCGCTCGTCACCACGTACCGCGACCACGGGCACGCCCTGGTGCGCGGCATCGCCATGGACGCGGTGATGGCGGAGATGTACGGCAGGGTCGAGGGCGTCTGCCGGGGACGTGGCGGATCGATGCACCTGTTCGACGCCGCGACGAGGTTCTACGGCGGCAACGGGATCGTCGGCGGCGGCCTGCCGCTGGCCGTGGGACTCGCGCTCGCTGACCGCATGCAGGGCCGTGAGCGCGTGACGGCCTGCTTCTTCGGCGAGGGCGCCATGGCCGAGGGCGAGTTCCACGAGTCGGTGAACCTCGCTGCCCTGTGGCATCTCCCGGTCCTGTTCCTGTGCGAGAACAACCTGTACGCGATGGGTACGGCCCTCGAGCGATCCGAGTCCGAGACGAACCTCGCGGTGAAGGCCTCCTCCTACGAGATCCCGGCCTGGTCGTGCGACGGCATGGACGTGGAGGCCGTCTGGCATGCCGCGGCCCGTGCCGTGGCGCTGGTCCGTGGCGGTGGCGGTCCGGTCTTCCTGGAGGCGAGGACGTATCGGTTCCGCGCCCATTCGATGTACGACGCCGATCGCTATCGGGACCGGGCGGAGATCGAGACGTGGCGACTGCGCGATCCCATCGCTCTTCTTGCCGCCCGCATCTCGGCGTCCGGTCTCGCCGACGAGGGGGCCCTGGCAGAGATCGACGACGCGGCCACCACCGAAGTGGACTCCTCGGTGGCGTTCGCCGAGGCCGGACACGATGAGCCGGTCGATGACCTGGGCCGCTTCGTGATGAGCACGGCAGGTGCGTCGTGAGCACCGCGACCGAAGCCACCCGCATCACGTATCGCGAGGCGGTCCGGGAGGCGATCCGCGCGGCGATGCGCCGTGACGATCGGGTCTTCCTCATGGGCGAGGACGTCGGCCGGTACGGCGGAGGCTTCGGGGTCAGCCTGGGGCTGCTGGAGGAGTTCGGGGAGGATCGCATCCGGGACACGCCGCTGTCCGAGTCCGGGTTCGTCGGGGCCGGAATCGGCGCCGCGCTCGGCGGGATGCGACCCATCGTCGAGATCATGACGGTGAACTTCTCGCTGCTCGCGCTCGACCAGATCCTCAACACCGCCGCCACCCTGCTGCACATGAGCGGCGGCCAGTTCAACGTGCCGCTCGTGATCCGCATGACGACCGGCGGTGGCCGGCAGCTGGCCGCGCAGCACTCCCATTCCCTCGAGGGCTACTACGCCCACATCCCCGGCCTACGGGTCGTCGCGCCGGCGACCGTGACCGATGCGCGGGGCATGCTGTGGACGGCGCTGCAGGATCCCGATCCGGTCATCATGTTCGAGCACGGCTCGCTGTACAACGGGTCCGGCGACCTGGACGTCGAGGCCGGCGAGGTGGACATCGACCGGGCTGCGGTCCGGCTGGCGGGTGACGACCTGACGCTCATCACCTACGGCGGCAGCCTTCCCACGTGCCTGCAGGCGGCGCAGGCCGTTGCCGAGACCGGCGTCAGCGTCGAGGTGATCGACCTGCGCACCCTGCGCCCGCTGGACGACGCCACCGTCTTCGCCTCCGTGTCGCGCACCCACCGCGCGCTGGTCGTGGACGAGGGGTGGCGCAGCGTCGGGATGTCGGCCGAGATCGCCGCCCGCGTCGCCGAGGAGTGCTTCTACGACCTCGACGTGCCAGTGGGTCGGGTCGCAGCCGTGGAGGTGCCCATCCCGTACGCCCGCCACCTCGAGCAGGCGGCGCTGCCGAACGTCGCGCGCGTCATCGCCGGCATCACCAAGGCGGTGGGCGAGCATGGGTGAGTTCCGGATGCCGTCGCTCGGCGCCGACATGACCGAGGGAACGCTGCTGGAGTGGCTGGTCCAGCCGGGCGATGTCGTGCATCGAGGCGACATCGTGGCCGTCGTCGACACCTCCAAGTCGGCGATCGACGTCGAGGTCTTCGAGGACGGGCGGGTCGACAGCCTGATCGTGGCACCGGGCACGACCGTCGCGGTCGGCACGCCGCTCGCGACGCTCGTTCCGGTCGACGCGGGCGCCACGCCTCCCGAGTCGCCGGCCTCCGACACGCTGCCCCCGGCCTCCGACACGCTGCCCCCGGCCTCCGACACGCTGCCCCCGGTCCGTCGCGTCCCGTCGTCCCCGCTGGCGCGCCGCCGGGCCGCGGCACTGGGCGTCGACCTCGCGAGCGTCGCCGGCAGTGGCAGCGCGGGCGCCGTGACGCTGGCGGACGTCGAGTCGGCCGCGACGACGCCACCGCCTGCTCCTGCCCGGCGGGCGACGCCCCGGCGGGCGCCTGCCTCCGGGTCGGTGCCCACGTCGGCCGCAGTCCCAGCGGGCACGCCGGCAGACCGAGCGAAGGCGATGCGCGAGGCGATCGGCGCGCTGATGGCCCGCTCCAAGCGAGAGATCCCGCACTACTACCTGCAGACCACGATCGACGTCGATCGGGCGCTCGTCTGGCTCGAGCGGGCCAATGCAGGTAGGCCGGTGACCGAGCGGATCCTCCCCGCGGCCCTCCTGCTCAAGGCCGTCGCGATCGCCGCCCGCGAGGTGCCGGAGATGAACGGGTTCTTCGTCGACGGCGGCTTCGCGGCGGCCGATCACGTGCATCTCGGGGTTGCGGTGTCGCTGCGCGGCGGCGGACTGATCGCACCCGCGCTTCACGATGCCGACCTGCTGTCCATCGACGAGCTGATGACCGGCCTCAAGGACCTCGGCACGCGTGCCCGCGGCGGCAAGCTGCGCAGCTCGGAGATGTCGGACCCGACGCTCACCGTGACCAACCTTGGCGAACAGGGCGTCGAGATCGTGCACGGCGTCATCTACCCGCCGCAGGTGGCCCTGGTCGGCTTCGGTCGCATCCACGAGCAGCCGTGGGCGATCGACGGCATGCTCACCGTCCGCCGCTGCGTCGTCGCGACGCTGGCGGCCGACCACCGCGTCAGTGACGGCCACCGCGGAGGCCTTTTTCTCACGGCGATCGACACCGCCCTGCAGAGTCCGGAGAAGCTATGAATGCCAACGACATGCGCCCGGCCATCGGCAGTCTCATCCTGGAGATCGCGCCCGACGTCGATATCGCGTCCCTCGATCCTGATCGAGACCTGCGGCGCGAAGCCGATCTGGACTCCCTCGACTTCCAGACGCTGGTCGAGCTGGTCGCCCGTGACACCGGTGTCGACATCCCCGAGTCCGACTACTCGCAGGTGCGCAGTCTGCGTGGGCTGTCGGAGTACGTCGCTGCGCGAATCCCCTGACCTAACGGTTCGGATGTGGCGAAGGGCGTGGTGGCGATGAGGATCTGGGTAGTCCCGCTGGCCGAGATCAGCAAGGACGACGTGGAGACAGCCGGCGGCAAGGGTGCCAATCTCGGTGAGCTGGTCCGGGCTGGAATGGCGGTGCCGCCGGGCTTCGTGATCACCGCGCCTGCCTACCTGTGGGCGCTCGAGCAGGCCGGGGTCCGTGACCGGCTCCGCGAGCTGTCGACGGCAGCCGAGGGCGACGTCGCCGCCCGGGCGGCTGAGATGCGCTCGTTGGTGCGTGACGTTGCGATTCCCGAGGATCTCCGCTCTCAGATCCTGGCGGGCTATCGCGAACTCGGAGACGGCGTCTTCGTCGCTGTGCGCTCCTCGGCGACGTCCGAGGACAGCAAGGACACGTCCTTCGCGGGCATGAACTCCACGTTCACCAACGTGATCGACGGGGACGAGCTGCTGGATGCGGTGCGACGCTGCTGGGAGTCGCTGTTCGGGGAGCGCGTCGTGTCCTACCGCGCGAGCCGGGGGATCGACGCCGAGCCGGCCCTCGCCGTGGTCGTGCAGGTGATGGTCGACGCGGAGCGCTCCGGCGTGATGTTCACCGCCGACCCGTCCACCGCGGACACCTCGCGGATCGTCATCGAGGGCGCGTTCGGCCTCGGCGAGGTCGTGGTCGGTGGCCAGGTCGAGCCGGACACGTACGTCGTCGACAAGGCCGGGCCCCGACTGCAGTCCGTCCGGGTCGGCCGCAAGGCGTTCGCGATCATTCGAGGCCCTGACGGCCACGACGCGCGCGTTGAGCTGGGAGACGACGAGGCGGGCCGGCGGGTCCTGACGGACGAGGAGGTCATGGCGCTGGCCGAAACCGGTCTGCGCATCCACGAGCACTACGGGGAGCCCCAGGACGTGGAGTGGGCGGTGTCGAAAGGTGCCTGGTTCGTGCTGCAGTCGCGCCCGATCACGACCCTGGCTGCGGGCCCGGGCGCGACCGACGTCGCGGCTGCGGTCGATGCTCCCGTGCTGCTGAAGGGGCAGTCGGCCTCGCCCGGCTTCGTGACCGGCGTGGTCCGCATCCTCGCGTCCTCCAAGGACGGGGAGAAGCTGAACGCCGGGGAGATCCTGGTCGCGACGATGACCAGTCCCGACTGGGTGCCCACGATCCGGCGTGCGGGTGCCCTCGTCACTGACGGCGGCGGCATGACCTGCCATGCGGCGATCGTGGCGCGCGAGCTCGGCGTCCCGTGCATCGTGGGTGCGCGCATCGCGACCACCGTCCTGCACGAGGGCCAACTGGTCACCGTGGACGCTTCCGCCGGCCGCGTGCTGGCGGGCACGGTCGCGCCGGCTGCGACACCGTCGCCGGCACCGGCCGTCACCACTCCCATGGCCGAACCGGTGGCAGCCCCGGAGCCGTTGGCGACCCTGGTCTACGTCAATCTCGCCATGGCCGAGCACGCCGAGCAGGTCGCCGCCCAGGCGGTCGACGGCGTGGGACTGCTGCGAGCGGAGTTCATGATCTCCGACGCGCTGGGCGGCATCCATCCGCGCGAGCTGCTCGCCCGAGGAGGGCGGCAGGAGTTCATCGACACGATGTCGGCCTCGCTGCTGCGGATCACGTCGGCGTTCCAGCCGCGACCCGTCGTGTACCGCAGCATCGACTTCCGCACGAACGAGTTCCGTGGCCTGGTCGGCGGCGAGAAGTTCGAGCCGCAGGAGGAGAACCCGATGATCGGGTACCGCGGCTGCTACCGCTACGTGAAGGAGCCGGACCTCTTCGCGCTCGAGCTCGAGGTGCTGGCGCAGGTCCGTGAGCAGACGCCGAACCTGCACCTGATGATTCCGTTCGTCCGGACGAAGTGGGAGCTCGAAGCCTGCCTCGAGCTCGTCGACGCGAGCCCGCTCGGCAACCAGCGCGGGTTGCATCGCTGGGTCATGGCGGAGGTGCCCTCGGTCGTCTACCGAATCCCGGAGTACGCGGCCATGGGGATCGACGGCGTGTCGATCGGGTCGAACGACCTGACCCAGTTGATGCTCGGAGTCGATCGTGACTCCGAGGTGTGTGCCGAGCTCTTCGACGAGTCGGACGCGGCGGTGCTCGACGCCATCCGCCGCATCATCGAGGCCAGCAACGCGGCCGGCATCACGTCCTCGCTCTGCGGGCAGGCGCCGTCGAACAGGCCCGAGTTCGCGGAGCAACTGGTCCGGTTCGGCATCACGTCCATCTCGGTCAACGCCGACGCCATCGGCCGGGCGCGTCGCTCGATCGCCGTCGCGGAGCGCCGACTCCTGATGGACGCGGCTCGAGGCGGGTGAGCGAGCGGCCGAGGGGTGCCCAGTGATCCGACGGGCACCTAGAGAGCCGCGTCCCGGAAGGCATCGAGCAGTGCGCGTGCGCGGCGGGCGCTGGCAGCCGCGTCGGCATGCAGGGCGTCGACCAGCGGCGTCCGCTCGTCCGCGGACGCGCCGAGGGCGATGCCCATGCGATCGAGCGTGTCGGCGGTCACCTCGATGTGCGGCTGGAGGCCCCACGCCCGGCCGATCCGGAAGGCCAGGTCGGCGTGGGCGAGGGTGCCGAGGACCTGCGCCGACGCCGGCGCGGTGATCGCGTCGTTGTGCCACACGAGCCATGGCCCCTCGAGCACGTCGGAGTGATCGGTGTCCGCGTCGATCGGCACGTAGCCCCGGAACGTGCGCGGGAGTCGTCGCACGCGGCCTCCGCAGGCGAGGGCGAGCACCTGCGCGCCGAAGCAGATGCCGAGGTAGGGGCGGTCGCGCCCGGTCCAGGTCGACACGGCCTCGATCTCGCCCTGAGAATCTGGGTTGGCGTGGCCGGCAGCGACGGAGGCCGGCGAGCCGAGCGCGATGAGGAGGTCGGCGTCGGGAATCTGCGGGCGGTCCTCGCGGTAGATGCGCATCAGCGAGAGGTCATTCGCGGCAAGCCACGGCTCGAGGTGCCCCAGTTCGTGGGCGACGCTGCGGTGGGACAGCACGACGGCGGACGGCATGGGGCCAATCTACGGTCGGCGGTCCCGGCGAAGCCGTCGGTGCGCCGGTCACGCGGACCCGAGATCCGCCGCGACTCCGGGCCGTCCGCATCCGTACCCTTGAGACGTCTGCCTGACGGGGGGTGGGGACATGTGCCTGGCCCCTGAGGTCGACCTCGTCGCGAGCCTGGTCATCGGCGTCGTCGCGGTGGACGCGATCCGCCATTCGCACAGCGGCCGGACACTTCCGCTGGCCCTGCTGCCCGCGGTCTTCGCCGTGCACACGCTCACGTCCGCTTTCGTGTGGTGGGGAGCCCAGGGGGTCGTGCCGACCCGGGTGGGCGAGATCGCCGCCAACATCTTCATCTTCATCGCGTTCGTGCTGTTCCCGGTCTACCTCCCGATCTCGATCCTTCTGCTCGAGCCACGCGGCTGGCGTCGCGACGCACTTCTCGTCCTCGCCGGCGCCGGCGTCGTCTCGGGCGTCGACTTCCTGCTGGGCATCCTGAACGGTCGGGCGTCGGCGGTCGCCTGCGACTTCTACATCGACTTCCAGATCACCGGCACGACCAGCATCGCCGGCATCCTCTACGTCGTGGCGACCTGCGGTGCGCTGCTGCTCTCGGGCGTGCGACCGCTGTTCTACTGGGGAATCGTCAACGCCGCGGCCGTCGCCGTGCTGGCCGTCCTGGCCAACCGCGGACTGCCCTCACTGTGGTGCTTCCTCGCCGCGTGCACGAGCGTCTTCGTGGCCTGGTACCTGCGCGAGCTGGAGCGACAACGACGTGCCGGCGGCCCGTGGCCGTGGGAGCCCGTCGCGCCCGAGCCGGTCGAACAGGGCGCCGGATCTGCCTGACGGGCTCAGCGGGCGACGAACCGGATCCTGTCCTTGGGCGCGAACACCTTCAGCACCCGAGCCGTCGAGGTGAACGAGACGGCGGCCTGAAGGCGGGTCAGGAACGACGCCTCGGCATTCATCCGTCGCTCGGGACAGGCCATGAGCGTGCTGGCCAGCGGACCGATGGTGATGCGGTCTCCCTTGACGGAGTAGCCACCGGTGAACCGGTTGCAGCCCGAGTCTCCGAAGACCTGGCCGTCGTCGGTGAAGGTGATGGTCTGGCGGATGCCGTCCGTGCGCGTGCGCCATTCGCCGACCGGGCTGCTCGATCCGGCGATGTCACCCGCTGCCGCGGGCGTGGCCGATAGCAGCAGGCCGCCGATCAGGATCGCGGACAGGGCGGTCAGGCGACGGGTCATGGTCATGTGTCGACTCCTTCGAGGGTCTGACGATGGAGGGTACGTGGTGCCGTTCACTTACGTTCGAACTTCTCCTTACCGGCATTTCACCGCCGACTGGGTGCCGGCGATGTCCGATTCGTGACACGTTGGACGCGCTAACAGGCGTCCTGGTTGCAGCGCAGCGAACGGTGGGAGGCGTGATGATCAGCAGGATGGAGCGGGCCCTTGCCATCAGCGGGCTCGCAGCCGCACTCGTCCTCGGCGTGAACCCCGACGCGTCCGCGGTGTTCGGTCCAGCCGCGCCCGAAGCAGCCGGCGAGTGCTCGAAGGGCACGCAGTGGCGCGCCGAGGTCCACCGGCGCGACGGGGAGCTTCAGGTCGAGTTCAAGGTCGTGGGCAGGCGGGCCCGGCACTGGCTGCTGGCCATCCGGCACAACGGCGACACCCGGGCCCGTTCGGCACCTCCCTATCGCACGGACGTCAGGGAACGCCGGGTTCGCGTGCGCTGGAGCGTCGCCCACCCCAACTTCGATGGACCGGACCGCTTCGTGCTCACGGCCGTCAACACCGCCTCAGGCGAGAGGTGCTCCGCCTCGATCATGCGCTGAGGGAGGCGTCCGTCACCGTCGGCGGACGATGCGCGTCTAGCATGGACAGGGCTCGGACCTGTCGGTGCTCGTGCAATGCGGGGGACGGTGGTCATGACGGAGGAACGGCCGCTGGACGCCGCCTCACGGCTGCCCCTCGAGTCGGTGCGTGACCTCAGCGGGCAGGCCGGTGACGCATTCGCGACGCTCGATGCCGACGGACGCTGCACGTGGTCGTCCGACGCCATGCGGATCCGCCCGGGCACCGTCATGGCTGATGCGGTGCATCCCGACGACGCCGTGGCGTTGGCCTCGATCCTGGGCACCGCGCCGGCCGGGCCGGTCTGGCTGCGCCTGCTCTCCGCGTCCGAGAAGGTCCGGTGGGAGTCGACCGTGGCGGTGCCGCTGCCGGACGCATCCGGCTGGACGCTGCAACTGCGTCGGCCCCGGATGCTCAACGCGGCGGCAACCGCGCGGAATGACCACGAGAGGCTGGACGCGACGACGGGACTGGTCGACCGGCAGCAGGTCCTCGACGACATCGCCTGGCTCCTCTCGGCGACCCCTCGCACCGGCAAGGAGATCGCCATCGCCCACTGCGACCTCGACGAATTCGAGGCCGTGAATGCCCGGCTCGGCCGCGACGCTGGCGACCGGGTGCTGCGGATCGCCGGTCAGCGAGTCCGGGACGCGCTCAGGTCGGGCGATCTGGTGGCGCGGTTCGACGGGCACGAGCTCCTGGTGGTCCTCAAGGGCGTCCATCATCTTCGCGGCGCGATCCGAGTGGCCAACAAGATCAGGGTCGCGGTCGAGGAGCCCATGAGCCTGCCGGGCGGTGCGCACCAGCAGACAGCGAGCATCGGCGTGACCTTGATCAGTCGAGGCGAGAGCGTCGATTCGGTGCTGGCCCGGGCCGAGGGCGCGATGCACATGGCCAGGGAGTCCGGCGGCAACCTCGTCGTGTCGAACCCGCCCATCTAGGGGCGGCCGGGGTGTCGCGATTCGGAGTGCGGCCCGGACATCCGGGCGCCTAGCGTGCTGCCATGTCCACCCCACGCGATCGCGTCACCGCCGCCTGCAGCGCAATGAGCCAGGCGGGCGGACCGCTCCCGCTGGCCGAGCTCGCCCGGCCACTGGCGTGCAGCAGCCGGCAGCTCCAGCGCGACTTCGCCGACGTCCTGGGCGTCAGTCCGCGGCAGTACGGGCAGGCCGTCCGCACCGAGCGGACCCGCACGGCGCTGAGGGCATCGGACTCGGTTCTCGATGCCGCCTTCTCCTCGGGCTACGGGTCGGTGCGGGCGTTCTACGAGGAGGCAGCCCAACGGCTGGGGATGCAGCCGTCTGAGTACGTCGCTGGTGCCCCGAGCCTGGTCCTGCTGTGGTCGGTCACGTCGACCCCGGTCGGTGACGTCGTCGCCGTGGCGACTCCGCGCGGCCTGGCTGCGGTTCGCATCGGCCCGCCGGCCGACCTCGAGGCCGAGCTGCGACGCGAGTTCCCACTGGCGACGCTGGAACGGGATGATGCGGCGATGGCTGACGTCATGAAGGCGCTCCGGGCGCTTTGCCGGGGCGAGGATGCGCCGACGCTGCCGGTCGACGTGCACGGCACGGCGTTCCAGGCACGCGTTTGGCGGGCGCTGCGCGACATCCCCGCCGGCCAGACCCGCACCTACACGCAGGTTGCCCAGACGATCGGGCGCCCGGGGGCAGTACGTGCGGTGGCCCGCGCCTGCGCGACGAATCCGGTGGCGTTGGCCATCCCCTGTCATCGGGTGGTCCGGGCCGACGGCTCATTGGCCGGATACCGCTGGGGAATCGCCGTGAAGGAATCCCTCCTCGCCCTCGAGCATGCGTGACCGGCAGCAGGCGGGCCTGGCTCCCCGCGTACGCCGTGCTGGCGCTCATCTGGGGCGGGTCGTTCTACTTCATCAAGCTGGGGCTGCTGTCCCTCACCCCGGCGGGAGTCGCCACGAGCCGGCTCGTCCTCGGCCTGGTCACCATGCTCGCCATCAGCGCGCTCACCCGGACCGCCCTGCCGCCGCGTGCGCTGTGGTCGCCCCTCTTCGTGGCGGCACTGCTCATGACGTCGGTTCCATGGCTGCTCTTCGGCTACGGCGAGCAGCACATCTCGTCGGCGCTCGCCGGCATCATCAACGGGGCAACGCCGTTGATGACGCTGGTCGCGATCCTGCTCGCCTTCCCGGAGGAGCGGCCCACCCGTCGACGCATGCTCGGTCTGGGCATCGGCTTCGCGGGCGTGATCGTGGTGATGGGCGTCTGGGAGGGGCTGGGTGCGACCACCTGGCTGGGCATTGCCGCCTGCACGCTGGCCATCGCCTGCTACGGCACCTCATTCCCCTACGTGCGTCGCCGCCTGACCGGCGGTGCGAACGCAAGCAGCCTGCCGCCGGTCGCCCTCGCCACCGGGCTGATGGCCATGGGCACGGTTCAGGCCATCCCGATGGCGGTCGTATCGGGGTTCTCCGTGGCGCCGATCGGGGTGCCGACGGTGCTGGGCATGCTGGCTCTCGGGTGCCTGGGCAGCGGAGTGGCCTACATCCTGAACTTCCGCGTCATCAACCGATCGGATGCCACGACGGCCAGCACGGTCACCTACCTCACGCCCCTCGTCGCCGTCGTCGCCGGCGCGGTACTCCTGGACGAGCACATCACCTGGAACCAGCCGGTCGGCGGGCTGCTCGTGGTTGCCGGGGCCGCGGTCGCACAGGGCGTCCTGGGTGCCCGACGGACGGTGCAGCCGGCGACAGCGTCCGCATGAGGATTCGCCGGGTGCGGGGCCATGGGGAACAATGGGCGGGCCATGGCCTCCCACCCCTCCTATGACACGGACGTCCTCGTCGTGGGGGCCGGTCCGGCGGGCTCGTCGACGGCGGCCTGGGCGGCCCGTCAGGGCCTCGAGGTCCTGCTGGTCGACGCTGAGACGTTCCCCCGTGACAAGCCGTGCGGCGATGGCCTGACCCCCCGGGCGGTCGCCGAACTCGATGAGCTCGGCCTGAGTCCGTGGCTCGATGGACGCGCTCGCAACTGGGGGCTGCGGGCCGCCGGGTTCGGGCAGGAACTCTACCTGCCGTGGCCGGGGGGCTCCCTGCCCAGGTACGGGGGTGCCGCGCCGCGCCTCGAGCTCGACCAGGCGATCCGCCAGGTCGCGCTCGACGCCGGCGTTCGAGCCCTGCAGGCGCATCGCGCCGTCGACGTCCGGATGGACTCCGGTCGCGTCGCCGCGGTCGTGTTCACGTCCGGGCAGGGTTCCGCCGCTATACGTCGCGAGATCACCTGTCGACGCCTGATCGTGGCCGACGGTGCGCGCTCGCAGCTCGGTCGGCGTCTGGGCCGGACGTGGCACCGCAGCACCGCGTACGGCGTCGCGGTGCGCGGCTACATCGCCTCCGGTCGAAGCGACGACCCGTGGATCTCCTCGCACCTGGAGCTCAGGGGTGAGCGGAACGAGATCCTGTCCGGCTACGGATGGGTCTTCCCGCTGGGCAACGGTGAGGTCAACATCGGCGTCGGAACGCTGGCCACCGAACGGAACCCGGCGGACGTCAACCTTCGCAGCCTGCTCATGCACTACGCCGACGCCCGGCGCGCCGACTGGCAGCTCGAGGGTGAGGTCCGGGCACCCTGGTCGGCCCTGCTGCCGATGGGCGGCGCAGTGAGTGGCGTGGCCGGACCGAACTGGCTGCTCGTGGGCGACGCGGCGGGCTGCGTCAATCCGCTCAACGGCGAGGGCATCGACTACGGACTCGAGACCGGGCACCTCGCGGCGCACCTGCTGGCGAACACCATCCCCAATCCGCTGCTCGACTACTCGCGGCAATGGGCCCCGCTGCTCCGCGAGCGCTACGGGTCCGCGTTCTCTATCGCCCGGCGACTCGCCGGCCTGCTCACGACGCCCCGGCTGCTGCCCACGCTCGGCCCAGTTGGGATGCGCTCGCGATCGCTGATGACCGTGGCGCTGCGGGTGATGGGCAACCTCGTCACGCCGGAGGACTCCGACACGGTCGCGCGGCTGTGGCGGACGGCCGGCCGCGCGAGCATCCGACTCGACGACCGCCCCCCCTTCACCTGACCCGCTCCACCCCGGACCGCCCGCCCCGGCCGCCGTCGACCTTGAGGTTGGCGGGGTTTCGCCCCGGCGAAACCACCGCCAACCTCAAGGTCGACAGGGGTTTGGCCGGGGGTTTGGCCGGGGTGGTTCAGGCCGATGGGCCCTTGGCTCGCGCCGTGCGGACCGAGCCCATGGCCTGCTCGAGTTCGTCGAGCCAGTCGCTCTCGTGCTGGGCGACCAGGCGGACGCACCACGCGAGGGCATCGGATCGCGAGCGGGCCACCCCCGCCTCGACCAGGGTGTCCAGCACCTTGCGCTGCGGCTGCGCGAGCCTGGTCATGACCGGTACCGCCAGGCGGGTGAAGGACTCGGTCGTGCCGCCGCACGTCACGGCCCAGGAGACCTTGCGGCCGGTTCGAGCCTCCAACTCCTGAGCCACCTCGATGCGGGCGGCACGGGTGTCCTCGCGGAACCGCCGGATGCGCCCGGACCACGCGTCGGCGGAATCGGGCTCGGGGGCGGGGATCACGCCGGTGATGGTGATCTCCTCACGGTCGAGGGTGACGTCGACGGAGGTGAACCAGTCGGCCGGGAGCCGGCCGGTGAGCCAGTCGGATACGGAGAATGATGTAGTCATGTAATGATGATTACAAGATTGTGCGCGAACAGCAAGGCTGTTCGCGGTGGGCGATCAGGCCTCGAAGTGCTCCACGACAGGCGGACCGTCGAAATGCGGACCGATCAGGTCGCGCCAGCGGTCGAACAACTCACTGCCCCGGAAACCCTCCAGGTGAGCGGCCAGGGTGGTCCATCGAATCGTGAACAGGAACGTGCTCGGACGCTCCACGCCGAAACCGTGCCCGGCGAAGCCGAGGAAGCCCTCCGCCTGAGGCAGCACCGTCTCGGCGGCCCGCACCAGGTCGGACTCGAAGGCGGATTCATGCCCGGGCAGAACCGTCACCAGTGCCACCTCGAGGATCATCAGAAGCTCCAGTCCTCGGCCAGCACGCCCTCCTGCAGCGAGAGCCGCAACGGCTCCATCCGCAGCACGGCCGGCGGCCCGGCGATGAGGTCGGGCATCTGCGCCATCATCGCGGCGAAGCCGGCGGAGGACCGGTGGGCGTTCTCGGCTTCTTCGTCCTTGAAGATCTCGTAGAGCCAGACGATGGTGTCGTCGTCGGGATCGAGCGAGACGACGAAGACCTCGGTGCCCGGCTCCTCCTGCAGGCCGTCGGCGTAGCTGTTCACCATCTCGAGCAGGGCCGGTCGCATGCCGGCCTCGCAGGTGATGCGAACGAGCAGTCCGCGACGACCTGGCAGCAGCGCCTGAACCGGCTCGTCGCTCATATGGGCCTCAGGCCACGTTCTCGACGTACCACTCGTACGTGCTCGTCAGCCCGTCACGGAGCTTGATGCTCGGGAACCAGCCGAGGTCGTTGATGCGGGTCGTGTCGAGGAGCTTGCGCGGCATGCCGTCGGGCTTGGACGTGTCCCACTCGATCGTCCCCTCGAAGCCCACCACCGAGGCCACCGTCTCGGCGAGCTCGCGGATGGGCATGTCGTCGCCGAGGCCAACGTTGATCGTCTCGGGCGAGTCGTACTTCTGCAGGAGCATCAGGCAGGCCTGCGCGAGGTCGTCGACGTGCAGGAACTCGCGGCGGGGTGTCCCGGTCCCCCACACGGTGACGGACGGGGCACCGGCGACCTTGGCCTCGTGGAAGCGCCGGATGAAGGCGGGCAGCACGTGCGAGGTCTCGAGGTCGAAGTTGTCGCGGGGACCGTAGAGGTTGGTCGGCATGGCGGAGATCCACCGTCGCCCGTACTCGGTGCGGAAGGCCTCGATGTAGAAGATGCCGGAGATCTTGGCCATCGCGTACGCCTGATTGGTCGGCTCGAGCGGGCCGGTCATCAGCGACGACTCGCGGATGGGCTGCGTGGCGTGACGCGGGTAGATGCACGACGAGCCGAGGAAGAGCAGGTTCTGGACGTCGGCGGCATGGGCCGCATCCATCACGTTGGTCTGGATGAGCAGGTTGTCCTTCATGAACTCGACGGGGTACGTCGAGTTGGCCATGATCCCGCCCACCCGAGCGGCCGCGTCGATGACCACGTCGGGCCTCGCCTCGAGCACTGCGTCATGCGTCGCCTGGCGGTCGCGGAGGTCGAGCTCGCTGGACCGCCACCCCACGACCTCTCCGACGCCCACGCCCTCGAGGGCCCGGACGATCGCGGAGCCGACCAGCCCGTTGTGCCCGGCCACGTAGACCTTGACGTCTTCCCAGGGAAACTCAGCATGCATAGTGACCAATACTCGCACAGTCGCGCCGGGCGCAGACCGACGATGAGGCGTCCGGAGTGGAAGGATGCCAGTCATGAGAGTCGTGTCCATCGAGCAGCTGAAGAGAATCCTCGCCAACCTCCCCGAGAACCCCCGTGTCGTGGCCTCGGGCAACTTCGCGACGCCGCAGGTGCTCCTGGGCGCGCTCGACGAGGTGGTGCCGGAGTACCGGCTGCACATGCTCAACGCGCAGAAGCCGCTGCCGGACCGCGACGGCGTGACGTACGAGACCGCCTTCGTCGGTCCCGGCATGCGCGACAACCCTCGCCTCGTCTACATCCCCTGCCGGCTGAGCCTGGTCCCCGTCCTCTTCCGCGACCACTATCGCCCGGATGTCGCACTGCTGCACACGTCCACGCGACGTCACGACACCGTGAGCCTGGGCACCGAGGTGAACATCCTCCCCGCGGCCATCGAATCGGTGCACGAGCGCGGCGGACTGGTGATCGTCCAGTCGAATCCCAACATGCCCTACACGTACGGGGACTCCCAGATCTACGACCACGAGATCGACTACCTCGTCGAGGTCGACGAGCCGCTGCCCACCCACACGCCCGGTCCGTCCGATGACGTGTCGCGGCAGATCGGCGAGCTCATCGCTGCGCGGGTGCAGGACAACTCCACCCTGCAGCTCGGCATCGGGTCGGTCCCGGACGCTGTGCTCGCATCGCTGACGCAGCAGAAGGGCCTGCGCATCTGGACCGAGATGTTCAGCGACGGGGTGCTCGAGCTCAACCGTCGCGACGCACTCGACAAGGAGGTGCCGCTGACGGCCTCCTTCATCTTCGGGTCCCAGGAGCTGTACGACTGGATCCACCTGAACAAGTGGGTCCGGATGCTGCGCACCGAGCGCACCAACGACCCGGGCCAGATCGCGCGGCAGGCCAAGATGACGAGCGTCAACGCGGCCCTGCAGGTCGACCTGTTCGACCAGGCGAACGCCAGTCGGGTCAAGGGCCGCATCTACTCCGGCTTCGGGGGTTCGACCGACTTCATCGTGGGCGCGCTGCACTCCCGGGGCGGCCAGTCGTTCATCGCCCTTCCGTCATGGCATCGAAAGGCCGACGTCTCCACGATCGTCCCCAGGATCCAGGAACCCGTGACGAGCTTCGAGCACAGCGCCGTCGCCACCGAGAACGGCATCGCCTCGGTGTTCGGCCGGAGCCAGCGCGAGCGAGTGGTCAACATCATCGAGCGGGCTGCGCATCCCAACGCGCGTGATGAGCTGCGCGAGGCGGCCGCGGAGATGGGCATGATGTAGGTGCCCGAACTTCCCGAGGTCGAGGCACTGGCTCGCTACCTGACCGACCGGGTGGCCGGCCAGCGGGTGGCCGAGGTCACGCTGGCCTCGTTGAGCGCGCTCAAGACCGTCCAGCCGTCGATCTTTGATCTCGCGGGGCAGCGGGTGTCAGGCGTGACGCGGCACGGCAAGTTCCTCGACGTGAGCATGGGAGAAGGCACCGCGGGCAACGAACGGCTGCACCTGGTGTGGCACCTGTCGCGCGCCGGCTGGGTGCAGTGGCGCGACGAGATGCCGACCACCCCGGTCCGGCCCGGAAAGGGCCCGCTGGCCCTTCGCGTCGCGTTCGTCTCGGACGACGGCGAGCCGATCGGCGGCTTCGACATCACCGAGGCCGGCACCCAGAAGCGGCTCGCGGTCTACGTGGTGGCCGACCCGGGGCAGGTCCCTGGCATCGCCCGCCTCGGCCCGGATGCCCTGGGTGCCGACCTCACCCCTGAGGCCTTCGCCGGCATCCTGCGCACGGCCGGCCGCGCCCAGGTCAAGGGGGTGCTCCGCGATCAGTCGATCATCGCGGGGATCGGCAATGCGTACAGCGACGAGATCCTGCACGAGGCCCGGATGTCGCCGTTCCACCCGTGCTCGAGCCTGACGGCCGACGAGGTCGCCCGGCTCTACGCCTGCATGCGCGGGTCGCTCATGCGAGCGATCGAGAACAGCGTGGGCCATGGCACCGGGACGCTGAAGTCCGAGAAGAAGGCGAACATGGCCGTGCACGGGCGCGGGGGCCAGGAGTGCCCGGCCTGCGGGGACGTGGTGCGCACGGTCTCGTTCTCCGACTCCTCGCTCCAGTACTGCGCGACCTGCCAGACCGGGGGCAGGCCGCTCGCGGATCGGCGCATGAGCCGACTGCTCAAGTAGACCCGTAGGCTTCGGCCCATGTTCGCGAAGAAGAAGGACCAGGCCTCGACCGCCCTCCCGCCGAGCAAGTACCGCATGGGCGGCAAGCACTTCAAGAACGACGCCGCTTTCATCAAGACCGCTGTTCGCGACGTCAAGCGACTCGAGAAGTACGCCGGCCTCGGCAAGGAGTCCCGGCTGCTCGACTGGGGCTGCGGTGCCGGACGCCTCGCGGTGGGGATACGCGAGCACTTCGGTCGCATCGCGGACTACCACGGGGTCGACGTGCAGCCCGAGCTCATCGAGTGGGCCGACGCCAACCTGGCTGGCCCGGGCTTCCGCTTCACCTGCGTAGACGTGAGCAACGAGCGCTACAACCCCGATGGCACGCCGGAGCGCACCCTGTCGACCGACCCGGGGACGGTCGACGTGTTCTACGCCTACTCGGTGTTCTCGCACATGAGCGACGAGGACACCCAGGCCTACCTCCAGCTGATCGCCCAGGCGCTGTCGCCGGCGGGGAAGGCGTTCGTCACCTGCTTCGTGGAGGAGGACGTGCCCGGCTGGGAGGAGAATCCCGAGGGCTACGGACCGCTCGAGTGGAAGGGCCGCCTGCACTGCACCCGCTTCGCGAGGTGGCACTTCGAGGACCATGTGAACGCCGCGCGACTCGCCGTCGACCGGTTCGAATACGGCCAGGAGACGGACGGCCAGAGCCTCTACGTGCTGCGACGCCGCTAGTCGCCCGGGCAGCCGTTGTGGGTTAGGGTCATCCGAAGTCCGCCCACCCGGCTACGAAAGGCCTGCCTCATGCGCCGTGCGCTCCTTGCTGCTGCCCTCATCAGCTCGATGATCGTCGCGGGGGCCGCAGCAGCGGTTCCGGCGCAGGCCGATGGGCCGATCGACGACGCGCACTTCGGGCTGCACGTCCCCCAGATCGCGCAGGGCACTGTTCCCACCGTGCCGTACGGCTCGATCCGGCTGTGGGACTCGGGAGTCGCCTGGGGCCAGGTCCAGCAGAAGAGCAACGTGTACTGGTGGAACGGCCTCGATCAGGCGATCGGCAATGCGAACGCGCAGAACGTCCAGATCATGTACGTGCTCGGCTCGACCCCGAAGTGGGCGGCGAGCAACACCAAGCAGGGCACCTACCCCAACAAGGGCGCTGCGTCGATGCCGTCGACGAAGGCGTGGAAGTCGTGGGTGACGTCCGTCGTGCAGCGCTACGGCGACTCGATCGAGTCCTACCAGATCTGGAACGAGGCCAATCTCACGACGTTCTGGCAGGGCACGCCCAAGCAGATGGCCCAGCTGACCGCAGACGCCGCGAAGATCATCCGCCAGTACGACCCGACCGCGAAGGTCGTCTCGGCCAGCACCACCGTGCGACTCACCAGCGCCTACAACAAGTTCTTCCCGAAGTACCTCAAGGAGCTGAAGAAGAAGAACTGGCCTGTCGATGTCATCTCCGTCCACCTGTACCCGCCGAGCACGGGCACGCCCGCCACGCGCGCGGACTACATCACCACGGTTCAGAAGGACATGAAGAAGGCGGGCGTGCCCGCGTCGAAGGAACTCTGGGACACCGAGATCAACTACGGCATCGCCGGTCCCGGATCGGGCAATCCCGACAAGAACATCAACGGGTCCAAGGCGGCCGCGTGGGTATCGCAGACGTACCTCGATGACATCCGCCTCGGCGTCGACCGTGCGTACTGGTACTACTGGTACAAGAACGCCGACCTGCTCGGCATCCAGATGAACGACGGGACGCCGGGTGCGATCGGCTTCAAGACCACCTTCAACTGGCTCAACGGCAAGTACTTCAACTGCTCGAGCGGCAAGGTCAACACCTGCTCGCTGGGCGACAACAACAACCCCGAGGTGATCGCCTGGGCCTCCAAGGGGTCGGGTACCTTCGTGGTACCCGCCGGGGTGACGATCACGTGCAACGCGCTCAACCAGTGCACGCCGGCCACCCCGGGCGACAAAGTGACGATTGGAAGCATGCCGCAATGGTTCGGAACAGGCCTCACCTCGTAGCCGCCGCCGTCTTTCTGGCTCTCGCCCCACTGGTCATCAGCGCCTGCTCGTCGAGCGGATCGGACTCGCCGTCCGGTTCGGCGTCGGCGGCGCCGACGTCCAGCGGGGGGGCGACCGCCGGCGGCGTGCCCGCGTCCCTGGTCGGGATGCACGTCGAGGGCGCCGAGGCGCAGGCCTGGCCGTCCGCGCCCTTCGGGGCGCTGCGGCTGTGGGACAACGGCACCGCGTGGTCCCAGATCGAGCTCGAGCCGGGCGTGTACAAGTGGGACAACCTCGAGGGCGTCCTCGAGAACGCCCAGGCCAAGGGCATGACCGACATCCTGATGGTGCTCGGCACGACGCCCGAGTGGAACGCCAAGAAGGTCAGTCCGGACGACTACCCGCAGCCGGGGGCCGCGAGCGCGCCCAAGGACCTCGCCGCGTGGGACTCGTGGGTCACCGAGGTCGCAACCCGCTACAAGGGACGCATCTCGGCGTACCAGATCTGGAACGAGGCGAACCTCAAGAACTTCTGGGGCGGCACGCCCGAGGAGATGGCCGACCTCACCAAGCGGGCCTACGACATCATCAAGGCCATCGACCCTGAGGCCCTCGTCGTCTCGGCCTCGCCGTCCACCCGGCTCGTCGCCCCCTTCCAGAAGTTCTTCCCCGCCTACCTCGCCGCGCTCGGCGAGAAGGACTGGCCGATCGACGTGGTGGCCATCCACACGTACCCCTCGGCCGACGGGGACCCGGTGGCCCGGGGAGCCGTCATCGGTCAGGTCCGCGAGATGCTCACCGCCGCCGGGGCACCGGAACTGCCCCTGTGGGACACCGAGCTGAACTACGGCCTGGCCGGTCCCGGCGCCCTGCCCCGGCAGGAGATCACCGGCGCCAAGGCGGCGGGCTGGGTGGTCCGCACCTACATCGACGATCTGCGCTACGACGTGGCCCGCTCGTACTGGTACATCTGGACCCAGAAGCCGTACGACCTGCTGGGCATCCAGGCCTATCCGGGCTCCGATGCTGAGCAGGGCTTCTTCGCCCTCGACAACTGGGTCGTGGGCGCGTCGTTCGACGGCTGCACGACCGACGCGGCCGCGGTCACGTGCAACTTCTCCAAGGACGGCACGAAGTGGATCGTGGCCTGGGCCGAGTCGGGCGAGGCGCCCTTCACGGCTCCGGAGGGCACCCAGTTGATCTGCGATCCGCTCGCCAACTGCCAGGAGGCGCAGGGCGGTGCGGCGATCACGCTGACCGAGGTACCCGTCCGCGTCTACCTCCAATAGCCGTTGGCGGGTCGCAGGTCACGAGGGTCGGGCTCGGTAAAGATCCCGCAAAGTGGGCGGCCGGCGCGGGGGCATTCGGATGCCCCGCTGCTACCGTGGGTTCGCTTGGGGGCACGGGAACGGCTATGCGTCGGGAGGTGTCGAGTGTCGATCGAGGAGCGCAGGCAGCCGGCAGACCCCGACCAGCCGGGCGATCACGACGCCGACGAGCACCCGACGATCCCGCTGCGGACCCCGTCACGGATCGGCTGGGCGGAGGCCCACTCGCATCGGGATCGACCCCACCTTCGACGTGATCCACTGCGGGTCTACGCCACCCGTGCGTTCTTCCTCGACCTGGTCGCGATCCTGGTCGCGGGGATCACCGGCTTCATCCTGCGATGGGCGATCCCGTACTCCGTCGAGCCCAACAACCCCACGTACGTCTCGCTCGTCGTCATCGTGGTGCTCTCGTGGATGATCGCGATGGTGATGCGCGGCGCCTACGACACGCGCGTGCTGGGGGTCGGGTCGGAGGAGTTCAAGCGCGTGGTGTCCGCCACCGCGACCGTCTTCGGCGTGGTCGCGATCGTCGCCTTCGCGCTGAAGCTCGACCTGTCCCGCGGCTTCGTCCTGATCACCTTCGCGGTGGGCATCTGCCTGCTCCTGGTCGTCCGCTGGGGCCTGCGCGGCTGGCTGCGCCACGAGCGGCGCTATGGCCACTTCCTGCATCGCACGGTCGTGATCGGTTCCGAGCCGACGATGACCGACGTCGTCGACATGCTCGATCGCGACCCGGTCGCCGGATTCACCGTTGTCGACGTCGTGATCGAGCCGGCGGCCGACATCTCCGGCTCCGAGCTCGATGCCTGGCTCGACGAGGTCATGACGCGGATCTCCCTCGAGGACGCGGACACGGTCGCCGTCGCCGGCTCGCCTGCGCTTGGCCAGCAGGTCATCCAGCGGCTGGCGTGGCGCCTGGAGGGTCCGCGGGTCGACCTGCTGGTGGCGCCCACGATCGGTGACGTCGCCGGTCCGCGCGTGACCATGCGCATGGCTGCCGACCTGCCGCTGCTGCACCTCGACGAGCCGTACCTCACCGGTCCCAAGCGGGCCATCAAGCGCACGATCGACATCGTCTTCGGCGTCCTGCTGTTCATTCTGTTCACGCCGTTCATGATCGTGGCTGCCGTGGGGACCAAGCTGACCAGCCGCGGACCCATGTTCTACCGCCAGGAGCGGGTCGGCCGGGGCGGGCAGATCATCACGATCCCGAAGTTCCGGACCATGCACGTCGGGTCGGACCAGCTGCGCCACGAGGTCATCGGCAGTCCCGACGAGGCCATCGTCGACCGGTACCAGCGCGATCCCCGCATTACGCCGTTCGGCCGGTTCCTGCGGCGCTGGTCGATCGACGAGATGCCGCAGGTGGTCAACGTCATCCTCGGCTCCATGTCGCTGGTCGGGCCACGCCCCGTCCTGGTCGACGAGATGCCGTTGCTCGGAGACGCCGACCACCGGCGCCACCTCACCAAGCCCGGCCTGACCGGCCTGTGGCAGGTGTCGGGCCGCAAGACGGTCGACTGGGAGGAGCGCATGCGCCTCGACCTCGACTACGTCGAGCACTGGTCGCCTGCCCTCGACCTGGTGATCGTCGCCAAGACCGTCAAGGCGGTCCTCGTCGGCGAGGGCGCCTACTGATCCCGGTTCACCGGGAATTGGCTATCTATACTCCGTGAGTGACCCTGCGCCGCTCCAGCCTTGTCCTGGGCGGCCTTCTCATTCTGGTCGTGGGCGGCTTCGTCCTGTGGCTCCAGGCGGGCATGGTGTACTCGATCACCAGCCTGGCGTGGGGTGGATACGGCCTGCAGAGCCATCTGTCGGCGGCTGCCGACGGCGTGCAGGCCGGGACCTACGAGCAGGCGCAGGCCGAGTTCGAGGCGGCCGAGGCGTCGACGATCCTGCTCGACCAGTCTGTCGACACGCCGCAACTGGCCCTGCTCTCCAGGATCCCCGGCCTCGATGTCGCCGTCAGCAACTGGCAGCTGGCGTCGTCTGCTGCCGGAGACATCGCCGAGGGCACGGGCGGCCTGCTGTCCCTGTACGGGGACCTGTCCGGCAAGGGCGGCGGACCCAAGATCTTCAGCGACGGCGCCATCGACCTCGCCCGGCTGGCCGACCTGCCCGATCGCGTCAACGCGGCCAGCGAGAACCTCGACCAGGCCGCGTCGCACCTGACGGCGATCCGCGCTGAGACGTCGGGATCGTCGATCCTGCGCCGCGTCCGCGACAAGGCACTCTCCGAAATGAGCCCGGTCCAGCAGGGCGTCGACGCGCTCGGCTCCATCGCCCCGGTCCTGCCCGACGCGCTGGGCGCGAACGGAGTGCGGCGCTACCTCGTCGCCATCGGCAACCAGGCGGAGATGCGTGCTGCTGGTGGCGCCCCGCTGAGCCTGATCCTGGTCGAGTTCAACGACGGTCGCATCTCGATCCCCATCAAGGGCCAGACCAGCACCCAGCTCTTCCCGCCGCTCAACGCGCCCGTCAACTGGTGGGGACCGGCGGCCAATCCGTTCTTCCCGGGCAATCCCCGGACGGCTCCGTTCGTGGTCACCAACACGCATCCGAATCTGCTGTTCTCCGCCCAGGAGATGGCCGGCGCCTGGGCGGGCGGCGACTACCCGCCGGTCGACGGAGTCATCACGCTCGACCTTACGGCGATCGCGGCCGTCCTCGACGCGACCGGTCCCATCGAGTCCGCTGCGTACGGGACGGTGGACGGACCGCGCCTCGGGGAGATCCTGCTGATCGAGGCCTACGCCACCTTCGGCCAGGAGGACGCCGTCGAGCGGCAGGCGGCGAACCAGCAGCTCCTCGACGACATGATGTCGCGCCTGCTGTCCGGTGACGACCTGGTGTCCGCCACCCAGGCGATCGCGAGCACGGCGCCGGGCCGGCATGTGCAGTTCTGGATGAGAAGCCCCGCTCTCGAGCGACTTGCGGCCGACAGCGGCGCGGCCGGCGAGGTCGACGATCCCGGCACGGGCGACTGGTCGGCGGTCTACACGCAGAACGGCAACCAGAGCAAGGTCGACGTCTTCCAGCAGCGCAACGTCCTGGTAACGGCGCAGGTGGCCGAGGACGGATCGGCGCGCGTCACGCAGCAGATGACCGTCACGAACGCCACCCCGCCGGAGCGGCCCGAAGGACCGCCGGAGCGGATCGGCTACGAGACGTCGTGGCTGAAGGCGGCCTACGTCCTGTACGTGCCCGACGCGGCCGTCAACTACGCGGCGTCGTACCCGTCCGGCTTCACCGTGCGTCCTTTCAAGAACCACCCGCAGCTCGGCGAGGGCTGGGTGGACGACGGCTTCGGCCACCGGATGATCCGCGTCGTCGGCTGGACGTCACCCGGCGGCCAGAACGCCGTGTCGATCTCGTACGAGCTGCCGCCCGGCACGTTCGCCGGCGGCTCGCCCGACGAGCTCGTGTATGCCATCCAGGCGGAGCCGCAGTCGCTGTTCGTCCCCTCGACGATCACGGTCCAGGTCACGGCACCGCCGGGGTGGACGCCGGTGGCTCAACCGGGCATGAATGTGGCCGACTCGACCGCTACCGTCAGTGCCGTGCAGTCGGGCCCGGTCAACGTCGCGATGGCGTTCGAGCGATGAGCACGGTCGGGCCGACCCCGATGCCCCGTTCGCTCGGCCTCGGCGCACTGGCCGTGGTGGTGGCGGTCGCGCTCCTGTGGCTGGTGCCGCCCGTCGGCTTCGTGGCAGCCCTGGTCCTCCTCGTCATCCTGCCCCCCTGGGGCCGGACGCTGACGGAACGCGGCGTCATCTCCGCCGTGGTCCTGATCGGCGTGATCGCCGTGCTGTTCCCGCGGGCCGGATCGACACCGGTGTCGGGAACGACGGCGAAGCTGCTGCTCGCGGGATTCCTGGCTGCTCTCCTGATTCTCCGCCTGCTCCCCGCGCTGCGTGCGACGCCGACCCCGCTGCCCACCCTCAGCGACGGCCTCGTCCTTGCCCTGGGGATCGTCAGCGGCCTGTGGCTGATGGCGGCCTATATCGGACGCAACAGCTACGAGATCGTCAGCGGCCTGTTCTTCAGCGGCTGGGACAACCAGGGGCACTACACGACGTTCGCGAACACGTACGCGTCCGGCAGCACGACCTGGCCGACGATCGACGGCTCGATCGCCTGGAACCAGTGGTATCCGTCACTCCACTCGACCGTCTGGTCGCTGGCGGAGTACGCGTCGACGAGCGGATCGGCGCACCTCGATCGCGAAGGCCTGATCTGGCCGTTCGTCCTGTGGAGCGCGATCAGCTTCGCCGGCTGCCTGGCGGCGCTGGCCTGGGTGGCCGGCGACGTCGCAGCCCGCTTCGGCGGGCGCGAGCGCGAGCGGTGGTCGCGGCCCCTGGCCGTGGCGGCGTTCTCCGCGTTCGCCCTGCTGGGCAGTCCCGCGTACCTGTTCAACGCCGGGTTCACGAACTTCATGATGGGCGTCACGATCGTCGTGGTCGCGGCGTACGTCAGTGCCCGCAGCCTCCGATCGGCGCGCACCCTCGGCTGGTTCCTGATCCCCCTCGGCGCCCTGGCGGCGATCGGCCTGTGGACGCCGCTGGTTCTCGGCCTGGTGCCCTCCGGCGTCGTGGTCGCGATCGCCCTGCTCTCGTACCGAAGGGTGCTCGGGGCCGGCTGGCTGGTGGCCACCGTCGCCATCGCCGTCGTCATGGCCCTCACGCAGACGGCGGCGATCCTCGGTGTCGAGCCCGGCACGTCCACGGGTGACTTCACGGCCGATCTCGGGGCGGTCGGCACCGGCATGGTGCCCTTCAACGTCGGCATGGCCCTGCTGGCCCCGGTCATCGCCGCCCTCTTCGCCGTGCTCCTCGTCCGCAGCGGTCGATGGCCGATGGCGGTGGCGATCCTCGGCCCCATCGTCGGCGCGGCGGCCGTCGCCATCGTCTTCTCGTTCGGCGCGGATGCGGCGGACCTGAGCCGGCTGCAGTCCTACTACGTGCTCAAGCCGTTGGACGCCATGCTGATCGCCGTGGCAACGCTGATCGCCGCGCTGGCGTCGGTGGCGTTGACGCGTGCCCTCGCCGGGACGTCCCGCTCGACGTCCGTCATCGGCGTCGCGCTGAGCGGTGCCGTCCTGGCCGGACTGTTCGGCTACGTCGGCGCACTGCCGAGCGGCATCAACGCAAGCGTCGTCGCTGCTCCCGGGATCCAGGCCGGTGCCGATCGCACGCGCGGCGTCAACGACCCGCTCGTCGGGGAGGCGATCGTCCGGGCCGCCGAGGCGGCGGTCGCGTACCCGGACGACACGACGCTGCTCTGGGACGGGGCTGGCACGCTGCCGAACCTGTGGGTGGGCTCCCTGCACGGCGTGCTCTCCTCGACGCAACAGCGCTTCTACCGGGGGCTCCCGTCGTTCCCCTACGACGACCGGACCCCGGGGTACGTCGACCTCGCGTTGAACCTGAACCCCGAGTTGCGGGTGGCCGCACTGTGGTTCCGCCCCGTTTCGGGGGTCCTGCTCGACGCGTACGCGGCGGATCGCACGGACGGGCGGGTCACCTCCGTCCGGGTGCCGATGCCGTCGAACCTCCTGTGCCCGGAGTGCTCGCTGTGAGCGCGAGGCTCCGCCGCGTCGGCGTGGTGCTCGCCCTGGTCCCCCTGACCGCGGCTGCGGTGGCCGGGTCCGGTGCCGCGTCGGGCGCGACCGGAGCCGCGCCGTCCACGTCGGTCCCGGCCGTCCGGCCGGCGATCGACCCGGCGCCGCGGCTGCCCCGGCTGCCCAGCGTCACCGATGGGTCGACCGGTCGGGCCACCCCGCGGTCGGTGCCCGCAGCGGCATCCGTCACCTCAGGCACCTGGACCGTCTGGGCGACGGGCTACGGCCGGATGGCCGGCACCGAGATGCGCATGCCGCCGGCCGGCGGCACGCCATTGCTCGCGGACTGGAACGGGGACGGCGTCGAGACGCCCGGGCGCTACGAGTCAGGGCAGTGGTTCATCACCAATGCGGCGGTCGACTCCGCGCAATGGGAGGGCAAGGCGGCGTTCGGCGGCGACCCGGCGGACATCCCGGTCGTCGGCCTGATCGACCGGGACCGGCGCGCGGACATCGGGGTCTTCCGGGCCGGAGCGTGGCACTGGCAGCGTGCGAACGGCAAGCCCGCGGCCGTCGACCAGTTCGGCCAGGCGGGCGACATCCCCGTGGTGGGGGACTGGGACGGCGACGGTCGCGACGACATCGGCGTGGTGCGGGCCGGCACCTGGATCCTGCGGCTGACCCGCGTCGGCAAGCGGCCCGGCTTCATCGGCAAGAAGGTGTCCGTGACGCTGATGCCGGAGGTGCGGGCGGCCGTCGTCCAGTTCCCATTCGGCCTGCCGACCGACGTGCCCGTCGTGGGCGACTGGAACCGCGATGGGCGCGACGAGCCGGGCGTGGTCCGCGATCGGCGCGACTGGTACCTGAGCGAGGGCCTGAAGAAGGTGGGTCGCCGAAGCCTGGAGGTCCATCCGCTGTCCGGCGACGAGGTCGTTCTCGTCGGCAACCAGGCGACCGCGATCGGGCACTGCCCGACCGCGACCGTCAGCGGCGAGCGGTATGGGCGGATCGCCGCGGGTCGGGTGAAGGAGGCGATCACGCCCCGGGGCACCACCGCGATACCGGGCAACGCCGAGATCCTCGCGACCGTGCAGGACTCCCTGCGGTACGTGATGACCAACGACCTCACCAAGCGGCTTCGCACGCGCGTGGACCGGCCGTACTACGACCCGCTGAGCACCCACCGGACGCTCGAGGAGTCCATCCGTCGTTCGGCGAACTCGGCCCTCGCGGCCGCGATCATGCTGACCACCACGAAGTGGAAGGACATCAACGGGATCTCCCGGGAGCGCCTGCTGGACTACGCCCGGTGGCACATCCGCTCGCTTGCCTGCCAGCACGGTGCCGTGTCCCCCGGTGGCTGGGGCAACGACTGGCAGTCGGCGCTCTGGGCGGCAACGGTCGGCCAGGCCGGCTGGCTCCTGTGGCCCGAGCTCAGCGAGCAGGAGCGCTCGTACGTCGCCGCGATGGTCGTCAGCGAGGCCGACTACGCGACGGCGCGGGGCCCGCGCTACTTCCGCAACCGGCTGGGGCAGGAGCTGACGCCCGGGAACTCGCAGTCGGACGAGGTGTCCTGGGACCTCATGGCACCCGCCCTCGCGCTGGCGATGATGCCGCACTACGGCAGCGCCGGCCGCTGGCGCAGTTCGCTGATCGGCATGTCGATCGCGGCATTCGCGCGCCCGGGCGACCTGCATCGCGAGCAGACCGTCAACGGGGTCCGGCTCGACATCCGGCTGCCCGGAACGAACGCGAACGAGGACGGCACGGTCACCAACCACGGCATCGTGAACCCCGACTACATCCAGAACGTCGAGCACCTGTGGTGGGCCGCCAGCCTGCTGAGGGCCGCCGACCGACCGGTCCCCGAGGCACTCTTCCTCAATGCCGACATCGTGTACCGGGCGCTGTCGGTCGTGGACTTCTCGTCGCCGCCGTATGAGCCGCCGGGCGGCACGGTCTATCAGCCGCTCGGCCAGATCTACTACCCGATGGGCATCAGCTGGGGCGTGCGGCGGCCGGCCACCTTCGTGGGCGTCGATGCCTTCGCGAACGTCTACTCGGCGCCCGACGTGCGGGCCGGCGAGTTCCTGGCCGCCCATGCGGCCGACACGCGGGCCCTGCAGCTGCGGTGGTCCGACGGGCACATCTACGCCGACGGGCCGACGGAGGACTCGTACCGACTCGGCAAGGAGGAGTACGCACTCCAGCAGATGGCGCTGGCGTGGTGGGCGGGCGCGATCAGCGACGGACTTCGCATGCGGCTCGACACCACGGCCTACAAGGGGATCAGCCTCGGGCGCGGGACCGCGATCCCGTGATGAAGGCCGTGCAGTCCGCGTAGTCCGGCAGCAGACCCTGCTCGACCGCCTCTGCCAGCGTGGGCGCTGCCGCGTCCTTGGGCGACAGGACGACGTCGACGCTCGGCCACGGCAGTCGAAGCTGCGGGTCGAGTGGGGTGATCCCGTGCTCCCGCGACGGCGCGTACGGCTCGGAGCACAGGTAGCCGATCGTGACGTCATCGGTCAGGGCGCAGAACGCGTGCCCCAGTCCCTCCGCGATGTACAGGCCCCTGCGGTCCACGTCGTCGAGCTCGATCGCATCCCACTCGCCGAAGGTCGGCGACCCGACGCGGATGTCGACCACCACGTCGAGGATGCGGCCGGCGAAGCACTGGACGTACTTGGCCTGCCCGGGCGGCACGTCGGCGAAGTGGATGCCGCGCACCGTGCCGCCGCGCGACGACGAGATGTTCATCTGCCGGAGCTCGAAGGGGTGGCCGATCGCCTGCTCGAACACGTCGGCCTTGAAGGACTCGAGGAACACGCCACGATCATCGGGCCGGAGGAGGGGACGGAACTCCCAGACGCCTTCGATGGAGAGCGGTCGCACCTGCACGGGCGCGAGGCTATCAGCCGAGCGGGGTCCCGCCCGTCCGGCCGCGAGTACGGTTGGCGCGTGAAGGTCACCCTGATGGGCACGCGCGGCGTGCCCGCTCTCTACGGTGGCTTCGAGACGGCGGTCGAGGAGATCGGCAAGCGCCTGGTCACCCGTGGGTACGACGTCACGGTCTACTGCCGCAACCCCGGACAGCGGATGACGCGCTACGAGGGCATGCGCCTGGTGAACGCCCCGGCCATCCGCCACCGCATGACCGAGACCCTCTCCCACACCGCCCTCAGCACCGCGCATGCCATCGTCAGAGGCCATCCCGATGTGGTCCTGCTGCTGAACGCCGGCAACGCGCCCCTGCTTCGACCCCTGGCGATGGCGGGCATCCCGACGGCGATCCACCTCGACGGACTCGAGTCCCGTCGGGAGAAGTGGCGCGGCGCGGGGGCGCGGTACTACCGGTGGGCCGAGGCGGCGTCGATCCGCTGGGGCCAGGAGGTCATCGCCGACGCACAGGCCATCGCCGACTACGTGAAGCAGTCGTACGGCCGGGACTGCGTCGTGATCCCCTACGGAGCCAGCGTCATCCACCCCGCCGGGGACCGGCTGGACGAGATCGGCGCCGCGGCGCACGAGTACCACCTGATCGTGGCCCGCCTCGAGCCGGAGAACCACGTCCTCGACGCCGTCCACGCCTACCGAGGCAGCCGGGAGACCCGGCCGCTCCTGGTCGTGGGCAGCGCTCCCTACAGCCAGTGGTACGTCGACAGCGTCCGCGAGGCCGCGGCGGGAGACCCGCGCATCCGGTTCCTCGGCGGCATCTACGACCAGGACCTGCTCGACCAGCTGTACGGCAATGCCGTGACCTACATCCACGGCCATTCCGTCGGCGGCACGAACCCGTCCCTGCTGCGGGCCATGGGCGCCGGTGCACCGGTCCTCGCGTACGACGTGGAGTTCAACCGAGAGGTGACCGATGACGGGGCGCTCTTCTGGTCCGATGCCGACGCGCTCACGGCCCTGCTGGATTCCGTCGCCAGTGGCGCGGAGTCGGAGCGGCTGCGCGAGTTCAGCGACCGCGGCCGGGACCGCATCTCCGAGGTCTACCAGTGGGATTCGGTGACGGACAAGTACGAGGAGCTGATCCAGCGTCTTGTCACCGGCAGGACCCGGCGTTGAGCCGCGTCGCGGCGCTGCTCGTGACGCACGACTCGCGCCGGTGGATCGAGGCGACGCTGGCCGCCGTGCGCGACCAGAGCCGTCCGCCCGAGCGCATCGTGATCGTCGACGACGGGTCCACCGACGGGACCCCGGCCATCATCGCCGACCTGGTCGGCCAGCACGCGACAGTGCTGCCGTCGACCGCCGGGCGCCTGGACCGCATCAGCCGTATCGCGCACAACTTCCAGCAGGGACTGAGAGCGTGCGCGGACGTCGACGTCGTGGTCCTGGGCGACCACGACGACGTGTGGCTGCCCACCCGAGTCGCGCACCAGGTTGCCGTGCTCGAGCGGTCGTCGAAGGCATCCATGGTGGCGTCCGACGGGCGGATCGTCGACGAGGACGGACTGCCGACCGGGGGACGGCTGCGCGACGCGTTCCCGGTTCCCGCGGGGTTCGACACGTTGCCCGCGGACGCCAGGATGCGGATCGCACTGCGGCACATGATCGCCACCGGTGGCGCGAGTGCGGTGCGGCCCGCCGCCTTCACCGGCCTCGGCATCCCGCCGGGGTGGCTGCACGACCGCTGGTGGAGCCTGGTGGCCACGTCGCGCGAGGCGATGCTGGTCGACGACACGGTCGTGATCGACTACCGGGTCTCGGCACACCAGGAGGTCGGCCTCGATCCGGGCAACCTGCACCGCTCGCCGCTGTCGCGAGTCGGGGTCGCACTGGGCAGCGTGGGTCCCAGCCTTGCCAAGCTGCGCGACATCCGCCGCGATCTGGCTCCGCTGGCCACCACCGCCACGCGGCCCGAGCTGTCCGGCCTGCGGCTGGTCCGCAACCTCCTGTGACCGCTCGTCCGACAGCCCGGGACGAGCGCTCTACTGCCAGGTGAGGTGCGTGATGCAGACGTGCGCCACCGGTGACCCGATCCCCAGGTACGGAACCGTGGTGCACTCCGGCTCCGAGGGCAGCGACCACACCGGCAGGCTCGACCAGAAGGCGTCGATCTGCTCGCGCTCGGGTGCGTACATAGCGATGGCTGACGGCCGGAGCTCTTCGAGCCGCTCCGCTTCGGCGGCGGTGAGACGGGCAGACCCGGACACGTTGTTGTAGGCGCCCCACAGCTGCATGGCCGCGATCGCGGAGGTGAGGCGGTCTACGTCGGTCCAGATGCCGACGGTGTCGTCGGTGGTCGTATGCGACAGGACCCACTCCTCGGCGGCCACCTTGGACCGCATGAGCAGCTCGTAGTCGAAGTCCACGTAGGCGGCCCGGAAGGGGTACTGACCGTAGATGCCGAGCAGTCCCCGGCCGTTCTGCAGCACCTGGGCGCCGATCGCCGTGACCCCGATGGCGAGCACCAGGCCGACCGCCCCGACCCGGGCCGGTCCGGTGCGCAGCACCACCGCGGCTAGGGCCGCCGTGGCGACGACGACGACGAGGACGAGCAGTCCCTGGGGAACGGTGATGGTCGCATCCCATCGACCCGCCCACAGCACGAAGGGAACGGCGGCGGCGGTCGCTGCCCAGGCCGGCGGCCCGAGGCGTCGCCGGCCGACCATCGACGCGAAGGCGAGGGCGAGGGAGATCAGGGCGCCGCTCCACAGCTTGGCGACGTAGTGCGGCGCCTCCAGCCATGGGCCGGGAACGAGTCGGACGTACCCCCAGGTGAACGCGAGGCCGGTCACCGCGATGACCAGGGCGGCGACCGCGTACCTGCCCGCCCGGGTCGTGATCACCGCGATGACGGCCACCAGCACGGATGCCACCGGCACGAGCAGGGCCACATCGCGCTGCCAGACATCCGGATCGCCGACGAAGCTCGCATAGTCCAGCTGGGCGTTCCAGGCGAGGTAGGTCTGGAACCAGTTCCGCCCGGGGAAGATGGCGAGTCCGGCTGCCAGGAGGAGGCCGAACGCCGCGGCGAAGCCGGCGACACCGGCCAGCGCGTCCCGGCCCAGCGCCCGCCATCTCCCCGACGCGGCTACGACGACGCCGACCAGGCGCACGCCGATCCACATCGTCATGCCGAGCAGCAGGGCGTAGGGGTTCAGCATGACGAGCCACCCGGCGACGAGGCCGGACAGCGCGGGCGGCAACCAGGGTCGACGCGGGCTGCCGAGGCTCCCCCACGTCGCGAGGGCGAGCAGGAGCATCGTGGCGGCGATGATCGTGCCCGTCAGGTAGGGGTTGCCCACATAGCTCAGCACCATGGTGTTGAGCGAGCCGAGCCCGGCGATGATCACCGCCAGCTCGCGGGTGCTCGCCTGCCGGACGATCCAGTAGAGGGCCGCGACGATGACGACGATCAGCACCAGCCGCCACAGCGCGAAGCCGGCCCACGGACCGAGCGCCGAGGTCAGGAGGCGGACCGGGGCGATGTAGCCCAGCCGGGTCCAGGTGTAGGCCGGATCGATCGACCGGGCGGCGACCTCGTCTCCGAACAGCGCTAACGAGGCGTAGAACTCCGAGTCCGGCGAGTTGAAGCCGCTCCATGGCCGGGACAGCGCTGCCGCCAGCACGCTGAGCAGCAGGACGATCGCGCCGTCGAGTCCTCGGCTGCGCCAGCGCCGGCCGGGCTCGGTGTCCTGCACGCGGTCAGACTACTTGCGCCGAGCGCCCGCTACGGGGTCGCGTGAACGGTCGGGAAGTGCGGAACGGACGAATCCAGCAGGTCGAGGTACACGTCGTTCGCGCGCTCGAGCATCGACTGGACGTGATCGCCGCGGACTGCGTCGAGGTAGGGACCCTTCAGGAGGTCGCGCTCGTGCGCGGGGACGTTGCGATGGTTGATGGCGAGGTCGCGATCGTCGTTCTCGGCGAGCACCAGGTCGGTGGTTCGCTCGATGGCGTCCTCGGTGACGCGGGACGGAACGGCGGACGGACCCAGAGCCGTCGCCAGCACGTCGCCCGGGTCGGCGCAGAACTCCTCGAAGTCGAGCATGGTCAGGCCCGCGCGTTGGTCCAGGCGGGCGATCTCGCGGTGCCAGGCCAGGTAGATGGCGAGTCGGCTGCGCATGAGGTCGGCCGATGGCGGGTCGTGGTGGTACAGGCTCCACGACACGATGGTGCTCAGTGGGTCCCGCAGCGGGACGAGGACCGGGATGCCGGCGTCCGTGAACGTCGTCGCCGCGAAGGCGTCGTGGTTCTTCCAGCAGGCAGCCTGGTTGCCGAGGGCATCGCCGACCGCATGCTGAAGGAAGGTCGTGCCCGTCCGCGGAAACCCGCACACGGCCACCCGGACTCGTCGCAGGTCTGCTGCTGTGGCGTTCTCCGTGCCGCTGGCCTGACGGTCGAAGAGGAGCGGTCCGGCCAGTCGAGCGGCCAGTGCCAGCCCGCCGCGCCGGCGCGAGATGATCTCGACGGGTCGGCCGAAGCGGGGGAAGAGCCGATGCGGATGGAACGACGGATGAACGGACATGTCGAGCCGACGCCCCCTGGTTCATTCCCCGTTCCCCTGCCGTCAACCTATCGGGCCGTAGGGTTTCGGCAACCTCAGGGCCGTAGGCTTCGGCCGTGATGAGCCCCGCAGGAGCGCCCCGCAGCCTCCTCGACGTCACCGACCTGATCGAGTTCCTGCAGCGACAGGAATCCGTCTCCGGGGTGCAGCGGGTCATCGCCGAGACGGCTCCCCTGATGCTCGACGCGCCGGCAGGCACGCTCGACGGGAGGGCGGCTGCCGTCGTGCTGGATCGCTCGCGGGGGGCCTTCGTCGAGCTGACGGCCGGTGAGACGGCCACACTGATCCGCACGGGCGCCGGCTCGGCGAACCCGGCTCCCGATCGCCGGGCGCTCGCGGCGGCGGCATCGGCCTGCCTCGACCGCGCGCGTGATGCGCCCGCGGTGCGGATGACGCCGGGCACCGTTCTGGTGTTCCTCGGGGCCGTGTGGATAAACGACGCGCTCATGCTGGCCGCGCGCGATGCGCACGCGAGGGGCGCCCGCTGCGTGTACCTGCTGTACGACCTGACTCCGGTCCTCGAGACGGGGCACACCGCGGCCGTCAACCGCCTCTTCGACCGCTACCTCGCCCTGATCACGCAGACGGCGTCGTCGGTGCCGGCCATCTCGGCGTCGAGCCGCCGCGACTATGCGGCCTACTGCACAGCGCGGGGCAGCCGCGCCCCCGATGGCGGCGTCACGGGACTGCCGTGCGGCCTTGATCCGGCGCAGTATGACGTCGGCGAGTCGCCCTGGCCGCGGCCCTACGCGCTCCTGGTCGGCACCGTCGAGGCCCGCAAGAACCACATCCTGGCCCTGCGGGCGTGGCAGCGGCTCATCGAGCGCCACGGTGCAGAGGAGGTCCCCGACCTGGTCTGCATCGGGCGGCTGGGCTGGCATGCCGGGGAGTTCCTGCGCGAGTACGTCCACACGGCCGGACTGGCGGGCAAGCTGAGCGTCCTGTCGACGAGCGTCTCCGATGCCGAGCTCGCGCGCTTCTACGCCCACGCGGAGTTCACCGTGTACCCGTCGCGCTACGAGGGCTGGGGGCTGCCGGTCTCGGAGAGCCTCGCATTCGGCAAGGTCGCCGTCGTCGCGGAGAACTCGTCCCTGCCCGAGGCGGGCCGCGATCTTGCGGCCTACTTCCGCTCCGACGACCTCGACGATCTCGTGCGGGTGCTCGAGGATCACGCCCTCGACCCTGTTGCACGCAGCGTCGGCGAGCGGCGGATCGCCGAGGATCGGGCCGAGCCCATCACCTGGCAGCACGTGGCCGGGGTCATGCAGGACGCGGTCGCGCAGGCGGCCCGAGTGGAAGGCAGGGAGCCGGTGCACCCCACGATCGAACTGGGTCGCGAGTACATGCTGGCCGTGGGGCAGCCCGCGCCGGACACCGGCCACGCCGACCAGTACCTGGCCTTCCTGCAGGTCGAGGGGCTGACTCCGATGCTGCGGCAGCCGCGCGGGGACCGAGACTTCGAGGTCGTCGACGCGGCCGTCGTCGGCACCTTCGGCTCGCCGCAGGCGTGGGGCAACGAGATCCGGCCCGGTCGGCGCGCGGACTTCCGCGTCACCCGACCGGTCGACGGATCGCTCACGCTGCTCGTGTCGACGCGGTCGATGCCCGGTGTCGCCACGATCGAGGCGGTCGGTCCCGGCGGACCCGTGCGCGAGGACGTCTACCTGGGGTCGGTGATCACGCTGCCGCTGGGTGACGGTCGCGCGGGGCAGCCGGCCCAGGTGTCGCTGACCGTGGTCGACGCGGCGGACTCGATCGAGGGGTTCCTGGGCATCCGCTCGTTCGTCGTCCTGCGCTCGGACGACCTGCAGTCCCAGGTGCTCGCCCACCGGGCGGCGGCAGCGGCGCTGCGGCAGGAGCTCGACTTCATCACCGGGACGCGATCATGGAAGGTGACTGCTCCGCTGCGCCGGTTCAAGGGCCGCGGCGCTCGTTGAGCGCGGTCGCGCTGCCTCAGCGCCTCGGCCTCCTCGGCGGCTTCTGGATCGTGACGGTGTAGGTCGCGCTGCCCGGCGTCAGGCTGGCGCTGCCCGGCGACTGCGCCGTGACCTGGCACTGGCCGGTGCCGAGCGCCGTGAGAGTCGCACCCGCGATCACGCAGGGTCCCTGCTCGCTGAACAGGACCGTCGTCCCCGAGACGCTGGTGCCTGCCAGTGCGAACGACGCGCCGGCGTTCATGACGATCGGCTGGGAGATGGACCACGCCGGCTGCCCGGGCGGATCGACCGTGATGACATCGGCGCGTGCGCGCCGGCAGGACGTTGACGACCTGCGACGACGACCCGCTGAATCCGGGCGTGTTGCCGGTGTAGTTCACCGCGATGGTGTGGATGCCGCTGGACGGTGGGCTCCACTGCAGGCTCGCCACGCCGTTGACCGTCCCGATCGACCCGCTGATCCCCTTGCCGTCCATCAGGAAGGCCGCGCTGCCCTCGGGCATGCCCTGCCCCAGGACTGCCTGCAGCACGGTCGTCGTGCCGACGTAGAGGTTCGTGGGCCAGCGCATCGCCACCGTGGGCCTGCTGCCGGCCACGTTCGGCTGCGAGACGGCGCTGGTCGATGCGAGCTGCCCGCCGGAGGCGGGCTGGTAGGACGCCTGCACCGGAATGTCGCCGCTCGTCGACGGGGTCCACGGCAGGGTCGCCGTGGCGGTCGTGCCGCCGTAGAGCCCGCTGAGCGGTGCCGTCGACAGTACGGCCCCGGTGCTCGTCGAGAGGGTGAGCGTTCCGGTGGGAGCCAGCACGCCGATGGGAGCCGTGACGGCACCCAGGAGGCTGCTGCCGACCCCCTGCTGGAGCTGGTTCTGCGCGAGGAGGACGGTGACCGTCGGCATGGCGGCGACGCTGACGGACGTGGAGCCGGCCGAGGCGATGCTGCCGAGGCCGCTGACGGTCCACCCGCCGGCACCGGTCGGCGTCCAGGTGACGGCGCCGAAGCCGTTCGGGCCGATGGTCGTCTGCAGGGTCTCGGCCGCCGGGCCGAGCTGCAGTCCGATCGTGACGACCTGACCGACGGCGGACGGCGCCTTGATCGTGATGATCTCGGGCACGCCGACCATGCCGTTCGGCGCGGCGATGAACGAGGAAGGAGCTGCCACCGCGGGCAGGGCCGCGCCGATCGCTGCGCCGGATGCCAGACCCAGCGAGACAACGGCCACGAGGGCGATGCGCGCGCCACGCGGGCGACGGGTGGGCAGGGACATGGGGCCTCCTTGATCGCGTGATCCGAAGGCTACCCACGCGGGCGCGCAATTCGCCTCACCTCGCCGTTCACGGGTCCGGGTAGTATCGCGCCTGACATGGACGAGGGAGGCGGACGGACGTGCTGACCGACCTCTACACCCAGCGCGCCCTCGTCTGGGCCTTCGCGAACCGCGACTTCTCGACTCGCTATCGCGCCAGCGTCCTGGGCTGGGCCTGGTCGCTCATCCAGCCACTGGCGACGCTCGTGGTCTTCGCCGCGGTCTTCAGCATCGTGTTCCGCATCGAGGCCCCGCCGCTGGGCAGCGGGAACGGCTCGTCGTACGCCGCCTTCCTCTTCACCGGCCTGGTCACCTGGAATGCCTTCTCGAGCCTGCTCAACCTGTCGATGACGCAGCTGAAGTCAAATGGCGAGCTGCTCAAGAAGGTGCAGTTCCCTGCGTGGACGCCCGTCATCGGGGCGTCGCTCGTTCAGCTCATCCAGATCCTGCTCGAGCTGATCGTCCTGGTCGCCATGTTCCTGTTCCTGCGCAACGTCGGATGGACGTGGATTCTCGCCATCCCGATCCTGCTGGGCACGATCCTGTTCGCGCAGGGGATCGGTCTCGTGCTGTCGATTCTGAACGCCCGCTTCGGCGACGTCATGTACATCGTCACCGTGGTGCTGGGCGCGCTGTACTTCCTGACGCCGGTGCTGTACCCGATCAGCATGGTCGAGGGCCAGAACGTCTGGCTGGGCTGGATCATCAAGCTCAACCCGATGTCGTGGTACGTGCAGGGCATGCACGACGTCATGTACTCGCTGGTCGCCCCGCCGGCGTGGTCGATCCTGGCGCTGTTGCTCGGCGGGCTGGCCACCTTCTGGGCGGGGTTCGCCATCTTCAACCGCTGGAGCGAGGACATCGGGGAGCTGCTGTGACCGAGCTCGCCGTCGACATCTCGGGCGTGGGCAAGCGCTTCATGCGCCACACCGATCGCCGCAACAGCATCAAGGAGCGGATCGTGCGGGGCCGGGCCCGCAGGCCCGAGGACTTCTGGGCGGTGAAGGACGTGTCGCTGCAGATCCCCAAGGGCAGCGTGTACGGGCTGATCGGGCACAACGGATCCGGCAAGTCGACCCTGCTCAAGATGATCGGCGGCATCTACCGTCCGACCGAGGGGACGATCGTCACCGACGGCCGCGTGGCGGCGCTCATCGAGCTCGGTGCCGGGTTCCACCCGGACATGACGGGCCGCGAGAACATCGTCCTCAACGGCTCGATCCTCGGCCTGCCGCGCCGGGAGATCAACGAGGTGACCGAGGAGATCATCGAGTTCAGCGGCCTGGGCGACTTCATCAACGACCCGGTGAAGCACTACTCCAGCGGCATGTACGTACGCCTCGGCTTCTCCGTCGCAGTCCACATGAAGCCCGACGTGCTGCTGGTCGACGAGGTCCTCGCCGTCGGCGACGAGGAGTTCCAGCGCAAGTGCTTCGATCACCTCTACGCGCTGCGCCGGTCCGGCCGCACGATCATCGTGGTGAGCCACGGGCTGGGGCAGCTCGAGGGCCTGTGCGACGAGATCGCGTGGCTCGAGCGGGGTCACATGCTGGAGCACGGACCGGCCGTCGACACGATCGCGTCCTACCTGCGTCGGGTCAACGCGGACGAGGCCGCCCGCAACCCCATGGTCACGGCGATCCGCGAGGACGATGACGAGCTGCGTGCCGGCGACCAGACGATCCGGGTCCGTCGCGCAGAGATCGTCGACCTCGACGGCACGCCGTTGAACCACACCGAGACGGGTTCGACCTTCTGCGTGCGCCTCGGGCTCGAGGCGTCAGAGAAGGTCCTGGGGCCCAACGTGCGCATCGCGCTTCAGCACGACTCCGGTGCCCTCGTGACCATGGTCAGCAACCACCAGCAGGGCGTCGACTTCGGCTATGTCGAGGGCGATCGGGTCGTCGAGATCGCGCTGACCGACAACCCGCTCCTCCCGGGCCGCTATCGCGTGCACATCGACATCTTCGACCACACCGGCTCGCGCCTGATCGACTCGTGGAACGACGCGGTGGAGTTCGCGGTCCGCAGCAAGTCGGGCGAGTTCGGCCAGGGATTCGTCAAGCTCCCGGCCCATATCTCGATCACGTAGGCGCGAATGGTGGCCGAGACGAACATCCTCATCCGGGCGAAGCGACGCGCTGGTCGCGTCAAGAGGTGGCTCAAGCGCAAGGTGTACGAGCGCAACATCGGCAGGCAGTACAAGGCCTGGCTCGCAGAGGCCGCCGATTCGTATCCGGGATCGACGAGCTACCTGGTGACGATCTCCGTGATCGTCCCGGTGTACAACCCGCCGGTCAAGTTCCTGCGCGAGTGCCTCGACTCGGTCGTCGGCCAGCAGGCCCGCAACTGGCAGCTGATCGTCGCGAACGACGGGTCGACGAAGCAGGACGTGAACGACTACCTCACGTCCTTCGCCGCGCAGCACTCCGGCGATCCGCGGGTCATCGTCGTCGGCCAGGAGAACGGCGGCATCTCGTCCGCCCTCAATGCGGCGCTGCAGCGGGCCACCGGCGAGTACGTCGGGATGCTCGACCACGACGACGTCCTGGACGTGCGCTGCATCGACATGTTCTCCGCAGCGGTCGAGCGGGAGGGATACCCGGACGCGATCTACTCGGACGAGGACAAGATCGACTTCCGCGGCGATCACTTCGAGCTGTACTGCAAGCCCGACTTCTCGCCCGAGCTGCTGCTCACCCAGATGTACCTGTGCCACTTCACGGTCTTCCGGACCGAGTCGGTCACGGCGGTCGGCGGACTGCGCAGCGAGATGGATGGAGCGCAGGACTTCGATCTCGCGCTGCGGCTGCTGCCGGGCCTGGGCCGGGTCGTGCACCTGCCGCGTCCGCTGTACCACTGGCGGGCCTGGTCCGAGTCGACGGCGCTGACCATCGACGCCAAGCCCTGGGCCCAGGACGCGGCCGCCCGGGTCCAGCAGGAGCACGTCGACCGGACGTTCGGGGGTGGCAGCGTCGTCCCGAGCGAGGTCCCGGGCCTGAACGAGGTCCATCCGAGGGTGGGCGGCGACGTCGTCGTGTCGGTGATCATCCCGACGATCGGGACGCTCAACGACAAGCGCACGGCACGCCATGTCGACGACGCCGTCCGCACCCTGGTCCAGCAGGAGCTGGAGGCGACGCTCGAGATCATCGTGGTGACGACCGGCGTGATCCCGGACGTGCGCCTCGACATCCACGGCAAGCACACGCTCAAGCACGTGGTCTACGACACGAGCTCGTTCAACTTCTCGCGGGCGGTCAACACGGGTCGTGCCGCCGCGACTGGCGAGTACCTGCTGCTGCTCAACGACGACACGACAGTCGCCGCCCCGAATCCCGTCACGCGGATGCTCGAGCTCGGGCAGATCGAAGGCGTCGGCGTCGTCGGCTGCAAGCTCACCTATCCGGACGGACGACTGCAGCACGCCGGCATCGTGCTCCTGCCCAGCGGCCCCACGCACTGCTGGATCGGCCGCCCGGGTCGCGAGCCCGGCTACTTCGGCTCGACGCTGACCCCCCGCAACTACTCGGCCGTGACCGCAGCGGCGATGCTGGTCCGCACCCGCGTGTTCGACGAGCTCGGCGGATTCGACGAGGCTTTCGCCCGTGACTTCAACGACATCGACTTCTGCCTGCGCTCGCGTCGAGCGGGGTATCGCGTAGCGTGGACGCCGTACGCACACTTCACCCACTACGAGGGCGCGACGATGTCGAGGAAGAGGGCCGACTCCGCGGAGGGCCTGCTGTTCCGCCAGCGCTGGGCGAGCGAGTACCCGGTGGACCCCTACTACTCCCCTGCGCTCAACCCCGACCTGCAGCGCATCTATGAGGCGCTGTGAGGCACGCATGAGCGAGTCCATCCGCTCCCGCAAGGGGCGCACCCTCGTCGTCGTCGGCGACCCGGCACTCCTCACGATGGATCGGCTGAGCGAGTTCCTCGAGCGCATCGACTCGGATCCGCGGATCGCCTCGCTCTCCCTCGTCGCCGGACCCCGGGGCAGCGGCCAATGGCTGCGAAGCGCCGGTCCGGCGGGTCCCCTCGTCGCCATCGCGACCGACCTGACCGATCTCGTCGGGCCCTTCGACGCCGAGGACTCCGAGGCCCGTGAGGACTGGCTGCGCAAGGCGTCGGAGCGGGGCCTGTGGCACGACTGGTGGATCACCGGCAACACCGACGTCGCCCATGCCGAGCCCCTGGGGGAGCCGGCCGCGATCGACCTGACCGAGGTCGATGACCCGAGCAGTTCGCACTATCTCGCGATGCACCGGTACCAGCCACGCGCCGGCCGGCTCACGATCTGCGTCGACGTGACCTGGCTGGGCCCGTACGAGACCGGGGCGCAGGTGCTCACGACGGCGGCGCTCGGCGCGCTCGCACTCAACGCCGGTGTCACCGAGATCAGGCTGGTCGGCCTCGCCGAGCTGCCCGGCTACGCGCAGCACCTGACCGGCCACCCCAAGGTACGGGTCATCGGACCGGACGAGACGGCCCCGATGTCGGACGTGGTCTGGTATCCCAACCAGATCGACGGACGCAGCAACATCTCGGCGGCCCGCCGACTGGGTGCCCGCGTCGTCACGACCTACCTCGACCTCATCGCGTACGACATCCCGCGCTACCACGGCTCGCCCGAGGCCTGGCAGGCGTACCGCGCGCTGCAGCGTCGGATCGCGCTGAGCGTCGACGGAATCACGACGATCAGCGCCGACGTGGCTGATCGCCTCCTGACCGAGGTTCCCCGGCTCGACACCGACCGCGTCCTGCCGCTGCCCCTCGGCCTCGATCACATCACGCTGGCGCAGGCGCCGGAGCAGCCCGGCGACGACCTGGCCGATGTCGTGAAGGCGTTGGGAGGCAAGCGGTTCGTCGTGGTGCTCGGCAATGATTTCCAGCACAAGAATCGCGACTTCGCGATCAGGACCTGGCAACGCGCGCTTCAGGCCGGGCAGCCGTGCGACCTCGTCCTCGCCGGACTCCACGTGAAGAGCAGCAGCTCCAAGGGTGACGAGGACGATCTCGCTGCCCGCCATCTCGACCTGCGCGGGCGCATCCACACCGTCGGGCACGTCGGCTCGGACAGTCGCGCCTGGCTGCTCGCGAACGCCGCGGTGGCGCTCTATCCGACCAGTGCCGAGGGCTTCGGCTTCGTGCCGTACGAGGCGGCGGCAATGGGCACGCCGTCGGTGTTCACCGACTTCGGGCCGCTCCGGGAGATCTCGGGCATCGCGGGGCTGCCGGCAACGTGGTCGGTTCAGCAGCATGCGGACGACCTGGTGGCGCTGCTCTCGGACGAGGACTACCGCGCCCAGCGGGTCCTCGCCCTGCGCGAGGCCATCGCCCGGCACACGTGGTCGTCCTTCGCCGCCGAGCTGGCCGAGTTCTTCGAGCGGATCATCCGCCTGCCCACCGTGCCGGCCAGTGCCGTGGGCGCGGACTCCGCGGTGGCCGACACGGCAGCCCTCTCGGCGATCCTGTCGAGCCGGAGCTGGCGGGCCACGGAGTCCCTGCGTCGCATGCGCGGACGCCTGCGCCGAGGCTAGGCCGGATCTGCGAGGAGCACGCGCGAGGCGCTCCGGTCAGCGGGTCGCGAGTCGCAGCAGGTACTCGCCGTAGCCGCTCTTCAGCAGCGGCTCGGCGAGTTCCGCCAGCTCCGCGGAGGTCAGCCAGCCGTTGCGCCAGGCGATCTCCTCGACGCAGCCGACCTTGGTGCCGGTCCGATCCTCCATGACCCGGACGAACTCGCCCGGCGTCCTGCAGCGACCGGAAGGTCCCGGTGTCGAGCCACGCGGTCCCTCGTTCGAGGACCGTCACCGTCAGCGTGCCGGCGCGCAGGTAGTGGTCGTTGACGGCGGTGATCTCGAGCTCGCCGCGGGCGCTGGGCGTGATGGACTTGGCGACGTCGACGACGGTCTCGTCGTAGAAGTACAGGCCGGGGATGGCGAAGTTGCTGCGCGGCTCGACGGGCTTCTCCTCGACCGAGAGCGCCACGCCGGCCTCGTCGAACTCGACCACGCCGTACTCGCTGGGGTTGGCGACCTCGTACGCGAACACGTGCGCTCCGCTCTGATCGGTCAGCGTGGCGAGCTTGCGACCGAGGCTCGGACCGTAGAAGAGGTTGTCGCCGAGGATCAATGCGGCCTGGTCGCCTGCCAGGAAGTCCTCGGCGATGATGAAGGCCTGGGCCAGGCCCTCGGGTCGTGGCTGGACCGCGTAGCGGATCGACATGCCCCACTTGACGCCGTCGCCGAGGAGCCGCGAGAAGGATTCGGAGTCCTCCGGCGTGGTGATGATGAGCACCTCGCGCAGGCCGGCCGCCATGAGCGTGGCCAGCGGGTAGTGGATCATCGGCTTGTCGTAGACGGGCAGCAGCTGCTTGCTGACGCCCATGGTGATCGGCCACAGGCGACTGCCGGTCCCACCGGCCAGGATGATCCCCTTCATGGCGTGAACGCTACCGCTGCGATCGGGGGAGGATGCCGCGAGCGCTCCCCTTGGCCTTCGCCCACCGGTCGTCCTCGACGGTGATCGCCAGCAGGGTGTTGACGGCGACGCGCCGCAACGTCCGCAGGGCATGTTTCGGGGACTGCGCGAACTCGGCCGGTGCGAGGCGAAGGCGGTTGCGGACCATCGTCGTACGGCGACCCGGACTGTGCCCGGAGACGAGCACGTCGCGGCCGAGCAGCCGCACCTGGCGGCCATCGTTGCCGACCCGATGACCGAGAGCGAGGTCGGCCGCCAGCAGGATGACGCGGCCGCCCTCGCGCAGGCGCAGGCAGGCAGCGGCGTCGACCGCGTCGATCCCGAGGGTCTCGTCGAAGCCGCCGATCCGCGCCAGCGGCGACACGCGCCACAGGGTGCCGGTCTGGATCACCTCCTGCGTCGTCGGCAGGCCCTGGACGTACGTGACGGGATAGGCCAGCTGCCCGCTGGCATCGTCGACGCTCCCGGCCGCCACGGCACCGACCCGCTCGCCGAGCACCCGCAGGCCCCCTTGCGCGGCGCCCAGCAGGTCGTGGACGTACGCCGCGGGAAGCGTCGAGTCCTGGTCGACCGTCAGCAGCCAGGTGGCCCCCGACTCGAGCGCGAAGGCCAGGCCGTCGTTGAGGCTGCGCGCGATGCCGCTGTTGCGCCGATGCCGCACCACCCGGGTGCCGGACGCGGCGACCGATCGAAGGACGGGATCGGAGGTGCAGGGGCTGGCATCGTCGGCGACGAGGACGGCCACTCCGCGAGCCGCGGAGGGTCTCGACGAGAGCGAGCAGCTCACCGGCATCCGGCCGGAACGTCGGTATGACCGCGACCACGTCATCGCCCATGGTGATCGAGTGTAGGGGGGCGTCCGGCGCGAACCGGGGCGTCAGGCGGCCGAGGGTCGGATCCGCTCCCAGAGCTGGGCGAGGTAGAACGCATCGGCCGGGTCCCGCATCAGGGTGGGGTCGTTCTGCCGGATCGCGTCCGCGTATCCCTCGGGTACCGTCCGGTGGAAGTCGCCGGTGCGCCACTGGAAGTCGCGTGCGACGAACGGCCGCTCCGCCAGGAACCGGTCGGTGAGCGCGCAGTCGTCGATCAGGTGGACGGTGGGACCGGTGACCATGCCCATCGAGCCGAGGCCGCCGCAGTACTGCGCCACGTCCGCGGGCAGCCCGATGTATCGATCGGTCGTCGGCCAGTTCTGCGCCGCCTTGTCTATCTCGCGCAGGCTGCGGGTGGTGCCGGCTCCGCTGCTCGGCGTGACGAAGTCCGGCTGCGTGTAGGCCAGTGCGAGGTTGAACACGATGTTCTGCAGGGAACGGCCGGAACCGCCGACGTAGTATCCGCGCTCGTCGGCGATGCCGCCGTTGATGTTCCAGTCGATCTCCCAGCGTGGAGCCTGCGGGTTCGACACGGCCACGGGTGTCGATGCCGCCAGCGTCGAGCCGGTGAGCAGCAGGATGGCGGCGATGAGCGCGACCGTGATGGACGGCGTCGAGACCGGTCGCAGAGGCACTGCGGTCTCCCGACGCCAGGCGGTCACGCCCACCAGGAACACGGCGACGTACACGGGGACCGCGAAGAAGCGGCCGACCATGAAGTCGCCGCCGATCCACACGACATAGGACAGGTACAGCACGAGCCCGACGGCCCACGCGCGCGTGACTGCGGTGCCGAGTGCGAGGGCGCCACCGATGCCGAGTGCGAGAGCGACCGGGGTGGTCGGATCGTTCTCGAAGGTGACCCACACGTACCTCAGCCCCTGCACGAAGAGCTCGATCTCGGGGATCTGGAGGTTTCGCTTGGCTGCGAACGTGTTCGGCAGCCACGTCTCATACGTGGAGTAGGACCACAGGAACCAGCCGGCCAGCGGAACGAGGGCCGTGGCCACGGCGACGGCCACCAGGCGGACGTCGCGCCGGTTCCGCACGACGGTGACGACGACGATCGGGGCGATGACCAGCGACAGGTCGAGTCTGGTCAGCAGGACGGCTGCGACGGTCGCGCCGAAGGCGACCGCCCAGACGACGGACCGGCGGCGGTCCGCTGCCGGTGGCGCCAGGGACAGGGACAGCAGGAGTCCGACGGTGAGGTAGGCGAGCGGGTTCTCCAGGCCGGAGGTCGCGTACTCGACGAAGGCGTTGGAGAGCAGGAGGAGTGCCGCCACGACGACGAGTCGCGCGATCGTAGGGGTCCGCCAGGCGAGCAGTCCGACGGCCGCGCCGGTGCAGGCGAGGCTGAGGGCGATCACCCCGAGGATCCACTGCTGCGAGAGGTTCCCGACCGCGATCCATCCGAGGAACCACAGCGGATGCGTGTACGGCTGGACCACCTCGGTGGCGTTGAAGCCGGGTCCCCAGCCATGTGTGGCGTTGAGCGCCGTGCGCAGCGTGATCAGTGCGTCGTCGCCGATCCAGGCGATGCGCAGGCACGCGAGGACGACAACGCAGACCAGCAGGATCCGGGCGAGGGTCGAGCAGGCGATGATCGACGTCGATCGTGGCTTCGCGAACCACGGACGGTTCGGCCATGTGTCTCATCTGTCCCCCACCGCCAGCGGGCGGGGGGTCTGATCGCACCCCCCGGATGGCCGTCAGTTTATCCAGCGTCCGCCCGGGATCGTGGGGCGATAGGCTTGAAACGAGGTTATCCACAGGTCGGAGGAATGGTGTCTGAGGCGAAGCGCGCCCTCATCACGGGCGTCACGGGCCAGGACGGTTCGTACATGGCCCAGCAGCTGCTGGACAAGGGCTACGAGGTGCACGGTGTGGTGCGTCGCTCGTCGACCTTCAACCGCAGCCGCATCGACCACCTGCACCATGACGACCACCTGCCCGGACGCAACCTCCACCTGCACTACGGCGACGTCACCGACGCCTCCCGGATGGGCCAGCTGGTCCACGACATCCATCCGCACGAGGTCTACAACCTCGCCGCGCAGTCGCACGTGCGGGTGTCCTTCGACGAGCCGGGCTACACCGCGCAGGCCACGGGCGTCTCGACGCTGAACATGCTCGAGGCGATCCGCACCACTGACACGTCGATCCGCTTCTACCAGGCCAGCACGAGCGAGATGTTCGGTGCGAGTCCGCCGCCGCAGAACGAGGACACGCCGTTCTACCCGCGGAGTCCGTACGGCGCGGCCAAGGTGTACTCGTACTGGATCACGAAGAACTACCGCGAGGCGTACGACATGTTCGCGGTCAACGGCCAGCTGTTCAACCACGAGTCGCCCCGGCGCGGTGAGACCTTCGTGACGCGGAAGATCAGCATCGCGGCGGCGCGCATCGCCAAGGGCCTGCAGAGCGAGCTCTGGATGGGCAACCTCGACTCGATCCGGGACTGGGGCTACGCGCCCGAGTACACGGACGGGATGTGGCGCATGCTCCAGGTCGACGAGCCCGAGGACTTCGTGCTCGCCACCGGGACGGACTACACGATCCGCGACTTCCTGACCTTCGCCTTCGCGCACGCGGGACTCGACTGGGAGGACTTCGTCAAGTTCGATCCCAAGTTCCTGCGGCCGACGGAGGTCGATGAGCTGATCGGCGACGCCGGCAAGGCGAAGGCCAAGCTCGGCTGGGAGGCGAAGGTGCTGCCCCCCGAACTGGCCCGCATCATGGTCGACGCTGACATCGCGCGCCTCGAGGGCGCCAAAGAGGGCACGTTCTAGGTGCGCGGCACGCCACGACGATGAAGAGGGCACTCATCACCGGCGCGGCCGGCCAGGACGGGATTCTGCTGTCGCAGATGCTGCTCGCCGACGGATACCGCGTCACGGGCCTCATCAAGCCGGGGACCTCGGGCTCGACACTGCATGCGTATGCCCCGCAGGTGGAGGTGGTCGACTGCGACCTCGGCGACCCCGTCGCACTCAAGGGGGTTGTCGCGTCGACCGCACCGGACGAGATCTACAACCTCGGCGGCGTCAGCTCGATCATGGAGTCCGTCAACCAGCCGGAGATGACGCACCGCGTCAACGTCGAGGCGGTGGCCGCCATCCTCGAGGCCATCAAGGCCCTTCCGCACGCGGGCTGCCGGTTCGTCCAGGCCGCATCGGGCACGATCTTCGAGGGAAGCGACACCGAGCCGCAGGACGAGAGCACAGCCCGCGCACCGCGCACCCCGTACGCCAAGGCGAAGGCCGAGGCGATGGACCTCATCGCTGCCGCGCGCGCCGACGACGGACTTCATGCATCGTCGGCGATCCTGTACAACCACGAGTCGCCGTTGCGTGGCAGCGGATTCGTCACGCGGCGGATCACCGAGGGCGCTGCGCGGATCGCGGCCGGGCTGCAGGAGTCGCTCGAGCTGGGCAACATCGAGGTCTGCCGCGACTGGGGCTGGGCTCCCGACTACGTGCGCGGAATGCGCCTGATGATGGCCGCCGACACGGCCGATGACTACATCCTGGCCACGGGCGAGACCCATTGGCTCAAGCAGTTCCTCGAGATCGCGTTCACGGCGGCGGGCATCGACGACTGGCAGGATCACGTGATCACGCGCGAGGACCTGCGCCGGTCCACGGAACCGACCGTGCTCCGCGGCAACAGTGCCAAGGCATACGCCGCCCTCGGGTGGCAGCACACCAAGTCGTTCGCCGAGATCGCCGAGTCGATGGTCGCCTACGACATGCGGCTGGTGGGTGATCCGCAGCTGCTCTGGCACGAGGCCTGACTAGGGCCGCTGGATCACGCGCCATTCGCCGGTGTCCGCCAGCACCGGCCATTCGCTCGCGCACGTAGGACCGGCCGTCGTAGACGGCAGTTCGATCCAGTCGATCTCGTCGGCCCAGTCGGCGGTGCAGAAGGACTCTGGATCGGCCCAGAACGCGTTGACCTGGTCGACCCTCCGCCAGAACTCCACCAGATCCGCCGACGCGTAGGGGGGAGACATGCTGTCCACGTAGACGGGGAGCCCCGCATTGAGCCTGAGCGTGCCCGTGCCTAGGGGGATCAGACCCGTGCCCTGCGGCTGTGCTGCGACGGCGGCGGCCACCGGCGCTTCGGCCTCGGCGGGGGACTGCTTGGCCAGTGTGCTGGCGACGCCGGGGATCGCGATGACCCCGGCCACCATGACGACCTTCCACCGCCAGTGGTCTCGCGGCAGTCGCTGCAGGAGCTGCGCGGCCCGAACGGCAATGAGGGTCGCCGCTACCGGCACGACGATCACACTGACCCGCCACGGGAACAGGAGGGCCAGGGTCGGCCAGCGTGTTGCGTACACGAGGACGGCGCTGGCGAGGGCGGCACCGGTCGCCACGAGGAGCCAGCGTGAGAGCCAGGCGTAGCACCGCAGTCCGGGGGCCAGGATGACGGCCGAGGCGATGACCAGGAGCAGGGTGCTGTCGTCCACCGGCCACCGGGTGAACAGCGTGTGGTTGGGGAAGAGCTCGAAGGCGAATCGGCTCAGCGCGGTGTCGCTGTCCAGGCTGGAGGCGCCGAGGCCGAGCATGGCGGGATTGGTCACGAGCATCGCGACCCCTGAAGCGACGAGTGCGGCCGCGTACCAGGGCAGCCTGCTGAGCCGCTGGCCGGTCAGGAGGTCGGTCACGAGGGCGGCGCCCAGGGCCACAGCCATCACGACGACGTAGGTGGGGGCGAGCGCCGAGGCGACGACGGCCAGGCCGATGGCGCTGAGCGGACGCCAGATCGCCTTGTCGCCACCGGAACGGAAGTACTGCAGCCACAGTGGCAGCGAGAGGAGGACCAGTACCCCCGCGGTGCTCGGTTGGACGTACCCCGGCTTCATCAGCAGGTACTGACCGGCGAATCCCTGGAACGCAGAGACGCTCCAGTCGCTCGGGATGAAGGAGCCCAGCCGCCCGACCGACAGCGTCAGCCCGACCAGGAGCATTGCCGTCAGTGGGACGCCCAGCGACGCGCGAGGGGACACCTGGCGGGCCAGCATGAAGACGGCCACCAGTCCGGTCACCGTTGCCAGGTAGGCCAGGCCCCGAAGTCCGGTGCTGCCGGCGAGCTCATAGGCGAACCGCATGACGGTGCTGAAGAACGGGTAGGGATCGGTGGTGTTGGTCAGCCAGTCGTCTGCGAGGCGTGGGTCCGAGTCTCCGACGGCGTGCACGAAGTACTGATTCTGGTTGACGACGAAGGGAGTCGCGATGGAGTGCCCCGCTGCAGCAAGGAGAGCCACGATCGCGACGAGGGACCGGTCCCGCCAGGAGAGCACGGCCATTCCGCCCTTCTCGTGGGGCTGCCTCCGCTCGGCCGGGAGGTCCGGCGCCACCTCTCGTCGTCTGCGACTCATTGCGGCCCCGTCACACCCCGGAATCTATCGCCTGTGACGGGCCGTCACGGTCAGGCGCTGCGGGGCAAGGGGTGATGTGCTCCGAGACGGGCGATGAAGGGCCGTAGCCTGTACCCCGTGCCGCAGAGGGTGTCATTCGCGCAGAACGCCGAGGACGTGCGCGTCTGGCGGGCTTTCGCCGACGTGGATCCATCGGCCCACCGGCTCACCTACGTCGACGTCGGCGCGAACGAGCCGCGTCACCTGTCGATCACCGCGAGCCTGCACGACATGGGGTGGCGAGGCGTCCTGATCGAGGCGGACCCGATCCTGGCCGCCGACCTGCGCGTCCACCGACCTGAGGACACCGTCGTCGAGGTGGCTGCCTCCGCCGGACCGGGCGAGATCGCCTTCTACCGGGTCCCCGGCACCGGACTGGGCACCCTCGACGCGGCGGAGGCCGAGGTAGCGGCGCAGCGGGGGTTCGAGGTCGAGCGTGTGGCCGTCCGCACCGAGTCGCTCGACGCCATCCTCGACGCGTGCGACGTGACGGATGTCCACTTCATGACGATCGACGTCGAGGGTGCCGAATCCATTGTGCTGCAAGGACTCTCGCTGACGCGTTATCGACCGTGGATCCTCTGCGTGGAGGCGGTCCTGCCCGGCACCACGACGCCGAGCCATCAGGAGTGGGAACCCGGACTGCTGGACCACGGGTACCGATACGTGACCTTCGACGGCGTGAATCGCTGGTACGTGGCCGACGAGCACCGGGACCTGGCCGATGCCGTGGCGGTGCCGTTCAATGCGGTCGACGCAGGCGAGCACGGCTGGATGCAGGTCGACCTCGCGCAGAGCTCCCAGCGCGCGGACCGGGCCGCGATTCGCCGGGCGTGGCAGCGAGAGCTCATCCTCAACGACATCCGGGGCGAAGTGCCGGTGTCCGAGTACGAGAAGCAGATCCGCGAGCTTCGGACCGCCCTCACCACGGTCGAAGGGTCGCGGTCGTGGCGCTACTCGCGCAAGGTCGCCCGGGTCGGGAAGGCGGTCCTCTTCCGGGCGCGACGCGCCGTGGCTCATCTCCCGGCACCGGTTGAGCGGTCCCTGGTCCGTCGGCGTCATCTGAAGCACGTCTCCGCGAACATGGTCCACCTGACGGATGCGGCGTATCTCGGCCGGCCACCCGCTGACGTGGTCGGCTGGATCACGCCCGAGGGTCTGCCGCCGGCACCGTCGGGCGGAATCGACCTGCACGCCTTCACGCGTGACGACGCGCAGGCAGCGCGCGCCTGGCTGGGGGCCGGACCGTACGACACGGACGAGCTGCTGGACCGACGCACCGACAACCACGGTGATGAGGTCGGCCGCACCCTGGCCGCCCTGCGGCTGCGGCTGCGCCTGGCCGATCGGCCATCCGGCCCGACCTGGGCGGGAGGCGACCGCGTCCTGTTCGACGCCCGGTGCCTGCAGACGACGGCCTTCGGCGCCCGAGGCATCGGCCGGTTCGCCAAGGCGGCCCTGCTCGGGGTGCGGTCCACCATCGGCGACGACCGACTCGTCCTCCTGGTGGACAACGGTCTCGAGGTGCTGCCGACTGAGCTGGCCGGTGCCTGCCGGCAGGTCACGAGGGTCGACACGGCCCAGGTCGCGGCGTACAGCGTGCTCGTGCAGCCCTCGCCGATGACGGCAACCAGCCTGCCCCTGGTGCCGCTCCTGCACAGCGGCGCGCACAAGATAGCCGTGGTGTTCGACTTCATCCCGATGCACTACCCCACGATCTACCTGAGCCACGTCGCCGCCCGGGTCGAGTACGGCGCCGCGCTCGACGCGTTGCGCATGTACGACGACTTCGTCTGCATCTCTCACCTCGCCGGCGAGGAACTGGCCGGTTTCCTCGGCCGTTCGACCGAGGCCCCGGGGACGACCTCGGCGGTGGTCGCCTGGCCGCGCGATGTCCTCCCGGCCGGCGAGGTGACGGCGCCGTCCGGCGGGACCGGACCGATCGTGGTGATGACCGGTGACGAGCCGCGGAAGAACACCTTCGGCGCGCTCGCCGGGATCGGGGCGGCGACCGCCGGTCTCGACGAGCCCCGCGACGTGGTGGTCGTCGGGATGGCCGGGCAGGAGACGCGCGTCCACCACTGGTCGATCGCCGCCGCGATGCGACCGGGCGAGGCGGTGACGACCGGTCGGATCAGCGACGAGGAGATGCATCAGCTCCTCGCGTCGGCGAGCCTGGTCGTGGTGGCGTCCTTCGACGAGGGCCTGAGCCTTCCCGTGATCGAGGCGCTGCGCGCTGGAACTCCCGTCGTGGCGACGGACATCCCCGCTCATCGGGAGCTCATCGGGTCCGGCTCCTACCTGGCCGATCCGAGTAGCCCTCGCAGCCTGCAGCGGGCGATCTCGCGACACACCCGGAAGGGCTCGACGCAGTCGAGGCAGATGCGAAACCTCCTGCAGCACCAGCACGCATCGCTCGAGGACGTACTCGGCCGCATGGTCGCCGACAACGTCAAGTCGGCGTCCGTCGACCTTCCCCCGGCCGCCGTCTACGTGGCCGGCCGCTCCCTCGATGTCGGGTTCGCGACCCCGTGGGTGCCGCAGCGATCGGGCGTCGCGGACTTCTCGACGACCACCGCGGTCGAGCTGGCCCGGCTGTGCGATCTCACCGTCTACACGACGCAGGGCGCGGACGTGGCGTCGAGCACGCCCGCCGGGGTGCGGCTGCGGCACGCCGGCATCGATGACGTGTTCGCCCGGGGGAGCGGCCACGACGCCTTCGTGTCCGTCGTCGGCAACAGCCACTTCCACATCCCGTTCCTGGAGATCCTCGACTCCGTCGACTCGGTCGTGGTCGCCCACGACACGCGGATGGTCGAGCTCTACATGGCCATGCGCGGCAAGGGCGGTGTCGAGCAGGTGATGCTCCGGGGATCCGGTCGACGGTCGCTCGACCCGCCGCTCGACGACCAGATCGACGACATGCGGCTGCTGCAGAACGCGGGATTCTGGGAGATCGCCCGCCGGGCGAGGATGCTGATCATGCACTCGCCGAGCGCAGCGCCGCGCATCGCGGCCGAGACCGGCGTCACGCCCCGGCTGCTGCCGTTCGCCAACCAGCGGGCTCCGCAGGGGGCCGTCACGGAGCAGATGCGCCGCGATGCGCGCGATCGGCTCGGCTTCGACGAGGGCAGGTTCGCCGGCACGGTCCACATCGCCTCGTTCGGCTTCGTCGACGTGCGTACCAAGATGACCGACGTCGTCCTCGAGTCGGCCGCGTGGCTGACCCAGTGGGGTCATCGCGTCTCCCTCCACCTCGCAGGCGCGGCCAGCGCAGATGTCGTCGCGTCCCTCTCGGCCCGCGCGCGCGAGGCCGGAATCGCCAACTTCGACGTCACGGGGTTCCTCACCGACGAGCAGTTCCGGGACTACCTCCTGGCGGTCGACCTCGGACTGCAGCTGCGCATCAGCCCGCTGCTCGGAGTCAGCGGCCCGCTCAGCGACCTCGCCGCCTACGGGACCACGAGCCTGGCCAGCTCGGGACTGGCGATCGACGTCGACACGCCCGACTTCGTCGACCGACTGCCGGACGACGTGAGCCCGGTCATGGTCGCCGAGGCGATCGAGCGGAGGCTGGCCGATCCCATCGCGCCCGACGTGCGCGAGCGGATGCGCGTCGAGTACCTCGACCGCAAGTCGCCGAGGCGGTACGCCGAGGCCCTCCTCGGCCTTCTCGTCGAGTCCGAAGACCGCGTGGGCAGTGCCGGATGAGGTACGTCGGCGTAGACATCGAGCAGTTCGTGCGTGACCCCTACGGGTCGGGAATCCAGCGCGTGCTGCAGTACCTGGCCCTCGAATGGCCGGTCGAGCGGGTGCAGGCCGACTTCGTGGTCCCCATCGGCGATCAGTTCGGCCTCCTGACGCCGGCGCAGGCCGCCGACCTGCTGACGATCCCGTTCCTGCCGAGGGAGCCCGGTCAGGACCTGCGACTGCTGGTCCGCGACCGTGTGGCCGAGATGAGCCCGGTTCGGGTCAGGAGCGGTGACCTGCTGGCGATCTTCGACGCCTGGCTGCTGCCCGAGGTGTCCTATCTGCCGAGCGTGCTCGAGCGCTTCGAGGTCTTCGCGAAGTGCGTCCCCACGGTGATGGTCGGCTATGACGTGCTGCCGATGAGCGAGCCGGCGAACTACCGGTTCACGCCAGGGAGCGCGGCCTTCGTGAGCTGGTACTTCCGGCACCTGGCCGTGGCCGACGCGGTGGTGTGCATCAGCGAGTACGCGCGCTCGGGCATCCTTGGCCGGCTTCGACGTGATCCGGCACGCGTGACGCGCGTCGCGCACCCCGGCGGCGACCACATCGCGATTCGTGCCGGCGAGCCACCGCCGCGTCCGCGCTTCGTCCGGCTCGGCACGATGGAGGCGCGCAAGCGCCCGGTCGAGATCCTCGATGCGTTCCTCGACGCGACCGCCCGAACGGACGTCGAGGCGGAGCTCGCCTTCATCGGCAGCCCGTCCGCCTCGGACGAGTCGATCAACGAGGCCGTCAGGTCGGCGATCGCATCAGGCGCGAGGGTGACCTGGCTGCAGGGTGCGTCGGATGCCCAGGTCTACGACGCGGTTCAACGGTCCAGCGCGTTCCTCTCCATCGGCACCGAGGGGTACGGCATCCCGGTCCTCGAGGCGATCCGGCTCGGCACGCCCGTGCTCTTCGACGGGGAGCAGCCGGCCGGCGACCTGATGGCGGGTCGGGGTGCGCGCCGGGTGCCGGCAATGTCCCACGACGACCTCGTGGGTCTGTTCGGCGCCTACTGCGAGGCGGACGCCCTGTCCGGGCTGCGCGCAGAGCTCGACGCCGAGGCCGTCCCCACCTGGGCGGCCTTCGCGGCCGAGGTCGCCGACACGGCGGCCGGCGCATGAGGCGCTGGGCGTGGCTGTGGCTGCCGGCGGCCTTCTTCGTCATGTGCGCGTCCTGGGCGTTGACGTCGCCGGCGGGGTCCTCACCTGACGACGACTACCACCTGACGTCGATCTGGTGCGCCGCGGGCATCGAGTCCGGACGATGCGAGGGCGTTCCGGGTGACCCGCTCGCGCGCCGCGTGCCCGCGGCGGTCGTCGATGCCTCGACCTGCTTCGCATTCGACGACGAGGTCACCGCTGCCTGCAAGGCCACGCTCCCCGACACCATGGTCGAGACCATCCGCGTGAACGAGACGGCCGGCCTGTACCCGAGCCTGTACTACCGGGCGATGGCGCTGCTGGTCGGTCCGGACGTCGAGCGGTCCGTGCTCGGCATGCGACTCGCGAACGCCGCGCTGGCCAGCGTCCTGCTGGCCCTGATGCTCAGGGTGGTCCCGCTCGGTATCCGGTACGCCAGCCTCACGGCGGTCACGGTCGGGTTCATCCCGCTGGGGCTCTTCGTTGTCGCGTCCACCAACCCGAGTGGGTGGGCGGTCGTCGGGGTCGGACTGTTCTGGGCGTTCGCGCTGGCGCTGCTGCACCGTCGCGACTGGCGCAATCGACGGACCTGGCTGATCGCCGCCGGCACCGTCGTGACGGGGACGATGGCGGCCGGGGCTCGCATCGACGCGGCCGCCTACGTCGTCCTCGCCGCAGCCCTCGTGGGGATCCTGACCGGGCCGCGTCGACTGCGCGCTGCCCCGGTCTCGACCGCGGTGGTGGTGGTCGTGGCCGCGTTCGGTGCGGTCACCTACCTCCTGGCCGGCTCCCCGGGCGGCCAGGGCGACCCCATGGGCGGCGCCGACCCTGGCATCGGACTGCTGCTGACGAACCTCGTGTTCCTGCCGGTGCTCGTCCAGCAGGCGGTGGGCGGCGGCGCCCTCGGCTGGAACGACACCGTGCTGCCGCCGCTGGCGCCGATCGTCGGGACGCTGGCCCTGGGGGCCCTCGCCTACCGGGGCCTCGGATCGATGGGGCGACGCAAGGCCACCGCCGTTGCCGTCGCCTTCGCCGGCCTGGTCTGCATCCCGCTGTGGTTCCTCCAGAAGGAGGGGCTCGGGGTCGGCGAGGTCGTGCAGGCGCGCTACCTGCTCCCCCTGGTGCTCCTGCTGCTGTCGACCCTGTGCCTGGGACCCCGCCCCAGAGTGGCGCTCGCCCTGCCGCGGGTGCCGGGCCTGGTGCTCGCGGTGGCGCTGACGGGCAGTGCCGTCCTGTCGCTGTGGGTGAACGCCCATCGATACTCCATCGGCTCGGGATTCGGCATCTTCGACATCAATCCCCCGGTCGCGTGGACCGCGGCCGACCTCCCCCTGCCCGCGATCCTCGTGGTGGGCGCAGCGGCGACGGCCGCCTTCGTCCTCGGGAGCCTGTGGCTCGTGTCCGATCCGGCCGGCCGGGGCCGCCGTCAGGCGCGTCCCACCGCCCCGGCGTCCGTCCATTACCGTTAGGCCATGGGCATCGGTCGCGTACTCGTGGCGATTCCCGCGTGGAACGAGCAGGGCTCGATCGGAGACGTGATCAGGTCCGTACGGGAGCACCGGCCCGAGGCCGACATCCTCGTCGTCAACGACGGATCCACGGACGACACCGCGACAGTGGCCCGCGATGCCGGCGCCACCGTGGTCTCGCTGCCCTTCAATGTCGGTGTCGGCGGCGCCATGCGCACCGCGTTCCTCTACGCCAAGCGCGAGGGGTACTCCGCCCTCGTGCAGGTGGACGCCGACGGGCAGCATGATCCTGCGGACCTCGACCGGGTGCTGGACGGCCTGGAGGCCGCCGATGTCGTGGTCGGCACGAGGTTCCATCCCAACTCGATGTACTTCGTCGGCGGACCGCGCCGCTGGGCGATGCGCCTACTGTCGATGAGCCTGAGCTGGATGAACCGAGGGACCATCTCGGACCCCACCTCGGGCTTTCGGTCGGCCGGTCCGCGCGCCATCTCGCTGTTCGCCGTGGACTACCCCGCCGACTACCTCGGTGACACCGTCGGCTCGCTCGCCATCGCGATCCGCAACGGCCTGGTGATCAAGGAGACCCCGGTCACGATGTACTTCCGACAGGTCGGCAGGCCCAGCAAGAACGCGGTGTGGTCGGCGCTCTACCTCGGCCGCGCCACCCTCGCGCTGATCGCGACCGGACTGCAGGGCGCCGGGCACACGCCCAGGGGCGACCAGTCGTGACGGCCAACATCCTCGCGGGACTGGCGGCAGTCGTCACCTTCGTCTTCGTCTTCAGCCTGCTGCGCCGTGGGGTCCTGCGCGAGAAGTACGCGGTGCTGTGGCTGTTCTTCTCCGGCACGGCACTGGTCTTCGCGGTGTTCCCGGGACTCCTCATCTGGCTGAGCGACCTCATCGGCGTGGCGCAGCCCGTCAACCTGCTGTTCTTCATGTCCGTCGTGCTGCTGGTGCTGGTGAGCGTTCAGCTGAGCTATGAGCTGAGTCGGCACGAGGCCCGCATCCGGCGCCTCGCCGAGGAGATCGCCCTCCTCGACGAGGAGATCACCGACCTGCGCGCATCCGCCAGGCTCCGCCCGGATGAGTCGGACGGGCGCGCTGGGGATGAGTGACGAGCCCCTGCTGCTCATCGCGTTCAATCGGCCGGACCAGTTCGCCCAGCTCCTCGGGCGGCTGCGCGACACCGAGCCGAGCCGCGTGTACGTGGCCGTCGACGGACCACGCGCCGGCCACCCCACCGACGCGGAGCGCGTGCGGCAGACGCGCGACCTGGTCGGGACGATCGACTGGCCGTGCGAGGTGGCGACGCTGTTCCGGGAGTCGAATCTCGGCTGCGGAGTCGGTGTCAGCAGCGCGGTGACCTGGTTCCTGGAGCACGAGGAGCGCGGCATCATCCTGGAGGACGACATCCTCCCGCAGCCGACGTTCTTCGACTTCTGCTCGGAGCTGCTCGACCGGTACGAGGACGACGACCGGGTCATGGCGATCTCCGGCTGCAACTTCGTTCCTCCCGAGCACCAGGGCACGCCGGGTGCCTACCGGTTCTCGCGCGTCCCCCACATCTGGGGGTGGGCCACCTGGCGTCGGGCCTGGGGCCTGCACGACCTCGACATCTCCGACTGGCATGAGCGCATGACGACCCGGCAGCTGTGGAATGCGGCGGGTCGTTCACCGGCGGGCTTCGTCTTCTGGCGCACCATGTTCGACCTCATGGCCCGCAACGGCATCGACACCTGGGACATGCAGCTGGTGTTCATCAGCATGGAGCACGAGATGCTCACGGCCACCTCCAACGTGAACCTGGTCGACAACGTCGGCTGGGGGTCTGAGGCGACGCACACCGGCGATCGACCCGGGTACCTCCGCCCCAGTCAGGACATCGCACTCCCGACGCAGCCCGTCGCCGTGCAGGTCGACGAGCGGGCCGACGCGTGGAGCCGGCGGGTCGTCTTCGGTGCGACGACCACGGGACTGATGCGGCAGACCATCCGCTACGTTAGGAAGAGGCTCGCCGCGTAGCCGTAGAAGGAGTCCAGATGTCGATCGCCAAGGGCCGCGCCCTGGTCACCGGAGGTGCCGGCTTCCTCGGCTCGCATCTCTGCGAGCGGCTCCTGGCCGACGGGTACGACGTGCTCTGCGTCGACAACTACTACTCCTCGACCAAGGACAACATCGCGCACCTGCTCCCGAATCCGCGGTTCGAGGTGATCCGGCACGACGTCACCTTCCCGCTGTATGTGGAGGTCGACGAGATCTACCACCTGGCCTGTCCGGCGTCGCCGATCCACTACCAGCGCGATCCGGTGCAGACCACCAAGACCGCCGTGCACGGCTCGATCAACATGCTGGGACTCGCGAAGCGCACCGGCGCCCGGATCCTGCTGACGTCGACGTCCGAGGTCTACGGTGATCCGCTGGTGCACCCGCAGACCGAGGACTACTGGGGCAACGTCAACCCGATCGGCCCGCGCGCGTGCTACGACGAGGGCAAGCGGGCGGCAGAGACGCTCTTCTTCGACTACCAGCGCCAGCACGACCTGAAGATCAAGGTCGTGCGGCTGTTCAACACCTACGGCCCGCGCATGCACCCGCACGACGGCCGCGTCGTCTCCAACTTCATCATGAGCGCGCTGACCGGCGTGCCGCTGACGATCTACGGCGAGGGTCAGCAGACGCGGTCCTTCTGCTACGTCGACGACCTGATCGACGGACTGATCGCCATGATGAAGAGCGACGACGCCGTCATCGGACCCATCAACCTCGGCAACCCGGGCGAGTTCACCATCGCCGAGCTCGCCGCCGAGGTGATCCGCATCGTGGGATCCGACCCGGGCACCACCTTCCATCCCCTCCCGACCGACGACCCGATCCGGCGGCAGCCCGACATCACGCGGGCGAAGACCCTCCTCGGCTGGCAGCCGACGATCCCACTGGGCCAGGGCCTCGAACGCACCATCGAGTACTTCCGCGGCACGCTGAGCTAGTCGTGGGAGCGATCCTCGCCCTCATCACCTGGTCCGCCTGGACCCTGGCCCTTGTGGCGGTCGGCTTCGTGCCGGCCACGCTGCTGGGCGCCCGCTCCCTGAGGCGCGTTCGGATGTCCATCTGGCTCGGGCTGCTGCTCGTGGTCATCGTCATCCTCGGCCTGAGCATCGTCGTGCCGCTCGGCAGCGCGGTCGCAGCGATCGTCCTCTTGATCGTGGTGTCCGCGGGGGTCGCGGCGTCGACCTGGATCCTGGTGCGAGGCCGCCCGCACCGGCGGGCCCGACCATGGACCGATGCACGCCTGTGGCCGACCGCCCTTACGGTCGCGCTCGTGGCGTGCATCGGCTATCTCGCGGTGGCGGCGATGGGACCGGCCACCAACTACGACACCGGTCTCTACCACCTCGGTGCCATCCAGTACTCCTTCGACTACTCCGCCATCCCCGGAATCGCCAACATCTACTTCCCGTTCGGGTACAACAACAGCCTCTTCCCGCTGGCCGCGATCCTCGGCAACGGGCCGTGGGACGGGCAGGGCTTCCGGCTCGTCAATGGGCTGCTGACGTTCCTGCTCGTCGTGGAGCTGCTCGCGCGCGTGTGGAGCCGGCGACTGAGCGTGGGAATGCCGGTGCTGCTCGTGGCCACGACGACGGCGCTCTTTCCGCTCGTGTCGCTGAGCGACTTCTGGACGACGAGCCCGAGCTCGGACCCGGCCGTGATGATCGTGACCTTCGTATCGCTGGCGTACCTCGCCGACGCCGCTGGTGGCACCCGGCCGCTGGGCCGAGCGGGGATCATCTCCGTGATCGCGGCACTGATCGCGGTGTCCATGCGTCCGCTGATGCTCTTCTTCCTCGCGGGCCTGCTGGCCGCGCTCGTCATCCTGGGATGGGGGCGCAGGACCGCTGGGCGGCCGTCGCCGCAGCAGCGCAGCGGGTGGGCCCTCGTTGGCGTCGCTGCGCTGCTTCTCGGCCTCGCCCAGTCGGCACGCGACTACCTCCTGAGCGGCTGGCTTGAGTACCCGCTCGCGGTCCTGCCCTTCGACGTGGCGTGGCGGGCGTCCGACCCCACCAGCGCGCAACTGGCAACCCTGGGCAATGCGCGAGACCCCGCAAACGCTGAGGCGGCGATGCACGGCTGGGGCTGGGTGCCGGCGTGGACGGCGAACCTTGTGAACCAGTGGGAGCCGTTCGCGTTCCTCGCACTGACCCTCGCCGCGGTGGTGCTGCTGGTCGTCAGCCGGCGCAGTCGGGTGCCCCGCGCCTCCGTGCGCCGACTCCTGGTGGTCCTGCTGCCCAGTGCGGCGACACTCGTCGTGTGGTGGCTGCTGACGCCCCCGTCCTTCCGCTTCGCCTGGGGCCCGCTCTTCGGGCTTCCGGCCGTGGCAGCGGGCTGGGGCCTGTTCCGGCTGGTCCGCGATCCCAGGCCGGTGCACCTGAGCAGCCGACAGGTCCTGACCGGCCTTGCCTTCGCGGCGGCGGTGCCCCTCGTCATCCTGGTGGGCTACAACGCGGTGGCGAGACTCGACACCAGCGGGAACACGGAGTCGCGCACGTGGCGGCTGGGTCCGCTCTCGATCTCCTATCAGGCGGCTCCGGTGCCGATGCCCGCGGTCGACCACGTGCGGCTCTCGTCCGGACTCGAGATCGTGATGCCGCTTCCGTCCGAGCAGTGCTGGGGGCGGTTCCCGATCTGCACCCCGCAGATCTCGCAGGACATCGCGGGTCGAGGCTCCGGTGTCCAGGACGGCTTCGCGAGATCCTGAGCCGGGCCCGGCGCCCGCCCCCACTGGATTGGCACGGAATCCATCGTCTCGACACGGCACCCATAGGATCAACGGGTGCACGTAGCCCTGGACGAGCAGATCTTCGCCGTCCAGACCTACGGGGGGATCTCGCGGCTCTTCTACGAGAAGGCCTCGTCGTTCGTTCGCGACCCGAGCCTCGACGTGCAGCTCGACACCCTCGACGCCCCCGTCGTCAACGAGTACCTGCTGTCGGATCCGGACCTTTCCGCCCGCCTCAACGTCACGCGCAGCTGCCAGCCCGTTCCTCGCCCTCGGCCGCTACTTCACCCGCCGCCGACGCCGGGCAACGGTCGATGTCGTCCACAACACCTTCTACCTGCCACGCGGCCTCGCCGAGCACACCGGCGCGAAGCGCGTCGTGACGGTCTACGACATGATCCCCGAGCTGATGCCCAAGACGCGACGCCGCATGGACTTCCTGACCGAGAAGCACAAGTACGTCCAGCGGGCCGATCTGATCATCTGCATCTCCGAGTCGACGCGACGCGACCTGCTGCGCATCTACCCCGACGTTGCGGCCCCGATCTCGATCGCGTACCCGGGGGTCGGGCCGGCCTTCCATCCGGGAACGACGCGTCGTGAGGGGTTCCCGGAGCCGTACGTCCTGCATGTCGGCAATCGCGCCACCTACAAGGACGGCCAGACGCTGCTGGCCGCCTTCGCTGCAATCCACCGCGACGTGCCTGATCTGAGCCTGTTCCTCGTGGGCGGTGGCCCGCTGACGCCGCAGGAGCGCGCCGTCGTCCAGTCCGCCGGCATGTCCGGCAAGGTGAGCCAGGCCTCGCTCGCCGACGATGACGTGCCGGCTGCCTACGCGCAGGCCGTGGTCACCGTGTTCCCGTCGAGATACGAGGGGTTCGGCCTGCCCGCGGTCGAGGCGATGGCGTGCGGCAGCCCCCTGATCCTCGCCGACACGTCATCCCTGCCGGAGGTCGGCGGTTCGGCCGCGAGGTACTTCGCGCCCGGCAGTGCGGCCGCGCTCGAGGTCGTGCTGCGCGATCTGCTGTCCGACGATGCGGCCCGGGCCGAGATGACCCGGCGAGGCTTCGAGCAGGCCGGCAAGTTCTCCTGGACCGGCTATGCGAAGGCGAACGCGGAGGCCTACCGCGCGGTCCAGTGACGGCTGGGGTACGTCAGCGCGGCCCGTGCCGTGACGATTCCCCGGTAGGCGAGGGCCCGCGGACGACTCACGGCCAGGGCGGTCGACTCCGCCCACGTGCCGGAGGCGACTGCAGCCTCGACGGCGAAGGACGACTCGGCGAAGTAGACCAGCCGCCGGCTTCGTCCGAGGACGCGCCAGTCCGCGAGCGCAGGCGCCGCGCTGCCGGCCTCGCGCCGGTCCCAGGCCTGGTGCGTGATCGCCCAGGGCTCGAGGCCCATCCCGCGGAGGATCTCGAACCATCGCTCACGGGCGCGCGGCGTGTCGCTGGCGACGAAGACCCGCGCCAGGCCCGTCGCCTGCGACTGGTCGGCAAGCGCCCGCCTGATGGCACGCTCGGTCGGCGCCTGGTGCGCCCGGTCGGAGTACCGAAGATGCAGGCCGATGAAGTCCGCCCCGTGCTCGGCCACAGCGGAGGCCGCCGCGTTCTCGGCGGCCGCCACGAGCGGCAGGGACCGGTAGACGTCGCGCTTGGCCGACAGGAAGGCCTCCCGCCAGAGCGGTTCGGGTCGCCCGAGTGGATCGAGGTAGAAGCTGCCGCCGGCCACGATGACGAGCGTCGCGGGCTGGCTGTCGTCCTGCAGGAGGGCGGAGACCTCTCCCATCAGGGGCTGCTCGCCGCGGTCGTGGCCGCGCAGGAAGACCATTCCGCGTGGGCGATCGATGGACACGTAGAGGGGGACCCCGTCGATGGTCACGCCGTGGTCCCCAAGCGCCTGGTCTGCGGTCACGACGTGGTTCGCGACGAAGTCGGCGCCGAGGGTGTCGCTCGCCGGGCCGGGTACGAGCTCGAAGGGCGGCCAGCACACCTGAAGCCGGGCGTCGAGCTGGTCGGCGAGGATGGCCGCGCTCGCCAGCGCCTGCAGGCGATTGACATAGCCGTTGACGGGGAACAGCAGGACACGCTGGACCGAATGGCGCATCACGACGCACGAGCATAGTCAGGCGCTGCCGCCCGGCCCCGGCAGCGGCCAAGTACCCTTGGGGACTGGCCGACGGCTCCGCGTTCCGGGATGGACTGATCAGTGACTTTGGCTTCGACCGGCAGGGACCTGGTGTCGCGCATCGGCGTTCCCGTCAACGCGGCCTTCCCGCGGCTGACCTGGAACGTCTGGGGCATCCGGCGCTCGGCGGCGCAGCTGTCGGTCGAGTCCGTCACGTCCGGCGCGCAGAACCAGTGGCGCCAGCACGCTCGCAGGGGGTCGCTCCGAGGCGCATCGGGACCCCCGCACCTGCTGTACGTGGTGCCGGCGCGCGACTCCTCGGAGCAGACCTGGCTCCCCGGCGTCGGCAACCACACGTACGACCTCGTCGAGTCGGCCCGCGACGTGCTCGGTCGGGATCGCGTCAGTGTCGTCAATGTCGAGGGCGGCGCGAGCGCATCGACGTGGCACGAGCAGATCCTCGACTACGTGTCCGAGCACCGCGTGACCCACGTGATGGCGCAGATCGAGCACGATCCGGCCGACGCACCCGAGTGGACGTGGGACGTCATGCTCAAGGCGCTGCGCAGCCGCTGGGGAGGCACGTTCGTCGCGCTCTCCTACGACTCGGCGTATCCGTACATCCTCATGCACATCGACCGCGTCACCAGGGTCTATGCGCGAAGCGTCGCCGTGGCACTCGATCGTCCGCTGCAGGGGCTGATCCGCCCGAATCGGCCGGCGGTCGGTCCGCTGTTCCTGCCGATCGCGAACGAGTCGCTGCGCGTTCTCGACGAGGCGACCGAGGGGCTCGAGCCGCGGTTCGACCTGACGTTCATCGGGAACGTCGACGGATACGAGTACCGCAGGGCGCTGCTCGACGACATGGTCCGGGCCGGCGTCGAGGTCACCGTCAACCCGCAGTTCTCCGACGAGGGCGTTCAGCCCGGTTTCGCCTCGTACGCAAGGGTTCTCAAGCGCAGCCGGATCACGCTCAACTTCTCGAGATGCAACGGGGTTCCGGTGACGCAGCTCAAGACACGCATCCTCGAGGGCTCCCTGTTCGGGTCGGTCGTCGCGTCCGACAGCCCCCTGTACGCCGAGGACTACTTCAGGCTGGGCAAGGAGTTCATCGCCTATCACTCCTACGACGATCTCAAGCGGCAGGTGACGCACCTGCTTGGGCACCCGGACGAACTCGAGGCGATGCGTGCCGCCGCGCGGGCCCGCGCGATGTCCCTCTACTCGGACAACTTCTGGAACAGGATCGACCTCGGCCTGGCGAAGCGGGAGCTGCCCACCCTGCGCTAGTAGCCGACCACCTCGATGTCGGGGAGGGGGAAGATCAGCCGTCCGCCGCGCGAGAGGTAGGGCTCCAGCTTGACCATGAACGTCTCGCGGAAGTGCCATGGCAGGACCAGCAGGTAGTCGGGGTTGGCAGCCAGGACATCGTCCTCGCTGAGGATCGGGATGTTCGTGCCGGGCATGAATCGCCCGAACTTGTAGGGATTCACGTCGCCGACGGCGCTCAGCAGGTCGGTGCCGATCTCCGTCGTCTGGAGCAGCACGTTGCCCTTGGTCGAGGCGCCGAGTCCCATGATGCTGCTGTGCGAGCGCTTGAGGGACGTGAGCAGCTCGTGCAGGTCGGTCTGCCGCTCGCGGACGGTCTCGGCGAAGCGCAGCCACGTCGGCACCTCGTGCACGTGGTTGCGGCGCTCCTGCTCGAGCAGCCACTCCGGGATGATCGACTGCGTGTGCCAGGAGCCGCCCGACTTCGCCGCCGTCACGGAGATCGAACCGCCGTTGACGGCGTTGGTGGCCACGTCGACGATGACGAAGCCGGACTCGTCGAGGATGCGCTTGATGGTCGTCAGCGAGTAGTACTCGAGGTGCTCGTGGCAGATCGTGTCGTACGCGCCGCTGCGGAGCATCCATGGCATGTAGCTCTGCTCGAAGTGCCACAGGCCGTCGTCGGCGAGCACATGGTGGATGTCCCGGGCGAAGGCGACCGGGTCCTCGAGGTCGTAGAACATGGCGATCGAGGTAACGACCTTCGCGCGCTTGTCGCACACGCTGTCGTAGTTCGACGCGGAGAAGAAGTCGGCCACCTGGATGGTCGAGTCGTCGTAGAACTCCCGGAACTTGGCGATCGTCGGGTCGATGCCGACCTTGGTGAGTCCCGCGGTGGCATAGGAGCGCAGCAGGCTGCCGTCGTTCGCGCCGATGTCGAGGACGACATCGCCCGACCGCAGCGTCGCCCGGTACTCGAGGCGGCGTGCGGTGCGCGACAGGTGCTGCAGCATCGAGGCGTTGAGGCCGCTGCGGTAGCCGTAGTTGTCGCCGTACAGCACGTCGGCGGGGAAGGAGTCGGCGAGCTGTGCCATGCCGCACGACTCGCACACCACGAGGCTGAGTCGGCCCTGGTCGACGTGCTCGTCGGGGGAGGCCGGGAAGACGCCCGTGAAGGCGGTGGATCCGAAGTCGAGGACCTCCGTGATTCGGGGGCTCTTACACACCCGGCACTGCGTGATGGTGCCCAAGGTCCGCCCCTTCGTGATGCGGCCCGGGTCGCCGTGAAGCGCGCCCGTGGCCGTTGGTCGCTGAGATTCTAGACCGAGGCAGCGGTCCGGGACCTACCTGCGTCGGTCGGGGACGCCCAGTGCCCACTCGTTCGACATCAGCCAGTCCACCGTCCGCTCGATCGAGTCCTGGATGCCGTACGAGGCCTCCCAGCCGCGCTCGCGCGCCTTCTGCACCGCCAGCCAGGTGAACGGATTGTCACCGATCCAGCCTCGGTCCCCCTCGCCGCGCTCGATCGTCGGCGAGACGCGCATGCGCGCGCAGATCCAGTCGACCGAGTCGTTGACGGTGCAGTAGTCGTCGACGCCGAGGTTGAACACCTCGAAGCCGGTTTCGGCGCGCAGCGTCACGAGGGCGCGCACGCAGTCGTCGACGTGCATGTAGGACTTGCGCTGCGTGCCGTTGCCCAGCACCTTCAGCGAGCTGGGATCGTCCGCGAGCTGCCGCACGAAGTCGATCACGTGGCCGTGCATGTAGCGCGGTCCGAGCACGGAGACGAACCGGAAGGCGGTGACTCGGAAGGCACCGATCGCCCCGAACGCGGACAGGAAGCCCTCTGACGCGGCCTTCGATGCCCCGTAGAGGCTGGTCTGGACAGGGAAGCACGCGTCCTCGGGCGTGGGGTGCTGCACGGCGTCGCCGTACACGGCCCCGGTCGAGCTGAAGACGACGTCGGCGACGCCCGCCCGCTGTGCCGCCTCGGCTACCCGGAGCGACGCGATCACGTTCTGGTTGAGGTCGCGGCGCGTGTCGGTCCAGCCGAACCGGACATCGGCATTGGCGGCCAGGTGGTAGACGGTTGATGCACCCTCGAAGACCGGGTCGAGCGTGGCTGTCTCGTCGGTCAGGTCGATCCGATGGATCGTCGCCGCCGAGCCGTCGAGGAATTGCGGCTGCCCGGTCGAGAAGTCGTCGACGACGTGCACGTCGTTGCCGGACCGGACTAGGAGGTCGACGAGCGTGCTGCCGATGAAGCCGGCACCTCCCGTGACGACGACTTTTCCCGACCTTCCCGAATCGGATGACCTGGTTTCGTTGACGCTGGTCACGGGGGACTCCTCGGTGTCGCGGCAGAATTGCCGACGGCTGGCATGAGGCTAGCAGCGTGTGTCGTCAGGTAGCTTCGGGCATCGTGCAGCGGAAGACCTGAGCGATGACGACGTCCTCATCCTTTAGCGGGCGGGTCAGCTGGTCGTGAAGGGTGCAGCCCTCGGGTATCGATACATCCCCGCCGTTCTCCCGGACGAACCAGTACTCCGTGGATGTCAGGCGTCCCGGCAGTGCCGCGGTGCCTCGTTCACCCCAGAACGGCAGGAAAGGCGACTGGCTTCCGCAGGGAGCAGGACCCTTCTCCGCTGTGACGTAGGAGCAGCTCTCAAGCCCATCGCCCGGAATGATCGTGGCCAACTCCTGACTGCTCGCGCGCCAGTAGTCGGTGGCCCATCGCCCGTTGACGGGCTGGATCGTCGCGATCTCGTTGAAGTACACGTACCCGTAAGGGAAGAGCCGGATCTGATCGACAGTGGGGACGATGATGCCGACGGCTACCACGAGCCACAAACCGGTCGTCCATGCTCGCCGGCCCGAGGGTGCCCTGCGGAGTGCGGACTGGGATTGTCGAACGCCCAAGGCGGCCAGAACCGCCACAGCAGGCAGGACGAATAGGAACTGGCGCACCGCGTTGTACATCGTCGAGTGGGCAAGGATCGCCATCGCAGGCAGCAGGAATGCCTGCAGGAGGACCGGGACGGGAAGAATGACGCGCTCAATCGCGGCTCCGGATCGTGAGCGCAGGGCGGTGACCCACGAGTAGAGCCAAACGCCAACAAAGACGACTAGGAAGGCGAGGACGACGAGTGTGAGCTGCGCTCCGAACCAGGCCGGCAGGTAGTACCAGGGAGGCGGTTGCGGCACCCACGAGCCGTTTACCAGGACGGCGTCGTTCACCGGGAACCGTCCCGAGATCAGCAGGCTCTCCTTGGCGAGCGTGTACGGGTTGATGAATCCCTTGGGGTAGATCGCCATCAGCAGCGCATACGAGACGACAAGCGAGATGAGGAGGTCGCGGATCCTTAGGCCAAGGTGTGGGAACGCCGCCGGTGAGGTTCGGCGCACCAGGAGGTACACGAGCGCGACTCCGCACATCCCGATGGCCGTGAGGGCGATGGGCAGTCCGGATGCGGGTCGCGTGCCGACTGCAAGGACCATGCCGGCGACGATGCCCGCGATGGCACTGAGGGTCCACCGCCATGATCGCCCATAGTCGCTGCGGCACACCGAAACGAACCCTGCCGTTGCGAGCGTGTAGCCGGTCGCGACGGGAAGGTCCTTGACATTGAACATGCCGTGGCCGATCCACATCGGCGTGCTGGCCAAGAACGCCGCGGCAACGACGGCCCATGACCACGAGCGGGTGACTGTGCGGGCGATAGCTGCGCTGCCCAGGATGCCAACCGCGGCGATCAATGCCGTGGCTAGGTGACGCGCTGTATATGCTGAGGCAGACTCGCTGAACCCGCCCCATGGCTCCGCCCCAGTCAGGACCGCCATGGCCTGGGTCACCAGCTCGGCGACCGGGGCGTAGACGTAGTACGGCCAGGCGCCGAGAACCGGTCCGGGCGCACCGTTCACTAGCCAGTCTGGGGACGCGTACCACCCCGAGGTGAAGTACTCCTCGAGCATGACCGCATGGATGCGCTCGTCCCAGGTAGCCCCTACGGCGCCGGCGCCCAGCAACATCAGGGCTCCGCCGATGGCGATCGCGCCAACAAGGACGGGCCAGAGCCATGCGGGGTAGGCGCGATCTGGCTCGCGGCGTCTGGACTCCAATGGCGTCGAGGAGACCAGGCGCTCAACCATGAAACGCATCCCAACTCATGAAGAGGTCATTGTCGCGTCAGCCTAACGGTGAAGTGGGGAGGGATTACCTGCCAGTCGAACTCTGGGCTGACTCCTACACATCGCTTCTCGACGTGATGCCCGGCCCCTGTGTCCGCCCCAAGTCTGCGTATCTCACCCTCGTCGACCCGCGTCAGTGGCCCTTGCCATCCCTGATCCAGTCGAAGATCCATCGGTAGCCCTGAGTGAGGAACGATTCTGCGAAGTTGTCTCCGAGCGTGGGTACCCGCCACAGCAGCAGGTAAGCAACTGCCCACATCGCGGGAACTGCATGCTCGGAGCCGAGTTGGCGCGGGGTCCGAGAGAGAAGCGTAAAGGACAGGGCAGCCGTGGCCACGAAGATCCAGCGGCCGTAATCGCCCCCGAACACTATCTCGGGCAGGAGGACCACGACCGTGGCTGCCAGAATCCACGCATCGCGCCGTCGCCCTCCCGCGAGGTATGCGGGGAGTACAGCGAGAACGGCGAGTGAGGCGTAAAAGAAGTAGGGAGGAAAGAAGCTCACCTGATTGGCGAACGCTTCACTCGCTGTGACCCCTAAGTCCCTAATCGATCCCCCACAGACAGACCGATCAATGCCACGCTCGACCACTCTCGCGCAGACCGCACCGATGTCGACACCACGAGTCGATGTGGCCATCACGAAGAAGGCCGCCATCACCGATAATCCCCATCCGACCATCGCTGCCCAGAGTGTTGTGGGCGAAAGAACTCCCCGGTTCAGCCACACCATGGCGACGGCGGCCGGGATGTAGGCGAGCGTGACCTCGTGAACGAGGATCACCGGCAAGTAGAGCACCGCCAGTCCCACTACGGCGAGGTTGCCCGCTCGACTCGCCGAACTTGCAGCCGCGAACTTCCGGATAAGCAGGGCGAGCGCACCGAGAAGGACAGCACCGATGAGCTCCTTGCGGGGTCCGCCTGGAAACGACCAGAGCAGAAACAAGGCGAACGCCGGTGACAACACGAGCATGACCCAAGCGTTCGAGCGCGTGGTCTGCCGGAATAAGAGGAATACAACGAGGAGGAACGCCAGCGTTATCAGCACGATCGAGGCGAACACAGCCCACTCAAGGATGTTCGCCGATAGCGGCAGGCTCATCAAGATGGTGCCCGACAAGCCCCGCCGGATGATCCCGCCTGAGTAGTTCGTGAGCCAATCGCCAAGGGTGTAGGTGTAGTCGAGCCCTTCGTGTACGACAGTCTCCTGAAAGATCTTCCACGTCGAACGAAAGAGGACGAACGCGAGTGCCACGCCCACAATGCCGAGGCGCCATCGTGAATCCGCAGAACGCGCTACTGACATCGTCGCAACCCCCGGAGTTGACCAACAGCGTGGCGTGGCTCCAGATCAGGGGCCAGTGGCCCTCAGCATAGGTGCGGGCATTCCGACCGCTGGAGGAGAATCCCAGTGTGTGATCCCCCGGCAATCTCGAGTGCGCGCGATCTACTCAAGTCTCTAGTCGGGCATGCCACACTGGGGCCGCCCATCTTGCGACCGTGCTGGACTGGGAGCCGCCATTCCGAACTAGGATGGACAGCGCACCTAGTCCAGCGTTGGATGGTCTGGACACCGGAGCGATGCAGCATGCCTCAAGTCCCCAATGAGGTGTCGGCTGGCCAATCCAACCGCCCTGTCACTGTTCTGGTGCAAGGAGGCGTCCATCATTCTTGTTGTGGGGACCGATGTCCGTAAGCGCACGCATACGTTTGTCGCGGCAATCGAGGTTGGCAGGCGCTTGGGGCGGTTGACCGCGAACGGAGCACTGCGGCGACGCCCCTCGCGGCAGCCGACTGATATGGGAGAGAATAATGGGGACGGATGCTCGCGAATCACGTCTGGTTAGTTGGCTACAGGGTTCCGCGGTCCCCTATCTCGGGGCGCTGGTCGTCGCCGTCGTGCTCTCGGCGAGCGTGAACTACCTGTCGCCCTTTCTCTCTACGCCTGAGATAACCGTCAAGGGGCAGCCGCTTGCGATCGTCACGATGCTGGCCATGGTTCCGGTGGTCGGTGCTCTGTGGCTCGTCTACCGTGGCCGTCCGCTGAGGAGCCTGGGCTTTACCGTGCTTCTCGTTGGACTCTCGCTCGCCTGGGTAGTGGACCTTGTGCTCAGCGTCTACCACGCCGATCTCTTCAACCACCTCGTCTGGCTGTCCGTCCCGACGCTGCTCATGCTGCTGCTCGAAGACGCCTCGCTGGGAGGAGGCCTGGCGGGCCATCGTGCTCATGGCGTGGCTGGTCGTCGGGATGATCGTCGTCACACGGGTCCTGGAGATCGTCGGGGTGCTCCCCCTCTACTACGTGGCGCAGTGGGTCATCGACTTCGACAACCGGAACTACTGGCTGCCGTTCTCCGGGCCTGCTCGGCGTCGAGGGCCGCTGGTTCGGACCCTTCGGGTCAGCCCTCCACACGTCGATGATGGCGATGCTCGTGGTTGTCATCGGGGCCGCCCGCTGGTCGCGGTGGAGCAGTCCGGTCTTCCTGACCGTGGGACTGCTGACCATGGTCATGACCGGAAGCCGCACGTCGTGGCTCGCCCTGGTGGGGAGCGGCGTCGTGCTGCTGGCGTTCGGCCTGCGCGGTCGATGGACCTCGTTGCCGTCCTGGCTTCGCGTCGGATCGGGGTCCTGGTCGTCGTGCTGACGGGACTCCTCCTCCTGCGTGCCGGACCCGGCTTCACCGGCCGCCTCAACATCTGGCCGGCCTTCGCCTCCCTGTGGCGGGACTCTCCGCTGATCGGCGTAGGGCAGTCGGGAATCTGGGACGCGGGTGGCCTGGCGGCGCTGGCCACCCAGGGGCACAGCATGGTTCTGGACGAGGTGGTGCGGTTCGGACTCGTCGGCCTGCTTGCCCTGGGGGCGGTCCTCGGCATCGGAATCGCGATCGTCGTCCGCAGCCGGTCGACAGTTCGCCGGCCCAGCCGCGATCATGACCGCCTACATCATCTCCGGCCTCACCGAGGTCCGCAACGACTGGCTCCAGCCGTCCATCCCTGGGACTGCTCGTGATCCTGTCCGTGGTCTGTGCCGCCCGAGTGTCGTCAGCGAACGGTGAACAGGGGACGGATGGGATCGCACTCCAGTCGGTCGACGAGGGTGCCGTCGGACAGGCCTGACGCCACGGCGGCCAGCGCTCCGCGGTAGGAGTCTGCGACGAGGCGGACGTCCTCATCCGTCAGGGTGGTGGTGACGTCGTGCGTATTCAGCACCAGGACCCCCGACCTCAGGGTCTCCTGCTGGAACAGGGTCTTGGCCAGCGCCAGGGTCTCCGGATCGTCGATCCGCCAGTTGAGGAACGTCCAGGCCGGATGCCCCGACACGTGGAGGAAGTCGATCCGCTCGTCAGCGACGATGGTCTCGACGCTCGCGGCGAGGCCGCCGCCGATGCGCGCCAGCGCGGTCGTCGGATCCCCGGTGGCCATCCGGTCCAGCACCACCCGCGCTGCGGTCAGCGACAGCGTCTCGCCGCCGAAGGTGCCCGAGAAGAAGATCTGCTCCATCACGTCCATGATGTCGGCGCGGCCGACGATCGCGGAGAGCGGGAAGCCGTTGGCCAGGGCCTTGCCGAACGAGGCGAGGTCGGGCGTCACCCCGAAGTACTCCTGGGCGCCACCGGGGGCGAACCGGAAGCCGGTCAGCATCTCGTCGAACACCAGGACGATGCCATGGCGATCGGTGACCTCGCGCACGGCCTGGAGGTAGCCCTCCTCCGGCCAGGCTGACGTCATCGGCTCCATGATGAGTGCGGCGATGCCGTCGGGGTGCTGCGCGATCACGGCGTCGATGGCGCCGAGATCGTTGTAGGGGACGCGGTGCGTGAGGGCCTTGACGGCCGCTGGCACGCCGAGGTCCCGGGTCGTGCTGCCGATGTACCAGTCCTGCCAGCCGTGGTAGCCGCACACGATGACGTGGTCGCGTCCGGTGAAGGCACGGGCGAGCCGGATCGCGGCTGACGTGGCGTCGGTGCCGTTCTTGCCGAAGCGCACCTTCTGGGCGCAGGGCACGAGGTCGACGATCCGCTCGGCCACCTCGCCCTCGATGGGATGGGCCAGCGACAGCGTCACCCCGTCCCGGAGCTGACGGGTGACCGCCTCCTCGATCTCCTCGTCGCCGTAGCCGAGGACGACGGCGCCGAGTGCGCTCACCAGGTCGACGTACTCGTTGCCGTCGACGTCCCACAGGTGGCTGCCCTTCCCGCGGACGGCGAACAGGGGCGCCGCTCCCACCGGGTACTGCGTGCGCGACTTGCTGAACGTCTGGGAGCCCAGCGGGATGACGGCCTCTGCGCGAGCGAGCTGCTCGGTCGAGCGCGCATACCGCTCGCTCAGGGGGTCAGGCATTCATCGCTCCGGTGTCGAGGCCGTCCAGGGCCGCATTGCGCGGCTCGTGAATCGTAGAGCGGCTCAGCTCCGGTCGCCGCCGCAGGAGGTCCAGCACGTCGGCCAGCTCGAAGGACGGATTCGCGTCGAAGAGCTCGCCGTAGACGGCGCGCACGAACTCGAGGTCCTCCGCGGTGTCGACGGTCCACCGGAGCGCCGAGAGGTCCGTGCCGTTGCGGTGATTGCCCAGGCGGAACCGCTCCGGACGCCGGTAGACCCCGAGCGTCACGTGCTCGCGCTCGTGCGGATCGTCGGTGTGGGCGTCGACCCATTCGAGAGCATGACTCCTGACGACCTCGGTGTCGAGGCCGTCGGGGAACGTGGGTTCGAGGGTGTTGGAGCAGTAGTCGAAGTCGCCGGCCGAGAAGGCCCGGACGACGTCGTCGATGACGGAGGGCGACGTGAGCGGGCAGTCGGCCGTGAGCCGGACGACCACATCGGGCCGGAACTGCGCGATCGCCTGCGTGTAGCGGGCCAGCACGTCGTCGAGGGGGCCGCGCACGACGGCGACGCCGAGAGACTCCACGAAGGCCGCGAGCTGGTCGTCGGTCGGGTCGACCGACGTCGCCACGATGAGCTCGTCGAGCGAGTCGGCGCGGCGGATCCGCTCGATCTGGCGCTGGATCATCGGCGCACCGGTCACCGGCGCCATGACCTTGCCGGGCAGCCGGGTCGATGTCATGCGCGCCTGCAGGATCGCAATGGTCGTCATGACGGGGCATTCTGCCGCTGGTCGCCGCGCGCCGTGACTGCCGGCCAGCGCCGGGGATCGACCAGGTCGAGGTCGCTCGAGGCCAGTGCCCTCCAGTCGAGTTCCGGCGCCGAGGCGGTCCAGGCTGACAGCACCTGCCGCAGTTCCGCAGCGCTCGTCACTCCCACGACCACTTCGGAGATCCACGGCAGGCCGCGGGGGAAGGCCAGCGCCGCGACGACAGGACGGACGCCGACTCGCGCGGCGGCCTCGTGGAACCGGCTCACGTCGGGGTGCCGCCCCGCGTCGTGGCCGTCGGGCGGCGCCAGGAGGAGCCCTTGGAGGAACACGCTACGGGCCTGGATTCGGCAACCGGCCGCGCGGAGCCGCTCTATCGCCGGCGTGCCGACGAGCCGCTGGTCCAGCGCACTCACGGGAATCTGGACCACGTCGAGTCCGTCGAAGGCCTCGGCAGCGGAGTCCAGGTCGGCCGCCTCGTACCCGGAGACCCCGATCTGCGCACACCAGTCCGTCCGCCCGCGCCCGCTGCAGGCCGTCGGCCGCCGACTCCCGGTCGAGGTCCGAAAGGCCGGGCCAGTCGTGCACGAGGCAGCCGGCGACCGACTCGACCCCGAGCCGTCGAAGGCCGGACGCGACGAGTGCGTGGACGTTCTCAGCGCTGCGTCCCGAGGCCGTCACCTTCGTCGTGATCGCGAAGTCGGCGGCCCACTGGGCGACGCGGGACTCGGCATCTCCGTACGCGCCTGCGGTGTCGAGGCGGTGGATGCCGAGCTCGCGGGCCGTGGAGACGAGCTCGGCGAGCTGGTGGTCGCCCACGCGTCCGCCGGCATTGGTCACGCCGTAGTCCAGGCCCCACTGGGCCGTGCCCAGAACCAGTGACTGCACGTCAGTCCTCTCGTCAGCGCCCACTCGCTAGACTCCCACGTTGGATCGTCAACGCGTGAGGGGACCTGCCAGCCGTGCCAATCTTCGACGGATCGTCGGTGCTCATCACGGGTGGCACCGGCTCGTTCGGCAAGGCCTTCCTGCGGACCATCCTCGACACCCGCAACCCGGCCCGGGTGGTCATCTTCTCGCGCGACGAGCTCAAGCAGTACGAGATGCGGCAGACCTTCGGCGACGATCCTCGCGTGCGGTACTTCCTCGGCGACATCCGCGACCGCGACCGCCTGAAGATGGCGCTGCACGGCGTCGACCTCGTCGTGCACGCGGCAGCGCTCAAGCAGGTCGACACCGCCGAGTACAACCCGATGGAGTACGTCAAGACGAACATCCTCGGCTCGGAGAACGTGCTCCAGGCCTCGATCGAGGCGGGCGTCAAGAAGGTCGTGGCGCTCTCGACCGACAAGGCCTCGTCGCCGGCGAACCTCTACGGCGCCACGAAGCTCACGGCCGACAAGCTCTTCATCTCGGGCAATCACTACGCCGCCGGATACGAGACGCGCTTCTCGGTCGTCCGGTACGGGAACGTCATGGGCAGCCGGGGATCGGTGATCCCGTTCTTCCGCGGCCTGGCTGCCAGGGGCGAGCCGCTGCCCATCACCGACGCTCGCATGACCCGCTTCTGGATCACCCTTCCCCAGGCGGTCGAGTTCGTGATGGACTCCTTCTCGGACATGCGGGGTGGCGAGCTCTACGTCCCCCGGATCCCGAGCATGCGGGTCATCGACCTCGCGCACGCGATCAGCCCCGACTCCCAGACCGTAGACATCGGCATCCGACCCGGCGAGAAGCTGCACGAGGAGATGATCTCGATCGAGGACTCCCGGCGCACCCTGCGCCGGCCGGATCGCTACGTCGTGCTGCCGGCGCTGGCGGAATGGGGATTCCACCGGCCCGAGGGCGAGCAGGTGGAGGACGGCTTCTCCTACACGTCCGACACCAACGACGCGTGGCTCACGGTAGAGGATCTGCGTGACCTGCTCGCGGAGCTTGGACTCTAGGAGCATGGCACCAACCTGGCTCGTCACGGGAGCCGCCGGCTTCCTGGGGACGAATGCCGGCCTCTGGCTCAAGGGCCGGGCCACCCGGGTCGCCCAGGTGCGCACCTCCCGGATCGTCTCGCCGTTCGACCAGGAGAGCGCCATCGACCTGCGGGACGCTGCGGCCGTCCGCCGGCTCGTGACGACCGTCCGGCCCCGACGTGATCCTGCACGCGGCGGCCGTCTCCGGCCACGAGACCTGCCAGAACGACCCCGAGCAGGCCCTCGCCGTGAACGTCGGGGCATCCGGTGCCCTCGCCGCGGCCGCGGCGGAGTGCGGATCCCGGATCATCTACATCTCGACCGATGCGGTGTTCTCCGGACAGGACGGCGACTACCGCGAGACCGACGACCCTGAGCCCTTCTCGTTCTACGGGGAGACGAAGCTGGCCGGGGAGCGTGCCGTCCTCGACAGCGGAGCGCGTGCCCTCGTGGTGCGCACGAACTTCTTCGGATGGAGCTCCTCGGGCAGCCGGTCGGTGCTCGAGTTCTTCGTGAACGCACTGCGCGCGGGGCAGCCGGTCAAGGGCTATCCGGACTTCGTCGTCACGTCGATCTACGTGCGGTCGCTGCTCGACGCCATCTGGCGCCTCGACGAGGCAGGAGCGGAGGGCGTCGTGCATGTCGCGTCCTCAGACGCGCTCTCCAAGCACGACTTCGGCGTAGCGGTCGCCGAGGAGTTCGAACTCGACCCGGACCTGATCTCGCCGTCGCCCGCGTCGCTCGGGGACCATGCCACGTCCCGGAGTCGTGACATCTCGCTGAACACCGATCTGCTTGCGTCCATCCTCGGCATTCGCCCGCAGGATCAGCGCTCGGGGATCCGGCAGGCACGGGCCGAGGAGTCGTCGGTGGGTGCCGCGCTGCACAGGATGGAGGAGGACCAGTGAGTGGATTCCCGTTGGGAGGTCGTCGGATCGGCCTCGACGAGCCGACGTACTTCATCGCCGACATCGCGGCCAACCACGACGGCGACCTGGATCGCGCGCTGGCGCTGATGACGCTCGCCAAGGAGGCAGGCGCGGACGCGGCCAAGTTCCAGCACTTCCGGGCCGAGACGATCGTCAGCGACTACGGCTTCACCGCCCTCGGAGGCCAACTCGACCACCAGGCGTCGTGGACGAAGTCCGTCTTCGAGGTCTACCAGGACGCGTCGCTGCCGTGGGACTGGACCGCCACCCTCGCCGACCATGCGCGGGACATCGACATCGAGTTCATGTCCTCGCCGTACGACCTGGAGGCGGTCGCGCACCTGGCCCCCTACGTCAACGCCGTGAAGGTCGGGTCCGGCGACATCAACTGGCTCGAGGAGCTCCAGGCGATCGCCGACCTCGGCAAGCCGGTGATCATCGCGGCCGGCGCCTCGACCGCCGCGGACGTGGCCCGTGCCATGGACCTCCTCACGGCTGCCGGAGTCGATATCGTCCTCATGCAGTGCAACACGAACTACACGGGATCGATCGAGAATCTGCACCACGTGAACCTGAACGTGCTCAGGCTGTTCGCGGCCCAGTACCCGGGCGTCGTGCTCGGGCTGTCCGACCACACGCCGGGGCACGTCACCGTCCTGGGCGCGGTCGCGCTGGGCGCCCGGGTGATCGAGAAGCACTTCACGGACGACACGGGTCGCGTAGGCCCTGATCACGGCTTCTCCCTCGACCCGATCACCTGGCGTGCGATGGTCGACGACACGCGCAGCCTCGAGGCGGCCCTCGGCTCCGGCGAGAAGGTCGTCGAGGAGAACGAGCTCAAGACCGTGGTCGTGCAGAGGCGTTGCGTCCGTGTCGTTCGCGACGTACCTGCGGGGACAATCCTCACCTCCGACGATCTCATCGTCCTGCGTCCGGCCCCCACCGAGGCCGTCCCCGCCCATGAGCTCTCACTGGTGCCGGGCCGACGGCTGCGGCGCGACCTGGTATCCGGCGAGCACGTGTGCTGGGCGGATCTGGAGACCGGGCAGGAATGACGCGCCCGCCCGTCGTCTATGCCAGCAACGGCCGGGGGATCCACGACGACAGGTGGATGGAGGCATTGCACGCCAACGGTTTCGCCCCCACTGCCGTTGACCTTGATCCGCCCACGGCCGACGACCTGCGGCGTGCGGTCGTGCTGGCATGTGCCGGAGATCCGACCGTTCCCGTACTCGCGGGTCCACTGGGGTCGGTGACCCGGCACCTGATCGACCTGCCCAACCCGGTCGTCGGACTGTCGTGGGGCTTCGACCTGCTCGGCGACCAGGCGACCGCCGCCCGGGTGTACGGGTGGCTGCCGATGCTCAGCGGGCTCGTCGTGGACACGCGAGCGGCCCGCCTGCTCGCCGAGCGGATCGGCCTCGCCCCCGCGCGAATCCTCGAGCTGCCATGGGGGACGGATCTCGACGTGTTCCGCCCCGACGGCCCAGCGGTCGACCGTGGCAGCTGGGGACTGGGCAGCGACGACGTCGTCCTCCTCTCGCTGCGGGGGTTCGATGCCGTCTATCGCGTGGACGAGATCCTCGAGGCGTTCGCCATCGCGGCGAGCTCCAACGCGGCGCTCCGACTCGTCATCGGCAACGACGGTCCGCAGCGTCGGCAGCTCGAGGACCATGCCGTGCGGCTCGGCGTCGTCGACCGCGTCGTCTTCATCGGCCGGATCCGGGAGGTCGACCTTCCCGCTGTGCTGCGCAGCGTCGACGCTTACGTCACGGCATCCGAGGTCGACGGTACGTCGGTGACCCTCCTGCAGGCGATGGCGTGCGGGGTCCCCGTCCTCGCCTCGGCCTCGATGGGGAACTGCGAGTGGATCGACGAGTCGACGGGCCGCACGTTCCCGGTCGGCGACGTTGAGGCGCTGGCGGATCTGATGCAGCGAGTGCCCGGGTCACGCCGGGCGGCGACGACCGCTGCGGCGCTGGAGCGGGTGCGCCGGCGTGCCGACTGGTCGCGCAATCGCGCGCAGCTAGGGGCGCTGCTCCGATCGGTCAGCCCCGCCTGAACCGGCTGCGCGCCTTGCTCGTGGCCGCTCGCGCGAGGAGGGACCAGCCGGCATAGCGAGCGATCGTGTCGGCGGGGTCCTCGTGATAGTCGGAACTGCCCCAGGCATTCGCGTAGTTGGAGTTCACGACGACGCCCACGAAGCCGCGAGCGATGTCGTCGGGGGTCGATGCCGCGCAGCGCGTACTCCAGGTGCTGGCCCTCGTGGTGGAAGGTCTTGACGAGCGGCTCCCGGACCTCGATCGGGATGACCTGGCGACTTCTGGAGCCACATGTTGTACCAGGTGAACTCGTAGGGTGCCTCGGCCAGCATGTCGACGTAGGTCCAGCCCCGAGGCTCCATGAAGTCCGTCCTTGAGCGACGCGAGGACTCGTCGCCGAGAACGACCTGGTGCCCGTGGCAGGTGAGGAGCCGCCGGTCGTCGAGCCCGACGAGCTCCTGGATCCGTCGCAGGTGCGCCTCGCGGCCCTGCCAGTGCTGCTCGTAGTAGCGGGGCTCGACCTTGAGCTCGTTGTCCTCGACGAGGACGGTGTAGGGCGTCGTCGTCGTCGAACATGAAGTCGTCGCGCCCGAAGGGGCGGACGAAGACCGCATCGGAGTCCACGCAGAAGTAGTTCTCGGCCAGCCCCAGCTCCCAGAACGCGAGCTTGACGATCTCCTGGTTGATGTAGCCGGGGCGGATGCCGGCGACGGGCTCGTCCACGAGGTGCTCGGCCAGAGCCGACTCGTGCGAGGACCTCGATGCCTCGGACCGGCGAGCGCGGCGAACGCGGCGAGGTCGGTCGTCAGGCACCACGACGTAGAGGGGGAGGTCCGTCGGCGTTGAACTGCCGTGAAGCTCGCGACCAGCCGCCCGGCATGATCGAGGTCCGGCCCGTAGGACTTCAGCAGCATGCCGAGACGGTGCATGGGATCGGCTAGGCCTTGGTCGCTTCGATGACGCCGGACGAGCACAGGAACATGCCGCGCCAGGTGTCCGTGCTCGGCTCCATGCGCGATTCCCGGCGGTCCGGAACGTCGGGCCGAGTCGAGTCGGCCAGCATGGGCGGCGTGACGTGGTAGTTGTACCAGTGGAAGCGGATGTCCGCTGAACCCCGTGCTCGCGCACCAGATCGGCCAGCTCGAACGGGTTGTGGAACTTGGCGAGGATCTCGTCGTAGGCCGGTGCGTCTGGCGTCCCGCTCGCGCAGGGGCGGCTTGTCCATCGCGAGTCGGGGCTCGAGTCCGGCGCGCACGACGTCCTTGACCTCCTCCGACTGCCCCTGCGAGCAGCTCGTCCTCGATGAACTCCATCGTCAGGCGGTTGAACGAGTACAGGCTCAGCATGGAGTTGCGGAACTGCAGGAACATCGTTCCGCCCGGCTCGATGAAGCGCGATCATGTTGTCGATCACGTCGGCCTCGTCGCGCACGTGCGGGAGCACGCCGAGCGCCATGACGCCGTCGTACGGGCCGGTGGCGATCGCGTCCTCGAGGGTCGCGCGAGTCCTGGATGTCGCCCCAGGTGAGGACGCTCGGAGTCGAAGCCCTTCGCCTCGAACTGCGCCTGGCGACCTTGAGCATCCCCTCGGACAGGTCGCTGCCGCCACGCGGAGTCCCAGTTCGGCCCATGGCTGCGAGCGGGGAGCCGTCGCCGACGCCGAGCTCGTAGATGCTGCGTGAGTGCCGAGGTCCTGAGCACCCGCTGCCTTGATCCTCTTGAGACGGAAGTAGTTCGCCGGGTACTCCTCGGAGCGTCAGGATCCTGCTCTCGTCGTACTGCTCGGAGTAGGTCGGGGCGCTCGCGTCGTAGTGGTCGGACAACCTCGGCCATCAGGTCACGGCTCCTGCTCGTAGGCGATTGCTCTGGTGGTGCTCCAGTCATCAGGTCATGGTCCATGAGCTCCTGCGACCATCGGCCTCAGGGTATCCGATCGGCTCATCGAACAGCTCGGCCATGTCGTCGATGCGCGTGCTGGCCGTCGGCGTAGGCGAGGATGTTGGTGCGCAGCATGACCTCGTCGGCGATGTTCTTGCCCAGATGGGTGGTAGAGGCCGCGCTTGCCCAGCTGCGGCTCGCCGAGCTGGGTGGCCACGCAGACCGGCTCGCTCTCCAGGGTCTCGATGCACTCGCGGACGACGTCGAGCCCGCCCTGCAGGCCCGCTCGGGGTGACGACGTGTCTCGAGGTCGTCGAGCGAGGTGTGGTACTCGGGGTAGTCGGCGTACCGGCTGCGCATCAGGGAGATGAAGCGGCAGGTCGATGCCGGCGAGCGCCGTAGTGTGCGCTCGTCGCTGCCGCGGGCCAGGTAGGAGTAGTCGACGACGTTGTCGCGGGTGGCCGAGCACCCGCTTGGCGATCCGGTCGATGCGCGTGTTGCCCCGTCGCGCGATGCGAGGTAGGTGTAGGCACGGTCGTCGCCGATGCAGGTGAGGTTGAAGCCCGCAACGACGTTGCGTCGCAGCTGGTCGAGGTTGCGCGAGGCGTAGGTGATGCGCTCCGATCGTCTCGGGCGACGAAGGCGATGCGGTACGTGTAGTGGCGGTGCGGCAGGGCACTGGAGCCACGGGCCAGGGCGGTGCGCACCACGGGGCCGGACAGTTCGTTGTTGGCCATGGACGGATGGCAGACGTAGGTGGAGACGAAGACCTCGTCAGTGGACTCGCCGGGGATGATCAGCTCGCCGTAGGTGAGGCTGCCCGGCTCCAGCGTGGTATCGATGACGGCGTGGTAGGTGCCGTCGCGCAGCGGCTCGCCGCTTCTCGTCGGCCAGGCAGAAGCCCCAGGTGCGGTGGTAGTAGCTGGTGACGTAGGGATCGCGTCGGGCTGCGCGGGGATCGAGTGCAGGTGCGGCTGCAGCTCGTCGAGGGTCAGCTCGACGTCGACCGGGATCGAGTAGCCGACCACGTGCAGATTGCAGTCGGCGAGGTCGGCGACGACCTCGCCGTCCGGGCCCGTCAGCCGGGCACCGGTGATGTTCCACTCGTCCGGCACCTGCCAGTCGAAGACCGGCGTGCCGCTGGGCACCTCGTGGATGACGAGACCGGGCAGGTGCTCCTGCAGGATCGCCGAGGGTCTGTCGCACGCCGTCGCCGGTGATGCTGCGCGTGATCGGGCACAGCCGACCGGGCGAGGCCATGCATGAACCGGCCCTCGACGGGGGCGCTGGACGGCACGTTCGGCTACTCGTGCGGGTGCGGATTGGCGGGTCCGGTGCGGCTCTCGTGCGTGAGCGCCTTGAACAGCCAGTGCACCACGACGAGGTGGACGTTCTCGAGGACCTGCATGTCCGTGGAGTCGACCCGAAGCTCGATGTCGGCGTACTCCGACAGTCGCCCGCCGTTGCGGCCGACGAGGACGGCGACGGGTAGTCCGTCGCTCCTTGGCCCATGCGGCGGCGTTGACGACGTTCGGGGAGTTGCCGCTGCCGGAGATGCCAGCACGGCGTCGCCGGGACGGGCCAGCTGCTCGAGCTGGTTGCGCATGGCGTCCTCGAAGCCGAAGTCGTTCGCCCATGCGGACTGCGTGATGGCCTGCTCGTTGATGGACAGGGCCCGGATGGGTGCCGGCAGGCGGCACCGATGCCCTTGCCCACGTCGCAGGTCATGTGGGATGCGGTGGACGAGCTGCCGCCGTTGCCCATGGTCCACAGGATGCCCTCGGACTCGCCGAGGCCGGCGACGAGGGTCGGCCAGGCGACTCAGGACCGTCCTGGTCGAGGGACTGGATCGCGGCGACGGTCTCGTCGAGCGAGGCGCTGGGCTCGCAGCGAGGTCAGGACTCATGGATGACGCCCGCTCCTTGGGTGCTGATGCGGAAGTCTAGTCGGCTTCGGCAGCACGGACCGGGAACCGATCGTGCTCGCTGTCCGGGCACGTAGAAGCGAGGTACCCGCTGCCGCCGGCTCCCAGTAGTTTCCCACCCGTAGCGCCCGCGGCCGAGCCCCGGGCATAGAGCGGCGTCGACGTCGGGGTTGCTGACGCCCTCGGCGACCTCGCGCTTGAGCTGCCATGCCTCGTGCAGCAGCGGACCCACGTCGTCGACGTTCGACCGAGAGTGCGCGCTTGCCCTGCGTCGACCTGGGCGACCATCCGTCGGGTGACGTCCTCCGCCCTGGATGCCGGGGCCGAGCTGCCGCCGCCCTGCCGGGCGAGCAGGTCGCTGGCGCGCCGCGGTCGGCCGACGGGGACCAGGAAGAGGTTGCGCTCGAGCGGGCGATGCGGCGGCCGCCGTGAGCCCGACCGACTCGACCTCGACCGTCGCGGTCTCCGGCGAAGCGAAGGACGTTGACGCCGCCGAGGGCGCTGGCCCACTGGTCCTGGTACCCGATCGGCTCGTGAAGCACGTCGATCTCGATCTCGCAGGCCTCCCGGGCCAGGTCCACGGGGGTGGACGGCTGCCCCGCCAGGTGGCGGACGAAGGCGAGGAAGGCGACCGTGAAGGAGGACGAGGAGCCCAGGCCGGTGCCGGCGGGCACGTCGGACATGACGGCGATGTCGAGGTCGCGTCACCCCGTACCGCGTCAGCACCTCGCGGGCGATCGGATGCTTGAGGTCGGCCGCCTCGGCGACGTCCTCCGTGACCGAGTACTTCAGCACGACGCCCTCGCGGTGGGTGAACGGATGGCCGACGATGAAGACCCGGCGGTCGATCGCGAACGACAGGACGGCCCCGTCGTTTGCCGCCAGGAAGGCGGGCAGGTCGGACCCGCCGCCGAACAGGCTGACCCGCAGGGGGCCCTGGGAGATCAGCACGGGATCACCTCGATTGCCTGCTCTATCGCCTCGTGCGCCGCCGGCGCGGCACTCATCCGGGTCCGTGAGCGTGCACGAGTCTGCCACGTGGATGAAGTCGAGCCCCGCCGCGCGTGCGAAACCCTGGTCCAGCGCGGTGTCGCCGACCATGACCGAGTGCGAGAGGTCGATGCGGTGCCTTCGTGCCAGGTCGGTCGCCATGGCGGCGCCGGGCTTGCGGCACTCGCACGGTCCCTTGAGGGCCTCGACCTCGCCCGCGAAGCCACGGTCCGGATGATGCGGGCAGAAGGCGTAGTCATCGACGAAGGCACCGTCCGCCGCCAGCAGGCGGTCCATGCGGGCCCGGATCGCGTCATGCTCGGCGAACGTCATGAAGCCCTTTGCGAGACCCGGCTGGTTCGTCACGACGAAGACCGGGATGCCGAGGCGGTTCGCCCGCGCGATCGCCCGGCCGACCCCCTCGTTGAGCCGGTACGTGCTCGGCCCGGTAGACCTCGGGCGCCGCGGGGTTGATGACGCCGTCCCGATCCAGGAAGACCGCGGGTCGGGGACGGGATGTGCCGCGCCTCCCGAAGGATCCGGACGCCACATCGACGCGGGCGTGATCGAGCCGTCGTGCCGTGCCGGTGTCCTTGAAGTAGTGGCTGCTGACCCAGGCGAAGAGGCTCCTCGTCGGCCGCCGCCGCGGTGAGCACGTCGGAGCCGAAGTCGCGGCAGGTCCGGTAGCGGTTCACCCCTTCCCTGGTGATCGCGAAGAGCCCGGTCGACGACAGGTTGGGGATGGTCGACCGGTCCGTCGACTTGCCGATCACGCGCACGGCGCCGTGACTGTCCGCGAAGACTCCGTCGCTGTCCTCGGGGTGGGTGCTGGGATGGGTCGCCACGGCGACCGATCGCCCGGATTCTCTCCACTGGCGCAGGAAGTCCTCGACCGGGAACGCCATGAGGATGTCGCCGAGGACCACCAGGAACTCCTCGGCATCGGTGTGCTGGGCCGCGAGTGCGAGGGCGGGAACCGTCCCGCGCTGCTCGGTCTCGTGGATGACGCGGATCGACGGGCGCGCGGCGGCGAGGGCATCGCTCAGGTCCTGCACCGCGTCGCCGAGATGGCCGGCGACGACGACCATCGAATCGACCTCGGAGTCGGCGAGCAGCAGGGCGTGCCACTCGAGCAGGCTCCGGCCGCCGATGACCTGGGCGAGCTTGGGGGTGCTGGGGTCGGCGGAGCGGGTGCCCCTGCCCCCTGCCAGGACGACTGCGACGGTGCTCACGCGCGTTCACCGAGTCGCATCAGGCAAGTTTACTGCCGCTCAGGACGGCCGAATGCCGTCAGTAGACTCGGCCCATGCCCCTGCCGGTCTCGGTACAGATCATCACGCTGAACGAGGAGGCGAACATCGGGGAGTGCCTCGAGGCCGTGCTCGCGACCGACCCGCAGGAGGTGATCGTCGTCGACGGGGGCTCGACGGACGCCACGGTCGCGATCGCCCGGGCCCTAGGCGTGCGCGTGCTCACCCCGGGTCGACTCGGTCGGGGTGCCTCGCGGCGGATCGGGTACCTCGAGACCGACGTCCCGTACACGGCCTTCGTCGACGCCGACGACCGACTCGACCCCGACTGGATCGCCACGACGCTCGCCGAGCTCCAGGCAGGTGGCTACTCGGCGCTGCAGAGCTGCCTGCGCGTCGTGGACCCGCGCACGTTCTGGGCCAAGGGCTGGAACCAGTACTTCATCGAGACCATCCGGCCGACGGCCGACACCAACATGGTCGGGCACCCGGCGCTGTACGTCACGGACGACCTGCGCGGCTGCCCTGAGGATCTGGGCCACGAGCACGAGGACACCCAGATGTCCGTCGACTTCGAGCGGCGCGGCCTACGGCAGGGCATCGGCACCGCGGTCGCCTACCGCTACTGCCCGCCGGACCGTGCCGAGAACTTCTCGAAGTGGCGCGCGTACGGACGTGGCTACCGTGAGTTCGTCCGGAACCACCCGGATCGCCAGAGGGCGATCCTCACGCACATCCTCGTGACCATCCCGCTGGTCCGCGGCTGGCGACCCGTGCTGCGTGGACAGCTCGCTCAGCCGATCTGGGCCGCGTGCATGGGCGGGAACGTGCTGGTCGGCTGGATCCGCGGGGGACGCTAGGCCGCCGGCTCCGCAACGACGAGCTCGTGGTCCTGCCCGATGCGCCGGGCCACCTCGATGCTGAACATCACGGCGAACAGCATGATCGCGAGCAGGAAGTGCACGAAGGTGTGGTTGGTGTGGTAGCCCCACGCGCCCAGCCACGCGACCGCAAAGGTCAGCGGCGCCAGCGATACGAGTACCGGCCATTCGAGGAGGTGCCGGGAGGCGCCGCGCCCGAGGCTCCAGCCCATCACCAGGAACGCGACGAGCAGCCCGACCTGCATCCACCCCTGCTGGAACCAGGTCTTCATCAGCAGGCCGAGGACGCCGTGGAAGGGGGAGATCAGCGTGTCCGACGCGAAGCCGCCGGCCGTCGTCGAGATCTCAGCTCGCAACTCGTCGAGTCCGGGCCCGAACGTCGCCACCCAGACGTACCGGCTTCCGAGCCCGAGGACGTATCCGCCGACCCAGGTGGCCGAGGCCAGGAAGCCCACGGCGACCCTGCGTGACGTCACCACCGGCCCGGGCCGGAGCACGGGAAGCATCGCCATGACCCCGGCGAGGACCGCGAAGGCCATGGGCACGAGCATCTGTGCCGTGACGGCGTACGCGAAGCCGCCCAGCGCGACGACTGCCCACCGGAACCGCCACCCCCGCTCGAACGCGATCTGGGCAGCGATGACGCCGGTCAGCCCGACGCTCGTGCTGATGCCGTGGATGAGCGACAGCCCCTGCCACAACGTGTCGCTGGTCAGGACCAGGGTGACGAGGAGACCGACGGACAGGGTCTTCGAGAAGCGGCGCGTGCGGACGAACAGGACCGTCACGAGCAGCGCGAGCAGCGCGGTCAGGAGGATCTGCGCGGCATGAACGGACATCACCGTCAGGAGAACCTTCGCGATGGCCGAGCCACCGTGCCAGTAGCGGTACCAGGGGTACTGCGCCGACTCCCCACCGTGGAGGGCATCGATCAGTCCCGCGCAGGACTGGCCATCCTCCGTCCACAGTCGCGTCCCGAACACGTTCTCGGACGGGGAGAGCATCTGGCCGTACATCACACACGAGCTGAAGCCGTCGCTCTCGGCCACGATGAATCCGGGGACCACCTCGATCGTGCGGTACGTATCCGCCGTCAGGACGCCGGAGTCGAAGGCCTCGGTGACGGACTGGCGGCTTGCGGCCGGATCCAACGAGGCCGAGACGAAGACGAATCCGAGAATCACCATGATGCCGGCGAGTAGGACGGCGCCGTTGACCAGCAGGAAGCCGAGCGCCCCGCGGCCGGTGAGGCCCGAGTGGCCGCTGGGCGCGGCGTCGGTGGTCACGAGGGGAGTCCGCCGGTGTCGCGGAACCTCGGGTCGTTGCGCAGGCCCGCGCGGTGCGTGAAGAGGCTGGCCATGGCGAGCAGCGTGTCCGATCCGTATCGCAGGCTCCGCCGCACGTTGATGGACGACGCCTCGGGGAAGTAGCGCACCGGGACCGGGACATCGCCGAGCTTGAGTCCGAGGTTCGCTGCCTGGATGAGCAGTTCCTGGTCGAACGAGAAGTCCTCGGAGTTCAGCTCGTACGGGATGCGCTCCAGCGCTTCGCGGGAGTACGCGCGAAAGCCCGAGTGGAAGTCGCCCAGCGACTGCCCGAGGACGAAGTTCTCGAACGCGGTGCTTGTGCGGTTGGTGAAGTACTTCCACACGGGCATTCCGCCGTCGAGGGTCTCCCGACGGGTTCGAATCCGATTGCCGAGGACGACATCGCAGATCCCCAGCCGGATGATCTCGACCATGACGGGGACGATCCGGCTGTCGTACTGGTAGTCCGGGTGCACCATCACGATGATGTCGGCACCGCCCTCGAGAGCAGCGTTGTAGCAGGACTTCTGGTTGCCTCCGTACCCTCGGTTCGTGGTGTGCTCGATGACGTCGAGCCCGAGGCTCCGAGCAAGGTCGGCGGTCCCGTCGGTGCTCGCATCGTCGACAAGGAGGACCCGCTCCACACCGTCCATCGGCAGATCGTCGAGAGTCTGCTCGAGGGTGGCCGCGGCGTTGTACGCCGGCATGACGACCCAGACTCTCATGTTCCTCCCGAAAGGACGCGCTCTCACCAGTTGCGCGATGAAGTCTAAGGTGCGGTCGCCCTCAGCGACGAAACGCTGCGATAGGCCGCAATCCTCGCGAACTGCACGAGGGTCCGGCCGGTGTCCCGAGCTCGATCCGGCCCGGACAGGTCGAGGATCCCGACCCGCGCGCGATGGAACTCACGAAGGGAGTCGCGCCATGAGGTGCTGGACAGGCCGCCCTGGTGGAAGGTCGCCAGGACCCGGTGAGTGATGGCGGGGTCCGCGATGAGGCTGAGGCGCAGGAACGCCGCGTAGTCCGCGGTGATGCGATAGCTCTCGTCGAACCCGCCGATCGACGTCAGCGCCTCCCTGGACACCACCGTGCCCTGGTGCGGGGGGAAGCGCCCTCGACTGAAGTGCTGCCTCTTCTCCATCAGGTAGTCGAAGGGAGGCGGGATCGTGGCCACTCCGCGCTCGTCGACGAAGCGAACCTGGCCGTACAGCCAGGTCGGCGCCAGCGAGTCGGCGATGCGCCGGATCTCGACGAGGGCTCCGGGCTCCAGCGTGTCTCCGGCGTTCGCGTAGTACACGTAGTCGCCGGCGCTCGCCGCCAGTCCGTCATTCATGGCCCGGTAGACGCCTTGGGGCTCGTGCCACGTGCACTGGGCCCCGTCGATTCCCACGTCGACCACGAGGCCGGGGACGGCGTCCCTGTCCGCGGACCCGTCGATGACGATGAACTCGACCCCGTCGAGGTCCTGCCCCGCGATCGACCCCGCCGTCCGGGCGAAGCCGATGGCGTCGTCCTTCACGACCGTGACGAGCGACAGCCAGGGGCGCGAACCTGGTGCGCTCATCAGCGGGTCTTGATGAACACGCGACCCGAGTAGTCGATCGGGTGCATGTAGGGACGGCGGCCCAGCTGCTCGAAGTAGTCGTCGACGGCCTTGCGCGCGCCGACCCAGTGCCCGTAGTCGTCGAGGATGCAGACGCCGCCGACTGCGAGCCTGGGGTAGAGGGTCTCCAGCGACACCTTCGTCGACTCGTACCAGTCGGTGTCGAGGCGCAGGATCGCGATCTCGTCGGGGGCCTGCGCCGCAAGAGTCACGGCGACGTCGCCCTTCACCAGCCGGAAGCGATCGGTGTCGTAGCCGGTAAGCCGCAGATTGGTGACGACGTCCTGCTGCGTGGCGTAGGCCCACACGTTGTTGCCGTCGCCGACCGCGGTGGTGTCCATGAGCTGGGCGGCGGTCAGGCCGGAGGAGGCCTCGACGTCGTTGGCAGTCGGGGCCGTCATGCCCTCGAAGGTGTCGTAGAGCCAGATGTCCCGGTCGGTCCGGCCCAGGTCGACGAGCTTGCGGGCCATCGCCATGACGCTGCCGCCGCGCCAGACGCCGCACTCGACGAAGGCGCCCGGGATCTGCTCGTCCTCGACGTAGGAGACGGCCTGGAGCAGGCTCCAGATGCGCTCGGCGCTCGTCATCGAGTAGGGCCGTACGAAGGAGACGATCGCGCGGTCCGCGTCAGTCGTCTCGATGGGCAGGCGAACGGCGGAGGAGTCGATTCTCGAGATGCTGATTCCGGCCCGCCGGGCGACCGAGGCGATGACCTCCTCGTAGCGCTTCATGTGGCGCAGCCTACTGAGGCGGGAACGAACGTCGATATCGCAACTCCTCGAGCCGGGCGCCGCCGATGTCGATGGTCGTGACGGTGCCGTCTGGATGAAAGCCGCACCGCTCGTAGAACCGGCGACCGCGGGTGTTGGCGGCCAGCACCCACAGGACCAGGCCCGGCGCCTGGCCGGCGCTGGCGGACACCGCCGCGTCGAGCAGGCGTGCCCCGACGCCGAGACCCCACCACTCCGGCACGACATAGATGGCGTAGAGCTCGAACGGCTCCGGAGGCGGGAGGTCGTCGTCGCGTGCCGGTCCTGACGCCGAGAAGCCGACGACGACGTCGCCCTCCGTCACGGCCACCTGCACGACGCGACCGGGTGTCGACGGCTGTGCGAGTTCCACTCGCCACCACTGCGATCGCAGCTCCGGCGTGAGGCCGGCGAGATGCGCGGCCGGGACGATCCCGCGGTATGCGGCCTGCCAGGTGCGCGCGTGGACGAGACCCAGTCCGTCGGCGTCGGCGGGAGTTGCCACCCGCACGCTCGGCATGGACGGCCGTCGCTGCTCAGGCATCCTGCTGACCGTGCATGGACCGCTGAAGGAGTGGCGCGGGCGAGACGGTCCAGCAGTCGCCGGATCCGATTCGACCGGCCCGGTGGAGGTCCATCAGGGCGCGGTTCAGCTTCCAGTCGATCGGCACCACGGGGGTCATCGGCACGGCATCCAAGGCCGGCACGAGGTCGGCGAGGAACGCGGTGCGGTAGAGGATGGCGCAGACGGTGTTGGTGACCGGCCGTTCGGCCGAGAGGATCGCGGCCGCATCACCGCGCTGCGCACCCCAGGTCGAGACGGGTGACAGCAGGTGGCTCACGCCCAGCTCCTGATGGCCGAACGACTCGGACAGGTTGACATAGAGCGGCTGGACAGCACCTCCCTGGCGCGCCATGAACTCCTCGAGGTCGACGGCGAAGCGATCGAGGTCCGCCGGCGAGGCGTCGTCCTCGACGAGAAGCGTCCATTCGGTCCCCGAGCCGGCTGCCTCGCGCAGGAGGGAGAGATGCGACAACTCGATATTGAGCAGGCGGCGCACCATGCGCACCCCGGGGGCCTCCGGCGGCAGGGTGCGCTCCCACGGCGGGGCCAGGGTCAGCCGACGGGCCGCGTGGCGCAGGGCGATCGTGACCCGGAAGCGCACGCCCGGTGCCCCGCCGTCGAGATAGGCGCGCCAGTCCGACTCCGTCCGGAACTCCTCGTCGATGGACTCGCGCACCGCGTCGCGATCCAGCACGACGAGCGACTCGTCGTAGTCGTTCCTGTCGTTCACCCGGACCGTCGCCACGCCGCCCGAGGACTCGACGAACGCTCCCAGTCGGGCGACGAAGCCGTCCGGTCCCGAACTGTCGGAGAAGCGGGAGGCGGGGTGGGTCACCAGCCCGATGAACAGGTTTGACGCCACTACCCACCGTCGCTTGGTCGAAGGCCCGGATCCCACCGATAGATTAGTGGCATGACGGACGGTCCTGAGGCGGAGCCAGCCGAGCCCGTCCCGGATCGCGGCGGCAAGAACGTCGTCGACTTCGAGCCCGAGGGCATCGCCTCGGGCCTGAGGCGAGCCCTCGACCTGCTGCCGCGCAGGCAGCGTCGCCGCTCTGGTCCTGGCCTCGGGAGTGCAGATCTCCCTCGGCCTCCTCGACCTGATCGGCATCGCCCTGGTGGGCCTCCTCGCCGCGATCGCCGTCTCGGGTGTCGGCGCCACGGGGATCCCGCCTGTTGTCACCAGGTTCCTCGACGCCGTGGGACTCGGCGACCTCACCGTCTCGCAGCTGAGCGTGCTCGTCGCCGTTGCTGCGGTGGTCGTCCTGGTCTCGAAGACCGCGTTCTCGGCGATCATGCAGCGCAAGATCTTCCGCTTCCTGGCCAACCGTCAGGCCGAGGTCTCGGCGCGACTGGCCCGGGAGTTCCTGAGTCGGCCGCTTCTCGACGTTCAGCGCTGGACCGACCTCGGAAGCCATCTACGCGCTCGGCAGCGGCGTGGGCGCGGCGACCGTGTCGATGCTCGGCTCGGCGATCACGATCGCCGCTGAGGTCGTTCCTGTTCGTCATCGTCGCAGTATCGCTGCTGATCGTGGACCCGCTGCTCACGATCGCGGCGATCGTGCTCTTCGTGACGATCGTGCTGATCCTGCATCGCTTCCTGAGCACGTGGAGCGCGAGGAACGCACAGGTCATCACCGACTCGTCGATCGACACGCTCTCGGCGGTGTCCGAGGCGCTCCAGACGTACCGCGAGGCGACGGTCCTCAATCGACGCGAGCTGCTACCTTGCACCGCTACGAGGGCCTGATCGGGCGGTACGCCAACGCCACGGCGAATACCGCGTACATCATGGAGATTCCCAAGTACGTCCTGGAGGCCACGCTCTACTTCGCGATCCTCGTCCTCGCGGTCGTGCAGTTCCTGACGAAGGACCTCGGTGCGGCAGCCTCGACGGTCGCGGTCTTCCTGGCCGCGGGATCACGGGTGGTGCCCGCGCTGCTGAGGCTGCAGGGCGCCGGGATCACCATTCGCAACGCCTCCGTCCAGGCGCTGCCCACGTTCTATCTGGCGGACTTCCTCGAGCTCGACCGGCCCCGGCTCCGACGTCAACGCGGCCGCGACGGTGGTGCCGACGGGGGTCGCGATCAAGGAGCGCATCGCTGCCGGGCACGGGGACTTCGACGCCACGATCGAGGTAAGGCACGCGACGGTCGTCTACGTCGACTCGTCGGAGCCGGCGCTCATCGACGCGTCCTTCACGGCGGCATCGGGCACGTCCGTGGCCCTGGTCGGCAGCACGGGCGCCGGCAAGTCCACGCTCGCCGACGTGATCCTCGGGGTGCTCGAGCCGATCGAGGGCTCGGTGCTCATCAGCGGCGTGAGTCCGCGAGAGGCCATCGCACGCTGGCCGGGCGCCGTGTCGTACGTGCCGCAGCACGTGGCCCTGGTCTTCGGCGCCGTGCGCGAGAACGTCGCCCTGGGTCTGCCGCCCGATGCCATTGACGACGACATGGTGTGGGAGGCGCTCCACCGGGCGCACCTCGCCGACTTCCTGCGGGACAGCCGCGAGGGCCTCGACACGATGATCGGCGAGCGAGGCGTACGGCTGAGCGGCGGCCAGCGCCAGCGGCTCGGCATCGCGCGAGCGCTCTACACGCGTCCCAGGCTGCTGGTGCTCGACGAGGCGACGAGTGCCCTGGACGCGGAGACCGAGCAGGCCATCATCCGGACGCTCGTCGACCTCGAGGGCGAGGTCACGACGGTCACCGTCGCCCACCGACTCGCAACCGTTCGCAGGGCCGACCAGCTGCTGTATATGGAGGACGGCCGGATCACCTGTCGGGGCACGTTCGACGAGGTGCGCGAGCAGGTCTCCGACTTCAACCGTCAGGCCTCGCTGCTCGGACTGTGAGACACTCGTCCACCCGAGTCGAGGAGCACGCCGCCATGTCTCAGACCAATCCGGTCGTCGAGCCGCTGCTGCGCCTTCCCGAACGCTGGGCACGCTGTCGGCCCTGCGCAGGTTCGAGGCCTCCGGAGCACCGCAGGAGCCTCCTTCCGGCCGTGACTTCTACCGGATGAGATCCGCGATGGACCTGCACCCCGCGATCGGGAAGTGGATGTCGCGGGTGGGCCTGCGCCGACCGGGCGGTGGCATACCGAGCCCGGACGAGGTCGCGCCAGTCACTTCATCGACCCGAGCGAGATCGAGCCGTGCCTCGCCGGCCTGCGCAAGGACGGGCTGTACGTCTTCGATCGGCGTGCCCCGCAGGAGATCGTCGATCGAATCCGCGCCCACTCGCAACAGGTGAACTGCCATGCGCGAGGCACCGACGAGCCCTTCGGTCCGTACCCACGCACGCGCCCCGATCGCGGGCCGCTACGACATCCGCGAGCCGGAGATGCTCGCCAGCGACGACATCCAGGACTTCTGCTCGGACCCGGCCATGGCGGCGATCTCGGCCGCCTACCTCGGACAGCCGGTCACCCAGGATCTCGTCTCGCTGTGGTGGACGACGCCGCAGCGCGCCGAGGATGCCGACATCAATGCCCAGATGTTCCACCAGGACCGGGACCGGCTCTCGTGGCTGAAGTTCTTCATGTACGTCACTGACGTCGAGCCCGAGACCGGACCGCATGTGTACATCAAGGGGACCCACCGCAGCACGCCGTGGGCCCTGCGCTCCGACGGCCGCAAGACCGACGACGCTGTCCGCCGGGCGGGGATCTGGGACCGAGTGGTCGAGCTCGCGGGTCCCGGCCGGAACCCTGATGGCCGTCGACACGGTCGGCCTCCACAAGGGCAAGACTCCGATCCGAGGCGACCGGCTCGTGCTGCAGGTCGAGTTCGCGACCTCGCTGTTCGGTGCGCCGATCGAGGTGACGCCGTTCACGCCGTCGCCGCTCGCGCGCGAGCGCCTGCAACGGAATGCCGGCCGTCCTGAAGCGCTGGCAGCTCGGGATCAGCGGATGAGGAAGCGGAGCCGGATCTTGTTGAGCGCGTCGCTGGCCTTCTGACTGGTCTGGCTCGGTTCGTCGAGCCGGACGCCGGCCAGCGTCGGGACGCCGTCGGTCGATCGCGAGACGTGCGTGAAGCCGAAGCCTCGACGTCGCATCATGAGGCCGTACGGGATCGCCGCCGATGAGTGCACCGCTGGGGGCTGCTCGATCGCGGCCGCGATCTCCAGCGCCGTGGTGATCTGGCTCGCGCACCCGAGAGCGGTGTAGGCGTTGGGTCCCATGACGACGACCGGCTTCCCGGCGAAGGCGGCCTCCACGCCGACGGTCGACCCGTAGGTGAAGACGACGTCGGCCTGCTTGACGAGCTCGTAGCTGTCGGCGGGCGAATCAGGCCCCAGGTGCAGGTCGGGACCTGCCTCGTCGACAGCGGTCGTCCAGGCCTCGAGATCCTCGCGCGGCTTGAGGCGCATGTGCGGATGCGTGCGCACGATGAGGGTGCAGTCGGGCCGTGCGCGGCATGCGTCGGCCAGCTCGCGAAGGGCATTCTCCTGGGAACCGAAGTACTGGCTCCAGTCCAGGTCGAGCTCGACGATCTCGTCACCGGACGAGCTGAAGTACGCGATCGTCTTCGCGCCGGACGGCAGGTCTACTCGAAGTCCGCGCGTCTGCGCCTCGACGAACACCGCGAGATCGGGGTCCTTGTGGGCGACCCGGTCGAGGAACCACGAGGCCCCGATGGCATCGCGCTCGTCCGCCGGCCAGTCCTCATACATCCGCAGCATGCGCTCCTGCAGGTCGGCCCAGTCGTGCGTCTCTGCCGGCGTGAGGTCGAAGTCCGTGTCGGAGCCGCCCGAGTCGTAGAACAGGACGGGGATCCCGGCCATGGCGGCGGCGTCGGCCACGGCCCGATCGTGCAGGAAGCGCCCGTTGTAGACCACCATCGCGGTCAGTCCTCGCTGCTCGATCAGGGCTGTGGCCTGGTCGAAGGCCCATTCGTAGGAGCGGGCAGAGGCGACGACCCATCGACGCGGCCAGGCGTACGACTCCGCGATCGGGGTCTCACGGTCGGGGTGAACCTGCAGGATCGCCCGGCCCACGGGCGAGCCCTGATAGGTCAGGGCCCGGATCTGCGAGCGTCGAACCGGGTCGGGGACGTGGGTGCGCTGCGCTGGTCGCCACCGGCGGATCGGTGGTCGGGCGAAGGCGGCGGCGGGCAGCCCGGCCGCCAGCATCGCGCGGCGAGCCGCCTCATCGCGCGGCGTGGTGCGGGCCATCAGGCGGGCGATGCGGTGGCTCGTCGTCCAGGCGGTGTCCCGAACCGGCGTCCGATTTGCCCACAGGCCGATGGTGACGGCGCTGCCCATCGAGTGCGCCTCGAGCGCCACGTCGCAGAGGGTCGCGAGGGTGAAGTCCCACTGGCTGAACGAGACGAGGCCGATCGACCTGCGCTGGGACACGGACAGGGCCTCGGACAGGAACGCTCCCAGCGACGGGTGCTCGGCCCGCGTTGGGGAAGAGACGTCCATGGGTGCGGTCACAACGAGGTCAGGGTACATGTCGGTAGGCTCGGCCCGTGAGTCAGCCGTGGCGAGTCATCGTCAGTGGCATCGCGGGTTTTCTGCTCCTCGTGGCGGTTCTCGTCGTCTCCGGCATCGACCTCGGTCCGGCCGCCGCGGTAGGGGTCGTCCTTGCGGCCCAGTGGGCCGTCGGCGCCTACTCATGGGTCCTCATCCGCGGTTCCCGGCCCATCGACGCCGTCGAACTGCTCGGGATGGGCATCGCCCTCGGCACGGTTCTCAGCCTGGTGGGCGGGGTCGTCCTGATGATCTGGCTCCCGCTCCCGGCGGCGTGCGCCACGCCCGCAGTGCTGCTGCTCGCGGTCTGGGCCGTGCGCAGGATGCGCGGCACGGATGCGCCGGTGCGCATCACGACGGCGGGGTCGACGTTCATCGCGGCGAGCATCGGCGTGGTGCTCGGCCTGGTCGCCCTGGTGCCGAACCTGACGAACTATCCGCTCGCCTGGAGCGGTGTCTGGAACCGGTACCACCCGGACATGGTCTTCTTCGAGGCCCTCTCCCGATCCATCGCGCAGTTCGGCCCCGGCGGCAGCATCTTCCAGTCCGGCGCCGAGGTGCGATACCACTGGTTCGCCTACGGCTGGATCGGCCAGGTCAGCGACATCGCGGGGCTCGCGCCCTTTGCCGGCCTGACGCGGGTGCTGCCCGTGGTCGCGGTCGTCGGCTCCGTCGCATTGGCGGCGAGCTGGGCGCGGCGGATGTCGAAGGTGTCCTGGGTGCCGACGCTGGCCGTGCTGCTGGTCGTGTCGGGCGGCTACGTCGGCGCTGTGTACGGCACGCTGCTGAACGTCGACTCCCCATCGCAGGGACTCACGACGGCGTGGCTCCTCGCCGTCTCGTTCACGTTCGTCGAGTACGTGCGTGGTCGACTCAGCAACGCGGCTCTCGTCGCGGTGGGCGTTCTCTCGGCCGCCTGCCTCGGCGGCAAGGTGAGCGCAGCGGCCGTGGTCGTGGCGGGCTTCGGCGTCGCCAGCATCGTCGGCACCATCCGGCGCGAGCCCTGGGCACGTCGTGCATGGGCCGCCACGGCCGTCGCCGTCGTCTCGGTGGCGGTCACCTACGTGGTGATCCTGCTTGGCGGCGCCAGCTCGGGAGACCTGCTGACGCTCCGCCTCGACCACCGCGCCTCGACGGTGCAGGGGCTGGATCTGTCGGACGCCCGCTGGGGCATCGCCGCCGGAACCCTCGTCCTGGCGCTTGCCGTCGTGCCGCGGTGGGCGGGCCTGGCCATCCTGGTGGCCGATCGCCGGTGGCGCTGGTCGGTCGAGACGTGGCTCGGCGTCGGCGTTGGCGTCTCAGCTCTCGCCGCTCTCGCCGTGCTCGCCCATGGAGTCAACGATCTGTGGTTCTGCCTGTCGGCGTCGACCCCGCTCGCCGTCCTGTCCGCCGTCGGGGTCGGCCGGGGTGTTCGCTCGGTCGGCCCGCGAGGTTCGACGATGGGCGTGCGGTCCGTACCGGCGCCCGTGCTCGTCGCGGTTGCCATCGGTCTCGTGGGCTTCGTGGCCGTCGCCCTGAACTGGACCCTGGGCTCCTCGCAGACCGTCAGTTCCCGCTGGCTCGGACCCGTGCTCCTCGTGATGGGCACGGGTGCCGTCTCACTCGGGCTGGCGAGGGCCGGCCGCATGCGCCGTCGGTACGCCTATCGGGTGCTGGTGCTGTGGGTCGTGATGCTCGTCTCGAGTTCCGTCTTCGCGCGCGCCCAGGCGCTGGCCGGGTACGAGGTCGCTCCCCAGGCCGCGCGGCCGGCCGTCGACCGGACCGAGGTCCAGCAGGCCGATGCCGATGGCTCCCCGTCGGCGGGCTCTCAGCCGGCCGTGCCCGAGCCCTCCCCATCGGAGTTCACGGGCTGGGGTGACGGGGATCGCGATGCCGCGGCGTTCCTGTCCGAGGAGATGGGGCCGGACGACGTCGTCGCGACGAACCTGACGGCCGAGTCGATCGTTCCGGCGCTGACGGGCCGGCAGATGTACATCGCGGGCGCCATCTACCAGGCCTACATCGGGCGACCGCCGACCGTCGCGCTGATCCCGGATCGCGTCGCGCTCTCGCGGGAGATGGCCGTCGCGCCGACGCCCGGCGTGGTCGACGGGCTCTGCCGGGAGGGTGTCGACTTCTACTGGTTGTCCCTCCTCGACGGGGTTTCGTCGCCTGACCTGCGAAATGCCGACGTCGTGTTCCAGAATGAGGCGGTCGTCGTCATGCGTTTGGACTGCGGGGGGTAGCAAGCGTGGCACTGCGCCAGGGGCGACTACGTGGCGCCGTGTGGCCCGTGTGTGTCTGGATCGTGTCCTCAGGGGCGCTCCTGGCCTATGAGGCATGGTGGCGATCCGCGAACGCCGACCGACTTGTCGACGGCTACCGCTTCCAGGCGTGGTCCTCGGACTGGATGATGCAGACGATCAGCGTCTCCGAGATGCAGGGCCTTGGCTCCCCGATGTTCCTGTGGTACTCGCACGTGTACCCGCCGGGGCTCGACGCCCTGCGATACCTGCTCATCCAAGGCGACCTCTCGAGTGGCGTGCCGGTCGACGTGACCGCGCTCGACAACAGGCTCTACGTCATCTGGGCGCTCCTCTACGGGCTGCTGAACCTCCTGGTGTTCGTCTGGGTGCGCGACCTGACCCGCAGCAACGGGTGGGCGCTGGGCGGCACGGCGGTCTGGGCGCTGTACCCGGGGATGTTCATGGTGGCGACGCTGCTCGAGGGCTCGATCTCGTCGCTGCTGTTCGTGTCGGCGATGTTCTACTTCCTCTATCGATTCCTGAAGACCCGGCGACCGGTCTACTCGACGGCGGCCCTGTTCATGCTGCTGCTCAGTTCGCTGATGCGATCCACCGTGCAGTCGTACGTCTTCGTGGTCCTGGCCGTGTCGCTCGTCGCCTTCTGGTGGATGAGCGCGCGTCCGCGCCGGCTCTGGACGATCCTGAACGTCGTCGTCGTTGCCCTCATCGCGGTCGTGCCGATCAAGCAACTGGTGATGTACGGGACGCTGGAGACCACGTTCGCGGGCTATCACCGCGTCGGGATGCTCCAGCTCGACCCGCGGCAGGTTGCGCCGATCCCCGTTCCGCAGGAGTACGTCGACAATGCGCTTCGCTTCTCCTCGAAGTACAACACCCAGGAGACGCTGAAGGACAACTACCGGATGAACGCGGCGGCGAACGCTTTCATCACGAGCCATCCGGTCGAGGCGGTGCGGCGGGCCCTGTCGTCCGCGTCGATCACCCTGCCCGAGGCACTGCGCGGCTCCTCCATCTACACGACGAACCACTTCGTCGAGGAACTGCCGTGGACGGACGCCCACATCTGGGTGTTCTCGCAGTGGCGGTACCTGCTGCTGATCCTGGGTTCCCTCGGGCTGTTCGTGTGGTCGCGTGGCTGGCGGGGAGTGCGTGCCGGACTCAGGAGATACGGCTGGCTGGCGGTCTTCTGGTGCGTCATCGCCCTGCCCGTCGTGCTGTCCAACCGCTACCGACCCGGTCAGGAGGACCTCGGTCCGATCTGGACCGACGCGATCCGGCTGAAGATGCTCCTCGAGGTTCCCGTGTACGTCTTCATCACCTTCGCGCTCTATCTCGGCGTGCAAAAGGCGCGACAAGTGCGTGAGGCGCGCTCCCGTAGAGTGTCGGCGTGATCCCCGTCATGCGTCCCCGGATGCCCCGGGCCGCGGAGGTCGCCCCTTGGCTGGAGCGCATGGATGCCTCTCGCCTGTACTCGAACTTCGGCCCGCTCGTCCGCGAGCTCGAGGCAGCGCATGCGGCGCGCCTCGGCGTCCCGCCGGAGCGGCTCGTGTCGGTCGCGAATGCCACCCTGGGTCTCGAGGGAGCGGTTGCGGTCTCGCCGGCCGAGACCTGGGTGGTACCCGACTTCACGTTCCCCGCCTCAGTGCATGCGGTCCTCGCGGCCGGCAAGTCCCTGGAGTTCGGCGACATCTCCCCAGACGACTGGCAACTCGACACCGTGCCGATCCACGAGCGGGCCGACACCCTCGGCATCATGCCGGTGCTTCCCTTCGGGGCCGGGATCCGTCTCGACAAGTGGCGCGCCTTCCCGCATGTCGTGCTCGACGCGGCCGCATCGCTCGGATCCGAGGATCTCGATCTGACCGGCCTGCCCGCGACGTGGGCCGTCGTCTTCAGCCTGCACGCGACCAAGGTGCTGCCCGCGGGCGAGGGCGGGCTCGTCGTCTTCGGATCCGAGGACCAGGCCCGTCGCTTCCGTGCCTGGTCCAACTTCGGTTTCGCCGGCACGCGTCTGTCTTCCATCGTCGGCACGAACGCCAAGATGTCCGAGCTCACGGCGGCGTACGCGCTTGCCTCGCTCAGCGGGTGGACGACCGAGCGGACCGACTGGATGCGCGGCCTCTCCCGCGCCAACGCGATAGCCGACGACCTGGGCATCGCCAGCCCGGTCCAGCGATACCGGGGCGTTCATCCCTACTGGGTGGTGCAGTTCGAGACAGCGGCTGCCCGTGAGCACGCCGAGGCCATCCTCGCCGAGCGGGGTATCGAGACTCGTCTGTGGTGGCCGGCCGCACTTCACCAGATGCCGGCCTTCACCGCGTGGGCGCCCGCCGTGCCGACGCCGCACTGCGTGCACGCGGCCGCCACGGCCCTCGGACTGCCGATGCACCGCGACATCGGTGGCGCGGACATCGACTCCGTGGGCGAGGCGCTGCGCGTGGCCCTGAAGGGCTAGCCTGCCCTCTGACGGGCTGCACGCGGCGTTCTGGGGAGGCACGGTGGATCGACCGGAGGCGGGCGATGCCGTGCTCTCCGTCGTCGTGCCGGTCTTCGAGAACCGCGAGTCGCTCACCCAGACCCTCGAGAAGATCCTCGCTGCCCGTGAGGGGGCGCTGTCGTCGGTCGGCCTCGAGGTGTGCTTCGTGGACGACGGGTCGACGGACGGATCCTGGGAGGTGCTCGAGGAGCTGCATGCGCTGCACCCGGACGTCGTCACGCTGGTCAAGCTGTCGCGCAACTTCGGCCAGGTGAACGCGATCCTGGCCGGGTACGAGACGTCGCGGGGCGATGCGGTGATCACGATCTCGGCCGACCTGCAGGATCCGCCGGAACTGTTCGGGCAGATGGTCGCGCAGTGGCAGCAGGGCAGTGACGTCGTCATCGCGCATCGTGCCGAGCGCGACGACGACGCGTCGTCGCGACTGTTCAGCCGCATGGCCTACGGCGTGGCACGACGAGCGCACCCGGACATGCCGGCGGGCGGCTTCGACTTCGTCCTGCTGAGCCGACGAGCCGTCGACCTGCTGCTCGGCTTCCCGAGCCGCCATCGGTTCTTCCAGGGCGACATCCTGTGGCTGGGGCTGCCGACGACGTTCATCCCGTATGCGCGGGCGAAGCGACCGTACGGAAAGTCGACCTGGAGCTTCCGCAAGAAGTTCAAGTACTTCACCGACCTGCTGCTCGACTCGTCCTTCGCGCCGATCCAGATCATGTCGAGGCTGGGCTTCCTGATCGCCCTGGCCGGCCTCGTGTACGCCGTCGTCATCGTCATCGCCCGCCTCGCGAACCAGACGCCGTGGCCGGGGTACGCGCCGATCATGATCACGCAACTGGTGATCGGCGGCCTGATCATGGTCATGCTGGGCATCGTCGGCGAGTACCTGTGGCGCATCTACGACGATGTGAAGGGCCGACCACGCTTCATCGTCGAGCGGACCGAGTCTGCCCGGCAGCTCGACGATCCCCGGCTGCCGCCCGAGGCGTGACGCGGGCTACAGCGGCCGGGCCGGAACCCCCACGACCGTGCTGCCTGCCTCCACGTCGTTGACCACCGCAGCGCCAGCACCGACCACGGCGTCGTCACCGATCGTGATGTCAGGGGCAACGACGGCCGACGCGCCGATCTGGACCCGGTCACCGATGGACACGCGCCCGCAGATCGCGGCATTGGGTCCCACGGACACGTAGTGGCCGAGCCGGCAGTCGTGCGTGACCACGACGCCGGGATTCAGGCAGGCGGACCGCCCGATGCGGACGTCGGTCGTGATCGTGCAGTTGGCAGGGACGATCGATCCGTCACCGATGACGACGTCTGCTCCGACGACGGATTCGGGGTGAATCAGGGAGACGGCCCGGTAGCCGCCGTGCTGCGCTGCGATGTCGATGCGCTGACGGGCAAGGGACTGTCCCACGCCGATCACGTAGCGCACGTCGGTGGGCAGCGTGAACAGAGTCTCCTCGGGACCGAGCCAGCGGGTGCCCTTGCGGGCCATCAGCTCCGGGTCGGCTGGTGGACTGCTGACGAAGCCGAGGAAGTCGAGCCCGGCGGCATCGGCGATCCAGATGTCGTGCGCCTCGCGACCCAGGCCGCCGCTGCCGATGATCACGAAGGGGGTCGCCACAGTCGGAGTGTAGGCCGCGTGTCGTAGCCTGAGCCGGTGCAATCGCAGACGACCCGGCAGTTGGCGCAGCGGGCACGCGTGAGTGCCGTGACCATGTGCGCCACGGCGAATGCATCGCATATCGGGTCGTCCCTGTCCGTCATCGACATCCTGGCGGTCCTGTACGGAGCGGTCGCCCGCGTGGATCCGAATCGGCCGGCGGCAGGCGATCGCGACATCGTGCTCGTCTCCAAGGGGCACGCGGCCGCCGGTGTCTACGCCGTCCTGTCCGCCGCCGGGTTCATCCCCGAGTCGTGGCTGGACGACTACTGCGCGGACGGCGCTCCGCTGGGCGGGCACGTCACGGCACACGGCGTGCCGGGGGTCGAGCTCTCGACGGGCTCCCTGGGCCATGCCCTGCCCTTCGGCGTCGGCCAGGCCCTGGCGGCATCGCGGGATGGCGTGGACCGTCGCGTGTACGTCGTCATGTCGGACGGCGAGTGCGACGAGGGGAGCAACTGGGAGGCGGCGCTCCTCGCCGCCCATCACGGCCTCGGGAACCTCACCGTCGTGATCGATCGCAACGGCCTGCAGTCGCTCACGACGACGGAGCAGACCCTGCGCCTCGAGCCCCTGCTCGACAAGTGGACGGCATTCGGATGGGAGGCCGCCGAGGTCGACGGTCACGACCACGAGGCACTCGAGACCGCCGTGTCGCGTCGGACGGAGGGTCCGTCCGTCGTCGTCGCGCGCACGGTCAAGGGCCACGGTGTCGACTACATGGAGAACCAGGTCGCCTGGCACTACAAGTCGCCGAGCCCCGAGCAGCTCGAGGTCGCGCTCCGTCAACTGGGCAGCTCATAGTGCGCGACGCCTTCGTCGCGCGGCTCACGGAGCACGCCCGACGTGACAGCAGCGTCAACCTGGTCGTCGGGGATCTCGGCTGGAGCGTGGTCACCGACTTCGCCGACGAGCTGCCCGCCCAGTTCCTGAACGCGGGAGTGGCGGAGCAGGCGATGATCGGCGTGGCCGCGGGCCTGGCGGCCAGTGGCCGGAAGGTCTTCGTGTACTCCATCGCGAACTTCCCGACGATGCGCTGCCTCGAGCAGATCCGCAATGACGTCTGCTACCACGCTCTCGACGTGACGATCGTCTCGGTGGGGGCGGGCCTCGCCTACGGTCCACTGGGATACAGCCATCACGCCGTCGAGGACATCGCCGTGATGCGAGCGCTGCCCGGCCTGAGGGTCTACTCGCCCGCAGACGCGATGGAGGTTCGCGCCGTCGTCGATGACATCTGCGAGGTCGGCGGGCCGGCGTACCTGCGGCTGGGCAAGAATCGCGAGCCCGTCATCCACGGCTCGCAGCCCGATGTGTCGTCGGGCGCCCCACTGCTGGTGCGGACGGGCGACGATGTGACGATCATGGCCGTCGGGGCAGTCGTCTCGCACGCCCTGGCCCTCGCTGATGCGCTGTGGGCAGACCATGAGGTGTCCGCCCGGGTCCTGACCGCACCCGTCGTGAAGCCGTTGAGCGGTCCGGCCGTGCTCGCCGCCGCGGCGGGTACCCGCGGACTCGTCACCATGGAGGAGCACTCCGTGGCGGGCGGCTTCGGAAGTGCGGTGCTCGAGGCCCTGGCGTCCGACGGCAGCGCCCGGCGCGTTCTGGTGCTCGGGCTGCGCGACGAGAAGCAGTTCGCCGTGGGCAGTCAGCCGTACCTGCGGGACCGTGCGGGGCTCGCCCTCTCCGAGGTGATCCCTCGGGTCATGGCCTTCGTTCGAGCCGGCTAGCGCGACGGTGCAGCTCGGCCGCGGCCGCCCGGGTCGCTACCCGGACCGGAGCCTCCCAGAGCCAGGCCACGCGTAGGGCAGTCGGCGACAGTGCGCGTCGACGGGCGATCTCGGACTCGTGCAGCGACGTGCTGCGGTCGCTCACGGTCAGGGAGTCGCCGTGCCACCGGAAGGAGGACACGACGCGGCCGACGTCGATGAACCGCCCGAGCGCCTGCAGCTTGAGCAGCAGGTCGAGGTCGAAGGCGAAGCGGAACGACTCGTCGAGACCGCCGACCTCGTGCCATGCCGAGAGACGGACCAGCATGCCGGGCTGCGGGATGAGATCGGGTCCCCACTTGAGGATGCGCGGGGCCCAGGCGCCCGCCCGGCTTATCCACAGCTCGCGGCCGTCCTCGTCGATGTAGCGGCAGGCGCCGTAGGCCACCACCGCGGATCGGTCCCGATCCAGCGCCGAGACGGTGGCAGCGAGCGACCCCGGTTCGAGCAGGTCGTCGTCGCCGATCCAGTTGACGAACTCGTGGCGAGCGCTCGCGGAGGCGACCCCGGCGTTGATGGCTCCGGTGAGGCTGCCCGGATCCGGAATCAGGGCTGCGCCGTGCGCCTGCGCAAGGGCGCGGACCTCGTCGCTGGGTCGCGGGACGACCAGTGCGATGTCGGCGGGAGTGGACTGACCCGTGATGGACGCGAGGCATTCGGCGAGGTACGCGACCCGGTCTCCCATGGTGGGAATCACCATGAGGACGCGTGGGCCGGACACGCCGCCACGTTACCCTAGGGTGGCGCCGAGGCGCCCACGACGAGCACCGATGCGCGACGCGACGAAGGAGGCACATGGCCAACGCCGGCTTCCTCGTCGCCTTCCTCGTCCTGCCCGTCATCGCCTACGTCTGGGTGCGCAGTGCCGCATGGCTCGCGATCGCTCTGGCCGTCGCGTTCGGCTTCGGCGGCGGCGTGATCGGATGGACGCTCGAGCACGGATTCCGCTGGACGTTCGTCGGCCTGCAGTGGGCCCTGGTGGCTCTGCTCGCACTGGTCGCCGGGGCGGCCTTCCTAGCGCGGGCACGCCACCGCACGCCGTTCAGGCGGGACCTCGCCGTTGTCTTCGGGCCGATGCTCGTGTTCATCCTCATCGTCGTGATCGTGCGCTGGTTCGTGCCTCCGGAGGACGGCATCCTGGCGGGGGTCGGCTACTTCTTCAACCATCCCGTGGGCGAGGACAACGCCAAGTGGCTGGACTTCTCGTCGCAGATGGCGGCCGGCGTGCCGATCACCCAGGTGATCCCGATGGGCGGCCCCCTGCAGCTTGTCGTCGTCATGGTCGGCACAGCGATCGCCGTTCTGTCGAGCATCCTCTTCGGCGGGGTCAACGAGGTCGCGGTCGCCGTCAACGCCGTGATCTATGCCGAGTTCTTCCTCGTGGCGTCGGTGCCCATGGCGCTCGCCCCCTTGGCCGTCACGCGGGTCGGGAGGGGCAAGGGGAACAGGCAGCTGATTCCGGCGTCCATCGTGTGGGTGTCGGCCTTCCTGCTCGGCGCGGCCAGCCTGGTGGTGACCCGGTATGGGCACCTGACCTTCCAGTTCATCATCACGACGGTCGGCCTGTGGGTCGTCGTCTTCCTGGTCGGGTACCGCATGCCGCGCGTGCACCTGCTGATGTCGCTGGTCGTGGTGACGTCGGTCATCGTGTGGTTCCCGCTCAACATGGTGGGCCTCGCGATCGTCGCGGGCTATGCGTTCGTATACGTGCGTCGCTGGGTGCGGGCGGGCTTCTCGCTGCGGTCGGTGGACTGGATCTCGGCCGCGCTCCTGGTGGCCGTCACCTTCGTGATGTGGTTCCCGCTGACCAGTAGCCTGCAGTACGCGATCGGCACCACCACGGCTTCCGCGGAGAGTGTTGTCACCAGCCTGGGCGGCGGTGCCGGGGTGCGCACGGTGGGGGCCATCATGCATCCGGTCGCCATGACCCTCCCGTCGTTCCCGCTGTTCTCCAGCACGGGGGGCACCGAGGAGACCGGACCGATCCTCGTGCTCCTGCTCGGCGTCTCGCTCGTCGCGGTGACCTACCTGTTCGGTGCTTTGTCGACGGCCGGTCAGCGTGACCGGCGCATCCTCATCCGGTTCGTTCCGGGAGCGCTGCTCATCGGCTACTCGGTCCTGATCACCATCGGCGACCTGTGGGTCACCGGCGAGGGTCCGCACTACGGCGCATCCAAGATGATCTTCCTGACCGTCGTCGTCCTGCTGGCGGCCAGCCTTCCCCTGGCCTTCATGCAGCTCGACGCGGGTGGCCGAGGCATGACCAACCCGCGCATCGTCGCGCTCGTGGCGGTCATCCTCGCCCTCACCGTCGACACCCTGCTGCCGAGGTCCGCGGCTCAGCTGAGGCCGCAGCAGTGGTCATCGATCGCCGGCGATCGGCCCGGCTACTGGTGGCCGGCGGAGGTGCGACCGGTGGCCGACCAGTCCATCGCCGACAACCCGATCGGGTGCGTGATGCTCGCGCCGGGCGACAAGGTGCCCAGTGCCCTGCCGAACGGGCAGATCACCTACACCTGCTCGCGCATCCTCAGCGGCCTCAGCGGCGCCGACAGCACGGCGCAGCCGCTGGTCGACTGGCTGCGTCGGGAGTGGCTCACCAACACGCCGGCCTGGGCCGACGTCTACAACTACCTCGCCGACATGCCACCTGAGGTCCGCGCCAAGCAGCTGATCCTGCTCGACTTCAGCAACAATGTGAAGGGCCTCGAGACGATCGACAGCCTGCTGGCCAGGTACCCGGCATCGGCCGGGCTCGAGCCGTAGAGGCCGTCCCGCGCGGGACGGTCGGAGGGCTGCTCCGGGTCACAGCCCCGTTCCGGAGGCCTGGAGCCGGCGCAGCACGTCGTCGAACACCAGGCGGGTCCCGACCGGGAGCGTCGTGGGCGCCCGGTGCCGGCCGCCGGGGACCGGCGTGGGGACGAAACGCAGGTCCAGAGCCTGACTCTGGGCACTGGCATGAGATCCCAGGGCGACGGGAACGCGTCGACCGCTGACGTCCTGAACCGTGCGGATGAGATGCGAGATCGCGGTCGACTCGCCAGAGGCGACGATGCACGTCTCCTGCGGAGCCGTGGCCTCGATGGCGTGCCGGGTCCAGGCATGAACCGCGCGCGCGGCGTCGTCGACGAACACGTAGTCCCGGAGGGTCGAGAGCGGAACGAAGATGTTGATCGGCTGGCGCGTCGCTGCGGCGAGGACGAGGCGGGTCACGAGCCCCTGGACCTTGCGGAGATTCTGGCCGGGGCCGTAGACGTTGCTGATCCGGCCGATCACGACCGGGCAGGTGTCCGCCAGTACGAGGGCGTCCTGCTCCTGGGCCGCCTTGAGGTCGCCGTACGGGCTGATCGGGCGGATCGGTGTCCGCACGTCGTACGGCGGCGCAGGCGATCCGGCGTAGACGCCTCCCGCCGACGAGGTCAGGAAGAACGCGCCGTCGCCCGCGGGCGCGCAGCCGACCAGGAGGGACAGGAAGGACGTGAAGACCTGACGCTCGACCGCGGCGACGGCCGAGCCGGTCGCCGTCGTCGCATGGCCCGCTGCCCAGATGAGTGCCCACTCGCCCGACCCGGCCTCCTCGCGGAAGCGGGCGAGCTCGCGGCCGAGGGTGGCGATGGAGCGCTCGGGATCGGACCACGGAATGGCGGAGGCGGCGAAGGAACGGGCGGACTGGCGGTCCACGGCGCCGCCCAGGAGTCCGCCGGAGCCGATGGTCCAGGTGAGCACGATCAGTCGTCTGCGCCGGGATCGGGGAGGGACCCCGGCTCGGGGAACGTGTCGCGTGGATCGCTGACCACGACATAGAGGGGCTTGCCCAGCGACATGTTCGTCGCCGCGCCCACGTACTGGGCGATGATTCCGAGCGAGAGGAGGGTCGCACCGCCGACGACGAGGATCGCGATGAACGTGGACGCCCAGCCCTCGACGGGGACATCGCCGACGAACGCCTGAATGACCACCCACAGCGTGACCAGGGCCCCGATGACCACGAAGATGACGCCCAGCAGCGAGACGAAGATCAACGGACGGGTGCCGGACGAGACCACCATGCGCCCGAAGTGCGAGAGAAGTCGGCGCAGGTTGTAGTTGCTGGCCGGCCGACCCTCGGAACGCATGGGCACGGGGTGCGTCGCCACATCGGCGACCACCCACGACAGGGCGACGTCGAGATACACGCCGGAACCCGTGTAGGCGGCCACGCTGCGGCCGATCTCGCCGAGGATGAGGCGATAGCTGTTGAAGGCGGCCACATCGTTCTCGGACAGCGCGGTGACGAAGAGCCACTTGGCGAATTTCGAGCCGAGGTTGCGCAGGAAGCCGTGTGGCGCCGCGTTGGAGGGCGCCGCATAGACGAGCTGCGCCCCCTCGTCGTACGCGCAGTCGATGAGCTCGCCGATGTAGCCCGGGTCCTGCTGCCCGTCCTCGTCCATCGTGACGATCCAGTCGCCGCTGGACGACGTCATCCCGGCGAGCGTCGCGGCATGCTGGCCGAAGTTGCGCGACAGCCAGATCGGACGCACGAACGGGTACGCCTGCCGCAACGCGCGCAGGGTGTCGTCACTTCGTCCGGGTCCGCGGTCCCAGACCAGCAGCACCTCCGAGACCAGGAAGGCCCGACCACCCGGCGTCGTCTGCACGGAGGTCAGGGGCAGCAGCTCCTGCATGAGCGACGGGAGGGTGGCCTCACCCTGGTACACGGGCACGACCACGCTCACCCGCAAGGGGGTGGGCGTGGGAGATTCCGGCATGGGCGGAGTCTAGTGAAAGCCCGAGGTACCGGCGCTATGACGTGAAGGCGCCGCGCATGCGGAGAACCCGGTACGCGCCGCGCCGCAGGAGCGCCTGCCGGCGAAGGTGCAGGCGCGCCGCCGTGCGGGTCGCCCGGCCGAGGGCGGGCCGCTGCTTCTCCTCGAAATCGTGCTGCCAGCCGCGCATCTGCTCGACCTGGGTGTGGATCAGCTGGGTCGACCAGGAGCTCTCGCTGACGCGGAAGGCGCCGATCGACTCGCGTCGCACCACCAGCGGTCCCTGCTCGAGGATCCGCGTGTAGAGCTCCAGGTCCAGCAGGAAGGGCTGTGCGTCGTTCCAGGGCAGGGCGGCATCCAGGACCGCACGTCGGAAGAGGACCGCGACCGGCTCGCCGAACACGTTGGTGCCCTGTCCGTAGGACGCCGCGAGCGCCGTCGTGCCCGCGACGAGCCCGTCGGGAAGGCCTGCGCAGCCTCGCCGCTGGTAGAGCACCCGGCCACGCACGTCGACGATGTCGCGCTGGGCGACGGCCATCAGGGCATCCGGATGGCGCTCGAGGTCCGACACCTGCCGCGTCAGCGCATCGGGTGCCAGCAGGTCGTCCTGACAGAGCAGCTTGACGTAGGCACCGGTGGCCAGCCTCGAGCACTCCGTCCAGTTCTCGGCCGCGGACGTGCGCTCGGGGGACTCGAACACGCGCACCCGCGGGTCGTCGATCGTGCGAAGCCACTCGCGCGAGCCGTCCGTCGAGCCGCCGTCGGTGAGCACCACCTCGACGTCCGGGTAGTCCTGAGCGAGCACGGAGTCGAGCGCGTCCTTGAGGTGCGGCAGACCGTTGAAGACGGGAATCACGACGCTCACGACCGGTGCCATCCTTGTAGTATCCCAGCGCAAGCCGCGTCCACCGACGAGGTCCGTCGCCGAAGGGGAGTTCCCGTGACGAGTACCCGCGCTGCGGGCGTGGGCGTCCGAAGGGCGATGTGGACGGCGGCCGGCCTCACCGTCGCCGCGACCTCCGCGATCCTGGTCCAGGTGCTGCGGGTCATCACGACCGATGGCAAGGAGGCGGCCCCCGGGTTCACCCAGGCCGCCTTCGCCGCCATGAGCGTCCTGCTGGTGGCGTTTCTGCTGCCCGTGTTCATCCGGCGCGTCGACATCGGCGTGGGCCGCGGCTTCGCCTGGCTGGTCGGGCTCATCTCCCTGGTGCTCAGCGTCGTGCCGTGGCTCCTGGTCACGACGTCGCAGGCCACCATGGCCCAGCTCATGTACCGGGGGCTCCGGGTCCCCCAGGGCTCAGAGCGGTTCTGGGATCTCGCCCTCGTCCTGCGCAGCGTCGACTGCGCCTCGTACGGCTTCGACGTGTACGCCGAGCACAACGGCTGCCTGCCCGATCCCTCGATCTACGGCCCCGGCTCGCTGTGGCTGCAGTACGTGCCCTTCGACCTCGCCTCGGCGGCCAACGCACAGGTCCTCGGCGTGATCGCGATGGTCATCTCGAGCCTCGCGCTGGTCTGGATCGCCCGTAACAGCGCCGGGCGAGGCGCGCTGGTGATCCTGGTCGCGGCGGTCGGGGCACCGTGGCTGCTGATGCTCGAGCGGGGGAACTTCGACGTCTTCGCGATCTGGGTGGCGATCGGGACCGTTGTCCTCGTGCGTCGGTCGGACCGACTGTGGTGGTGGTACCTGGCGGCCGTGGCGATCTGGCTGCTCGGAACCTGGAAGTACTACCCGTTCGCGATGGGGCTGATGCTCGTGCCGGCGCTGCGCATCCGGCGCGGGTGGACGGTCATCGTCGCCTTCGCTATAGCGAGCCTTGCCTTCGTCGTGCTCACGTGGGAGAACCTGAGGTTCAGCCTGCAGTCGAACGACAACATGACCGAGATCGGCGACTATGTCGTGCTGGGTCGCATCCCGATCGTGGCTCGGATGGTCGACGCGGTGTTCCCGGCGGAGGGCTGGCAGGCGGGTGACCTCCTCGTCCTGCTGGCCGCACTGCTCGCCGCGGCGTGGGGCGTCGCGTTCGCGCTCTCCCTGCGCCGGGTGCCCGTGCACGACGCGATGCTGGCGGCGGCGGGCAGCGCCCTGTTCCTGTCCAGCGTGCTGATCGCCGGATTCGGCTGGGCCTACAAGGCGGCCTTCCTGCTCCTGGCGGTGCCCCTGCTCGCCCGACCTGCGCGTCCGCGCTCTCCGGTGATGCTGTACTCGTCGCTCGTGATGCTGTCGCTCGTGGCGGTCAACAGCATCGTGGTGTGGAACACGCTGCTCGCCAGCATCGCCGGCATCGTCGCAGGGGCGTTCGCCCTGGGTGCGTCAGTGACCGCGATCGGGAGGCACGTCGTGGTCAGGGACGACGTCCCGATCAGGGCCGGCGCCGCGGTCGGCGAAGTCGCGTAGCTGCTCCAACGTCACGGTCCGGGGATCGGCACCGCCCGTGACCCGACGATGCCAGTCGACGGTGGATGTCACGGCCGCCTCCACCTCCAGCCGGTCACGCCAGCCCAGTTCGGCTCGGGCCTTCGCGGAGTCCAGCGTGAGCAGGTGCGCCTCATGCGGGTGCTCGCCGTCGTCCGTGGTCCAGCTCGCTCCGGCGCCCCACTCCCGCGCAGCCAGGTCGGCCACCTCGCCGACGGTGGAGAAGGCGGTGGGGTCGGGGCCGAAGTTCCAGGCACCGGCGCCGGTTCCGGCCAGCAGGGCGTCGACGAGCAGCAGGTATCCGTTCAGGCAGTCGGTCACGTGCTGCCAGGGCCGGACCGCAGCCGGGTAGCGGAGGACGGCCGCCCTCCTCGCAGCGAAGGACGAGATCAGGTCCGGCAGGAGTCGGTCCGGGCTGACGTCGCCGCCGCCGATGACGTTGCCCGCCCGCGCGATGGCCGTGGCCGGTCCGGGGAAACTGGCGACCCAGGACTGCGTCAGCAGGTCGGCCATCGCCTTGGAGGCGCTGTAGGGATCCGTCCCGCCCAGTGCATCGTCCTCGCGGTACCCCTCGGCCTGACCGACGTTCCGGTAGACCTTGTCGGTGGTGACGATGACGTTCGCCCGGACCGACGAGGTGGCCCAGATGCCTTGCAGCACATGGAGGGTCCCCGTCACGTTCGTGGCCATGGTGCCCTCGGGATCGGCGTAGGAAGCGCGCACCAGCGGCTGCGCCGCGAGGTGCATCACCACGTCGGGCCGGGTGGTGGAGATGGCCGCGTGCGTTGCCGTGGCGTCGCGGATGTCCACGCGATGGTCCTGTTCGAGCAGGTCGTGGAGTCCGGCGACCTCGAAGAGCGCACCCGGCAGCGGGTCGAGCGCCAGGCCGCTGACCTGGTGTCCACGCTCCGTCAGCATCATGGTGAGCCAGGCTCCCTTGAAGCCCGTGTGCCCGGTGACAAGTACGTGCACGGTCAGCCCCGGTGGTTGCGCGGGTCGGTGATGAACTCGAGGATCGAGTCGGCGATGTGGTCGAGCATCGCGGGCGTGAGTCCCGGGTACACGCCGACCCAGAATGAGCGCGCCATCACGATGTCGGAGTTGGCGAGACTGCCGACCACCCGGGCATCGATGCCGCGGTACGCGGGCTGGCGCAGGATGTTCCCTGCGAACATCAGGCGCGTGCCGATCAGCCGTGAGTCGAGGAAGCGGAGCAGCTCCTCGCGGTTGATCGGCAGGTCCGGGCTCAGGGTGATCGGGTACCCGAACCAGGACGGGTCCGAGTGCGGTGTCGCCTTCGGCAGGATGAGTCCCTCGGTCCCCTTGAGCCGCTTCGTGAGGTGTCGGAAGTTGCGCCTGCGCAACGCGACGAAGCCGTCGAGCTTCGCCAGCTGGGACAGGCCGAGTGCGGCCTGCATGTCGGTTGCCTTGAGGTTGTAGCCGATGTGGCTGTAGATGTACTTGTGGTCGTAGCCGACGGGCAGGTCGCCGAGCTGCCACTCGAAGCGCTTGAGGCAGGTGTTGTCGTGGCCGGTCTCGCAGTAGCAGTCCCGACCCCAGTCCCGGAAGGACTCGACCTGCTTGCGCACGAGGGGGGACTTCACGAACACCGCACCGCCCTCGCCCGTCGTGATGTGGTGCGCGGGATAGAAGCTGACGGTCGCCGTGTCGCCGAAACTGCCGGTCCGCTTGTCGCGGTAGGTGGACCCTAGGGCGTCGCAGGAGTCCTCGATCAGCCACAGGCCGTGCTCCTTGCACAGTTCCTGGACGGTGTCGAGGTCGAACGGGTTGCCGAGGGTGTGCGCCATCATGATCGCGCGGGTCCTGGGGCCGACCGCTTCGCGCAGCTGGGAGCTGATGGCGTCGTAGGTGGCCAGCTCGACGTCGACGAGCACGGGCTTGAGCCGGTTCTGCAGGATCGGGTTCACGGTGGTGGGGAAGCCCATGGCCACGGTCACCACTTCGTCCCCCTCCTTGAGGGCGCGCTTGCCGAGCTTGGGGCTCGTCAGTGCCGTCAGGGCCAGCAGGTTCGCGCTCGAGCCGCTGTTGACGAACACCGACGACCGGGCGCCGACGTAGCGGGCCAGGGCGCGCTGGAACTTCTCGGTGAATCGCCCGGCCGTCAGCCAGCCGTCGAGCGAGGAGTCGACGAGGGCGACGAAGTCCTCCGGGGTGAGCACCTTGCCCGATACCGGGACGGTGGTCTCGCCCGGCACGAATCCGACCTCGGCGGCCGCCTCCCGCGCATACTCCGCGACCTGCTCGAGAATGCTTCGGCGCTTGTCGGCGAGGGTGTCTGACACACCGAGAGCCTACGAGGTGACCAAGTAGTGTGTGGACACTGGCGTGGACATCGATGGAGGGCCCGTGAAGGCAGTCCTGCTCGCCGGAGGCCTGGGCACGCGCCTCCGCGAAGAGACCGAATTCCGCCCGAAGCCGATGGTCGAGATCGGCGGCCGTCCGATCCTGTGGCACATCATGAAGAACCTCGCCCATTTCGGCATCACCGAATTCGTGATCGCGACGGGGTACAAGGGCGAGGTCATCAAGGAGTACTTCCTCAACTACGAGGCGCGCAACAACGACTTCACGATCGAGCTCGGGCGCCGCCAGTCCGTCGTCTTCCACGATCATCACGATGAGGGGACCTGGACCGTGACCGTGGCCGACACGGGACACGACACCATGACCGGTGGGCGCGTCCACCGCGCCGCTCGGTACCTCGACGACGAGCCGTTCCTGGTGACGTACGGCGACGGACTGGCGGACATCGACATCACCGCCCTGCGCGACTTCCACGACGCGTCGGGCACGCTGGCCACGGTCACGACGGTCCAGCCGACGTCGCGTTTCGGCGTCATGGACGTCGACGATGCGGGTCACGTGCGCCACTTCCGGGAGAAGCCCCGGCTCGAGGGCTGGATCAATGTGGGCTTCTTCATCATGGAGCCGCAGGTGCTCGGCTACCTCGACGACTCGTGCATCCTCGAGAACGAGCCGCTCGCCCGCCTGGCCGGTGACGGTCAGCTCACGGCCTACCGCCACGAGGGCTTCTGGCAGCCGATGGACACCTACCGCGAGTCGGTCATGCTCAACCAGATGTGGGCCGACGGCTCGGCGCCCTGGAAGGTCTGGTGATCAGGGGCGCAGCCCCCTGGCCGTCCGGATGATCTGCTCGCGCAGCGTCGACAGGGTCAGGCCGCGGGCGGTGGCGCACGCGGCCATCGTCGGGTCATCGGACGCGTAGCGGTCGACGGGGACCGCGGGATCGGGCGCCGCCTCCACGACGCTGCCGCCCAGCTCGTCCGCCACGGCATGCGCGAGCTGGCGGATCTCGACCAGCTCGCCGGTGGAGTCGAGCACGCCGGTGCGCCCGGACAGGGCCTCGGCCAGGGCGACCGCGAGATACTCGCCGGCGTCGACGTATCGACGCAGCACGACGCCGGGCGCCCTGACGACCACCTGCCCGGTGTCAATGGCCGAGGTGACGAAATCACTGAAGGCGAAGGACTTCGGACGGTTGCAGTAGCCCCCGCTCACGGACCAGGCACGGGCGATCAGTGTCGGAACGTCGCTCGCGGCGAGCAGGTCGTTCTCCTCGGCGAGGCGCATGCGCGAGTAGGGGTGGCGGCCCAGGGCGCTGTCCGTGCCCGCGACGGTGGCGGCACCAGAGCTGCTGGCCACGAACGTCCGAAGCGTCGGAGTCCGGCGCAGTGCCGCGGCTCGTCGGGTGAGGTCGTCGTTGAGCCGGATGTACGCCTCCTCGCCTCCGGCTGCCGCCAAGCGGTCGGCCGTGAGGTAGGCGAGGTGGACCGCGACCGTCGGCCGCCAGGCGGTGACGTCCGCCTCGTTCCACGCGCCGACCGGGACCGGCCGCCCGTCGAGGAGCGTGACCGTGCGGGGCCGTGCGCCCAGGGCGAGGACCGTGTCGTCGAAGCGATCCGCGAGGGCGGCGGACAGTTCGTGCAGCAGCGACCGTCCGAGCCAGCCCGAGGCGCCGGTGATGACGATGCGGTCGTCGGTCCGGATCAGGGGTGCGAGGGCGGTGAAGGGCGCGCGCCTCACGACCGGACCACCCAGTCCTCGGCCGGAAGGGGCGCGCGACCCGTGACCGCGTCGAGTCGCTGCCGGGCCACCGCTGCCATGGCCCGGCCGAACTCGGCCCGTGCGCCCGGCGTGCGAGAGGCGTAGCGCGCCAGCCAGGCCAGCAGGTGCGCGTCGTCCTGTCGGGCGTGCGCGGCCGGGATCGTGGCCCGGTCCGAGTCCGCACGTCCGTAGACGATGACCAGCGGCTCGGCGGCCTCGGTCACGAGGGACATGCCGGGTGCGGTCGCCACCGACATCTCGATGCGCATGCCCGCCTTCTTTCGCGGGCGGGAGTCGATGATCGACAGCATGCTGGAGAAGGGGAACACGGCACCGCTGAAGCTGAGGTACGTCGGATGCGTGAGCTGCTGGCGGACCCAGTGCATCGCGGGGACCGCTCGGCCCTCGTGCCCCGGGAAGCACGTCCAGGTCTCGAGCGACTCGTCCTCCGGGATCTCGTACAGCCGGTCCACGGCCTCGTGCCGCAGCAGCCAGGGGCCGAGGATCGTGGTCGTGGGATCCAGCGCCCATTCGCGGTCGGGGGCGGTCGCGGCGAGGAGCCCGGGCCGGTGGAGCTCGTCGTCGTGAGCCAGCCAGAGGACGCGATCGCGGGGAGCGAGTCCGCGCCGACGCAGCTCGGCCGCCCAGAACCGACCGTGGTCCATCGAGGTGACCTCGTGGCCGGTGTTGAGGATCAGCACCTTCGCCGGGGAAGTGGCCGCGAACGCTCGGGCCGCATGGAGGTCAAGGGAGTCGGACGGGCCGTTGACGCTCAGCACGATCCCCGCGAAGAACTCCTCGTTGCCGGCAAGCGATCGCAGGCAGCGCTGGAAGCGCTCGCCGCCCCGGTACACCGGCACGACCAGGGTGGGCCGGCTCATCGACGTCCGTTCGACGGTGCCTGCCGACCCTCCAGCGCCTGCCGGTAGGCGTCGAGGTACTGCGGCACGACGACGGATGGCGCCCACAGCCGCTCGGCGCGCTCCCTGGCCGCCACGCCCATTCGTCGTCGCCGGTCCGCGTCGTCGAGCACCGAGATGATGCCGTTCGCGAGGTCGGAGGTGTCGAACGGCGCCGCCAGGTAGCCGGTCTCGTCGTGCACCACGATGTCGGGCAGGCCGCCGACGTCGAACGCGACGACCGGGCAGCCGCAGGCCTGCGGCTCGGTGGCGGACTGGGGCAGGTTGTCCATGCGGGACGGGACCACGGCGACGTCGGCGGCGCTGTAGACCAGCGCCAGGGTGAGATCGTCGTTGACCTGGCCGAGCCAGTGGGCGCGTGGCAGGCCGGTTGGCAGCGGCTCACGCGGCTCGGTGTGCCCGAGGACGACGATCTCAGCGGCGGGGTTGGCGGCTGCGACGCGTCCAAGGGCCTCCTGCAGGAGATCCCAGCCCTTGCGGTCCTGGGCCAGGCCGCTGATGACGCCGAACAGCACCAGCGGCACCTCGGCAGGCAGTCCGAGCAGGCGTCGGGCCATGCCCTTGTCGTGCGGCGTGAAAGCCCCGAGGTCGAGCGGATTGGGGATCACGGTGACCGGCCAGGCGCCGAGCAGGGCGCTCTCTGCGACGCAGCGCGCCAGCCACCGGCTGGGGGCGACCAGCTGGTGCGGCGTCGTCCAGCTCCGGTATTTGCGTCGCCAGGCCCAGCGCTCGATGTCGAAACGCGTGCCATCCGCACGTGGCGCGACGTACCCTCCGCGCCACGGTGCGTCGGGGCCGTCATCGGCGTAGTGCTCCGTGCCGAGGAACGCCCACATGTCGTGCATGGTCCACACCATCGGCTTGCCGATGCGGCCGATCTGCTCGATGGTCAGGAAGCCGAAGCCGGTCCAGTGCAGGTCGACGACGTCGGCGGAGCTCGCATCGACCTGCCTGGCCCGCAGTCCCCCGAATCGGGCCGAGGTCCGTACCTCCCCGCCGCGGATGCCGGCGGCCACCGTGGGGATCTGCTCGGTGGCGATGCGAGCCTTCAGGGACAGCCCGGCCAGGAAGGAGTCCGACGACGTGACCCGCCAGTCGCCGGACGTCTTGACATCGACCCACATGCGCGAGTCGAGGCCGCTGCCGACGAGGGATTCATGCAGGCGGTAGGCGGCGCGCCCCGCTCCGCCGGCACCGTCGACGCTTGCGAGGTGGAGCACCCGCACGTGAGACCTCCGCAACGATGACGTGCGGCCATGGTAGCCGTTCGCGTTACGACGTCTGGAGATCGAGCACCTTGACGTAGTGCTGCCCGTCGACCCCGTTGGCCGGGCACCCTTCGCCGGGAGTCTCGATCGTCAGGTTGGCGGGCGTGGACGTGGGCTGCGTCAGTTCGAGGGTGAACTGCGCGTCCGATTCGGGACTCGCGATGACGGTGGTGGTGACCTCCTCGGTGCCCGACGTGAGGCGGACGGTCACCGGGGCCACGCCGCAGTCGGGGGCCCGAAGCCGTCCGGTCACAGCCGTCACGGGAGACGTCTCGGTCGTGGGCGTCAGGGCGAAGGTCGCGATGCTGTCGGTCGTCCACCACCACACCCGCTCGAGCTCCGTGGCCCGCGAGCCGACCGTTACGGGGTCCGACGTGATGAGCGGCTGGTGCACGAAGGCGTCCGCGGCCGAAGCGGGACTGACGGGTGCGCTGCCCAGCGCGTACAGCTCCCATTGGTCGTCGTACCCGGTCGCCACCGGGGGACCGAATCGGGCGGACAGGTTCGCCCGGAGGTCGGGCAGCCGCTCGGAGATGAAGGCGCGGGTGTCGAGATGGAGCCCGCAGAAGCCGGCGCCGCGGAGCAGTTCGACCTGTGCATCGGTGGGCAGTTCGGGCAGCTGCGCCGCCCAGACGCTCGCGACCGTGTTCTTCACCGCCCCGTAGCTCCACTCCTTGCCTTCGTTGGTGATGGAGCTCCAGAAGTGGTCGTAGTCGTTGACCTCGCCGATGACGCCGTACTCCGGGTAGGCCATGTACGGCAGCTGCAGCACGCCGCAGTCCCCGGGGATGGCGTCGTTCACCCGGGGGGCGTACTCGCGCGCAGCCCGGGTGCGCTCGCTTCCCTCGGCGACGCTGTCGGCGTACGCCTCCCGGAAGGGCAGGACCGAGTCCACGGCCGTCACGCCGATGACGACCAGGGCGATGGGCAGGGCGTACGCCAGGCGGCCGGGCAGTCGCGTACGGGCCAGGGCGGCCGCGGCGCCGAGCAGGAACAGCAGCAGGAGGAACGGGAGCAGTCGGTTCCAGGCCCGGATCTGGGCCGTCAGCGTGCCCGCGACCAGGTAGTTGAGTCCCCAGGGGACGAAGAACAGCACGACGACCACGATCAGGTAGCTGATCAGGCCGAGGCTGACGCGGACATCGTCCGTGGGGGGCGGGGCCGGTCGTCGCGAGCGCAGGAGCAGTGCGACGAGCAGCACCACCAGGGCCGCGGACGTGATCCAGGTCCCATGGTTGGTGATCGCCGTGCTCTCGCCGAACGGGGCCGCCTGGATCGCCTCGACCACGGCGGTGTTGTAGAACCCCAGCCCCGGCACCATGCTCTGCGGGAGCGGCAGCAGCGCCATCGCGAGGTTCCCGGCGAAGGTCACCGACTCGTAGGGCAGGCGCTCGCCGAGGCTGGCCAGCGGCGGGGCGGCCCGCAGCGTCAGCAGGGCGGGCACGAACCCCACCGCGGCCAGGACGCCGATGCCGGCGAACGGGATCGCCTCGATGCCGATCGTGCGGAACGACGCGCGCTGCCCGAAACGCCAGAGCAGCGCCGCCCCGCCGAGGATGAGGGTGAACGCCACGTAGTAGACGCCCGTCCAGGCGACGGTGACGACCATGGCCGCCACGGCGCCGATGAACAGCAACCGACGCCTTCGGGTGCGCCCGTGCAGCAGGCGCTCGAACTGCCCGCTACCGACCAGGAGCACGAGCGCGAGTCCGATGACAGCCGAGTACAGCGTCGATAGGTACGTGTGGCCAAGGGCTCGGCCCCAGTGGAAGGGGATGAACGTGAAGGCGATCGCCAGCGCGATGGCGATGGGGCCCTGCAGGCCGGTCATGCGCATCACGAGGTACGCCAGGGCGGCGACGAGCGGGAACGACAGCACGATCAGCAGGTTGATGCCCAGGAAGGTCGTGCCGGCGATCGAGTTGACGAGGAGCGCGAACGTGTTCTCCGTGATGTCGATGCCCGGGAAGTAGTTGAGGTTCATGCCCAGCGGGAACCCGAACTGGGTCGTCACCGTGTAGGAGAACCCGCCCCAGTTCACCGAGTTCACGTACGTGCTGAGCATGTCGCCGCCGGACCAGCCCTCGTCGAGGCTGGCCAGGAGCGGCCCGAACACGATGAGGGAGACCGCGAACGCGATGACGGCGCTGATGCCCGCCTCGATGGCGGTTCGCCGGATCGGTCCTCGCACTAGCTCCTCCACGTCAGCGTCGTCAGGCAGGCGTGCCCCAGCGTGATCGCGAAGGCGCTCGTCGGGTTCGATGCCCATGGGAAGTCGTAGCACACCGGCGGCGTGGGCCGGTTGGCCGCCGGGATGCTGGACCAGAAGGCCAGCACTGCGTCCATCGTCTGCCCGTACATCGCGAGCACGCTCGGCTGGATGTCGTTGAGCCGCTGCACGTCGGCCTCGGTGAGGGTCGGCTCAAGCGTGATGCGGTTCTCACCCCACAGCTGCATGCCGGCCACGACGTAGAGCTCGCGGTCCCCGTTGACCCAGTCGCCCTGTACCCAGCTGAGGATCTGGTCGCTGCGCTGCGTCTGAGCAAGGACCCAGTCCTCCGCGTTGACCGCGGCGTGGATGCGCTCGGAGATCGGGTTGCTGGTGAATGCCCAGCTGTAGGGGCTGAGGTAGTACAGGCCGAGGCTCTCGCGTGAGTTCTGCAGCACCTGCGCGCCCGCGAGCAGCAGCGCCACGCCGGCGATGGCACCGATGGTGCCCTTGTAGGACGCCAGCAGGAGGATGCCGAGCACGGCGATCGCCAGCACCCAACCGGCCAGCAGGCTGAGGCCGAGATCGGTGTGACCGGCCGCGATGACGACGATGACGGCGAGGATCGCGGCGAGGCCCTGACGACGCGTCCAGGCCTCGTCGGGAAGGGCCGTCGCCATGGCGAGCGCGAGGGAGAGCAGCGCCGGCGGCCAGAGCATCGCCTGGTACATCGGCGCCTCGAGCGGGATGCCCCCCATGATCGGCGAGAACACGAGCATGAAGGCGAGACTCGTCAGGCTGATGACGAAGGCCTTCTGGTTGGCCGGGTTGTCGCGGTGGGTGAGCCAGGCGACGAGGACGACCGCGAGCACGGCCACCGGGACGATCAGGGAGATGTCCTGAAGCCAGACCGCGTCCTTGCTCGCGAAGTCGGAGTAGTCGAGGCGCGCGTTCGAGTCGACGTAGGAGGCGAGCCAGTCCATCCGCGGGAACACGACGCGGCCGACCAGCAGGAAGGCCACGAAGGTCAGGATCGTGGTGGCCGCCGCGACGAGCAGCGGCAAGATCCGGGTGCGGGCCTGGATGCGCAGGACGAGCCACAGCGTTCCTGCGAGCAGCACGCCGGGCGGGTTGACCATGACGAGCCAGCCCATGGTCACGCCGGCCACGGCGGCGGCACGGCGGCCGTCGAACAGGGCACAGGCCATCAGGACCGCGGTGCCGGCCAGGACGGTTCCGGTCAGGTACGTGTTGCCGAGGTAGCTGAGCACCACCGTGCTCAGGGACGCGACGGTCGTCAGGAACGCCGCGGACGCGATGCCGGTGAACCGGCGCAGGGCGACGTAGAAGGCCGTGACGAGCAGGAGCAGGAGCAGCATGCGATAGATCGCGAAACCGGGCCACGGTCCCGTGAGCGACGTCAGGACACGGACCGGCACGATGTAGCCGAGGCGGGTCCAGAAGTACGAGTTCTCCGGTGAGCGGTCCGTGACCTCGTCGCCGTTGAGCGACAGGGTCGCGTAGAAGGACGAGTCGGGCGTGTCGAGTCCGGCCCAGCGCTCCGAGCCGGACAGCAGCCCGGTGAACAGCGTGATGCCGAGCACGACGAGGGGCTCCCTCGCCCGGCGCCAGGGCACGACCACGTCGTGAACCTACACCGCGCGAGCGAACCCCTCGCCGAGGATCGTGCGCCCGCTGGTCAGGCCGGGACCACCCGCGCCTCCTTGGCCACGGTCTTCACCCACTGCGTCCCGTCGTCGAGGTAGCCCGCGGGTGCGGCGTCCCTCTTGCGCCAGTCGGTGCCGGTGTCGGAGTACCCGGCAGGCGTGGCGTCCTTGACCGTCTCGAGGTAGCCGACGGCGTCGTAGCGGTAGCAGCCCTCGCCCTGCGGGCCGGTGGCGTAGTAGGTGCCGCCGTTGGTGCAGTGCGTGGACACGCCCGGGACCCACGGCATGAAGTCGACGGTCTGCCCGGTCTTCACGAAGACCTCGTGGTACGTGTACGCCCGAACGTCGTAGGTGTAGGCAGCCGTGGTCCGGCAGAGCTCGCCGACGGTGGCGTAGCCGTCCGGGCAGACGTAGATCGTCTTGGTGCTCGGCGCGGGTGCGGGTGCGGGCGCTGGCGGCGCCGGGGTCGGCAGGACCACGGCTGGGCGAGTAGGTGCGGGCGGCGTGTCCACGGTGGTGGCGATCGCGCCGGTGCCGTGGATCTGGGCGAGGGTCCGCGTCATGGACGCGGTCGTCGAGCGCCCACGGCCGGCGCTGTTCCGGGGCGTGACCCGGAAGGTGTAGAGAGCGGTCGGATCGAGGCCCGCGAGGGTCACTGAGGTCTGCCCGACGACAGCGGCGGTGATCGTCGGAGCGGTGGCGCTCGTGGCGGTGACGTCGTACGAGATGCGGGTTCCGCCGGTGGCCCGGGTCGCGCGATGCTGCCAGGCGACGCGCACGCTGGTCGGCTGGTCCGTGGTGTGCACCACGAGCCTGGTGGCGGGGGTGGGTCGTGCGATCGCGGCCAGGCGCGCCACCTCCCTGCCGCCTACCGTCACCGTGTACGTCGTGCCCGGGGTCAGCTTGGTGAACGTGGCGGTGGACGATCCCGATCGGTGCTCGCGCCGGATGGCCTCGCCCTTGGCGAACAGCTTGACCTGCTGGCCGCCGGTGCCGGTGACCACGATGCCGGCCGGAATGCTGGCGACGGCGCGCGGCCTCGCAGTGTGCGGCGCGGGCGCGGGCGCGAGGCAGCGACGGTGGTCGCCTCGTCGCCGGTCACCAGGTCGTGGGCCGAGGCCGGCGTCGCGGTCAGGAGCATCGTCAGGGCACCGATGACGGCGACGACTGCGAAGCTGGGAAGTGTGCGGCCGGTGCGCCGCGGCGTGCTGACGTTCATGATCGATCTCCCTCGTGCACCCAGGACCGGGTGCTACGAGCAGCGTGATGCCCAGCGGAGGGGGAAGGGAAACCTCGGTTCCCGCCTGTGGAAAACCTGGCGCCCCGGCGGTCTGTGCGTCAGCGGGCGCGCGTCACGATGAGGTCCCCGGTGCCCACGGTCACGTACGGGCTGAACGCCATCGTGTCGAGTTCCTCGTTGAGCATGTCGGCCATCGCCTGACCGTTGATGCGCAGTGTGACGCCGCGGAAGATCGTGGTGATCGTCGAGGCCCCCGCCAGCCGTGAGCGCGAGGCGATCGACCGGATCTGGAACAGGGCCGCGTTGGTGCCGTCGGCGAGCACGCAGTCGACCAGTCGCGCTCTCGTGTCGATGGTCGGGTTCGAGCAGCGGACCCCGTCTCCGGTCCGGACGTTGTAGAGGCGGAACCCGCCGGCCGCGGCGTTCGCGGTGCCGGTCTTGGCGATGATGGGGACGGAGACCCGAGCCGTCAGGTTCGAGGCCGCGGTCGTCACGGATCCGGGGCTGACGCCGATCAGGACGATGTCCTCCGCCGTCCACGTCGGCAGGATGCCGTTGGCGGTGGCGAACGTGAACGTGCCGCTGGCGGGCTGGGTCTCGGTCGCGCCGGCCGGCGAGGCCGTGCCGAGCACCAGCAGCGCGGCACCGACGGCCAGGAGGGTGCGCAGTCGGGTTCTCATGCCAGCCTCCTTCGACGTCGTAGCGGTGTCTCGGCAAGGATAACCCCGTGAACGACACCGGCAGCGCGACCGCCGTCCTCGATGCCCTGCGCGAGGTGGTTGGCGCCCCGCATGTGCTCACCGACCCGGCCCTGACGGCGCAGTACGTCGTCGACTGGTCGGGTCGCTTCTCCGGTCCCGCGCTCGGCGTCGTCCGGCCCGCGTCCACCGCCGAGGTCGCGGGCGTCCTGAGGGCCTGCTTCGATGCCGGCGTTCCGGTCGTCCCGCAGGGCGGCAACACCGGGCTCGTAGGCGGATCGGTGCCCGCCCCCGGCGGCGACCGGCTGCCGATCGTCGTGTCCACGCGCCGGATGAACGCGCTCGGCGACGTCGACCCGCTGTCCGGCCAGCTCACTGCGGGCGCCGGCGCCACGCTCGGCGATGTCCAGCGCCGGGCCGCGGCGGCCGGCTGGGCCTACGGCGTCGACCTCGCGGCCCGCGACTCCGCGACGATCGGCGGAACCGTGGCCACCAACGCGGGCGGCATCCATGTGATCGCCTACGGCATGACGAGGGCGCAGGTCGTGGGGATCGAGGCCGTGCTGCCCGACGGCCGGATCGTCTCGCATCTGGCCGGGCTCCTGAAGGACAACACCGGCTACGACCTCGGCGCCCTGCTGTGCGGGTCGGAGGGGACGCTCGGCGTGATCACCGCGATACGGCTTCGTCTGCACCAGCCGGCCGGGCGCTCGAGCGTGGCCCTGATCGGCTGCTCCTCCTACGACCAGGCCCTCGACGTGATGCGCTCGGCCGTCGCGCCCGGCGTGACCCTGCTCGCCGCCGAGGTCATAGACGAGCAGGGCATGGACCTCGCGTCCTCGCTGACCGGGATGGCGTGGCCGCTGGAGCGTCGCCATCCGCTGGTCACCCTCCTGGAGGTGGTCGACGGCGGTGACGCGTCCGGACTGGTGGGCCTCGACGACGTCGACGCGGTCGTGGGGCTCGACGCCTCGGAGCAGTCGCGGCTCTGGCGCTTCCGCGAGTCGCAGGGCGAGGCGTTCACGGCCCTCGGCATGACGCACAAGCTCGACGTCTCCGTGCCGCTCGCATCTCTTGCGGACTGCGCGGTCGAGCTTCGGTCCGTCGTCGCGGTGTTCCCCGACGTGGTCGCCTTCGGGGTCTTCGGGCACCTGGCAGACGGCAATATCCACGTCGAGATCCACGGCCCGGCGGCCGAGGACGACGCGATCGACCTGGCGGTGCTGGCCTGCGTGGCCCGGTACGGCGGCTCGATCTCCGCAGAGCACGGTGTGGGCCGGGCGAAGGCGGCTCAGCTCTCGATGTGCCGGTCCGCCGAGGAGATCGCCGCGATGCGGGCGGTCAAGGCAGCCTGGGATCCACGGGGCATCATGAACCCCGGCGTCATCTTCAGCGAATGAGCGCCGACTCCAGATCGGTCGGGGTGGCAACGACGGCCGCGGCCCCGGCCGACCGGAGTTCCGCCGCGTCTCCGTAGCCCCAGAGCACCCCGATGCAGTCGATGCCGTGGGCGCGTGCCCCGATGACGTCGTGCTCCCGGTCGCCGACCATGACGACGCGGGACTCGGACGTGAGCCGTGCCCGGGCGGCGAGCTCCTCCAGGGCGTGCGCCACGACGTCCGCCTTGGCCTGACGGGGCCCGTCGAGCTCGGCTCCCGCGATGAAGGCGAAGTGGTCAGCGAGCCCGAAGTGGTCGAGGATCCGCGAGGCCGAGACGGTCGGCTTGGACGTCGCGATAGCAAGGGTGGCCGGGGTCCGGCCGAGCGCCAGCAGCAGGTCTGGAATGCCGTCGTACACCTCGTTCTCGAAGAGCCCCACGTCGTGGTAGCGCTCCCGGTAGATGCCGATCGCGCGGCTCGCGTCCGCCTCGCTCATGCCGAGCCGGTCTCGGAAGGTGACCACGAGCGGCGGCCCGAGCATCGTTCGCACGGTCGCGTCGTCGGGGCCGGGCAGGCCCATGCGCGCCAGGGCGTAGTGCAGGCAGTTGACGATGCCAGGAGCCGAATCGGTCAGCGTGCCGTCGAGGTCGAAGAGGATCACGTCGTGCGAGGCGCTGGGCACGTCGCGAATATGTCACATGACGTTCGTCGCTCCGACGCGCGGCCGCCCGCCGTCGGCCCCTACGCTTTGCGCGTGACAGGCGAGGGGCGCGTCCAGGTCGTCGCGCATCGAGGCGCCAACGACGAGGAGCCCGAGCATTCTCTGGCGGCGTACCTGCTGGCCGTCGAGCAGGGGGCCGACGCGATCGAGTGCGATGTCCGCCTGACCGAGGACGGCGTCCTGGTCTGCGTCCACGATCGCCGCATCGACCGCACCAGCACCGGGCGGGGGTCGGTCAGCTCCCATACCCTGGAGGAGCTGTCCGCCTTCGACTACAGCGGCGGACCGGACGTGTGGCGGGACTTCGAGGATCCCGCGCCGGACGAGACGCGCACGTCGGTGCTGACCCTGCAGACCCTGCTCGCGACCATGCTCGACGCCTCCCCGACCGTGCAGTTCGCCATCGAGACCAAGCACCCCACCCGGTATGGCAAGTACGTCGAGGACACCCTCATCGACCTGCTGAACCGGTTCGGCCTCACTCGGCCCAACGGCGGCGGGGTGCCCCGGGCACGGGTGATGTCCTTCAGCCGGGTCGCCGTGCGCCGGGTCGCCGACCTCGCGCCGGCGCTGCGGACCGTCTACCTGATGGACGACGTGCCCCGCCGGTACCGTGACGGGTCGCTCCCGGAGGGCGTGGGCATCGCGGGGCCGTCGATCGACATCGTCCGCGCCTATCCGCACTACGTGTCGCGGGTCCGCGCTCGCGGCGGCCAGGTGCACGTGTGGACCGTGGACGACCGTGAGGACGTCGAACTGTGCGTCGCCCTCGGGGTGGATGCCATCATCACCAACCGCCCGGGACGGGTGCTGGGGATGCTCAGCCGGTAGGTTGCGGCCATGTCAAAGAAGAACGCGACACGCCGGAGCGGCGGCGCCCCCGTGGCGGCCCCGAGCGCAGCGACGGGTGCCGACCTGCCCGTCGTCGGGATGCGCGAGCCCTGCCCGTGCGGATCCGGGCGTCGCTACAAGGCATGCCACGGCAAGGCGGCCGCCGCGGCCTTCAGCGGCCCGGCCCGGCCCTTCGCCGGCTTCGCCTCCGAGTGCGACATCGTGGCGATGCGCGAGATCGTGCCGGCCGCGTCGGCCCGGCTCTCGCTGCTGGGGGAGCACGCCGATCGCGTCGTGACGCTCGTGACGGTCCTGCCCATGGCCTGGCCGGCCCTCGTCCGCGCGGATGGCGCGATCATGCTCGCCCTGCAGGTCAATGTCGGATCCGGCGACGCCAGCCGTGACCTGGCCGATGCCCTGCTCGGTGCCCTCGCCGCCGAGCCCGGCGAGCCCGTTCCGCTGGGTCGCGTGACCGCGGACTCGCCGCGCCTGCAGGACCTCGTCGACGTCGAGCAGGCTCTCGACGTGACCGTCTACGACAGCTTCGAGTTCTGGGTCGACGACGCCGAGGGTCTGAACGACGACGTGCGCGCCTCCCTCGACCGAGCCAGCGCCTACGCGCACCCGACGGTCAAGCTCGCCGGCGTCCCCTCCGCGTACTGGACGCAGATCGGCGAGAAGGAGCACCTGCGCTGGGTCATGCCGCACGACGAGGAGCCCCTGCTCAATGCCCTCGGCCGCCTGCATGCGGCGGGCGAGGACTCGTTGGGGGAGGGGACCCGGTTCGTCGGGATGTTCCGCGCGCAGGGGCTGGTCTGCCCGGTGTGGGACCTGCCGCTTGGCACTGGCGCAGCGGCGATCGAGGAGCCGGCGGCCGCCTTCGGGGTGCGCCTGACGGCTGCCCTGGCCGACTCGTCCCCCCTGACCGACGCTCAGCGCCGCGCCCGTGCCGGGCTGACGACCCGCCAGGTGACGCTGCGCTAGCAGTCGGGATCAGCCGCGGACGAGCTCCACGGCGGTCCAGACGGCCAGCGCAGTCAGGATGCCGCCGGAGACCAGGCGGATCCGCCAGATGGGCACGCGACTGCGCAGCCAGCTGCCGACCAGCACCGCGAGCCCGGACACGACGGCCAGCGCGGTCCACGATCCGATGAACACCGACACGGGATCGTCCGTCCGGGCCGCGAGCCCGGCCGTCAGCAACTGGCTCAGGTCGCCCCACTCGGCCGTGAAGAGGATGACGAAGCTCGTGGCGTAGACCTTCCACGCCGAGGTGGGGTTCTGGGCGGCCGCCCTGCTGTCGACCTCGGCCTGCTCGTCGTCCTCCTGGGCCTGCTCGGCGGCACGGGACGCGAGCCCCCCGCGGATCATGACGACCGCGCCGATGGCGAACAGCGTGAACGTCACGGCCAGGACCAGTCGCTGCGGGGCCAGGGCGAGGAGTCCGCCGGCGGTGACGGCGATGAGCACCTGGACGGCGAAGGCGCTGATGACGCCGAGCCAGACCCACAGATGCCGGAACCGGGTGGCAAGCACGAGGGTCGCGATGAAGGTCTTGTCCGGCAGTTCCGCCGGGAAGATGAGGGCGAACGTCGTCAGCACGACGGCGAGGTCGATCACGAGTCGGACGTCCCGTCACCCGTCTCGGTGGCGTGGTCGTCGCCCAGGATGTCGATTGCCAGGGTCGGCCACATCACGGGTGTGCTCTGGCGTCGGCCACCGGACCAGGGCGCGGGTGCGGCGTCGAGCCGGCGGCACAGCTCGTAGGCGGCGAATTCATAGCGAACCCGGGTGACGCGGAACTGCTCCCACGCCTCGTCGCGGTCTCGGTCGACCGGGTACCCGGACCGGATCAGGTGGTCGACGGCCGCGTCGAACTCCGCACGCGTCAGTGACAGCGGGTGCTGCTCGCCCTCGGCCAGCGCGGCCGAGGAGCGGCGGTCGAGGGTGCGGATCGCGTCGATGTCCGATGCCTGCTGGATGGCGAGCATGCTGCGCTCCCAGCCGGGAAGGGGTGACGAACGCGCGAGATCGCCGCGCCGACCGGCGAAGCGGTCGGCGAAGGGCAGCCGGTCGCTCCAGCCGCGCCTGGCGAACAGGAAGACGTAGAGGACCTCGAGGGCCTGGCCTCCCTGCAGGAGCAGCGCGAAGGCCTCCGACCGGCGGGGTGAGGAGGTGAGCGCGAGGCGCAGCGCGGCCGCGTCCATGACGGCGATCAGGGCCACCACGTAGTGGCGGTCGGCGCGCGCCGAGCGAACCCACACGAGAACCGGGTACGTCACGTGCGTCATGCGCAGTCGGGCCGACCAGCGCGCCCACCCGGCGAACGTGTCGGGCAGCGTGTCGAGCGTGTCCGACATGGCCCGGCGCGCCAGCAGCTCCGGACCCCAGGTCGGTTCGCCCGCCTCGGCGGCGAGCATCGCGATGTCGGTCTCCCGCTCCAGGTACGCCGAGTAGATGGTGGGGAGGAAGCCGATGAGCATGGCGATGACGATCGGGCCGGTGGCCGCGGCGAAGAAGTCGATGATCGTCTGGTTCTCGGTGTTGACGGCTGCGAAGCCCAGGGTGAGCAGGCTCGAGCCCGACTGGCGGATCGCGTTGCCGACGTCCATGCCGCTGACGCCGAAGATGAGCAGGCCGTAAGCGATCATGTAGAGGAACAGCCAGGTCAGCAGTTGCAGGATGATGATCGACGGTCCGGCCCAGGCCAGCACGGTGTCGCGTCCCTGGTACGTGCGGCGCAGCCGGGCCAGGCTCCCCGTCACCCAGATGACGGCCCCGGCGACCGTGTCGGCGATGGCTGAGCGGAGGGACCGGGGGATCACGACGGTTCGCATGAGGCTGACCGTGGTGGCGACGATGAGGAGCGCGCCGGCGAGGCTGGCGGCTCCGCGGGACAGCACGTCCGCCATCAGTTGTGACACTCGCAGATGGTCCCACACCGGCCTACTACGCTCAGGTCGTGACTTCGGACCCCCAGGCGGCGCTGGTCGTAGCGCTGGTCGGCATCGCCATCGGCGCCGTCGGCGTCGCCCTGGGTGCCTATGCCCTTACCAGGCTGTCGAAGCTCAACCGGGCGTACGAACTGCTCCAGGTGGCCGAGGGCCGCGAGACCATCGTCGACGTCATGGGCCGGACGATGAACGAGTTCGGCGAACTGCGCGACGAGGTGCTCAGCCTCGAGAGCGCCCTGTCCGCCACGCGCCGGGACCTTGCGGCCGCGCTTCGGCACGTCTCCGTGGTCCGGTACGACGCCTTCGGCGACATGGGCGGGCGGTACTCGTTCTCGGCCGCCCTGCTGGACGACTCCGGCGACGGCCTGGTGATCACCTCCATCCACGCCCGCAGCGAGACGCGCACCTACCTCAAGGGACTGTCCGGCGGCGACAGCGACATCACCCTCTCCCCGGAGGAGCTGCAGGCGGTACGACTGGCGAGAGGGGTCGACACGTGACCCCGCGGATCGCCTACCTCGGACCTCGCGGCACCTTCTGCGAGGCGGCGCTCCTGTCGATGCCCGCGTCCGAGGGCTCGGAGCACATCCCCGCCCTGTCCGTCCAGGCGGCCATCGATGCGGTCCGCGCGGACGAGGTCGGGTCGGCGCTGATCCCGATCGAGAACTCGGTCGAGGGATCGGTCTCGGTCACCCTCGACGAACTGGCGAACGGCCGGCGACTGGTCATCGTCGACGAGGTCGCCCTGCCCGTGCGCTTCGCTCTCATGGCCCGCCCCGGAACCGGCATGGCCGCGGTGCGCAGCCTCGCCTCGCATCCGCACGCCCTCGCGCAGGTGCGCCGCTACCTGGCCGAGATGCTGCCCGATGCCACGGTCATCCCTGCCACGTCCACTGCCGGTGCCGCCGAGGCCCTCCTGCAGGTGCCGGCGCCCTTCGACGCGGCGGTGGCGCCCCGCCTGGCAGCCGACCGGTACGGCCTCGACGTCCTCGCCGAGAACATCGGCGACACGGAGGAGGCCACCACCCGGTTCGTCCTCGTCCGCAAGCCCGGGGCCATCCCATCGCCCACCGGGGCGGACAAGACCACGCTCAGCCTGTTCATGCGCCTCGACCAGCCGGGGGCGCTGATGGCGATCCTGAACGAGTTCGCCGTGCGAGGCGTCAACCTCACCCGGATCGAGTCCCGCCCCACCCGCAAGGCCCTCGGCGACTACTTCTTCAGCGTCGACCTCGAGGGCCACGTGGCGGACTCCCGCGTCTCGGAGGCGCTCATGGGCCTGCACCGCGTGTGCCTCGACGTCCGGTTCCTCGGCTCGTACCCGCGCCATGACGGCAAGCAGCCCGTCCTGCGCCCGGGTGTCACCGACGCGGACTTCGCCGACGCCCAGCAATGGCTGGACAAGCTGAAAGGGAGCAACCTGTGAGGTACTTCGTCACCGGGGCGGCCGGGTTCATCGGGTCCCACTTCGTCCGTGAGCTGATGACCGGCGCCTACGGCGCGGAGCCGACCGGCGTCACGGTGTACGACAAGCTCACGTACGCGGGCAACCTCGAGAACCTGGCGTCGGTGTCGTCCGACCCGCGCTTCTCCTTCGTACAGGGCGACATCTGCGACGGGACCCTGCTCGACCAGGTGCTGCCGGGCCACGATGTCGTCGTCAACTTCGCCGCCGAGACCCACGTCGACCGGTCGATCAGCGGTCCGCAGGACTTCATCATCACCAACGTCGTCGGCACCCAGACCATCCTCGACGCCTGCCTGCGCCACGGCATCCCGCGAACGGTCCACATCGGCACCGACGAGGTCTACGGATCCATCGACGAGGGCTCCTGGGACGAGGACGAGCCGCTGCGGCCGAACTCGCCGTACTCGGCGGCCAAGGCGGCCGCCGAGATGCTGGTGCGGGCCTACCACGTCACGTACGGCCTCAACGTCTCGAGCACCCGCTGCTCGAACAACTACGGGCCGTACCAATTCCCCGAGAAGGTCATCCCGCTCTTCGTCACCAACCTGATCGACGGGGGCTCGGTGCCGCTGTACGGCGACGGGCTCAACGTCCGCGACTGGCTGCACGTCGACGACCACTGCCGCGGTATCGCCCTCGTGGTCGAGAAGGGTGGGCCGGGCGAGAGCTACAACATCGGCGGCGGCCTCGAGCTGACCAACCGCGAGCTCACCGAACGCGTGCTCGCGGCGATGGGCGCCGACTGGACCGCGGTCACGCCGGTCGAGGACCGCAAGGGCCATGATCGGCGCTACTCGGTCAACGACGCCAAGCTGCGCGCGCTCGGCTATGCCCCGCAGCACAGGTTCGATGAGGGCCTCGCCGAGACGGTGGCCTGGTACCGGGCCAACGAGGCGTGGTGGCGCCCGCTCAAGGCGAAGGCTGCCATCTCATAGCCGCTACCCGCCGCTCGCCTGACAGAGTAGGCACATGCGCGTACTGGTGATCGGCAGCAACGGTCAGTTGGGGTCCGATCTGGTCGAGACGCTGCAGCAGAACCGTGGGCTGGCCGTCCTGGGACTCGACCTGCCCGACATCGACATCACCGACCCGGTGTCGGTCGAACTGGTGTTCGGCGGATTCGACCCGGACTTCGTCGTCAACTGCGCGGCATGGACCGCGGTCGACGACGCGGAGGCGAACGAGGCGGCCGCCCTTCGGGTCAACGGCCTGGGACCGCGGGTCATCGCGCAGGAGTGCCACAAGGCGTCTGCCTGGCTGGTGCACATCTCGACCGACTACGTCTTCGACGGGGAGGCCGCCGAGCCGTACGCGGAGGATGCGACACCGGATCCGCGAACGGCCTACGGGCGCACCAAGCTGGCCGGCGAGGATGCCGTCCGCGAGGTGCTGCCGGACTCGCACTTCATCGTGCGCACCGCCTGGCTGTACGGCCGCAACGGCAGCAACTTCGTCAAGACGATGCTCCGGCTCGAGCAGGAGCGCGACACGGTCTCGGTGGTCGACGACCAGTGGGGCCAGCCCACCTACTCGCGCGACCTGGCACAGCAGATCGTGCGGCTGATGGAGCGGCATCCGGACCCCGGCACGTTCCACGGCACGAACTCGGGAGCAACCACCTGGTACGGCTTCACCCAGGAGATCTTCCGGCTCGCGGGGGCGGATCCGGCACGCGTGCTCCCGACCACGTCGGCTGAGTTCACCCGGCCCGCGCCGCGACCCGCGTACTCGGTGCTCGGCCACGATCGATGGCCGCAGGCGGGCATGTCAGAGATGCGCGACTGGCGCGAGGCGCTGGCCACGGCCTTCGCGGACGGGATCGCGCCGTAGGGCTGCCGGTCTCCGCCGGGGGCGCCTAGAGGACGAGGGCGTCCAGGACGTCCGCGACACCGTCGCCCGGGGTGCCGGCGGTGACGGTGTTCGCGGCGGCCTTGACCGAGTCGGGAGCGGTGTCCATCGCCACCCCGAGGCCCGCCCAGCGCAGCATCGCCGTGTCGTTCCACGAGTCCCCGATGGCGATCGTGCGGGCCGGGTCGTAGCCGCGTCGCTCGCACAGTCGCTGCAGCATCGTTGCCTTGTTCGACCCCTTCGGCCCGACGTCCATCCAGGCGACGTCGGCCACGCCGTAGATGACGGACTGGTATCCGAGCTTCTCGACGACGGCGCCGAAGCCCTCGTCGACGTGGTCCTCGCTGCGTACCACGAGTCGCACGATCGGCTCCTCGAGCAGGTGCTCGAACGGCACCTCCCGGATCGCCATGGCGAGGGGTCCGGTCGGGAACAGCCGCGTCGTGCGGAACATGCCGTGCACGTCCTCGACGGCGAAGACGGCGCGAGGCAGGTGCTGCCTCAGCTCCTCGAGCACCGGGCGCGGGTCGAAGGTCACGGACTCCACGGTCGCCTCGGTCTCGACGCTCACCAGGAGCGCGCCGTTGCTGCACACCACCAGTCCATCGATGCCGGCGGCGCGCGCGACGGGGATCGTCGTCGAGGGAGTGCGCCCGGTGGCGATGGTGACCTCGACGCCAGCGGCCCGCACGCGCTCGATCGACTCGACCACCCGCTCGGAGACCCCGCCCAGATGCTGGACGAGGGTGTCGTCGACGTCGAGCGCGATCAACTGCGGGACGAAGCCCTCCGGGATGTGCGCGACCGCTCTCATGACGGGGGCGTGAGCTCGGTACGGCCACCGAGGAACGGCTGCAGCGCAGCGGGGATGCGAACGCTCCCGTCGGGCTGCTGGTGGTTCTCCAGGATGGCGACGATGATGCGGGGCATCGCGCAGAGCGTGCCGTTGAGGGTCGCCAGGGGGCGCACCTGCTCGCCGTCGCGCATCCGGATCCGCAGTCGGCGGGCCTGGAACTCGGTGGTGTTGGAGGTCGACGTGATCTCGCGGTAGGCGCCCTGAGTCGGGATCCAGGCCTCCATGTCGAACTTGCGTGCGGCGCTCGAGCCGAGGTCCCCGGTGGCCACGTCGATGACCCGGTAGGGGATGTCGAGTGCATCGACGAACTGCTTCTCCCAGGACAGCAGGCGTGCGTGCTCGGCCTCCGCGTCCTCAGGTCGGCAGAAGACGAACATCTCGACCTTGTCGAACTGGTGGACCCGGATGATGCCGCGGGTGTCCTTGCCGTAGGACCCCGCCTCGCGCCGGTAGCAGCTGGACCACCCCGCGTAGCGCAGGGGCAGCTCGGCGGCATCGATGATCTCGTCCGAGTGGTAGGCGGCGAGCGGCACCTCGGAGGTGCCGACGAGGTAGAGGTCGTCTGCCTCGACGCGGTAGACGTTCTCGGCGGCCTGCCCAAGGAATCCCGTGCCCTCCATCGCGCTGGGGAGCACGAGGCTCGGCGTGATCATCGGCGTCAGCCCGTTGGCCGCGGCCTGCTGCATGGCGAGGTTGAGAAGGGCGAACTCCAGCTGGGCGCCTTGGCCCTTGAGGTAGAAGAACCGCGAGCCGGAGACCTTCGCGCCCCGCTCGACGTCGATGGCGCCGAGCCGCTCGCCGATCTCCAGGTGGTCCCTGGGCGGGAAGCCCTCGGCGGTGAAGTCGCGTGGCGTGCCGACGTGCTCGAGGACGACGAAGGCGTCCTCTCCGCCCACGGGGGACTCGAGATTGACGAGGTTGGACACCCTGAGCCAGAGGGAGTCGACGGCCTCCCCGGCCTCGCCGGCCGCCCGCTCGGCCTCCTTGACCTGGTCGGCAAGTGCGTGGGCTTCGCGCATGAGCTCGTCGAGCTCGGCTTGCGTGGCTGCGCGCTCCGCCTCGTCGGACGCCGTCCGAAGGGCGCCCTGCAACGGACCGATGCGCTTGCCGAGCTGCTTCTGCCGATTGCGCAGCTCGTCGAACGCCACCTGCAGCGAGCGCTTGGCGACGTCGGCCGCGACGAGATCGTCGACGATGGCCACGTCCTCCCCGCGACGACGCTGTGACTCGCGAATCCGGTCGGGGTCGGTGCGCAGGATGGTGGGATCGATCACGGGCCAAGCCTAGGCACCGGGTGACGTAGTGGCCTCTCTGGCCCGGTGATCGGTCCGATCCCCGTGAGAGACTGCACGTTCGTCGAGTGGCTTCGGAAGTGGGGACCGTGGAGACCTGGATGCCGTGGGACTCGTGGCAGGAGGGTGCGGACCTCGCGACGATCATCACGGCGTTCGGCGTCATCGCGGTCGTGTTCGTCTGGAAGCAGCTGAGCATGCAGCGTCGGCAGCAGGAGGTGGAGTCCGACCGGCTGGAGCGCCAGCGCGAGGAGGCGGCCTACGAGACCATCACCACGCACTACATGGACGTCATGAAGATGTTCTTCGAGAACCCGACGTTCACGCTCCCCCTGATCTGCTACGGACTCATCGACGAGAGGCCCCCGCGCGAACTCACGCTCGAGGAGCGGGTGCGGGACGGCATCCTGTTCGAGCTGATGTTCGAGGTGACCGAGAAGGCGTTCGTCCTCTATCGCGCGGAGGTCATGTACGGGGGCGCGGACCGAGGCAGGGGCGACGCTGTGTCCAGGCGCATGCTGGAGTTCGTCTGGAAGGAGGACGATCCCGACTCCCCGGAGCTGAGCTTCCTGTCCCGACAGTGGTCCGGCTGGGACACCTGGATCCGTCACGACCTCGGCAGCCACGTGGAGTACTGGGCCGCGTGGCGGGCGACGGAGAGCGGGGACACATACGACAACTGGTTCAGGATGTACATGGACAAGGCCCGTGAGCTCTCGGACTTCGTCGAGACGCGTGTCGCGACCCGCGGCGACGATGACTTCTGGGGGCGCGCCGACGTCCTCCTCACGTCCTCGTTCCCTCCCGACGCGCTGCGGCCCATCTCGTCCGTGCGGTTGGCCTGCCCGTCGGACGCGAAGGAGTCCGAGCAGGTCGGCCCGTGGTTCCTCGGCCTCTGGAACCGGCAGCACTTCCTGGGCCTCCTGGTGTTCGAGTACCTGGCGGACAGCCGGACCGTCTACCTCTGGTACGTCGCGACGAGCCCGGAGTACCGAGGCCTGGAGATCGGCGCCCGAGCGCTGGCGCAGGTCGACGCGGTTCTCTCGAGACTCTCTGCGGCGTCGCCTGCGGTGTCGAAGCCGCTGGGGATCCTCGCGGAGGTGGAGGCACCCACGAAGGGCGATGGCCCGGGCAGCGACAACCGGCGTCGGATCGCGTTCTACGAGCGACATGGCTACACGGTGCTCGACATGGAGGAGGTCTCGCCCCCGTTCGCCGAAGGCGAGACCGACCCGGTCATGTACTGGCTCATGTGGAAGCCCGCACCCGGCGCCGGTGAGCGGCTGACGCAGGGGCAGGCGGCCGCCATGCTGACGGAGACCTTCGCCGGATCGAGGCTCAACGGCGAGGGCGGAGGGTACGAGGCGTACCTCACGTACTCGCTGGGCACCTGGGGTTCGCCACCCCGGCTCGCCGAGGACATGCTGGCGGCCTGGCAGGCGCATGTCGGGTAGCGTCGACCGTCATGGACCTGCCCAGGGGCTTCACGTCGCGCACGGTCGACGTCGACGATCCGCGTGACATCGACGCCGCCCTTGCGCTGGTCAGCTCCTGCGAGCTGGCGGGCGTGGGCTGGACCGACGCCACGCGCGAATCGGTCGCGTCTCAGCTTGGCGGCCCGCTCGGGTGGCGCGACGAGCACCGGTTCGTGCTGGCGGAGGGGACGCCGGTGGCGCTGCTCGCCGCCGAGCTGGACCGGCCGGGCCGCGAGGTCTTCGTCGATGCCTTTGCCGTGGGGTCGGACGCCGCCGCACTGCAGCGGATCCTGCTGTCCCACGCGATAGCTGCCACAGTGCAGCTGGCCGACGAGGATGTGCCGTCGACCGTGCCCGACGACGCCTACGCGCTGTCTGCCGATATCTGGCAGGTCGTCGCCGGCTCGTACGCGCAGGACTCGGCCTACCGAGCCGTCATCGAGGGACTTGGCTTCCGCCCGATCCGGCGCTTCTGGCGCATGCTGAAGGACCTGACCGGCGCCCCACTCACGGTGTCCCGGGCGCCCGCCGGCGTGGTCAGGCGGGTGGTGGATGGCGAGGCCGACCGCCGGCTGCTGCACGCGCTGTACGAGGAGACGTTCGCCGAGCACTTCGGGATGACGCATGACGAGCCCTTCGAGGAGTGGATCGACCGGCTGGAGGCAGCACCCGGCAACGACCCGGCCGGATGGTGGATCGCCGAGCTCAACGGCGAGCCGGTCGGCCTGTGCGTCGTCGACGACTCGAGGGCGGAGTTCGGTCGGGGCTACGTGCGCACGCTCGGCGTCGTTCCGGCCGCACGCGGGCGGGGGATCGCCCGCTGGCTGCTCGAGTGCGCCTCGTCGGACGCGGTGGCACGTGGACGGACGGCCATCTCGCTCGCCGTCGACGGCGAGAACACCACCGGGGCCACCGCCCTGTACGAGTCGGTCGGCTACGCCACGGAGCACGTGATCGACGTGTGGTGCTACCCGCTCCTGCGCAGCGCCGACAGCAGGTAGGTGTCCCCCCAGGCGTACGTCCCCTCCCGCGCATCGGCCGGGACGTTGTAGCTCTGACGCTGCAGCAGCCCGCGCCCGGCCGGGTCCGTCGTCAGCCACGGCGGGGCGACCAGCGTGCCCAAGGTCGTCGTCGCGTACTGCCGGTAGGCGGCGGCGCGAGCCGGGTCGGGGTCCACGTTGGCCATCAGCAGCAGGCCGTCGGCGGCGATGGCGGCCGCCGAGGAGTCACGCGGGGCGTCGGGATCGGTCACGTCGAGATCCCAGGCGGGGACGCACCCAGCCGGCACATGGGCGATCCAGTAGTCGGACGTGGCGCGCGCGGTCTCGAGCAGCCGCGCGTCGGGTGCCAGCTCGTATCCCCGCGCGAAGCCGCGGATCGCCCACGCCTGACCCCGCGCCCAGGTGCTCTGCGCACCCAGGCCCTGGCCGGCGATCGGCCCCAGCTCCCGGCCGGTCCGAGCGTCGAAGGCGACCCGGTGCCGCGTCGACCCGTCGGCTCGCACGAGGTGCCGCCGCAGGGTGACCAGGTGGCGATCGCCCCGCAGGTAGAGGCGCCTGCCCTCGACTCCGCCGAGCACCAGGCCCGCCTCCATCAGCAGCGGCGCATTCATGGCCGAGTCGATGATCAGGCCCCACCGCCCGCCGTACTCGCCCGATCGGATCGCCCGCACCTTGCTGTTCCATCGGGTCGACAGGCTCTGGGCCGCGTCGATGATCGCCCGCGCGTAGGAGGTGCCGCGGTTGACCGACGGATCCGCCCCCAGGCCCAGGCCGGCCGGCAGGCCGACCATGAAGCCGAGGTCATGGGAACCCGTCCAGTCGGCCACGGGCAGGACGGCCCGGGTGTAGCGGCGGGCGCGCGACAGCCACGCCGGATCGTCCGTGTGGTCGTACATGAGCCAGAGCGACGCGGGGAAGAAGCCAGACGTCCAGGCGTAGGCGCTGGTGCGTCGGTACCCTCCGGAGCCCGTGGCGCCGAAGGGAGACGTGGCCGGACCGTCCAGCGCGGCCAGGCGGATGGCGGCCAGGTCCCACGCCGCTGCCCGTTGCTGATCGGTGATCGGGGCCGGTGCGGTCGCGCAGCTGACCGACGTCGCCGCGGACGCCGGAGCCGACGGGGCGAGCTGGGCCGCCAGGCCGACGATGAGGGCAAGGGCGACAACCGCGATCCGGCGCGTCATGAGACCGAGAGCACCACCTTGCCAGTGACGTTGCCGTCGGCGAGCTGCTGGTGGGCGTAGGCGGCATCCTTCATCGGCAGGACGCGATCGACGATGGGTCGCACGAGTCCGGCCGTGACCCACGGCCAGACGGTGCGCTCGACCTGGGCGCAGATGGCCGCCTTCTCGGACTCGGGCCGGCCCCGCAGCGAGGTGGCGTGCACGGAGGCGTTCTTGCGGAGGAGGACCCCGATGTCGAGACCGGCGCTGACCCCTCCCTGCATGCCGATGATGACCAGTCGACCGTCGCGGGCGAGGGCAGCCACGTTGCGCTCGAGGTAGGCGGCGCCCATGTTGTCGAGGATGACGTTGGCACCACGCCCGTGGGTCTCGTTCCGGATGACCTCGACGAAGTCCTGCTCGTGGTAGTTGATGACGACGTCGGCACCGAGTTGGGCGCAGCGCTCGAGCTTCTCCGCGCTGCCGGCCGTCACGGCGATCCGGGCGCCGAGCGCCCGGCCGATCTGGATGGCGGCCGTGCCGACGCCCGAGCCGCCACCATGGATCAGGAGCCATTCCCCCTCGCTGAGGTTCGCGGTCAGGTCGAGATTGCTCCAGACCGTGCAGGCGACCTCGGGCAGGGCCGCCGCCTCGATGAGGCGTGAGTCCGACGGGCACGGCCATGATCTGGCCGATCGGCACGGCGACCTTCTGCGCGTATCCCCCGCCGGCGAGCAGCGCCGTGACCTTCTCACCGATGTGGTCGAGGCTGATGGCCGCGCCGACGGAGCTGATCGTCCCCGAGCACTCGAGTCCGAGGATCTCGGATGCGCCGGCCGGTGGCGGGTAGTGCCCCTGCCGCTGCAGCAGGTCGGCGCGGTTCACGGCGGTAGCGGCGACGTCGACGATCACCTCACCGGGGCCGGGTGTCGGGTCGGCCACCTTCTCCCACGTCAGGACCTCGGGTCCACCGGGCTCGGCGAAGGTGATCGCATACATGCCTACCTCGTTCCCCCGGGGTTGTGCCTGATGACGACGAGGCGGTCTCCGGACTCGAGCGAGCGAATTCCCTCCGTGTCGAAGCGGTGCGACGTGCCCTTGCGGATCACAGCCAAGACGATCTGCCCACGGGCGTCAAGGTCCTGCGGTGCCAGACCGAGCTCCTCGCGCGAGATGTCGCGCTCGACGACCTCGAGCCCGCGACCCGAGTCGAGCAGGTCCTCCATGATCTCGCCCGCCGTGCTCGAGAGCAATGACAGCCCCATCAGCCGACCGGCGGACTCCGCCGTCGGGATCACGGTGTTGGCCCCCGACTGTCGCAGGATCTCCGCATTCTGGGACTCGCGCACCGCAGCGACGATGGTCGCCTCAGGCGCGAGTCGCCGGGCCGTCAGGGTGACCAGGATCGAGGTGTCGTCCTCGTTCGTCGCGACGACGATGCGGGACGCGCGTCTCGATCGCCGCGTCGTGCAGGATCTCCTCGCGCCGTCCGTCGCCGACCACGCCCACGAAGCCGTCGCGGGTCGCCTCGTCGACGGCGCTGCGGTCGGGGGACACGACGACGATGCTCGTCTTCGGGGTTCCGGCGTCGGTGAGGCGAGTGCGCAGCAGCGCGGCCCTTGACGCCGTAGCCGACGACCACGGTGTGCTTGTCCACGTTCTTCCTCCAGCGGTTCGAGCGCAGCTGCTCGCGGGTTCGACGGGTGAGCACCTCGATGGTGGTCCCGACGAGGACGATGAGGAACAGGAAGCGAAGCGGGGTGATGACCAGAGCGTTGAGCAGCCGGGAGGATTCGCATACCGGCGTGATGTCACCGTAGCCGGTTGTCGACAGCGTGACCGTGGCGTAGTAGAAGGCGTCGATCCAGGACAGCCCCGCCATCTCACCGCGGTCCTGGTAGCAGTCCTGCTCCAGATAGACGATCGCCGTGGTGAGGACTAGCGCGAGCACAGCCACGGCGACGCGGACGCCGATGTTGCGCATCGGGCTGAAGCGCCGCTCCGGGAACTCCAGCGGGGGTGGTGCGCCGTCGTCAGGGTGACGGGCTTCCCGACTCCTGACTCCTGGCATGAATGCGTTCCCTCACGAACAGCGCGCTCACGACGATGACCCCGACGATGGCGATCATGCCAGCAATCAGGCTCGAGATGCCCAGTAACTTCAGGGCCGTCGCCGCCAGGACGACCATCAGCAGCCAGCGAAGGGCGTGCCCGTCGTAGCGGGACGACATGCGGGCGCCGACCCACACGCCGGGGATCTGCCCGATCAGCAGCGAAACCACGACGGCGACGCTGATGTCGCCGAACCCCGCATGGGCGATGGCGCCGGCGATGAGCATGGGCACCGCCTGGGTCAGGTCGGTGCCGACCAGGATCGACGGCCGGAGCAGCGGGTACAGCAGGAGCAGCGTGGTGACGATGAGGGAGCCCGAGCCGACACTCGTCATTCCCACCAGGACGCCTACGCCCAGGCCGAGCAGGAGCGTGGGCATCGGGCGGACGGGCATCTCGGTGCCTACCGGCATCCGGACCTCGCGCAGGTGGCTGGCGCGGCGGGCCACCCACACCTTGGCGAGCATGGCGGCCAGGGCCAGCAGCAGCACGTAGCCGATCCAGGTCTGGATCGTCTCACTCGCCTCGTCCGACGTGAGCACGCGGGCGAAGACGACCGTCCCCAGGAGCACCCCCGGGATGGACCCGGCCGACAGCCAGGCAACGAGTCCCCAGTGCACGGTGCGGTGGCGGATGTGGACCCACGCGCCGACCGGCTTCATGAAGGCCGACGCGACCACGTCGCTCGACACGGCGGCGGCCGGGGAGATGCCGAACAGCAAGACCAGCATCGGGGTGACGAGGGCCGCGCCGCCCATCCCGGTGAGCCCGACCATGAGGCCTGCCACCAGGCCGCCCAGGGAGAGGGCGAAATCGATGTCGGCAAACGTCACCGGCACACCCTAACCGTCCCGAGCGGCTTTTCCTACTTAATAGGCAGAGAAAGCGGGGTACGGCCGCGTGACGTCCGTCATGCCCCCGACTCCGCGTGGCGGCCGAACGGGTCGAGGAGTTCGACGACGTCGCCGCGCAGGCCGGCACCTGGCGGGATGACGGCGACGGCATCGGCGAGCGCCCAGCCCCGGAGGCCGGCCGGGCCGCCCACCGGGATCGGGTGCGCCTGGGTGGCGGCCGTCGACACCTCGAGCCGCACCGGGGCCAGTGCGGTGTCGTCGGCGAAGTCCGCCGCAGGGGCGTCGTCCATGAGCACCGCCGAGCGGCGCCGCGCGTCGATCTCCTGGCCCCGCAGGGCCCGAACGAGAGGGCTGACCAGAGTCACCAGACCGGCCAGGGCGGATGGCGGATCGCCCGGCAGCCCGACCAGGAACCGGCCGTCGGGTAGCCGGGCCAGCAGCATCTGCGCGCCGGGCGTCACGCTGACGCCGTCGACGAGCCACCGGGCCCCGAGGTCGCGCAGCACGCGGCGCAGGTGGTTGTCCGGCCCCGGTGCCGTCGATCCGGTCGTGATCAGGACGTCGACGGCGGCGTCCTCGATCTCGCGGAGCAGCAGTTCAGCGGTGTCCGGCCCCCGCACTGCGGGGTTGCCCCGGGCTCCGAGCGCGCCGACGAAGGCAGGGACGGCATGGCCCAGCGCGTCACGCACGCGGCCGTGCCGCGGCAGCCCGCGGTCGAGGAGGTGCCCACCGAGCACCAGTACGCCCACCACTGGCGTGCGGACGATGGAGATCTCGTCGGCTCCGGCGGCGGCTGCGAGGGAGATCACGGCGGGCGTCACGATGCTCCCTGGGGAGACGAGGACGTGGCCAGCCGTTGAATGGGCAGCCTGCCGCACGATGCCCTCGCCGAAGTCGGGCCGCACGCGCTCGTCGGGGATGCCGGTGAGCGGGTCCCGCGCGAGCAGCAGGTAGCGTCCGTCGCCGGCCTCGGACACTGAGCCCTGCTCCTCGGTGAGGACCGCGTCGGTGTGCCGAGGGATGGGCTCGCCGGCCTCGACCGGGCTGCCATGGCCGCTCGTCAGGACGTCGGCGTGCAGGTCCAGCTGCCACGGACCCTCGCCGCAGACGGCGAAGCCTGCGGCGGCGGCGCTGTCGGCGGGTGGATCGTCCTGCACGGTCGCCAGCGGACGGGAGAGGACGGCGCCCCCCGCCTCGTCGAGGCGGGCGGCGACGGTGTCCAGGGGTCGGGCGGCGGTCGCGGCCACGTGCCGCGCCTGCGACCAGGGCAGGACGCCGTCCAGACCGAACGTGCTCATGGGGTCATGCTGGCATGGCGGGACGGCGGGCGCCGCGCCGGTGCGTCGGTCAGCTGCCCTCGACCGGCGCGGGCACGTCGGCGGGTCCCGCGACGTCCGCAGGTGCCGGTACGTCCGCGACGGGGGTCGCGGTGGCCGAGCCGGCCCGGACCGCAGCCGGCTTGCGGGTGGGCTTGGTCGCCGCGGGTGCACTGGAGCGGGACGTGGCCCTGGTCGGCGCGGCGGCCGCGCCGTTCGCCCTGGCGATGTCGGCCTTGAGCCGCTTGGCGAGCTTGATCAACTTGGCCCGGTAGGCATCGAGCTTGGCCCGCTCCGCCTCGAGGGCCGCCGCGTACTCGTCGAGTTGCGCCGCGGTGAGCCCGGCGGTCCCGGTCGGATCGTCGCTCCACGTGGTGGTGGGTGCCGCGGGCGCCGACGGCACGTCGACGACGACGCTGTCGGCGGCCCCGGCCACCGTGTCGATCGATCGGACGCCGATCACGGCGACGATGCCGACGCACGTGGCGGCCGCAAGGGTCAAGGAGACGATCTTCCCGGTGACGGACGACCGGCGCAGGGGAGCGCTGGTGTGCCGTCGGCTAGTCATCGTCGTGGTCGCTCTCGTGGTGCTCCCCGTCGGACCACGAGGGCGACGGGGACGGCGATGCGGATGCGGACGGCTTCGGCGAGTAGGTGGGCCTGGGCGAGTACGTGGGCCTGGGCGTCGCGGTCGGCCTGGGCGAGTAGGTGGGCCTGGGCGTGGCGGTCGGCTTCGGGGTGGCGGTCGGCCTGGGTGCTGCCGTGGGCTTGGGTGCTGCCGTGGGCCTCGGCCGGTGCGTCGATGCTGGCTTGGGAGCCGCGCTGGGCCGCGTCTGCGTCTGTGCCGGCTTGGGGGTCGAGTCGGGCCTGGGCCTGTTGGCTGCGCTGCTGTGCTGCTCCCCGTCGTCGTCGCGCGCGGACTCCTGCGCCTGCGTCCTGGACGGAGCGGGCGCGGGTGCCGGAGCGGCCTGCACGGTCGGTGCGGATGCCGTGGTGGGAGTCGTCGGGCGGCCTGCGGGTCGCTCGTTGACGTCCCAGCCGATCACGACGCCGGTCTTGCGATTGACGTAGCCGGTCAGCACCTCGCCGTTGGGGCGGACGATCCGGACCGCCCAGGCGTAGCTGCCTTCGTACTTGGCCGCATTGATCCGGACGATTGAGGCGCCGCGGCCCTGACTGAGCACCTTGGCCCCGGCCTGTGCAGCGGTGACCGGGAAGGGACTGGCTGCGGGCTTGCGTGGCTTGGCCGGCGTGGCCTGCGCCGTGGTGCCGCTGCGGGTGCTCTGGGCCGCGCTCGACGTGGTGGTGGATCCGGTGCTCCCGGTCTGGGTGACGACCTCGGGAAGCTCGGGCAGGGCCACCGGTTCGAGGGTCGGGGTCGAGGCGGTGGAGGGTGGGGCCAGGGTGGGGTCGGCCTCGCTGGTCGAGGGATTCTGCGTGCTGCCGGCCTGCCCGGCTGCAACGAGCGTCACCGTCTCGGACGCCGCCTCGCTGGTCGACGCGGCCTGGATAACGGCAACACTGGCCGCCGACCCGGCCACGAGGATCCCGCCGGCGGCGATCACCGTGGCGATGACACTGCTGCGCTGCATTCAGGCTTCTCCTCGTTCGGGGGCAGTACGCCACGGGCGACTGCCTCGCACAGGCATACGCAGATGCCACCGTATGCGGCAAAGCACCCCGAACCAACCCGCCAATGGTTAAGCGGAGGTAAGGGACCGCTTTGCATCGGTGCCGACGGCCCGCGAGGGGCCGGGCGCCGGGACGAACCCGCGGGCCAGCAGGGCCATCACGACGAGGGCCGTGCCCGTGAACAGCAGGCCCAGCGACCACTCGGCGAGCGCGTCGGTGCCGGCCAGGACGTAATGGGCGGTGGCCACCGGCCAGGCGAGGTAGGCGATGAGGTGCACGCCCGAGAACCAGCGGTTTCCGGCGACGCCCATCTTCGCGCGGAGGCGACCCAGCACGGAGACGGGAATCATCATCCAGAAGGCGATCGTGCCGAGGGCGGCGGCCGTCGTGAGCGGCGCAGGCGCCAGGCCGGGCACCAGCAGGGCCGGGATCGAGTATGGAGCGTACGTGTCGAAGAACAGCAGTGCCATGTGGATCAGCAGGAACCCGATGGACACCGCACCCAGCCAGCGGTGCAGGTCCAGCAGTCGCATCGGCTTGGCCACGCGGCCGAGCAGTTGGGTCTTGAGCAGGATGCCCCACAGCACGACGGCGGTCAGCAGACCCCAGGCCGTCAGGCCGGTGGCGCGCACGCCAAGCCACATCCAGGGAATGTCAGCCATGGTGAACCTCTTCGTCGGAGTGGATCGTGCGGTCGGCGGTCAGCAGGATGGCCGTGATGTCGCGAGCGCGCAGCCAGCCGGCAGCCTCGTCGGCCGGCATGAGCAACGCCGCGGTGGCGGTGATCTCGGCCTGCCAGGCACGGTCGGCGGCCACCGTGACCTGGACGAGGTCGCTCGCGCTCATGTTGCCGGTCCGCGGGTCGATGACGTGGTGGCGTCGGCCCTGGGCCCACCGCCGCTTCAGCGTGGTCGAGGTGGCGACGCCGGCGTGGCGGGTCTGCCTCGGGAACTCGAGCAGTCGCAGCGTTCGATCGGAGCGGTCGGGCGAGATGCGCTCGTCCTGGACGGCGATCGTCCACGGCGAGCCATCGGAGGTCACGCCTTCGAAGGTGAGGTCGCCGCCCAGGTTGACCAGGACGCCGGCCGCGCCGGCCGACATGAGCTCCGCGGCGACCACGTCGGCCGCTAGGCCCTTGCCGATGGCGCCGGGGTCGATGCCCACCCGCTTCGGCAGGCTCACGGTCCCGGCATGCGGATCGAAGGTCACCGCGGCCATGCCCGGTGTCGTCCCCAGGGTGGCCTCGTCGACCCCGGTCAGCGCGTCGCGGGCGACGACCTCGTCGAAGTCGGCGTCATAGCCGAGCGCGCGGACGGCCTGCAGCACCGTCGGGTCGAACAGCCCACCCGACAACTGCCAGGCGTGCTTCATGTGCAGGACCAGGTTGAGCAGGTCACTGGAGACCGGCATCGGGCCGAGCCCGGCGGCGGCGTTGAGACGGTTCAGCTCGCTGTCGGGGCGGAACCGGCTCCAGCAGTCCTCGAGCAGCTCGATCCGCTCCACTGCCAGCGGGAGGAGTTCGGAGACGATGGGCGTGTCGGCCACGACGATGACGTGGCAGTCCGTGCCCATGGCCCGGAACCTGCCCTCGGCCACGGCCACGCCGGTCAGCTGCCTGACGAGCTGGACTGCGCAGCGGGCGCGGCGGGGGCAGCGGGCTTGGCGGCCGGCTTGGCCGCGGGCTTCGACGAGCCGCCGCCCGACGACGCGCTCGGCACGTCGGCGGCGGGAGCGCTGTAGGCGGTCGCGGCCTGGGCCCGAGCCGACTTGAGCTGCTTGGCCGTCTTCACCAGCTTCGCGCGGTAGGCGTTGAGGCGATCGCTCTCCTTCTGGAGCTGCGCGGCGTACGCGTCGAGGTCCGCCTCGCTGAGACCGGACGAGGACACGGCCGGTGCCGCGGGGGCCACGGCGACGGGAGCCGGCTCGGCCTGGTTCTGGCTCGCGGCGCTGTCCTCGATGGAACGGACGCCGATGACACCGACGAGACCGACGCAGGCGGCGGTGGCGAGTCCGGCGGAGACGAGCTTCTCGGCCGACGTGCGACGAAGGCCGCGCATCGGCGTGGCCGTGTGGCGTGATCTGGTCATGTCTGGGTGTCCGTCCTCGTCGTGGTGGATCAGGCGATCCGGGCACTTCAGAAGGTAGGGAGCCAGCCAACAAGAGGTCACCACGTCGAGGTAAAAAGGCAGTAAGGGTGATCCGCAAGGGCCGTTGGTCCCTTGCGGATGAGCGAGGCCGCGTGCGATCCGGGCCGGGCGCATGCCACCATGGCGGCATGAGGGTACTTGTGGTCGAGGACGATCCGGTCGTTGCCGAGCCGCTGCTCGCGGGACTTCAGCGCAATGGCATCGAGACCGACCACGTGGTCTACGCCAGCGAGGTCATCGCGGCCGCGCAGAACGTCGACGTCGTGCTGCTCGACCTTGGCCTGCCGGACGGCGACGGACTCGAGGTGCTGCGCGAGCTGCGGCGCACGTCCGACATCCCCGTCATCATCGCCACGGCCAGAGGTGACGAGACGGACCGCATCGTCGGGCTCGAGCTGGGTGCCGACGACTACGTCGTCAAGCCGTTCTCGGTCCGCGAGCTGGCCGCGCGCGTGCGTGCGGTCGCCCGACGTCGTCGCGTCGAGTCGAATCTCGAATCCGGCCGGCTGGTCGTCGATCGGGCCCGCCACCTCGTCCTGCTCGACGGCGAGACCGTGGAGCTGACGGCCAAGGAGTTCGACCTGCTCGCGGTCCTCGCGGAGGAGCCGGGTCGTGCCGTCACCCGCCAGGAGCTCTTCGCGCGGGTGTGGGACCCGGTCTGGATCGGGACGGGCAAGACCCTCGACGTGCACGTGGCGTCGTTGCGCAAGAAGCTCGGCGACGCCGACCTCATCGAGACCGTCCGGGGGGTCGGGTACCGCCTAGCGGTGGATACCGCGTGACCCGAAGGCTCGTCCTGGCCATGACGGTGCTCGTCGCAGTCGTGGCCATCGCTCTTGCCGTGCCCATGGCCATCGTGGTGGCCAACGACCAGCGGGCCGCATTCGTATCCGGGCTCGAGGTCGACACGCTGTCGACGGCATCGACGATGGCGGCCGAGCCCTATGTGGACTGGCAGATCACTGCCGAGCAGGCCGCCGAGCGAACCGGGGCCCGCGTCGTCGTCGTCGATCGGAACCTCAACCTCATCGCGGACAGCGACAACTCCTCGCTGGACCGGCTGTTCGACCGGCCAGAGATCAGCCAGGCCCTCGCGGGCTCCCTGACCTCGTCCGTTCGCGAGTCGAACACCCTCGGCGAGGAACTCCGGTATGTGGCCGCACCGGTCGTCCAGAACGGCGGGGTGGTGGCCGCGATCCGGCTCTCCCTGCCCGAGTCGATCGTCTCCGACGCCGTGCGCGAGACGGAGCGCTGGCTGATCGTCTTCGTGCTCAGCGTCATGGTGGGCGCGGCCCTGGTCGCCTGGCAGTTGTCCCGCTCGATCGCCTCCCCCCTGCGTCGCGTCGCCCGGGTCGCCGCTGACCTTCCCGAGGACCTGCAGCTGCGGGCGGACGAGTCGCACGGTCCGATGGAGGTGCGTGCGGTTGCCTCGGCGCTGAACAGCACGGCCCGTCGACTATCCGGGATCGTGCGCCGGCAGGAGCGCGTGGCCGCCGACGCCTCGCACCACCTGCGCACGCCGCTGACCGGGGTGCGGCTGCGACTGGAGGCGATCGAGGACATCACGACGGACGAGCGCGTCGCGTCCGAGGCCCGCGCGGCGACCACGGAGGTGGATCGCCTCAACCGGCGGATCGAGCAGGTCCTGGCCCTGGCGAGGACGGATGCCGGCAGCGCCCCCGTCGGCGCGCAGAACGCGTCGGACATCCTCGGCGACCGCCTCGAGGCGGCGGGGGCGATGTTCGCCGAGCGGAACGTCGAGCTGACCTCCAGCCTGGATGAGAACGTCCTGGTGCAGGCGCCGTCGGGCATGCTCGCGCGGGTCGTCGACGAGTTGCTCGGCAATGCCCTCCAGTACGCCAAGGCCCGCGTGCACGTCGACCTTCGACAAGCCGGCCGCGAAGCGCTGCTGTCCGTCGCCGACGACGGCCCGGGCGTGCCGCGCCACGAGCGCGAGGCCATCTTCGACCGCTTCACCCGGGGCGGCAGCTCGGTGCCCGGGGGAAGCGGCCTGGGTCTGGCCCTGGTCCGCGAGTCGGTGGTCGGTGTCGGGGGCTCGGCCGCCGCCCATGCGTCACGCTGGGGCGGCCTCGACGTCGTGATCCGCATGCCGCTGGCGGGCCAGCCGCCGGCCCGCAAGTCCTGAACGACCGTGCCGGACCGACCACCGGTGGCGGGACCGGGCTACCCGGGCAGCGTGACGGGCGGCAGTACGCGTGCCTCGGACATCGGGGGTCGTAATGGGACCCCGCCACGCACCTGCGGGCTGCCGGAACGGGAAAGGACCGACCGCAGCACCTGGCCGGCCTGATCGCTCAGTTCGCTGAGCGGCCGGTTGCGGTGGACCCGCAGGCCGAGGTCGACCTGGGCGATCGAGTCGATCCCGTACGTGTCGGCAACGTCGATGAGCAGTCCGATCTCCACGCCGTAGTCGACCTCGAACGGCACCATCTCCGCGACGTCCCGCCTGATCGCGTACTCGCCGCCGAGCGGCTGGCGGATGTGGGCCAGTTCGGGGCGGAGCAGGTGCAGGGCCGGGCGAGCGGTCAGCTCGGTGACGCGTCCGCCCTCCGCGCGGGCGCCGTCGAGCGACCGCTCGTAGCTGGCCCGGACCAGCGAGACCGCAGGATCGAGCAGCAGCGGCTCGATCAGGCGGGTCACGTAGGCGGGGGTGAAGGACGCGAGGTCGCCGTCGATCCACACGATGAGGTCACCCTGCGACACGAAGAGCGATCGCCACAGGACGTCGCCCTTGCCCACGGCGGGCCCGAAGTCCGGCAGGATCGCGTTCGCCGCGACGACCCGGGCACCTGCGCGCCGTGACACGGCGGCGGTGGCGTCGGTCGAGGCGTGGTCGAGGACGATCAGCTCGTCGACGAGCCCGGTCCGGTCCATGAGGCTGGTGCGGATGCGGTGCACGATCGGCCCGATCGTGCGGGCCTCGTTGTGCGCGGGGATGCAGACGCTCACCCGCCGCCCGGACTTGGTCAAGGCAAGGTCGACGGCATGATGGTCACCACGCTCGAACCGGACCACAACCCACCTCCCTGGCCAGCGTGCCAAAGGGCGTCCGCCCGAGTCAAAGCGGCCCGAGCGGACGCCGGCCCGAGGGACCTGCGGCCCCATTCGGGCGTCGGTCGTCCTACGCCGGCAGAAGGCGGCCCATCCCGCTGTAGGTCCGCGACCACCAGGACCCCGTGATGGGGCTGACGCGCACACCCTTGCCGTACCCCGCGGCGTCGACCATGCGGCCGTTGCCGATGTAGATGCCGACGTGGTGCGCGCCTCCGCGGAAGAAGAAGACGAGGTCGCCCGGGCGGGCGCTCTTGCGGGAGATCTTCTTGACGCGCGAGTACTGCGCGTACGACTGGTGCGGCAGCGCCTTGCCCACCGCGACCCGGTACACGTAGCGGGTCAGGCCGGAGCAGTCGAAGCTGCTCGGGCCGGATGCGCCGGCGGAGTAGCGATCGCCGACCTGCTTGCGCGCGATCGAGACGATGCGGTCGCGCAGCCGCTGGACCTGCATGGCCTTCGCGTTGCGGGTCTGGTACGCCCGCTGTCGAGCCAGGTGCTGGGCGGCGGCAGCGCGCTGGGCCGCGAAGCCGATGGCCGCCTCCTGCATCGCGGCGGCCCGGGTCACGTCCGCGAATTCGGCGGCCGTGACGACCGCGCCAGTGGCCGGTACCGGGGTCTGTGCCTGAGCGGCCGGCGGCACCATGAGGTAGGCGACGCCGGCGATGAGGGCGGACATGAGGGCGAACACGATGGCGGTTGCGCGCGTTGTGGAACGGATGGTGGAACTCCTTCGATCGCCGCCTCCCAGGTGAGCTGACGGGCTCGGGCGTGAAGGTCGCCCTACCGATGCTGCCCGGCGGTGGCCGGCTCGCATCTGATTCGCCCCGTGGTCGGTTGCCCGACCGGTTGGGTCCCCGGTACCGCCACGCGTGGTCCGTGGCCGACTCGGCGGGCCGCCGGGGCGCGACGGGTGTCGCGTCAGGACCAGCAGCACTATCGACGGTAAGCAGCGGTCTTGAGCCCGAATCGTGGCTGTCCGAAAGACGGACGGTCGCTGGAGGCCCGTGTGGGATCACTCACACCTCATCCCACACGTCACTTCTGTCACATGTGCAACGGAGTTGGCCAATCCGCCTGCAGGGGGGCGGACGCGGCGCTACCGTCCGCAAGCACTGGGACAACACGCCCGCAGGTCGGGTCAGGTGAAGGGTGGCAAGCCATGGACGACGCCGTTCGGCAGCACAAGTTCCTCCTGAACGAGGACCAGATGCCGACCACTTGGTACAACATCATGGCCGACCTGCCGGTGCCCCCGCCTCCGCCGCTGCACCCTGGCCGGATGGACCCGGTGGGGCCCGAGGACCTCATGCCGCTCTTCCCGATGGACCTGATCATGCAGGAGGTCTCGACCGAGCGGTACATAGACATCCCGGGTGGCGTTCTCGACGTCTACCGGCAGTGGCGCCCGTCTCCGCTGTTCCGGGCGCATCGCCTCGAGGAGGCCCTCGGCACCCCTGCCCGGATCTACTACAAGTACGAGGGCGTCTCGCCGGCCGGCTCGCACAAGACGAACACCTCCGTGCCGCAGGCGTACTACAACAAGAAGGAGGGCACGACCCGCCTGACCACGGAGACGGGAGCCGGGCAGTGGGGGACCGCGCTGGCGTTCGCGTGCGCCCTCTACGACATCGAGTGCGAGGTCTGGCAGGTGGGCGCGTCGTACGACGCCAAGCCCTACCGCCGGCTGATGATCGAGGCATTCGGCGGCCGCATCCATCGCTCACCGTCGGACGTGACCGAGATCGGTCGTGCGCTCGCGGCCGATCCGAAGAACTGGTCCGGATCGCTCGGCATCGCCATCTCGGAGGCCGTCGAGGTGGCCGCGCAGGATCCGAACACCCGGTACGCGCTCGGCTCGGTGCTCAACCACGTGCTCCTGCACCAGACGATCATCGGCCAGGAGGCGCTGCTCCAGATGGAGATGGCCGGCGACACCCCGACCCTGATCGTGGGCTGCACGGGCGGTGGCTCCAACTTCGCGGGACTGTCGTTCCCCTTCCTGAAGGAGAAGCTCGAGGGCCGCATGAATCCGCGGATCCTCGCCGTCGAACCGGCCTCCTGCCCGTCGCTGACCAAGGGCGTCTACGCGTACGACTTCGGCGACACGGCGGGGATGACCCCGCTGATGAAGATGCACACGCTCGGCCACGACTTCATCCCCGACCCGATCCATGCCGGCGGCCTTCGCTACCACGGCATGGCTCCGCTGATCTCGCACATCTACGAGCTCGGGCTGATGGACGCGATCGCGGTACCCCAGACGGAGTGCTTCGCCGCCGCAGTGCAGTTCGCGCGCACCGAGGGCATCGTCGCAGCGCCGGAGCCGACGCACGCGCTGGCCATCGCCATTCGCGAGGCGCTCAAGGCCAAGGAGACCGGGGAGGAGACAGTGATCCTCACGGCACTCTGCGGCCACGGGCACTTCGACCTGGCCGCCTACGACGCCTACCTCAATGGCTCGATGACCGACGAGGAGGTGTCGGACGAGCGCTTCGCGGAGGCGCTCGCGACGCTTCCGCAGGTGACTGGCTGACCCGAACGGTCCGACGGACCCCCGGTCGACTGCGACCGGGGGTCCGTCGCCATCAGTAGGGTGGGCGCGTGAGTGCGCCCCAGCCCCGCGCGGCCCTGGCCAAGGGGCTGATCTTCGTTGGCGCGGCAACCGTGGTGGGCAACGGCGCCTCCTTCCTGCTGTCGATGATCGCGGCGCGAGTGCTCACGCCTGCGGAGTTCGGCGCTCTCGGTGCGCTGCTCGGCCTCAATGTCATCGTGGCGACGGTCGCCATCGCCACTCAGGCGCTCACCGCTCGTCGGGTGGCGGTGGCCACCACGGACCGCCACGACGTGGAGGGCGAGGCGATCCGCCTGTCGGCCATCGTGGGCGTCCTGATCATGGTGGCCGGGGTTCTCGTGTCCTGGCCGCTGGGCCAGCTGTTCACGATCCCGATGCTGGCCGTGGCGACGGGCATCGGCTCGATCGGCTTCGTGGTCTTCGGTTCCGCCGCGATGGGCATCGCCCAGGGCCGCGAGGAGCACATGCGGCTGTCGTGGGCCTTCATCGCCAACCAGCTCGGCCGAGCGATCGGCGGCCTGATCGGCGTCGCCGTGCTGGCGAGCGTGGTGGGCGTCGGGATCGGCGTCTTCGTGGGATGCGCGGTCGGCGCTGCCGTCGCCTACCAGCTGATCTGCCCGCGCACGTGGCACCCGGGAGTATCGCGCGGGGTCACGATCGAGTTCGCCCATGTCGTCCATGCGCTGTTCGTGCTGTTCACGCTCACCAACGTCGATGTCCTTCTGGCCCGGTACTTCCTCACCGCCGACCAGTCGGGCGAGTACTCCGTCGGGGTCCAGCTGGCCAAGATCGCGTTCTTCCTGCCGAACGCGATCGTGATCGTGCTCTTCCCGAAGATGACGGCCGGCAACTCCCGGCGTGCGGTCTATCTCGCCGCCGGCCTGACGGCCAGCCTCGGTCTCGTCGTCACGGCGTTCAGCTTCTTCTTCGGCGACTTCGTCATCCGGATCCTCGGTGGCGCCCAGTACACCCAGCTCGGATCCGAGGCGTGGCTGTTCGCCCTGGAGGGATCGGCCTTCGCACTCGTGCAGGTGCTGCTCTATGCCCGTCTGGCGACCCAGGACAAGAGCGCGGTCATCGCGGTGTGGGTGGCGCTGGCCGTCCTGGTCGCGATCGTCGCCGGCTGGCGGCACTCCTCGGTCGCGGAGATCGTCACGACGGTCGTGGCGGTCTCCCTCGTCCTGACCTTCGTCGGCCTCTTCATGGATCGCAGGCAGGCTCCGAACGTGCCCATTCCGATGGAGTCAGCGGAGTAGGAGGCGGACGTGTCGGATTCGGAGGTCGCCGGTTCGACTCCTGCGCGCGTGCGCCGGACCTTGCCGATCGCCCTCGTGGTCGTCGGGCTGGTCGCGGCCGCCGCGGGCGGGCTCCTGGTGGGTCGGGCGACGGCCCCGGGTCCCGACATCGTCGTGGCACCGGAGCCCGTCGTCGAGGAGGCCCCGCTGGTCGACGCGCTGCCGTCCGGCGCAGCCTCGCCGGTGGCGAACGCGGCCAACCCCGGACTGACCGTCGAGGGCACGATGCCCGCCTCCGTGCCCGCCGTGTTCTCCCCGGACCCCGAGCTGCCGGACACGCCGGCCACCGCGTCCGGGTACCGCGTCACCGACGCGGGACTGATCGGTGCAGACGTCGCCGCATCGCTGGCCGCCGCCTTCGGGGTCGCCGGTGAGGCGGTCGCCGTCGACGGCGGATGGCTCGTGGGGTCGGACGACGGTTCCGGCCCGAGCCTGCGGGTCGCGGACGACCCGCTTGTCTCCTGGAGCTTCTCGGACCCGGCCGCATCGGCCGCCAGCGATGCAGCCAAGCCGCTGGGACCCGATCGGGCCGCGGAACTGGCGTCGAACCTGCTCGCCGGCGTCGGCGTCGAGGTCGACGCGGTGGCGTGGCAGGTGGATCGATACGACGCGGGCACGACCGTCACGGCGTGGCAACTGGTCGACGGGTCGCGCAGCCACCTGAACTGGCAGGTCGTGTTCGGGAACGGAGCTGCCGTTTCCGGCGTGTCGGGTTTCGCGGCCAGCCTCGAGGAGGTGGCGGGCTATCCCGTCGTGGGTGCCGCCACCGCCGTTCGAAGGTCGGCGCTGCCGACATGGGCGGTGATCGGTCCGACGCCGGTCTTCGAGACGGTCGCCGAGACCGAGCCGGCCGTCGTCGCCACGGCCACCCCGGTCCGGCCCGAGCCAACCCCGGACCGACCGGCCCTGCGGGTGCCGCTATCGGGAATCGTGGTGACGGGCGCGGAGCTCGGGCTCGCGCAGTACTGGCAGCCGGACGGCGATCTGCTGATCCTGCCCTCCTACCTCCTCGAGGGTGACGACGGCAGCCGGTGGTCTCTGCTCGCGGTTGCCAAGGAGTACGTCACGTTCGTCGACCAGCCGTACCCGAGCGTCAATCCGGCAGCACAGTGACAGTACGGTTGTGCCGCTCAGGCGAGGTGGCAGAGCGGCCGATTGCAGGCGCCTTGAAAGCGCCCGAGGGGAAACTCTCCGGGGGTTCAAATCCCTCCCTCGCCGCGATAGCGGCGCCCCGGGTTTGGGAGAAGCCGAAGGCGACGGTTCCCTCCCTCGCCGCGATAGCGGCGCTACGGAGCCGTCGCGAGAGGGCGACGGTTCCCTCCCTCGCCGCGATAGCGGCACTGTGGGGCCGTCTCCTGATGCACGGCGGGGGTGTCGATGACTCGTGACGTGCTGCTCGTTCTTCTGGACATCGTCTTCGTGGCGGGGGTGTCCATCGGGGTAGGCGCCACGGCCCCGCGCTGGCCCGACGCGTGGCTCGACCGAGATCCCTTCCCCTTGCGTCTGGCGCCGTGGGAGTCGGTGCGCTGGTACCGGCGCGTGGGGGTGTCCCGCCTGGCTGGGTGGCTGCCTGAGCTCGGCGCGACGTTCGGAGGGAGAAGCAAGTCGGCCCTTCCGGGGCGGTCCCGGGTCGACCTTGTGGGGTACGTGCGCGAGGTCCGTCGTGCGGAGTGGGTCCACTGGATCTCGATGGCGACGCCGATCGTGCTCTTCGCCGTGAACCCCTGGTGGCTGGCGCTCGCCTTCCTGATCGTCGTCATCGGGGTCAACGCGCCGTTCATCCTCATCTTGCGTAACAATCGGCTGCGCATCCTGCGCATTCTCGAAAGGCATCCGGCATGACGTCCTCCAGCCAGGCTCGTTCGTTCGGGGTCGACTCGATGGTGGCTCCCCTTCGGCGCGTCGCCGTCCGCCCGCCTGACACCCGGGGTGACTTCGCATCCGCGCACTGGGCGCAGCCTCTGGACCGCGGCCTCCTTCAGGAGCAGCACGCGCGATTCACTTCGCTGCTCGAGCGGCTCGGCTGCTTCGTCGAGATCCTGGAGCCCGCGGCGGACATGCCGGACTCCTGTTTCGTCTACGACCCCGCCTTCGTCGTCCCCACCGGCCTCATCCAGTTGCGGGGCGCGAAGGCCGCACGCGTCGGCGAGGCACCACTGCTCACGGTGCAGCTCGAGGACCTCGGAGTGCCCGTCGTGGGACGGATCTCCGCCCCGGGCACTGCTGACGGCGGCGACATGTTCTGGCTCGACCGGACGACGCTCGCCGTAGGCCGCACCTACCGGACGAACCAGGCGGCGGTCGATCAGCTGACCGAGATACTGGCACCGATGGGCGTCTCCGTCGAGGCCTTCGACCTGCCCCACGACCAGGGTCCGGAGTACTGCCTGCACCTGATGTCCGTGGTCTCGCCGGTTCGCGACGACCTCGCCGTGGTCTACGAGCGGCTGGCGCCGGTTCGTCTCCTGCAGGCGCTGCAGGCGCGCGGCATCGAGACGATCCCGGTTCCGGACGAGGACTACGTCACCCTTGGCTGCAATGTGCTCGCCGTCGCGCCGGGAGTCGTGGTGATCGCCGAGGGCAACGACGAGACGATCAAGAGGCTGCGCGACCACGGCGTCGAGGTGCACACGTACGCAGCCAGCGAGATCAACAAGGGCGAGGGTGGGCCGACGTGCCTGACGAGGCCGATTTACCGCGAAGGGGGCGAGGAGTGAGCGCAGCGAGCCCCGGAGGTTCCGAGCCGTGTGTCCGCGAAGGGGGCGAGGAGTGAGCGCAGCGAGCCCCGCAGGTTCCGAGCCGTGTGACCCCGCCGGCTGAGCGCGACAGGCGAGCCATGGACGGCCTGAGGCAATGGCTTCTGAGCAGCTACCCGGTGGCGGTGGTTCGGCGCTTCGTCCAGCTCGAGCTGCTGGACCGGTCGTTCGGCCTAGCGGCCCAGGCCTTCGTCTCGCTGCTTCCGCTGCTGATCTCGGTCGTCTCGGTCTTCGTCGGCCCGAACGCCGAACTTCTCGCCAGTCAGATGAGCGACCGGTTCGGACTGGTGGGCGCTGCCGACCTGGCCGTCCACGCGCTCTTCCAGTCGCCGGCAACCGTGGTGACGATCTCCTGGCTGGCACTGGCCATGTCGACGCTGTCCGCGTTCGCCCTATCGCGCCGCCTGTCTCGGGCCTACGCGGCGATCTTCGAGCTGCCGGCGCTCAAGCGCAGCGAACTGTGGCGCGGAGTCGTGTGGATCGCGCTGCAGATCGCGCTGTTCGCGTCGGCATCGGAACTGCGCAGTATCCGGCGCAGCAACGGCACGGTCATCGCGACGATCGCGGTCGTGATCCTGCTGGCCGTGTGGTTCTTCGGTGACATGGCCGGACTGCGGCTGTTGGTGCCGACCATCCCCCGCCGCCTCCTGATGCCATCGGCCGTCCTGTCCAGCGTGGGGCGCATCGGGCTGACCGCTTGGTCGGCCCTCTACATGCCCGGTGCCCTGTCACAGCAGGCGGAGCAGTTCGGGCCGATCGGGGTGACGTTCGCCCTCTTCACCTTCATCCTGGCCGGCGTGTTCGTATACCTAGGCGCCCCGTTGCTCGTTGCGGTGTGGGATTCGCGCCGGGAGGACGGGTCAGTCCAGCAGTGACGCCGTATCGATGACGAATCGGTACTTGACGTCACTGGCCACGACCCGGTCCCAGGCCTCGTTGACCTGCTGGACGGCGATGGTCTCGACGTCGCAGCCCAGGCCGTGCTCGCCGCAGAAGTCGAGCATCTCCTGGGTCTGCGGGATGCTCCCGTTGTTCGTGCCGGCGAGCCGACGACGCTGGGCGGTCAGCGTGAAGGCGCTCACTGTGAGGGTCTCCGTCGGCAAGCCGACCATCACCATCGTGCCGTCGAGGGCGAGGAGCCGCAGGTAGGGATCGAGCTTCGTCACGGCACTCGCCGTATTGATGATCAGGTCAAGGGAACTGCCGGCCGCGCGCATGGCCGCCTTGTCGCTGGACAGCAGGAAGTGGTGGGCACCGAGCCGGTAGCCGTCCGACTCCTTGCCCGGCGAGTGGCTGATGAGCGTCACGTCGGCGCCCATGGCGGCGGCGATCTTGACGCCCATGTGCCCCAGTCCGCCGAGGCCGACGATGCCCACGCGCATGCCCGGACCGGCCTTCCACTCGGCGAGCGGCTGGTAGCAGGTGATGCCGGCGCACAGGAGCGGCGCGGCGACGTCGAGCGCGAGCGAGTCGGGGATGCGAAGGACGTAGTTCTGGTCGGCCACGATGTGGGTCGAGTATCCGCCGTACGTGGGCGTGACGCCGTCCATCTCGAGCCCGTTGTAGGTCATCGCCATCGCGCCGAGGCAGTAGCTCTGCTGACCCGCCTTGCAGTTGTCGCACTCGCGGCAGGAGTCGACGTAGCAGCCGATGCCGACCCGGTCGCCCACCGCGTGCCGCGTCACGTCGCTGCCGACCGCGGTCACGATGCCGGCGATCTCATGGCCCGGCACCATCGGGAAGATGGACGCGGCACCCCACTCCTCGCGCGCCTGGTGGATGTCGGAGTGGCAGATGCCCGCGTACTTGATGTCGATCGCAACGTCCTCCGGACGGAGGTCTCGACGAGTCACCGTGAACGGTGCCAGGGGGGCGTTGGGGGTCAGGGCCGCGTAGGCGCGAACGTCCATGATGTCCTTCCACGGGTGCGAGATGGCGTGCCCGTCATTCTGTCAGGACGGGCAGCAGCCGTCGCGGCAGCGTCAGGAGACTCCGAACAGGTCCTCGAGCACAGTCCGCATCACGGCGCCGCTGACGTCCTGCCCGGTCCACAGCCGCACGTTGATCAGCCCCTGGTTCACCAGCATCCCCAGCCCGGTCAGCGTGGTGCAGCCCTGCTCCTCGGCGGACTTCAGCCACGGCGTCACGGGCGGATTCACGACGACGTCCGCGACGACCATGCCCGCCTTCAGCGTCGTGGTGTCGACGTCGAGCCGATCGCCGGTGTTCGGGTGGAAGCCGATCGAGGTTGCGTTGATGACGACGTGCGCCGATGCGGGTACGGCGAATGCCGGGGTCCAGGGGAGGAACTGCGCCGTGGCCGGCGTACGGGTCGAGATGAGCTCGGCGAGCGTGGCCCCGCGGCCCGGGTCGCGATTGACGATCGTGACGTGGCGGGCGCCGGCGAGCGCCGCCTCGACGGCGATGGCGCGTGCCGCCCCGCCGGCGCCGAAGATGAGGAGATCCAGTCCGAGCGGGTCCACCGCCTGGCGAAGCGACGCGATGAACCCTTGGCCGTCGGTGTTCTCGCCGATGAGCCGACCGTCCTCGATGACGACGCAATTGACGGCGCCGATGATCGAGGCGGACGGGGCCAGCTCGTCGAGGTACTCGAGCACGGACACCTTGTGCGGTATCGAGCAGTTGAACCCGAGCCACCCCATCGCCACCGCCCCCCGCACCGCGTCAGCCAGGTTCAGGGGCGGCACCTCGCAGTTGATGTACCGGACGTCCATGCCCGCATCGACGAAGGCGGCCTCCATGAGCGCAACCGTCGGATTCTGCGCCGCGGACGTGGAGAATGAGCCGGTAAGCCGGCTCAGGAAGCTGGTCTGCGCCATGGTGCCCTCCGTCGTGTGGTCGAATCGAGCGTAGCCAGCGGGCGTCGAAGGAGGACCATGAACGTCAGGATCGGCGTGATCGGAACCGGCAACATCGGCACGTCGCACGCCCGCGACCTGGCACTGTCGGTCTCCGGCTCGACTGTCACGACCCTCTACGACGCCGACCTCGATCGTGCGGCGCGGCTGGCCGCTGAGCTCGGCAGTGTGGTGGCCGGGTCCGCGCAGGAGGTCGTCGACGCGCATGACGTGGACGCGATCGTGATCGCCTCGCCCGACGCGATGCACCCGGACCAGGTCCTTGCGTGCCTTGCAGCGGGCAAGCCGACTCTGTGCGAGAAGCCCCTGGCGCCCGTCGAGTCCGACGCCCGGGCGGTGGTCGACGCCGAAGTGGAGACCGGTCGGCGCCTGATCATGATGGGGTTCATGCGGCGGTTCGACGCGGGGTACGGCCAGCTGAAGGCGCAGTTGTCCGACGGCCTGCTCGGCGAGGCGCTGCTCGTCCACAACATCCACCGCAACACCAGCGCTCCGTACGGTCTGTCGAGCGCGGCCACCCTCACGAACATGGCGATCCACGAGCTGGACATCATGCGCTGGCTCCTGGACGACGAGTACCAGAGCGTCACCGTGCTGTCCGGTCGTCCGAGCCCGGCGACCCCCGAGGGGGAGCAGGACCCGCTGATGATCATCCTGCGAACGGCGTCCGGCGTGCTCGTCGACATCGAGGCCTTCGTCAATGCCCGCTACGGCTACGACGTCAGCTGCCAGGTCACCGGCAGTTCGGGATCGGCCGTGATGGGGGACGGCTCGTACGTCACCCGCTCCGCCGCGGGCCTGCGCGGGGTGGACGTGCCCGAGCTGTGGCTGGGCCGCTTCCAGGATGCATACCGGCGTCAGTTGCAGGCGTGGGTCGACCACCTGCGTGGCCGCGGACCGGCGCCCGGCGCGAGCGCCTGGGACGGATACGTGGCGACCCTGACCGCCAACCGGGGGATCGAGTCGTTGCGCTCCGGACGGACCATCGACATCACCCTGCCCGAGCGGCCCGCCCTCTACGCCTAGCCACGCCACCCGTTCGGCGGAGCCGGCCGTCCGGCTCTGCGGACGAACGAGGAGAGCCGGGCCGAATCGGCCCGGCTCTCCACGTTCTCTCGCGTAGGGATGAACGCCTTAGGCCTGCGCCGCCGGTACGCGCACCGGCCCGAGGGCCTGATCCTTCTCGTCCACCTTCAGCGCCCCGGTCATGATGGCGACGAAGTCGTTCATCGAGTGGGTCTGCGGGGTCACGACCGCGGCCCGGGACCCCAGCCGCTGGACGTGCACCCGGTCGGCGACCTGGAACACCTGCGGCATGTTGTGCGAGATGAGGATGACCGGGATGCCGCGATCGCGGAGCCCCTCGATCATCTTCAGGACCTGGTTGGACTCGCGGACGCCGAGGGCGGCCGTGGGCTCGTCCAGGATGATCACCTTGCTGCCGAACAGCTGCGCCCGGGCGACGGACACGGCCTGACGCTGGCCGCCCGAGAGCGTCTCGACCGCCTGGCTCATGTCCTGCAGGGTGCCGATGCCGAGCTTGGTGATCTCGTCCTTGGCGTTCTTGCGCATGCCGCTGTGGTCGAGCTGCCGGAACACCGTGCCCATGAACCCCGGCTTGCGGAGCTCACGGCCGAGGTACAGGTTCGACGCGATGTCGAGGGCAGGGGCGACGGCGAGCGTCTGGTACACGGTCTCGATGCCCACGTAGCGGGACTCGAGGGAGTTCTTGAAGTGCACCTCCTCGCCGTCGACCATGATGTGCCCCGAATCCGGGGTGTAGGCCCCGGACAGGCACTTGATGAGCGTGGACTTGCCCGCGCCGTTGTCGCCGATCACCGCGAGCACCTCGCCCGGGTACAGCTCCATGTTGCAGTTGTTCAGGCCCACGACGCGACCGAAGGTCACGATGAGGTTCTTCGCCTGGACGACGGGTGCCAGAGTCAGCTGGGTTGTCATGAACGGACCCTCCTGATCCACTGGTCCAGGGCCACGGCGGTGATGACGAGGATGCCGATCGCGAGGATCTTGTAGGCCTGGTCGAGACCGGCGAGGGACAGGCCGTTGGAGACCACGCCGACGAGGATGGCACCGATCAGGGTGCCGATCATCGTGCCACGACCGCCGAACAGCGAGGTGCCGCCGATCACGACTGCGGTGATGGAGTCGAGGTTCGCGTCAGGGATGACGTTCGGACTGGCGGCGTTCACCCGGCCGATCGTGATCCAGCCCGCGATCGCCAGGATGAGGCCGGCCACGGTGTAGACGCTGAACAGCACCCGCTTGACCTGGATGCCGGCGAGGAGAGCGGCGCCCGGATCGTCGCCGACGGCGTACACGTGACGCCCCCATGCGGTGTTCCGCAGGATGTAGGCGAACACGGCGTAGAGAAGGATCATCACGACCACGCCGTAGGTGATCTGGAATGGGCCGAGCGAGATGGGCGTGCCCAGCACCTTCAGGATGTCGGGCAGTTCGTTGTCGCGCACGGTTCGACCGGTCGCGTAGATCAGGGTCAGGGCGGTGAATATGCCCAAGGTACCCAGCGTGACGATGAAGGGAGGCAGGTTCAGCCGGGTGATCAGCAGGCCGTTGAGCGCGCCGGCGGCCGTGCCGATCAGCAGTCCGATGACGAGCGCCAGCGGACCGGGGACGCCCTGGTCGAACGCCGTCTTCGCCATGACCATGCTGGACAGCACGGCGATGGCCCCGACCGACAGGTCGATGCCCGCCGTGAGGATGACCAGTGTCTGCGCCACGGCGATGGCCCCGACGATGGACACCTGCTGCGTGATCAGCGACAGGTTGCGTGGGGCGATGAACTTGTCGTTCAGCAGCGTGAAGACGATCATCGCAATGATCAGCACGATGAGGGGGCTGATCCAGGGGTACTTGTGAAGCACGTGATGGACGCGATGCATTGGACTACTGCTGTCTAGCGAGTCCATCAGTGCTTCGGCATCGGTCACGGGAGTGGGGGTACTCACCCGTCTGCCTCCTCAGCTCGTGGGGTTGTTCTGTGTGGGAAGTCCACACCCTTGTGGGTGATCGTGTCTTGAGTTCGTAGATTTCGGGAGACGCGAGGCCGGCCCCGGACGTGCACCGGGGCCGCAGGGTCTGGCCCCGCGGCCCCGGCACGGCTGTGCATGTCGCTACATCACGCAGCGAGGGTTTCTGCCCGAGGGCTTAGCCCCACGCGTTGTCGATGCAGTACTGCGCGTTCTGCTGCTCGGTCACCGTGACGGTGTCCTGCGGATCCTCCGTGCACAGGACGACGCCCGTGTCGAAGAAGTCCTTGCCCTCGGTCACAGTCGCCTCGGTGCCAGCGGTCGCGAAGTCGTAGATCGCCTGGACGCCGAGCTCCGCCATCTTCAGCGGGTACTGCTGTGAGGTGGCGCCGATGGTGCCCGCCTGGACGGCCTCGACGCCGGACAGGCCGCCGTCGACCGAGACGACCTGAACGTCGGTGCCGATGGTCTTGCCAGCCGCCTTGAGGGCGTTGGCAGCGCCAGCTGCAGTCGGCTCGTTGATCGTGTAGACGAGGTTGATGTCAGGGTTCTTGGAGAGACAGGTCTCCATGCCCTTCTGGCCACCCTCTTCGTTGGCGCCAGTGGCCTCGAGGCACGCGATCTCGTACTCGCCACCCTTGCCGGTGGTGTACTGACCCGTGGTCTCCTCATCACCCATGATGGTGAGGTCCTTGTAGTCGATGCCCATGCCCTTGAGGAAGCCGTTGTCGCGGCAGTAGTCGACGGACACCATGCGGTCGTTGAAGATGACCAGGCGGGCGATGATCGCCTTCTGGCCGTCCATCTTGCCTGCGGCCCACTGGCCGATGGCCTCGCCGGCCAGGCAGTTGTCGGTCGCGAAGGTGATGTCGACGACGTCCGGCGGATCGGTCGGCGTGTCGAGCGCGATCACGTAGAGCCCGGCGTCGCGGGCCTTCGAGATGGCGTCGTTCACGTTGACGGACATCGGGGTGATGAGGATGCCCGCCTGGCCGGCCGCGATGGCGGTCTCGATCGCGGTGATCTGGCCCGCGTCGTCACCCTCCTCCTTGCCGGAGGCGATGGTGAGGTCGATACCCAGAGCTTCGGCCGACTTCTTGGCGCCCTCTTGCATGGCGACGAAGAACGGGTTGGTCGAGTCCTTGGTGATCAGGGAGACGGCGACGTCCGTCGCAGGGGCGGCCTCGGACGCGGCAGGCGCGGCCGACGAAGCCGCAGGTGCGGCCTCAGAGGCGGCCGGGGCTGCCGAGGACTCTGAAGACGAGGAGCCGGAGCTACACGCCGCAAGGGTCACGGAAAGCACGCCGGTGACTGCAATGGCTGCAGCGGCGCGTCCGCGTGTCAAGCGGTTGATCATGTGGTTTCCCTTCGATGGGTGGTTGTGACCCGAAGGCCATCTGACATGTCTATTGCGATGCCCGCCGGATGGCGAGCCTCGCCCCAGCCTTGATACCGAACCGTTACGGTCTCGCGGCCGTGACGGGACGGCCGGGGCCGGACCTGTCGGACGAACTTCGACGATGCCAACTGGGTCTGACAACGTTGTCTGCAAGTTGTAGCGCCAAAGCCATTTACCGTCAAGCCCTTTGTCTGTAATACTCCACTTTCGTAATGACAACGTTATCTAGCCCGATCGACGGCGCCGGCGGAGCACGATCCCGGGCCACGATGCGCGACGTCGCCGCGCTGGCCGGGGTGAGCCTCAAGACGGTGTCCCGGGTCGTCAACCGCGAGGCCGGCGTGAGCGAGGAGCTGGTGGCCCGCGTCGGGCGCGCGGCCGAGCAGCTCGACTACCGGCCCAACCTGACCGCGAGCAACCTTCGACGCGCCGACCAGCGCACGGCCACCATCGGGCTGCTCGTGGAGGACGTCGCGAACGAGTTCTTCGCCTCGATCCATCGGGGCGTGGAGGAGATCTCGCGCCAGCGCGGCGTCGCCGTGATCGCAGCCAGCCTCGACCGCGATCCGGCCCTCGAGCGCGACCTCGTGGCGGCGTTCGCATCGAGAAGGGTCGATGGGCTGATCCTGGCTCCGACGGCGCAGGAGCAGGGGTACCTGACCACCGAGCTGCGCAGCGGGCTGCCCATGGTGTGCATCGACCGGGAGCCCCGCGGTGTCGACACCGACGCGGTCGTCACCGACAACCGGGAGGCGTCGGCCGAAGGGGTGCGTCACCTGCTCCGGCAGGGGCACCGGCGGATCGCCTTCGTCGGCGGCCAGTCGACGCTGACGACGGAGCAGGACCGGTATCGCGGCTACGTCGATGCCATGGCGGAGGCCGGCGCGGTCGTCGATCCGCAGTGGGTTCGCCATGGTGCCCAGGACAGCGATGAGGCCATGGCGATTGCCACTGAGCTTCTGGGGTTGCCGCAGGTACCGACGGCGATCTTCAGCGGGCAGAACCTCATCACGATGGGAACCGTGCGTGCGCTCCGCGCGCACGGCCTGCAGCGACGCGTGGCCCTGGTCGGCTTCGACGACTTCGGGCTCGCGGACCTGCTCGAACCGGCGATCACGGTGGTGGCTCAGGACGCCCGTGCCATTGGCCGCCTGGCCGCCGAGCTGCTGTTCCGTCGCATGGCGAACTCGCACGAGCCGACCGCCACGCACGTCGTGCGGTCGCGGCTGGTCACTCGTGGATCTGGGGAAATTCCCCCGGAGTGACCGCGACGCCTCCTGACCGAGAGGTCTCCGCGACGACGACGCCCGCCAGCACCACGAGGCCGCCGATGGCCTGCACGGCCGTGAACGTCTCACCCAGCATCAGGAGCGCGATCAGCGCGGCCCACAGCGGCTCGGTCGTGCCGACAATGCCCGCTCGCTGAGCGCCGATCCGCCGCAGCGAGCCCAGGACCAGGAGGAACGGCGCGATCGTCCCGAGCAGGACGCCCCACAGCATCAGCAGCCAGATGGGCAGCGCGGGCCAGCCCGGCAGCAGAGGCTCGGTGGGCAGCGTCAGCGTCGTCCAGGGGAAGCTCCACCACGGGGCGATGATCGACCACGTGACCGTCGCGAACACGAACCCCCACATCGTCAGGGAGACGGCATCGCGGTGCTGCTGCCCGGACTCGCCCAGCAGCCAGTACGCGGCGAGCGCGATGGCGAGCAGCAGGCCGGCGGCCACGCCGAGCGCGTCGAACGCCATGCCCTGCCAGACCTGGGCCACCAGGGCCAGGCCGATGATGGTGAGCGCGATGGCCAGCCAGATCCGGTTGCCGACCGACCGCCTCCGGGCGAACTTCATCCACAGGGCGACCACGACGGGGGCGAGGAACGCCAGCAGGGTGCCGATGCCGACCGGGAGTCGCGAGATGGTGAAGAAGTAGAGGAACTGCACCAGGGTGAACGCGATGACGCCGTACGTCACGAGGAACGGCAGCTCGCGTCGGGTCACGCGAAGTCGCTCACGGTGGCGCAGCGACACGTAGGCGAGCAGCACGAGCATCGCCCCGGCGTTGCGCAGCTCCGTGAGGTGCATCGGGTCCAGGCCCGCATTGAGTGCGTCCTTCGCGATGACGCCGTTGAGGGCGAACAGGAACGCGGCGACGAGGTACATGGCCACGCCGGTGGCCCCGGGTCCGCGAAGCGCCGAGGCCGGGGTCGTGGTGGCGGGAACGCGGGCGCTCAACTCCTAGTCGATCAGCAGGTGCCAGACGCGGGCACCGCCGACGAGCGCCGCCGAGTTGGGCACGATGACGACGTCGTCGCCCAGCTTGGCCAGCACCGGCGGCGTGATGTGCCGGGAGTTGCCCCCTCCGAGGTAGAGCCGATCCCAGAGGAACACCGGCCGCAGGCCCTCGACGACGCGACCGACGCGACGCGACCACAGCGCGTCGCCCAGCCGGCGCCGCTCGTGCTCGCCGATATAGGTGTCGTACGACAGCCCCCACCGGATCGGTGCCTGCGACATCTCCAGGTGCGGTGCCAGGCGGCTCCCGTCGAAGATGGCGCAGCCGAGGCCGGTGCCCAGCGTGAGCACGAGCTCGAGGCCCTGGCCCGCGATCACGCCGGCGCCGTGCACCTCCGCGTCGTTGAGCACGCGGGTCGGGATGCCGAACGCCGTCTCGAGCGCGGTCTGCACGTCGAAGCCGTCCCACTGCTCGACGAGCTCGGGCAGCACGCGGGTGCGGGGGCCGGCCTTGGTGACGTAGTGCGGCGTGGTGACGACGACACCGTGACGGATCATGCCGGGCAGGCCGACCGTGGCGCGCTCCGCCTTCGGCAGCTGGCCCGCCAGGTCGACCAGAGTCTTGACGAACAGCTTGGTGGGCAGCGGGTAGGGCGTGGGCACGCGGATCGGATGGGCGCGCATGGTCCCGGTCTCGTCGAGCACTGACCCCTTGATGCCGCCACCGCCACAGTCGATTGCCAGAGTCGTCATGCCGTGCATTCTGCCGTGCGCCGGGCCGGTATTCTTTGCAGGCTGCTCGGGGAACCGGGCGGCGTGGAGGCGTCGCCTAGTCCGGTCTATGGCGCCGCACTGCTAATGCGGTTTGGGTTTAACGCCCATCGAGGGTTCAAATCCCTCCGCCTCCGCCGTGCCGATGGGGACGCCTCTGGGCGTCCCCATCGTCGTGTCCGGGCGCAGCCGGGTTTCGGGGAGAGGAGCCGGTTCGTACCTCAGCCGAAGGGCCGCTAGACTTCCCGTCGGTCGCTTGCGACCATGCGCCCGTAGCTCAACGGATAGAGCATCTGACTACGGATCAGAAGGTTGGGGGTTCGAATCCCTTCGGGCGCACTTCGGGCCCGCGTACTCCGAGGCGCTCAGTTCATTACTCAGTCAACGTCTGACGGCCTCCCACGCTTCTGCGTCGTGATGGTGGCCGTCTTATCTGGGGTCCGTTCCGTGGACTGCGGATGCGGCACGGAGGGAGCGGGCATTCCGCCGGGTTACGGCACGTCTTCGGGGCCGGCCGCTGCCTACCATTGCTGGTGAGTGGGTCGCGGTTGCGAGCGTGGAGGTACGCCATGTCACGGATCCCCGGAATCACCGCCATCTTCCTGAGTACGGCACTCGTCGTGTCCGTCGGGCCGGCCGCGCAGGCGGCATCCACGCAGGCGGCACCCGCGCAGGCCTATGTGCCCGCAGCGATCGCCATGTCGATCGAGCCGGATGACTTCGACGCGTTCATGTCCGGGGTCCGAGGCCACCGGAACAGCATGGACCGACTCGAGGACTTCTTCGCCAGGAGCGCGAACCAGCTGCGCACCTTCGCGAACGACATGGCTCCGCTCATCGGGTCGTCCGACCCGAACGACCAGGTCGAGTTGGCCGCACTGGTGGGCGGCGCCACTGTGGCGGCGTCGAGCCTTCGCACCTGGGCGGCCCGGACCGCGCCGAGCTACGACCGCGCCTGCACCTGGTTCGTGAAGCGCTACGCGCCCATGTGGTCCACGTCGTCCGAACGGGGCAAGCTGCGCAAGTCCATGGCAAGCGTCCGGGCCGCCTACAAGGACTACTTCCGCCTCGGCGTCGTGGCTCTCGCCGATGCCGGAGACGCGCTGGCGGGCCAGGACGTCTCCGGCTTCTGGCAGCTCCTGGCGGTCGCCGAGGGTGGGGAGGCGTTCGTCAGCGCCGACTTCAGCAAGGCCTACCGGGCGCTCCTCCGGATGAACTAGCGGCAAAGACCACCGGGCAGGGCGTCCGCTGCGAGGCGTCCGCTCTGCTGAGGCGGGGACATCTCGACCCGTGAGGCAGTCGACGCCGGACCCGATCCGTGGCATCGTTTCCGGGGGGTCATGCGACGAGCGAGGTGACCGGGCGATGAGGACTCTGGATCCTGTTGCGCTCTTCTCCGGTGCGTCCGCCGAGTTCGGTCGCCGCGTGCATGCGGTGCCCCCGGCCCTCTGGTCGGCTCCCACCCCGTGTCCGGGCTGGGATGTCCGCGTGCTCGTCAACCACCTTGCCGTCGAGGACCTGTGGGCGGTGCCGATCTTCGACGGACGGACGATCGCTGAGGTCGGCGACCGCTTCGAGGGCGACCAGCTCGGCGTGTCTCCAGTGGAGAGGTGGGACGAGGCAGCGGCGGGCGCGATCGTCGCGATCAGCGGTCCCGGCGCGATGACGCGGACCGTGCACCTGTCGTTCGGCGACCTGCCCGGATCCGAGTACACGATGCAGCTTTTCGCCGACCACCTCATCCACGCCTGGGATCTGGCGGCGGCGACGGGCCTCGACACGCGCCTCGACGAGGCACTCGTCGGTGCGTGCACGCAGTGGTTCGCGGCGAACGAGGACGTCTACCGGCAGGGTGGCGTCATCGGACCCCGGCCTTCCATGCCTGCCGACGCTGATGAGCAGGACCAGCTGCTGGTCGCGTTCGGGAGGAGCCCTTCCTTCGGGAGCACGGCATGAGCTTGCGGGAGAACAGCATGAACGAAAGCGCCCCGACCGCTGCGATCGACGTCGTCATCATGTTCAACCAGGCCTTCAACGCCCACGACGTCGATGCCGTCATGGCCCTGATGACGGACGACTGCGTCTTCGACGGAACCATGCCGCCGGACGGGGACCGCCACGACGGGGCCGCTCAGGTGCGGCGCGCATGGGAGGACCTCTTCCTGTCTTCCCCGAGCGCGCACTTCACCACGGAGGAGCTGCTGGCGGTGGGTGATCGCGTGGTGTGCCGGTGGCGGTTCGACTGGATCGACGGCGACGGCACCTCCGGGCACGTACGCGGGATCGACCTGTTCCGGGTCTCGGACGGGCGTGTCGCCGAGAAGCTCTCCTACGTCAAGGGCTGAGTTCGGCCTTCGTCGTCGTAGTACTCGACGCCGGTATGTCTCGCCCGGCCCTACGACCATCCGCCAATGGCGCTCAGGACCGCCGGGGCTCGAGGGTGGAGCCAACCCCGAGAGCCGGGCCTGAGACCAGGAGGACATGACATGACAAGGACCCGAACCATCCGCGCTGCCGCCATTGCCATCGCCGTCGCGGCACTCGTTACGGCAGCCCCCAGCGTCGCCCACGCCAAAAACGGCGCCGACGACCCGATCGGCCACGTCAGCGGTGGGCACGGCGCCGACGACCCGATCGGCCACGACGTGGGCGATGACTCCGTACTGCGCCTCGTGGGTTCGGACGACTCGACCAGCGGTCACCGACGCGGTCGTGGTTCGGACGACTCCGCGAGCGGTCACCGTCGCGGTCGTGGTTCGGACGACGGTCCCGGTCATGTGCGCCATGGCCGTGGTTCGGATGACGCCCTTCCCCACAGCTGACTCACGGTGGACTCCCTCCGCCCGGCACGCACCCGTGCCGGGCGGAGCGCTGTGCGGTGGGGGCGAACGACCGGGACGGGACCGTCCACTGCGGCCTCGAATACCGGCTCGGGCCGGCCGGCCGTGCGACGCTGTCGTTGTGCAGAGTCGACGATTGCGAACCGGATGGCGGCCCCTGGTCGCGCCCGTCATCGTCGCGGCGGTCCTGACGATGACCGGTTGCACGTCGACGCCCGCGTCGAGCTCATCCTCGCGACCGGTGAATCCCGTGGAGGTCGTCACGGCCTCTCCCGTGCCCTCGGCGACGCCGGAGGAGCCGGAGATCGAGGTCGCGCTGCCGCTCGAGTGGGTGACCGATGCCCTCGCCAGCACCGGTGCGGGCTACGCCCTGACCTTGACGGAGACCTCGAGGCCCGGGGTCTACGACGCGCACTTCTTCCACCGCGCGACCGATGGTGCCGTCACCGGCCAGCAGTTCATCACCATCAGGGTCAAGAGCCCCGAGCGACTAAAGGTGACGTGGCCCGACGGCTCGCAGCAGCCGGGGACTCTCTCGCTGCCCGGGGATGCCGCGGATGCGCAGATCGGCCTGGATCCAGGCTGCCTGGGCTTCCTGGAGCCCGATGGCTCGGCCGCGGACTGCCGGCTGCGTCCGGCCTCGAAGGCCGACGTGGCGCCGAGCGGCGAGCCGGCACCGGTCATCACCGCGCAGGTTGTCGACGATGCAATGGGCTACCTGTGCACGACGGATCCCGAGAGCATCGACAAGGTGACCCGGGCGAGCTCGGACGCGTACGCGACCACGGTGCTTCAGGTGGCGCTGGTGCAGATCGGCTACGAGCCGGGGCCGGTGGACGGACGGTACGGGCCTGCGAGCAAGGCGGCGGTGCGGGCCTATCAGGCGGACGCAGGCCTCGAGGTCGACGGCCTCGTGGGGCCGAAGACCTGGACGAGCCTGCAGGGTGATGCCTGCCGGATCCCCGAGGATCCGGCGCAGTAGTCGGACCGCGGCCGTCGGTCGCGCAGGCAGGTGGGAACGTCTCGGGGTTGTCCCCGCTCCTATGCGACCGACCCGGCCGTCGGGTCCCACGCCCACGGCGGGCCCCTGCGTGCCAGGCAGGTCGTGAAGAGCAGGGAGCGCTCGGCAGACGGCGCCGATGCGACGGTTGCCACCACGGGAGCGGCCGGGATGGGCCGCAGCATCCATGGGCGTGGACCGTGCAGCGTGCGCGTGAGCGCCGCCACCAGTCCGAGCAGCCAGGTCTCCCCCCGACGCAGGACGAGTGCCGTGACGAGCACGGCGAGCGCGTGTGCCAGCAGCATGCCCAGGCCATCGGTCCACGAGCCGTCGGGGGGCGTCGAGGGGGACGTGGCCATCCCTGCCATGTCCATGCCCGCCATGTCCACGCTCGAGGCGGCGTCCGGTGCGACCGAGTGCTCCGGTGCGAACTGGAGTCCGAGGTGGATCAGGACCTGGGCGATCCCGAGGACGACGATCAGCCGGGGGAGCGTCCACTCCCGCGCCGAGAGCAGCACGGCGATCGCGAACGACAGCACGACCATGAGGAGCACGAGGGGCGAGGAGAGGTGCACGGGGCCGCCGGCGGCCGCATGGAAGGCGCCCGCGATCGCGACGATGGCCAGTCCCATGACCAGGCCACGGCCGATCTGCAAGGCTCCGCGCACGGTCATCACCCCCTGATCGGCAGGCCGCGTCGAGCACAGGGTAGCGCCGGAACGTTCCCGGCAGAAGGGTCGCGAGTCCCTCGCCGCGCGTGCGGCGAGAATAGGTAATACATTACGGATATGACCGATGAGGAAGCGCTGGCCCGCCGGGCGGAGGTCTTCGGATCCATGTTCGTCGCGACCGCGCACCTGACGCGCCGGGCCGATCGCGCCCTGGCACCGCTGGGGCTGTCGACCCGGCAGTGGCTGCTCCTGGGGGTGCTCTCGCGGGCCTTCCCCGGCCAGACCCCCTCGCTGAGCGAGGCTGCACGGCGATACGGGACCTCGCGGCAGAACGTCAAGCAGGTGGCCCTGGGGCTGCAGGCGCGTGGGTTCCTCAGACTCGTACCGGACGCCGCCGACGGGCGCGTCACGCGGCTCGAGCTGACGGAGCGGGTGCGCCTGTTCGACGAGCCCGCGATGCGGGCGCGTGGAGTCGACCTGCTGGCGGAGGCCCTTACGGGGCTGACCGATGCGGAGATCGAGTCGCTGAGCGGCATCCTTCGGCGCTGGACAGCAAGTCTGTCCGTCATAGCATCCGAGAACCCCGAGTGAGGCAGGTCATGCGCGAACCACGATCCCTGCGAACCCGTTTCGACCGGCGTGCGGTCGCCGAGTTCGACGCCCAGCCCCTGCGGCCGGCCGAGATCCTCCAGGAGGCGGACCTCGCCCACCTGCCCGACGTCGTCCAGCGCTTCGTGCGGCGCTCGGGCGCGGTGGGCCGGCCCAGGGTGCGCAACGTGCGGGTCGAGTTCGACGCGCTGATGTGGCGGTCGCCCGACGCAAGCCCCATGACGGCGCCATCAGTCCAGTACAACTTCTTCGACCGACCCGCGCGGATCTTCCTGATGAGCGCCCGCATGCTCGGCCTGCCGGTGCGCGCCCTGCACGTCTACGCGAAGGAGTCGGCCACCTTCACGGTGCGCGTGGCGTCGTTGGTCGACACGGTGTCGCACGAGGGGCCGGTGATCAGCCGGGCGGAGACCGTGACGGTGCTGAACGACATGTGCGTCCTTGCGCCCGCATCCCTCATCGACCGACGCCTCGCGTGGACGCCCATCGACGAGTACGGGGTGCGGGTCGACTTCACGAACGGACCGCACGCGGTTTCCGCGATCCTGCAGTTCAACGAGCGGGACGAGCTCGTCGACTTCTCGTCCGAGGATCGCCCAGCTGCTCAGAATGACGGCTCGCTGAGAAACGCCACGTGGCGCACGCCGATCGGCGAGTACCACGACATCGACGGCAGGTGGCTGCCCCGATCGGGCGACGCGGTGTACGACTATCCGGAGGGTGCGTTCCGGTACGGGCGATTCGTGCTGAGGTCAATCGCCTACGACGTGGCAGGTCCCAGCTGAGCAGCGGACCTCAGTCGTCGAGCATGCGTGCGGACGCCGACTCGATGCTGCGAATCCGCGCGACGAGGACGGTGAGCAGGCCCCGAGAGATCTCCGGATGCGCGTCCAGCAGCCCGGAGAAGGCAAGGGGGGAGACGCTGAAGGTGGTTGCCCCCTCCGGCCCGGCGACGACGGTGGCCGATCGCGGAGCGGAGTCCAGGAGCGACATCTCCCCGTAGTAGGCGCCCTCGCCGATGGTCGCCTTCTCGACGCCGTTCACCGAGACGGTGGCGCTCCCGGTGACGATCAGCTGGAGGCCGGAGTCCGTGGCGCCCTGCTGGACGAGCACCTTGGCCGGGCCCACCTTGTGCGTGGTCCCCCGTTGGACGATCTCGTCGATGATGTCGGACGGGAGCGTGGAAAAGATGTCAACCTTGGCGAGCGCGTCATGCACCCTCACGACAGCCTCCTTCGACCGACGACGGACCGGATGCCGGTGAACGTAGCAGTCACGACCGGTTGCGGCTACTGCCCGGGCCGAGCGCAGGGCGCGGGTCGCGCTCGGTCCCTAGATCAGGCAGCCGACCTCGAGACCCTCGAGCACCGCCTCCTCGACCGTTCGGGGCGCCAGGCAGTCGCCGATCCGGTGCACCTCGAACATCTCGGACTCCAGCTCCTCGTCGAGCGTTGTGACGGGGACGTGCCCCTGCGCCAGCACGAGTGCCGAGGCCGGCTCGATGATCACCGGCTCGTCCGTGAGCACGTGCTGCAGGTAGACCGCGTCGGCGTCAGCTCCGAAGGGCCGCACGAGCGGGATGATCGCGACGCCAAGGCGGCTGGTCTCGGCGATCATCGCGTCGCGAACGTACTGCTGGATGCGCTGCCCGGCGAAGTATCCCGAGACGCCCAGCGTCACTCGATGTCCTTGCTGCGCAAGGAGAGTGGCAACGCCGAGCCCGATCCAGTCGCAGCGCCAGTCGGCAACGACGACGTGGCCGGCCGGCACGCGCGCCCCGGCCAGGACGTCCCAGGCCGTCAGGACCACCGGCGAGTCCACGAGTTCGAGCGCAGGCACCCGCGGCCGGGCGCCGGTTGCGAGGATGACGTGATCGGGAGCGAGTCCACGCAGCATGGCCGCGTCGGCCCGCGTGCTCAGGAGCACTTCGACGCCCGCGCGCTCCGCCTCGCCCTGCAGGTTCGTCACCAGGCCCCCGAACTCCGCACGGCCGGGCAGCTCCTGGGCCAGCAGCACCTGACCACCGAGCCGGCGGCCCGCCTCGAGGAGTCGCACGCGGTGACCTCGTTCCGCCGCCACTGCGGCTGACTTCAGCCCGCCCGGTCCCCCGCCGACCACGACGACGTCACGGACCCGGCTCGCTCGTCCGCGCGTGCCGTACCTGATCTCGCGCCCCGTCTCGGGGTGCTGGATGCACGAGATGGGGTAGCCGGCATGGAAGTGGCCGATGCACGCCTGGTTGCACGCGATGCAGGCGCGGATCTCGTCGGCGCGCGCCTCGGCGGCCTTCCGCGGCATAAGGGGGTCGCAGATGAGCGCACGGGTCATCACGACGGCGTCCGCGTCGCCCCGGGCGATCACCTGCTCGCCGATCTGGGGCTGGTTGATCCGGCCCGCCACCATGACCGGGACGGATGTCACCGACTTAGCCCGCGCCGAGATCGGGGCCGCATACGCCGTCCGTGTCGTCATGGGCGGCACGATGTGATCGGATCCGGCGAGCGTCGCCGACGTGCCCGCGACGACCGAGATGTAGTCGACTGGGCAGAGTCCCTCGATGGCGGCGAGAGCCTCGAGGGCCTCGTCCGCCGTGATGCCCTGCTCGGAGTCCTCGCCGACGGAGATCCGGAGCCCCACGACCAGGTCCGGACCGCAACCCGCGCGTGCCGCCGAGATGACGCGCTGGAGGAATCGAAGGCGATTCGCGAACGAGCCGCCGTAGTCGTCGCTGCGCTGGTTCGTGCGCGGCGACAGGAACTGAGCCGGCAGGTAGCCATGTGATGCAACGATCTCGACGCCGTCGTAGCCCGCCCTCCGCACGCGAGCGGCTGCCGAGCCGTATCCGGCGATGACCTCGTCGATGAGCGCGACGGGCATCTCACGCGGCATGACATGGAAGCGCTCGTTGGGCACGGCCGACGGCGCCAGCGCCACCGGCAGTGAGCCGTCCTCCGTCTCCATGATCTCCCGGCCTCCGTGGAACAGCTGCTGGAAGACCTTGGCGCCGTGCGCATGCACGACGTCCGCCAGCCGGCGAAGCCCGGGGATGCACGCGTCGTCGTCGGCCATCAGGACATGACTGGTGTAGCGCGCCGACGGATGCACGCCCGCCACCTGCACGACGATCAGCCCGACGCCGCCCGCGGCTCGAGCCTCCTGGTAGGCGACCAGCTGATCCGTGACGAGACCGTCGACGGCCATGACCGTGTCGTGACCGGACGACACGATGCGGTTGCGCAGTTCGACGCCACCGATCGTCAGCGGTGCGAGGAGGTGAGGGAATGCCGTGGTGGGCGCGACGTCGGTTGCCTCGGATGGCATGCGTCCAGTCTCCAACGAAAGGCCTCGCCACGCAGTGGGCTGGCATAACATGTGGCGATGTCGGTGGGCAGCTTCTCGTCAACCGACGCATGACGCAATTGCCGGTGGCGTTGCGTGCGATGTCGTCCGCTTCCGGTGTCCGCCGCGTCCTTGGCGCGTACGCCATCTACGGGCTCATCGAGTGGTCGATCTGGATCGCGATCATTCTCTATGCCTATGACGCGGGCGGCGCTCGGCTCGCCGGCCTGGTCGCCGTCGCGCAGCTCGTCCCGGCCTCGCTGCTCACGCCGGCGATCGCCAGCGTCGGCGACCGGATTCCGCGCGGCAAGGCCCTTGTCGCCGCCTACGCACTGGTCGTTCTCACGACGGGAGCGACGGCTGTCGCGCTGATCGTCGAGGCGCCGGTGCCGTTCGTCGTCGTTGCGTCAGCGGCCGCGACGACGTGTGTCGCGGTCGTGCGGCCGATCCACTTCGCAACGCTGCCCCGGCTCTCTGAGGACGCGCCGACGCTCGTGTCAGCGAACGCCATGTCATCGATGGCCGACGGTCTGGCCAGGTTCGGCGGACCCGTGCTGGCGGGGATCGGTGCCCAGCTGGCCGGTCCATGGGCAGTCCTGTCGATAGCCACGCTCGCGGCGTTGACCTCGATGATCCTGTGCCTTCGACTTCGCCTCGGACCGGGCGCTCCGGCCACGGCCGGGGAGCCTGAGGGCTGGCGGGCCGCCCTACAAGGGGTTTCGCTGCTCGCCCGAGACGGCAGCGCGCTTGCCCTTCTTGTCGTCCTCACCGGAGCCTTCGTGGTCGGCGGCGCGATCGACGTACTCGGCGTCGCCTTCGCCCAGGACACGTTGGGGCTGGGTGCATCGGGGGCGGGTGTCGTCATCGGCGCCGCGGGCATCGGGGCGGTCGTCGGCGCGGCCCTAGCCGCCTTCGTGTCCCTGCGTCGTCGACTGGCCCCGATCGTTCTCGTGGGCGGCATCGTTCAGGGCGTTGCCGTGGCCGCCGTGGCCGCGTCCATCGGACTCGTCCCTGCCGTCCTCCTGCTGGCCGTTTCGGGCATCGGCGGGGCCGTCCTGATGGTCTCGGGCAGGACGCTGCTGCAGCGCACCACCGATGATCGCGTGCTCGCTCGGGTCTTCGCGGTGCAGGAGGGTGCCGCGCTGCTGGGCGCGGCGGCCGGTGCGGCCATGGCGCCCCTCCTCGTCGAGCGGATGACGGCGACCGGTGCGTTCGCGGCCCTGGGCATCGGGGTCACCGTCGTCGCGCTGTCCGGCTTCCTCCTGGTGCGGCGACTCGATGCCCGAGCCGTGTGCCATCCGCGCGAGATCGAGCTGATGTTGGGCATCCCGTTCCTGTCCCTCCTGCCTCCGTACGAGCTCGAGCGACTTGCCGGCAGGGCGGAATGGCGATCGGTGGCTCCCGATGACGTGGTCCTCGCGCAGGGTGACGAGGCGGACTCGTTCTTCATCGTCGACACCGGTCAGTACTCGGTAGTCGTCGACGGGCGGGAGCGGGTCGCCGAGCTGACGGCGGGTGACCCGTTCGGTGAGATCGCCCTCATGCACCGCACGGTGCGGACCGCCACGGTGACGGCCCGCACGTCCGGAAGGGTTCTGTGCATCCGAGCCGACGACTTCCTTGCGGCCGTCACCGGGAGCCGGGACGGACACGCCGTGGCAGCCGAGGTCGCCGCGGCGCACCTGGAGCGTGACGACCATCATCGGTGAAGTGGCTTTGCGTCACGGTGCAGTCGGTCTCCGCACGTCGGGCAGCCAGCCGTGCGCCCCGATGCGCTCGAGGGTCGCGCACCCCGCTGCCAGCACGACGTCCGCCTCGTCGCCGCGGCCCTGTTCGCGCAGCCACGCGCCGAAGTGGGTCTGGGCGCGGGCGTGGAGTCCGACGGCCCCGTAGTCGTGGAGCTGGGCGAGCCCGGATGCGAAGTGCGCCTCCACGATCACCGGATCGACTCGGCGCGCGGCGGCGATCCGGGCACGCAGGCACTCGCGATGCGCGCGCACGGCGCGTGATATCGAGCCGTTCGGGGCATCCGACACCGGTGCCATCAGCCGATCCGCCAGGTCCGGATCTCCCGCGGCCAGTGCGGCGTCGACCAGCGGAGGCCACAGGTGCATGAAGTCGTCCTCGAGCCCCCCGGCCGCCAGCACGCGCGGCAACGACTCCTCCGCGAGTCGGGCGGCCCGACGTGGGTCGCCGTCGGCGAGTGCCTGCATCACGTGCAGGTTGTCGAGCCAGGCGATGTCGGAAGCGTGGTCGGACTCCTCGGGCGGATGGACGTGCTCCGGTCGCTCGCCGACGGCGCTCGTCAGCCAGATAGCCATGATGTCGAGGCCCAGGATGATTCCCGGCTCGACCGCGTCTGCCCTCGCCTCGCGCAGCAGGGCTCGGGCCGGGACCAGGTCGCCGGCCGTCCAGAGCGCGAGAAGGTAGTTGAACGTCGTGTAGTCGATCTGCCCGCGGACGCCGGACCGCCGCGCCGCCTCGATGGCCTCGCGGGAGAACTCGAGCGCTGCCGGCAGGTCGCGACTGATCTGCACCGTGGCCAGGTTGTTCAGTGCCATGGCGAGGCGATGCGGAAGCTGGGCCTGCCGGGCGATGCGGGCGGCACCCTCGTACATCGCGACGGCCGTCGTCGGCGCACCGATGAGGGCGTACCTCAGTCCCTCCTGCACGTGGGACAGGGCGAGGGCATCCGGGTCGCCCACCGCCTCGGCGAGCAGGAGCCGTCGCTCGGAGAACTCGGCGAACCTCTCGAGCTCGCCACGCTCGAAGTACGCGGCCGCGAGCATGTTCACGATGTGCAGGAGGGCGACGTCGGAACCGTCCACCGACTGCAGTGCGTGCCACCGGGGCTCGAGCAGGCGGATCGCAGCGCCGCTGTCCTGGCTGATGATCTGCGCACGAGCGGCGTTGCAGGTGGCCTCGCCCGCCTCGACCGGCATGCCCAGCTCGTCGAACCGAGCGGCCGCCTCACGGGCGTGGATGAGCGCCACGGCGTAGTTGCCCGCGTCGCATGCCACGCGTGCGACCTCGCTGTCGAGTCCTGCGCGGGTCTCCGGATCGGTTGTCCGCCGCAGCGCCGCCTCGAGCAGACGTTGCGCCTCGCCCGGTGCGCCCAGCGCGCTGGCACGGGCGGCGGCCCGGACGAGCAGGTCGCGGGCCCGGGCGGTGAGCGACGGCACGTCGTCGTCGGCTGGTGACGAGGCATCGATGGCCCGGATCAGGTGCTCGGCGGTGACGAGGGCTCGTTCGTCCGCGTCGTCAGGCTGCCGGTCGAGGAATCCCGCGGCCGCCAGGTGCCGCGCCTTGCGGTCGCGCCGGGCCTGGGCGCCGTAGGCGACCTGCCGCACGACGCTGTGCATGAAGACGTACTGGCCGCGTTCGGACGAGGTCGGGTCCGTCTCGAGCGTGAGAATCTCCTTGCGTACCAGTGCATCAAGGGTCTCGGTGAGGTCCCAGGATCCGTCGTGGAGGGCGGCGAGCGCGGCCGGCGTGAACGACTCGCCGAGGACGCTCGCATCGGCCACGACACGTCGCTCGCGGGCATCGAGGGCATCGAGCCGGGCGGCGATCAGGGAGTGCAGTGACGTGGGGGCGCCGAGGGACTCGAGGTCGATGGCGGCCGGGTCGGCGGACACCATTCGCCCGTCGCGCAGCTCGACCGACCCGCGGTCGAGCAGGGCACGCACCGTCTCGACGGCGAACAGGGGCACGCCGTTCGCGCGCCGCACGAGGTCGTCGCGAGTCGACGCGGGCAGTCCTTGGACGAGCCCCTCGACGAGCTCCGCCATCGCATCGTCCTCGAGGCGCGACAGGTGGATCACCGTGGCCCGGCCGTCGGCGATCCTAGGACGACGGGCGAGGAGTTCGGGCCGGCTCAGCGTCAGGACGAGGATTCCCGCTCGCGCGGAGGCCAGGACGTACTCGACGAAGTCGAGAAGGCCCTCGTCGGCATGGTGTGCGTCGTTGAGCACCAGGACGACGGGCTCGCCCGCGCCGCCGAGGCGCTCGAGGAACGTGGTCCACGCGGAGAAGAGGTCGAGCCGCTCGAACGGCCCCGAGGCCCCGGTGCCGACCAGCACCCCGAGTCGCGGACGCAGCCACGTGCGCTCGTCGTCGTCGGCGACGAACTGCACGAGGGCCGCATCCAGCCGCTCCGCCACCACTGGTCCGGCGTCCGTCTCGACCAGCCCCAGGCGGGACCTGATGGCCTCGGCGAGGGCCCAGAGCGGAACGCCGTCCCGATAGGGCAGGCAGCGCCCCTGATGCCACCAGACCCGGGTGGCCAGTCCGTCGATGTACTTCTCGAACTCCCAGGCCAGTCGCGACTTCCCCGTACCCGGCTCGCCCTCGACGATGACCACAGCCGGGCGTCGCAGGGCCTCGACCTCGTGGAAGGCGTGCTTGAGGACGCGCAGCTCGCGGTCCCGGCCGACCAGCGGAGCCTCGAGCCCGTCGACGCGCTGGCCGCCGCCGACCTCCGCGACCACCGCGCGAGCGCAGTGCAGGTGGACCGGGTCGGCCTTTCCCTTCAGCCGGTGCTCGCCGCAGTCCTCGTACGCGATGGCGGCGGAGGTCAGCGATCGGGTGACGTCGTCGACCCACACGCGTCCGGGCTGGGCGAGCGACTGGACCCGCGAGGCCGTGTTCACGACATCACCCGCGACCATCCCCTCGGCCGTCGCGCCCACCGTCACGGCCACCTCGCCGGTGACGATGCCGACTCGGATCGCGACGGTGCGCCAGGCACTGTCCTGACCGAGACCGCTCACGACGTGGACGAGCTCGAGACCGGCGCGCACCGCACGCTCGGCGTCGTCCTCGTGCGCGACCGGAACGCCCCAGACCGCCATCACCGCATCGCCGATGAACTTCTCGACGGTTCCGCCGTATCGGGAGACGACGGTTCGACATCCGGCGAAGTAGGCGGACAGGAACTCGCGGGCGTCCTCCGGGTCGAGGCCTTCGCTGAAGGTGGTGAAGCCCACGAGGTCGGCGAAGAGGACCGAGGTGAGCCGGCGCTCCGCCACGGGCGGCGCGGGCATGCCGGTGGTCACCTGGGCGCGACCGCAGGCCGGGCAGAACCGTGCGGCAGCCGGCAGTTCCGCGCCGCAGTGGGCACAGGTTGCCGCCGGGAGGCTCATCGTCGCAGTATCGGGCAGGGCGCCCGGCTCGGCTAGGCCTTGACGCAGGTTCGAAATGGGGATGTCATGGACCGATCCCCGCCCCTGCCACCTGGAGACTCCATGCGCATCGCTGTGATCGGCACGGGCACGGTCGGGCGGTCCCTGGCGGAGCGACTCGACGAACTCGGCCACGACGTCGTGGTCGGCACGCGTGATGTCGAGGAGTCGATGCACCGGCCCGAGTCGTCCTTGCAGGAATGGTCCGACGGGCACGGCGGCGTGCGCATTGCGACGTTCGCGGACGCCGGGGCCGCCGGCGAGGTCATCGTCAACGCCACCTCAGGCGCGGTGTCCATAGCCGCACTGGGCTTGGTCGGATCGACGAACCTCACCGGCAAGGTCCTCATCGACATCTCGAATCCGCTGGACTTCTCCGGCGGATTCCCGCCCACGCTGTTCGTGAAGGACACGGACTCCCTCGGGGAGCAGATCCAGGCGGCGTTCCCGTCGGCGCGGGTCGTCAAGACGCTCAACACGCTCAGCGCAGCGCTGATGGTGCATCCGGAGTCGCTGGCGGGCGGCCAGCACACGGTGTTCGTCAGTGGCGACGACGCCGTCGCCAAGTCGACGGTGACGGATCTGCTCACCGAGCTCGGTCACCTCGACATCATCGACCTCGGGGACCTGGCGACGTGCCGAGGCACCGAGATGTACCTGGCCCTGTGGACCCGGACGATGGGTGCCCTGGGAACGGGGATGTTCAACGTCAAGGTGGTCCGCTAGCGCCAGCGCAAGCGCTACACAGGGACGACCGGCCACTCGCGGAGGAAGGGGTTCTCCCAGAGCTGGGTGCCGTCCTGGACGGTGAATCCGGAGAGTGTCGGGTGGGTCATCACGAACTGCGCCGTGCAGGGATCGTCGATGAGCAGCCCCCAGCCGCGGGCCAGGAAGTGCTGCTGCAGCTGACCCTCGGCGAGCCGATTGGTCGTGCCGATCGCCATCAGCCGGACGTTGGCCTGGATCGCGTCGCTGGTGGGCTCGACCATCTCGAACTCGACTCCCTGCACATCGATGTGCAGCAGGTCGGTGAGCACGTCGCCGGCCAGCAGGGCGTCCAGGCTCACCGCCGGCACGTCGAGGTGCGTGAGGTGCGCCCCGCGGTAGTCGACGTCGGTGCCGGCGAGCGTCCACACGGCTGCGCCCATGTCGGCATCGTCGATGGTGGGGAACTGGATGGTCATGGTGGTGTGCCAGCCGGCCGCCCGCACCACCAGCATCTCGACGCCGTCCCGTTGGGCGCCGACCGCCTCAGCGATCGCCTCCGGCGTGCCCTCGACCAACTCGGCGACCACGTCGTTGTCCAACGCGTGCTGCATGGCCCAGGACGCCCGCACAGGGTCCGCCTCGACCGCGATGCCGAATGCGTCGAGCCCGCGCCGGCGGGCATGGACGACGCCGCCCACCACCCAGGGCGCCCACCCCGCCCCGACCTCGACGATCCGGAAGGTGCCCACTGCTGTGTTCAGCGCCTGTGCGAGGGAGGCGTACTCGACGTCCTCGCTGCGGTAGCCGTCGTCGGGGATGGGCAGGTCCGTGCTCGTCACGCCGATCAGGTCACGCGGCGCCCACGGCAGCATCCCGATGCGGGTGCGGATCCCCGACCAGTCGACGTAGAACTCCGTGCCCGCCTCGGGCTGATCGACGCACCGCAGTGACTCCAGGAGCGCCGGCATCGTCGCTGGCGTGATCGGCTGGGCGATGCCGTTGCCGAGGCTGGGGGTGACGGGGCCGGCGGGCCGGGCGGGGATGGGTGCGGCCGGAGGCGTGGTCGTCCTCCAGGGCAGGCGCATCGCAGCACGATAGACGCACGCTCGCCGCGTTGCCAGTTTTGCCGCGTCCGTGTCCCAATCGACACAATGACCCCGTGGCACCCCCCAGACGCAACCTCGTCAATCTCGAGTCGGTCAGCAAGTCCTACGGCGAGCGGCCGCTCCTCGACGACGTGTCGACGGGCGTCGGCGCGGGCGATCGGATCGGTGTGGTCGGGCGGAACGGGGCCGGCAAGAGCACGCTGCTCGAGGTCATGGCGTCTGCGGAATCGGTCAATTTCGGGCAGGGTGAGCAGGGCGGCGGACGTCCACGTCGGGTTCCTGCGCCAGAACCCGGGCTTCGATCCGGACGCAACGATCCTGGAGGCGGTGGTCGGTGCCCGGGCAACGCACGAGTGGGCGGCGGTGCCTCGGGTGCGCGAGGTGCTCGACGGACTCCTCGGCGGATTCGATGACGCCCTCCTCGATCGGCGGCTCGGCGACCTGTCCGGCGGCGAGCGCCGGCGTGTCGAGCTCGCCCGACTGCTGGTGGCCGACCTGGACCTCCTGCTCCTGGACGAGCCGACCAACCACCTCGACGTCGAGATCGTGGCGTGGCTGGCGGCGTACCTGAACGCCCGGCCGAGCCTGGCCGTGGTGGTCGTGACGCATGACAGGTGGTTCCTCGACGAGGTGTGCGAGAGCACCTGGGAGGTCGTCGGCGGAGCGGTCGAGGAGTACGAGGGCGGCTACTCCGCCTATGTCCTGTCGAAGGCGGAGCGGATGCGACAGTCGGCCGCCGCCGAGCAGCGGCGCAGCAACCTGATCCGCAAGGAGCTCGCCTGGCTGCGGCGGGGGCCGCCGGCCCGCACGTCCAAGCCGAAGTTCCGGATCGACGCGGCAAACGAGCTCATCAGCGCCGAGCCGCCACCTCGCGACGCGGTCGAGCTGCTGTCCTTCGCGGACGCCCGCCTGGGCAAGACCGTCTTCGAGATCCACGACGCGTCGCTGTCGATGGGCGACACGAGGCTGTTCGACCACCTGACGTGGAACATCGGACCGGGTCAGCGCTTCGGGATCCTTGGCCCCAACGGTGCCGGCAAGACCTCGCTGATGCGGATGATCCTGGGCGAGGTGCGACCGACCCGCGGACGAGTGGTCACCGGCCAGACCGTCAAGCCGGCCTACCTCTCGCAGCATCTGGAGGAGCTGGACCCCTCGTGGCGGGTCCTGGAGTCCGTCGAGCAGGTCGCGCAGCGCGTCGACCTCGGCAAGGGTCGTGAGCTGACCGCCTCGCAGCTGTGCGAGCGGCTGGGATTCGGCGCCGACGGCCAGTGGACCCCCGTCGGGGACCTGTCGGGCGGTGAACGCCGAAGGCTCCAGCTCACCCGCCTGCTCATGGGAGCGCCGAACGTGCTCGTCCTCGACGAGCCGACCAACGACTTCGACGTGGAGACGCTCGCCGCGCTCGAGGACCTGCTCGATGGGTTCGCCGGCACGCTCCTGATCGTGTCGCACGACCGCTACTTCCTGGAGCGGGTCTGCGACGACTTCGTGGCGCTCCTCGGGGACGGCCAGGTCCGCGAGCTGACGGGCGGCGTCGACGACTACCTGCAGCGCCGTCGTCAACTGGTGGCCTCGGCCCCGGCGGCGCCGGCCGCCGGGCAGGCGAAGTCCGCGTCGGCCCTCGACCGCGAGGCGCAGAAGGCGCAGGCGCGCCTCGAGCGGCAGATCGAGAAGCTCCGCGAGCGGGAGGTCTATCTGCACGCGGCCTTGGCCGAGAACGCGACGGACTTCGAGCAGGTGACCGTGCTCGGCGACGAGCTGCGCCTCGTCGAGGCACGGCGGGACGCCCTCGAGGAGGAGTGGCTCCAGCTCGTCACGTAGTCGGCCCCTGCGGTCGCCATAGACTTCGGCGATGACGCTGCCCACGCGAACCATCGGTGACCTGTCCGTCTCGGCCGTCGGTCTGGGGTGCATGCCGCTGTCGAACCCCCACATGATCGCCGAGCGTGATCGGGCCCTCGCGACGATCCACCGGGCGCTCGACCTGGGCATCACCCTGCTGGACACGTCGAACATCTACGCCCCGAGCTGGGATGCCGTCGGGCACAACGAGGCGCTGGTCGCCGAGGCCGTCCGTACGTACACCGGTCCCGCAGACCTCGGCCACGTCCTCGTGACGACCAAGGGCGGGATCGTGCGCGGCGAGGGCGAGACATGGGGCCGTGACTCGAGTGCTGCGGCCCTGCGGCGTGCGTGCGAGAGGAGCCTCGAGCAACTCGGAGTCCCGATCATCGAGCTGTACCAGCATCATCGGGCAGACCCCAACCAGACCTACGCCGACCAGATGCGGGCGATGGGCGCCCTGCGGGACGACGGACTGATTCGGCGCATCGGGCTGTCGAACGTGAACCTCGCCGAACTGGAGATCGCGCTCGAGGTGCTCGGCGGGCCCTCCGACGGCGGGGTCGTCTCGGTCCAGAACGAGTTCTCGCCGCGCTACCGAGGAGATGCCGACGTGCTGGATCGCTCCACGCAGCTCGGCATCGCGTTCCTGCCCTGGTCACCTCTCGGTGGCGCCGACCAGGCCCACGACATCGGCAGCCTCTACGGCGCCTTCGCAGAGGTGGGGGCCCAGATCGATGCGTCCGCGCAGGAGACTGTCCTGGCCTGGCTGCTGGCGACGAGCCCCGTCATGATCCCCATCCCCGGGGCGACGCGGCCGGCGACCGTGGACTCCATCGTCCGAGCGGTGTCCCTGCGGCTCACGGACGAGCAGGTCGAGCGCCTTCGCGCGACCAGGCCGGCGAACGCGTCGATGTATCCCGACGACGTGCCCCGCAGCCCGCTGCGCTAGATCGCGGGAACGGTGGGCTCCGTCGACGGGGTCGGTTCGGGGGTCGGGGTTGGCGTAGGGGTGGGCGCGGGTGCGGCGTCCTGCGCTACCTCGGCCAGGTACTGCCGGTACGGCACGAAGCAGTAGACCGATCGATCCCCGTTCCGCCAGCCGATCTCGGTCGGGTAGATCCGCCACCAGCCCGGGTACTTCTCGGTGCCGTTCCAGATCTTGGCCTGCTTCGCGCACAGGGCGGCACTCTTGCGGTTCGCCGGGCCGGCGCCGGGGTACGAGGCGCGCGGTCCACCGAGGGGCGTGACGCTGACCATGATCCAGTTCCGCTTGGGGGTCGTGCACGGCACCGCGGACGTCTTGACGACCCTTGGCTCACCCGGGGTGCAGAAGTTGAACGTTGCCTGCGGAGTGGCCGCCACGAGTGCGGCTGCCGTGCCCACGAACGCCTTCAGCTCCAGGCCGCCCTGAAGGACGACGTCGCACCGGACCCAGCGCTCGCCAGCCTTCCACTGATCGTCGGTCGGGAACAGGACGGCGGTTCGGAACCTGCTCGGCAGGGTCCGCTCGGGCATGCCGAGGTAGCCGTTCATGGCTCGGACCGTGCACGGGGCGCCGGCCGCCAACCGGGCCGATGGGCTGGCCTTCGAGGGCAGCCCGAACGTGGCGGGCAGCACGCCCACGCGGTATGTCTCGGCGGTGTGGCTCGCGTCGCACGACACAATCGGGGCCGTGGTGGAGACGTCGTCGAGCACGGCCGCCCGGTAGGCGTAGCAGTCGCCGACGACGGGCGCGGCCGCAGCGGGCGTGGCGGCGGATATCCCGGTCAGCAGCAGGCCGAGCGACGTGACAAGGACGCCGATGGCGGTTCGGGCGTTCGACATGGGTCTCCCTGGACGGTGCGGGTCGAGGGATGACGATAACCCACGCACTACAACTGGGTGATCTCCACGCTCACGCCCAGGGCCTCGCTGTGCCCACCGGCATAGATTCCCTTGAGGGGCGGGACGTCGGCGTAGTCGCGTCCGCGGGCCACGATCACGTGCGCGGACCCGACGGAGCGGTCGTTCGTCGGATCGACCGCGTGCCACTGGCCGTCCCAGAACTCCACCCAGGCGTGGGACTCGCCGAGCACGGTCTGGCCGGGCGCCGGCTCCTCCGTGTGCAGGTACCCGCTCACGTACCGGGCCGGGATGCGGGCCGCCCGCAGCAGGGACAGAGTCGCGTGGGTGAAGTCCTGGCAGACGCCGTGCATGGACGCCCACGCCTGCGCCGCCGTGGTGGAGACATCGGTGATGCCCGACGTGTACGTGATGCGATCGCGTACCGCGGCGACCGCCAGGATGGCGGCCGCCCGGGGCGAGGCGCTGGTGGCCATCGACTCGACGACTGCCGCCCGGTCCGCGTCCGCCGTGGCGTCGTCGACGTACTCGGAGGCGATGAGGTACTCGGACAGCTGGTCCTGGACGTCGCTCGCGGTCACGTCGCGCCACGTGGCGCCCGCCGGTTCGGGCTGCATCGGCGGCGTGTCGACGGTGCTCATGGCCACGACCTCGAGGATGCGATGCGGCACATGAACGTCGAAGGCCTCGACGTACGCCCCCCAGTAGTCGCGGTACGTCTGGACCGCGGCGATCGGCTGCACGTCGAGCGTGTGGCTGAGCAGGAGCTGGCCGTCGGCGCTCAGCGGCGTCATCCGGACCTCGTTGAACGACGCGTCGACCAGGTCGGCGTACCGGTACCCGGTGCGGTGGGTGATGTGGAGGCGGCGGCCGACGGATCCCATCAGTGGCTCCACACGATCGTGCCGTGCTGGCGGAAGAAGGCGCGGTTGACCTCGTCGGCGGCCCGACTGGAGGCATCGCGGGCGTCGTCGATGAATCCCTCGATGGCGTCCGGCGACGGGACGCTCGCGTACTCGAGCTCCGAGCGCAGCATCCCGACCTCGCGCAGGAGCTGGCCGCTGTCGCTGACGCCCTGTCCCTGCAGGCCGCGCACCGCGCCCTCCGCGTCCGCCGCGCACGAGCGCATCGAGCGGGGGAAGGCGGCGTCGAGGACGAGGAAGCGGCGCACGTCCGGACCGCTGATCGTCTTGCCGGACCGCAGGAACGGCGAGAGGCCACCGGCGGCGCGGAGGGCTGCGGCCGGTCCCGAGGCGGGCCACAGCTCGTCGTGCCGAATGGCGAGGAGGCGGCCCACCATGTCGATGCGCTCCAGCTCGCGCCCGAGCACCATGAAGTGGTACGCCTCGTCGCGGGGCATCGTCCAGTCGACGACCCCGTTGACCACGAGCAGTCGCTCCAGGACCCGGTGGAGCGCGACACCGGGGCTCGCCGTGAAGGCCATGCCGCGCGAGAGCGCGAGGTGCGCGGAGTTGAGAGCCTCGAAGGTGTCCTGGGACAGGGAGTCGCGGATGGCACGCGCATTGGACCGGGCGGCCGAGACGGCGCCCGCGATGGTCGAGGGATCGAGCTCGGTGCCGACGACGACCCGGACGAGGTCGTGGGCGGTAGCCACCTCTGCATCGCCCATCGACAGCGCCTCGAGCAGCACCGAGCAGGCTGTGGCCTCCGGCACCGAGCGGTCCTCGACCAGGAGCTGGTGGTGCTCGGCCAGCAGCCGGGCGGTGGCCTCGGCCCGCTCGATGTAGCGGCCCAGCCAGAAGAAGGACTCGGCGATGCGGCTCAGCACGGCGGCACCGCGTCTCTGCCGGAGCCGGACTGCTGCTGCTGGCGCTCCTGCTGGACGATGCGATCGTCGTGCGCTGTCGGCGAGTTGTGCCGCTTGTGCGGTCCCGGCCGGGCTGCGGGGACCGTGTCCGCGCGGGCGGTCTCGGCCACCGGGTCCGGGACGCGCTCCTCGGCGATGCCGTCATCGATCACCCACGTGTCCTTCGAGCCGCCCCCCTGGCTCGAGTTCACGACCAGGCTGCCCTCGGGCAGGGCCACCCGGCTCAGGCCGCCCGGCAGCACGTAGACGTTCGTGCCGTCGTTGACCGCGAAGGGCCGCAGGTCGACGTGGCGCGGCGCGAGCCGACCGTCGTCGACGACGGTCGGGCAGGTCGAGAAGGTGACGACCGGCTGCGCGATCCACCCGCGAGGGTGGGCGGAGATCTCGGCCGCGACGTCGTGGAGCTGCTTGTCGGTGGCCCACGGTCCCATGACCAGGCCGTAGCCGCCGGACGCATCACTCGGCTTCACGACCATGCGATCGAGGCGCCCGAGCACCCACTCGCGCTGCTCGGGGTCGGACAGGTCGTACGTGTCGACGTTCGGGAGGATCGGCTCCTCGTTCAGGTAGTACCGGATCAGCGCCGGCACGTACGGGTAGACCGCCTTGTCGTCCGCGACCCCGTTGCCGATGGCGTTGGCGATCGTGACGCGGCCGGCGCGCGCGGCGTTGACGACGCCCGGGATGCCCAGGACGCTGTCGGGGCGCAGGTGGACCGGGTCGAGGAAGTCGTCGTCGATCCGGCGGTAGATCACGTGCACGGGCTCAGGCCCGGACGTCGTCCGCATCCACACCGTGTTGTCACGGCAGTACAGGTCGCGTCCCTCGACGAGCTCGATGCCCATATGCCGGGCGAGGAAGGCATGCTCGTAGTGCGCGGAGTTGTGCACGCCGGGCGTGAGCACGACGACGGTCGGGAACCGGACGTCCGGCGGCGCCGCGGCGCGGAGGGCGTCGAGCAGTCGCTCCGGGTACTCGTTGACCGAGCGGACGCGGTGGTGGGTGAAGACCTCGGGCAGCACGTGGGCCAGGGTCCGCCGGTTCTCGAGCACGTACGAGACACCGGACGGGTTGCGCAGGTTGTCCTCGAGGACCCGGAACTCACCGGCCTCGTCGCGGATCAGGTCGATGCCGGACACGTGGATCCGGACGTTGTTGGCGGTCTCGATGCCCCAGGCCTCGCGGTGGAAGTGCGTGGACGTGGTGACGAGGCCTCGTGGGATGAGTCCGTCGTCGAGCACCTGGCCGGGACCGTAGACGTCCGCGAGGAAGGCCTCGAGGGCGTGGAGGCGCTGGATGACGCCGGCCTCGATATGGGTCCACTCGGTCGACGTCAGGAGGCGGGGGACCAGGTCCATGGGGAGCGGTCGCTCGCGCTCGCCCAGCGTGAAGGTGATGCCGTGCCGGTCGAGGTACGCGTCGCGCTGGCGGGCCCGCTCCGACAGCCCGGCCGAGCCGAGGGCGGCCAGGGTGTCGTGCATGTCGGCATGGGTGGAGCGCGGCCGGCCGTCGGCCAGCAGCATCTCGTCGAACGGAATGACGGCCACCGGCCTCCTTCCTTGGCTCCTCGGGAGTGATCTTGCCCACATCGCGACGTTCGCACCCTAGACAATCCGTGTTTCGGCAGCATTGCGAGCGACGGTGGGACGATTGGGACCTTTGGCCTCGTACGCCCATGGGTCTTCCCCCTAGGCTGACCGTCGCGCGGTGCAGACCCGTGTTCCACAGCGGATCCTGCACCGCACGTCTGATTGACACCCCACGGTTGGAGATTGCGTTGCTCATCGGAGTCCCTCGTGAATCCCGTCCCGGCGAGACGCGGGTTGCCGCGACGCCCAAGACAGTGGAGCAGTTGACCGGTCTGGGCTATGACGTGCTCGTCGAGTCCGGCGCAGGCGCGGCCTCGTCCTTCACGGACGACGCCTATCGGGCGGCCGGAGCCGCCGTCGGCTCCGGGCCGGAGGCCTGGGCCGCCCAGATCGTCTTCCACGTCAACGCCCCGTCCGACGAGGAGATCGCCCTCCTGAGCGACGGCGCCACGCTGATCAGCATCATGAGCCCGGCGCTGTCCCCCGAACTGGTCGACAAGCTCGCGGCTCGCGACGTCACCGCCATGGCCATGGACGCCGTGCCGCGCATCTCGCGCGCCCAGTCACTCGACGTGCTCAGCTCGATGGCCAACATCGCGGGCTACCGCGCCGTGATCGAGGCCGCCAACGTCTTCGGCCGCTTCTTCACCGGGCAGGTCACGGCCGCCGGCAAGGTACCCCCGGCGAAGGTCCTCGTGGCGGGGGTCGGCGTGGCCGGGCTCTCGGCGATCGGAACGGCCAGCTCGCTCGGCGCGATCGTGCGCGCCACGGACCCGCGGCCCGAGGTCGCCGACCAGGTGAAGAGCCTCGGCGGCGAGTACATGGCCATCGAGTCGCCCGAGGTGGAGGTCAGCGCCACCGGCTACGCCAAGGAGATGGGAGACGACTACAAGGCCCGCGAGGCGAAGATGTACGCCGAGCAGACCAAGGACGTCGACATCATCATCACCACCGCGCTCATCCCGGGCAAGCCCGCTCCGCGCCTGATCACCGGTGACATGGTCGCCGCGATGAAGGCGGGCTCGGTGATCGTCGACATGGCCGCGTCCAACGGCGGAAACGTCGAGGGATCGCAGCCCGGTGAGGTCGTCATCACCGACAACGGCGTGACCATCATCGGCTACACCGACCTGGCCGGACGGCTGCCCGCGCAGGCGTCGCAGCTCTACGGCACGAACCTCGTCAACCTCATGAAGCTCATGACCCCGGGCAAGGACGGCCAGCTGGTCCTCGACTGGGAGGACGTCGTGCAGCGCTCCATGACCGTTGCTCGGGCTCGGGAGAAAACGTGGCCACCTCCGCCCGTCCAAGTGTCGGCGGCACCGGCGGCGGCGGCAGCCGCTCCCGTGGCCGTCAAGGAGCCCAAGGCCCCGGCAGGTCCCGGTCGCAAGTACGTGATCACCGGGATCGGCGCCCTGCTGCTCTTCCTGATCACGGCCGTGGCGCCCGAGGAACTGACCGTCAACATCACGGTGTTCGTGCTAGCGATCGTCATCGGCTACTACGTCATCGGGCACGTGCACCACGCCCTGCACACGCCGCTGATGTCGATCACCAACGCCATCTCCGGCATCATCGTCGTCGGTGCGCTGTTGCAGATCGGCACCGGTGACACCATCGTCACGGTGCTCGCCTTCGTCGCGATCCTGCTGGCCAGTATCAACATCTTCGGCGGCTTCGCCGTCACCCGCCGCATGCTAGGGATGTTCCAGCGATGACCATGGAATCCGTCGCGATCGCGGCGTACCTCGTAGCGGCACTGCTGTTCATCCTGAGCCTTGCCGGGCTCTCCAAGCACGAGTCGGCGAAGTCGGGCATCTGGTTCGGCATCGTGGGCATGGCGATCGCCGTCCTCGCGACGATCGGCCTCGCCTTCTCGGAGACGATCTCGACGACGGCTGCCGCCCTGATGGGAACCGCCATCGTGGTCGGCGCCGTCATCGGCCTGTGGCGCGCGCGCGTCGTGCAGATGACCGGCATGCCCGAGCTGATCGCGCTTCTGCACAGCTTCGTCGGCCTGGCGGCCGTGCTCGTGGGCTGGGCCGGCTACTACACGGTCGAGGCCCTGGGCGATGCGCAGACCGAGGTCAACCCCGACCTTCTGGGCATCCACCACGGCGAGGTCATCGTCGGCGTCTTCATCGGCGCGGTCACCTTCACCGGCTCCATCGTCGCCTTCCTCAAGCTGTCGGCGCGGATCGACTCCAAGCCGATGATGCTCCCGGGCAAGAACGTGCTCAACGTCGGCGCGCTCGTCCTGTTCGTCGCCCTGACGGTGTGGTTCGTCATCACCCCGAACATGGGCATCCTCATCGCCGGGACGGTCCTGGCCCTGCTGCTCGGCTGGCACCTCGTGGCATCCATCGGCGGCGGCGACATGCCCGTCGTCGTGTCCATGCTCAACAGCTACTCCGGATGGGCCGCTGCCGCTTCGGGCTTCCTCCTGAGCAACAACCTGCTGATCATCACGGGCGCCCTCGTCGGCTCCTCCGGTGCGTACCTGAGCTACATCATGTGCGCGGCGATGAACCGCTCGTTCATCTCCGTGATCGCCGGCGGCTTCGGCATCGAGGCGCCCACGTCGGGCGACGTCGACTACGGCGAGCACCGCGAGATCAGCGCCGAGGAGACCGCCGACCTGCTGAAGGAGGCATCCTCGGTGATCATCACGCCGGGCTACGGAATGGCGGTCGCGCAGGCGCAGTACCCCGTGGCCGAGCTCACGCGTCAGCTGCGGGAGAAGGGCGTCAACGTGCGCTTCGGCATCCACCCGGTGGCCGGCCGGCTTCCCGGACACATGAACGTGCTCCTCGCCGAGGCGAAGGTGCCGTACGACATCGTGCTCGAGATGGACGAGCTCAATGAGGACTTCCCCGACACCGACGTCGTGCTCGTCATCGGCGCCAACGACACGGTGAACCCCGCTGCGGAGGACGATCCCACCTCGCCGATCGCGGGCATGCCGGTCCTGCGCGTGTGGGGGGCCAGGGACGTGATCGTGTTCAAGCGGTCCATGGCCGTCGGCTACGCCGGTGTCCAGAACCCGTTGTTCTTCAAGGACAACAGCTCGATGCTGTTCGGAGACGCACGCGAGCGGGTCGAGGACATCCTCAAGGCGATGTAGTCCGCACGGTCGTCCTGCGACAGCAGGGCGACCGGCCGTTGCGGGTCGTCAGTACCGGACGGTGAGCCGGCGTGCCGGCCCGTCGACCGTCATGGACCCGCCGAAGGGGAGCACGTACTGCGGGTCGGTGTGCCCGAAGTCAGGGCCGACCAGGAGGAGTGCGTCCGGGCAGTACACGTCGGTCGCCCGGCGGATGGCCGCGTGCTGATCGGCCCGGTACCGAGCACGCTGTGCCGCGGTCTCGTTTCGGTCCCGGTCCCAGGCCTTCGGCTTGGCGACGACGATGGCGGGGAACTGCGCGAGCAGGCCGCGCTCGCCGGCGTTGCGCAGCATGCGGAAGACCTCCTCGGCTGCGGGCATCTCCTCCGACGTCTCGAGCATCAGGATGCAGCCTGCGTAGTCCTCGACCGGCCGGATCCACCGTCCGGCTGCGAGGTTCCAGTGCACCATCTCGAGGTTCCCGCCCCAGGTCGGGCCGGTGATCACCTGCTCGGCGTTGTGCCAGATCCAGCCGGGCTCCGGCGTGGTGGGCAGCGGACTGACGAGAGTGCCGACATCGGCCCAGTCGGGGTGCAGGTCGGTGAAGTCGTCCACTGGGAGGATCTCGACCTCGCCGGTGCCGAACAGGGCGTGGCGCAGCGATTGGAGCGAGGTCGGGTGCGGCCCGCCCGCCCGCGCGAGGTGCACCATCGTTGAGCCCCCGTGGTAGCCGACGATGCCGAGGTTCCAGAGCCAGTTCAGCAGGTTCGTGTTGTCGCTGTACCCGACGAACGGCTTGGGGTCGGCGAGGAACGGTGCCGGGTCGAGGTGTGGCAGCACGGTGATCTCGTCTTCGCCGCCGATCGACGCGAGGACGGCCCGGATCGTCGGGTCCGCGAAGGCGGCCATCAGGTCGTCGGCCCGCTGCCGGGGGGACGCGTCGAGCAGCCGGGTGGTCGGGAACTCGACCGGCTCGAGGCCGAGCCGGTCGCGAAGGACGTCCATGGCGATGGCATGGACCGCCGGGAAGGCACCCGGGCCCGCCCACGACGGCGACACCACGGCCACCCGATCACCGGAACGCACCCGGGGGGCGGCCGCCAGGTCGGGTCGCGGCACGGTCAGACCACGCCGTACAGCCGGTCGCCCGCGTCGCCGAGGCCCGGAACGATGTAGCCCTTCTCGTTGAGGTGGTCGTCGACGGCGGCGGTCACGACGGTGACCTCGACGTCGCGACCCACGTACGCCTTCTCGAGGCGAAGCAGGCCCTCCGGGGCGGCGAGCAGGCAGATGGCTGTGACGTCCCGTGCCCCTCGGTCGAGCAGCAGGTCGATCGCAGCGACCAGGGTGCCGCCGGTGGCCAGCATCGGGTCGAGGACGAAGACCTGGCGGTTGTGCAGGTCCTGGGGCAGGCGGTCGGCGTACGTCGTGGCCAGGAGGGTCTGCTCGTCACGGACCATGCCCAGGAAGCCGACCTCGGCCGTCGGCATCAGCTTGACCATGCCGTTGAGCATTCCCAGGCCGGCGCGCAGGATCGGGACCACGAGGGGCCTCGGCTCCGCCATCTCGACTCCCATGCACTCGGCGACGGGCGTCACGATGCGCACCGGCTGCACGCGCAGGGAGTCGGTCGCCTCGTAGGCGAGGAGGGTGACGAGTTCCTCGGCCAGCAGCCGGAACGTGGCGGACGAGGTCTCCTCCCTGCGCAGCCGGGTGAGCTTGTGGGCGACGAGGGGGTGATCGATGACCAAGGTCCGCATGACACCCGAGAGTAGTGGTCTGTGCCGCATGAAGGGGCCCCGCGTGCCACCATCTACAGGTGAGCGAAGAGGAGGTAACCGCGGAGGACGTGGACATTGCCGTTGCGGCCTACCGCGAGGAGGGTCGCTGGGTCGTCGTCCCGCTCCCCGCGCGGACGGTCGTCACCGCGGAGGGCTTCGTCGCGGCACTGCGGCAGCTGCCTGGTGAGGGCGGTGTCTTCGGCATCGTGAGCGTCGAGGACGACTTCTTCATCCTCGCCCACACGGTGCGCGACGGCGTCCGGCTGATCATCAGCGACGCCAGTGCCGTTCTGGAGTGGTCCCTCGCCCGGGAGGCCGCCGAGCTCATCGGCCTGAACTGGGAGGACATCGACGATGACGACTTCGAGCCGGCCGGCGACGACTCCCTGTGCGTCGACTTCGGGCTCGACGCGGTGGAGCTCGTCATGATCTGCCAGGACGGCGAGCTGTACCCCGAGGACCAGATCCGCAGCATCGCCAAGCGGATGGGATTCGCGAACGAGCTGAAGGCCGCGCTGCGATCCCGATGATCGGCGTGTCGGCGGCGGACGAGGCCGCCATGGCGGCTGCCATCGAGGAGGCGGGACGGGCGGCGGCCGAGGGCGAGATTCCGATTGGGGCCGTCGTGCTCGGCGCGCAGGGCGACGTTCTCGCGGCTGCGCACAACGAGCGCGAGGCCCGGCACGACCCGACCGCTCATGCAGAGGTGACCGCGATCCGGGCGGCGGCCGGTCGCCTTGGCCGATGGCGCCTGGACGACTGCACCCTGGTCGTCACGCTCGAGCCCTGCCCCATGTGCGCCGGGGCCGTCGTCATGTCGCGTCTGGGCCGGCTCGTCTTCGGGGCGTGGAACGACGACTATGGCGCTGCCGGATCCCGCTGGGATCTCGTCCGCGATCGGCGACTCAACAATCGAACCGAGGTGATTGGCGGCTTCCGGGCCGAGGAATGTGGTGCGATGGTGCGTGAGTTCCTCATGTCACAACGTCCAGCGCAGGAGGAGTGATGTCGTCCCTCCGGGAGAGTCCGATCCGCAAGCCGCCGGCCGAGCGCCCCACCTGGCTCGTCGCGCTGCTGGTCGTGGTCGCTGCGCTGGTGGTCATCGGGGTCGGATTCGGGATCGTCAGCCTTCTGCGGGGTGATGCGGCGTCGGGCGACGCGGCCGCGGACGTGTCCGCTGAACCGTCCCCGTGCGTGACCACGATGGTCACGCCGGCAGACGTCCTGCCGAATCCGGCGAAGGTCAAGGTCAACGTGTACAACGCGACGGACACCTCGGGACTGGCCCGCAAGACGGCGGCGGAGGTCAAGACGCGCGGCTTCAAGGTGCTCAAGGTGGCGAACGATCCCGTGGGCAAGCCGATCGCTGCGGTGGCGCAGATTCGCTTCGGTCCCAAGGGCGCGAAGGGGGCGCAGCTCCTGCTCATCTCGGTGCCGGGGGCCGAGCTCGTGGCCCTTCAGCGCAAGGGCACGACGGTTGACCTGGCGGTCGGCGAAGCGTTCACGGGCCTGGCGGCCACGGCCGACGTTGAGGCGGCCATGGCCTCGCCGAGTCCGTCCGTGTCCGGTGCGGGCTGTGCAGCCGACGCGCAGACGACGGACCTGGCAGCGGGGAGCGCTACTCCTGCGGCCGGATGATGCGGGTGCCCGGCCACGGACTCTCGCCCATCGACGCCAGGGCCGCGGGGGCATCGACCAGGGGCATCGTGCCCGTCACCAGCAGGTCCGCCCGCAGTGCGCCGGCGGTGACCATCTCCAGCAGCGGCGGGTAGGCGTGGGCGGCCATGCCGTGCGACCCGAGCACCGCGAGCTCCAGCCAGACCACCCGGTCCATGGGCAGGGCGGGGCGGCCGGTGCGCGCCGGGAGCAGTCCCACCTGCACGTGCCGGCCGCGCCAGCGCAGGCTCTCGATCGACGCCGCGCAGGTCGCCTCGCTGCCGAACGCGTCCAGCGACACGTGCGCGCCGCCCTCGGTGGCATCGCGAACGGCGGCACCGACATCGGTCAGTCCCGAGGCGTCGAGGGTGACCTCGGCGCCCAGGCCTCGCGCCAGGTCGAGTGCTCCGGGTGACACGTCGATGGCCACGACGCGGGCGCCGAGTGCGGTCGCGATCATGACAGCCGACAGTCCCACGCCGCCGCAGCCATGCACGGCCACCCACTGACCCGGCCGGACGGCGCCGTGCTCGCGCACCGCCCGGAAGGCCGTGGCGACCCGGCAGCCGAGGCCGGCGGCGGTCACGTAGTCGAGGGAGTCGGGAAGGCGCACCAGATTGACGTCGGCGTGGTCGATCGCGCACGAGCTCGGCGAACGAGCCGTCATGGGTGAATCCGGGCTGGGTCTGCCGCTCGCACACCTGCTGCTCGCCGGCCTGGCAGGCGGGGCACTGCCCGCACGCGCAGACGAACGGTGCGGTCACGCGGTCACCCGCGCGCCAGTCGCGCACCGCGGGTCCTACCGATTCGACGATGCCGGCGAACTCGTGCCCCGGCACGTGTGGCAGCCGGATGTCGGGATCGTGGCCCATCCACCCGTGCCAGTCGCTGCGGCACAGTCCCGTCGCCTCGACGCGGACGATCGCACTGTGCGCCTCAGGGTGCGGCTCTCCGACGTCGCGCACCTCAGGGAGTGAACGGAAGTCGGCGTAGACGACGGCCCGCACGGGTCAGGCCCTCGAGGGAAGGAGCGTCAGAGAACCGACGCGAACTTGCCCAGGTCCCCGCCCTGTCCGGTGTCGGTGAGGGCCGCCTCATCGGCGGACGAGAGGTTCACGACGGCTGGGGTTTCCCACGGCTGCTTGGTCATGCCCGTGTTTCTACCACAGACGTGCGGCCGGGGGCGCCCAATTCTCCGGTCGAGTGGCCGGTCCACGTCTGCTCGTCCATGGCGGCTCTCTACGAGGCTCCCGACATCTCCTCCAGTAGATGACGGTGCTGGAGGGCGGCATCCCGCACGAGCCGTGCGGCCTCGGCGCCGTGTGGCGATGACGGTCGCACGTCCAGGAGGGCCGAGATGCGCTGCCGGTTCTCGTCGACGATCGCGTCGAGCACGGTGTCCGCCGCAGCGTCGACGCGTTCCGGTGCGACGCGATGGGCGAGATAGGCGCGTAGCGGCATCGCGACCAGCGCCCGGAACCGCTCCGGGTGATCCGCGTCGAACGTGATGTGGCTCAGGGTCAGCTCCCCATCGGTCACTCGCACCGTCGGCGGGTCGAGGTGGTGGCGCGGTCGCGGTCGCACCCCCCGCACGCTCAGGCGCCCTGCCCCGGGAAGTTCGACGGAGAGAGGAGCCGATTGGACGAACCGGACTCCGGTGTCGAGGTACCCGTAGTCGAGGACGAGGTCGAGCGCGTCTCGGCCGTGCCCGTAGTCGGCGAAGCACTCCGTTCCGCCGCCAGGCCGGCTGACCGGAACCGAGAGCGAGCCGTGGGCGTACCGGAAGGTGCCGCCGCGGGCGTGGTTGTTCAGCAGCTCGACGAGCGGCATCAGCACCGGCTGACGGCTCGTCGGCGACCCGATCTCGAGCGTGCGGGTCCGGATCAGCACCTGCATCGGAGTCCGCCACACGCGACCGAAGTGGGGCCGTAGACCCTGGATCGCGGTGATGAGCGCTCCCTCATCGCGCAAGGCGGCAGCGGGGTGCCGGGTCGACACGTCGGAGAGCTTCCCGGTCGCGTCGTACAACGCGAGGAGGAGGTCGTGCACGTCGCCCTGCAACGACGTCCGACCGACACCGTCGGTCCGGACCAGCAGGCGTCCGGGGATGCGCATGAGGGGCACGTCGGCACCGTCGGCGTCGGCGTCTAGGTGCACGCCCATCTGGCCTTCCCGCTCCACGATCCGAAGGCCGGGACGCAGCAGGCCGCCGCTCCGCTCGACGAGTTCGACCAGTTCGCTGAGGATCCGGGCGGCCACCGACGATTCCGCCTCGACGACCGGGTGCGCTGGCACCCGTCAACGATAGGGGGTCAGGAGTGTGTCGTGGCCAGTCGCTGACGGGTCATCCGGGCGAATGCGGCGAGGCTGAGGATGCGGTTGAGCGCCGTCACCGGAAGCGAGGTCTCGGGGGGCTGCACCTGGCCCCAGGGCAGCCCAGCGCACAGTGACCGGACGGGTTGGGGGTCGATCCATCCGCCCAGAGCGGGTGTCTCGGCGAGCAACGAGATCTCGTCCTCATACCGGTCCCTCTGGTCGCGCATGACGAACCAGTCGTCCCACGCCTGTCCGCCTCGCCTGGTGCGCAGCCGGATCTCGTCCGGCACCCGACCGGCACCCAGGCGGCGGGCGAATCCCCGAGGATCCGGATCCCTGGTCCACTCCCGCGGCGTGATGGCCGCGGCCAGGTCGAGGATGGTCCGGGCCGAGAACGGATCGACCGTGAGCACCCCGCGGTCGCGCGCCGGGTTCCCGGCTGCGGAGACGCCGTCGGCCGTGTCGGCCAGCCACCGCAGATAGCGCCCTCGCCCATCCTCGGTCGGCGTCGACGGCGGCCGGTCCGCGGGCACGCCGATCGCCTGCAGGTAACGGTCCCGCGAAGGGGCCGGCCGCGGGGACCCGAGGGCGCCCAGCACGGAACGCTTGACCGGGCCGAGGCGCCGACGCACCTGCGACCAGGCAGACGCCCGCGCGTACGCGTGGTCGAAGCTGAAGGAGGCGTTGCCGTTGGCACCGACGAGGACGAACGGGGCGTCCAGGCCACGGGCGGCGGACCAGATCTGGTCGAGCCAGACCTGGTTGGCGGGATTGAGGGTGGGGATCCAGCTTCGGGTCGCGGCGCCGAGCGCGGCGTCGAGCGGCTGGACCCGGGCCGTATTGGTCAGCGCCTCGATCGTGATGCGGCCGGGATAGGCGGCCGCCATCGCCTGGGCGTACGGCGTGTCGTCCGGATCCCACCTGCCGCGCGGCTCGAGTGCTGCTTCCGGCAGCGGCGCATGCACGAAGCCGTGCAGGGGCTTCGAGTTGGTGGTCTGGAGGGCGATGCTGGCGGCCATGAAGGTCGAGTCGAGTCCGCCCGAGACCGTGCCGACGAGGGTCGAGGCGCGCCCGGCGACACCGCGGACGACGGCGTCGAAAGCGGCCAGGTAGGCGGTGGCGGCCGACGGTCCCTCCAGGGTCGCCGGCTCCCAGGCCTCGGGACCGCACCATTGCGCGAGCCGGGCGGGGAGGGATCCGTCGAGAAGCCGCCACGCCGCCGTGTGACCGGCGGGAATGCGCGCCACGCCCCCGTAGGGGGTTGAGGTGCTCGTGGTTCGAAGGGCCGCGAAGTCGCGGATGTACACGTCGTCCATCTGGGTCGGCCCGGGCCGGCCTCGGACGACTCGGCCGGGGTCCGTGGCGAGGTTCAGCACGCGCTGTCCGGTTCGGGCGTCCACGTCGACGGACCAGAACAGTCCGCTCGAGAGCATGGTGGAGGCCGTCGCCGCGAGCGTTCCGTCCGGTCGCCGGACGACGGCCGCCCACGGCAGCTCGGGAGCGCTGTCTGCCGGGTCATCCAGCGAGCAGAGCCGGTACACGAGTTCCTCGGCTTCGGCATCCGTCAACGGACCGAACACGGCACCGCGGACTCGCCCCGCATCGGTGACCACCTGGTCCGCCTCGCGCACGTGGAGCGCCTCGGCCGACCCCCAGGCATCGAGCCCGACGCCGTCGTCCATCAGCTGCCTGCCTCGATCGCCTCGACGACCTGATCCAGGCTCCAGTCGTCCCGGGGTCGGCGGATCTCGACGACCGGGACGCTCGCGCTAAGTCGCGTCAGCAGGTCGAAGTAGCGCGCGCGTCCCATCACGGCCGGAGCGATGCCCTGGCGGTTCGCGTGCAGGTGGAGCACTGCGGCACGAGCGGCCCCGGTGATCGAGTGCGTGGTCACCGCTTCTTCGTCAGCGCCCGGCGTCAGGACCACGATCCGGTCGATGGGCTGCGGCGCGGTCGGGGGCGAGTCGGGGCGGAAGGCGGCCTTGGCGCGGGCTCCCGCCAGGCGCGGCAGCGCGTCGAAGTCCACGCCGAGTGCCGCTGCCGCGTCGGGAAGCAGGTGGACGTTGCGGGCGAAGGGGATCACGCACGCCTTCCCGCCGGTGTCGAAGGTGAGCAGGCACAGGTCGTCGACGAGGAGTTGATGCCCCCTGTTCATCAGCGCCATGGCCGTCGTGGACTTGCCGGCGCCCTGATGACCGGCGATGCAGACGGTCTCGTCGCCGAGGCGCACGGCCGCTGCGTGCAGCGTCAGCAGCCCGCTCTGCATGGCGGCCATCGCGACCCCCCAGCCCTGCACGACCCAGCTCGCGTCGTCGCCGGCGTCGACTCCGGCGGCCGGGTCGATCACGATGGTGCGACCGTCGGACACGTGCATGCCGAAGCCGTTCGGGAAGTGCGCCAGCGTCTCGTTCGGGGTGCATCCCAGCCACGGCTCGATGAGTACGGCGCCGTCCAGGGATCGGGGAACCGGACCGACCTCAACCGTCATGCCCAGATGCGCGGGCAGGTGCAGCCACGGGGCGTCGGCGTTGACCACGCTCGGAGGCTACTCGCGGCTCACGGGCCCGGTGACACACTGGTGCGATGACGGCACCCGCGCGCATCGTCGACCGCGTCGAGGACAAGGTGCGGGTCGGGCCCGATGCCCAGGTCGATGACAAGGCGATCATCATCATGCCCCGGGACCCGCGGACCACGGATCCCTTCCTGCTCCTGGCGGAGGACTGGTTCTCCGAGCCGGGCTTCGACTGGCATCCGCATCGCGGTATCGAGACGATCACCACCGTGCTCGACGGCGTGCTCGAGCACGGTGACAACGCGGGCAACGCGGGCGCGCTTCAGCCCGGCGACGTGCAGTGGATGACGGCCGGGCGCGGCATCATCCACCGCGAGCTGGCCTTCCGGAACGAGTACGCGCACACCCTGCAGCTGTGGCTGAACCTGCCGGCCCGCAGCAAGATGGTCGCGACCCACTACCAGGACCTTCGGGCCGCTGAGCGTCCCCGCGTTTCGTTGCCCGGGGCGACGATCGAGGTCGTCTCCGGGACGATCGCCTCGACCACGGGGAGTGCCGCCAATCAGCACCCGATCCAGGGGGGCTTCGTCGTCCTCGAGCCCGGTGGCTCGATCGACTACGCGCTTCCGGCGTCGCACCGCGCGTTCTTCTACGTTGTCGAGGGGTCGTGCTCGATCGGTGGGCGCCGCGTCGGCGAGGGGCAGATCGCCTGGTCCGATCCCACGCGGGGCTCGAGCACGCTCGCATTGACGTCGACCGAGCGCGATTCCGCGACCCGGGTGATGACCTACAGCGGCCAGCCGCTTCGCGAGCCGGTGGTCATGGGCGGGCCCTTCGTGATGAACTCTCGCGCCGAGATCGAGGCGGCGTACCAGGACTTCCATGCCGGCCGGTTCGGAGTCGTGCCCCGTCAGGGACGACTGCGCCGAGCCTGATCAGCCGCGGCGCAGCACGCTGGTGCGCACGAAGTCCGTCGCCTCCGCCGCCACCGTGCGGACGACATCGCCCGGCCCCTGCCCGCGCCGGAGTCTCTCGGGCGGCAGAACGGCGTTGACGGCCAGGCGAACCGCGGTGCTCGAGAGCCGGTCGTACCGGAACTGATGCCGCAGCGCGGCGCCCGCCTCGTCCAGGGGGATCGACTCGTCGAACCAGATCGGCCGTCGGGCGGCCTGCTCCCAGAGGCGCTCCTGGTCAGCGACTTTGACGCGGCGCCCACCGGTGAGCTGCAGCAGCCGCTCGTCGTCGAAGCCGCCGATCAGCTGATGCGTGAACGTGACGGACTCCGCGACCATGCGACGCTGCGACGCCGGAGCGGATGCGGGAACAGCGACCCGCGGATCGCGCGCAAGCCGGACGATGTCGATCAGGCCTCGAAGCCGGGCGAAGCGGTCGAGGTAGGCGTGGTAGCAGGCCGCCGCGAGGGCGTCGGAGGGGGCCAGGGTGCGGACCGGGAAGCCGTCGATGTCGACGACGACCGCTCGGGTGAGGAGCTCGCGGGCGGGCGGCAGCAGGGTCTGGTCGACCGCCACTCGCCAGTGCAGGTCGATCGTCGACACGTCGCTGACATACGAGCGTTCGCGCCGCATCCAACGGATCCAGGCGGACAGCCGGTCGTCAGCAGGCTCGGCCAGCCCCGACGACGTCCAGCCGGACTCGGTGAGCGCCCGGTGCGCGGCGGGCAGGTCCTCGGGGCGGACCAGCACGTCGATGTCCCCGGGTCCGCGCGCGGTGAGCGTCCCGGTGGTCAGGACGCTGAGGGCGATGCCCTTGAGACCGAGGGCCGGTACCCCCGCCTCGGCCAGGATCCGGTGCACCTGCGCGGTCTGGCGGGCGCTGAGCAGCGCGGCCATGGCGCTCCGCTTGGCCGAGTCGCGCAGGTCGCCCAGGACCTCGGCAGGAAGCGAAAGCCGGCGGCCCTGTTCTGTCAGCAGGTCCGTCACCCGGTGGACACGAGCGGCCCGCACGAAGTCGGGGACGTCAGCCTCGTCGATTCGGTCAGCAAGGTCCGACCCGCTCGTCACCGGCTCCTGCCGTTCGCTCGCCAGCGAGTGGCGAACCGCCCAGGTCACCTGACGGACGGACCTCGCGGTCAGTGGCTGGGCGCGCGAGACGGGTGCCGTCCGCGGGTCGCCGCCGGGTGCGTGGAGTGTCATCGGATCGAGGCTAGCTGGCGGAGCGAACCGGGGCGAACGCAGTCAGGGCGCCCCGTGCGGGGCGCCCTGACTGCCGATGCCGAGTCGACTAGCTCAGGCTGGGCGAGTTGGTGAACTCCGCGTCCGGCACGGGGCCGATGGTGTCGGTGTTGGCAGCGGAGCCGGCCACCGTCAGCGAGACGGCGGCGGGCGTGGTCCAAGGGGTCTTTTCCATGGCCGAAGTAAAGCAGGGTTCACCGATGCCGGAGTGGCTATCGTCCGAACGACGCGAATCGTCGGCGGTCGTGGGCGTGAGTGGTCATCCGCCACTGTGTCAGTCGGGCGAAGTCGGCAAGGCTGAGGATCATGTTGAGCGCGGCCACCTCGTTCGAGTGCGACTGCCCGTCGATGGCGCCCCAGGGCAGTCGCTCAGCGGCGCTGCGGACCGCAGCCACGTCGAGCCAGTCGCCGAGTGCGGGAGTGCCGGTCAGCTGATCGATCTCGTCCAGGTAGCGCTGACGCCGGTCCCTCATCACGTACCAGTCGTCCCACGACTGGCGGCCACGGCTGGTGCGGAGCCGGATGGAGTCGGGTACGCGTCCCACGCCCAGGAGACGCGCATAGCCGCGGGATCCGGGCGCGGATCGCCACTCCCGCGGAGTGATCGCGGCGGCGAGGTCGAGGACCGGACGTGCGGTGAACGGGTCGACCGTCAGGACCCCTCGTCCTGCGGCCGGGTTGGCGGTGCTCGCCTGGCCGCTCTGCACGCCCGCGAGCCATGCCAGGTAGCTGGCGCGATCGCGAGGGGCCGCGCCCACGGCAAGGAGATCCTGTGGCACTCCGGTCGCCCGGGCGTACGCGGCCTGTGCGGCGCCGGCTCCGTCCGGACGGCGCAGCAGCCGGTCCCGCGTACCACGAGCGGCCGCCCGGCCCATCCGCAGTGTCCGCCGGGCCAGGCCTGGCGGCGGGGCGGCGTAGGAGTGGGAGAAGCTGAAGGACGCGTTGCCGTGCGTGCCGACGAAGACGAAGGACTCGCCCATGTGCCGGGCGACGTCCTTGATGCGGGCCAGCCAGATCTGGTTCCCGGGCGTGAAGGCGGGGAACCAGCCTCGGACGGCGACGTCGTGAGCCGCGTCGAGCGGCAGGGTCATGGCCGTGTTGATGATCGGCTCGACGCGGATCAGGCCCGGGTAGTGGCCGGCCAGGTCATGAACCAGGCCGGTCTCGTCCGGCTCCCATCCGCCGATCGCCCGCAGTCGGGCCTCGGGCAGCGGAGCATGGACGCATCCGTGCACGGGGCGCGACGTCGTCGTCTGCCGGGCGATGCCGGCGGCAACGAAGGAGGAGTCAAGCCCCCCGGACAGGGCGACGATCGGGGTCCCGCATCGTTGCAGCAGCGCGGAGGTGACCTCGTCGAAGGCATCGAGGTACCGATCCGTCGTCCCCGGTCCCTCGAGGTCCGGCGGCGGCCACGCGTCCGGTCCGCACCACTGCACCACGGTTGGGACATCGGCGCCGTGCGACCAGCGCAGCGTGTGACCCGGCCCCAGCCGCATCAGGCCGAGGTACGGCGTCACGTCCGCGGCGGCGCTGTGGGTGAGCGAGTCGCGGAAGTAGTCGTGGTTCAGCGTCGAGTCCACGGGTCGGCTCAGCACCGCGCGGCCCGGATCTGTGGCGACCGTCAGGGTCCGCGCCGGTCCCTCTCCGTCGACGCACCAGAAGACGCCGCTGCGCAGCATCGTCGAGCAGGCCACGACGGTACTTCCGTCCGCGCGCTGGACGGCGGCGGCCCACGGGACCTCGGGAACCGCGGTTCCGGGGTCGTCGCCCGACTCGAGGGCGTGGACGAGGCGCTCGGACTCGCGCGCGGTCAGCGGGCCGAACACGCAACCGCGCACGGACTGCCCGGCGGTGACGGTGTGCGCGTGCTCGATCGGGATCAGGGTGCCGCGGCTTGCCTGCGCTGTCAGGCCTGTTCCGTGCGCGCGCAGGAGGTCGGTGTCACTCACCGGCATGCTCGTCGACCCTCTCGTCGAGATCCGCCTCGATGAGGTCGGCGACCTCGTCGAGCGTGGCCCGACCCGATGGCCGTCGGATCATGACGACGGGGCACGCGTTGGCCAGGCGGGCCAGGCGCGCGAAGTACTCGTCCTGGCCCAGGATCGCCGGGGTGGCGCCCATCCGGTGGGTGAAGCGCCGCACGAGCATCATCGCCTCGGCCCCGCCGACTCGGCGGGTCGTCGGCGATTCGACCGCTGACGTCGACTCGAGGACGATGACCCGCTCGATCCGCTGCGGTCCCTCGGGCGGCGGCGCGGGACGGTAGCCCGCCTTCGAACGGCCGCCGGAGAGCATCGGCAGGCCGTCGAAGTCGATCCCGAGGGCGGCGGCGGCATCGGGGAGGAGGTGCACGTTGCGGGCGAAGGGGTGGACGAAGGCGGCCGGCTGATCGTCGCTTCCCGCGAACGAGACGACCGACACGTCGTCCACGAGGAGGTCGTGCCCGCGGTTGGCCAGCGCGACCGCTGTCGTCGACTTGCCGGCCCCCGATCCCCCCGCGATGCAGACGGTCCGCCCGTCCAGCCGCACCGCGGCCGCGTGCATCGTCAGCAGCCCGCGCTGCAGCATCGCCAGCGTGACCCCCCAGCCCTGCACCAGCCAGGCCGCCTCCGACCCGTGGTCGAGCCCGTCGCCCGGGTCGACGACGATGTGGTCCCCGCCGCTCACGTACAGGCGGGCGCGCATCGGGAAGTCCATCAGCGCCTCCGTCGCGGTCAGTGCGATGGACGGGTGCGGGTGGTGCGCATCGACGAGGTCGGGGGTCCGTCCCTGCTCCACCGTGATGCCGAGGTGCGCCGGCAGCGGCCACCACGGACTGCCGGACGTTGGGGTCGTGGCGAGTTCGTAGCCGAGCCGGGTCATCGTCGCGTGGTGCGCGTCCTCGATGGCCTGCACCTGCTCCATGCTGAGCTCGTTTCGCCAGCGGCCCGCTCGGCCCGCCCGGAAGAACGCGTCACCGCGCGGATGCACTTCCCGGAACCCGGCCGTGGACTCCTCGCGCTGGAGCCGATCGAATCGCGCCCGGTCGACGGCTGCCGAGAGGCGGTCGGTCGTCACCGACATGCCCAGCGACTGCAGGATCGGGTGGAGGATCCCCACGGCGTCGTCGTGGAGACCCTCGTAGCGGACCAGATGTACGGGAAACGGAACGCCGGGGTCGAGCCAGGACTCCGCATGGGACGACCACGAGCCCCACGACTGCTCCGCAAGCGCGCGAGCGGGGTACGCCGGGTCGCGCTGGTCACGGCCGAGCTCGTCGATCGCGGTGTCGAGGTCCTTGTCGAAGAAGGCCGCGTACGAGCAGGCGACGTCGCGAGGGTCGCGGACGACGAGGATCGCGCCGCGCGTCGAGTCTGCGGGGAACGGCTCGGGTACGGGCGACCTCGCCGTCGAGGGGGATGTGCCATGGGGCCAGGACAGGGGCCGGTCCCGGTACCGGTCGTGGGTCTTGCGGAAGCCGGGCTGGGTCGGATCGGTTCGCCCTGTCTCGTCCAGGAGCGCGGCGCGCAGGATCTCCATCTCGTCGCGGTCGAACCAGCGCGGATCGATCCCCCAGACCGACTGGGCTCCCGCGACGTGGTGCGGCTGGTGCCCGAAGTGCAGGGAGTTCACTGCGAAGAGGTGGTCGCCTTCGAGGAGCGCGGTCAGGATCGCGCGCACCCAGGTGTTCCCGGACTTGGGGTAGGACGCGAGCCAGACGTGGGGGCGGCCCACCGAGTCGTCGAGGCTCATGCCGCCCCGAGCCAGTCGAGCAGTTCGTCGATCACTGCGTCGTCCCGGGAATCGTGTACGAGGCGGCTCGCGTGCGCCTTGGCCGCGTCCAGCCCTGCGAGCCGCAACTGGACCGCCATGCGCTGGTCCGGCGTGCGGATGGGCCCCGCGAGGGCGCCGCCGAGAAGCAGGTCGGCGGTGGCACGGAACCGATCGTGGCCGGCCAGTGGTTGGACCAATCTGTCGCGCTCGGGGATGCGCGACGTCGCGATCGCGCAGGCGCGCAGCGGAATTCCGCCCGGCGCGCGGGGCGCATCCACGATGGCCGTCCCCGCTCCGGACCGAGCCGTCTCGAATCCCAGGCCTGACGCGCGCGCCTGACGCTCGCCGACGACCATCGGCGCCTCCCGACGCTCGCAGGTGAGCACGTCGCCGATCTGCCGCACGGGGGCGATGCCATCGGCGAGCAGGCGCCAGCCGCGCTGGACAAGGCCGAGGCAGATCGCCGCCCGCTCGAGGTAGCTGCCCGAGACCAGCACTGCCCCGTCCTGATGCGACCCCGGGGGTGGCGCCAGGGAGGTGCCCGAGAGGGCCAGGCAGCCGACCCGTGCGAACGAGAGGGGCTCGCCCCAGCCGTAGAGCAGTGCGCGCCGGCGCTCGTCGCGGAGCGGCGACCGACCTGTATCGGCGTCGCCGTCAATGGCAACGTCGACGTCCACGTCCACGGCACCGTCGTCGCGGACCCGGATGACGCCGAGGCCGGGGAAGGTGGCGGTCCAGGGCTCCGACGCCGAGTTCAGCCTCGGACCCGCTGCGCGGACCGGCCCGGCCACCGCGTCAGCCGATCACGAGTCGGTGGGGCCGTCCGACAGGAGGCCAGCCGCGTCGAGACCCGAGAGGAACGCGTCGACCTCGGTGCGGATCCTCGCGGGGTCGCCCTCGTAGCGCTCCAGCAGTTCGACGACCAGGTCGTCGACGGATCGCTGGCCGTCGATGAGGTCCCAGATGGGCGCGCCGGTCTCGACCAGACCGAAGTACGTGAAGCCGCTCGGGCTCATCAGGATCCGCTGGCCGTCGACGTCAGCCTCGAGCACCCCGTCTGCGCGCATCGGCACCCGCGTCGATTCCATGCCCGGATACTAGTCATCGATCGACTGGTCCCGGACGGAGACGACGACCGCCCTACTCTTGGCCCGTGACCCCGGAGCCGACGACAGCCCGCGGCGATCTGGGTCGCGACATGCGACTGCTCCTTCGGCTCCTGCGGGCCACGAACTCCCGTCGGCTGGCGTGGGTGATCGGCCTCGGTCTCCTCCTGGCGGTGACCGAGGGCATCTCGCTGCTGCTCCTGGTCCCGGTGCTCAACGGCCTGCAGGGCAACGGCGTCGACGTGAGCGGCTGGCCGGTGCTCGGCTCGTTCGCCACCGTGGTGCCGTTGGCGGTGATCCTCCTGCTCCTTGTCCTCGTCGTCATGGTCCGGGGCGGGGTGACGGTCATCCGCGATCGCGTGACCACCGAGCTTCGCCTCGAGGTGCTGGATCGACAGCGGCTGGCCGCCCTCGACGCCGCGCTCAACGCCCGCTGGTCGTGGCTCCTGTCCCGCCGCGGGAGCGACATCGTTCAGGTCGTCAACACCGAGGTGGCCCGCGTCGGGTTCATGGTCGACCTCTTCGCTCGGTTGACGATCGGCGTCTTCATGGCGATCGCCATCACGGTCGCCGCCACGATCGTGGCTCCGGTCGTCGGTGCGATCGGTGCCGTCCTGGCGGTCATCACCGGAGTAGCCCTGCTGCCTACGGCACGCAGCGCCCACCGCCTCGGCCAGGACCAGGTCGACGCCAACCGCGACTACGCCGCCACCGTGACCGACGCAGTCGGCTCGCTGAAGCTGGTCCGGGCGCACGAGGCGGCGTCGCGGTGGCTGCTGCTCCTGCACCGGGCGATGCAGCGGATGGCGGGCGTGCAGGTCAGCTTCGCCACCCGGTCGTCGCTCCAGCGGGCGGCCGTGTCCGTGCTCTCCGCGGTCGGCGCATCCGTCCTCGTGCTGGTCTCCCTGGCGGTCGGCGTCGGAGCCGACCAGCTGATCGTCCTTGTCGTCCTGGTGGCCCGGCTGCTGTCGACCGTCCAGTCCCTGGGGCAGACCGGTCAGATGGCGGCGAACTTCCTGCCGGCGGTCGCGACCGTCCAGGAGCTGCTCGACGAGGCTGTCGTCAATGCGGACCCGACGAGCGGATCCGGCCCGATCCGAGGCCGGCTGCCCGTCGGGCGCCTGGAGATCGACGTGCGAGACGTCCGCTTCGGATACGACGAGGTGCCGGTGCTCGAGGGCGTGTCGCTCACGTGCGCCCGCGGCCAGGTGACGGCGATCACCGGACCGTCCGGCGTGGGCAAGTCGACCCTCGTCGACCTGATCCTGGGCCTGTTGTCGCCGCAGGGTGGCAGCATCCGGGTCAACGGGATGGCCATGAGCCCGGACGTGGTGCGCGAGATGCGGGGCCGTCTCGGGTACGTGCCGCAGGACGTGCATGTGCTGCCGGGGACCCTGCGCGAGAACCTGACGTGGTCGGTCGACGGAGTTCCTGAGGATGCGGAGATCTGGGCGGCGCTGGACCGCGCGTGCGCCGAGTTCGCGCGCGACCTGCCCCGGGGCCTGGAGACCGAGCTGGGCGAGCGTGGCGTGCGGCTGTCCGGCGGGCAGCGGCAGCGCATCGCGCTTGCGCGCGCCCTGCTTCGTCAGCCCGATCTGCTCGTGCTCGACGAGGCGACGAGTGCACTTGACCCGGCGACCGAGGCTCGCGTCCTCGCCGCGATCCGCGACCTCGGCACGACCGTCGTCCTGGTGGCCCATCGCGAGTCCACCCTCACGCACGCGGACGCGACCCTTCGACTCGTCGGCTCCTGATCGGCGATCCGGCCAAAACGCTGCACACCCGACATTTCGGATGCGATATTTGTCGGCACACATGGCAGCCACAGGAGGGAGCACGAGCATGGCCGGTGAGCTCACTGACACCCGGGAGATGACAGCGGTCCACGATGCGTTCCGCATGGAGTTCGCAGCGCTGCCGGGGATGATCGCGTCCGTCCCCGACGGCGACGTCGACCGGGCCGCCGTGGTCGGCGGACACGTCATGATGATGACGGCCATGCTGCATGGCCATCACGAGAGTGAGGACGTGAACCTCTGGCCGCTGCTGGAGGAGCGTGCGGTGGATCGTCTGGACCTCGTGCGGGTGATGGAGTCCCAGCACGCGCGCATCGGCGAGCTGCTCGCATCGGTGCAGCAGCAGGCCGGCGCCTGGATGTCGTCGTCGGCGGCGGCGGCGCGGGACGACCTGGCGGCGACCGTCTCGGATCTCGACACGGCGATGCGCGAGCACCTCGCCCTGGAGGAGGACGAGATCCTGCCCGTCGTCGCGGTCTCCATCACGCCGGAGGAGTTCGCCCGGCTCGGCGAGCACTCCCGGGCCTCGCTCACGCCTGAGCAGCTGGCCATCGGGCTCGGCACGATCCTCGATGACACCTCTCCTGAGCTCGGTGCCGCCATCCTCGAGGCCATGCCGCCGGAGGCTCGCGCCGGATTCGAGCAGTTCGGCCGCCCCGCGTACGCGGCGTACCGCGCGCGCCTCACGGCCGCAGCCGCCTGACCCAACCGTCCCGCCCCAACCCACCCCACCCCTGCCCAACCCTTCCCTTCCCGCGAGCGGGGAGTTGTCGGGGTCCTCAGGCGAAAAGGCACCCCGACAACTCCCCGCTCGCGAGGATGGGGGAGGGGTTCGGGGTTGGGTTGGGGTGGGGGCGGTCTTGCCGGAATGGGCGCCCCATGGTGCGGGGCGCCCATTCCTGTGGCGGTGGCGGTGGGATTTGAACCCACGGTGAGGTTGCCCCCACACACGCTTTCGAGGCGTGCTCCTTTGGCCGCTCGGACACGCCACCGTGGAGAAGGGTACAACCCTGCGCCTGGCGGCGAATCTCAGCCTCGGGCGTACGAGCCCACGCGGAAGGCGGGTGCCATGAAGAACACGACCAGCAGGATCGGCGCGAGGAGGGCGAAGGCCCAGCGCAGTGAGCTCGCGTCGGCCACCAGGCCGATCAGCGGCGCTCCGACGACGAAGCCGGCGTAGTTGAAGACGTTGACGCGGGCCACGGCGACACCCGTGCCCAGCGCGTCGTGCTGCGCCGCCGCGGTGAATGCGAGCGGGATGATCGGAGCCGCCCCCGCCCCGAGCAGCGCGAAGGCGGCCAGACCCCACAGCGGTGACGGCGCCAGGGCGATGAGGACGGCGGCCGCGACGGCCACCGCCGAGCCCACCCGGACGAGTCGGACGGGACCCCTCGCCATCACGCCGCGATCGACGAAGACGCGGGCGATCAGGGTCGTGAGGGCGTAGCAGGCGTAGGCGAGCGCCGCGATCGCCTCGCTGGAGCCGAGGGCCCTGGTCAGGTAGACCGCGCTCCAGTTCGACGCGGCCGAGTCCGCGATGTACACGCACATCAGCGCGACGCCGATCACCAGGATGGGCCGCCACGGCACGTGCGCGCGCTGCGCACCGGGCTGGTCGGCGGAGGGGTCGTCGACGGTGCCGTCGCTCTCGACCCGCCCCGTGAGCAGGTGCGGCCCGGCGATCAGCTGGCAGGGGATGATGACGACGGCCAGGGCGGCGAAGAACACCGCGAGCGACACCGACGTGCCAGCGGCGACGGCGGCCAGCGTCGCGCCGACGATGCCGGCGAGGCTGAAGACGGCGAAGAACGAGCCCATCAGGCTGCGTCGGTAGGTGATCTCGACGGCGACCCCGTGGGCCGTCATCGCGGCGTCGACCGAACCGAGCGCGAAGCCGACGGCGATCAGTGAGGCGATCAGTGCGGGCATCGACGTGCTCAGCCCGACGCAGACGAGGGCGATGGGCGTCGCCGGTCCCAGCACCCGCAGCACCGGGGCGCTGCCCACACGAGCGATCGCGGCGCCCGCAGCGATGCTCCCGGCGCCCGCGACGATGGGCACCAGGCCGAGCAGCAGCGCGAGCGATCCGTCATCGAGCGCGAAACGCTCCTGGATGGTCGGGATCCGGGTGACCAGGGCGGCGAAGCAGAGGCCCTGGGCGATGTACGCGACCGAGCCGGCACGTCGCGCCGCGGAGTTGAGGGCCGTCACCCGCGTGACTATCGCACTCGCGTGCGGCGAATGTGCCGGAACGAGCGCGGGACCCGGCCCAGAGGCCGGGTCCCGCGGAGTGCTCGAGCCGTCGTGGCCGACGGCTCCGCGGAGGATACGGGATTCGAACCCGTGAGGAGTTTCCCCCAACACGCTTTCCAAGCGTGCGCACTAGGCCACTATGCGAATCCTCCGCCGAGGAGGCTACCGCCCACCCTGTCCGGCGGCGAAAGCCGCCCCGTACAGTTGGGCCGACCCCTCGTGCGGCGTCACCGCGTGAACCTCCCCAGGGCCGGAAGGCAGCAAGGATAAGCGCGCTCTGGCGGGTGCACGGGGGGTCCCTTGCGATCCGGATCGGCCGCATCCCGCTGGGCCGGCGGCTCGCCGTTCGGGCCGGCCTGCGGTCCGCCGGTCAGTGCGTCTTGCGGCCGGCGGCGAGGGACTCGACGGCCTTCGCCACGCGCGCCTGCCGGGTCTCGTCCTTCTTGGCGTCCTCGATCCACGTGGTGTAGCCGCGCTGGTTGCTGTACGAGAGCGATGCGAAGAAGGCGTCGGCCTCCGGGTTCGCGCGGAGCGCCGTCGCGAGGTCGGCCGGCACCTCCACCGCTCGGGGCTCGGTGTCCAAGGTCAGCGTCACCTCGATGACGTCCCCGGCCGCGATGCCCGCGCCGGCGCGGACCTCGGCGCTGACGGGGAGCAGGTTGGCGCCGGCGTACGGGGCAACGGTGCTGCGGTAGGTGTAGCCGTTGATCGTGACGTTGACGGACGGCCGACGGCCGGACCCCAGGGCCTGGACGACCTCATCCGGCACCTCGATGCCGGTCGCCGTCTTGCCGTGCAGCTGGAGCGTCGCGCTGAAGTCCATGGGCGAAGTCAAGCACGGGACGGCGTTAGGGTGCACCTGTGTCAATGGCCCTGTATCGCACCTACCGCCCGGCGCGTCTCGACGACGTCGTGGGCCAGGAGCACGTCACGAACCCCCTGCGCCGCGCCCTCGAGAACGACCGCGTCCACCACGCCTACCTGTTCTCCGGACCGCGCGGGTGCGGCAAGACGTCGACGGCCCGCATCCTGGCCCGGTCGCTCAACTGCGAGCAGGGCCCGACCCCCGACCCGTGCGGCGTCTGCCAGAGCTGCCTGGACCTGGCACCCAACGGTCCCGGGTCCCTCGACGTGATCGAGCTCGACGCCGCCAGCCACGGTGGGGTCGACGACACGCGCGACCTCCGGGAGCGGGCGATGTTCGCGCCGGCCTCCTCGCGCTACAAGGTCTACATCATCGACGAGGCCCACATGGTCACGACGGCCGGCTTCAACGCGCTGCTGAAGCTGGTTGAGGAGCCACCGGAGCACGTGCGCTTCGTCTTCGCGACGACCGAGGCGGAGAAGGTCCTGCCGACGATCCGCTCGAGGACGCACAACTACACGTTCCGCCTCGTATCCTCGAGGGTCCTCCAGCAGCACCTGGCCGGCATCTGCGCCGCAGAGGGCGTGGCGGCGGAGCCCGCCGCCCTGGCACTCGTGGCCCGTGCCGGTGCGGGCAGCGTGCGCGACAGCCTCTCGGTCCTGGGGCAGGTCATCTCGGGTGCCGGTCCGGAGGGCGTGACCTACCTCGAGGCGGTGGCTCAGCTCGGCATGACGGACGCCACCCTGCTCGACGCGACGGTCGACGCGCTGGCCGCGCACGACGGTGCCGGCCTGTTCACCGTCATCGACCGGGTCATCGACGCCGGCCACGATCCCCGCCGCTTCGTGACCGACCTGCTCGAGCGCTGCCGGGACCTCATCGTCCTGCAGAACGTCCCGAATGCCGCCGACATCGGCCTCATCGACGCTCCCGAGGACCAGGTGGCGCGCGAGATCGAGCAGTCGGGCCGGTTCGGTCCCGCGGAGCTGACCCGGTCCGCCGACGTCATCAGCACGGCGCTCAGCGACCTGAAGGGCGCAACCGCGCCGCGCCTGCATCTCGAGCTGATGGTGGCCCGCCTGCTGCTGCCGGCTTCCGATACCGACGAGGCCGGCATGCGCGCCCGCCTCGATCAGTTGGAGCGCAGGGTGGCCGCGGGCGCCGTCCACGCCCCGGCCGCGGCCGCGAGCCCGGTGGCATCGGGCCAGCCGCCGACGAGTCTCCCGACTCCGACCCCGACCCCGACCCCGACGGCTCCGACGGCCGCGGCGTCCGCGCCCGGCACCTCCGCCGGGCCGGCCGACGCGACGGCCGCCCCGCCCGCGGAGCCCATCCCGACGCCCCCCAAGCGGCTCTCCGAGGTGGCTCCGAGCACCGCGGGTGCGGCATCCGTCCCGCAGCCGCGGTCCAAGCCGCCGACCCGGCCCGCGGCGCGTCCGTCCGCCCCGGCATCCGAGCCCGAGGCCGCCGAAGCGGGCGGTGAGAACCCAGCTGGCGTCGCCTCCGCATCGAGCAACGCACCCGCAACCGAGGTGCCATTGGAGCAGTTCGTTTCCATGTGGCCGGCCGTGCTCGACGCCGTCAAGACGTACTCCAAGGTGGCGTGGATGGGGTTCGACGGATCCGCCCCCATCTCGCTGAGCAATGGGGTGTTGGCCGTGGCGGTCGCCGACGCGGGCAAGGCCAACAACGTCAAGGGCAGCGGGCACGACGAGCGCCTGCGGCAGGCCTGCCTCGACGTGATGAAGGCGGACGTGCGCATCGACGTCGTGCTGGCTCCTGACCGGGTCGCGGGCGCCAGCGCCGCACGGGGCAGGGCGACTGCGGCATCTCCACCCGCCGAGCCCGACGCGCCGAGCCTCGACGATCCCAACGTCGATGAGTCGGTCGGGGTCGACCTGGCCCTGCGAGAGCTCGGCGCCACCCAGATCGGGGAGATCGAGCACTGATGCATGAAGGACGCGCATGTACGAGGGGATAGTCCAGGACCTGATCGACGAGCTCGGTCGTCTGCCCGGGGTCGGTCCCAAGGGTGCGCAGCGGATCGCCTTCTATGTGCTCGCCGCGGATCCAGCCGACGTGCTGCGCCTGGCGAGCATCCTGCGCGAGGTCAAGGAGCGGGTCCGCTTCTGCACGATCTGCGGGAACGTGACCGAGGAGGAGCAGTGCCGGATCTGCCGCGATCCGCGCCGCGATCCGTCCCTGCTGTGCGTGGTCGAGGAGCCCAAGGACGTCGTGGCGATCGAGAAGACGCGGGAGTTTCGCGGGCGCTACCACGTCCTCGGCGGCGCGATCAGCCCGATCGACGGCATCGGGCCGGACAATCTCCGGATCCGCGAGCTCATCGCGCGGCTGGCTGACGGTTCGATCGTGGAGGTCATCCTCGCCACGGACCCGAATCTCGAAGGGGAGGCCACGGCAACCTACCTGGCCCGCCTGATCGGGCCGCTCGGCATCGCGGTCTCGCGCCTGGCCAGTGGGCTGCCGGTGGGCGGCGATCTCGAGTATGCCGACGAGGTCACCCTGGGTCGAGCCTTCGAGGGTCGCCGTCGGGTCGAGTCCTGACGGTGGCGACGAGGCTGGGGAAAGGCCTTCGTATCACTGGGTAGACTCACCTCCCGTGTCTCTAATCGTGCAGAAATACGGTGGTTCGAGCGTCGCGGACGCGGCCAGCATCAAGCGCGTTGCGCGGCGCATCGTCGACACCAAGAAGGCCGGCCATGACGTGGTCGTCGTGGTGTCCGCGATGGGCGATTCGACGGACGAGCTCCTCGAGCTCGCCGAGCAGGTCTCGCCCCTCCCGCCGGCCCGAGAGCTCGACATGCTCCTCACCGCCGGCGAGCGGATCTCGATGGCGCTCGTCGCGATGGCGATCTCCGACCTCGGCGCGGAGGCACGGTCCTACACCGGCTCGCAGGCCGGTCTCATCACCGACTCCAAGCACGGCGCAGCGCGCATCATCGACGTCACTCCCGGGCGCATCCAGACCGCCATCGACGAGGGCGCCATCCCGATCGTCGCCGGATTCCAGGGGGTGGCCCAGGACACCAAGGACATCACCACCCTGGGCCGTGGCGGATCGGATACGACCGCCGTCGCGCTCGCCGCGGCCCTCGACGCGTCCGTCTGCGAGATCTACACCGACGTGGACGGCGTCTTCAGCGCCGACCCGCGCGTCGTGCCGGCTGCGCGCCAGGTTCCGTACATCACCTACGAGGAGATGCTCGAGCTGGCCGCGGTGGGCGCAAAGGTGCTGCACCTTCGCTGCGTCGAGTACGCACGCCGCTTCGACCTGCCCATTCACGTGCGCTCGTCGTTCTCGCAGCGCCAGGGCACGCTGGTCCTGTCGCCCGAGGCAATCGCTGCCGCTATCGAAGAGGGAAGAGCAATGGAGCAACCGATCATCTCCGGCGTCGCCGCCGACGTGAACGACGCCAAGATCACGGTGGTCGGCGTCGCGGACAAGCCGGGCGAGGCCGCGGCGATCTTCAAGGCCTTGGCGTCCGCGGGCATCAACGTCGACATGATCGTCCAGAACGTGTCCGCGGCGTCGACGGGCCGCACCGACCTCACGTTCACCTGCCCACAGGGCTCGGCGCAGGCGGCCATGAAGGCGCTCGACGCGCAGCGCGGCGCGATCGGCTTCGCGTCGCTGCGGTTCGACGACCAGATCGCCAAGGTCTCGCTGGTGGGAGCCGGCATGCGCTCGCATCCGGGCGTGTCCGCGACGTTCTTCGAGGCCCTGGCCGACGCCAGCATCAACGTCGAGATGATCTCGACGTCCGAGATCCGCATCTCCGTCGTGACCCGCGTCGACGACGCGACTCGCGCGGTGCAGGCCCTGCACACCGCCTTCGGCCTCGACGCCGACGGCGAGGCCGTCGTGTACGGGGGGTCGGGTCGATGAGCGGCGAGGCGTCGCTCGGTGCCCGCTCCGGCCGGCGGCCCGTCGTGGCGGTCGTCGGTGCCACCGGTCAGGTGGGCGCCGTCATGCGCCGGCTCCTCGACGAGCGCGACTTCCCGCTCGAGCGGGTGCGCTACCTCGCGTCCGCCCGCTCGGCCGGCACCACGCTGCCGTGGCGCGGCACCGAGATCGTGGTCGAGGATGCCGCCACCGCCGACCTCACGGGCATCGACATCGCCCTCTTCTCGGCCGGCGGAGCCACGTCCAAGGCGCTGGCGCCGAAGTACGCCGCTGCGGGGGCCGTCGTCATCGACAACTCCTCGGCGTGGCGCATGGACCCCGACGTGCCGCTGATCGTCAGCGAGGTCAATCCCGAGGCGCTCACCGAGATGCGCAAGGGCATCATCGCCAACCCCAACTGCACGACCATGGCGGCGATGCCGGTGCTCAAGCCGCTGCACGACCAGGCCGGGCTTCGACGGCTGATCGTCAGCACGTTCCAGGCAGTGTCCGGCAGCGGGCTTGCTGGGGTCGAGGAGCTCGAGTCGCAGGTGCGTGCCGCGGCCACCCAGGACATCGGCGCGCTGACCCACGATGGCTCGGCCGTCACCTTTCCCGAGCCCCGCAAGTACGTGCGCACCATCGCCTTCGACGTCGTGCCGCTGGCCGGCAGCATCGTCGACGACGGGTCGTTCGAGACCGACGAGGAGCAGAAGCTCCGCAACGAGAGCCGCAAGATCCTCGGCATCGCCGATCTCCTCGTCTCCGGTACCTGCGTGCGCGTCCCGGTCTTCTCCGGGCACTCCCTGTCGATCAACGCGGAGTTCGAGCGGCCGATCTCGGTGGGGGAGGCCACGGCTCTGCTGGCGGCCGCGCCCGGCGTGGAGCTCTCCGACGTGCCGACGCCCCTCCAGGCGGCCGGCGCCGACCCCTCGTTCGTCGGACGCCTCCGCCAGGACCAGACCGTCGCCGATGGTCGTGGCCTGGTGATGTTCGTCAGCAACGACAACCTGCGCAAGGGCGCGGCCCTGAACGCCGTTCAGATCGCCGAACTGGTGGCCGCCTCGCTCTGACCACCGGCCGGTCAGCGCACCGCACGGCGAGCGTCAATAGGGACTAGTCGGAAATATCCGGCAGCCGTAGGCTGACCGTACGACTCCGTCGGACGGGAGGCGCCGTGGTCAGGTCGCAGGCAGGTACCGCGCTCGGGTTGATGGCGTGCGTGGCACTGGCGCTGTCGGCCTGCGCGGCGCCGGGCGCGCAGGGCCTCGGCCCGCAGGTCTCGCCGATGGCGTCGCCGGCGCCGGATCGAGCACTGACGCAGGCTTCGGTGGTCGTGGCGCCGGCGGCGGCGCCCGCCTCGCACGTCCCCTCGGCGGCGCCCACCCGCAGGGCGCTGGGCCCGCGCGGTCCTGGCCTCGCCGTGGCGGTGCCCCCCGGACCCTCGTCGCCCATCAGTCCCGACATCGACGCGTACTACTACGCGCTCAGGCACGTGCAGTGCGCCCAGCTGCGCGAGCAGACGTCCCAGTCGTCGGGAGCGCTCCCCGGACTGTTCTCCGCCCTCGCCGACCTGTGCCTGGGGGCGATGACCCGCGGCTACCAGGTCGACTGGGCGGCCGCGGAGCAGGCATACGCAGACAGCAGCGAGCTGGGCGACTGCCTGTCCGTGGCCGCGCGCAAGGGACTCGGACGCGCCCTGAACCGGCATCGGGCCACCGGGTCGGACCGGCCCTACTTCGGGCGGATCCCGAAGGGGACGGCGTGCGTCCCGGAACCGACGTACGTCGGGCTCGCCCCGGATGGCGCTGGCGGTGTCACGCTCCTGGTCCTCGGCCTTCGGCTGTTCGAGGCGAACGGGGTCCGAATCGACGGCACCTGGTACCAGGCGACCAGCCGCAACGCGGTCGAGGGGTACGACTGCGCCCGGGTCGATGTGCCGGGAGTCGTGGCACCGGCCACCGGCGAGTCCGTCAGCCTGCGCGTCCGCGGTCCGCGGTACCGAACGCCGATCGGGCAGTGGACGGTCGGGGCGGTGCTCACCGACGAGGACCTGCTGAACCTCGACCCGAGCCTCTGCGCGCCGGTGCCCGCCCTCGCGGCAGATGCCGCCGGCACGCCTGCCGGCCCATGAGCGAGCAGCCCGACACCGACCGCTCCGCGAGCGCCACTCCCATCGGCTTCGACGTGCTGCGCACGGCGGTCTCGCTGCTGCCGCCGGTCGCCCTGATCGTCGGCCTGCTGTTCTACTTCGGCTGGGTTCGCGTGGACTCCGTCGCGAAGGCCCTGGGGCAGAGCGCCAGCGTCTACGGGTACACGACCAACGACTACGTGCTGCGCAGTGTCGGCAGCCTGTTCTTCCCGCTCCTCGTCCTCACGGCGACCGCCCTTCTGGTCCTGCTCGCGCATCAGGGGGTGCAGCGGGCGCTGCGCGCGGGCACGGCCGATTGGGCCGAGACGGCGGCTCGGGTCCTGATCGTGGTGGGGGTCGCCCTGCTCGTCTACGGAGTGCTCTACGCGGTCGTGCTCTTCGAGGTCGAGAACGCCTTCATGGACATCACCGGTCCGCTGGCGCTTGGGGTCGGGGCGCTGCTGCTGGCATACGGCGGCTGGCTGCGCTCCCAGGCGCGTCGCGGGCCTGGTGCCGTCCTGCCGACCTGGCAGCGGGCGTTCGCTGCCGGGATGCTGATGGGCATCGCCGCGCTGAGCCTGTTCTGGGGGGTGGGCAACTACGCGGAGGTCAGGGGCGTACAGGATGCCCGGATCATCGAGGACAGCTATCGCACCCTGCTGCCCTCCGTCGTGGTGTACGCGCAGAAGGACCTGGGCCTGGATCCCGACGCCCTGGTGAGCCAGGCGACCGACGGCGTCGGCCAGTACACCCTGCGGTACAGCTGCCTGCGCCTGCTCGACCATGTCGCGGGCACCTGGTACCTGCTGCCGGAGAACTGGGCGTACAACCATCGCCTGATCATGCTCGGCGAGGACGACGGGCTGCGGTTCGAGCTCACCGGGCAGCCGGAGGACGTGCCGTGCCCGGGATTCGGCTAGGCCTTCGGAGCCAGCGCCACGACGCGGTCACCACCCGAGCGCTTGGCCTGGTACATGGCCCGGTCCGCTCGTGCGATCGCGCTGCCGACGGGCTCCCCGGGAGCGCACAGCGCGACGCCGACGCTCGCCGACGACGGCACCCGGGTGCCATCGACATCCATCGGCTCCGCGGCGCTGCGACGGATCTTCTCCGCCAGGCCCGCGGCCTCATCGAGGTCGGCGACGCCGTCGAGCACGACGAGGAACTCGTCGCCGCCGACGCGGGCCACCAGGTCGCCACCGCGCACGACCTGCTGGATCCGTGACGCGAACGTCTTGATCACCTCGTCGCCCAGCCGGTGGCCGTGCGTGTCGTTGACCTCCTTCAGCCGGTCGACGTCGAGGAAGATCAGCGCGAAGTCGTCCCCTCGTCTGCGCTGCTGCCCGTGCTGCTCGTCGAGTATCCGGAAGACCTCGCTGCGATTGAGCACGCCGGTCAAGTCGTCGTGACTCGCCCGCCGCCTCAGTTCCGCTTCGGCGGCCACCTCGCTGTCGACCACGCGGGCGACGATGACCAGGCCGCTCACGTCACCGTTCGTCGCGACGTACGGTCGGGCGTGCGTCTCGACCCAGTGGTACGTGTCGTCCCTGGACCGGATCCGCAGTCGGGACACCCGGACGTGGTCCGCGGCCAGGCCCAGGTGATCGGTGGTGACCCGGTCGAGGTCGTCAGGGTGCACGAACTCCTCGATGCGGTGCCCAGTCCAGTCCTCGGCACTCCAGCCGATGGCATCTCTGATCGAGGGCGAGACCCATTCGATGCGCCCGGTCCCCACGCGCACGACGACATCGGAGGCGTTCTCGGCGAGCATGCGGAAGTGCTCCTCCGATGCGGCGAGGGCTGCCAGCGCGTGATGCTTCTCCGTGACGTCGCGCCAGGTGAAGCTCAGGCCGTCGGAGAACCGGACGCCCCTGAAGTCGTACCAGCGGTCCGAGTGGAGGACCTCGTGGTCCGGGTATGCGAAGTCGTCGAGTGCGAGCGGCTGATCGAGCTCGACGCACGCGCGAAGCCGGTCCATCAGCCCTGAGCCCTCGACGCCCGGGAACGCCGTCAGCATGCGAGTGCCCCGCACCTGCTCGCGCGGGATCTGCATGTACTCGCATGCTGCGCTGTTCGCGTCTTCGAAGGCGAAGTCCTCGATGCGCCCGTCATCGCCGCGCACGGCCCGGATCTGGACGTGCGGGTCGAGCAGGGAGTCGAGCGTGGCGCGAAGCCGCTCCTGGCCCCGGTCAGCGGCCTCCCGTGCCGCGATCAGGTCATCGACCAGGCGCAGGCCGCCGACGACCCCGTCCGGTCGACCGAGGTCGTCGAGGACGGGGACCAGGGTGCCGGACAGCCATCGGTACTCCCCCGATCGCGTTCGCAGTCGAGCGAGGATGCCGCCCTCGGGCAGGTCGACCGCTTGCCCGCTGTACACCTGGGCCCGAACCGTCTCGGTCGCGGCCGCATCATCGGGGTGCATGATGTCGATCAGGATCGTGCCGACCAGCTCGTCCGGCGTCCAGCCGAGCGCGCGTGTCACCGTCGGGGCCACCCAGGTGATCCGGCGATCCGGGCCGGTCCGCACCACCACGTCCGTCGCGTTGTCCGCGAGCAGGTGGAAGTCGTGCTCGGATCGGGCCAGGGCCGCTCGCGCGCGCACCTGCTCGTCGACGTTGCGCAGGCCGACAACGAAGCCGAGCAGGGCACCGGCGACCGTGATGGGCTGGCCATGGGCCGACATCCACGCGTAGGAGCCGTCGCGACGTCGGAGCCGGAACTCAAGGTCCTCCTGTGCGTCGCCAGCGCGACGGGCCCGGGCGAACGACTCGGCGGCCCGGTCCTGGTCGTCGGGGTGAACCAGGTCCCACGGCCTCGAGCCGGTCAGGTCCACCGGGTCCCATCCCAGCTGCTGCTCGATCGACGGCGACACCCACTCGAGACGGCCGTCCGCCCGGACCCAGTACACGATGTCCGAGGCACTCTCCGCCAGCAGCCGGAACTGCTCCTCGCTGGTCGCCCGCACCCGGACGCGCTCCTGCTCCTCGGAGATGTCCCGGGCGATGCCGTACACCACTTCGCTGCCGTCCTCGCGACGAACCCGGCGGCAGCGGTGCTCGACCCATACGACGCGCCCGTCCGTGGTCAGCCACCTGACGACGCAGCTGGCCGACTCGCCCGGGCGCGCGTCGTGAGCGCGGGCGAGAGCATCGACGTCGACCGAGTCGACCAGGGCGAAGTGCGACCCCTGGCCGGCTCGGTGCTCCTGCGGTGTGCGGCCGGAGATCCGCTCCACGGCTGGCGAGATGTACTCGAGCGACACGTCGGGTACGAGCCTGAGGACGTACAGGACGTCAGCGACCTCCGTGAGGAGAGCTGACGGCCCGTTGGCCGAGCGACGATCCGCTGCGCCGCCGCGTCTTTCCTGCTGCACGTTACCGACCCCCGTCGCTTTCGGCTGCCCTCCAGCGTACGCGCGACGGTCCCTGATGGGGGAACGGCGACGGCTCCTGTCAGGCTCCTCCGGCCCGCGGATCGAGCATGATCAGCAGCAGTCGGCTCGGCTCCTTGGCCAGCACGGTGTGGGGCAGGCGCGTTCCGAGATGGATGACGTCGCCCGGCCGGAGGTCGACCGTGCGCCCATCGGCGGTGATCTCGAGGTGCCCGTCGAGGGCCTGGAGGAGAACCGGCATCGCGGCGGTGTGCTCCGACAGCTCCTGGCCGCGATCGAAGGAGAAGAGGACGAGTCGAGCACCCTCCGCCTTCATGACGGTGCGCGACACGGTGCTGTCCGGCGCGACGTCGACCAGTCCGGCCACGTTCGTCAGGTCGGTCATCGTGAGGTTTTGTAGGTCACTCATCATCGGCTCCCGTCGGCTTGCGAAGGACGCTCACGGCGAAGTCCGCGTCCGGCCGCCATGGTCTCAGGTCCCAGGTGGCGAACCGATGCTCCAGGTCGAAGCCGGCGGCCCGCAGGTGGCGGTCGAACTCCATCATGTCGTAGCGATCGGTGTGGAATCCGACCACCGCGAAGCCGTCCGGCCTGAGGTGGTGCCAGATGCGCGCGAGGACCTGCTGCTCGGTGTCGGGCGCGACGAAGGCGAGGACGTTGCCCGCCACGACGGCGGCGTCGAAGGGCTCGGGCTGCCCGTGCGCGGCCGAGGTCGAGATCGGAGAGATCGGCGACGATCCACGTCGGTCCGGGGTGGTCCTCGATCGCCGCGTCGATGAGCTCGGCGTCCGCGTCGACGCCCACGACCTCGTGGCCGCGCTCGTGAAGGACGGCACCGGTCCGGCCAGGTCCGCACCCGGCGTCAAGGATGCGCGAGTGTGGCGGCACCATCGCGTCGATGAGGCGGGCCTCGCCGGCCAGGTCCGCCCCCTCGGCCGCCAGGGTGCGAAAGCGCTCGATGTACCACTGGGAGTGGCCGTCCTTGGTCTCGGTGAACCAGCGTGGCTGGCTTCCCATGCGCTCCTCCTGCGCCTCGCGCCTGCCGTCAGGCGCATCGCGGCGATGCCACGACGCTAGTCCTCGGCCGAGCGGGGTCCTACGCTGCGGTTCATGATCGAAGACCGGACGACGAGCGAGTTCGACCACCGGACCGTTGCGGCGGCGACGCACAATCGCTGCTGGGATCTGCTCGAGGCGAGCCAACGTGACGACCGCGACGACGCCGAGCTGCTGACCGCCGCCTTCACGTCCCGGTACCACTGGTACGCCGTCGGTGACGACGAGCAGAAGGTGATCGCGGACTGGATGGTCAGCCGGGCCGCAGCGACGACCGGCGACGGCCGGATCGCCGTGGCGTTCGGCGAGCGGGCGATCGGGCGCGTCGGGGGAGGAGAGCACCCGGCGTGGCTCAAGGCGAGCCTGCACGAGGGGATGGCCCGCGCGTTTGCGGCCGCCGGAGACGCCGAGCGCCGACAGGAGCACCTCGATCTCGCCGTCGCCGAACTGGCGGCCGAGACCGACGACGAGGACCGTCAGCTGATCGAGGAGCAGATCGCCTCGGTGCCGGAAGCCTCCTAGACGTTGGGCAGCCGGTAGCCCAGCTCCGCGTAGTCGCGTGCGTAGATCCCGGCGACCGTGCTGAGCAGGTCCGGCGTGAAGTACTCGGCGACCCTGCTTCCGGCCCCCGTCGAGTTGCGGCAGAAGAACTGCTCCTGAAGGTCGGGTGTGCCCGTCAGCTCGCCGATCCGCTCCCAGGAGGCGTCGAGCTCCTCGAGGTGGATGACCGCGTCGTAGTCGATGATGCCGAGGCCCAGGTGGTCCGCCTGGCGTCGCCAGTGCGGGTCCTGGTCCCGTGAGTCCTGCCCCGCGATCACGTCCATGAACTGGGCGAGGGTGATGTCGGCGGCCGCGACGTCGAGACCCGTGGCCTGCCGCAGCGCGGCGACGATCGGCTCGCTCTGCTTGAGACCCTGACCGATCTTCTCCAGGTAGCCCGACAGCAGCCGAGATGACGGCTCCCGCACCACGGTGAACCGCCGGTACCGGTCGGAGGCGAGCACCTCCTCGAGCAGTGCGGGTGGCAGCTGGAAGGGCTTGACGAACGGCGTCGCCTTGAGCCGGTCGTGCGGGTTGTCCTGCACCCGCTGAACCATGCCCGGGCCCATGCGTGCGGCCTCGAGGCCGCCGAGGGTCGCCTTCATGGTGCCGCAGCCGGCCTTGGGCACCTCGACGTAGACGTACCCGTGCACCAGGGAGATGTGGGTGTGCATGTTGACGGAGCGCCAGCCCATCGACTTGACGTACGCCCGGGTGACGGGGCCGAGATCGGCGCGATTGGGCCGGCGATCCGGTATGTCCACGACTCGCTCCTGGTGAAGTGAGTCGGGGGCCGATCGTGTCGGCCCCCGACTCCACGTCGGGGTGGCGGGATTCGAACCCACGGCCTCTTCGTCCCGAACGAAGCGCGCTACCAAGCTGCGCCACACCCCGAAGGCCTTGCGGAGTCTAACGTCACGCGCCGCTAGTCTCCGCATCGACCCCAACAGGAGGAGGCGCCATGGCCCTCGAGGACTTCCCGCGTTATCCGTTGATGTTCGGTCCGAGTCCCGTCCACCCGCTGCCGCGGCTCACCGCCCACCTCGGCGGGGCCCAGATCTGGGCCAAGAGGGAGGACTGCAACAGCGGTCTGGCCTTCGGCGGCAACAAGACGCGCAAGCTGGAGTACATCGTTCCCGACGCACTTGCCCAGGGTGCCGACACCCTGGTGTCGATCGGCGGGGTGCAGTCCAACCACACGCGGCAGGTCGCGGCCGTGGCAGCCAAGCTGGGGCTGCGGGCGGTGCTCGTCCAGGAGGCGTGGGTCGACTGGCCCGACTCGGTCAACGACCGCGTCGGCAACATCATGCTGTCGCGCATCATGGGGGCCGAGGTACGCCTGGACCCGTCGGGCTTCGACATCGGGTTCCGGGACAGCTGGAACCAGGCCCTCGACGACGTCCGCCGCCGCGGCGGCACGCCGTATGGCATTCCGGCCGGCGCGTCCGACCATCGCCTGGGGGGTCTCGGCTTCGCGAACTGGGCCTACGAGGTGGAGCAGCAGGAGGCCGACCTCGGCGTCTTCTTCGACACGATCATCGTCTGCAGCGTGACCGGGAGCACGCATGCGGGGATGATCGCCGGGTTCGCCGGTCAGGAGCGACCGCGCCGGGTGATCGGCATCGACGCCTCGGCGAAGATCGAGCCCACCCGTGAGCAGGTGGCCCGGATCGCGCGCAGCACCGCCGACCTCATCGACCTCGGACGCGACCTGCGCGACGACGAGATCACGGTGCTCGAGGGGTGGGCCGGCGACTACTACGGCATACCGGTGCAGTCGACCCTCGACGCCATCCGCCTGACCGGCAGTCTCGAGGGGATGATCATCGACCCGGTCTACGAGGGCAAGTCGATGGCCGGGCTCATCGACCTGGTGCGCACCGGCGAGATCGCCAGGGACAGCACCGTGCTGTACGCGCACCTGGGCGGGCAGCCTGCCATCAACGCGTACAGCGCCCTCTTCCGCGCCTGAGCGCCCGGCCGTCTCAGGTGCGGGAGGTCAGCGTCAGCAGGGTCGCCTCCGGACGGCACGCGAAGCGGACCGGCGCGTAGGGGGACGTGCCGAGCCCCGCGGACACGTGCAGCACCGAGGAGCCGTGGTGGGACAAGCCCTTGGCCCGCTTGCGGTCCAGGTCGCAGTTGGTCACCAGCGCCCCGACTCCCGGCACGCACAGTTGACCGCCGTGCGTATGCCCCGCGAACACGATGTCGGCGCCATCCGCGGCCATGCCGTCGAGGATGCGCAGGTACGGAGCATGGGTGATGCCCATCGTGAGGTCGGCCTCTGGGTCGAACGGCCCGGCGACGTCGGCGTAGCGGTCCCTGCTGATGTGCGGGTCGTCGACGCCGCGGACGTCGACCTCACGACCGTCGATCTTCATCGTGGCGCGCGCGTTGCCGAGATCGAGCCAGCCGTTGGTTGCCAGGCCATCGACGAGGTCGCCCCAGGGGAGCATGGGCCTGTTGGGCTCGAGCTGTGATGGTCCGCTGAGATACCGCGCCGGATTGAGCGGACGCGGCGCGTAGTAGTCGTTGCTGCCCAGGACGAAGGCGCCGGGGACCTCGAACAGCGGGTCCAGCGTGTCGAGCACGTGCGGAACCGCGTCGGGGTGCGACATGAAGTCGCCCGTGACCACGACCGCGTCGGGCCGCAGCTCGCGCAGGGACCCCACCCAGCGCTGCTTCCTGAACTGGCCGGGCACCAGGTGCAGGTCCGACAGGTGGAGGATGCGCATCGGCCGCTGGCCGGCGGGGAGCACCGGGGCCGACACGCGGCGCAGCGTGTACGCCTGCGCCTCCCAGCGCGCGTAGGCAAGTCCCGCCATGCCGACGGCCATGATGCCGACGGCGGTGGCGGGCAGGGTGCGCATGGCCCCATGGTCCCACGGCCGGGCGCGAGCGCCGCGTCCGATGCGAGAATGCGGGCATGAGCTCCCTCAAGGACCGCCTGCACGACGACCTCACGACGGCCATCAAGTCCCGCGACGAGGTGACGTCGGCCACCATGCGGATGGTGCTCACGGCGATCACCAACGAGGAGGTGTCCGGCAAGGAGGCCCGGGAACTGACCGACGACGACGTGCTGACCGTCCTCGGGCGCGAGGCGAAGAAGCGGCGCGAGTCCGCCGAGGCGTACGACGCCGCGAGCCGCCCGGAACTGGCGGATCGCGAGCGCGCGGAGCTGGCCGTGATCGCGAGCTACCTGCCCCAGCCGCTGACGGACGACGAGGTGGGGGCGATCGTGGCGGCCGCGGTGGCCGAGGTCGGCGCGGCAGGCGTGTCCGGCGGCCAGGCGATGGGGCCGGTCATGAAGCTCGTGACGCCGCAGGTCAGGGGTCGGGCCGATGGCGGCATGGTCGCGGGCCTGGTCAGGTCCGCGCTCGGGCTGTGAGCCGCTGCGTCAGCCGGTGACGGGCGGACCCGATGCGGGAGCCGGCTCGACCGGCGCAGCCGGGGCGACCGGGACGTTCTCGAAGGTCTCCGGCTCCGGCTCGGGCTTGGCCGACTCGGTGGGAGTCGGAGGCACGTAGACGTACTCCACCGGGTCGTCGGTCGTGAGCCCGTACTTGCTCTTGATGACGAAGTCCTCGGGCTCGGTTCCCTTGAGCGCGCCCTCCATGGCGTCACGCCAGATCGGTCCGGGCAGGGTGCCGCCGAAGACCTGCGAGTAGTAGACGCCGTTGACCGTGACGTCCTTCATCGGGTGCGCGTAGCCGCCCCGGGGATCGCCGACCCAGACGGCGGCCGCCAGCTGGGGGGTGTACCCGGCGAACCACACGGCGGCGGAGTCGTTGGTGGTGCCGGTCTTGCCGGCGACCTGACGCTTCTCCAGGGCCATGTCCTCGCCCGTGCGACCGGAGATCGACCCGTTGACGACGCCGTTGAGCATCACGGTGACGGTGTCGGCGATGTCGCGCTTGATCACGCGCGTGCAGTCTCCGTCCGGCACCGGGATCTGGTTGCCGTCACGGTCGCGCATCTCGAGGATCGCGACCGGCTTGCAGTACATGCCGTGCGCCGCGAAGGTGGCGTAGGCGTTGGCCATCGCGAGCGGGGTGACTTCCATGGTGCCCAGCGTGAAGGAGGGGACGCGCAGGAGCGGGTCGCCGTTGCCGAGCGTCACGCCCATGGACTCGGCGATCTCGGCCGGCCGGCACAGGCCGGTGCGCTCCTCGATCGTCATGAAGTACGTGTTGGTCGAGTACGCCGTGGCGCGGGCCATGTCGAGCGTGCCGGACGTGGTCGAGTTGCGCACGGTCACCGGCGCGAACTTCTTGCCGGTCGTGCAGTTCTTGAATCCCTCGAACGTCTTCGGGCTGTACGCCGAGATGTACTCGAAGGGCGAGATGCCCTCGTCGAGTGCCGCGGCGAGCTGGAAGATCTTGAACGTCGATCCGGCCTGCATGCCGATCGTGCCGCCCATGTCCGTTCCCACGTTGTAGTTGTAGGTGGTGCGGCCGCGTCCGGACGTTCCCCACTCGCGGTTCTGCGTCATCGCCACGATCTGGCCGGTGCCGGGCTGGACCATGGAGATCGCCGCGGCCCGGCGGCTGGGATCCTTGGTGGGGATGTACTCGGTGACGGTGTCGTGGGCGGCCGCCTGCGCCTTGGGGTCCAAGGTGGTGCGGATCGTGTAGCCGCCGCGGCGCAGGAAGGCCTCGCGCTCCTCGGGCGTGGCGCCGAAGGTGGGGTCCTTGCGGATGGTCTGGACGACGTAGTCGCAGAAGAACGGGGCGTACGACGACGTGCAGCCGTTCGTGGTCAGGGACGGCTGCAGCACCGCGTTCATCGGGGTCAGCGCGGCGCGGTCGGCCTCCTCGGTGGAGATGTAGCCGAGCTCGGCCATGCGCCGCAGCACGATGTTGCGACGGGTCGTGCTGAGCTCGGGATTGCGCAGCGGGTCGAATGCGGTCGGCTGCTGGACGATGCCGGCGAGCGTGGCTGACTCGGCCAGGTCGAGGTCGGCGGCGGGCTTGGAGAAGTAGCGCCGTGCGGCGGCCTCGACGCCGTAGGCGCCGGCGCCGAAGTAGGCGATGTTCAGGTAGCGCTCGAGGATCTCGCCCTTGGTGAAGATCTTCTCCAGGCCGAGGGCGTAGCGGACCTCGCGCAGCTTGCGGGTCGAGCTGTCGCCGCGGGCGGCGTCGAGCTCGTCGGCGTTCGTGGCCTGGTTGATGAGGACGTTCTTGACGTACTGCATCGTCAGGGTCGAGCTGCCCTGCTCGATCCCTCCGGCGGTGGCGTTGGTCGCGAGCGAGCGGATGACGCCGCGCAGGTCGACGCCGTTGTGGTCGAGGAAGCGCGAGTCCTCGATCGCGACGGTGGCCTGGCGCATGACCGGGGAGATGCTGGACAAAGGCACCTCGACCCGGTTCTGGTAGTAGAGGGTGGCCAGGATGGAGCCGTCGGCCGCGAGGACGAGCGAGCGCTGGGCGAGCGGCGGGGTGCTGAGCGAGTCGGGCAGGTTCTCGAAGTTCCTGATCACGTCGCGGGTCATCACGCCCGCACCGCCGACGAAGGGCGTCAGCATGAGGCCGACGAGGATGCCTGCAGTGACCGCGAACACGATGAGCCCACCGACCCGGGCCAGTAGTCCGATCGGCCCCGGGCGGCGCCCAGGCGGCTGCAGCATGCTCATCAGACGCCTAGGGTAAGCCGCTTGGTTCCCTCCCGCGCGCACGTGACGCCCGCATCGGACCGCCGCTTCGGACATTTCGGTCGGTATGACAATAATGAACTATAAACACCTAGTTAATTCTAGCCTTTCTCCGGGTATGCCGAGGGCGTAACGTCCGCCGACACGTGACCAGGTAAGGGGTGGACATTGAGCATGACGTTTGACGTCGATTGGGCCACGAGGGCGGCATGTCGCACCACCGATCCCGACTCGCTCTTCGTCCAGGGAGCCGCCCAGAACCGCGCGAAGGCGATCTGCGTCGGCTGCACGGTCCGAACAGAATGCCTCGCGGATGCCCTCGACAACCGTGTCGAGTTCGGCGTCTGGGGCGGCATGACCGAGCGGGAGCGCCGCGCCCTCCTGCGTCGTCGGCCGAACGTCACGTCATGGCGACACCTGCTGCAGACCGCACAGGACGAGTACGAGCGCCAGCGCATCCTCACCGGGTCCTCCGAGCGCGCCAGCTGACCGGAGCGCCGCTGCGCACGATCTCCCGGCGGAGCAAGAACTCCCTCGTCGGCCAGACCCCCTGGACCGTCAGATCTCCTTCGACCGTCAGATCTCCCTGGACAGAAGTGTGCCGATCGTCCGGAGCCCGTCCAGGTCGTGGACGTCCTCGGCCAGCGCCGGAACCGAGCTCACCGCCACCCCGGGGTGTGCGGCGGTGAACCTGTCCGCCAGATGCTGCTGCCGTGCTGCCAGGCTCATCCGCTGCGCGTGCAGCGACAGCAGTGCCGCAGTGAGCAGGTCGATCTCGTGCCCGCCGGCGTCGCCCGCGATCTCGACCAGCCGCTGGGCACCCCCGGCCGCCTGCTCCGCCGTCAGCTGGGGATCGTCGGTCTGCTGAACGCGATTGAGGACCAGCCCGGCGAGCGGCATGTCGTCGGTGCGCAGGCGCTCCACGAAGTAGGACGCCTCGCGCAGGGCATCGCGCTCCGGTGCCGCGACCACCACGAACGAGGTACCCGAGTCCTTCAGCAGCTCGTACGTGGCATCCGCCCGCTCGCGGAATCCGCCGAACGTCGTGTCGATGGCGGCGACGAACGTGCCCACATCGGTGAGCACCTGGGCTCCGAGGATCTTGTTGAGCACGTTCGTGAACAGACCGAAGCCGATTGCGGCGAGCCGACCGATGCCCTTGCCCGCACCCCGAGCCGGCGCGGTGAGGATGCGGATGAACCGGCCGTCGAGGAAGGAGCCGAGGCGAGCGGGCGCGTCGAGGAAGTCGAGGGCACTTCGGGACGGCGGCGTGTCGACGACGATGAGGTCCCAGGTGCCCTCGGCCTCTGCGCGCACGCGCAACTGGCCGAGCTTCTCCATGGCCATGTACTCCTGCGTGCCGGCGAAGGACGACGACAGCGCCTGGTAGAACGGGTTGCTCAGGATCTGCTGGGCTCGGGCCGGGTCGGCGTGGCCCTCGACCACTTCGTCGAACGTCCGCTTCATGTCGAGCATCATCGCGAAGAGCGATCCGGAGCCGTCGGGTGCGCAGACGCCGGGCACCTGTCGCGGGGTGTTGTCCAGCGACGACAGGCCCATCGCCTGCGCGAGGCGCTTGGCGGGATCGATGGTCAGGACGCACACGTCGCGGCCCATCTCGGCGGCACGCAGCCCGAGCGCGGCCGCCGTCGTCGTCTTGCCGACGCCCCCCGCCCCCGTGCAGACGATGATGTGGACGGACGGGTCCGTGAGGATGTCGTCGATGCGGAAGCTACGCGCCTTGGCGAACGTGGTGCGGTTCATCGCACGCCACCGGACGCGAGGATATCGGCGAGCTCGTAGAGGCCGCCGAGGTCGACGCCACCAGCCAGCAGCGGAAGAACGATGGTCGGCCGGTCCATCTCCTCGATCCGGGTCATCTCGCGGCGTTCGAGCGCGACGCGCTGGGCGTGGTCGGCCGCCTCGCGCAGCAGAGCGGGCAGGATGTCGGCCTCGTGCGCGGCCAGCCCTGCCTCCTTCAGCGAGCGGCCGATCGCCTCGGCCGGCAGGGAACCGTCAAGGGCGGCCGCTAGCTGGTCGTCGCTGAGCAGCGGCGGCCGCGTCATGTTGACGATGACGCCGCCCACGGGCAGGCCCTCGGACTGCAGTTCGGCGACGCCGTCGAGGGTCTCCTGGACCGGCATCTCCTCCAGCAGCGTCACCAGGTGGACTGCGGTCTGGGGAGAGGCGATCACGTCCATCACGAGGTCGGCATGCCTGCGGATCGGTCCCGCCTTCGCCAGCCCGGACATCTCCGAGTTGACGTTGAGGAACTTCGCGATCCGGCCGGTCGGCGGCGCGTCGAGGATGACGGCGTCGTAGCGGTCCGGGGCCTTCTTCTCCTTGCGGCGGACGACCTCGACAGCCTTGCCGGTGAGCAGGACGTCGCGCAGCCCCGGCGCGATGGTGGTTACGAAGTCGACGGCCCCCATCCGGCGGAGCGCGGAGCCAGCCCGCCTCAGGTTGTAGAACGACTCGAGGTAGTCCAGGAGGGCGTCCTCCGCGTCGATGGCAAGGGCCCAGACGTCGCCGCCGTCCGGTGCGACGGCGACCTTGCGCTCCTCGTACGGCAGCGGCGGCGTGTCGAACAGCTGGGCGATGCCCTGGCGGCCCTCGACCTCGATCAGCAGGGTTCGACGGCCATCGCGGGCGAGGGCGAGGGCCATCGCGGCCGCGACAGTGGTCTTGCCGGTGCCGCCCTTGCCGGTCACGACGTGCAGGCTCACGCCCGGCCACAACGGCTCGGGAAGGTCCACCGCGGCCGACGAATCCGGCGTCGCGGGGCTGCTCATCCAATCAGCCTAATCCGATGTGGGCCTGTTGGCCGGACGGGCTAGGGTCGGCCCATGACCACCTGGGAATACGCCACCGTGCCCCTTCTGATCCATGCCACCAAGCAGATCCTCGACACGTGGGGCCAGGACGGCTGGGAGCTGGTCCAGGTCGTGCCGGGTCCCAACCCGGAGAACATGGTGGCCTACCTGAAGCGACCGAGGGAGAACGGCTGACCATGGCGACTGTCGAAGAACGGCTCGAGGCTCTGGGACTGAAGGTTCATGACGTGGTGCCGCCGGTGGCCGCATACGTGCCCGCCGTGCGCACCGGCAACTACGTGTTCACCGCCGGCCAGCTGCCGTTCGTCGACGGCGCCCTGGTGGCGACCGGCAAGGTGGGCGCTGAGGTGACCCCCGAGCGGGCCAGCGAGCTCGCGGCCATCTGTGCGCTCAACGCCATCGCGGCGGTCAAGTCGGTCGTCCCCCTGGACACCGTCGTCCGGGTGGTGAAGGTGGTCGGCTTCGTCGCGAGCACCCCGGACTTCACCGGCCAGCCGGGCGTCATCAACGGCGCGAGCAACCTGCTGCTCGAGGCCTTCGGCGAGGTCGGCGCCCATGCACGGTCGGCTGTCGGGGTCGCCTCACTGCCGCTGGACGCTCCCGTCGAGGTCGAGATGATCGTCGAGGTCGCCGACTAGGTGACCGGGCAGCCTCGGCCCGCCGCGACCGTCATCCTGGTCCGCGACGGGTCGGTCGGTCTCGAGACGTTCGTCATGCGGCGGGCGTCGTCGATGGCGTTCGCTCCCGGGATGCATGTCTTCCCCGGCGGCCGGGTCGATCCGCGCGACTACGAGCAGGCGGTGGTGGTCAGCGGCGACGCGGCAGGTCATGCCGCACGCATGAGCACGGACGTCGCCGGCATGCGGGCGCTCTACGCCTGTGCGGTGCGGGAGACGGCGGAGGAGGTGGGGGTGCACCTGGCCCGCCACGACGTCGACGGCCGGCTGGTGATCGACGCGGCGCGGCTGCCCCTCGCCGACCACTGGGTGACGCCCGAGACCGAGCCGCGCCGGTACGACGTGCGGTTCTTCGTGGCGGAGCTGAGCATGGACGCCGATGTGCGCCTCACCACGACAGAGGCGGACCTGGCCGAGTGGGTGCGACCGGAGGACGCCCTCGCGCAGTTCCGGCGCGGTCGGATGGCGATGCTGCCGCCCACCGAGGCCTCTCTGGTGTACCTCGCCGGATTCGACCGAGCGGTCGACGTGGTCGCCGATGCCGCGGTGCGACCCGTGATCCCGCTGCTGCCGCAGCGGCGGCCCGATCCGTCCGGCCGGCTGCGCTGGCTGATGGTCAACGACCGGACCGGCGAGGTGGTCAGTGAGCGCATCCCGGCGCCGCACACCCGTGAAGCCGACGGCACGGCCTGGCACGAGGATTCCGCGTGAGCGGTCGGGTGCTGCCGTTCATCGGATCCCGCGAGCCATGGGCCGGCGGGCCGGTGACCGCCTCGGCGAACTGCGTGCTGGCGCCGAACGCGTCGCCCTGGACCCTCGACGGCACCAACACCTGGCTGCTCGGTATCCCGGGCGGGTCCGGCGTCGTCATCGACCCGGGCCCGGCGGACCCCGAGCATCTCCGGGCGGTCGTCGGGCGAGCCGAGGAACTGGACCTGCGCCTTCGCAAGGTGCTGCTGACGCACGGTCACGTCGACCACTCCGAGGGGGCCCGCGCCCTCGCCGGGCGACTCGGCGTCGACGTGCGCGCACTTGACCCGGCGCACCGACTCGGCGATGAGGGGCTCGTGGCTGGCGACGTGATCGACCTCGACGGACCGACCGTCGAGGTGGTCTGCACGCCGGGGCACAGTGCCGACAGCGTCTGCTTCGTCCACGACCGAACGGTGCTGACGGGCGACACCGTCCTGGGTCGCGGCACCTCGCTGGTCGCCTGGCCTGACGGCAGGCTGTCGGAGTACCTCGACAGCCTGCGGCGCCTGCGCGACGTGGTGGAGGCCGCGGGGGTGGGTCGCCTCCTGCCCGGCCACGGCCCGGTTCTCGACGATCCGGCCGCGGTCATCGACGCCTACCTCGACCACCGACTGGCCAGGCTGGCTGAGGTCCGCGAGGTGATCGACAGCGGCGTCCACGATCCCTCGGGCATCGTCGAGATCGTCTACCGCGACGTGCCGCGGGAGGTGTGGCCGGCCGCCGAGCTGACCGTCCGCGCGCAGCTCGAGTACCTGCGACCGGGCTAGCGGGCCCGCCGGCCGAGACGCTCGACGTCCAGGATCAGCACCTGCCGGGACTCGAGCCGGATCCAGCCGCGCTGGGCGAAGTCGGCGAGCGCCTTGTTGACCGTCTCGCGGGACGCGCCGACCAGCTGGGCGAGCTCCTCCTGCGTCATGTCGTGGGTCACCATGAGGCCTTCGGGCGTGACGGTGCCGAACTTCTCACCCAGGTCCATGAGGGCCTTGGCCACTCGTCCGGGGACGTCGGAGAAGACCAGGTCCGCCATCGCCTCGTTGGTGCGTCGAAGGCGGCGGGCCAGGGCCTGCAGGAGTGCGGCCGCCACTTCGGGCCGACCGGCCAGCCACGGTCGCAGCTGGTCATTGCCCAGGCCGAGCACCCGGGCGTCCGTGAGGGCCGTCGCCGTCGACGTGCGCATGCCGGGGTCGAACAGGCTGAGCTCACCGAACATCTCTCCGGGGCCGAGCACCGCCATGAGGCTCTCGCGCCCGTCGCCGGACGTCTGTCCCAGCTTGACCTTGCCCTCGAGGATGACGTACATGCGGTTGCCCGGCTCGCCCTCGTGGAACAGGGCCTCTCCCTTGGACACCGAGGTCTCCGTCAGCGAGGCACGAAGGGCGGCCGCCCCCTCGGCATCAAGCGCCGCGAACAGCGGTGCCTGCATAAAGACGTCGTCCACGCGTGCCCTTCCTCTGATCGCTCACGTGCATTCTGTCGCATGACGGGTGCCCGGCGACAACCGCACGTCCGATGCGGACTCGCCCCACATACCCTTGCGGCATGAGCCCCTCTGCGAGCGCCGGTGTCGCGGACGATCCTGCCGCATTGAAGCGACGTGCGCGCCGGATCGTCAAGATCCTCGGGGAGACCTACCCGGACGCACGCTGCGAGCTCGACTTCACGACGCCGCTCGAGCTGCTGGTCGCCACGATCCTCAGCGCCCAGTCGACGGACCAGCGCGTCAACTCGGTGACGCCGCGGCTCTTTGCGCGCTTCGCAACGGCAGCGGACTATGCCGGTGCCGATCGGGACGAACTCGAGTCGATCGTCATGCCCACCGGGTTCTTCCGGCAGAAGTCGGCGACCCTCCAGCGCCTCGGCCAGCAGTTGTGCGACCGGTTCGATGGCGAGGTGCCGGGAGGCCTCGCCGACCTGGTGACGCTCCCCGGGGTCGGCCGCAAGACCGCGAACGTGGTCCTCGGCGACGCGTTCTCTGTGCCGGGCATCACCGTCGACACGCACCTGGGCCGGCTCGCCCGCCGATTCGGCTGGACCGAGCACGCCGATCCGGAGAAGGTCGAGGTCGACCTGCAGGCCATCTTCCCGCGCAAGGACTGGACGCTCATGTCCCACCGGGTGATCTGGCACGGTCGCCGGCGCTGCCACGCCCGTCGACCGGCATGCGGAGCATGTCCCGTGGCACGCTGGTGCCCAGCCTTCGGGGAAGGGCCGACCGATCCGGTCGAGGCGGCCCGCCTCGTGCGGGACTCGGGGCGGGGGTAGCGATGCAGTGGGCGCGCTCGGGTGCGGTCGACGCCGCGGCTGTCGCCGCGCTTCCCGACTGGCTGCGTCCGGTGGCAGAGATGGCGAGCACGGTCACCGCCGAGGAGTTGACGCGCTATGTCCCGCCGCACGGCGAGGGGCGGCACTCGGCGATCCTGATCCTGTTCGGGGACGCCCGCGACCTCCTGCTCATCCAGCGCGCGAGCACGATGCGCTCGCACCCGGGGCAGCCGGCCTTCCCCGGCGGCGCCGTGGACGACGACGACGATGACGCGATCGGAGCCGCCCTCCGCGAGGCTCACGAGGAGACCGGCCTCGAGCCGGCCGGCGTCCGGGTGTTCGGCACCCTTCCCGACCTGTGGGTGCCGGTGTCGAACTTCGTCGTCACGCCCGTGCTGGCCTGGTGGCACACGCCCACCGCCGTCTCGGCCATGGACCCCGAGGAGGTGGCCAGCGTCCATCGTGTCCCGCTCGCCGACCTCGCGGATCCGGCCAGCCGCTGCCGGGTGCTGCACCCGTCCGGCTACGTCGGCCCGGGCTTCGAGGTGCAGGGCATTCTCGTGTGGGGCTTCACCGCCGGACTGATCTCGGGTCTGCTCGACCGGCTCGGCTGGTCCGTGCCGTGGGACGAGACGCGGGTCGTCCGCCTGCCCGACGAACCGGAGCGGATATGACCGCGGGGAACACGTGAACGTCGTCGACTGGATCCTGATCGGGGCGATCGCGGTGTTCGCGATCGTCGGGTGGCACCGCGGGTTCGTCGCGGGACTGCTCTCCTTCGCCGGTTTCCTCGGCGGCGGCCTGACCGCCGCCTTCCTGCTGCCGCCGGTCGTGGTCACCTTCGTCGACTCCGAGTCCCTTCGGATCGTGATCGTCGTCGTCGGCGTCCTGGTGTTCGCCCTGGTGGGCCAGGCCGCGGCCTCGATGGTCGGGGACCGCATCCACGCGTCGCTGTCCGCACGGCCCGTAAAGCTGCTCGACAACGTCGGTGGGGTGGTGCTCAACGTGCTGGCGCTGGCGCTGGTCGCGTGGATCATCGCCAGCGCCCTGGCCTTCCTGCCGTCGTCCTCGGTGGCCCAGCAGGTGACCGGCTCCCGCGTCCTGATCGCCCTCGACTCGCTCGTGCCCGACCCGGCTCGCGACGCGTTCGGGCACCTGCGCGACCTGGTCGGCACCTCGTCGGTGCCGCGGGTCTTCACCGGACTCAGCCAGGTCACCGGTCCCGACGTCGCCGAGCCGGACATGGCTGCGGTCACTCCCGCGGTCGTCGCCGCGCAGGACTCGATCGTGCGCGTGTCGGGGAAGGTCGACGAGTGCGGGGCGAAGCTGACGGGCTCGGGCTTCGTCTTCGCACCGGGCCGGGTCCTGACCAACGCGCACGTCGTCGCAGGCGTGGCGAAGCCCACCGTCGACTTCGTCTCCGGACGGGTCCGGCTGCGCGCGAGCGTCGTGTACTTCGACCCGGACACGGACGTCGCCGTGCTGTCCGTCCCTGGACTCGAGGCGGCCGCGCTCCCGTTCTCGACGACGCCGGCCGGCTCAGGTGACTCGGCGGCCGTCGCGGGATATCCGCTCGGAGGGCACTATGTCGTCGAGCCGGCGCGCGTCCGGATGATCGTCGAGGCCCGGGGCGAGGACATCTACGGGGAGCCGGGGGTGCAGCGCGAGGTGTACAGCCTGCGGGCGCTGGTCCAGGCGGGCAACTCGGGCGGCCCCCTGCTCGATCCTGAGGGTCGCGTTCTCGGCATGGTCTTCGGGGCGAGCGAACTCGGCGGCGACACCGGTTTCGCGCTGACCAACGAGGAGCTCGGGCACGCCCTCGCCGTTGGGATCAGGGCCTCGGAGCCGGTAGTCACCGGCCCGTGCCTGATCCACGGGGAGTAGTCAGGGGCGATCGTCCGTCCGCGCCGACAGGCGATGACACGACGAGGCCACGGCGCCGACGTCGACGCACTCGGGCACGTGCGTCGCTTCCGAGAGCGTCCCGAGAGCGCGATCGGCCAGCGCCGCCGCCCCGACGGGGTTCCCGCGGGCCTCGTGCGTCAGCGCGGCGCCCCACTGGGCCAGGGCCCGCCACGCCGAGCGATCGTCCGCTGGTGCCTGGCGCCAGCGCATCTCGAAGACCTCATGCGCGTGGAAGGGGAGCCCCGCTTCGAGGTAGCCGAGGCCCTCGTGCCACGCCTCGTCGTCGGAGATGCCGGCGCGCTCGGGCACACCGGCCACGATCTCGGACGGCCGCGCGTCGCGGGGGAGCGGGCGTCCGAGGGCGTCGCGGGGGCGCGGATCGCTCATTGCCCGCCGAGACCGTCCAGCCATCCGATCAGGGCCGCGTTGAACGCGTCCGGGCACTCCTCGTGCGGGAAGTGGCCGGCCGGCAGGTCGATCCGGCTATATGCCCCTCGGACGTACTGTTCGCTGCCGGACACCGATCCGGGCAGCACCATCGGGTCGTGCTCGCCATGTACCTGAAGGACCGCCCGCTGGAGGGGCGCCTCCATCAGCGACATGTACGACAGGCCGTCGGGTCGCATCGACGAGCGACCCGCCCATCGGTGGTACTCGACCGCGGTGTGCGCCGTGGGCCACCGCAGGAATGCGCTTCGGTACGTGTCGCCCGTGCCCTGGTCCAGCCAGGACTCGTCATACGACCACGCCCGCATCAGGTCGACCACGCGCGCGCCCTCGTTCGCGGTGAGCGACCGCTCAGGTACGAACGGGAGCTGGAAGGGGACGGCGTATCCCATCGCCGCGCGCTGGTGCCTGTTGCGCATCACCGATCGGCGAAGCTGCCGCGGGTGCGGCATGGACACCGGGACGATCGCGCGAACCGTCTCCGGCTCGAGCACCGCGGCCGACCAGGCGACGAGCCCGCCCCAGCCGTGCCCGACGATCACCGCCTGGGACTCACCGACCGAACGGATCACCCCGGCCACGTCCTTGGAGAGGGTCCGCGGGTCGTAGCCGTGCGGGGTGTGGTCCGATCCGCCGTATCCGCGCAGGTCCATGGCGATCGCGCGATAGCCGGCTCCGGCGAGCGCCGTCAGCTGCCGGCGCCAGGTCCACCAGAAGGTCGGGAAGCCGTGCAGGAGTACGACGGCGGGGCCGTCGCCGGCGTCGGCAAGGTGGAAGCGGGCCCCGTTCGCCGACACGTCGCGATGCGTCCACGGTCCGGAGGCACGGATCGCCGCGTCGGGTTCGGGTAGGGACACGACCTAGGGACCGACGGTGGGCGTACCCATGCCAGGGGCGCTGTCGACGATCGGCGTGCCGCTCAGGGCCGCCTTGGTCTTCTCGAACTCCGCCAGGGCGAGATTCGGCGGCTTGGCCTCGTTGAAGTGCTTGCGGGCGAGCAGCCCCGTGACGGTGCCCGCGATGATGAGCAGCACCGCCACGATGAGGAAGCCGGCCCAGGCGGGGAGCCCCAGGGCGACGAAGACCAGGGCGAGGGTGACCAGGAGGAACAGCACGGCGAAGACCGCGATGCCGGCCGTTGCGATGCCGAGCCCGGCGCCGATGCCGGCCTTCTGGCCGCTGGCGCTCAGCTCGGTCTTCGCGAGTTCCATCTGTGCCGTGGCCAGGCGCTTGGCGTCAGCGACGGTCTTCTGAACCAGGTCCTTGATGGACGGTTGCGGCTGGGGGGGCATGCCTACCTCCGGGTGGTCGGTAGCGACAGGTTATCGGGCCGTCGGATCGCCGTACACGTCCGGGATTCCGTCCCCGTCCGCGTCGGCCTCCTCGCGGGCGAAGACCTCCGCATAGTGCCGGTTCCGGGCGAGAAGCGCGATGGAGGCCAGGAGGGCGGCCAGCACGGACGCGGTGAGCACGGCGATCTTGGCCGAGTCGAGCAGATTCACGTCGGTCTCGTAGGCGAGTTCGGTGATCAGGAGTGCGACGGTGAAGCCGATCCCGGCCAGCAGCCCGATTGCTGCGATGTCGCGCCAGGCGATGTCGGGGCTCAGGCTCGCTCGCGTGAAGCGGGCCGTGATCCACGCGAGTCCGAAGACTCCCACGGGTTTGCCGATGACGAGGCCGACGATGATGCCGATCGCGACCGGGCTGCTCAATGCCTCCGAGAAGCCCACGCTGCGGACGTCGACGCCGGCCGAGAAGAAGGCGAAGAGCGGAACGCACAGTCCTGCGCTGATCGGATGGATGCGGTGCGAGAGCCGGTCGGCCGGAGACTTCGCCTCGCCGGGATCCGTGCGCACGCGGGTCAGGAAGCCGAAGACGACGCCCGCGATGGTCGCGTGGACGCCGCTCTCGTGCATGAAGTACCAGCCGAGCAGGACGAGCGGGACATACAGGAACGGGGACCGGATGCGCTGACGCTGTGCCCACGCGTAGCCGGCGAACGTTGCCAGTGCCGCCGCGAACCAGACGATCGAGAAGTGGTCGGAGTAGAACACCGCGATCACCGTGATGGCGCCCAGATCGTCGACGACCGCGAGCGTGAGCAGGAACGCCCGAAGCGCGACCGGCAGCCGGCGGCCGACGACGGCGAGCACGGCCAGCGCGAACGCGATGTCCGTGGCCATCGGGATACCCCAGCCGGACACCGAGCCGGCCGGCATCGTCGAGTTGACGACCACGAACACGATCGCGGGCACCGCCATGCCGCCGAGTGCCGCTGCGACGGGCACGACCGCCTCGGCCGGCCGGGACAGGCTGCCGAGGACCAGTTCATGCTTGAGCTCCAGGCCGACCACGAAGAAGAACACGGCCAGCAGTCCGTCGGCGGCCCAGACCCCCAGTGGGAGGTCGAGGTGCAGCGAGATCGGGCCCACCTGCAGGTCGACGAGGGCCTCGTAGGACGCCCCCCAGGGCGAGTTCGCCCAGACGAGCGCCACGGCCGCGGCGGCCAGCAGCAGGACTCCGCCGACGGTCTCGTCACGCAGCTGCTCGCGCAGCCAGCCCCGCTGCGGCAGCGAGGGCCGCGTCAGGAACTGTCGGTCCGTGCTGGTCACCCGGTCACCCTAACGGGCCGGAGTCGGCGGGCCGGGGCTCCTCAGTCCTCGGCGGTGGCCTTCAGCCCACTGGAGATCATGCTCATCACGGCGGGATCGGCCAGGGTCGTCGAGTCTCCGAGGTTGCGGTTCTCTGCGACGTCGCGCAGGAGGCGTCGCATGATCTTGCCGGATCGGGTCTTGGGCAGCTCCGGCACGACCATGATCTGCCGGGGCTTGGCGATCGGCCCGATCTCGTGCGCCACGTGGTCCCGCAGCTCCTTGACCAGACCCTCGTCCGGCTCGACGTGTCCGCGCAGGATCACGAAGGCCACGATGCCCTGCCCGGTCGTCTCGTCGGCCGCGCCGACGACGGCGGCCTCGGCCACCTTGGGGTGCGAGACCAGCGCCGACTCGACCTCGGTGGTGGAGATGCGGTGGCCCGAGATGTTCATGACGTCGTCGACCCGGCCGAGCAGCCAGATCGCCCCGTCATCGTCGAGCTTCGCGCCGTCGCCGGCGAAGTAGAAGTGCGGCCAGCGCGACCAGTACGTGTCGACGTAGCGCTGGTTGTCGCCCCAGATGCCGCGCAGCATCGCCGGCCAGGGCTCCGTCAGGACGAGGTAGCCGCCACCGCCGTGACCGACCGGGTCGCCCTGGTCGTCGACGACCTCGGCAGCGATGCCAGGCAGCGGGCGCATTGCGCTGCCCGGCTTGCACACCGTGACGCCCGGCAGTGGCGAGATCATGATCGCGCCCGTCTCCGTCTGCCACCAGGTGTCGACGATCGGGCAGCGGTCGCCGCCGATGACGGAGCGGTACCACATCCAGGCCTCGGGATTGATGGACTCGCCGACCGAGCCGAGCAGCCGCAGCGACGACAGGTCGTGGCCCCCGGGAAGCGCATCTCCCCACTTCATGAACGTGCGGATGGCGGTCGGTGCCGTGTACAGGATCGTGACGCCGTGCCGCTCCACGATGTCCCACCAGCGGTCCTTCGTCGGCGTGTCCGGCGTGCCCTCGTAGACGACCTGCGTCGCGCGGTTGGCGAGCGGACCGTAGACGATGTAGGAGTGGCCGGTCACCCAGCCGATGTCGGCGGTGCACCAGTAGACGTCCGTCTCGGTCTTGAGGTCGAAGACGTTGCGGTGCGTGTATGCGACCTGGGTCAGGTACCCGCCGGTCGTGTGCAGGATGCCCTTCGGCTTCCCGGTCGTGCCGGACGTGTACAGGATGAACAACGGGTGCTCGCTGTCGAAGGCCTCCGGCGAATGGTGCGTCGACTGGCTCTCGACGATGTCGTGCCACCACACGTCGCGCGCGTCGGTCCATCCGACGGCGCCTCCGGTCCGCTTGACCACCAGCACGTGCTCGACGCTCGGCGTGTGCTCGACGGCCTCGTCGACCGCGGGCTTGAGGGGCATGATCGCGCCCCGTCGATGCTGTCCGTCGGCGGTGATCACCAGCTTCGCCTGGGCATCGTCGATGCGGCTGCGCAGCGCCTCGGCGGAGAAGCCCGCGAACACGACCGAGTGCGGGGCGCCGAGCCGAGCACAGGCCAGCATGGCCACGATCGCCTCGGGGATCATGGGCAGGTAGATCGCGACTCGGTCGCCCGCCTCGATCCCCAGCTCGATCAGGGCGTTCGCGGCCTGGCAGACCTCGTCCTGCAGCTGCGCGTAGGTGATGTCGCGACGATCCCCGGGCTCGCCCTCGAATCGGATTGCGACCTGCCCGCCGTAACCGTCCTCCACGTGCCGGTCGACGCAGTTGTAGGCGACGTTGAGCGTGCCGCCGGTGAACCAGCGCGCGAAGGGTGCGTCGGACCAGTCGAGCACCTGCTCGGGGGGCTGCGACCAGGCGAGGGTGGCCGCCTGCTCGCCCCAGAAGGCCAGTCGATCGGCCGCCGCCTCGTCGTAGAGGGCGGACGAAGCGTTCGCGGCTGCGGCGAATTCCGCGGACGGCGGGAAGACCCGGTCCTCGTGCATCAGGTTCTCAAGCGCCTCTTGGCTCACGTCACTCCTTGCGATCGTCGGGGTGTCCTCTGTACTAAACCAAATCCCGGTGGCTGGCGGGGTCGAACTCCCGCCTCCGGTGCGGGTCCGGACCCGGGCTCTCCGTGCTCGACGGCACCGGTGGGGAGCCCGCCGCGGGGACGACGGCGAGTAGCGCAGCACGGCATCGGACGAGATCACCCCCCGGTCGTGGGGTGCGTATAGCGTGACGATCTGTGCCTGCCGCAGCCGAACACCCGGATCCGCTTGCCGCCCTTGCCGCCGACGAGCAGATGTCGGCCGCCCTGGTCGCGGCCCGCTCCCGGATCGACGCCCTGCTGTGGCGGCGTGACGTCCGGGCCAGCGCTGCCGAGGTTGCCGCCGCCTCGATCGAGCGGGGCGGACGGGCATCGGCAGCGATCGACGGAGCGGACCTGGTCGTCGCGGACGCGTCGCCGATGGGCCGCGTCCTCGAGGCGTCGCTGCGCCTGACGGCTGCGGTCCCGGCGCAGGTCGAGGTCTTCGGCCGGGCCCCGTTGCAGGTGCTGGCGCATCTGCACGCCGTCGTTGCGCACGGGTTCGAGGCACCCGAGGACCTCGGGCGGCCGCGGGCCGGAGGCGCCGCCGACGATCCGCTCCGCCTCGGGTCGGCGATCCCCCCGGACGCGGCTGCCGCCCGGCTGGCCGGGCTGGCGGGACTGATCACTGCGCCGACCACGGCGCCGGCGCTGATGGTGGCGGCCATCGTGCACGCCGAACTGGCCTCGGTGCGCCCCTTCGCCTGGGGCTCCGGGCTGATGGCCCGGGCATCCGTCCGCCTGGTCCTGGCGGCACGCGGCGTGGATCCGTCCCTGTTCAGCATCCCCGAGCACGGCATGGCCGAACTGGGCCGCCCTGCCTACGTGCGGGCGCTCCGGGCGTACACCACCGGCACGCCGGACGGCGTGCGGGAGTTCGTGGTCTGGCACTCGACCGCGCTGGCGATAGGTGCCGACGCCGTCTCCGTCCCGCATTGACCTGCCCCTGGCGTCACTGACGGCCGGCATCCATGACGCGGCGGGCAGGTCAGCGCCCACGTAGGAGGACGGCCAGTCGCTCGGCCAACGCTGGGTTGCGCAGATCCGCCGCACCCCACCGAACCACCCGGTGTCCGAGCGCCCGCAAGCGATCCGGAACTTCTCGGCGTACAGGTCGTCGCCGGTCAGGTACTTCACGCGTCCGTCGCACTCCCCGATCACCCCGGCCTCGGGCCACCAGAAGTCCACCCGGGCGATGAGATGCCCGACGTCGTCGAAGAAGTCGACCTGGATCTGCGGCAGGGGCAGCCGATGCTGCCCGAAGTAGGCGTACGAGCCGGATTCCAGCGGCGACTCGCGTCGTGCGTCGAGATGGGAGAGTGCGGCCAGCACCCGCCCAAGACCGTTGAACGCGTCCGCTGTGTCGATGACCTCGGACAGGTCGGTGAGCCGCGCGACCCCCTGACGAAGTGCGGCGTCGCCGACGACCAGGGCCTGGGCCAGCGAGCCAGTACGGCTGAGGTCGAGCCAGGTTCGGGCCGGGGTGGTCGTCGGCACGGGTTCGCGCTGCACATGCTCAGGCGGCAGCCACGAGTACCGCCGAGTCGTCCCACCGCGCCGGCCCGTCCATCTGCCCGGGCCGACGATCACGGTGACGTTCGCCGGGAGCCGGCCCCACACGGGGAGCCGATGCACGACGGCCGCACTCTCGAAGGCGATGACGGATTCGCGGTTGCGTCGCGCGGCCGCTGCCGCCCGGGCCGCGTGGATCACGCGCTCCCGAGCGAACAGGTCGAGCTCGCGGCTGCCGATCGCAGCCGACCGGAGGTAGTGACCCGTGCCGACGCGCAGCCACGTCCCGGACCGCACGCGCTGACGGATCTGATCGCGCGTCAGGCCGGCGGCCATGGCCTGCTCGGCGCTGAACGCGCCCGGCAGATCGGGATCCGGCCCGGCTCGTCCGCCCATGCCAGCACCCTTCACCGAGGAGCGCCGCCCGGATCAACGGCGGAGCGAGGGCTGTGGACAACCGTCCGCGGAGTTGGGCGCGCGGAGGGCAGCGCGGAGGTCAGGCGCGCAGGCCTCGACGACGGGCGTACCAGGTGATCCCGAGGGCGACTGCGCCCAGGGCGACCGCCCCGCCGGCAGCGACGGCCTGGCGGCGGTCCATCTGAGATCGCATGGCGATCGGCTTGGCGAAGTCGAGCACCGGCCACTCCCGCTCCACGGCGATGCGTCGCAGCTCGGCATCCGGGTTGACCGCGAACGGATGGCCCACCGCCTCGAGCATCGGCAGGTCGGTCTGCGAGTCGCTGTAGGCGTAGGACGCCGCCAGGTCGTAACCGCGCTCGTCGGCGAGCGACCGCATGGCCTCGGCTTTGAACTCGCCATACGCGTAGAACAGGATCTCGCCGGTGTACTGACCGTCCTCGATGGCGACCTGCGTCCCGATGGCGAGGTCGACCCCGAGTCGCTCGCCGATCGGCTCGACGATGTCGGTGCCTGACGACGAGATGATGATGACGTCGCGACCGGCCGCCTTGTGCTCGGCGATGAGCTCGACCGCCTCCTCGAACACGATCGGATCGACGATGTCGTCCAGCGTCTCCGACACGATGGCCTGGACCTTCTCGACATCCCAGCCGGAGACCAGCCGGGACATGTACTCGCGCATGCTCTCCATCTGGTCGTGGTCAGCGCCCGAGGCGAGGTACACGAACTGGGCGTAGGCGCTGCGCACGACGTCACTGCGCCCCAGGAGTCCCTCGCGGTAGAACGGCCTCGCGAACGCGAACGAGCTCGACCGGGCCAGGATCGTCTTGTCGAGGTCGAAGAAGGCGGCGCCCACGGGCTTGTCGCTCATGAGTAGACGGTACTGCCTGACGACTGTCCACAGCCCTGGCCGCGGACCGAGGCATCCACAGGACGCCGGCGTTCCCTCCCACCGCAGGCCGTCGTCGGCCACCCTCCGGTCAGGGCGATCGACGGATGCCGGTGGAGGGACCCATGAACGCAGCGCGACCACTGCTGGTGAGCAACGACGCGGATCTCATCGACGACGTGCTGCGCCTGGCGGCGGCGAACGAGGTCGAGATGCACCTTGCGGCCGATGTCGAGGGCGCACGCAGTCGCTGGCAGCTCGCGCCCCTGGTGATCGTGGGGGCGGACGTGGCCCCTGCCCTCGCCGATGGCCGGATGCCGCGCAGGCGAGATGTCGTCCTCGTCACGCGGACACCCACGCCCGATGACTGGCAACGGGCCGTCTCGCTGGGCGCCGAGCACGTCATCTCCCTTCCGGAGGCAGAGCGCTGGCTCATCGACCGGCTGGCCGAGTGCGGGGAGGGGCCGACGCGCGATGGGCGACTCGTCAGCGTGATCGGGGCCGGGTCTGGTGCCGGCGCCTCGACGTTTGCCGTCACCCTTGCTCTCGCAGCGGCATCACGCTCCCTGCGCGTCCTGCTGATCGACGCCGACCCGGTGGGCGGCGGGCTCGACGTGATCCTCGGCATCGAGGATGTCGGCGGTGTCCGCTGGCCCGATCTGGTCGAGACGCGTGGCCGACTCGGCTCAGCGTCGCTGGCCAGTGCCCTGCCGCATGCCGCGGGCGTGACGCTGCTGTCGTGGGGGCGTGAAGGCCCCGTGAAGATCTCCGCCGAGGCGATGTCTGCGGTGCTCGATGCCGGCCTTCGCGGGCACGACCTGGTCGTGGTCGACCTGCCCCGGCATCTCGACCCCGTCACCGAGCTCGTCCTCTCACGCTCGGACGAGACGGCGCTCGTCACGATCAACCGGGTGCGAGCCACCGCTGCGGCGGCCCGCCTTGCGGCGGTCCTGCATGGTCGCTGTGCATCCCTCGGACTGGTCCTGCGCGTCGATCCGAAGGGGGTCCACGACGAGGCCGTCCTTGCTGCACTCGATGCGCCGGTCATCGCCCGACTCCCGGGGACACCGGCACTGGCGGCGCGCGCTGACGAGGGCGAGCCGCCCGGACTGCGTGACGCCTACGGGCGGGCCTGCATCGGGGCCCTCAGTGTGCTGGCTCGCTCGGTCGGCCGGGTCGCGTGACCTCGTCGCTGCTCGAGCGGGTCCGGACGCGCCTCGTCGCGCTTGAGTCCGACGCCACGCCGGCGCGGGTGGCTGCGGCTCTGCGGGCCGAGGGCATGGTGCTCGGCGACGATGCCGTCCTCGACCTGGTTCGCTCGCTGCGCCAGGAGCTGGTGGGGGCCGGGCCGCTCGAACCGCTGTTGCGCGAGCCCTTCGTGACTGACGTCCTGGTCAACGGACCCGGCGCGGTGTGGGTCGACCGCGGCAACGGGTTGGAGCGCACCGACGTGCACTTCGACGGGGAGTCCGACGTCCGTCGTCTGGCGCAGCGCCTCGCCGGAACCGCTGGCCGGCGGCTCGACGACGCGGCACCCTACGTCGACGCACGGCTGCCGGACGGATCACGGCTGCACTGCGTCATCCCGCCGATCGCTACCGCCGGGACGCTGATCTCGCTGCGCGTGCCGAGGCGACGGGCCTTCGCGCTCGGCGAGCTCGTCAGCGGAGGCTCGATCGACGACGAAGGAGCCCGATGGCTTCGGGCCATCGTCGAGGGTCGGCTCGCCTTCGTGATCAGCGGAGGCACCGGAACCGGCAAGACCACGGTTCTGTCAACGCTGCTCGGACTCGTGCCGTCGAACGAGCGCATCGTCATCGTCGAGGACTCCACGGAGCTCCAGCCCGACCACCCCCACGTCGTGGGCCTGCAGGCGAGGCTGCCGAACGTCGAGGGGGCTGGGGCGGTGAGCATGCGGGACCTCGTCCGGCAGGCGCTGCGAATGCGGCCGGACCGCCTCGTGGTGGGCGAGGTTCGGGGAGCCGAGGTCGTGGACATGCTCTCCGCGATGAACACCGGGCATGAGGGCGGGTGCGCGACCCTGCATGCGAACTCCGCAACGGACGTCCCGGCTCGGCTCGAGGCGCTTGGTCTGGCCGCCGGTCTGGATCGCCGGGCCGTGCACGCCCTCGTGGTTGCCGGCATCGACGTGGTGATGCACCTGGGCCGCACTCCGGCGGGGCGCCGGCACCTGGCCGGCGTGCACGTCCTGGACCGGGACCGCGACGGCCTGGTGCACACCGTGCCCGCCCTCGTCCGTCGGGGCGCAGACCTGATTGCGGATTCCGGCATGGATCGGCTCGTCGACCGACTGGCGGGCGGGTGAATGGTCGTGCTCGCGGTCGTACTGGTCGCATTCGCGGGCTGGCTGGGCACGGTTCCGCCCCGTGACCGACGAACGGTCCGGTTGGTTCGTCCTGACCCCTCGACGCCTTCCCTGCCCGCGCGGGTCCTGTCTCTGGGTCTCGTCGTCGTCGGCCGCATCGGCCTGGGCCCGGCATCGCGGCGGCGAAAGGCCCGTGACCGGCTGCGCGTCGTGCAGGCGCTTGGCGCCCTCGCTGCGGAGCTGGAGTCGGGCCAGCCGCCGATGGCCGCCCTCATCCGAGCGGGCGGCACCCCGACGGTGTGGCCGGCGACGGCCGCCGCGATCCGCCTGGATGGCGACGTGGTCGCCGGCCTGGGGGCCGATGCGCGCGCGAGCCCCGTCCTGCAGCAGCTGGCCGCGTGCTGGCTGGTGGCGGCTTCGTCGGGCAGCGGCCTGGCGGCTGCGGTCGCCCGGCTTGCGACGTCGGCGCGGTCGGCCGAGGACGTGCGGGTGAGCCTGGAGACCCAGCTGGCCGGCCCGAGGGCAACCGCCCGCATGCTCGCGCTGCTGCCTGCGGTCGGCATCGGCTTCGGCGTGATGCTCGGCTCGAATCCCCTGGCCTGGCTGCTGACCACGAGCGTCGGCCTGCTCTGTCTGGCCGGAGGGATCGTGCTCACCGCCCTGGGGATGTGGTGGACCGGACGGATCGCGTCGACCGTCGAGCGGATGCTGTGAGGCTCCTGGCGGCCCTGCTCGTCGCGCTGGCGAGCGGGCTGGCTCTCGCGCCGGCTCCCGAGCCCCGGGTCCGGCGACTGCTCCTCGGTGCGCCGGCCGCGCGGCGGTCGCGCCCCTCCGTGTCCATGGCGATGGCCGCCGCCGGTGCCGGGGCGGTGGGGGCGATCGGAGCCTTCGCGTTGGTCGGCGGGACCGTCGGGATCCTGCTTGCCGTGGTGTGCGCCGTCGGCGTGCCGAGGCTGGCCCGCTCGCTGGAGACCCGAGGCGATCGCCGTCGTCGCGAGCAACTGGCCCGACAGGCGCCGGTGCTGGCGGACCTGCTGGCCGCAACGATGGCGTCGGGCGCGCCGATGCGTCCCGCCCTCGCCGCCGTGGCCGAGGCGGTGGGGGAGCCGGCACGATCGGCCATCAGACCCGTGATCTCGGCGATCGACCTCGGAGCGGCCCCGGGGCAGGCGTGGGACGCCGTCGTGGACGAGTCGGCCCTCGCACCCATCGCCGTGGCCGTGATCCGCTCGATGGAGTCCGGTGCACCCCTCGCGGCGATACTGGCCCGGATCGCCGAGGACATGCGGCGCGATCGTCAGGCGGCGGTCGAGGTTGCCGCACAGGCGGCCGGCGTACGAGCCGTGGCGCCGCTGGCGGCCTGTTTCCTGCCGGCCTTCCTGCTGCTCGGCGTGGTTCCCGTGGTGGCTGGACTCGCGGGCGAACTTCTCGGATCGTGATCCCGCTTCACCCACCGCGATGAGCTATCCACCGCGACGCTCCCTCCGAGTCACGCTCCATCCGGGAGACGCTCCATCCACAGCGAGGCTGCCCGGTGGGCAGGCGCCCCCAAGGCGACGAAGCCATCTGCCGCGACGGGCACGGACCGATGAGTCTTGCGGCACGGCGGACGTTCCGCCGGTGCCGATGGTCGGCACGGTCGCCTCGGCGACCAGCGAAAGGGGGAGACCATGCGTCAGGTTGTCGCACGATTCATCAAGGAGGACGACGGGCTGTCGACGGCCGAGTACGCGGTCGGCACCGTGGCCGTGGCGGGGCTCGGCGGCGTGCTCATCAAGCTGCTGACCAGCAGCGAGGTCCGTGACCTCATCTGGAGCGTGCTGAGCAATGCCTTCTCGTCGCTCTTCGGATAGGCGTCGGCTCGCCGGGTGCCTCCGTCAGCGACAGGCCGGGGTGAGGCGAGCCATGCTCGCCTCACCCCGGTCCGACTCCGGGAGTGTCCTGTTCGAGACGGCACTCGCGATCCCGATGCTCATGGCGGTGGCCGTCGCGGTGGCCTGGGGCGTCTCGCTCGCCGCCACGTCGACCAGCCTCGGCGACACGGCGCGAACGGCCGCGCGGGACCTGGCCCGCGGGGAGGCAGTGGCCGAGGTGCTGGATCGCGCGCGGGCGTCGGCCCCCGGCTCGACGATCACCGTCGACGAGTCCGGCGGGGTCGTCCTGGTATCTGTGGATCGGGATGTCAGCGCCCCGGTTCCGCTGTTGCGTGGACTCTCCGTGACGCTCCATCAGCAGGTCGCGGTGCCGCGCGAATGGACGTCCTGATGCGGGCTCGACGCGGCTCCCGACCGGCGGTTGGAGACGAGGGAGCGGCCGTGGTCTGGGCGCTCGCCCTGATGGCCGTCGTCCTGGTCTCCGGGCTGCTGGCCACCGCGGTGGCGCTGCAGGTCGCGGCGCGCCAGCGGGTCGCCACGGCCGCGGACATGGCGGCCCTGGCGGCCGCACAGGCTGCGGGCGAGCCGTGCGACGAGGCCCACAGGATGGCGGCGGTCAACGACGTGGTCCTGCTGTCGTGCGTCATCGACGGCCCGGACATCGTGGTCGAGGTCGGGCGCGCGCCGCCGGCCATCGTCGGCCGCGTGCTGAGGCTGCTCGGGCAGCAGCCGATCGACATCGTCGGCCGAGCTCGGGCTGGGCCGCCGAGTGGGGATCTCGGTCCGTGATCGGGGGGACTAGGCGGTGGCCAGTGCGCGCAGCACGACGTCCAGCAGGAGGACGGCGCCCTTCTTGTCGAGGGGGCTGTTGCCGTTTCCGCACTTGGGCGACTGCACGCACGCCGGGCAGCCCGCCTCGCAGGCGCACTCAGCGATGGCGGAGCGGGTGGCCGCCAGCCACTGCGTCGCGTGGCGGTAGCCGTGCTCGGCGAAGCCGGCGCCGCCCGGGTACCCGTCGTAGACGAAGACGGTCGACCGCCCGGTATCGGGATGGCAGGCGGTCGACACGCCGCCGAGGTCCCAGCGGTCGCAGGTCGCGAACAGGGGCAGGAGACCGATGGAGGCGTGCTCGGCGGCATGCGCGGATCCGGGTACGTCGGCCGGTCCGATGCCGGCGGCCCGGATGGCCTCATCCGTGACGGTCCACCACACGGCACGGGTTCGCAGCTCCTGGACCGGAAGGTCGAGGGGCACCTCGCCGAGCGACTCGCCATTGGCCCGCCGACGCTGGTAGGAGACCACCTGCTCGCTCACGTCGACGTCGCCGAGCTGCAGGGCGACCCCGCCGAGGGCGGTCAGCTCGTCGGTCGTCACGATGCGGATGTCGCTCACGGTCCGGGCGATCGTCGAGTAGTCGACCGCCCGCTCCTCGACGACAGCGACGGCTTCGTCGAGATCAAGGGAGACGACGACGTGGCTGACTCCCTGGTGCAGGTAGACGGCACCCTCGTGGACCATCGCGGGGGCGCTGGACCGGTCGACGGTGCCCAGGAGCCGCCCGGTTCCAGCCTCGACGACGCGCACGGGCGCGCCTCCGGTGCCGCGCAGGTCGGTCAGGTCGCTGGCCCGTTCGCGCCGCGTCCAGAACCACCCCCCGGCGCGCCGCCGCAGCAGGCCTTCGGCGACGAGCCGGTCGAGCAGCACGCGGGCTCCGGCCCCGAACCACGTCTCGAACTCGTCGTCGAGGAGCGGCGTCTCCGCCGCTGCAGCGCACAGGTGGGGCGGGAGGACATACCGGTTGGCGGGGTCGAAGACCGTCGCCTCGACGTCGCGGCCCACGATGACCTCGGGGTGGTGGACCAGGTACGCGTCGAGCGGATCGTCACGGGCGACGAAGATGCCCAGGGCCGGCGCATCGGCCCGCCCGGCCCGCCCGAACTGCTGCCACAGGCTGGCCAGGGTGCCGGGCCAGCCGGCGGTGATGACGACGTCCAGGCCGCTGACGTCGATCCCCATCTCCAGGGCGCTGGTGGTCGCCAGGGCGCGCAGGCTGCCATCTCGGAGGCGGCGCTCGAGTTCGCGCCGCTCCTCCGGCAGGTAGCCGCCGCGATAGGCCGCGACCGACTCGGCGAGGGCCGGGTCGACGTCGGCCAGCAGGTCCCGCGTCATCAGGGCAGTTGCCTCGGCGCCCCGCCGGCTGCGGATGAACGCGAGGGCCTGGCGGTGCTCGACGACGCAGTCGGCCAGCAGGTCCGCCGTTTCGGCGAGCGCGCTTCGTCGCTTGGGCTCGTCGCCGCGTGGGTCGGTGATGGGGGGCTCCCAGAGGCCGATCGTCAGGGCTGGCCGCGGGGAGGCATCCTCGACGACGGCGCGGACGCGGGACCCGATCAGCCGGGCGGCCGCCAGCTCCGGGTTCGCCATCGTTGCCGACGCCGAGAACACCACAGGCGAGGCACCGTAGTGGGCGCAGATGCGGCGCAGCCGACGCATGACTGCGCTGACGTGCGCGCCGAAGACACCGCGGTAGGCGTGGGCCTCGTCGACGATGATGACGTCGACCCGGCGAAGGAACGCGGACCACGCCGAGTGGCCGGGCAGCAAGGAGTGATGGAGCAGGTCGGGATTCGTCAGGACGTAGTTGGCGTGGCGCCGCACCCAGGCCCGCTCGTCCGCGGGAGTGTCGCCGTCGTAGGTCGCGGCGCGCAGCCACGGCAGCGAGAGATCCTGCAGCGCGCGCAGCTGGTCGTTGGCCAGTGCCTTGGTCGGCGACAGGTAGAGCGCGGTGGCGCCGCGGCCGTCCGGCGCGGCCGTCCCGGCGTGGATCGCCGCCAAGGCGGTCATGCCGAAGGCGAGGCTCTTGCCGGACGCGGTGCCGGTGGCCAGGGCCACGTGCTCGCCCGCACGGGCCGCCTCCGCAGCCAGGACCTGATGGGTCCATGGTGCCTCGATGCCCACGCCGGCGTACGCCGCCACGACGTCGTCCGGCACCCAGGGCGGCCATGCGGCGCTGCCGGCCGTCCGAGACGGCAGCTCGTGCACGTGGAGCAGGCGACCGGGTCGACCGTGGGCCAGGCGGGTCAGCAGGTCCCGATCGGCGGCGGTCTGCATCCCCCCATTGTGAGGCGGCCGCCCGACACTCTGTGCCACAGTAGGAGCGTGGACTTCACGGTCGTGTCATCGATGGTCGGCGATCGTCCACTCGTCACGGCCACCGGGGATCTCGACGTCCACGCGGCCCCGACGTTGCAGTCCCTCGTCACTCCCCTGTCCCAGCGGCCCGGGGTCGCCCTGGTCATCGATCTTTCCGCCGTCGACTTCATCGACTCCACCGGACTCGGCGTCCTCGTCGCGACTCTGAAGCACGTCCGCGAGGCGGGGGGCTCCCTTGACGTGGTCACCGCGGCGCCGCGCGTGCTCAAGGTGTTCACCCTGACCGGCCTCGACGTCGTCATCCCCCTCCACGCCACCCTGGACGAGGTCCCGGGGTTCTGAGACCGCCGTCGACACGCGGGCGCAGCCGTGATCAAGGTCACAATCGTGTAAGGGCTGTCATCGTCGGCCGACTCGCGGACGGGTTGCTACTCGTCAGTAGACTCCGCGGAACCGTTCTGCCGAACCAGGCAATGCCCGTACTGTTTCGCACGACCCGACCGGGTACGACCGCCCGGCGGCGGTGCTGATCAAGGAGACTCATGATCGAGCTAAGCGGGAGCAACCTGGCGATCGTGGCCGTCATCGCGGTCATTGCGCTCGGGGCGCTGGGCGTCGCCGCCATCCTCGTTCGTGAGGTGCTCTCCGCCGACGAGGGCACCGACTCCATGAAGGAGATCGCGGGCGCCGTCCAGGAGGGTGCCGCCGCCTACCTGAACCGGCAGTTCAGGACCCTCTCGGTGTTCGCCGCCATCGTCTTCTTCATGCTGTTCCTGCTCCCGGCCGATTCGAACGGCGAGCGGATCGGCCGCAGCGTCTTCTTCCTGGTCGGCGCGGTGTTCTCGGGCGTCACCGGCTACATGGGCATGTGGCTCGCGGTGCGCGGCAATGTTCGCGTGGCGGCCGCGGCCCGCGACGGGAGCGAGCAGAAGGCCATGAAGATCGCCTTCCGCACGGGCGGCGTCGCAGGCATGTTCACGGTCGGGCTCGGCCTGTTCGGAGCGGCGCTGGTCGTGCTGGTCTACAAGAGCGACGCGCCGAAGGTGCTGGAGGGCTTCGGCTTCGGCGCGGCCCTCCTCGCGATGTTCATGCGCGTCGGCGGCGGCATCTTCACCAAGGCTGCCGACGTCGGCGCCGACCTCGTGGGCAAGGTCGAGAAGGGCATCCCGGAGGACGATCCCCGCAACGCCGCCACCATCGCCGACAACGTCGGCGACAACGTCGGCGACTGCGCCGGCATGGCGGCCGACCTCTTCGAGTCGTACGCCGTCACGCTCGTCGCGGCCCTCATCCTCGGCAAGGTGGCCTTCGGCGAGCTTGGCCTGGTCTACCCCCTGATCGTCCCGGCCATCGGCGTGGTGACGGCCGTCATCGGCATCTTCGCGGTGTCGCCGCGCGCGAGCGACCGATCAGGCATGAGCGCCATCAATCGCGGCTTCTTCATCTCCGCGGTCATCTCGGCCATCCTCGTGGGCATCGCCACCTGGGTCGTCCTGCCCGAGCGCATGGTCGACTTCAAGGGCGTCGTCATCGACAACCTCGGGCTCGGCGTGCAGATCAGCACCTTCAACCCGCGGGTCTTCGCCCTCGGCGCGGTCCTGATCGGCATCGTCCTGGCCGCGGTCATCCAGCAGCTGACGGCGTACTTCACCGAGACCAATCGCAAGCCAGTCGACGACGTCGCGGCGAGCTCGCTGACCGGGCCGGCCACCGTGATCCTGTCCGGCATCTCGCTGGGCCTCGAGTCAGCGGTCTACTCGGCGCTGCTCATCGGAGTGGCCGTGTACGCCGCCTTCATGCTCGGCGCGGGCTCCGTCATCCTTTCGTTGTTCGCGATCGCCCTCGCCGGCACGGGGCTGCTCACGACGGTCGGCGTCATCGTCTCGATGGACACCTTCGGCCCGGTGTCCGACAACGCGCAGGGCATCGCCGAGATGTCGGGAGACGTCCAGGGCGAGGGTGCCGCGGTGCTGACCCGCCTCGACGCGGTCGGCAACTCCACGAAGGCCATCACCAAGGGCATCGCGATCGCCACGGCCGTCCTCGCAGCGACCGCGCTGTTCGGGGCGTTCCGGGACGCGGTCGTCGAGGCGACGATCATCAGCGGCGGGGTCTCCGAGAGCATCGTGAACATTCAGGAGTCGCTGCAGTACCGGGGCGTGCTCGACGTGGCCAACCCGTCGAACCTCGTCGGGCTGATCATCGGCGCCTCAGTCGTCTTCCTGTTCTCCGGTCTGGCCATCAACGCGGTGTCCCGGGCGGCTGGTGCCGTCATCTTCGAGGTGCGACGCCAGTTCCGCGACCACCCCGGGATCATGGAGGGCACCGAGAAGCCGGAGTACGGCAAGGTCGTCGACATCGTGACGAAGGACTCGCTGCGCGAGCTGATCACCCCCGGGCTGCTCGCGGTCCTCACCCCGATCGCCGTGGGCTTCGGGCTGGGCATCGGCCCGTTGGGCGCCTACCTCGCCGGCACCATCGCGACGGGCGTGCTCATGGCGGTCTTCCTGTCCAACTCGGGCGGCGCCTGGGACAACGCCAAGAAGTTCGTCGAGGACGGCAATTACGGCGGCAAGGGCTCGGAGTCCCACTCGGCCACCGTCATCGGTGACACGGTCGGCGATCCGTTCAAGGACACTGCCGGCCCCGCCATCAACCCCCTGATCAAGGTCATGAACCTGGTCGCCCTGCTGATCGCACCGGCGGTCGTCGGCATGAGCATCGGCGATCGGGCCAACGGACCGCTCCGATGGGCCATCGCCCTGGTCGCCGCCGGCATCGTCATCGTCGCCGTCGTCGTGTCCAAGCGGCGTCCGATCGCCGTGGGCGATCAGGTGGCGGCCGCCGCGAAGTGACGCGACCGATCCCCGCCATCCGATAGTCGGACGACCGAGACGCTCGCCGGTCCCCTTGGGGGACCGTGGTCCCGGAGACCCGACTCGGGGGGTCCGTGGAGTTGACACGACCCGCTGGCATACCGTCAGACTCCGCCGGAGCAGGTTGATCGACCGCCAGGTCATGGCGGCCGGCAGCGTGCCGACGGACAAGCGTGGGAAGGACGGGCGTGGCAGACACAACCCTGGTGATCGTCGAGTCGCCGGCGAAGGCGAAGAAGATCGCCGGATACCTGGGGCCCGGCTACACGGTCATGGCCTCGGTCGGCCATGTCCGCGACCTCGCATCGAAGGCGTCCGACCTGCCCGAGTCCGAGCGCAAGAAGCCCTGGGCCAAGTACGCGGTCGACGTCGATGACCGGTTCCAGCCCTTCTATGTGGTCCACGACTCGAAGAAGAAGACGATCGCCGACCTGAAGAAGGCGCTCAAGGACGCCGACGAGCTGCTGCTCGCGACGGACGAGGACCGCGAGGGCGAAGCCATCTCGTGGCACCTTCTCGAGGTCCTCCGGCCGAAGGTGCCCGTCCGCCGCATGGTCTTCAACGAGATCACGCCGGAGGCGATCCGAGAGGCGGTGGCGCATCCCCGCGACCTCGACATGCAGCTCGTCGACGCGCAGGAGACCCGCCGCATCGTCGACCGGCTCTACGGATTCCCGGTCTCTCAGGTGCTGTGGATGAAGCTGGGCAAGGGTGCCCGCTCCGCAGGGCGGGTCCAGTCGGTGGCCGTCCGGCTCGTGGTCGACCGGGAGCGCGAGCGGATCGCCTTCCGGGCCGCCGGCTACTGGGACGTCCAGGGCGTGTTCGACCCCGGCCACTTCGACGCCCGGCTGACGCTGGTCGACGGCGTCCGCGTCGCCGGCTCCGGCGACTTCGACCAGCAGGGCGGCCTGAAGAAGGACACGGTCGTCGTGCTCGACGAGGCGGCGTCCGGTCGGCTCGTCGAGGGCCTCGCGGGTGCGGACTTCACGGTGCGGTCAGTGGTCCAGAAGCCGGGCCAGCGCCAGCCCAAGGCGCCGTTCATGACGTCGACCCTGCAGCAGGAGGCCTCGAACCGGCTCCGCTGGGGCGGGCAGCGCACCATGCGTGTGGCCCAGAGCCTGTACGAGAACGGCTACATCACCTACATGCGAACGGACTCCGTCCACCTCTCGGACCAGGCCGTCAACGCGGCCCGTGCCCAGGCCCGCGAGCTGTACGGCCCCGAGTACGTCGGCGACGCACCGCGACGATACGCCAGCAAGGTCAAGAACGCGCAGGAGGCGCACGAGGCCATTCGGCCCGCAGGCGACACGTTTCGCACGCCGGGCGAGGTGTCCCGCGAGCTCAACGCCGACGAGTTCGCGCTGTACGACCTGGTCTGGAAGCGCACCGTCGCCTCTCAGATGGTCAACGCGCAGGTCGCCACGACCACGGTGAAGCTCGGCGCGACGGCCGCGACCGGCGTGAACGTCGAGTTCAGCGCGTCGGGCACGGTCGTCGTGTTCCCCGGCTTCTACGCCGCCCTCAAGGACGTCACGGACGACTCCGACGCCGACGACCGCGAACGCGAACTGCCCGACCTCCGAGAGGGCCAGACCGTCACAGCGGCCTCGTTGACCCCGGAGGGCCACAGCACCACGCCTCCGGCCCGGTACACGGAGGCCAAGCTCGTGGCCAAGCTCGAGGAGCTCGGCATCGGCCGGCCCTCGACGTACGCCTCGATCATGTCGACGATCATCGACCGCGGGTACGTCTGGAAGAAGGGTTCCGCGCTGGTGCCCAGTTTCACGGCGTTCGCCGTGGTGCGCCTGCTCGAGGAGCACTTCACGTCGCTGGTCGACTACCAGTTCACGGCGAACATGGAGGAGGTCCTCGACCTCATCGCCACCGGGGATGCCGATCGCGTCCAGCAGCTGACGGCCTTCTGGCGCGGCGGCCACAGCGTCAGCGGGGACTTTCCCGGGGTCAAGGCGCTGACCGACGACCTTGGTGCCATCAACGCCCGCGAACTGGCCACCTTCCCGATCGCCGGCACCGATGCCACGCTGCGCGTGGGCCGGTACGGCGCCTACGTTGAGCGCGGCGAGGAGCGTGCCAACATCCCGGTCGACCTCGCGCCCGACGAGCTCACCGCCGACAAGGCCGAGCAGCTCCTCGCAGAGCCCTCCGGCGACCGCGAGCTGGGCGTCGATCCCGACAGCGGGCTGCCCATCATCGCCAGGTCCGGCCGGTACGGCCCGTACGTCACCGAGGTCCTGCCCGAGGGAGCGCCGAAGTCGGCCAAGCCGCGCACCGGCTCGCTGTTCGCGAGCATGACGCTCTCCACGGTCACCCTCGAGGACGCCGTCCGACTCCTGAGCCTGCCCCGCGTCGTCGGGGTCGATCCTGCCGACGGACTGGAGATCACCGCGCAGAACGGCCGCTACGGCCCGTACCTGCTCAAGGAGAAGGACTCGCGGTCGCTGCCGAGCGAGGAGTCGATCTTCACGGTCGCGCTCGAGGAGGCGCTCGCCCTCTTCGCGCAGCCCAAGCCACGCCGTGGCCGCGGCGAGGCCAAGCCCCCGCTGCGCGAGGTCGGCAACGACCCGACGACCGGACTGCCGATCGTCGTCAAGGACGGCCGCTTCGGGCCGTACGTCACCGACGGCACGACCAATGCCTCGCTGCGCACCGCCGACGATCCGACGACGATCTCGGTCGAGCGGGCCAGCGACCTGCTCTCCGAGCGCCGGCTGAAGGAGTCCCTCGAGGGCGGCGCGCCGAAGAAGACCACGACTCGCGTCGTCAAGAAGGCGGCCGCCAAGCGGGTCGCGGCGAAGAAGTCCGCGACGGCCAAGAAGACGGCCGCGAAGAAGACGGCCGCCAAGAAGACTGCTGCGGCCGGAACCCGGTAGTCATGCCGCACGCCCAGCGGGGTTACTTCATCGCCTTCGAGGGTGGCGAAGGGGCCGGCAAGTCGACGCAGGAGGCGCTGCTGGCCCAGGCGCTGGCCGAGCGCGGCTACCGCGTGCTGCGCACGCGTGAGCCCGGCGGCACCCCGGCGGGGGAGGCGATCCGGCACGTGGTGCTCAGCCCGCAGTTCGCGGGACTCGACGTGCGTGCCGAGGCGCTGCTGTTCGCCGCGTCGCGCGGCGAGCACGTGGCGCGCGTCATCCGACCGGCCCTCGACCGTGGCGAGATCGTCGTGTGCGACCGCTATCTCGACTCGTCCGTCGCCTACCAGGGGTACGGACGCAGCCTCGGTGCCCGACGCGTGCGCGACCTGAGCCTGTGGGCGACCGGCAACCTCGTCCCCGACCTCACGGTCGTCCTCGACGTCAATCCCGAGATCGGACTGTCCCGGCTGACGAACCCGGACCGGCTCGAGGCCGAGCCCCTCGCGTACCACGAGACCGTCCGCTCGGCCTTCCTCGAGCTGGCGGCCGAGGAGCCCGATCGGTATCTCGTGCTCGACGCCAACCAGGACGTCGACGGGCTGGCGGCCACGATCGCCGCCGTGGTCCTGTCCCGGGTCGAGGCGCGGTGACCACGGCGATCTGGGACCGGCTCGTCGGCCAGCACCTGGCCGTCGACGAGCTCTCCCGGGCGGTCGCCGACGCCGAGCTGATCCGGCGTGGCGAGCATGGCCCCGGCATGACGCACGCGTGGCTGATCACCGGTCCGCCGGGCTCGGGACGGTCCACGGCCGCCACCTGCTTCGCCGCTGCCCTGGTCTGCCCGGAGGACGGCTGTGGCGTGTGCGAGGTCTGCCGCCGGGCGCCGCTCGGCGGCCACCCCGACGTGGACGTCGTGCGCACCGAGACGCTCAGCTACAAGACCGATGACGCCCGCGACCTGGTGGCGCGCGCCTCGATGTCGCCGATCCTCGGACCCTGGCACGTCATCGTTGTCGAGGATGCCGACCGGCTGACGGAGCAGGCGGTCAACGTGCTGCTGAAGACCCTGGAGGAGCCTCCGCCGCACACGGTCTGGGTGCTCTGCGCGCCGAGCGTCGAGGACGTCCTGCCGACGGTCGTCTCGCGCACCCGCCTCGTCCCGCTGCGCACGCCCTCGACGGCCGATGTCGCGAGACTGCTGGTCGAGACGGATGGCGTCGATGCGGCGATGGCGTCGTTCGCGGCACGCGCCTCGCAGGGCCACATCGGGCGCGCGCGGGCGCTGGCCCGCGACGAGCACGCGCGCATGCGCCGGCAGGAGGTCATGCGGATCCCCTTCCAGCTGCACGACGTGGCCTCGTGCTTCACCAACGCCGCCAACCTGCTCGGCGCGGCGACGGACGACGCCAAGGCCATCACCGATCCCATCGATGCGGTCGAGGCCGAGAACCTGCTCCTGGAGTACGGCGAGGGGGCGGGCGGCATCACTCAGGCGCGCATGAAGCGGATGATGGCCTCGGCGGACAAGGACATGAAGGCCAAGCAGAAGACCCGACGCACCCGCACGGTTCGCGACCAGGTCGACCGTGCCCTGCTCGACCTCATGGGCCTGTACCGCGACGTGCTCCTGATGCAGGTCGACGCCAGGGTCCCGCTCATCAACGAGGAGATGCACCCGCAGCTCGCGCAGCTCGCCGCGCGCAGCGTGCCCAACGACACGGGACGCCGACTCCGGGCCATCGCCCACACGCGTCAGCAGATCGAGGCGAACGTCACGCCGCTGCTGGCCCTCGAGGCGCTGATGGTCGAACTGAAGGACCCCTGGATCCGCACCGCGTCTGCCTGACCCCTGCGAAGGGGCAGGGCGCACGATCCAGTGCGGTCGTAGCGGCATCCGTTCAGGCGGGGACGAGTTCCTCGGCTTCGGTCGGCGCGGCCGGGGCCGACGTGCGGATCAGGTGGTCGAACGCGCTCAACGCGGCGGTTGCACCGGCGCCCAGGGCGATCACGATCTGCTTGAACGGCACCGTGGTGCAGTCGCCCGCCGCGAAGACGCCGGGCAGCGACGTGCGCCCGTGATCGTCGATGACCACCTCGCCGCGCGGTGACAGCTCGACAGAGTCGGTGAGCCATTCGGTGTTCGGCAGCAGTCCGATCTGCACGAAGATCCCATCGAGGTCGACGGCGTGCGCATCTCCGGTCTCCCGGTCGTTGTAGGTCAGTCCGGTGACCTTGCTGCCGTCGCCGAGCACCTCCGTCGTGAGCGCGCTGACGATGATGTCGACGTTTGGCAGGCTGCGCAGCTTGCGCTGCAGGACCTCGTCGGCTCGCAGGACGCCGTCGAACTCGATGAGCGTCACATGGCCGACGATGCCGGCGAGGTCGATCGCCGCCTCGACACCGGAGTTTCCGCCGCCGATCACCGCGACGCGCTTGCCCTTGAACAGCGGCCCATCGCAGTGCGGGCAGTAGGTGACGCCCTTATTGCGGTACTCGCTCTCGCCGGGGACGTTCATGTTCCGCCAGCGGGCCCCCGTCGAGATGACGACCGTCCTGGCCCTCAGCGAGGCGCCGCTCTCGAGCTGGACCTCGACCAGGTCGCCGGGACCGTCCGCGGGGACGAGTCGCCGGGCCTGCTGCAGGTGCATGACGTCGACGTCGTACTCCAGGACATGCTGCTCGAGCGCGGCAGCGAGTCGGGGGCCCTCGGTATGGGGCACGGAGACGAGGTTCTCGATCGCCATCGTGTCGAGCACCTGGCCGCCGAAGCGCTCTGCCGCGACGCCCGTGCGGATCCCCTTGCGGGCGGCGTAGATCGCGGCCGCCGCCCCGGCCGGCCCGCCGCCGACGACCAGCACGTCGAAGGGATCCTTCGCGTCGATCTTGGCGGCCTCGCGCTCGACCGCGCCGGTGTCGAGCTTGGCGACGATCTGCTCCAGGCTCATGCGGCCGGACTCGAACAGCTCGCCGTTGAGGTAGACGGTGGGAACGGCCAGGACCTGGCGCGCCTCGATCTCGTCCTGGTACAGGGCGCCGTCGATGGCGACATGCTGGATGCGGGGGTTCACGATGCTCATCAGGTTGAGCGCCTGCACCACGTCGGGGCAGTTCTGGCAGGTGAGCGAGAAGTAGGTCTCGAAGCGGTACTCGCCGTCGAGGCTCTCGACCTGCGCGATGGTCTCGGGCGCTGCCTTGCCCGGGTGTCCGCCGACCTGCAGGAGGGCGAGCACGTACGACGTGAACTCGTGGCCCATGGGAATGCCGGCGAACGTGACGCTCACGTCGGTGCCGACACGGTCGATGGTGAAGGAGGGACGGCGCGCACTGGTGCCGTCAGTGCGCACCGCAATCCGCTCGGAGAGCGCAGCCGTCTCGGTCAGGAGGTCGAGCAGCTCGCGCGACTTGGGCGTCTCGTCGAGCGACGCGACGAGCTCGATGGGCACGACCACCTTCTCGAGGTACGACTTCAGCTGGGCGGTGGTGGCGGCGTCGAGCATGGCTGCATGTCCTTCACGGTTGGTCGGTGGTGCGAGGGGCTCGGTGGGGGTCCGGGCGCGTGCCCGGACCCCCCTGAGTCGAGCGTCAGATCTTGCCCGAGAGGTCGAACGACGGCGCGAGCGTGGCTTCGCCCTCTTCCCACTTGGCCGGGCAGACCTCGCCCGGGTGGTTGCGCACGTACTGCGCCGCCTTGATCTTGCGGAGCAGCTCGCTGGCGTTGCGGCCGACGCCCTCGGGGGTGACCTCGAGGTACTGGATGATGCCGTCGGGGTCGACGAGGAAGGTGCCGCGATCGGCCAGACCCTCGTCCTCGCGCATGTTGTCGAAGTTGCGCGTGACGACGCCCGTCGGGTCGCCGATCATGTAGTACGTGATCTTGCCGACCTTTTCGGAGCTGCCGTGCCAGGCCTTGTGGACGTGGTGGGTGTCGGTCGACACGGAGAAGATCTCGACGCCGAGCTTCTGGAACTCGTCATACAGGTCGGCCATGTCCTCGAGCTCGGTCGGGCAGACGAAGGTGAAGTCGGCGGGGTAGAAGAACACGACGGACCACTTGCCGCGCAGGTCGGCGTCTGAGACGTCCACGAAGTCGTCGTGGTAGTACGCCTTCGCCGTGAACGGCAGGATCTCGGTGTTGATGAGTGACATAGGGACTTCCTCGTCGGTAGTAGTTCGGTGGTGATGACGTCGTTCGGTGGTGCGGACGGATGCCGTGCTGATGGCAACGCTAGGGATGGTCCATTCATAAGGCAAATCATGTATTCTGAGCACTTCAATAGGAGTTACCTATCGTGAGCCACCCCCGGCTTTCTGGAGGGATGATGCGTTCCACACCTACGGTGGCCCAGTTGCGGGCGTTTGTCGCGGTGGCCGAGTTCCAGCACTTCCGCGATGCGGCGGCCTCGCTGGGCGTGAGCCAGCCGACCCTGAGTCAGTCGTTGGCCGCCATGGAAGCGCGGCTCGGCGTCCGCCTCATCGAGCGCAACCCGCGCAACGTCCTCGTCACATCGGACGGGCAGTACCTCCTGCCGCTGGCCAAGCGGGCAGTCGACGCGGTGGACGCGTTCCGGGCGGCGGCGCTGCCCGACAGCTGGCTCACCGGGCCTCTGCATCTGGGGGTCATTCCCACGGTGGCGCCGTACCTGCTGCCCTCGATCCTCCCGGCAGTGAGCGAGCAGGCGCCGGACCTGCAGCTCCACGTGCACGAGGACCAGACGGACCGGCTCCTCGATGCGCTCGCCAAGGGCTCGATCGACCTGGCGATCATGGCCCTGCCCGTCGCGGATCCCCGCGTGCGCACCGAGCCGCTGTACGACGAGGACTTCGTGCTCGCGGTGCCGGCCGCCCACCCGTGGGCGGGCGCTCGGGACATCGAGGCGGCCCAGCTGCGCGACGAGGAGCTGCTGTTCCTCGAGGAGGGACACTGCCTGCGCGACCAGGCCGTCGAGGTGTGCCTGCAGTCGGGGGTCACCCACGCCGGGGACGCCAACGCCCGGGCGGCGTCGCTCTCGACGATCGTCCAACTGGTCTCCGCCGGCCTGGGCATGACGTTCCTGCCGGACAGCGCGGTCCGGGTCGAGACCCGAGGAGCCCAGCTGGGCGTGGCGCGCTTCGTCGATCCGGCCCCCGGTCGGCGCATCGGCCTGGTCCATCGGCGGTCGACGACGCGCACGGAGGAGTTCGAGGACCTGGCCGAGATCCTGCGGCGCGCCGTTGCCGCCGGGATGCCGTCGGTGCGTCGGTCCTGACGTCGGCAGCCCCGTGCGCTGCCCCGCCCCCGCAGCACTGCCCCCGCACTGCGTTGACCTGCCCCCGGCGTCATGCCGGCCCACGGGAAATGACGCGGCGGGCAGGTCAGAGGTCGGCGGCGCGCTGCAGCCCGTGCGCGTAGGCCAGCATCGCGTTGACGGCCGGGCCGAGGATGTCGGCCGTGGAGCGCGTCGTGTCAGGGGCGGCGAGCAGCCGGGCGGCCGCGGCGAGCAGCTCGTCGTAGGTGGCGCACCCGTCGGCGAGGCGTGAGCGCACCAGCTCCGCCGATCGGGCCGCCGAGGCTGCGGCCGAGGTGCCGGGCAGTTCGCGCTGCAGCTGGTCCAGGACGACGAGGCGCTCGGCCAGAGCCGTCAGCGGTCCGGCCGCCTCCATGTCGGCACGACGCAGCTCGCTGCCCGCGCCCGGGTAGAGGTGGTCCAGGGCCGGCGCCATGTTGATGATCTGGACGCGGACGGACGTGAACCGCGCGATCTCCGCCGAGCCGACGCCGGAGCCGCGCATGGCCGGGGGCGGCGCGATCGTCGGGATCGGACGAGGCTCCGGGCCGAGGCCGCGAAGTCGCAGACGACCCCGAACGGAGACCGCCAGGCCGACGCCCGCGGCAACCAGCCAAGTCCAGGCAGGGAACGGAATGCCCGCCCCGCTCGTCGCAGTCTCCGTGACCACGTCGATGAGGCCCAGCGCACCCCCGACCCCGGCGACCACGGCGCCGCCGGTGACCTGCGACTTCAGGGTCTGCCGCCGGACCCGGTGCCTGGCGAGGTCACGACGGTTGGCCTCGACCGCCTTCTGGTGCTCGATCGCCAGCGTGCGACTCGATCCACGTGCGGAACGCCCGGTGACGGAGAGGAACGACTCGACCAGTCCGAGACCGCGCTCGACGCCCTGCTCGATGAGGGCGGCCACCTCGGCGGGGTCGCGGCGTCGCTTGGTCACCGATATACGGTACGACGCATGAGCACCCGACGTCAGATCGCCGTCGTTCTGGCGTCTGCAATCGCCCTGACGGGCTGCAGCGTGCTCGGGTCCGAGCAGGAGGCCGTGGCCCCCGAGAGGCCGAGCAGTTCGGCCCCGGCGCCCGCGAACTCGTCCGCGGCCGCCAGCACCTCAGCGCCGTCCGCGTCGGCCGCACCTGTGGACCTCTCGCGCTACTACGAGCAGCAGGTCGAGTGGACGTCATGCGCCGAGGCCGAGTGCGCGACCATCACCGTGCCCCTGGACTACGCGGACCCCGAGGGACGGACTGTGAGCCTGGCCGCCACTCGGGTGCCCGCCACGGGCGATCGCGTGGGGTCCTTGTTCGTGAACCCGGGAGGCCCGGGGGGCAGCGCCGTCGACTACGCGAGGGCCGCGAAGTTCGTGGTCAGCGAGAAGGTGCGCAAGCACTTCGACGTGGTGGGCGTCGATCCGCGCGGGGTCGGCAGCAGTGACCCCGTGACGTGCCTCACCGACGACCTGCAGGACCAGCTCATGGCTGCCGACGGGACTCCGGACTCCCCTGAGGAGGAGCAGTCGATCGCGGAGGAGTCGACGATCGTGCTCGAGGGCTGCCAGGCGCAGTCCGGCCCGATCTGGGATCGCATGGGCACCGTCGACGCGGCTCGCGACATGGACATCGCCCGCGCGGTCGTGGGCGACGAGACGTTCAACTTCCTCGGCAAGTCGTACGGGACGATGCTCGGCGCCACGTACGCGGAGCTGTTCCCCGACCACGTGGGTCGCATGGTGCTGGACGGGGTGCTGCCCGCCAACCTCGACAACGCCGAGATCACCAAGGGGCAGGCCGACGCGTTCGAGGTCGCCGTGCGGGACTTCGCCCGCGACTGCATGACCCACGACGGCTGCCCCCTGAGCGGCACGGTCGACGAGGCGGTCGCCCAGCTGCAGGCCTGGCTGGTCGGCCTCGACGAGAATCCCATCCCGGCCGGCGATCGCGACCTCAACGAGGCGCTGGCCACCTTCGCCGTGCTGTCGTATCTGTACTTCCCGCAGTACGACTACCCCGACCTTCGCAGCGCGCTGGCCGCGGCGATGAACCGTCGGGACCCTGAGGCCCTGCTCTCGCTTCTGGATTCGCGGACCAGCCGCAGCCCGGACGGTCACTTCACCGACAACTCCTCCGACGCCTTCTACGCGGTCACGTGCAGCGATCGCCCGTACGCCGGCACCGTGGCCGACGTCAAGGCGCTGGCCGCCGAGTGGGCCGTGACCGCCCCCACCTTCGGACCGGCGCTGGCCTGGGGCCTGCTGCCCTGCAAGGACTGGCCGTCGTCCGGCGAGGCCGTCACGGAGACGGTCGCGGCGGGCTCCAACCCGATCCTGGTCGTGTCGACGACACACGACCCTGCCACGCCGTACCAGTGGGGCGAGATGGTCGCCGAGACGCTCGACAACGCCGAGCTTCTGACGTGGGACTCCCACAACCACACGGCCTACCTCGAGGGATCCTCGTGCATCGAGTCCGCCGTCGACGCCTACATCCTGCGGGGCACGCTGCCCCCCGAGGGGACTGTCTGCTCATAGCGGAACGGCTGTGCAGATATTTGCCCATTCAACTTCCTGCCGTTAGGTTGCCCTTACCTAACCAGCCGTTCCAGGAGTCCCGCTCATGACCACGACCGTCCCGGCCGTCCAGGCCACCGCATCCGTCGATGTCGACCCCCGGCGCTGGAAGGCGCTCGTCGTCATCGCGATCGCCCAGCTGATGGTCGTGCTCGACGCGTCGATCGTCAACATCGCGATGCCGTCGATGCAGGCCGACCTCGGCATCTCCGATGCCGACCGCCAGTGGATCGTGACGGCCTACACGCTCACCTTCGGCAGCCTGCTGCTGCTCGGTGGCCGGATCGCCGACTACGCCGGGCGCAAGAAGGTCTTCATCATCGGACTGCTGGGCTTCGCCGGCGCTTCGGCACTCGGCGGCCTGGCAACTACGGCCGGGCTGCTGTTCGCGGCCCGCGGGCTGCAGGGCCTCTTCGCGGCGCTCCTTGCGCCCGCCGCGCTGTCACTCATCACCGTGACGTTCCGCGACTCCAAGGAGCGCGCCAAGGCGTTCGGCGTCTACGGGGCGATCTCCGGCGGCGGCGCAGCGATCGGCCTGGTGCTCGGCGGCCTGCTCACCCAGTACGCGTCGTGGCACTGGACGCTCCTGGTCAACGTGCCGATCGCGCTGGTCGCGGTTGCCCTGGCCGTTCCGTTCGTCCGGGACTCGCGCGCCGACGGCGACACGCGGTACGACATCCCGGGAGCCATCGCGGCAACCACCGGACTGTTCTGCCTCGTGTTCGGCATCACCAAGGCCGAGACCGACGGCTGGACCGGTCAGTCCACGATCTCGTTCTTCACGGTCTCGGTCGTGCTGCTGTTCGTGTTCCTGTTCATCGAGTACCGCTCGAGCCACCCGCTGCTCCCCCTGCGGATCGTCCTGGATCGCAACCGCGGCGGTGCCTACCTCGCCTCGTTCTTCGTCGGCATCGGCATGTTCTCGATGTTCCTGTTCATCTCCTACTTCTTCCAGGCCGTGCTCGGCTACTCGCCGCTCACGTCCGGCCTGCTGTTCCTGCCGTTCTCGGCCGGCGTCATCATCAGCGCCGGGATCGCGAGCCAGCTCCTGCCCCGATTCGGCCCGCGCTGGGTGACGTTCAGCGGCTTCATCCTGGCCACCTCGGGCATGGCGCTCTACCTGAGGCTGGCGGCCGACTCCACGTACGTCGCCAACATCCTGCCCTCGATCGTCCTGATGAGCCTGGGCATGGGGCTGATCTTCGTGCCGCTGTCTGCCACCGCGCTGTTCGGCGTCGGCAACCACGATGCCGGCGTCGCGTCAGCGGTGCTCAACACGGCGCAGCAGATCGGCGGCTCGATCGGCATCGCGTTCCTCAACACGATCGCTGCGTCCGCCACGGCGGCCTACGTCATCGACAACGCGCTGTCCGGTCCCACCCCGGACGCTCTCGTGACCGGCTTCACCGCCGCCTTCGTGTGGAGCGTCGGCATCATGGTCTTCGCCGGACTGGTGTGGGTCTTCCTGGTCAACATGACCAGGAAGGACATGGCCTCGAACGATGCCGTGCCCGCCGTTGCCCACTAGCGTCCGAGGCGCAGCGCCGACCGAATGAACGGGGTGGGCGGGAGCGTGGCGACGATCCGCGCCTCCTGCCCGGGAGTCGCGTCCTCGTCGAGGAAGCTCAGGATCGACGGCATCCGGTTGCGGGCGAACAGGCGGGCGAACGTCCGCTCGATCCCACCCGGATCGGTGCGGATGACGTCGAGGAGCACGCGGTCGAGCCATGCGCGCCGTCGACTCGGCGGCGGCAGGTCGAATGGGTGGCCGTGCACCGCGAGCGACCGGCAGATCGCTGCCGAGTCGCGCTGGATCCGGTCGAGCGCGTAGCCGGTCGATGGCTTGAGCAGTCCGCCTCGCCGACCGATCGACAGCGTGCGCAGACCGGCGCGGGGGGTGGTCGGCGCTGCCAGCGGCAGACTTTGGCTCTCCTCGGAGAGGGTCGTTGACGCAGAGACGCCCCAGCAGCGTTGCAGGTAGCCGGACAGGTCGTCAACGAGGCTCGGCGGCGGCGTCCAGCCCATGTCCGCGATCTCCACCAGGGCCGATCTCGCCGAGTACGGCAGGACGTAGCCGAACGCGACGCGTCCGGGGCGGGTGGCACGGAAGTCCATGAACGTCACGGTCGACGGGTCGAAGGCGTCGCGCTCGACGGCCACGTGCCGGCCGTGGAAGCGCAGGGACGGTCCCGTTGCGGGCGGGACGGGCGGCCGGCTGTCGAACACCCACGATGAGGGCACGTCCGAGCCGTCCACGGTCACGACAGCCCCGCCCGCACCGTCCCGGACTCCGTCCACGCGCCCGACCACGACCTCGAAGCCTGCGGCCCGCATGCGGTCCGTGACGAGATCCAGCAGGGCGGCACCGCCGATGGCGTGGTACCGGTATGGGAACAGCGGCAGAACCGACGCGAAGGATGACGCCCGCACGGATACCGCGTCCCACGAGGCGCTGACCGCCGGTGCGAGCCAGCCTGGATCGCGTGACCAGAAGGCCCAGCCCCGGTGGCGGATGTCGTCGGCCCCGTCGTCGACGACCAAGACCCGCCGGCCCGACCACGGGCCGCCCGCCAGATGGGCGGCGAGTGACAGGCCGGACAGTCCCGCGCCCACGATGACCGCGTCGTACGCGATGGCCATGGCACGACGGTACGTGGTCGGGACGGGGGTTGGCCACGCGTCGGGTGCCGCGTCAGGCCTTGTCGGCGGCTCGCGGAGCCGCCATAGTGAGCGCGGCGGCGAGGAGGCAGCATGGACGCCGAGGAGTTGCGGGCGGCTCAGGCACCCGTCAAGGAGCGCTACCGAGCGGAACCGGCCGCGGCCCTGATCACCCTGCACGCCAATGGCCAGCTCGGGGCGCAGGACGTGTCGTGCTCGGTGTCGGTGGGCCAGCAGCTCGTGCGGGCCGGACTGCATCCGGGCACCGGGGGCAGCGGGACGCTGGCCTGCTCGGGCGACATGCTGCTCCAGGCCCTCGTCGCCTGTGCAGGGGTCACGCTGCGGTCCGTGGCTGTCAACCGCGGCATGGACGTGGAGGGCACTGTGCGGGCCGAAGGCGTCCTGGACTTCAGGGGGACGCTCGGCGTGGATCGCGAGGCGCCGGTGGGCTTTGTCAGTATCGCGCTCGTCTTCGACCTTCGTACCGACGCCTCCGAGGAGGACGTCGTGAACCTGGTCCGTGCGACCGAGCGCTACTGCGTCGTCTACCAGACGCTGCGCGGCAGCACCGACGTGTCCGTCACGACGACCGTGTCCGCGGCGTAAGCGTCGATCTCATCGAGCACGCGGGCGCGGGTCGCGTCCGTCGCGAACGACGCCCGAACCGCCTCGCGCGCCAGGTCGACGATCGCTGCCGCGTCCAGGTCGAACACCTCGTGCGCGATCAGGTACTCCCGGTCCAGGTCGGTGTCGAACATGCCCGGATCGTCGGTGTTGATCGTCAGGCGGACGCCGGCCGCGCGCAGGATCGGGAAGGGATGCTCCGCCAGCGTGGCGACGGCACGGGTGCAGATGTTCGACGTGGGACACACCTCGAGCACGATGTCGCGCTCGACGAGCTCGGCCATCAGCTGGGGGTCCTGGGCGGCCGAGATGCCGTGGCCGATGCGCACCGCGTGCAGGGCGTCGATACTGTCCCGGATCGTCTGGGGGCCTGTCGTCTCTCCGGCGTGCGGCACGCTGCGCAGGCCCAGGTCGATGGCCCGTCGGAACACATCGGCGTAGTCGGCTCTGGGGACGCCCACTTCGGGACCGCCCAGTCCGAAGCCGACGCTGTGAGCGGGCAGGTATCGCTCGGCCCAGGCCACCGTCCGCTCGCCCGATGGCACGCCGAGCTCGCCATTGATGTCATAGACGTACGCCAGTTCGACGCCGTGCTGTTCGAGCACCTCGGCGTGCCCACGGTCCAGCGCGTCGGTGAGTGCGTCCGGTGGGATGCCGACCCCGAGATGGCTGTCGGGCGTGACGGTGACCTCGGCATAGCGGACGTTGACTGCCGCCAGGTCTCGACCCAGTCCGGTGACCAGGCTCCGGACGTCGTCCGCGGTGCGCACCAGTCGGTTGACGGCCACGTAGACATCGACGAAGTTCGCGAAGTCGGTGAACGTGTAGAACTCCCGCATCGCCTGATCCTCCGTCGGCACCCCGACCTCGGGGTGGCGACGCGATAGCTCGAGCACTGTGGCCACGGACGCGGCCCCCTGCAGGTGCACATGGATCTCCGCCTTGGGCAGACCGTGAATGAACCTGGGCATGCCGATCGGGGTGCTCATCCGCCGGACACTACCCGCTGGGCATGGCCCGTCATGGCCGTGTTGGGCGGGCTCCGGGGACCTTGTAAGATCGGCAGGCTTCCGACGAAGGCCGCAAGGAACCGCGTGGGAAGCACGCCGCCTTAGCTCAGTGGTAGAGCAACGCACTCGTAATGCGTAGGTCCGGGGTTCAAATCCCCGAGGCGGCCC
>CAWJHN010000002.1:0-35470 GCA_963842725.1 uncultured Actinomycetes bacterium | reverse complement strand
GTCGCCAAGTGGGGTAGCGAAAAGTCGGGCTTTTTCATGCCCTCGCGTCGTGGGTCAGCGCCGGCGCCTGGCCATGCCCCCATCGCACGGCGGCCTCGTGGTCGAGCCCTGCCGCACGTTACTCCCATATCACCGGGCCGGTATGGTGTGCGGCCGCCCCTGCCTGGTCCGCGTCGTCCGCCATCCAGCATGAGGACGGTGCCCATGTCCTTCATGGACATGCCCTTGCGGTAGTAGTTCTTCTCCAGGTACTTCCAGTCGTCGTCATCGAGGAATGTGCACGACGACGGGGACGGACTCGCGTCTCTCGTGGTCGAGGTGCGGCAGAGTCACCCCCGCCATCGCTCATGCCGCGCGGAGCACCTCGCGGTTGGCGTCGGACCCGTCGGCGCCGTAAGCGGCCGCCGCCGCCACCAGTCGGTCAGAGGCGGCCACCATGGCCTCGCGCTCCGCCCCGTTGACCGCCGCCAGATCCGCGGCTCTTCGGCTGCTTGGCCACGACCCTCGGCCACATGCCCTCGTCCTCGCCCACGTGGTGGTGGGCGCCGAGTTCGCACCAGCCACGGCACGAACGCGCAGACCGCTGCCCGGCGGTCGGGCTGGTAGCGGACTCCGCCAGCACCGCGTCGAGGGCGGCCAAGACCCCCGCCGAAGGGCAGAGTGAATGACGGTGTTCATCGCCATGTGATGGGTACCAATTCGTGATCTCGCCTCCCGGGAACGGGGCGAATCGCCCCAGTCCTGAGAGCACCCCCCGCCCCGGATCCGTGGCGAAATCCCCCTGCTATCGTCTGACGCCGGAAGATACGCCCCTCCCGCCGAAAGCGGAAGGTCCTTCCGAGCACCACACGGCCAGGTAGCTCAGTTGGTACGAGTGTCCGACTGAAAATCGGAAGGTCGGCGGTTCGACCCCGCCCCTGGCCACTCGAAATCCCCTCCAGCGCAACGACTTTCGCGCGGGCCTTTCCTACTCAATCAGCAGGCAAAGCACACCCTGCCTGATTCTCTCCCGCCCTTTCACACGCGCACAATCTTTGGATAACTGGGCGAGATTCGGTGAAAGATCCGGAAGGTCAAGACCCTACTCCGTGGGCGCGACGACTCGCGCTTCCGGCGGGTCGGGCCGGATCGCGTCCACGCACAACCTTCGGGTACCTGCCGAAGGCAGTCGCCGACGTGTGGCGGAGGCAGAGGAAGAGCCCTGTCACTTCGTCGGACCACACGCTGCTTTGCGGATGCCTGCTCCAGAAGGCCGACCGGGGAGGAGCTGTCAGACAGTCGCGCCACACTTCAATTTGAACAGGGGGTAGAGATGGAAGACGAACGGCGACCGACGGCGGAGCCAGGGCCTGGCCAGTCAGAGCTCTTCACTGTCCCGGGTGCCGTCCCGTCCGCGTCCAGTCATTGGGCGAGGCCAACGTGCGCGGGGATGAGTTGGATCTCGACGTCGACCATCGCGAGGCGCACGAGGAGTGGGATCTGGCACGTGTCGCCCCCGATTCGGTGGCCCGTCTGACCGCAGCACTGAGCTCGTCGAAGCCCGCATTGCCCGGAGGCCATCCTCGCCGACCGGCTACCCAGGAGATTCAGGTGGTGAAGCCGCCGGGGGGGGCGCGCAATCTCGCGCCGCTGCACTTGTCGCACAGTACTCTTTTTTGCGACGCGGCTCGCAGCGGTCCAGGTGTCTGAGCATCTTGCGAGGGCCGGCATATCTCTCGACCGAGATGGTGCCCGCCAGCTCATGACCGCGTGGCTGGAGTTCGGTGCCTGGCTGGACGGTTCGACTACCCCTGTTCCACTCTCGCCGTGGACTCTGCGCCGCTGCCCGACCTGCTCATCGCCAACACACCTCTGCAGACCTGCGGCAAATCTCGGCGTTCAAGTCCGGAGGCATACCAAAACAAGCCCTCACGCAGCGACCAACTCGAGTACGTCGAGTTCATGCGGGCGTGCACGAAGACGTCAATCCCTGCCCTCACTCGGCGGCACGCACACCCATCGCTCTCGCGCTATGCACGAGAGGGGAACGTGGACAGGCAATGGCCATGCTCGGGGCGTCGATTGCCTCAGGGAGCCCGGTCGCGTCGGACTATGACGAGCTGTCCTGGCTCCGCCAACGACCGGCGACTTCCAGCACGCCTCCGTCATCGCGCAGGAGGGGCTCGCCGAATATGGGCGTCGGGGCCTGTCGCTGATGGCCTCCGGCGTAGGACCGATCGATGGAGAGAAGAGTCAACCTCACGAGGTCCTTCGCCAAGTCCTGCCGCGACCCCGTTGTTCATTGATGCGCCTCAGATCGGCCCCGCCCATGTCGTATCGACTCCGTAGCTCCCCCGAACCGCCGGAATACCGCGCCAATCCTTGCGCCCGAGGATTGCGAGCAACTTCCTCACGAAACGGCCTATGGAGTGGCGCGAACCGCCCCGACGGGGGTTGCAGGCCTATGTGGTCGGAGGCGTATCGAAAGGTCCGAAGGCGCTGCGAGCAGATGGTGCGCTCTTCGTCGGTGAAGAGCGGCTCGAACCTCCGCTGAAGGACGTGGGCCTCGACGCGAATTCGAGGCGACCCTTTCTGCCACAGGGCCGTGAAGCCGTCCGAGGGTCTGGCCGTGTGGATGAGGTAGCGAGCTGTTCTCAAGAGCGCCGCGCCTCTCCAAGCATTCGCAGGAAGACGGTGGCGTTGTACCCGGTCGGTCTTGGCGACGGTAGATGTCCTGCATCGCATTTTTCTTCAACCAGCCACGACTGGGTCGACGCCCATCAGCCCTCCACACGGCTTCCACGTTAGCGTTGCTGGCGCAGATGACCCAGTCACCGACGGCGAGCTCGTGCAATCGCTGGCAATCAACTTCACTCGCAACTCGATCGTCAAGACCAACGTCGTTAGGGACACCTGCACCTGCTTCGAAAAGGAAGTGAGGGGCCCAACCCGCGTACATGAGCTGGCCGTCAGGGAGCTTGACTGATCTTCGTCCGCGGGATTCGAGTCTTGTGAATCAAGTGCCTCATGGTCGGTGGTAAGGAACGTCTCCTTGTCCCGAAGCCAACCGCCGACCCTCGCGAGAAGGGCCTTGACGTTGTGGACGTCGCCCCAGAGCTCGAACCCCACGTACTCAAACACGTCCGGATCGGCCTTGCCGGAGGAATCGCGAGGTCGACGACCGAACCAGGTCGTCCGGCGCGTCCATCGGCATACCGCTGGTCGAGACCATATCCGGCAGAAACTCCGCGGTGAGCTCGTGTGTGCGTCCCGTGATCGCGTCGTAGTCCCAGCTCGACCTCGTCGCCAAGTCCTTCACCTCCGCGCACCGAGCTCAATGGGTAGTACCTGCTCGCCTTCAGGTGCGGTTTCCGCTTTCCTGCTCCCTGGTTCAACGGCGCTTCCAGCAGAGTGAGGTTGCCGATGGGCATGTACGGGAACTCGGCCTGCTCATCATTCGTAAGTGCACCCCAAGTGGTCGTCCCCCCGTCACCCGACCAACTGTCGGCGACTGCGGGTGGATGTGCTCGATCTGCAAGTCCTCGGTGTCGGCATGGTGGCTTCTGGATCCGACGAAGTACGTATGATGCTGGGGACTGATGGGCGTGCGGTGAGTGCGAGGCGGACCCGTGGATCTTCTGGTGTGCGGGTGATGAGCCCTTCGATTGGGTACCCCTAGATCCCCAGCACAGAGTGTTCCGATCATTCCGGATGCTCGCAGTGAGGCTGACCGCTCGACGAACCCACATCGATTGCAGTCGCTCGCAATGTCCACCAACGTGATCCTGTCGATGCTGCTGGTCATCGTCGTAGACCCTGAGCATCAGCGGACGGATCCTCCTTCGAACATCCGCACGAGACGGAGCTGCTCCCGGACGTCGGGATCAAGAGCCCATCCGGTGTCAGGAGCACGCCATAGCGATTGGCGTAGCGCACCGACTCGGCCCCAACCTCGGAAGTCAGGTCCCGCACTGGGTCCGGGTACCGCTTCGCAGATGCCCTGTAGACGCCGAAGTCTCCACCAAAGTCCGGCTGCGTTGACTACCTCGTCGCGACGTCGTCAACGCAGCCGGACTTTGGTGGAGACTTCGGCGTCTACAGGGCATCTGCGAAGCGGTACCCGGACCCAGTGCGGGACCTGACTTCCGAGGTTGGGGCCGAGTGGGTGCGCGACGCCATATCGCTATGGCGTGCTCCCTGACACCGGCATGGGGAGACTCGATCCCGACGTCCGCGGAGCAGCTCCGTCTCGTGCGGATGTTCGAAGGAGGTCCCCGTCCGCTGACGTCAGGGTCGACGACGATCTCCTAGCCGGCAGCATCGACAGGATCACGTTCGTCGAGACATGCGAGCGACTGCAATCGATGTGGGTCCGTCGAGCGGTCGTCAACCTCAGTCAAGACATCGGAATGATCGGAACACTCTGCCGCGAACTCGGGGAGACTGGGTACCCAATCGAAGGGCTCATCACCCGCACACCAGAAGATCCGACGGGTCCGCCTCGCACTCACGCACGCATCAGTCCCCCACGTCGGATACGTACTTCGTCGGATCGAGAAGCCACCTGCCGACGCCGAGGACTTGCAGATCGAGCACATCCACCCGCAGTCGCCGACAGACGACTGGTCGGGTGACGGGGGGACGACCACTGGGGTGGCGCTTACGAATGATGAGCAGGCCGAGTTCCGTACGGTGCTCAACACCATCGGCAACCTCACTCTGCTGGAAGCGCCGTTGAACCAGGGAGCAGGAAACAGACCATTCCACCTGAAGGCGAGCAGGTACTACCCATCGCTGCGGTCGCGGAAGGTGAAGGACTTGGCGACGAGGTCGAGCTGGAACTACGACGCGATCACGGGACGCACACACGAGCTCACCGCGGAGTTTCTCCGGATATGGTCTCGACCGTCGGGTATGCCGATGGACGCGCCGGACGACCTGGTTCGGGTCGTCGACCTCGCGATTCCTCCCGGCAAGGCCGATCCGGACGTGTTTGAGTACGTGGCATTCGAGGACCAGCTCTTGGGCGACGTCCACAACGTCAAGGCCCTTCTCGCGAGGGTCGGCTACACGTCGTGGCTTCGGGACAAGGAGACGTTCCTTACCACCGACCATGGGCGCTTGATTCACAAGACTCGAATCCCGCGGACGAAGTACGTCGAGCTCCCTGACGGCCAGCTCATGTACGCGGGTTGGGCCCCTCACTTCCTTTTCGAAGCAGTGCAGGTGTCCCTAACGACATTTGGTCTTGACGATCGAGTTCGAGTGAAGTTGATTGCCAGCGATTGAACAAGCTCGCCGTCGGTGACTGGGTGGTCTCGCCGGCGACGCTAACGTGGAAGCCGTGTGGAGGGCTGATGGGCGTCGACCCAGTCGTGGCTGAGTTCAAAAATGCGATGCAGGACATCTACCGTCGCGCCAAGACCGAGGCCGGGTACAACGCCACCGTCTTCCTGCGAATGCTTCAAGAGCGCGGCGCTCTTGAGACAGCTCGCTACCTCATCCACACGGCCAAGCCCTCGGACGGCTTCACGGCCCTGTGGCAGAAGGGTCGCCTCGATCTGACCGTCGAGGCCCACGTCCTTCAGCGGAGGTTCGAGCCGCTCTTCACCGACGAAGAGCGCACCATCTGCTCGCAGCGCCTTCAGAGCCTCGGATACACGCCTCCGACCACATAGGCCTGCAACCCCCGTCGGGGCGGTTCGCGCCCACTCCATAGGCCGTTTCGTGAGGAAGTTGCTCGCAATCCTCGGGCGCAAGGATTGGCGCGGTACTTATCCGGCGGTTCGGGGAGCTGACGGAGTCGATACGACATCGGCGCTCGGCGGGGCCGATCTGAGGCGCATCAATGAACAACGGGGTCGCGGCAGGACTTGGCGAAGGACCCTAGGTGCGGTTGAGCTCTTCTCTGCATCGATCGGTCCTACGCCGGAGGCGGTCGGCGACAGGCCCCAACATCCATGGCTCGGCGAGCCCTCCTGCGCGATGACGGAGGCGTGCTGGAAGTCGCCAGTGCGCTCACAGAGCCAGGACAGCTTGTCATAGTCCGACGCGACCGGGCTCCCTGAGGCCGATCGACGCCCCGAGCATGGCCATTGCCGTGTCCACGTTCCCCTCGTGCCGTCACGCAGCGATGGGTGCATACAGCCGAGTGAGGGCAGGGATTGACGTCTTCGTGCACGCCCGCATGAACTCGACGTACTCGAGTTGGTCGCTCGTGAGGGCTTGCTTTGGTATGCCTCCGGACTTGAACGCCGAGATTTGCCGCAGGTCTGCCAGAGGTGTGTTGGCGATGAGCAGGTCGGCGGCGTCCACGGCGAGAGTGGAACAGGGGTAGTCGAACCCGTCCAGCCAGGCACCGAACTCCAGCCACGCGGTCATGCAGCTGGCGGGCACCATCTCGGTCGAGAGATGCCACCTGCGCAAGATGCTCAGACACCTGGACCGCTGCGAGCCGCGTCGCGAAGTCGTTCTGCGACAAGATCCGCAGCACGATTACACACCCGGCGGCTTCACCACCTGAATCTCCTGGGTAGTCGATAGGAACCTGCGTCCAGGCGAGGATCGCCTCCGGGCAATCCGCTTCGACGAGATTCAGTGCTGCGGTCAGACGGGCCACCGAATCGGGGGCGACACGTGCCAGATCCCACTCCTCGTGCGCCTCGCGATGGTCGACGTCGAGATCCACCCAACTCATCCCCGCGCACGTTGGCCTCGCCCAATGACTGGACACGGACGGGACGGCACCCGGGACAGTGAGAGCTCTGACTGGCCAGGCCCTGGCTCCGCCGTCGGTCGCCGTTCTGTCTTCCATCTCTACCCCCTGTTCAATTGAAGTGTGGCGCGACTGTCTGACAGCTCCTCCCCAGTCAGGCCTTCTGGACAGGGAGGGGAACCCGCAAAGCAGCGTGGTCCAACAAAGTGACAGGGCTCTTCTACTGCCTCCGCCACACGTCGGCGACTGCCTTCGGCAGGTACCGAAGGTTGTGCGTGGACGCGATCCAGCCGACCCACCAGAACGTCAGTCGTCGCGCCCACGGAGTAGGGTCTTGACCTTCCGATCTTCGCCGAATCTCGGCCAGTTATCCACAGATTGTGCGTGTGTGAAAGGGCAGAGAATAGGGCAGATCTCTTTGCCTGCTGATTCGAGTAGGAAAGGCCCGCGCCGAAAGTCGTTGCGCTGGAGGGGATTTCGAGTGGCCAGGGGCGGGGTCGAACCGCCGACCTTCCGATTTTCAGTCGGACGCTCGTACCAACTGAGCTACCTGGCCGTGTGGTGCTCGGAAGGACCTTCCGCTTTCGGCGGGAGGGGCGTATCTTCCGGCGTCAGACGATAGCAGGGGGATTTCGCCACGGATCCGGGGCGGGGGGTGCTCTCAGGACTGGGGCGATTCGCCCGTTCTGGGAGGCGAGGATGGCAACTGGTACCGATCACATGGCGATGAACACCGTCATTCACTCTGCCCTTCGGCGGGATCTGGCCCGCCTCGACGCGGTGCTGGCGGAGTCGCTGCCGCCCGACCGCCGGGCAGCGGTCTGCGCGTTCGTGCCGTGGCTGGTGCGAACGGTGCACCACCACCACGTGGGCGAGGACGAGGGCATGTGGCCGAGGGTCGTGGCCAAGCGGCCCGAGGCCGCGGATCTGGCGGCGGTCAACGGGGCCGAGCACGACGCCATGGTGGTCGCCTCTGACCGACTGGTGGCGGCGGCGGCCGCCTACGACGCCGACGGGTCCGAGGCGAACCGCGAGGTGCTCCGCGCGGCGGTCAGCGAGATGGCCGGGGTGACTCTGCCGCACCTCGACCACGAGGAACGCGAGTCCGTCCCCGTCGTCGTGGCGACCCTCGATGACGACGACTGGAAGTACCTGGAGAAGAACTACTACCGCAAGGGCATGTCCATGAAGGACATGGGCACGTCCCTGATGTGGATGGCGGACGACGCGGACCGGGCAGGGGCGGCCGCCTTGCACAGCCAAGTACCCGGCCCGGTGATGTGGCTGATGGGAGTGACGTCCGGGCGGGGCTACGACCGCGAGGCCGCCGTGCGATGGGGGAGCATGGCCGGGCGCCGGGCCTGACCCCTGACTCGTGGGCATGAAAAAGCCCGGAGCTTTCGCTCCGGGCTTGGCGACCCCGACCGGGCTCGAACCGGCGACCTCCGCCGTGACAGGGCGGCGCGCTAACCAACTGCGCTACGGGGCCTCGTGGTGAGGCGTATCCCCAACGGGATTCGAACCCGTGCTGCCGCCGTGAAAGGGCGGAGTCCTAGGCCACTAGACGATGGGGACCTATTCAGTCCCCGTCGACCGCGAAGCCGTTGGCGACCGGGTAAGCATAGGGGAGATACCCCGGCGACGTGAAACCGACCCTCGTGGGTGACGATGGACGGGTGATCGTCGTGCCGCGGGACGAGTTCGAAGTGCTGGTCGGGGAGGCCCTCGACCAGATTCCGGACGAGCTGGCCCGGCTGATGGACAACGTCGTCGTGCTCGTCGAGGACTACTCGCCGCCCGGCCGAAACCTGCTCGGGCTCTACTACGGGGTGCCGCTGACCGAGCGCGGCCAGACCTACGCCGGGATGCTCCCCGACACCATCACCATCTACCGGCTGCCCATCCTGCGCATGTGCTCCACGGCGGCCGACGTCGTCGAGCAGGTCCGCGTCACGGTCGTGCACGAGGTCGCCCATCACTTCGGGATCGACGACGACCGCCTCGACGAGCTGGGCTACGCCTGAGTTCGCATGGCATAGGGGGTCGGGCGGCGGCAGGATGTCGCCATGAGATTCAACGGCTCGGTTGTCCTGGTCACCGGTGGAGCGTCCGGACTGGGCGAGGCGGTGGTGCGGCGGGCGGTCGCGGCCGGCGCCACGGGGGTCGCGGTCGTCGACATCAGCGCGGAGAAGGCGACCGCGCTGGCCGAGGCGCTCGGCGCCACCGTCGTGGCGATCCCCACGGACCTCACCGTGCCGGGCCAGGTCAGCGAGGCGGTCGACCTGACGGTGGGCACGTTCGGGCGCATCGACACGCTGATCTCCTGCGCGGGCATCCCCTGGGCGCAGCGCACGGTGGACCGCGAGGGCAACCCGGCGAACCTCGACGCGTACCGCAAGGTCATCGAGGTCAACCTGATCGGGACCTTCGACGTCGTCAGCAAGGCCGCGGCCGCCATGAGCCGCAACGAGCCGACGGCCGACGGCGAGCGGGGCGTGATCATCATGACCGCCTCCGTCGCCGCCTTCGACGGGCAGATCGGCCAGGCCGCCTACAGCGCCAGCAAGGGCGCGATCGTGGGCATGACGCTGCCGCTGGCCCGCGACCTCGGAGCCATCGGCGTCCGGGTGCTGACGATCGCCCCGGGACTCATCGACACCCCGATCTACGACTTCGCACCGCCGGAGCTGAAGGAGGGGCTGGCCAAGTCGCCGGTCTTCCCGCGGCGGCTGGGCACGGCCGACGAGTTCGCGCACCTGGCCGAGGCGCTGGCCGAGAACACCTACATGAACGGCGAGGTCGTCCGGCTCGACGGCGCCATCCGGATGCAGCCTAAGTAGCAGCCCGCGTCAGCCGGTCGATCACCGCGGCGCCGATCCCCGCGGCGTCCGGCGGGATCGCCAGCACGGTCCGAAGGCCGAGCGCGTCGGCCTCGCGGAGGGCGGCGTACAGCACGCGCGCGTACTCGCCGGCATCCGAGGGCTCGCTGAGCCGGACGACCCCCGGTGGAGTGGGCACCTCGCCCAGGGCCAGCAGTCCGGTCGTCACGTCATCGACGTCGATCGGGACGTCGGAAGGGCTCCGGACGAGGATCACCCTCGCCCTCGGCGAGTAGTGGGAGGCCAGCGTGCCGGGGGCGCGCACGGTCGACGACGGGCCGAGCCTCAGCCCGGTGGCGCGCTCGATCGCGGCTCCGCTCACCTGGCCTGGCCGCAGGAGCACGGGCGAGGGCCCGGTGCAGTCGACGATCGTCGACTCGACGCCGACATCGCACGTGCCGCCGTCGAGGACGACGTCCCGGTCGCCCAGGACGCCGCCGAGCTCGTCGATCACGTGCTCGGCCGTCGTCGGGCTCACCTGGCCGAACCGGTTCGCGCTGGGTGCGGCCACGCCGGCATCCGGGTCGCCGGTGAGCGCGGCGACCCGGCCCAGGACGTCGCGCATGACCGGGTGCGACGGGACGCGCAGGGCCACCGTGTCCTGGCCGCCCGTGACGAAGTCGCCCGCCCGGGACGACCGCGGCACGACGATCGTGAGCGGGCCCGGCCAGAACGCGCGCGCCAGGACCCTGGCGAAGTCCGGGATGCGGATCCCCCACTGGTCGAGCGCGCTCGCCTCGAGCACGTGCACGATCAGCGGGTGGTCTGCTGGGCGTCCCTTGGCCGCGTAGACCCGGGCGATGGCGTGCGGGTCATCGGCGCGGGCGCCCAGGCCGTACACGGTCTCGGTGGGGAGCGCGGCCAGCCGACCGTCGGCGATCGCGGCGGCCGCGACGGCGGGATCGGCGGTCAGGAGCACGCGTCCATTCAACCCTGCCGCCCGCGGGAGGCCGCCGGGACGCCTCGAACGGGTCGTTTGTAAGAGGAATGTCAGAGATTGCGCGATTCCTCGTCAGGGCGGAACGGATCGGTCGGGACCGGTGTCTTAGCGGGTGAGAATCGATGCAGGGACTCCGTCAGGAGTGCCACCATGAGGAGGATGCAGTGACGACCCCGACCCCCAACGGACCGCAGCCCGGTCCCTACGTCTACCCCGAGACCTCGCCCTACGTGGCGTACCCGCCGCTGGACGCGTCCGCTGACCGTCCGCCGATGGCGCCGCCGCAGAAGGCGTCGAACCACACCGGGCTCAAGATCGTCGGGCTGATCGCCGGCGCGGGCATCATCGCGGTCACCGCGGGGTCCATCGGCGGGGCGGTCGGCTTCATCGCCGCCCGCGAGACGCTGCCGGACAGCACCACGACCACCATCACCAAGACCGTCGACGGGTCCGGCAGCCTCGTGCCCGGCTCGATCGCCGACATCGCCGCGAAGGTCCAGCCGGCAGTGGTCCAGCTGAACGTCAGCGGGGCCCAGAGCGCGGGCACCGGCTCGGGCTTCGTCATCAGCCCGGACGGCTACATCATCACGAACAACCACGTGGCCGGGGGCGCGACCGGGGGCACGATTGAGGTCTCCTTCGCCGACGGCACCACGGCGCCCGGCACCCTGGTCGGCGCGAACGCCGGGTACGACCTCGCGGTCGTCAAGGTCGACAAGACCGGACTGCCCACCGTGCCGCTGGGCTCGTCCGCCGCGCTGAACGTCGGTGACTCGGTCATCGCCGTCGGCTCGCCGCTCGGCCTGCAGGGCACAGTCACGTCCGGCATCGTCAGCGCGCTGAACCGCCCGGTCACGGCCGGCGGCGAGGGCGAGACGGCCTTCATCAACGCCATCCAGACCGACGCGGCGATCAACCCGGGCAACTCGGGCGGTCCGCTGCTCGACGGCTCCGGCGCCGTGATCGGCGTCAACTCCGCCATCGCGACCATGGGCGTCGACGCCGGCAGCCAGGCCGGCTCCATCGGCCTCGGCTTCGCGATCCCCATCGACACCGTCAAGCGCATCTCGGACGAGATCATCGCGACCGGCACCTCCTCGACCCCGGTCATCGGCGTCGAGCTCGACATGACGTTCGCCGGTCCCGGCGCGCAGGTCGGCGTCGTGACGACCGGTGGACCGGCCGAGGCGGCCGGCCTCCAGCAGGGCGACGTGATCACCGCCATCAACGGCTCCCCGGTCACCGACCCGACGGCCCTCATCGTGTCGATCCGGGCCAACGCGCCGGGTGACACGCTGACCCTGACGGTCACCCGCGGTGGTCAGTCCCTCGAGGTGCCCGTCACCCTGCAGGCGTCCAACTCCTAGGACCGACGGGCCGCCAGCCCCCCGCAGGCCGCCCGTCCGAACGGTGATGGCCGGCACGTGAGCCTCCTCTCGCGTGCCGGCCATCACGCATGCCCGCCCCCTTTCCCATTTCCGCGAGAGGTGAGTTGTCGGGGTCGAAACGGCCGGGGGGACCCCGACAACTCACCTCTCGCGGAGGAAGGGCGTGGGGGAGGACCTGGCTCGAGGTGCGGGGCGGGGGTTCCCGGGGCACAGTTGGACGGTGCCCCTCGTCGACTCCGCCCGTGAACGCGTGGCGTCCGGATTCCGGCGCATTCGTGTCGGGAGACCCCGCCGGCACGCCGGAGTGGGTCACCGCGCTGCGCAGCGGCCAGGACGCCGGGTACTTCGGCCCCGGGTCCGCCGCGTGGGCCGTGCACGGGTCCCTGCCGACCATCGTCGGAGGCATCCGCGCCCTCCTGATGCAGGCCCTCCACCCGGCCGCGCTCGCCGGGGTCATGCAGCACTCGCGCTACCAGGAGGACGCCCTCGGCCGGCTGGCCGGCACGACGCAGTGGCTCACCGTGGTCACGTTCGGCGACCGGGCCGCTGCGGAACGCGAGTGCGCGCGGGTGCGCGGGATGCATCGACGGGTCGTGGGCACCTACGCCGGCGACGCCGGTCCGGCGCCGTACGCCGCCACGGACCCCGACCTGCTGCGCTGGGTGCACGTCGCGTTCACCGACTCCTTCCTGGCGACGCACCGCGTATGGGGCGGCCCGATCCCCGGCGGCGAGGACGCGTACGTGCGGGAGTGGGCCCGGGCGGGCGAGCTCGTCGGCGTCACCGACCCGCCGCGCAGCGTCGCGGAGCTCGCGGGCCAGATCGCCGACTTCGGCCCGCTGCTGCGCGGCGACGAGGCAGCACGACGCACCGTGGACTTCGTCCGCAACGTCCCGGTCCCGCTGGCGGCACGGCCCGCCTACGCGGTGCTGTACGCCGGCGCGGTGTCGACGATGACGGACGAGCATCGACGGATCCTCGGACTGCCCCACCTCCCGAAGACCGTCACAAGGCCCGCGGTCGGTGCGATCCTGGCCGCGCTCGCCGCCGCGCTCGGACCGGCCTCGCCCTCGCAGCGGGCCGCGCGCGAGCGGGTCGCCGCGCTGGACCTCGACGCGCCGGCCCCTCACGGCATTTGACTCCGCACCCCCCTCTCGGGTGATGATGTGACGGATGTTGCGGACGGGACGGGACCAGAGCCTGCGAACCGCCGGGATGACCACACTGCTGGTCGGCTCGGTGGCGCTGGCTCTCTTCGTCGCCCCGATGGCGACCGCGGCCGACGTGCCCCCCGTCGATCCGGCCCCGATCGAGACCATCACGCCCACCGCGCCGGTGGACCCGACCACGCCGGTACCGGTCGACACCGCCACCCCGACGCCCGTCGACACCGCTACCCCCACGCCGACCCCGACGCCGACGGAGACCGTTCCGGTCGAGCCGCCGGCTCCCGTTCCGGTGGAGCCGCCCGCACCCCTGCCCGTCCCCGAGACCCCGCCCGCCATCGTGCTGCCGGCGGCGATCGGCTCCTGGTGCGAGGCGATCTTCCCCCCACAGCGGCCCAAGGTGGAGCGGCGCAAGGCGCGCGAGCTGATGGCCGGCATGGTCGACCTGGGCAACGGCGGCACGTACTACATCAGCGAGCACCCGAACTGGCGTCCACAGTCGGGCACGGACACCTCCGGCGACCGGCACATCAACTCGCTCGACTGGGCGCTGCCGCTGCTGTACCGCGGCGTCCACAAGCAGAACGCCCGGCTCGTGACGCGCTTCCAGCAGCTCATGTACTACTGGATCAGCGATCATCGCGGCAAGCGTGACTACTGGGTGAACGCGTCGATCTACGGCGGCCTGCGCACGCAGACCCTGGTGTGCGCGGCTCAGACCCTCAACGATCCGGTCATCGCGAACGCAGCGCTGGCCGACGCCGGTCGGATGGTCGGCAGCTTCTGGGCCAACCGGACCGTCGGCATCGGGACCAACAACACCGACCTCATCCGGCAGACCGGTGCGCTCGCCGCGTACTGCTGGGCCGGCGACATCGGGCAGCGCGACCGGGCCTGGACCAACCTGGTGGCCGTCGCGCGCGGCGTCATCCAGGCGGACGGCAGCGATGTCGAGGGCTCGCCCGGATACGCGATGTACATCGAAAAGCTGCTGCGCGACGTCGAGAAGGCCGCAGCCACCTGCGGCATCCCGTCCGAGCCCATCCCCTCGCTGCGCGGGCTGCTCTACCAGTTCGTGGCGCAGGCGGTGCGTCCGGACTTCAAGCTCGCCTCGCTCGGCGACACGATCAACCAGTCGCTGCGCGGCACCTTCGGCATCGGCGACTGGCGGGCGGACTGGATCCGCTCGGCGGGCACGGCCGGCGCTCCGCCGACCCCGGTCTACACGGCCTTCGACGGCGGCTACGTGTTCGGCCGCGCCGGCTGGCGTCCCCTCCCCGGCGGCGCCGACACCTACTACTCGCTGCGCTTCTCGTCGTCCCGGCCGGCCACGCCGCACGCGCATGACGACGGCGCCGCGATGACCCTCTTCTCCCGCGGGGTCGAGTGGATCGGCGACCCGGGACCGTACCGGTACGACAACGGCAGCTCGCTGCGGTGGTTCATGAAGTCGCGCCCGGCGCACTCGTCCGTCACCGTCAGCAACGTGGCCCGCACGCGGTCGAGCGGCGTCCGCAAGCTCACCTCCACGTCCGACTGGACGATCGGGGGCAACGACACGACCTGCCTGGCCGACCGCACGTGGGGCAGCGTCAACGTGACGCGGTGCGCCGTCTACGTCCGCTCGATCGACGCGATGATCGTGGTCGACTACGCCGGCGCCAGCAAGATCGCCGGCACCAAGAAGCAGCGGAAGAAGGCGCCCAAGCGCGTCGTCACCCAGCGGTGGCAGATCCCGCCCGGCGTCGGCGCGCAGGGCGTGGGCGACGGCATCACGCTGATGGCCGGCGACAAGCGGCTCGACATCCACAAGTCCGGCCCGGGGTTCTGGAACGTGCGGGGTGCGGGCGGCGGCTCATCGATCGGCTGGTTCACGGGCACGTGGGGTCAGCGCCTCCCCGGCGCGGTCCTCTCGCGCGACGTGACGATGCGCGCGACCGCCAATGCCCAGACCCTGGTGACGGTCTTCGTGCCGCGCACCGAGGCCGAGGCGGTCCCCGTGGTGATCGACGCCAACGGCGTGACGGTCACCCGCAACGGCGTCACCATCACCACGCCCCTGCCGAAGCCCTTCTAGCGACCGTCCCCCTCGAGGAGCTTCTCGACCTGCTCGCGGCGAGGCAGTGACGGCACGGCCCCGGCCACGGTGGTCGCCAGCGCTCCAGCGGCAGCGGCCCACCGCAGCGACTCGCTCAGGCCGCGTCCCTCCGACAGCGCCGCGGCGAGGCCGCCGCAGAACGCATCCCCGGCGGCGACGGTGTCGATCGGGGTGACCGTGAAGACGCCCGCCGATCCGGTGGCGTGGGCCGTCGCCCACACGACTCCCCGTCCGCCGCGGGTGACGATGGCGCAGGTCGCGCCGCGGGCCACGAGCTCGCGCGCCGCGTCGGTCGCGTCGACCGACGTCGAGGTGTCCATCCCGGTCAGCAGGGCGGCCTCGTGCTCGTTGGGGATGACGTAGTCGGCGTCGGCGAGCAGCGCCTTCGGGTAGTCGCGCACCGGGGCGGGGTTCAGGATCGTGATGGCACCGGCGGCCCGACCGGACCGCAGGGCGGCGGCCACCGCCTCGATCGGGACCTCTCCCTGCGTGAGCACGACCGCGACGTCGCCGAGTGCGGCGATCGACGCGGTGACGTGCTCGGCCGTCACGGACGAGTTGGCGCCGGAGATCACCACGATGCGGTTCGCGCCGCTCGCGTCGACCTCGATGACGGCGGTGCCGGACGACCCGTCGATGACGGCGACGCCCGACTCCTCGATGTCCTCCGCGCGCATGACGTCGCGCAGCCAGTCGCCAGCGCTGTCCGTGCCGAGGGCGCCGATCATCGAGACCGGCGGGCCGAGCCGGGCGGCAGCGACCGCCTGGTTGAGCCCCTTGCCCCCCGCATGCTGCTCGAGGCGGTCTCCGAACACGGTCTCGCCCGAGTCGGGCATGCGCTCCAGCCCGATGACGAGATCGAGGTTGAGGCTTCCGACGACGACGACGCGACCAGTCATGGGCCCGATACTCTCAGGTGTGCGGGTGACACGGTGACCGGTCTCGGGATCGACCTCGGCACGGGCTCGGTCAAGGTGGCCGCGGTCGACGACGCAGACGCGATCGTCGCCAAGGCGAGCCGCCCGTACCGCGTCCAGTCCCCCCGGCCCGGCTGGGCCGAGTGCGATCCGGCCGAGTGGTTGGCCGCCACGCGAGCGGCCGGCCCGCGAACTCGCGTCGAGCACCCCGCACACGCCGACGACGGTCGGGTTCTCCGGGCAGATGCACGGCGTCGTCGTGACCGACGAGGCCTTCGTGCCGCTGCGCCCGGCGATCCTGTGGGCCGATGGTCGGTCGACGGCTCAGGCCGCGCGACTCGCCCGTGACCTGTCGGCCGCCGACCTGAGCCGACTCGGTTCTCCCGCGGTGACGGGCTTCGCGGCGACCACCCTCGCCTGGCTGGTCGAGCACGAGCCGGACGTGATGAGCCGAGCGGCATACGCGCTGCAGCCCAAGGACTGGCTGCGCGTGGCACTCGGCGGGGTCGTGGCGACGGAGCCCAGCGATGCATCGGGCACGCTGCTGTTCGACGTGGTCGACGGCGCCTGGTCACCGATGGCACTGGGCTGGCTCGGTCTCCCGGACCGGCTGCTGCCGGCGATCCGGACCTCGACCGACCCCGCGGGGTCGATCACGCTGGAGGGCTACTCCGACGAGATCGCCTGCGTCGTCGGCGGTGCCGATACCGCGTGCGCGCTGGCCGGACTCGGGCTGGCCGCCGGTGGCGGTTTCGTCGCCGTCGGCAGCGGCGCGCAGGTGGTGCGCGTGATGGACCGCCCGCAGCTCGACGGCTCGCTGCGCACGCACACGTTCGCGACGGCCGGAGCGCCCGGCCGGGGCTGGTACCGGATCGGCGCCGTCCAGAGCTCGGGCCTGACGCTCACCGCCGCCCTGGACTGGTTCGGGGCCACCGTCGCCGAGGCGTCGGCCGCGCTCGCCACCGGGGTGCGCGCGTCCGACCCCGTGTTCGTGCCGTACCTGTCCGGCGAGCGCACGCCGTTCATGGACCCCGCCCTGCGTGGTTCGTGGCAGCGGATGAGCCTGGCCACCGACCGGGCGGCGATGCTGCGGAGCATCCTCGAGGGCGTGGCGCAGGCCGTGGCGCTGGGCGTCGACGCCGTGCAGGCCACCGGCGACCGGCTGCCCGCGGTGGTGCCGCTCGTCGGCGGAGGGACGCGGGATCCGGCCTTCCGGCAGCTGCTCGCGGACGCCACGGGACTGACGCTGACGGCCGCCGACGCCCCGGACGCGGCCGTGGTCGGCGCGGCCCTGCTCGGGCAGGGGCGAACGTCCCGGTCCGATGCCGTGCCCGTCGGCCCCCGCATCGTCCCGGATCCCGAGGCGTCCGAGCTCCTCCGCGAGCGGCGGGGGATGATGGTGCGGTTCGCCGAGCAGAAGGAGACCCCATGAGGATCGCGATCGGCTCCGACCATGCAGGGTTCCACCTGAAGACCACGCTCGCCGGGTGGCTGCTCGACCACGGCTACGAGGTGGTCGACCTCGGCACCGACAGCGACGAGCGTGTCGACTACCCCCACTACGGCGCCCTCGTCGGCGAGACGGTGGCCCGGGGCGACGTCGACATGGGCGTCGCGGTGTGCGGCAGCGGGCAGGGGATCTGCATGGCGGCGAACAAGGTCGCCGGCGTGCGCGGCGGCGTCATCCGCGACAGCAAGGACGCCGAGATGACGCGCCGCCACAACAACGCCAACGTCGCCTGCTTCGGCCAGCAGTTCACCGAGCCCGACGTCGCGACGGCCGCGCTCAAGGTCTTCCTCGAGACCGGCTTCGACGGCGGCCGGCACGCCCACCGCGTCGACCAGCTGGGGGAACTCGACCGCACCCACGGTGCGTCGGAGGTTTAGCGCCGGTCCCGACCGGGTAGTCCACCGCACGAGCAGACCGCCGGGCAGACCCGGCACTCACCAAGGAGAGCCCGACATGATCCGCACCCGCCACGCCGCCGCCCTCGCTACTGCCGCCCTCCTCGGGGTCGCCGTGCTGGCCGGCTGCTCGTCCTCGTCGACGCCGTCCGAGACGACCTCGGCCGCCGCATCCGCCGGGGCCTCGACGCAGATGCTGCCGCCGGTGATCATCACCGAGGACCAGACGGCGGCCACGGCGAAGGTGGGCGACTACCTCGACATCGTCATCGCGGAGGAGAACCTGGCCGGCACCACGGTCGCAACCGACACGCCCGAGCTCGTCGAACTGACTCAGGCCAAGGAGGAGGGCGGCGCGACGTTCAACCCCGGCGGCAAGACGCTGGCCCCCGGCACCGCGATCATCACGGTCACGAACCCCGACAACACGACCCGCGACATCACCCTGACCATCACCGAGTAGTCGACACCCGCTCGTCCCACGTCGGCCACAGCGGCACCTGTAGCGCGTCCTCGAGAACGGCCACGGTGTGCACGTCCGGCACCGTCTCGCCGGAGAGCGTGCGCCCGAGGCTGGTCGGGTCGATGCCGGCCGCGCGGGCGACCGACCGCAGGCTGCGCCGACCGGCCGCGTCCCGGTAGCGGCGGACGATGGCCGCGGTCACGAGCGCATAGGGCGGCGCGTCCGCACGGAACGGGCCGTCGGGCCATTCGCCCGTCTCGTCGACCCACGTGCGCGGCGGTGCATACTTGCGGGCGGCCATGCGCGCAGTCTGCCGCACGCCGACCCCAAGGAGCAGCCGTGCCGTCCGTCGCCCTCGCGACCTGCCGCGAGTTCCCCCTGCTCGACGACGAGGACCGACTCCTGCTTCCCGAGCTCGAGCGGCTCGGCATCGGCGCCGTCCCCGCGGTGTGGACGGATGACGGCGTCGACTGGTCGGCCTTCGACCTGGTCGTGATCCGCGGGACGTGGGACTACGCGGTCGATCGGCCCGCCTTCCTGGCGTGGACCCGGCACGTGGCCGCCGTCTCCCGCCTGCTCAACCCGGCGCCGGTGGTCGAGTGGAACACCGACAAGCGCTACCTGCGGGATCTCGCCGCAGCCGGGCTGCCGGTCGTGCCCACCGTCTTCGTGGAGCCCGGCGACGCCCCCGACGGCTGGGCGCCCGCTGCCGGCTACGACGACTTCGTGGTCAAGCCCGCCGTGTCGGCGGGCTCCAGGGACACGATGCGCTACTCCGCGAAGGGGCCGCTCCACGCCGCCGTCGAGCAGGTGCGGCGGCTGATCGACGCGGGCCGAACCGTGATGATCCAGCCCTACCTCGAGGCCGTCGACACCGTCGGCGAGACCGCGGTCCTGTTCATCGACGGCCGGTTCTCGCACGCCATCCGCAAGGGCCCGCTGCTCGTCCGCGATGTCGAGGGCGAGCGCGTCGAGGGGCTGTTCGTGCAGGAGCAGATCGATCCGCGCACGCCGACCGCGGAGGAGCATGCCGTGGCTGCGGCGGTCGTGGGAGCGATCCCGGGCGGCCTCGAGCAGGTGCTGTATGCGCGGGTCGACGTCATCCCGGGGCCGGACGGAGGGCCGCAGCTGCTCGAGCTCGAGCTCACCGAGCCATCCCTGTTCCTCTCGCATGCGCAGGGGTCGGCCGGCCGCATGGCGGCGGCGATAGCGACCCGGATCTGACCGTCGGCCGCCGGACCGGTCGGACTTCTCCCGGGACCAAGGTCCCGGGGAAACGGGACCTTTGGGTGCCGAGGGGCACTCCGCGCGGGGCCGGACAATGGTGGGTACCCCATCTGCCACCTGGAGGCCGACTGTGTCGTACTACCGCATGCCCATCCTCGAGGAGACCGGCTACGTGGTTCTCGACTCCTACGGCGGCGTGGTGGATCCGGCCGAGTGGATGACGCTGGAGTACGTCGACTGGAAGTCCTCCGGCGACACACGCTTCGCCCCGATCGCCAGCGCGCAGGGCGAGATCGAGTGCAACGCGTTCTGGCACTCGGACCCGCCGCGTGACGACAAGGACGGCATCTGGATCGACTCCCAGGTCGCCAAGGCGCCGACCCTGGTGCAGCGGGTCACGGAGGTCGATGCCCGCGTCGGTCGCTGCCGCGTCATCGAGCTGCAGCCCAACAGCTACGCCGATGCCCTCTATAACTCCCACCTCGACGACAACAACCGCCGCAATCCCGATGGCGAGGGCTGGGTCATCCGCAGCTTCATGCAGCTGACCGACAACCCCGGCTCCGTCATGATCCTGCGCGAGGACATCGACGACCCGAGCACCGAGACCCGCCTGGCCCTGCCCGCGGGAGCTCAGCTGGTCGTCGACTCCGAGCGCATGTGGCACTCGGTGTGGCATGTCGGCGCCGAGCCGCGGTACTGCCTGATCAACTCCTTCGAGTCGGGCCCGGCCCTGGAGAAGTGGATCTTCGAGCGCAATCCCGTCACCAGGATCGACGTGGCCCCGCTCGACCCGGCGTTCGCGAGGGCGATGGAGGACGAGGCGCAGGCCCGTCGCGCCGCGCGCACCGCGCACTACGGCTACGACCCCTCACGCGTCTACTCGGAGATGTGACCTGACAGACTCGCGCGATGCGGATGGATGAGGTCGCGGGCGGAGTCGTCACGCTGCGCAATGGCGTGGTGATGCCGCGCATCGGGCTCGGCACGTGGCCCATGGACGATGCCGAGGCCGAGCGGGTCGTCGCCGACGCGCTGGCGGCGGGGTACCGACTCGTGGACACCGCCGAGAACTACGGCAACGAGCGCGGCGTGGGTGCGGGCGTGCGGGCGAGCGGCCTGCCGCGCGAGGACGTGTTCGTCACGACCAAGTTCAACCGCGAGTGGCACAGCGTCGCCGGGGTGCGAACGGCATTCGAGCGCAGCGCGGAGAGGCTCGGCTTCGACTACGTCGACCTCATGCTGATCCACTGGCCCAACCCCGACCAGGACCGCTACGTCGAGGCGTGGCTGGGCCTGATCGCCCTCCTGGAGTCGGGCGCAGTACGCGCGATCGGCGTCTCGAACTTCACGTCGGCGCACCTCACCCGGCTGATCGGCGAGACATCGACGGTCCCGGCCGTCAACCAGGTCGAGATCAACCCGCGCATCCAGCTCCGCGAGACCCAGGCGTTCGACTCCTCGGAGGGGATCGTCACGCAGGCGTGGCGCCCCCTCGGCAAGGGGAACGGCCTGCTTGACCTGCCGGCCGTCGTTGCGGTCGCGCAGCGCAACTCCTGCACCCCGGCCCAGGCCGTCCTGGCGTGGCACCTGGCGCACGGGCTGACGCTGGTCGCCAAGTCGTCCGATCCCGCCCGCCTGCGCTCGAACCTGGCGGCCGGCAGCATGACGCTGGACCATGCCGACCTCGCCGAGCTCGATGCGCTGGACGGCGGTCAGGTGCGCGAGTACCACCCGGACGAGTTCGGGCACTAGCCTCCGCGTTCAGCTGGCCTTGCGACGCACCGCTCGCACGGCGCCGCCGCGGGTCTGGCTGAACAGGTCCTTGGGGTCCTCGGGCGACGGGACCAGCTCGACGTCGATGCCGACTCCGCGCAGGATCGCCTGCTCATGCACGTAGCGCAGCACCGAGTAGTCCTCGAGGGCGAAGCCGACCGAGTCGAAGACGGTGACCTGCTCGTCGGACTGGCGCCCCTCCTCGTCGCCGACGAGCACTCGCCACAGCTCGGTCACCGGGAAGTCGGCCGGGAGCTGCTGGATGTCGCCCTCGATGCGGCTCTGCGGCTCGTACTCGACGAACACCCGCGCGGCGCGCAGCACGTCGGCGTGGAGCTCCGTCTTGCCCGGGCAGTCGCCGCCGACCCCGTTGACGTGCATTCCCGGCTCGATCATGTCGGGGGTGATGATGGTGGCGTAGGCCTTGTCGGCCGTGATCGTCGTGATGATGTCGACGCCCCGCACGGCCTCGGCGGCGGACGCCGCCCGGCGGACGGTGAGGCCCGGGAACTCGGCGAGGTTGTCGATCATCTTCTGGGTGGCGTAGCCGTCGAGATCGAAGACCACGACCTCCTCGATTCCCAGCAGGTGGTGGAACGCGATCGCCTGGAACTCGCTCTGCGCCCCGTTGCCGATGATCGCCATGCGCGTCGCATCGGGCCGCGCCAGGGCAAGCGCCGCCATGGCCGACGTCGCGCAGGTGCGCAGGGCGGTGGCGAGCGTCAGCTCCGACAGCAGGACGGGGTAGCCGGTCTCGACGTCGGCGAGGACGCCGAACGCCATGACCGTCGGCAGGCCAAGCGCCGTGTTGCCGGGATGGCCGTTGACGTACTTGAAGGAGTAGCGCCGGTCGTCGGAGATGGGCATCAGCTCGATGACCCCGATGTCCGTGTGGCTGGCGAGGCGCGCGGACTTCTCGAACTCCGGCCAGCGCCGGAAGTCGTCCCGGACGCAGCCGGACAGCTGCTCGATCAGCGTCGGGAGGCCGACGGCCTCGATGAGCTCGGCCATCGCCGGCACGTCGATGAATCGGGTCATGACACGATGCTAGGCACCGATGGCCCCGGACGGGCACCGATCGCGGACTCAGGTGCCGCGACGGTAGGCGCCGGGAGTCAGGCCGAGGACGCTGCGGAACTGCTTGGTGAACGAGCTCTGGTCATAGAAGCCGCACTCCGCGCCGACCTCGCCGAGCGTGGCGTCCGTCGTGGTGATCAGCTCGACGGCATGCTCGAGCCGCAGGCGCTGCACCAGGCGCTGGGGGCTGATGCCGAGCGTGCGGCGCGTGAGGCGCTCCAGCTGCTTGGAGGAGACGCCGGCCACGGCGGCGAGCTCGGGGACGCGCCAGGGGTGCCCGACGTCGTCGCGCACGCGGGCGATCGCCCGGGCCAGGCCGGAGTGCGCGCTCTGCAGCTGCGCGTGCAGGTCGATGGACAGCACCGCGAGGCCCCACGGTGACGCCAGCCTCGTCGAGCAGCCGCGACTTCGAGGTGACGTACCAGCCGATCTCCCCGTCGGCGCGCACGATCAGCTCGAGGTGCCGCTGCAGGGGCCGCCCGGTGGCGAGCACCTGCTCGTCCTGGGCGGTGTACGACCGCGCGAAGTCGAGGGGGAACAGCTCGTCGACCGTGCGCCCCACGATCTGCTCGGGGGTCAGGCCCAGGCGGTTGGCGAAGCCGGTGTTCGCCCACAGGTACGGGCCGGCCGGCGCCTTGATGCAGCCGAGCACCTGAGGGATCCCGTCCACCAGGTCGATGAACGTGCGGGCGGACGGCGGGACCCGCGCCGGCGGCTCCGAATGCTCCGTCCTTTGTATTAATTGGACAGTCATGAGCGGACTCTGGCACAAGACGGGCGTGATGCACTAGACGCATGACGACAGCGACCACGGGCGCCCGCACCACCGGCCTGCCGAGCGACGACGACCTCATCCGCGAGACCGAGCAGCTCGCCCTGCTGATGCTCACGCGCGCCGAGGCGCAGACCACCCGGGTCGAGCGGGGCCGTGCCCACCGCCTCGACGCCCTCCTGTCGGACGAGGCCGGGCGCGACCTGCTGCTCGACCTCACCGACCAGGTCCTGCGCATCCGCGACCCACGCCGGTCCGCGCGCCGGCTGCACGACCTGACCGAGGGCTCCGTCCCGACGTCGCTGAGCCCGTTCGACCGGTTCGGCCTCAAGGCCCTCGGCACCGTGGCCGAGGCGCTGCCCCGCGTGGCGGAGCGTGCTGTCGACTGGCGCATCGAGCGCGACACCGCCGGCGTGATCCTGCCGGCCGAGGACCCGGCCTTCGCGGAGTACGTCCGGGGTCGTCGTCGTGACGGCTTCCGCCTCAACGTTAACGTCCTCGGCGAGTCCATCCTCGGAGACGACGAGGCCACCGCCCGCACGGGCAAGGTCGTCGCGCGGATCCGTCGTCCGGACGTCGACTACGTGTCCGTGAAGATCTCGGCCCTGTGCGCCAACCTCGACGTGCTCGGCGAGGCCGACTCGCTGCAGCGGATCGAGGCGCGCCTGCGCGAGATCTACCGCGCCGCTCGGGACGCATCGCCGCGCACCTTCGTCAACCTCGACATGGAGGAGTACCGCGACCTCGAGCTCTCGCTGCGCTCCTTCATGACCGTGCTCGACGAGCCGGAGTTCCTCGACCTCGAGGCGGGGATCGTGCTGCAGGCGTACATCCCGGACTCGCATGACGCGCTCGAGCGCCTGTGCGCATGGGCGAACGGCCGGCACGCCCGCGGCGGCGCCCCGATCAAGGTCCGCCTGGTCAAGGGCGCGAACCTCGCGATGGAGCAGGTGGAGGCGGCACTGCACGACTGGCCGCAGGCGCCGTACTACTCCAAGCTGGACGTCGACGCCTCGTTCAAGCGCATGCTCGAGAGGGCCGTGCGGGCCGGTGATCCGGGCGCCGTCCGCATCGGCGTGGCCAGCCACAACCTGTTCGAGGTCGCCTGGGCCATCACGGTGTGCGAGCGGCTCGGCGCGCGCGACCGACTCGACATCGAGATGCTCGAGGGCATGGCCCCGCCTCAGTCGCGGGCGGTCCGCGAGACGGTCGGCGACCTGATCCTGTACGCGCCGGTCGTCGAGAAGCAGGACCACGACGCGTCGATCGCCTACCTGTCCCGTCGCCTCGACGAGAACTCCTCCCCGGAGAACTTCCTGAAGTCGCTGTTCGACATCACGCCGGGGTCGCCCGCCTGGAAGCGGGAGTCCGAGCGGTTCCGTGCCTCGGTGCGGGCCCGCCACGACGTCCCGACGCAGACGCACCGCGTGCAGGACCGGACGGTGCCGCGGCCCCCGAGGTCGCCCGATGGCCCGTTCGCCAACTCCGTCGACACCGACTTCACCCGCGTCGCGAATCGCGAGTGGGTCGCCCGCGCCCTCCTCGACGGGCCCCCGGCCGAGCCGGCGCTGACCGACTCGATCGAGCAGGTCGACGCCGTGGTGGCGACGTCGGTGGCAGCGCAGGCCGCCTGGGCCCGCACGTCGTGGGCCCAGCGCCGCGCCGTGCTGGCCCGCGTGGGCGACATCATGGAGGACGAACGCGACCGGACGATCGCCGTCATGGCCCACACCGCCGGCAAGACCGTGGCCGAGGGCGACCCGGAGGTGTCCGAGGCCGTCGACTTCGCGCGCTTCGCCGCGCACCTGACCATCGCCCACGAGGCACACGCCGCCGACGGGTCGACGTGGACTCCGCATCGCGTCGTCGTCGTGGCCGGCCCGTGGAACTTCCCGTATGCGATCCCGGCCAGCGGCCTGGTCCATGCGGTGGCCGCCGGCTGCGCGGTGATCATGAAGCCGGCCCCCGAGACCCGCGCCGTCGCTGCCCTCCTCGTCGATCAGCTGCGCCGGGCGGGACTGCCCGACGGCCTGGTGCAGCTCGCGTGCACGCCGGACGACGAGGTCGGCCAGCGGCTCATCACCCACGAGGACGTCGATCTCGTGATGCTCACCGGCAGCTACGACACTGCGGCGATGTTCGTCGGCTGGAAGCCCACCCTGCGCCTGAACGCGGAGACCAGCGGCAAGAACGCGCTCGTCATCACGGCCGCCGCGGACATCGACCAGGCGATCAAGGACCTCGTCCGATCGGCCTTCGGCCATGCCGGCCAGAAGTGCTCGGCCGCGAGCCTGGCCATCGTCGAGGCGTCCGTCTACGACGACCCGAGCTTCCATCGACGGCTGGCCGACGCGGTCTCGAGCCTGAAGGTCGGGTCGCCGCTCGACCCGGCCAGCAGGGTCGGACCGCTGATCGCCGAGCCGAGCGGCGCGCTGGAGCGCGCGTTCACGACGCTCGAGGCCGGCGAGGCATGGCTGGTCGAGCCGCAGGCGCTGGACGACAGCGGAACACTGTGGTCCCCGGGCGTGCGCACCGGCGTGCGACCGGGTTCGTGGTTCCATCTCACGGAGTGCTTCGGCCCCGTCCTCGGCGTCATGCGGGCGGAGTCGCTCGATCACGCGATCGAGCTCCAGAACGCTCCTGCGTACGGCCTGACGGGCGGCCTGCACAGCCTGGACCCGAAGGAGATCGACCACTGGCTCTCGCAGGTCCTGGTCGGCAACGCGTACGTCAATCGCCACATCACGGGCGCCATCGTGCAGCGCCAGCCGTTCGGTGGCTGGAAGCGCTCGTCGATCGGTCCCGGCCACAAGCCGGGCGGCCCCAACCACCTGCACGGGTACGGCACCTGGACCGACTCGGACGCGGCCACGTCCCTCGAGGTCGTCGAGGCGTCGTACGAGTCGGCCTGGAACCGGACCTTCTCGAAGGAGGCGGACGAGACCGGGCTCGCCTGCGAGAGCAACGTGCTGCGCTACCGTCCGCTCGACCTCGTCGTGCTCGTCGCGCCGGTCGATGCGGAGGCGACCCGGCATCGCGCTCGCGTCGCGGCAGTGGTGACGGGCACGCGGCTGGTCATCGTGCCCGACGAGTCGGAGGCGATGGCCGCGGTGCGCCAGGCGGCGTCCTGCCACTTCGCGCGGATCCGGGCCCCGTTCGGGGCGTCCGCGGCGATGTGCGCGGAGGCGTATGCCGCCGAGGTCGTCGTCGACGACGCGCCGCTCACCGCGAACGGGGACATCGAACTCCCGCACTGGCTGCTGGAGCAGGCCGTCTCACGGACCAGGCACCGCTACGGACGCCTGACCGGCTGACGCTGCCGCCGCTACGGGCCGGTGAACCACTTCACGTCGACGATGTAGGTGTAGTTGGCCTTCGCGGTGGCGAGCACGCGCCCGCCGTCCGGCGAGACGGCCAGATAGTTCATCGACCGGCCCTGGACCGGGATCGTCCCGATCAGCGCGTTGGTCGCCGTGTCGACCACGGCGATGCCATTGGACCCGACGTAGAGCCGCTTGCTGTCCGGACTCACCGCTACGTCCTCGGGGCCGTCCGCGAACGGGATCTGGGCGATGACCTGAAGCGTGGCCGTGTCGATCACGAAGACGGTGTCGGAGTCGTCGCTCGTGGCGTACAGCCGGGTGCCGTTGGGGCTGACCGCGACGTTGTCGGTGAACGCCCCGGTGTTGATCGTCGCGATCTCCTGGCGCGCCCACGTGTCGATCACCGAGACGGTGTCGGACCCCGTGTTCGCCACGTAGGCCCGGCCGGTGGTCCGGTTGAAGGCGACGTCCATCGGCGACAGTCCGACGAGGATCTCGTCGACGACCCGGTTCGTCGCGAGGTCGATGACGTTGACGGCGTCCGTTCCCGCCGACGTGACGTACAGATCTTGGCCGTTCGGATTGACCGCGAGGTCGACCGGGCTCTCGCCGACGGCGATGCGCTTGACGACCCGGCGGGTCGCCACGTCGACCACCGCGACCTTGTCGGTGTCGTTCATGCTGACGTAGGCCCGCTTGCCGTTCGCCGTGACCGCGACGCCGCCCTGGGCGCTGCCCACCCGGACCGAGAACGCGAGGTTGTTGGTGCGCAGGTCGATGACGTCCAGGTTCGGCGAGTCGTCATTGCTGACGTAGGCGTAGCGTCCGCGCGGGCCGATCTCGATGTCGGACGGGACACCTGGTGTCCGCACCCGGGTCAGGATGCGGGAGGGCTCGGTCGGCGTCTGCGCGGGCGACTGAGCCTGCGCGGGCAGCGGCCCGACGAGGGTGCCGATCACGAGGACCACCACCGCGGTCGGCATCAGGCGCCATCCCGGACTCGTGTGCCGGCTGCCGATTCCCGCGTTGCTGCGCATGGCTACGCCTCTTCCTCGCGTCGTCAACTCAGGCTACGCCGGGCGATGTTGAGTGTCCTGCCTGTCGGCGTCGGTTGACTTCGGCGGCGAATCGGGAAGGATCGCCCGCAGGCACAGCCAACGGGAGGTCTCGTGGAGGTCAAGGAGCTCGGGCACCTGGTGCTCTACGTGCGCGACCTGCAGGCGTCCGTCCGCTTCTACCGGGACGTGCTCGGCTGGCGGCCCATCCTCGAGGGCGGGACCTCCGAGCTGCCGTTCCCCGCGGCTGCATTCAACGCGCCCTCCAACCGGACGCACCATGAACTGCTGCTGATCGAGGTCGGGCAGAACGCTGCGGCGATCCCGATGGGCCGCCGCGTCGGCCTCTACCACTTCGGCCTGAAGATCGGCGACAGCGACGACGACCTGAGGGACGCCCTCGCCACCCTCCAGGCGAACCACGTGACCGTGCTCGGGGCCAGCGACCACACCGTCACCCACAGCCTCTACATCGCCGATCCGGACGGCAACGAGATCGAGCTGTTCATCGACGTGCCGGGCGTGAACTGGCGCGATGACCCGTCGCTCATCGCGGCTCCGATCAAGCCCCTGGTGCTCTGACCCGCCAGCATCAACGCGCAACGGCACAGCCTGCGGGAGGAGAATCCCGAGCGGGTGCGGCGTTCGGCGCCCTCAGTGACGGAGGTCGCGATGGGCTGGTTCGATGGCGGGAACGGTGCCGAAGGCCATGCAATCACCCGTAGGTCGCTGCTCGGGGCATCGGCCACCGTGGCCGGCCTGGCCATCGCCGGGCCGGCAGCGGCCGCACCGGGCCGGCCCGCGGGTCAGCGGAACTCCTGGTTCGACTCGCTCAAGCCCTACTACCCGGGGCGGGAGCCGATCGGTACCGACGAGATGCGCATCTCGTTCATGGGGACGTCGCCCATCCCGCGGCTCGCGCAGTCGTGCGGCAGCGTCTTCGTGGAGCTCGGCAACGGGGACTCCTTCCTGTTCGACGCCGGCACCGGCGTGATGGAGAAGTACACGTCCATGAAGGTCCACATGAAGCAGATGGATCGGATCTTCCTGACCCACCTGCATGGCGACCACACCAGCGACGTCACGCACATCTTCGACTTCGGGCCGTCACTGGACCGCAAGTCGCCGTTGTACGTCTGGGGCCCGACGAAGTCCGACGTGCCGGATCCGGTCACCGGCGAGATCTACGACGACGGCACCGCGGCCTTCTGCCAGCAACCTGCGCGAGGCGAACCGGTGGCACCGGGAGGCCTTCAGCTTCCTGCCCACCAGTTACCAGAGCTTCGTGCCGCCGCCGTGGGACCCGGCGGGCCACCGCGACGGGTTCGATCTCGTCGCGACCGAGCTGCCGTGGCGCACGATCGGCGGCGTCGCCTACGACGCCGACGGCGTTCGCATCACGCACTTCCCGGCGGTCCACGATCGCCAGGGCTCGATCAGCTACAAGCTCGAGTGGAACGGGCTGTCGATGGTCTTCTCGGGCGATACCCGCCCGACGCAGTACATCATCGACCAGGCGACGGCAGGCGTCGACGTGTTCATCCACGAGATGGTCGTCCCGCCTCGAGGTGTGGGCGCGCAAGAACACCGGCCTCAAGCCGGGCGACGCCGGGCTGGGACCAGGCGGTCCAGGCGGCCCAGATGATCCAGAACAACTCGCATACCCCGCAGAAGGGCTTCGGCTACCTTCTCGGCCAGCTCGAGCGGCACCCCCGGCTGGCGATCGCCACGCACTTCCAGGCCGAGGACGACACGATGAAGGCGGCCATGCGCGACGTGCGTTCCTGGTACCCGGAGGGCCGGGTGTCGATCGCGACCGACTTCTACGTCGTGCAGGTCACCAAGGATCGGATCCGTCAGCGGCGCGCCGTCGTGTCCGACTTCGCCTGGCAGACCGCATCGCTCATCCCGGACACGGACCCGCCGAAGTACCGCTACCCGAACGGGCAGGGGAATCCGTACGCCCAGCTGGACCCGAACGCACCCGTGATCCCCGACAGCGTCTACGACACGTAGCCGCTGCTGACCCGAGGCGCCACCTCGCACGTGCCCGCGGTGCCGGGAATGCGACCGCGGTTTCGGTACAGCACCGGCCCGACCCTGGCGAGCAGGCTGCGAACCCCGCGAAGGCCCATGATCGAGCCCACCTGCCGGTAGGGCGAGCGCGACATTCGCAGGACCCCCGCCATCGCCGCCGGTCCGATCACATGCGATCCGTCGGCGCGGACGAGCACCGGTCCCTCGAGCGCCTCCGACTCGCTGACGTCGTAGCGGGCGAGGTCGACGGACTGGTACGGAACCAACGCCACCGGGGGGTTGAACCGACGACGCATTCGGTCGGTGCCGTTCTGGCAGACCCCGCAGTCGCCATCGAAGAGGAAGACCGGCTGATCGAGTGGGAGCATGACCACAGGATACCCCTAGGGGTATAGGGCGCGCCCCGAGGCCGGGCGAGCTGCGTGATTCGAGGTGCGCGCTCACCTGGACTGCTCGCGTCAGTGTCACCGAACCCACGGCCGTGGCCGTGATTCATGGCAGGCCGGACGCTGAATAGACTCCGGTCTGAGAGGCATCACAGGACGTCGTCGAGTCGCCTTGGTGGTGCCGCCGGGTCGCTAGCTCAATGGTAGAGCTGCGGACTTTTAATCCGTAGGTTCGGGGTTCGACGCTCAAGCCGGGGCCGGCCTGCCTAGTCTGGCTGGGGGGTCCGCACCCAGACGGACGAGCCCGGGGACACCGGGGCGAATCCCGCTGCGGTGGGATCTGCCGTGAATAGCGCGAACCCTGGGGTTCGGCTCCAGACAGCGTTCATGAAGCGATCGTTGATGAGCACGGCGTTGATGCGGTTCCGATCCAGGTAAGCCGGGAAATCCTCACCGGGTCGAGGGGTGTCACCTTCCACCTCCGTCAGCCCGGGCACAAACGTTGCGAGCCCCCGATCGACCGCGAGAAGTCGCCAGTCAGCATCGGCCTCGTCCAAGCGGGTCGCCGTGACGGCGAGCGGCGCCGGGAAGGCGGCGCGGGCGATGGCGAGGCGAACGTCCTGGAGTGCGAACAAGCTGAACAGCGCGACGGTGATCGCCACGGGAACGGCGAGGGTGAACCGGCTGGAGCCGATCCACTGCTGCACCGCCACGATTCCGATGACGAGCAGCCCCGCCGGAATCACGAGGTAGTGGGCCCTTGGATAGACGATGGCAACCGGAAGGGCGATCGAGATGATCAAGGTTCCCAAGACCACCCAAGCCGGAAGGTAGCGATGGGACTTCAGGGTTTGAGTGACCACGCGCAAGCGAGCGACGGTACTGCGTGGACTGACGCCAAGGGAGAGGGCCAGTCCGGCGAGCAGGGACATCAGCATGAGGACTCCGACGGAACTGCCCGACAGCGACTCGGATGAGACTCCCAATGCATCACGGAAGAGCGCCATGGGGGCGTCTGTAAGGTTTGCGACGACGTGGGAGAGGACCGCGAGAGGGTCGACGAAGAGGGTCTCTCGAACGCTGGTGGCTCCTGGGAAACTGCGATCGACGATGGCCACCCAGTCCAGCCACGGGTCTTCGGAGCCCTGTGCGTTGCGCAGTGAGAAGTGCTGCCCAAAGGCCACCCAGTCACGACCAGTCGCTTCAAACGGTGATCCGTGAAGCAGGACGAGTCCGACCGGAACGGCAACGGCGCCGACGAGAACGGCCACGACGGCTCGCACGCCGAGCGGTCGGTCACTCGTGCGACGCACGACGACGAGCACACACCATGCAATCGAAAGGCTGCTGCACAGGAGGGCGAACCAGGAGAACTCGGGCCGAGACCCGGCCGCAAGCCAGAAGAGACCCGCGGCGATACCCAAGGACGTCAGCCCCGGATATCGGAAGAGAACAGCGAGCCCGACGACGATGACCCCAGCGGCGGGGGCCGCGACGCCGGGCCAGATGTACGGTGCTGGCGTTGTCGCGATGGCCGCTGCCGCTGCCCACGCCAGGTGACGGTGCACGACCAGTCGCGCCGCCAACCAGATCCCCGAGACGAGCAGTACCGCGGCCCCCGCGCGACCCGCGAAGTAGAGGCCAACCGGATCGTGAGCGAACCTGCTGAGGACGAGGTAGTAGTCAGAGTAGGTTGCGCCATCGGAGAACCGCGGCCACTGCCCTGCCAGTGCATCAAGTCCTCGGCGAAGGTAGGCGGCCTCGTCCCAGAACGCCAGGTCCTCGGTCAGCACTGACCGGGCCGCAACGGCGAGCAGGACGACAAGGAGCGCCGGAAGCTCCAGGATGTCGAAACGTGACCCTGACGCTTCGCCGCGTCGACCGCCGACCGCGCGTGCTGCCTGCACCGGACCACCTCCCCGAGCCGGAAGGCTAACGGACGCACGGCCCATGCCTGGGTCACAGGTGCGTCGTCAGGGCGTCTGCTCGCTTCGGTAGTTTCGAGCTGACAGCCGTGGCCGCGCTTCAAAGCCCCCCGGACGCTGAATAGACTCCGATCTCAGAGGCACGTCGAAACGTTTCCGAGTCGCACTCGTCGTGCCCCCGGGTCGCTAGCTCAATGGTAGAGCTGCGGACTTTTAATCCGTAGGTTCGGGGTTCGAGCCCCCGGCGACCCACTCGTCAAACCTGTTGCAGCGCAACGGATTTCGGCGCTGCAAATGGAAAACGATGTGTGGCAAAACCGCAGTTTGGCCCTTTCTTTGGCCCTTTCTTTGGCCCTTTCTTCTTCAACCTACGGATAATCAATCCGCGAAATCGGGCCGTTGCAGGGCGACGTTTCAGGGCGTTCCCAGGCTCATCCAGACACCTGCAGATCCTTCTGCTGAGCTGGATACTGCGCGAGCAGTTGGGGCGGGGCATCGGACGGCTGGAAGCGGAACCGGCGCGACAGCGAACGCTTACGAGGCCGAGTCGGCCATCGGGATGGTGCGATTGGACCGCCGTAAGAGAGGCGCCTACTCCTCGCCTTCATCGTTCTTGGCGGTGAGGCCACGCTCGTCGGCGTACTGGTCGCGCAGGTCCTTGAGCCGGTCTCCGCCGTCGCGTTCGGTCTGCCAGAAGTACCAGCCGTTGGCTGCATGGACGGTGAAGACCTTTGCTGCCCCGCTGGGTGACCAGAACAGTTCATCGCCGACTTTCAGCCAGCCATCCTCGGTGACGGTGCATTCCTTGCCTGCGTACGCCGGAGGGTGTGAGTGAAGGCGTTGGCCGGCGGTCAGCAGGCCTGCAGCCAGGAGATCCGGTATGCCGACGTACACCTCAACGGCTGGGCCAGCCCCATTCTGGAGTCCCACGTTGCCCTCGGGCACTGGCCAGATCTCGAGGATGACGTCGATCATCGCGTCGGTGCGGGCCTGGATGGTCTCGTCCGTCCACGCCTTCTTGCCCCTCTTCACCGCGTCTTGAGTGATGGACACGGCTGTGAACTTGGAGTCGGAGAGGATCTCGAACTTTCCTGGATCCGTGTCGGTGCCGTGCCATGGTCCGTTGGAGACCTTCGAGTTCAGCGACGACGTGGTCAGTGTCAGGTTCCCCATGGTGTGGATCAGATCGTCACGGTCGATGCCCTCCTTGGGCGGGGACCAGTGCGCCTGCCAGTGCTGGGGCATGAGGTGCTCGATGCGTCAAGCTTCCACGGCGAACCCGCGACTCGTGCTTGGGGCGGGGGCCATCCCAGCCGCGTCGGTGATCCTCGACGGCCTCGAGAAGCATTCGGGTGCGGCCGCGCTGGAACCGCTTGTAGATGGAGAGCTTGCGCAGGGCGGTCCGAACTTCGTCGTCGGTGGGCCAGTAAGTGTCCGGGCTGGACTGCCGGGCGAGGAAGTCCTGCACGATGTCGCCGGCGCTTTCCCGATTGCCGGCCTTGAGCGTGGCGAAGTAAAGACAGGGTCAGGTCGCGGTAGTTCTTGTTGCCCGCTCGGATGCAGGCGCGACGCACGAGCCAGCTCTCCAGGTTCTCGATGGCTTTGGTCAGTTGTGCAGGCGGAACTGGGGTGTCATTGGGATCAGTGAGCCAGATGACGACCGGGCGCAGGGCTTCTGACTTCAGCGTCGAGGTGCGGTAGGCGAACAGGCCCAGGCGCGTCAGGTCATGAGTGGGGTGAGCGGCTTCCTGCGCCAGCCGGTGGTACTCGTCGGCTGTGGCGCGGATCTCCGGCAGCAGGGTGTCCATCGGCATCGGGTTGTCCGCGACGTAGGACTTGAACGCGGAGAACACGGACTTGGACGCTACGTCTTTGCCGGTCTTGGCGATCAGCCACTGGTTGAAGAACAGGGAGCTGCACTGTAGGTGACGGGGCCTGCCTGAACGTTCGCCTCCCAGTACTCGGTCTCGAACGGCCCCCAGTACTGGTGCGACGCCTTCTCGATCTGCTCGGACGTTCCTTCCAGGCGCTGGAACACGAAGTTCTTGATCAGGTCAGCTGCCGTCAGGGGAGTGCCGCGGGCATTGAGGGTCTCGAAGATCTCCTGGGCGTCCTCGTGCGGCAGCAGGTTGATGACCACCATCTGCAGATTGGTGGAGACCGCATCGACGAGCGCGCGGGCACGGGTCTGCATGTCCGCGTCGCCCAGCCACGTGCGGGCTGCCTGAGCGAAGTACTCATGAGCAGCGGCGAACTTCGGGTTGCCCATCCGCTCAAGGGTCTTGTAGTCGATCGGGGCTCGGCTGCCATCACCTCTTCGAACGCGGTGCGATCCCGATTGGTGGGCGAGACCTTGAAGCGATGCTCCGGGTGACCCTTGATGAAGTGCTCGGGGTTCTCCACGAGATCGGAGATCTGTCGGGCGATGTCCTCAAAGCCTGCGTGAGCCACCTCCTCATGGATCGCGTCGAGGAGGAGTTGCAGGGTCGTCAGGCGCTGCTGACCGTCGATCACGGTCCACGTGCCCAACGAGCCGACCTGCCCCTCCTGCTGCTGGATCACGATCGCACCGAGGAAGTGCGACACGTTGGCCTCGCGCGCAAGCGACCGATCGGCGAGCCGGCGCACGTCATCCCACAGCGGCTCCCATTGCCCTTCCTGCGTCCATACATACGGACGCTGGAACGGCGGGATCACCAGCCTTTGCGGCATGAAGAACGTCTCGTGCGGTGTCTTAACCTGCGTCAGCACAACGCGCCCCCGTGTGATCCGGCCGTCCCTCATCTGGTGATCGACGCGACGCTAGCAGGGCACGGTGACGCATGTGGCCCTCCGCGATTGGTCGAACCTGACGCGGATCGCTGGTGTGGCCACGCGGCGCTGGCCCGCAGGGGCCTCAACCGCCGCCAAGGGGACTGCTCCGTACAGCTGATCCTCTGCCTGGAGCTATTGAGGCTCCTCGTCATCACGGGAAGGGTCGAGCAGATCGGCCGTCTGATCGGGGTAGGCCGTGACCCATGCGATCCACAGTGCGTCGATCCGCTCGGGCAGCGTCATGGTCAGGTCGACGCGGAGGCTCGCGCGGGCGGGGTCCTGGCTCCGCTCGTCCTGCGCGCGGGCGTAGTAGCGGTTGGTGGTCTGGACTGTGGAGTGACGTAGGAGTGCGGCGGCCTCGTACTGCGTGCCCCCGCTGTCGACGACGACGCTGGCTGCGTAGGCCCGCAGGTCCTTGACGCGGAGGGGTCGACGTCGAGGATCGAGTGCGGACAGCGCGGGATCACCGTTCAGGTCGGCGGCCTCGCGTGCCGGGCTCCACACCCGCTTGCGCCAGTTGTTGTTGTCGATGACGACGGTAGCGCTGGTGGCGAAGCGCCGACGGACGGGGCGGAACAGCAGGTCCCCGCCGAGTCCACGATCGATCGTGCGGCTCGTGGCGAGGTCG
>CAWJHN010000001.1:0-208825 GCA_963842725.1 uncultured Actinomycetes bacterium | reverse complement strand
CGAAGCAGTGGGACGAGGTGGCCGCGCAGGTGCCGGCCGTCTCGTCGTCCACCGCGCAACTGGCCGAGTCGACCTCGGGCGTGCCGTGGCAGGTGCTCACCGGACTGCCGTTCGTGGGGTCGACGGCCGCCGCGGTCGACGTCATGGCCGCATCGCTGAGCGACCTGGTCGCGGCGGCCGAGCCGCTCACGCCGTACGCCGAGCGGGTGGTGGCGGGGGAGATCCGCACGGACTCGGGGGCGATCGACGTCGCCTCGATGCAGGAGGTCGCCCCGCTGCTCGAGCAGCTGTCGGCAGTCGATGGACTCGACGGCTGCCCGGCTCGAGGCGATCGACGGCGCGTCGGTGCGCCCCGAGGTCGCCGAGCCGTTGGCGGACCTGACGCGCGAACTCGTGGACGCGGCGCCTTTGGTGTCGTCGGCCGCGCAGGTGGCCACCTGGCTGCCGTCGATGCTCGGGGCGCAGACGCCGCGAGAGTGGCTGGTACTGCTGCAGAATCCCGCGGAGGCCCGCGGCGCCGGCGGCTTCGTCGGGGGGTACGCCGTGCTGGAGGCCGACGACGGGCGCATCCGCCTCGCCGACACGGGGACCAGCTCGGAACTCAACCGGCAGCCGATCCCGACCTCGGCCGCGCCGGACGACTCGCGCCTGCTCTGGGGCGACCTGCTCGAGGCGTGGAACACGTACAACCTCACGCCGCACTTCCCGCTGACGGCCGAGCTGAGCGCGGCCGGGATGGGCGAGCGGGGGGAGCCCGTCGACGGCGTCATCGCGGTCGATCCCGCCGCTGTCGCCGCGATGCTGACGGTGACCGGGCCGGTGACCGCCGCCGGGCGCACGATCACCGCGGACAACGTCGAGCAGTTCTTCACCGTCGACATCTACTCGCAGATCCTCGACGACACGGTGCGCGACGAGGTCTCGATGGAGCTCGTGGGCGCCGTCTTCACGGCCTTCCTGACCGCCCAGCCCGACCCGGTCGCGCTCATCGACGCGCTGAAGGAGCCCGCCGAGCAGGGGCGGCTGCTCGTGTGGAGCGCGGATCCCGACGAGGAGGCGTGGCTGGCGGAGTCGCCGGTGGGCGGCGTGCTGCCGGACTCGCCGGGGTCGGTGATCGGGGTCGCGTTCAACAATGCGGCCGCGAACAAGCTCGATGCCTTCGTGCAGACGTCCGTCGACTACAAGCCCGGACGCTGCGTGACCACGCCGACCCAGAGCTCGTCCCTGGCCGTCACGCTGCGCAATGACGCCCCGACCGGGCTGCCGTCCGAGGGGGGCAGCTACGGCCGGGTCGACGACCCGCTGGCGCCGGAGGGCTCCACGAACATGCTCGTCCACATCTACGCCCCGATCGGCGCGAACTTCCTGTCGGCGACGATCGACGGCGTGGATGCCCCGCTGTACCTGGGGGAGGAGCGCAACCGGCCGGTGTGGTGGACCTACGTGCCGCTCGAGCGCGGGCAGGAGCGGGTGATCGACGTGCGGTTCGAGGAGCCGATGGTGCTCGGGGTGCCGCCGCGGGTGGTGCCGCAGCCCATGGTGAAGGACGAGATCATCACGGTGACGCCCGATCCCGCCTGCTGACGCGGGGACCTTGGGCCTGTCCGCCCCTGCCGCCTTCGCGGTAGGGTCACGTCTGGGAACAGCAGTCGTTCACTTGGGGGTCCCGTGTCCGCTACACGCATTGCCGTCGTCCTCGCCGCCATCGGCGGGCTGATGTCGGGCGCGATCATCCTGGTGCCGGCGACCTCGGCCGCACCCATGGAATATCCCCCGGCCCCGTCGCCTACGGCCACGGCCACGCCGGCGCCGACCGTCACGCCTACCCCCACCCCGACGCCGACGGCTACCCCGACGCCCACGCCTACGCCGCCGTTCACGCTGCCCCCGCCGAACCCGACGAATGCCCGCCGCGTGGCGCCCGGGATCATCCTGGTGAGCCAGGCCTCCGCCGAGCGCACGACGCCGCGCCTGCTGCTGCAGCGGATGGGCACGTCGATCAAGAAGGGCCAGAAGGTCAAGGCGCCGATCCGGCAGAACATCCGGCTCATCGTCCAGTTCCTGACCCCGAACCGGGTCTACGCCACCCGCATCCAGGTGGGCGGCAAGTGGTACGCGCTGGGCGTCACCAAGGCCGACCCCAAGGGCATGGCGGCGATCCCGGTGATCCGTCCGAACGTGCGGGGGACCTTCCCGATCGCGGTCGTCGACACCATCACCCGGTCGGCCCGGTACTTCAGCCTGGTCATCTCCTGACCTCTGGCGGTCTTCTCGCTTTGTCCGTTTCGGGCGCGCATCGGCTATCGGCCGGCGCTAGGGTGTCCCATGGGTGCACTGTTGTTCTGGCGGTGCTCCATGCGTGGTTTGGTAGGGGAGTCCGCTACGGGCGGATGCGCTCGGTGAGGTCTTGCTCGATCGGGAACGACAACGGCCGGGGGCCGAAATGACGGGTAACAGGATCGCCGTTGGCGTATCTGGCGGCAGCGAGTTCTCGCGTCGACCGCGATCATGGTGGTGCCTGCAACCCAGGCCGCGCCGATGGCCTACCCGCCCGCGCCGACGCCGACCGCCACCGCGAGCCCGGCGCCCACGCCGACCCCGACTCCCACGGTGACGCCTACCCCGACACCGACCGCCACCCCGACTCCCACCCCGACCCCGTCCGTCCCCTGGATCTTCATCCCGAACCCGGCGGCGGGCACCTCGCTCGGCGGGGGAGTGACCCTGGTGGGTCGCAATCCCGCCCGCAACTGCAAGGTCGTCACCGTCCGGATGCCGGTCGTGCGCGGCGACGTCACGACCCCGGCCGCGGCCGTGCGGGTCAACAAGGTGGTCTGCGTGCGGGTGACGAACCTCGCGTTCGCACCGGGCACGGCCGTCACGGCGAGCATCTTCATCAAGGGCAAGTGGTCGACTCTGGGCACCGCGCGGGTCGGCCGGAACCACACGATCGTGCTGCCCGCCCTGAAGTTCACCAAGAAGGGCTACTTCCCGGTGCGCCTGCTGGCCGCGAACGGCCGAGTGGCGTACCTGGGCATCATGGTCAGCTGACCACCCGCACCACCCCGCCGAGTTCCCACTTCCCACTTCGTCGAGAGGCGAGTTGTGGCGGTTCGGATCGCGATCCCAACCGCCACAACTCGCCACTCGCGGGGTGGGGTGTTGACGGCTATCACTACGCATAATCGGATGATATAGTCCGGTTATGCGTAGTAAGGCTCCCGCTTTGCTCCCCGTGTTCCGCACCCGGACCCAGGGCGAGATCCTGGCGCTCGTGCTGCTGGAGCCGGAACGTGAGTGGACCGTCTCCGAGTTGGCCGGCTCCACCGGGGCACCCCTGACGTCCGTCCAGTCGGAGGTCGCGCGCCTCGCATCGGGCTCCCTAGTCACAACGCGCAAGATCGGCCGCACCCGGCTCATCCGGGCAAACATCGACAATCCGGTTGTTGCGCCCCTGACGCAGGTCGTCTTGCTGACCTTCGGGCCAAAGCCGGTGATCGCGGAGGAGTTCGCGAACGTGGGAGCCCAGCGTGTGCTCATCTTCGGTTCCTGGGCCGCCCGCCTGTCCGGCGAGACGGGAGCGGCACCGGCCGACATCGACGTGCTGGTGGTCGGTGACGAGGTTGTCCGCGCCGACCTGTACGCCGCCGCAGAGCGGGCGGAGGCACGGCTTGGCCGTCCCGTGAACCCGGTGCTCCGCAGCACGCTGAACTGGGCGAATCCCGAGAATGATCCGCTGCTCGGTGAGGTCATTCAGCGCCCGATGGTCGACGTGACCGCATCACCGACCCCGCTGGTCTCCGCATGACGTGGCAGCGGGGCGCGGCTCGTATCGACGAATTCCCGCGGGTGGCCAGCTCGAGCGCCACGCCGGCTGCAGACGCACCCTCTGCCGGAATCCGCGACGGACTCTGCCGCGAAGCTTCCCACCCTGTCGAGTGGCGAGACGTGGCGGCTGGGAACGCAATCCGTACCGCCACAACTCGCCACTCGCGGGGTTGGGGAGGAGGGGGTGCGGAGGGTGGTTGGGCGGGGGAGTCCGTCCCGTCAGAGCCAGTCGCTGACCTGGCGAACGAAGCCCTGCAGGTCGGACAGGTCGGCGAGGCGGGCCACCACGATGTCGTCGTCGACCTCGACGTACTCGTGCACCAGCACGTTTCGGAATCCCGTGGCCTGGCGCATCGCCACCGCCGTGTCGGCAGTGATCACCCCGCGCTCGCCCAGGATCCGCATGGCATCGCCGTTGTCGCGGGGTGGCCCCCACTGCTCCGAGCTGCAGGCATGCTGGGCGACGTCGATGCAGCACTCGATGGCGGCCACCATGAGGTACTTGATGCCGGGCAGCCACAGCGGGTCGGCGCGGCGGGTCGCGTCCGCCTCCTGCTCGCGGGCGAGCGACTGGAGGTTGTCGCTCGCGGCACGAAGCAGGCGCACGACCCTGCGCGGCGATCGACCACTGCGCACCGCCTCCAGGAACTCGGCGTGCGACCGGTCGATTCGGTACTTCTCGTCGGCGTAGATCTTGCGGGTCTGCGCGATCCACGTGACCCGCGTCGGCGGGTCGTCGTCGAGGATCAGCTCGCCTTCGAGAGCGATCCGGCCCCGCAACTCCAGTGGGGCGTTGTTGAGAACCAGCAGGTCGATGCCAGGGGGCAGGTCCACCTCGAACGACGCGGGCGGCGAACCGGCGAAGTAGGCAGCCACGTCGATGTCGGATGACTGCGTTGCCGTGCCGCGCACCTGGCTGCCGTGCAGCAGGGCGAAGGTCGCTCCGTGCTCGCGGAGCCGGGTGACCGCCTCGTCGATGAGCTCAACGCGCATGCGTCGATGATGGCACAGCCGAGCTCCCATCCCCGTCGAGTGGCGAGACGTGGCGGCTGGGAACGCAATCCGCACCGCCACAACTCGCCACTCAACATGGGGGTCAGAGGAGTTCTACCGTTGGTCGCCTGCTGCCGTGCCAGGCCAGGCGGTAGCCGGCGCCGGGCCGGACGTTGCCCACGACCGCCGGCCGGAAGCACGCGAGGTTGGTGCCGGCCCGGTACCGCACCGACGGGTACACCACGCCGGTGCCGCCCTGCGCGAGGAGCCGCTCGGCCAGGGCCTGGCCGTCGACGTACGAGTCCGGATCCAGGCAGGCCAGCGAGCGGGGGTCGTCGTCGCGCAGGTCGGCGAAGCCGGCGGCGTGGATGTCGGCGAGGTAGTCGAGGTACTCGGCCTCGTCGATCCACCAGTCGGTCTCCTCCAGGGCCAGCGTCCGGTGGAAGACCACCTCGGCGAGCGACGTGCGCACCGAGCGGGCCGCGTACCAGGCACCGCGGTCGCCGCTGTTGAACCGGGCGCCGCCCGGGCCGGGGGTAGGTGAACGCCGCGTTGACGATCTTGGAGTACGGCACCTCGAAGACGAGCTCGTCGGACCCGATGCCGCCGGGGAGCCGGTCGGCCTGGGCGGCCAGGCGGGCATTGGTGGCCGCCGCGAGCGCGACGAGGTCTGCCAGCTCGCTGTCGTCGTCCGTGAGCGCGCCCAGGAACGGCTCGGCGGACTCCGCGTAGGTGGCCAGGATCAGTCGGTGGGTGTCGTTCCAGCGGACGGCGGTCTCGGCCGGCCACTCGGACGTGCCGGGGCTCACTGGCCGCCGCGGCGGGCGTCGAGCAGGGCGCGGACCGCGGCCAGGGCCGGGATGCCGCCGGAGAGCATGACGGCCAGGGGGGTGCGGCCCGCGAACATCGGATTGGTGTTCGGGCGGGTGACCCAGGCGTCGGCCAGCGCGGCGGAGTGCAGGGCGTGCAGCGCGGTGTAGATGCCCAGGAGGTAGGAGATCCGGGTGAGGCGGTCGGTGCCGAGGTCGGCCGGCGCGTGCTTCTTCCAGGCGTGCCAGGTGCTCGGCGGGACCCCGCCCAGCAGGCCGCCGACCTGCTCGACGGTCAGGCCCCACGCGGCCGCGAGGCGGGCGGCGCCGGTGACGGCGCTGGCCGAGAGGCGCTCGCGCTCGGTCGGGTCGGTGAGGTCGACCCAGGCCGGCACCTCGTACCGGCTGGCCGGGGCACGCAGCGTGGCGACGGTCATGGGATCCGCTCCTGTCCTGTTCTGGACTGATTCTAGTCCAGAACAGGACACTTGTCAGCAGGCGGGGGCCTCGTCCGCCCTCCGGCCCGTCCCGGGTGGCATGATCCGGCGCGTGGAGCCGTCGGTGTCGTGCAGCGTGCTGCTCGTCACGTACAACGACGAGCCCCTCGTGCGGCAGGCGCTGGATGCGATCGCCGCGCAGACCTGGACCGACGCCGAGCTGATCGTCATCGACGACGCCTCGAGCGACGGCACCGTGGCGATCATCCGCGACTGGCTCGCGGCAACCGGGTGGCCGGCGCAGTTCCTCGCGAACGAGGTGAACGTCGGCATCTGCGCCAACCTGAACCGCGGCCTGGCCATCGCGAGCGGGCGGTTCGTGTGCTCGGTGTCGGGCGACGACTGGATGGAGCCGGACCGGCTCGAGCGGCAGGTCGGGTTCTTCGTGACGCTGCCGGAGTCCGTCGGCCTGGTCTACAGCGACGTTCGGGTCTGGAACGACCGCGGCCAGCTCCGCTCCACCACCTACGTGCAGGGCTACCTCGGGGACGCGCCGCCGCCGGAGGGCCGCATCCTCGAGGGCCTCTTCTCCATGAACCCGATCCCGGCGGCCGGGGCGATGATCCGGCGCAGTGCCCTCGACGCCGTCGGCCCCTACGACGAGGCGCTCCTGTACGAGGACTACGACATGTGGCTGCGCCTGGCCGACGCGTTCGAGGTGCGCTGGCTGCCGGGGGTCGTGGCGAACTGGCGGGTGCTGCCCACGAGCCTGTCGAGCGCCCGCGAGAACCATGCCCGGCTCGGGCTCACCGGCATCGCGACCCGGCGCAAGTGGCTCGGGCACAGCGCGTCGCGCGATGCGGTGCTGGCCGCGCGGACCCGGCGCACCGCCACCTGGGTGGCCAGCTGGGACGTGGCGGCCGCGCGCTCGGCGCTCCAGGAGGTGCAGTACGTCGACGACGCCCTGCTCTGGCGCGCCGTGATCGCGGGCATGGGCGTGCCGGGCGCCGGGCCGGCGCTGGCCGGCGTGCGCAAGGCCCGCGAGGCGGGCCGCGGACTGCGCTCGGCGGTGGCCCGGAGGCGGGCGTGAGCGTGGACGGTCTCAAGTCGCGGGTGCGCGGGTCGCGCTGGGAACTGCCCTCTGCCTACGCGTGGGGCCTCGTCCGCGGGCAGTGGCCGGGGCCGGTCGCGCAGGCGCTCGAGCTGCGGCGGACGCGACAGCCGGTCACCTTCGCGCAGAAGGTGCGCTACAAGATGGCGCGCGACCGTCGGCCGGTACTCGTCGAGACGGCGGACAAGGTGCGAGTCCGCGACTTCGTGGCACGGCGGGTCGGGCCAGAGGCCCTGGTGCCGCTACTCGGCGTGGCCCCGCGCGCGGCGTCGCTGCCGTGGGACCGGCTGCCGCGCGAGTACGTCGCTAAGGTCAATCACGCGTCCGGGGGGATCGTCATCGTGTGCGACGCCGCGGACCCGTCCGCCCGACTGCCCGGCGAGACCGGCCGTCCGCACTGGTCGCGGCACTGCGTGCACCCGGACTCGGTGCCGCCCGCGGCGGTCGCAGCGCTGCTGGACCGGTGGCTGACGCTGCCGTACCGGCAGGGGCCGACCGGCCGGCGGGAGTGGGCCTACCGCGGCATCGAGCGCCGCGCGATGCTCGAGGCGTTCGAGGGTGGCGCGGACGGGCTCCCGTCCGAGGTGAAGGTCTTCTGCATCCACGGCGAGGTGGCGCTGGCCGCCGTCCTCGAGCGCGACCTCACCCTCGCGCTGCGCACCGTCGATCGCTTCCCGATCGAGGACGCCGAGGCCGCCCGGGAGCGTGCCGGCCTCGACCCGGCGACCTGGGCGTGGTTCCTGGACGCGTGCCGGGCCCTCTCCGCGGGCACCGACATGGTGCGGGTCGACTGGCTCCTGACCCCGCACGGGCCCCGGTTCGGCGAGCTGACCAACTACCCGGTCGGCGGCGAGCCCGACGTCGCCGGCCAGTCGCTCGACGCGGCCCGAGCCATGGACACCTACCTGACAGCCAGGTGGCAGGTCCCCGAGACCTACCAGTAGCCCACCCCCATCCCACCCCCCTTCAATCCATCCTCGCGAGTGGGGAGTTGTCGGGGTCGAATTCGCCCGGAGCACCCCAACAACTCCCCACTCGCGTAGTGGGGTGCTCACGGCTCGCGGAGGGGGCGGGAGGGGCCGGGCGGGTTGTCGGCGTGGCCTTAGGCTGCATTTGGGGGCTTCCCAAGGTACGGTCAGGGTGGCGCGGCCTTCTCGGCCGTCCAGAGGCGAACAGTCAGCCCCCTGAGGGCACGAAAGGGGCACCGCGTGGCACGCATTGGCGAGAGCGGCGACCTGCTCAAGTGCTCCTTCTGCGGCAAGAGCCAGAAGCAGGTCAAGAAGCTGATCGCCGGTCCCGGCGTCTACATCTGCGACGAGTGCATCGACCTGTGCAACGAGATCATCGAGGAGGAGCTCAGCGAGGCCTCCGAGTCGTCCTGGGGCGACCTGCCCAAGCCGCGCGAGATCTTCGAGTTCCTCGACCAGTACGTGATCGGCCAGGACACCGCCAAGAAGGCCCTCGCCGTCGCGGTCTACAACCACTACAAGCGCGTGCAGGCCGAGGCCAACGCGCCGGAGCGCACCAAGGACGACCGCGTCGAGCTGGCCAAGTCGAACATCCTGCTGCTCGGCCCCACCGGCTGCGGCAAGACCTACCTGGCGCAGACGCTGGCCCGGATGCTCAACGTCCCGTTCGCGATCGCCGACGCCACCGCGCTGACCGAGGCGGGCTACGTCGGCGAGGACGTCGAGAACATCCTGCTCAAGCTGATCCAGGCCGCGGACTACGACGTCAAGCGCGCCGAGACCGGGATCATCTACATCGACGAGATCGACAAGGTCGCCCGCAAGAGCGAGAACCCGTCGATCACCCGCGACGTGTCCGGGGAGGGCGTGCAGCAGGCGCTGCTCAAGATCCTCGAGGGCACGACCGCGTCGGTGCCGCCGCAGGGCGGCCGCAAGCACCCGCACCAGGAGTTCATCCAGATCGACACCACCAACGTGCTGTTCATCGTGGGCGGCGCGTTCGCGGGCCTCGACACGATCGTCGAGCAGCGCCTGGGCCAGAAGCGGCTCGGGTTCACGTTCGACATCGTCGACGGGGAGCGCGTCGACGACGACACCAACCCGGACGACATCTTCAGCCACGTGATGCCCGAGGACCTGCTCAAGTTCGGCATGATCCCCGAGTTCATCGGCCGGCTGCCCGTGTTCACGACCGTCAGCAAGCTCGACCGCAACGCGCTGGTCGCCGTGCTGACCGAGCCCCGCAACGCGCTGGTCAAGCAGTACCAGCGAGCTGTTCGAGCTCGACGGGGTCGAGCTGGAGTTCGACGAGCCGGCGCTCGGCGAGATCGCGGAGCAGGCGCTGCTGCGCGGCACCGGAGCCCGCGGGCTGCGCGCCATCCTCGAGGAGGTGCTGCTGAACGTCATGTATGACGTCCCGAGCCGCACCGACGTCGCGAAGGTCGTCATCACCGGCGAGGTCGTCCGCGACAACGTCAACCCGACGATCGTGCCCCGCGAGGCCCCGCGGCGCGAGCGTCGCGACAAGTCCGCCTGACGCCGGTCGCCCCTGCTCGTCCTGCCCGGTCCGGACCGCCTACGGCGTGGCCGCCAGCCGGACGGGGGCGATGCCGACCGACGTCACCGTGGCGCTCGGCGCCGAGGTCCCGTCGATGAACGTCGCGGTCTGGCCGGCGCGGGAGAACGGGGTCGCGTCCCGATTCGCGAACACGACCGAGAACCGCTCCGCACCCCGGCTGAAGGGGCACTCGATCGCCCCGTGCTCGATCGTGACGCAGTCGCCCATGCGGCTGCCCGTCAGCCACGACCGCACCGTGTCGTAGGCGCGGATCGACGCGGGCGTGGAGGCATTGAGCTGCACGCCGATGACGTCGAACGGCTTGGCCGTCCAGATGTACCAGAAGGTGCTCTGCAGCCCCAGTCGCACGCTGTCGACGTAGGTGCGCGCGAGGTAGGCCGCGCCCGTGGCATCGTCGATCGCGCGGGCGGTGTTCTCGCCGCCCCCGGGCAGGCCGTAGTTGATCTCGGTGTCCCAGACGGGCCGGGCGAGCACCGCGGGCTCGTCGCCCGCGACCGACTCGAGCACCGCGCGCCAGGCGAGGGCGTCGCGGTAGCGCTCGACGGGTCCGGCCAGGTGGTCCGGATACGAGTGGAGGGTGAAGCCGTCGACCGGCCAGCCGCGGCGCTTGAGCTCCTCGAGGTAGGGGGCGTAGAAGTAGCGCAGGCTGCGCTCGCGGCGGATCGTCGTCGAGGCCGCCATCACCTTTGTCGCCGGACTGATCGACTTGACGACGTCGTACGCCAGGCGGGTGAGGTCGGCCATCTGCCCGGGGGTGCCGGTGAAGAAGGTCTGCAGGTCGGCCTCGTTCCAGACCTCGACGGCGTCGATGCGACCGCCGTACCGGCGCATGACCTGCGTCACGTACTCGGCGAAGGTGCCGGGGTCGTCGGGCATGGCCGCCGTGAAGTCGCCCCAGCGGTCGTCGGCGTCGGTCGGCGGCCCGGCCCAGGGCGGCGTCAGTCCGAGGACGAGCAGCACCGTTGACCCACCGGCCTCGGCAAGGGCGATGCGCTCGTCGAGCCGGCGCCAGTCGAACTCGCCCGGCGCGGGGTTGAGCTCGGCCCACGACGTATGGACGTCCCACAGGCGCATCCGGGCCGCGGGGACGCCCGGCACCGTGACGACGTCCGGGGCGGCGTGCAGGGAGAACAGCGTGTCGGACACCGCGATTCCGGGCTGCGGCACGGGCGGCGGGGTCGCGGCGGCGGACGCGGCTCGCGCGAAGCACATGCAGCGGATCGCCTCGGCCGAGGCCGGTGCCGACAGGGCGACGGCCACGGCGACGGCGGCGATGCCGCCCGCGCGAAGAGCCTTCACGCAGGGAGCCTAACCACCCCGGTCGAGTGGCGAGTTGCGGTTGCACGCGCTGCGGACCCAACTCGCGAGCTCGCTCAGGCTGGCGTTGCCCGCGCAGGCAGGCCCAGCACGAGTGCGAGCGAGTCTTCTAGAAGCTCCATCTCGCGGGGCGCCAGCCGTCCCCGGAACGTGCGGCAGCTCGCGACGGGCACGGTGTGGAGATCGGTGACGTTCGCGTAGCTGACCGGGTACTTCGTCAACCCAGCGGAGGGCCCGAGCTCGACGTGAGTGGTAGTCGGACCCTGTGTGCCGGTGATCAGCACCACGGTCACCGACGACAGTCGCCCGCGCAGGGCGTTGGTCGTCAGGGCGACCGCGGGATGGGATCCGATTCGGGGGAACGAGACGTCCCAGACATCGCCGCGGAATGGAGGCGGGGCCGGAACGGTCGGGCGCGCCATCAGTCGGCGCTGTACAGCGCCGCGGTCACGTCAGACAGCGGCGCTGGCTCGCCTCCGAAGAAGTCGTCGTAGGACTGGGCGAGCGCCAACAGTTGCGCACGCCGGTGCAACAGCACCAAACCTTCGCGCACCGCCTCCGACGTCCCCTCGAGCCCCAGCTGCGCCGCGTCAGCCTGCACCACCGCAGCCTCCGCCTCGGAGACCCGCGCCTGCACCACCACCGTCCTGCTCATGTGTATGACAGTACGTCATACAGTGTGAGTGCGCAAGCAACCTGACTGAGCCTAACCACCTTGGTCGAGTGGCGGGTTGTGGCTGCTCTCCGCGCGCGGAGAGCAGCCACAACCCGCCACTCGACTTGGGGGTGCGGGTGGGTGGTGAGGGTGGTGCGGGTGGGTGCGGGGCGCGCGTCAGAGGTCGCGGGCGCGGCGCTCGGGCAGCAGGCCGATCTCGCGGGCCCGTCCGGCCGTCGCCCGACGGTCCTGGGTGCCCAGGATCCGCATGATCTGCTGCAGGTCCTTCTTGATCGTGGGCACCGAGTAGCCCAGGTCGCGGGCGATCTCGCCATTGGTGCGGTCGACGGCCACCTTCTCCAGGATCTGGCGCTGCCGCTCGGTGATGCGCACCTCGCGGTGCGGGGTCGGCGCCGCGCGTCGCCAGCGGTCGATGAGGATGCTGCGCTGGTTGGTCATCCACATGCCGATCGCCGACGTGGCTCCGTCGAGGTACGTCCAGTCGGCCGGCATCCACTCCATCACCGGGGACTGCAGCAGCGAGAGGGCGCCCACGGGCACGCCCGAGTACATGACCGGCACGCAGATGATGCTGCCCGCGAGGTCCGGATCGCCCTGGGCCTCGCGGAGCAGTTCCGGCTCGGACGCCAGCAGGGCGTACTGGGCCGCCAGCTGCTGCGGAGTCCGGACGACGGCCACGAGCGAGGTGAACGCGTCGCAGATCGGCAGCGGCATGCTGATCGGCAGGGTGCGGTAGTTGGCGGCCTCGTCGTCGGGGAAGCCGAAGTTGCCGATCAGGTCGAGGTCGCTGGTGCCGTTGTAGGCGTAGATCTGGCCGCACACCACGCCGATCGGGGCGAGGGCGCCGAGCACCATCGACCGGGCGGTGGCGTTGCCATCGGGGTTGCCGGACAGGAAGCGCAGGAAGTTGCACAGCGCGGTCGTACGGTCCCGCTCCATGGCACCACCCTCCAAGCGGAGCCTAGGTGCAGCGGAACGGCGCTCCAGCGGACGTAGGTCCCGTCCTGACGGGCCGAAGGGGTACCCGGCTATATCCCACCGTCGGGACCATTGGCGCTGGCGACGCCGCTTGCCGGCTCCTACTGTGCGAAACAGAGCGCGTCGAATGGCCCGCTGGGCTCACGAGGGGCGAGCCCAGCCGGACCGCTCAGGGGGAGCGCACGGGGGGTACGGGGAGAACGGGGGACGACAGGGCTTGTTGGGTGCCTCGCGAGAGACACCCGGCAGGCCCTACTCGTGTGCCACCTGCGGCGCGGCCTGCGACACTCGACCCCGAGACGCTCAGCGTCGAGGACTGGACGTGAAGTCGACGCACTCGCGCACCGACTCGTGGAACTGACTGCTGTCCAAAGTCCAGCCGATGTTGTGCTCGGCCAGGTCGCGCGGATCGATCCACTGGTCGGTGACGCGCGATGAGCCGGGTCTGCTGGGTGGCGATCGCGGACGTGGTCTGCTGGATCGTCAGCCCGTCGATGCCCGACGCCCCGTTCACCACGTGCTGCGGGAAGAACACCCCCCAGCGCAGCCAGCCGAACAGGTCGCTGGGCTCGGCCCCCGCAGCGGCCGGGGAGGTGACGGCGATCTGCAGTCCGCGCTCCGACAGCAGGCGTAGTGCCCGCCCGCCGCCGGCCGGCACCGTGTCGACCAGGATGACGGTGCGTGCGCACTCGCGGGCGTCGAGGAACGACGTGACCAGCTGCGGCAGCGACAGGTCGCCGGCGTCGGGGTGCAGCAGGATCGGCGGCAGCGAGACGATGACCGGCAGGTCGTCATGCCCGAGGGCGTCGGCCTCGGCGAACACGACCCGCAGCCGGTCCAGGATGATGCGGGTGGCCTGCGCGGCGAGCTGGGGCTGGCGATTGACCAGGGCCAGGAAGTTGGCGGGCGAGCGTCAGGTCGAGGGTGCCGAAACTGCGCTCCCAGCCGATCTGGGCCCACACCGCGTCGGTCGCCCCCGAGTCGACCTGCGTGATCGGCGTGAACTGCGTGGTGAACGACGCGGTCGTGGGCATGCGGTGGTCGGCGACGAGCAGGTGCATGACGTCGACCGCGGTGACCGGCAGGTCGGGCTGGCCGATGATGTCCTCGGGGCTGATGTCGTAGCCCATGAGGTCGTCGATCGCGAACGGGTTGCGTGCGCTCTGGTCGCTGGACAGGCGGCTCAGCGCCATCGCCATGAGCCCCTCCCGGCTGAAGTCGTCGACCTGGTGGGCCGCATAGCCGAACGACACGCTGACGTGCACGTCGACATCGAGTCGCGCGGACGGCACGGCGCCGTGGTCGTTGATGTGCTGCTGGAGGCCCCGGAGAAGCTCGATGCCGTTGCGGATGATCGGCCCGCCGCCGAGCGCGACCCACAGCCGACCAGGCGCCTCGTACGCGGCGAACAGGTCGTGGCCGGCGAAGTCCTGGTGTCCGAGGGCCAGCCGCAGGACCTGCGCCACCGCGGCCTGCTCGAACCGCCCGCCGGCAAGCGCGCCGAAGTCGTCGATGGCGTACACGCCGATCAGCAGCGAGTCCGTATGCGGGTTCTGGTCCGACCGCCGGCGCATGCGGTCGACGGCCTCCTCGAAGGCGGCCAGGGTGGGCCAGCGGTTGACGTCGTCGAACATCAGCTCGAAGGCCGCGGTGTTGCGGTCGTCGTTGGCCGCGACCACGGGAGTCAGGACGGCGGCCGTCGCGAGCTCGGTGAATCGCTGCACGATGCTCGCGGACCGGGTCATGAAGGAGCCGGTCCACAGCCAGCCGGCGACCGTGACGCCGCTGGTGTTGGCATGGCCCGGCACCGCGTACAGCGGCATGGTCAGGTGCGGGACGCTGGCGAGGAGCCTCGGCTCGATCGGCCGGCGCGTTGTCGTACACGTCGACGGCCACGAGGTGCCGGGTGACGTGGCCGCGGCCGTCATCGACGATCGTCATGGCCCGGGTCGCCCCGAAGACCGAGATGGCCATGCGGGTGGTGATGGGCAGGGCAGCGCGGCCCGCGAGCTCGGGGCTCAGCGACCCGTCGGTCAGGCGGGTCACGATCTCGGCCTGATGGGCCGACCACAGGTCGAGGGTGTGCGCCGCATCGTGGCGCCACATGCGGATGGACGCGAACCACAGGACCAGCCACGAGGCCAGGAACACGGCCAGCGCCGCCGCCGACCCGGCCGCGGCATCCTGGCGGCTGGCCGCGTGGGCGACGGCGTCGCCGACCACGGCGACCAGCCACGCGATGCCGGCGCTGATCAGGGCGACGACGATCCGCCGGGTGTCGACGGCGTCGCGGGCGAACGCCCACCGGGTCCGGTCCCCGTTGAGCCAGCGCTCCGCCGCGTTGAACGCGAGCCCGATGTACATCGCGACGACGGCCGCGAGGATCAGCGGCACGATCGACCCCTGCGTCGACACGTTGGTGGCCAGCGGCTTGACGATGGCGAACGCGGCTGCGGCCGTCGCTGCGGACGTCCACGCGACCATGGCACTGTGGAAGCGCGCGTTGGCGTCGACCTCGATGGTCCGACGGCTCTGGAAGACGACGCGCACGCTGAAGGCGAGGACGAAGCACGCCAGGGTCAGCGCCGGGTCGAAGTAGATGCCGGCCAGCATCGCGCCCACGAGCACGGCGTCGAACGTGATGGTCGTGGAGCGCCAGGGGCGGATCGGCGACGACGGGTTGCTCAGCACCTGCTTGGTCATGGCGGAGTTGCGGGCCCGGAACACGGCCTGCGGGGCGAAGACGCTGATGGCAACCAGAGCGACCGTGGCCCACAGTGCCGCGACGCCGCGAGATCGACGGACGGACCACCGTGAGCCACCACAGCGAGACGCCGAGGGCGAGCAGCCCGGTGCCACCGATGAACACGCCGGCGATGCCCACCCGCAGCTGCAGCTGACGCTCGGGCTCGCTGCGCCGTCGGAACGCCGATACCGGGTGCAGCCAGGCGCCCAGGGCGCGCAGGAGCGCGACGAAGGACGACCGATCACCCTCGGTGCGGGTCATAGTTGAGGGTAGCGCGCGCGACCCGGCGTCCCTCGAATAGACATGATGTACATAATGGGGCGCATGGGTCAGGACTGGGGGTGGCGGCCGCGTGCCGCGGCGTCCGCTGTTGCCCTGTCGGTCTGCCTCCTGGGGGTGGGCGGAGCCGGTCTCGTCCTTGGTCCCGCACAGGCGGACGAGCCCTCGCCGACCGGACCGGAGCAGGCGGGGGGCGGCTTCGTGCCGCCCAAGTTCAAGCCGAAGCCCAAGCCCAAGCCGACGGCCGAGCCGGAGGGCCCGACGCAGGCCGGCGGGGGCACCCTGCCGGGCGAGCGTCCCCAGATCGAGACCGATGCGGTCACCGAGCCGCGCCGCGGGGCCGACGCGGCCCCGCCCCTGGACCCGGGCTTCATCGACGAGTACGCCGACATGTGGAAGCGGGTCGAGAAGGACAAGCTCAAGATCGAGTCGCTGACCGAGGATCTCCTCGCGGCTCGCGCGGTGCTCGACGCCTCCTCGGACGACATGGCGATGGCCTACCGGGCGCGCGGCAAGGCCGAGTACGCCCTCGTCGACGCCGCCCAGGAGTTCTCCACGGCGGTACGCGACCTCTACATCACGGGCACGACCGACGTCGACGTGATCCTCGGGGTCATGGGCAGCAAGCCCGACGACGTGCTGCGCAACATCGACTCCTACTACTACCTGCGCTCGGCGACGGGCAGCGAGACCGGTGCGTTCCTGCTGGCCCAGGAGCACGCGATCGAGGTGTCGTCGGCGGTCGCCTCCGCTCAGATCCGGACCGCCGGAGACGACGATCGCATGGGCGTGATCAGCGCCTCCCTCGAGAAGGCCCGCAAGAAGCTCAAGATCGACCAGAAGGAGCTGCAGAAGCTCATCGCGGGCGCCGCGCCCCAGACCATCGTGGGCAAGACCGGCTGTCCCACGTCCGTCCTCGAGGGCACGGTGCCGCCCGGCATCGACGTCAAGACCCTCTGCGCGAACGCCGTCAAGCACGCGCCGACGATCCAGGCCGCGATGGCGATCAAGTGGGCCATGGTCCGGCTCGGCGCGCCCTACGCGTGCGAGGGCATCGGCCGGCTGGAGGCATGGCGGTACGACTGCTCGTCGTATGTCTCGCGCGCCTACGCCGAGGGAGCCGGCCTCAAGACGGCCGGCGAGGGATGGGCGCCCTCGACCCGCAACATGGTCCCGTGGGACGGCGTCCCGCTCGACGAGCACTACGTCCCGATCGCACCGGAGATGCTCAAGCCCGGTGACCTGGTCCTCTACGACACCTGCCCGGTCGGCCAGACCTGCCCCTACCGCCATGTGGTCATGTACCTCGGGCCGATGGAGAAGGGCGGCGTGCCGATGATGGCCCACACGAACGGATGCGGCCTGGTCGCGCACGTGGCGCCGTTCACCGGCATCGACGTCCCGAACCTGCTGGGCGTGCGCCGGGTGGCCGCCCTCGACGGCGAGAAGATCCAGCTGTCCGCGGACCGGGTGGCCCTGCCCGGCAAGTCGGACAAGCCCGGCAAGTCGGACAAGCCGAAGAAGCCCCGCAAGCCGTAGCCCCGGCACCAGCACCCCACCGCGCCCCGCGCCCGCCGGCTCCCGCGTGCGCCGCCCGCTCCCACGGCCCGTCGACCTTGAGGTTGGCGGCGAAATCCGCGGAGCGGATCGCCGCCAACCTCAAGGTCGACCGGGGGGTGAGCCGGTGCACGGCGACGGGCTGTGCCGGCGGGCAAGTCACCCGCCCCGGAGCATCAGTTCCGGCCCATCTGGTCCGAAACCCTCTGTGGACCCACAAGTGTCGGCGAGGGGTGTGCCATGAGCAGGCGAACTGCCGCGCGCACCGGAATCGCGCGTCCGCGCGGCGCGCACCGTCGCCGCACGCCCGACGGCGGCTTCACCATCATCGAGGTGGTGGCCGCGATGGCGGTGTTCATCGTGGTCTCGACGGCTACGAGTTCCATCCTGATCCAGGGTCTTGAGACGCTGCGACAGAACGCCGACCGCGTCACCGCCGCGAACATGGCCCGCTCCGAGATCGAGTACCTGCGCACCCTCGACGTCGACATGATCCCGATCGGGCAGTTCGAGGGCGCTATCCCGCCGGTGACCGACCCCGACTGGGCGGCGGCTCTCGACGCCGACCTGGTCGATCCGCTGCTGCTCAACGACGCCTTCACGATCCGCACGACCAGCAACTGGGTCGGCTTCGGGCCAGACCTCGAACGCCTGCAATGCCGCCAATCCGCAGCGGTCGTACATGCGCGTCAGCGTCGAGGTGACCGGCGCCGATCTGACCGCCCCGATCAACGCCGACACCGTGATCATCCCGCCGGAGCCGGTGGCCGAGGACGTGACCAAGGGCTCCGCCGCCATCGCCGTGGTCGACGAGGCCGCGCAGCCGGTCAGCGGCGTCTCCGTGTCGTTCGCCGACGCCTTCCATCCGCTGAACAGCCTGGCCGCCCTCACCACGGGCTCGGACGGCTGCCTGTTCGTGCCCGGGCTCGAACCGTCCGCCTCCCTGACCGTGACGGTGTCGAAGGACGGATTCGTCTCGTCCACGCCGACCGGAACCGAGAAGGTCGTCACGATAAGCGCCGGCACCGTGGCGAAGGCGACGTTCGAGTACGCCCAGGCGGCCCGCGTCCAGTTCACCGGCGCCGACCCCGAGCACCCGCTGCCGGCCGCGATGCCGGTGCTGTGGCAGGTCAAGGGCACCGGCGGCTCCGCTCAGGAGGGCGTCGTCAACCAGCCGGTCACCGGACTGTGGCCGGGCAACGAGATCGAGGCGTGGGCCGGCGCATGCACCGACGCCGACCCGCTGAGCACGCTCAACGCCCGCTCTGCATACGACCTCGCGGCCGGCCAGGTGACGCTGGCGGCGCTGGCCACCGCGCCCGTCAAGGTCCGCGGACTTCCTGAGGACGCCGTGGTCGTCGCCAAGCCACGTGCCCGCCGAGGTCGGGTGCCCCACTACGGAGATCACGCTGGGCCGCACCGACGCGCGCGGCCTGCTGTTCGTCGGGATGCCGTTCGGCGACTGGACGTTCACGTCAGGCGGTGAGACGGTTACGCTAGTGACGCCCTTCGTGCCCCCGGCGCCGGACACCGTCCTGCCGGTGACCGTCGTCCGGTTCACGCAGGCGACGCTCGACGAGCCCAGCGCCGACCCCGACTCCCACGCCGAGCGAGGCCGCCACCGGACCTCCGGCCGAGCCGTCGGCCACCCCGACGGGGCCGTGATGTGACGGGACCGGGACTCGGACATTCGCACCCGCCGCGGCGCAGACGGCTGGTCGCGACGAGGCTTCACGACGATCGAGCTGGTCACGGCGATGGCGGTCTTCGGAGTCCTGATGGTCCTCGTCTCGGCCGACGGTCCTGTCCGCCTTCAGCGGCATCCGGACGGATCACGCCTGGGTACCGAGCAGCAGGGACAGGCGATGCTGGCTCCGAGACGATCGTCGCGACCTTCGCAACGCCGACGCCCCCGAGGGGACGCCTGAGGCGGCACCGACCGAGGACGGGATCGCCGTCACCCAGGCCAGCGCGACGTCGATGACGTTCTACACGTTCGCCGGCACCGGCGAACGGAATGACGTGCCCTACCGGGTGCATGTGTGGTTCGACGCGACCGACAAGCGGGTCTACTCGACGGTGACGACGCCGGCAGTACGTGCCGAACAAGTGGGTATGGCCGGCCGAGCAGATGGCGACCCGTCGCACGCTGCTGGACTGGGGCGGCGACGAGTCGCCGATCCAGTTCAGCCTGCGTGCGCGCTGCACCCTCGAGCCGTGCTCGATCGCGCGGTCGGCAACGGCGACGTGACGCCCGCAGTCCTCGGACCGGTCGTGCTGGCCGAGAACGAGGTGCTGAGCTCGGTCCTCGTCACCATTGGCGACCAGGACGAGGCGCGCAACCTGGTCACCCAGCAGGTGAGGTTGGTGAACCTGTCATGAGCGACGAAGGGCGTCCGCGACGTGCGGTGCGACGATCCGATCGAGAAGCCTGCAGGCGACAGCGGCGTGGCGATGATCCTCGTGATCATCATGAGCATGGTGATGCTCGGGCTCGCGCTCGTCGTGGCGCAGTCGGTGGTCCGTCAGATCGTGCCGTCGAGCCGCAGCGAGCACTCGTTCGCCGCCCTGTCCGCCGCCGAGGCGGGCATCGCGGAGTACCTCGCGCACCTCCAGGAGAACAACATCTACTACTCCGACATGGAGGACCAGGACTGCGTCGCCGACGTCGCGCAGGAGGGGTTCAACGCGGCGCTCTGCGGATGGGTCGACGTGCCCGGCGGAACGACGGACAGCGAGTTCCGCTACTCCGTCGACTCGAGCCGGGCCGGCGCGGGAGGCATGCTCGTCGTGATCGCGGTCGGCCGCTCCCCGAAGGGGGAGAACGGGGTCGTCCGCACGGTCCAGGCGACCCTCTCCAAGCGGTCGACGCTCGACTACGTGTACATGAGCGACATCGAGACGCCCGCCCCCGACCTGCCCGGTGCCTACTCCACCGTCGCCGACTCGGGCGGCCCCGGCTACACGGCGCAAGAGCTGGCGCGCCTCGTCTGCTCCCGGCACTGGTACGAGGGCGGCCAGGTGCAGCCGCTGCTGCCGAACACCGGCAACCAGCGCAACCTCAACTTCTGCCAGTGGGCCGGCATCTACAACAGCGAGACGCTGCAGGGCAAGGTGCACACCAACGACGTCTGGCGCCTGGAGAATGCCGACCTCACCGACACCATCGCGCCCGGCGACATCACGTCATCGTGCCGCAGCGAGGCGGAGGGCCTGCTGCCCGGCGAGGTGGGATGTGACGAGGATCGCCGGTTCCTGGCCAACTCGCCGACCGGCATCACCAGCAACAACGGAACCAACGCCAAGTGGATCCAGACCAGCACCAGCCGAACGACGCTCTTCCAGGGCAACGCCTGGCGCCCGGACGGCCCGCCCGACCCGACCGGCATCAACCCCGAGTACGCGACCATTCTCGACCTGCCCACCTCACCCGCCCTCCTGAAGAAGCGGGCGAGCGAGACCGGCTGCGTGTTCACGGGACCGACCCGGATCCGCTTCACCAACGACGGATACATGTACGTGACGAGCCCGGACACCAAGGCGACGAACCCGCTGTGCGCCGGTGGCAACGGCGCCTTCCTCGGCACGGGGACCGCGACCGCCCCCAACACCGCGCGCGTCAACCTGGCCAGCTTCGAGGACCTGGTGATCTACGTGCAGAACGTGCGACGCCCGACGGAGGCCGACGACCCGGACAATGCGTGGGACCTGAACAACCAGTTCGCGACCGTGACTCCGCCGACGGCCCCGAACGAGCCGACCTGCAAGGTCAAGTTCGGCACCAGCACCTACCCGTTCGTGATCCCCAAGGCGAGCGTGGACACCGGAGAGGCGGCGCTGTTCAACTCCCCGTCCGGCTGGCACTTCAAGGGCTATCCGTCGGAGTACGCCGACATCGCCTCGCCGTGGTACTCGTCCAGCTGCGCCAAGGGCGACCTGTACGTGCAGGGGGTCTACAAGGGTGCCATGACGATCGCGACGGAGAACAACATCATCCTGACCGGCACGCTCAGGGACACGACCTCGTCGACGACGACCGGCGCGAACTACGGCAAGCCCAGCAGCACCTCGCAGAACTTCCTGGGGCTGGTGTCGGACAAGTTCTCCTACATCTACCGCCCGTTCACCGCGGCTCCCGCGCGGTGGGTCGGCGACTGGAAGATCGCCAATGCCCGCAACCCGATCTTCAACTTCGCTCTGCTGGCCGTGGACCAGTGCTTCGCCGCGCAGGATCCCTACACGCCGAACGAGCCGAACGATCCGACGTACGGAGACCGAAACGGCTACATCTACATGTGGGGGAGCCTCGCGCAGAAGTACCGCTGCGTGGTCGGCTCCAACGGCGGCTACAACAAGGTGTACAAGTACGACACCCGGCTCGCCCGGCACGTGCCGCCCTACATGCTCGAGCTCAGTGACGAGGCGTGGACTGACTCCGTCGAGAACGACTCCGACCGCAAGGCGCCGACGATGGAGCTGACGATGCAGCGTCAGGGCCTCGACGTCGCCGCGTATCCCCTCGCCTTCGCAACGGACGTCAGCGCGACGGTTGACGACGTGGAGGTCGTCTCCGGCGCCGCGAGCGTCACGACCAGCGGGCTGACGGCGTACGTGACGCCGACGGCCCCGGGCCCGGTGATCGTCAGCTACGACCTGACGCACGGCACGGGCGACGACGCGGTCACCGAGTTCCGCCGGCTGGTGATCTGGGTGGAGTAGCGGCGTCGAGCGCCTCCGCTCGCACGGCGACTATCCTGCAAGGGCCCGCCAACGCGGGTGTTCGATCGCGGAGGAGGCTTGGGTGCCGGGTGCGGAGAAGGGCACGGCCGAGGAGCACTTCGGGCGCATGATGCGCACCGCCCAGGTGCTCGACTCGGCGGCCCAGCAGTACGCCGCCGAGGATGACTCGGTCAGGGCGGTGGCCTGCGCGCTCGGTGCCGACCTGGCCGTGCTCGAGTCGGTCGTGTGGGAGCGGCTGAACATCGCCCCGACGCTCACCGCAGCGGCAGTTCTACCAGGCGGTCGAGGCGGTCTCACGCGAGCTCGCGGGCTTCGCCGACTCCGAGCTGCCGGACGCCATCTCGGCGGAGCAGCTGATCGACTTCGCCCGCGATCACATGGTCTCTGCCTTCGAGTCGTCACTGGTGTTCGACCTGTCCCAGCGGTGGCCCGACATCGAGTACCTCGCCGCAGTCCTCGCACCGTCTGCCGACGAGATCGAGATGTCGGTCGCCGAACGCCTCGGAGGGCTGACCGCCGAGGAATTCGTCGCGGCCCGGCGTGCGGCTGCGGCTGCGACGATGCTCGAGGCGCAGGCCCGTCGGGTCAAGGGCTCGATCCCGGAGGCGATCCAGTCGGCGTACGAGAGCGACTTCCTTGCGCTGGAGGCCTATCTCGTCGAGTCGGCCGTCGCGGCGGGCGACACTCAAATCCTCACCGTCACCTGCAGATGGGAACTGACCGACGGCGGCGATGTCCGAGCTCGACAGCCTCCCGTCGGAGTTCCTGCCGGCGGTGCGTGCCATTCGGGCGGCGCTCGCCGAGGGGCTCGGCGAGTCGCGACGGCGAACGCCTGCTCCAGGACCTCGGTCCGCTCTAGCGGCTTCGCGCGGCAACGACGCGACCTCGGGCGCCTGCACCTCGTCGAGCAGCCGCTGCACATTGGCCACGAGGTCTGGCAAGTGTCGACTGCAGGACGAACATCGAGCCCGAGACGGTGAGGGTGTGGTCGCGGCGGTTCCGTTCGCACCCTCGACGGTACAGGACGTTCGACTGGAGGCCTGTCGACGTCACGAGCACCGCCCGGTCGAGCGCCTGGAGGTTGTCCAGGAACCGCAGCAGGTCCGGCGCGCGCTGCCCACGACCGAGATGGTCACGTCCATCTGAGCCAGCTGGACGTTGCACTGGCCGATCGGCATCGTCGCTCCGTCGGCGTGCCGCATGGCCGGCGATACGGGTCTGCGGGCATGGTGGTGCTGATCATCGAGATGTCGGTCAGGGCGATGCCGGCGTCGGTGGCCGCGTCGGTGATCTGGGTCAGGACGGTGGGCAGTTCCGCCGCCTCCGGCATCGTGGAGAACAGCGCCTGTGCCTCGTTCGCTGCCTGCGTCGCCCGGACCGCCTGGTCGAGCGTCTGGTTGTACCGGTTGAGCTGCTGCGTGTTCGACATCGACAACTGCTCCGCCTGGGTGGCAAGGCCATCGGCGGTCGCGAGCCGGGGTGACAGCACCAGGAACCATGCGGCCGCCACCAGAGCGAGGACGGCGAGGGTCCCGACGAGCACGGTGTTGCGCACGCGATGAGTACTCATCACTCCTGGCCCTCCCCTTCTTCGTCGTCAGCCGGCTTGGGCGGGGTGAGGATGGCCTCGATCTCCTCAGCCGACAGCTCCTGGTCGAGAGCCTCGACCGAGAGCCCGGCCGTTCCGGTGAAGTAGACGACGTCGGACTCGGGGTCCGTTCCCGTCGAGACAGTCGTCGAATCGACGTAAGGCCCGACGAACATCGGATCCGTCTCCATTCGCATGAGGAGGTCGGCGACCTGGGCACGCGACCCCGCCGTCGCATTGAAGGTCACGCAGCCGATGGTGATGTCGGCACCGAACGGATCCGGGTTGGCGCATGCGTTGACCGGTCCGCCGGGCACGGGGATTCCCTGGTAGCCCACGGTGACCGACGTGAAGTCGACGGGTGCACCGGGTCCACTCGCCACTTCGCCGAGGTCGATCAGATGCGCGAACACGGCGGCGGCTTGCGGCTGAGACGCCATGGTCTTCCGGACGAGCTCCTGCTGCCCGCTGATCTCGCTGAACATCGCCTTGACCGGCGCGAGTGCGGCGATCTTGGCCTCGATCTCCTGGCTCTCCGCCTGGGCTTCGGCCAGGGCCGCCTCAGCCGTGGCGATCGTGGACGACTGCAGGTACCACACGCCCGCGAAGGCGAGGACCAGCACGATGCCCAGCGCGACGAAGCCGCGGAGGGCCTTCCTCATGGCGATGCTCTGGCGAACGGCGCTCGGGAGCAGGTTGACCCGAGGCAGGGTCGGCTGGAAGGGAGCGTGCTCGATCGCCTCGTCGTCGGCAGGCTTCTTGCCGAGCTCCATCTGCCAGATGCTCTTCTTTGCGGCCGGGCGCCGGGAGCGATGCCGCGGCGGGGGAGTCGTGGTCGGGGCGGTCATGACGAGCCCGCCATGGCGAGTCCGGCCGCGACCATCAGGCGCGTGTCGGGCGGGGCGCCGTGCACCACGCTGCGGGCGGCCTCGAGGCCGAGCAGCGGTGGCATCGTGCGGACCGGGATGGGGATCTGGGTGGCGATGCGGTCGACCAATCCGGCGGTGGAGGCAGTGCGGCCCGTCAGCGTCAATGACTTGACCGGGGTTCCCGGCTCGGACGCCTGGAAGTAGTCGAGGGAGTTGCGGACCTCTCCGATGATGGTCGTCGCCCACGGGTTCAGGACCTCGATGGCCGCAGCGGTCCGAGAGTCGACGGACGCGGCCACGGGCATGGAGACTCCGCCGAACACCGACGACTCCACGATCGGGGCGACCAGTGGTGCGCGGCCGTTCAGGCCGGTCTCGCACTTGATGCCCTCGGCCTCGTCCAGGTCGATGACCAGGCGCGCTGCCAGGGCATCGGTGGCGGATTCGCCACCGAGATTCGAGATGGTGCGGACGAACCGGGGCTGGCCGGCCCGATGGACGACCACCATCAACTGGTCCGCGCCGAGGTCGACCACGGCGTGGGTGCTGGTGTCGCCGGGCAGGACGCCGGCGCACGCTGCCCGGATCAGCGCGAAGGCCGTCGTATCGGCGCCGATCGGCTCCAGCCGCGCCTTGCGCACGGCGTTCGCCTGGGACGTGACGGCGTCGGTGCTCACCGCCACGATGAGGATGCGGTTCAGGTCCACGGCCTGGCCGTGCTCGTCGGCCGAGTGCCGCTCGCCGAGGAGGTGGTAGTCGATCTGGACCGAGTCGAGGTCGACCGGAAGCGCATCGCCGACCTGGTACTTCAAGGCGGTGCGGAAGTCGTCGGGGGGCATCCATGGCAGGTCGACCTGGCGGGTGAGGAGGCTGTTGTCCGCCAGTCCCATCACGACCTTGCGGGTGGAGAAGTGCCCCTTGCGCCAGAGCCTCTTGAGCGCCTTCGCGACGACGGCCTCGTCGTGCACCGAACCGTTGCGCACGGCCCCGCGGGGCAGCTCGACGGAGGCGGCCTTCTTGATGCGGTAGCTGCTCGTCTTGCGATCCCAGGTCAGCTCGACGGCACGCACACCGCTCGTCCCGATGTCGAGGCCCACGAGCTTCGGTGCCTTCTTGGCCGCCATGTGCATGCCTCCAGCCGGTGCGTGTCTCGACAGGGATATCGGCCCGGTCGCGCGGTTTGAGCCCATGGGGTGGGCCCAATCGCACGACCCGGGCCGAAACCAGAGGTATGGGTATCCAGGCACCGGCGCGCGCGCCGAACCTCGAGCGGGAGCCGACCTCCGGGTCCGGCGCGTCGAACCTTCGCGAGATCCTCGCGACGGCCGTGGCGCACGGCGCCTCGGACGTGCACATCCGTCCGGGCGCGCCCCCGCTCATCCGCGTGTCGGGTCAGCTGTGGCCCCTGGACCTGCCCGAGTTCACGCCCGAGCAGACCGAGGTCATCGTGCTCGATGCCCTGCCCACCGCGGACGAGAGGGCAGCGTTCGCCGCCGATCGCGAGGTCGACTTCGCGCTCACCGCCCCCGGCATCGGACGATTCCGCGCCAACGCCTACCGCAGCCGAGGCGCCGCGGCGATGGTGCTCCGGCACGTGAAGGTCGACATCCCCGGGTTCGACGAGCTGGGCCTTCCCCCGGTGGTCGAGGAGCTCGCCCTTCGCAGCAGCGGCCTCATCCTCATCTGCGGGCCTACCGGCTCCGGGAAGACGACCACGCTGGCGGCGATGATCGACGCGATCAACCGCGAGCGCAACTGCCACATCCTGACGATCGAGGACCCGATCGAGTTCCTGCACCGGGGCAAGCGCGCGACGATCAGCCAGCGCGAGCTGCACACCGACACGCGCGAATTCGACCGGGCACTGCGCTCCGGGCTCCGGCAGGACCCCGACGTGATCCTCATCGGAGAGATCCGCGATCCCATGACCCTCCGCACCGCCCTGCAGGCGGCGGAGACCGGACACCTCGTGCTCGCGAGCCTGCACGCCCGGACCGTGGTCGACGCCGTCAACCGGGCCATCGACATCTTCCCGGTCGAGGAGCAGCGGCAGGCGCGCATGTCCCTGGCGGAGACCCTGCAGGGCGTCATGTGCCAGCACCTGGTCGCCTCCGGGAACGGCGTCGGGCGCACTGTGGTCGTGGAGGTGGCCGTGTCCACCCCGCGCATCCGCGAGGCAGTGCTCGATCCGGAGAAGACGTCGATGATCCAGGACATCGTCGCCGAGGGCCGGTACTACGGCATGCGCACGTTCGAGCAGGATGCCGTCCGCCTCGTCATGGACGGGATCATCACCGTCGACGAGGCCGAGAAGGTGGTCACGCGGGTCGCCGACCTGCATGTCGCGCTCAAGAGGGCCGGTCACCGCGAGTAGTCGCGATCGTGAGGAGGGAGAACGTCCATGTCGAACCGATCGACGTCGGGCCTGTCCGCCTCCGTGCGTTCGTCCGGTCAGGCTCCTCCCATCGACGAGATCCGCAACGCGCGCAACGCGGCGCGCCGCGAGCTCGAGATCGTCCAGATGCGGCTTCGCCAGACTCGCGACGCGACCGACACGACGATCGAGGGGCTTCGCGCCCGAGTGGCCGAGCTCACCGAGGCGCTGATCGCCGCCTATGCCGATGACCTGACCCTGGTCGACTCTTTGCTCGACCCCACGCCCCGACAGAGGAGAACCACGACATGACCGCCTCCGTCGTCGACGTGCTGCTGGGCGAGGGCCTCATCACCGAGGACCAGGTCTCCGCCGGCGCGGCCACGGCCTCCGCCCTCGGCGAGCCGGTGCTCAACGTCCTGGTGAGGCAGGGTGCGGTCAGCAAGAAGGACGTCGTGCGCTGCACGGTCGAGGCGGCCGGACTGCAGTTCGTCGAGGTCATGGACATCGCGGTGGACCCGCACGCGGCGAGCCTGATCACCGGCGACCAGGCGCGCAAGTACCAGGTGGTCCCGATCGGCTTCGACAAGGACGTCCTGGTGGTGGTCTCCGACTCGCAGACCGCGATGAACTGGCAGATCCGCGACGACCTGCAGGCGATCACTCGTCATCCCGTCCGTTTCGCGTGCGCCCTGAAGGCCGAGATCCAGTCCCGGATCAACATGCTCTACCGCGCCGAGGCAGAACTGGGCGAGCTCGTCCGGGACATGCTCGACGAGGAGACGGCCATCGACATCCTGGCCCCGGTGGCCTCGACGTCCGATGCGCCGCTCGTGCGCTACGTGAACCTGCTGCTCAAGCAGGCCATCTCGGACAACGCGTCCGACATCCACGTCGAGCCGAGCGAGAACAACATCCGCATCCGGTTCCGCATCGACGGCGTGCTCAAGGAGATGGCGCCGGCGCCCAAGGAGATCCAGGCGGCGGTCATCTCCCGGCTGAAGATCATGAGCGAGATGGACATCGCGGAGCGCCGGGTGCCCCAGGACGGGCGCCTGTCGGTGGTGTCGGCGGGCCGCAAGATCGACCTCCGCGTGAGCTGCCTGCCGACCGTGTGGGGCGAGAAGATCGTCATGCGCATCCTCGACAACACCGCCGCGACGATGGGCCTGCCGGACCTCGGATTCTCCCCGGAGAACCTGAAGAAGTGGCGCATGGCCTACGAGCGGCCCTACGGCATGCTCATCGTGAGCGGCCCCACCGGATCGGGCAAGTCGACGTCCCTCTACGCCACGCTGCACGCGGTGTCTCGTCCGGAGGTCAACATCGTGACGGTCGAGGATCCGGTCGAGTACCGCATCCCCGGCATCAACCAGGTGCAGACGCACGCGAAGGCGGGCCTGACGTTCGCGGCGGCGCTGCGCTCGATCCTGCGCGCCGACCCCGACATCATCCTGATCGGCGAGATCCGCGACCACGAGACGGCGCAGATCGCCATCGAGTCCGCGCTGACCGGCCACCTGGTGCTCACGACCATCCACACCAACGATGCGCCGAGCGTCATGACCCGCCTGACCGAGATGGGCATCGAGCCCTTCCTCGTCGGATCCGCGCTGGAGTGCGCGACCGGCCAGCGTCTCGCGCGGCGGCTGTGCGTGAAGTGCCGGCGGCTTGTCAACAAGACGCCCGCCGAGCTGGCGGCCGTGGGCTTCGACCCGCCGCCCGGGATCGAGCCGACCTTCTTCGAGCCGATCGGCTGCGCGACCTGCGCCGGCACCGGCTATCGCGGACGCCTCGCCATGCACGAGGTCATGCCCATGACCGAGGAGATCGGCAAGCTCGCGCTGCGCAATGCCTCGTCGGAGGACGTGCGCCAGCTCGCGGTCGAGCAGGGAATGCGCACGCTGCGTCAGGACGGATGGCTCAAGGTCGCCGAGGGCCTGACCACGATCGGGGAGGTGCTCCGTGTCATCGCATGAGCCAGTCGAGTTCTCGCTTCCGCTCGCCGACCTGATCGCGGGCCAGGCCGCGCCACGCCCCCCGGCGATGCCGCGTGCCAGCGCGTCGATCACCCTGCCGACATCGACGCCCGCCATGCCCGAGCCGCGTCCCGGGACGATCCCGCTCGCGCCGCCGACGGCGCCCTCGACCCGGGCCGTTCCGTCGCTGCACCACGCACCCCGCCCGTCCGAGCTCTCCCCGGTCGCCCCGCCGGCGGCCTCGGAGCAGGGCATCACCTCACTGGACCACGAGGCGCTCGGCGGCGCCGATGCCGAGGTCATGCTCGACGAGATGCTCCTCTACCTGCTGGAGAAGCACGGCTCCGACCTCCACCTCAGCGTCAACTCGCCCCCGATGATCCGGCGTCACGGAGAGCTGGAGGCCGTGCCGGGGTACGTGCCGCTGACTCCGCATCAGATCCAGGAGGCGGTCTACGCCATCCTCACCGACAAGCAGAAGCAGAAGTTCGAGGAGAACAAGGAGCTGGACCTCGCCTACTCGATGCCGGGTGCGGCTCGGTTCCGGGTGAATGTGTTCCAGCAGCAGGGGAATCCGGGCGCGGTCCTGCGCTCGATCCCGTGGGATCTCCTGCCACTCGAGGCGCTGAAGCTGCCGCCGATCCTCGGCGACCTCGCCGCGCTGCCGCGCGGGCTGATCCTGGTCACGGGCCCGACCGGCTGCGGCAAGTCCACGACGCTCGCCGCGATCATCGACCGGGCGAACCGCACGCGCTCGGGTCACATCGTCACGATCGAGGACCCGATCGAGTTCGTCCACCAGCACCGCAAGTGCGTGGTCAACCAGCGCGAGGTGGGGGAGGACACTCACTCGTTCCAGGCCGCACTCGTGCATGCCCTGCGGCAGGACCCCGACATCATCCTCGTGGGGGAGATGCGCGACCTCGAGACGATCGCCACCGCACTCACCGCCGCGGAGACCGGCCACCTCGTCTTCGGCACCCTGCACACGAGCTCGGCGCCGACGACGATCGACCGGGTCATCGACGTCTTCCCGCCCGAGCAGCAGGGCCAGATCCGCACGCAGCTCGCCGGCTCGATCGAGGCGATCGTGTGCCAGACGCTGTGCCGCACGAAGGACGGGCAGGGCCGCGTTGCCGCGACCGAGGTGCTCATCGCCACTCCGGCGATTCGCAACCTGGTGCGCGAGGGCAAGTTGCAGTCGATCCCGTCGGCCATGCAGACCGGCTCGAAGTACGGCATGCACACCCTGAACCAGGACCTGGCCGACCTCGTGAAGGCGGACACGATCACGTACGAGACCGCGCTCGAGAAGTGCTCCGACGTCGGCAGAGCTGAAGCAGCTGATGGGGATGAGCCCTGATGCCGCAGAGTGAGTACCTGGTAAAGGCCCGATCGCGGTCGGGCCGGCTGGTCGAGTCGAAGATGAAGGCGGCGACCGAGACCGAGGCGCTGGTGCGCATCCGGCAGACTGGGCATGACGCCGATCGCGGTCGAGTCAGCGAACAGCGGACTGACGCAAGGAGATCCGGTTCGGCAAGGGCAAGGTCAAGCTCAAGGACCTCGCCATCTTCTCCCGGCAGTTCGCGACGATGCTCTCCTCGGGCCTGCCGATCCTGCGCTGCCTGAGCATCCTGGCGGAGCAGACTCAGAGCACGCGACTGCGCGACCTGCTGATCGAGGTGCGCGACGAGGTCGAGCGCGGTGATTCGCTGTCCGAGTCGCTTCGCGCAGCCACAACGAATTCCCGCTCATCATGGTCAGCATGGTCCGGGCGGGCGAGACCGGCGGCTTCCTCGACACGACGATGCTCGCAGGTGGCTGACTCGATCGAGGCCGACGTCAAGCTGCGCGGGAAGATCAAGTCGGCGCTCGACCTACCCGATCGCCGTCGGCGTCATCGCGATCCTGATCACGACCGGCATGCTGATCTTCGTCGTCCCGTGTTCGCCGACCTGTTCTCCGCGTTCGGCGGAGAGCTGCCGCTGCCGACGCAGATCCTGGTCAGCATGTCGAATCTGGTCAAGAACCCGATGTTCTTCGTGCCCGTCCTGGTCTTCAGCGTCGGCTTCTCGATCTGGTACGGCCGGAACAAGCAGTCCCCGAAGGTCCGAGCGGTCGTCGACCCGATGAAGTTCAAGCTGCCCGTCTTCGGCGGACTGTTCCAGAAGGTCGCGCTCGCACGGTTCACGCGCAACTTCTCGACGCTGATGCACTCGGGTGTGCCGATCCTCACGGCGCTGGACATCGTCGGCGACACGGCGGGCAACGTCGTGATCAGTCGCGCCGTCACGGCCGTGAAGGAGAGCGTGCGTCAGGGCACCGGCATCGCCAAGCCCCTTGCGAGCATCCAGTGTTCCCGCAGATGGTGGTGCAGATGATCGCCGTCGGTGAGGACACCGGTGCGCTCGACACGATGCTGCGCAAGATCGCCGACTTCTACGACCAGGAGGTCGAGTCGACGACGGAGCAGTTGATGGCGCTCATCGAGCCGATCATGATCATGGTCCTCGGCGGCATCGTCGGCGGCATGATCATCGCGATGTACCTGCCGATCTTCAAGATCTTCGAGCTCGTCAAGACGTGAGCAGTTCGCATACACAAGATTTTTCCTCATGGGTTCATCTCGGCGCCATTGATCCGAAACAACAGGTGTCGCAGCCGAATGGTTCGACACCCCGCGGATGAGGGGTCTTTGATCAGGAGAAGAAGATGCTTACTCGCATCATGAAGCCACAAGACGACCGCGACGCGGGTTTCACCCTCATCGAGCTGCTGGTCGTTGTAGCCATCATCGGCATCCTTGCCGCCATCGCCATCCCGGTGTTCCTGAACCAGCGCGCAAGTGCGCGTGACGCGTCGGTCAAGGCCGACCTGAACGGCATCGCGAAGGTCATGGAGACCATCTACACCGACACCGGCGCATACCCGGCCGCCGAGGCAGGCCGAGCTCCCGGACTCAACCCCGTCATCTCGCAGGGCAACGACATCGTCGTTCTCACCAGCGCCACCGACGCGTTCACGATCGACGGCTGCAATGTCGAGTCCGACAAGGAGTGGGCTACGACTCCCAGGGGGCGGGCTGGCCCCTGATCGCCGCACCAGTGTCGACGTGTGCGGCCGGCGGTACGCCTGGCGCCCACCGAGCCCGTCCTCGCACTGACCGTCAACGCTCTCGTGGACCCTGACTCGAGACCAGCTGAGCTCTGGGACAAGCACGAACCGAAGGGCCGCCGCACCGAAAGGTGCGGCGGCCCTTCGGCCTTTCCGGCCATTCCGAGGAATAGCCGGATATAGCCATCTACGGGACCAATTGCCCCCTCATCACCATGCCCCGGGATCTACAGTCAAGAAGGTAAGGACGAGGCAAAGAGAAGGTTTGATCATGGAAAAGCGGATGAACGAGTACGCGGGCCTGCGCCGCGAGTTCGAGGTCGCCCTGCGCATCGCGCCGACCCGCGCAAGTGCGGCTCCGGCAGCCAAGTCGATCGCCGCATACCTCGACTCCGCCCCCGACGTGCGCGTTCGAATCGCAGGCCTGTCGCTCGACGAGTCGCGCCTCCACATCACCCTCGCCATCACCCTGGGCACCATCGACGACATCAAGGTGGCCGCACCCGAGCCGCGCTCCGCGGTGCAGCTGCTGCAGGGCATCGTCGAGGACCTGCGCTGCTACGACCCCGCACTCGTCACCCTGCCCGACCCGTCGTCGAGCGAGGCCCGCCTCGCTGCGGTCGCGGTCGCGCGCCAGGGAACGTCATCCTCGTCGCTCGGCGACACGGTGCGGATGCTGGCATCGGTGGCCTGACCCCATGGCCGTCCTCCACGATCCCCTCGACGGCGATCCGCTCGACACCGATCCGCTCGACACCGATCCGCTCGATACCGATGTCCCCGACACCGAGACGATCATCACGGCGGGTCATCGGATCGGTCGCAAGGTGCCGAACCTGGTCGTGCGCGGCATGGACGAGCGCGAGGTCCTGGCATACGCACCCGCGATGGTGTGCGACCGCGTGCACTGGGACACCGTCGACGAGTTCGATGCCCGTCGACTCCTGCCCGATCTGGGGATGGTCGCGTACACGCGGCAGTGGAGCGACGGCCAGCATCGCGTGTGGGTTCCCCAGGGCAGGGGCTACGAGGCCCGCGAGATCATCAGGGACTGGTGCGAGCGGCACGAGGTCGAGCCCGTCAACGTGCGCGTCGAGCTCAATGTCCCGTTCCGCGACCTCGACAGCATCCCGAGCCCGCTCTTCCCCGAACTGGTGTCCGCCGCGGTCGACTGGCTGTTCCCGCGCACCTACTCGATCCGCCGACGCATCGTGGCCGACCTCGACCTGATCGACGACCAGGACGTGCGGTCGATGATGTACCTGTTCATCTCCGACCACGCAGACCGCTATGACGCGGACCGCGAGGGACGCAACGGGACGCTCAACTTCCTCGCCTTCATGCTCGGCAAGCTCCGCACCTGGCCGCAGGATGCCGCTCGCTCGGCTTACGGGCGCAACGTCGTCAGCGATCAGGTCGCCCTGCACCGGATGGCCGATCGCATCGCCGCCGACGAGCACCGCCTGCCCACCGAGGGCGAGCTGGCCGACGCCCTGAACACGAGCGTCACCGACCTTCGACGTCGCGAGCACGCGATCGCTAGCCTGTCCAGTGTGCGCAACTGCCGCTCGCTGGTCGTCGGTCCGCAGGACGCCGACCTGATCGACACCGTCCAGGTGGCGTCGGGCGAGGACGTCGAGGCGGACGCCACCTCCTATCTGCGAAGTGCCGACCTCACCCGCGCGATCCTCGGGGCCGTCAACGATCCCACCTCGAGCCGTCATCGGCAGGATCCGCTGGCGCTCGCCGCGGTGTACCTGACGTTCTGGGAGAACCTCAGCAGGCCCGAGGTGGCGCGCGAGCTCGAGGTGCTGCCGAAGACGGCCGCGGCCGCAGTGCAGCGCGTGCTAGCGCACGTCGAGGGAGTGGACGGTCGGTGACCACCGACCTGGTGGAGCCCGTCCCGTGGACCTACACGGACTCCCCGGGCGTGCTGCTGTGGAGCTGGGTCACCGAGCACTTCGTCGCGCGGATCGTCGGCAGGGAGGTCGCGAACGGCGACGACTCCGATGGTCGACGGATCATCCGCGCATTCGACTGGGACCTGTCGGAGGCCTCGCAGCAGGACCAGGGGATGCCGCGACTGCTCGTGGAGGGGACCTCGTCCTCCTTCGCGGATGCGGAGCGGTGCATTCGCGAGCACGTCGGCAAGTGCTACGACCCGCGGCTGGGCTACCGGCGCTTCGTCGGAGGACTCGCCTTCACGTTCACCCTGTCGACCGGGGAGGTCGTGGACCTGCGTCCCTTCGTCGGCACCCGGTGCTCGGTCACGGTCCTGATGCCGGACAGCACCGAGCGCACCGTGATGGGCGAGCTCTCCGTCCACCACTACAAGTGGCGCCTGCGCAGCCCTGATCAGGTCCTCGAGATCGTTCCGGAGCACGTCATCCGCATCACCAACCGGTCGGAGGCGGCCGAGCGGGCCAGCGCCATCACGCAGGGCGACCTGTACTCGGGCTTCGGCCGGATCTACCGCGAGGACCCGCGGGCCGGCTGCACCGGCAAGCCCGCATACATGGTGGGATCGGTCGACCACGCGGGTGCGCCCCGGTGCCCGATCCACGAGACCGGAGTGCCCGAGCACCTGCTTCGCTGATCCCGTGCCGGCGTCGAGCTATTGATCCCTCGTCCTGGGTGGCCGCGCGCCGCCGTCGCTCCGATCCACCCATAGGACGTCCACATACGACAGACTTCGGGACGAGCGAGAAGGGTGGTGGGGAGATGGCACTGAGCCTGGGACGGCGCAAGCGCGTCGAGGGCGAGCCGGCGTCAGCCGTCAACCCGCGACTCCTCCGCGAACTGACCGAGGCAGCGGACACGTCATTCTCCGGGGTCGTGCAGGTCGTGGACCGGGAGGCCGACGCCGAGGCGCGGCTCTTCCTCTTCGACGGGGGGCTCTACTCGATCCGCCTCGAGGGGTTCGCACCCCGGGTCCTGTCGAGGCTGAGCTCGAGCGGGGCCCTCGACTCCGCCCGCCGGTCTCGGCTGGCCTCAGCGGTCGGGACCGACCCTGCCGATCCGCGTGCGGGCGTGATGGCCGTGCAGCAGAAGTGGATCAGCGTCGACCTCCTCGCGAGCGTCCACCAGGAGTACCTCCTCGCGAGCCTCGGTGCGGTCCTGGCACTGCCCAAGGCGAAGACCGCCCTGCGACCTGGCGAGCGGACGGCGGACTTCTGCACCCTTCCGCTGCCGGTCGCCGCGCTGGTCGATCTCGTGCGCCTGCGCGAGGAGCGACTGGCCACCACGTGGGCCCTGGTGGGCGAGAACGACGGACCGGATGCGGTCGTGCTCGAGGCGAATCGCGTCGGCCTGCCCGAGCAGCTGGGGCTGCCGGAGTTCGAGGCGATGATGGGGGCGATGGACGGTTCCCGGTCGCTCGACGCCATCGCCTACGAACTCGGCCTGACCCGGGCCGAGGCCGTCCACATCGCGGTTCAGCTGCTGCAGGCCGGGGCGGCCCGCGTCAGCGGCTCGTCGGCACCGCCGCCCTCGCACCTGCTGGTGCCGGAGGCCTTCGGGACGGGCGTCGTTCGTCCGGCAGTTCTGGAGCCGGCCGTGCCCGTGCCGGGTCCGGCGGTGGCCGAACCTGCTGTGCCCGCTCCGGTGCCGCAGGCGGACGACGCGTTCGTGGCGGCCGCCTCCGAGGCGGCGTCGCTCCCGCTGCTGCCCGCGTGGCCGCAGGACGCGGACGAGTCCGTGCCGGGGCCGGTCCCCGCGTCCGAGCGGGTCCTGCAGCAGGAGCCGGCCGCGGTCCCCGAGCCGGTCGTCGTGCCTGAACCGGTGGTCGTGCCCCCTCCGGTCGTCGCGGCCGTGGTCGTCCCCGAGCCGGCGCCTGTCCCCGAGCCCGCGCACGTCCCCGAGTCCGCGCGCGTCCCCGAGCCCGCGCACCCTGACCCGTCGGACAGCGACCTGGACGATCTCTTCGACTACCCGACGAACGAGCACGTACGCCAGCTGCGGCTGGAGAACGCCCTGCTCGAGGTGGCCGAGATGAAGGCCGCGCTGCTGGAGGCGTCGATCCTCGAGCGCGAGGCCATCAGCCGGGCGGCCACCATCAGGAAGCGGCTCCGGTCGGCGAAGGCTGCCGTGGTGGCGCTGGAGAGGCCGCTGCCCCCACCCGCCGACCGCCCGTGAGCGAGGGACCCGTCCTGGCCGGCCTCTACGTCGTGCTCCTCGGCGGACTCGGGGTGATCGTCGGATCCTTCCTCAACGTCGTCATCTACCGGGTGCCGAACGGCATGTCGATCGTGCGGCCGGGATCGGCGTGCCCGGGCTGCGGAACGCCGATCGCGCCGCGCGACAACATCCCGGTGCTGTCGTGGCTGCTCCTTCGCGGCCGGTGCCGAGCATGCAAGACGCCGATCTCCCCTCGGTACCCGCTCGTCGAGCTGCTCACCGGTGCCGTGTGGCTGCTGATGGGCTGGTGGGCGTGGCAGCCGACGGGCGTCGACCCACTGCTGCCGCTCCTGCTCGTGCTGGGCAGCGCCGGCGTCGCGCTGTGGTTCATCGACCTCGAGCACCACCGACTGCCCGACGCGATCGTGCTGCCGCTGTATCCCGTCACGGTCGTCGGCCTGGCGTTCGCGGGGGTGATCGACGGCGAGTGGCCGCTGGGGGAGGCCCTGGCCGGAGCGGCTGCGTGGCTGGCCCTGATCGGCGGACTGTGGCTGCTCACCCGCGGCCGTGGAATGGGCTTCGGCGACGTCAAGCTCGCCCCGGTGCTGGGCGCGACGCTGGGCTGGGTCGCGTTCCCGTCCGCCGTCGTGGGCCTCCTGGCCGCCTTCCTGCTGGGCGGCCTGGTCGGCATCGTCCTGATGGTCACCGGGAGGGCATCGAGGGGCACCCAGATCCCGTTCGGTCCGTACCTGCTCGCCGGTGCCCTGATCGGGCTGCTGGCCGGAGCCGCCGTGTGGGAGGCGTACCGGACGGCCGTCGGCTGGTGACCGTGTCCGTCGGACAGGGGACGGATCCGGCCCCCTGAGGGGTTCAGCCCTACTGCAGAGTGGCCGATATCTCTTGTGAGATGCCGTCGACGAGGGCATGCTCATGGATAGAGGAGTCCACCATGCAGACGTGGGTCGAGTCGGATGACCGAGGTAGGCAGTACCTCGTGCGCACCGGTACCGGCGTGGTCACGGCCATCGCTCCCGTCGGCATGATCGACGCCGACGACGTCCACACGTTCTTCCGCGTCGAGATCTACTGCGATGCACCGCACGGCCGTCCCGGGGCGATCCGCTACAGCGTGCACCCGACCGTCGCGTCCGGCGATCCGCTCCTCCGGGTTGCCGAGGAGTCGCTCGAGCAGGTATGGCCCATCCAGTGGACCGTCCAGTGGCATCGCCATGACTGGGTCCCCGGCGACCTGCCGATCGCCTCCCTCAATCTGGTCACCGACACGCGCAGCCTGCTCGCGGGGCTGGATCGCGTGCTCCTGCCGGAGCCGCTCGAGGTCGAGGTGCCGGACTTCGCGCCGGTGCACTGGCGGGACAGGCGGGCATGACGGGCGACGCGATCGGCCTGAGCTTCTTCACCGATGGGGAGCGGCCCTCCCGCCCGGCCCGGCCGTCCGTGTTCGGGGTCCTCGACCAGGACGAGGTCACCGCCCGGTTCGACCTCGTTGCCGACGACGACCTGGAATCGACGTTCTTCGGGAGCACCATCCAGGAGGTCGAGGACGCCGCCACGCGGATCTTCGACGTCGGCATCCGCACGGTCACGAACGACGTCGACCCGTCGCCGCAGTCGACGGCCTTCGCCGGCGCCGTGCAGGCCCCCGCCCGGGCCGAGGAGCTCCCCGCCGCGGATGCGTCCGAGCTGCTGGTCACCGACACCGGTGCCCGCCGCGAATTCATCCTCGGTGGCCCAGCCGGACTCGTGCGCTGATCGGCCCGTCAGGCGGCGTCGCGCAGGGCGCGGATCGCCCTGCCGTGCAGCTGGCAGACGCGCGACTCGCTGACCGAGAGCACCCGGCCGATCTCGGCGAAGGTCAGCTCCTCGAAGTAGTAGAGGGCCACGACCGCTCGATCGCGCAGCTTCAGTTGGCGGATCTGCGCCCGAACCGTCCGTCCGCTCTCCTCATGGTCGTAGATCTCCTCGGGCAGCTCGGCTGTCAGGTCGCACAGCTGCCACCCCCGCGCCTCGTCCTCGCCGCCCGCATCCGCCTGCATCCGCTCGTCCAGGCTGGCCAGGTACCCGTTGCGGTAGGCCACCAGCGTGCTGCGCACCTCGCCGGGCCGCAGCCCGGTCTCGCGGGCGACCTCGTCGAGTGCCGGTTCGCACCCGTGGTCCTGCTCGAACGCGGCCGTGGCCCGGTCGATGACGTGCATCTTGCCCCGGACCGCTCGCGGCACCCAGTCGAGCGCGCGAAGGTCGTCGAGGATCGCGCCGCGGATGCGGGTGACCGCGTACGTCTGGAACGTCAGGCCGCGATCCATGTCGAAGCGCGAGATGGCGTCGATGAGGCCGATCGTGCCGAATCCGACGAGATCGCCCCGCTCGAGGCTCGCGGGGAGGGTGACGTTCATGCGGGACACGACGTAGCGGACCAGGGGCGTGTAGGTCACGGCCAGAGCGGCGGCCGCTGCCGGGTCGTGGTCGAGCTTGCAGGCGATCCACGTCGCCGCCAGCTCGCGGTCGTCGTCGAAGATCGGTGCGTAGCGATCGACGAGATCCGGATCATCCGCATGAGTCCGCAGGCTGCTCGAACTGGTCGGCGTGGTCGCCATGGTCAACCCCCTCGAGATCCATGCCACGGCCTCGGTCCGGTGTCCGGCCCGCACCTTGGGTATTGGCTCGGATGGCGCCGTCTGGCCCCGTTTGACCGAGCAATTCCCCGCCGAACTCCGGTGGGAACTCGCGGGGTTGAGGGTCCGCGGCTAGTAGAGTGACGGGTGGGGCCAGTCGTCGCGAATGGCGAACTGGCGACGTGGTGCGCCCCGATCCGCAGCGGGCATCACGATCGACGACGAGGAGGCGGGAAGTGGACGCGTCAGCCCCGCTCGGCCCCGGCGTCATCGTCGTCGCCGAGCGAGACCTGTACGACCTGCTCTTCGCCAGCGGCGCCGCGTGGACGCCTTCAGGACCGCCAGCCCACGATCGCGGCCATGTGGGATGCGCTGTCGGGCGGGCGGCTCGACCAGCATTCCCGCGTCCTGGTGTTCTCCGACTCCCTGATGGAGGGGACGAGCAGCGCGGAGTCCGAACTGGCCCAGACCGCCGGCGCGATCGTGGCGATGTCGCACGCCGGCGCCCATGTGTTCGTCGCCGTGTGGCGACCCGACGACCTGGACCACCTGGAGCACCTGCTCGAGGCCGCGGCGCAGGGCCAGGGGCTGGCGCCCGACTCCCTCGACTTCCACTTCCTGCCGATCGAACGCGGCGGCTTGGCCGTGCTCGAGGCGATGCGGTCGGTCCTGGCCGCCGAGGTCGCGTTCCCGGAGCGGTTCCCGGTGGCCGTCGATCGCGAGCTGTCGCGCGACGCGATCGCCCCGTCGACGGTGTGGGAACCGGCACCGCCGCCGGAGGACGTCGCCCCGCTCGTGCCGATCGCCCCGGCTGCGGCGCGGACCCCCGGATCCGGCGCTCCTGGACGCCCGACCCTGCCACCCCTGCTGACGGGCCCGGCCCCCGTCCCGACCAGGGCGTCGGCACCCGCGGACTCGAACGGCGGCCACGGACTGCCGGCGGCGGCCTCGGCCGAACTGCTGAGCCGGCCCAAGGTGCCCGGGCAGATGACCATCACCGTCACGTCGAGCAAGGGCGGCTCGGGCAAGTCGACGGCGTCGATCCTCCTCGCGGGATCCATCGCCCGTGCGTCTCGGGATTCGGGGCGCCCGCTCTCGGTCTGCCTGATCGACCTCGACACGCGCGACGGCCAGGTCGCATCCCTCATCGGCAAGTTCATGCCGACCGCACTCAACATCCGGGTGCAGCCGGTGTGGGACGAGGAGCGCATCCGGCGCAACCTGGTGCATGCCGACGGACTCGACGTCGACACGCTGCTGGCCCCGATCCGGCCGCGGACCGCCGACACGGTCGGCCCGGACTTCTACCGCGCGATCATCCGCAGCCTCCAGCGCATGTACGACGTCATCGTCATGGACACCAGCGTCCAGTACCTCGATCCCCTCATCGCGCAGGTGGCGCTACCCGAGGCCGACGAGGTGCTGTTCGTCACGACGCTGGCGTCCACGGCCGTGCAGGGCATGGCCCGGGCGCTGCGCGAGATCACGGCCCCGATGGACGAGTCGGGGCTGGGCATCGCCCGCGAGAAGATCGGGATCATCGTCAACCAGTCCGTCGCGAACGTGGGCATGGAACGCGAGCAGGTGCTGGCCGCCGGCCTCGGTGTCCCCGTCGTCGGCGTCATCCCGCTGGCCACCAAGGACGTCCTGACCGCGACGAACCTCAACCGCATGTTCGCGCTGCTCGACCATCCCCTGATCGGTCCGGCGTACAACGAACTGGCCCGCGCCTGCCTGCCGGGGCGGGACCTGTCGACCTGGCAGCCCGCGGCCATGCCGGACGCATCCGACGAGCCGTTCGCCTCGGTCGTCCTGACCGGCCCCGGCGGCGACGCCCAGTCCGCGTCGGCCAAGCGCCGCGGCCTCTTCCGGCGATAGGGCGACGACATGACCACCGCGCAGCAGGCGATCGTGGCGGCCGCCTTCGCGATGTTCGCGCTCGAGCAGCCGGTCGACCTGGCCGAGATCGCCAAGGGTGCCAAGCAGTTGCGGCTGCCGATGGCCGCGTCGGAGACGCCGGACTGGTTCGCAGCCGCGGCCGAGCAGGACTCCAGCCTGCACGAGATGGCACCCGAGCTGCTGATCCTGCCCAGTGACCTGGACTCCGCGGATGGCGTCGATGTCAGCGGAATCGACCTGATCCGGGTCTACGCACCCGAGCTGCAGGGGCTGGAGGAGATGGACGAGGCCCTCCCGGACGAGGTCCCGCCGGAGGCGCCCGCACCCGCGGAGCAGCCGCGCACCGCGACCCAGCTCGGCCTGCTCAAGGAGCTGGGCAACCTCGAGAGCTGAGGCCGCTCACACCACCTCGTCGTTGGGCTCCGGCTTGGGCTCCTCAGCCCGCGCCGCCTGCTGCTCGAGCAGGTACGCCTCGGCCAGCAGGGCGCTCAGGGCCGCTGACGACCGCACGCGCGCCGCCCGGACGTGCTTGCGGTAGCTCAGGAATGCCGCTGCCACGGTGGCGCCGAGCACGACCAGCAGCAGGATGACGACGAGACCCTCCATGACGGCCGTATCGGCTCAGGACAAGGCGTCGGACACCTCGGCCAGCACGACTTCGACGATGATCGGTCCCTCCGCCGCGATCATGGACAGCTCGTGGATCCGTCCGGTCGCCTGCAGATCGCCCTCGACCGCCGACAGCCGGCCCACGACGTCCTCGCTGGCGGTGATGACCGCACTCGCGACGTCGGCGCGCATCGACGCCTTCGCCTCCGACTTCGCCTTGCGCACCAGCGACAGCGCGACGGCCACGTCGTCGACGAGCAGCGGATCGCCATCGGCGGCCAGCGCCGCCACCGCTGCGGCGTCCGGCCACGGCTGACGGTGCACGGACCCCTCCTGCCACCACGACCAGACCTCCTCGGTGGTGAACGGCAGGAACGGCGCGAACAGCCGGAGCTGGACGCTGAGCGCCGTGGCGAGTGTGGCCGTCGCGGACGCGGACTGGGCGGCGCCCTGGCCGCCGTATGCGCGGTCCTTGACCAGCTCGACGTAGTCGTCGGTGAAGTTCCAGAAGAACGTCTCGGCCAGCTCGAGGGCCTTGGCGTAGTTGAAGTCCTCGAAGGCCTCGGTGGCCTGCTGCACGGTCGTCGCGAGCCGGGCCAGGAGGGCCCGGTCGAGCGGGTTGACGATCGCGGCGTCGTCCTCGCGCGCCGCGTGGCCGAGCACGAACTTGCTGGCGTTGAGCAGCTTGATGGCCAGGCGCCGTCCGATCTTCATCTGGCCGATGTCGAACGCGGTGTCGGTGCCCGGGCGCGCCGAGGCGGCCCAGTAGCGGACGGCGTCGGAGCTGAACTCGTCGAGGACGCCCATCGGCGTGACGACGTTGCCCTTGGACTTGCTCATCTTCTTGCGGTCCGGGTCGAGGATCCAGCCCGAGATCGAGGCGTGGCCCCAGGGCAGGCAGTCGTCCTCGAGATGCGCGCGCACCACGGAGGAGAACAGCCAGGTGCGGATGATCTCGTGGGCCTGCGGGCGCAGGTCCATCGGGAAGACGCGCTCCCACAGGTCGGGGTCGCGCTCCCAGCCGCCGGCGATCTGCGGCGTCAGCGAGCTGGTCGCCCAGGTGTCCATGATGTCGGGGTCGCCCATGAAGCCCCCGGGAACGCCGCGCTGGTCGGCGGCATACCCCGGGGGGACGTCGCTGCTCGGGTCGATCGGCAGAGCGTCCTCGGCCGGGGCGATGGGGGAGTCGTAGACCGGCGTGCCGGTCTCGTCGAGGGGGTACCACAGCGGCAGCGGGACGCCGAAGAAGCGCTGGCGCGAGATGAGCCAGTCGCCGTTGAGTCCCTCGACCCAGTTCTCGTAGCGCACGCGCATGTGGGGCGGGTGCCAGGTCAGCTCGTTGCCGCGCTCCACGAGCCGCGCGCGCAGCTGCGGGTCGCGTCCGCCGTTGGTGATGTACCACTGGCGCGTGGTGACGATCTCGAGCGGCTTGTCGCCCTTCTCGAAGAACTTGACCGGATGGGTGATCGGCTTCGGCTCGCCGACCAGGTCACCGGATGTCGTCAGGATCTCGACCATCCGCTCCTTGGCCGTGTGGCTCGTGGTGCCGGTGATCAGCGCGTAGTTCTCCCGGCCGGCGTCGGACGTGATCCACTCCGGCGTCTCGGGCAGGATGCGGCCGTCCCAGCCGATGATCGGGCGGGTGGGCAGCTGCAGCTCACGCCACCAGGTGACGTCGGTGAGGTCGCCGAAGGTGCAGATCATGGCGATGCCGGAACCCTTGTCGGGATCGGCCAGGGTGTGGGCGACGACGGGGACCTCGACGCCGAAGGCGGGCGTGCGGACGGTGGCGCCGAACAGCGGCTGGTAGCGCTCGTCGTCGGGATGCGCCACCAGGGCGACGCAGGCGGCCAGCAGCTCGGGGCGCGTCGTCTCGATGAAGACCGTGGTCTCGGGGTCGGCCGTCGACGGGAAGCCGATGCGGTAGTAGGCGCCGGGGCGTTCGCGGTCCTCGAGCTCGGCCTGCGCGACGGCCGTCCTGAAGGTGACGTCCCACAGCGTCGGCGCCTCGGACTGGTAGGCCTCACCGCGCGCCAGGTTGCGCAGGAACGCGAGCTGGCTCACGCGCTGGGAGGTGGCGTCGATGGTCTGGTACGTCTGCGTCCAGTCGACCGACAGGCCCATCCGGCGCCACAGCTCCTCGAAGACGACCTCGTCCTCGATCGTCAGCCGCTCGCAGAGCTCGACGAAGTTCTTGCGGGAGACGGGGACCTGCCGCTTGGCGTCCGGCTCGGCCGGCGGCTCGAAGGCCGGGTCGTAGGGCAGGCTCGGGTCGCAGCGGACGCCGAAGTAGTTCTGGACGCGCCGCTCGGTGGGCAGGCCGTTGTCGTCCCAGCCCATCGGGTAGAAGACCTCGAGGCCTCGCATCCGCTTGTAGCGGGCGATGCAGTCGGTGTGGGTGTACGAGAACACGTGCCCGACGTGCAGGGAGCCGCTGACGGTCGGCGGGGGAGTGTCGATGGAGAAGACCTGCTCGCGGGTCTTGGTGCGATCGAAGCGGTAGGTGCCCTGGTCCTGCCACGCCTGCGACCACTTCGCCTCGATGCCGTCGAGGGTGGGCTTGTCAGGCAGGCGGTCAGAGCTCATGGCCGGAGTCTATTTGCGCGCCCCCACCCGCCGACCTTGAGGTTGGCGGCGATCCGCTGCGCGGATTCCGCCGCCAACCTCAAGGTCGGCGGGGTGCTGGGAGGCCCGGGAGCCCGTCGAGGCTGGCTGCGTTGTTCTCGGCCCGGTACTGGGCCAGGCCTTCGGGTCCCCGCTTCGCGTTGCCGAGGTCGAGCACGTCGCGGTCGGCCACGTAGGTCATCGTCGGCACCGCGTAGCCGCATGACTCGGAGATCCGCGTGACATCGACGACGATGATCGAGCGCACGCCGGGATGCTCGGAGAACCGCCCGATGAGTCCGGCGAACTCGGGATCGTCCGGCATCACCACGCGTCCGCGACCGTGCAGGCGGACGATGTTCGGCCTGCCCTCGAAGGAGCACAGCATGATGACGATGCGTCCGTTCTCGCGCAGGTGGGCGATCGTCTCGATGCCGCTGCCGGTCAGGTCGAGGTAGGCGACGGTGTGCCCGTCGATGACGGTGAAGGTGCCACTCGAGCCCTTGGGCGACAGGTTGATCAGCTGGTCGTCGGACCGCGGGGCCGTGGCCACGAAGTAGACGGGCTGTGCGGTGATCCAGGCGGCGAGCTTCTCGTCGATCTCGTCCAGGGCGATGGCCATGCCCATACCGTAGCCACCCCACCCCCACCCCTGCCGACCTTGAGGTTGGCGGCGATCCGCTGCGCGGATTCCGCCGCCAACCTCAAGGTCGGCGCGGGGGGTGTGGCGTCCGTAGACTCCGAGGGTGATCCCAGACCCCGGTGCGTCAGTCCTTGGGGGGCCCGACCCGCGCCTCGCGCAGCTGTGGGCCGAACTCGACAGCCGGTGGCCGGAGAGCCGCATCGAGCCGTCGCTGGCGCGGATCGCGGCGCTGACCGACCTGCTGGGCGATCCGCAGCACTCCTACCCCGTCATCCACGTCACCGGCACCAACGGCAAGAGCTCGACCGCGCGCATGATCGAGGCCCTTCTGCGCTCCTGCGGACTGCGCACCGGCCTGTTCACCTCGCCCCACCTGGTCGACGCACGCGAGCGCCTGTGCTTCGACGGCGAGCCGATCTCCGCCGATCGCCTCCTGGCCACCTGGCAGGAGATCGCGCCGTACGTCGGGGTCGTCGACGCCAACTCACTGCGGGACGGTGGCGTGCCGCTGAGCTACTTCGAGGTCATGACGGCCCTGGCCTTCGCCGCGTTCGCCGACGCGCCGGTCGACGTCGCCGTGGTCGAGGTGGGGCTCGGTGGCACGTGGGACTCCACCAACGTGGCCGACGGGATCGTGGCCGTCGTGACGCCGATCGGACTCGACCACCGCGACTACCTCGGCGACACCATCGACGCGGTGGCGCGCGAGAAGGCCGGCATCATCAAGGCCGGCTCGTTCGCGGTCATCGCCCCGCAGCCGCTCGAGGCGGCTGCCGTCCTGCTCGAGCGCTGCGTCGCCGTCGACGCCGTGGTCGCGCGCGAGGGGCTCGAGTTCGGCGTCGTCTCGCGCGGGGTCGCGGTCGGAGGGCAGGTGCTCGGGCTCAAGGGGCTGGGCGCCGAGTACGACGACGTCTTCCTGCCGCTGTTCGGCGAGCATCAGGCCCACAACGCCGTCCTCGCCCTGGCATCGGTCGAGGCTTTCCTGAGGGGCGTCGGCCCGCTCGATCCGGACGTCGTCCGGGCCGGCTTCGCCATGGCCACCTCGCCCGGCCGACTCGAGGTGCTCCGGCGCAGCCCGACAATCCTCGTCGACGCGGCGCACAACCCGCACGGTGCCGCGGCCCTCGCCACCGCGATCGACGACTCGTTCGACTTCACCAGCCTCGTGGGCGTCGTGGGCGTCCTCGGCGACAAGGACGCCCATGGCGTGCTGACCGCGCTCGAGACGGTCCTCAACAGCATCGTGATCACGCAGCCGTCATCACCGCGCGCCCTCGACGTCGAGTCGCTGGCGGCCATCGCCACGGAGGTCTTCGGAGCGGACCGCGTGTCCGTCGCCCCGCGCCTGGCCGATGCGGTCGACCTCGCGGTGGCCCAGGCCGAGCAGGGCGGGGAGCTCGGCGGCACGGGCGTGCTGATCACCGGTTCGGTCGTGCTGGTCGGCGACGCCAAGAGGCTGCTGACATGAGGGCGGGGCTGCTGTCATGAGGGTGCTGTGCTCGGCCGTGCTGGGCATCGAGGCGATCGTGGTGTTCCTGGCCACCGCACTGGCGACGTCCAACGGCTCCGTGCAGAACACTGCGCTGGCCTGGGTCGTCGGCCTGGTCCTGAGCACGCTGCTCATCGTGGCCACCGGTTTCGTCGGAACCCGCCACGGACTGCTGGCCGGCTGGATCCTGCAACTGCTCGTGCTGTCGACCAGCCTCGTCGTCGGCTGGTCGATGCTGATCGTCGGCGTCGTGTTCGTCGTCCTGTGGTACCTCGCCGTGCACAACGGCCGTCGCGTCGACGCCCTGCGGGCCGCGAACTCGAAGTGAGGACGGCGACCGCGGCTCGTTAGGATGCGATGGCATCGCTGGGCGATGCGTCCACCTGCCGTAGAGGAGTCCTTCGTGTCCGAGCGCACCCTTGTCCTTGTCAAGCCCGACGGCGTGGCCCGCGGCCTCGTGGGCGAGGTCCTCGGCCGCATCGAGCGCAAGGGCTTCAGCATCGTCGCCCTCGAGCTGCGCACGCTGGAAGCCTCCGTCGCCGAGGAGCACTACGGCGAGCACAAGGACAAGCCGTTCTTCCGCGACCTGGTCGACTTCATCACCGGTGGCCCGCTGGTCGCGGCCGTGATCGAGGGTCCGGACGTCATCGTGTCCTGGCGGACCATGATGGGCGCCACCAATCCGGTCAACGCAGCTCCCGGCACCATCCGGGGCGACCTCGCCTCCGAGATGCAGAACAACGTGACGCACGGCTCGGACTCCCCGGAGTCGGCCGCCCGCGAGATCGCCCTGTTCTTCCCCGGTCTGGCCTGATCCCGTGAAGCCGGTCGCGATCGGGCTCCTCGCAGGTGCCGCCGTCGGTGGTGCGGTCGCCGCCGTGTCCCGCGGCGAGACCCTGGTTCCCTGGCCCGGCAAGGTGCGCGCGGGCTTCCCGTTCGTGCTCGGCGGCCTGGTCGGCCTCGGCACCGGGCTGAAGGCGGGCATCGGCACCTCGCTGCTGAAGGCCGCCGCCGGAAAGGGCCCGGGACCCGTGACCACACTGACCCCGGTGGCCGTCGGCGTCGGTGCGCTGGCCGCCGTGTCCGTGGCCGGCAACGTCGGTGCCCGCAGGGTGCTCGGCGGCATGGTCGAGGAGGGCCGCGGGCTCGATCCCGGCTTCGCCGCGGCGCCCAGCGACCCCGACGTCTCCGCTGGACCCGGCTCGGCGCTGACGATGGCCGAACTCGGCCGCGAGGGCGCTCGCTTCGTCCACACCGTCTCGACCCCGGAGGGCGTGCGGGAGGTGACCGGCCAGGAGCCGGTCGCCCGTCCGGTACGCGTGTTCGTCGGGCAGGACGCCGCCGAGACCCCTGAGCAGCGCGTCGGCCTGGCCATGGCCGAGCTGAGGCGCACGGGCGCGTTCGACCGCGCGAACCTGATCGTCCAGGCGCCCGCCGGCACCGGCTACGCCAATCCCACCCCGGTCGACGTGGTCGAGGTGCTCACGCGCGGAGACTGCGCGGCGGTGGCCGTCGGGTACGGGCTGCTGCCGTCCTTCCTGTCCTTGAGCAAGGTCGGGGTCGCCGCGCACACCCAGCGGCTCCTGCTCGACGCGATCCGCGAGGAACTGTCCGGACGCCAGGTCCGACCCAGGATCCTGCTGTACGGCGAGAGCCTGGGTGCCAAGGTGCAGGAGGCGGCCGTGTCCGCCGGCCCGCTCGACCTGGACCACTATGGCGTCGCCGCGGCGCTGTGGGTGGGCACGCCGGGGGGCGAGGTCGCCGATGTCTTCCACGCACTGTGCGCGGGGGAGTCCTTCACGATCGACCGGCCCGAGCAGATCCCGGACCCGGTGCCCGATCCGCGCCCGCGCGTGTGGTTCCTCGAGCACGACGGCGACCCGGTCGTGCGCAACCGGCCCGACCTGCTGCTCAATCGGCCGCACTGGCTGCCGAAGGACGGCACCCGGGGTCGCAACATCCCGGAGTCGATGACGTGGAAGCCGTTCATCACCTGGGCCCAGGTCCTCGTCGACACGCTGTTCGCCACGAACGTGAAGCCGGGCGACTTCCAGAGCCTGGGCCACGACTACCGCGCCGATCTCGGTGCCGCGGTGACGGCCGCCTACGCGCTGCCGTCCGATGCGGGCATCGCGGAGCGCCTCGAGGCCTACCTGCGGACCAAGGAAGTCGAGCGCGCGCAACGCATCGACCAGGCCTGACCCCACCCCGTCGACCTTGAGGTTGGCGGCGAAATCCGGGACGGATTCGCCCGCCAACCTCAAGGTCGACGGGGCAGTGAACGGGACATACCGGACGCGAGGGTCTGGGCACCCCCTCGTGGGCCTAAGATGAAGGCCCTAGTTCCCGCATGGAAGGCCGCTTCCCCCATGGCTGGTTCATCGTCCTTCGTCGGCCGCGACATGGCCGTCGACCTGGGCACCGCCAACACCCTCGTGTACGTGCGTGGCCGCGGGATCGTGCTGAACGAGCCCTCCGTCGTCGCCATCAACAACAACACGGGCGGCATCCTGGCGGTCGGCTCCGAAGCCAAGCGGATGATCGGGCGCACGCCCGGCAACATCGTCGCAATCCGTCCGCTGAAGGACGGCGTCATCGCCGACTTCGACACCACCGAGCGGATGCTGCGCTACTTCATCCAGAAGGTGCACAAGAGGCGCCACCTGGCCAAGCCGCGCCTGATCGTCTGCGTTCCGTCGGGCATCACGGGTGTCGAGCAGCGTGCGGTCAAGGACGCCGGCTACGCCGCAGGCGCGCGCAAGGTCTTCATCATCGAGGAGCCGATGGCCGCCGCGATCGGCGCCGGGCTCCCGGTCCACGAACCCACCGGCAACATGGTCGTCGACATCGGCGGCGGCACGTCCGAGGTCGCCGTCATCTCGCTGGGCGGCATCGTCTGCTCGCTGTCGGTGCGCGTCGGCGGCGACGAGCTCGACAACGCGATCATCCAGTACGTGAAGAAGGAGTACTCGCTGATGCTCGGCGAGCGCACCGCCGAGGAGATCAAGGTCGCCATCGGCTCAGCGTTCCCGATGCCCGACGAGCCGCACGCCGAGATCCGCGGCCGCGACCTCATCACCGGCCTGCCCGCACGATCGTCGTCTCCGCCGAGGAGATCCGCCGGGCCATCGACGAGCCGGTGCACGCCATCGTCGATGCCGTCAAGGCGACCCTCGACCGCACCCCGCCCGAGCTCTCCGGCGACATCATGGACCGCGGCATCGTCCTGACCGGCGGCGGAGCGCTGCTCCGCGGCCTCGACGAGCGCCTGCGCCACGAGACCGGCATGCCGATCCTCATCGCCGACCGCCCGCTGGAATGCGTCGCGCTCGGCTCGGGCAAGTGCGTGGAGGAGTTCGAGGCGCTGCAGCAGGTCCTCATCTCGGAGCCCCGCCGCTAGACCCGGCTCGTCGAGTGTGGCGGCTGACGTCGTGATGCTCGACAGGAGACACTGACCCCATGCTGTCGCGCCGCACCCGCATCGTGATCGCGGTGCTCGTCGTCGCCTCCCTGACGTTCGTCATCCTCGATCTGCGCGGCGGACAGGGTCCGCTCACCGGGGTTCGCACGGTCGGGGCCAACGTCCTCGGCGCGATGGAGCGGGCCGCCGCGACACTCTTCTCGCCGATCACGGGCGCCAGCAGCTGGTGGTCGAGCATGCGCGACCAGGCCGCCCAGATCGACAGCCTGTCCGTCGAGAACGAGCAGCTGCGCGGCGAGCTCGAGACGTTCGCCAACGACCGGGCCCGGGTCGCGGCCCTGGACGAGCTCCTGCGGGTCGCGAGCGTCGGGCAGTACCGGTTCGTGCCGGCCGAGGTCATCGCGGTCGGCCCCGCGCAGGACTACTCGTGGACGATCACGATCGACGCCGGGCGCACGGACGGCATCGAGGCCGACATGACCGTCATCAACGGGCAGGGCCTGGTCGGGCGCGTCGTCAAGACGACCGCAGACACCTCGACGGTGGTCCTCCTCGTCGACTCCACGTCCGCCGTCGGCGGCCGCGTCGCCGGCACCGAGGAGATCGGCATCGTCTCGGGCACCGGCCGGCAGGACTCCCTGGAGTTCCAGCTCCTGGACCCCATGGCGGACCTGCGTGTCGGTGACGCCCTCGTCACCTTCGGCTCCAAGGGCGGCCGGCCGTACGCGCCCGGACTGCCGATCGGCGAGGTTCTCGAGGTCAGCGGCACGCCGGGCCAGCTCACGCGCGTGGCCCGGGTTCGGCCGTTCGTCGACGTCTCCACGCTCAGCATCGTGGGCGTGGTGACCCGGCCACCGCGCGTCGATCCGCGCGACTCCGTGCTGCCCAAGGGCGATCAGCTGAACGCCGTGCCGAGCCCGGCGCCCCTGGGGGGTGTCGACCCCAGCCCGTCGCCGTCCGCCGCACCCACCGACGACGCCTCGCCGGCGGCGACCAGCGAGGTCGAGACCGCCGCCACGCTGCAGCCCCGCAAGCCCAAGGCGTCCCCCAGCGGGAGCGCGGGCTAGATGATCTGGCGCCAGGCGCTCGTGATCGGGTCGACCGTCCTCGCGGCGGTCATCATCGAGCTGACGCTGCTCTCCCGCCTCGACCTGCCCGGCGCCACTCCCGACCTCGTCGTGGTGACGGTGGTGGCCCTGGCCCTGGCCATGGGTCCCACCCAGGGCGTGGCGGCCGGGTTCACGGCCGGCGTGCTGATCGACCTGGCGCCGCCGTCCGACACCCTGCTCGGCGTCAACTCCATCGTCTACATCGCCATCGGCTTCGTGACCGGATACGCCGTCGATCCCCGCGATCGCACGGTGCCGGTGATGATGGGCATGACGGGGCTCGCGGCCGGCGCGGCGGTGCTCGGCACCGCGATGCTCGACACGCTGCTGGGCAGCGGACGGGTCTCGTGGGAGGACGTGCCGGGCATGGCGCTGAGCAGCGCCCTCTACGCGGTGATCATGGCCCCGGCCGTGATCCTGGGGGTCGCCTGGCTGGTGCGCAAGACCACGCCCGAGATCCTCGTCGTCTGAGGTACGCCCGAGGAATTTTCCGTACATAGCGGACATAATGGGGCAGGGGGAACCGGTCGAGGCCTCGGATCGTCGTACCGTCATACCTACCAGAACCCGACCGACCCACCCGGGGCGGTCGCATGGCGTGCGCCCGGAGGGCATCGCCCGGCCGACGCACGACCCGCGCAGGAGGGAGGGCACGTGAGCGAGCGCTCGAACCTGCGCCTCCTCGTCCTCGCGGTCCTCGTCGTCTCGCTGCTCGGCACGCTCGTCGCGCGAGCCTTCTACCTGCAGATCATGGAGGGGGCCGAGTACCGGGCCGCCGCCGTCGACAACACGGTCCGCGAGGTCGTCGACCCGGCCGTTCGAGGCCTGATCCTGGACCAGGCCGGCCGTCCGCTGGTGGCGAACCGGACGTCGATCGTCGTCACCGTCGACCGGGCGGTGCTGCAGGACGAGGACGACGACGGTGCGGCCGTCGTCCGGCGCCTGGCGAACATCCTGGACATGCCCGAGGACAAGATCAGCGAGCGACTGGTCAACTGCGGCACCGAGGGCGCAAAGCCGCCGCCGGTCTGCTGGAACGGCTCGCCCTACCAGCCGGTGCCCGTGGCCAGCGACGTCGACCAGCAGACTGCGCTGACCATCATGGAGCGGCGCGCCGACTTCCCCGGCATCTCCGCCAAGCTCGAGGCGATCCGCGAGTACCCGGCGCCGTTCAACGTCAACGCGGCCCACATCCTGGGCTACCTCGGCCCGGTGACCGAGGAGCAGATCACCGAGCAGGGCGACTCCGACGCCTTCGACCGCCTGCGGCGCACCGATGTCGTGGGCCGCTCCGGCCTCGAGAAGGTGTACGACGCCCAGCTCCGCGGCGAGCCGGGCATCACGACGCTCGCCGTCGACACCGCCGGAAGGGTGACGGGCACCATCGACGAGCAGGCTCCGGTGGCCGGCAGCTACGTCGTGACCAGCATCGACGCCAAGCTGCAGGAGGTCGTCGAGCAGCAGCTGATCGGCGCCGTGAACCGGGCCCGGGAGCAGGGCTACCCGGGCGACTCCGGCGCCGCGGTCGTCGTCGATGTCAAGACCGGACGCATCCTCGCGATGGCCAGCTACCCGACGTACGACCCGTCGATCTGGATCGGCGGCGTCACCAAGAAGCAGTACAAGGAGCTCCTGAACAGCGACTCGCTGCAGTCGAACGCCTACCAGGGCGAGTTCGCTCCCGGCTCGACGTTCAAGGTCATCAGCACGGCGGCGGCGGGCAGGGACGACTTCAACCTCTACGGCACCTACGCGTGCCCGAGCCAGGTCAAGATCGGCGACCAGACGTTCCGCAACTACGAGTCGTCCTCGTACGGACCGATCAGCCTGACCCGCGCCCTCGAGGTGTCGTGCAACACCGTGTTCTACGGCATCGCCGAGCGGATGTGGAAGGAGGCCGGGGGACCGGACGCGGGTGTCGACGCTCCCGACCCGATCGCCGAGACCGCCAAGCTCTTCGGCCTGGGCTCGGCAACCGGCATCGACCTGCCCGGCGAGGCGGACGGCAGCGTCGCCAGCCGCGCGGCGAAGGCCGCCGAGTGGGAGCAGCTGAAGGACAAGTGGTGCGCTGCTGCGGAGGAGGGCTACCCCGAGACGCGCAAGACCGATCCCGCGCTGGCCGACTTCAAGACGGCGCTCGATGCCGAGAACTGCACGGACGGATACCAGTGGCGGGCAGGCGACGCGCTGAACGCCGTCATCGGGCAGGGCCAGAACACGGCCACGCCGCTGCAGATGGCCATGGTCTACGCGGCCATCGCCAACGGCGGCAAGCTGTTCCAGCCGCAGATCGCCAAGGCCATCGTGAGCGCCGACGGCACCCAGGTCGACGAGCTCGAGCCGATCCTGAAGGGCCGCGTCGACGTGCCCAAGTCGGCGATCAAGTTCCTCAAGAAGTCGCTGCCCGGCGTCACGACCGACGGGTCCGGCGAGACGCCCTTCGCCGGGTTCCCGCTCGACCAGATCCCGGTGGCGTCTAAGACGGGCTCGGCGCAGGTCACCGGCAGCGACATCTCCACGTCGTGGTTCGCGTCCTATGCGCCCGCCGACGATCCGCGCTACGCGGTGGTCATGATGGTCACCAAGGGCGGCACGGGATCGAAGACGTCCGGTCCCAGCGTGCGCAAGATCTACGAGGCGCTGTTCGGGGTCAGGTACGGGACCGTCGACCCCCGCAGGAGCGTCCTGATCGGCGGCGAGCCGCTGGCCGACCTGCCGGTGATCCGTGCCGATGGCACTCCCGTGGTGCCCAAGGGCAAGGCGGCCGGCGTGGCATCCCAGCGCAGGGCGGCGACGACCCCGGCGAGCACGCCATGAGCGTGCTGTTCACCCCGGAGGGGCCGACCTACTCCAGCGCGCGGCCCGGCGGCTCGAGCTACTGGCGCGACCTCGACTGGATCCTGCTCATCGCAGCCATCGGCGTCACGGTCTTCGGCTCGATGCTGGTGTGGTCGGCCAGCCGCGCGGACATGGCCTCGGACAGCGATCCGCAGTCCTACCTCAAGCGCCACCTGATCAACGTGGCCATCGGCATGGCCCTGGGCTTCTTCGCCTCCCGCGTCGACTACCGCTGGCTGCGCGCCTACACGCCGATCATCTACGGCGTGTCCGTCTTCCTGCTGCTGATGCCCTTCGTCCCCGGCATCGGAGCGACGATCGCCGGCGCCCGTGCGTGGATCGACCTCCCGGGCGGCATGACGCTGCAGCCATCGGAGTTCGCGAAGGTCGCGGTGATCCTGATGATGGCGGTGCTGCTGTCAGAGAAGCGCGACGTCGAGAGCGAACCGCGTGACCGCGATGTGCTGCTGTCGCTGGCCGTCGCGGTGTTCCCGATCCTGGTCATCCTCGTTCAGAACGACACCGGGACCGTCCTCATCCTCGGCTCGGTCGCGCTCTCGATGATCGCCGTCTCCGGCGCCCGGACGCGATGGGTCGTCGGGCTGATCGGCGGGGCCGTCATCTCGATCCTGCTGGCGATCCAGCTCGGCCTGCTCAAGGAGTACCAGGTCCAGCGCCTGACGTCCTTCATCAACCCGACCGCGGACGTCAGCAGCGCCGCCTACAACTCCAATCAGGCGCGCATCGCCATCGGCGGCGGCGGGTGGTTCGGCTACGGCCTGTTCCAGGGACCGCAGACGCAGGGCAAGTTCGTGCCGGTCAACGAGAGCGACTTCATCTTCACGGTGGCCGGCGAGGAACTCGGGTTCGTCGGCGGGGCGGTGCTCATCCTGCTGCTGGGCGTGATCCTCTGGCGGGCGGTGGTGATCGCCTACCGGGCGGACGACATGTTCGGCCGCCTCGTCGCGACGGGGATCGTCGCCTGGCTCGCGTTCCAGATGTTCGAGAACGTCGGGATGTCGCTCGGCATCATGCCGATCACCGGCATTCCCCTGCCCCTGGTGTCGGCCGGAGGCACGTCGATGATGGCGACCTGGATAGCGCTCGGCCTGCTGCAGAACGTCCGGTTGCACGCAGCGCGGGCCAGCATCTGAGCCGCGCGCTCCGCACCCCCACCCCCCCCCCCCACCCCCGGCCGACCCCCACCCGCCCCCCACCACGCCGTCGACCTTGAGGTTGGCGGCGGAATCCGCGCGCGGATTCCGCCGCCAACCTCAAGGTCGACGGGGGCGCCAGCCGGCTTGATCGAGCAGGGGACGCAGCACGCCCGGGATGTACCCGGCGTGCACGGTGTCCGCCCAGGTGAACCGGAGGATCCGGGCCTGCGCGCCGGACAGGAACGCGTTCTGCCGCCGCCGATCGTGCAGCAGGGCCTCGGGCAGTTCATGGACCGAACGGCCGTCGGCCTCGACGACCAGCCACGTGCCGTCAGGCAGCCGATAGCCCATGTCGGCGTAGCCGAGCAGAAGCCCGGACCGGTCCCGGATGGGGACCTGGAGCTCGTCCGGCGGCAGGCCGCCGTCGGCCGCTCGGAGCCGGACGCGGGTCTCGAGAGGCGACTGCGCCCCGATGCGTGCCTCGTTCAACCGAAGGCGGCCGCTGACGCATTGGCGTCGTCGTCGCATCATCGATGCGATTAGGGGGAGGTCGTCCGTCGTGACGAGTCCCAGATGCAGCGCCGAGTCGACGCACGAGACGGCCTGCAGGCGCGGCAGCAGCCGGACGGCGTCGGCGAGAGTGCGAGCCACGGTGGTCACGGGCAGGCCGTCGACTGTTGTGATCTGCTCGCCGGTCAGCGCCCAGAAGTGGATGTCGAGTCCGTCGCGCTGACGCTTCTCCAGACCCGGAGGCAGGGCGAGCTGAGGGGCGCTCCACCCGATCGCCCCTTGGATCCCGTGCACCTGCAGGCCTGAGCGCACGATGAGCACTGATTCGGGTCCGAGGTGCAGGTGCGCGGCGAGCAGGAGCTGGCGCGGCGAGGCGGCGACAGTCGGCTCGACGCGATAGACCCCGCGATGCAGCCGCTCCAGGCGCCCGGCGAGGACGTCGCCCTGAAGCGCATCGCGGGACACTCCCAGCTCCGTGGCCTGCTCGAGCCGGACGATGCCAGCCTGGTCGGCCGCTGCCCGCTGTACGGCATCGTGGAGGGGTCGCATGCCTCCACGGTGGCGTGGGGCCGTCGTCTCCGGCGAGGCCGCGACCGACGCCTGTGGGTGCCCCGCGGTGCAGGGGCGCCCTGTGGACGGCGCCTCCCCACCCCGTCGACGCACCCCGCCGACCTTGAGGTTGGCGGCGATCCGCTCCGCGGATTTCGCCGCCAACCTCAAGGTCGGCGGCAGCGGCAGCGGCAGCGGCGCGTTCGGCGGGGCGTGCCGACCGCGGGTATCCTCAGGCGGTGACAACCCCAGCGTCCCCCGTGCCGTCGTCCTCCGAGCGCGGCCATTCGGTCTTCGACCGGCTCGAGGAGCTCCTGCCCTTCGTGAACAAGCCGATCCAATACGTCGGCGGCGAGGTCAACTCCGTCATCAAGCCATGGGACGCGACCGAGGTGCGCTGGGCGCTCATGTACCCGGACGCCTACGAGGTGGGAGCACCCAACCAGGGCGTCCAGATCCTCTACGAGGTCATCAACGAGCGCGATGACGCGCTCGCCGAGCGCACCTACTCGGTATGGCCCGACCTCGAGGCCCTCATGCGTGAGCACGGCGTGCCGCAGTTCACGGTCGACGCGCACCGCCCGCTGGGCGACTTCGACCTGTTCGGCCTGTCGTTCAGCACCGAGCTCGGCTACACCAACATGCTGACCGCCCTGGACCTCGGCGGCATCCCGCTGCTGGCAAGGGAGCGCGACGCCTCACATCCGATCGTGATCGCCGGCGGTCACGCCGCCTTCAATCCCGAGCCCATCGCGGACTTCGTCGATGCCGCCGTGCTCGGCGACGGCGAGGAGGCCGTCCTCCTGATCACCGACATCGTCCGCGACTGGAAGCGCGCGGGTCGCCCCGGCGGCAGGGAGGGCCTGCTGCTCGAGCTCGCGCGCACCGGATCGATCTACGTGCCGCGGTTCTACGACGTCGGCTACCTCGACGACGGCCGCATCCACCGGGTCGCTCCGAACCGCGCCGACGTACCCTGGCGGGTCCGCAAGCACACGCTGATGGACCTCGACGAGTGGGCATACCCCAAGAACCCCCTGGTGCCGCTGGCCGAGACCGTGCACGAGCGCATGGGGGTCGAGATCTTCCGCGGCTGCACGCGCGGGTGCCGGTTCTGCCAGGCGGGCATGATCACGCGGCCCGTTCGCGAGCGCAGCATCACCGGCATCGCGGCGATCGTCGAGAACGGACTGCGCAAGACCGGCTACGAGGAGGTCGGCCTGCTGTCGCTGTCGAGCGCCGACCACTCCGAGATCGCCGACATCGCCCGCAACCTCGCCGACCGCTACGAGGACAGCAAGGTGTCCCTGTCGCTGCCCAGCACTCGGGTCGACGCCTTCAACGTCGATCTCGCCAACGAGCTGTCGCGCAACGGCCGGCGCAGCGGGCTGACCTTCGCTCCCGAGGGCGGCAGCGAGCGGATGCGCAAGGTCATCAACAAGCAGGTGACGGAGGAGGACCTCATCCGCACCGTCACGACGGCCTACGCCGGCGGCTGGCGGCAGGTGAAGCTGTACTTCATGTGCGGACTGCCCACGGAGACCGACGACGACGTCCTGCAGATCGCCCAGCTCGCCCGTGACGTCATCAAGGCCGGCCGCGAGGCCACGGGCAGCCGGGACATCCGGTGCACGGTGTCGATCGGCGGGTTCGTGCCCAAGCCGCACACGCCGTTCCAGTGGGCGGCCCAGCTCGATCATGAGACGACGGACGCGCGCCTGCACGCGCTGCGCGACGCGATCCGAGCCGACCGCCAGTACGGCAAGGCGATCGGCCTGCGGTACCACGATGGCCGGCCCGGGATCGTCGAGGGACTCCTGTCCCGCGGCGATCGTCGCGTCGGCGGCGTGATCCTGCAGGCGTGGCGCGACGGTGCCCGCTTCGACGGCTGGAGCGAGCACTTCTCCTTCGACCGGTGGATGGCAGCCGCCGAGTCGGCCCTCGCGGACCAGGTCGTGGACGTCGACTGGTTCACGACGCGGGAGCGCCAGCGCACCGAGGTCCTGCCATGGGAGCACCTCGACTCCGGGCTGGACGCCGAATGGCTGTGGGACGACTGGCAGGACGCGCTTGCCGAGGTCGCCGTCGAGGACTGCCGGTGGACCCCGTGCTTCGACTGCGGTGTCTGCGACCAGATGGACACCCAGATCCAGGTGGGGCCCACGGGCGTCGTCACGCTTCCGATGCCGACGCTGCCCGAGCGCAACCCGGTGCTCGCCGCCTCGAGCGAGGCCTAGGGATGTCACGCACGCCTCCCGATCGGGACGTCGCCCCGACGGTCCAGAAGCTGCGCCTGCGCTACGCCAAGCGCGGTCGCCTGCGCTTCTCCAGCCACCGCGACTTCCAGCGCGCCCTTGAGCGGGCGCTGCGCCGAGCCGAGGTGCCGATGGCGTACAGCGCGGGCTTCTCGCCGCACCCCAAGGTCTCGTACGCGAACTCGGCGCCGACCGGCGTGGCGAGCGAGGCGGAGTACGTCGAGATCGGGGTCGCCCAGGCATGTGATCCCGGGGCCGTGCGACAGGCGCTGGACGAGGCGCTGCCCCCCGGCCTGGACGTGGTCGAGGTCGTCGAGGCCCGCACCCCGGACTTCGTCAACCGGCTCGAGGCCAGCATCTGGCGGGTCGAACTGCCCGGGGTGACCGGCCAGCAGGCCCAGGCGGCCGTGGACCGACTGCTCGCTGAGACCGAGGTGCTCGTCGAGCGCATGATGAAGAACGGCAAGCGGACGTTCGACGCGCGCGGGGCCGTTCTGAGCGCGCAGTGCGCGGCTGACGGCGGCGCCGAAGCCGACTGTGCGATACTCACCTTGGTCGTTCGACACGGAACTCCGTCCGTTCGACCCGACGACGTTCTCTCCGCGCTTCGCCGCGTGGCTGACCTCGTGCCGCCGAAGCCCCCACGGGTGACCCGGCTGGCACAGGGGCCGCTCGACGAGGCAGGAACCTCGGTGACCGATCCGTTCACCCCTGACCGGGTGGGCTGAGGGCACCGGGCGGGAAGGTTTCCCGACGGGTTCTGAATGAGTGAGCGTCGCCGGCGGAACGAGGCCGGTCGCGCCCCATGCGCGCTCCTCGCCCGCAGCCCATGAAGCTTGACGAGCCGCGGATCACCGACGACTCGCACGATCAGGGCGCACGGCCCGGGTACGTGTCCGGCCGGGGCGCCGCAAAGGAGCACGGCCACATGGTCGACGACAACACCAACAGCGCCAGCACGGACGCCGCCCCGTCGGCACCGGATCAGGAAGCGGTCGCCAAGCGGGTCCGCCGCCGGGCCGCCAGCCGGCCGGCCGGCCCTCCGGTCGCCGTCGAGGCGCCCGCACCGCCCGCCCCTGAGGCCCCGGCCGTGAAGAAGGCCTCGACCCGGAAGGCGGCGGTCAAGAAGACCACGGCGCGCAAGTCGACGAGCAAGGCGGCAGCGGCCGCGGAGCCCGCGTCTCCCCCCGCACCCGTCGACACGCCGGCACCGGACCAGGCGCCGGCCAAGCGGCCCGCCGCCAAGCGAACCCGAAAGGCCGCCACCCGGGCCGAGGCGCCGGCCGAGAGCGTCGCCGAGCCGGAGTCCGCGCGCATGATCGTCCCGGCGTTCGTGGCGCCGGCGTTCGTCGCTCCCACCTTCCAGGCTCCCGAGCCGGGCATGGGCGGCGAGGCGGGCAGCGATGACTCCGTCGCTGCGCCCGTCACCCGCGCCCGCCGTCGCCGCGGTGCCGCGAGCGAGCCGGCCGCCGAGCAGGCGGTCGAGGAGGCCCCGACGTCCGTCGCGCCGGCCCGACGGACCCGCCGCAAGGCGGCCGCACCGGCCCCCGTGGAGGAGACCGACGCGGAACTCGCCGAGGAGACCGAGTCCGGCGACGAGGCAGCGGACGACGGTTCCGACGAGGGCGCGCGCCGCAAGCGCCGTCGTCGAGGTGGCCGTGGGCGCAAGCGCCGCACCGGCGACGAGGACGGCACCGCCGAGGGCGACGACGAGTCGACCGCGGAGGGTGAGGACGAGGCCGGGGCCGATGGCGAGGACGCCGACAGTCCGGCCAGCCGCCGTCGACGGCGCCGTCGCAGGCGCGGAGCCGATGGAGACCTCGACTCCTCTCCCGATGATCCGCCGAACACGGTCGTCCGGGTGCGCGAGCCCCGAGGCAAGTCCACCGGCTCGAACGGCAACGACGACGTCACCAGCGTCCGCGGGTCGACCCGCCTTGAGGCCAAGAAGCAGCGTCGGCGCGAGGGCCGTGAGGCCGGTCGCCGTCGGGCCCCGATCCTGACCGAGGCGGAGTTCCTGGCGCGCCGGGAGGCCGTCGATCGCGTCATGGTCGTGCGCCAGAACGGCGACCGCACCCAGATCGCGGTGCTCGAGGACGGTGTCCTCGTCGAGCACTACGTGACGCGTGGCTCGTCGTCGTCGATGGTCGGAAACGTGCACCTCGGCCGGGTGCAGAACGTGCTGCCCAGCATGGAGGCCGCATTCGTCGACATCGGTCGGGGCCGCAACGCGGTGCTCTACGCCGGCGAGGTCAACTGGGACGCGGCCGGCCTCGAGGGCCAGCCCAAGCGTATCGAGTTCGCCCTCAAGTCCGGCGACCCGGTGCTCGTCCAGGTCACCAAGGACCCGGTCGGCCAGAAGGGCGCACGGCTCACGAGCCAGATCTCGCTGCCCGGCCGATTCCTCGTGTACGTCCCCGATGGCTCCATGACCGGGATCAGCCGCAAGCTGCCCGATGTCGAGCGCAGCCGCCTGAAGTCGATTCTCAAGCGCGTCATGCCCGAGGATGCGGGCGTCATCGTGCGCACCGCCGCCGAGGGAGCGCCGGAGGAGTCGCTGGAGCAGGACGTGGCCCGGCTGACCGGCCAGTGGCGCGACATCACGTCGGCCGCGAAGTCGGCGAGCCCGCCGGCGCTGCTGTACAGCGAGCCGGACCTGGCCATCAAGGTCGTCCGCGACATCTTCAACGAGGACGTGCATCAGCTCGTCATCGCGGGCGACACCGCCTGGACCGCCATCAGCGCGTACATCGGCGCCGTCGCCCCGGACCTGGTGGACCGGCTGCAGCACTGGGTGGCCAGCAACGACGTCTTCGCGGAGTACCGCGTCGAGGAGCAGCTGATGAAGGCACTGGACCGCAAGGTCTACCTGCCGTCGGGCGGCTCGCTGGTGATCGACCGCACCGAGGCCATGACGGTCGTCGACGTCAACACCGGCAAGTTCACCGGTCAGGGCGGGAACCTCGAGCAGACCGTCACGCGCAACAACCTGGAGGCGGCCGAGGAGATCGTCCGTCAGCTGCGCCTGCGGGACATCGGCGGCATCATCGTCGTCGACTTCATCGACATGGTCCTGGAGAGCAACCGCGACCTCGTGCTCCGTCGCCTCGTCGAGTGCCTCGGGCGCGATCGGACCAAGCACCAGGTGGCCGAGGTGACCTCGCTCGGACTGGTCCAGATGACGCGCAAGCGCATCGGCTCGGGCCTGCTGGAGTCCTTCTCCGAGACCTGCGACCATTGCAATGGCAGAGGGATCAAGGTGTCGCTGCACGGGGACCATGACCACGCCGAGCAGTCGCCGAGGTATCGGCGACCGGCCAACGCGGTCGACCCGGCCGACGTCGCGGCGCGAGCCCTCGCGGCCCATGAGGAGGCAGAGATGGCCGACAACGAGGCGGACGACGTCATCGAGGCCGAGGACGTCGTCCAGGCCGAGCTGGCCGTGATCGCCGAGGCGGATCTCGAGGAGCTGTCCGAGGCGGGCGTCGCCGAGATCGACGTGGCCGAGCTGGCACGCGAGGTCGCTGAGGCGGCCGTGCACGCGACGGGCGACGACATCGAGGTCGAGGTCGACGACGAGGCCTGAGGGGGTGCGGTTTGACCCCGTGGGAGGGGCATCCGTATCCTTGACCCTTGCGCGCCTCTTCGGCGCCCTCCGGCTTGTCCGGAGACATGATCCAGGATCCGTTTCCAGCGATCCAGAACGACAGGAGTAAGCGGTGTACGCCATCGTCCGTGCCGGCGGCCGGCAAGAGAAGGTCGCAGTCGGCGACGTCGTGGTACTCGACCGCCAGGCGGGAGAGCCGGGCGCGTCGCTGGCCCTGCCGGTCCTGCTCCTCGTCGACGGTGCAGCCGTCACGTCGGATCCCGCGGTGCTGGCGAAGGCCACCTGCACCGCAGAGATCGTCGATCACCACCGCGGCCCCAAGATCGACATCCTGAAGTACAAGAACAAGACCGGCTACCGCCGTCGCCAGGGGCACCGTCAGGAGCTCACCGCGGTCAAGGTCACCGACATCACCCCCGGGAAGTGAACTGATGGCACACAAGAAAGGTGCATCCAGCACCCGCAACGGCCGCGACTCCAACGCCCAGCGCCTGGGCGTGAAGCGCTACGGCGGCCAGGAGGTCAACGCCGGCGAGATCATCGTGCGCCAGCGTGGCACGCACTTCCACCCCGGCGACAATGTCGGCCGTGGCGGTGACGACACCCTGTTCGCGCTCGCGCCCGGCAAGGTCCAGTTCGGTATGCACCGCGGCCGGCGAGTCGTCAACATCGTCGCAGGCGAGTAGCACCGGCACACTCGTGAGCATCGGTGGGGCGGGCCTTCGGGCCCGCCCTTCCGCATTCTCGCGCCGAACCCCCACGTCGAGTGGCGACTTGTGGCGTTCCCCAGCCGCCAGATCCCGACACCACTCGCCACTCAACCGCGGGTGGGCGCACGTCTACGGAAGAATGAGGGCACCATGGCCACGTTCGTTGATCACGTCACGCTGCACGCGCAGGCGGGCGACGGCGGCAACGGCTGCGCCTCCATCATGCGCGAGAAGTTCAAGCCGCTCGGCGGACCGGACGGCGGCAACGGCGGCAGCGGCGGCGACATCATCGCCGTGGTCGACCCCGGCGTGACGACCCTCCTGGAGTTCCATCACGGGCCCCACAAGAAGGCCATGAACGGCAAGCCCGGCCAGGGAGGCCACCGGCACGGCGCCAAGGCATCGGACGTCGTCCTGCGGGTGCCGAGCGGCACCGTCGTCACGACGCCCGGCGGAGAGGTGCTGGCCGACCTCGTCGGGGCAGGGGTCTCGTACGTCATCGCCCGAGGCGGACGCGGCGGCCTCGGCAACGCCGCGCTGGCCTCGCCGCGACGCAAGGCACCGGGCTTCGCCCTGCTCGGCGAGCCGGGCGAGCACCGCGAGGTGGTCCTGGAGCTGAAGATCGTCGCCGACGTGGCTCTGGTCGGCTTCCCGAGCGCGGGCAAGTCCAGCGTGGTCGCGGCCATGTCGGCCGCCCGCCCCAAGATCGCCGACTACCCCTTCACGACCCTGGTGCCGAACCTGGGGGTCGTGACCGCCGGCGAGGTCGTCTACACCGTGGCCGACGTGCCGGGCCTGATCCCCGGGGCCAGCCAGGGCAAGGGGCTCGGGCTGGAGTTCCTGCGGCACGTCGAGCGCTGCAGCGTGCTCGTGCACGTGCTGGACTGCGCGACCATCGATCCAGGACGCGACCCCATCGATGACCTCGACGCCATCGAGAACGAGCTCGCCCTGTACGGCGGCCTGCACGACCGCCCGCGGCTCGTCGCCCTGAACAAGATCGACGTTCCCGACGCCCGCGTGCTCGCCGAGATGGTCAAGCCGTTGCTGGAGGCGCGGGGCTACCCCGTCTTCGAGATATCGGCGGCCACCCACGAGGGGCTGCGCCAGCTGTCGTTCGGGATGGCCGAGCGGGTCGTGGCCGCGCGCAAGGCTGCCGAGCCCGACGAGAACGTGCGGGTCGTCGTTACTCCGAAGGCCGTGGACGACGCCGGGTTCACCGTCACCGAGGAGCCTGACGGCTTCCGCGTCCGCGGCGATCGGCCCGAGCGCTGGGTCCGTCAGACCGACTTCAGCAACGACGAGGCCGTCGGCTACCTCGCGGACCGCCTGGCCCGGCTCGGGGTCGAGGAGCTGCTGATCAAGCAGGGCGCGACGCCGGGCTGCACCGTGATGATCGGTGGGGACGACGCCGTCGTGTTCGACTGGTACCCGACGCTCCTCGCGGGAGACGCGCCGCACGCCGGGCCCCGGGGCACCGACGTCCGGCTCGATGCCCGCCTCGACGAGCTCACCGGCGGTGACCGGGCGTGACCCACGAGATCCGCGCACGCATCGCGGCCGCGCCACGCATGGTCGTCAAGGTCGGATCGTCGTCCCTGACCCGGCTCGGTGGGGGTCTCGATGTGGATCGCATCGATGCGCTGGTCGAGCAGATTGCCGCTCGTCATCATGCCGGGCAGCAGGTGGTCCTGGTGTCGAGCGGCGCGATCGCCACCGGATTCCCGACGCTCGGGCTCAAGCGCCGGCCGCGGGACCTGGCCACGCAGCAGGCGGCGGCGTCGGTGGGGCAGGGCATGCTCGTGGCCCAGTACAGCATCGCCTTCGCACGGCACGGACTGACGGTGGGCCAGGTGCTCGTGACGGCCGACGACGTGATCCGCCGCAGCCACTACCGCAACGCGCAGCGGACCCTGTTCCGGCTGCTCGACCTGGGCGTCGTCCCGATCGTCAACGAGAACGACACGGTGGCAACCGACGAGATCCGGTTCGGCGACAACGACCGGCTTGCCGCACTGGTCGCGCACGTGGTGCAGGCGGACGCCCTGACGCTCCTGTCGGACGTGGAGGGCCTGTTCGACGGGCCGCCGAGCCGGGAGGGCACCCGGCTGATCACCGACGTGCGGGGACCCGCAGACCTCGCCGGTGTCCGCGTCAGGGGAACCGGCGCCACGGGAGTCGGACTCGGCGGCATGACGACCAAGGTGCAGGCGGCGAGCATCGCGACGTCCGCGGGAATCCCGGTGCTCCTGGCATCCGCGGCCGACGTGTCGAGCGCCCTCACGACCGCCGACGTCGGCACCGTGTTCCATCCGACGGGGGAGCGGACCTCCACGCGGCTGCTGTGGCTCGCGCACGCGACGGCTCCGGCCGGGCGGCTCCACCTCGACCACGGTGCGGTCACTGCCGTCGTCCAACGTCGCTCGTCCCTCCTGCCGGCGGGCGTCACCGCGATAGACGGGACGTTCGTCGCTGGCGATCCGGTGGACCTTTTGGACGAAAACGGCCACATCATCGCCCGAGGTTTGGTCAACTTTGACGCACAGGAGTTGCCGAGCCTTCTCGGTCGCTCCACACGAGAACTGGCGCGTGAGCTCGGGCCGGCCTACGAACGCGAGATCGTCCACCGCGACGACCTGGTGATCCTGACCACCTGACGGCACGCCGACGAGCGTTCGGGAGTCGGCATGGATGCTGCGGAGACCCCGCGGCTGCGCCCGGTCGCCGACGGCGATGACGAGGCCGTAGCCGCGCGGCCGATGTGGCACATCACGCTGACCGTTGCGGGTCGGGCCGTGCCGGCCGCCGTGATCAAGTCGGCCCTCGAGCGGCTGAGCGAGGAGCATCCGTTCCTGCTGTCCGGGCGGTTCTCGACGGACCGGGCCGAGGTCCGGTACTGGGAGGAGGCCGGCGACGTCGCCACGGCGCTGCGCATGGCCGTCCTGCTCTGGGACGAGCACACGGCTTCTGCCCAGCTGCCAGCGTGGCGCGTCGTCGGCGTCGAGGTGGTCGATCGCGAGACGTTCCATCGGCGTGGGCGGTACATCCACGAGCAGCCTGGCCTGGTGGCCGCCGGCCGCGTCATCCCGTTCTGAGCGGCGCCCCGAACCGCGTCCCACCCACCCCGACAACCCCGACACTTCCGTCGACCTTGAGGTTGGCGGCGGAATCCGCGCAGCGGATCGCCGCCAACCTCAAGGTCGACGGGACCGGGGGTGGGCCGAGGGGGTCGGTAGGCTGGCCGCCATGACCGAACCGACCGTGCCCTCCGACGAGCGCGATCTCGTGCTCGCCACCGCCCGTCGGGCCCGCACGGCGTCGGTGTCCCTGCGGCGGCTGACGCGAGACGAGAAGGACGCCGCCCTGATCGCGATGGCCGACGCGCTCGATGAGCGGGCGGACGAGATCGTCCGTGCCAACGAGGCCGACGTGGCCCGTGCCCGGGCGAGCGGCACCTCCGAGGCCCTCGTCGACCGGCTGACCCTGACCCCCGACCGCATCACGGCCATCGCCGAGGCGCTCCGCGACGTCGCCGCCCTTCCCGACCCCGTCGGCGAGGTCGTGCGCGGCTACACGCTGCCCAACGGGCTTCAGGTGCGGCAGGTGCGAGTGCCCTTGGGCGTCGTCGGGATGATCTACGAGGCGCGCCCGAACGTCACCGTCGACGCAGCGGGACTGTGCCTCAAGAGCGGCAACGCGGCCCTGCTGCGAGGTTCCTCATCGGCGGCCGCGAGCAACGAGGCGCTGGCCGGGGTGATGCGGGACGCCCTGGTCGAAGCCGGGCTGCCCGCGGACGCGATCCAGACCGTGCCCGGCGACTCGCACGAGTCGGTCCGGCACCTGATGACGGCGCGCGGCCTCGTCGACGTGCTGATCCCCAGGGGCGGCGCCGCACTGATCCGCAGTGTCGTCGACAACTCGACCGTGCCCGTCATCGAGACCGGCGTCGGGAATTGCCACGTGTACGTCGACAAGGACGCCGACATCGACAAGGCCATCGCGATCCTGCTCAACAGCAAGGCCCAGCGCGTCAGCGTGTGCAACGCGGCCGAGACGGTGCTCGTGCACCGCGACATCGCAGACGCCTTCCTGCCGCGAGCGCTCGAGGCGCTGCGCGAGGCCGGCGTGACCATCCACGGCGACCGCCGCTTTGCGCTCCATGCCACCGGCACGGGCGTCGGCTTCGCCGACGTCACCGACGAGGACTGGGCGTCGGAGTACTACTCGCTTGACATCGCAGCCGGCATCGTCGACTCGATCGACGATGCCCTCGACCACATCCGCCGATGGTCGTCGGGCCACACCGAGGCGATCGTCACCGACAGCCAGTCCGCGGCTCAGCGCTTCGTGGCGGGGGTCGACTCCGCGGCGGTCATGGTGAACGCGTCGACCCGGTTCACCGACGGCGGGGAGTTCGGCTTCGGCGCCGAGATCGGCATCTCGACCCAGAAGCTGCACGCGCGCGGTCCCATGGGCCTCACCGAGCTGACCACGACCACCTACGTCGTCACGGGGGACGGGCACATCCGCACCTAGCCGCAGCCCTCGGGCTAGAGTGGCCCGATCACGAGCCGCACCTGATGGAGGAAACGCATGGACGTCGTCAGCCTTGCCGTGGTGAACGCCGAGGAGGCGGGCTCCGTCGTGTCCCCGTACGTCTTCGGGGGCTTCGCCTTCGCGGCACTGGTCGTGCTGCTCGTCGCCACCATGATGATCAAGGTCGGTCGGGACTAGCCGTCCCGGTCCCGGGAATGGCGCACCACCGGATCGGCATCATGGGCGGGTCCTTCGACCCGATCCACCACGGTCACCTGGTCGCAGCATCAGAGGTCGCCCACCGCTTCTCGCTGGACCGCGTCGTCTTCAGCCCGACGGGCGAGCCCTGGTACAAGTCGGCACCGGGGGCATCCGGTGAGCAGCGCTACCTGATGACGGTGGTCGCCACCGCGCGCGATCCGAGGTTCGACGTGACGCGTGCCGATATCGACCGCGGTGGTCCGACCTACACCGTCGACACCCTTCGTGACCTCGAGCGGGACTTCGCCCAGGCGCATCCGGACGACACGGTCGAGTGGTTCTTCATCACCGGCGCCGATGCGCTGGCCGACATCGTCGGGTGGCGCGACCCGGAGCGGATCCTGACCACGGCGCACCTGATCGGCGTGACCCGGCCCGGCCATGTCCTGGCGAACCCGGGGCTGCCCGAGGGCTCCGCGACCCTGATCGAGGTTCCGGCGCTCGCGATCTCCTCGACCGACGTCCGTGCTCGCGTCGCCGCGGGCGAGCCCATCGGATACCTCGTCCCGGATGCGGTGGCGGCGTTCATCGCCAAGCACGGCCTCTACGCCTCCGAGGCGTCGTGACCGCGGTCGATCGACCGTGACGGACGACACCACCACCGCCTTCCCCTGGCGCCTCATGGCGCTCGTGGCAGCCGTGGTGATCGGGGCATCGGCGATCGCGGGCGTGCTGCTCGCACGCGACCGGGTCGAGACCGCGGACGCGTCCGACGCGACGATCTTCGTGCCCGCCCCGGACCTGCTGCCCGTCGAGAAGCAGCGCCAGGTGACGATCCTGTTCACGGTCCGAGACGAGGCGGGCCAGGCCATGAGCAACGCCCTGATCGCCGTGGGCGGCGACACGGGCTTCGTCGGCGAGCTCATGCTGCCCCGGTACCTGCTGCTGCCCACCGTCCCGCCGGTGCGATTGCAGGACGTCGAGGGACTGCTGGGCACCGTGCAGGCCGAGGATCCGCTGCAGGTGCTGCTCGCCGTGCAGGTCGACGCGACGGTCGAGCTGGACCGGCTCGCCTGGGCCGGACTCATCGATGCCACCGGCGCGCGGGTCGACGTGGACCAGGCCGAGAGTCCCGGCTCGTTCCCGCTCATCCTCGACCGGGTCCTCAGTCGGCTCCCCGACGACGAGGACACCCTCGGCCAGCTGCTCACCGGCCTGGGGTCGATGGCGCGGACGACCGTGCCGAACGAGGACGCCAGCCACCTGCTCGCCGTCCTGGGCGAGCGGCTGCGGACCGAGGACGTACGCCGCGAGGTGCTGCCGGTCACGTACGTGCGAGCCGGTCCCGAACGGGCGGCGCTCGTGCGGCAGCCGGAGGCGGAGGTGGTGGTCGCCGAACTGTTCCCGAAGGCCCGGCTGCAGCCCGGCCACAGCGGCACCCGCCGCGTCGTGGTGCAGCGGGCGGGCGCGACCCTGGGAGCCTTGGTCGAGGCCCGCCTGGGGCTGTCGGACGCCGGATTCGGCGTGATCGTCGACGGACGGCCCCCGCCGGCCAGGGACGGGAGCGCCGTGCTGGTCCCGGACGACTCCGAGGCGTCGATGGCCGCCGGGCGGGACGCCGCCGCCGCGCTCGGCCTCGGGCCGGCCGCCGTCCAGGTCGACGACGACCCGAGCGGAACGGTCGACGTCCGCGTCGTGCTCGGCCGGGACTTCGCGCCCGTGTGAGAGGGTTGTGCGACGCATCATCGACCCGAAGGACGTCCTCGTGACCGCCAGCCCCGAAGCCATTGCCGCCGCCATCGCCGCCGCCGAGGCGGCGTCCGACAAGCTGGCGGAGGACATCGTCGCGATCGACGTGAGCGAGAAGCTGGTCATCACCGACGTCTTCCTGCTGTGCTCGGCGGCCAACGAGCGCCAGGTCAAGGCGGTGGTGGACGGCGTCGAGGAGCGGCTGCACGGGATGGGGTCGAAGCCGCTGCGTCGCGAGGGAGAGGCAGAGGGCCGCTGGGTGCTGCTGGACTTCGGCGACATCGTCGTGCACGTCCAGCTCGCCGAGGAGCGCATCCACTACGCGATCGAGCGGCTCTGGAAGGACTGCCCGTTCATCAAGCTCCCCGAGGCCGTCAACCAGGGCCGTCGCCGCACGCCCGAGGGAGATGCGGTCCTGCGTGCCTCCGCCGGGATGCGCGACGTCGACGGGTTCGATGAGTGATCCCGCGCAGAGTCGTCTTCTGGCGGCACGGGCGGACGACCTGGAACGCCGAGCAGCGCTTCCAGGGCCAGACCGACATCGATCTCGACGAGATCGGGCTGCGGCAGGCCGAGCACGCCGCCGCCACCTTGTCCCGGCTCGATCCCAGCATCCTGGTGTCGTCCGATCTGTCACGAGCCCGCGCCACGGCATCGGCGCTGGCGGCAGTGACGGGCCTTGAGGTGCGCACCGACGAGCGACTGCGGGAGACCTTCGCCGGGGTGTGGCAGGGGATGACGCGGACCGAGATCGAGGCGCAGTTCGGCAACGAGATGCTGCACTGGTCGTCGGGCGCGAACATCCGCCCGGGCGGGGGCGAGACGCGCCTCGAGGTCGCGGAGCGCATGGTTGCGGCCGTCGACGAGGCCCTGGCGGAGCTCGGCTCCGGGCAGACACTCGTCGTCGCGACGCACGGCGGCGCGGCGCGTGCCGGGATCGGAGCACTGCTGGGCCTGCCTCCCGAGCACTGGGCGGCGCTCGGCGTGCTCACGAACTGTGCGTGGTCGGTGCTGCAGGAGAACACGGGCGGTGTCGGGCCCGGGTGGCGGCTGCAGGAGTACAACGCGGGGTCGCTGCCGGTGACCGCCCTCGCCGACGACCGTTGACGCGCCTCTTGTATAGTTCAACTCCCGCAAGGGGCTGTAGCGCAGCTGGTAGCGCACCTCCATGGCATGGAGGGGGTCAGGGGTTCGAGTCCCCTCAGCTCCACCACGACGATGAGGGCCGGTGATCCCGGCCCTCTTTTCACTGTCCGGGCCTAGACGGGCCCGATCCGGTTCGGCCGGCTAGCCCGGCAGTGCGGCCAGGGACCTGATCAGGGCCGCGACGCAGACCACGACGATCGCCCCGCGACCCACGCGCTGGGTCGTCCGCTCGCTGAATCGGTGCCGCAGGACCTCGCCCACGGCCGAGCCGGCGATGAGCGCCGCCAGCCAGACGACCACGGCGCCGACCGAGGGCACCGTCACGCCGAGCATCGGCAGGCTGACGAGGCTGAGGACCGCGAACACGACCTGGAGCGTCCGAAGGTACGACGAGAAGTCGAGGCCGCGCGTGACGAGGTAGGCAGCGATGGGCGGACCGCCGACGGCCGCGATCGTGTTGACGGCACCGCCCCACACGGCCGACAGGATGCCTGCTGCCCAACCGGTGAACCGACCCGCGAAGAGCAGCCAGACGACGGATCCACAGGCGGAGGCGGCGACGATGACGTCGTACATCGTCGGATCGCTGGTCTGCAGCACGAGCCAGCCGAGCAGCACGCCCACCGCCAGCCCCGGCAGCATGCGCCGGATCTCCGTCCATGCGATGCGGCCCTCGGTCCTCGCGATGAGCCACACGTTCTGCACGATCGACAGGGCGTTTACCAGGCCGATGCCGCCGGTGCCGGTCACGAGCTGGGCGACCACCGGAGCGGACACGAGGGCGAAGCCGAGTCCGGTGAGGCCCTGGACGAGTCCGCCGGCCGCCACCGCGATGGCGATGAGTGCGACCGTTCCGGTGTCCACGAGCCCCCTCCGCCGGTAGCGTCCGGTCGTGACCGATGACCGCCTCGGACGACGAACCTACCTCGGCTACGCGCTCGGCTCGGTCGGAACTGCGGGCTTCAGCACGGTGCCCGGGCTGCTCCTGGCCTACTACCTGACGAACAGCCTCGGCGTGGCCGCCGCCCTCGCCGCGGTCGTCGTCCTCGTCCCGAAACTGTGGGACGTGGTCTTCCTGCCCATCGTCGGAACCCTCAGCGACCGCTCGGCTCAGAGGCGGCGCTCGCGGCGCCCGTTCCTCCTGGTCGGAGGGCTGTCGCTGCCCCTGGTCTTCATCCTGATGTTCGCGACCCCCACGGTCCTCGGCCCCGCCGGATCGGCAGCGTGGGTACTGGTCTTCTTCCTCCTCGCGGCATCCGCGTTCGCCGTCTTCCAGGTGCCCTACATCGCGATGCCGGCGGAGATGACCGACAGTGTGGAGGAGCGCACGACCATGATGTCGTGGCGGGTGGCCTTCCTGGCGTTCGGCATCCTGCTCTTCGGCGTCGGCGCGCCGGCCCTGCGCGACCTGGGCAACGGCGGCGCGGGCGGGTACCTGCTGATGGCGATAGGCGTCGCCACGCTCATCGCGGCCGGGATGATCGGCTGCTGGTGGGCGCTGCGGAGGACGCGCGCGGTGCCGGTCGACACGTCGGGGCACGACGGGCACTCGCTGCGCGAGCAGTTCGAGGTGGCCTGGCGCACCCGCGCCTTCCGGCTGCTGCTCGGGGCATTCGTGATCCAGGCGTTCGCGACCGCCGCCATGCTGGCCGGCGCCCAGTACTTCGCGACGTACGTGCTGGGCCAGGAGTCGTTCAGCGACGTCCTCTTCGCGGCCCTCATCGTGCCGGCGCTCGTCGTCATGCCGGGCTGGGCGTGGATCGGGCACCGGTGGGGCAAGCGCGCCGGGTACCTGCAGTCGTCGATCGTATTCATGGTGGCGGCGCTGCTTCTCCTCGCTGCGCGATCCCTGCCCACCGCCGCCGTCCTGGCCCTGGTGGGCCTGTGCGGAATCGGCTACGCCGGGATGCAGATGTTCCCGCTCGCCATGCTGCCGGACGCCATCGCGGCCGACGCCGCCGCAAGCGGGCGGCAGCGCGCCGGAGCGTTCACGGGCGTCTGGACCGCGGGCGAGACGGTCGGGTTCGCCGTCGGCCCGGCTCTCGTGCTGACGATGCTCGCGCTGACCGGCTTCGTCTCGTCGTCCGAGGGCGCGGTGCCGCAGCCGGACTCCGCGCAGACGGGTGTGCTGCTGGCGTTCACCGTGCTGCCAGCCGTCCTGGTCGCCCTGAGCCTTCCGCTGATCCGCCGATTCCAGCTCGACACCGTCCCGATCGACCAGGAGGTCGCCCCATGAGCCTGCCGAGGCACGGCACAGCACCCGACGAGGTCCTGGCCGCACTGGACGCCATGCGTGCGGACGATGCGCCCGTGCACGGTGGACGCGTGCTCGCGTACGTCTACGACGCGGGCGTGCCGGGGCTCGCGGAGACCGGGCGCCGGGCCCTGTCGGCCTTCGGCGAGGTGAACGCCCTGGACCCGACCGTCTTCCCGAGCGTCGGCCGCATCGAGAACGACCTGGTGGGGTGGGGCCTGGACCTGATGGGCGGCGGTCCGGGGTCCTGCGGCCTCGTGACGAGCGGCGGCACCGAATCGTGCATGCTCTCCGTGCTCGCGGCCCGGTCGAACTGGCGGCGGGGCGGCGGCACCGGCCAGGGGGTCATCGTCATGCCGGTCACGGCACACGCGGCCTTCGCCAAGGCGGCGCACGTGCTCGACCTGCGGCTCCACCTCGTGCCCGTCGACCCGGTGACGATGCGCGTGCGCGTGGCGGACATGGTCGCAGCTCTCGACGAGGTGGGCCGGGCCGCCGCACTCGTCGTCGTCTCCGCCCCGTCGTACGCGCACGGCGTGATCGACCCCGTGGTCGAGGTCGCGGCCACGGCCGCCGAACGGGGAGTCGCCTGCCATGTCGATGCGTGCATCGGCGGCCTGGTGCTGCCGTACCTGCGCAGGCTCGGACGACCGCTTCCCGACTTCGACCTGTCGGTGCCCGGGGTCGTCTCGATCTCGGCCGACCTGCACAAGTACGGCTTCGCCCCCAAGGGCGCCTCCCTGCTGCTGTTCAACGATCCCGCGTACCGCGAAGGCGCCTTCTTCGCCTACTCCGACTGGCCGGGCTACCCGGTCGTCAACACCACCCTGCAGAGCACGAAGTCGGCGGGGCCGATGGCTGCGGCGTGGGCGGTGAGCCACGTCCTCGGCGACGACGGCATGCGCGAGGCGGTGCGCTGCTCGATCGAGGCGACCGACCGCATCGTGGCCGCGGTGCGGGACATCCCCGGCCTGCGCGTCGTCGCGTCGCCGGACAGCACCCTGATCGCCCTGGCATCGGACGGTGACGAGGCGGCCGGCGGCGTTGATCCCTTCGTGCTCGCGGACCGCATGCGGGCGCGCCGGTGGTTCATCCAGCCGCAGCCGGCCTGCGGCGAGCTTCCCAGGACGGCGCACCTGACGGTGCAGCCGGCGTCCCTGGGCACGGTGGACGAGTTCGTCGTCGACCTCTCGCTCGCCGCGCAGGAGTGCCGCGACCTGCCCTGGGCCAGTGCCGACGCCGGACTCGTGGCAGCGGCAGCCGAGATCGACGTCGACACCCTCGACGACGCCACGGTGGCCGGGCTGCTCGGTCTGGCCGGCCTCGTCGGGGACGGTCCACCCGGTCTTCCGGAGGAGTCGGCCGGCATCCAGGCCCTGATCGAGGCCCTGCCGGTGGAGTTGCGCGACCGGCTGCTGACCGGGTTCTTCTCGCTGCTGTTCGCGGCCGAACGCGAGGTCACCCGACCAGTCACGTAGCCGAATTGGATCCTCTGGATAGCCGGCCCGGCGCGGCGTCGTCCCCACTGCCCGTCTGTAATGGGTATCAGCTGGACAAGGGGGAGCCGGACATGCGGGGGATCATGAGAGCACGTCCGTGGTCGGCTGCGCTGGCACCCGTGCTGGCCGGCGCCCTGCTCACCATCGCCGCGCCGGCCGCGTCGGCCGACGAGTGGTACAACGACTACGTCGTCACCGGGCTGCCCGAGTTCGTCACCGCATCGACGCCGTTCTCCGTCACGGTCGACGGCCCGGACGCCGTCTGCGGGATGACCTTCGGCGATGCATCGCTCACCGCGGCACCGTGGGACTTCGTCTGGGTCGATCCCGGTCTCCGCGGGCGCGGTGCAGGCGAGGTCGCCGTCGACCTGTGCGACGGAGGCGGCGACTACGTCCGGCTCGAGGCGACGGTGCCCTTCGGGTTCGGCACGACGATCATCTCGGCGGACGCGGGGGGCAGCAACCTGCACGGCACCGAGCTCGAGCTGGAGAACCGGACGAGTGCCCCGGCCACCGTGACCGTCGCCAACGCGAAGGGCCGGACGGTCGCCACCGGTTCGATCGGTCCGACACGACGATCGGCGGCTACTTCGGCGACACCCCCGGCCTCAGGGTGCCCACCAAGGGCGTCCGTGCCACGTCGACGTTCACCGTGACGATCGCCGGCGAGAACGGCCTGACCATGTCGTCGCCGCTCGTGGTGGCCAAGGGCTGGGCTCCGATGTGGCAGGCGCCCGAGGGCGCCTACGCACCCTGCTCGAGAGTGACGTGGAGCTACGACGCCGGGGGTGCCGCCAAGGGCGCCCGGACGATCGAGAGGGACATCAGGGCGTCGATGAAGCGCCTCTCCACGGTCACGGGCCTCAGGTTCGACCAGATCCCACCGGGTCCGGAGCCTGCCGACCTCGAGAGCCGGGGCAACGGGGGAGCGGCCGACATCAACATCGGATGGGACGACCTCGGTGCCCACGGGCCATCGGGTACCGGCAGCTCCGACGGAACCGTGACGCTCAACCGCAAGGACTGGTGGGTCACCGACAAGTACGCGGGCTTCGGCAACCGGTACCGCTCCCCGGCCGGGCGCGGCTGGCTCATCATCCACGAGGTCATGCACACGCTGTGGCTCGACCACGTCGACAGTCGCACCGCGATCATGGGGCCGATCAACTACGGGCAGCACCACTTCACGCGCGGCGACCTCGAGGGGCTGGCGACGCTGTACCCCCGGACCGGCTGCGCCGCATAGCGAACCGGCGCCGGGGTCAGGCGTGCGGCTCGGACTCGATCGCGGGTGCCGTGCGGGTCGCGAGCCAGGAGCCGAGCAGCACGAGCGGGAAGCCGATGGCCAGCCCGAGCGTGAGCGGCTCGCCGAGGACCACGATCCCGAGGATCACGGCGACGGCGGGGTTGACGTACGTGATCAGGGTCGTCCGCGACGGGCCCACCTCGGCGATCAGCGCGAAGAACACGATGAAGGCGATCGCGGTGCACAGCACGCCGAGCAGCAGCACCGAGAGCCACGCCTGCGCGGGGACCGGCTCGGTGGGCCGGGTGAGCCAGGCGAAGGGCGCGTAGATCACCGCGTTGATCGTCAGCGAAGCGGCGATGACAGCCAGGCTGGGCACGTCGGAGAGCCGACGGTCGACGATGATCGGGCCGACCGAGTAGCCGACCACGGTGACGACGAGGGCGGCCACGGCCAGCAGGTCGCCGCCCGTCACGTCGAGTCCGACGAGGGCGCCGACGCCCACGAAGCCGATGCCCAGCCCCACCAGGCGCGTGCCGGTCAGGCGGTCGTCGAGGCCGAATCGACGGGCCAGCAGCGCGGTCACGAGCGGCACGGTGGCGATGAAGAGCCCGGCCGTCGAGCTCGAGATGCGCTCCTCCGCCCAGGTGAGGGCCCACCAGGTGAACGTCATCTCCACCAGCGCGAAGGCGAGGACCCACCTCCAGTGGCCGCGCAGCTGCGAGAACTGCCGCGTCGCCATCGCGATCGGCACGAGCACGGCAGCGGCCACGGCAAGCCGCCCGAACACGACCATGGGCGTCGACAGGCGACGTCACGCCCACCTTGATCAGCAGGTAGGGCAGGCCCCAGATGATGCCCAGGGACGCGAAGAGGATCCAGCCGCGTCGGGACACGATGGGAAAGGCTAGTCCGGCGCCTCGGTAGAGTTGCTGCTCACCCCAAGCAGAACGGCGAGACACGGCGATGACTGAGAGTGCGGAAGACGTCCGCGAGGCCTACGACACCGCGGCGATCCAGGAGCGGTGGCTCCCGGTCTGGGACGAGATCGCCCCGTTCCGGTCCGGCCGCCCGGACGACGACCGGCCGAAGAAGTACGTCCTCGACATGTTCCCGTACCCCTCGGGCGACCTGCACATGGGCCACGCCGAGGCCTATGCCCTCGGCGACGTCATCGCGCGCTACTGGGTCCAGAGGGGCTTCAACGTCATGCACCCGATCGGCTGGGACGCCTTCGGGCTGCCCGCCGAGAACGCCGCCATCAAGCGGGGCGTCGATCCGGGGGAGTGGACCTACGCGAACATCGCGCAGGGCCTGTCGTCGATGCGCCGCTTCGCCTGCTCCTTCGACTGGGACCGCGTGTTCAACACGTGCGACCCCGAGTACTACCGGTGGAACCAGTGGTTCTTCCTGCGCATGTACGAGCGGGGCCTGGCGTACCGCAAGGACAGCGCCGTCAACTGGTGCCCCAACGACCAGACCGTCCTGGCGAACGAGCAGGTCGTCGGCGGACTCTGCGAGCGGTGCGACACCCCGGTCACGAAGAAGAAGCTGACGCAGTGGTACCTGCGCATCACCGACTACGCGGACCGGCTGATCGACGACATGGAGCAGCTGCAGGGACAGTGGCCCGACAAGGTCCTGCTCATGCAGAAGAACTGGATCGGACGGTCCCAGGGAGCCGAGGTCCAGTTCGCGATCGAGGGCCGCGACGAGCCCGTGACCGTGTACACGACCCGGCCGGACACCCTGTACGGAGCGACGTTCTTCGTGGTGGCGGCGGACTCCGACCTGGCCGCCGAGCTCGCGCAGGGCACGTCCGCGGAGGCCGAGTTCCTGGACTATGTCGAGCGCGTGAAGCACGAGTCCGAGATGGACCGGATGGACTCGTCGCGGGCCAAGACGGGCGTCTTCCTGCAGCGGTATGCCGTCAACCCGGTCAACGGCGAGCGCATCCCCGTCTGGGCGTCCGACTACGTGCTGTCCGACTACGGCACCGGGGCGATCATGGCCGTGCCGGCCCACGACCAGCGTGACCTCGACTTCGCCCGAGCCTTCGGTCTCGACGTGCGCGTCGTCGTCGCGGCGGGCGAGGATCCCGCGGTCACCGGCGTCGCGACCGCCGACGACGGACCGCACGTCAACTCGGGCCCCCTCGACGGCCTGGACAAGGTCGACGCCATCGCCGCGATCACCACGGTGCTGGAGGAGCGCGGCACCGGCAGGCCGGCCACCAACTACCGCCTGCGCGACTGGCTGATCTCGCGCCAGCGCTACTGGGGCACGCCGATCCCCATCGTGCACTGCTCGGACTGCGGTGAGGTCCCTGTTCCCGACGACCAGCTGCCGGTCACGCTGCCGCCGGCGGAGGGACTGGACCTCAAGCCCAAGGGGACGTCACCGCTCGGCGCGGCGACCGACTGGGTGCACACCGCCTGTCCGTCCTGCGGAGGTGCCGCGCTGCGCGACACCGACACCATGGACACGTTCGTCGACTCGTCCTGGTACTACCTGCGCTACGCCGATCCGAAGAACGCGGAGGCCGCCTTCGACCCCGACAAGGTGCGCGAGTGGCTGCCGGTCGACCAGTACGTGGGCGGCGTGACCCACGCGATCCTGCACCTGCTGTACTCGCGCTTCTTCACCAAGGTGCTGCACGACATGGGGATGCTCGACTTCACCGAGCCCTTCACCCGGCTGCTCAACCAGGGCATGGTCGTCATGGACGGATCCGCGATGAGCAAGTCGCGCGGCAACCTGGTGCGGCTGTCCGACGAGCTGGCGGTCAACGGAGTGGACGCCATCCGGCTGACCATGGTCTTCGCGGGTCCGCCCGAGGACGACATCGACTGGGCGGAGGTGTCGCCCTCGGGATCGAAGAAGTTCCTCGCGCGTGCGTGGCGGCTCTCGGGAGACGTCACGAGCGATCCCGGCGTCGACGTGACGGCCGGGCGACCTCGAACTACGCAAGGCCACGCACCGGGCGGTGAGCGAGGCCTCGATGTCGATCGAGTCGATGCGGTTCAACGTCGCCGTCGCCCGTGCGATGGAACTGGTCAACGTCACGCGCAAGGCGATCGACTCGGGCTGCGGTCCGGCGGACCCGGCCGTCCGCGAGGCCGCGGAGGCGGTGGCGATCATGCTGTCGCTCGTCGCGCCCTACACCGCCGAGGACATGTGGTGCCGTCTCGGCCACCAGCCGTCCGTCGCGCTCGCCGGCTGGCCGGAGGTCGACCCGGACCTGCTGGTGGAGGAGTCCGTCACCTGCATCGTCCAGGTCGCCGGCAAGGTGCGCGAGCGCCTCGAGGTCCCGCCGTCGATCACCGACGACGAGCTGCGCGAGCTCGCCCTGGCCGCTCCCGGCCTGATCAAGGCCCTCGACGGTCGCGCCATCCGCACGGTCATCGTGCGCGCGCCCAAGCTCGTCAACGTGGTACCGCAGTAGGTGCCGGGCATCTCGCTGACGGCGGACCAGGCGCGCCTGGTCGCGTTGTGGTGCCAGGGCTTCGTCGAGCCGATCGACGGCGTGAGCCCGTCGCGGGCCCAGCGGCTCGGCGGGGCGTCGCGCGCCCGACTGGTCGGCAGCATGCTCGAGCACCTCGGAGCCGTCCAGCTCGACACCATCTCGGTCCTCGCGCGCTCGCATGAGCTCGTCGCCTACGCGCGCCTCGGTGCGATCGGCCGAGAGGCCGTCGACCGTGCCTACTGGGGAGGGTCGGCCAGCTACGAGTACTGGTCGCACGCCGCCTGCCTCCTGCCGATGTCGTCCTGGCCGGTCTTCGCGGCGCGGCGCCGGCACTACGTGCGTCGAGGGATCCGGTGGCACGAGCACACGCCCCAGGCGGTGGACGAGGTGCTCGCCCAGCTCCGATCCGAGGGTCCCCTCAACACCACGCACATCGGCGGCGCGAAGCGCGGCGGCCAGTGGTGGGACTGGTCGGACGCGAAGATCGCCATCGAGTGGCTGCTTGACATCGGCACGGTCGTGGTGACCAGGCGCGTCGGCTGGCGGCGCGAATACGACCTGGCCGAGCGGGCCGTGCCAGAGCACCTGCGACTGGCCCCCGACTGGACGGAGGTCGACGGCGTCATCGGGCCGTCAGACGAGGAATGCGTCCGCGAGTTGGTGCGGCAGTCTGCCCGCGTCATGGGAGTCGGCACGGCAGACGACATCTCGGACGTGCACCGGATCCGTCGAGCCGACGTCGAGCGGCACGCCGCCGACGTCGGACTGGTGCCCGTCACCGTCGACGGCTGGAAGCAGAAGGCCTGGGCGACCCAGGAGTCGCTGGACTGGCTCGACTCGAGCCCCCGCGCTACCGTCCGCACCACACTGCTGTCGCCGTTCGACTCCCTGGTCTGGCACCGCCCGCGGACGGAGCGACTGTTCGGCATGACGCATCGGCTCGAGGCCTACACCCCCGAGCACAAGCGCGTGCACGGCTACTTCGCGATGCCGGTCCTGCACCAGGGCCGCCTGGTCGCACGGGTCGACCCCAAGCGGGACGGGAAGACACTCCTGGCGAAGCGCGTCACGTTCGAGGAAGCGGAGCTGCGGCGCGACGGACACCCGTCCGCGAGTGCGGTGCACGGCACGGCCGTCGCGCTGCGCGAGGCCGCACGCTGGGTCGGCTGCGACGGCGTCTCCGTGGGCGACGTCGTCCCGCCGTCGGCGGCCCGCGCACTGGACCGCGAGCTCGGTTCCGACGGCTAGGGTCGTGTCCATGCCGAGCCCGAAGGTCGCCGTCGTGGCGGACTCGACCTGCTACCTGCCCTCGGGCTGGGCGGCGCAGTACGGCATCGGGATCGTGCCGGTGCAGGTCATCGTGAGCGGCCAGGCATTCGACGAGACCGAGGACGCGCAGGCGCAGCGGGTGGCCGACGCCCTGTCGGCCTGGCATCCGGTGACCACGTCGAGGCCGTCGCCCATGCGGTTCGCCCAGGCGTACCAGTCGGCCATCGAGGGCGGGGCGACCGAGATCGTCGTCGTGACGCTGTCCGCGGCGATGTCCGCCACCCACGAGTCGGCCCTCCTGGCGGCGAAGGAGTGCGAGGTGCCGGTCCGGGTCGTCGACAGCCGCACCATCGCGATGGGACTGGGCTTCGCGGCCGTGGCCGGCGCGCGGTCCGCCCGCGAGGGGGCGACGGCCGACGAGGTGGCGTCGGTCATCGAGCGGCAGGCCCTCGCCTCGTCCACCTACTTCTACGTCGACACCCTGGAATACCTGCGGCGCGGCGGTCGCATCAGTGCGGCGCGCGCAGCGGTCGGCCAGGCACTGCAGGTCAAGCCGCTGCTGAGCGTGGTCGACGGCCACGTCGGCGCGCTGGAGCAGGTGCGCACCTCGGGCCGCGCGCTCGCCCGGCTCGAGGAGCTCGCGGCACTCGCCGCGGACGACCTCGACGTTGACATCGCGGTTCAGCACCTGGCGTCCGCCGAGCGGGCGGCCGCGCTCGCCGAGCGGCTTCGCGCCCGCCTGCCGAGGGCGACCGTGGTCGAGTGCCCCGTAGGCGGTGTGGTGGGCGCCCACGTCGGACCGGGCATGGTGTCGGTGGTGGTGTCCCCGCGGCTGCCGGTCCCTGCGGCCGGCGCGGCTGGGGCGTAGGCATGCCCGCTGCTGTGTGGTGGGCCGTAGCCGCGGTCGCCGGATACGCCCTCGGCTCGGTGAACCCGGCCGCGATCGTGGCACGGCTGCTGGGCGTCGACCTGCGCGGCACCGGGTCCGGCAATCCGGGCGCCACCAACGTCGGCCGGGCGCTCGGACCGCGCTGGGGAGTCTTCGTCGGCATCCTCGACGTCGCCAAGGGCTTCATCCCGGCAGCGGCCTTCGGGTACTTCGTCGGCCAGACGGCCGGCGAGATCGCCGGCGTCGCCGCCGTGCTCGGGCACATCACCTCGCCGTACCTCAAGGGTCGTGGCGGCAAGGGCGTGGCCACCACGCTGGGCGCGATCCTGGGCGTGCAGCCGCTGCTCGCCATCCCCGTCCTGGTGGCCTTCGGCATCGGCGTGGCGATCTGGCATCGCGTGGGCCTGGGCGCGGCCGTGGGCGCGGTGACGCTCGGCGTGAGCGGCGTGGTCGGCCACGCGCTCGGCTGGATCGACGAGGCCGACATGTGGTTCGCGATCGCCCTGTCCGCCTTGGTCCTCGTTCGACACCAGCGCAACCTGCGCGAGGCGTGGCGCCAGATGCGAGCCTGATCGTCATCCACAGGCAAGGGCTGTCCTGGTTGCCGTCCACAGGGCGCCCCTCGGCCGTTGGGGCGCGCCAACGACCCTCCTAGCGTCGAGGCCATGGGGGTGCGGAGGCGGTCACGCGGAGGCGGGACGTGGCTCGCGGCCACCGCGACGACTCGACTTGACCAGCTCGCCGCCCAATGGCGGCCGCGCGCTCCCGAGCGCGCGCGACCACGCGAGGCGGGCGAGGCTACCGAGCCGGGTGCCGTGTGGCAGTCGATCGTGCCCGACGGCGACGATCGTCGCGACGAGCCGCGGCCCGTCCTCGGACCCTGGACGGGCTCGGCGCTACGGGGCCTGGCCGTCCTCCTGACCGTGGCCCTGGTGCTCGTGGGCTGGTGGTGGTGGAGCGGGCGGCCCCGCGCCGTGGCCGTGGCGCCCACGGTGATGGCGACGGGAGCGGCGCTGACGGGGGTGGCCGGCACGTCGCCGCCGCCCGCCTCCGCCGAGCCGTCCTCGGACCAGACGCCCATCGTCGACGGGCCCGCAACCTCGTCATCGGTCCCGGACGTGGTGGTGCACGTCGCCGGCCAGGTGGCCGCGCCCGGGCTGGTGCGACTGCCGCTGGGGTCCCGCGTGGCCGACGCGATCGACGCGGCGGGAGGCGTCACCCGGCGCCGCGCGTCCGACACGGTCAACCTCGCGCGCGTCCTCGTCGACGGCGAGCAGATCATGGTCGGCTCGTCCGGACCCGTGGCCGCACCCGCCAGCCGGCGACCCGACCGCCGCCGCGCCGCCCGTCGACCTGAACAGCGCGACGGCCCAGGCCCTCGAGCTGCTGCCGGGCGTCGGCCCGGTGCTGGCCGAGCGGATCATCGCCTGGCGTACGGCCAACGGTCCCTTCCGCAGCGTCGACGAGCTCGGCGAGGTCTCGGGCATCGGCGACGCGATCCTCGAGCAGCTTCGGCCCGCCGTGCGCGTGTGATCGACGGCCGCCTGCTGGTGCCCGCCGGGTCGGCCTGGCTCGGGGCAGCGGCCACCTCCGTGGGCCTGGGTGCCGTAGGGACCCTCCACGAGCGGCATGACACGGCCGTGCGCGTGGCGGTCCTCACCGCCACGGTGGCGGTCGCGTCAGCCGTGATCGCCGCAGCCGCCCACCGCGCGACGGGCCGCCGAGGGGCCCTCCCGATCCTGGTGGCCGCCACCTGCCTGGCCATCGGCGGCCTGGCCGCCGCCCTGCACGTCGCCGCCCTGACGCAGGATCCGTTCGGGGGCTGGGTCGAGAGCCGGGCCACCGCGACGGTCCGGGGGGTGATCTCCGACGAGCCGGTGGCCCGCGTCACCACCCGGGCGGCGCTCTGGCAGTCCTCGCGGCGGCTCGAGGTGCACCTGTCCACCGACCAGGTCGCCGCGCGGGGGAGCGTGATCGACGTCGCCCTGCCGCTGCTGGTCCGGCTCGACGAGGGAGCGGACGTGCCGCCGCCGGGGACGCACGTGGAGCTCGTCGGGCGCCTGGGCGCGGTGCCCTGGCCGTCGACCTCGGCGGCCGCCCTGTCCGTCGGAGGCCGGGCGTCGAGCGTGCGGATCCTCGACGGGCCGGCGTGGATCGACCGCCTCGCCCACGGCATGCGCACCGGCCTGCGGACGGCTGCTGCGGGCACGCCTCCGGACGCCGCCGCCCTGGTCGCGGGCCTGGCGGTGGGAGACGAGTCGTTGCAGGCGCCCGCCCTGGACGCAGCGATGAGGGCGAGCGGTCTGTCGCACTTGACCGCCGTGTCCGGCGGCAACACGGCCATCGTCGTAGCGGTGGTGATGGCCATCGCGGCGGCCCTTCGGCTGCGGCTTCGGCTGCGCATCGCGGCGGCCTTGGTGTCGCTCGCCTACTTCGTCGTGCTGGTGGGGCCGCAGCCCAGCGTCCTGCGCGCGGCCGCGATGGGCGGCATCGTGCTGATCGGCATGCTCTCGGGCGGGCGTCGGGCCGGTCCATCCGTCCTCTCCGCGGCGGTCCTGATCCTGGTCATCACGTCGCCGGCGCTGGCGGCGTCCTGGGGTTTCGCCCTTTCGGCCTTGGCCACAGCCGGCCTGATCCTGCTGGCCCCGGGGGTCGAGTCGTGGCTGACCCGGCAGCGTGCGACGCGTCGCTGGCCGCCGGCCGTGCTCGCGGCGACCGCCCTCACCCTCGCGGCCCAACTGGCGACCCTTCCGCTTCTCGTCGCCATGGGCGCCGCCGTGGGCTGGGTGGCCGTGCCCGCGAACCTGCTGGCGATGCCGGCCGTGGCGCCGGTCACGGTGCTCGGCCTGGGGTCGGCCCTGCTGGCGCCCGCCTGGCCGCCTGCGGCGGCCGTGCTGGCGCACCTGGCGGCCTGGCCCGCCGCGTGGATCGCGGGCGTGGCCCACGTCGGCAGCGGACTCCCGCTCGCCGCCCTGCCATGGCCGTCGGGCTGGTGGGGGACGGTCGGACTCTCGATCGTCCTGGTCCTGGGCTGGGTCGCGCGTCGCCGGATTCCTGCCCTGTTCCCCCGCGGTATCCCGCGACCCGTGCGGGCGACGGGCGTCGTACTGACCATGGTGGTCCTGGGCCTGTGGGTGATCGCCCCTCCGGATCGCCGCGCCTGGCCGCCCGACGGCTGGTTCCTGATCATGTGCGACGTCGGTCAGGGCGACGCCCTGCTGCTGCGTTCGGGACCGGGCTCGGCGGTGGTGGTCGACGTCGGGCCAGACCCGGACCTGGTCGACGGCTGCCTCGACGACGCGGGGGTCGCAGCGGTCGATGCGATCGTCCTGACGCACTTCCATGCGGACCATGTCGGCGGCCTCGCCGGGGTGTCGCGGGGCCGCGACGTGGCGCAGGTGATCGTGACGGCGGTTCGCGATCCACCTGAGCAGGCCGACGACGTGGACCGCGCCCTCGCCGATCTGGCCCTCGTGCCGACGGTTGTCACCGCGGGCGACGTGCGGGCAGTGGGCGACGTGTCGTGGACGGCGCTGTGGCCGCGCCGGATCATCGCCGCCGGATCGATCCCGAACAACGCCAGCCTCGTGCTCGCGGTGACCGTGCGCGGACGCTCGGTGCTGCTGTGCGGGGACATCGAGTCCGAGGCCCAGGCCGCCGTCTCCGAGCGGTTGCGCGCGCTGTCCTTCGACGTGGTCAAGGTCCCGCACCACGGCTCGCGGTACCAGAACCCGCGCATGACGAACTGGGCGCGGGCGCCCGTCGCTCTGATCAGCGCGGGTCGCGACAACCCGTACGGGCATCCAGCGGCCGAGACCATCGCCGACTGGCAGGCTCACGGCGCACTGGTGGCCCGGACCGATCGGGACGGCGACGTCGCGGTCGTGTCGGTGGGCTCAGGGATGGTCGTGGTCGCCCACGGCGGCGCGCTACCCCAATGACGGGACGGTGCGAGTGCAGACCCAGCCACCCGTGCCGTCATTGGGCCACAGCGCCCAGCTCGCCGACCACCCGTCGCGGCAGGCATCGGATGCGCTGCCCCGTCCGTAGCCCTGGACCCATTCGGGAACGGGAGTCCCCGACCCGGTTCCAAGACCCGTGGAAATCGTCCCTGGGCCGGTGATCTCGCCGCTGAAGGTCGCGCCGACCGGCATGCCGACCCATGCGTTCATGACGACCACGAAGTACTGCGTGCCGGCAACGAGCGGCACGTCGGCGGTGATGGACAGGACGCCGGCGCCGTTGTCGTCGTTGTACGCGATGCAGTTGAGGGTCCAGTTGGCCGGATCGAACGAGTTCTCGTACACCGCATGCATGGTGTCCAGGGCGTCGACGGGCATGCCTGCAGCGCTCACGATCGACAGGTCGTAGGAGCCGGACTCGCTGACCGTGAACGGCTGGACGTGGTAGGCGCGACCATTCGTTCCGGGCGGAAGGCACGTGCTCCCGGTAGATGCCAACGCGAGGATCGGGTCCGCTCCCAACGTCCCCGACCATCCGGTCGTTCCCGCCCACGCCGACGGTGCTGCCCCGAAGGACACCCCGAGCATGATCAGTCCCGCAGCCGCACCGGCTACCACACGTCCAAGCCCCATCGTCGTTCCTCTCCTCGGTTGCCACGAACCTAGCGGCGGCGGCCACGTCGTTGCCACGCGAGTGCGGACGAGATCCCGAGTCCTCAGGGGATGCCGGGCCGGCGGCGCACCGGGCGTCGCGACGTGGGTCCGGCATGGCATGCTGCGTCATCATGTCGATCCCTCGTATCACGCTGATCGTGGGCTCGGAGACGGTCCTCGTCGATCGGGCCGTGCGCAGCGTGTCGACGTCGGCGCGCCGGGCGGATCCCACTGTGTCGAAGTACGTCATCGACGCCGGCGAGGAGGGCGCAGCCCATTCACTCCGCGAGGCCACCGCGCCGAACCTCTTCGGCGATGGCGGCGTCGTGGTCGTCACCGATGTCGACGATGCCGACGAGGCGTTCAGCAAGGCGCTGCGTGAGGTCGTCGCGGACCTGCCCGACGGCACGTTCCTGGTCGTCACGCACCCCGGTGGCGTGAAGGGCAAGGCCCTGCTCGACGCGCTCCGCGCTGCGGGGGCCGAGCAGGTCGACTGCCAGGCCATCAAGAAGGGCAAGGACACCCTCGCCTTCCTCGGGCGGGAGTTCGCCGCGCACAAGCGCAGGGCCACCAACGAGGCGCTGGTGGCCCTCTACGAGTCGATCGGCCACGACCTCGGCCTGCTGGCCGGAGCCGTCTCGCAGCTGGTCAGCGACGTCGAGGCCAACCCCATCGACATGGCCGACGTGCGCGACTACTTCGAGGGGGTTGCCGACGTGTCCGGCTTCACGATCGCCGACGCCGTCTGGAGCCGCAGGTACGTCGACGCCATGAAGTCGCTTCGGCAGTCGATGCTGGCCAACGACCAGGGCTCGGTGGGTCCGGCCACCATCTCGGCACTCGCCACCGGGCTGCGGTCCCTGGTCCGGGTGGGCGGCATGCCACCGGGCACCTCGCCGGCGGTCGTCGCCAAGGAGGCGGGCGTGCCGCCCTGGAAGGTCGAGGCCCTGCGTCGCCAATGGGCGAAGTGGAGCGGTGACCAGCGCCGCCTCGCCGCAGCCGCGGTCGCCCTGGCCGAGGCGGACGGGGCCATGAAGGGCGGCGTCCTCGAGGGCTCGAGCCTGGATCCCGAGCAGAAGCTGCTGGCCCTGGAGATCCTCGTCGCTGCGACGTCGGCGGGCAACGGGCGCTAGGCGCCGTGCGGTCGGCGGTCCGCCGCGACCCTTACGGGACGTGGATCGTGAGCGAGTCGCCCTCGCCTGTCACCGCGACCCGCGCCTCGAACGCGGCACTGAGCACCTCGTCGGTCAGCACCTCGTCGGGAGTGCCGAGCGCGTACACGCGGCCGGCATGCATGAGGATGAACCGGTCGCAGACGCGCGCCAGCCGGCTGAGGTCATGGCTCACCACGACCGCGGTGTGCCCCCGCCGTGCATGCTCGACCACCAGGTCGTCGACCACGCGCCGGCCGATCAGGTCGAGGTCGGAGTCCGCCTCGTCGAGCAGCAGGACATCGGCCTGCTGGGCCAGCACCCGCGCGATGTGGACGCGCTTGCGCTCGCCGCCGGACAGCGATGTGACGGGCCGGTCGACGAGCTCGTCGAGGCCCTGCGACGTGATCGCCTCACGGACGACCCGCTCGTTGTCGGCAGCCCGGTCCGTGTGCTGCCAAGGCGTGCGGCCCCAGCCGACGACCTCGCGGACCGTGAAGGCGAACGACACCGTGGTCTCCTGGGTGAGGATCGCCCGACGCCTGGCCCGCTCGGTGAGGCTGAGGGCGTGGATGTCGTCGCCGTTGATGAGGACGGTGCCGGTGGTCGGCTGCAGCTCCGAGGCGATCAGCGCGAGCATCGTCGACTTGCCCGAGCCGTTGCGGCCGATGAGTCCGGTGACCGTTCCCCGCTCGACCTCCAGGGTGGTCCGGTGGAGCCGGACGCGCTGGTCCGTGACGGCCGAGACCTCCCGCAACGCGATCGCGGTCATGCCCAGCCTCCCTGCCGCGCGCGCGTCCGGCGCAGAAGGAGGAAGAAGACCGGTGCCCCGACGACGGCGGTGATGGCTCCGATGGGGATCTCGATGGGGTTGGCCACCAGGCGGGCAAGGGTGTCGGCGAGCAGGATCAGGAGCGCGCCGGCGAGTGCGCTCACCGCGAGCAGTCGGCCGTGCCGTGGTCCCACGACCATGCGCATCGCGTGCGGGATCAGCAGGCCGACGAAGGCGATCATGCCGACCGTCGCGACGCCCGCGGCGACCAGCAGCACCACGGCCACGAGCGAGCGGTAGCGGACGGTTGCCACGTTGACCCCGGCAGCCATGGCGCCGCGGTCGCCGAGCGACAGCATGTCCAGCGACCGCGCGGTCGTGGCCGCCAGGACCATGCCGACGATGACGAACGGTGCCACCGAGAGGACCCCGCTCCAGGTGGACAGCGCCAGGCTGCCACTGGACCAGAAGGTGATCGAGCGGACCGCCGCCGACGTGCTCAACGAGACGATGATCGCGAGCACGGCTCCGGTGAACGCGGTGACGGCGACGCCGGCGAGCAGGAGGGTCACGACCTCGGGCCGCATCTCGCGCAGCGACACGGCGACCACGACCGCGGTCGCGATGCCGGCGCCCAGGCAGGCCGCGAGCGAGGTGAGCCCGGTGCTGAACGTGGCCCCCAGCGCCACCGCCACGACCGCCCCAAGAGCGGCGCCCGCAGACACGCCGACCAGCCCCGGATCAGCCAGCGGATTGCTCAGCGAGCCCTGCATGAGCGCACCCGCGACGGCCAGGCCGCTGCCGACCAGGACGGCCATCACGACCCGCGGCGCGCGGATGTTCCAGATGATCTCGGCGGACGATTCCGCGATGCCTACCTCGAGCGCGAGCGATGCGCTGAGGGCGAGGACGCCCGCAAGCATGACGGCCAGCAGGATCCAGCGCGTCCGCATCAGCCGGCGGCCTGCGTGATCGCGTCGCGCAGGGCATCGACGAGCCGGCCCGTCCGGGGACCGAAGGAAAGCAGGAGGGTGTCGTCGACGGCGATGACCCGGCCCTCGCGGCCAGCCGTCGTCTGCGCGACGCCGGGGAGGCCGGCCAGGCCCTCGACGCCGCCCACAGACTCCAGGCCCTTGCCCATGACGAGGATGACGTCGGGGTCCAGCGTCGCGACCGCCTCGGCCGTCAGTGGCACGTAGGCCTCGTATCCGGCCGCCGCCCCGGCGTCGATGCCGCCGGCCGCGTGGATGAGGTCGTCGGCCCCGGATCCCTTGCCGCCTACCAGGTAGATCGCCGACGTCCCGCGCACGTACAGGAACATCACCGTCGGCGCATCCGCTGCCGGCGACGGCACCGGCTCGGACCCGCCTGCCTCGGCGATGACGAGGTCGGCGATCGGCGTCGGCACCCCGACCGCCTCCGCGACGGCGTTCGTGCGCGCGGCGATGTCGGACAGCGCATAGGCCTCGGGGACCTCGACGACGCGCACGCCGGCGTCGCGGATCTGGCTGACGGCCTCGGGCGGGGTGGTGGACGCGTCGATGATGACGAGATCGGGGGACAGCGAGAGCACCTTCTCGGCGCTCGCCGAGTGGGCCTTGGTGACCAGCTCGGCACCGGTCAGCTCGGACGCATCGCTGGTCTCGTCGCGTCCGACGACGAACTGAGCGACACCGAGGGCGGCCAGCGTCTCGCCGACGCCCTTGGCCAGGCTGACGATGCGACGCGGGGCGGTGGCCGGCAGCTCGACTGCGGGGATGGGCGGCATCGAGACGTCGGCGGACGTGATGGCCACGAACCGGGCGGCCGGGATGGCCGAGGGCGGCGCGGACGTCGGCACCGACTGCCCGGGGGAGGGGGCAGTGGCGGTGGCGGCGGAGTTGCCGGCGCAGCCGGACAGGCATACGACGGTCGCGGCGACCAGCAGGAGGGGGACTCTGGGCCGTCGCACCCGCTGATTATCCCCACCGCTCCCCACGAAGTTCCCGATACTGCGTCGGTATCACGCCGACATCGTGTCGGGCGGTCCACAGGCGTCGCGGCATATCGTGCGATCGTGACCTTCCGTCCGCGTGCCCTGGACCGGCCTCGAGGCCTCGGCGGCCGCACCGCCGTCGCCTCCGTCGCCGTGAGCCTGCTGGGCGTCGTTGCCCTCCTGGGCCTCGCGGTCCCGGCGCAGGCCGCTCCGTCGGGCACCGGCACCACGACCACCAGGGCGGGCCAGGTGCTGACCGTCACCCCGGTCCGCGGACTCAACCCCGCGGGCCAGGTGATCGCGATCACCGGCAAGGGCTTCGACCGCACGGTGGGCATCTATGTGGCACTGTGCGTCACCCCGACCAAGGGCCACGCGCCCTCTCCGTGCGGCGGTGGCGTCAACACCAGCGGCCGGAACCCCGCCTCGGCGTGGATCTCGTCGAACCCGCCGCCCTACGGCGCGAAGCTCGCCATCCCGTTCAAGCGCGGCGGCCGCTTCTCCATCCGGCTGCAGGTCTCGTCCCTCATCGGATCGATCGACTGCCGAACCGTCTCATGCTCCATCGTCACCCGCGCCGACCACACCCGAGAGGGCAACCGATCGGCCGACGTGGCCGTTCGCGTCCGCTTCGCCCCGCAGTAGTCACACCAACCAATGAAGGAGATACGCATGACTCGCAGCCTCCGCTTGGCCGTCGCGGCCGTCGGATTCGCTCTCGTGGCAGGAACCGTCGCCACGCCGGCCCTCGCCGCCGACCCGTACAACGCGACGGTCGCCGGCCAGCGCGCCATGACCCCGCTCGTCAACCTGGCGACCTCATCGACGCTCACCGTCGACGTGGTGAACCTTCCCGCCGGCGTTGGCCTGTATGTCCTGCACTGCAAGGTTCCGACCGACCCCCGCCAGGCCCCGACCCAGTGCGACTCGTCCACCGACTCGCTCGCGTACGTCACGGCTGACGCAGCAGCACGCGCCACGCTTGCCATCCCGGTCCGGGTCAACGGCGAGTTCTGGGGCACCAACCCCAATCCGACCGTGACGGCCCTGCCGGGCTCGGTCGACTGCCGCGCAAGCACCGGTGACCCGCGCTCCACTGCCTGCGCCCTGTACGTGCTCGGTGCCGGCAAGGATGCCGCCAACCCTGCGTACATGCGCATCTGGCCGACGATGTTCAGCCCCGTGCGGGCCGACCGCAAGACCGACGTCGCCACGATCACCCTCGACGGCAAGGTGGTCGCCAACGGCGCCAAGCCGAAGCTCATGAAGAACAAGCCCGTCCCGTTCTCCGTGACGCTGGCCTCGGGCCTGACCCCGTCGCTCGTCGCGGACAACTGCTCGATCGCCGATGGCAAGATCACGGCCCTCAAGGACCGCGGCACCTGCATCGTGCGCATCACCTCGACCGGTGGACGCAACTTCAAGCCGCTGGTCAAGACCCAGGTGTTCCTGCTCCGCAAGTAGCAGGTCACCGCGGGCCACCCGCAACGACGAACGCCGCCCCGGCTGATGGCCGGGGCGGCGTTCGTCGTTGCGTCAGTGCTTTGCGGTGCGGAGGTGCGGTACGTCTCGTCAGTCGAGGGTGACGAGCGTCCGGGCGAGTCCGCCGCGGACGAACTCCAGCACCATGGTGACCTCGTCGGCGGGGTCGACCCGGGCCGCCTCGATGCGGGTGATCGACGCGTCGACGACCCCCCACACATAGGAGGCGAGCTGGCCGGGGATGGGATCGCCGAGGGCGGTGAGCGCCTCCTGCAGAGGCGCAATGAGCTCGCGGTGCATCGTCTGGACCTGGGCCCGGCGGGTGGCCGGCAGGTCGATGGTGCCGGCGGCGCGGACCAGGGCGTGATGGCCCTCGGCCACGTAGTCCAGGACGGCGCGGACCCAGGCCTCGACCTGCTGCATGGGGTCCTCGACGGACTCGGTCGCCGATCGAAGCGCCTCGGCCCAGTCGGCCAGTTCGTCGACGAGGACGTCGGCGATGAGGTCGGCCGCACTGCTGTAGTACTCGTAGACGGCTGAGCGCGACAGGCCCACCTCGCTCGCCACCTCGGCCACGGTGAAGGTGCGCCCGCGGACCATCAGGGCGGCTGCGGCGTCGAGCAGGGCGGCCCGACGCAGTTCGCGGTGCTCGGCAACGGTTGCGGCAGAAATCCTCGGCATGGCGCGACACCTCCTGCTGGAAGCATAAGGCGCCCCTCCTTGAGGGGCGCCGTGCTTACGAGGTCTTAACCTAGATCGCAGCGACCTTCTTGGAGATGGCCGACTTGCGGTTGGCGGCCTGGTTGGCGTGGATGACGCCCTTGCTGGCTGCCTTGTCGAGCGCGCGACCGGCCTCGCGAGCCAGCTCGTCGGCCTTTGCGGCGTCGCCGGCCACGACGGCCGCGTTGAACTTGCGCACCGAGGTCTTCAGCGAGGACTTGACCGCCTTGTTGCGCTGGCGGGCCTTCTCGTTGGTGCGGTTGCGCTTGATCTGCGACTTGATGTTCGCCACTGGGACAACTTTCTTGAGAACGCACTCATCGTGAGCACGGACCGGCTCGGGAAACGTCTGGGTCAATCAGCGCCCCAGATTACCCGTAGGCTGGTCCTCAGCCCAAATCGCCCCCCAACCCGAGGATCATCGTGCCCGTCCCGCAGCCCGGCAGCACCGACCCGTCGGTCATCCGGAACTTCTGCATCATCGCCCACATCGACCACGGCAAGTCGACCCTGGCCGATCGCATGCTGCAGCAGACCGGGGTCGTCGACGGGCGCTCGATGCGGGCCCAGTACCTCGACCGGATGGACATCGAGCGCGAGCGGGGGATCACCATCAAGTCGCAGGCGGTCCGCCTGCCCTTCACGGCCGACGACGGCGGCGTCTTCGTCCTGAACATGATCGACACGCCCGGGCACGTCGACTTCACCTACGAGGTCTCCCGGTCGCTGGCGGCCTGCGAGGGCGCCGTCCTGCTCGTCGACGCGGCGCAGGGCATCGAGGCGCAGACGCTCGCCAACCTCTACCTGGCGCTCGAGAACGACCTGGCGATCATCCCGGTCCTGAACAAGATCGACCTGCCGGCGGCGCAGCCCGACAAGTACGCCGCGGAACTCGCGCACATCATCGGCTGCTCGCCCGACGACGTGCTCAAGGTGTCGGCCAAGACCGGCGCGGGCGTGCACGAGCTGCTCGAGAAGATCGTGCGCGACATCCCGGCTCCGGTCGGCGACGCCGGCGCGCCCGCACGCGCGATGATCTTCGACTCGGTCTACGACACCTATCGCGGCGTCATCACCTATATCCGGGTCATCGACGGGCACATCTCCACGCGCGAGCGCATCCAGATGATGTCGACGGGAGCGATCCACGAGCTGCTCGAGGTCGGCGTGATCTCCCCCGAGCCGATCTCCAGCAAGGGCCTCGGCGTGGGCGAGGTCGGCTACCTGATCACCGGTGTCAAGGACGTGCGCCAGTCACGGGTCGGCGACACCATCACGTCCGAGCGCAAGGGGGCGACCGAGGCCCTCGGTGGCTACCGGGACCCGAAGCCGATGGTGTACTCGGGGCTGTACCCGATCGACGGCTCGGACTACCCCGAGCTCCGCGATGCCCTCGACAAGCTCAAGCTGAACGACGCGGCCCTGGTGTACGAGCCGGAGACCTCGCTGGCCCTCGGCTTCGGCTTCCGCTGCGGCTTCCTCGGCCTGCTGCACATGGAGATCGTCCGCGAGCGGCTCGAGCGCGAGGCCGGGCTGGACCTGATCTCGACGGCCCCCAACGTCATCTACCGGGTGTTCAGCGACGACGGCGTCGAGATCATCGTCACGAACCCCAGCGAGTTCCCGACGCAGAAGGTGGCGCGCATCCTGGAGCCGATCGTCAAGTCGACGATCATCCTGCCGAGCGAGTTCGTGGGCACGGTGATGGAACTGTGCCAGCAGCGCCGCGGCACGCTCCTGGGCATGGACTACCTGTCCGAGGACCGCGTCGAGATGCGCTACACGCTGCCGCTCGCCGAGATCGTGTTCGACTTCTTCGACCAGCTCAAGTCGCGCACGCGCGGCTACGCATCCCTCGACTACGACGTGACCGGCGAGCAGGAGGCCGATCTCGTCAAGGTCGACATCCTCCTGCACGGAGACCCGGTCGACGCCTTCAGCGCCATCGTCCATCGCGACAAGGCGATGGCCTACGGAGTGATGATGACGGCGAAGCTCAAGGAGCTCATCCCGCGCCAGCAGTTCGAGGTGCCGATCCAGGCCGCCATCGGCTCGCGCGTCATCACCCGCGAGACGATCCGCGCCATGCGCAAGGACGTCCTGGCGAAGTGCTACGGCGGCGACATCACCCGAAAGCGCAAGCTGCTGGAGAAGCAGAAGGAGGGGAAGAAGCGCATGAAGATGGTCGGTCGCGTCGAGGTCCCCCAGGAGGCCTTCATCGCGGCGCTGTCGACGTCCGACGCTCCCAAGAAGTAGACCCTTGCCGTCGAGTGGCGAGTTGTGGGGCGGTTCGCGGCGCGAACCCGCCCCACAACTCGCCACTCGACGGGGGCTTGGGATCTACGTCCACGTGCCGTTCTGCACCAGCCGCTGCGGGTACTGCGACTTCAACACCTACACGGCCACCGAGCTGGGCGACTCCGTCCGTCGCGACGAGTTCCATGAGGTGCTCATCGCCGAGATCCGCCACGCGGCCGAGACGCTGGGCGACGACCGGCGGCCGGTCGGGACGGTCTTCGTCGGGGGCGGCACGCCGACCACGCTGGGCGCCGCCGGACTGAACGCCGTGCTGGCCGCGATCCGCGAGGAGTTCGGGCTCGACGTCGACGCCGAGGTGACCACCGAGGCGAACCCCGACAGCGTCGACGAGGACATGCTCGAGTCGTTGCGCGCGGGCGGCTTCACGCGCATCTCCCTGGGCATGCAGAGCACGTCGGAGAACGTGCTGCGCGTGCTGGAGCGCACGCACACGCCGGGAGCGGGTCTCGCGGCCGCCCGGGCGGCGAGCCGGGCCGGCTTCGAGCATGTGAACCTCGACCTCATCTACGGCACGCCGGGGGAGTCCGACGACGACCTGCGCCGGTCGGTCGACGACGCGCTGGGGGCGGGCGTCGATCACGTGTCCGCCTACTCGCTGATCGTCGAGGACGGCACCCCCCTCGCGCGCCGCGTCCGCCGCGGCGAGCTGCCGGCCCCGGACGACGACGTGGCGGCGGCCCGCTACGTGATCGTCGACGACCTCATGACCGCTGCCGGACTGCTCTGGTACGAGGTGTCCAACTGGGCCCGAGCGGGCGGCGAGTGCCGGCACAATCTGGGGTACTGGGCGGGGGACGACTGGTGGGGCGTCGGTCCGGGCGCGCACAGTCACGTCAACGGCGTCCGCTGGTGGAACGTCAAGCATCCGCGCACCTACGCCGAACGCCTCGCGGCGGGCCGCACGCCGGAGGCCGATCGCGAGGTGCTCACCGAGGAGCAGCAGCGGACCGAGCGCGTGATGCTGGGGCTGCGGCTGGCCCGGGGACTGCCGTTGGGCGAGCTGGACCCGCCAGCCCCCGACTGCATCGCGTCCCTGGTCGATTCCGGGCTGGTCGACGAGGCCGCGCTCACGCTCGGCCGCCTGGTCCTGACCCGCCGCGGCCGCCTGCTCGCGGACGCGGTGATCCGCGACCTGCTTCCCTGAGGCTCAGGAGGCGCCGGGTCCACCCTGAGGCCGTACACTTGGCACTCACTGCTCGTGAGTGCCAATTGCCTCGCGAGGCCCGTCGCCGCCCGGGAGGTGCGCATGCTCGAGGAACGCCGGCTCGCCGTGCTGCGTGCCATCGTCGAGGACTATGTGTCGACCCACGAGCCCGTGGGGTCCAAGGCCCTCGTCGAACGGCACAGCCTCGGCGTGTCGCCGGCCACGATCCGCAACGACATGGCCGCGCTCGAGGAGGAGGGCTTCATCGCCCAGCCGCACACGAGTGCGGGCCGCGTGCCCACCGACCGGGGCTACCGCCTGTTCGTCGACCGGCTCTCGGGAGTCAAGCCGCTGAGCGCGCCGGAGCGCCGCGCCATCCACCAGTTCCTCGATGACGCGGTCGATCTCGACGACGTCATGGCCAGGACGGTCCGGCTGCTGGCCCAGATCACCCGGCAGGTCGCGCTCGTCCAGTACCCGTCGCTTTCGCGCAGCAGCGTCCGCCACGTCGAGGTGGTCTCGCTGAGCACCACGCGGCTCATCGTCGTGCTCATCTCCGACACCGGCCGGGTGGAGCAGCGCATCGTGGACTCGGCCGCGCCCATCCCCGAGTCCGTCGTGGCCGACCTGAGGTCGCGCCTGATCGTCACCCTGTCCGGCAAGGCGTTCGCGTCGGTGCCCGACGCGCTCACCGGATTCGACGAGGCGTTCGCCCCCGACGACCGCCCGACCGTTCGCGCCGTGGTCGCCGGCGTGCTCGAGGCGGTCACCGAGCGGACCGACGAGCGGGTGGTGCTCGGCGGCACCGCGCACCTGGCCCGCTACGGCGAGTCCTTCCCCCTCGCGATCCAGCCGGTGCTGGAGGCCCTCGAGGAGCAGGTCGTGCTGCTCCGGCTGCTCGGCGAAGGCGGTGCGCCCCAGGGCGTGACGGTCCGCATCGGCCACGAGAACCCCGTCGAGGGCCTGGAGTCGACGTCGGTCATCACGGCCCGCTACGCGCACGGGGACCATCCGGTCGCCTCCCTCGGAGTGGTCGGCCCGACCCACATGGACTACCCGGGAACCATCAGCGCGGTCCAAGCCGTGGCGCGCTACGTCAGCCGCATCCTGGACGAACAGTGAGTATCCGTGGCAACTGACTACTACGCGCTGCTCGGCGTCTCTCGCGACTCCACGCCCGACGAGATAAAGAAGGCGTACCGCCGACTCGCTCGCGAGCTTCACCCCGACGTCAATCCGGACCCGGAGCACCAGGAGAAGTTCAAGCTCGTCACGGCCGCGTACGAGGTGCTCAGCGATCCCGAGAAGCGCCAGATGTACGACCTCGGCGGAGACCCCCTAAGCGCCAATCGCGGCGGAGGCGGCGGGTACGGCGGTGCGACGTTCGACTTCGGCGACATCATGGACGCCTTCTTCGGCGGCGGCGGCGGCCACCGCGGTCCGCGTCCGCGTGCCCGCCGCGGCCAGGACGCGCTCATCAGGGTCCAGATCGACCTCGCCGACGCGGTGTTCGGCGGCACCCGCGACCTGACCGTCGACACGGCCGTCCTGTGCCACGCCTGCGAGGGCGCCGGCACGGCGCCCGGCAGCGATCCCGTCACGTGCGTCATGTGCAAGGGCCGTGGCGAGGTGCAGCAGGTGCAGCGCTCGTTCCTGGGCCAGGTCATGACCTCGCGCCCGTGTCCCACGTGCCAGGGCTTCGGCACCACGATCCCGCACCCGTGCCCGGAGTGCTCGACGGACGGACGCGTCCGAACGCGGCGCACGCTCACCGTGCAGATCCCGCCCGGCGTCGACACGGGGACCCGCATCCAGCTGACCGGCGAGGGCGAGGTCGGGCCCAACGGCGGTCCGGCAGGCGACCTGTTCATCGAGATCGTGGTGTCGCCGCACCCCATGTTCGAGCGGCACGGCGAGGAACTGCACTGCATGGTCACGGTGCCGATGACGGCGGCTGCCCTCGGGACCAGTCTCGAGCTCGAGACCCTCGACGGCCCGACGAGCGTCGACATCAAGGCGGGCACGCAGTCCGGCGAGGTGATCACGATCCGGGGACGCGGAGCGGCGCGACTGCGCTCGGGGGGCCGCGGTGACCTGCACGTGCACCTGACCGTCCAGACGCCGACGCGACTGGATCCCCAGCAGGAGGAGCTCCTTCGCCAGCTGGCCGCCCTGCGCGAGGAGGCGACGGCACAGGTGGGCGCCCATGGCGAGACCCACGCGGGCCTGTTCTCGCGGCTCAAGGACGCGTTCACCGCGAAGTGACACCCCCGGTCTTCGTCATCGATCCCGACGCGGCTGCCGCGGCTGCCGCAGGTTCGCTGTTGCTGGTCAGCGGCCCCGAGGGACGGCATGCCGTGACGGTGCGACGGATCGTGCCGGGCGAGGTCGTCGTCCTCGTCGACGGTCGCGGCCGCCGGATCGACGGCCGGGTTCGCACGGTGACGGGCAAGGACGCGTTCGAGGTCGAGGTGATCGGTGCCCGGCTCGTGGGCGCGCCCGAGCCGACGCTGACCGTCGTGCAGGCGCTGCCCAAGGGGGACCGCGGCGAGCTGGCCGTGGAGCTGCTCACCGAGATCGGGGTCGACGTCATCGTGCCGTGGTCGGCGGCGAACTGCGTCACCCGGTGGCGCGCGGACCGCGCCGAGAAGTCGTGGCAGCGGTGGTCGGACGCCGCACGCGCGGCCGCCAAGCAGTCCCGTCGATCGTGGTTCCCGCTGATCGCGCCCCTGGCGAGCACGGTCGACGTCGTCGCCCGAATCACCTCAGCCGCCGCTGCCATCGTCCTGCACGAGTCGGCGGCCGTCCCGATCGGTCGTGCGGTGCTGCCCGAGCACGGTGAGGTGGTGCTGGTGGTGGGTCCAGAGGGCGGGCTGGCCCCGGACGAGCTGCGGCAGTTCGCCGAGGCCGGGGCCACGGCGATGCGGATGGGACCGACCGTGCTGCGGACGTCGACGGCGGGGGTGGCCGCGGTGTCGGCGCTACTGTCGTCGTCGGCGCGGTGGAACCAGACCGACGTGGAAGGATGAGGCCATGAGCGAGTGCCTCTTCTGCGCGATCGCCGCCGGCGACATCCCGGCCGACATCGTCTTCAGCGATGACGAGGTGATCGCCTTCCGAGACATCACGCCGCAGGCGCCGGTCCACGTGCTCGTGATACCGCGTGCCCATCACGCCAACGCGGCGGAGCTGGCGGCGGCCGACCCGGACCTCGCCGGTGCCATGCTCCGGGTGGCCGGCCTGATCGCTGACCTGGAGGGCGTGTCGACAGCCGGCTACCGCATCGTCAGCAACACCGGGGCGCAGGCGGGCCAGTCCGTCGCGCACGTCCACCTGCACGTTCTGGGCGGCCGCCCGCTCGCCTGGCCACCCGGCTAGTCCGCATCCCACCGACGGTCGACGATCACCATGAATGACGAGGAGCGCATGACGGCAGAAGCACCAGAGAGCCCTCGGGCGCAGACCACGATCATCGTGCCGCACTCCCAGCCGATGGTCGCCCTGCTCGGAACCAACGACGCGTACCTGCGCCTCGTGGAGCGTGCGTTCCCGGCCACCGACATCATGGCGCGCGGCAACGAGATCACGGTGTCCGGAAGCCCGGAGGACGTCGGGATCATCGACACGCTCATCGGCGAGATGCTCACCGTGCTGCGGACCGGCCAGGCCCTCACCCCCGAGTCGGTCGAGCGCAGCATCTCGCTGATGCGATCGGGCAACCGGCCCAGCGAGGTGCTGACGGCCAACATCCTCAGCAACCGCGGCCGGACCATCCGCGCCAAGACCCTCAACCAGAAGCGCTACGTCGACGCGATCGACAACAACACCGTGGTCTTCGGCATCGGTCCGGCCGGCACGGGCAAGACGTACCTGGCCGTGGCGAAGGCCGTGCAGGCCCTGCAGGCCAAGCGCGTCAACCGGATCGTGCTGACCCGGCCCGCCGTGGAGGCGGGGGAGCGGCTCGGCTTCCTGCCGGGGACCCTGTCGGAGAAGATCGACCCCTACCTGCGTCCGCTCTACGACGCCCTGCACGACATGATCGACCCGGACTCGATCCCGCGGCTGATCACCAGCGGCACCATCGAGATCGCACCCCTGGCCTACATGCGCGGGCGCACCCTCAACGACTCCTTCATCATCCTCGACGAGGCGCAGAACACGTCGGCCGAGCAGATGAAGATGTTCCTCACCCGGCTCGGGTTCGGGTCGACGATGGTCGTCACCGGTGACGTCACCCAGGTCGACCTGCCCGGCGGCATCACGAGCGGACTGCGCGTGGTCTCGGAGATCCTCGAGGGCATCGACGACGTCTCCTTCTGCCGACTCACGTCGCACGACGTCGTGCGCCACAAGCTGGTCGGGCGCATCGTCGACGCCTACGAGCGGTACGACGCGAAGAAGAACGCGTGACCGATCACCAGCCGCTCCCCATCGCGGTGTCGGTGGCGAACGAGTCCGGCGCGGCGTGCGACCTCGAGGCCCTTCGCCGGCTGGCGGGATACCTGTTCGGGGCATTGGGCCTGCATCCGGACTGCGAGCTGGCGATCACCCTGGTGACCCCGGAGCGCATGACCGAGCTGCACGTCGACTGGATGCACGAGCCCGGGCCCACCGACGTCCTGTCCTTTCCGATGGACGAACTGCGCAGCGCCGCGCCTGGTACCGAGCCGGTCCCCGGCGTCCTGGGCGACATCGTCATCTGCCCCGGCTACCTGGGGCCGCAGTCCCTGGCCGCTGGTCGCACGCTCGACGAGGAGCTGGCGTTCCTCACCACGCACGGCACCCTCCACCTGATCGGCTACGACCACTCGAGTCCGGCGGACTACGACGCGATGTTCGCGCTGCAGGACGAGCTCCTGAGCGGCTGGCGGGCCTCGTGAACGCCGACGCCTGGCTGATCGTCCTGTCGGCCGTGCTCGTGCTGGTCGCGGGCGCGCTCATCAGCGCCGAGACGGCGATCGGCCGCGTGTCGCGCAGTCAGGTGGACGACGCTCGCCGCGAGGACGAGCGACGTGCCCTCCGCCTCCTCGAGGTCATGGCGGACCGTCCGCGCTTCATCAACGTCCTGCTCTTCCTGTCGACGGTCGCGACCGTCACCGCCACGCTGCTGGTGGGCTACGTCTGCGTCGACGCGCTGGTCGTCGTCGGCGGCGGCTCGCCCGCGCTGGCCCTGCTCCTCGCGGTCGGCGTGATGGTCACGGTGTCCTACGTGGTGCTCGGCGTGGCCGCCCGCACCCTCGGCCGCCAGCACGCCGATCGCATCGCGTTCGCGGCAGCGGGTCCCACCCGGTTCGTCGCGACGGTACTCGGGCCGCTGACCAGCCTGCTCATCCTGATCGGCAATGCGGTCACCCCCGGCAAGGGCTACCGCGAGGGCCCGTTCGCCAGCCAGGCGGAGCTGCGCGAGATGGTCGACCGGGCCGAGGCCGACAGCCTCATCGAGGACGACGAGAGGCAGATGATCCACTCGGTCTTCGAGCTGGGCGACACCTTCGCCAAGGAGGTGATGGTCCCGCGCACCGAGATGGTCGTGATCGAGCGGACCAAGACTCTGCGCCAGGCCATGTCCCTCGGCCTGCGCTCGGGCTTCTCCCGTATCCCGGCCATCGGCGACAACGCCGACGACATCGTCGGCATCGTGTACCTGAAGGACGTCACCCGCCGCACGTTCGAGCATCGCGAGGCCGAGCAGGAGGAGCGGGTCGAGTCGCTGATGCGCGAGCCGTACTTCGTCCCGGACAGCAAGCCGGTCGACGCACTGCTGCGCGACATGCAGTCGGCCCGTGTCCACCTGGCCATCGTCGTGGACGAGTACGGCGGCACGGCCGGTCTGGTGACCATCGAGGACATCCTCGAGGAGATCGTCGGCGAGATCGCCGACGAGTACGACACTGCGGCACCCGAGGTGGCCGAGCTGCCGGGAGGCGCCTTCCGCGTGCTCGCCCGCATGCACGTCGACGACTTCGGCGACCTCATCGGCGTCGAGATCGACTCCGAGGAGGAGGGCATCGACACCGTCCTGGGCCTCGTCGCCAAGCGGATGGGCCGCGTTCCGATCCCCGGCGCGTCGACCGAGATCGACGGCTGGACGCTCACGGCCGAGCAGGGCGAGGGCCGGCGGAACCGCATCGGCACGGTGCTCGCGCAGCGGATCCCGGCCCCGGACGCTGACCACGAGGTCGATGTCGACGATGAGTGATCCCCTGGGCAGCGACGACGCCAAGCTCGTGGTCCTCGCCCGCGGCGCCCGTGCCCGGATCAGCGCGCCGTCCGGCGCAGCGGTGCGCGACGAGACGGGCCGCACCTACGCGTCGGCCGACGTGGCACTCCCGTCCATCGCGCTGTCCGCACTCGTCCTGGCCGTCGCGCAGGCGGCCTCGTCGGGCGCCCGCGGCGCGGAGGCGGCGGCAGTCGTCGGCGCCGATCCCGACGGTGCGGGCCTGACGGCACTGCGCGACCTGGCCGGCCCGGGCGTGCCCGTGCTCGTCTGCGATGCGGACGGCACCGTCCGCTCGACGCTGTCGTCGTGACCCCGAAGGCGCGGGCCGCTCTCGCGGTGCTGGGGGCCGCGGTGCTCTTCGGCACGACCGGCACGTCGCGCGAGCTCCTCGCACCCGACGCTCCCGGTGCCGGCGTCGCGGCCATGCGCCTGCTCGTCGGCTCGATCGGGCTCGTCGCCTTCGTTGTCTGGCGCCGGCAGGGCGACCAGCTGCGTCGGCTGTGGCGGCGCCCGGCGGTCTGGCTGATGGGCGTGGCCGTCGCCGGGTACCAGGCGTTCTTCTTCATCGGCACCGCCAAGTCCGGCGTGGCCGTCGCCGCGCTCATCGCGCTCGGCAGCGCCCCCTTCCTGTCCGGACTGCTCGGGTGGGCGCTGCACGAGGGCGCGCCGGGCTGGACGTGGGCGGTCTCGACGACCCTGGCGGTCATCGGCCTGGGCCTGCTGATGGCCGGCAACCTCTCGACGGGGGAGCCGATCGGCATGCTGTGGGCCCTCGGCGCGGGTGGCTGCTACGCCGTCTTCACCGTGGTCGGCGTCGGCCTGGCTCGCGAGGGCTTCACCGGCAGCTCGGTCCTCGCGTCGTCATTCTCGATCGGGGCGGTCGTGCTGCTGCCGGCCGTGTTCATGTCGACGTGGTGGGCCACGCCTTCCGGCGTCGTCGAGGTGCTGTGGCTGGGACTGGGCACGACCACGGTCGCCTACCTGCTGTTCGGGATCGGGCTGCGCGAGCTGCAGCCCGGTCACATCGCCACGTTGACGCTCCTGGAGCCGGCGGTGGCGACGCTGCTCGGCGTCGTCGTGCTGGGCGAGCCGGTCAGCGCCATCGGATGGCTGGGGTGCCTTCTGGTCATCGGTGCCCTAGCGTTGCTGGGAGCGGCCGAGAACCGGCGCGATCGCGGGGCGCCGTCCCGCGGGAGCAGCACCTCAGCAACGGGAGCAGTGACGTGACGTTCCGCAGTGGCTTCGCCTGCCTGGTCGGTCGTCCGAACGCGGGGAAGTCGACGCTGACCAACGCCATGGTCGGCCGCAAGGTGGCGATCACCTCTGACCGCCCCCAGACGACCCGCCGGGTGCTCCGCGGCATCGTCAACCGCCCCGAGGGGCAGCTGATCATGGTCGACACCCCGGGCCTGCACCGACCCCGGACCCTGCTCGGCGAACGCCTCAACGACCAGGTGCGCGAGACCTGGTCGAGCGTCGACGTCGTCGGGCTGTGCATCCCGGCCGACCAGGCCGTCGGCCCGGGCGACCGCTACATCGCGACCGAGCTGTCCTTCCTGCGGCGCAAGCCGCTGGTCGCCATCGTGACCAAGACGGACGCCGTCTCGCGCAAGGTCCTCGCCGAGCGGCTCCTCGAGGTGGCCCGACTGGCCGAGGACATCGGCTTCGAGTGGTCCGAGGTGATCCCGGTCTCGGCGCTCAGGGGCGACCAGGTGCAGCTCCTCGTCGACGAGCTCATCGCGCAGATGCCCGAAGGTCCGGTGCTCTTCCCGGACGGCGATGACGACGAGGGCCAGACCCTGGAGGTCGCGGTCGCGGAGCTGATCCGCGAGGCCGCCCTCGACGGCGTGCAGGACGAGCTTCCGCACTCGATCGCCGTGGTCGTGGACGAGATCGAGGCGCGCACGGACCGGCCGGTCGACCGGCCGCTGACCGACGTGCGCGCATCCCTCTTCGTCGAGCGCGACACCCAGAAGGCGATCGTGATCGGCAAGGCGGGGTCTCGCCTCAAGCAGGTCGGCACGAGGGCCCGCAAGGAGATCGAGGCGCTCCTGGGCGTGCCGGTGTACCTCGATATCCGGGTCAAGGTGGCCAAGGACTGGCAGAAGGACCCCAAGCAGCTGAGGCGACTCGGGTTCTGAGCAGCCGGTCCGCCGACGGAGCGCTAGGTGTTGCGGCTGACGTACGGATGCAGTTCGTACCTCTGACCGTAGGCCTCGCTGATCGCGATGATGATGGCCGCGAGCGGGATGCCGATGATCGCGCCGATAGGCCCGAACAGTGCTGCGCCGATGAAGACCGACGCAAGGGCGACGCCCGAGTTGATGTCCATCGTCTTGGTCGAGATGCGCGGGGTGAAGACATAGTTCTCGACCTGCTGGTAGACCGTCGCGAAGATCACGATCCACAGCACGTCGATGGGCTGCTCGAACGCCGCGAAGAGGGCGGGCAGCGCGACGCCGATGTACGTGCCGATGGTGGGGATGAACTGGCTGACGACGCCCGCGAAGATGCCCATCGGCAGCCAGTACGGGATGTCGATGAGGTAGAAGAACCCGGCATGGAAGAACGCCGACAACGAGGCGAGGGCGAGCTTGGAGATGACGAAGCCGCCTGCCTTCTGGACCGAGATGTCCCAGACCTGGATGAAGACGATCTGCTGGGCCGGGGGCAGCCACGACGCGACGAAGCGCTTGATCCGGGGGGAGTCCGCCGAGAAGTAGAAGGAGAACACGAGCACGGTCACGAAGTCGAAGATGGCCCCGACGATGCCGGCCAGCACGCCGAGGATGCCGCCCGCGAGGTTCGACGCGATGTCGGCGATGAGGTCCGGTGTCAGGTTGAGGTTGTTGATGATCTGGTTCGGGTCCAGGTTCGCGTTGAACGTGCCGTTGACCCAGCGGACGATGTCGAGGATGAGCGTGGGCAGGGCCAGCACGAGCTCGGTGATCTGGGTGGCGAGAACGCCGCCGAAGACGGCGATGAAGGCCGCGATCAGCGCGAGCGTGGCCACCGCGACGATGCCGGTGGCGGCGCCGCGCCGCATGCCGCGATCGGCGAGCCACGACACCACCGGGTCGAACGAGATGGCGATCAGCCAGGCCAGCAGGAGGTTGAAGACGAACCCGGCCAGGAGACTCCACGACCACATGGCCACCTGGAACGCGATGAGCGCCAGGAACACCAGCAGCAGGGTCTTGCGCAGCCACCGCGGGTCGAATGCGACCAGCATGGGACCCGTCTCGTCGGGCTCCCGCTCGCCGGGGCCGTGGACGGCAGGGGCGGATGCGACGGGAGGCGGATCGGTCGGCTGCGGTTGGACGCGTACCGGATCGACCGGCGTGCCGGCCATCTCGTCGTCGTCCATCCGGCCCTCACTCACGAAACGATCGGCGACTGCCCGTGCGCCGATGCACACCGCGGCGCCGCCTCCAGAGAGAATGTAGCGTGCCGCTCTACCGCGACGAGGCGATCGTGCTTCGAACCCAGAAACTGGGCGAGGCCGATCGGATCGTCACGCTCCTGACCCGAGGGCACGGCCGGGTGCGGGGAGTCGCTCGCGGTGTCCGCAAGACGTCGAGCCGGATCGGCGCCCGCCTCGAGCCGTTCAGCCACGTCGACGTCCAGCTGTACGAGGGCCGCTCCCTGGACACGGTGACCCAGGTGGACTCCATCGGAGCGCTCGGCGCGTCGCTGGCGTCGGACTACCCGAAGTGGACCTCGGGGACCGCCATGCTCGAGACGGCCGAGCGCCTCACCCCGGAGGAGCGGGAGCCGGCGGTGCAGCAGTACGCGCTCCTGGTGGGCGGACTTCGCTCCCTGGTCGGCGGCGATCACGACCCTGGCCTGATCCTCGACGCCTACCTGCTCCGGTCGCTGGCCGTCGCCGGCTGGTCCCCGACGTTCGAGGACTGCGCGCGCTGCGGTGCACCGGGTCCGCACCGCGCCTTCTCGATCCCCACCGGCGGCGTTGTGTGCTCCGAGTGCCGGCCACCCGGCTCGGCCGCGCCGGCCGCGGCGACGATCGCGCTGCTCGGCGCCCTGCTCAGCGGAGACTGGGCCGTCGCGGATGTCAGCGACGGACGGGAGCGCCGGGAGGCGAGCGGCCTCGTGGCCGCCTTCCTGGCCTGGCACCTCGAGCGCGGTCTTCGTTCCCTGCCGCTGGTGGACCGCAGCAGCGGCTGATCGGCCGCGTCGTCCCGGCCGGCAGGTGTCAGGATGGGCGCATGGCCCGTCGCACCGCTCCCGTCCGGCAGCCGTCCGCACACCCGTCGGGGGCCCGACCGCCGGCCATCGCCCGTGAGCTGGTGCCACGCCACGTCGCCATCGTCATGGACGGCAACGGCCGGTGGGCGAAGGAGCGCGGCCTGCCGCGCACGGCCGGGCACGAGGCAGGAGAGGCGAGCCTGTTCGACTGCGTCGAGGGCGCCATCGAACTGGGGATCGGCTGGATCAGCGCGTATGCCTTCTCGACCGAGAATTGGAAGCGGTCGCCCGATGAGGTCCGATTCCTCATGGGATTCAACCGCGACGTGATCCGCCGGCGCCGCGACGAGATGAACGAACTGGGTGTTCGGGTGCGCTGGGCGGGACGTCGGCCGAAGCTGTGGCGCAGCGTCATCAACGAGTTGGAGGAGGCGGAGCGGCTCACCGCGCGCAACAGCACCCTGACCCTGACGATGTGCGTCAACTACGGCGGCCGCGCCGAGATCGCCGATGCGGCCGCGGCGATGGCGCGAGATGCCCGGGCCGGGCGCCTGGACCCGGAGTCGATCACCGAGCGCATGCTCCATCGCTACCTCGACGAGCCGGACATGCCGGACGTCGATCTGTTCGTGCGGTCGTCGGGGGAGCAGCGCACGAGCAACTTCCTGCTGTGGCAGTCCGCCTACGCCGAGATGGTCTTCATGGACACGCTCTGGCCGGACTTCGACCGCCGTCACCTCTGGCACGCGTGCGAGGTCTACGCATCACGAGACCGAAGGTACGGCGGTGCAGTGCCGAACCAAGTCGAGCCGCGGCCGTTCGCATAGCCGCGGCTCGCCTCGATCAGGAGTTGCCGTTACCGTTGCCGCCCGGCCTGGAGGGCCCGGCCCCCGGGTTGACCTTCATGACCAGCGTGCCTACCGTGCGGCTCAGATCCACCGGGTTGATCGCGATGAACTTGACGACGGCGTTGCGCTTGTGGGCGATCGCGTTCGCCGTGACGGTCCACTTGGCGAAGCCGGGGACCGTGCAGTCGGGGACGACAGCGACGGTCACTGCATTGCGCTGGCCGGCGACGCGCGACCTGAGGTCGGTTGCGCACGTGAGGCCCGTCGGTACGGCGAGCTTCACGGTGACGAACTGCGCGGGCGTCGTGTTGCCGATCAGGACTGCCTTGGCTGGCAGCGTCGTGATCTCGTCGCCGGTTCGGTACACGGCGGCCTGAGCGGCGTTTGCCGCTCCGGAAATTCCGACCAGGCTGGTCAGTGCGACGGCACCGCAGCCGATAAGTGCGATAGCCGTGCGACGAAGTCGTGCGGACATGGTGACCTCCAAGGGCTCGCAACTCTCCATCCTCAGTGTGGCACCGCGTCGGTGCGATGTCGGAGCGTGCACGAGCATTGGACGGTCAAGGCGTGCCCACGGCGCGGAACCGGAACGTGACCCGGTACTCCGCATACTCCGGCGTCGGTGGCGGGGCGTAGCCGACCACCAGGCAGGTACCCGGCCGCAGGAGCGTCACGGTCGACTTGCCGTTTCGCGTCCGCACCCGGCACATCTCACGGGACTCCGTGGTGGCGCGCCACCGCACGGTCATCCCTGCGTTCGTCCGCACCGGGCGAAGCGCAAGCAGCAGGGTCGTGCCCACCTGATAGCGAGTGCGCTCCTGCGCGCGGACCTCAGCGGTCTGCCGCAGTTGGGTGGTCGCCGCGACGGGCTCCAGCGTGATCGACCGGGTGAGCAGTTCCTCAAAGGAAGCCAAGTGGCTGCGGGACGCGTCCAGCAGGTTCGTGAGCACCTGGCGAACGTCCTTCGGCAGTTCGGCTGCCAGCGCGTCCGTGAGGTCGGCGATGTCGAACTCCTCGATCCACACGCCCACTTCCGCTGCCGCGGTCAGTGACGTCAGTCCCTTGGCCACCAGGTCGTTGTGGAGGGACTGGACCTCGGGGTCATCGAAGGATCCGATGGCATCACCGGCTGTGGGGTCGACGACGGCGTGCTTCAGCATCAGGTCGCGGACGGCCTCCTGATGCCGAGCCTCACTGTCGGCGATGTTGTCGAAGATCGCGTTCGGGTACCGTGATTCGAGCGCGGTGTACACGTCATGCGCGAGTTTCTCGTCGACTGCGATGCCTTGCAGCATCACGGCTGTCTCGGGTCGGAGAATCACCTCCGACGATGCGCTGGACGCCGAGAAGGCCAAGGCCGAAAGCCCCAGCGCGATGGTTGTGACTGCCGTGAGGATCATGCGGGCGGCTCGGGCGGCTGAGGGTTTCATGACTCCACATCCCATCTCCCCTCACCCTCAATTATCGCCCCGCAGCAGGCCTCACGAGCATTCGGAGCAGCACCCGAAGATCTCGAACGTGTGACTCACGTCGGTGAAGCCGTTCTCGGCGGCGATCCGGTCGGCCCACGTCTCGAGGGCAGGTCCGGCGATCTCGACCGTGGTGCCGCACCGCCGGCAGACCAGGTGATGATGGTGATCGGTGCTGCACTTGCGGTAGACGGTCTCGCCGTCGTCATTGACGAGGAGGTCGACGGCTCCGGAATCGGCGAGGGCCTGCAGGGACCGGTAGACCGTGGTCAGCCCGACGGAGTCGCCCTGCGAGCGGAGCAGATCGTGGATCTGCTGGGCCGACTTGAACTCGTCGAGGCCGTCGAGCAGGTGGGCGACAGCCATGCGCTGCCGCGTCTGCCGGGGAACCGGCGCCGTCATGAGATCGCCCGTCGGTGGCGCCGGATGGGCACGGCGACCGTCGCAAGCACGGCGAAGGACAGCAGCGCGAAGAGGACGATGGTCGGTCCCGGTGGGACCTCGACATAGAAGGACCCGACGAGGCCTGCCACGCTCGCCAGGAGTCCCAGGACGATGGCCAGGGCCGCGGTGGCGCGGAACGACCGGGTGACCTGCTGGGCGGCGGCGACGGGCACGATCATGATCGCGCTGACGAGCAGGAGCCCGACCACCCGCATGCCGACGACCACGACCACGGCGGCCAGGACCGCCATCAGCGTGCTGATCAGCCGCACGCGGATGCCCTGCACAGCCGCGATGTCCGGGTCGAGGCTCACTGCGAACAGTTCGCGACCCAGCACGGCGACCACCGCGACGACCAGCAGGCCGAGGACTCCGAGGGCGACCAGGTCGCCCTCGGCGACGGTCGACAGCGAGCCGAAGAGGTAGGCATTGAGCGAGGAGGACGCCTTGCCGGGCGCCAGCGAGGCGAAGAGCACGCCTCCGGCGATGCCGCCGTAGAACAGGAGCGCCAGGGCGACGTCGCCCGCGGTGCGGCTCCGATAGCGGATGAACTCGATGAGGAACGCGCCGATGACGGCTGCGGCCATCGCCGTGGGGATCGGCGCGGTGCCCAGCAGGAAGGCCAGGCCGACACCGGTCAGCGCCACGTGCCCCATGCCGTCGCCGAGGAGGGCCAGCCGGCGCTGGACCAGGAAGACGCCGACCAGCGGAGCGATCAGGCCGACCAGGGCGGCCGCCACGAGCGCGCGTCGCATGAAGTCGAAGTCGAGCAGTGAGGTCATGGCTCGAGCCCGACGGGGTTCGGCTCGTGGTCGTGCAGTCCGTCGTGGTGGTGCACGTGGTCGTGCAGTCCGCCGGGGATCGGCGGGGGGCCGTCGAAGGCCACGGACACGCGCGCGTCGGACGCCAGGACGATGGCCCGGGTCACCAGGTGCGTGAGCCCGGTCAGCTCGTGCGTGACGACCACGATCGTCCTGCCGTGCTCGTGGAGCTGCGAGAGCAGCTCGGTCAGCCGGGCGACATGGGCTGCGTCGACGCCGGCCGTCGGCTCGTCCATGAACAGCAGGTCGGCTCCGGAGGCGAGGGCCCTGGCGATGAGCACGCGACGCTGCTGGCCTCCGGACAGCGTGTCGAGTCGCTCGTGCCGCTTGGCCCACAGGCCGACGTCCTGGAGCGCCTGCGCCGCCGCACCCCTCTCGGCCCGGTTCAGCGGTCGCCACCGTCGGCGTGGCGAGATCAGGCCGCTGACGACTGTCTCCCACACGGACACCGGGATGCTCGAGGCACCCGGCAGTCGCTGGGGAACCAGGGCGACGCGCTGCCAGGAGCGGAAGCGGGCGAGGGGCTCGCCGAAGATGCTGACGCGTCCGTGGCTGAACGGCTGCAGTCCCAGGACCGCTCGCACGAGCGTGGTCTTCCCGCTGCCGTTGGGTCCCAACAGGGCGACGAACTCCCCTGAGCGAACGGTGACGTCGACATCCTCGAGGACATGCTCGCCGTCGAACTCGACGCACAGGCGCTCGACGCGGAGCACCTCGGGGGAGCCCGGGTCCGCATGCGAGTGCGCGGCGTGTGGGTCGCTCATGTGCAGGACTGGCCGGCGACCAGCGTCGCGAGGTTGTCCTTCATGACCGAGACGTAGTCTCCGGTGGAACCCGGGGCGAGGCCCTCCAGCGGATCGAGCACGGCCGCGCTGGCACCGGTCTCGTCGGCGATGGTCTGGGCGACCTTGGGGTCCACGAGGGTCTCGTAGTAGATCGTCGAGATCCCCTTCTCGCGGACGAGGTCCGCGACATCCTTCATGCGGGCTGGGCTGGGCTCCGCCTCCGGCGACAGCCCGGAGATGCCCACCTGCGTGAGTCCGAAGGCGTGCGCCAGGTAGCCGAAGGCCTCGTGGCTGACCACCAGGTCGCGGCTGGCGCAGGTGGCCAGTGCCGCGGCGAACTCGGCCCTCAGGTCCGCCATCGTGGCGGCCAGCGCGGCGTCGTTCGCCTCGACGGAGGCGGCGAGCGAGGGATCCAGCTCGGAGAGCCGCGCGGCAACCGCGTCGCCGATGAGTGCCATGTTGGCGGGGTCGAGCCAGACGTGCGGATCGCTGCCCAGGAGCGGAACCGCAGCGGCCACGTCGATGGCCCGTCCGGGAGCCTGCTGGTCGACCGCCTCGTCCACGGCCGGCTGGAATCCCCGGACGTAGAGCACGAGGTCGGCGGCGGCGATCTCGCCCACCTGGGCGGCGGAGAGCTCGAGGTCGTGCGGCTCGACCCCGGGAGGGGTCAAGGACGTGACGGAGACGGCGTCTCCACCGACCGATTCGGCCGCGAAGGCCAGGGGGTAGAAGGCCGCGACCACGCTGGGCCGTCCGTCCGTCGTGGAGTCCGGGGCTGCCTCGGTGCCGCCCGAGGAGCAGCCGACCAGGGCCAGGGCGGCCGCGGCGAGTCCGAGCGCGATGCGTGGTGACGGCCGGTTCATGCCGCAACGGTAGGCTTAATGAAAATGATTGTCAAAATCAGAAACGGCCGAGGAACTTGAGAAGGGCGATGCCGACCACCGCTGCCACCGTCACGATGCGGACCGTGCGGGAGCCGGGCGACAGGGCCGGCCACGAGAGCAGGAGCAGCCACCCCAGGAAGACCGCCACCAGGAGCAGCAGGACACCGCCCAGCCACGCGAGGCCGCCCGTCTGGATGAGGCCGAAGAACAGCAGGATGGCGGGCAGCACCACGATCAGCCACTTCGGCACCCGCTGAAGCACGCGCAGCAGTGGATAGCTGCGCCGCTCGAGGGCGGACCGCTGGGCCGACGGCTGCCCGGACGTCGCGCGGGCGGACGAGGTTGCCCGGGAGCCGGACCGTGGCTGCGCCGGGGGAGGTCCACCGGGTCCGCGCACCCCGCTCGGCTGGCTGCCCTTCTTCTTGGGGGCGCTCGCCGGGTTCTTGTCGGCGCTGCTGGCCATGGCACTCCCGGTTCGTTCGAAGGCGGCGACGTCCCGGCACGCGTGCGACTACCGTTCGTCGGGTGATCAACACTAGCCCGTGGACCGCGGCCGAGCCCGCCCCGCTGCTCGTGGTGAGCCGGTACCGCGTCGAGGCGACTCTCCGCGACGACTTCGTCGACGGAGCCCGCCGGGCCATCGCGGTGCTCGCCGAGCAGGTCGGCTGCCGCTCGGCGTCCCTGGGTCAGTCGACGGACGACGCGCACCTGTTCGTGATCCGCACCGAGTGGGAGGGCGTGGGTGCGTATCGGCGGGCGCTGTCGTCGTTCGACGTGAAGATGCACGCGATCCCGATCCTGTCGTCGGCGGTCGACGAGCCCTCCGCATTCGAGCTCGTCGACCACTGGACCGCCGACGGACGAGCGACCGCCAGCAGCGGACTGGCCGCGGACGCCACGGTCGTCGGGCTCGGTGCGGCTGCCGCCGCGCAGGTCAGGTCGGTGACGTCGTGAAGGACTTCGCGAACCTCGCTGACGGCGGCCGGCGGCTGGGACCGGCACTGCGCGAGGCGATGGCTGACGCCGCCGATCCGATCCTGCTGCCGGCCATCCCGAACGGCGTGCCGGTGACGGTGGGGATCCTCGAGAGGTTCGCGGCGCCGGTGCGGGCGCTGCCCGTTGACCGGACAGGAGATGGCGTGCTCGTCCCGCCGCTGCCCGAAGTCCACGGGCGGACCGTCATCGTCGTCGACGACGGCGTCGAGACGGGGACCGTCGCCCGGGCCGCGGCCGCGATGCTCCGCGACGTCGGGGTCGGTCGCCTCGTCCTCGCCGTGCCGGTATGCCCGCGCGACGCACTGGCCGACCTGCATCATCGCTACGACCTGGTGGTGGCCGTCGCCAAGCCCCTCGGCCGGCGCAGCCTTTCATGGCACTACGACGACTTCGACACGATCGACGAGCAGGAGGCGCTCCGCATCGTCGCCTCGATCGCACCCGGCTGAGCGACCTCAGGGGCCCCGTTAGGATTGCCGCATTATGGCCACTGATCGCGTCGATGCCGTCGTCAACCTCTGCAAGCGCCGGGGGTTCGTGTTCCCCTCGTCCGAGATCTACGGCGGCTCCCGCTCCGCGTGGGACTACGGTCCCAACGGCGTTGAGCTGAAGGAGAACGTGCGCCGCCAGTGGTGGCAGACGGTCGTGCGCGGTCGCGACGACGTGGTCGGCCTCGACTCGTCGGTCATCCTCGCCCCGCAGGTGTGGGAGGCGTCCGGCCACGTCAGCACGTTCACCGACCCGCTGACCGAGTGCAAGAAGTGCCACAAGCGGTGGCGAGCCGACCAGCTGATCGAGGCGTACGAGGACAAGCACCGCCACGCTCCCGAGAACGGCCTCGCGGACATCGTGTGCAGCAACTGCGGCACCAAGGGCGACTTCACCGAGCCGCGCGACTTCAACGGCATGCTGCGCACGACCGTCGGCGCGGTCGAGGACGCCGCGGCGGTGCACTACCTGCGGCCGGAGACCGCGCAGGGCATCTTCGTCAACTACCTCAACGTCATGACGGCAGCCCGCAAGAAGCCGCCGTTCGGGATCGGCCAGACGGGCAAGAGCTTCCGCAACGAGATCACGCCCGGCAACTTCATCTTCCGCACTCGCGAGTTCGAGCAGATGGAGATGGAGTTCTTCGTGGTGCCCGGCACCGACGAGGAGTGGCACGAGTACTGGATGAAGCAGCGCTGGGACTGGTACGTCGACCTGGGGCTGGATCCGGAGAACATGCGCTTCTTCGAGCACCCCCAGGAGAAGCTGAGCCACTACTCCAAGCGCACGGTCGACATCGAGTACCGCTTCCGGTTCGCCGGCTCCGAGTGGGCCGAGCTCGAGGGCATCGCCAACCGCACCGACTTCGACCTGACGTCGCACGGCGAGCACTCCGGCACCGACCTGTCGTACTTCGACCAGGAGTCCGGGGAGCGCTGGATCCCCTTCGTCATCGAGCCGGCCGCGGGCCTCACCCGGGCCGTGCTTGCCTTCCTGCTCGACGCATACGACGAGGACGAGGCGCCCAACGCCAAGGGCGGCGTCGACAAGCGCACGGTGCTGCGGCTCGACCCGCGCCTGGCCCCCGTCAAGGCAGCCGTCCTTCCACTGTCGCGCAACGAGAACCTCTCGCCCAAGGCGCGCGACCTCGCCGCCGACCTGCGCAAGCGTTGGAACGTCGATTTCGACGACGCCGGCGCCATCGGCCGTCGCTACCGCCGCCAGGACGAGATCGGCACGCCGTTCTGCGTCACCGTCGACTTCGACACGCTCGAGGACAACGCCGTCACCGTGCGGGAGCGCGACACGATGGCCCAGGAGCGCATCGGGCTCGACCGCGTCGTCGGCTGGCTGTCCGAACGCCTGCCTGCCTGCTGACACCCGCGCCTGCCGAACCGCAGGCGCGCATCGAGGCTTGCCGCCGTGTCGACCGGCTGTCAGGATCGGCGCTGTGAGCGATCCCGGGCGCAGCAACCAGTCGATCCGCCTCGGCGACGGACGGTCGCTGTGCTTCGCCGAGTGGGGTGACCTCGACGGCTTCCCCGTGTTCAGCCTCCACGGAACGCCGGGGGGCCGGTTCGACCGGCATCCCGACGAGGCGAAGTACGCCGCGGCGGGCGCGCGCGTGATCACGTACGACCGGCCCGGCTACGGGAGCTCCGACCGCCTGGCGGGCCGCTCGGTCGCGGACTGCGTGCCCGACGTCGCCGCCATCGCGGACCACCTGGGGATCGACCGCTTCTCGGTGACCGGCGGCTCCGGCGGCGGACCGCACAGCCTTGCGGTCGCAGCCCGGCTCGGCCCGCGCGTGGTGCGGTGCCGCTGCGCGGTCGGCGTCGCCCCGTACGGGCTTGACGACCTCGACTTCTTCGACGGCATGGATCCGCTCAACGTCACGGAGTTCTCGTGGGCGCTCGAGGGTGAGCAGCGGCTGGTCCCGGAGCTCGAGCGCGAGCTCCGCGAGATGGGCGAGCGCGTGGCGGTGGATCCGTCCGCGCTCCTGGGTGACGACTGGGCCCTCGACGAGGCCGACCGCGCCGTGCTCGGTCGGGCGGACATGGGCGCGATGATCCAGGAGTCCACGGCGGACCTCGTCCGCGGCGGCGTGTGGGGCTGGGTCGACGACGACCTCGCCTTCATGCGGCCATGGGGGTTCGACCTGGCCGAGATCGCCGTCCCGGTGCAGGTGCGCTACGGCGCCCGCGACGTGCTCGTGCCCGCAGCCCACGGCGCGTGGCTGGGGCGGAACGTCCCCGGCGCCGAGGTGGTCGTCGAGGAGTCGGAGGGTCACCTGGGCGACCCCGACCAGGTCGTGGAGCGCATGCGCTGGCTCGTCGACGGCCAGTGACTCCTTGCCGGTCCCGGCCGACGTCTGGCAGCCTCAGGAGCAGCCGCAGCGGGTCGTGCCGGCCGGCATGATCGCGGCCACCACGCCGTCCTCCGCGATCGCGATGACGCGGTCGTGCACGGCGACCACGGCATAGGGCGCGGCGTCGAGCATCGACTGCACGACGAACGTCGCCGTGAGCCCGTTGACGTCGACGACCGATCCGATCCGGAACAGCGATCGGGTCTCGTCGATGGCGTCGTCGGCTCCCGCGCGAATGACGACCGCGACGTGCTCGGACACGGCCTGCGCGGCGATGGCCACGGCGATGTTGTCGCGCTCGTCGCTCGCCGCGGCCACGATGGCGACGGCCCGCCGCAGGCCGGCGCGGCGCAGAACCCTGCGCGACGAGGCGTCGCCCAGGACGACCGGGATGCCTAGGTCGCGGGCCATCGGGAGTCCGGGGGCCGTCGCGTGGCGCTCGATGCCGACGACGGCGATGCCGAGGGTGCGAAGCTCCTGCGCGAGCCGCAGGCCGACCTGGCCCATTCCGGCCACGACGACGTGACCTGAGCGCGGCATGACACGACGACCGACCAGCGCAACGTGTCGGCCGGAGATGAGGTGATGGACGATGCCGGCGGCGAAGGCGGCGGTGAAGCCCATCACGAGCAACGCCGCGACGGTGGCCCAGATCAGGACGCCGGTCTCGTCCGGCAGCTGGGGCGCCGAGATCGTCGCGGTGGTGCGGGCCGCGTCGTACACCGCACGGACGAAGGACTCGTGCCGGAGGCCGACGATCGTGTCGACGAGGATCACGAGAAGCAGCCCGAAGGCGCCGCCGAGGAGGACGGACGAGCCAGCGTCGTACGGATGCAGCTGGCCGCGGAGCATGCCCAGGAGCCCGCGCAGCCGCAGCCGGGTCGCCGGCTCGTACGGGTGGATGCTCACCGGATCCGCCTCCGGGGTGCCGTCGATCGTCACCCATTGGCGGCGCTGCGACGTCGTGCGGCGTCGCACGGCGACGTGGGTGGGAGCGATGGCCGCGGCCACCATGCTCGGCACCGCGATCGCGGCGGGGGACAGGACGATGCAGTTGGGCACCACCCGCTCCAGCTGGGCCCGGGCGGTGCCGTCGAACATGGCGACGAACAGCCGGATGCCGGGCCGGACATGCTCGACGACGAGGCTGTACCGCAGGGCCCGCATGTCGTCGTGCAGGAGCACGGCCACACCGGCGACCTCCCCGGCCAGGGCCTCGCGGATCTCGGCGTCCGAGGGATCGTCGAGGTGCACGGTGGCGACCCCGCGTGCGGTCAGCTGCGCGCAGGCTCGCCGACCGACGTCGGTGTGGCCGATGACCACGACGCTGCCAGGCACGATGCCTACTCGGCTGCGACCGGCTGGTCGGGGTCCGGCGACCGTGGCGGCGAGTAGCCCTCCGACTCGATGCGCGCGGCGTTCTTGGGCAGGGCCAGACTGGCCAGCAGGCCGAACAGCACGAAGCCACCGGCCATCCAGGCCACCAGCTTGATCGCCGCGGCGAACCCTGCCGAGGCGCCCTCGATGATGAGCTGGTCCTGGGGTGTCTCGTTGGGCAGGAACTGGATGGCCTGCCCGGCGGACGACGCGACGGCGTCGGAGATCTGCTGCGCCTGCGCGGCCGGGATCCCACGGTCCTCGAGCTGCCCGGCGACGCTGCCCAGCCCGAAGATCAGGGTGGCTCCGATGATCGCCGTGCCGATGGCGGCGCCGACCTGCCGGGCGGTGGACTGCACGGCACTCGCCTGGCCGGACTCGACCACCGGAACCTCGGAGAGGACGACCCCGGTGAGCTGCGCGGTGGCGAAGCCGACGCCCATGCCGTAGAGGAACAGCCACGGGGCCATCTGCCAGCCGGTGACGTCGGGCGACAGGACGTAGCCCAGGGTGAAGATTCCGATGACCTCGAGGGCCATGCCGAGCTGCAGCACGCGCACCGGTCCGAGGCGCTGCGAGAGCGGCGCGCCCAGGCCGGAGGCGACGAAGGACCCGACCGCGAGCGCGAGCAGGATGTAGCCGGTCTGCAGGGCGTCGTACCCGCGGGTGGCCTGCAGGAAGAGCGGCAGCGCGAACAGCAGGCCGAACTCCCCGAGGCTCACCACGGTCGCGACCACGTTGCCGGTGCCGAACGTCTTGATGCGGAAGAGCCGCAGGTCGACGACGACGACCTGGCCCCGCTTGAGCCTCCTGGGCTCCAGGAGCAGGAACCCGATGACGGAGAGTACGCCCAGCACCGCGGCCACGAACACCACCGAGACGGACGTCAGGGGCCACTCCCACGAGCCCACCGTGAACGTGGCGGTGGGCGTGATCCAGCCGTAGCGCACGCCCTCGATCAGGGCGAAGACGATGCCGAACAGGCCGATCGTGATCAGGACGGTGCCCATCAGGTCCATGCCCTTGGGGCCGCCGAGCTCCTTGGTCTCGGGCACCGTCATGAGGACGCCGACGATCACGACGATGCCGATCGGGACGTTGATCAGGAACGCCCAGTGCCACGAGGCGTAGGTGGTCAGCCATCCGCCGACCAGCGGGCCGAGGGCGGCCGCGCCTCCGATCGTGCCGCCCCAGACGGCGAAGGCGACGGCCCGCGACCTGCCGACGAAGACGGCATTGATGACCGAGAGGGAGGCGGGCAGGATCATCGCGCCGCCGACGCCCTGGAGGGCCCGGGCCAGGATCAGGGTCGTCGAGGTGTCGGACGCGGCGACGAGCACGCTGGCGCCGACGAAGACGACCACCCCGAGGATGAACATGAGCTTGCGGCCCATCCGGTCGGCGACGCGCCCCGACAGGATCAGCAGGGAGGCGAAGGTCAGGGAGTAGGCGGCGGTCACCCATTCGGCGTCCGTTGTGGTCAGGCCCAGGTCCTTGACCATGGTCGGGATGGCCACGTTGACGACCGTCGCGTCGAGGATGATCATCGCCACGCCGAGGGCGAGGAACATCAGCGCGGCCCAGCGCTTGCGGCCGGTCAGGACCTTGCCGACCTGGTACTCGACGGGCGTTGACATCGACTCGCTCCTGACGCGCGTGCTGCGTGATCCCGACATGGTGTCGGGACGCAGTCTGCCGCATCGCCGCCGGGTGGGAGAATCGACGGGTGCCCATGCCCTTCGAACCGCCCGTGGTCCTCGCCCCGATGGCCGGGATCACCAATCGGGCGTTCCGCACGCTCTGCCGGGAGGCGACCGTGCGGGCGACCGGGCGGGTGGCCGGGCTGTACGTCTCGGAGATGGTCACCTCAAGGGCCCTCGTCGAGCGCAATGCCGAGACCCTCGACATGGTGGCGTTCCACCCGGACGAGAATCCCCGGTCGGTTCAGCTGTACGGCGTCGACCCGGGGGTGATGGCCGAGGCGGTGCGCATCCTGGTCGACGAGGACCGCGCCGACCACATCGACCTCAACTTCGGCTGTCCGGTGCCCAAGGTGACGCGCCGCGGCGGCGGCAGCGCCCTGCCCTGGAAGCGGGACCTGTTCCGGTCCATCGTCGATGCGGCGGTGCGCACGGCGGACGGCCGGGTACCCGTGTCCGTCAAGATGCGCAAGGGCATCGACGACGACCACCTCACCTACCTCGAGGCGGGCCGTGCGGCGGCGGAGGCGGGCGTCTCCTGGGTGGCACTGCACGGCCGGACGACGGCTCAGATGTACGCGGGCACCGCCGACTGGGCCGCGATATCCCGCCTCGTGGAGGAGCTCGCGCCGCTGGGCACGCCGGTGCTGGGCAACGGCGACATCTGGACCGCTGACGACGCGCTGCGCATGATGGCGACCACGGGCGCCGACGGAGTCGTCGTGGGCCGCGGGTGCCTGGGGCGACCCTGGCTGTTCGGCCAGCTGGCCGCCGCCTACCGCGGGGAGCGCGTCCCCTCGGACCCGGGGCTGGGGGAGGTGCTGGTCACCCTGCGCCGGCACGCCGAACTGCTGGTAGACGACTACGGCGAGCTGCGGGGCTGCCGCGACATTCGCAAGCACATGGCCTGGTATCTGAAGGGCTTCTCGGTCCGCCAGCCGGTGCGGCTCGCGCTGGGCACCGTCGCGAGCCTGGTCGAGCTCGACGGCCTGCTCGAGCGGATCGACCCCGATCAGGAGTTCAACGCCGAGGTCGGCGCGGGGCCTCGGGGGCGGACGTCGGGCGACCGCCGGCCGTCGCTCCCGGACGGCTGGCTGGACTCGCGGTACCTGGACCAGGCGCAGGCCGTCGAGCTGATCGGGGCCGAGCTGTCGGTCAGTGGTGGCTGACGTCACACCCCTTTCCGGACCCGGCGGCCGCCCGTTGAGCGCCCGGCCGCGGGTCGTTGGTGGCTGACATCACACCGCTGGGTCCAGTGTCCCGGCCCTTTGCCCCTTGCCACAGGTACCCCTAGGGGTGTCGGCTAGGCCAATGACGATTTCCGCGACCGCGAAGGCGCAAACCTACGTATACGACTTCCATGAGGGTGACCGCTCCCAGGGCGACCTGCTCGGCGGCAAAGGCGCGAACCTCGCCGAGATGACCCGCATGGGACTCCCCGTCCCCCCAGGTTTCACCATCACGACCGAGGCGTGCCGGTACTTCCTCGAGCACGGGCACGGGCCCGACGGCCTGCGCGTCCAGATCGCGCAGCATGTCGCGCAGCTCGAGGACGACATGGGCCGAAAGCTCGGCGACCCCGAGTACCCGCTGCTGGTCTCGGTGCGCTCGGGCGCGCGCTTCTCGATGCCCGGCATGATGGAGACCGTCCTGAACATCGGCCTGAACGACGCGAGCGTCGCCGGCCTCGCCTCCCACGCCAATGACGACCACTTCGCATGGGACTCCTACCGTCGCCTCATCCAGATGTTCGGCAAGACCGTGCTCGACCTGCCCGGCGAGGACTTCGAGCACGCCCTCGAGCAGAGCAAGGAGCGCGCCGGCGTCAAGACCGACGTCGAGCTGCCGGTCGAGTCCCTTCGGCGCCTCGTCGACGAGTACAAGGCGATCGTGCGCGACGGCACCGGCCACGAGTTCCCCCAGGACCCCTACCAGCAGCTCGACCTCGCGATCCGGTCCGTCTTCCACTCGTGGAACACCGACCGCGCCCGCCTGTACCGCCGCCAGGAGCGCATCCCGCACACCCTCGGCACCGCGGTCAACGTCCAGGCGATGGCCTTCGGCAACGCCGGCGACGGCTCCGGCACCGGTGTGGCCTTCACGCGCGACCCCGGCTCGGGCGCCCGCGGCGTGTACGGCGACTACCTGCCCGACGCGCAGGGCGAGGACGTCGTGGCGGGCATCCGCAACGCGCTCCCGCTGCAGGACCTCGAGCAGCTCGACCAGCACGCCTACATCGAGCTCATGGACATCATGAACAAGCTCGAGATGCACTATCGCGACCTGTGCGACATCGAGTTCACGATCGAGAAAGGCAAGCTCTGGATGCTGCAGACGCGCGTGGGCAAGCGCACTGCGGCGGCCGCCTTCCGCATCGCCGTGCAGCTCGTCGACGAGGGCGTCATCTCGATGGACGAGGCCCTGATGCGGGTCAGCGGCCATCAGCTCGGCCAGCTCATGTTCCCCCGGTTCGCCTCGGGCAGCGCGCACGAGAAGATCGGACGCGGCATGAACGCCTCGCCCGGTGCCGCAGTCGGCCGGGTCGTGTTCGACTCGACGACGGCCGTGCAGTGGGCGGCGGCCGGCGAGCACGTCATCCTCGTGCGTCGCGAGACCAACCCCGACGACCTCGAGGGCATGATCGCGGCGGCCGGCATCCTCACCAGCCGCGGTGGCAAGACCTCGCACGCGGCGGTCGTGGCACGCGGCATGGGCAAGACCGCGGTCTGCGGCGCCGAGTCCCTCGACGTCGACACGAAGAACCGCATCATGACCACGGAGTCCGGCCTCGTCGTCAAGGAGGGCGACGTGCTGTCGATCAACGGCTCGACCGGTGACGTGTTCCTCGGTGAGGTGCCCGTGGTCGAGAGCAACGTCGTCATGTACTTCGAGTCCGGCCTCGACGCCGCGCTCGAAGATGCCGACGAGCCGACCGTCGAGCTGATCCGCGCGGTCGACCGCGTGATGATGCACGCGGACAAGGCGCGCCGCCTGAGGGTGCGCGCCAACGCCGACACGCCGGCGGACGCGACCCGCGCCCGTCACATGGGGGCGGAGGGCATCGGCCTGCTGCGCACCGAGCACATGTTCCTCGGCGAGCGCAAGACGTACGTCGAGCGGTTGATCCTGGCCGAGGACGACGACGACCGCAAGGCCGCGCTCGAGGCTCTGCTGCCGCTGCAGCGCAAGGACTTCATCCGCATCCTGGAGGCCATGGACGGGCTCCCGGTGACCATCCGGCTGATCGACCCGCCCCTGCACGAGTTCCTGCCCAACCTCACGGAGCTCGCCGTGCGCGTCGCGCTCGCCGAGGCCAAGGGCGAGTCTGTGGAGGCCGACCTGCGCATGCTGCAGGCCGTCAATCGCATGCACGAGCAGAACCCCATGCTGGGCCTGCGCGGCGTGCGGCTCGGCCTCGTGCTGCCGGGCCTGTTCGCCCTGCAGGTGCGGGCGATCGCCGAGGCCGCCTGCTTCCGCCAGCGCATGGGTGGCGACCCGCGGGCCGAGATCATGATCCCGCTCGTGGGCTCCATCCAGGAGCTCGAACTGGTCACCGACGAGGCGGCCGGAGTCCTCAAGGAGGTGGCTGACGCCAACGGCTGCACGCTCAAGTTCCCGATCGGGACCATGATCGAGCTGCCACGCGCCGCGTTGACCGCCGACCAGATCGCCGAGGCCGCGGAGTTCTTCTCCTTCGGCACGAACGACCTGACCCAGACCACCTGGGGCTTCAGCCGCGACGACGTGGAGTCGGCATTCTTCTCCGCCTACCTCGAGAAGGGTGTCTTCGGCGTCTCGCCGTTCGAGTCGATCGACCGCGAGGGCGTGGGCGAACTCGTGAAGATCGCCGTCGAGAAGGGCCGCGCGACGCGGCCGAACATCCACTGCGGGGTCTGCGGCGAGCACGGGGGCGACCCGGAGTCGATCCACTTCTTCGACCAGGTCGGGCTCGACTACGTGTCCTGCTCGCCGTTCCGGGTGCCGGTGGCCCGGCTCGAGGCCGGTCGGGCGGCACTGGAGCGGCATGTGGGGCGCAGCGACACGCGCTGACGTGCGCCTCGCGGTGTCGCAACCGTGAAACGCGTGGGGTTCGTGTGACGATTGGGGCGTGAGTGCTCCGTCTGTCGCGTCGGGTGACTTTCCGTCAGCCGATTCGATCGGACGGGAGGCACCACGCCCCTCCGTCGTCGCGGCCCCGATCACCGTCCCGCGCCTGGTGCGCGGCGCGGTGACCGCGACGACGACAGTGGCGGTCTCGCTGCTGCTCCTGCTGCCCCTGGGCGCGGTGCTGCAGATCGTGATGATGGCCCAGGTGGACGACCGCAGCCAGACCCAGGCGATCGTGGTGCTCGACCCGGCCCGTTTCTGGGGCGATCCGCGACCGGTGCTGCGCGAGCGCCTGGCGCACGCCGCCGAGCTCTACCGGTCGGGCGTGGCCCCGGTCGTCGTGGTGACCGGTCCGCACCGGCTGTCGGGCTTCGAGCGCTTCGAGCTGATGTCGCACGGCGTGCCCGCCCGGGACATCGTCGAGTTCAGCACGAGCGCCGACACGGTCGGCTCCCTTCGCGTCGTTGCCACCGTCATGCGCGACCTCGGCTGGTCGGCCGCCACCGTCGTCACCGATCCGGCCCACGCGGCGCGCGCCCAGGCGACGGCAAGCGCCCTAGGGATGGACGCGCATCTCTCGCCCACGGAGTCCGGCCCGGGCTCGGCACTCACGTCCGAGTACGTCGGGAGCGAGACGCTGGCGCTGATGCGCCACTACGTGCTGACCCAGTGGTCGTTGTCCGAGATCATCCACGCGCCTTAGGCGTTGCGCGGCACGGCGGCCCGGTTTCGGTACCTTCTCGGAGTGAGCACCGCCCTGCGCCTCGGGTCCCGGCTGTGGTGGGGCGTCCCCGTCCTCGTCGCGTCGCTGTGGATGACCGGCATGCTGGCCGTGCCGGACCTGCCGGGACTGCCCGTCCCGGCAGCCATCACGACCTGGGGCCTGCCACTGGCCCGCTTCGCGCGCGACATCGCCGCGATGGTCGCGGTGGGCGGGGTGCTCGTCGGCGGACTGCTGATGCCGGGGCGATCCGAACGCGCCCTTCGCTGGGCGGCCGGCTGGTGCGGGATCTGGGCCGGCCTCCTCGTCGTGCAGTACCTGCTGACGGCGGTCGACGTGCTCGCCATCGAGACCCTCGGAGCCCTTCGACCCGAGGGCGCCTGGACCCTGCTCGCCGACACCTCGATCGGGCACGTCTTCGCGTTCCAGATCCTGGCGATCGGCCTGGCGCTCGTGCTGTGCCGGCCGGCGGCGTCCGGCGTCGCGATGTCAATCGGCTTCGCCATCATGCTGTGCGCGGTAGCGGCGCCCTCGCTCCTCGTGCACGCCGGGATGCCCACTATCCGCGTCTTTGCGACGGCGAGCCTCGTCCTGCATGCCGGCGCGGCGGCGCTCTGGGTGGGCGGGCTGGCCGTCACCGTCGGTCTCGTCCGGCTCGGACCCGAGTCGGCCCCGTCGCTGCTGCCTCGATTCAGCGCCCTGGCCCTGTGGTGCGTCATCGTCATCGCGGGGACGGGGGTGCTCAACGCCCTGGTGCACGCTGCGTCGGCCAGCGCCTTGGTCGGGACGCTCTACGGCTCCCTCATCCTGGGCAAGGCCGTGCTGCTGGGCTGGCTGATCCGCCTCGGCTGGCTGCAGCGGAAGCGAGTGGTGGCGAGGTGGGCCGAGGAGCAGGGGGTCGCTGCCCGGCGGCTGGGCGTGCTCGCGGCATGGGAACTGACGGCGATGGGGGCAGCCATCGCGATATCGGTGGTCCTGCTGCGCACCGGACCGCCGCCGGCCGGGACGACCGCCGGACCCATGTCGGCACTCACCATCACGCTGCTCGCCCTGGCGCTGCCCATCCTGCTCGCCGGCTCGCTGGGGATGCGCGACGGGCCGTGGCGCAGGCGCCTGAGGGCGTACCCGGAGGTCCCTGCGATCGCGCTGCTCCTGGCCGTGGTCGTGGTCGCCGGCACCGGGGTCCTCACGCGCGTCCTGGGCACGGAGCTCGGAACGGTGGCCAGCGGCCTGGTCCTCGTCGCCTTCGGGTGGCTGTGGGCCGTCGCGACCCTTGACGGCCCCCGCCGCGCCTCCGTCGTCATCCTCATGATCGGCTGGCCGTTCGCATCCTGGCTGTCGAGCCTGCTCGCAGGCAGCTCCCTCGGCTGGCGGGTGAACGTGGTGAGCCTGGTGCTCGCCGAGATCATCCTCGCGCTGGTGCTCTCCGCGCCCTGGGCGGCGGGCCGATCACTGCCGGGCGCCGGACACCGGTCGGCCGACGCGTCGACCGGCTGACGGCGTCTGGACCCGGGGAGCCGCCGTCCGCCCCGACGCGCGCTGCTGGCTAGCATCCAACGGTGCCCCGACCGCGACTGTCCGCCGTCCTTGCCGCCCTGCTGCTGGCGAGCGTGGCCCTGGTCGCATGCGGTCGGGACCTGCCCCCGTCGTCGCAGGTCGGCGTCACCCGGTACGAGCCCGACGCTCGGCAGCCGATGCCCCCCGTCAGCGGCCTCACGCTGACGGGCGAGACCCTCGATCTCGCCGACCTGCGCGGTCGCGTCGTCGTCCTCAACTCGTGGGCCTCGTGGTGCGTCCCGTGCCGCGACGAGGTGCCGGCCTTCGTCGATCTCGCTGCGTCCGCCGAACCGGACGGGGTGTCGGTCGTCGGCCTCAATGTCAGCGACGACCCGACAGCGGCGGCGGCCTTCTCCGGCGAGCTCGGCATGCAGTACCCGAGCATCGTCGACGCCGACGGCGCCATCCTGCCGACGATCCCCGGAGTGCCCCCCGCGGCGCTGCCGAGCACGGTCATCGTCGACCGCGAGGGCCGCATGGCCGCCACCGTCATCGGCGTCGTGGACGCCGCCGAACTGGCGGACCTGGTGGCCTCGGTGGCGGCTGAGGGGGCCGCTCCGTAATCACTTCATTGGCCGTGTGTACGGGTTTCGTCAGGCCGGGCTCGGTGCGGCGATCGTGCGGTGATTCGTGGGCCAAGGTGGTCACATGAGCATCACGACGTCCCGTCGCGGCACCCCGCACACCGCCTCCGCGACCCCGCTCGCTGAGCCCAGTCGCACGGTCCGCCGACTGCCCCGCCCCCGCGTGTCGAGGCTCGTGGCCAGTGACGTCGTTGCGGCCTGCGGCTTCGTCCTCGTCGTCACCCTCGGGCTGTGGCTGCAGCACGGCGGTCTGGGCACGCTGGTGTCCGGCGGCGTCGGGACCCTGTCCGCCATCGGTCAGCTGTCCGGGCTGACCGCGGCGCTCGCCGCGCTCGGGGGCCTCGTCCTCACCTCGCGCCAGCGCCTCCTCGAGCACCGGTACGGCCAGGACCGCCTGGTCGCCGCGCATCGCTGGTTCGGCATCGTGACGGTCGTGACCCTGGCGATCCACGCGATCGCCGACACCTGGGCATGGGGGGCGTCGACCGGAGGCACCATCGTCAGCGGGCTCGTCGACCTGCTTGCCAACGAGGCGTGGATGGTCTCCGCGCTGGTGGCGACAGCCCTGTTCATGGTCATCGGGCTGTCGTCCTGGCGTCGCGTACGACGGCTCATGCCCTACGAGACCTGGTACTTCGTCCACCTCACCGGGTACCTCGCGGTGCTCCTCGGCTTCGGCCACCAGCTCACGATCGGCGCCGACTTCGCGACCGACACCGCTTGCCTTCTGGTGGTGGAGCGGCCTGTTCGCGGTGGCGGCCCTCGCCATCGCGGCCGGCCGGCTCGGCGACTTCGGCCGGTCCCTGACGCGACGCTTCTACGTCAGCGCCGTGTCCCGGGAGGCGGACGGCATCGGGGCGGTCCACGTGGCCGGTCCCGGCCTGCAGAGGCTGCGCGTCGCGAGCGGCCAGTACTTCAACATCCGGGCGCTCACGCCGCACCTGTGGTGGCAGGCGCATCCGTACTCCGTGTCCGCGGCACCGACCACTGCCGGCCTGCGGTTCACGGTCAAGGAGCTCGGGGAGGACTCGACCCGGTTCCTGCAGGTCCGGCCGGGGACCAGGCTGCTCCTCGAGGGCCCCTACGGTGCCTTCACCGTCGACCAGGCGCAGGGCTCGGCGGTCGTGCTGGTCGCCGGCGGAGTGGGCGTCACGCCCATCCGCGCCCTGCTCGAGGACTGCACGCCCGGCCAGCGGCCGATGGTGATCGTCAGGGTGCGGTCCGAACGGGACCTTGCCCACCGGGTCGAGCTCGAGCGGCTGGTGGCGTCCCGTGACGGCAGCCTGCACGTCCTCGCCGGGCCGCGGCAGTGGTTCGCGCGGAACGACCCGTTCGCCCCGGAGACGCTCCGCGCCTGGATCCCCGATCTGGCCGACCGGCACGTGTTCGTCTGCGGACCGGCGTCACTCGAGTCCGCCGTCATGAAGGGGATGCGCCGAGCCGGCGTGCCCGCGAAGCACATCCACCACGAGAGATTCGGAGTCTGACATGGCCGGACTGGCACGACGCCTCGCTCCCGCTGCCGCCCTCGGCGGCCTGGCTCTCGCCATCGTCGGCGTGGCCGACCCGGCGCTGGCCGGCCACACCGACAGCACCGCAACCGGAGACCTGACGACGACCCAGGGCTCAGCCGACGCGCAGACGGACACGTCGACGCGGAAGTCGACGGGATCGACGACGGGGTCGACTACCGCCGGCACAGTGACGGGCGAGGCGGTGATGACCCGATGGGGTCCGGTGCAGGTCGCCGCGACGATCACGGACGGGCAGCTCGTCGAGGCGCACGCGGTCGCGTGGCCGTCCAACGACGGCAGGTCCCTGCAGATCAACGGCTACGCGATCCCCATCCTCGACGCCTCGGCAACGCAGGCGGGCACCCAGTTCGACTACGTCTCTGGCGCCACGTACACCTCCGAGGCCTACCGCCAGTCGCTGCAGTCGCTGCTGGACTCGCTGTGACCACGCGCTCGGTCTTCCCGGTGATGGGCACCATGTGCAGCGTCGTGGTGTCCGAGTCCGACGTGCGCGCGCTCGGCAGCGACGTCGTGAAGGCGGCGATGTCGGCCGCCCGCGGCCAGCTCGAGGAGATGGATCACCGGTTCAGCCACTACTCGCGGGAGAGCGAGATCAGCCGCTGGTTCTCCGGCCTCGACGTGTCGCCGGACGCGGTCGCCGACATCGACTTCGTCATCCGCCAGTGCCTCCGCCTGCGCGACGAGTCCGACGGCGTCTTCGTCCACAAGAACCCCGTCACGGGATCGATGGACACGGCCGGCTACGTCAAGGGCTACGCGATCCTGCTCGCCGTCCGGGCCATGAAGCGGCACGGAGTGCGCAACATGCTCGTCGGTGTAGGCGGCGACACCTACTGCTCGGGACGGGCCAGCGACGATCGACCCTGGCGGGTCGCCATCTCCGATCCGGCCCGCAGCCACGCTGTCCTCGCGCTGGTCGATGCCGCCGACCTCGCGGTCGCGACCTCGGGAGGGGCGGAGCGCGGTGACCACATCTGGAACGGCGGGGACGTGGCCCGACCGGAGATCGCGTCCTTCACGGTCGTCGGTCCCGACATCGCCGAGGCCGACGCGTACGCGACGATCGGGTACGCGATGGGGGAGTCCGGCGTCGAGTGGGTCGCCCGACGTCATGGGTATCGGTCGCTGGTGGTGCGGACCGACGGGTCCCTCACGGGCGATGCCGCACTAGTCTCGGTGGCGTGACCTCGGTCCCTCCTCCCGGCTACGACGAGCGTGACGTCGAGCGGTTCGTCGGCGAGCCCGTCAAGGAGTCCGTCCGCAGCGCCTTCGCCCGTGATCGCGCGCGCGTCCTGCACTCCGCGGCCCTGCGCCGGCTGGCGGCCAAGACCCAGGTGATGGTCGCCGGCGAGGCGGACTTCCCGCGCACGCGGCTGACGCACACGCTGGAGGTCGCGCAGATCGCGCGCGAGCTGGGCGACGCACTCGGCTGCGACCCCGACGTGGTCGAGGTCGCCGGACTGGCGCACGATCTCGGCCACCCGCCCTATGGGCACAACGGCGAGGACGCCCTCGATGCGCTCGCGCAGCGGATCGGCGGCTTCGAGGGGAACGCCCAGTCCCTCCGCGTGCTTGCCCGGCTCGAGGCGAAGGTCGTCGATCCCGCCACCGGTGACAGCGTCGGGCTCAACCTCAGTCGCGCCTCCCTCGACGCCGCGTGCAAGTACCCGTGGCCGCGCCGGCCCGGCCTGCGCAAGTTCGGCGCGTACGAAGACGACCGGCGCGTCTTCGACTGGCTCCGCGAGGGAGCACCCGGTGACGTGACCTGCATCGAGGAGCAGGTGATGGACTGGTCGGACGACGTCGCGTACTCGGTGCACGACTTCGAGGACGCCGTCCACTCCGGCATCGCCTCGCTCGACGCCTTCCAGTCGCGGGAGGAGCGCCGCGCGCTGGTGACGGTCGCGCACGAGCGGTTCCCGGCCACCGGCGACCCGGCGGCGCTGGCCGAGGCACTCGACCGCCTGGTGGCCCTTGAGTACTGGCCACGGCGGTTCGAGGGGACGATGGCCGACCTGGTCGCGCTCAAGCACTTCACGAGCTACCTGATCGCGCGATTCTGCTCCACGGCACAGGTCGCCACCCAGGTCGCATACGGCCCGGGACCGCACGCGCGCTACGGGGCGAGCCTGGTCGTGCCGGACGAGGTGCGCGCCGAGGTGTCGATCATGAAGGCCGTCGCGGTGCACTACGTGATGCACCGGCCGGGTGCCGAGGCGGAGTACGCCCGGCAGCAGGCCGTGATCGAGGAGCTCGTGGCCGCGCTCGTCCTCGACGGCGGCCGGTCCCTCGAGCCGTGGCTGCGACCGACGTACGACCAGGCCACGACCGACGGCGAGCGACTGCGGGTGGTCGTCGACCAGGTTGCCAGCCTCACCGACGTCAGCATCGTGGCCTGGCACCGTCGGTTCGCCCGCTGACGCCTCCCCACGCTGACCTGCCCGGCGCGTCAGTCGGACGGGGTCCGCATGACGCGCCGGGCAGGTCAGCGTGGTGCTAGGTCGTTGCCCTGGCGACGACTTCGACCAGCGCGTCGATCTCCCCAGCCGTGTTGTACGCGTGGGGGCTCACCCGCACCTGGCCGGTGATGCCGTGCGCGTCGAAGTCCCGGCGGGCGTAGTCAGGCGTCGACAGGCTGACGTTGATCCCGGCGGCCCGGATGGCGCGGACGAGATCGGGCGCGTCGACGCGCTCGTGGGTGAACGTGACGATCCCGCTGCGTTGCGTGCCGCGGTCGCGCACGACCACACCGGGGATGCCGTTCAGGGACCGGCGGGCATGAGTCGCGAGCGCATCGATGCGTGCGGCGAGCGCGTCGATGCCCAGGTCGAGCGCGTAGTCGACGGCCGCGCCGAGTCCGAGCACGCCGGCGTACGACCGCTCCCAGTACTCATAGCGCCGGGCGCCGGGTCGGACGGCGTAGCCGTCCGACTGCCAGGTGGCCGAGTGCAGGTCGAGCGGGAAGGGCTCGAGGCCGTCGAGCGCCCGGTCGGACACGTAGAGGAATCCCGTTCCGCGCGGGCCGCGCAGGTACTTGCGCCCCGTCGCTGAGATGAAGTCGGCGCCGATGGCTGCCGCGTCGACGGGCAGCTGGCCGACGGACTGGCAGGCGTCGACGAGGTACCAGGCGTCAGTCGGGCGCAGCAGCGTCGCCGACCGTGCGCGACGTCATTGACGAGTCCGTTCTGCGACGGGCAGTGCGTGACGGCCACCAGGACGACCCGTTCGTCCAGCAGGCCGGCGAGGGCAGCGGTGTCGATGCAGCCGGTGTCGTCGTCCGGGACGAACTCGACGCTCGCCCCGGCGTGCGCCGCCACCTGCAGGATGGGCAGGACGTTCGACGCATACTCCGCACTCGAGACGAGCAGGCGGTCGCCGGGGAAGAAGCCCCGCGTGAAGTGGACCGCCTGGAAGGCCCGCGACCACGCCTCGGTCGCCGACTCCACCAGCGCCACCTGGTCGGGGCGGCAGCCGATCAGGCGCGCGACCGACCCGGGAACGGCGTCGACGCGGTCCTGCGCCTCTGCATGCGCCTCGTACCCGCCGATCTCCTCCTCTCGCCGCAGGTGGGCCACGACCGTGTCGGTCACGATCGCAGGGGGGAGGGCTGATCCGGCGTTGTTGAGGTGGTTCACCACGTGGCAGCCGGGCGTGTGGGATCGGAGTGCGTCGATGTCAAGGGTGGCTGCCATGGTCGCCATCCAAGCGCACCCGGTGACCCGCTCGGTGTCCTGCCCGCCGCCTACACTCGGGTCATGGCGGGCCGGATTCGAGACGAGGACATCGTCCTGGTCCGCGAGCGCGCCCGGATCGACGAGGTGGTCCGCGAGTACGTGACCTTGAAGTCGGCGGGGGGCGGATCGCTGAAGGGGCTGTGCCCCTTCCACGACGAGCGCTCGCCGAGCTTCCACGTCACCCCGAGCCGGGGCATGTGGTACTGCTTCGGCTGCGGCGAGGGCGGGGACGTCCTGTCGTTCCTGCAGAAGATGGACCACCTGTCCTTCGCCGAGGCGGTCGAGAAGCTGGCCGATCGCACGGGAGTCGAGCTCCGGTACGTCGACGGCGGTGCTGCGATCAACCGGCAGCAGGGTCAGCGCACGCGCCTGGTCGAGGCCCACAAGGTGGCCGCCGCCTTCTACGTCCAGCAGCTCATGACGGCCGAGGCCATCATCGGCCGCGAGTTCCTCAGTGCTCGTGGGTTCGACGGCGACGCGGCGGCGACCTTCGGCGTGGGGTTCGCGCCGAAGTCGTGGGATGCGCTGACCGGCCACCTGCGCAAGGCCGGCTTCACCGATCCCGAACTGCTCGCGGGCGGCCTGGTGAGCCAGGGCAACCGCGGCGTGTACGACCGGTTCCGCGGTCGGCTCGTCTGGCCTATCCGGGATCTCAGCGGGGACGTGATCGGCTTCGGCGCCCGCAAGCTGTTCGACGACGACGACGGACCCAAGTACCTCAACACCCCGGAGTCCCCGATATACAAGAAGAGCCAGGTCCTGTACGGCATCGACCTGGCCCGTCGCGAGATCTCCAAGAGCCAGCAGGCCGTCATCGTCGAGGGCTACACCGACGTCATGGCCTGCCACCTGGCCGGAATCACGACGGCGGTCGCCACCTGCGGCACGTCGTTCGGCACCGAGCACATCAAGGTCCTCCGGCGGCTGCTGATGGACGACGACAAGATGCGGGGCAACGTCATCTTCACGTTCGACGGCGACGCTGCCGGGCAGAAGGCGGCACTTCGGGCGTTCGAGGAGGACCAGCGGTTCGTCACCCAGACGTTCGTCGCCGTCGAGCCCTCGGGCCTGGACCCGTGCGACCTGCGGCTGCAGCATGGCGACGCCGCGGTGACCGCCCTCATCGAGCGCCGCGTCCCACTCTTCGAGTTCGCCATCCGCTCCACTCTCGCCGGCTACGACCTGGAATCGGCCGAGGGCCGGATCGGAGCGCTCAAGGAGGCCGCGCCGGTCGTCGCGAAGATCCGCGACACCGCGCTGAGACCGGAGTACACGCGTCGGCTGGCCGGCTGGCTGGGGATCGACGTCGAGACCGTCGCCCGGGCGGTGAAGGGCGCGGAGCGGGCGGGCCCGTCGTCCGTCAGCAGCCCGGCCCGCCGCGAGGCGCCGGAGCCCCGGCCCGAGCCGCTGCCTGCAACCGATCGGATGCCGCGGGCACAGGCCGGCGTGCGGCGCGACCCGGCACTGGTCGTCGAGCGAGAGGCGCTCAAGTGCGCCCTGCAGGAGCCGGCCACCATGGCCGACTGGTACGAGAGCGTGGAGGAGACCGCCTACACGCATCCCGCCGCGCGACGCGTCCATCAGGCCATCGCGCTCGCCGGGTATCCGTCCGAGGACGTGACCGGGCTGGCGTGGATCGACGCCGTCCTGGCGAAGGCGGCCGACGACGAGGTGCGGCGCCTGGTCCGCGAGCTGGCCGTGGAGCCGTTGCCGTCGGAGTCCGGGTACGACGCGCGGTATGCCGTGGGCGTCATCTCACGCCTGCTCGAGCTCGACGCCTCCCGGCGCATCGACGACCTGAAGGGCCGTCTCCAGCGCACCGATCCGGTCGCGCAGAAGGACGAATACGAGCGCTGCTTCGCGGACCTGCTGTCACTCGAGGACTACCGCCGCTCGCTGCGGCAGGAATCACTGGGAGGTGTGTCCTGATGAGGGTCATCCCGTCGTTCGTCTCCAGGCTGCCGGGGTCGGTCCAGCACACGCTGGGCATCCTGCCGGGCGAGAAGGTCATCGCCTGGGGGAGCGGACCCGGTCCCGACGCGACCCACCCGGCATTCGCCGCAGCGACGGGTCGCGCCCTGTATGCGCAGACCCTGGGCGAGCGGATCCCGTGGGATCGGATCAGCAAGGCGACCTGGAACGATCCGGTGCTCGAGCTCGTGACGCTGGACGAGCATGATCAGCCGACGCGCGTCGTCCGACTCGAGTTCGGCGACGCCCGAGACCTGCCGCCGGCGATCCACGATCGCGTGACCGACAGCGTCGTGGTCAGCGAGCGGGTCGACCTCGGGGCCGGGGCCGCGGCGCTGATGGTCGCGCGGCGGGGCAGCGACGATGGCGTGATCCGCTGGTCCGTGGTGTTCGACAGCGGCCTGAATCCCGCTGACCCGGTCCTGCGAGAGCGTGCCGACCAGGCGCTGGCGCAGTTGCGGGACGCCCTCGGCATCTGACGGGCCGACCGGGGTGCCGGTGGTCGCCGGCCGCACCGTGGCTTGCTATTCTTCGCGGGCCGGTTTCACGGATCCGGTGCTTTCCCCCATAGCTCAATTGGCAGAGCATTCGACTGTTAATCGAAGGGTTTCTGGTTCGAGTCCAGATGGGGGAGCTCGCTTCGAGCGTCCCGGCCCGGTGTCACTGCGGTCCGGGACGCTGTCGTTCCGGGCGACCCGGGCCTTGCCAGGATCCGGTACGTCCCATATCTTCCCTATGTTCGACATTACCCGGATTTTACCTTTAGTGCCGTACGTCGGGTGGAGGCACGGACCGGGACGGCAACGGGACTGGGGACGGCTATGCGGGTACGCGCGATCGGAATCGCCCTGTCGGTGCTGGCCGTCACGATCCTGACCGGCACGCCGCCGGCCGCCGCGGTGAGCGGACTGGCACCCGCGACGCAACTGGTCTCCGGCCTGGTCGACGAGGCGCTGGCGAGTGCTCCGGTCGACCCGGCGGATCCGATCGGGGTCATCACCTACGAGGCGGCCGGGCTCCCGGAGGGATTCACCTTCGACCCGCTGACGCGGATCGTCTCCGGGTCCTCGACGGTCCCCGTGAGCGCGGACGTCACCATCACGGCGACCGACGACCTGGGCGACGCCCTCGCCGGCACCGCCGTGGCGAGCGCGACGGTGTCGATCGTCGTGGCCGCCCCACCGGATCCGCCCACCCTGACGGCCAGCCCGTCCCTGACGGTGACCGGGACCGTGGGCACGCCGATCGCCCCGACGACCTTCGTCGCCACCGGACTCGGAGTCGACGTCTCGTACGCGGCCGCAACCCTGCTGCCGGACTTCGCCCTCGATCCGGTGACCGGCGTGCTCAGCGGCACGCCGACCGCGGCCTCCACGGGGACCTTCGACGTCGTGGCAACCGGGTCGACCGGGACGCTCACCGTCACGCTGACGATCACGATCGTGGCGGCATCGCTGCTCCCGCTGACCGCCGAGATCGTCGGACGGACGGGCACCGCGATCGAACCGGTCACGTTCACCACCGAGGGCTTCACCGGGCCGCTGGTCTACACGGCGGTGCCGGCACTGCCCCAGGGCCTCGAGGTGGACCCGCTCACCGGGATCCTGGCCGGGACGCCGGAGAAGGCCTCCGCCCGCCGGGTCCACGAGCTGACCGCCACGGATGCCGGCGGTGCCACCGCCACCGCCGAGGTCACGGTCGAGGTGACGGGCGTGCTGACACCCGCCGAGTCGACGCTCGTCGGCGAGGTCGGCTCGATCATGGTCCCCTCGGCCGGCTACGCGGTCCCGGGGCTCACGGCACTCGGCCTGGTCGAGCCGATCGTGTTCACCGTCCGTCCGGGCCTGCCGCCGGGGATGTCGATCAACAGCGGCACCGGCGTGATCTACGGCCGTCCGACCGCCGCAGGGTCCGGCACCCTCGTCGACGTCATCGCGACCGACTCGAACGGCGCCGTGGCGACCGGAGCGGTCTCCTTCGACGTGGCCAAGGGACGGCTGCTGGCGCCGCTGGTCTACTCGGTGCAGCCGGGCGCGGAGCCGGGCTCGCTCCGGGTGCTGTTCACCGGCTCGAGCAACGCACCGCCCGGCCAGGTGTACGCCGCAGACGTGTTCGAGGCGGGCAGCTCGACCCTGGCGCGCACGGTTCGGCCGGTGACGTCGTTCATGGTCATCGACGGCCTCGTGCCCGGAGGCAACTATGACGTCGTCATCGTGGCCGATGGCTCGGCCGACTACCTGGAGGCGAGATCCCCGCGTCGTCCGGGCCGGGCGGCCCTCGCGGACGCCGGCCTCAGCCTGCCGATCATCACCGCCATAAGCGGCGGCTCGACCCCGGGCAGCATCAAGGTGACCTTCACCAAGCCGCCGGGCGCCCCTGCGGCGCAGATGTTCTCGGCCCTGGTGTTCGCGACCGATCAGACCTCGCTGGTCAGGTCGGTACCGAAGGTGTCGAGTCCGGTGACCATCACCGGACTCGTGCCGGGCACGACGTACTACGTCGTCATCGTCGCCGAGCCGCTGGCTGGCGTGGCCGCCCAGGCGGTGTCGCCGGGTCGTCTCGCGGTAGCGACCCGGTCGACCGGCGGAGTGGCCGCAACCGACGTCTCGGCCGCCGGGTTCATCCCGCTGGCGGGCTCCGTCGGCGTGCGGCTCGGAGCCGGGTGGCATGCTGCTCCCGGCCGATCAGGCTGCCTCGGCCCGGCGTGTCACCGTGAAGGGCGCCCCCTCGGCCCGCGCAGGCGAGGCACCGGTCGTCCGGGTGGCTCGTGGGCGCGCCGTGGTGCTGCGGCTCACCGGACAGCGACCCTCGGCGCTCGTCGGAGTCGACCTGCGCGTGCGGCGGTCGTGGATCGTGGTCGGCACGGCTCGGGCCAGTGCGCGGGGGATCGTCGACCTGCCCGGGCTGCGAGCGACGCGGGCCGGCAGCTACCTGCTCCGCCTGCGGTCGGCGACCGGCCCGGTGACCTACCTGAAGGTAAAGGTTGTGCAAGGAAGGTAAAGCGCAGCCTGACCGAAGCGGACTCCCAGTGTCGGATTAGCGAGCCTCTCCGTCCTTCTGTGTCTGTTTTGCCGGATTAGTGGCGTCTTTGTTCTGGACACAACGGACATATCTTCCGCAAGAGACTTTTTACCTAAATCTTGACAAGTCCTAATAAATGCGTGTTCACTCGGGCCCACCTGCCGCCGGGCGCGGAGTCCCGGCGGAGGTTCAAGGAGGCACACCGTGATTGGTAGTCGACGTAGGGGGCGCTCGGCCCGAGTGACGGCAGGAGGTGCCGCATTCGCTCTAGGAGTCGGAATGCTGGGCTCTGCTGTTGCCCTGGCGCCTGCGGCCATAGCCGCCCCGGTTGGGGCCGGTTTCGAGATCAACGAGGCGGATCTGCGGTTCATCCTGCGCCAGATCCGCATCTCTGAAGCGCATGCAACGACCGAGACGACAGCCGCGACGTCGGTGATCGGCAACGGTCCGAACGACGTCCCGAACCCGCTGCTGCCCTGGGGCCTGCGTCAGGTGGACGGACGCAACAACAACATCGCGAATCCGGAGTGGGGCGCGTCCGACACCGCGTTCCCGCGCATCGGCCCGTCGCGCTGGGATCGCTTCAACGCCGACGGCGTCGCGGTGAACTACCAGCCGCGCCCGTCGAACGTGACCGACACCGGTCCCCGCACCGCCAGCAACCTGATCGTCGACCAGTCCCCGAACAACCCGGCTGCCGTTGCGGCGGCCGGACCGGGTGCGGTGGCGGACTCGACGAACACGCTGTACATCCCCAACGTGGCGCCGGATGCCGCACTCTCCGCCCCGTACAACTCCATGTTCACCCTGTTCGGCCAGTTCTTCGACCACGGCCTCGACCTGGTCGCCAAGACCGGCGCCGAGAACGTGATCGTGCCGCTCAAGGCGGATGACCCGCTGTTCCAGCCGGGCTCTCCCCTCAACTTCATGGTCGCCAGCCGCACGGTCATCGACGGTGCCAACCCGGCCGGCCGCAACTCGACGACGCCATACGTCGACCAGAACCAGACCTACACCTCGCACCCCTCGCACCAGGTGTTCCTGCGCGAGTACGTCGACTCCGTCCCGGGCGGCGCCATCACGCCGGTCGCCACGGGTCGCCTGATCGACGGTGCCAACGGCAACATCGGCAGCTGGGCCGAAGTCAAGGCGCAGACCGCGGCGATGCTGGGCATCGAGCTGCGCGATCAGGACATCCACAACGTGCCGTTGATGCTCACTGACGAGTACGGCCGCTTCCTTCGCGGTCCGGCGCGCGGCCTGCCGCAGCTGGTCCTCAGCGGCGGCGGAGTCGTCGAGGGCAACATCGCCAACCCCGTCACGACCGCTGGCGTCGTCGGAACCGGGCACGCCTTCCTCGATGACATCGCGCACGAGGCGGTTCCCGCGGCCGACGGCTCCAAGCCGGCCGACGGCGATGCCACCCTCGGCAACCCCCAGCCCCGCAACCAGCAGGGCCAGACCACCACGTACGACAACGAGCTGCTCGACTCGCACTTCATCACCGGTGACGGTCGCGGCAACGAGAACATCGGCCTGACGGCGATCCACACGGTGTTCCACGCCGAGCACAATCGCGTGGTCGCGGACGTCCAGGCGATCCTGGCTGCATCGACCGATGCCGCGCTCGTGAGCGGCTTCCAGAGCAACACCGGATGGGGCTATGGCGAGCGGCTGTTCCAGACCGCGCGCTTCGTCACCGAGATGGAGTACCAGCACCTGGTGTTCGAGGAGTTCGCGCGCAAGGTCCAGCCGGCCGTCCGCGTGTTCGCGGCGTACGACCCGACCCTCAACGCCGACATCAAGGCGGAGTTCGCGCACGCGGTCTACCGCTTCGGCCACTCGATGCTCAACGAGACCGTCGAGCGCGTCAACGCCGACGGCACCCGCAACGACATCCAGCTGTTCGACGCCTTCCTGAACCCGGCCGCGTTCAACGACAACGGGCAGAACGCCATCCCGATGACGGCGGCCCAGGCGGCAGGCAGCATCGCACGCGGCATGACGTACCAGATCGGCAACGAGCTCGACGAGTTCGTCACCGATGCGCTCCGCAACCGACTGGTCGGGCTCCCGCTCGACCTCGCGACCATCAACATGGTCCGGGGCCGCGACACCGGCATGCCCACGCTCAACGAGCTGCGCCGGTTCTTCTTCAGTGGCAACGATCCGGTGTGGAGCACCGGCGATCCGGCACTGAAGCCCTACGCGAACTGGAACGAGTACGGCCTGGCCCTCCGCAACCCGGAGTCGCTGGTCAACTACATCGCGGCGTACGGCACCGATGCCAGCGTCATCAACGCGGGCACCACCGCCGGCAAGCGGGCTGCTGCCCAGGCGCTCGTGGACGGCGCCGTGGCACTCGATCCCGGAGCGGTGTCGTTCATGACGTCGCCGAGCACGGGCATCGAGAACGTCGACCTGTGGGTCGGCGGCCTCGGCGAGAAGCAGACGCCGTTCAGCGGGCTGCTCGGTCCCACGTTCAACCACGTCTTCCAGACGCAGTTGGAGAACCTCCAGGAGGGCGACCGGTTCTACTACCTGGCCCGCACGGCCGGCATGAACCTGCTCACCCAGCTCGAGGGCAACTCGCTCTCCGAGATCATCATGCGCAACACCGACGCCACGAACCTGCCGGCCGACGTGTTCTCCCGCCCCGGCTTCACGTTCGACATGCTGCGGCTGGGCAACTTCTGCAACGTCATCGAGGACGATCCGACGACTGAGTACGACGAGTCCGCCCTCCTCACCAAGGATGCGAACCAGACCGTTCGCTACAGCGGTGTCGAGCACGTGGCCATCGGCGGCACGCAGTTCAACGACCGCATCTGGGCCGACGAGGGTGACGACACCCTGCGCGGCGACGACGGCAACGACTGGATCGAGGGCGGCAGCGGCGTCGACAACATCGTCGGCGGCGCCGGCGACGACATCCTGAACGACCTCGGTCAGGACGACACCCTCAAGGGCGGTCCCGGCAACGACGTGCTCAACTCCGGTCCGGGCATCGACCTGAACCAGGGCGGCACGGGTCACGACTTCGTGACCGGTGGCACGGGCGGCACCGAGACCCTGGCCGGCGGCGGGAATGACCGCGTGTTCGCTGGCCAGAACGCCGACATCGTGCTCGGTGACGACGGCGACGACTGGATCGAGGGCGGGCTCTCCGGAGACGGCCTCACCGGTGACACCGGTGCGCCGTTCGGCATCGACATCAACGCACCGGGCGACGACGTCCTCATCGGCGACAGCGGCGATGACGACAGCACGGGCGAGGGTGGCAACGACATCTCCGTCGGCGGTGCCGGCACCGACCGCTTCGACGGTGGGTTCGGCTACGACTGGCAGACCCAGCGGACCGGGGCCGGCATCGCCGACTTCGATCTGAGCCTGCCCCTCGTCCCGGCGAACGGCGAGATCGGCAACGCCCTGGCCGACCGGTTCCAGGACGTCGAGGCGCTCTCGGGCGGTCCCGGCAACGACCTCCTCGGTGGCGACGACGTCGCGACCCTGGCCGCGGATCCGCTGATCCCCGGCTCGAGCCAGGAGCTCGTCCAGGACGAGGCCTTCCTTCCGGGTATCGGTGCCCTCGTCGGCGGTGCGGATGTGTCCTTGGGCAACATCCTGATCGGCGGTCCGGGCAGCGACACCATCACCGGCAAGGGCGGCAACGACCTGATCGACGGTGACGCGTGGCTCAATGTCCAGCTCCGGGTTCCGGACCTGGCCAACCCCGGCGACACCAGGCTGGTGAACAGCCTGCTCGACATCCGGCAGGACGTGCTCGACGGCAACATCAACCCGGCCGACATCCACGTCGTCCGGACGATCCAGCGGGCCGGTCTGGCCGCTGGCACCGATGTTGCCGTCTTCGCCGGCCCGCAGGCCGACTACCTCGTCTCCACGACGGGCAACTCGGTGATCGTGGTCGACAACAACCCGGCGCCACTGGTGCCCAGGGTCGCCGAGGGCACGGACACGCTCCGTGGCGTCGAGATCCTGCGGTTCGCAGACGGCGACGTGCCGACGTCCGGCCTGCTGCCGGCGCTGGCCGTCCTGCCTCCCATCGATGCACCGTCGGCGGCCGTCCCGGCCACCGACAACGGAAACCCGGGCAACCCCCGCAACTGCATCACCGGGGTCCCGACGGCTCCCCGCAACGTCACCGCCACCAGCGGTGACCAGTCGGCCGGCGTCACGTGGAACGTGCCGCTGTCCGACCGCGGATCGGCCATCCAGTCCTACAAGGTCGAGTGGTCCCTGGACGGGCTCACCTGGCCGAACGGGAACACGAAGAGCGTCACCGGGCTGTCGACGACCGTCAGCGGCCTGGCCAACAACGACTCGGTCACCTTCCGGGTCTCGGCGGTCAACGGCGCCGGTGCCGGTCCGGCCGGTGTCTCCAACATCGTCGTCCCGGCTGTCGTCGTTCCTGGCGGCGGCTCGGGTGGCGGCGGAGGTGGCGGCGGCTCGGCTGGCGGCGGTGGATCCACGGGCGGTGGCGGCTCGAGCAGTTCGACCCCGCCGGCTTCTCCCGCGGCTCCGTCGACCCCGACGGCACCGCCGGCCGAATCGGGCGCGGTCGTCCCGGGCACGGTCGTGGTGTCGGTCGCGATCCTCGGTGCGCCGAGTGGCCAGCTGGCCAAGGCCCCGTCGGCCCAGGCCAAGGCCGGGCAGTCGGTGGTCCTGAAGCTCAGGAAGCTGCCGAAGAAGACCAGCATGACGGTGCGCGTCAAGATCGACGGCGCGTGGGTCTCGCTGGGCCGGGTCAAGACGAGCAAGCGCGGCACGGTCACCGTCCCCGCCTTCACGGTGGACAAGGCGGGTACCTACCCGGTGCAGCTCAAGACGGCCAAGGGTGCCATGTACTACGTCAAGGTGATCGTCACCTAGGCGCGGACCAGCATCCGACAGCGATGGGTGCCAGGCCTTCGGGCCTGGCACCCATCGCCGTGTCAGGAGAGCAGTTCGTCGATGCGGGCGCGCATGGCGCCGGCATCGTCGCAGTCGATGCCGACCACCTTCGTCCGGGCCGTGTGCCCCGAGACGATGCGGACCTGACGTGGTCGCACGCCCAGGGCGTCCGACAGGGCGCGCACGACCGACTCGTTGGCGGCGCCGTCGACGGGCGGGGCGTTGACGGCCACGACGAGGTGCCGGTCCGGCCCATAGCCGCCGCCGACCCTGGTCCGGGAGCTGCCGGGCTTGACGCGCACGACGATGCGGACCTCCGTCATGCGGCGCGGCGCAAGCAGGCAGCGTGGTCCGCGTTCGACTCGTCAGGCGAGGTCACCAGATGTTGCCCGCGCCCGGCGTGTAGGTGGACGCCACCACCGAGTTCGTGATCAGGGCGTCGCACTTGACGACGCCGCTGAACCGGGCCATCGGAGTGTCGACGCTGACCATCGGTGCCGTGACCTTCACCTGGGCATTGGCCAGCACCTCGACGTCGGTATCGGTGAGCCTGACGGAGCAGCCTCCGCTGTGGGTGATCGTGACCGTCCTTGCCTTGTCGTCGAGCACCACGGTGTGGCCGCCAGCGGTCGTGATCGTCACCTTCGCACGTGCCGCCGCATCGCCGATCTTGTCGACATGGTTCTTCTTCGGCATCGACCCTCCCTCGTCTGGCTGAGTGGCGATCCGCCGTCGCCGCCTGAACGGACAACGAGCCGCCGATGTCCGGTTCAATATCCCGGACGACGGCATGGCCGTCAATCAGGAGTGTCCCGTGGCATCATGGCGCCTCGCACCCGGCACGCTGACACGCCCACACTGGTCGGCCGGCAACGAGGAAGCGGCCCCCGGAATCGATCGGGAGGCCGCTTCACCATGCCTGCTTGGCGAGCAGGCACGACACGTCACCTGTGCTTCGTGATATCAGCCGAACTTCTTGACCCGGCGGTCGCACACCCAACCGCCAGTGCCGTCGTTCGGCCACATGGCGTAACTGGGGCTCCATCCAACTAGGCACTCCGTGTCCCCGCCGGCTCGGCCGTATGACTGGAACCACATCTCCGGAGGAGTGGTGGACGCCGCAGGTCCTCCGACGGTGACGGTGAACAAGTACCCAGCAACCCCACTGCCTTGCTCGGCCGCGACGACATAGAACGAATCACTCGACGTGCCGTCCGCCGGGGCGGTGTAACGCACCTTGACCGGGACCGTGTAGCTGTAGTCGTCTATGGCACCAGTCCAGTCGGTGCCGTTGTCGGATGCCTCGACAACGCCCACGGTTGCCGGTGTGTTCTCGGTCTGAGACCCGTATGGACGTATGCCGAAGAAGAAGTTGGGGCCATCAGGACAGTTGGGATCCTTCGTGAACTCGAGCGTGTCGCCAGCAGCAACAGTCACGGCGACGTCAATGACCAACTGGGACGGGACGACGCACGCGACGGGCGTGGACGTTGTTGCCGCGCTCGCTGCGGGTGCCACGGCAACGAGAGTCCCGGCAACCACCAGTGCCGACGCAACGCCGGCGAGCGTCCTTTTCGCACTCACTGATATCTCCCACCTGTGAGGGGCAGCCGGACTCCTCCGGCTCCGTTGACACTCGACGGTAGCGATCAGAACTGGCTGTTGCGCGCCAAGTCCCTACTGAACGACCCTGCGCCCACGTGCCGCGGTGACGACACTGGGCAGGTTGATCTCACGGCCGCCTTGCGTCGCGGTGCCTCCGTCGCAACCGCCCCAGCGGGATCACGGGCCAGGTCGGCGAGGTCCCTGTGGGATGGAGATGCCCAGCGCACGCGTGTGCAACCTCGTTGCCCGGGTCGGACGGCCCCCCACCGTCCTGCAGGTACCCATGAAGGGATCCGCCAACCGTCACACTGGCTGCCAGCCGGCGCCGTGAGCGGAGGTCGGCCAGGCATTCTCGTCGAGAAAGTCGAGGTTGTCGTTAGCTCGTCGGCCAGACACAAAGGGCGGCGCTAGACGTGGTGACATGCGACCAGGTCACGGGCCTCGGTCGGTGAGGAGGATAGGCTGCCGGAACCCCACGGGGGCGGTAGCTCAGCTGGTTAGAGCCCCGGACTCATAATCTGGTCGTCGTCGGTTCGAGCCCGACCCGCCCCACTCCCCAAGATCCGTTGCAGAGCAACGGCTTTCGGGCTTGTCGATTCCCCTCGTTTCTGCGGGGAATGGGCTCTCGTGCGCCCTCTTAGTGGCACGTGAATCGCACGCCGCCGACGACCAGATTGGTGCTGGCTTCGGCCCTGGCCCGGTTCACGTAGAGAAGGGGCACTGTCTCCCTCGTTGTGGCAGGCGAGGGAGAGGCGGTCTGGAGCGAGTTAGGTCTCACGCGCGCGGATGGGCTGGCCCGTCGCATCGATTCACAGGCGCAGCACACGAGGTTCACAGTGAAACCTCAGGAAACTCGTTCATGGTGCAGGAATGAAGCGGATCGTCTGGATCAACATCGCTCTGGCGGTGGCGTTGGTGGCCTCCGGGGTGGGCGTATACCTGTGGCTCTTCTCCTCCCCTGAGCAGGAGGCGACGGGTCGCACGGTGGCAGTCCAGTCGGGAACAGTCAGCGAGACGATCACCGCCACCGGCACGGTCGCGACCGCCGGGAGCCTGGACCTGTCGTTCACCTCCAGTGGCACCGTTGCGAGGGTATCGGCCGAAGCCGGACAGACGGTTCGTGGAGGCAAGGTCCTGGTGGCCCTGGACGACGAGGCCGCCCGTGAGGGTCTGGTCACGGCGCGAAGCTCCTACGTGCAGGCCGTGACAAACGCGGAGAAGTCGACTCTCACGGAAGAGCAGTCCCAGAGAGCCGTGCAGCAGGCCCGTGCGACATCACGGCTGAATGCCGCTTCCTACGAGCAGGCCGTAGCCGCTGCCAAGCGAACCCTGGCGACCGCCCGGTCCTCCTGGGCGGACTCCTGCTTGGACCCGAATGGCACGTGCCCGAATGCCGAGGCCTGGAGTCAACTGCGCGCTGCGGAGGGTGAGGTGGCCACGGCCACGACGGCCTACGACCAGGCGGTGCAGACCGCATCAGCGACCCAGGTGACCGACAACATCCAGGTGAATCAGGCACAGGTCAATGCCGATGCGGCTCAGGCGAAGCAGTCGGATGCCTGCAACACCTACGGGTCGAGCTCGACGCAGTGCACCTCGGCAGTGGACGCCCTCCGCACGGCGCGGCAGCAACTCGAGCTGGCGCAGAACAGCGTGAGCACGCAGAACGTGCAGGCGCAGCAGTCCCTCGTGAACGGCGCCGCGAAGGTCACCCAGGCGAACGTCGCCCTGAAGAAGCTCCAGGCCTCTCTGCAGCGGAACGGCATCGATTCCGTTGCGTCGGCGAAGGAGTCACTCGCGAGCGCCGAGCTGGCGCAACGGAAGGGCACGAGGAGTGACCAGCAGGCCATCGCCAACGCAGAGGAGGCGCTCGCGACGGCTCGGTTGTCGACGCAGGCGGTAGCCGCCGGTGGCACGGCCCTGACCACCGGACAGGCCGGCATCGAGGTCGCAGATGCCGGGGTCGCGGCGGCCCGGCAGGCCGTTGCTGCGACGCGGCTGAGGGCGCCGGTGGCCGGAACCGTAGCCGCCGTGCTGGTGTCGAAGGGTGACGCGGCTCAAGCCGGCACGACCGTCGTCACCTTGCTGCCCAGCGGTGGCCTGGAGGTGACCGCCGACTTCGCCGAGGCGGATGCGACGAAGTTGGCCGTGGATCAGAAGGCCACCGTGACCTTCGACGCCCTGCCGGGCGGGTCAGCAACCGGGATGGTGTCGCAAGTAGACCTCCTGCCGACGACGGGCGGCAGCGTCACGACCTACGGGGCGACTATCACGCTGGACACCGTGCCTGAGGGGCTGAAGGAGGGCATGAGCGCCAGCATCGTCGTGACCACGAACGAGGCGACCGACGTTCTGTGGGTGCCCTCCTCCGCCGTCACCACCGCCGGTGGACAGAGCACGGTCACGGTTCGAACCGACGGAGTGGACACCGTCGTCCCGGTCACCGTAGGGCTGGTCGGGGACTCGGGCACGCAGATCACCGGTGGCCTGACCGAGGGCCAGGAGGTCGTGATCAGCACGTCCGTCGCGGGCGGGACCGACGGCTTCCCCGCGGGTGGGTTCCCCGGTGGCGGCTTCGGGAGCGGTGGCGGTCCGCCAGCCGGCGGCCCGCCGGCCGGTGGTGGCCTCGGATGACCCCCGTCATCGCCCTTACCGGCATCACCAAGGTCTACGGCATGGGGGAGAGCACGGTCCACGCCCTGCGCGGGATCGATCTGACCGTGGAACGTGGTGACTACGTGGCGATCATGGGCGCATCAGGTTCGGGCAAGTCGACGCTGATGAACATCATCGGTGCCCTGGACGTGCCGTCGCTCGGTCACTACGAGCTGGACGGCATCAACATCGATGATCTTGACGAGTCAGCGCTGTCGATCGTGCGCAACCGCAAGATCGGGTTCATCTTCCAGTCCTTCAACCTGATTCCGCACACCACCGCGTTGGCGAACGTCGAACTCCCGCTGCTGTACCGCGGGGTCGGGCGCCGGGAGCGCCACGAGCGTGCCATCTCGGCGCTGGAGGCGGTGGGGCTGCAGGCACGCATGGACCACGAGCCCACCGAGCTTTCTGGCGGCCAGCAGCAGCGAGTGGCCGTGGCCCGTGCGCTGGCGTCGGAGCCTGCGCTCCTGCTGGCTGACGAGCCCACGGGCAACCTCGACAGCAAGTCGACGAAGGACGTGCTCGACCTCATGGACGCTGTTCACGCGGACGGACGGACGATCGTGATGATCACTCACGAGGACGACGTCGCCGAACGCGCCGACCGGGTGATCACCCTGATCGACGGGCTCATCGCCGACGACCGCTGGAACCGGCCGCGCGGCGCTCGGCGGACCGCGGCGGGGGTGACAGCGTCGTGAGCCTGTGGGAGACCATCCGCATCGGACTGCGGGGAATCTCGGCCAACCGGCTGCGCTCCTCGCTCACAGTCCTCGGCATCCTCATCGGCGTCGCTGCCGTCATCGTGCTGGTGGCGGTGGGCAATGGCTCGTCGCAGGCCGTGACCCAGCGCCTGGAGAGTCTGGGCACCAACACGCTGACCATCCGGCACGGAGCCTTCGGTCCCCCTGGATCGGACACCCGCACGCAGTACAAGGACCTGACCGTCGCCGATGCGCAGGCGCTGGTCGACCAGACTCTCGCGCCAGACGTACTGTCCGTTGCGCCCGCCGTGCAGGCCCAGGCGACATGCACCTTCGAAGGCTCATCGCATGACACGTCCATCACCGGCACGTGGCCGTCGTACTTCGAGGCATCGAACGCGAAAGTGACCACGGGTGCCTACTTCCAGAACGACGACGTCACAGGCAGTCGCCGGTCCCTCGTGGTCGGGCAGACGGTCGTCGACGAGCTCTTCGGTGAGGTCGATCCGCTCAACAAGACCATCGTGTGCAACGGCACCCCCTTCACCATCGTGGGCGTGCTCGAGTCCAAGGGATCGACCGGTGGGTTCCAGGATGCGGACGACACCGCCGTCGCTCCGCTGACCACGGTTCAGGACCATCTCACCGGGTACGGCAGCCTGGACTCCATCGTCGTCCAGGCCACCGCGTCCGACACGACGGACGCGGCGCAGTCGCAGGTGCAGTCGATCCTCGACGCGCGACATGACGTCACGGACTCGTCAACCCGCGACTACCAGATCCTGAACCAGGCAAGCCTGCTATCGACCGTCCAGGACACGAACCAGGTGTTCACCGTGCTGCTCGGTGCCGTCGCCGCCATCAGCCTCCTCGTCGGCGGTATCGGCATCACGAACATCATGCTGGTGACCGTCACCGAGCGGACGCGCGAGATCGGCATCCGCAAGGCGATCGGCGCCAGCAAAGGCGCCATCCTGGGTCAGTTCCTCGTCGAGGCGACCGTGCTGTCGATGATCGGCGGCATCGCAGGCGTGCTGGTAGCCCTGGTCGTGACGCGTTTCGACATCGCCGGCGTCACGCCGGTCATCATGCCGATCTCCGTCGTCGGCGCCTTCGCCGTCTCCGTTGCCCTCGGCTTGTTCTTCGGCAGCTACCCCGCCAATCGTGCCGCATCCCTTCGACCGATCGAGGCGCTGAGACATGAGTGAGACGACCACCACCCCGATGCGCGCCGAGGACGATCTCGCGACGCTGCTGGCCAAGCGCGAGCATGCGCGGCCGAACCGCATCACCTGGGCGCTGCTGGCCCTACTGCTCGTGGCGATCGGTTTCGCGGGCGGGGCGTTCGCCCACGAGAAGCTCGGACCGAGCTCCTCTTCCGGACTGCCGTCCTTCGGTGGAGGACTGCCGGACTTCGCCTCCGGTGGTGGCTTCCCCGGGGGAATGCCGGGATCCGGACCGGCCGCGGGCTCGACGGACGGTGCCGCGGATGCGGACACCACGCGGGGCACCGTGAAGCTGGTCGACGGCAACACCCTCTACGTCTCCACCGGGGCCGACGCCGTCGTCATCGTCACCGTGCCCGATGACGCCTCGGTCACGAAGCAGAATGACATCGACCTGTCCGACCTTGCCGTCGGCAGCACGGTCACGGTGACCGGGGAGACCGGCAGCGACGGGAAGGTCACTGCCACGTCCGTTTCCGAGGACATGCCGACTGACGCCACTCCCACCCCTGCAACCCAAGGAGAATGACGATGACGCGCACGAAGCTGATGTCGGCCGGGGTCGGCGCCCTGCTGCTGACCCTGACCGCCTGCGGAGGCGGTTCATCGGCCGGCACCGCGGCGAGTACGGCTGCTGCCAGTCCGGCCGCGTCGGCCGGGGCGAGCGGCGCCGCGTCCGGTGGTGGATCGGACGGCTTCGCGGCCTACCGCGACTGCATGGCACAGAACGGCGTGACGCTTGAGGACTTCGGCGGTCCGGGCGGTGCCCAGGGTGCGCCGCCAAGCGGAATTCCCACGGGCGCGCCTCCGTCGGGCGGGCCCAACGGCCTGAGCCAGATGCCGCTGCCCGACGGTGTCGACCAGCAGACGTTTGACGCGGCACAGCAGGCCTGCGCGAGCATGCGGCCGCAGATGGGCCAGGGTGGCCCCGGAGGGCCGGGCGCCATCGACCAGACTGCGCTCGCGGCGTTCACGTCGTGCCTGTCCGACCATGGCGTCACGCTGGCCTCGGGTCCGGACGGCTTCCGCACCCTGGACCGCACGGATCCCGATGTGCAGGCCGCGCTCGACACGTGTGCACCGCTCATGCCGGCACCAGGCGGCGGAGCCAGCCCTGCCGCATCCTGATCGGCCATCCGGGAACGGCAGGAACTCACAGGAACCTGACAGGTGGCCCACAGGGAACCGCGTGGTCCGTGGGCGCGACTTGACCCGTGACAACTCCCAGCGTGCCGGAAGCCCGCCTGCTCGTCGTCGATGACGAGAGGAACATCGTGGAGCTGCTCGATGCCCCGCCCGTCAGCGGCAAAGGCGTTAGCCAAACCACAGGATTTCGTCCGGAAATGCCGGCAATGGCACGTGGACGGCACGCTGACGACGACCGGATTGCCGCCCAGGACGGGCGTTCGACAGGCCGTGTCCCGACGGTTCGCTCGCATGTCGATCTAGGCGTGCCCTCTCTTGACAAGATTTACTGTCAATGGAACGGTTGGGACATGCAAGACGTCGAGGTCATCGAGAGCGCGGCGGCGGCGGCCGCCGCACTGGATCCCGTCCGGTCCCAGTTGCTACGTGAGTTGGCCATCCCGGCCTCCGCGGCCGGGCTCGCCGCCCGCGTCGGGATCGCGCGCCAGAAGATCAACTACCACCTCAAGGCGCTCGAGGCGCATGGCCTGGTGGAGTTGTCCGAGGAGCGCAGGCACGGGGGGATCACCGAGCGGGTGTTGCAGGCATCGGCGGCTTCCTATGTCGTGTCGCCTGCGGCCCTGAGCACGTCCGCGGCTGACCCGGACGCCAATGCCGACCATCTCTCGGCCGGCTACCTCGTTGCGCTGGCCGGCCGGCTCGTGCGCGAGGTGGGTGCGCTCGCGAACCGCGCGGGCGCGTCCGGCAAGCGTCTGCCGACCCTGACCATCGACACGCAGATCGGCTTCCGGTCGGCCGACGACCGCGCTGCCTTCGCCGACGACCTGACCGCCGCGGTCCTCGACCTGGCCGCTCGTTACCACCACGACGACGGGCGCCCGCACCGGCTCGTCGTCGCCGCCCACCCCCTCCCTGAGGAGAGCACATGAGCACGACACCGAACGTTCCCTACCGCCTGGAGTTCAGCGTCGAGGTGCCAGGCACCCCGGAGCAGGTCTGGCAGGCCATCGCCACTGCAAAGGGCATGAGCGCCTGGTTCCTGCCGACCGAGTTGGACGAGCGACTCGGCGGCTCGGTGCACTTCACGATGGGTCCGGAGATGGGCTCGGACGGCCAGGTCAGCGGCTGGGACCCGCCCCGGCGCATCGCGTACGAGGAGGACTGGGCCGCCCTCATGGGCAAGGACCCCGATGCGCTCAGCCCGCTGACGTCGGAGTTCCTCGTCGAGGCGCAGTCCGGCGGCACCTGCGTCGTGCATGTCACCAGCAGCGGCTTTGGAACTGGCGCCGACTGGGAGTCGGAGTTCTGGGAGGACATGGGCGTCAATTGGATGCCCTTCTTCGACAACCTGCGGCTCTACCTGTCGCACTTCCCCGGCCAGGAGGCCACACCGCTCGAAGCCACTGCCATCCACCCTGGCCCCGCCGAGGCGCTCTGGTCGGTTCTGCGGAATGAGCTTGGACTGGGCGGCGAGGGCTCCTCCGTCGAGTCTCGCGGCGTCATCGGGACGGTCGAGCGTGTCGGCGAGCGGCAGACGCTGGTCCGGCTCACGGCGCCGGTGCCCGGGATCCTCAACGTCTTCACATACGACTATGGCGACGGCCGGGTGATGGTGGGCGTGAGGGCGTACCTCTTCTCCGCTGAGGCGGCGGACTACGTGCAGCGCGAGGAGCCGGAGTGGCAGGCCTGGCTGCAGGGTCTCACCGTCCCAAGCTGATTCGGGTGGTCGACGAAACCTGGGCATGTCAAGACTCGAGGGTCTGCATGGGCACGCGCAGGCAATGACGACGCTCAGCTCCCGGCACCTTCCCACGTCGACGAGTCCCTGCTGCTCGATCCTGATCAGCAGATCCCTCGGTTGTGTGCTTGCCCACTCGGCCGTCCAGGGACGCGATACTGAGCGCATGAACCGCGTGGCAGTCCCGTGCATGAGCGAGCAGGCGGTGCTGGGCGAGGGGGCCCGATGGGATGCCCGCCGAGCTGAGCTCCTCCGGGTCGACATCGTGGTCGGGCAAGTGTTCCGCGACCGGGTCAGTGCGGATGGATCACTCGCGTCCGTCCGCACGTATCAGCTCGACCGGACCGTGGGGGCGATCGCGCCCATCGCCGGCGACGACGGCTGGCTGCTGGCGGCCGGGCGGGGCTTCGTCCACCTGAGCGAGGACGGGCAGGTCAGGCCGCTTGGCGAGGCAGCACCGGTCGGGACCCGGATGAACGACGGCGCGTGCGACCCGCAGGGCAGGTTCTGGGCCGGGACTCTGGCCGAGGACTTCCGGACCGGGGGAGGGGCGCTGTACCGCCTCGATGGGACGGGACGCATCGATCTGATGCTCGAGGGCCTGACCATCTCCAACGGGCTGGGCTGGAGCCCGGACGGCCGGACCATGTACCTGGTCGACAGCGGGCCCCGCGTGGTGCATGCGTTCGACTTCGACGGCCGGACCGGGACCATCTCACGGCAGCGACTGCTGATCGCGCCACCGCAGGAAGCGGGCGCGCCGGACGGCCTGACGGTCGACTCGGGGGGCGACCTGTGGATCGCCTTCTTCGGCGGCGGGCAAGTCCGCCGTTACGCGCCCGACGCCACGCTGCTCGACGTCATCGCGGTACCGGCGGCGCAGGCCACGTCCTGCGCCTTCGGGGGTTCCGAGCTGGACGGCCTCTTCGTGACCACGGCAACCGAGGGGTGGTCCAGCGAGGAGCGCCTGGGCGATCCGGCCGCCGGGATCGTCTACCGCGTCGGCGTCGATGCCATCGGACGGCCTGCGGCCCTGTTCCGGCCGGACGTCGAATGGTGGTCGGCGATGCGTGACGCCCGTCGAGCCGCGGACGCGAGCGACGGGGAGGGGACGCCGTGACGCCGACGCCCCGGCCGGCACCGTCCACGGCCGAGCACGCCCGCCTCGCGGAGGCCACGGGGCGAGCCGAGGCCGACCTGTTCTCCGCGAACCGCTGGTACGAGTGGGGTCCGTACCTCAGCGAGCGTGCCTGGGGCACGGTGCGCGAGGACTACTCGGCGAGCGGGGACGCGTGGGGCTCGTTCCCGCACGACCACGCCCGATCGCGCGCATACCGCTGGAACGAGGACGGCATGGCGGGGATCTCCGACATCCGCCACGACCTGTGCCTTGCCCTGGCGCTGTGGAACGGCCGCGACCCGATCCTCAAGGAGCGCATGTTCGGCCTCGCCGGCCCGGAGGGCAACCACGGCGAGGACGCGAAGGAGTACTGGTGGTACCTCGACGGACTGCCGAGCCATGCGCTGCTGAAGTGGCGCTACCACTACCCTCAGGCGGCCTTCCCGTACGAGCGCCTGGTGCACCACGGACGTGGGCTCGACGACCCTGAGCTCGAACTCCTCGACACGGGCGCCTTCGATGACGACAGGTACTGGTCGGTCGAGGTGACCTATGCCAAAGCCGATCCGACCGACATCTGCATGCGCATCGTGGTCGAGAATCACGGACCCCACGACGACGTCCTCGACGTGCTGCCGACGCTGTGGTTCCGCAACACCTGGTCCTGGGGCGACGACGCGTCGCGTCCCCGGATCGACGGCGACGCGAGCGGGCTGCACGTGTCGGGTCACGAGCTCGCGGGCTATCGCCTCGAGGCCGCGCCCGGTCCGGATGGCTCGATGCCCGAGGCCCTGTTCTGCGAGAACGAGACGAACGCCCCGCGCGTCTTCGGGAGCGAGGCCACGACCCCGTTCCCGAAGGACGGCATCAACGACCACGTCGTCACCGGTGCCCCGACCGTGAATCCCGAGGGCTTCGGGACCAAGGCCGCGCTCCGGTACCGGGTGAGCGTCCCGGCGGGCGGCACGGCCGAGCTCCGGCTGCGGCTGCACCGCACGACCGGCGCGGGCCAGCCGGTCGCCGGCCCAGCATGGGCGGGCCAGGCCTTCGACGACGTCATCGATGCCCGCGAATCCGACGCCGACGCCTTCTATGGGGCGCTGGCCCCGAGCGGCACGACGGCCGAGGAGATGCGGGTGCTGCGGCAGGCGTCGGCCGGCCTGGTGTGGAGCAAGCAGATGTACCGCTATCAGGTGCCGCGCTGGCTCGATGGCGATCCCGACCAGCCACCGCCGCCCGACAGCCACCGACACGGCCGCAATCGGGACTGGCGCCACCTCGACGCGTACGACGTCCTGGCGATGCCCGATCCATGGGAGTACCCGTGGTTCGCGGCATGGGACCTCGGCTTCCATGCGGTCGCGTGGGCGCATCTTGACCCGGCGTTCGCCAAGTACCAGCTGCTCGTGCTGCTCCGTGAGTGGTTCCAGCACCCCAACGGCGCCCTGCCGGCGTACGAGTGGAACTTCGACGACGTCAACCCGCCGGTTCACGTCATGGCGGCCCTGCGCGTCTACCGCATCGACGGCGGCCGTGACCGGGACTTCCTGGAGCGCGTGTTCCAGAAGCTCCTGGTCAACTACACATGGTGGCTCAACCGGCAGGACGCCGACGGCAACAACCTGTTCAGCGGGGGCTTCCTCGGCCTCGACAACATCAGCCCGATCGACCGGTCGAACCTGCCCGAGGGAGCGACGCTCGAACAGGCAGACGGCACGGCCTGGATGGCCTACTACGCGATATCGATGCTCGTGATCGCCGGCGAACTGGCCGAGACGAACGTCGTCTACGAGGACATGGTCATCAAGTTCCTCGAGCACTTCCTGCAGATCGCCCGGGCACTGGACCGCCAGGGCCTCTACGACGAGGAGGACGGGTTCTACTACGACCGCCTCGTGCTCGAGTCCGGGTACTCGACGCCGGTGCGGGTCCGGACGATCGCGGGGCTGATCCCGCTGCTGCCGGCCGTGAGCCTGGCGACGCGCGACGTCGAGTCCGCAGCCCGCATCGGCAAGCGGTTCGCGCGCGTCCGTCGCAACTTCACCGACTCCGGCGGCAGCATGGACGGCCGGGTGCGCGGGATCGGCACCGACAGCATGGTGCTCGTCTCCGTGATCAATCCCCGGAACGCTCGCAGGTGACCCTCAGGGAGTTCTTCGACGAGGCGGCGTTCCTGTCCCCGCACGGGCTGCGATCGGTGTCGAAGAGGTACGACGGCCATCCGTACACGCTCGACGGCGTACCGGGCGCGACGATCGACTACCAGCCGGCCGAGTCGGTCACCGCGATGTTCGGCGGCAACTCGAACTGGCGCGGTCCGGTGTGGCTGCCCCTCAACTACCTGGCGATCCGCCAGTTCGAGATCTTCCAGCGCTTCTTCGGGGACGACTTCACGTTGGAGTACCCCACCGGGTCGGGAGTGCGGCGCACCTTCGGGCAGATCGCGCAGGACCTGTCCGACCGTACGCTCTCGATCTGGCTGCCCGGGCCTGACGGTCGGCGCCCGGTGTTCGGCGACGTTCAGCGCCTGCAGGAGGACCCCGCGTGGAAGGACAGCCTGCTGTTCTTCGAGTACTTCCACGGCGACAACGGCTCCGGTCTGGGGGCGATGCACCAGACCGGCTGGACCGCGCTTGTCATCGACCTGATCCTGGATCCGCCCATCGCGCGGTCCTGAGGACGGTCGGCTCGGCCGATGACCGACGGTCAGCCGGGCAGGTCGGTGACCATGCCCTCGCGCGCCACGATGACGGGGATGCTCGCGCTGATCCCGTCCATGATGCGATCGAGGGCGTCGTCCGCGCGGTGCGGCCCGTGATGGAACAGCGCGACGGCGCGCGCACCGACCCGCTCGGCGAGGCTGATGGCATCGGCGACGGTGGCGTGACCGAAGTCGTCCGCGACGCGTCGTTCGGTCTCGACGAACTGCGCGTCATGGACCAGCAGGTCGACACCGGCGAGCCCGGCCAGCGCCGCGTCGCTCACGCCCGCTGCGGGAGCATGATCGGGGACGAACCCGATGGAGGCGGACGCCGTGGCGACGCGGTAGCCGTACGTGCGTCCGCCCTTGTGGCTGACGTCGAAGGCCGTCACGTCGAACCCGTCCGCCGAGAACGCGCCGGGCTCCACCGCAGTGAAGGTCCAGGCACCGCGCAGCCCGTCGGGGGTGATCGGGAATGCCGGCGGCGAGAGCAACTGGGCCATCAGGTCGTAGCCGTCCTTGCCGTCCTGGGCCGGCAGGTACACGTCGACGCGCGCGTCATCGCGATCGCCGGCGCCGAAGAACGGCACGCCCTGCACGTGGTCCCAGTGAAGGTGGCTGAGCAGGATCGAGCCCTGGTAGGCGGCACCGCCGAGCAGCGGGGTGAGCGACCGCAGTCCCGTGCCGGCGTCGAGGACCAGGGCGACAGGCGCTCCGGCGTCGCTCGCCACGCTGACGCAGGACGTGTGTCCCCCGTAGCGGATGAAGTCGGGTCCGGGCGCGGGCGTCGACCCGCGAACGCCGAGGAACGTCAGCCGCACTGCATCCCCAATCGCCAGGAACTCGTCCGAGCCCTGCACTCGGCGATGACGCCGTGCGGCGCCGTGTGGAAGGTAGTCTTCCACGCGTGACGGATTTGCGGCGACATGTCCCATCCGTCGCACTGTCCTGGGACGACGAGGTCCCCGGACAGCGGTGGCGCGTGGTCGACGGCACCCTCGTGTTCGCCGACATCTCCGGCTTCACGGCGCTGACCGAGAAGCTGTCGAAGAAGGGCCGGATCGGCGCGGAGGAGATCGTCGAGACGCTGAACCGGGTGTTCGGCGGCATGCTCGACACCGTCGCGGACGCGGGGCGCGGACCTCCTCAAGTTCGGCGGCGATGCGCTCCTGTTCCTCTTCCGAGGCGACGACCACGCCGTGCGCGCGTGCGACGCGGCCGTCGAGATGCGGGTGGCGCTTGCGCGAGGCCGCGGCGGTACCGACGTCGGTGGGCCGGCTGAGGCTGTCGATGTCGGTCGGCATCCACTCCGGGGACATCCACCTGTTCCTCGTCGGCGAGCCCACGCGCGAGCTCCTGGTGCTCGGCCCGGCGGCGACGGCGACCGCCGAGGCGGAGAAGACCGCCGAGGCCGGGCAGATCGTCGTCACGCCGGCGACCGCTGCCCGACTGCCGCGCGGCTCGACGCGGCCTCGCGCGGACGGTGCACTGCTCCTGCGACGGCTGGCCCCGTCCGCGCCACCAGCCGGCCGCGGGGAGCCGATACGCCCTCGACGCGGAGCGCATTCGCGGGCTCTTCCCCCGGGCCCTGGGGGACTACCTCGATCCCGGTCCCCCCGACCCGGAGCATCGCGTGGCCACCATCGCCTTCGTCCGCTTCTCCGGCACCGACGCCCTGCTCGGCGGCCCGGGGCCCGACGCGGTCGCCGACGCCGTGCACGAGACGATTCGAGCGGGCACAGGCCTGCCTCGATCGCGAGGGAGTGACCCTGCTCGCCGCCGACCTGGACAGCGACGGCGGCAAGCTCTTCCTCGGATCGGGAGTGCCGCAGTCGAGCGAGGACGACGAGGGCCGGATGCTGCGGGCCCTGCGGCGGTTCATCGACTCCGATCCACCGCTCCCGGTGCAGGTCGGCGTCAACCGTGGACACGTGTTCGTCGGCCGAGGTCGGGCGCACCATCGCGGGCCGCGTTCTCGGCCATGGGCGACACGACCAACACGGCGGCCCGCATCACGGCGAAGGCGCCGCCCGGGACCATCTACGCGCACCCCACGGTCCTCGAGCACTCGCGCACGCTGTTCACCACGACGCCGGCCGGCCCGTTCCCCATGAAGGGCAAGGCTGTCCCGCTGCTCGTCTACGACGTGCGCGAGAAGGTCGGGACCCGTGAGTCGCGCGACACGGCGAGGCTGCCGCTGCTCGGCCGCGCGGCCGAGCTGGCGACGGTCCGCGGCGTCCTCGAGTCGGCGATCGGCGGTCGCGGCTCGGTCCTCACGGTCACCGGTGCGACGGGCATGGGCAAGTCGCGGGTCGTGCGGGAGGCAGCGGACGGCCTCTCGGACCTGACCGTGCTGACGGTGCGAGCGGAGCCGTACGGCGCGTCGAGCTCGTACCGGGTGTTCCGCGATCCCGTGCGCCGATTGCTGCGGCATCAGCCGCGCGCAGCCCGAGGCGATGGGCGAGCAGCTCCTCGCGACGCTGCGCGAGGTGGCACCCGACGTGCTGCCGCTGGCTCCGCTCATCGCCGACATCGCGCATGTGGTCGTGCCATCGACGGCCGAGGTCGATGCGATCGACCCGCAGTTCCGCCCCGATCGCCGCGCCGACGTGCTGATCGACCTGGTCGGACCGACTCGTCCCCGGTCCGCTCGTGCTGATCGCCGAGGAGGCGCACTGGGCCGACATGGCGTCGGCACACCTGCTCGATCGCATCGCCACCGCCACCGCCGCGCGCCCCTGGGTCGTGATCGCGGTCCGGCGCGGCGCCACCGGCGGGTTCTCGCCGGCGATCGGCGAGACGGTCTCGCTGGGGCCGCTGCCGTCCGATGTCGTGGAGCGACTCGTCATCGAGGCGACCGAGGCAGCGCCGCTGCGCCCGCACGAGGTCGCGGCCATCGTCGAGCGGGCCGAAGGCAACCCGCTGTTCGTCGAGGAGGTCACTCGCGTCGCGCGTGCCATGGGATCGCTGCAGGCGATGCCGGAGTCCCTCCAGGCGGCCATGGGCGCGCAGATCGACCTGCTCGACCCGGTGGCCCGTCGGATCCTGCGCTACGCATCTGTGCTCGGACGCAGCTTTCGCCGGGAGGTGCTGCGCGAGACGCTGAACGGCGATGGACTGGTCGCGGACGGCGCCACGCTCTCGCAACTGTCGGAGTTCCTCGAGCCCGATGGCCGCGATCGCCTGCGCTTCCGCAACAGCCTCGTTCGCGATGCCGCCTACGAGGGACTCGCCTACCGCACTCGCGCCCGACTGCACCGCGCGGCCGGCCTGGCGATGGAGCGCCTGACGACCGACCCCGATGTCGACGCCCCGACCCTGTCGCTCCACTTCTCGCGCGCCGGCGAGGACGAGCGCACGTGGCGATACGGGCTGATGGCCGGCGCGTCGGCACGCCGCACCTACGCCGAACGCCGACGCCGCCGTGCAGTACGAGCTGCGCGCTCGAGGCGTCGAGGCGACTGGCCGTTCCGGCCGCCGAGCGGGTGCGGGCCTGGGCCGTCCTGGGCGAACTGCGCGAGCTGTCCGGCCTGCTGGCGGAGTCGGTGGACGCCTACCGGCGGGCGGGCGAGCTGGCCGCCTCGGACCCGGTCAGCCAGGCCGAGCTGCTGATCCGGCGGGCCCGCGTGCACGAGCGGGCGGGCGCCTACGTGACGGCCCTGCGCATGGTCGGCCGCGCACGGCGGCTCCTCGAGGGACTCGATGGCGATCCGGCGATGCGGGCCCGGGTGCGACTCGACAACCTCACGGCCATCGTGCGCCTGGGCCAGGAGCGTCCCAGGGACGCACGTCGATGGGCGAGCCTGGCGGCCGAGGGGGCACGGGCGACGCACGACCCCGAGACGCTCGTCCAGGCGCTGATGGCGATCGACCACGCCGACCTGTACCTGGGCATGCACGTCGAGGGCGTGCACACCCGGGAGGCGCTGGACATCTGCGTGGCCGAGGGGTTTCGGCCGCGCGAGTCGATCGCGCGCACCAATCTGGGCAACTTCGCGTTCTTCGCGGGCCGCTGGGACGAGGCGCTCGACTGGTACGAGTCGAGCCGACGCGTCGCACTCGAGGCCGGCAACGCGTTCGGGGCCGCCGAGACGGACGTCAGCCGCGGCGACATCCTGGTCAGCCGGGGCCAGCTGGACGAGGCAGAGGCGGTGCTGCGCGACGCCATTCGGGTCCTGCGCGTCTCGGGAATGGACTTCGAGGCTACCTACGGCGACATGCAGATCGCCCGGATCAGCCTGGCCCGCGGCGAACTCGTCGACGCGGAGGCACGGATCACGGCCGTCGTGGCGGAGTTCATGTCGCACGGGCACCGGATGACCGCGCTGGAGGCCAGTCTCATCCGTGCCGACATCGCCATCGGTGCGGGGGAGGATGGGCGCGCCCTGGCCATCGTCGATGAGGCGGAGGCGTCGGCAAAGGACGAGGCGGCGCCGCTGCGCGCCCGATCGTGCCTGCAGCGGGCCCGCGCCCTGCTCGCCCTCGGCCAGCTGGACCGGTGTGAGCAGTCCCTGCGGTCCGGACTGCAGGCGGCGCGCGAGCAGGAGCTGCCGTACGAGGAGGCCCTGCTGCTGCGAGTGCGCGCCGAGTTCCACCAACGACGCGGAGACCTCGACCTCGCGGCATCGGACGCCGACAAGGCCGACGCGCTCCTGACACGACTCGGTGCCCGAGCCTGAGGCACCGGGCACCGGGCACCGAGTCGATCGCTCGTGCCTACTTGCGCATCAGCACGTCGCCGAGGAGGTAGATCTGCTCGGTGACGGTCACGTAGTCCGGCTGATCGTCGACCACCGTTGCGCTCTGCGAGCCCAGGCAGGCGAACTGCGTGTTGTTCGTCGTGACGCCGTCCTGGTCGGTCACCAGCGGGTTGTTGAGGGGATCGTTGATCCCGGTGAGGACCCCCCCGGTGAAGACCGGGTCCGGGCACCAGCCGAGATCGACGACGGGACCGCCGAGCTCGTAGTCGACCTTGGTCACCGGGACCTGGGCCGGGGCGCTGACGGGCAGCACCCACGTGACCGTGAGCACGAACTGGGTGTACGGCTCCGTGGACGGCTTCAGGAACTGCAGTGACGAGTCGCCGTTCGACAGCGTGTAGGGGATCAGCTCGCACGAGGTCGGATCGGTCTTGTCGGCATCGGTCAGCCGGGTCAGGTCGATGGCGGGCTCGGTACCCGTCCCCGGCTCCGAGGCGGTGCCCAGGCACGGCAGGATGCCGTCGAAGTACTCGGCAAGCTCGAAGACGGAGGCACCGGTCGGGATCGTGCTCGGCGGGGCGGCAAGGGAGGTCGCGACATTGCCGTCGGCTCCGCCCTCCAGGGAGAACGAGCCCTTGGGGCCGTCGTCGGAACTGCGGTCGCGGGACGGGTAGGCGACTGCCTCGAGGACGAGCGTGTCGAAGTCGATGCCGTCGTCGTCGCCGAGCCACGACGGCACGCTGATCGGCCAGCGGCAGTTGTCGGCGATCCCGGCGTCGGCGCCTGAGTCCGCGGCCGTGCTGCACGTGAAGATCGCGTTGGGCGTGACGCCGCCGGGCAGCGGACCCGTCGTCCCGACGGAACCCCCGCTCTGCATCTCGAAGTAGCCCGTCACGGCGCCGTCGAGGGACGCCGTGGCCAGTATGCGCGATCCGCCCTTGAGCTCGACGTCGAGGTAGGCAGACCGCACGAATGGCGTCGAGAAGGTGCCGGTCAGGTCGGCACCGTCGAAGGTCAGTTCGAGGCGCTCCAGCGGTGCGCTGACCTGGTAGCAGGAGGTGCCGGTGCGCTTCTCCGCGACGCCGATGGAGTTGTTGAGGAAGCTCGCGACCTGCGTGGTGCTCGTGCCGACGAAACCACGGATGCCGACGAGGCCCGCGCCGCCGGTGGCCAGTTTGCAGCCGGCGGCCTGGCTCAGGGTCTGAGCGCTGTCGGAGCCGGGGTTCAGGGCGTCGTAGCCGTCGCCCGCTCGGTCGTACACGATCTTGTCGATGGCGCCGGTCTGGAGGGTCAGGACTCCGGCGGGCACGGCAACGGGCGCTGGCGGCACCACCGCCTGGCTGGACGTCATCGTGATCGTGGTCGCCGCGACGAGGCCGACGACGAGCGCGGCGGCGATGCCGGCCCGCTCCGGGAGGCGGCGCTTGCGCGAGCGAAGGTGGCGTGCGGTCATGGACGAATCCCCGTTTCCCGTTGACGTCCCGAAGGACGGTGTGATCGGCGCAATCTATCTGCACATTCGGACAAAATACGGACAAAATACGGACAATTCACGTCGAGCGCCGGAGCAGTGAGTCCTGTCATGACTGCTCCAGCGCGGCGACGTCGGCGGTGGAGTAGCGCAGGCGCTCGGACAGGCTCCGTGCGATCGCGAGGGCGAGCTGCGCGTAGGCCGCGGGGTCGGTGTCCCACAGCTCGGCGAAGGCCTCGGGGGAGAGCACGAAGCAGATGGTCGGCTCGATGGCCACGATTCGCGTCGACCTCGGACGGCCGTCGACGAGGGCCAGTTCGCCGAAGGAGGAGCCGCTTGCGATCGTGCTCAGGCGACGATGACCCCCGCGGCCGCGCAGGCGCACATCAGCGGCGACCTGTCCCGCGCCGACGAAGTAGAGGCCGTCGGGGGCCGCTCCCTCGTCGAAGACCACCGTTCCGGCCGTGAACACCCGCGTTGTCGTCCGGGCCCGGATGGCTGCGACCACACCCTCGGGCAGGCCGGACAGGAGGTCCTGGTCCGCCAGCGGCGTGAGGTCCTCGGCGAGCGAGCCGTCGATGCCGTGCCCGCGCAGGAGCTCGGTCTCGCACCACTCGAGGGCTGCGTCTGCGTCGGCGAACCGGTGCAGACCGGCATCGAGGCAGCGCGCGACCACCCGCGCCGCCTCGACTCGCGGCTCCACGATGGCCACGGTTGCCCCGGCACCCTCCAGCTGGCGGACCAGTGCGTCGAGCAGGGCGAGCGCGGCGACGTCGACCCGCGTCACGCGACGAAGATCCAGCACGACCCACTGCGACCCCTCGTCCGACAGGGCGACCCGGACGAGGGGTTCCACCGCGGCGAAGCCCTGGTCGCCGGCCAGCTCGTGAACGACGATGGACGAGCCGTGCCGGTCCAGGAGCTCGCGCTGCTGCTGGACCCGCACGCGCCGCGACCGCACGCGATCGGCGCGGTAGGTCCGGCGCAGGCCCGAGCTGACGCGAGCACCAGGCACCAGGAGGTGCAGGCCAAGGCGCGCGGACAGCCGTTCGCACGCGGCCACGCCCCGCACGCTGTTCCCGCGGGCATCCAGCCGCGGACTGTGCACCGCCAGCCCGAGCTGGCCGGGCAGCACCGCCGCGACCGCTCCGCTGACACCGCTCTTCGCCGGCAGCCCGACCCGGTACAGCCATTCGCCGGAGTAGTCGTACATGCCGCACGTTGCCATGACCGTGAGCACCGATGCCACGACCTCCCGGGGCACCACCTCCTCGCCGGTGACCGGATTGGTGCCTGCGTTGGCGAGGGTGGCGGCCATCACCGCCAGGTCGAGGGCGGTGACGACGATGGAGCACTGCCGGAAGTAGTTGGCGATCTGGGCCTCGACGTCCTCGTCGAGCAGGGCTGCCGATCTCATGAGGTAGGCGATCGCACGGTTTCGGTCGCCAGTCGCGCGTTCGGAGGCGTAGACGTCCTCGTCGACGTCGAGTCGCCGGCCCGCGAAGGCGGAGAGCCCGCCGAGGATCCGGGCGAACTGCTCGGGACGGCTGCGGCCCGCGACGAGCGTCTGCGTCACGATGGCTCCGGCGTTGACCATGGGGTTGTAGGCGCGACCGGTGACGTCGTCCAGGCTGATGTGGTTGAAGGGGTCACCGGTCGGCTCGGTGCCCACCCGCGCGAGGACCGCTTCGGCGCCGCTGTCCGCGAGCGCCAAGGCGTACACGAACGGCTTGGACACGGACTGGATCGTGAACGGCACCAGCCGGCCGGCCGAGTACACCCGCCCGTCGAGGGTCGCCAGGCCAAGCCCGCAGATCGAGGGGTCGGCCTTCGCGAGCTCCGGGATGTACGTCGCGACCGTGCCGTCGTCGATCGTCGACACGTCCCGCCACACGTCGTCCAGGAGTCGATCGATCGGGCCGTCATGGGCGCCCGGCAGCCGCCCCGATGCCGCGTCCGCTTCGGGGTCGACGTGGGCCAGCATGGGCCCAGACGCTAGGCGGCCCGGGTTACCGGCGATCGGGACCTTGCGTTTCCGCGACGTTAATTCGCGGGATCCCGCTCGACACCGGTAAATCGCGGGATCCCACTCCGTGCCGTGGCACGATGCGGTGGGACCGTCGCCCGCGGTCCGCCTCAAGGATCCCCAGGGGGACGCATGACCACCGAGACGCGGATCGTCGTGACCGGCCTGAACTGCAGCGGGTGCGTCGGCACCCTGACCAAGAAGCTGAAGGCGATCGACGGGGTCGCTGACGCCCGTGTCGACCTCACCCCGGGTGGGCCGTCCGATCTCGCCGTCACGCACGCCGACTGGGTCGGCGAGCCGGACATCGTCGAAGGCGTGACCCGGGCCGGGTTCCGGGTCGTCCTCCCGTAGCCGTGGGGGCTTAGGGCCCTATTGTCGGAACGAGAGCCTCGCGTACGGTGCTGCGAGCACCCACAATCCCGAGGAGACCACGCATGAGCGACACCAAGACCTGCGACAACCCGAACTGCACCTGTGAGAACTGCACGTGCGAGAACTGCACCTGCGGCCAGGAGGCCAAGGCGTGCGACAACCCGAACTGCACGTGTGAGAACTGCACGTGCGAGAACTGCACGTGCGGCAGCGATGTCGTGGTCGAGGAGATCGTGGTTCAGGTCTGATCGCCGACACCCTAGGCGTGGGCCGGCATTGACGAACGGCGCTGGATCGGGCGGTCCGCCCCTTCCGGCGCCGTTCGTCGGATCTGGGCCGCTCTTAACCATTGGCGCGGTATCGGTCAGCGAGTCGAATTGACTGGTCAATTGAACGCTGCCAGACTGTGGGCAGAACACGACGGTTTGGGGTGGTTCGCGGAGTCCGCCGGTTGCGGCGCCTCCACGACCGGTCAACTGCCCCGGCGCGTGGCCGTCGTGTGGAGCGGAGGAGGCAGGGGTGGACGACCGGCAGATGGGCAGCGAGGTGCCGGCACCTCCGCGGCGCCGCCGTGACGACCTGACGAACACCCGGACGATGCTCGACTCCGTCCGCTTCCTGATGACACGCCCGACGTGCGACCAGATCGCGCAGCAGCTCGTCCTGAACCTTCTCGCCGCGCACCAGCCGCGCACCGCCGTCATCACGTTGTTCGGCGCAGATGGGTCGCTGCACGCCGTGGGAGCGTTCGGGATGTCAGCGGCCGGACTCGAGCTCTACCGGACGCTGTCCCTGTGGGACGCCTCCCCGATGAGCGACGCGGTTCGCAGCGGTGACCCGATCCTCATGACCACGGTCGATGAGGTCGAGAGCTCGTATCCATGGCTGGGTTCCAAGGAAATCCCTTATGAGCCAATGGCTGTCTGGCCACTGTCGCTGCCCAGTCAGCGGGTGGGAGCCCTGCAGCTGACCTTCACGTCGCCGCCGGCGCCGGAGCAGCTGCGCGCGGACGCCACCGGAATCGCGGCCGTCCTCGCCCTCTACCTGTCGTTGCTCACGTCGGGCGGTTCCGCCGCCGATCGCTCGAGCGGAGGGATCGAGCGGGATGATCGGCAGGGCCAGTTCACGCCGGCAACCCTGTCGCTCGTCGAGTCGACGAACGGCGACGAAGTCGCCTCCGGTGCACCCCGTCGCTCCGCGCCTGGTGCCCTGTCGGATCGGCAGCTGCGCATTCTCGCGCTCATGGCCAAGGGCCTCACCAACTCGCAGATCTCCAAGCGGGTCGGCTTCAGCGAGTCGACGGTGCGTCAGGAGACGATGGCCATCTACCGCTACTTCGGGGTGGGGGGCCGCCGTGAGGCCGTCCGGCTCGCCGGCATGAGGGGAATGCTCGACGCCAACGCGGGCTAGTGGCCGGCGGACTGTGGGTTTGTCCGCTTTGAACGGGCAAATGACCATTCTTACCTTGATTTGTTGTGCCTCTTAAACCATGGTGTGGAGGTTAGGTCCGGCTTACCTTGCCTCAGTTGCGTCGCACGGTGCGGCCGGACGTTCGGGGAATTGCTCGGGCAGTGTCGTCCATGTCCGGGCATCTGACCGCTTCTGCTTTGTATTCGGGGCCGGAAGTAGTCATCCTCGGGTAGGACCACCGGCGCTCATGCGAGCCGTCGGCCATGTTGAGAGGGGCATTACATGGCAAGGACCGAACGTTCCCGTTCGACCAATGGGACCAAGGGAACGGGCCTGCGTCAGTCACGGGTGGGCTTCTCCATCGCCATGGGCGCGTCTCTGATGGCCATGATCGGCGGCACGACGCTGCTGTTCGTGGCGCCGAGCGCGACGGCGACACCGGGGAGCAAGGTCACGATCTGCCACCGGCATGCGGCCGTGACCAACCCGTACAACCAGGAGAGCGTCGACAAGTCGAGCATCACCGAGCCCAACAACCCGCACAACGACAACGGGCACGGCACGCACACCGGTCCGGTCTTCGACCCCGCGGTGCACACCAGCAGCGGTGGTTCGGGGGGTCCGGCGTGGGGCGACATCATCCCGCCGTTCGTCGATGACGACGGCAACCCGTACGGCGGCATGAACTGGACGCCGGCCGGCAAGGCGTTCTACTACAACAACTGCAACCCGTCGAGCCCGACCGCGACCCCGACGCCGACCCCGAAGCCGACCAAGACGCCGACCCCGACGCCGACGGCCACGCCGACGGCCACGCCGACCGCGACGCCGACCGCGACGCCGACCGCGACGCCGACCGCGACGCCGACCGCGACGCCGACCGCGACGCCGACCGCGACGCCGACCGCGACGCCGACCGCGACGCCGACCGCGACGCCGACCGCGACGCCGACCGCGACGCCGACCGCGACGCCGACCGCGACGCCGACCGCGACGCCGACCGCGACGCCGACCGCGACGCCGACCGCGACGCCGACCGCGCCACGCCGACCGCGACGCCGACGGATGAACCGTCGAACCCGACGATCGTGACGCCGCAGGTCACGCCGGCACCGGGAGTGACGTCCACCCCGGCGGCATCCGAGACGCCGATTCCTGAGGTCTCCGAGTCGGAGTCGACCACGCTGGTCACCGATCCCGAGGAGGGCATCGTGACTGACGAGGTGCCGACCGTGAATACGCCGGAGGAGGCAACCGTCCCGGTCGCCGTCCCCGCTGGCGGTGGCTCGAGCGCGCCTGGATCCCAAGCACCGTTGTGGGGCGTGGCACTGATCGTGCTCGGCGCCCTGGGTGCTGCTGGAGCCGGATCGCGGATCGCGAGTACCCGCAAGCAGTAGGCCGAGAGATCGGTCGAGCACCTAGCACGACGAGCGGCCCAGCCACCCCGGTGGCTGGGCCGCTCGTCTGCAGTCAGGAACGCGCGGCCTGCCAGCCGCGTCTGCATAGGCGGGACCGGAACGGACACGAAGGTAGAATCAGCCAATGCGAAGACCGCGGCCGGCAGTGGTGGTGCTTGCGCTGAGCATCGCGCTCATCGTCGTGACGGCGCTGTCGATGCTGGTGCTCCAGCGTCAGGCGGTCGAGAGCGTGCAGGTCGAGTCCGTGGGCAGCCGGGACCTGGCCAGCTTGGCTCCCGTGACTCCGAGTCCGTCCGGCTCACTGCCCGCGCCGTCGACCTCGCCAACACCGCAGGCGACTCCGACCGGAACGCCCGTGCCGGTCCGCGTGCGGATCCCGGATATCGACGTGGCCGCCAAGGTGCTGCCGGTGGGGCTCGACAAGGCCGGAGCGGTCGCGATTCCCGAGGACATCATGAAGGTCGGCTGGTACGAGCTCGGTGTCGCGCCGGGGGCGGACCAGGGTTCGGCGGTCCTGGTCGCCCATCGCGACGGTGTCGTGCAGGGCCACGGGGTGTTCTACGACCTCGGGACGCTGTCGGTCGGGGACAAGGTCTTCGTCATCGATTCGTCGGGCACCAGACAGAAGTACCGGGTCGTGGCGCGCGAGTCGATCTCCAAGAAGCGGCTCCCGCTCGAGGAGCTCTTCGCGATCGACGGACCGCCGCGGCTCACCCTCATCTCATGTGGCGGCTACTACGACAAGGACAACGGCGGCTATCAGGACAACGTGGTCGTCACCGCGGTGCGGGTGGGCGACACGGTGGGGGAGCCGGGCGAGGCGCAGGCGTAGTCGGGTCAGGCTGCGGGGCAAGGCCGAACCATCGCCTGCACCCCGTTGATGTCGCCGGCACCCAGGGTGACCTGCTCCTTGACGACCGGGTACATCACGTTCGAACCCTGGCTCGCGTGCGCCAGCCCGAGCACGTGACCGAACTCGTGCAGGTACAGGCTCCGCGCCTCTCGGTCGCGAGCGCCGCTGACGTAGTCGGCCCGGAAGACGGCCACGCCGGTCGTGATCTGCTTGGTCGACATGACGACCTGCGTGGGAGTTGCCAGGCCGACCGTCTCGCTCGACATGCGCGGGGCGTCTGCACGCGTGACGAAGGCGAGGTAGATGTGACGGCCGGCCACCGCCGTGCCGTCGGCGGGCGCCAGCCCGAACTTCTCATCGCTGTAGGTGAGGGATTCCTGGCCGGCATAGACGAAGGTCAGGCCGGATGCCTTGCCCCACGTGTCGAAGGCCCATGCCAGGTTCTCGAGCTGTGCGGCCGCCTGAGGCTGCGACAACTCGTGCGCGTCGACCGACCAGGCGATCGGCGCGGAGCAGGAGGTCCAGCCGCTGTTCTCGAGCGCGGGAGCCTGGGCGGTGAAGATGGAACCGAAATCCGCGGCGACGGCTGTCGCGGCGGCGCTGGTCGCGGTCGACTGGGTGGCAGTGCCGCTGGCCGGCCGCCCCTTGGCCGCGAACGGCTGGAACGACAACGAGGTGGCGGTGGCCATGGGGGCGGAGAGGACGCTGACGGCAGTCGCGAGCACCACGACCATCGCCCATCCCCTGGCGATCCCGGTCCTGGTCATGCCTGCCACCTCTCTGCTCATTCAGTTTGACTGTTTGAACATGAACGGTCAATCTGACCGAACAAGCAGAAATGACTGAATTGGTACTTGACGAACGCACAATGGGCGCGTCCATGAGGTGATTTCAGGTGGATGTGAGGGTCGAACGTCCTGAGTCGGACTCCGAATGATGACCGATCATTTTGGCCTATTCCGGGACAGGGTGGCCATTCGGTCGGCGCAGCGCAGGGGACGGTCGCGCGCTTTTCCTGCCGGGCTTTGTGGTGCGTTGGCGAGCGCTCCGACGGCGGGAGGACAAGAATGGAGAGTGCAGGTGACGATCCCTAGGTCACCGTCCTCCGCGTGAAGGAGCGCATGATGAAGAGCGACACATCGGGCCCGAACCGACTCAGCCGCACCGCTGCCAAGGAAGTCCCGCATCGGACGGACGAGCGACTGTTCGCCGCCAAGGCTGACGTCAAGAAGGCATGTGAGAATCTCCTTCACGACCTGCGGCATTCGTCAGCGCATGAGTCGATGGTTGCGGACCTGACAACCGCGGTGGATCGTGTCCTGCTGCGACTCAAGGCGATCACCCCCGATGTGCCCAAGGCCAGTTCCGAGGTCCGTGAGATGGCCAAGGAGGTCCAGCGACTGCAGCTCGCCGAGACCTGGGTCTCGGCCACCGAGCGCGTGCTGACCCGACTGGGGGCGGGCTCCTCCTCGAAGGTTCGCGACGGGTTGCTCGAGGCGCAGGACACCGTCATGTGGTGCGTTCGGGCCCAGCATTGGGACGGTCAGCTGACCGCCGCCGTCACGCAGCTCCAGAAGCTCGTTCAGGATGCCGAGGCGCTGGCCTCCCGGGTAGCGGACTGAGGAGTCCCGCGCCCTTGCGAAGGCCAGGGCTCGCACGCAGTCGGGTGGCACTCGTCGTTGCCGGTTCACTGATGGTCGGCTTCGGCGTTGCGCAGTACAGCGGAGTGCGGTGGCTGGGGGCCGTCGTGCTGGTCACCGGTGGGGCGTGGGCGGCCCGTGAGATGTGGCGAGCCGTCGGACCGTCGCGGACGGTGGTCGTCGGCGCCGCCTACGTGGTGGCGTTCGTGGGATCGCACCCGCTGGGCAGGATCATCGGGACCTGGCCGGCCGTGATCCTCGCGGCAGCGGCCACCGGCGCTCTTGCCTACGCGCTGATCGGACCGGGGGGCAGCCGGGTCTCCACGACGTCGTCACCCACGCGTTCCACCCGGTAGGCCGCCGGACCGTCCATCGGCCGCGCATCGAGATCGCACACGACGGCCACGGGCTCGATCCCCTCGTAGAGGATGCCCACCCCGTCGTCCGTCGCGTACGAGGTCGGCAGCGTGCCCTGTCCCACCACCGTGTGCAGGAGGGGCCGGCGTCCGGGCTCGGAGTCGTAGTGGACTCCGTTTCCGAACGGGACGAAGGCCAGTCCGTTGTCGATCGGGCGCAGTTCCGCACCGAACGAGTCCGTGGTGCCGCCGACGTGCCAGCAGATCGATCCGGCGCTCACGCCCGCGAGGACCGCGCCCCGTTGCCAGGCGTCGGCCATCGCCTCGTCGACTCCATGCAGTCGCCACAGGGCCAGCAGGTTGGCGACGCTTCCGCCCCCCACCCAGACGACGTCCGCAGCACCGAGCACCGCCGACGGCGTGCGGTTCGGCTGCGGGAAGAGCGCGAGGTGGTCCACGTCGCACCCCACGGTCGACAGCGCCGAGTACACGCTCGCCAGGTACGAGGGGTCGTCACCACTCGCGGTCATCACGAGGCAGACCCGGGGGCGCGCGGACCCGGACAGGCGCAAGGCCTCCAGCATGATGCCCCCCGGGCGCATGACTCCCCACAGGCCGGTCCCGACGAAGCCGCCGCTCGATGCCAGGATCCGTGGAGGGCGTGTCATGGGGTCATTCTGCCGAACGGGCGGGCACCGCTCTGCCGTGGACACCGCCGAGTGTTGCCGGATGCGCGGCGGAGCCGGGGATGGGACGTACGCCGCTTCGTTAGTCGCTAGCATCGCGGGACGACGCCAGCTGCCAGATGCGCTGTCGGCGCGTCGGGTCCACCGGAGGTAGCTGCCCATGCCTGAAGACCCCGTGCCCTTCGTCGCCGCACTGTCCGTCGACGCCGACCGCATGCATCGACCCGATCCGGAGATGACGCAGGTCATCCTCAGCTATGTCGCGGATCGACTCCTGACGCCGGAGGTCCCGCTGGATGGCCTGGCCGACCGGGACCACCTCGACGTCGTGCTTGACGGGCTCATCACCGAGGAGGGCCACGACTTCCGCAGGGTCCTCGACGTGTACGCGAACCACCTCGCGCTCACGGTCCTGTCCGCCGACAGCCCGCGCATGTTCACCTTCATTCCGTCAGCCCCGACGAAGGCCTCGCTTCTGTTCGACATGGTCGTCTCCGCAGCGTCGCTGCAGGGGATCTCCTGGTTCGAGGCCGCGGGCGCCGTGATGGCTGAGAACCAGGCCCTGCGAGCCCTGGCCGATCTCGCCGGGATGCCCTCGTCCACGGGGGGTGTGTTCGTCTCCGGCGGCAGTGCCGGGAACCTGTCCGCCCTGGTCGTGGCGCGCGACACGGCACGCCGACGGCGCGCCGAGGCCGGGCTTCCCGACGTCGCGCTGCGCGTCGTGGTGAGCGACCAGGCCCACTCGTCAATCAGCAACGCCCTCAACATCACCGGCATGACCGCCCTCGTCATAGACACGCCCGACGGGCGCCTGACGCCGGAATCGCTGCGCCGCGGACTCGACGGTGCACCAGGCACGGACGAGGTGTGCTGCATCGTGGCCACGGCCGGCACGACCAACGCGGGGATCATCGACGACATCGCCAGTGCGGCGGCGACTGCCGCAGAGCGCGGCTGGTGGCTGCACGTGGACGGCGCGTTCGGGGGCGCCGGGCTGCTGGCCCGGGACCTGCGACACCGCTACGCAGGGATCGAGCGCGCCGACTCGCTGGTGATGGATCCGCACAAGTGGTGGTTCGCGCCCTTCGACTGCGCCGCCCTGCTCTACCGCGATCCGCGCCTGGCCAAGGCCGTGCACACGCAGGACGCTTCCTATCTCGACGTGATCCACGAGCACGACTCGGACATCAACCCGAGTGACCTCGCCTACCACCTCACGCGTCGCGCCCGAGGGCTGCCGCTGTGGTTCTCGCTGGCAGTCAACGGGATCGCCGCCTACCGCGACGCCGTCGAGCACTCGCTCGAGATGGCGCGCTACGCCGCGCAGCGGCTGCGCGAGCGACCCGACTGCGAGCTCATCCTCGAGCCCGACCTGTCGGTCATCCTGTTCCGGCGCAAGGGTTGGACTGCCGCGGACTACGAGACGTGGTCGCACCGGCTGCTCGAGGCGCAGCGCGCCTTCGTCACGTCGAGCCGCTGGCGCGGCGAGACGGTGGGCCGCCTCGTCTTCCTGCACCCGGCCACCACCACTGACATGGTGGACGAGGTCCTGGCAGCTCTCGGCTGACCGGGCCTACTCCGAGAGACCGGCCTTGCGCAGTCCGCGCCAGGTGAGGGGCAGCAGTCCCGCGGCGGCTGCGATCTTGATGGCGTCACCGATGAGGAACGGCGTGATGCCCAGGGCGATGGCGGTGGCGACGTCGACGTCGAGCGCGAACTTCAGCCAGGTGGCGCCGACGGCGTAGATCACGACGTTGCCCACCAGCATCAGCCCGGCGGTGCGGCCCGCGGTGCGGGTTGCGCCGCCCTCGGCGATGCGGCCGACGATGAACGCCGCGGCGATGAAGCCCAGGATGTAGCCGAAGCTCGGCGCGGAGAACCCCGACGAGCCCTCGGCGAACCACGGAACCCCGATGATTCCGGCGATCGCGTAGACGGTCATGGCGAGCACGCCGCGAAGCGAGCCCAGCGCCGCTCCGGTGAGCAGGACGGCGAAGGTCTGCAGCGTGAGCGGGACCGGGGTGAACGGCAGCGGAATCGCGATCTGCGCCGCGAGTCCCACGAACGCCGCCCCGCCCAGCACCAGCACCAGCTGGCGCACGATCGTGTGCGGAACGACATCGGCGAGGACACGGGGCTGGGGTGCGGCGATTGCCATGGTTCCTCCGGTTGAACGGTCGGTCGCGACGCCTCGAACCCTATCGAACTTGCGGGGCGGCGTTGCTGCCATCGGGTCCTGAGGGGATATCCTCGGACCAGTTCACCGCGATGTGCGGGTGCGTCATCGAGAACGCTGGGGAAGGCGACTCTCGAAGGAGGCACACGTGACGGTCGTAGTGAATGCAAAGGGCGCGTCCGACGCCACGGGTCTGTGCATCGGCCCGGCGCGAGGCGTCGTCTTCATCCACTCATGCCCGCGTGCGGTCAGCCCGCACGTGGAGTGGGCGCTCGCCCGCGTGTTCGCCACGGAGGTGGGCTTGGACTGGGCGGACCAGCCGGTGGCGCCAGGCAGTGTGCGCGCCGAACTCATCTGGGGCGGACCGCAGGGGACCGGAGCGCGAATCGCCAGTGCCCTGCATGCGTTCCGGGGCGTCCGGCACGAGGTCACCGAGGACCCGAGCCCGGGGCGCGAGGGAGAGCGGTTCTCGTCGACGCCCAGCCTTGGCCTGTTCCGCGCCACCATCGGCGTCCACGGAGACGTGATGGTTCCCGAGGACCGTCTGCGGACCGCGATCGTGCAGTCCGCACTCACGGGCGACGCGCTCGCCGACGAGATCGCCCGACTGATCGGGACCCCCTGGGATGAGGAGCTCGAGGCGTTCCGGTGTGCGCACGAGGGCTCGACCGTTCGCGTGCTGCACCAGGTCGTGTAGCCCCGCTTCGCCTGCCCGGGAGCCGCGGCTACAGCGGGATGTTGCCGTGCAGCCCGCGTACGCCCGGCGTGTCGAGCAGGACGGTGGCCACGGCCCTGCGCGTCAGCGACGGCTCCAGCACCGCGTCGACGAAACCCAGGTCGATCGCACGCGCGACACCACCGGAGATCACCTCGTGCTCGGCCGCGAGCTCAAGCTCGACCTGTGCCCGGGCGTCCTCGGGCACCTCGGCCAGTCGGCGGCGGTGCAGGATGCGGATCGCTGCGACGGCGCCCATCACGGCCACCTCTGCGTCCGGCCAGGCGAAGACCTTGGTCGCGCCCAGTGAAGCCGAGTTCATCGCCACGTAGGCTCCGCCGTAGGCCTTCCGCGTCACGACGGTGACGCGGGGCACGACGCATTCCGCGAAGGCGTGGAGCAGCTTGGCCCCACGTCGCACGACCCCCTCCCACTCCTGGCCGACCCCCGGCAGGTAGCCCGGCACGTCGACCAGCACGACCAGGGGCACGGCGAACGCGTCGCACATCCGCACGAACCGCGCGGCCTTCTCGGCACTGGAGGAGTCCAGACAGCCACCGAGGCGAAGGGGGTTGTTGGCCACCATGCCGACCGTGCGACCGCCCAGCCGGCCGAGTCCCACGACGATGTTGGGCGCCCACTTGCCGTGCAGTTCGACGAACGTGCCCTCGTCGACGAAGGCCTGGATGAGGGGGTGCACGTCGTAGGCGCGTCGCGACGACTCCGGCAGGGTGGCGCCGAGGTCGACATCGGAGATCGAGTCGATGTCGAGCGAGCCCTGGTGCCCCAGGAGAAAGGTGAGCTTGCGCGCCTCCTCGAGGGCCTCCGCCTCGCTGTCGGTCGTGATGTGGACGACGCCGCTGCGTCGACCGTGCGGCTCCGGGCCGCCGAGCCGCTCCATGTCGACGTCCTCGCCGGTGACTGAGCGAACGACCTCGGGACCGGTGACGAAGATGCGGCCGGCCGGTCCCAGGATCACGATGTCGGTGAGCGCGGGACCATAGGCCGCGCCGCCGGCTGCCGGTCCGAGGACGACCGAGATCTGCGGCACCCTGCCGGACGCACGGGTCATCGCCGCGAAGACGCGCCCGACGGCGTCGAGGCTGGCGACGCCCTCCCGCAGTCGCGCGCCTCCCGAGTGCCACAGCCCCACGACGGGTGCCGAATCCGCGAAGGCGCGGTCGTAGGCCGTCACGATGGCCCGGCAGCCGCCGGAGCCCATGGCGCCGCCCTGGACCGTGGGATCGGTGGCGAAGGCGACGACGTGCGTGCCGTTGGCGCGTCCGACCGCGGCCAGCACACCGCGGTCGTCGTCCGGGGTGATGGCGGTGAAGACGCCGTCGTCGAAGAAGGCCGCCAGTCGGACACGCGGCGATCGCGGGTCGACCTCCGGCTCGGCCGTCGCGTTGTCGGTGGTTGCCTGCGTCGTCATGTCATGCGCTCCGAAAGACGAGGGCGACGTCGTGGCCGCCGAAACCGAACGAGTTGTTCAGGGCGGCGATGTCGCCTGCGGGCAGTTCGCGGGGCGCGCCGACGGCGACGTCGAGGTCGACCTGCGGGTCGAGGTCGACGAGGTTCGCCGTCGGTGGGACGAGTCGGTCGCGAAGCGCCAGGATCGCGAAGATCGACTCGACGGCACCGGCACCGCCCAGCAGGTGCCCGGTCATCGACTTCGTGCCGGTCACGATCGCATGGTCGGCGTCGCCCCCCAGCGCCAGGCGGATCGCCGTCGCCTCGGCGATGTCACCCTGAGGTGTCGACGTCGCGTGCGCGTTGACGTGCACGACGTCGGCGGGGGTGAGTCCGGCATCCTCGAGGGCGAGTCCGATGGCTCGGGCTGCCCCCTTGCCCTCCGGATCCGGCTGCGCGATGTGGTGGCCGTCGGACGTGAGCCCGGAACCGGCGTAGACGCCGTAGATGCGTGCCCCTCGGGCGGCGGCGAACTCCGCGCTCTCGAGCACGACGAGTCCCGCGCCCTCGCCCATGACGAATCCATCGCGGCCCAGATCGTATGGACGCGAGGCTGCCACGGGGTCGTCGTTGCGGGTCGAGAGCGCGCGCATGGCGCCGAAGCCGGCCATGGTGATCGGGTGGATGCAGGCCTCGGTGCCGCCGGCGATCACGACGTCGGCGCGTCCGGTCTGGATCATCCGGGCGCCGTACGAGATGGCCTCGGCCCCCGAGGCGCAGGCGCTGACCGGGGTGTGGACACCCGCGCGAGCGCCGACCTCGAGGCCCACCATCGCGGCGGGGCCGTTGGGCATGATCATCGTGACCATGTGAGGGGAGATGCGCGAGGGGCCGCGTTCGCGCAGCACGTCGTAGGAGTCGAGGAGGGAGATGACGCCACCGATGCCCGAGGCGACAACCGCGCCGAGCCGCTCCTTGTCGACGTCCGGCGCACCGGCATCGGCCCAGGCCTCGCGGGCGGCGACCATGGCAGCCTGCTGGGAGCGATCCATGCGGCGGGACTCGACCCGGTCAAGGACCGAGGACGGGTCGACGGCCATGATGCCGGCGATCTTGGACGGCTGTTCGGCGGTCCAGTCCGCATCGATGAGCGAGATGCCGGGCCGGCCGGCCAGAATGCTGGCCCACGTGCTGGCCACGTCGCCGCCCACGGGCGTCGTCATGCCCAGTCCGGTCACTACGACCTGTCGGGTCATCGGGATCCTTCCTTCGGCACGCCCACACTCCCCGCGACCTTGAGGTTGGCGGCGAAAACCCACGGGTTTTCCGCCGCCAACCTCAAGGTCGGCGGGGCGCAGGCGCGGTGGTTACTTGTTGGCCGCGATGTAGGAGACGGCGTCGCCGACGGTCTTGAGGTTCTTGACCTCGCTGTCGGGGATCTTCACGCCCCACTTGTCCTCGGCGGCCATGACGACCTCGACCATGGACAGGGAGTCGATGTCGAGGTCATCGACGAACGACTTGTCGGACTGCACGTCCTCGACGGGCACTCCGGCGACCTCGTTGACGATGACGGCGAGGCCGTCCAGGATCTCCTGGCTCATGTGATTCCTTTCGATGTGGTGGGGTACTTCGGGCGATGGTGCCGGTGAAGCAGACCTAGGGGAGCGTGACGACCTGAGCGGCGTAGGCCAGCCCGGCGCCGAAACCGATCAGCAGCGCGGTGCCGCCGTGCGGTGCCTCGCCGGACTCGAGCATATTGGCCATGGCGAGGGGCACGGACGCGGCGGATGTGTTGCCGGTGTAGGCGATGTCACGAGCGACGGGCACATGCGCGGGCAGCTTCAGCGTGCGGACCATGGCGTCGGTGATGCGCATGTTTGCCTGGTGCGGAATGAAGGCGTCGAGATCCTCGGCATCGACCCCAGCCGCCTCGAGGGCGCGCTGAGAGGCCTTGGACATCTCGCCCACGGCCCAGCGGAACACCTGCTGTCCCTGCATCTCGAGGGTGGGGAAGATGGGACCGCCATTGTCGCGATAGTCGATCATCGACTGCGTCATGGTGATCGCGTCCTTCTGAGCGCCGTCGGAGCCCCAGACGACCGGTCCGATCGCCGGCTCGTCGGAGGGACCCACGATGACCGCACCCGCGCCGTCCGCGAAGATGAAGGCCGTCCCGCGATCCTCCGGATTGACCCAGTCCGTGAGCTTCTCGACCCCCACCAGGACGACGTAGCGGGCGCTGCCGCCGCGGATCATGTCGCTGGCCAGGGCGAGGCCGTAGCAGAACCCCGCGCAGGCGGCGGAGATGTCCATCGCCGCGCACGTCATGCCCATCCGAGCGGCGACCTCGGCAGCCGCCGAGGGCGTCTGGTACGGGTGGGTCACCGTCGCGAGGATGACCATTCCGACCTGGTCCGCCGAGATCCCGGATGACTCAAGAGCCGTCGTGGCGGCCGCCGTCGCCATGTCCACGACGGACTCGTCCTTCGCCGCGTATCGACGCTCGATGATGCCCGAGCGCTCGCGGATCCACTCATCGGACGAGTCGATGTGCTCGCAGACCTCGGCGTTCGTCACCACCCGGCTTGGGCGGTAGGCGCCGACGGACAGGATGCGCGCGTACTCGGCGCCGACCACGGGGGTGATGCGAGCAGTCACGCGTGTGCCTCCTGGGCGATCGGGTGGAGCCGGACGATCGGCTGCCCGGGTGCGACCGGGTCGCCGTCCTCGACCAGCCATTCCACGACGAGGCCGCCATGCGGGGCGACGACCGGGATCGAGTCGCGCAGCGTCTCGACCGTTCCGGCGATGCAGTTGATGGCCAGCTCGTCTCCGGCAGCCACCTCGGCGGTGAGTCGGAACGTGCCCTTGACGGGTGCGACGAGCAGGCGCCAGGTCGGCTGGTTCTCGAGATTCGCCCGGCTGCCGTGGCGCTCGATCAGGCGCCAGGCCGCCGGCAGGTCGTCGGGCGTCTTGACCGCGAGGGTCTCGACACCGGGCAGGGCGCGCTTGATCAGGCCCGTGAGGGTGCCGGCCGGCGGGATCTCGATGACGGCCGTGACGCCCAGATCCGACATCGCCGACATGCACTGGTCCCAACGGACGGGGGTGCTGACCTGCGTGACGAGGCGCCGCAGCACGTCGCGGCCGTCGTGCACGATCCGGCCATCGGAGTTGGAGATGAGCGGGATGCGCGGATCGTGCGTCGTCATGGCCCGCGCGTAGCCGGCCAGGGTGTCGACGGCGGACGACATGTGCTGGGTGTGGAAGGCGCCCGCCACCTCAAGCGGTCGCACGCGCGTGCCCTCGGGCGGATCGGCCGCGAAGGCGGCCAGTTGCTCGAGCGTGCCGGCGACGACGATCTGGCCGGCGCCGTTCATGTTGGCGGGGGTGAGGCCGTGCCGGTCGGCGGCGGCGACGACGGCGTCGGGGTCGCCGCCGAGGACCGCGCTCATGCCGGTGGCGGTCACCGCGGACGCCTGCGCCATCAGGCGACCGCGCTCGCGCACGAAGATCATGGCCTGCTCGGCGGTCAGCACTCCCGAGCCGACCGCGGCGGTGATCTCACCGACCGAGTGCCCGGCGCCGGCGCCGATGCGGGCGAAGGCGTTGCCCGGGTGCGGGAACAAGCTCAGCAGAGTGACCAGTCCCGCGCCGACGATCAGCGGCTGGGCGATGGCCGTGTCGCGGATGGTGTCGGCGTCGGAGACGGTGCCGTGCTCGACGAGGTCGACGCCGCTGACGACCGAGAGCCAGTCGAGGCGTTCCCGCACACCGGGAATCTCGAGCCAGGGAGTGAGGAAGCCGGGCGACTGTGAGCCCTGTCCGGGCGCGATGACAACGAGCACCCTCGTAGCCTCCCGTGGTCGGACCGTCGGCGGCGAGGTTGTGCCCGCCAATCTCCGTGCCCGGTCTTTGTAGGAATCCTACAAAGACCGGGCACGGAGCTCGCTATCCGGGTTCAGTCCGGAACCTCGTCGACGCTGAGTCGTCCCAGGGTGAGTCCCACGCGCAGCGTGAACGCACCACGCACGTCGGTCGGGGAGAAGCCGGTGACGTCCGCAATCCGGCGAAGGCGGTACCGGACGGTGTTCGGGTGGATGAAGAGCGCCCGAGCGGTCGCCTCGAGTGAGGGGGTGCGCTCGAGGTAGGCCGTCGCCGTGTCGTAGAGGACGGCGTCGGCCAGCAGTGCCCGATGGACGATCGCGAGGAGCGTCTCGACGGCCTCGACGTCGCCGGACAGCGCTCGCTCGGGCAGCAGGTCGGCGGCCGCGACCGGTCGCGGCGCATCCGCCCAGCCCCACGCGGCGCGCAGGCCCGACAGGGTCGAGCGTGTGGCCCGGGGGACGGCCGACAGGGAGGGGACGGGATCGCTCAGGACCACCGGTCCGGGGCCGAAGTGGGGGATGAGCAGGCGGGCCGCCTTCATCGGGTCGAGTCGGCGCTGCGCGTCGGCGCCGAGCCCGGCCACGGCGAGCAGGGTCGAGCCGTGGATCCCGGTGAGCAGGGCGAGCCCGTGGTGCTCGGCCGCTCGGCGCATGACGTCCATCGCCTTCTCTGGATCTCCAACCGGCGCCGTTCCGGCCACCACGATGATCGATCCCTGTGCCGACCAGCCCAGGGAGGCGACCCGGCCAAGGACGGACTCGTCGACCTCGTCGCGCAGCAGTGCATCGACGACGAGCGCCTCCAGACGCGCATCCCAGGCACCGCGCGCCTCGGCGGCCCGGGCGTAGACCTCCGCGGCGGAGAAGGCGATCTCCCGCGAGTAGCGCAGCACGGCAAGGCGCAGCTGCGGCAGGTCAGCTTCGGTGGCGAGGTCCTCGATCGCCGACTCGACGACGCTGACGGTGGTGCGGACCAGGTCGACCGTCTGCTCGAGCGAGATGACGCGGGCCAGCTCGCTGGGAGCCGCGCCGAACACGTCCGCCGTCAGGGCCGGGGGCTCGTCGGGCGTCCGGAACCAGTCGATGAAGGCAGTGATGCCGGCCTGCGCGACGAGCGAGACCCAGGATCGCTCCTCTGCGCCCAACTCGCGAAACCACGGCAGCGTCTCCTCCATGCGCTTGGTGGCCGCGGTCGTCAACTCACCCGTGGCGCGGGTGATGAGCGAGATCTCGGGAGACGTGCTCATGGCGGCAGGTCGTCAGCCGACGGATATGCCGACGACTCGGCCCACCACGAACGTCACCATGGCGGCCCCGGACCCCCACAGCAGTTGCCGCATGGCGGAGAAGACGACTCCACGTCCGGAGAGCCGCCCGACGACGCCGCCGACGATGACCATCGACACGACGGCAAGACCGATCGAGAGGATGAGGGGCGTGACGGTCGACGCACCCGGAGCCATGAAGAACAGATACGGGATAACGACCACCGACGCACCGATGGCGAACGCGATGAAGCTGGAGATGGCGACGCGCACGGGAGAGCCGAGCTCGTCCGGGTCGAGGCCGAGCTCCTCGCGGGCCAGGGTGTCCAGGGCGGTCTTGGGGTCGGACATGATCTGGGCGGCGATGGCAGCGGCGTTCTGCCGGTCGACCCCCTTGGCCCGGTAGATGAGCTCGAGCTCCTTCTGCTCCTCCTGCGGCTTGTCACGCAGCTCGCTGGCCTCGATCTCGATCTCGCGCCGGAACAGGTCGCGCTGGCTCGCGACGCTGACGTACTCGCCGGCCGCCATGCTGAAGGCGCCGGCGAGCAGCCCGGCGAGGCCGGCGAACAGGACCGTGCTGTTGCTGGTCGAAGCACCGGCGAATCCCATGACCAATGCCGTGTTCGACACCAGGCCATCGGAGACGCCGAAGACCGCGGCCCGCACCGAGCCCGACTTGTCCGTGCGGTGCCAGGACTCGCCCTGGCCCGCCTGAATACGGCGCGGCATGCGCACCGGAGTCGACGTCGGGGCCTCGATCTCGGTCCGCATCTGCTGGAAGACCTCGATGTGCTCGCGCTCATCGTCGGACATCGAGGTCGGAGCCTCGGGCTCCTCGTCGTACATACCGGCATCCGCACCCTCGGCCGCCTCGAGATGGCGCAGCACGTCGGCGAACCCGGCCCCCCGCGCCCTCGCCAGCAGCGCGGCGTCGTTGGTGTCGAGCTCGGTCGGGGCGGGGGGCACGGGGACGCCGTACTCCGTCAGCTTGACGACCCAGTGGGCTGCGTGCTCCTCCTCGATCTCCGCGAGTTCGACCAAGGCCTCGCGTCGATCGCCGTCGACGGTGTCGGCCAGCGCCCGATAGAGCAGCGCCGCGTTGCGCTCGGCCTCCAGGTATCGAAGGAAGCGTCGCGGATCCGGGCTCATCGCTACCCGCTGCCCTCGGTGTTGCCCGCGTCGGCAGCCGCAGGATCGTCGAGCCGGTACCGGGCGATCGCCTCGGGCAGACGCCCGCGATCGAACTCGCCCCGCTTGGCCAGCATCGCCAGGGTCTGGACCGTGATCGACTCCGCGTCGACGAGGAAGTGACGGCGCAGCGCCCCGCGGGTGTCGGACATCCCCCAACCGTCGGTGCCCAGCGACACGAAGTCCGTCGGCACCCAGTCGCGGATCTGGTCCTGGACCGCGCGCATCCAGTCGGAGACGGCCACGACCGGTCCAGGTCGCCCGGACAGGCGCGACGTGACGTAGGCCTGGCGCGGATCCGCCTCGGGATGGAGCAGGTTGTGCCGGTCGGCGGCAAGGCCGTCACGGCGCAGCTCGTTCCAGGACGTGACCGACCAGACGTCGGCGCTGACGCCCCAGTCGTCGCGGAGCAGCTCCTGGGCGCGCAGCGCCCACGGCACCCCGACGCCGCTGGCGAGCAGCTGCGCCTTGGGACCCTCGCTCGTGCCCTCGCTGATCAGGTGCATGCCCCGCAGGATCCCGTCGACGTCGACGTTCTCGGGCTCGGCCGGCTGCGGGTACGGCTCGTTGTACACGGTCAGGTAGTAGTAGATGTTCTCGGCGTCCTCGCCGTACATCCGCCGCAGGCCGTCCCGGAAGATGTGGCCGATCTCGTAGCCGAACGCCGGGTCGTACGCGACGACGGCGGGGTTCGTGCTCGCCAGCAGCAGCGAGTGGCCGTCCTCATGCTGAAGCCCCTCGCCGTTGAGGGTCGTGCGCCCGGCCGTGGCGCCGACGACGAAGCCACGGGCCATCTGGTCCATGGCAGCCCAGAAGGCGTCGCCGGTGCGCTGGAAGCCGAACATCGAGTAGAAGATGTAGATCGGGATCATCGGCTCGCCGTGCGTCGCGTACGACGTGCCCACCGCGGTGAAGGATGCAACAGAGCCGGCCTCGTTGATGCCCTCATGGAGGATCTGGCCGATCTTCGACTCCTTGTAGGAGAGCATCAGCTCGCGGTCCACGGAGATGTACTGCTGCCCGTGGGGGGAGTAGATCTTCGCGGTCGGGAACAGCGAGTCCATGCCGAACGTGCGTGCCTCGTCGGGGATGACCGGCACGAAGCGCGCGCCGATCTCGGGGTCCTTCATGAGGTCCTTGAGCATCCGGACGAATGCCATGGTGGTCGCGACGGCCTGCTTGCCGGAGCCGCGCTGGACGGCGGAGTAGACGTCGTCCGCCGGCAGGGCGAGGGCCTTGGCCTCAGTGCGCCGGGTCGGCACGGAACCGCCGAGCCGTCGACGCGTCTCCATCATGTACTCGATCGCCTCGTCCTGCGCGCCGGGGTGGAAGTACGGCGGCAGGTACGGGTTCTCCTCGAGCTGCGCATCCGTGATCGGGATGTGCACGGTGTCGCGGAACTCCTTGAGGTCGTCGAGGGTGAGCTTCTTCATCTGGTGCGTGGAGTTGCGGCCCTCGAAGTGCGAGCCGAGCGTCCAGCCCTTGATCGTCTTGGCGAGGATCACGGTGGGCTGGCCCTTGACGCGGGTGGCCGCCTCGTAAGCGGCGTACATCTTGCGGTAGTCGTGCCCGCCGCGCTGCAGGCTCCACACCTCGGCGTCGCTCCAGGGCTCGACCAGCTTGGCCGTGCGGGGGTCGCGTCCGAAGAAGTGCTCGCGGACGAAGGCGCCGTCCTCACTCTTGTACGTCTGGAAGTCGCCGTCGGGCGTGTTGTTCATCAGGTTGACGAGGGCACCGTCTCGGTCCTTGGCGAGCAGCTCGTCCCACTTGCGGCCCCACACGACCTTGATGACGTTCCATCCGGCGCCGCGGAAGAGGCTCTCGAGCTCCTGGATGATCTTGCCGTTTCCACGGACGGGTCCGTCGAGCCGCTGCAGGTTGCAGTTGACGACGAACGTGAGGTTGTCCAGCTCCTCGCGTGCGGCGAGCGTCAGTGCCCCCACCGCGTCGACCTCGTCGGTCTCGCCGTCGCCGAGGAACGCCCATACCCGCTGGTCGCTGGTGTCCTTGATGCCCCGGTGCCCGAGGTACTTGTTGAAGCGCGCCTGATAGATCGCGTTGAGCGGCCCGATGCCCATCGACACGGTCGGGAACTGCCAGAACGAGGGCATGAGTCGCGGGTGCGGGTACGACGGCAGGCCGCCACCGGGGTGCGACACCTCCTGACGGAAGCCGTCGAGCTGATGCTCGGTGAGCCGGCCCTCGACGAAGGCGCGTGCATACACGCCGGGGGACGCATGCCCCTGGAAGAAGACCTGGTCGCCGCCGCCGGGATGGTCCGGGCCGCGGAAGAAGTGGTTGAAGCCCACTTCGTAGAGCGTCGCGGAGGAGGCGTAGCTGGAGATGTGGCCGCCGACCGAGATCCCCGGACGCTGCGCACGGTGCACCATGATGGCGGCGTTCCAGCGGATGATCTGCCGGATGCGCTTCTCGAGCGCCTCGTTGCCCGGGAACGACGGCTCCCGCTCCGGCGGGATGGTGTTGATGTAGTCGGTGCTGCGCAGGCTCGGCACGCCGACGTTGCGCTCGGCCGCACGGCGGAGCAGAGACAGCATGAGGTAGCGGGCGCGGTAGTTCCCGGCATTGTCGACGACATTGTCGAAGGACTCGACCCACTCGGACGTCTCGTCCGGGTCGACATCGACGTACTGGGTGGGAAGTCCGCCGGCAAGCAGCGGGTCTCGGTCACGTCCGGGGGCCACGGGGAATCCTTCGACTCGGCCGACGCCCGGGATCGCCGGGGCCGGGGGATCTGAGAACCTGGATGCTGTGCGCCCATCCTTCCTCATGAGGTGGGGATTGTCGTCGGGAGGGGGGAAAGCGCACAGCGCGAGAAGAAAGCACCTCCAATTCGGCGGTGTCGCTTGCGCAGCGGCCCGTCCTCCGGTGGACTACGGCCCTAGGAGGGGATCAGTCCCGTCCGAAGGGGATACGGCATGCTGGTCACGCACCAGTCATGGCCGACACGAGATGGGGAGAGAAGTGACCGCCGCAGCGGAGGACGAGGCTCGTGAGCGAGCCCGTCGGCTCGGACTTCAGGCAGGCCTCACGGTGCAGGAGATGGGCTACGACGACGACGTCGACCTCGCCCTGCGCGCCGGGATCGAGGAGGTCGTCGGCAGTGAGCTCGTGGACGAGGACTTCGACGATGTCGTCGACGTCGTCATCATGTGGTGGCGGGAGGACGACGGGGACCTCGTCGACGGTCTCGTCGACGCCATCGGTCCGCTGACCGATCACGGCGTGGTCTGGCTCATGACCCCCAAGCCGGGTCGGACCGGCCACGTCGAGGCCGAGGACATCGCCGACGCGGCACCGACCGCGGGGCTCCAGCAGACCAGCACCATCAGCGCGGGATCCCAGTGGCAGGGCACTCGATTGGTGGCCCCCCGGGCCAAGCGGTAACGTCCGCAACCCGCCGGTCGCCCACCAGGAGTTGCCATGCCCGTCGACGTGGAGCACGCCGCCCCCGATTTCACGCTCTCAAGCCAGTCGGGGGAGAAGGTCAGCCTCTCCGACTATCGCGGCACCAGGAACGTCGTGCTGATGTTCTACCCCTTCGCCTTCACGCCGACCTGCACGGGCGAACTCTGCACGCTGCGCGACCGCTACCCGGACTTCGTCAATGACGACACGGTCCTGCTGAGCGTCTCGTGTGACAGTCCGGCCACGCTCAAGGCATTCGCGGCGCAGGAGGGACTGACGCATCCGATGCTCAGCGACTTCTGGCCGCACGGCGCCGTATCGCGGGCCTACGACGCATTCGTCGAGCAGCGTGGCTTCCCGACCCGCGCGACATTCGTCATCGACAAGGACGGCATCGTTCGCTGGGCGGTTCGCAACGGTCCCGGCGAGGCGCGCAACGCCGATGACTACGCCGCCGCCCTCGCGGCGCTCTCCTGACGACGACGCACTCGCGGTCTCGCGCTACGCGCTCGACCTTCGTGGGCACCCGACACCGGCCCCACTCGCGGTCTCGCGCTACGCGCTCGACCTTCGTGGGCACCCGACACCGGCCCCACTCGCGGTCTCGCGCTACGCGCTCGACCTTCGTGGGCACCCGACACCGGCCCCACTCGCGGTCTCGCGCTACGCGCTCGACCTTCGTGGGCCCAGCCGGACTCGAACCGACGACATCCTCCTTGTAAGGGAGGCGCTCTACCAACTGAGCTATGGGCCCACGCGGAGGTTACCGACCGCCGGACCCGATCGGCGGAACTGGGTAGCCTGACCGGGTGAGCCCGAGCCCGACCGTTGCCGAAGTCGTCACACTTCTCGATCGTCGCTACCCTCCGGCACTGGCCGCCGAATGGGATGCCGTGGGACTGACGTGCGGCGATCCCCATGCGGGCGTCCGTCGGGTCCTGTTCGCGGTCGACCCGGTCGTGGCCGTCGTCGACGAGGCGATGATGCTGGGCGCCGACCTGATCGTCACCCACCATCCGCTGCTGCTGCGCGGGGTGCACTCGGTCGCGGCGACCTCGCACAAGGGTCGCGTGATCCACAGCCTCATCTCGCACGGCATCGCGCTGTACAGCGCGCACACCAACGCCGACCATGCGAATCCTGGTGTCTCCGACGCCTTGGCAAGTGCGCTCGGCCTGCAGGACGTCCGGCCGCTCGTCCCGGAACCGGGACACCCCGCCGTCGGGACCGGCCGCGTCGGAGAGGTGGCCGAGGCGGTCACGCTCGCTGAGCTGTCCCGACGCGTGGCGCAGTGCCTGCCCGCCACGGCGCAGGGCGTACGCGTTGCGGGCGATCCGGACCTCCTCATCCGCACGTTGGCGATCTGCGGGGGATCCGGTGACGCGTTCCTCTCCGATGCGGCCGCCGTCGCCGACGCCTACCTGACCTCCGACCTGCGGCATCATCGGGTGCAGGACCACCTCCTCGACGGAGGCTGCGCCCTCATCGACGTGGCCCACTTCGCGAGCGAGTGGCCGTGGCTGCCCGTCGCGGCCGCCGCTCTGTCCTCCGACCTTGCCGCGACCGGGACTACGGTGGACGTACACGTGTCCGTGATCCCGACGGATCCATGGACCTCGCACCTAGGGAGCACCCGCTGAACGCCGACCCCTTCATCCAGTTGCGTCTGCTCGAACTCCAGGACCGGGACACCAAGCTGTCCCAGCTGGACCATCGCGTGCGAACGCTGCCGGACGCCGCCCGCCTCGCCGAGCTCGACGTGCGCCTGGCACGCCTGCGCGACGAGGTCGTCGCCGCCGAGACGATCGCCGGAGATCTCGAGCTGGACCAGGCCAAGGCGGATCAGGACGTCGAGCAGGTTCGAGATCGCGTGAAGCGCGACCAGTATCTCCTCGACTCGGGCTCGATCGGCGACCCCAAGCAGTTGCAGTCCATCCAGCAGGAGCTGCAGTCGCTCGCGCGCAGGCAGGGGGACCTCGAGGACGTCGAGCTCGGGATCATGGAGCGTGTCGAGGGCGCGCGTGCAGCCGTGGTCGTCCTCACCAGCGATCGCGACGCCGTTGCGGCCGAGCGGCAGGCGCTGTCAGACAGCGTCACGGATCAGCTGGCCGACATCGCGCACGACCGTGCCATCGTCGCGGCGGAGCGGGCGGCACTGGCCGGCGAGATGCCGGCCGAGCTGCTGGGCCTGTACGACAAGGTGCGTGCAGATCACGGTGGCGTTGGCGCCGCGCCGCTGCATCGCGGCACCTGCCAGGGCTGCCGGCTCCAGCTTCCGCCCACCGACATCGAGGCGATCCGAGCGGCACCGGCCGATGCCGTGATCCGCTGCGAGGAGTGCCGGCGCATCCTCGTTCGCACCCCGGAGTCCGGGCTCTAGGAGATGACCCGAACGCTCATCGTGGAGGCCGACGGCGGCTCCCGCGGCAATCCCGGTCCGGCAGCCTATGGCGCGGTGGTGCGCGACGGCGTGACCGGTGCGATCCTCGCTGAGCTCGCCGAGTACCTCGGTGTCGCCACCAACAATGTCGCCGAGTATCGCGGTGCCATCGCCGGACTCGAGCATGCCAGGGAGATCGACGCGACAGCGCAGGTCGAGATGCGGCTCGACTCCAAGCTCATTGTGGAGCAGATGAGCGGGCGCTGGCAGATCAAGCACAAGGACATGCGCGAGCTCGCACTGCGCGCCCGCGCGGTCTTCCCGGCCGGCCATGTCACGTACACGTGGGTGCCGCGCGAGCAGAACAAGCGCGCCGACACGCTGGTCAACGAGGTCATCGACTCGGCACTGCGAGGGGGCTTCGAGACCATTCGGCGGCTGGACGGCCTGCCGAGCGAGGACATCATCGCCGACGACGTGGTCGGCAGTATCGACCTCGAGCGCAGCCGCACCGTGGTCGACGAGCATGCGGCCGCGCGGCCCCCGGCCGCCATGATCGGGTGGGCCGACCTGGGGATGCCCACCGTCACCGTGCTAGCACGGCATGGCGCCACCGAGCTGAGCCTCGAGAAGCGCTTCAGCGGCCGCGGTGGACTCGATGCGCCACTGGCCCCCATCGGCATCGCGCAGGCGCGGGCGCTCGCCGCCGAGGTCGCCCGACGAGGTGACGTCGACCGCATCGTGGCCTCGCCCCTGCTGCGCACGCGCCAGACGGCCGCCCTGGTCTCCGCGGCGACCGGCGTCGCGGTCGAGTTCGACGAGGGCTTCGCCGAGTGCGCCTTCGGCGACTGGGACGGACTGACCTTCACGGAGGTCCGGCAGCGGTGGCCGGAGCACCTCGAGGACTGGCTGAGCTCGACGGACGTGCCGCCACCGGGGGGCGAGTCGTTCAGCCAGTGCCGTTCGCGCGTTGACGCCGCTCGTCGCCGACTCGTGGGGGATCATCCGGGGGAGCGGATCCTGGTGGTCGCCCACGTCTCGCCCATCAAGATCCTGGTCGGCGTCGCGGTCGAGGCGCCCCTGAGCAGCGTCTACCGGATGGAACTCCCGCCGTGCTCGCTGACGACGCTCGCGTGGTTCCCGGACGGCAACGCCTCGATGTTCAGCTTCGCCGAGGCGGCCCATCTGCAGGGCATCGTCGTGCCGGACGGAACCTAGCCCGGGGCAGCGCCGACGTCACGGCGTCTCGACGATGACATCGATGCGGGCGGGGCCGGGTCGCTGAGCAGGTGCGGCCCGTTCCGACCTGAAGCCCAGCGCCAACAGGGCGACGTGGAGGTCACGGGCGGTCCGAGGCAGCCGGCGTGACTGTAGGAGGGCGCGAACGATGCGTCCCTTAGTGGACTTGTTGCTGTGACTGACCACCGTCCGTCGCCCGTTGAGCTCCTGCAGGACGCGCACGGTCACCGTGCGATGGAGCGCATCGGACGGCACCGGCCCGAGCGTCTGGTAGGTGCCTGAGCGAAGGTCCACGATCAGGCCCTCCCCTCCGACGAGCAGTGCCCCGATGGGACCACGCCAGGCCGACGCGAGGGTGCCGATATCGGGCAGGCTCGCGGATCCGGACAACCGGTAGGCGGGGATGGGGTCGTGCGGGCGGACCAGGCCCCACAGCCCCGAGGCGATCGCGACGTGCGCGTCGAGCCGACGCCGGCCGTGCGCCGACAGGGTGGCGGCACCGAGCGCCTCGAAGAGCACGCCCGAGTAGACGTCGATGGCTGGCGAGCAATGAGCCGCGGACAGCTGAGCGTTCACGGCGACCTGACCGGACTGGGTCGGGCCGAGGCCCAGGACCTCCGCGGCTGCCGCTGGCCGTTCGGCGCACAGGCGAACCAAGGCCGCTACGACGCGCTCCCGGGTCGGCGTGAGCTCAGGGAACGAGAGGGCGGAGAGGTCCAGGGCGGGGCCGGCGGACGGAGGAGCCTTGCCCTCGCTGGGCGGGAGCAGGATCAGCACCAGCGAAGGCTAGCGGGCGGGGTACCCTGTGCTCGGACGAGTCAGCCGGGTGATCGCGGCACGCAGGTGTCGAGGAAAGTCCGGACTCCACAGGGCAGGGTGGTGGGTAACGCCCACCCGGGGCGACCCGCGGGAAAGTGCCACAGAGAACAGACCGCCAGGAGCGATCCTGGCAAGGGTGAAACGGTGGTGTAAGAGACCACCAGCGCGTCAGGCGACTGACGCGGCTCGGTAAACCCCACCCGGAGCAAGGTCAAGAGGGTCCGCGGTCCGCAAGGGTCGCGGTCCTGCGCAGGCGAGCGGCCCGCTCGATGCCTGCGGGTAGACCGCACCAGGCCGCTGGCAACAGCGGTCGCAGATGGATGATCACCGGTCAGCCTCGGCTGATCACAGAATCCGGCTTACAGGCTGGCTCGTCCCCCGCCTGCGCCGCTTCCCGGCTCGGCGTGGCGAACACGGAGGCACTGGTCCACACCGAACACGCGCAGGCTCCGCTTCTCGCCCTCCGGCAGGAATGCGTCTGCCGCGTGGATCGGGAGGATCTCGGGTCGGTCGACCGGGTAGGTCTTCCCGTCGTGGACGATCGTTGCGGATCCGGCGGCCAGCACATTGCACAGCCAGTCAGGGCGCGTGCCGTAGGGCAGGACGATGACGAATCCATCGTCTGTCGCGAAGGGGCCAACGGGCGTCGCGTAGGACCTGCCGGTCGTCCGCCCGGTGTGCCGCACGATTGAGGCCGTGGCACCGGGAGTCCCGGCCGCCTTCATCGTTCGCGGGTTGATGAAGGCCCGATTGATCCGGCGCTGGGCGTCGATGACGAGCGGCCACTTCGTCCTCATTCCGATCAGCCACACCGTCCCCAGGCCGAGGGCCACGAGCACGGTGACTCCCACTGCGGTCAGCACTGGTCGCGTCATTTCCCCCTCCTCAGCTAGCCGTTGACCCGTGCGATCGTCGGCGTGCCGTCACCTGTGCCGAGCGTGGTGGAGACCGTTCCTGGGCGCAGGCCGCGCGCGATCAGCCAGACGGCGAGCACCATCTCCTGGAAGGCGAGTGGTAGGAACATGAGGACCTGCTCCGTGGCGTTGGCGGCGAAGACGGCATACATCGCGAGCACGTCGGCAGCCACGTACAAGGGAATCGCGATGAGTCCCCACACCGAGATCCAGCGCGGGACGATGCGCGACCGGTAGAGCAGGACGTAGAACAAGGCGGCTCCGAGGCAGAAGACCAGCGCGAGCACGGCATTGGTCGCGTCTGCGTCGATGACGAGATTACCGACGAGCACGCCTGCCGGCGACGCGGTTCCCGGTCCTGCCGCCATGGCTTCGCCCAAGGGCACGAGCAGGAGCCAGCCGATGGCGAGGATGACGTAGCACACGGTCTCAACCGCTCCTCGCACGAGGAGGTAGCCGACTGCCAGAACTTCGCCTGCGCGGCGCAGGACCGGGAAAAGCACCACGGGAACGAACGCAAGTGACAGCCCCATGAGGAGAACGAGCAGTGCACCGGTCACGACGACGCCTGGGTGCTCGACAGCGGCGGCCAACGGGTCGGGCGCGTCACGCACGGTCGAACTGACGACGGTGCTGAGGACGCCGGCCACCGTCCCCGTGATGTACAGGATTCCTGCAGTCGTCGCGGCAGCCCTGTGCTCTCGCATCGTGACCTCTCTTCGTGGTTCCGCTCGATTGGGCTATGTTCAGTCGGCTACGACGGCGTTCCCGTGTCCGAGGCGGTCGTCGACGCGGAGGGGTCGGCAACTGCGACGGTCGCTGTCAGGGAGGCGCTGCTTCGCCTGGGTCAGGGCCACCACCCGCGGTTCGATGAGAACTCGACACACTCCGCGCCTCCTGACGGATGCCAAGGCCGCCCTGCGAGCGCCGTCAGCAGCGGCCACTCCGTCTGCCAGTCTGTCGCCCCTGCACCCGGCGTTGCGCGCCGAACCGCCATGGCTGTGGGGTCGAATGTGCCCTTGAGGCGGGAGGCTTGGGGTCCGCCGAGGTCGGCTTACAGTCGGGGTCATCCTCGCCGTCGCGACAACGGGTCGGTGACCTGGATCGCGCCCGCGAACGACATCAGCACGGTCGTCGTCACGGCGGCGATGTCCGTGGGTTCATTCGCACGAGGGATGCGGTCGTGGTGTCCTCGGGTTGAGGGCAAGCGCCCGCACCGCAACCCCACGTCGTCGGACACTCTCGGTCGGGACCCGCCGGCGCGGTCCTACCGCAGTTCGAGCACACGGGTACGTGGCACTCCAGCGAGCGCGGGGGCGGAATCCGGCGAGGACCACACCCGCTCCTCGAGGAACAGGGCGAACGCTTCAGCGGCGTCAGCCGTGTCGAACTCCAGGTCGAGCATCAGGTAGTGCGGGTCCTCGACCGGCCTACGGATCGCGTGGCCGCGCACGCCGGCGGTCTGGCGTACCTGGGCGAAGCTGTCGAAGGCGGCCTTCCACTGGTCGTAGTCGTGGATCGCGTGCTCGATGCGAAGCGTTATCACCTGGCTCTCCGTTCAGTAGGTTGTGGAACCCCTGGTGAGTCGCCACGGTAGGACGGCAGCGGCGCGCAGTGGTATCCCAGATATCTGGGGTTGCCGCTCGGTCTCAGCACGCTCCCCAGAGAATCCGGCCGCACGTACGCTCGTCCCATGGCCAGCAGTCAGGTGCGCGCGCGAGCCCGCGAGCGGATCGAGGCGATCGCCCGGCAGGCGCTCGACTCCCGGGCCCTTCGCGGAGAGGTCCTCGATGTCGTGGCCGACGTGGTCGACTTCGACGGATACGTGTGGCTGCTGACCGATCCCGTGACCACGGTGGGTGCTTCGCCGCTCGCCGACGTTCCCGGGCTTCCCCTTCCGGAGCTGCCGAGGCTCGTCCGGGCCAAGTACGCATCGGAGGTGAACCGCTGGACGGCACTCATGCTGGCGGCAGAACCCGTGGGGCTGATGGCTTCGGCACGCGCCGGAGAGCCGGGCCGTGCCACGGAGTGGAGCGCTCTCGTGAGCAGGCTCGGGATCCGTGACGTGGCCTCGGCGGTCTTCTCCGACCCCTTCGGCTGCTGGGGCTTCCTCGATCTGTGGCGTCAAGGCCGAGGCGGCCCCTTCACCGGTTCAGATGCCGAGTTCCTCGTCACCCTGGCCCCTTCGGTGACCACCGCACTGCGTGAGTGCCAGGCGCGGACGTTCGTATCACCCGCCAGACCTCATCGTGATGATGTCGGACCGGTCGTGCTGACGCTCGACGACGACCTTCGCATCGTCAGTCGAACGGCCGCGTCGCAAGGGTGGCTGGACCTGCTGCTTCCACCCGGCCCCGGGGCGAGCGCGGTTCCGGCTAGCGTCTACAACGTGGCGGCGCAGCTCCTGGCCACCGAGAGCGGCATTGACGACCACCCGGCGTCCACCCGTGCACATCTGGGCGACGGGTTCTGGATCACCTTGCGCGCGGCGAGAATGGCCGCCGTCCAGTCGCCCGGTCCATCGGTTGAGCGACCGGACGCCGGCATCGTCGTGACCATCGAGGAGACGCCCGCCGTCGAGCGCCTCGAACTCTTCGCGCGCTCCATGGCGCTCACCGGCAGGGAAGCGCAGCTCGTGGGACTGCTGGCGGCCGGAGCGGACACCCGAGCGATGGCGCGTGCGATGGGGGTGTCGATGAACACGGTCCAAGATCACCTCAAGGCGATCTTCATCAAGACCGGCGCACACGACCGAGTCTCGCTGATGTCCCGTGCGCTCGGCACACGGACTGCACCTAGCGCTTGACCGGCAGCGGCTGTTCGGCCCGTGCCAATCGCTCGCGGTCGACTCCCGCTGCACGGATGTCGTCGGGCAGGCCTTGGGGCCGCGGGGCTATTCTCGGGTCGTGGAGGCAGGTGAGCCCGGAGCGGTCGATCGCCCCGCCTCGGGTTGGGTGGATCTCGACGGCCCCGTGCACTTCGTCGACCATGGCGGACCCAGCGATGCACCGCTCCTGGTCTGCGTGCACGGCCTGGGCGGATCGCTGGTGAACTGGTCGGCGCTGGCTCCGCTGCTCACCGGCCGCTGCCGGGTGCTGGCCCTCGACCTCGCCGGCTTCGGCCATACCCGGAGTGGATCCAGGTCGACCTCCGTGCAGTCCAACCAGCAGCTGCTCGACCGATTCCTGCGCGAGGTCGCCGGCACCCCGGCGATCCTGGTGGGCAACTCGATGGGCGGACTCATCTCGATCCTGCAGGCGGCCCGTCAGCCGAAGTCAATTGCTGGGCTGGTCCTGATCGATCCGGCACTGCCGATCGGACCACTCGCCCGGCCGGACCCGCTCGTCCTCGCCACGTTCGCGGCCTTCGCGGTCCCCGCGGTCGGCCGACGGCTGCTGGCCTATCGGCGAAGCACCTCGTCGGCCGAGGCGGCGGCCGACGACATGCTCCGGCTGTGCTGCGCGGATCCGTCGCGCGTCCCCGCGCACGTGGTTGCCCAGCACGTCGAGATGGCCCAGAAGCGTCGTGAGTACGGCGACGTCGACGGCGAGCTGCTGACGGCCGCCCGGTCGCTGATGTGGGTGCTCGCCGACCGAGGCCGCTATGCGGCGATGCAGCGTTCGATCGAGGTTCCGGTGCTGCTGCTTCACGGTGACCGAGACCGGCTCGTTCCCATCGCCGCCGCAAGGGCTGCAGCAGCGGCGAATCCCGAATGGCGTTTCGAGGTGGCGGAGGGGGCGGGTCACGTCCCGCAGCTCGAGGTCCCCGACTGGACGGCCGCGCAGGTCCTGGGCTGGCTGGACGATCATCCGGAGGCGGAGCAGGCAGCTACTCTGGCGAAGCCGCCGCATCGAGGGTCGGCATGACCCGACCGGAGTACCTGAGCTCGCTGGACGCCAGCTTCCTGGACCTGGAGAACGACACCCAGCAGATGCACGTGGGGTCGCTGCTCATCCTCGACGGTCCTGTTCCCGACTACCAGGACTTCTGCGACCACATCGAGTCGAGATTGGACCAGGTGCCGCGCTACCGCCAGCGGATCGCGCGCATTCCCATCGGACTGGCCCGGCCGTACTGGGTGGACGATCCGCACTTCGTCCCGTCGTATCACCTGCGGCACACCGCGATCCCGCAGCCCGGCGGGGAGGAACAGCTGCGGGCGCTGGCGGGCCGGATCATGTCCCAGCGCCTCGATCCGCATCGTCCCCTGTGGGAGATCTGGCTCGTCGAGGGCCTGTCGGAGGATCGCTGGGCCGTTGTCAGCAAGGTGCACCACGCGATGATCGACGGGGTGTCCGGCAACGACGTGCTCGAGATCCTGCTCGATCGCCAGGCGCGGTCGCCAGCGGCTCCTGCCAGTGCCTGGCGTCCCGACCCAGGTCCCTCGCGACGTGACCTCATCGCATCCGGGACGGCGTGGCTGGCTCGGTTGCCCGGCGAGGCTCGGCGTGCCGCGGCCCCGGCACTCGCATCCCCACGCGATGCGCTGCGTGGCACGGCGGTGCGTGCCCTCGGCCTCGCGCGGATCGGCGGCCAGGTCGTCCGTCCGACGAGCGTGCTCAACGGTCCGCTCGGCCCGCACCGACGCTGGGCCTGGACCCGAGCCGACCTCGAGCAGGTCAAGGCCGTGAAGAATGCGGCGGGCTGCACCGTCAACGACGTGGTGCTGGCCGCCATCGCCGGGGGATTCCGTACGTACCTCCATGAGCGGGGCGAGTCGGTCGACGACGACATCGTGCGGTCGCTCGTCCCGGTGTCGGTGCGCAGGGCGGACCAGCGGGGTCGGCTGGGCAATCAGGTGAGCGCGATGTTCGCCGACCTTCCGGTCGGGGTTGCCGACCCGATGGAGCGCCTGGCCGTCGTGGCCCGCCAGATGGCGTACCTCAAGGGCAGCGGCATGGCGGTCGGCGTGGAGTCGATGGTGTCAGCTGCCGACTTCGTGCCGCCCACGCTGATGACTCTCGGTGCAAGGGTGGCCGCCACGGTGGGACAGCGCGTGGTGAACACGGTCACCACCAACATCCCCGGACCTCAGTACCCGCTGTACCTGCTGGGACGGCGGCTGCTCGAGGTGATCCCGTACATCCCCATCGGCCAGGCGATTCGGATCAGCATCGGCATCGTCTCGTACGACGGGAGACTCTCGATCGCGGCCACTGGAGACTACGACGCGGTGGCAGACCTCGACCTGCTGTGCTCGTGCATCGAGGTTGCGATGTCCGAACTGGTCGCGGTGATCGAGGGGGCGTGACGCCCGAGGCCGATCACGCGGCAAGCACGGCGGGTCAGGTGCTCGACTCGGTGTCGAGGTGCCGGGCCACCTTCTGGCAGGCGGCTCCCAGTGCGCTGAACTCCTTGGGGCTGAGCAGATCGACCAGGTGGCGGCGGACGCTGTCCACGTGGTCGGGTGCGGCAGCGACGAGGGTCGTCCAGCCCTGGTCGGTCATCGCGGCGAAGGCTCCGCGTCGATCGTCCTCGCACACCTGGCGCTCGACGAGTCCTGCTCGCTCCATGCGATCGATCTGATGCGAGAGCCGGCTCCGCGACGAGAGTGTCATCTCGGCGAGTTCGCTCATGCGCAGCCGGCGATCGGGGACCTCTGACAGGCGGACCAGGATCTCGTAGTCGGCGATGGTGAGACCGTGCTGCTGCTGCAGGTCGCGGCTCAGCCGGTCGTTGAGGAGGTGCGAGGCCGACAGCCAGGCGCGCCAGTCCTGCTGCTGCTCCTCGCTGAGCCATCGGGTCATGGCAGCAGCATACCGCAGGTAGTTGAAATACGTACTTGTTCGCCGTCTGAGCTACGCGTCGAGGGCCCAGACGCGCACGCCGCCGAGGATGCCGGACGTGTTGGGCACGATCTCGCCCTTGGGGCCGATGTCGGCAGGCGTCAGGTGCTTGGCGTTGCCGCCGCCGACATAGAGGTGATCGAAGAACAGCATGTCGTCGAAATCCTGTACGGCCTTGCGGACGCGCTTTGCCCAACGCTCCTTGCCGACCTCCTTGCGCTGGCTGTTGCCCAGGGCGATGTCGAAGGTCAGTCCGTTGCGGAACGGTCCGTGGGACAGCTCCAGATGCGGAAGCAGCGCGCCGTCGTTGAACAATGCGGTGCCCACTCCGGTGCCGAGGGTCATCACGAACTCCAGGCCGTGGCCCTTGACGACGGCGCAGCCCTGCATGTCGGCGTCGTTCACGACCTTCGTCGGCAGCTGGAAGGCCTGCGCCAGGGCGTGCGCGAGATCGAACCCGAGCCACGCCTCCGCGAGCTCGTGGTCGCGCTCGCCACTGTAGGTCGGACGCGACAGCGACGGTACTTCGATCACGTGGCCGATCCGCACGAGACCGGGGAACCCGACCGAGACCCGGTGCACGCTCGCATGCGAGCCGAGCAGGGGAGCCGTGACCTCGACCAGGGACTCCACGAGCCGTTCCGGCGGGCACGGGTACGGCGTGTCCATGCGCACGCGCTCGGTCTCCATCACGCCCTGGGCATTGACGACCGACGCCTTGAGCCCGCTGCCGCCGACGTCGATGGACAAGGTCATGACGTCGGGGGGCCAGACCGTGTCTGTCTTGGCGGTCGTCATCTACCAGTTCCCTTCCTCGGTCCCGGTCGGCAGCGTCAGGATCTCGAAGCCTGCGTCCGTCACGAGGATCGTGTGCTCGAACTGCGCCGTCCAACGACGGTCCTTGGTGACCACCGTCCACGTATCGTCCCAGATGTCGTAGTCGTAGGTGCCGAGTGTGATCATCGGCTCGATCGTGAACGTCATCCCGGCCTGCATCGGCGTCTCGAGTCGCGGGTCGTCGTAGTGGGGGATGACGAGGCCGGTGTGGAAGGACGTGCCGATCCCGTGGCCGGTGAAGTCGCGCACGACGCCGTATCCGAATCGACGGGCGTAGCTCTCGATAACCCGGCCGATGACGCTGAGCGGCCGGCCCGGGGCAACGGCACGGATCGACCGTCGGGTCGCCTCCTTGGTGCGCTCGACGAGAAGTCGCGCCTCCTCCTCGACATCTCCTACGAGGAACGTGGCGTTCGTGTCCCCATGCACGCCGTCGATGAACGCAGTGATGTCGATGTTGCAGATGTCACCGTCGACGAGCACCGTGGAATCCGGGATGCCATGGCAGATGACCTCGTTGAGCGAGGTGCACAAGGACTTGGGGAAGCCCCGATAGCCGAGGGTGGACGGGTAGGCCCCGCTGTCGCACAGGAACTCGTGCCCGATGCGATCCAGTTCGTCGGTCGTGACACCGGGGCGAATGGCGCGGCCGACCTCGGCGAGCGCGTCTGCTGCGAGTCGGCCGGCGATGCGCATCGCGGAGATCGTCCCGGCGTCCTTGACCTCGGGACCGTCATAGGGCGTCGGCCCGGGCTTCCCGACGTACTCAGGACGCGCAATGGCGGCAGGGACGGCCCTGATCGGCGAGACGCTGCCCGGCGTCAGCGGCTCACGCAGTCGCGATGGCATGGGGAGAGTCTAGATCGGTCTCGGTGTCGCTATGTTTGGGGTGATCGGCACACTGCGACGGGAGAGACATGAGCTGGTACTACTGCCTGGTCCACCAGAGGGTGGAGCCCGAGGACGGCTGCGCGAATGCTGAGCGGATGGGCCCCTACGCGACCGAGGCCGAGGCTCAGCGCGCACTGGAGCTGGCGAAGGAGCGCAACGAGGCGTTCGACGCCGACGACGACTAGCCCCGAGGAATGCCAAGAGGCCCGCACCGAAAGGTGCGGGCCTCTCTTCGTCTGGTGAGGATCAGCGGTATCGCCTAACGGGCAGTTGTCCGTCGGCGTACCGGCGCCTTGGTGGCCGGTGCCTTCTTGGCCGGTGCCTTGCGGGCGACGACCTTCTTGGCCGGTGCCTTCTTGACGGCGGCCTTGGTGGCCGGTGCCTTGCGGGCGACGGCCTTGCGGGCGACGACCTTCTTGGCCGGTGCCTTCTTCGCAACAGCCTTCTTGGCCGGTGCCTTCTTGACGACGGCCTTGGTGGCCGGTGCCTTGCGGGCGACGACCTTCTTGGCCGGTGCCTTCTTGACGACGGCCTTGGTGGCCGGAGCCTTGCGGACGACAGCCTTCTTGGCAACGGCCTTCTTGGCTGGGGCCTTTGCGACCGGTGCCTTGCGCGCGACCGGTGCCTTGCGGGCGACGGCCTTGCGGGCGACGACCTTCTTGGCCGGTGCCTTCGTTGCCGGAGCCTTCTTGGCCGGAGCCTTCTTCGCAACAGCCTTCTTGGCTGCTGTCTTGCGCGGTGCCGCCTTGGTTGCCGGCGCCTTCTTTGCAGTCTTCTTTGCGACCGCCACGTTGCCTCCCGTGTCGTCGACCCTGCTCGATTGCAGGGTTCGCTGATAACAACTTTGACAGAGCATGACACAAAAGACAAAGTCATTCATGTTGAGAACGCTGCACGTGTCGCGCGCATCGCACCGCGCTAAGTGCATGGTGCACGTTGCGGTGCATGGACTTCAGCCCAGGTTCTGGCGACGCTCGCGTTCGCGCACGGCGTGCTCGTTCGTGCGGTCGTCGTATTTCCACAATGATGGCAACGCAATTGCAGCGAGACCAACACCGATGATGCACAGGACGCCGCCGCTGAGAAACGACATTCGCAACGACGTCAACGACGCTGCAGTGCTGCTGCGAACCTGTCCCAGCAGAGGTCCGATCGAGTAGCTCAGCAATTCGATGCCGGCCATTCGTCCACGAACCGAATCAGGAATCGTCTGATTCCACATGACTCCTCGGAAGATGCCGCTCACCATGTCTGCACCTCCCGCGAGTGCGAGGCAGAGCAGAACGAACCACAGCGACGACGTCAGCCCCACCATGGCGATGCCGAGTCCCCACAGCGCGGCCGCGATGACGATCGCGCGTCCGTGCCGATGCACGGATGTCGTCCATCCGCTTGTCAGCGTGACGATGAGCGATCCGACGGCACCCGCGGAGTACAGCAGCCCCAGTGCCCACGGCGCGCCGAGGTCCTCGGCCAGGAAGGGAAACAGCGCGTACGGAAACGCAAAGACCATGGCGATGAGATCGATCGCGTACGTGCCCATGAGATCGCGGCGGCTGACGGCGTAGTGGATGCCTTCCGCTATGTGACGAAGCGACGGTCGGTCGTCGTCGGCACGGTCCGCCCTGATGCTGCGAACGCGCCACAGCAGCGTCACGGAGACGACGAACGAGATCACGTCCACTCCGTATGCGCTGGCCGCGCCGCCAGCGCTCAGGAGGAGTCCTCCGATGGCCGGTCCCACGATGCTGCCGATCGTCCACTTGATCGAGTTGAGCGCGGCGGCCGCGGCGAGCTCGTCATGGGCTACGACGCGGGGGATCATGGCGTCCAGCGACGGGCGTTGGAGTCCGTCCACTGCGGCGAGCAGCATGGCCACGACGTACAGGACCCACACCTGCGTCACCGGCAGCAGGGCGTTGACGAGCAGCGCCAGGACGAGCACCCCCGCAGCGATCTCGGTGGCGATCGCCATCGTGCGCCTGTCCACCGCGTCGGCGAGTGCGCCACCGTACAGGCCGAAGACGATCATCGGCACCAGTTCTGCCAGCCCGATGAGGCCGACCGCAAGGTAGGAGCCGGTCAGCTGCGCGACCTGGAACGGCAGGGCCACGTAGGTGATCATCGAGCCGAGGTACGTGACCAGGCCGCTGGCGAAGAGGAAGCGGAAGTCGCGGGAGTGCCGAAGTGGCGAGACGTCGATGCGCAGGCGCGTCAGCCAGGTGCCCGTGCGTTCCTCTCCCGACGCGCCCACCGGTCGATTGTGGCAGGATCGCGCCCCATGACCGAGCAAACGCCAGCCACCGCCCCCGATCCCCGCGACCTGCCCGACGTGTCAGGGGTGCGGATCGGCGTGCTCGGTGGCACGGGCGACCAGGGACGGGGACTGGCGGTCCGTTTCGCCATGGCGGGACACGAGGTGGCGATCGGCTCGCGCGACAGCGCTCGGGCAGCCGCGATCGCGGCCGAGGTTGGCCACGGCGTCGTCGGCCTGTCGAATGCGGACTGCGCGAGGACCAGCGACGTGGTCATCGTGGCCGTGCCGTGGGAGGGACACGGGACGCTGCTCGACTCCCTTCGGGGCGACCTGGCCGGCAAGGTGGTCGTCGACTGCGTCAACCCGCTGGGCTTCGACAAGCAGGGCGCATACGCGCTCCGGGTGGAGGAGGGATCGGCCGCGCAGCAGGCCGCCGCGATCCTCGTCGACAGTCGCGTCGTGGCGGCCTTCCACCACATCTCCGCACCCCTGCTGCAGGACGAGTCGGTGACGTCCATCGAGACGGACGTGCTCGTCGTCGGGGATGATCGCGGGGCCACCGACATGGTGCAGGCCCTGGCGGGTCGCATCAACGGGATCCGCGGCATCTACGGCGGCCGGCTCCGCAATGCGGGGCAGGTCGAGGCGATGACCGCCAACCTCATCTCGATCAATCGCCGCTACAAGGTGCACGCCGGACTTCGGGTCACGGACGTGTAGGCAGCCGACGTCAGCGGTACTCGTGCTCCTCGGCGGGGTAGGCGCCGGACGCGACATCGGCGGCCCACTGGCCGACCGCGTCGCCGATGACCGATCGAACGTCGGCGTACCTCTTGACGAAGCGCGGTGCCGGCCCGGGCGTGAGACCCACGAGGTCCTGCCACACGATGACCTGCGCGTCGGTGCCCGAGCCGGCACCGATGCCGATGGTCGGGATCGACAGGACCTCGCTGACGCGGGTGGCGAGGTCGGCGGGAACCGCCTCGAGCACGATGGCGCAGGCCCCGGCCGCCTCCATCGCCTTGGCGTCGCGCATCAGCATCTCGCCGGCCTCGCCGCGTCCCTGCACGCGATACCCGCCGAGGAGGTTCACGGACTGTGGTGTCAGGCCCAGGTGGCCGATCACCGGAACGCCGGCGCTGGCGAGGGCCTCCACCTGGGGAAGCATGTGGGCGCCGCCCTCGAGCTTCACCGCCTGCGCGCCGCCGACCTTCATGAAGGCCGCAGCGGTCTCGAGCGCCTGGGCGGGCGAGGACTGGTACGAGCCGAAGGGCAGGTCCGCGATGACGAGGGCTCTCGGCGCCCCGCGCACCACGGCCTGCACGAGTGGAATGAGCTCGCCGACCGTGACGGGGATCGTGGAGTCGTGCCCGTACACGACCATGGCCGCCGAGTCGCCTACGAGCAGGGCCGGGATGCCGGCCTCGTCGAAGATCTTTGCGGTGAGCGCGTCGTAGGCGGTGATCATCGGCCACTTCTCGCCGCGCTGGGTCGCCTCTGCCAGGTCGCGCATCGTCACGCGACGGCCGGTGGGCATGCCGTGGAAGGACATCGTCTTCTCCGATCTCGAGGCTCCGCACTGGAGTCCCCGGACGGCACCATGATGGCATGCCGGGTGCCCTGCTGGCGACCACCCTGCCGGGCGCCCTCGAGATCCGCTACGGTTGCGTTTCGTTAATGGGTGCCGGCGGCCGGTGCCCGGATCGGAGCGGGCCATGCCCTCGAACTCGTGGATGACGTCGGGGGAGGGCCACCCGCGCCGGTGGGCCATCCTCGCGGTGCTGGTGGTGAGCCTGCTGGTGGTGGTGCTCGACAACACGATCCTCAACATCGCGCTGCCGACGATCCAGCGTGATCTCAACGCATCGCAGAGCGAACTGGTCTGGTCGGTCGACTCCTACATCCTGGTGTTCGCATCCCTGCTGTTCACCTGGGGAGTGGTCGGCGACCGGATCGGCCGCAAGAAGGTCCTCGTCATCGGCCTGACCATCTTCGGCACGGCCTCGGCGATCTGCGCCTTCTCCGTCTCCGCGAACATGCTCATCGGCTTCCGCGCGGTGATGGGCATCGGCGGGGCGGCGGTGCTGCCGACGACGCTGGCCATCATCACCGTCGTCTTCCCACCGCACGAGCGAGGCAAGGCGATCGGCGCATGGGCGGGAGGCGTCGGCGCCGCAGTGGCGCTCGGGCCCGTGCTCGGCGGCATCCTGCTCGAGCATCCCGAGTGGAGCAACTGGCTCACCGGGAACGACTGGGGCTCGGTCTTCCTGATCAACGTGCCCATCGTCATCGTGGGACTGTTCTTCATCTGGCGCGTCGTCCCGGAGACGAGGAACCCGCATCCCCGGCGACTCGACGTTCCCGGACTGGTCATCTCGGCGAGCGGCCTGATCCTGCTCGTGTACGGGATCATCAACGCCTCGTCCACTCGCGACTGGCTGGCACCCTCGGTCGTCGTGCCGATGGCACTGGGCATCATCCTGATCGCCTTCTTCCTGTGGACCGAGGCGCGCAGCGATCACGCGAGTTTCGACGTCTCCCTGTTCCGCAACCGCGGCTACGCCGTGAGCCTGACGGCTGTCAGCCTGTCGTTCTTCGCCATGTCCGGCATCACGTTCTCGCTCCCGTTCTACCTGCAGATCCTGCGCGGCTACACGACGCTCGCGGCCGGGTTGTGCTTCCTGCCATTCGCCATCGGCCAGCTGATCGCCGCTCCCAACAGCGCGGCGATGGTCAAGAGGTTCGGCTACCGGCTGGTCATGACGGTGGGACTGGTGCTCGTGTCCGTGTCGATGCTGCTGCTCGCCCGGGTGCCCATGGACGCGCCGTTGTGGGCGTTGCTCACGGTCTTCTTCCTCTTCGGCTTCGGCATGGGGAACGTCATCGCCCCGGGCTCGACCGTCATGCAGAACGTCCTTCCGCTCGCGAGGGCGGGCGCGGGGTCCGCGGTCCAGAACACCGTGCGACAGGTCGCGGGCGCCCTGGGCGTCGCCATCGTCGGCACCGTGCTGGCCACCCAGTACGCCGCGAACCTGACGTCGGTCCTCGACAAGGTGCCGGCCGGCTTCCCCGAGGAAGCGAAGACGGCGGCAACCGAGTCCGTCATCGCCGCGGACCGGATCCTCGACGCGGCACTCGCACAGGGAGTCCCGCAGGCGGTTGTCGAGCCGCTGCGGGCCGGCGCCTACGAGGCCTTCCTCAGCGCGGCGCACGTCACGTCGTACATCTCGCTGGCCGTCATCGTCATCGCCGCACTCGTGGTCGGGTTCCTGCTGCCGCCGATCACGCCGCCGGAGAAGGGCGAGCGGGCCGTGGGCGCTCCGCTCGACGCGACGGACGCGTTGGTGCGTGAGGAGGTCGAGCACTACCGCGAGGAGGCGGCGGAGGAGTTCGGGGCCGTCGACGACGCCGAGCCGAGACAATGACCCTCACGCCGGTGATCGGCCGCCGGGGCCGCCCGCGGGACGAGCGGATCGACAACGACATCCTCTCCGCAGCACTCGACGAACTGGCCGAGAACGGATTCGCGCGATTCTCGGTGGAGGCGGTCGCCATGCGAGCGGGAGTCGCGAAGACGTCGATCTACCGGCGGTTCCCGACCCGGGACGACCTTGTCGCAGGTGCGCTCAATCGGCTCAATGACGACCTGCCGCTCAACGTGCCCACCGGGTCGGTCCGCCGCCAGCTCATCATGGTTCTCGGCGGCATCCGCCGTCGATCCCCGGAATCGCAGCGGGGTCGCATCCTGCGCCACGCCTCGGCCGAGTCGGGCCGGGACCCCGCTCTCGCCGAGCTCGTGCACCATCGGGTCCTCGCCCCGCGCCGGATGGTGCTGCGCCGGATCATCGAGTCCGGGATCGCATCGGGCGAGCTGAAGGCGGACATCGACCTCGACGCGGTGATCCCGGTGCTCGTGGGCCCGATGCTCTACCTCGGGATGTGGCACACCACCGAGGCCATGCGCAGCGTGACGGTGGAGTCCGTGGTCGACCTGGTGCTCAGCGGGCTGACTCGCGCCAGCGACTCGTGATCGGCAGGCGTCGGTCGCGGCCGAACGCCCGCAGCGAGATCTTGGTGCCCGGCGGGTACTGCCGGCGCTTGTACTCGGCCAGGTCGGTCAGCCGCAGGATGCGCTCGACCAGGGCGGGGTCGAAGCCGTCGGCGACCAGGTCGGGGGCGCTGCGATCGCCGGCCACGTAGGCATCCAGGAGACGGTCGAGCAGCTCGTAGTCCGGAAGCGAGTCCGTGTCCTTCTGGTCGGGTCGCAGTTCCGCACTCGGCGGCTTGTCGATGCTGTTGGGCGGGATCGGGGGAGTCGCATCGTGGGCCTCGGCCTGTGCGTTGCGCCACCGGGACAGCTCCCAGACGAGCGTCTTGGGCACGTCCTTGATGGGCGCGAATCCGCCGACGGCGTCGCCGTAGATGGTGGAGTAGCCCACGGACAGCTCGCTCTTGTTCCCGGTAGCGAGGACGAGGTGGCCCTCGGCGTTCGAGATGGCCATCAGCGTCGTACCCCGCACGCGTGCCTGGAGGTTCTCCTCCGCCAGGCCCGTGAGCGAGAGGGCGGACTGGTACGCGTCGAACATCGGCGCGATGGCGACGGTGCGGATCGACAGGCCCGTGCGGTGCGCGAGATCGTAGGCGTCGTCGACGGAATGGCCGGAGGAGTAGATGCTCGGCATGGCCACACCGAAGACGCGGTCCGGGCCGAACGCATCGCAGGCGATGGCGGCCACCAGTGCTGAATCGATGCCGCCGCTGAGGCCCAGCAGCACCGAGCGGAAGCCGTTCTTCTCGACGTAGTCGCGCAGGCCCAGGACGAGTGCCGCGTACACCTCGGCGACGTCGTCGAGTCGCGCTGGGATCGGGCCGGCCTGCGCCGATCCGCTCCCGCGCGACGGGATGTCCACGCAGACGAGCCCAGCCTCGAACTGCGGCGTGCGCGCGAGGAGGGTGCCGTCCGCCGAGACGACGAGCGAGTCGCCGTCGAAGACCAGTTCGTCCTGCCCGCCGATCATGTTGACGTAGACGAGAGTCGCCTCTGCCTCGGCGGCTCGCGTTCGGCACAGCTCGAGCCGGACGTCGTCCTTGTCCCGCTCGTACGGCGAGGCGTTGAGAACGGCAAGCACGTCGCATCCGCTCTCGCGCGCCCACGCGACCGGACCGCCCTCCTGCCACAGGTCCTCGCAGATCGCCACGGCCACGCGGACCCCGTCGAGCTCGAAGGTGAGCGGGGCGTCGCCCGGCACGAAGTAGCGCGCCTCGTCGAACACGCCGTAGTTGGGCAGGTGGTGCTTGGCGTAACGACCCGCGACCCGGCCGTGGTGCAGGAGCGCAGCGGCGTTCAGCGGGGCGCCCCGGGGACGTCCGGCGGATTCCGTGCCCGTGTCGTCGAGCATGTCGAGGTACCCGACCAGGCAGGCGACGTGGCCGTTCCCGTCGTCGTCCAACTGCCGCGCGAGAGCCGCGAGGGCCGCGCGTGACGCGTCCTGGAACGACGGACGCAGCGCGAGATCCTCGACCGGATACCCGGTCAGGACCATCTCGGGGAAGACCACGAGCGATGCCTGAGCGGTGGCCGCCGCGGTGGCCGTCCGCCGCACCAGATCGGCGTTTCCGAGGAGGTCGCCGACGGTGGGATTGACCTGGGCGAGGGCGACGCGCAGCCGGGACACAGGCCGAGGTTACTGCGGGCGCGACACACGCCGGATCGGGTGCCGCGTTTAACCCCGATGTAACACGCGAGGGGCCACTATGTGGACATGGACAAGCAGGCGGAGTTCGTGCTGCGCACGATCGAAGAGCGTGACATCCGATTCGTCCGACTCTGGTTCACGGACGTGATCGGGACGCTGAAGTCGGTCGCGATCGCACCGGCCGAACTCGAGGGCGCGTTCGCGGAGGGGATCGGCTTCGACGGCTCGGCCATCGAGGGGTTCGCGCGCGTGTTCGAGTCCGACATGCTGGCCAAACCGGACCCTGCGACCTTCGCCCTGTTGCCCTGGCGCAGCGAGGGTCCCGGGGTGGCCCGGCTCTTCTGCGACATCCTGATGCCCGACGGTGCCCCCTCGTACGCCGACCCCCGCTATGTCCTGAAGCGGACCCTCACCAAGGCCGCCGACCTCGGCTTCACGTTCTACACGCACCCTGAGGTCGAGTTCTACCTGTTCAAGGACGCACCGGAGCCCGGCCGCGCCCCGGTGCCGGTCGACAGCTACGGCTACTTCGACAACACCCCGCACGGCGTGGCCCACGACTTCCGGCGGCAGGCCATCACGCTGCTGGAGCAGATGGGCATCTCCGTCGAGTTCAGCCACCATGAGGGGGGTCCCGGCCAGCAGGAGATCGACCTGCGGTACGCCGACGCGCTGACGACCGCCGACAACCTGATGACCTTCCGGCTCGTCGTGCAGGAGGTCGCACTCGAGCAGGGGCTCTACGCCTCCTTCATGCCCAAGCCGCTCCGCGACCACCCGGGCTCGGGCATGCACACGCACCTGTCCCTCTTCGAGGGCGATCGGAACGCCTTCTTCGAGGCGGGTGCCGAGTTCCAGCTGTCCAAGGTGGCCCGCTCCTTCATCGCCGGGCTGCTCGTCCACGCTCCCGAGATCACTGCCGTCACCAACCAGTGGGTCAACTCCTACAAGCGCCTCGCGGGCGGTGCCGAGGCGCCGGCGTGGATCTGCTGGGGCCACAACAATCGGTCGTCGCTCATCCGCGTGCCGATGTACAAGCCGACGAAGGGGAACAGCACCCGCATCGAGTTCCGGTCCCTCGACAGCGCAACCAACCCGTACCTGGCCTTCGCCGTGCTGCTCGCGGCGGGGATCAAGGGCATCGAGGAGGGCTACGAGCTTCCGCGCGGCGCCGAGGACGACGTCTGGGCCCTTACCGAGCCCGAGCGTCGCGCGATGGGCATGAAGCCGCTCCCCTCGAGCCTCAACCAGGCCATCCAGGCCATGGAGCGCTCGGAACTCGTGGCCGAGACGCTGGGCGAGCACGTGTTCGACTTCTTCCTCCGCAACAAGCAGGCGGAATGGGAGGAATACCGACGGCAGGTGACGCAGTGGGAGCTCGACCGCTACCTTCCCCTCTTGTGACCAACCCCGACCCGACCGACCCCTCCGTTCGACCGGTCGTGCTGGCGATCCAGAACGACCCCACCGATCCACCCCTGCTGGTCGGCGAGTGGCTGGCCGAGACCGGCATCCGCGTCGAGGTGGTCGGCGCCTGCTTCGGGGAGCCGGTGCCGGACGTCGTCCCCGCGGGAGTGCACGGACTGCTGCCCCTCGGCGGCGCGATGGGCGCACTCGAGGACGACACGGCTCCCTGGCTCGTCCAGGAGCGCGCACTCCTGCTGGATGCCGTGCAGCGCGGCACTCCGGTGCTGGGACTGTGCCTGGGCGGGCAGCTGCTCGCCGCGGCCACGGGCGGCCGCGTCACCCTCGGCCCCGCGACCGAGATCGGCGTGGTGCAGGTCCAGCGGACCGTCGACGGACTGCTCGACCCGGTCATGTCCCAGGTCGTTCCCGCCTCCGGTTCCGACATCCCGGCGGCCCAGTGGCATCAGGACAACATCGTCGACCTGCCGGACGGAGCCGTCCTCCTGCTCACCAACGACGCCTGCCGCGTCCAGGGCTTCCGGCTGGGCGACACCGCCTACGGCCTGCAACTCCACCCGGAGGTCGACGCCGAGACCTTCGCGACCTGGGCGGATGCCGCCGACGAGGCGTTGTCGCGATCGGGCCGGGACGCTGCCGAGGCGGAGGCCGAGGTCACGGCCGCCGAACGCGACCTCATCTCGGCCTGGCGCCCCATGACGCGTGCGTGGGCCGACCTCGTGTGGGCACACGCGCGCGATGCCTCCGCCCCAGCCGCCGCCTCATGACCCGCCCATGACGCGCCGAGGCGACTCCGGCGCCGGACGGCTCATCCGACTCGGCTTCCAGGACCTCGACCGCGCCCAGCGCCTGTGCGACTCGGCGCGGATCGAACCGTTGCTGTCGGCACCGGACGTGCACGGCGACGTGCTCGCCGACGTCGGCGCCGCAGCCGACCCCGACCAGGCGCTTCTCCTGCTCGTCCGCATCCTGGAGTCCTGCGAGGAGCGGGAGTGGCGCCGGCTGGTCTCCGCACTTCAGGCCGACGCCGACCTGCGCCGGCGCCTCATCGACGTCATCGGGATGTCGGAGGCGCTCGGCGACTTCCTGGCCCGTCACCGGGATGCCTGGGAGGTGCTGGCCGATGCCGAGGCCCTGACCATCGCCCCGTCGGCCCGAAACGTGCGAGGCGACCTGCTGCGGGCTGTCGGAGCCGATCCGGAGTGGATCGAGCCGGTCGCCTCCTCGGACGGCCTCGACGCCCTTGACGGGCTCCGTATCGCCTATCGACGAGCCCTGCTCGGGATCGCGGCTCGCGACCTCAGCGGACTGGCGCCGATGGACACGGTCGCGGCCTGGCTGTCGGACCTGGCCGATGCCGTCCTCGAGGCGGCCCTCGCCGTGGCCCGGGCGGGCGTCGGTCCCGCCCACGAGCACTGCCGCATCGCGGTGATCGGCATGGGCAAGTGCGGTGCGCGCGAACTCAACTACGTCAGCGACGTCGACGTCATCTTCGTGGCGGAGGCGCGCGACGGCGGCGACGAGACGGCCGCCCTGGCGATCGCGACGTCGCTGGCAACCGGCCTCATGCGGGCCTGCACGGCCGCCACCCCGGAGGGGAGCATCTGGGAGGTCGACGCGGCGCTTCGACCCGAGGGCAAGCAGGGTGCCCTCGTGCGCACCATCGCCTCGCACGCCGGCTACTACGAGCGCTGGGCGAAGACGTGGGAGTTCCAGGCGCTGTTGAAGGCCAGGCCGGTCGCCGGCGACCTGCTGCTCGGCGCCGAGTACGTCGACGCCGTCACCCCCTTCGTGTGGAGCGCGGCCGACCACCCCGGCTTCGTCGAGGACGTGCAGGCGATGCGACGCCGCGTCGAGCAGCACGTTCCGGCGAGGCTCGCCGATCGCGAGTTGAAGCTCGGGCCGGGCGGACTGCGCGACGTCGAGTTCTCGGTGCAGTTGCTCCAGCTCGTGCATGGACGCAGCGACGTCATGCTGCGCAGCCCGACGACGATGACGGCGCTCGAGGCCCTTGCCACGTGGGGCTACGTGGGTCGGGACGACGCGGCCACCCTGGCAGACGCGTACCGCTTCCTGCGCACGCTCGAGCACCGCCTACAGCTGCATCGGATGCGTCGGACGCACACGATGCCGGAAGACGAGGCCGAGCTGCGTCGCCTCGGAAGATCGCTGGGCTACCGGCAGGACCCCGTGGCCGAGCTGCTCGCCGCGTGGCGAAAGCACGCCCGCGAAGTCCGGCGACTGCACGAGAAGCTGTTCTACCGGCCTCTGCTGCAGGCGGTCGCCCGGCTCGATGCCGGCGAGGCCCGCCTCAGCGTGCAGGCCGCCGAGCAGCGACTGGAGGCGCTCGGCTACGCCGACCCGCAGAACGCGCTGCGCCATCTGCAGGCGCTCACGTCCGGAGTGAGCCGACGGGCGGCCATCCAGCGCACCCTGCTGCCGGTGATGCTGGGATGGTTCGCCGACGCCCCGGACCCGGACTCCGGGCTCCTGGGATTCCGGCGCGTCAGCGAGGCGCTCGGTGCCACGCACTGGTACCTGCGCCTGCTGCGAGACGAGTCCGCCGCCGCCGAGCGACTGGCGCGCGTGCTGGCCACCAGCCGGTACGCGACCGACCTCCTGCTGCGGGCCCCGGAGTCGGTGGCCATGCTCGCCGACGAGGCGGAGCTGCAGCCACGGAGCCTGGACGCCCTCCTGGTCGAGGTCACGTCCGTGGTGGAGCGGCACGACGAGCCGCAGAGCGCGGTCGCGGCCATCCGCTCGATCCGTCGTCGGGAGCTCTTCCGGATCTCCGTGGCCGAGATCCTGCGCATCGCCGATCCGGAGCAGGCTGGCGCGGCGCTGAGCGACGTGGCCATCGCAGCCGTCGACGGGTCACTGCAGGTCGCCCGCTACTCCGTCGAGGGGGCCGGGCGCGACGTGGTTGCGTTCGCCGTGATCGGCATGGGCCGGTTCGGCGGGCACGAGCTGGGATTCGGCAGCGACATCGACGTCATGTTCGTCTACGAGCCCCGGCCGGGCGTCGACGACAACCAGGCGCATCGGGCCGCCACTGCGATGGCCGAGGAGATGCGACGGCTGCTGATGGCCCCGAGCGGGGACCCGCCGGTCGACATCGACGCGGACCTGCGACCCGAGGGAAAGCAGGGACCGCTGGTGCGGTCACTCGGCTCCTACGCGGCCTACTACGAGCGATGGTCGTCCACCTGGGAGGCACAGGCGCTGCTGCGCGCCTCGTTCGTGGCCGGCGATCCGGAACTCGGCAGGCAGTTCATGCAGCTTGTCGATCCGCTGCGCTGGGACGCCGGGCTCAGCGACGACGAGCTCACGGAGGTCCGCCGGCTGAAGGCTCGGATGGAGTCCGAGCGGCTGCCGCGAGGCGCCGACCCCAACATGCACATGAAGCTCGGCCGTGGCGGGCTCAGCGACGTCGAGTGGGTCGCACAGTTGCTGCAGATGCAGCACGCCGGCACCGTGCCGGGGCTGCGCACGACCCGCACGCTGGTGGCGCTCGAGGCCGCGCGCGAGGCCGGACTGCTGACCGATGCCGACGCCAGTGAGCTCAGCGAGTCGTGGCGCATGGCGACCTCGATCCGCAATGCCGTCATGCTCGTCCGCGGGCACGCGAGCGACATGGTTCCCAGCGACGTCCGGGACCTGCGGGCCATCAGCTTCGTGCTCGGCTACCCACCGGGCGACTCGGGTCGGCTGCTGGAGGACTACCGACGCGTCACGCGGCGGGCCCGTCATGTCTTCGAGCGCCTGTTCTACGGGCTCGGCGACGAAGCCAGTCCCGCCCGATAGGTCGCCGCCCGAGCGTCAGGATGCCCGCCAGGCGCCCGGACGGGGGACGAGTGCACCCGTGCGCTCAGCCCACTGCTCCCACGCGCGTCCGTACTCCTCGTGCAGCAGAGCGTCCTCCCACCGGGACTTCGCCCAGAAGAACATCAGCATGAGCAGGCCCCAGGCCCAGCTCCACCCCGACCCGATGGCGACGAGCAGGCCAAGGGTGATGAGCAGGATCGCCGAGTAGATCGGGTGCCGAACGAAGCGGTAGGCCCCCGAGGTGCGCAGTCCGGCGCCCCGGATGGGGACGGGGGTCGGCGTCAGTGCACGACCCAGACCGCGGAATGCGGTCATCGCCAGGGCCGCGCCCGCGACGACCAGGACCGCCCCCACGGTCAGCCCGATGAGCCCGGGCGCTCGCCAGGGCAGGAGCAGGAGCCCGACGAACAGCACGACCTGGACGCCGACGAGGCCCCAGCCGATCCATGTCCTTGGCATCGGGCCAGTATCGCCTACCCGCCGCACTCGACCCCGCACGCGTCTGCCGCACGCGCCTGCCGATCGTGGCCCACGGCGAAGGGCGGCCACCTGATGGTGACCGCCCTTCTTTCCCTGTGCGCGCGAGGCGAATCGACGCGGAGGGAGTCCTTCCATCCGAATCGTCAGGTGTGGCCTAGATGTCGTAGTAGAGCTCGAACTCGTGCGGATGCGGGCGCAGCCGGATGGGATCGACCTCGTTGGTGCGCTTGTAGTCGATCCAGGTCTCGATGAGGTCGGCGGGGAACACGTTGCCGGCCTGCAGGTACTCGTTGTCGGCCTCGAGCGCCTCGAGCACCTCGGGGAGCGAACCGGGCACCTGAGGGATGGCGGCGTGCTCGTCCGGCGGCAGCTCGTAGAGGTCCTTGTCGACCGGGGCCAGCGGCTCGATCTTGTTGCGGATGCCGTCAAGGCCGGCCATCAGCTGCGCCGAGAAGGCGAGGTACGGGTTGCTCGACGGGTCGGGCACGCGGAACTCGATGCGCTTGGCCTTGGGGGAGTTGCCGGTGACGGGGATACGGATGCACGCGGACCGGTTGCGGGCCGAGTACACGAGGTTGACCGGAGCCTCGTATCCCGGCACGAGCCGGTGGTAGGAGTTGACCGTCGGGTTCGTGAAGGCGAGCAGCGACGGCGCGTGGGCGAGCAGGCCGCCGATGTACCAGCGTGCGACGTCCGACAGACCGCCGTAGCCGCGCTCGTCGTAGAACAGCGGGACGCCGTCCTTCCAGAGCGACTGGTGGCAGTGCATGCCCGAGCCGTTGTCGCCGAAGAGCGGCTTCGGCATGAACGTGGCCGACTTGCCGAAGCCCCAGGCGACGTTCTTGATGACGTACTTGAAGAGCATCAACTCGTCGGCGGCGTGCTGCAGCGTGTTGAAGCGGTAGTTGATCTCGCCCTGGCCGGCCGTGCCGACCTCATGGTGCGAGCGCTCGACCTGGAGGCCGACCTGAAGCAGCTTGTTGACCATCTCGTCGCGGATGTCGGCGAAGTGGTCGACCGGCGGGACGGGGAAGTAGCCGCCCTTGTAACGGGTCTTGTAGCCGCGGTTGCCGCCCTCCTCGATGCGGCCGGTGTTCCAG